>NZ_SNXE01000004.1:0-37868 GCF_004362405.1 Roseateles asaccharophilus
GCGTTCAGGTCATCGCTCTGCATGGCGGCGACCTGGGTGGTGGTCAGACCGGCGACCTGGGTGGTGGTCAGGGCCTTGGCCTGGTCGGTGCTCAGCGCCACGACCTGGTCGGTGGTGAGGGCCTTGACCTGGTCGGAGTTGAGCGCGCGGATGGCATTGGTGGACAGGGCCTCCACATCGTCCGTGGTCATCTTGGACAGCTGGGTGGTGCCGATGGCGGCCACTTGAGCGGTGGTCAGGGCCTTGACCTGGTCGGTGGTCAGGGCGTTCAGGTCATCACTGTTGAGACCGTTGATCTGGGTGGTCGTGAGGGCGGCCACCTGGCGGGTGCTCAGGGCGGCGATCTGGTCCGAGTTGAGGCCGGCCAGCTGAGTGCTCGTCAGGCCGCGCAGGGCCGTGGTGCTGAGGGCATTGAGATCATCGCTCTGCAGGGCGGCGACCTGGGTGGTGGTCAGGCCGGCCACCTGGGTGGTGGTCAGGGCCTTGGCCTGATCGGTGGTGAGCGCGATCGCCTGGTCGGTGGTCAGGGCTTTGACTTGGTCGCTGGTGAGGCCCCGCACGCCAGAGGTGGACAGCGCGGCAAAGTCCTCGGTGCTGATCTTGGTGAGCTGCGTGGTGCCGATGGCGCCGATTTGCGTCGAGCTCAGTGCCGGCAGCTGATCCGTGGTCAGGGCGTTCAGATCGTCGCTGTTCATGCCGGCGATCTGGGTGGTCGTGAAGGACCTGACCTGGTTCGTGGTCAAGGCCCCGACCTGATCGGAGTTCAGGGCGGCGATTTGCGCCGTGTTGAGGGCGCGGATGGCCGTGGTGTTGAACGCAGCCACGTCCTCGGTCTGGAACCAGCCGATCTGGTTGGTATTGAGTGCGGCGATGGCCTTTGTGCCCAGCGATGCGACCTGCAAGGTCGTCAAGGCGGCAATCTGGTCCGAATTGAAGGCGGCCCAGTCCTCCGTGGTCAGCTTGCTCAGCGTAGTGGTGGTCAGGCCAGCAATCTGGGTAGTGTTGAAACCGGTAATCAGAGAGGCCATGGTGTACTCACTTTTCAAGAGCTTGCGCTCGGCTGATCAGGCTCCCGCTGTTTCCTTCAGAGGGGCCGTATCGCAATGTTGCTAAACCGCCGGTTCCATGCTGGCGCCCGGCGGTTTCGGTTCATGGAGCCGCCACTTCCACAGCATGGAAATGCCGACTTCCCGACTCCTTCGCTATTTCGGAGTCTGGAGAGGGAACTTGAGCGGCCCGGTCCCGAGGCAAGACTGAGCTCGCCCTCGGACCCTGAGCCCGTAGCGCGATTCTTGGGGCGCGGCAGTATCGGCACTTGCTGCAAAAACCTGAGCTTTTCCGCGCTGTTCTCGATTTGGTGTGCGCTATTCCACGGGTTAAATGCGCTCACCTACCCGACGAGCGCCAACGCATGCCCCCTGCCCAGTACCAGCTTGTCACGCTGATTCCCGCCTACAAGACCAAGTACATCGGCGAGTTGCTGATGGCCCTGGCCGTCCAAACGCGCCCCGCTGATCTGATCCTGATTTCAGATGACAGCCCGGGTGGCGAGTTCGCGCGCGCGCTGGAGTCACCCGCTTATGCGGGTTTGCGGGCCGCTTTGCCCATCGAGGTGCATCAGGGGCCGCGCAACGGTGCTTATGAAAATTTCAAGGCGCTGATTGCTCTGTGGGCGGAGCGGTCCGAGTTTGTTCATTTGCTGCTGGATGACGACCTGCTTTACCCCGAGTTCTACGAACAGCATCTGGCCGGGCATGGGCGTGGCCGGTTTTCCTGCAGCATCAGCGCGCGCTGGACGGCGGCCGAGAACGGCATGCCCATTCGCGGCATGCCGGTGCCGCCGGCCGTCAAGGCCGATCCGGCGCGCCTGCTGGCCCTGGATGCGGGCGTGATGTTCACCACCACCGTGCCAGAGTGCAAGAACTGGTTCGGCGAGTTCTCCAACTGCATCCTGACCCGGGAAACCGCGCCCTTGCTGCTCAAGCCCGAGTTCGAGGGCGTGTCCTATGCCGGGCTCTGGGATCTGGGCGCCTTTCTGGCGGCCAGCCTGGTGGCGCCGGTGCTTTATATACAAGAGCGCCTGGGCGCCTTCCGCACCGGCGGCGAGGGCCACTCGGCCCAGCTGATGGGCAAGCACATGAAAGCGGCGCATCTGGGCTATTCGGCCCTGGCCCTGGGCGGAAAACGCCTGGGCCAGCTCAGCGCGGAGCAGGCGCGCCGTTGCTATGCCGGCATTGCCCCGGCCCTGGTGCAGCGCTATGGCGGCCAGGAGGATATGCAGGTTTTCGCCCAGCTGCTCTTCCGCATGGCGGCCGGCGAGGACGCGGCCGAGGCGGAGTTCCTTGAGCAGTGGAACCGCTTCCTGGCCTCGCACCAGCTCTGAAGCCCCATGAGCAAGACCCTGCAGCGCGTCGAGCGCCTCAAGTCCCTGATCTCGGCCCAGGCGCCGCTGGATCTGGAGGCCTGGGTGCGCTCTGTGCTGGTGCACTATTTCTTCCATGTCTCGGACCGGGGGCGCATCGAGCTCAGCGACGAGGGGCCGCGGGTGCTCAATCTGCTGAGCCCCACGGTCTTCAAGGGGGCAGGGCGCTTTCGCTTCAGCAGCCAGACCGTGTTTGGCGTGCCGCGCTCGCCTGGGGCCTATGCCTGCAGCTATATCGAGTCGCGCACGCCCGAGTCCCTGATCGAGATCGGCCGCGGCACGGTGTTCAACAACCGCACCACCCTGATCTCGGAGGGGGCGGCCATACGCTTCGGTCAGGACTGCCTGATCGGGCCCGAGCTGCTGGTGCTGGACAGCAATTCCCATGAGTTGGCGCCCGCGCGCCGGCGCGAGCCTGACCGTCAGCCTCGGGAGGTGCGGGTGGGCAATAACGTGTTCATCGGCGCCCGGGTCACGCTGCTCAAGGGTGTGGAGATTGGCGATGGTTGCATCGTCTCCGCAGGCGCCGTGGTCACGCCAGGCTTCAAGGCGCCGCCGCTGAGCATCGTGGCGGGCAATCCGGCACGGGTGATTGGCAGCGTGCCCCAAGACGAGACGCCGCCGGCCGCCTTATCCTGAATCAAGAACAAGGACCACCGTGAGCAAGAAGAAATTCATCAGCATGATGGGCATGCCGGTCACCGAGCAGCTGGGCTCCCAGATGTGGCACTTTGCCGCGCTGAGCTATATCGCCCACCGCACCGATCACCGCGTGGTCTTCTTCCAGGAGCATGCCCAGACCGGCCGCGGCCTGCGCCTGCACCAGAACTTCGACAACCTGCCCTTCGAGCTGATCTCCATCGCCGATCTGGGCGAGGGCGAACAGGTCTACAGCATCTTCCCGCTGAACAAGCAGGTCGCCGTCGAGTCCGCCGTCTACCAGCTCAACCCCGGGCTGAACTACGACTTCCAGGGCCTGTTCTCCAGCTACAAGTACTGGTGGCCCTGGCGCGAGCAGGTGCGCGCCATGTACCAGTTCCGTGCGCCGGTGCTGGAGCAGGCCCGGGCCGTGGTGGAGCGGGCGCGCAAGCCGGGCCGGGCCCTGGTGTCCCTGCATGTGCGGCGCACGGACTACCTCAACGGCTTCTTCGTGAACGTGAACATGGACTATTTCAAGGCCGCCTTCGCGCAGTTTGAGGGGCAGGCGGTGAGCTATCTGGTGTTCTCGGACGATCTGCCCTGGTGCAAGGAGGCCTTTGCCGATTTGCCCCATGTGGAGTTTGCCGAGGGCAATGAGGCCATCGTCGATATGTGCGCCATGTCCCTGTGCGACCACAACATCACGGCCAATTCCTCCTTCAGCTTCTGGGGCGCCTTCCTGAACGCCAACCCGGGCAAGCGCATGGTGGCGCCGGCCCGCACCCTGAAGTCCGATCTGATGATTCCTCACCTGAACTACTGCTGGCTGCCGGATGATTTCATCCTGGTGGACGCGGGCAATGTCTGAGACGACGGGACGCACGATGAGCCAAAGCAATCCCAAGGTGGCCCTGATCACCGGCGTGACCGGCCAGGACGGTTCCTATCTGGCCGAGTTCCTGCTGGAGAAGGGCTATGTGGTGCACGGCATCAAGCGCCGCGCCTCCTCCTTCAACACCGACCGCATCGACCACATCTTCCAGGACCCGCATGTGGAGTCGCCGCGCTTTCATCTGCACTACGGCGATCTCAGTGACACCAGCAATCTGATCCGCATCGTGCAGGAGGTGCGGCCGGACGAGATCTACAACCTGGGCGCGCAAAGCCATGTGGCCGTGAGCTTCGAGTCGCCCGAGTACACGGCCGATGTGGACGGCATCGGCACCCTGCGCCTGCTGGAGGCCATACGCATCCTGGGGCTGGAGAAGAAAACCCGCTTCTACCAGGCCAGCACCAGCGAGCTTTACGGCCTGGTGCAGGAGGTGCCGCAGCGCGAGACCACGCCCTTCTACCCGCGCAGCCCCTATGCCGTGGCCAAGATGTACGCCTACTGGATCACGGTGAACTACCGCGAGGCCTATGGCATCTACGCCTGCAACGGCATTCTCTTCAACCATGAGAGCCCGCGCCGCGGCGAGACCTTCGTGACCCGCAAGATCACCCGGGGCCTGTGCAATATCGCCCAGGGCCTGGAGGACTGCCTCTATGTGGGCAATATGGACGCGCTGCGCGACTGGGGCCATGCCCGCGACTATGTGCGCATGCAGTGGATGATGCTGCAGCAGGATCATCCCGAGGACTTCGTGATCGCCACCGGCGTGCAGCACAGCGTGCGCGAATTCGTGCGCATGAGCGCGGCCGAGCTGGGTCTGGGCCTGCGCTTCGAGGGCCAGGGGGTGAACGAGATCGCCGTGGTCGAGACCATTGCCGACGCGGAGAAGGCGCCCGCCCTCCACGTGGGCGATGTGATCCTGCGCGTGGACCCGCGCTACTTCCGCCCCACCGAGGTGGAAACCCTGCTGGGCGACCCCAGCAAGGCCAAGCAGAAGCTGGGCTGGGTGCCCGAGATCAGCCTGGCGCAGATGACGGCCGAGATGGTGGCCGCCGATCTGGACCAGGCCCGCCAGCACGCCCTGCTCAAGCGCCATGGCTACCAGCCCACGGTGAGCCACGAATGAGTGCCACCAGCGCCTTGCCGCCGCGTCCCCGCGTCTGGCTTACTGGCGGCCAGGGCATGGTGGCGCGCAATATCGCCGAGCATGCCGCCGCCGCGGGCTGGGAGTTGATGGCGCCTTCCCGCGCCGAGCTGGACCTGGAGCGCGCCGAGGCCGTGCAGGCCTTTGTCCGGGAAACCCGGCCCGATGTGGTGATCCACGCCGCCGGGCGGGTGGGCGGCATCCAGGCCAATATCGCCCATCCGGTGGACTTTCTTGTGCGCAATGTGGACATCGGCCGCAACGTCATCATGGCCGCCCATACGGCCGGCGTGCCGCGCCTGATCAATCTGGCCAGTTCCTGCATGTACCCGCGCCAGGGGCAGAACCCGCTGCGCGAGGAGTTGGTGCTGGCCGGCGAGCTGGAGCCCACCAACGAGGGCTATGCGATTGCCAAGATCTACGCCACCCGGCTGTGCCAGTACCTGCGCCGCCAGGAGCCGGCCCTGCAGTACAAGACCCTGATCCCCTGCAATCTCTATGGCCGCTTCGACAAGTTCGACCCCGCGCATTCGCACCTGATTCCGGCCGTGATCCGCAAGATCCACGAGGCCAAGCAGGCCGGGGCGGCCACGGTGGAAATCTGGGGCGACGGCTTGGCGCGGCGCGAGTTCATGGACGCGGCCGACCTGGCTGATGCCGTGCTGCGCCATGTGGCCCAGGGCGAGAGCGCCCCGGAGCTGATGAATATCGGCCTGGGCTTTGACTACACGATCAATGAGTACTACGCCGCCGTGGCGCGCGTGGTGGGCTGGCAGGGCGAGTTCGTGCACGACCTGAGCAAGCCCGTGGGCATGCGCCAGAAACTGGTGGATGTGAGCCGTCAGACGGCCTGGGGCTGGGCGCCAAAGATCAGCCTGGAGCAGGGTATTGCCCGCTGCTACGACTATTTTCTCGACAAGGTGGCTTGAGACATGACTTACCGCTTTCCGCTCGCAACATCGTCCTGGGGTGCCGAGGAGTACGCGGCCATGGCCGGCGTCATCGCCAGCGGCCACTTCACCATGGGCGAGAAGGTGGCCACCTTCGAGCGCGACTTCGCGCGCTACACCGGCTCCAAGTACTGCGTGATGGTGAACTCGGGCTCCTCGGCCAATCTCTTGATGACCGCGGCCCTGTGCTACACCCGGAACGAGCGCCTGAAGCTGCAGCGCGGCGACGAGGTGATCGTGCCGGCCGTCTCCTGGCCCACGACCTACTACCCGCTGCACCAGTACGGCCTGAAGCTCAAGTTCGTGGACATCGATCCCGAGACCCTGAACTACGATCTGGAGGCCCTGGCCACGGCCATAGGCCCGCGCACCCGGGCCATCATGATCGTGAACCTGCTGGGCAACCCGAATGACTTCGAGGCCATCCGCGGCCTGATCGCCGGGCGCGACATCGTGCTGATGGAGGACAACTGCGAGTCCATGGGCGCCACCTACCAGGGCCGGCAGACCGGCACCTTCGGTGTGGTGGGCAGCTTCAGCGCCTTCTTCTCGCACCATATCTCCACCATGGAGGGCGGCCTGGTCGTCACCGATGACGAGGAGCTCTACCACGTGATGCTCTCGCTGCGCGCCCATGGCTGGACGCGCAATCTGCCCAAGCACAACCATGTCTGCGGTACCAAGAGCGACGATCCCTTCGAGGAGAGCTTCCGCTTCGTGCTGCCGGGCTACAACCTGCGTCCGCTGGAACTCTCGGGCGCCCTGGGCATCGAACAGGTCAAGCGCCTGCCGGGCCTGATCGCCGCGCGCCGGGCCAATGGCCGGGCCCTGCAGGCCGCGTTCGCCGACCATCCGCGCCTGATGATCCAGCGCGAGCTGGGCGAGAGCAGCTGGTTCGGCTTTGCCCTGACCATACGCCCCGGCGCCGGCAGCCGCCGCGAGCTGGTGACGGCGCTGCAGGAGGCTGGCTTCGAGTGCCGCCCGGTGGTGGCGGGCAATTTCGCCAAGAACACGGTGGTGCAGTACTTCGACCACGAGGTTCATGGCACGCTGCGCCACGCCGAGTACCTGGACCAGCACAGCCTTTTCGTGGGCAATCACCACTACCCCATCCCCGAGGCCGTGGAGGCCCTGAGCCGGATCTGGCGCTGAGCGGCTGAAGCGGGCAGGGCGCCGGGAGGCGTCCCGCCCTGAGCCTTCCTCAGGCCTGGGCGGCCGCCGCGTTCAGCCCGTTCTCGAAATGCGCGCGCATCAGGCGCGCGGCCGTGGCGCCGTCACGCTGGCCCAGGGCCTGCATCAGGGCGCGGTGCTCGGCCAGAGACTCTGCCAGGCGCCCCTGCTTGAACAGGGAATGATGGCGGTTGAGCTTCATCACCCGGCGCAGGTCGGTGACGATTTGCTGGCGCCAGCGGTTGGCCTCGATCTCCAGCAGGCGCAGATGAAAGCGTTCGTTGCTGGCAAAGAAGGCATCGCGCTGCCCCACCTCGCGCTCCAGCTGCTCGTGCAGGGCCTGCAGCTCGGCCAGCTCGGCCTCGCTGGCGCTCTGGGCCACGCGGGCGGCGGCATCGCTCTCCAGCAGGGCCAGCAGTTGGTAGGCCTCGCGCACATCGCGCTCGCTCATCTCGGTGACATAGGCGCCGCGGCGCACCTTCATGGTCACCAGGCCTTCCACCGCCAGCACCTTGAGCGCCTCGCGCAGCGGGGTGCGGCTGATGCCCATTTCCTGACATAGTTTCAGCTCGTCGATCCAGCTGCCGGGCTCCAGCTCGCGGCCGAAGATCTGCTGGCGCAGGCGCTCCGCCACCTCCTGATAGAGGGCGCGGGGGGCGAGCTGGGTGGCGGCTGCGGTCATCGTGGCATCAGATTCTAGTCAGCTTTGAATTCATAATTATGAATAACTGATGCGGGTATGATGCCCGGATCGCAGGAGCCGTCAACCATGTCCGAGTCGCAAAAGCCCAGTCCGTCCTCCGAATTCGCACCCGCCAGCCTGGAGCAATGGCACAAGGCTGCCGCCAAGTCGGCGCCGGGTGGTGATGTGGCGGCCCTGAACTGGACGACGCCGGAAGGGCTCACCGTGAAGCCGCTCTACACGGCCGAGGACCTGCAAGGCCTGCCCTACACCAACACCCTGCCGGGCTTCGAGCCATTTCTGCGCGGCCCCCAGGCCACCATGTACGCGGTGCGGCCCTGGACCATCCGCCAGTACGCGGGCTTTTCCACCGCCGAGGAAAGCAATGCCTTCTACCGCAAGGCCCTGGCCGCGGGCGGGCAGGGCGTGTCGGTGGCTTTTGACTTGGCCACCCATCGCGGCTATGACAGCGATCACCCGCGCGTGACCGGCGATGTGGGCAAGGCCGGTGTGGCCATCGACTCGGTGGAGGACATGAAGATCCTGTTCGACGGCATTCCGCTGGACAAGGTCTCGGTCTCCATGACCATGAACGGCGCCGTGCTGCCGGTGCTGGCCGGCTATGTGGTGGCGGCGGAAGAGCAGGGCGTGTCGCAGGACAAGTTGAGCGGGACCATCCAGAACGACATCCTCAAGGAGTTCATGGTCCGCAACACTTATATCTACCCGCCCGAGCCTTCGATGAAGATCATCGGGGACATCATCGAGTACACGGCGAAGAACATGCCGAAGTTCAACTCGATCTCGATCTCCGGCTATCACATGCAGGAGGCGGGCGCCAACCAGGCGCTGGAGCTGGCCTTCACCCTGGCTGACGGCAAGGAGTATGTGAAGACGGCCATCGCCAAGGGCATGGACGTGGACGACTTCGCCGGCCGGCTATCCTTCTTCTGGGCCGTGGGCATGAACTTCTATCTGGAGATCGCCAAGATGCGGGCTGCGCGCCTGCTCTGGTGCCGGATCATGAAGGGCTTTGGCGCCAAGAACCCCAAGAGCCTGATGCTGCGCACCCACAGCCAGACCTCGGGCTGGTCGCTCACCGAGCAGGACCCCTACAACAATGTGGTGCGCACCACCATCGAAGCCATGGCCGCGGTCTTTGGCGGCACCCAGAGCCTGCACACCAACTCGCTGGACGAGGCCATCGCCCTGCCCACGGAGTTCAGCGCCCGCATCGCGCGCAACACCCAGCTCATCATCCAGGAAGAGACCCACATCACCAATGTGGTGGACCCCTGGGCCGGCAGCTACATGATGGAGAAGCTGACCCAGGACATGGCGGACAAGGCCTGGTCCATCATCGAGGAGGTCGATGCCATGGGCGGCATGACCCAGGCCGTGGACAGCGGCTGGGCCAAGCTCAAGATCGAGGCCAGCGCGGCCGAGAAACAGGCGCGCATCGACTCGGGCAAGGACGTGATCGTGGGCGTCAACAAGTACAAGCTCGCCAAGGAAGACCCGATCGACATCCTGGACGTGGACAACGTCAAGGTGCGCGAGAGCCAGATCGAACGGCTCAAGAGCATCAAGGCCAAGCGTGACAACGCTGCGGTGCAGGCCGCGCTGCAAGCGCTGACGCAGGCTGCCCAGAGCGGCCAGGGCAATCTGCTTGACCTGAGCATCCAGGCCATCCGCCTGCGCGCCACGGTGGGCGAAGTGTCCGACGCGCTGGAGCAGGTCTATGGCCGCCACCGTGCCGACACGCAAAAGGTCACCGGCGTTTATGCCGCGGCCTATGACTCGGCCGAGGGCTGGGCCAAGCTGCAGGATGAGATCAAGACATTTGCCGAGGAACAGGGCCGCCGCCCGCGCGTGATGATCGCCAAGCTGGGTCAGGACGGCCACGACCGTGGCGCCAAGGTGGTGGCCACCGCCTATGCCGATCTGGGTTTCGATGTGGACATGGGCCCGCTGTTCCAGACGCCCGAGGAATGCGCCCGCCAGGCCATCGAGAACGATGTGCACGCAGTCGGCGTCTCGACGCTGGCCGCCGGCCACAAGACCCTGGTGCCGGCCATCATTGCCGAGCTCCGCAAGCAGGGGGCGGACGACATCATCGTCTTCGTGGGCGGCGTGATCCCGCAGCAGGACTACGACTTCCTCTATGAGGCGGGCGTCAAGGGCATTTACGGCCCCGGCACTCCCATCCCGGCCAGCGCCAAGGATGTGCTGGAGCAGATCCGCAAGGCGGCGGTGGCGGCCTGATGCTGAGCCTGGCGCCGGTGATGGCCGAGGATTTCGAGCCCATGCTGGAGCTGCGCATGGCGGCCCTGCGCGAGAGCCTGGAGCGCCTGGGGCGCTTCGATCTGCAGCGCGGGCGCGAGCGCCTGGCCGCCCAGTTCGAGCCGGCCGCGATGCGGCATATCGAGCGGGACGGTGAGCGCATTGGCTTCCTGACGCTCAAGCCCCTGGCCGATGGGGCCGGGCTGAGGCTGGAACATCTCTATCTGCGGCCCGGCGCCCAGGGGCAGGGCGCCGGCGCCTGGGCCCTGGACTGGGTCAAGCGTCATGGCCAGGATGTGAGCCTGTCGGCGCTCAAGCTGAGCGATGCCAACCGCTTCTATCTGCGCCACGGTTTTGAGGTGGTGGGCGAGAGCGAGTTCGATATCGACTACCGCTGGAAGGCCCCGGTGTGAGTGCGGCCGCCCTGATCACCGGCCAGCCCGGCCCCGCCCAGCGCCGCGCCATGGCCAAGGCCATCACCCTGCTGGAATCCACTCGGCTTGACCACCGGGAGCAGGCCGATGCCCTGCTCACCGAGCTGCTGCCGCACGCCGGCCGGTCGCTGCGCCTGGGCATCTCGGGCGTGCCCGGCGTGGGCAAGAGCACTTTCATCGAAGCCCTGGGCCTGTTCCTGATTGCCCGCGGTCACCGCGTGGCGGTGCTGGCGGTGGACCCCAGCAGCAGCGTCTCGGGCGGCTCCATCCTGGGCGACAAGACCCGCATGGAGCGCCTGTCCATGGACGAGCGCGCCTACATCCGCCCCAGCCCCAGCAGCGGCACCCTGGGCGGCGTGGCCGAGAAGACCCGCGAGGCCCTGCTGGTCTGCGAGGCGGCGGGCTATGACATCGTGATCATCGAGACCGTGGGCGTGGGCCAGAGCGAGATCGCCGTGGCCGGCATGACGGATATGTACTGCCTGCTGCAGCTGCCCAATGCCGGCGACGATCTGCAGGCCATCAAGAAGGGCGTGATGGAGCTGGCCGATCTGGTGCTGATCAACAAGGCCGATCTGGACCGCGCAGCCGCCACCCGGGCCCAGGCCCAGATCGCCTCCTCGCTGCGGCTCTACGGCCTGCATGGCCACCCCGAGCATGCCCACCACGACAAGAGCATCTGGCATCCGCAGGTGATGCCGCTCTCGGCGCTGAAGGCCGATGGCATTGAGGCTTTCTGGGGCCAGGTCGAGCGCTTTCGCGAGATCCAGCAGGCCAATGGCCGCTTTGCCGCCAAGCGTCAGCAGCAGGCCCAGGCCTGGATGTGGGAGCGCATCCATGCCGGCCTGCGCGAACAGTTTTCACAGGCGCCCGCCGTGCGCGCCATCCTGGCCGAGACCACGGCCCAGGTCCTGAGGGGCACGCTGGCGGCGTCCACCGCGGCGCGCCTGCTTTTGCACAAGTTTTCCGGAGACGAGCACCATGCATGACATTCAACAGATGCTGGAAGACAAGCGCGCCAAGGCGCGTCTGGGCGGTGGCGAGAAGCGCATCGCGGCCCAGCATGCCAAGGGCAAGCTGAGCGCACGCGAGCGCCTGGAGCTGCTGTTCGACGAGGGGTCCTTCGAAGAGTGGGACATGTTCGTCGAGCACCGCTGCGTGGACTTCGGCATGGCCGAGAACAAGATCCCCGGCGACGGCGTGGTGACCGGCTACGGCATGATCAACGGTCGCCTGGCCTTTGCCTTCAGCCAGGACTTCACCGTCTTCGGCGGCGCGCTCTCCGAGGCCCATGCCGAGAAGATCTGCAAGGTCATGGACCAGGCCATGAAGGTGGGCGCCCCGGTGATCGGCCTGAACGACTCGGGCGGCGCACGCATCCAGGAGGGCGTGGCCTCCCTGGGCGGCTATGCCGAGGTCTTCCAGCGCAATGTGATGGCCTCGGGCGTGATCCCGCAGATCAGCATGATCATGGGCCCCTGCGCCGGCGGCGCGGTCTACTCGCCGGCCATGACGGACTTCATCTTCATGGTGAAGGACTCCTCCTATATGTTCGTCACCGGCCCCGAGGTGGTGAAGACCGTGACGCATGAGGAGGTTACGGCCGAGGAGCTGGGCGGCGCCTCCACCCACACGGGAAAAAGCGGCGTGGCGGATCTGGCCTTCGAGAACGATGTCGAAGCCATCCTGATGCTGCGGCGCTTCTTCAATTACCTGCCGCTCAACAACAAGGAGAAGGCCCCGGTGCGCCCCAGCGGCGACCCCGGCGCGCGCCTGGACTTCTCGCTGGACACCCTGGTGCCCGAGAACCCCAACAAGCCCTACGACATGAAGGAGCTGATCCTCAAGGTCGTGGACGATGGCGACTTCTTCGAGCTGCAGCCCGACTACGCCAAGAACATTCTCACCGGCTTCGCCCGCATGGAGGGCCAGACCGTGGGCATCGTGGCCAACCAGCCCCTGGTGCTGGCCGGCTGCCTGGACATCAAGAGCAGCATCAAGGCCGCGCGCTTCGTGCGCTTTTGCGACGCCTTCAGCATCCCGGTGATCACCTTCGTGGACGTGCCCGGCTTCATGCCCGGCACCTCGCAGGAGTACGGCGGCATCATCAAGCACGGCGCCAAGCTGCTGTACGCCTATGCCGAATGCACGGTGCCCAAGGTGACCGTCATCACCCGCAAGGCCTATGGCGGCGCCTATGACGTGATGAGTTCCAAGCATCTGCGGGGCGATGTGAACTTCGCCTGGCCCAATGCCGAGATCGCGGTGATGGGCGCCAAGGGCGCGGTGGAGATCATCTTCCGCGAGGACAAGGGCCATCCCGAGAAGCTGGCCGCCCGCGAGGCCGAGTACAAGGCCCGCTTCGCCAATCCCTTTGTGGCCGGCGCCCGTGGCTTCATCGACGATGTGATCCAGCCCCACGAGACCCGCAAGCGCATCTGCCGTTCGCTCGTGATGCTCAAGGACAAGAAGCTGGAGAACCCGTGGCGCAAGCACGGCAATATTCCCCTCTGAGCCGAGGCCATGTGCTGCTAATGCTGATGCTGACACTGGCAAGCGCTATGGCCGGGGCAACGCCGCGTGCGCAAGCCTGCACGGAGGCGCTCATGCCGAGTGCTCTGCCGGATACGGCGGCCAGCCAGGCCGCAGGGGTGGCGGCTGGCGAGGTGGCCCCGCTGGCGCGTTTCGAGCAGTGCGTCAGCGAGCGCTTTGGCAGCTCGGCACTGCCCCGGGCCGCGCGCTGCGCGGCCGATCTGGCCGAGCTCCCTGTGATCCTGCTCTACCGTGTAGACGGACTCAGCCGTGCCGCCGCATGGGCCGATCTACAACGAGCCGGCCAGCTCGACGATGGCAGCGAGTACGCGCGTCGTGCCCCGCTGATGCTGGGTTTCGGCTACCAGGGTGCCGGCCCGCAGCGTGGACGCGAGTCCGAATGGATGAGGGCTCGCCAGGCCGAGTGGACCGAGCGTTGCCTGAGCGGGCGTTTGCCCGAACCCAGGCCCTGAGAGACAAGAAGACTGTTTCGCTGGCTTGTCGCCGGCATGGAGAACGATATGTTCAGCAAGATCCTGATTGCCAACCGCGGTGAAATTGCTTGCCGGGTCATCAAGACGGCCCGCAAGATGGGCATCAAGACCGTGGCGGTCTACTCCGAGGCGGACAAGGATGCCCGCCATGTGGAGTTGGCGGACGAGGCCGTGCTGCTGGGCCCCGCACCCAGCCGCGAGTCCTATCTGGTGGCCGACAAGATCATTGCCGCCTGCAAGGCCACCGGCGCCCAGGCCCTGCACCCCGGCTATGGCTTTCTGTCGGAGAACGAGGACTTTGCGCGGCGCTGTGAGGAAGAGGGCATCGTCTTCATCGGCCCCAAGCACTACTCCATCGCCGCCATGGGCGACAAGATCGCCTCCAAGAAGCTGGCCAACGAGGCCAAGGTCAACACCATCCCCGGCCACAACGAGCCTATCCTCTCGCCCGAGGAGGCGGTGCAGATCGCGCAGGGTATCGGTTACCCGGTCATGATCAAGGCCAGCGCCGGCGGTGGCGGCAAGGGCCTGCGTGTGGCCTTCAACGACAAGGAATGCTTCGAGGGCTTCACGTCCTGCCGCAATGAGGCGCGCAACAGCTTTGGCGACGACCGCGTCTTCATGGAGAAGTTCGTCGAGGAGCCGCGCCATATCGAGATCCAGGTGCTGGGCGACGCCCAGGGCCATGTGGTTTATCTCTGGGAGCGTGAGTGCTCCATCCAGCGCCGCCACCAGAAGGTGATCGAGGAGGCGCCGTCGCCCTTTATCAGCGAGGCCACCCGCCGCGCCATGGGGGAGCAGGCCGTGGCCCTGGCCAAGGCGGTGAAGTACCAGAGCGCGGGCACGGTGGAGTTCGTGGTCGGCAAGGACCAGAGCTTCTATTTCCTGGAGATGAACACCCGGCTGCAGGTGGAGCATCCGGTCACCGAGTGCATCACGGGGCTGGATCTGGTGGAGCAGATGATCCGTGTGGCCGCGGGCGAGCCGCTGTCGTTCGGCCAGGCCGACATCAAGCGTGAGGGCTGGGCCATCGAGTGCCGCATCAATGCGGAGGATCCCTTCCGCAACTTCCTGCCCTCCACCGGCCGCCTGGTGCGCTACCAGCCGCCCGAGACCAGCATGGAGCAGGCCGCACCCGAGCGCTTTGGCGTGCGGGTGGACACCGGCGTCTACGAGGGCGGCGAGATCCCCATGTTCTACGACTCGATGATCGCCAAGCTCATCGTGCATGGCCAGGATCGCGCCGAGGCCATCGCCAAGATGCGCGAGGCCCTCAATGGTTTCGTGATCCGCGGCATCTCCAGCAACATCCCCTTCCAGTCCGCGCTGCTGGCGCACCCGGATTTCCAGGCCGGCCGCTTCAACACCGGCTTCATCGCCCTGCACTACGGGGGCGGCTTCCACGCCGAGGATGTGCCGCACGAAGACCCGCTCTTCCTGGTGGCTCTGGCCGGCTTCATCCGCCGCAAGGCCCGCGAGCGCGAGGCCGGTATCAGCGGCCAGCTGCCCGGCCATGAGGTGCGCATCGAGCATGACTATGTGGCCGTGGTGAACGAGGGCGGTGGCCAGAGCCGCCGTCATGCCCTGCACATCGACGAGTTCACGGGTCATCTGGGTGAGGCCCATGTGCGCGTGGGCGAGAAGAGCTACCGCATCGTCAGCCTTTCGCGCCTGAACGATGTCCGCATCGAGGGCTTGGTCAATGGCCAGCACTTCGTGGCCCAGGCCGAGCGCGGCACGCCGCGGAATCCGCTGGCCTATCGCATCCAGCACAACGGTCGTGCGATCGAGGTCACGGTGCTGTCGCCTCGCGCGGCCGAACTGCAGGCCCTGATGCCCTACAAGGCGCCGCCCGACACCAGCAAGCAGCTGCTCTCGCCCATGCCGGGTCTGCTGGTGCAGATCGCGGTGCAGCCGGGTCAGCTGGTGCAGGCCGGCGAGCGCCTGGCGGTGATCGAGGCCATGAAGATGGAAAACATCCTCACGGCCAGCCAGGACGTCAAAGTGGCCGAGGTGCTGGCCAAGACGGGCGAGAGCCTGTCCGTGGATCAAGCCATTCTGAGGTTCGAATGATGGACAGCAAGCCCTACAAGATCCTGGGCATCCAGCAGATCGCCATCGGTGGGCCCGACAAGGCCGCCTTGCGCAAGCTCTGGGTGGATGTGCTGGGCCTTGAGGTCACCGGCAACTTCGTCTCCGAGCGCGAGAACGTGGACGAAGACATCTGCGCCATCGGCCAGGGCCCACACAAGGTGGAAGTGGACCTGATGCAACCCCTGGACCCTGAGAAGAAGCCGGCCGTGCACACCACGCCGCTCAACCATGTGGGCCTGTGGGTGGACGATCTGCCCAAGGCCGTGGAATGGATGAGCGCCCATGGCGTGCGCTTCGCCCCCGGCGGCATCCGCAAGGGCGCGGCCGGCTACGACATCTGCTTCATCCACCCCAAGAGCAGCGCGGAGTTCCCGATAGGCGGGGAGGGCGTGCTGATCGAGCTGGTGCAGGCGCCGCCGGAGGTGGTGGCGGCACTGGGCGGCTGACAGCGGCAGCAGTTTCTGAGAGACTTCGCGTTTTGCGAAGTCTTGATTGGCTGCTTGTGTAGTTTGCTGCGGCTGGCGAAGGCTATCGTAGGAGGCCCGACATCGGGTCTTAGCCATTCAGCCAGGAACGCCATGCAAGCTCATCAAGCCGCTTCCCCCACCATTCCCCAAGCGTCCGGCCGCTCGCTGCGGCGTGCCGTGCTGATGCTCGGTGTGGCGGCGCTGGCCCTGCCGGCGATGGCGGCCGACAAGAGCGCGGCCTCCAGCTGGCCGCAGCGCAGCCTGACCTGGATCGTGCCCTTTCCTGCGGGCAGCGCTACCGACCAGATGGCGCGCGTGCTGGCCGAGCAGGTCAGCAAGGCCGCCGGCCAGGCCATCGTGGTGGACAACAAGCCCGGAGCCAATGGCACCTTGGGCACCGCCCATGCCGCCAAGGCCGCGGCCGATGGCTACAGCTTCCTGATTGCGACCAGCACCACGCATGCGGCCAATGCCTCGCTGTACCGCCGCCTGCCCTACGACCCGATCAAGGATTTCACCCCCGTCAGCCGCCTGGCCGAGATTCCCTTCGTCATGCTGACCCACCCGGCCGTGCCCGCCGACACGCCGGAGAAGCTGGCCGCCCATATCAAGGCCAATCCCGACAAGCTTGCCTGGGGCTCGGGCTCCAGCGGCAGCCTGATTCCTGGCCACGCCTTCGTGAATGCGCACAAGTTGCAGATGATCCATGTGCCTTACAAGGGCGTGCAGCCGGCCATGACGGACGCCCTGGGCGGCCAGATCCAGCTGGTGTTTGCCGATCTCGCCTCGGCCACGCCCCAGGTCAAGGCCGGCAAGCTGCGCGCCCTGGCCGTGACCTCGGCCAAGGAGCACCCCATGCTGCCCGGCGTGCCGCCCATGAACCGCGGCGCCGTGCCCGGCTTCGAGATGACGGCCTGGTTCGCCATGTATGCGCCGGCCGGCACACCGGAGCCCGTGCTGGCCAAGATGAACCAGTGGGTGCGTGCCGCACTGAGCGACAAGACCGTGCAAGCCAAGCTGGCCCCCGGCGGTTTCGAGCTCACGCCCAGCAGTCCGGCCGAGCTGGGCCTGTTTGCGGCCAAGGAAACCCTGAAGTGGGCCAAGGCCGTCAAGTCGGCCGGCATCACGCCCGAGTAAGCGGCTCAGCACACAAGCCCTAGCAGAGGCTGTCCCCATGCGCCTGGACCTGACCACGCTCAACCTCGTGCTGGCGATCGAGCAGACCCGCTCCATCACCCGCGGAGCCGAGCGCGAGCATCTGGCCCTGGCGGCGGCGTCCAAGCGGGTCTCGGACCTGGAGGCCCGTCTGGGCGTGCAGCTCTTCGAGCGCCGCGCCCGCGGCGTGGAGCCCACCGAGGCCTGCCGCGCCCTGGTGCGCCATATCCGCTCCCTGCATGCCTCCCTGCATGCGCTGGAGAGTGAGGTGATGGAGTTCGCCCGCGGCATCAAGGGCCATCTGCGCATCGCGGCCAATGCCGGCTCCATTGCCGAATGCCTGCCGGCCGATCTGGCCGCCTTCAGCCAGGCCCATCCGCAGATCCGCATCAGCCTGGAAGACCAGACCAGCGCCGAGGCCCAGGCGGCGGTGGCCGAGGGCAGGGCGGATGTGGCGGTGTTCACCGCGCCCCTGCTGGACAACCGCCTGCAGACCTGGATCTACCGCCCGGCCCGCCTGGCGGTGCTGGTGCCGCGCGCGCATGCGCTGGCGCGGCAGGAGACGGTCAGCTTCGAGGCCCTGCTGGACTACGACCTGATCGGCCTGCACGCGGGCGCCGCGGCCCAGGAGCTGATGCGCGAGCAGGCCCAGGCGCGTGGCCGCACGCTCAACGCGCGCCTGCAGGTGCGCGGCTTCGACGCCATTGCCCAGCTGGTGGAAGCGGGCCTGGGCGTGGCCGTGCTGCCCGAGGCGCCGGCCGAACGCTTCGCCAAGGTGTTTGAGGTGAAGCGGCTGCGCCTGTCGGACGACTGGGCGCAGCGCGACTATGTTCTGGGAGTGGCGCGCCAGGAGCGCCTGCCCACCGTGGTGCAGCGCTTTGTGGACGCGCTGTGCCCTGGCCATCAAGAGGCCAAAGCCCCGACAGCCCCTATCAAGACGACGAGGTAAGCCAGCCATGACAGCACGCACGCTTTACGACAAGCTCTGGGACGAGCATGTGGTCCACACCGAGGACGACGGTACGGTCACGCTCTATATCGACCGCCACCTGGTGCATGAGGTCACCAGCCCGCAGGCCTTCGAAGGCCTGGAGCTGGCCGGCCGCAAGGTCTGGCGTCTCTCGGCCAATCTGGCGGTGAGCGACCACAATGTGCCCACCACCGACCGCAGCCAGGGCATTGCCGACCCCGTTTCCAAGCTGCAGGTGGACACCCTGGACAAGAACTGCGACCGCGTGGGCATCACGCAGTTCAAGATGAACGACAAGCGCCAGGGCATCGTTCATGTGATCGGCCCGGAGCAGGGCGCCACCCTGCCGGGCATGACTGTCGTCTGCGGCGACAGCCACACATCCACCCACGGCGCCTTTGGCGCGCTGGCGCATGGCATCGGCACCTCCGAGGTGGAGCATGTGCTGGCCACCCAGACCCTGCTGGCCAAGAAGGCCAAGAACATGCTGATCAAGGTCGAGGGCCAGGTCATGTCAGGCGTGGGCGCCAAGGACATCGTGCTGGCCATCATCGGCAAGATCGGCACCGCGGGCGGCACCGGCTACACCATCGAATTCGGCGGCTCGGCCATCCGTGCCCTGAGCATGGAAGGCCGTATGACGGTCTGCAATATGGCCATCGAGGCGGGCGCCCGCGCCGGCCTGGTGGCGGTGGACGAGACCACCATCAACTACGTCAAGGGCCGCCCCTTCACGCCAGGCACGGATCCGCAAACTGGCCAGTTTGCGGGGGGCGTGGAGTGGGAGCAGGCCGTGGCCTACTGGCGCACCCTGCACAGCGATCCCGGCGCGCACTTCGACGCCGTGGTGGAACTGGACGCCAGCCAGATCAAGCCCCAGGTCACCTGGGGCACCAGCCCGGAAATGGTGCTGTCCATCGAGGACCGCGTGCCCGATCCCGACAAGGAAAAGGATGCCGTCAAGCGCGGTGCCATCGAGCGCGCGCTGCAGTACATGGCGCTGGAGCCCAACAAGGCCCTGGCCGATATCCGCATCGACAAGGTCTTCATCGGCTCCTGCACCAACAGCCGCATCGAGGATATGCGCGAGGCCGCCGCCGTCGTCAAGCGCCTGGGCGGCCGCATTGCCAGCAACGTCAAGCTGGCCCTGGTGGTGCCGGGCTCGGGCCTGGTGAAGGAACAGGCCGAGCGCGAAGGCCTGGATCAGGTCTTCAAGGCCGCGGGCTTCGAGTGGCGCGAGCCCGGCTGCTCCATGTGCCTGGCCATGAATGCCGACCGCCTGGAGCCGGGCGAGCGCTGTGCCTCCACCAGCAACCGCAATTTCGAAGGGCGCCAGGGCGCCGGTGGCCGCACCCATCTGGTCAGCCCGGCCATGGCCGCCGCCGCTGCCATGCAAGGTCACTTTGTTGACGTGCGCCGCATCGCCTGAGCGAGAAAGAGAACACCATGGAAAAGTTCACCGTGCACAAGGGCCTGGTGGCCCCGATGGACCGCGAGAACGTCGACACCGACGCCATCATCCCCAAGCAGTTCCTGAAGTCCATCAAGCGCAGCGGCTTCGGGCCGAATCTGTTCGACGAATGGCGCTATCTGGATCCGGGCGAGCCCGGCCAGGATCCCGCCAGCCGCAAGCCCAACCCGGACTTCGTGCTGAACCAGCCGCGCTATGCCGGCGCCTCCATCCTGATCGCGCGCCAGAACTTCGGCTGCGGCTCCAGCCGCGAGCACGCCCCCTGGGCCCTGGAGCAGTACGGCTTTCGCGCCCTGATCGCGCCCAGCTTTGCCGACATCTTCTTCAACAACTGTTTCAAGAACGGCGTGTTGCCTATTCAACTGCCCGAGGCCCAGGTGGCGCGGCTGTTTGATGAGGTGCATGCCTTCCCGGGCTACCAGCTGACCGTGGATCTGGAGCGCCAGGTGGTGGTCAAGCCGGACGGCACGGAGCTGGCCTTCGAGGTCCAGCCCTTCCGCAAGTACTGCCTGCTCAACGGTTTTGACGATATCGGCCTGACCCTGCGCCATGCCGACAAGATCAAGGCCTATGAGGCCGAGCGCATCGCCAGCAAGCCCTGGCTCAACAACCGCCTGATTGGATAAGAAGATGAAGATCGCAGTTCTGCCCGGTGATGGCATCGGCACCGAAATCGTGGCCGAGGCCGTCAAGGTCCTGAATGTGCTGGACCTGCCGCTGACGCTGGAAACCGCACCCGTGGGCGGCGCCGCCTACGAGGCGGCCGGCCACCCCCTGCCCGAATCCACCCTGCAACTGGCCAAGGACGCCGACGCCATCCTGTTCGGTGCCGTGGGCGACTGGAAGTACGACAAGCTGGATCGCCCCCTGCGCCCCGAGCAGGCCATCCTGGGTCTGCGCAAGCATCTGGGCCTGTTTGCCAATTTCCGCCCGGCCATCTGCTATGAGCAGCTGACCCATGCCTCCAGCCTCAAGCCCGAGCTGGTCGCTGGCCTGGACATCCTGATCATCCGTGAGCTGACCGGGGACATCTATTTCGGCCAGCCGCGCGGCCGCCGCACCGCGGTGGACGGGCATTTCCCAGGTGCCGAAGAGGCCTTCGACACCATGCGCTACTCGCGCCCGGAGATCGAGCGCATCGCCCATGTGGCCTTCCAGGCCGCTCGCAAGCGCAACAAGAAGGTGACCAGCGTCGACAAGGCCAATGTGCTGGAGACCTTCCAGTTCTGGAAGGACGTGATGATCGAGGTGTCGGCCCAGTATCCGGACGTGGAACTGGACCATATGTATGTGGACAACGCCGCCATGCAACTGGTCAAGGCGCCCAAGAAGTTCGATGTGGTGGTCACCGGCAATATGTTCGGCGACATCCTCTCGGACGAGGCGGCCATGCTCACCGGCTCCATCGGCATGCTGCCCTCGGCCTCGTTGGACAAGAGCAACAAGGGCCTGTACGAACCCAGCCACGGCAGCGCGCCGGACATCGCGGGCAAGGGAATCGCCAATCCTCTGGCTACAATCCTGTCTGCTGCCATGATGCTCAAGTTCTCCCTCAACCAGCCCGAAGCCGCCGCTCGTATTGAGCAGGCGGTGCAGTCCGTGCTGGCCCAGGGTCTGCGTACCGCGGACATCTGGAGTGAGGGCACCCAGAAGGTGGGCACGCGCGAGATGGGTGATGCGGTCGTCAAGGCCATCACCACCACCAAAACCATTAAGAGCTAGTCCAGCTCCGGTTCGTCTCGCCCCTACACCCCCAAAGGCGAAGCGAGCCGGAGGGGGAAGAGACAAGAGTTTCTTTCAACTCACTTTCTGTTAGGGCGATAGAGGTATCACGATGACGACACTGGTAGGACTTGTTGGTTGGCGCGGCATGGTCGGCTCCGTGCTGATGGATCGCATGGTTGCCGAGCGGGATTTCGATCTGATCGAGCCCCTGTTCTTCAGCACCTCGAACGCGGGCGGCGCCGCCCCGGCGCAGGCCAAGAACGAGACCAAGCTGCAGAACGCCTTTGATATCGAGCAGCTCAAGCGCTGCGAGATCATCATCACGGCCCAGGGTGGCGACTACACCAACGAGGTCTTCCCCAAGCTGCGTGCCGCCGGTTGGAACGGCCACTGGATCGACGCGGCCTCCAGCCTGCGCATGCAGGATGACGCCGTCATCATCCTGGACCCTGTCAATCTGCCGGTCATCAAGGATGCCCTGGCCAAGGGCGGCAAGAACTGGGTGGGCGGCAACTGCACCGTGTCCTGCATGCTGATGGGCGTGGGCGCGCTCTACAAGGCCGGTCTGGTCGAGTGGATGAGCACCCAGACCTACCAGGCGGCCAGCGGCGGTGGCGCCCAGCATATGCGCGAGCTGCTCACGCAATACGGCACGCTCAACGCCGAGGTCCGGGCCCTGCTGGACGACCCCAAGAGCGCCATCCTGGAGATCGACCGCAAGATCATCGCCAAGCAGCGCAGCCTCTCGGCCGAGGAAACCGCCAACTTCGGTGTGCCGCTGGGCGGCTCGCTGATTCCCTGGATCGACAAGGACCTGGGCAATGGCCAATCCAAGGAAGAGTGGAAGGGCATGGCCGAGACCAACAAGATTCTGGGCATTGGTGAGGGCTTCGGTTCGCCCGCCATTCCCGTGGACGGCTTCTGCGTGCGCGTGGGCGCCATGCGCTGCCACAGCCAGGCCCTGACCTTCAAGCTGAAGAAGGATGTGCCCGTGGCCGACATCGAGGCCATGATCGCGGCCGACAACGAGTGGGTGAAGGTGGTGCCCAACACCCGTGAGGCCACGCTCAAGGATCTGACCCCGGTGGCCGTCACCGGCACCATGACCATCCCGGTCGGCCGTATCCGCAAGCTGGCCATGGGTCCGGAATATGTCGGCGCCTTCACCATCGGTGACCAGCTGCTGTGGGGCGCGGCCGAGCCGCTGCGCCGCATGCTGCGCATCCTGCTGGACCGCTGAGGACTTCGGCCACCGGCCCGTCCCCGGCGGGCCGAGGCGTTGCCCACAAGCGACATGGCTGTAACGGGTGGTGAATGAGCCGGGTCTACCCGGCTGATTTCAGCCTTTGCGTGAGCAGATGAGCGTATATGCTTGACGCTGTTGTGATTTCATATCGCAAGACGTCGGGATAACAGCCATGCAAAACGCTGTTGGCGAGACAAAAAAAGTCGTCAAGACAGGCGGACGCTTTTGGGTGTCCGCCTTGTTGCTTTGGGGGATGCCTTGAAATTTAATCGAAGCGCTATGGGCCGTTTCGCCTTGACCCATGTGGCGGTGGCCGCCCTGGGTTTGGCCAGCACGGCTGCCTGGAGTCTGGGTCTCGGGCGTCTAACGGTGCAATCCGCGCTGGGTGAGACGCTGAAGGCCGAGATCGATATCAGCTCCATCACCCCCGAGGAAGCCGGCACGCTCAAGGTCCGCATTGCGCCGCCGGACTCCTACCGATCCGCCGGTGTCGAGTACAACAGCGTCTTGAGCGGCACGCAGGTGCAAGTGGCGCGCCGCGGTGACGGTCGACAGGTCCTGCGTCTGTCCAGCGACAGATCGGTGCAGGAGCCATTCGTCGATGTGATCCTGGAGCTGACCTGGTCCAGCGGCCGCCTGGTGCGCGAGTACACCCTGCTTTTCGATCCGCCGAGCTTGGCTCGCCCCGCGGCGCCGACCGATGGCACGTCGGCTGCCATGGCCGCCGCACCGGCCGAGGCTCGCCCTGTGCCAGCGCCCCGGCCGCCCAGCAGCAGTCCGATTCCGCCATCGGCCGCGTCCGTGGCAGCTGCGCCTGCGCCGGCACCGGCACCACGGCCTGCCGCGGCCGTGCCGCAACGCGTCGAGGCGCCCGCCGCCAAACCGGCACCGCTCGCATCCACCGCGGACAGCGAGTACAAGGTTCGCCCGGGCGACACCCTGTCGCGCGTGGCCAACCGCACCAAGCCCGCGGGCATTTCCCTCGAGCAGATGCTGGTGGGCCTGTATCGCAACAACCCCGAGGCCTTCCTGGGCGAGAACATGAACCGGCTCAAGGCCGGCGTGGTGCTCCAGGTGCCCGGCAGCGAGAAGCTTGGCAGCATCAGCACCGATGAGGCGCGCCAGGTTATCCAGACCCAGAGTGCCGACTTCAGTGCCTACCGCCAGCGCCTGGCCGGTGCCGCGCCCGAGCAGCGTCTGGAAGACAACCAGCGTCAGGCCAAAGGTCAGGTGCAGGCCGCCGTTGAAGACCGCAAGCCCGCGGCGCCGGTCAGTCCCGACAAGCTGACCCTGAGCAAGGGTGGCAAGCCGGCGGAGGCCGCACCGGAGGCCAAGCTTTCCAAGGAGAGCGAGAAGAAGGCGGATGCGGCCCGCGTGGCCGAGCTCACCCGCAATGTGGAAGAGCTCAAAAAGCTCTCCAGCCAGACCAAGCCCGCTACACCCGTTGCGGCGGCGCCCGCCGCGGCCGCATCCGTGGCGATTGCTGCGCCAGTGACGATGCCTGCGGCAGCTTCGGCCCCCCTGGCCGCTTCGGCTGCGCCAGTCATGGCCGCATCCGGTCCGGCTTCCGCGCCCGCATCGGCGCCGGCACAGGCCAAGCCCGCCGCTTCTGCACCCATGGCGCCGCCCGCGCCGGCCCCGGTGGCCGACGAGCCGGGCTTCTTTGGCGAGCTGCTGAGCAGCCCCTTGCTGCTGCCCGTGGGCGCGGCTTTGCTGGCCCTGCTGGGCGGGCTGGGTTTCATGCGCTGGCGTGGCAAGTCCCTGGCGCGCCCCAAGGCGGACACCGGCTTCCACGAAAGCCGACTGCAGCCGGATTCCTTCTTTGGCGCCTCGGGCGGTCAGCGTGTTGACACGCGTGATGCCGGTGCCGCGGCCTCGTCCATGAGCTATTCGCTCAGCCAGCTTGATGCCATCGGTGATGTCGACCCCGTGGCCGAGGCGGATGTCTATCTCGCGTACGGTCGCGATCTGCAGGCCGAGGAGATTCTCAAGGAAGCGCTGCGCTCGAACCCCGAGCGCTTGGCCATCCGTCTCAAGCTGCTGGAGGTCTACGCCAAGCGCCGCGACATCAAGGGCTTCGAGCAGCTTGCGGTGCAGCTCTATGCCGAGACGCAGGGCACCGGGGAAGATTGGGCCAAGGCTCAGGAACTCGGCCGCCAGGTGGATCCGGACAATCCGCTGTACCAGCCTGGTGGCGCCCCGGCTTTGAAGGAGGATGGACGCCCCATTCATCCGGAGCCCATGGCAGCAAGCACCATGCCGCTGACGGCGCAAGCCAGCACCATCAGTGGCGCGCATCTGATGAGTGAGCCGGCTCAGGCCGCTTCGGTGCCGCCTGGCCTGGATCTTGATCTGGACCTTGATCTGGCGCGTCCGTCGCCCGTGTCGCCGACAGCGATGCAAGCCACCCAGGCCATGCCCGCATCTGTTGAGCAGTCGCCCATGACCATGGACTTTGATCTGGACAGCCTCCCGGTGGCCGGTGCCCCGGCCGCTCCGGCGACCGAGCCCATGCCCAGCTTTGACCTGGACGCGCTGGATCAGCTGCCCGAGGTCGAAACCCGGGCCGACAGGCTGCGGGCTGATGCCTTCGGCGCGCCGGCTGGCAGTTCCGACGCCAACAGCCTGGATTTCGATCTGGGTTCGCTTGATCTGGATCTGCCGGGAGCCAGCGCTCAGCCCGCGGAAGCCATTCCTGCCGCCACGGCCACCATGGATGAAGGGCTGAATGCCGAGTTCGACAGCCTCTTGCAGGAAGAGCAGGCGCAGGCCACGGATCCGCTGGCCCATGCCTTCGATACGCTGGATGAGGGCGATGATCCCCTGCAGCGCCAGCTGGAACTGGCCGATGAGTTCCGCCAGATCGGCGATACCGAGGGCGCGCGCGATGTGCTGCAGGAACTGCTGGCCAAGGCCAGCGGCCCGCTGCGCGACAAGGCCCAGGCCATGCTCAACGAGCTGCGCTGATCAGTGGTGGCCTGCCGCGAGCAGGCACAATGCAAGGCGCCCGGCCTGGCCGGGCGCTTTTTCTTTTTCGGGAGCGGATCTTGAGCACAAGGGTGGCGCTGGGCGTCAGCTATCGCGGACAGGCCTACAAGGGCTGGCAGAGCCAGCCCGGCGGCGGCACGGTGCAGGACGCGCTGGAGAAGGCTCTGGGCCAGTTCGCCGCCCAACCCATCCGCACCATCTGCGCCGGCCGCACCGACACCGGCGTGCATGGCCTCAACCAGGTGGTGCACTTCGACGCCCCGGTGGAGCGCGAGCCCTTCTCCTGGGTGCGCGGCACTAACCGCTACCTGCCGCCGGATATCGCCATCCAGTGGTGCGCCTTCCCGGGGGCGCAGTTCCATGCGCGCAACCATGCGCGCGGTCGGCGCTACGCCTATCTGCTGCTGGAGTCCGCCGTGCGGCCTGCCATCGAGACCGGCTCGGTGGGCTGGATCTTCCGGCCGCTGGACGGCGAGGCCATGCGCGCCGCCGTGCCACATCTGCTGGGCGAGCATGATTTCTCGTCCTTCCGCTCCTCGGAATGCCAGGCCGCTTCGCCGGTCAAGCAGCTGCGGCGCATCGAGATCACGAAGCGCGGCGCCTACTGGCGCTTCGAGTTCGATGCCTCGGCCTTTCTGCACCATATGGTGCGCAATCTGATGGGCTGCCTGATTGCCGTGGGCACGGGCAGCCGGCATCCGGACTGGCTGATCGAGGTGCTGGCGGCGCGCAACCGCGACGCAGCGGCGCCCACCTTTGCCCCCGATGGCCTCTATTTCGTCGGCCCTTACTACGATGCCGAGCTGAATCTCCCCGAACGCACGGCAGCCATGGACTGGCTGCCCTGAGACCATGAGCCGAACCCGTATCAAGATCTGTGGCCTGACCCGTGAGGCCGATGTGGAGGCCGCGGTGGCGGTCGGCGCCGATGCCATCGGCTTTGTCTTCTACGAGAAGAGCCCCCGCCATGTGAGTCCGGCCCGCGCGGCCGAGCTCGCGCGCCTGCTGCCGCCCTTTGTGATGCCGGTGGGTCTGTTCGTGAACGCCCCGGCCGAGTTGCTGCAGGCGGCGCAGGAGGCCTTGCCGCAGATGCTGGTGCAGTTCCACGGGGACGAGAGCCCGGCGGACTGCCTGCGCGCCGGTCGCCCCTATATCCGGGCCGCACGCATGCTGCCCGGCTTTGATTTGCTAGACTTCGCCCAGCAATACTCCAGCGCTCAAGCCCTGCTGCTCGATGCCCATGTCGAGGGCTATGGCGGCGGCGGAAAGGTTTTTGATTGGTCACTCATTCCAAGAAACGTGCCCTCTCCAGTCGTTTTGTCTGGTGGGTTGCATGCCGGAAATGTGGCCCAAGGGATGCTTCAGGTACGGCCCTGGGCCGTTGATGTGAGTTCCGGCGTCGAGCAGGCCAAGGGCCTGAAAGACGCCGCCCTGATCCGGCAGTTCTGCGCCGCCGTCCGTGAGGCCGACGCCCAGATCGCGGCAGAACCGCCCCAAACCTGAAGAGAGTTCCCCCTCATGACGATTGCCTACAACCAGCCGGATGCCCGCGGGCACTTCGGCCCCTACGGTGGCCGCTTCGTGGCCGAGACCCTGGTCCACGCGCTCGATGAGCTCAACGAGGCCTACGAGCACTACCGCAAGGACCCGGATTTCATCCGCGAGTTCAACAAGGAGCTGGCGCATTTCGTCGGTCGCCCCAGCCCCATCTATCACGCCGATCGCCTGAGCCGCGAACTGGGCGGCGCCCAGATCTACCTCAAGCGTGAAGACCTGAACCACACCGGCGCGCACAAGATCAACAACACCATCGGCCAGGCCCTGCTTGCCAAGCGCATGGGCAAGAAGCGGGTGATTGCCGAGACCGGTGCCGGCCAGCATGGCGTGGCCACGGCCACCATCTGCGCGCGCTACGGCATGGAATGCGTGGTCTATATGGGCAGCGAGGACGTCAAGCGCCAGAGCCCCAATGTCTACCGCATGAAGCTGCTGGGCGCCACCGTGGTGCCGGTGGAATCGGGCTCCAAGACCTTGAAGGACGCGCTCAACGAGGCCATGCGCGACTGGGTCACCAACATCGAGTCCACCTTCTACATCATCGGCACGGTGGCCGGCCCGCACCCCTATCCGGCCATGGTGCGCGACTTCCAGCGCATCATCGGCGACGAGTGCCTGACGCAGATGCCCGAGATGGTGGGACGCCAGCCCGATGCCGTGCTCGCCTGTGTGGGCGGCGGGTCGAACGCCATCGGCATCTTCTACCCCTACATCCCGTATGAGAACGTGCGCCTGATCGGCGTGGAGGCAGCGGGGCAGGGCGTGGACAGCGGCAAGCATGCCGCCACCCTGAGTGCCGGCACGCCCGGCGTGCTGCATGGCAACCGCACCTATCTGCTGCAGGACGATGACGGCCAGATCATCGAGACTCACTCGATCTCGGCCGGTCTGGACTATCCCGGCGTCGGCCCCGAGCACGCCTATCTGAAGGACATCGGCCGCGCCGAGTATGTGGGCGTGACCGACCAGGAGGCGCTGGCGGCCTTCCACCGCCTGTGCCGCACCGAGGGCATCATTCCGGCGCTGGAATCCAGCCACGCCGTGGCCCATGCGATCAAGCTCGCACCCAACCTGCGGCCCGACCAGGTGCTGCTGGTCAATCTCTCCGGCCGCGGCGACAAGGACATTGGCACCGTGGCCGATCTCTCCGGTGCCAAGGTCTACGACCAGCCCTCGCAGGCCGGTCACGAGGTCAAGGGTCTGGTGAAGGGAGGTGCCCAATGAGCCCCGTCACTGGACGCATCGCCGCGACCTTCGCCGCGCTGAAGGAACAAGAGCGCAAGGCCCTGATTCCCTTTGTCACCGCCGGTGATCCGCACCCGGAGGCCACGGTCGAGCTGATGCAGGCCATGGCCGAGGCCGGGGCCGATGTGATCGAGCTGGGCGTGCCCTTCTCGGACCCCATGGCCGACGGCCCCGTGATCCAGCGCGCCGGTGAGCGCGCGCTCAAGGCCGGCATTGGCATGAAGCAGGTGCTGGGCTATGTGCGCGCCTTCCGCCAGGGCAACACCAGCACCCCGGTGGTGCTGATGGGCTATGCCAATCCGGTGGAGCGCTATGGCATGGAACGTTTCGTGGCCGATGCCAAGGCCGCAGGCGTGGACGGTGTGCTGATCGTGGACTACCCGCCGGAAGAGTGCGAGGCCTTTGCCGCCGCGCTCAAGAGCCAGGGGCTGGATCCCATCTTCCTGCTCGCACCCACCTCCAGCGAGGAGCGCATGGCGCGCATCGGCGCCCTGGCCAGCGGCTATGTCTACTACGTTTCGCTCAAGGGCGTGACCGGCGCCGGCCATCTGGACACCGCGGCCGTGGCCGAGGCCGTGCCGCGCATCCGCCGCCATGTGAACACGCCCGTGGGCGTGGGCTTTGGCATCCGCGACGGCGCCACGGCCCGTGCCGTGGCCGAGGTTTCGGACGCGGTGGTGATCGGCTCGCGCCTGGTCCAGCTGCTCGAGGTCCAGAACAGGGATAATGTCGCCGCGACGGGCGCCCAGTTCATCCGCGAGATCCGCGCTGCACTCGACGCCTGAAGAAACCCGATAAAGGAGCCTCCATGAGCTGGCTTGAGAAACTCCTGCCGCCCAAGATGCAGCAGAACGACCCCGCCGAGCGCCGCACGGTGCCGGAGGGCCTCTGGATCAAGTGCCCGTCCTGCGAGACGGTGCTCTACAAGACCGATCTGGAGCAGAATGTCAATGTCTGCCCCAAGTGCAGCCATCACCACCGCATCGGCGCGCGTGCGCGCCTGAACGCCTTCCTGGACGGTGAGGGGCGCTACGAGATCGGCCAGGAGGTGATCCCGGTCGACGCGCTGAAGTTCAAGGACAGCAAGAAGTATCCGGACCGGCTCAAGGAAGCCCTGGAATCCACCGGCGAGACCGATGCCCTGGTGGTGATGGGTGGCGCGGTGATGAGCGTGCCCGTGGTGGCCGCCTGCTTCGAGTTCGACTTCATGGGCGGCTCCATGGGCTCCGTGGTGGGCGAGCGCTTTGCCCGCGGCGTTGAGGCCGCGCTGGAGCAGAAGGTGCCTTTCATCTGCTTCACCGCCACCGGCGGCGCGCGCATGCAGGAAGGCCTGCTGTCCCTGATGCAGATGGCCAAGAGCAATGCGGCCCTGACCCGTCTGGCCAAGGCCAAGCTGCCCTATGTGAGCGTGTTGACCGACCCGACCATGGGCGGCGTCTCGGCCTCATTCGCCTTTGTGGGCGATATCGTGCTGGCCGAGCCCAAGGCCCTGATCGGCTTTGCCGGCCCCCGCGTGATCGAGAACACCGTGCGCGAGAAGCTGCCCCCGGGCTTCCAGCGTGCGGAGTTCCTGATGGAGAAGGGCGCGGTCGACATGATCGTGGACCGCCGCCAGCTGCGTGAGACCATTGCCCGTGCCCTGGCCAAGCTGCAGCGCCAGAGCGCCGACGCGGTAGCCTGAGTCCTGCTGTCCCGCTGACCACGGCCAGGCTGGAGCCTGGCCGTTCTTGTTTTGGAGTTCATGACCGTGTTGCCCACCACGCTCGAGCAATGGCTGTCGCACTGCGAGCGCCTGCATCCCAAGGAAATCGACATGACCCTGGCGCGGGTGCAGCACCTGCGCGACATCATGGGCCTGCGCTTCGAGGACACGCCGGTCGTGATGGTGGCTGGAACCAATGGCAAGGGCTCCACCTGCGCCATGCTGGAGTCCATCGCCCTGCAGGCCGGCTACCGGGTAGGCCTGTACATCAAGCCGCATCTGGTGCACTTCCAGGAGCGCTGCCGCGTGGGCGGGGCGCCGGTCTCGGCGGAGTCTCTGCTGCCGCATTTCGAGGCGGTGGAGAAGGCGCGTGCCGCTGTGGGCGGCCTGGCCCTGACCTACTTCGAGTTCACCACCCTGGCCATACTCTCGCGCCTGGCGGCCGAGCCATTGGATCTGGTGATCCTGGAGGTGGGCCTGGGCGGACGCCTGGATGCCGTGAACTGCATCGACGCCGACTGCAGCGTGATCACCAGCATCGACCTGGATCACACCGAGTTCCTGGGGCCGGACCGCGAGTCCGTGGGGCGTGAGAAGGCCCACATCATGCGTGCCGGTCGTCCGGTGGTCTGCAGCGATCCCATGGCACCGGCTTCCATCGCCGCCTACGCTGCCCAGATCGGCGCCGACCTGCGCCAGCTCGGGCGCGACTTCAGCTACAGCGGCGACCGCCAGCAGTGGCAGTGGGTGGGCCGCAGCAAGCGCTTCAGCGGTCTGGCCTATCCCTCGCTGCGCGGCGTGAACCAGCTGCTCAACGCTGCTGGCGTGCTGGCCGTGTTCGAGGCCCTGCATGAGCGCCTGCCCATCAGCGCCCAGGCGGTGCGTGCCGGTCTGGCCCTGGTGGAGCTGCCCGGCCGCTTCCAGGTGGTGCCTGGGCAGCCGGCGCTGGTGCTGGATGTGGCGCACAACCCGCATGCCATCGCGGCCCTGGCCCAGAACCTGGACCAGATGGGCTTCTTCCCGCGCACCCACGCGGTCTTTGGTGCCATGGCCGACAAGGACCTGGCCGAGATCCTGGCGCGCATCGCACCGCTGATCGACAGCTGGCATTTCTGCGACCTGCCGCTGCCCCGCGCCGCCACGGCCGCGGCACTGGCCGAGCGCTTCGAGAGCCTGCGCGCCAGCGGCGCGCTGAAGACCCCGGCCGAGCTGCGCACCCAGTGCCATGCCGACCCCGCCCAGGCCCTGGCCGCGGCGGTGGCCGCCGCAGACCCCGCTGATAGAATTTTGGTCTTCGGCTCCTTCTACACCGTGGGTGGCGTGCTCAAGCAGGGCGTGCCGCGCCTGGGAGGCGCCGGCGGAGCAAGCCCGGCACCGGCCCAGCCTCCCGCCGCGCCCTGATCGAGCCACGGCCTTCCACCACGAGAGTCCATGGGTTTGCTGTCGTCCCTCTTCAAACGCAACACGGCCGCGCCCGCGGCCAAGCCGGTGTCCGAGTCCGCCAGCGATGTGCAGCAGCTGCGTGTGCGCGCCCGGCGCCGCCTGATCGGCGCTGCCGTGCTGGTCGGCTTGGGCGTGATTGGTTTTCCCCTGGTGTTTGAAACCCAGCCGCGACCGATTCCGGTGGACTTGCCCATCGACATTCCGCGCAAGGAAGGTGCTGCGCCGCTGCCCATCCCGGCCGCCCCTGTGCCGGCGCCGGAGGTACAGCCGGCGACTCGCCCAGCGGCGCCGCCCTTGGTGATTCAGGAGCCTGTGGCTGAAGCCAAGCCCGCGCAGGCTCAGGCTCGCGAGGAGATCCTGCCGCGCATCTCGGCCCAGGCCGCGTCCGAGGCCAAGCCTCAGCCCAAGGCCGAGACCAAGGTGGAGCCCAAGCTCGTGGCCAAGCCCGAGCCCAAGCCAGAGCCGCGCAAGGAGGTGGCCGCGCAGCCCGCAGCGAGCAAGGCCACCAACGAGAGCCGTGATGCCTCGGGCAGCAAGGAAGCCGCCCGGGTGCAGGCCCTGCTCGAGGGCAAGAAGCCCGAGGCTGCGCCGGGGCGCTACATCGTGCAGGTGGGTGCTTATGCCGACAGCAAGGCCGCCCAGGAAGCGCGCATGAAGGTGGAGCGTCAAGGCATCAAGACTTACACGCAGGCCGTGGATACCGCAGAAGGCCAGCGCATCCGCGTGCGCGTTGGCCCCTTCCCGAGTCGGGAAGAAGCAGACAAGGTCGCCGCCAAGCTTCGCAGCGGTGGCCTGTCCACGGCGGTTCTCAGTCTCTGAGGACATGGCGATGGCCTGGGTCGATCTGGTCCTGCTGGCGGTACTGGCCCTATCGGTATTGCTGGGACTGTGGCGCGGCCTGATCTACGAGCTGATGGCCATCCTGGGCTGGGTGGTGGCCTATTTCGCCTGCCCGCATGTGGCACCCTGGATCGCGCCCTGGCTGCCGGCCGAGCGTCTGGGGCCGGCCCTGCTGCAGGCGCTGAGTCTGGTGCTGGGCTTTCTGGCTGTTCTTATCGTCTGGGGCCTGAGCGCGAAGTTGTTGCGGGCCTTGGTTCACGCCACGCCGCTGTCCATCGCCGACCGGCTGCTGGGCGGCGGCTTTGGTGTGTTGCGTGGCGTGCTGATCGCCTTGCTGGCCGTGGTGCTGGTAAGCATGACGCCCGCCTCCCAATCCGATCCCTGGCGTGCGTCCCAGCTGGCACCCCTGCTGCACGCCACCCTGCACGGCCTGGCCCCGGTTTTGCCGGCCGAGCTGGTGAAGTTCATCCCGGCCTGAGCCACAAGCTCGGGCCCTCATCTTCGTAAGACAAGGAAGCAGTCCCATGTGTGGCATCGTCGGTGTGATCTCCCAGGCGCCGGTCAATCAGCTGATTTACGACGCGCTCCTGCTGCTGCAGCACCGCGGCCAGGACGCGGCCGGCATCGTCACGATGCAGGGCAATAAGTGCTTCATGCACAAGGCGCGCGGCATGGTGCGTGATGTGTTCCGCACCCGCAATATGCGCGCGCTGCCCGGCACCGTGGGCCTGGGTCAGGTACGTTACCCGACCGCCGGCAATGCCTATAACGAGGAAGAGGCCCAGCCTTTCTATGTGAACGCGCCCTTTGGCCTGGTGCTGGTGCACAACGGCAATCTCACCAATGCGCACGCGCTGAAGAAGGAGCTGTTCGACATCGACCGCCGCCACATCAACACCGAGAGCGATACCGAGGTGCTGATCAATGTGGTGGCGCATGAGCTGGAGCGCGTGGCGCGCGATCTGCCGCTCACGCCCGAGGCTGTGTTCAAGGCGGTGAGCGCGGTGCATAAGCGCATCAAGGGCTCCTATGCCGTGATCGCCCTGATCGCCGGCCACGGCCTGCTGGCCTTCCGCGATCCCCACGGCATCCGGCCCCTGTGCTTTGGCCAGTCGGCCGATGGCGAGTTCATGGTGGCCAGCGAGAGTGTGGCGCTTGAAGGCACCGGTCACAAGCTGACCCGGGACGTGGCGCCGGGCGAGGCCCTCTTCATCGACACCCAGGGCCGGGTTCACACTCAGCAGTGCGCGGAAAATCCGATGCTCAACCCCTGCATGTTCGAGTTTGTCTACCTGGCCCGCCCGGACTCGGTGATGGACGGCATCTCGGTCTACCAGGCGCGCCTGAACATGGGCGAGACCCTGGCCCAGCGCCTGATCTCCACCATGCCGCCCAGCGATATCGATGTGGTGATCCCCATCCCCGAGTCCAGCCGTCCCTCGGCCATGCAGCTGGCGCACAAGATCGGCAAGCCCTACCGCGAGGGCTTTGTGAAGAACCGTTATGTGGGCCGCACCTTCATCATGCCGGGGCAGGGCGCGCGCAAGAAGTCGGTGCGCCAGAAGCTCAACGCCATCGGCCTGGAGTTCAAGGGCCGCAATGTGCTGCTGGTGGATGACTCCATCGTGCGCGGCACCACGTCGAAGGAAATCGTGCAGATGGCCCGCGAGGCTGGCGCCAACAAGGTCTATCTGGCCTCGGCCGCGCCGCCGGTGCGCTTCCCCAATGTCTACGGCATCGACATGCCCACCAAGGAAGAGCTGATCGCGCATGGCCGCAGCATCGAGGAGGTGCGCCAGTACATCGGGGCCGATGCCCTGATCTACCAGGATGTGGACGCGATGAAGCGCGTGGTGGCTGCGCTCAAGCCCGGCTTGAGTGGTTTCGAAGCCTCCTGCTTTGACGGCAACTACATCACCGGCGATGTCTCGGCCGAGGACTTTGCCACCATGCGCGAGCAGCGTCAGAGCCAGGCTGAGGAAGAGGACGGCCCGGCCCGTACCCGCCTGGCCCTGCAAAGCGGACAAGAGCCATGAGCGAGTTCAAGAGCGACGAAGCGCGTCGCATCGCCCGGGCGACGCTGCCCGACGGCCTGCGGCCCGAGACCCTGGCGGTGCGCACCGCCCTGGCCCCCAGCCAGCATGGCGAGAACTCGGAAGGCCTCTTCCTGAGCACCAGCTTCATCCAGCCCAGCGCCGAAGTCTCGGCCCAGCGCTTTGCCAACTCCGAAGACTTCACCTACGGCCGCACCAGCAACCCCACGGTTCGCAGCCTGGAGGCGCGTCTGGCGGCGATGGAGGGCACGGAGAACGCCGTGGCCACCGGCAGTGGCATGGGCGCCATCCTGCTGATGTGCATGGGCCTGCTCAAGGCGGGCGACCATGTGGTCTGCTCACGCTCGGTGTTCGGCTCGACCATCAATCTCTTTGCCAAGGAGTTCGGCAAGTTCGGCGTGGAGACCAGCTTTGTCTCCCAGACCGATCTGGATGAGTGGCGCGCCGCCTTGCGCCCGAGCACCAAGCTCTTTTTCGCTGAGACGCCCACCAACCCTCTGACCGAGGTCTGCGATATCGCGGCCCTGGCCGAGATGGCTCATGCCGCGGGTGCCCTGCTGGTGGTGGACAACACCTATGCCAGCCCGGCCTTGCAGCGCCCGGCCGCGCTGGGCGCCGATCTGGTGATGCACTCCGCCACCAAGTTCATGGACGGCCAGGGCCGGGTTATGGGCGGCGCGCTGTGCGGTCCGAATCACCTGATCCGCGATGTCTTCGCCCCCGTGATCCGCACCGCCGGCATGGTGCTCTCGCCCTTCAATGCCTGGGTGCTGCTCAAGGGCCTGGAGACGCTCAGCCTGCGCCTCAAGGCCCAGAGCGAGCAGGCCCTGGCCGTGGCACGCTGGCTTGAGGCGCGGCCGGAAGTGGCGCGTGTCTACTATCCCGGCTTGCCCTCGCATGCCCAGCATGAGCTGGCCATGCGCCAGCAGTCGGGGCAGGGTGGGGCGGTGCTGTCCTTCGAACTCAAGGGCGATTCGCCCGAGCAGGCCCGGGCCCGCGCCTACCATGTGATCGACAGCACCCGAGTGCTGAGCATCGCCACCAATCTGGGCGACACCAAGTCCATCATCACCCATCCGGCCACCACCTCGCATGGCCGCCTCAGCGAGGCGCAGCGCCAGGCAGCCGGCATCCAGCAGGGCCTGATTCGCCTGTCCGTGGGCCTGGAGCATGTGGCTGACATCCAGGACGATCTGTTGCGCGGCCTGAGCACACTGAATACCTGAAGAACCTCGAAACAAAGCTTTCCGCATGAACGACCTCAGCAAGAAGCCCGTCCGCACACGCATCGCCCCTTCGCCCACCGGCTTTCTGCACCTGGGCACGGCGCGTACCGCCCTCTACTCCTGGGCCTATGCCCGCCACCACGGCGGCCAGTTCGTGCTGCGCATCGAGGACACCGATGTGGCCCGCTCCACCCAGGACTCAGTGGAACAGATCCTGGCCGCCATGAAGTGGCTGGGCCTGGAGTACGACGAGGGCCCCATCTACCAGATGCAGCGCCTGGATCGCTATCAAGCCGTGATCGATCAGATGATCGCCGCCGGCACCGCCTATCGCTGCTACTGCTCTCCCGAGGAGCTGGAGACCATGAAGGCCGCCCAGGACGCGCGTGGTGAGAAGCGCCGCTATGACGGCACCTGGCGCCCCGAGCCAGGCAAGGTGCTGCCGCCGGTGCCCGAGGGCGTGAAGCCCGTGGTGCGCTTCAAGAATCCGGTGGATGGCGATGTGAGCTGGGACGATCTGGTCAAGGGCACGATCACCATCAACAACCGCGAGATCGACGATCTGATCATCCTGCGACCGGACGGTGTGCCGACCTACAACTTCGCCGTGGTGGTGGACGACTGGGACATGGGCATCACCCATGTGTTCCGCGGCGACGAGCACATCAACAACACGCCCTGGCAGATCAACATCTTCCGCGCCCTAGGCGCAGAGCTGCCGGCCTTCGGCCACCTGCCTATCATTCTGGGCGACGACGGGCTCAAGCTGTCCAAGCGCCGCGGTGCCGTCAGCGTCACCGCCTATGAGGACGATGGTTATCTGCCCGAGGGCATGCTGAACTACCTGGCCCGCCTGGGCTGGAGCCATGGTGACGACGAGCTGTTCTCGCGCGAGCAGATGGTGAGCTGGTTCGATGGCAGCCACCTCTCCAAGAGCCCCGCGCAGTGGGACCCGGCCAAGCTGGAGTGGGTGAACAGCCAGTACATCAAGCAGGCCGATGACGCCCGTCTGGCCGCCCTGGTCCAGGGGCAGCTGGCCAAGCGCGGCATTGAAGCCTCGGTCGAGCGCTTGACGCCGATGTGCACGCTGTTCAAGGACCGTTGCGCCACCACCGTGGCTCTGGCCGACTGGCTGGCCATGTATTTCGCGCCGGTGAACCCCAGCGCCGAAGACCTGTCGACTCATGTCACCGAGGCGGTAAAGCCGGCCATTGGGGCGCTGGCGGACAAGTTCGCGACGGTGGAGTGGAACAAGGTCGCCATTCAGGCCGCCATCAAGGACGTGATTGCCGCCCATGGTCTGAAGATGCCGCAACTTGCGATTCCCGTGCGCGTTCTGGCCTGCGGCCGAGCCCAAACGCCTTCCGTCGATGCGGTGCTGGAACTGTTTGACAAGAACATGCTCATCGAACGCTTGCGCAGCATCTGAAAAACGTTCTATAATCTTTTTCTCGCTTGAACGGCGTGTTACCACTTCAGGGGGTATAGCTCAGCTGGGAGAGCGCTTGCATGGCATGCAAGAGGTCAGCGGTTCGATCCCGCTTACCTCCACCAAACCTTCTAGAAGGTTTGAGTGGCGCGCGGTTCAAGTAAAAAGGCTTTTGCCTCGTTCGTCTAGAGGCCTAGGACACCACCCTTTCACGGTGGCTACAGGGGTTCGAATCCCCTACGAGGTACCAAATCCGGCAAGGCGCTGAATGTTGGCGTCGGTTGGTGAGGATGGCAAGTTTGATAAGCTTGGCAAGCTGGTTGGATTATTGATATATAATCTGTCTAGATTGTGAAAATTATTCCACTGCGGAGTGGTAGTTCAGTTGGTTAGAATACCGGCCTGTCACGCCGGGGGTCGCGGGTTCGAGCCCCGTCCACTCCGCCAAGGTTTGCAGATGCAAACGGCCATTCAGTTGGCCGTTTGTATTTAGGGTAAGATAGAAATACGCTTGGACAGCGCGTTACCCGATACGGGGGTATAGCTCAGCTGGGAGAGCGCTTGCATGGCATGCAAGAGGTCAGCGGTTCGATCCCGCTTACCTCCACCAAATT
>NZ_SNXE01000004.1:37963-370398 GCF_004362405.1 Roseateles asaccharophilus
GACAGCGCGTTACCCGATACGGGGGTATAGCTCAGCTGGGAGAGCGCTTGCATGGCATGCAAGAGGTCAGCGGTTCGATCCCGCTTACCTCCACCAAATTCCCCAGGGAGTTTGTGTGGCGCGCGGTTCAAGTAAAACGGCTTTTGCCTCGTTCGTCTAGAGGCCTAGGACACCACCCTTTCACGGTGGCTACAGGGGTTCGAATCCCCTACGAGGTACCAGTTAGATGATTGCACTAGACGGCAATCATCGCCACGCGGAGTGGTAGTTCAGTTGGTTAGAATACCGGCCTGTCACGCCGGGGGTCGCGGGTTCGAGCCCCGTCCACTCCGCCACAATTTTTACGCTTGAACGGCGCGTTACCCGATACGGGGGTATAGCTCAGCTGGGAGAGCGCTTGCATGGCATGCAAGAGGTCAGCGGTTCGATCCCGCTTACCTCCACCAAATTCCCCAGGGAGTTTGTGTGGCGCGCGGTTCAAGTAAAACGGCTTTTGCCTCGTTCGTCTAGAGGCCTAGGACACCACCCTTTCACGGTGGCTACAGGGGTTCGAATCCCCTACGAGGTACCAGTTAGATGATTGCACTAGACGGCAATCATCGCCACGCGGAGTGGTAGTTCAGTTGGTTAGAATACCGGCCTGTCACGCCGGGGGTCGCGGGTTCGAGCCCCGTCCACTCCGCCATAAATATCAAATCCCCGGATTGCGAAAGCATCCGGGGATTTTTTTTGTGCGACACTGCGTAGTATTCGTGCGTTTTAAACGCCAGTGATTCGAAACATCAGGCGGCAGCGCAAACCAATTGCTCTTATCCGCGCCTCACATACCCATCTCCATCCGCAAGCAAGGGGATAAGCCTGGCCGGTCCATTACCGACGCCCAAGATGGCGCAGCATCGGCTAAGTGCAGGAGCAAGTGGGGCTGGTGGAGCGCCTCTGAAGCCTCAAGAACTCAGGCTGTTTCGAATCAAGCCCACGGCATGCCCCTCGATGGCGAACTCCTCGCCAGGGCGTACTTCGATGGGCTCGAAATCCGGGTTTTCGGGCAGCAGGCAGATGCCGCTGCGGTTCTTCTGGTAACGCTTGACCGTGACCTCGTCGCCGATGCGCGCCACCACGATCTGCCCGTTGCGGGCCTCGCTGCACTTCTGCACGGCCAGCAAATCGCCGTCCATGATGCCGATATCTTTCATGCTCATGCCTTTGACTTTGAGCAGGAAGTCGGGACGGCGTGCGAACATGCCGGCTTCCACCGTGTAGCTCTGTTCGATGTGCTCTTCGGCCAGGATGGGCGCGCCCGCTGCCACGCGGCCCACCAGGGGCAGGGTCAGCTGGGCAAGTTGGGGGATGGGCAGGGCGAACTGGCGGCTGCTTTCGCGCTCGACCCGCTCGCGGCGTTCCTGGTTGAGGGCGCGCAGTGTGTCAGACTTCAGGCGAATGCCCCGCGAGGTGCCGCCCAGCAGCTCGATCACGCCTTTGCGCGCCAGGGCCTGCAGATGTTCCTCGGCGGCATTGGCCGAGCGAAAGCCCAGCTCGGCGGCGATTTCGGCCCGGGTGGGTGGGGCGCCGGTGGTCTCGATGGCCTCGCGCACCAGATCGAAAATCTGCTGCTGGCGGGCGGTGAGTTTGGGGCTGCTGCTGTCCACGGCTGACCTCGCTGAAGCGTTGGGGCGACCGGCTGATTGTATATCCAGTAACTGTTCATTCATCCAGGATTCTTCATCTTGCAAGCGCATATCCCCTCAGAGACCTCTCGCCGCGTCGTCATCCTCGGCACCGGCGGCACGATTGCCGGCCGTGCCAGCCAGGCCAGTGACAACGTGGGCTACACCGCAGCCCAGCTGGGTGTGGATCAGCTGGTGGCTGCCATTCCGGCCCTGGCCGGCCAGGCGCTGGAGGCCGAGCAGGTGGCCCAGCTGGACAGCAAGGACATGGACTTCGCCGCTTGGCAGCGCCTGGCGCAGCGCCTGGCCGAGCATCTGGCCCGGCCCGAGGTGGCTGGCGTGGTGGTGACGCATGGCACGGACACGCTGGAGGAGACGGCCTACTTCCTGCAGCAGGTGCTGGCTCCGTTCAAGCCCGTGGTGCTGACCGCCGCGATGCGTCCGGCCACCGCCTTGCAGACCGATGGCCCGCAAAACCTGCTGGATGCCGTGGCCCTGGCGCGCGAGCCCGGCGCGCGCGGCGTGCTCACCGTTTTTGCCGGTGCCATCCATGGCGCCGAACAGGTGCGCAAGGTGCACAGCTACAAGGTGGAGGCCTTTGCCTCGGCCGAGGGCGGGCAGCTGGGGGTGGTGGAGGAGGGGCGGGTGCGCTGTTTCGGCGCCTGGCCGCAGGGTCAAGCCTTGGGGCTGGCGAGCATTGTGCGGCCTGCGGCCGAATGGCCGCGGGTGATGCTGCTGTGGAACCATGTGGGCGCGGACGGCGCCTTGGTGCGCGCCTTGCTGGACCATCCCACGCAGCGGCCCCATGGCCTGGTGGTGGCGGGCACCGGCAATGGCACGCTGGCCACGGATCTGGAGGCCGCGCTGCGCGAGGCGCAGGCGTCTGGCGTGCGCGTGCTGCGCAGCACGCGTTGCGACGCCGGGCCGGTGATGGACCTGCCCGGCGCCCTGCCCAGCGCGGGAGCGCTGAGTCCGGTCAAGGCCAGGATCCGGCTGCTGCTCGATCTGCTGGCCGAGATGTAAGGACCGAGGCCGATCAGGCCAGGGTCAGGGTCACGTCGATGTTGCCACGGGTGGCGTTGGAGTAGGGGCAGACCTGATGAGCCGCGTCCACCAGCTCCTGGGCCAAGGCGCGTTCCACGCCGGGCACGGAGATGCTCATGGCCACCTGGATGCCGAAGCCTGCGGGGATGGGGCCGATGCCCACGTCGGCGGTGATGGACACCTCGGCGGGCAGGGCCACCTTCCTCATCATGGCCACATGCTTGAGCGCGCCGATGAAACAGGCCGAGTAGCCGGCCGCGAAGAGCTGCTCCGGGTTGGTGCCCGGGCCGCCGGCGCCGCCCAGTTCCTTGGGGGTGGAGAGTTGCACATTGAGTGCGCCGTCCGAGCTGGACGCCGTGCCCTGGCGGCCGCCGGTGGAGGTAGCGCGGGCGGTGTAGAGGACTTTGTCGAGGGCCATGGTGTGCTTCCTATCAAACAGGGTGGGTGGGTGAGGGAATCTCGGCGTCCGCCAGCTGCTGTCGCAGCTCGTGCAGGCGTCGGGTCAGGGAACTCAGTTCTTCCAGCGAGCAGGCGGCGGCACAGGCCAGCCGCGGCGGGATTTCGACGGCCTGTGTCTTGAGGCTACGGCCAGCCGGCGTCAGCAAGATGTCGACACGGCGTTCGTCCTCCGCGGCGCGCTGGCGCAGCAGCAGGCCGGCGGCCTCCATGCGCTTGAGCAAGGGGGTGAGCGTGCCCGAGTCCAGCGAGAGGCGCTGGCCCAGGGTGGACACCCCGATGCCATCCTGTTCCCACAGCGCCAGCATCACCAGGTACTGCGGATAGGTCAGGCCCAGGGGCTCCAGTAGGGGCTTGTAGAGCTTGGTCATGGCCAGGGAGCTGGCGTAGAGGGCAAAACACAGCTGCTGGTCCAGACGCAACCAGTCGGCGCTGGGCGGCGGGGCCGGGTTTGCCAGGGCCTGGGGGGCGAGGGTCTTGCTGCGTGCCATGGGTGATAATGTAGTTCGCAATTAAATTGCGTACAATCTAAATGGGTATTCGAAAGCGAGAGCAAGCATGACGATGATCGCGAACCTGCTGGTGGGCCTGGTGGCCGCCTTGCATCTGTACATCCTGGTACTGGAGATGTTCCTCTGGACCAAGCCGCTGGGCCGCAAGGTCTTCCGGCTGGAACCCGACTTCGCCGAAGCCAGCAAGGTGCTGGCCGCGAATCAGGGGCTGTACAACGGCTTTCTCGCCACCGGCCTGGCCTGGGGACTGCTGGCTGGCAAGCTCGATGTGCAGCTGTTTTTCCTCGGCTGCGTCGTTGTGGCCGGCGTCTACGGTGCGGCCACGGTCGGCAAGAAGATCCTGTTTGTCCAGGCCCTGCCAGCTGCCGTCGCGATGGCGGCGGTGCTGGCGGCCTGAGTACGCGTCCAGGCTGGGGCTGACTTGCGCTAGCATGCAGGCCTGCGGTGCAAGCCGCACCCGGGCCCGCGGGAAGGGTTGAACCCACTTGCCTTCTTTTGCACGACACGTGCTCACACCCTCTGTGCAGCCGGTTCGCGGGCCATCGGCAAGGCACTGGAGGTTCCTGTGAAGCCCGTGATCAAACGACTGCCTGCCCGGCCAGATCTGGCCCATCTGAAGAAGCAGGCCAAGCAACTACTGAACGACTGGCGCGAAGCGCGGCCCGAGGCGCTGGAGCGCCTTCAGGCACTGCGTGTGGTGGCCGAGCCCGTGAGCGGTGTCGATCGCGCTGCGCAGCGGGTTGAAGCGGCGCCGCGCCTGAGCCTGGCCCAGCTGTGCCTGGCCCGCGAGCATGGCTGCTCGTCCTGGAGCGAACTGTCGGCCTGGGTCACCGTGCGGCGGCAGCTGAGTGAGGATCCAGCGCGCAGGCTGCAGCACTGGCTGGCCCTGGTCTACCCTGGCGACGTGGTCGGCAGCCTGGACCGGGCCCGGCCCCGGCTGGCGGCGCAGATGCTGGAGGAGGAGGGCACTGCGATGCTGGGCGAGGATCCCTGGCTGGCCTGTGCCGTGGGCGATCTCGAGACCCTGCGCCGGGCCAGCAGCCGGGATCCGGCCTGGGTGCATCGCCCTGGCGGCCCGCTGGCCTTGCCGCCTCTGCTGGCCGTGACCCATTCCAGCCTGGTGCGTCTGCCGGCCTTTGCCGAGGGGCTGCGCGACAGCCTGCGCTGGTTGCTGGCGGCCGGTGCCGATCCGAACCAGACCGCTGGCAGCCGCTGGCCGCCTGCCTCGGTGGCGGCACCTTCGAACGAGCATGCGCTCACGGCCCTGTATGGGGCCGCCGGCCAGCACGGCGATGCCATCCTGACCCAGCTGCTGCTTGATGCCGGCGCCGACCCCGATGACGGCGAGTCGCTGTACCACGCGCTTGAGCATCCGGACTGTCTGCAGCCCTTGCTCGAGGCCGGGGCGCGGGTGGCGGGCACGGGGGCGATCTATCGCGTGCTTGATCGGGACGACCTGTTGACGCTGCGCCTGCTGCTTGCCCACGGGGCGGACCTGAATGAGCCCCCGCCGCAGGGGGCGGCGCAGGCCTGGCCGTCGCCACTGCTCTGGGCGATCCGCCGCGGGCGCTCGCTGGCCCATGTCGAGACCTTGCTGGACGCCGGGGCGGATCCGGCTGTCCGCACGGCCGAGGGGCTCGATGCAGCCAGTCTGGCCCTGCAGTACGGCCTGCCCGCCCTGGCCGAGCGGCTGGCGTGCGGTGCTCAGCCCGCTCAGTCCCGTCTGTCGGCGCGCTTCGTCGCCGCCTGCTCATGCGGCGATGAGCCGGCTGCCCGTGCGCTGCTGTCGATGCAGCCCGGCTTGGTGGCCGCGCTGTCGGCGGCGGAACTCAGGCTGCTGCCGGAAATGGCGGCGCTGGGGCGCCACGAGGCGGTCCGCTGCATGGTGCGGCTGGGTTGGCCGATCGCCACGCCCGGCGGGGATTGGTCAGCCTCGGCGTTCAACCAGGCGGTTTTCCGCGGCGACGCCGAAATGGCTCGGTTCCTGCTCGCCCACGGCGCCGACTGGCGCGAGGTCCATGGCTTCGGCAGCGATGCGCTGGGCACCCTGTCCTGGGCCTCCTGCAACGAGCCCGACGGGATCGGTCCTGGCCCGGATGCCGGTGACTGGCCGGGCTGCGCAGCGGCGATGCGTGAGCACGGAATGCCCGCGGCCCGCCCGGACCCGCAGGACCCCGATGCCCTGCTGATCGACGGGCGCAGCCTTGAGTTCTCCGACGAGGTCTGCGAGATCTTGCTGCGCCTGCCCTAGGCCGCGGCCTGGATGGCGTCGATCTCGGCGCTGAGCTCCAGCCAGCGCATCTCGGCGGCTTCCAGTTCGTCGTGGATGGCTTTCAGGCGCTTGCCCAGGTCCGCAATCCTGGCCGGGGTGGCGCTGCCGCTGGCCAGCTCGTTCTCGATGGCCAGGCGCTCGTCGGCCAGCTGCTTGAGGCGGGCGTCGATCTGCTCCATCTCCTTGCGCAGCGGCTTGGTCTGCTCGGCCAGGCGGGCACGTGCCTGACCGCTGGCCTTGCGGTCCTCGCGCTTGAAGATCTGGGGTGCGGCGGGTTCGGGCATGGGCGCCGGGGCGGGCGCCGCCACGGCCGCAGATGTTGCGGCGGCCGTGCGGGCCGCTTCCTTGGCCAGTTTGGCCATCTCGCGCGACTGCTCCAGCAACCACTTCTGGTAGTCGTCCAGATCGCCGTCGAAGGGGCCGACCTTGCCGCCCGTGACCAGCCAGAACTCGTCGCAGACCTCGCGCAGCAGGGCGCGGTCGTGGCTGACCAGCATCACCGTGCCCTCGAACTCGTTGAGTGCCATGGAAAGCGCCTCGCGGGTCTGCAGGTCCAGGTGGTTGGTCGGCTCATCCAGCAGCAGCAGATTGGGGCGCTGCCAGACCAGCATGGCCAGCACCAAGCGGGCCTTCTCGCCACCCGAGAGGCTGCCCACGGCCTGGTTGACCATGTCGCCGACGAAGCGGAACTGGCCCAGGAAGTCGCGCAGCTCCTGCTCGCGCGCCTGCGGGCTCACCTCCTTGGCCAGGCGGATCATGTGCATCAGCGGGCCTTCGTCGGGCCGCAGCACATCCATTTCCTGCTGGGCAAAGTAACCGATGGACAGACCCTTGCCCTCGGTGATCTTGCCGCCCATGGCGCGCTGCATGCGCGCCACGGTCTTGACCACGGTGGACTTGCCCTGGCCGTTGGCGCCCAGGATGCCGATGCGCTGGCCGGCCAGCACCGAGCGGTCGATGCCGCGCACGATGATCTTCTCGCCCTCGTCGGTGTCGTAGCCGCAGGCCACTTCATCGAACATCAGCATGGGGTTGGGCAGGCTGACCGGCTCACGGAACTCGAAGCTGAAGTCCGAGGCGGTGAGCACCGGCGCCAGCTTCTCCATGCGCTCCAGCGCCTTGACCCGGCTCTGCGCCTGCTTGGCCTTGCTGGCCTTGGCCTTGAAGCGGTCGATGAACTTCTGCAGATGCGCCATGCGATCCTGCTGCTTCTCGTAGGCCGCCTGCTGCAGCACCATGCGCTCGGCGCGCATGGCCTCGAACGCGGTGTAGTTGCCGCCGTAGCGGTGCAGCTTGGCTTCGTCCAGGTGCAGGGTCACCTTGGTGATCGCGTCCAGGAACTCGCGGTCGTGGCTGATCACGATCAGGGTGCCGTCGTAGCGCTGCAGCCAGGCTTCCAGCCAGACCAGGGCGTCCAGGTCCAGGTGGTTGGTGGGCTCGTCCAGCAGCATCAGGTCGGCCGGGCACATCAGGGCGCGGGCCAGTTGAAGACGCATGCGCCAGCCGCCGGAGAAGCTGTTCACCGGCGCATCCACCTGATCACCCCTGAAGCCCAGGCCCATCAGCAGCGCCTGCGCGCGGGGGCGGGCGTCAAAGGCGCCGGCGTCCATCAAGAGGCCATGGGCCTCGGCCATGGCGTGGCCGTCCTCGGCGGCCTCGGCCTCCTCCAGGGCCTTGCGCGCAGCCATCAGCCGCGTGTCGCCCTCCAGCACGAAGTCGGTGGCCGGCATCTCGGTCTCGGGCATGTTCTGCGCGACCTCGCCCACGGCCCATTGGCGCGGGATCTCGATCTCGCCCTTGTCGCTCTGCAGCCGGTCGGTCAGCAGGGCGAAGAGGCTGGACTTGCCGGCACCGTTGCGGCCCACCAGGCCGATCTTTTCGCCGGGTTGCAGGGTGACGCTGGCGTCGTCCAGCACGATCTTGGTGCCGCGACGCAGGGTGATGTTCTTCAGTTGGATCATTGTTCTTCTTGTCCCGGCGTGGCCGCGGTCTGCTCCAGCAGCAGGGCCTCGCGCGTGATCAGGCAGACCTGGTCGGCGCCGGAGGAGGTGTCCATCCAGGCCACGGCCAGGCTGGGAAATGCGGCTTCAAAGAAGGGGCGCTCGTTGCCGATTTCCAGCACCAGCACGCCGTCTTCGCTCAGGTGGGCGGGCGCCTGGGCCAGCAGGCCGCGCACGAAGTCCATGCCGTCGGCGCCGCCGGCCAGGGCCAGCTCGGGCTCGGCCTGGTACTCGGCGGGCAGGGCGGCCATGGAAGCGCTGTTGACATAGGGCGGGTTGCACAGGATCAGGTCATAGACCTTGCCCGCGGCGGGCGCCAGGCCATCGCCCTGCAGCAGGCGGATGCGGTCCTGCAGGCCGTGCTTGTCCACATTGATGCGGGCCACTTCCAGGGCCTCGGGGCTGAGGTCGATCGCGTCCACGCGGATCTCGGGCCAGGCCAGGGCGGCCAGCACGGCCAGGCTGCCATTGCCGGTGCACAGGTCCAGCACCTCGGTGGTGGCCTCGCTGAGCCAGGGGTCGATGCTGGCGTCGGCGATCAGCTCCGCGATGAAGCTGCGCGGCACGATGGCGCGTTCGTCCACATAGAAGGGAACGCCTTGCAGCCAAGCCTCGCGGGTGAGGTAGGCGGCGGGCTTGCGGCTCGTGATGCGCTCGTCCACCAGGGCCGCGATCTGGGCCTGCTGGTCGTGTGTCAGGTCTTGCTGGGCATGCTCGTCCAGGGCATCCAGGGGCAGACCCAGGCGCCACAGGGCCAGCCAGACGGCCTCGTCAAAGGCGGTGGCCGTGCCATGCCCAAATGAAACGCCCGCCTCCGTGAGGCGGGCGGCTTCTTGTTCGATACAGGTGATGAGCTTCACAGCAGCAGGTTCTCCAGCGTGCGCCGGTAGATGTTCTTGAGCGGATCGATGCAGTCGGCCGGCACGTTCTCGTCCACCTTGTGGATGGTGGCATTGATGGGGCCGAACTCCAGCACCTGGGGGCAGATCTTGGCAATGAAGCGGCCGTCCGAGGTGCCGCCTGTGGTGGAGAGTTCGGGCTTCAGCCCCGTCTCGGCCGCAATGGCGGCAGACACGGCGTCACTGAGGCTGCCCACCGGGGTCAGAAAAGGCTCGCCCCCCAGGGTCCAGGCCAGCTCGTAGTCGAGTCCGTGGCGCTTGAGCAGGGTCTCGACCTTGTGCTTGAGTCCTTCGGGTGTGGACTCGGTGGAGAAGCGGAAGTTGAAGTCGATCAGCACATCGCCCGGGATCACATTGGTGGCACCCGTGCCCGCGTGGATATTGGAGATCTGGAAGCTGGTGGCCGGGAAGTAGCTGTTGCCGCGGTCCCACTCGGTCGCGGCCAGCTCGGCCAGGGCCGGGGCCACCTGATGCACCGGGTTGCGGGCCAGGTGCGGATAGGCCACATGGCCCTGGATGCCCAGCACGCGCAGCTTGCCCGAGAGCGTGCCGCGGCGGCCGTTCTTGACCATATCGCCCAGGCGCTCCACCGAGGTGGGCTCGCCCACGATGCAGAAATCCAGGCGCTGCTGGCGCGCCCTGAGACGCTCGCAGCAGACCACGGTGCCGTCCACGGCCGGGCCTTCCTCGTCGCTGGTCAGCAAGAAGGCCACACTGCCGCGGTGCTCGGGGTGGGCCACCACGAATTCCTCGGCCGCCACCACCATGGCCGCCACCGAACCCTTCATATCGGCGGCGCCGCGGCCGTAGAGCCGGCCGTCGCGGTAGCTGGGCACAAAGGGGTCGCTGGTCCAGGCCTCGAGCTTGCCGGGCGGCACCACATCGGTGTGGCCGGCAAACATCAGGACCGGAGCGTCATCGCCCGCGCTGCCCCGCTTGAGGGCCCAGAGATTGGCCACCCGGAAATGCTCGGGCCCACTGTCCATGCGCTCGATCTCGAAGCCGCAGCGGGCCAGGCGTTCGGCAATCAGGTCCTGGCAGCCGGCATCGGTCGGGGTGACCGAGGGGCGAGTGATCAGGGCTTCGAGCAGGGCAAGGGTTTGACTCATGAGGGGCGGCGCAGCGGACGAGCGTGGTTCTGAAACTCAGTCGGGACGGACGTCCAGGGTGATCTCGGTGAAGCTGGCCAGATCGCTGGCCGGCTCTTCCTTCTTCTTGCCTGCGGCCGGACCGAGGGCGGCCGGGTTCTCGTTCTGCAGGCGCCAGAGCAGATTGGTGGGCGAGTCGGCGAAGGCCAAACCTTCCTCACGGGTAATGGTGCCGTCCTTGATGAGCTTGGCGAAATGCTCCTCGAAGGTCTGCGAGCCCTCGGCGATGGACTTCTCCATGGCCTCTTTCGCACCCGTGAAGTCGCCGCGTTCGATCAGCTCGGCGATCAGCTTGGTATTGAGCAGGATTTCGGTCACGGGCACACGGCCGCCGGCCGTGGCGCGCACCAGGCGCTGCGAGACCACGGCCTTCAGGCCCGCGGCCAGGTCGTTCAGCAGGGCCGGACGCGACTCCGGCGTGTAGAAGGACAGGATACGGTTGAGTGCGTGGTAGCTGTTGTTGCCGTGCAGGGTGGCTACCACCAGATGACCGGACAGGGCGTAGGAGATGGCCGCGGTCATGGTCTCGCGGTCGCGGATCTCGCCGATCAGGATGCAGTCCGGCGACTGGCGCAGCGCGTTCTTCAGCGCGATCTGCAGCGAGGCGGTGTCGCGCCCCACCTCACGCTGGTTCACCACCGAGCGCTTGTTGCTGAAGAGGTATTCCAGCGGGTCCTCGATGGTGAGGATATGGCCCGCCATCTGCTGGTTGCGATGCTCCAGCATGGCCGCCAGGGTGGTGCTCTTGCCGGTGCCGGTGGCGCCCACCATGAGGATCAGGCCGCGCTTTTCCAGAATCATCTTGCCCAGGATGGGCGGCAGATTCAAAGACTCCAGCGAGGGGATCACATGGGGGATGTGGCGGAACACCGCGGCGATGGAGCCGCGCTGGCGAAAGCCCGAGAGCCGGAAGCTCCCCACCTTGGGCACGGCCACCGCCATGTTCAGCTCGCCCGTGGCGTCGAGCTCGGCCAGCTGGCCGGCATCGATGAGCTCCGCGATCAGCTGGCGGGGCTGGCTGGGTGCGAGCAACTGGTCGGAGAGCTGCAGCATCTGGCCATTGATGCGTATCAGCACCGGCATATTGGCCGAGAGATAGCAGTCCGAGGCACCCTTGTCCGCCATCAGGCGCAGGATGCGCTCCATATTGCCGCTGCTGCTCATGCTGTGCTTGCCTTCCGGGTAAATGCTGGCGATCTCGGCCGGGCCGCCGGGCCCGGCCAGCGATCAGGCGCGCAGCAGATCGTTGATGCTGGTCTTGGCGCGGGTGCCGGCGTCGACCTTCTTCACGATGATGGCGGCGTAGAGGCTGTACTTGCCGCCGTCCTTGGGCAGGGAGCCGCTGATCACCACCGAGCCGGCGGGCACGCGGCCGTAGCTCACGGTGCCGGTTTCGCGGTCGTAGATGGGGGTGCTCTGACCGATGTACACGCCCATGGAGATCACCGAGTTCTCTTCCACGATCACGCCTTCCACCACTTCGGAGCGGGCGCCGATGAAGCAGTTGTCCTCGATGATGGTGGGGTTGGCCTGCAGGGGCTCCAGCACGCCGCCGATGCCCACGCCGCCGCTCAGGTGCACGTTCTTGCCGATCTGGGCGCAGGAGCCGACCGTGGCCCAGGTGTCCACCATGGTGCCCTCATCGACATAGGCGCCGATGTTCACGTAGGAGGGCATCAGGATCACGTTCTTGGCCTGGAAGCTGCCGCGACGGGCCACGGCGGGCGGCACCACGCGCACGCCCGAGGCGCGGATGGCGGCCTCGTCCATCTGGCCGTACTTGCTGGGCACCTTGTCGAAGAAGGTCAGGGCGCCTTCGCCCATCAGCTGGTTGTCGTTCAGGCGGAAGGACAGCAGCACGGCCTTCTTGATCCACTGGTGCACGGTCCACTGGCCCACGCCCTGGCGCTCGGCCACGCGCAGGCGGCCCGCGTCCAGCTCGCCCAGCACATGGTCCACGGCCTCGCGCACGGCACCGGTGCTGCTGGTGTTCAGGGAGGCGCGGTCTTCCCAGGCCTGTTCGATGGTGGCTTGCAGTTGGCTCATGGTGCTCTGAGGGTTCACTTGGAGGAGAAGGAGGAAACGAATTCGACGATGCGCTGTGCGGCTTCCAGGCACTCGGCCTGGTCGGCCACCAGGGCCAGACGCACGCGGCCGGCGCCGGGGTTCAGGCCATGGGCCTCGCGGGCCAGCAGGCTGCCCGGCAGCACCGTCACATTGTATTGAGCGAGCAGCTGCTGGGCGAAGGCGATATCGTCCCCGCCGCACACATGGGCGGGCACGCCGGCCCAGAGGTAGAAGCTCGCATCCGGCAGGGCCACGTCCAGGACCTGGGCCAGCAGGGGCGTGACGCGCGCGAACTTGGCGCGGTACTCCTCGCGGTTGGCCACCACATGGGCCTCGTCGTTCCAGGCGGCGATGCTGGCGGCCTGCACCATGGGGTTCATGGCGCTGCCGTGGTAGGTGCGGTAGAGCAGGAACTTCTTGATCAGGGCCGCGTCGCCGGCCACAAAGCCCGAGCGCATTCCCGGCACATTGGAGCGCTTGGACAGGCTGGTGAAGGCGATCAGATTGCGGAAGTCGCTGCGGCCCAGCTTGGCGGCAGCCTCCAGGCCAGAGAGCGGCGCTTCATCACGGAAATAGATTTCCGAGTAGCACTCGTCCGAGGCGATCACGAAGCCATGTTTGTCGCTGAGCGCGAACAGGGCTTCCCATTCCTCCAGTGGCATCACCGCGCCGGTGGGGTTGCCGGGCGAGCAGGTGTAGAGCAGCTGGGTGCGGGCCCAGGTGGTCTCGTCGATCTGCGACCAGTTGGCCGCGAAATTGCGGGCCGGGTCGCTGTTGGCAAAGGCGGTCTGGGCGCCGGCCAGCAGGGCCGCGCCCTCATAGATCTGATAGAAGGGATTGGGGCAGACCACGGTGGCGCCCGTGCCTGCACCTCCACGACGGGGGTCGATCACGGTCTGGGCCAGCGCAAACAGCGCCTCGCGCGAGCCGTTCACCGGCAGCACCTGGGTGGCGGCATCCAGGCTCAGGCCGTAGCGGCGTTGCAGCCAGGCGCTGATGGCCTCGCGCAGCTTGGGTTCACCGGCCGTGGCGGGGTAGGCCGAGAGGCTCTTGAGGCTGGCCATCAAGGCCTCCTCGATGAGCTTGGGCGCCGGATGCTTGGGCTCGCCGATGCCCAGGCTGATGGGACGGTAGGCCGGGTTGGGCGCGATGTCCTTGGTGAGCGCGCGCAGGCGCTCGAAGGGGTAAGGATGGAGCTTGTCCAGCAGGGGATTCATGGCGGCGGGGCAGGGCGATGGGGCGGCAATGTCGGGCTGCGGCAGGTGGCGACAGATGGCCGCGAACGGCGGCTAACTGCCCCTGCGGCAGGGCTGCCATCATAGCCAGCCGGCGCAGCCGGGCTGGCCGCAGCGGCAGGCCAGCCGCCCCTCGTGGTGGGTGGCACCGTAGCCCACGGTGATTTCCTCGCCCGGTGCGATGGCGCGGCTGGCGAAGAACTCGATGGCGCCATCCTGCACCTGGATGCGGGCATTGGGCGCGCAGCTGTGGTTGGTGAAGCGCAGCGCGTCCTCGCTGCGTGTGGCGTCGATGGCGCGGCTTTCGCTCAGCTCCACCAGCATGATGCGCTGGCGCCCGGCGGCGCGGCGCCGGCCCTCGGCCACGGTGATGGCCTCGCCGGTGAGCGCGCCGATGCGCGCACCCGCTGCAATGGGCTCATCGGCAAAGACCCCGTAGCCATCGATGCGGCTGCGACGCACCGCGACCGCGACGCTCAGATGGGCGGAGCTGGTCCGGATCCCCAAGCTAAGGTGCCCCCCGCCCGTGGGTACACGGGCGGTCCCCCACGGGGGCAGGCAAGCTGTTCTTGGGAGCGTCCCGGCGAACCGCTTGCATCAGCGCAGCAGGCCCGATTCGAAGGAATGCGCCGGCAGGTCCACCTTGGGCTGGGGCTTCCAGCCCTTCTTGCGGTGCTCCACGACCACATTGGTGTAGATGCCGCCGCGCACATACCACTTGGCGGTGATGCGGATGAAGCGCGGGTTCGTCACCTTCACGATGTCTTCCAGGATGGTGTTGGTCACCTTCTCGTGGAAGGCGCCCTCGTCGCGGTAGCTCCAGAAGTACATCTTCAGGCTCTTGAGCTCCACGCAGAACTTGTCCGCGATCATGTCGATCGTGAAGTGGGCGAAGTCGGGCTGACCGGTCAACGGGCAGTGGCAGGTGAACTCGGGCACCTGGAACTGGATCACATAGTCGCGCTCGGGGGCCGGGTTGGGGAAGACATGCAGCTCCTTGCTCGGACGCGAGGGCGGGTTGGGCGGCATCTCGCGCATCTTGGGCGCGGGCTTGGCCGCCTTGCTCGCCTTGATGGGCTTCGCAGCAGCGGTGGTCTTCGGGGCAGCCGGCTTGGCGGTGGAGGGGGTCTTGGCCATGTTCTTGGTGCTGGCGCCTGTCCGGCCGCATAAGCCAGAACGGGCTGAATTTCAGGGTAGGCCCCGATGGTATCATCCGAGCCCGTGAAAGCCCCGCTCGATGGGGCTTTTCCGTAAACAAATCAACGGCTTAGCAAGTGTTCTGAATCCGCGTCCATGCGCCTGAACTCGATCAAGCTCTCGGGCTTCAAATCCTTTGCCGATCCCACCAACTTCCAGCTGCCCGGGCAGCTGGTGGGTGTGGTCGGGCCCAATGGCTGCGGCAAGTCCAACATCATGGACGCGGTGCGCTGGGTGCTGGGCGAGAGCAAGGCCAGCGAGCTGCGTGGCGAGTCCATGCAGGACGTGATCTTCAACGGCAGCGGCAACCGCAAGCCAGCCAGCCGCTCCAGCGTGGAGCTGGTCTTCGACAACGCGAGTGCCCGCGCGGGCGGGCAGTGGAACCAGTTTTCCGAGATCGCGGTCAAGCGCGTGCTCACGCGCGACGGCACCAGCAGCTACTTCATCAACAACCAGCCGGTGCGCCGCCGCGATGTGCAGGACGTGTTCCTGGGTACGGGCCTGGGGCCGCGGGCCTACGCCATCATCGGCCAGGGCACTATCAGCCGCATCATCGAGTCCAAGCCGGAGGAGATGCGCATGTTCCTGGAGGAGGCCGCCGGGGTCTCCAAGTACAAGGAACGTCGTCGCGAGACCGAGAACCGGCTCAGGGATACGCGCGAGAACCTCACGCGGGTCGAGGACATCCTGCGCGAGCTGAACAACAACCTCGAGAAGCTGGAGAAGCAGGCCGAGGTCGCCGCCAGCTATCGGCAGCTGCAGGACGCCGGCACGCTCAAGCTGCACCAGCTCTGGTTCCTCAAGCACCGTGACGCCAGCAGCGAGCAGGCGCGGGTCAAGGGCGAGCATGCCGAGGCGCTGAATGCGCTGGAGTCGCGCACCGCCGAGTTGCGCCATGTCGAGGCCGAGCTGGAAACCATACGCCAGGCCCATTACGCTGCGGGCGACGAGCTGCACGCCAGCCAGGGCCGCTTTGCCGAGGCCCAGCTGGAGGTCAGCCGCCTGGAAGAGCGCATCCGCTATGTGGTCGAGGGCCGCCAGCGGGTGCAGACCCGTCTGGCCGAGCTACAGGCGCAGAACCAGCAGTGGCAGGATCGCAGCGAGCAGGCTCAAGGCGAGCTGGAGACCATTGCCGAGCAGATCGCCATGGCCGAGGAGCAGAGCGAGATCCTGGCCGCCCAGGCCGAGGAGCAGGCCGCCAATCTGCCCAATAGCGAGGACGCGGTGCGTGCCGCCCAGGGCCGCGCCAACGAGCAGCGCGGCGCGGTGGTCCAGGTGCAGCAGCAGATCCAGGTGCTGGCCGCCGAGAGCCGCAATATCGAGGAACAGAACCGGGCCCTGCGCACCCGCCGTGAGCGCCTGGCTGCCGAGCGCCAGGGCCTGGCCGCGCCCGACCAGGACAAGCTGGCCGAGCTGAAGCGCCAGAGCGAGGCCGCCGACGAGGCCCGCGATCTGGCCGAGGCCCGCCTGCACGAGCTGCAGGAGCAACTGCCCCAGCTGGAAGACCAGCGCCGTGCGGTGCAGCAGGATGCCAATGCCCAGCTGGCACGTCAGTCCGAGCTGGTGGCCCGCCTGGAGGCCCTGCGCGCCCTGCAGGAAAAAGTGCAGACCGAGGGCAAGCTCAAGCCCTGGCTGGCCAAGCATGGGTTGGACGGCCTGCCGGGTCTGTGGACCCGCCTGCACATCGCCCAGGGCTGGGAGAACGCCCTGGAAGCCGCACTGCGCGAGCGCATGGGCGCGCTGCAGGTGGGCCGGCTGGAAACGGTGCGGGCCTTTGCGGCCGATGCGCCGCCGGCCCGCCTGGCCTTTTATTCGCCGCCCCAGGCCGCTATCGCCAACACCCACGAGACCCTGCCGCGCCTCTCCGAGCTGCTGCGCCTGGATGACGCCGGGCTCAAGGCCTTGCTCAATGACTGGCTGGAAGGCGTGTACACCGCCTCTTCCATGGACGAGGCCCTGGCCGGCCGCGCCAAGCTCAGCCATGGCGAGCTGATCATGACCCGCGAGGGCCATGCGGTGAGCCAGTTTGCGGTGAGCTTCTATGCGCCCGACTCCGAGCAGGCCGGCATGCTGGCCCGGGCCCAGGAGATTGAGCAGCTGCAGCTGGAAAGCCGCGCCCAGACCCTGATCGCTGACGAGGCCAAGAGCCAGCTGGTGCGCACCGATGCGGCCTTCAGCGAGGCCTCCCAGCGCCTGGTAGGCCTGCGCCGCGAAGCCAGCGAAACCCAGACCCGCGCCCACCAGCTGCAGGTGGAGCTGCTGCGCCTCTCGCAACAGGCCGAGGCCGCCAGCAGCCGGCGCAGCCAGCTGGAAGAGGAACTGGCCGAGATCGACGGCCAGATGGAAGAGCTGCAGGAGCGCCGCGTCACCGGCGAGGCCCGCTTCGAGGAGCTGGACCTGCAGCTGGCCACCACGCAGGAGCGCCATGCCGAGCTGGAGGAGGCCGTGATGCAGGCCGAGCGCCGCCTGGCCGAGGCGCGCGAGCAGCTGCGCGGCCTGGAGCGCCGCGCCCAGGAGGCGCAGTTCAGTGCCCGGGCCCTGGCCTCGCGCCGCGGCGAGCTGCAGCGTTCCATCGAGACGGCCCTGGCCCAGGTCAAGACCAATGAAGCCTCGGCCGAAGGCCTGCAGCGCGAGCTGGACACACTCAACGACGCGGCCGCCCAGGCCGGCCTGCAGGAGGCCCTGGCCCTCAAGCTGGAGCGCGAGAAGGAACTGGCCGCCGTGCGCAGCGGCTATGACGATCTGAGCCTGCGCCTGCGCAAGGCCGAGGAGCAGCGCCTGGAGTTCGAGCGCAGCCTGGACCCCTTGCGCGAGCGCATCACCAAGCTGCAGCTCGAAGAGCAGGCGGCCCAGCTGGGCGGCGCCCAGTTCATGGAGCAGCTGGTGGCGGCCCATGTGGATCTGGAGGCCCTGGCCCGCAGCATCGAGGAGGGGGGCGTCAAGCTCTACGGCCTGCAGGGCGAGATCGACCGCATCAACCGCGAGATCGCGGCCTTGGGGGCCGTCAATCTGGCGGCCCTGGACGAGCTGACGGCGGCGCGCGAGCGCAAGACCTTTCTGGACTCGCAGAACGCCGACCTGGCCGCCGCCATGAAGACCCTGGAGGACGCGATCCACAAGATCGATCTGGAGACGCGCGACCTGCTCTCCAGCACCTTCAACCAGGTCAACGAGCATTTCGGCCGCATGTTCCCGCAGCTCTTTGGCGGCGGGCAGGCCAAGCTGACCATGGTGGGCGAGGAGATTCTGGACGCCGGCGTGCAGGTCATGGCCCAGCCGCCGGGCAAGAAGAACAGCACCATCCACCTGCTCTCGGGGGGCGAGAAGGCGCTCACGGCCATCGCCCTGGTGTTTGCCATCTTCATGCTGAACCCGGCGCCCTTCTGCCTGCTGGACGAGGTGGACGCCCCGCTGGACGACGCCAACACCGAGCGCTACGCCAAGCTGGTGTCGGAGATGAGCGAGAAGGGCACCCAGTTCCTCTTCATCTCGCACAACAAGATCGCCATGGAGATGGCCAAGCAGCTCATCGGCGTGACCATGCAGGAGCAGGGCGTCTCGCGCATCGTGGCGGTGGATATGGAATCGGCGCTGAGCATGGCGGAGGCCGCGTGAGCGCGCGCCGGCCGGCGATCAAGAGCATGAGGGAGTTGCTTCAATGAGTTTGACCGAGCTGTTGGCCATTCTGGGCGGCGTGGTGCTGGCCGGGGTGGTGGCTCATGGGGCCTGGGTGGCCCGCAAGGCCGGACCGCGGCGCGCCAGCCCGCAGATCGAGCCGTCCCTGCACGCGGGCGCCCCCTCGGCCGCCGAGCGGCAGGAGCCCGATATGGCGCAAGCCCAGGCCGCCGTGGCCGAGCCCTTCGCGGCACCGGGCGGCGCGCCGGAGCTGGCGCAAGGCGAGCCCGGCGCGGGCCGGCCGGTGCGCAAACCCTCCACTCGCATCGATGCCCTGATCGACGCGATCGCCAGCATCACGCTGGAGGGCCCGGTCAGCGGCGAGATGGCCCTGGCCCATTTGCCGGGCAGCCGTCGCGCGGGCACCAAGCCCTTTCATATCGAGGGCTTGAACGTTCTCAATGGCGAATGGGAACTGCCCCTGCCCGGCCAGCGCTACAGCGAGTTCCAGGCCGGTCTGCAGATGGCCAATCGCAGCGGTGCGCTCAACGAGATCGAGTACAGCGAGTTCGTGCAGAAGCTGCAAGCCTTTGTCGATGCCATCGGCGGCTTTGTGCAGTTCCCGGACATGCTGGACGTGGTGGCCCGCGCCCGCGAGCTGGATCAGTTTGCCGGCGAGCATGATGCCCAGCTGGCCGTACGTCTGCGCTGCCGCGAGGCCGCCTGGACCCTGGGCTATGTGCAGCAAGTGGCCTTGCGCCATGGCTTTGTGCCCGGCGCCGTGCCCGGCCGCCTGGTGCTGCCCGCCGCCGAGGAGGGCCTGCCCCCGGTGCTGACCCTGGGCTTTGAAGCCCAGGCGGCCCTGGCCGAAGACCCCCAGGCCTCGGCCCTGCGCGAGCTGACCCTGAGTCTGGATGTGCCCCAGACGCCCGAGTCCGCCGAGCCCTTCGCCGCCTGGCAGGAGGCCGCGCGCGCTCTGGCGCGCGACTTCGAGGCCGAGCTCTGCGACGACCGCGGCTACCCGCTCAATCTGCATGCCTTCCCGGCCATCGACGAGGGCCTGCGCGGTCTCTATCGCGCCCTGGCCGAGCGGGACTTGGCGGCGGGGTCGCTGGCCGCGCGGCGCCTGTTCAGCTGATCTGCGCCTTGCGGGGCGCCGCAGGGGCGCGGGTACACTGAGCTCTGATCCACGACCCCAGTGCTGCCCTTGACTACAAGCCTCCTGCTGATTGCCCTCCTGATTGCCTGCAGCGCCTTCTTCTCGATGGCGGAGCTTTCGCTGGCGGCCTCGCGGCGCCTCAAGCTCCAGCAACTGCTCGACGATGGAGATGCAAGGGCGGCGCGGGTGATCGCGGTACAGGAGCAGCCGGGGCACTATTTCACCGTGGTCCAGATCGGTGTGAACACCGTGGCCATCTTGGGCGGTATCGTGGGCGAGGGCGCGTTCACGCCCCACTTCGCCGGCCTGCTGGCCTATGTGCTGCCCGAGGAGCAGGCCCAGAATCTGGGCTTTGCCCTATCCTTCATGTGCATCACGGCGCTCTTCATCGTGATGGCCGATCTGGTGCCCAAGCGCCTGTCCATGAATGAGCCCGAGCGCGTGGCCCTGGCCCTGATCGGTCCCATGTCGGGCCTGGTGACCCTGCTCAAGCCCCTGTCCTGGGGCTTCAACGCCATCAGCGATCTGCTGCTGCGCCTGATGGGCCAGCCCGCGGCGCGTGATAACAGCATCACCCACCACGATATCCTGGCCATGACCGAGGCCGGCAATCTCGCCGGCGTGGTGGCCGATGCCGAGCAGCAGGTGATCGAGAACGTGTTCGAGCTGGACACGCGCACGGTGGAGAGTGCGATGACCACGCGCGAGCGCATCGTCTTCCTGAACCTGGATGAGGACGATGCCCTGATCCGCACCCGCATCGCGGAGTCGCCGCACAGCACCTATCTGGTCTGCGACGGCGAGATCGACCGGGTGGCGGGCTATGTGGATTCCACCGATCTCTTCCAGCGCGTGCTGCGCGAGGAGGCCATCAATCTGCGCACCTGTGCCGATCTGGTGAAGAAGGTGCTGATCGTGCCCGACCGCCTGACCCTGGCCGAGGTGCTGGTTCAGTTCCGCGAGAAGCTCGAAGACTTTGCCGTCATCGTCAACGAGTACAGCCTGGTGGTGGGTGTGATCACGCTCAATGATGTGATGAGCACCGTGATGGGCTCGCTCGTGGCCAGCCATGACGAGGAACAGATCGTGCGCCGCGAGGACGGCAGCTTCCTGGCCGATGGCGTGACACCCATCCCCGATGTGCAGCGCGCGCTGGAGATCGAGGCCTGGCCGCATGCGGGCCAGTACGACACCCTGGCCGGCTTCCTGATGGTCATGCTGCGCCGCATTCCGCGCCGCACCGACCAGGTGCAGTGGGAGGGCTGGCGCTTTGAGGTGGTGGACGTGGACAGCCACCGCGTGGATCAGGTGATGATCACCCGCGTGCAGCCGGAAAGCCGTGCGGGCTAAGTTCGCTTCAGCGCCCCAGCTCCTGGGGCGCAGTTTCGCCAAACAGAGAGGCACGGAACTCCGGTGCCGTACCGCCTTGCTCGCCGTGGGCCCACATCAGCAAGGCCTCTGAGGACATGGGGCGGGCATAGAGGTAGCCCTGCAGCTCATCGCAGCCCAGCTTGACCAGCCATTTCTGCTGGCTCTCACGTTCGACACCCTCGGCGACCACTCGCAGATTCAGAGCGTGGGCCAGGCGCAGGATGGCATCCACCATGGTCAGGGCGCTGGAGTTGGTGTCGATCTCGGCGACGAAGCTGCGGTCGATCTTGAGCTCCTTGGCCGGTAGCTGGCGCAGATAGGCCAGGCTGGAGTAGCCGGTGCCGAAATCGTCGATAGAGAGATGCACACCCAAGTCGCCCAGGGCGCGGAAGGTTTCCTGGGTGGCATGGGTGTCCTCCATGGCCACCGACTCGGTGATCTCGCAGGTCAGCAAGGAGGGCTGGATGCGGTTTTCCTGCAATGCCGTGCTGATGCGCTCGACGATATCCGCCTGACGCATCTGCTGGGCCGAGAGGTTGATGGCCAAGCGCATGCGCAAGCCCTGCTCGCGCCAGGATCGGGCCTGCAGGCAGGCGGCCTTGATCACCCAGTTGCCCAGATCCCGCATCAGCCCAAAGCGCTCGGCGATGGGGATGAAGACCGCGGGCGAAATGACCCCGCGACTGGGGTGATTCCAGCGCAGCAGGGCCTCGGCCGCCGTGATCTGGCCGCTGCGCGCATCGATCTTGGGTTGGAAATAGAGTTGCAGCGCATCGCGTTCAATGGCCTGGCGCAGCTCGGCCAGCAGCTCGATCTGCGCCCGGGAGTCGCCGTCCATGCTGCGGTCGTAGAAGCTGAAGCTGGAACCACCCAGGCGCTTGGCTTGCTGGGCGGCGAGCTCGGCACAGGCCAGCAGGCGGCTGGCGGCCCCGTGTTCGGGATAGAAGGCAATGCCGGCCGAACAGGACAGGGAGATGGCCCGCCCCCCCGAGGCAAAGGGCTGGGACAAGAGCTGTAGCAGGCGCCGTGCCCGTGCGCCCACCTGCTCCATATCGCCGGCCTGAGGTATCAGCAGGGCAAACTCATCGGCGCTCACCCGTCCGACGAATTCGTCCTTGGCGCATTCACGACGCAGGCGCTCGGCCGTCTCACGCAGCAGGGTGTCGCCCAGCTCGTGGCCGAAGGCCGTGTTCACCGAGCGAAAACCATCGAGATTGAAGACCATTGCGGCCATGGGAATGCCGCTGCGGTCGGCCTGCATGGCCTGCAGTGCCAGCTGCTGCTCGACGCCATGGCGGCTGGCCAGCTCGGTCAGCGGATCCAGCAGCTGCTGGCGGCGCAAGGTATCGGCCGCAGTGCGGGCGGCCATGCCATGCCGCAGGGCCAGCTTGAGCACCAGGGCCAGGGCCAGGGGCACGGTGAGCAGCAGCCACAGCAGGTCGGCCTGCAGCCACGCTGCGGGTGCCGGTGCGCTCAGCGGGGCCAGAGCAGGCGGGCCGATCAGCAAGACGGGCAGACTCAGGGCCGCCAAGGCCGGCCATGAGAGCTTGCCCAGAACCGGATAGCGCTGGCGCTGGCGCAGCAGCAGCAGCCCCAGGCTCTGCAGAAAAGCCAGCAGCAGGGGCCAGAGCCAGTCTTTGGGACTTGCCGGCCAGGCCTGGGGTTCAGCCAGCAGACGCGGCAGCAGGGCTGCCATGCACAGGGCCAGGCTGCTGAGCAGGGCCAGGGCCAGTCGTGCAGCATGGCCCGATTTCACCGATGTATTCGCCCGCGCCATGGACACGGCGGCTATGCAGGCCAGGGCGGCCAGGGCGGCCAGGCCCAGCGCCTTCCATCCCTGGCCCTGCTGCGGCAGGGGCAGCCCCAGCCACAATGGCCACCACAGGGCCAGGCTCAGCAGCAGGGTGCCCGCCGCGGTGCCCAGCCGGCTTTCATGGGGAAGCCTGTCAAGGGCCAGGGCACCCAGCCAAGCCAGCCAGAGGCTGAGCGCGAGGCAGATGAGTTGCGGGACGAGGGGGCTGGCATCTGGCATGAGTGCGGGCGCCGACGGGGAGTTGGCTGCAGTCTAGCCCCAGAAACGGCCCGAGCTCAGCTGTGATTTGCCCTTGGCAGGGTGCAGCGTGATATTTGCCTGCCGCGGCTGCGCCACAATTCCGCCCCATGACGATCACCGATTCCGGGGCGGCCCGCGCACGCGCCGCTGCACTGCGCGAGCTGCTCAACCACCACGCCCATCTCTACTACGTGCTGGACGCGCCCAGCCTGCCGGACGCTGAGTACGACAAGCTCTTCCAGGAACTGCAGGCCCTGGAGGCCGCGCATCCCGAGCTGCTCACGCCCGACTCCCCCACCCAGCGCGTGATCGGCCGCGTGCTGGACGGCTTCAGTCCGGTGCGCCATGCGGTGCCCATGCTCTCCATTCGTACCGAGACCGACACCAGCCCGGCCGGGGCCGAAGCCTTTGACGCTCGGGTGCGGCGCGAGCTGGGCCTGGGGCCCGAGGCCCCCGCGGTGGAGTACGCCGCCGAGCTCAAATTCGATGGCCTGGCCATCAATCTGCGCTATGAGCGGGGCGTGCTGGTGCAGGCCGCCACGCGCGGCGACGGCGAGACCGGCGAGGATGTCACGCAGAACATACGCACCGTCAAGCAGATCCCGCTGCGCCTGCGCGGCGAGGCGGCGGCCGCGGCCGTGATCGAGGTGCGCGGCGAGGTCTATATGCGCCGCGATGACTTCGAAGCCCTCAACGAGCGCCAGCGCGCCAAGGGCGAGAAGACCTTTGTGAACCCGCGCAATACCGCTGCGGGCGCGGTGCGCCAGCTGGACCCGGCCGCGGCGGCAGCCAAGCCGCTGAGTTTCTTTGCCTACGGCCTGGGCGATGTGCAGGGCTGGGAGATTCCGCCCACCCATGCCGGCCTGCTGGACGCCCTGCAGGCCTTTGGCCTGCCGGTCTGCGAGCACCGCAGCGTGAGCGCAGGGGCGGCCGGCCTGGTGGCCTTCCACCAGGCCATGGGCGCGCTGCGCGACTCGCTGCCCTTTGACATCGACGGCATCGTCTACAAGGTCAACAGCCGCGCCCTGCAGCAGCAGCTGGGCTTTGTGACCCGCGAGCCGCGCTGGGCGGTGGCGCACAAATACCCGGCCCAGGAGCAGGTGACGCGGCTCAACGCCATCGAGATCCAGGTGGGGCGCACCGGCAAGCTCACCCCGGTGGCCAAGCTGGAGCCGGTCTTTGTGGGCGGCACCACGGTGAGCAATGCCACCCTGCACAATGTCTTCGAGCTGCGCCGCAAGGGCGTGCGTGTGGGCGACCAGGTGATCGTGCGCCGTGCCGGCGATGTGATTCCCGAGATCGTCGGCAAGCTCGAGGCCGTCCGCGAGCCTTACGTGCCCAACTTCCGCATGCCCGCCCTGTGCCCGGTCTGCGGCAGCGCGGTGCTGCGCGAGAAGGGCGGCATCGACCACCGCTGCAGCGGTGGCATCTTCTGCCCGGCCCAGCGCAAGCAGGCCCTGCTGCACTTTGCCGGACGCCGCGCCATGGACATCGAGGGCCTGGGCGACAAGCTGGTGGACCAGCTGGTGGACGGCGGCATCGTGCTCAGCCTGCCCGGCCTCTACAAGCTGGGCGTGGCCAAACTGGCGGCCCTAGAGCGCATGGCCGAGAAGAGCGCGCAGAACCTGGTGGACGCGCTGGAGGCCAGCAAGCGGCCGCCGCTGGGGCGCTTTCTGTTTGCCCTGGGCATACGCCATGTGGGCGAGACCACGGCCAAGGACCTGGCGCGGCATTTCGGCACCCTGGAGGCCCTGATGCGCGCCAGCGTCGAGCAGCTGCTGGAGGTGCCGGATGTGGGCCCCATCGTGGCGGCCAGCGTGCACGCCTTCTTTGCCCAGCCCCATAACCGCGAGGTGGTGGAGCAGCTGCTGGCCGCGGGCGTGCAGCCCCAGGAAAGCCAGGGCCAGGCCGACGAGCGCCCGCGCCCCCTGTTGGGCAAGACCCTGGTGCTCACCGGCACCCTGCCCACGCTCTCGCGCGATGCGGCCAAGGAACTGATCGAGAACGCGGGCGGCAAGGTCAGCGGCTCGGTCTCCAAGAAGACCCACTATGTGGTGGCGGGCGAGGAGGCCGGCTCCAAGCTGGACAAGGCCCGCGAGCTGGGCATCACCGTGCTGGACGAAGCCGGGCTGCAGACCTTGCTGAGCGAGGGCGCTGACTGAGGCTGGCTGGGCGGGCTCAGGAACCGCCCAGCGCGGCCGGCTGAGCGCGCAGCTTCAGCAGCCCCAGGGCCAGGGCCGTGCCCAGCAGCACGATGGCGCAGCCGCCGGCCATGGTCCAGGTAAAGGCTTCGGACAGGAACAGCCAGCCCCAGACCACGGCAAAGCCGGGGATCAGAAAGGTCACGGCAATGGTGTTGCTGGGGCCGATGCGGCTCATCAGCCGGAAGTAGAGGATGTAGGCCACGCCGGTGCACAGCAGGGCCAGGCCGGCTGCGGCAGCCCAGGCGCCGGCGCTGGGCAGGGCTTCGGGGCGCAGCCACAGGGCCGGGCCGGCCAGCAGCAGGGCGGCGCTGAACTGGCTGCCCGTGGCAACCGCCAGGGGGCTGCATGCGCTCAGCTGCCGTTTGGTGTAGCTGGCCGCAATGCCATAGCACAAGGTGGCCAGCAGGCAAGCCAGCACCGCCCAGCCGCTGCCGCCCGGCTTGAAGCTGGCTTGCTCCCAGGCCAGGAAAACCACGCCGGCAAAACCCAGTGCCAGTCCCATGATGCGGCTGCCGTTTAGACCCTGGCCCAGCCAGATCCAGGCCACGATGGCGCCCCATAAGGGCGTGGTGGCATTGAGGATGCTGGACAGGCCGGCGCTGATGGACAGGGCCGCATAGCTGTAGAGGGCAAAGGGCAGGGCGCTGTTGAGCAGGCCCACCACCAGCAGCGCGCGCCAGTACTGCCTCAGCTCCCCCAGGCCCTGGCGCATTGCCAGCAGGGGCAGCAGCAGCAAGCTGGCGCCGGCCACCCGCAGCGCCGCCAGCGGTATGGCACCAAACTCATGGGCGCCCAGGCGCATGAACAGGAAGGACGCCCCCCAGATGGCGGCCAGCAGCAGCAGCTCGCCCAGATCCAGACGCTTGATCATGCGACGCGCCGCTCCGCTTGGAAGTGCGCGCCCTCCAGGCGCAGCAGCGCCTGCTTTCGCGCCAGTCCACCGGCATAGCCGGTGAGCCTGCCCCGGCTGCCCAGCACGCGATGGCAGGGGATCAAGATGCTGATGGGGTTGCGGCCCACGGCGGCGCCCAGGGCCCGTGCTGCCTGGGGGCGCCCCAGTTGCCGGGCCAGTTCGCCGTAGCGGCGGCTATGGCCGGGCGGGATCTCCAGCAGGCTCATCCAGACCGTGCGCTGGAAGACCGTGCCCTGCGGGTCCAGGGGAATGCCGTCCAGGGCCAGGCCTTGCCCCGCGAAATAGGCGTCCAGGCGCGCCTGAAGGGTTGAGCGCCAGGGGTGGTCGGGCTGGGGCCGCGCCGCCAGGGTGCCAGGGTGGTGGCGCTGGGCATCAAACCACAGGCCACGCAGCCCGCTCTCGCCCACCAGGGCGCTCAAGGGGCCCAGGGGCGTGTCCAGGCGAAATTGCTGCAACTCGGGGTTCATCACTTGTCCTTGTCCTTGTCCTTGATGGGGCGTGACGCCATGGCGGCCTGGCGCCAGAGCTGGAGCACCGCATAGCTCCGATAGGGCTGCCAGTCTTGAGGCATGGTGCCGGCGGGCAGCTCGGCCAGCTGCTTGCGTAGCACCACATCGCCGGGGGGAAAGACGTCCGGCCAGCTCCAGCCGCGCATCAGCATATAGGCGGCCGTCCAGGGGCCGATGCCGGGCAGGGCCACCAGCTCGGCATGCGCGGCCTCGAACTCGGCCTGGCCGCCGGCCTCGCCCGCATAGCGCAGCCGGGGCCATGCGCGGGCCAGGGCGATCAGGGCCTCGGCGCGGCGGCGGATGATGCCCAGCTCGGCAATGGCCTCCACCGGCGCCTGAGCAATGGTTTCGGGCAAGGGAAAGAGCCGGTCCACGCCGGGCGCGGCCTGGCCGGCATCCAGCGACGTGCCGAAGCGCTGCACAAAGCGCGCGCCCAGGGTGCGGGCCGCGGCCACCGTGACCTGCTGGCCCAGCACGGCACGCACGGCCAGCTCGAAGCGGTCGGTGCAGCCGGCTAGGCGCAGGCCCGGCGTGGTCTCGGCCAGATCGCCCAGGCGGGTGTCGATGGCGGCGGGTTCGGCATCCAGGTCCAGCCAGCGCCGCACCAGGGGAATCAGGCTGGCGGCCGTGCCCCAGACCGCCGCGCAGGGCGAGAGCAGCAGCACCGGCTGGGCCGTGTCGAAACGCACGACCACGCGCCCGGCATGCACCCGCCCGCCATGGCGGATGCGCAGGCTGCGGCTGACCGTGCGCTGAGCCAGGTCCACCGTCTCGATACCGGGAATGGCTCGCGCCGCCAAAAACTCCAGCAGGGCCTCCACCGCATAGGGCGGGCGGTACGCCAGGCGCAGGGCCGGTTCACCGCAGGCGGTGGCCACCGGCGGGGCGCCGCGGCGCAGGGCCGAGGGTTGCAGCCGGTACTGCTCCACAAAGGCGGCGTTGAAGCGCCGCAGGCTGCGAAAGCCCGCGGCCGCCGCCACCTCGGTGATGGGCTGGGCGCTGTCGGCCAGCAGTTGCTTGGCCAGGAGCAGGCGGCGGGTCTGCAGGTATTGCAGGGGCGAGACGCCGTGCTCGGCCGCGAAGATGCGGCGCAGATGCCGGTCGCTGATGCCCAGGCGCCGCGCCAGGTCTTCCACCGACTCGCTCTCGCCGCCCTCCAGCAGGGCGGCAGCCTGGCGGGCCAGGGTGCGGGAGGCGTCCATCACGCTCCAGCGCAGGGGGGCGGCCGGCGCCATCTCGGGACGGCACTTCAGGCAGGGGCGGAACTGTGCCGCTTCGGCCTGGGCCGCGCTGGCAAAGAAGCGGCAGTTGTCGCGGCGGGGCGTGCGAACCCGACAGACCGGCCGGCAGTAGATGCCTGTGGAGGTGACGCCGACAAACCACAGGCCGTCAAAGCGGGCATCGCGCGCCTGCAGCGCCGGGTAGCAATGCTCGGGGTCCAGGGCAGGGGAGTCGCTCGCGTCCATGATGGCTTCATCATAGGCGCGACCCGAGGGGCGGACTGGCCGGATCCGGACATCTCGTCCGGCCGCTCCTCCTCAGGGGCGCAGGTACTGCTGCTGCAATTTGGCCACGCTGCCGTCCGCCTGCAGCTGCTGATAGGCCTGGACCCAGCGCTGGGCCTCGACCTCCGAGAGCGCCAGGGAGGCGCCCATATAGAGCGTGGCCTCGCCCAGGGTGGCGTGCACCTGGAATCGCTGGCGCTCGTAGCCGTACTCATCGATGGCGGCATTGAGCATCGGCGCGCCGGCATAGATCGCGCTGATGGCATCGATGTGCAGCAGACGCAGCAAGTCCTTGTAGTCCCGCGCTTCAATCACCTCGGCAAATCCCTCGGCGCGCAGATTGTTGATGATGGGTGAGCCGCGGAGCACGCCCACGCGCTGCGTGCGCAGCTGCTCCAGGGTTTGTGCGGGGCGTCCGCTCAGGCCCACCAGGCTGTAGCGCACCGTCATCAGGGGCACCAGCCAGCGAAACTGTGTCTCGCGGTCCGGTGTGCGGGCCAGGGGAAAGATGCCGTAGTGCTGACCTTCTCGCGTCATCTTCACGGCCCGCGCCCAGGGGTAATAGCTGACTTCGGCGGGCCGGCCGAGTTTCTCCGCCATGCGGATGGCGAGCTCGTGGGCGTAGCCCTGCGCGCCCTTGGGGCCGACCCAGGCGAAGGGTGGCAGATCCCCGGCCACCCAGGCCAGCCCGCGCTCGGGTGCGGGCAACGGGTCGCGGGCTTCGGCAGGGCCCGAGATCAGACCCAGCCCCAGCATCACCAGGGCCAGGCGCTGTGCAAGCCGGAATCGATTCATGCCATGGCTCGGCAAGGACCGACCGGATCTGAGGCCGGTTGCGGGCCGCCAACTCCCCTATCGGCCGCAGTGTAGCGCCAGGCCCGATCCAGCCGCCAATCCCCGTCTACATGGACTTGAACAGGTGCACATAGGCCCGGCTGACCGGCAGTTCGCGCTCTTGGCCCCGCATGCGCAGGAAAAGGCGGCTGTTGGCATCGCGCCGGGTGCTGGCCAGATGGGCCATATTGATCAGTGTCGAGCGATGCACCTGCACGAACTGGTCCGGGTCCAGCTGGGGCAGCAAGTCCACGATGGGCGTGCGTATCAGGTACTCGGCCTCGGCCGTCTGCACCACCGTGTACTTGTCGTCGGCATGGAAGTAGAGCACCTGCTGCACATCGATCTGGTGGGTGATGTCGCCCTGGCTGGCCCGCAGCCAGCGCAGGCGGGGCGCGGCGCCGGAACCTGCGGCCGGGCCCTGGCTCAGGGCTTGCAGCGCCTGCAGGGCCTGGGCCAGCTGGGCGTCGCTGCCGCTCGTCGGCGGCTGTTCCATGCGGGCGCGCAGCCGCTCCACGCAACGGGCCAGTCGCTCCGTCTTGAGCGGCTTGAGCAGGTAGTCCAGGGCCGCCGTCTCGAAGGCCTGGACGGCGTACTCGTCATAGGCCGTGACGAAGACGACCCGGGTGTCGCCCTCGATGCCTTGCGCCACTTCCAGTCCGGTGAGTCCGGGCATCTGGATGTCCAGAAAGGCCAAGTCGGGCTGAAGCTCGTTGATCTGCGCCGCCGCTTCATCGCCGTTGCGGGCCATGGCAATGATCTGCAGCTCGGGCCAGAGCGTGGCGAGCTGGTTCTTGAGGTATTGGGCCAGATGGGGCTCGTCGTCGGCAATCAGGGCGCGGGGCATGGTCTCTTTGTTGTGGGAGGTGATGTGGTGTGGCGGCGGTCTCAGGTCCGGTACAGCGGCAGGTTCAGGCGGGCCATGGTGCCGCCCTGCGGGCGCGGTTCCAGGCTGAGCCGGGCGGCTTGCCCGTAGCGGGACTGAAGTCGCGCCCGGATGTTATCCAGGGCGATGCCATTGCTGCCGCGCCGCGGTCGGCGGGCGGCCGCTTCCAGACCCAGGCCGTCATCCTCCACGCAGATGTCCAGGCGCCCGTCCTGCTGCCGCGCATGGATGCGCAGGCAGCCGCCCTCGGCCTTGGGCTCCAGACCATGGTGAATGGCATTCTCCAGCAGGGGCTGCAGGAGCAGGGGTGGCATGGGGGTGCCGCGCAAAGCGGGGTCCACCTCGATCTCGAAGCGCAGCCGCTGGTCCATGCGGGTCTGCATCAGCTGCAAATAGGCCTGGGCCAGGTCCAGCTCCTCACCCAGCTTGCCGTCCTCGCGGCGCAGCTGGCCCAGGCTGCTGCGCAGATAGTCGGTGAAGGACTCCAGCATCTGCTTGGCGCGCAGTGGCTCCTCGTCCATCAGGCAGTGCACATGAGCCAGGGTGTTGAAGAGGAAGTGCGGCTCGATCTGGGCCTGCAGGGCCTTGAACTGTGCCTCGGTGGCGCGCAGGGCCTCGGCCTGGCGGCGCTCCCGCCACCAGAAGATCAGGCTGGCGGCGGTGGTCGCCACCAGGGAGGTGAGCAGGAATTCTTGCAAGACGGCGGGCTTGTTGAGCAGCCGGGTCCAGAGGTCGATCTGCAAAAGCGTGCCCAGCAAGCTCAGGCCGATGAAGAAACCCAGCACCACCAAGACAAGGTTCAGCCCGCCATGCAGCAGGGCCGCCCGCCAGCCGCGATCGGCATTGATGCGATCGAGCGTGGACTCGGGCAGCAGGCGCTCCAGCGCGCGGTAGCCCGCGAAGATCACCAGGGACACGCAGCCAGCGATCACGAGGTTCTCGAACAGGGCCCAGGCCCAGGCGCGGGCATCGCCGAGCTGATGGCGGTTGGCCAGACCGGCCACGCTCAGCGCCAGGCCGACCAGCAGCGCAATGCTCAGGGGTACGCACAGCTGAGCCCACAGGGGCACATCACGTTGCTTGTAGAGCTTCCAGCTCAGGCGCCAGGCCTGGCGCAGCTGCTGGGGGATGGACGTCGGCGCGGGGGTGTTCATGGGGGCGCAGTGTAGGCAGACCCTGTTTGGGGGCCATTGGGGGCGCGACGAATGGACGAGCGGCGCGACGAACGGCGAGCGGCCGGGATGGGGGCTGGGCATGCTCCCCGTGAATAAGGGCCGCGGCTGTCTTGAAGCCGTGTCGGGACTGTCGCGCCAGCTGCCTACAATCCGCGCGGAAATTCATCTTCGCAGCAAGGAAACTCATGCAAGTCCACGCCTCCATCTTCAAGGCCTATGACATCCGCGGTGTTGTGGGTCAGACCCTGGACGAGACCCTGGCCGAGCACCTGGGCCGGGCCTTCGGCACTGAAGCCAAGCTGGCCGGCGAGAAGGCCGTGGCCGTGGGCCGCGACGGCCGTCTCTCGGGCCCGGGCCTGGTGGCCGCGCTGGTTCGCGGCATCCAGTCCACCGGTCTGGACGTGGTGGACATCGGCGCCGTGACCACGCCCATGCTGTACTACGTGGCCGCCACCCGCGGCAAGCATGGCTGCAACTCCGGCATCCAGGTCACCGGCAGCCACAACCCCAAGGACTACAACGGCTTCAAGATGGTGCTCAAGGGCGCCGCCGTCTACGGCGAGCAGATCCAGGGTCTGCGTCGCCGCATCGAGGCCGAGGACTATGCGACGGGCCAAGGCCGCGTGGGCCAGATGGATGTGCTGGCGGAGTACAGCCACCGCATCGTCAAGGACTGCAAGCTCAAGCGCCCGCTCAAGATCGTGGTGGACTCGGGCAACGGCATTCCCGGCGCTTCCTCGCCCGCCATCCTGCGCGCCCTGGGCTGCGAGGTGATCGACATCTATTCCAAGGTGGACGGTGACTTCCCCAACCACCACCCGGACCCCAGCCGCCCCGAGAACCTGGAAGACCTCAAGCGCATCGTGCACGCCACCGATGCCGATCTGGGACTGGCCTTCGACGGCGACGGTGACCGCCTGGGCGTGGTGACCAAGGACGGCGAGATGATCATGCCGGACCGCCAGATCATGCTCTTCGCGGCCGACATCCTCTCCCGCAAGCCCGGCGCCGAAATCATCTTCGACGTCAAGTGCACGCAACGCCTGGCCCCCTGGATCCGCGAGCATGGCGGCAAGCCCCTGATGTGGATGACCGGCCACTCCCTGGCCAAGGCCAAGCTCAAGGAAACCGGCGCCCCCCTGGCCGGCGAGCTCTCGGGTCATATCTTCTTCGCCGAGCGCTGGTACGGCTTTGACGACGCCATGTACACCGCGGCCCGTCTGCTGGAGATCCTCTCGCGCTCGGCCGACCCCAGCGCCGTGCTCCAGGCCCTGCCCACCAGCTTCAACACGCCCGAGATCAATGTGCCCTGCGCCGAGGGCGAGCACCACGAGGTGGTCAAGCAGCTCAAGGAGATCGCCGAGTTCCCCGGCGCCGCCGAGATCGTCACCATTGACGGCCTGCGCGTGGAATACGCCGACGGCTTCGGCCTGATCCGCCCCTCCAACACCACGCCGGTGCTGGTGCTGCGCTTTGAAGGCCACACGCAGGAGGCGCTGGAGCGCATCCAGCACGATATGCTGGCCCAGCTCAAGCGCGTGAAGCCGGACGCCACCTTTGCCGCTTCGGCCCATTGAAGCAGACCCTGGCCCGCGGCCTCTATGGCTGGGCCCTGCGCTTGGCCACGCCGCTCTACCTGCTCAAGCTCTGGCGGCGCGGTGCGGCCGAGCCCCTGTACCGGGCGCATTGGGGCGAGCGGCTGGGCCTGTATCGCGGGCCGGCGGCCGAGCCGGGACGGCTGTGGCTGCATGCGGTCTCCCTGGGTGAGACCCGGGCGGCGGCGCCCCTGATCGCGGCCCTGCGCGCCGAGCGCCCGGGCCTGCGCCTGCTGCTCACCCATGGCACTGCCACCGGGCGCGAGGCCGGTCAGGCCCTGCTGCAGCCGGGCGATGCCCAGGCCTGGTTGCCCTATGACACGCCCGGCGCCACGCGGCGCTTTCTGCGCCACTGGCGGCCCGCCGTGGGGGTGCTGATGGAAACCGAGATCTGGCCCAGCCTGCAGCACAGCGCCCGCCGCGCGGGTCTGCCCATGGTGCTGGCCAATGCCCGCCTGTCCGAGAAAAGCCTGCGTCAGGGCCGGCGTCTGGCCGCCCTGATGCGGCCGGCGGCCGGCGCCCTGAGCCTGGCCCTGGCCCAGACCGAGGCCGATGGCCAGCGCCTGGCCCAGGCCGGCGTGCCGCGCTGGGAGCGGTCCGGCAATCTCAAATACGATCTGCGGCCCGATGAAGCCTTGCTCGCGCGTGGCCGGGCCTGGCGTGCGGCCCTGGGACGGCCGGTGCTGCTGGGCGCGGTGACGCGCGAGGGCGAGGAGATCGCCCTGCTGCGCGCCTTCCAGCGCCGCTACGCCGAGCGCTCAGGCGCCGAGCGGCCGCTGCTGCTGATCGTGCCGCGCCACCCCCAGCGCTTTGACGAGGTGGCCGGCCTGGTGCAAGCGCAAGGCCTGAGCCTGGCGCGCCGCAGCGCCTGGGGCGAAACGCCGCCGCCCGAGGCGGCCCGCGCCGAGGTCTGGCTGGGCGACAGCCTGCGCGAGATGTCGCTCTACTACGGCCTGGCCGATCTGGCCCTGCTGGGCGGCAGCTTTGCGCCCCTGGGCGGCCAGAACCTGATCGAGGCGGCGGCCTGCGGCTGCCCCTTGCTGATGGGCCCGCACACCTTCAATTTCGCCGAGGCCGCGGAGCTGGCCCAGCAGGCCGGCGCCGCCCGCCGCGTGGCCGATCTGGACGAGGCCCTGGCTCAGGCGCAGGCCCTGCTGGGCGAGGCGGGCGCCGAGCGCAGCGCCATGGCCCAGGCCGCGCAGCAGTTCGCCGCGGCCCACCGTGGCGCGGCCAAGCGCATGGCCGCGCGCATTCTGGAGCTAATGCCGGCCTGAAGCTGGGGGCCGGCGGGGGCCTCAGACCACCCGCAGGCGCGGCGCGCCCTCGGCCGGGCGCTCGTCCAGTACCTCGCCGATCTCGGCGGCGTAGTCAAAGCCCTCGCGGCGGAACAGGGCCAGCACCTCGTCCACGGCCTCGGGGGCGCAGGAGACGAGCAGGCCACCGCTGGTCTGCGGGTCGCTGAGCAGGGCGCAGTCTTCGGCGGCAAAGCCCTCGGGCAGGGCGATCTGGCTGCCGTAAGAGGCCCAGTTGCGGCCCGAGGCGCCGGTCACAAAGCCCTGGCCGGCCAGGGCGCGCACGCCCGGCAGCAGGGGCACGCGCGACCAGTCGATGCGCAGGGCCAGGCCGGCGCCGCGCGCCAGCTCCAGGCCGTGGCCACCCAGGCCGAAGCCGGTGACATCCGTCAGGGCGTGCACGCCCTCCAGCGCCGCCAGGGCCATGCCCGGGGTGTTGAGCTGGGTGGTGCTGGCCAGCATGCGGGCATAGCCCTCGGAATCCAGCTGCTCCTTCTTCAGCGCGGCGGAGAGCACACCCACGCCCAGGGCCTTGCCCAGGATCAGGCGGTCGCCGGGCCGCGCATCGGCATTGCGCTTCAGGCGCTTGGGGTGGACCAGGCCCAGGGCGACCAGGCCGTAGATGGGTTCCACCGAGTCGATGGTGTGGCCGCCGGCAATCGGGATGCCGGCCGCGGCGCAGACTGCCTGGCCGCCGGCCAGGATGCGGCCTATGGTCTCGGGCGGCAGCACATTGATGGGCATGCCCACCAGGGCCAGGGCGAAGATGGGGCGGCCGCCCATGGCGTAGACATCACTGATCGCATTGGTCGCGGCAATGCGGCCGAAGTCATAGGGATCGTCCACGATGGGCATGAAGAAGTCCGTGGTCGCAACCAGGGCCTGTTCCTCATTGAGCTGGTAGACGGCGGCATCGTCCGCGGTCTCTATGCCCACCAGCAGCTCGGGCGGCACCAGGCCGCCCACACCGCTGTTCTTCAGGATTTCGGACAGCAGGCCCGGAGCGATCTTGCAGCCGCAGCCGCCACCATGGGACAGGCTGCTGAGACGGGGGACGCTGGCTTGGGAGGGGGACGATGTGGCGCTCATGGCGCCGCATCATAGGTCAGGCCATGGTCTTGAGCTTGCGGTAGAGCGTGCTGCGGCCTATGCCCAGCTGGCGGGCGGCTTCGGAGAGATTGCCGGCCGCGGCCTGCACCGCCGCGGCAATCGCCTGTTGTTCGGCCTCGCGCAGGCTGAGATGGCTCGTCGCCGAACCTGTGGCACGGTTGGGGGCCGCTGGCACGGCCACCGGCGCTGGCGTGGCAGCAGGGGCCGCTGGCGCGGGCGACGGAGCGGGGGTGTGTCGCGGCTCGGGCCCAGCCGCGGACCTGGACTGCCATGGTCTGGCCAGACTGAGCTTGGCCCAGCAAGGCGCGGCGGCCAAGCGGGTCTGCAGACAGACGGGCTCGGTACAAGTCGCCAGCAGGCCCAAGCCTGTGTCGAAAAGGCTGGACACGGTCTCGCGCCGCAGCGCCATGGGGGTGAGTCCCAGCAGCGTGGCCGCCTGCCGGTTGCAGCCGAGCACCCGGCCATCGTCGTCAAGAGCCAGCAGCCCCTCGGCCAGCGTGCCCAGGCCCGAGGCCAGTGCATGCAGATGCAGTCGGTGGCTGTGGCGGAACTGTTCGGCAAAGCACTGGGCTTCGATCAGCCGGGCGGACATGCCGGCCAGGGCCAGGGTGTGGGGGTGGTAGGAGCGCTTGTCGCCCGAGACATCGATCACGCCCAGCAAGGCACCCTTGTGATCAAAGATGGGTGCGGCCGAGCAGGTCAGGAAATGCATGGCACGCAGGTAATGCTCCTGGCCATGGACCAGGGTGGGCGCCTCGGTCATCAGCGCGGTACCCACGGCGTTGGTGCCCTTGTCGGCTTCGGCCCAGAGCGCGCCCGGCGCCAGGGCCACCTGGTCGGCGCGCTGCAGAAATCCGGGGTCGCCCAGGGCGTGCAGCACGCAGCCACTGGCATCGGTGAGCAGCACCATGCTCTGCCCATGCATGAGTTGCTCGTAGAGCAGCTCCATGACCGGCAGGGCCTGGGCGCAAAGACGGGCATTGCGCTGCTGCAAGTCGCGCAAGGCCGAGGGTGCCAGCCTGTGCAGATCGGCCCCGGCCTCGCTGCGCAGACCAAAGGCACGGCAGCGCTCGTGCGAGGCCATGATCTGGTGACCATGCCGTACATCCAGCGGGGGACGTGGGGCACTCGGTGCGGTCGGGCTGTTGGGGACGGCAGGCATGCTGGCTCCCTGTGGGGCGGGCGAGTTGCCGAATATGGCGCAAGCCGCCCGGGCCTGACAAGCGGGAAAACAGCCGATTTCTCGCGGGCGCTGGCCGTCCTGGGGTCAGGCGTTGCTGGTGGAGCGGACTTCCGCGAGGGTGCTGACCCCGCTCAGCACCTTGATGATGCCGTCCTGGCGCAGGGTGCGCATGCCTTCGCTCAGGGCGCAATGCTGGATGTCCTCGGCGCGCGCACCGGTCTGGATCAGGCGGCGCACGTTCTTGGACACCGTCAGCAGCTCATGCAGACCCGCTCGACCCTTGAAGCCGGTTTGGTCGCATTGCGCACAGCCGGGGCTGTGGTAGTGCTGGAGCTGGCCCTTGTCGCCGTACTGAGCCTGCCATTCGGCTTGAAGCGTGGCGCGATCGCCGCGCTGGTCCTTGGGGAAGACATGGAGGTAGTCTTCCAGCAGTTCTTGCAGCTGCGCGTCGCTCATGGGTTCGGCCTTGCGGCAGTGCGGGCACAGGCGCTTGACCAGGCGCTGGGCCAGCACCGCCAGCAGGGAGTCCGCAAAGTTGAAGGGGTCCATGCCCATGTCCAGCAGACGCGTCACCGTCTCGGGCGCGCTGTTGGTGTGGAGGGTGGAGAGCACCAGGTGCCCGGTCAGCGAGGCTTCGACGGCGATATGGGCGGTCTCCTCGTCGCGGATTTCGCCCACCATGATCACGTCCGGATCGGCACGCAGGAAGGCGCGCAGCGCCTTGGCGAAGGTCCAGTCGATCTTGGGATTGACCTGCACCTGACGCAGGCCCTGCTGGGTGATTTCGATGGGGTCTTCCGCCGTCCAGATCTTGCGGTCCGGGGTGTTGATATGGCCCAGTGCGGAGTGCAGCGTCGTGGTCTTGCCGGAGCCCGTGGGCCCCACGCAAAGCACCATGCCGTAAGGCCGGCTGATGGCCTGCTTGAGCGCCTCGAGATTGGCGGGGCTCAGCCCCAGCTTGTCCAGCGGCAGGGGGCGCGCCGAGGACAGCAGGCGCATCACCACATCCTCCAGACCGTTGGTGGTCGGGATGGTGGCCACGCGCAATTCCAGCTTGTGCTGGCTGGAGAAGCGCGCGAAGTTGATCTTGCCGTCCTGCGGTTTGCGCCGCTCGGAGATGTCCAGATCGCACATGATCTTGATGCGGGCGATCATGGCGTTGCGGTAGGTGTGGGGCAGCTCCAGATAGGGCTGCATCTGCCCGTCCTTGCGAAAGCGGATTCGGACCTTCTCGCGCCCCGGATAGGTCTCGATATGGATGTCTGAAACACCCTGGGCATGGGCCTCGATGATCATGGTGTTGATCAGGCGCACGAGGGAGTTGTCGGACTGCTCGACCTGGGCATCGTCATCGCGGACGGTGCTTTCATGGCTGTCGCGCTCCAGGCTCTCGATCAGCTTGTCGGCGTTGTCGAGCTGAAAGTCCAGGGCGAGCGCGGGAATGCGCAGATCACTGGGCGAGGAGGCGCCAGCCGTCGTGCCGCTGCCAAAGCGGTCGTAGACCTGGGGCAGGGCAAATTGCAGGGTGCCGACCTTGGTGAGGGTGGGCACGACCTTGAGCTGGGAGATGAACTCCACCTCGTCGATGGCGTCGCGGCGTGTGGGGTCTTCCATGGCCACGATGAGCTTGCCCTCGCGCAGCACCAGGGGCAGGACCTCCAGGCGCTTGGCCACCGCATAGGGCAGGGTATGTACCGCCTCCGCCTCCACCGGGAAATGTTCCACGTCCACCAGTGGGTAGCCCATCTTGCGCGCCAGGGCCGACTGCAGCTGCTGGCGCGTGATCACCCCACGCCGCACCAGCAGCTGGCCCAGGGGCACGGACCGGTCTTCACGCTGCTGTGCCAGCGCCTCGTCCAGCTGCTCCTGGGTTACCAGCTCCAGTGCCAGCAGGGCCTCTCCGATGCGCACCATGGGCATCTTGGCTTGTTGCTCAATGGCCTGCATCAGCTGCGCCGAGCTGACCACCTGCTTGGCCACCAGGATGTCGCCCACCCGACGGTTGCGCAGCTCGCTCTGTTCGCGCGCCGCCGCCTCGATCTGGTCGGCGGAGGCCGCGCGATCGCGCACCAGCAGTTCGCCCAGACGCTCGCCGAGTTCAAAGCCGGCCAGCACCTCACGGGGGACGAAGATGCGCTGCACCGAGTCATCGCTGTCTGAAACCGGTGCGAAAAGATAAAGGCCGTTGTCGTCCTGGTAATGGCCGATGGTGACGCCCTCTAGCTCGCTACCGCCGAGATAGCTGAGACGGAATTTATTGCGAGGGCGTTGATCCAGGCTCAGCGCATCACCGGGATCAAGCTGTGTGGGCGGTGTGGCCGGCACGGGACGCAGCAGTTTGATGGCCCGGAACTGCGAGAACTTCAGGGGCATCGCGCTGCGGGCGGGGGGGACATTGATATGAGCCAGGCGCTCGCCGATCGCCATCAGCACCACATGGCCCACGGTGCGGCTATTGTTCAGGCCCAGGATCTCGCAGGGCTCGGGGGCCGTCTGCGGCTGGGGCTGGGGGTAGGCGGTGTAGGGTGGCGTGGGCCACTGGAACTGAGCGTCTCCCATTGCCGAGCCTGCCGCATCAGGATCCTGGGCCTTGGCATAGGGCCAGTTCAGGGGGGCTGACGGGTCGTGCATCGGGATCTTCTCCGGGTTGACGGGCTCGGGGCCTACAGGCCGGCAGCGAGCGTGAATTTCTGGAACCGTTCTCGGCTTGCAGCTTAGCGCCTTTGCATGGCACAGCATCCGCAGAAGAGCCGGGCCCCACCCATGCTGATGCCCGCTGCCCGCTGGGGTGTGGCAACTTTGTCACGCTGCGGCGCTCCGTCGGCCGGCGTCCCGGCCTTTACACGCTTGCTAGCATCGGGCCCATGACTTCCAGCTCTGTCCCCAGTCTTCTGCTCACCGGCTTCGAACCCTTTGGCGGTGAGACGCTCAATCCCTCCTGGGAAACTGCGCGTGCGCTGGATGGCGAGCTGCTTGAAGGGGTGCGCGTCAGGGCCTGGCAGCTGCCCTGCGTCTTCGGCGCGGCCCTTCGCTCCCTGGATCAAGCCCTGGCTGCGCATTCGCCACTGCTGGTTCTGGCCCTGGGGCAGGCCAGTGGGCGGTGCGACCTGTCGCTCGAGCGTGTGGCGATCAATGTGGACGACGCCCGCATTCCCGACAACGCCGGAGCGCAACCCGTGGATGAGCCGGTGCTCGCGACGGGGCCGGCGGCGTATTTCTCGACCCTGCCCATCAAGGCCATGGTGGCCGGGCTGCGCGCGGCGGGGATTCCGGCCTCGGTCTCGCAGACGGCCGGTACCTTTGTCTGCAACCATGTGTTCTATGGGCTTCAGCACCGCCTGGCAGGCAGCGCGGTGCGCAGCGGCTTCATGCACATCCCGCCGCTGCCCGAGCAGGCTGCGCGCTTTCCGGGGCAGCCCAGCCTGCCCCTGAGCACCCTGGTGGAGGGCACAAGGCTGGCGCTGAGTCTGGCCCTGCGCACCCAAGAGGATGTGCGCGAGCAGGGCGGCGCCATCGCCTGAGTCGGTTCAGCCCTCTGACTCGTCGCTGTAGCGGCGCCAGCGCTCGCTGGCACGTCGCATGAGCTGCACCTGCTGCGCGAATCGAGGGCAGGCCCGGCAGGCCAGCATGTGCAGGCGCAGGGCGAGGCGCTCATGCCAGCTCAGGGCACGGTCCTCGGCTTGGAGCACCAAGCTCGTAACCTCGCGGCAGTTTTTCTTGAACAGGGACATATCGGTGCGGGGCGCTTGCGAAGGCTCAAGAGCGTTGAAGAGGCTGGGCAAACCAGTTCAGCTGCAAGCATTCGCGCAGGCGTAGCCGGGCGCGATGCAGCATGACCCAGAGATTGGTCGGGCTGATGCTCAGGACCTTACAGATTTCCTCGGTGTCGAGTTCCAGCCATTCACGCATCATGAAAAGTCGGCCCTGCTGGCCGGGCAGATGCTCCACACAGGCTTCCAGCACCTTGATGAACTCCAGCTGGCGCAGCGCAGCCTCGGGATCGCCCCAGTCCTGTGGCGCCTCGCGCCAGTGACCGTCCGGCATGAAGAGGGCGTCATCCAAATCCTGATCATCTTCGGGCGTGATGCTGATTTCGCGCCGGCGGCTGCGGATCTGGTCCACCAGCTTGTGCTTGAGGATGCCGATCAGCCAGGTCTTGAGCTGGGACTGGCCGGCAAAGGCCTGGGGCCTCTCCAGCGCGGCGAGCAGGGTCTCGGAGACCGCGTCTTCGGCCCACTCGGGGTTTCGCAGCTGCAGCCGTGCAAACTTGAGGAGCTGGGGCCTGAGAGCTTCAAGCGCCTTGGCGAAATCGCTCATGAACCGGGCGCTGGGTGAGCAGCGCGAAAAAATGGTGGAGCGCAGTGTAAGGACTCCGCGGGGCTTGGCGACAGAGACTCGGGTCGGCCATCATCGAGATGCCGATCATTCCCAACCCCTAGCTTTTGCAACAGGAGATCCCATGAGCAACCGCACTTCGCAAATCCTTTCTTCGGCCTTCGCTGCCGCACTGACCCTTGGTCTGGCCCAGACGGCTGTCGCCCAGGACAGTGGCAAGGAAAAATGCTACGGCATCGCCAAGGCCGGTCAGAACGATTGCGCCAACCTCAGTGGAACCCACTCCTGCGCCGGTCAGGCCAAGGCGGATATGGCCCCCGACGAGTGGAAGTACGTGCCCAAGGGCAGCTGCAAGAGCATGAAGGGCATGACGGCCGATGAGGCCAAGGCCAAGCACGGCGGCAAGAAGTAAGCAGGCGACCGGAGCCCTCCGCATGCACACAAGCCCCACGCCCCGGCCGCCGCAGGCCGGCATAGGCTGGCGTCAGCCGCACTATGCCGCGCTGATGGCGCAGCGACCCGCCCTCGGCTTTATCGAGGTGCACTCGGAGAACTTCTTTGCCGAGGGTGGGGCGGCCCTGCAGGTGCTGGAGGCGGGGCGGGCCTGCTACCCGGTGAGCCTGCATGGTGTGGGGCTCTCCCTGGGTTCGGCCAGCGGTCTGGATGCAGGGCATCTGGAGCGTCTGGCTCGCCTGGTGGAGCGCATCGAGCCGGTCCGTGTTTCGGACCATGCCAGCTTTGCCTGCGTGGGTCCGCGCCACGGGCAGGATCTGCTGCCCATCGCCTTTACCGAGGCCAGCCTGGACCTGATGGTGACCCATGTGCAGCAGGTGCAGGAGCGGCTGCGTCGGCCTCTGCTGGTGGAGAACCTCAGCGCCTATCTGGCCTGGGAGGACGATGCCCTGGCGGAGCCGGAATTCTTCAACGCGCTGGTACTGCGCAGTGGCTGCCAGCTGCTGCTGGATGTGAACAATCTGGTCGTCAACGCGCTCAACCGGGGCCATGACCTGGATGCGGCACGTGAATGCGCCTGCGCCTGGATCGACACCCTGCGCCCGGACTGTGTGGCCGAGATCCATCTGGCTGGACATAGCCGGCAGCAGGGGCTGGTGGTCGATGATCATGGCAGTGCAGTCCATGCCTCGGTCTGGGCCGTCTACCGTCATGCCCTGCGTCGGGTGGGCGCCCAGCCCACCCTGATCGAGCGGGACAACAATATTCCGGCACTTGAAGAGTTGCTTCAGGAGGCTGCCGAGGCGGACGCCATCGCCGCTCAGGAGCTGCTGCCATGAGCCCGCCGCGCGAAGCCGTGGATGCCGAGATGCAGCGCCAACAGGCCCTGCTGGCGGCCGTGGACAGCGGGCAGCTGCTCGGCTTTGCGCCGGGCCGCGCGCCGCGGGCCCTGGGCGTGCAGGTCTCGGCACAGTCGGGCTTGCTGGCCTACCGCCGCAATGTGCAGGCCCTGGCTGAGCGCGCCCTGGCGGCCGTCTATCCCAGGCTGCAGGCCGAGTTGGGGCTGCCCGACTTTGCGGCCATGGCCTGGAGCTTCTGGCGCCACCATCCGCCACGCAGCGGTGACCTCGGTGATTGGGGCCAGGCCTTGCCGGCTTACCTGGCCTCGCAGCCCGGCATGGATCTTGAGCTGGTGGATCTGGCACGCCTGGAATGGGCCTGCCACTGCGCCGAGCGTGCGCCCGATGTCAGCCCTGCGCCCGAAACCCTGGCCGCTCTGGCCGCCGCACCCGAGCGTGTCTGGTGCGCCCGTCTGGCCCCGGGCATGCAGTGGCTGGCACCCGACCGGCTGGTGTGGCGCAAGGGCTGGCGCGCGCGCAGCATGAGCCTGGCCGAGCAGCCTGCCGTGCTGTTTTTCCTCAGGCAGCTGATGGTGAATCCGGTTCTGACCATGGCCCTGGAGGCATGCCTGAGCCGGCATCCCGAGTTCGACATGGGTGCCTGGCTGCAGCAGGCACTGTCCGAGGGCTGGCTGCTGGGGCTCGACGAGGCGCCCTGCGCGCAAGAAAGCACATGATGAAGACCGTTTTGACAAGCCTGTGGCAAGCCGCCTGCGATGCCGGCCTGGAGCGCCCCCGCCAGATGGCCGCCGCACCGGCCGCGTTGACGAGCCAGCTGCGTTGGCTGGCCTTGCTGCTGGCCCGGCTCCATGTGGCGCAGGTCTTTCTTCTATCGGGCCTGAGCAAGCTGCGCGACTGGGAGATCACCCTGGCCCTTTTCCAGGACGAGTACCACGTGCCCCTGCTGCCGCCCGAGCTGGCGGCTTGGCTGGGCACAGCTGGCGAGTTGCTGCTGCCGGTTCTGCTCATCCTGGGCCTGGCCACGCGTTTTGCGGCGGCCGGGCTGTCGGTGGTGAATGTGGTGGCGGTGCTCAGCCTGGCCGAGATCGCGCCGGCCGCCCTGCTGGGCCATCAGCTCTGGGGGACGCTGCTGCTGGCCCTCTTGCTGTGCGGCGCGGGCCGCTGGTCGGTGGACGGCTGGCGGGCCGGCCTCACTCGCGGGGCTGGAACCTGATGATCAGATGGGGCGGCACGCGGCCGTCCACATCGCGCGGCAGCGTCTCGGTCTTCTCGATGGCGCGCAACACGGCCTTGTCCCACTCGGAGTCGCCGCTGCTCTTGAGCAGTCGGCTGCTGATGATGTTGCCGTCGGGGGCGACCCTCAGCTCCGCCTCGGCCACCGGATTGCCCAGGCCCGAATCGCTGTAGATGATGTTGGGCCGGATGCGGGCCTTGATGCGGCCGGCATAGCTGGACGAGGGGCCGGCGCTCTGCAGGGCCGTGCCGGTGGCATTGGGAGCGCCGCTGGCGCCGGCCATGCCCTGGATGCGCCGCAGGTTCTCCTGGCGCTGCTTCTCCAGCGCCGCCTCGGCCTTCTTGGCGTCCTGCTTGGCCTTTTCTTGCTTGGCCTTGTCCAGCTTCTCCTGCTTGGCCTTTTCCTGGCGGGCCTGTTCTTCCTTCTTCTCCTTCTCGGCCTTCAGGCGCTCTTCGCGAGCCTTCTTCTCCTTGAGCTCCTGCTCGCGCTGCTTGCGCTCGGCCTCTTCCTCGGCGCGCTTCTTGTCTTCGAGCTTTTTCTTCTTCTCGCGCTCGGCAGCGATCTCGGCCTCGCGCTGCTCCTGCAGGCGTTGCTGCTGCTCGATGCTGGGATCGGGGCGCGGCGGCTCGGGCACGGGCTTGGGCGGCTCGGGCTGAGTCTCCGGCGGAGGCGTCTCCTCGCGGGGGGCGGCGGCCACGGGCACGGCGGCCCAGAGCTCGGCCTCGATGGCCGGCTCGATCTGGCTGCGCCAGTTCAGGCCGGCGGTCAGGCCCAGCAGCAGCAGTCCATGCGCAAGCAGGGCCAGGGCGATGCCGCGGCCCAGCCCTGGGCTTGGCGGCGGGCGCAAGGGATCATGTGGCACGGCGAAGGCGCTCATCTGCGGAACCGCTCGTTCTCTGTGGCTATTTGTCCGAAGCTCGGCGGCCTCAGCCGCCGCTGCTGGCGCCGGTCTTGACGGCCAGGCCCACCTTGGGAATGCCGGCACTCTGCAGCGCATCCATGACCTTGACCACGGCCTCGTACTTGACGGCCTTGTCGGCTGAGATCACCACGGGCGAATTCTCCTTGCCGGCCTGGGCCTGCTTGACGCGGTCGGCTAGGCGGTTGAGTTGCACGGCCTCGGGCTCACCCTTGTCGATCTTGAGCCTGAGCGTTTCGTCGCTGCCCACGATGACATGGATCACCTGATCGGGCTGCTGGCGACTCTTGCCCACGCTGGGCAGGTCCACCAGACCGGTGGTGATCAGCGGGGCGCTGACCATGAAGATGATCAACAGCACCAACATCACGTCGATGAAGGGCACCATATTGATCTCGTTGATGGTGCGGCGGCGGCCACCGCCGCGGGAGCTCATCGCGGGCATGGCTCAATCGGCTCCGTGCTGGTGACCCGACGGCGTGCCCGCATTGCGCTGCAGGATATTGGAGAACTCTTCGATGAAGGTCTCCATGGTGATGGCACTGCGGTCGATCTGACGGGCGAATCGGTTGAAGCCCAGCACCGCCGGAATGGCCGCGAACAGGCCGATGGCAGTGGCCACCAGCGCTTCGGCAATGCCGGGGGCCACCGTGGCCAGGGTCACCTGCTGCAGATTGGACAGGCCCACAAAGGCGTGCATGATGCCCCAGATGGTGCCGAACAGGCCCACATAGGGCGAGACCGAGCCCACCGAAGCCAGGAAGGAAAGCTGTGACTCCATCGCGTCGAGCTCGCGCTGAAAGCTGGCGCGCATGGCGCGACGTGCGCCATCGAGCAGTGCGCTGGGGTCGCTGACACGGCGTTCACGCAGCTTGAGAAATTCGCGCATGCCCGCGGCGAAGATGCGTTCCAGCGGGGCGCTGCCTTGCTTGCCGTTGACGTTGTTGTAGAGCTCGTTGAGGTTCTTGCCGGACCAGAACTCGGCCTCGAAGGCCTCGTTGCCGGCCTTGATCTTGGAGAGGGCGAAGAACTTGCTGAAGATCACGCTCCAGCTGGCGAGCGACATGCCCACCAGTCCCGCGATCACCAGTTGCACCGGCAAGCTGGCGTGCATGATCAGGCTGACGATGGAAAGATCTTGGTTCATTCTCGGGTGGTGGCGGGCAAGAGAGGGGTGGTGCGGGTGTCCAGCGCCTGCAGGATGGGCGCGGGAATGCGGGTGGGCTTGAAGCTGTGGCTGTCCACGCAGCCGATGCGGATCTCGCCCTCGGCCAGCAGGGCGCCATCGCGGGCGCGGCGGGCCTGCTGGAACAGCGTCATGCTGACGCGTCCGCGCTCGGTGAGTCGCACCGAGACGTGCAGGAAATCATCCAGCCGGGCGGGGCTCAGATAGCGCACCGAGGTGCTGCCGACGATGAACATGGCGCCGCCCTCGACCCGCAGCTGTTCCTGCTCGAAGCCCAGGGCGCGCAGCCACTCGGTGCGGGCGCGCTCGAAGAACTTGAGGTAGTTGGCGTAGAAGACCACGCCACCGGCGTCGGTGTCTTCCCAGTACACCCGCAGACCGTGGGAGAAATCGCTCATGCTGTCTTCTTGGCGGGCAGGGCGGCAGCCAGACGGGCCACGGCCTCCTTGAGATCGTCCAGGCTGCTGGCGAAGGACAGACGCACCCAGCGCTCCGCGCCCAGCTTGCCGAAGTCCTTGCCCGGGGTCAGGGCGATATGGGCCTTGTCCATCATCTCGAAGCAGAAGTCCCAGCTGCTGTCGCTGTAGGCCGAGACATCGAACCAGACGTAGAAGGCACCGTCGGGCATCACCGGCACCGTGAAGCCCAGCTGCTGCAGGGCCGGCACGATGTAGTCGCGGCGGGCACGGAACTCGGCGCGGCGCTGCTCGTAGATCTCGAGCTGGGCCGGCTCGAAGCAGGCCAGGGCCGAGTGCTGGGCCACGCTGGAGGCGCAGATGAAGAGGTTCTGCGTCAGCTTCTCCACGGCGGGCAGCAGGGCCGGCGGCAGCACCAGCCAGCCCAGGCGCCAGCCCGTCATGCCGAAGTACTTGGAGAAGCTGTTGACCGAGATCACATCCTCGCCCAGGGCCAGCACGCTGTGGCCGAAATGGGCCTCGTAGCTCAGGCCCAGATAGATCTCGTCCACGATGCTGATGCCGCCGCGCGCCCGCACCGCCTCGACGATGGCGCGCATCTCTTGCGGCTCGATGGAGGTGCCCGTGGGGTTGCTGGGCGAGGCCAGCAGCACGCCGCGGGTGTGCTCATCCCAGGCCGCCTCGATCTGCGCTGCCGAGGGCTGGAAGCGCTGCTCGGGTCCGGCCGGCAGCAGCACGGCCTCGGCATCGGCCGCGGCCACGAAATGGCGGTTGCAGGGGTAGCAGGGGTCGGGCATCAGCACCCGGTCACCGCGCTCGAACAGGGCCAGGCAGGCCAGCTGCAGCGCGGCCGAGGCGCCGGCCGTGACCACGATGCGCTCGGGCGCGATCTGCAGGCCGAAATGCGTGCCATACCAACGCGCAATGGCCTCGCGCAGGGCCGGCAGGCCGGCAGCCGGCGTGTACTGGGTGCGGCCGGCCGCAATGCAGGCCTGAGCCGCGGCCTGAACAGCCGGCGGCGCCGCAAAGTCGGGCTCACCGATGTTCAGATAGATCATGCGCCGGCCGCCCTGGGCCGGATCGCAGGCCGGGCTACGGGCGATCTCGGCCGCGGCCTTGGCGCATTCCATCACGTAGAAGGGCTCGATGTGTTCGAGCCGCTGGGCCAGCTTCATGGCGTGCGTGCGTGCGGACGGGCGACGAGGCTCAGCGCTTGGCGGCCTTGACCTCGGCCGGGCGCAGGTCCGCGGCGGCGCGGTCGAGCACGCCATTGACGTATTTGTGGCCGTCGGTGCCGCCAAAGCTCTTGGCCAGCTCCACCGCCTCGTTGATCGCCACCTTGTAGGGGATGTCGATGCAGTGCTTGAGCTCGTAGGCGCCGATCATCAGCACCGCATGCTCGATGGGCGAGAGCTCGGTGGTCTTGCGGTCCACATGGGCGGAGAGCACCGCGTCCAGGTCCGCGGCCTCAATCACGCAGCCGTGCAGCAGGGCTTCGTAATGGGCCTGATCGGCCTTGTTGAAGCCGTCCTGCTCGCGCATATGGGCGTCGATGGCACCGGCATCCTCGCCCGCCAGCAGCCATTGGTACAGGCCTTGCAGCGCGGCCTCGCGGGCGCGGCGGCGGGCGGACTTGGGGGCGGCACGCTTGCCGGCCGGCTTGTTGGTCTTCTTGTCTTCAGCCATGGTCGTTGTTCAGCGCAGGGTGTCCAGCAGATTGGCCATTTCGACCGCAACGCGGGCGGCGTCGCGGCCTTTCTCGTCCACGCGGGCCCAGGCCTGTTCCTCGGTCTCGACGGTGAGAATGGCATTGGCCACAGGCACCTGGAAGTCCAGCGAGACCCGGGTCACGCCGGCGCCGCTTTCATTGGCCACCAGCTCGAAGTGGTAGGTTTCGCCACGGATGATGCAGCCCAGGGCCACCAGAGCGTCGAAGTCCTCGCGCTCGGCCAAGGCGTGCAGGGCGACCGGAACCTCCAGGGCGCCGGGCACGGTGATGTGATGGATGTCGGCCGCATTGACGCCCAGGGCCTGCAGCTCGTCGATGCAGTGCGTGGCCAGGGCGGAGGTGAGGGCGTCATTGAAACGCGCCTGCACGATGCCAATGCGCAGGTCTTGGCCGTTCAGATTGACGGCCTGGCCTTTGTCGGCTGCTTGCATGAAGTGAGAGTCCTTAACTTTGATTGTCCGGGCCGCGGAAACCGCTGACCTCGAGGCCGTAGCCGGTCATGCTGGGCATGCGTCGCGGGCTGCCCAGCAGCTGCATGCGCTGCACGCCCAGCTCGCGCAGGATCTGCGCGCCCACGCCATAGGTGCGCAGGTCCATGGTGGCGCGCGGCGCGCCGGCGCCGCTGGCGGGGCGCTGCAGGCGTTCCAGCAGGTCGTCGGCCTCTTCGCCGCAGTTCAGCAGCACGGCCACGCCGCGGCCGGCGCGCTGGATCTCGGCCAGGGCCTTGGGCAGGGGCCAGGAGTGGCCGCTGGGGCCGGTTTCCAGCAGGTCCAGCACCGAGAGCGGCTCATGCACACGCACCACCACCTCGTCTTCCGGGGTCCAACTGCCCAGGCTCAAGGCCAGATGCACGCTGCCGCTGCGGTCGCGGAAGCTGCGGGCCAGGAACTCGCCCTGGGCCGTCTGCAGCGGACGCGAGCCCACGGCCGTGATGATGGATTCGTTACGGCTGCGGTATTCGATCAGGTCGGCGATGGTGCCGATCTTCAGGCCATGCTCCTGGGCAAAGAGCTCCAGATCGGGCAGGCGCGCCATGGTGCCGTCGTCCTTCATGATCTCGCAGATCACGCTGGCGGGGCTCAGGCCGGCCATCTGGGCCAGGTCGCAGCCGGCCTCGGTATGGCCGGCGCGCATCAGCACGCCGCCGTCCTGGGCTTGCAGGGGGAAAATGTGGCCCGGTTGGACCAGATCGCTGGCCTGGGCATGGCGGGCTACGGCGGCCTGCACGGTGCGGGCGCGGTCGGCGGCCGAAATGCCGGTGGTCACACCGGTGGCGGCCTCGATGGACACGGTGAAGGCCGTGCCATGCTTGGTGCCGTTACGCGTGGCCATGGGCGGCAGCTGCAGGCGTTCGCAGCGCTCGCGGGTCAGGGTCAGGCAGATCAGGCCGCGTCCGTACTTGGCCATGAAATTGATGGCCTCGGGGCTCACATGGTCGGCCGCCAGCACGAGGTCGCCCTCGTTTTCGCGATCTTCTTCGTCGACCAGAATGACCATGCGACCGGCTGCCAGCTCGGCAACCAGCTCGGGAACAGGTGATATGGGCATAGGGCGTGATTGTAGGCGGCCTAGAGTGCCCAGCCGCGCGGGCGGGCGATCAGGCGAAGATCTTCGCCCACGGGCGCGATCTCGCGCCAAAGCAGCTGCGGCGCTTCATCCAGGGAATCCAGCGGGCCAAAGGCGGCCATCTCCCGGCCCTGGCCCAGCAGCTTGGGCGCCAGATAGATCAGAAATTCGTCCACCAGGCCGGCCCGCAGCAGGGATCCATTGAGTTTGTGGCCGGCCTCGACATGCAGCTCATTGATGCCGCGCCCGCCCAGGTCATGCATCAGCGCGGCCAGATCCACCTTGCCGCTGGGATCTGGCAGCAGCACGATCTCGGCGCCGGTGGCACGCAGGGCGCGGGCGCGTTCGGCCGCATCCTGGGCCGCATAAATCAGCACCTGCCCGGGCGGCTGCAGGATGCGCGCGCCCGGTGGCGTTTCCAGGCGGGAGTCCACAATCACCCGCAGGGGCTGGCGCTGTGTCGGCACCCAACGCACATCCAGGCGCGGATCATCCTCCCGTACCGTGCCGATACCGGTAAGCAGGGCGCCGGCCCGGCGACGCCAGGCATGGCCGTCACGGCGGGCCGGCTCGGCCGTGATCCATTGGCTGCGGCCATCGGGCAGGGCGGTGCGGCCGTCCAGCGAGGCGGCGATCTTCATGCGCACAAAGGGTCGGCCGCGCAGCATGCGCGAGAAAAAGCCGATATTGAGCTCGCGCGCCGGCACGGCCAGCAGGCCCAGGCTGGTGCGGATGCCGGCGGCCTGCAGGCGTGCCATGCCCTGACCAGACACCTGAGGGTTGGGGTCACCCAGGGCCGCCACCACCCGGCCCAGACCCGCGGCAATCAGCGCGTCGCAGCAGGGCGGCGTGCGACCATGGTGGGCGCAGGGCTCCAGGGTGACGTAGGCCGTGGCGCCGCGCACGTCCTCGCCGCGCGTCTGGGCGTCGCGCAGGGCCATGATCTCGGCATGGGCCTGTCCGGCGGCCTGGGTATGGCCAGCGCCCAGCAGGCGTCCATCGGGCGCCAGGATTACGCAGCCGACGCGGGGATTGGGATCGCTCAGGCCGATGGCCTGTTCGGCCAGCTTCAATGCCTGGCGCATGGCCGCTTCGTCGGCGGCGCTGAAAGAGTCTTCGACAGCGGTCATGGCGGCAGTCTAGCCGCGGCCATGGCTAACGCGGGTCGGGCTGGTGCTCGACGGTGGCACTGTTGAAGAAGTGTCCCTGGCTGGGGTCGACGGGATGGCCAGCCGGGCAATTGCGCGAGCCGGCCACCACCAGGAAGTTCTGCTGCACCAGGGAGGCCTCGACCTTGAGGTAGTTCAGCGGATGCTCGGTATTGCCGATGCTCTTGTCGGCGTTGTAGTCGGCGCTGTAGCGGCAGACGCGGTAGGCATTCGGGCCGCTGAGTGGCAGATCCAGGATGTTGAGCCGGCCATCCCAGCTGGGGGGCGTACGGCTGATGTTCGGGTAGACGATGCAGTAGTAGCGAACACCCTGGGTGCGGGTGGGGTCGGCAGCGGCGGGGGCGTTGTTGAAACACTGATGGCTGGGCACGGGTGTTTGCGCGTTGACCGCGACCAGGCCAAGGTTCAGCGGCAGGGCGGGGCTGAGGGGGAGTTCCGGGTCGGGCGTTTCGCCCGTGGAAAAGCGCACGTGACCGGCCAACAGCATGGCGTTGGTGCTGCCGGTGCAAGAGGCCGCCAATTCGGCTGCGCTGATCGTCTCCGTGGTCGCCGCAGCCGAGAGGCTGCTACACAGCTGGATGATCAGACCGCTCTTGTTGTCGAAGATCCAGGCCACGCCACTGGCGAGTGCGGGCGGTTTGAGCAGACTGCGACCGTCGCCCAGATCCTTGGCCTCCGGCGGGATGGTGGGGTGACGATCCGCCGGGCGGCGTAGCGGCGTGCCATCTGGCGGCACCGAGAGTGCGCCGGCCAGGCGCGGATCGCTGCGGGTGATCACGCTGTCGAGCTGGATCTGCTGTTCCTGGCCGACACGGTCCTGCCAGCTCACCTGCACGGCGACGGCCACCCCCAGGCCGTCGGGCGTGGCGCTGACGTTGCGTGTGAGGGTAAAGCTGGCATTGGCAATGGTGTCGCCCGCATTCGCGCGGGCGGCTTCGGAGACGATCTGGGTATAGGCTCGCCGACGGTCCTCGGCATTGCCCGAGGCCTGCAACAAGGAATAGGCCCTCAGGGTTTCCATCTCCTGCTGGGCCAGACGCACGGCCTCGGTACGCTGTCGCGCCAGGTCTGCGCTATTGCGCATGGTGCCCTGCAGGCCGATCAGGGCCACCATGCCGAAGGCCATGACCAGGAGCGAAACCATGGCCTCGATCAGGGTGACGCCGCGCTGCCGGCGCATGAGCGGGTGGGTGTTCATTGCGTGGCGTCCATCCAGCTGCCCGGCACCCGCACAAAGCTGCCGCGCTGATTGCTGATCGTGCCCAGAGTGCCGGCGTCGTAGGCGATGTCCACCGTGCCGGCGGCCACCATATCGCCCTCGCTCAGCAGGGCGCCGATGAGCCGGGCGGGCTGTCCGCTGCTATTGCTCCAGCTGGCATCGCCGCGGGCATAGATCAGGCCATGGAGCAGCATGGGGCCTTCCATCTGCAGGCTGCCGTTGACCACCAGCACGATGGGGCGGGTGGGGCTGCCCAGTTGCACATTGCTGCCGATGCGGGCCGCGCCATCCACCCAGATCAGGTCGGCGCCTGCGGCGATGGCCTGGCTCAGGGCGTCTGCACAGTCTGCATTGCCGCAGCGCACCTCGCGCATCACGGCCTGCTGGCGGTAGGTCTGTGGCGCCATGCCGAAGAAGAGCCGGAACATATCGTCCCCCGTCCCACGTCGCAAACTACCGTCATCGCGGATCAGGGCGCTACCCGCCGGCGTGCCCGGCGTGCTGCTGGAGCGGCCCAATGACCCGCGGTACTCCGCCTGCCCGGTCTGCATCAAAAGGCCACCGGTGTCGGGATGGGTGTTGTGCAGCCCCAGCCCCACGGTACCCAGGTCCACGCTGCCGCGCACGGTCAGGGGGCTGGCGGGCGGCGTCTTGAGTGCGCTTACGAGGGCCGCATCGAACTGGAGGGTGTTCTGCGCCAGATTGTTGGTGGCGGCGCGGGCCAGATTGCGGCAGTTTGACAGGCGATCGGTGCAGCCCTGCACCGTGATGCGCACCACACCCGGCCGTGGCGAGACGGCAAAGCGCGTGCCGAACATGGGCTGAATCCGCCCATCGGGATCGGCCGCCGGGGCCAGGGTGACCACGCCATTGGCGGGGCAGTCGCATTGCCAACCCTGGCCACCATTGCGTGCGCAGGCGGCCACTTCCCAGTTCGTGTTCTGGATATTGCGACCGATGCTGCGATCGGCCGCAATACCCAGGTGTATGTCGCGAAAACGCTGGCCCGCGGCCGAGGGCTGGCAGTTGGGGCCGACCAGATCACCGTTGAGTGCACCCAGCACCCACTCCGCGCCGGCCTCCGCCGCCTCCTGAGCCAGGGCAGAGCGGTAGTAGTTGCTGCCAATGCGCTGCTCGAACACCAGATTGCGGTTGGAGAAAGCTGCCACCATGGCCATGATGAAAAAGAGCACCATCACCAGCACAAGGGTGCTGGCGCCTTGCTGCTGCGTCCGTCCGAGACGCTGATGGTGCATGAATCTCATGTAGCTGGACAGGCGCCGAAGACGGCGTCATTGCGCAGGCGCGTGCTGACATGGATGCTGCGGCTCACGTTCGCGCGGTCATGCCTGGCGCGCCCTTCCAAGCGAAGCGATACATCGAGCACCTGCTGCTGCGGACAGTCGGCATCGTTCGCGCAGGGCGTAGGGCAAAACTCCTTGAGTGAGATGGTCTGGACCTGAGGGGTGACCTGGAACACCGTCACCTCCAAGGTGTTGGGATCGGTCAGGGGCTGCCAGCTGCCACCCAGGTTGAACTGCAGTACGCCTTGCCGCAGCCGGTAGCCGAAGACCTCGTTGGCATCGACCTGGTTGTTCTCGTTCGGGGCACTCTTGGCGTCCAGGGCCGAGGTGTAGCTGTAGAGCACCTGTTTGCCGTCTTCGGAGACCTGCAGGGCCAGGGGGTAGGGGTTGGCCGTCACAGGCGCCGTCGGCGCCCAGACGGACTGAAAGGCCTGGGCCCGGTAGCCCGAGCGGCGCAGGTCGCGCAGCATCAGATCGGCGGCGGCTCGGAGGTCTTGCTGGATCTGGGTTTCGAGGGTGAGGCGGCGATGCTCGTCGATCTGGTTGACCATCATCGTGGAGGCGCCGGCCACAATGATCATGCCCACCGTGATGCCCACCATCAGCTCGACCAGACTCAGGCCGCCTTGGCGGGATCGTGAACCTCGATGGGCAGGGTTGGCCATGATTCAGCTCTCCCTCAAGGGGGCCGCACAGCGCGGGACATCGCTATAGGAACCATTGGGCGAGCACAGGGTCGGGCGTCCCAGGGGTGTGAGCTGCATGCGCAGCTGATAGCCGCGCCCGCCGGTGATCTCCACCATGGCATTGTTCGGATTGGCTTGCAGCGAGGGCACCATAAAGGCCAGGGCAAAGCCCTCGATGCCCGGGCGGCCGGTTTCATAGCGCAGCTGTTCCGCGGGCGCCAGGCTGACGCCGGTGAGCGAGGGGATCGACACCGTCTTGAGCTGGAGAAAGCCACCGGTGCAAATGGGGGTGCTGCTGCAATCGCAGCGCCCCAGGGCGCTGAATTCGGCAATGGTGTAGCAGCTCTGCGAATTGCCGCTGCTGAAGAAGACATTGACCCGGCGGTTGCGCAGCCCGGCTTCGGAGCGTGCGTAAACCATCAGGGTGCTGAGCTCGTCGGCCACAAGACGCACCCTACGCTTGTTCATGAAGTCAGCCAGGGAGGGGGTGATCACAGCAAGCACGATACCCAGGATGCCGACCGTGACCATCAGCTCAATCAGGGTCAGACCACGTGCCTGACCTTGCCGCGGACGGTGGTGAAAAGGGCAGCGCTTCGATTTCATCACTGCGCCCAACATTTGCCTGACGTCGGCTGGCGGTCCGAGTCCGCACTGGTGTAACTGACCTGCCCGCCGTTGACCGCAATCCCCAGACTGGCGCACTGGCTGTCACTGGACTGAGTGCCTGTGGCGACGGGCGTGGCTGTCACGGTGTAAGTGCTGGTGCCCACATTGCTCAGCGCGATTTCGTAATAGCCCTTGGGTGAGCTGCCACTGTTGAAACCCAGATCGCTGAGCCTGCTGGTGTAGCTGGTGCGATTGGCGCGCCAGCGCTCCTGGGCCTGCTGTACCGCGGTGAGCATGGCGATGGCGTCGGAACGGCGGCTCTTCTGCACCATCTGCTGATAAGTCGGGAGGGCCACGGCAGCCAGGATCCCGACCACGATCAGGGCCAGCATGATCTCAACCAGGGTGAAGCCACGCGGCACGCACGCAAGCGGGCTGACTGGCAGGATGCGAGCTGAGGGCGGCATGGGGGAATTGTGGTCAGCAGTCGTGAAGGATTTCACATCTTTTTCGCCGTTTGTCGTCGATGCCTTGCCGTTGGTCGCCCGCTCCCGCGTTCGAGGGGGCCGGGTTAACAAGGGGGTAGTCCCCCCACGGGCGCGGCTGGCGCACAGCTGCGTACCCGGCCCGCGATGCTGACGATATGGCGGATGCTTTGCTGGTCTGCGCCGACGATGTCAATGCTGCCGGTCGAGGTCACGCTGCCCTGGCGAGGCTGGAAGCTCATCTGGCCGACATTGGCTTGCAAGCTGCTGAAGCCGCGGCTCGGCGGCAACCACTGCAGCTTGATCAGCTGTTCCGCCTGCGCGCAGACGGCCTGACCCTGGTCGGAGCAGGCACAGTCGCCTACCTTGCCGGTGTGCAAGATGTAGCAGCTGCCCTGCGGGTGCTGACTGATGCGCAGGTGCACGGCGCCAGCCCCCAGTACCGCCTGACTACGGGCCTCCTGCAGATCGGTGTAGAGCATCCGGGCGATGCCCTGCAGCTGTTGGCGCTGCTGAAACTGTCGAAACTGGGGCAGGGCGGCCGCCAGCAAGATGCCGAGCGTCAGAAAGGCCATGCAGCTTTCAATGAGGCTGAGGCCGGCCTGCCGGTGGCCTGCTGTCACGTGACAGCGCAAAAGGGGGATGCCAGGGCGCATAAAGCCTCCGCCAGATGGCAAGGGATTGCTCAGAGCAATCTAGGCCCGAGGTTTCGGGCTTTCTGTCCTGCCTAAGGGGGAGGCGCGGGGGGGGCTTTGGGGGAGGCTCGGAGGAAAGGCGGAAGGGGGAGGGCGCCTGGCTGGTGGCTCAGATGTCTCGAATCAGCTGGCGGAACTCGTCCACATCCTCAAAGCTGCGGTAGACCGAGGCAAAGCGCACATAGGCGACTTTGTCGATCTTCTTGAGCTCACGCATGACCAACTCCCCCAGCTTGGTCGAGGGGAGTTCGCGGGCCCCGCTGGTCAGCAGCTTTTCCTGAATTCGCTCCAGCGCCGCATCGATTTGCTCAATGCTCACGGGGCGCTTGCGCAAGGCCAGCTGCATGGAGGCGCGCAGCTTGCTGGGGTCGAAATCCGCGCGGGTGCCGTCCTTCTTCACCACCACGGGCAGGGCAATCTCAGCCCGCTCGTAGGTGGTGAAGCGCTTGTCGCAACTCAGGCAGCGCCGCCGGCGCCTCACCACATCGCCTTCGTCCGATTCCCGGGTCTCGGCGACCTGGGTTTCACCGTGATTGCAGAAGGGGCAGCGCATCGGCGGCGGGGCGCTTTAACGGTAGACCGGGAAGTCGCGCGTCAGGGCGGCGACCTTCTCGCGCACGGCGGCCAGATTGGCTTCGTCATGCGGCTTGTCCAGCACATCGGCGATCAGGTGGGCGGTGATGCGCACCTGTTCTTCCTTGAAGCCGCGCGTGGTCATGGCCGGAGTGCCCAGGCGGATGCCGCTGGTGACCATGGGCTTTTGCGGGTCGTTGGGGATGCCGTTCTTGTTGCAGGTCATGTGGGCGGCGCCCAGGATGGCCTCGGCTTCCTTGCCGGTGAGGTTCTTGGGGCGCAGGTCCACCAGCATGACGTGGCTCTCGGTGCCGCCCGAGACAATGCGCAGTCCGCGCTCGATCAGGGTGTCGGCCAGCACCTTGGCATTCTTGACCACCTGTTCTTGGTAGGCCTTGAACTCCGGCGTCAGCGCTTCCTTGAAGGCCACGGCCTTGCCGGCGATGACATGCATCAGCGGGCCGCCCTGGATGCCGGGGAAGATGGCGGAGTTGATCTTCTTGGCAATGGCTTCGTCATTGCACAGGATGATGCCGCCGCGCGGGCCGCGCAGGCTCTTGTGGGTGGTGGAGGTCACCACATCGGCGTGCGGCACCGGGTTGGGATAGACACCCGCGGCGATCAGGCCGGCGTAGTGGGCCATGTCCACCATGAAGTAGGCGCCGATTTCCTTGGCGATCTTGCCAAAGCGCTCGAAGTCGATGCGCAGGCTGTAGGCCGAGGCGCCGGCGATGATGAGCTTGGGCTTCTTCTCGCGGGCCAGGGCTTCCATGGCCTCGTAGTCGATCTCTTCCTTGGCGTTCAGACCGTAGGAGATGACGTTGAACCACTTGCCGCTCATGTTCAGGGCCATGCCGTGGGTCAGGTGACCACCTTCGGCCAGGCTCATGCCCATGATGGTGTCACCCGGCTGCAGCAGGGCGAAGAACACGCCCTGGTTGGCCTGCGAGCCCGAGTTGGGCTGCACATTGGCGAAATTGGCGCCGTAGAGCTGCTTGAGACGATCGATGGCCAGCTGCTCCACCACGTCCACGTACTCGCAGCCGCCGTAGTAGCGCTTGCCGGGATAGCCCTCGGCGTACTTGTTGGTCAGCTGGCTGCCCTGCGCCTGCATCACGGCCGGCGAGGTGTAGTTCTCCGAGGCGATCAGCTCGATGTGATCTTCCTGGCGACGGTTTTCGTTCTGGACGGCGGCCCACAGTTCGGGGTCGACGTTGGCGAGGGTCGATTGGCTGCGATCAAACATGATGGTGGTGGTTCATGATGAGGGTTGGGCCCGGAGCGAACCACGGCGACGCGCGCAACGGCTGGCTGGGCTGCCCAGGCGAACGGCTGTTGACGGCCAAGCCCTAGGCCTGGAACCGTTCGCGCTCCCCGGTGGTCCACCACCTCGGGCCGCCGGCCGGTTGATGCCGTCCGCAGCCTTGATCGCCAGTTGCGCGAAGGCCCCAGTGTAGCGGACACCGGGGCCTTGCTCGATGCTTTGCAAGGAAGTGATGAAACTCACTCCAGCAGCGCGAGCTGTTCCTGCTTCAGGTCCCGCTTGGGCGAGGGTTTCTCGGCGCCCGCGGTCGCCGGGGCAAAGCTGCGACCCGTGACGAGGGACTTCATTTGCTCGTGCTCGGCCAGGACTCGGTTGGCATAGCCAGCGTCGTCGGGCAGATTGGCCGCACCCACGTAGTAACGCAGGCCTTCTTCCAAGCTACCCGCGCGCTGGATGCACTCCTTGAGCACCTGCACACCGACCCGCAGATTGGTGATGGGGTCGAAAGCGGCCAGATTGCCACCGAAAGCCTCGTACTTGTCGTCGTGCACCCGGGTCATGACCTGCATCAGGCCCTGGGCACCGACGGCACTTTGTGCAAAGGGGTTGAAGCCCGACTCGATGGCCATAATGGCCAGGATCAGGGTCGGTTCAACGCGGGCACGCTGCCCCACAACCCAGGCTTCCTGGACCAGCCGGCTGATGGGCTCTGGTGCCACCTTGTATCGCCTGGACAGCCACATCGCCACCGCGGCCTGCTGGCGCGTCAGCTCTTTGGGGTCGGCGGCGGTTGCGCGGGCCAGGGCTTCCGGCTCGGCCACGCCCAACAGGGTGTTGCCCGAGGCTTCGGCGCGAGCTTCCTGGCGGGCGTTGAGCCAGCCAAAGGCCTCGGTTTCGAGCTTGTGGCGGAGATCCGCCTGACTGCTGAACATCAGCAAAACAGCCACGACGGCCAGACCCAGCAGGGCCAGGGTGTTGTGGCTGACCACCAGCAGGCCCTGACCGATATCCTTGACAAACAAGGTTGCAGCGGCAGTGGCACCACGAGTGAGGGAAGAAACACTTTGACGCGCTGTCATGCGACTCCTTTCTTCTCCGCCTGGTCCGCGGCGCTTTTCCCCATGGGGTGTGCGCCTGGATGTGGCAGTGATAATGGGCCGGCCGTTGATGGCGCTGGAGAGCACTCTGGCTTCTCAGCATCCTGGCCGGGTCCATCGGCAGCGGGGCGCTTTGCCGTCCCAAGGCAAAGCACGGGTTAACCCTGAAAGCTCAGGGCAGGGCGGATTCTAAGGATCAAAAATAACCCGTCAAGCTTATTGCAGCCATTCTTAATTACTATTGATTATGAAGTACCGAGATCTTCGCGACTTTCTCCACGGATTGGAGGGGCTGGGGGAGCTGCGCCGCATCGCCACGCCGGTATCCCCCGTGCTGGAGATGACGGCGCTGAGCGATCGTGTTCTGCGCGCCGGTGGTCCCGCCCTTCTGTTTGAGAAGCCTGGCATTCACCCGACCCCGGCACTCACCAATCTATTCGGCACGACCCGCCGCGTGGCCCTGGGCATGGGTGCTCAGAATTTGGAAGAGCTGCGTGATGTGGGGCGCGTGCTGGCCAGTCTGAAGGAGCCTGAGCCGCCCCGCGGGCTCAAGGACGCAGGCCGCCTGCTGCAGATGGCCAAGGCCCTGTGGGATATGAAGCCCAGCCGGGTGCGTGAGGCGCCCTGTCAGCAGGAGGTGATGGAGGGCGGCGAGGTGGACCTGAAGCGCCTGCCCATCCAGACCTGCTGGCCCGGGGATGCCGGTCCGCTGATCACATGGGGCTTGGTGGTGACACGTGGCCCGCAATCCGTGCCCCAGCCGCGCCGGCGCCAGAACCTGGGCATCTACCGCCAGCAGCTGATCGGGGGGCGCCAACTCATCATGCGCTGGCTGGCACACCGGGGTGGTGCCCTGGACTTTCGCGAGTTCGCCCTGGCCAATCCGGGACAGAACTTCCCGATCGCTGTGGCCTTGGGGGCCGACCCGGCCACCATCCTGGGCGCCGTGACGCCGGTGCCGGATTCGCTCTCGGAGTACCAGTTTGCCGGTCTGTTGCGCGGCTCGCGCACCGAGGTGGTGGACACCGGCGTGGGCGAGGCAGGTCAGTTCCTGCAGGTGCCTGCGAGCGCCGAGATCGTGCTGGAGGGCCACATTCCGACCGCAGCGCCGGGCTTTGAGGGCTTGAGCGAAGACGGCGTGCCGCTGAAAGAGAAGGGCGGTTATCTGCACGCGCTGGAGGGACCCTACGGCGATCACACCGGTTACTACAACGAACAGGACTGGTTCCCGGTCTTTGAAGTTAGCCGGCTGACCCAGCGCCGCGACCCGATCTATCACAGCACCTACACCGGCAAGCCACCCGATGAGCCCGCCATCCTGGGCGAGGCGCTCAACGAGGTCTTCGTGCCCATCTTGCAGAAGCAGTTCAGCGAGATCGTAGACTTCTACCTGCCGCCCGAGGGCTGCAGCTACCGCATGGCCGTGATCTCCATCAAGAAGGCCTATCCCGGCCACGCCAAGCGCCTGATGTTTGGCTTGTGGAGCTTCCTGCGCCAGTTCATGTACACCAAGTTCATCGTGGTGGTGGACGAGGACGTGAACATCCGCGACTGGAAGGAAGTGGTCTGGGCCATCACCACCCGCATGGATCCGGTGCGCGATACCACCTTGGTGGAGAACACCCCCATCGACTATTTGGACTTCGCCTCCCCGGTCAGCGGTCTGGGCGGCAAGATGGGCTTGGATGCCACCAATAAGTGGCCGGGCGAAACCAACCGGGAGTGGGGGCGCACCATCACCATGACGCCCGAGGTCACAGCCCGCATTGACGAGCTCTATGGCCAGCTCTTTGGCGCATGAGAAGTCGCAACAGACGCCGCAGTCCGCATTTCAACTAGGGTTTGCCGAGGCTTGAAGCTCCCAAGGCTCACGCCTACTGTTGAAAGGCCTGCAACGCAGGTTAATACGCTGGCGCAGTCTCTGCGCGGCAGGGGCCCCATGGCAAATGGCCGCGGAGCTCCACCCGGTGGCGTCAGTCACCAGCCCCTCCCCAGCTCATGGCCCGGGAGGGGTTTCTGTTTATGGGCCAGGCATTCGGGCTTGGGGCTCATCCGGCGCAATTCATGCCTAGCGTCCGCCCAGCAGCCCCAGCGCCTCGTAAACGACATAGCGGGTCTTGCGTATGGCCTCGGACGATGGAACCCAGTCCAACACGCCGTAGGCGCTGCTGGGCCGCAGGCCCATGGGCGCCGGAACGATCTCCATGCCCAGGTCTGCCGCGACCCTTCGGAATGCGCGCAAAGCTCGGCTCATATGCACATCGTGGGTCACCAGCAGCACGCGCTGAACGCCATCGCGTTGCAGCATAGGCAGGCTCAGTCTGGCGTTGGCCAGGGTGTCCGGGGCCCGGTCTTCGGCCCAGCGCAGCGGGTGTTGCCACTCCTGTGCTGCGGCTTGCTGAGCCAGGCCTGCCTCAGTGATGCGCGGGTCGCGCAGCTCCGCCGAGGTGCCGCCGCTGAAGCCCAGGGGCCAGTCGCCATGGCGCGCCAGCCACACGCCATATCGGAGACGCTCAAGGCTGATCGGTTTGAGGCTGGGTCCGCCATACTCCGGCGCCTCGCGCAAGGCACCACCGCCCAGCACCAGCACGGCCGTGCGCTGCGGCTCGGCCCGTATCTGTGCCAGGGCCTGCGGGTCCAGCGCCTGGCTGCGCTGCAAGAGCAGGCGTTGCAGACTGTCCGCACCCACCTCGCTGAACGCAAACCACAGGCCCAGCACGCCGATGGCCAGCAATAGTCGGCCGGGCCAAGGGTTGCGACGCAGCAGGGACGCGCCCAGGAGCAGCAAGACCAGCAAAGGGGTCGGGGGCAATAGCAAGACCAGCAGCAGCGGCTTGAGCTCGTGAAGCGCGTAGAGCAAGTCTTTCATGGTGTGTGGGACGGCCGCCAACGATATTCAAGCCGTGGCGCGCACAGGATAATGGTTTGCAATGGCACATCCCGGTTTTCCCATGTCCTTGGCTGCTGTGATTTCTGGACGACGCTGGCTGCGCCGCTTGGCGCTGGTCCTGGGCGTGCTTGTGCTGCTCATATTGCTGGCGCTATGGCTCTTGCCCCGTTGGGTGGCCGGTAGTGGCATGCAGGTGGCCAGCCAGGCGCTGGGCCGGCCCGTCAGCGTGGAAGCGGTGCGCTTCGAGCCCTGGCGGCTGGGGCTTGTGCTTCAAGGCTTGCGCGTTGGTGCGGCGTCGGCTGCCGAGCCTGCGCTGCTTGAGGTGGCCGAAGTCGACGCGGCGCTGTCCCTGCGCTCGCTCTGGCACCGCAGTCTGGTGCTGGAGTCGCTGAGGGTGCAAGGGCCATTGTTGCGTCTGGCCCGCCTTGGCGAGGGGCAATACGACATTGATGATTTGGTCGCGCATCTGCGCCGCCCCCCCGAAGCGGGCGCAACACCGGACGATCCCGCGCCGGACTTTGCCGTCTACAACCTGCAGCTGTCAGAAGGCCAGGTCTTGCTGGACGACAGGCCCTATCAACGCCTGCACAAGCTGGAGCAGCTACGGCTGGACCTGCCCTTTCTCTCCGGCCTTGACCGCCATGTGGCGGTGCATGTGCAGCCGAGGCTGGCCGGGCGCCTCAACGGATATGACTTTGATCTGGGCGGCAATGCGCTGCCTTTTGCCCAGACGCGCGAGGCCGCGCTGAAACTCCAGCTACAGGACTTGGATCTGCAGCCCTACCTGGCCTACTGGCCGGCGGCGCTGCCGCTCAAGCTCACACAAGGCCGGCTCAGCGCCGATCTGAAGCTCGGCTTTGCCCAGACGCCCGGGCAGCGGCCGGCCCTGAACCTGACGGGGCAGCTCAGACTGCTGGATGGCGTGCTGGCCCAGGGCCGGCAGGCCGACTGGATGGCTTGGCGCGCGCTGAGCCTGGATCTCAAGTCCCTGCAACCCCTCAAGCGCGAGCTGCACATTGAGTCACTGCGTTGGGAGGCACCGCGCCTGCAACTCCAGCGAGACGCCAGCGGTCGTCTGGGCCTGCCCACGCTCGGGACCCAGGCGACGGGTGCGGCTGCCACGCCGGCCGACAAGAATGCGCCCGCTTGGCGTTTGAGCTTGGGCCGTCTGAGCGTTGAGGAGGCCGGCGTGGACTGGTTGGACCGGCGCAGCGGCGCCGCCCTGCGCCTGCAGCCTCTTGGGCTGGAACTCAAGCAGCTCAGCTGGCCCCTGCAGGGTTCAGCACAACTGAGTCTGCAAGCCAATCTGCAGAGCGCCGGCAAGGCTCGCGAGCCCAGTGCCAAGCTGGGTCTGCAGGGTCAGCTCAGCGCCGAGGCGCTCGACGTGCAGGCCGATTGGCAAGACCTGGCACTGGCCTGGTTCTCCCCCTATCTGGAGGCGGAGCTGCCTCTGACCCTGCAGGGGCGCCTGGCGGGCAAGGCCAGCCTCAGCCTGCCCCAGCCTCTGGACGAACAGCCCGAGAGCCGCCTCGAGGCCGGCCTGCGCGAGCTCCGGCTTGAGCAGCTGCAGGTGCAGCAGCTGGTGGCGGGTGGTCGGCGTGAGCCCTTGGCCAGTCTGGCGGGTCTGAGCCTCGACGAAGCCCGCTTGCTGCTGGGCAAGCGGCAAGTGCTGCTGGGGCAGCTCGGCCTGCGGGAGCCGCGTCTGCAGCTGGAGCGTGCTGCCGATGGGCGCTTGCGCCTGCCCGGAGTCGCCGCGCCCTCGGACAGCACGCCGGGCTCGCCCGCCAGCACAGCGGGCTGGTCCGGGCGTCTGGCCGCGCTGACGGTGGAGCAGGGCGGCTTGAGCCTCAGTGACGCCTCGGTGCGCTCGCTCAATCGGCGCGAGGGCGAGGCCGAGAACGCGCCCTACAGGCTTGTGGCCGAGCAGCTGCGGCTCAAGCTGCAGAACCTGAGCTACCCCGCACTGGAAAAGTCCCGCTCACCCCTGCAGTTCAGCGTGCAAATGGGCCGCTCGGCCGCAGCCAGCCGGCGATTCGCAAGCGGCGGCCGCGGCAGCAATCCCCTGGGTACCCTGCAGTTCCAGGGCGAGCTGGGCCTGGCGCCGCTGGCCCTGTCCGGCAAGCTCAGTGCGGAACGCCTGCCTCTGCACGCGGCAGATCCCTATCTGGATCCGCGTCTGGGTCTGCACCTGCGTCGAGCCGAGGCAGGCTTTCGCGGTGAGCTGAGTGTCGTGGCTGCGAGCCAGGGGCTCCAAGCGCTGCTGCGCGGCGAGGCGCTGCTGGCCGATCTGCGCCTGATGCAAACGCGCGAGCGCGACGGACAGCGCGAGGTCGGTGAAGAGTTGCTGAGCTGGCATGCCCTCAGCCTGGCCGGCCTGCGCGCCGAGCTGGTGGCTGACAAGCCGCCGAGTCTTGAGGTGCAAAAGGCGGCGTTGACAGAGTTCTATGCCCGGTTGATCGTGGACGAGCAGGGGCGTTTCAATCTTCGCGATCTGGGGCCGCGTGAAGTCCAGGCACAGGCACAGGCACAGGCGCCCAGCGCCGCTGCCGCCTCAGCCCCGGCGCTGCAATTCAGTCTGGGTGAGCTGCAGCTGGACAAGGGGACCGTGGACTTCAGCGACCGCTTCATCCGCCCCAACTACAGCGCCAATCTGAGCGAGTTGCAGGGCAGTCTGGGTCGTGTGGACAGCCGCCAGGCCCAGCTGGCACCGCTGGCCATCAAGGGCAAGGTGGCGGGCACCGGTTTGCTGGACATCAGTGGTCAGCTTCTTCCCGGATCACCGCCGCAAATGGACATCCGTGCCGCCGCGACCGATATCGAGTTGGCGCCGCTCTCGCCCTATGCCGGCAAGTACGCGGGCTATGCGATCGAGCGGGGCAAGCTCTCCACACAGCTGCATTACCGCATCGACGCCGACGGTCGATTGCAGGCCGACAACCAGATCGTGCTCAATCAGCTCAGCTTTGGCGAGAAGATCGACAGCCCGGACGCCACCAAGCTGCCGGTGCTGCTGGCCGTGGCGCTGCTCAAGGACAGCCAGGGTGTGATCGATGTGAATCTGCCCGTCAGCGGTTCGCTCAATGACCCCGAGTTCAGCGTCGGAGGGCTGATCCTCAAGGTGATTATCAATCTGCTGGGCAAAGCCTTGACGGCGCCGTTCTCCCTGCTCATGGGCGGTGGAAGCGCTGATCTGAGTCAGCTGGAGTTCGCACCCGCCAGCAGCCAGCCCGCAGCCAATCTGCCTGGCCAGCTGGACAAGGTGGCCAAGGCCCTGAGCGATAAGCCGTCCCTGAATCTGACTCTGACTGGTTGGGCCGATCCCCAGGCGGAGAAGGCAGCCCTGCAGAACGCCAAGGTCGAGGCCCTGATCCAGGCCGAGCGTCGGCGCGAGCTGCGCCGCCAGCAGCTCAGCAGCGGCGGCAGTGCTGCAGACACGCGCGGGGCGGGCGCCGAGGCGCCGCTGCCGCCGCTCAGCGATGCTGAACGCCGACGCCTGCTGCGCCAGGTCTATCAGGCGAGCAATCTGCCGGGGCGTCCGCGCAATCTGCTGGGCTTGCTCAAGGATGTGCCGCCGGAACAGATGCAAAGCCTGCTGGCCACGGCCCAGGCGGCCGATACCGAGGCCATGCGTCAGCTGGCCTTGCAACGTGCCGTGGCCGTGCGCGACGCACTGCTGGCCCGTGGCGTGCCCAATGCGCGGCTCTTCCTGGCCTCGCCGCGGTTGCATGAGGCCGCTGCCGGCCAGGAGGCCAAGCCCTGGGTGCCACGCGTGGATATGGCCTTGGGCCTGCGCTGATTGCCCCGCCTGGGCTATGCTGCCGGCCGCGCTGCTCATCGAGAGTTCTTCTGTCCATGAACCCACTTTCTTCCCACGCCCCTCAAGGCGAGCTCATCACCCTGGGCGGAGGCTGTTTCTGGTGCACCGAGGCCGTGTTCGAGCGGGTGCGCGGTGTGCTGTCGGTGGAGTCCGGTTACTGCAATGGGCACAGTCCGGCGCCCAGCTACGAGCAGGTTTGCGGGGGGCAGACCGGTCATGCCGAGGTGGTGCGGCTGCGCTTCGACCCCGAGCAGGTCAGCCTGCGCGAGTTGCTGGAGGTGTTCTTCGCGGTGCATGACCCCACCACGCTGAACCGCCAGGGCGCGGACGTGGGCACGCAGTACCGCTCCGGCATCTACTTTCACAGCCCGGCACAGGAAGCCATTGCCCGCGAGGTGCTGGCCGAGGCACAGACCGCCCATGGCGGCCGTGTCGTGACCGAGCTGCTGCCCGAGCGCAACTACCACCGCGCCGAGGACTATCACCAGCACTACTACGCCCGCAATCCAGAGCAGGGCTACTGCGTCTTCGTGGTGGCGGCCAAGGTGGACAAGTTTCTGGCCACCTTCCGGCGCCTGGCGCGCGATCCAGAGCAGAGCTGAGGCCGATGATCGAGCTGCAGGGGCTGCGCTACCGCTATGCGCAAGGTCCGGAAATCGCCTTTCCCGATATCGCCCTGGGCGCGGCCCCGGGCCTGCTGCTGCGTGGCGCCTCGGGCAGCGGCAAATCGACCCTGCTGGCCCTGATGGCCGGCCTGCTGAGCGCCAGCGCAGGTGTGGTGCGCATGGCCGGTACCGAGCTGGGGGCGCTGAGCGCCCGCCAGCGCGACGCCTGGCGGGGGGCGAACCTGGGCTTTGTGCCGCAGCGCCTGCATCTGAGTGCGGCCCTGAGTGTGCGTGACAATCTGGGCCTGCCCTATCTGGCCGCCGGCCAGCTCGTGGATGCCGCCCGGGTCGATGCGCTGCTGACGAGCCTGGGCCTGCAGTCTCTGGCCGAGAGGCGCCCGCATCAGCTGAGCCTGGGCCAGGCCCAGCGGGTGGCCCTGGCGCGCGCCCTGCTACGGCGTCCGCGCCTGCTGTTGGCCGACGAACCCACGGCAAACCTGGACGACGAGAATGCCGCCGCCAGCCTGGACCTGCTTCAGCAGGCTGCGGCGGAGCAGGGCGCGATCCTGGTGCTGGCCACCCACGACGGTCGCGTGGCCGAGCGCCTGGGCGCGCGTTTGCCAAATCTGGTCCTGCCCAAGCTGCTCGGAGCTCAGCCATGAGGGGCGGCGTGCTGGCCCTGGCCTGGCGCTATCTCTGGGCCCGCCCTCTGGTGTCTGGCCTCAATCTGCTGCTGCTGAGCCTGGGCCTGGCGGCGGTGAGCTTTGTGCTGCTGGTCAGCGAGCAGATCGAGGCCGGTGTGCGCCGCGATCTGGCCGGTGTGGACCTGGTGGTGGGCGCCAAGGGCAGCCCCATGCAGATCATGCTGGCGGGCCTCTTCCACCTGGATGTGCCCACCGGCAATATCCCGCTCACGGCCCTGGACGAGCTGCGGGCCCAACCCCTGGTGGCCAGCGCCGTGCCCCTGTCCCTCGGCGACAGCCTCAAGGGTTTTCGCATTGTGGGCACCACGGCCGACTACCCCGTGCTTTACCAGGGGCGCCTCGCGCAAGGGCGTTGGTGGAGTGAGCCGCTGGAGGCCGTGCTGGGCGCCGAGGTGGCGCAGGCCACCGGCTTGCGCCCGGGCGACAGCTTTGCCGGCAGCCATGGTCTGGGCGAGGGCGGCCACGAGCATGGCGATCACCGCTACAAGGTGGTGGGCGTGCTGGCGCCGGGCGGCACGGTGCTGGACCGTCTGGTGCTGACCGATCTGGCCTCGGTCTGGAAAGTCCATGAGGATATGCATGCGGTGGACGAGTCCGACCGCCGCGCCCTGGAGGCCGAGCGCGAAATCACCTTGGCCCTGGTGCGCTACCGCAGCCCGCTGGCGGCCGTGAGCCTGCCGCGCTGGGTCAATGCCCAGGACGGGCTACAGGCGGCCGCCCCGGCCCTGGAAACGGCCCGCCTGCTGCGCATGGTGGGGGCGGGCACCGAGGTGCTGCGCGGCTTTGGCGCGGTGCTGCTGTTGGCGGCCGGGCTCTCGGTCTTTGTGGCCCTGCTGCATGCGGTGCGCGAGCGTCAGGGCGACCTGGCCATGCTGCGCATGCTGGGGGCGCCGCCGTGGCGGGTGGGCCTCTTGATTGCGGCCGAGGCGGCCTGGCTGGCCCTGCTGGCCAGCGCCCTGGGCCTGGCCCTGGGCCATGGCTTGACGGCTTTGCTAGGCTGGGTGCTGGCCCAGCAGCAGTCGCTGCGGGTGGTGGGCGGCTGGTTCTCGGTCTGGGAGCTGCTGGTGCCGGCCCTGGCCCTGCTGCTGGCGCTCGTCAGCAGCGCCTGGCCGGCCTGGCGCGCCTACCGCCTGGACGTGACCGAGCTGCTGCAGGCGCCGCACTGAGCGTCTCAATGAACGCCGCTTTTATCGTTTTTCTCTCGAGGTTTCGTCATGAAGTTTCTCCCGCAAGCCCTGCTGATTGCCCTGACGCTGAGTGCCACGGGCGCGCTGCAGGCACAATCCCAGCCTGCGCCAGCGACCGCTAAGTCCCTGAGCGAGCATGTGAAAACCGATATCAGCCGCCACCGCGCCATGGCCAAGGCCCATGAGGACGCTGCTCGCTGCCTGGAATCGGGCGAAAGCGAAGAGCGCTGCCAGAAGGCCCTGCTCGCGGCCTGCCGCGGCCTGGCCATCGGCAAATACTGTGGCTTGAAACATGAACACTGAGATGTCCAAGACCAATCGCTGGCTTTCGAGCCTGCTGGCCTCGGCCTTGCTGGCGGCTGCGGCCCTGCCGGCGGCCGCACAGGCACCGGCCCTGGGGCAAGGCCCAGGCTTTCACGATCCGCGCAGCCCCTTCAAGCCGCTGCAGGAACGCGAGGGCGTGCTGTCCTGGCCCCTGCTGTCCTCCGTCACGGTCAAGGCCGAGAAGAACAAGCTGGTCCCCAGCTTTCCGGCGGCGGTGCAGGCCCTGGACAAGAAGACGGTCAAGGTGCAGGGCTTCATGATGCCGCTGGAGCCGGGCGACAAGCAGCGTCACTTTCTGCTCTCCTCGGTGCCGACCAGCTGCTCCTTCTGCGTGGCGGCCGGGCCCGAGGGCCTGATTGAGGTGCGCAGCAAGACCCCCGTGCGCTACACCCTGGATCCGGTGACGGTAGAAGGCCAGATGTCCGTGCTCAGCAATGATCCCTACGGCCTGTTCTACCGCGTGACCGAGGCCCAGCCCGTCGCCGCCAACTGAAGCACCCGCTCCCCGGCATGGCCCGCAGCCCCCGCATGAGTTCCCACGCCCTGGCGCCCTGGCGGCGCTTGTCGCTGTGGCTCGCGCTGAGCCTGCTGCTAAGCCTGCAGGGCCTGGGCCAGTGGCACCGCATTGCCCATGCCCAGGGCGCCCCGGCGCTGCAGGGCCACTCGCATTCCGATGACTGGGGTCATGCCGCCGGCGGTCTGGACTGCCAGCAGCTGGACCATCAGGCCCATGAGGGCGCGCCACCGCTGGCCGCGCCGCTGCTGCTGGCGGCGCATGGCGCCGAGACGCCGGGCCGCGCCCAGCGCGCCGCCCAGCACGCCGCCCCGCGCTGGGCGCGCAGTGCCCGTGCCCCGCCCGGAGCGCTTTCGCCCCTTCACGCCTGATTGACGCGCGCCGCCTTGCGCGGATGGCCGAGCCATCCCGCCGCCGCGCGCCCTCCCTTGTGTCCGCAAACGATCTGCGGCCGGCGCCTCCCTGGAGCCGGCCCGTCGCCTTTGCCTGCGAAAGCCCTCCGCCATGAAGTTCCCTGTCTCCCCCGTCCGTCCGCGCCCGGCCTTGGCGCCGCATCTGCTGAGTCTGGCCATTGCCGCCCTGGCCCTGCCCGCCGTGGCCCAGAGCACCCAGAACACTGACGGCTCCGCCGCCCCCGAGAAGCTGCAGCCGGTGCTGCTCACCGGCAACCCGCTGCGCGAGAAGGAGCCGGTGCAGCCCAGCCTGCAGCTCTCGGGCGATGCCCTGACCCTGCGCCGCGGCGCCACCCTGGGCGAGAGCCTGGACGGCCTGCCCGGCGTGGCCGCCACCTATTTCGGGCCGAACGCCAACCGTCCGGTGCTGCGCGGCCTGGACGGCGACCGGGTGCGCATGCTCAGCAACTCCGGCGCCTCCATCGACGCCTCCAGCCTCAGCTATGACCATGCGGTGCCGGTGGATCCGCTGGTGGTGGACCGCATCGAGGTGCTGCGCGGCGCGGCGTCCCTGCTGTACGGCGGCAATGCCATCGGCGGCGTGGTCAACACCCTGGACAAGCGCATCCCGCGCGAGCCGGCCCAGGGCCTGTCCGGTGCGGCCGAGCTGCGCCTGGGCGGCGCCGCGGCCGAGCGCAATGGCGCCGTCACCCTGGACGGCGGCAGCAGCAGCTGGGCCTGGCATGCCGATGTCTCGGACCGCAAGGCCGATGATCTGCGCGTGCCAGACGGCCGGGTGCGCAACTCCGCCAGCGACAGCCATGGCGGCGCCCTGGGCAGCTCCCTGCTCTTCTCCCAGGGCTTTGCCGGGGTCTCGCTGGAGGACTACCGCAATGACTACGGCGTGACCGTGGAGCCGGATGTGAAGATCCGCATGCAGCGCCAGCGCCTGGCCACGGCCGGCGAATGGCGCGATGCCAGCGGCCTGTTCCCGCGCATCGAGTGGCAGGCCAGCCGTTCGCACTACGAGCACCAGGAGGTGGAGGGCACGGGCGAGGTCGGCACGCGCTTCAAGAGCCGCGGCAGCGATCTGCGCCTGCAGGCGGAGCATGCGGCCCTGGGCCCGGTGCGCGGTGTGGTGGGCCTGCAGTGGGAGCGCTCGGACTTCTCGGCCCTGGGCGAGGAGGCCCTGGTGCCGGGCACGCGCAGCCGCTCGGCCGCGCTCTTTGTGCTGGAGCAGTACCGCAGCGGTCCGCTGTCCCTGGCAGCCGGCCTGCGCCAGGAATCGCTGCGGGTGGCGTCGGGCGGCGATGCCCCGGGCGCCGAGGAGGCGCGCTTTGGCGAGGCCGCGCGGCGCAGCTTCAAGCCGCGCAGCCTGTCGCTGTCGGCCGGCTATGCCCTGAGCCCCAGCCTGAGCCTGCAGGCCAATCTGAGCGACACCCAGCGCGCGCCCATGTTTTACGAGCTCTACGCCAATGGCGTGCATGTGGCCACCGGCGCCTACGAGCGCGGCGATGCCAGCCTGGGCCTGGAACGCGCCCGCGGCCTGGACCTGGGCCTGCGCTGGCAGGAAGGCGGCAGCCTGCTGCGCGCCAATGTCTACCAGACGCGCTTTCGCAACTACATCGCCCTGGATGCCACCGGCGCCAGCTTCAGTAACGAGGAGGGCGAGACCCTGCCCGAGTACCGCTACACCGGCGTGGCGGCACGCCTGAATGGCCTGGAGCTGGAAGCTCGCCAGACCCTGCCGCGCATGGCCTGGAGTGGCGCCTGGCGCCTGACCCTGGGCGGCAGCTTTGACGCGGTGCGCGGCAGCAATCGCGCCACGGGCGAGCCCCTGCCGCGCCTCGCACCCCGACGCGCCACGCTCTCGCTGGCGGCGGACGACGGTGGCCTCTGGTCCGCCAGCCTGGAGCTGCGCCTGGCCGCGCGCCAGAACCGGGTGCCGACCCTGGACACGCCCACGGCCGGCTATGGCCTGCTGCGTCTGAACCTGGCCCGTCAGCTGCGCCTGGGCGGCTATGACGCGCTCTGGTACCTGAAGCTCGACAACCTGGGCAACAAGACCGCCTACAGCGCCACCAGCATGGCCACGCTGCGCGATCTCTCGCCCCTGGCGGGGCGCTCGGCCCTGATGGGCCTGCAGGTCCGCTTCTGAGCGCCGCAGCGCTCACGGCTCAGGGAGCCAGGCGCTCCTTGAGCCAGCTGCCGTCCGCCTGCAGCTTGTAGCTCAGGCGGTCGTGCAGGCGCGACTTGCGGCCCTGCCAGAACTCCCAGCGCTCCGGCAGCAGGCGGTAGCCGCCCCAGTGCGGCGGACGCTCGGGGTTCAGGCCATGCTGGGCGGCGGCCTTGGCGGCATTGGCCACCAGCACCGCGCGCGAGCTGATCACCTGGCTCTGGGGCGAGGCCCAGGCACCCAGGCGCGAGTCCAGCGGGCGGCTGCGGAAGTAGGCATCGGACTGCGCGGCGTCTACCTGCTCCACCCGGCCCTCGATGCGCACCACCCGCTCCATCTCAACCCAGTGGAACTGCAGGGCGGCGAAGGGATGGGCGGCCAGTTCGCGGCCCTTGCGGCTCTCGTAATTGGTGTACCAGACCAGGCCGCGCTCGTCGATGTCCTTGATCAGCACGATGCGGGTGGAGGGCCGGCCTTCGGGGCCCACCGTAGCCAGGGTCATGGCATTGGGCTCGGGCACCTCGGCCGCCAGGGCCTCGTTCAGCCAGGTCTTGAACTGCTGCAGGGGCTGGCCGGCCACCTGCTCCTCGTCGAGCTCGCCTTGTTCGTAGCTCTTGCGCAGATCGGATAGTTTGCTCATGCCCGCCAGTATGCAGGAGGGTGCAAGCCCGACAGGCAGGCCTGGATCAAGCCTCAGCCCGGCTCGTGGCAGACAGCCTCGATATTGTGGCCATCCGGGTCCAGCACGAAGGCGCCGTAATAGTGGGGGTGATAGTGGGGGCGCAGGCCCGGCGCGCCGTTGTCGCGCCCGCCCGCGGTCATGGCGGCTTGGTAGAAAGCCTCGACCAGGGCGCGCGAGCCCACCCGGAAGGCGATATGGATGGGCGGCTGGTTGGGCGTGCCGCGGCTGATCCAGAAGTCGGGCTTGGGCGGCTCGCCAAAGCCGGCCACATCGGTATGGCCGGTGACCGAGGCCGGGAACTCTGCCAGCATGGCATAGCCAATGGGTGCCAAGGCCGTGACGTAGAAGCGCTTGCTGCGCTCGAAATCGCTGACGACAAGGCCGGTGTGATCGATCATTGTTCGCTCCCTTGTTAGACAAGACGATTTTGCTGCGTGTTTTGCCAGACTCACAGAAAGTCCGCCTGCGCCCACAGGCCCAGGCTGCCGCGCTGGGGCATATGGGCCAGCAGTGCGGCTTGCCCGCCGCCTAGCCGACGCCAGGCTCCGCCCAGCTGCCAGCGCTGGCCCTGCCACTGCAGGCCCAGGCCCAGGCTGTGGCCGCCATCGGCGGGATGATGGAGCAGGTCGGCGCTGAGCTGCCATTCGCGCAGCTCGCCTGTCTGCCAGCTCCAGCGCAGCAGGAGGTTGCGGCGCTGCAGGCTGCCCGAGCCACGCTGCAAGGGCGCAAGCTGCTGCAAGGCCAGCTGCGCCAGGCGCTGGGGCGGCTGCGCGCCGGAGGCCCCGCCCAGCGTCTCCAGCATGCCCTGCCAGCGCTGCCAGTCCGCATCGCCGTTCGCCGTGCCGTCATGCCAGGCCTCCAGGATCCAGCTGTGGGCGCTGCCCTCGGGCGTCCACTGGGCGCCCAGCAGGGCTTGCAGGGCATCCTGCCGCCAGGCGGGCTGCCAACGCAGGCCGGTGGGTTCGCCCAGCACGCTTTCCCAGGCCGCATGCCGCTGGCGCCAGCGCAGCGAGCCGTAGAGGCTCAGGCTCTCGCCAATCACGGACTGGGCCGCCAGGCCCAGGCTGGCGCGCTCACTCCGCCCCAGCCGGGCGTAGGTATAGACATCCTGGCTGCCCTGCCGGCGGTACCAGCGCAGCGCCAGGGCGGCCTCGCGGTCCAGCGACTGGCCGGGCTCAGGTGTGCCTGCGGCCTCGCCCAGCCGCTGAGGGTTCACGGCCACCAGGCTCCAAGCCTGATCCGCGTCGAAATGTTCCAGCATCAGCAAGGTCTGACCCCGCAGTGTGCTGGGCAGCAGGCCGCGCCGCCGCTCCTGCTGCACCATATCGTTGGGGCGAAAGCCCCAGCCCACATCCCAGCTCAGCACCTTGCGCCCGGCCGTCCAGGACCAGTTCTCGTGGCTGGCCGAGAGCGCGGCTTCCTGCAGCTGGGCGCGGGCTTGCCAGCGTTCGGGCTGGGTGCGGCTGGCGGGCTGGCGCGTCAGGCGTCCCGTGGCCGCGATCAGCAGCTGACTCTGCCCGGGCAGATCGCTGCGCTCATGCCGCAGCGTGAGCTCATGCGACGCTTGACTGCTGTCAGTGCGGGGCAGGCCGGCCGCCTGCAGCAAGGCGGGGGCGAGCCGGGTCGCCTGGGCCAGCGGCCCCTGCTGCAGATTCGCCGTCTGCTCCTGCCACTGGCTGCTCCAGCTGCTCTTGAGCGTCTGGGCCGGGGCGGGCAGCACGCAGCCCAGGCCGAGCAGCAGCAGTGCGCTTCGCAAGGCCTGCTTGAGGGGGGGGCGCAGCAGCCTCATTCCAGCACCGGATTGCGGCTGAGAAACATGGGGTTGAGCCAGGCCTCGGGCAGCCGACGCGGCTGGCGACTCACATAGCTCACGCGGGTCTTGCGATCGCCGGCCAGGGCGTCCTGCAGCAGCATCTCGCTGACCATGCCCTGGGCGTCCAGCTGGTAGCTCGCCCGCTTGGCCAGCTTGTCCGACAGCAGATAGAGCTCGGCGCGCACCGGCTCGGCCCGGGTCTTGCCCAGCCAGAGCTCGATGCGCTGGTAGCTCAGGCCCTTGCGCTGGGCGCGCAGACTCAGGTGCAGACAGGTCCGGCTTGTCGGTGCCGGGGCTTCCAGGCAGGGGGCCTCGCCGATCAGCTCGCCGTCATAGTCCTGGGCCCAGTTCAGGGTGGCGATATCGCCGGTCGAAGCCTCGCCCAGGATCTTCTGGCTGGGCGTGATGCGCACGGGGCGCTGGCTGCCGGGCAGGAACAGCCAGTAGTCCTCGCCCAGCATAAGCACCTTCTGGCCGACCTCGCCCGGGCTGCGCATCAGCACCAGGCTCTTGTCCAGCCCTTGAACCAGCACGGTGTAGCGCCGCTCGCGGCTGATGCCGCCGTCCGGCGCCAGCTGCTGCACCCGCATCTCGATTTGCAGCGAGTCCGCGCCGGAGCGGCTGGCGTCCGCCCGCTTGAGCAGGGCCTGCACCCGCTCATCCGCATGCACCAGGCCCGTGCCGAGCCACATCGCGGTGGCCAGCGGCAGGCCGGCCAGGAACAGGGCGCCTTTGTTCATGATTGTCTTCATTGCGTATCGTTTTCTGCGCTGTCGTGCGTCAGGGTTCAGACATGGGCCAGGGCTTGCGGGATGGGCTGGCGCACGCTGCGGACGGCCACCCCGGCACTGCTGAGCAGGGCCAGCAGGGAGATGGCGCCGAGCACGGCCAGCACCATCAGCGGTGTCAGCTCCAGCTGCAGGGGATAGCCCTGGTTGCGGCCGGGCGGCGGTGGCATCTGCACATCCACCAGCATCAGGGCCAGGGACAGGCCCAGCGCGATCAGGCTGCCCAGCAGGCCGCCCAGGGCGCCCAGCAGCAGGCCTTCGGTGGCAAAGCTGCCAATCAGCGGCCCCGGCTGGCAACCCAGGGCGCGCAGGGTGCCGATCTCGCGGCTGCGTTCGATCACGCTCATGGCCATGGCATTGCCCACCACACAGACCACGATCAGGCCGAGGATGCCTCCCAGGGTGCCGAAGATGCGGTTGTAGAGCTGGCGCACGGCGCCGTAGAAGGGCGCGAGCTGCTCCCAGTCCTTGATGGCCAGTTCGGGCCAGCGCACCTGCAGGCGCTGCTGCAACACGCTCGTTTGCTGCATGCGCTCCAGAAACAGGCCGACGCTGCTGACCTTGCTGCTGTCCAGCAGGGTCTGGGCGGTGGCGATATCGGTGTAGACCAGGCGCTGATCAAGCTCCGGCACGCCGGTGGACACGACGCCCGCCACGTGCACATCGATGGCATTGAGCGCCCCATGCGCGGTGCTGGCCATCAGGGTCAGGCCGCTGCCGGGCGTGGCCCGGAGGCTGCGCGCCAGGCCCTCGCCCAGCAGCACGCGACCGCGCTCGCCGTCGCTCAGCAGCTGCCCGCTCTTCTGGGTCAGAAACGGGCCCTTGATGGCGAACTCCGCATCCGGGCTGATGCCCACGCCCATCATCAGCGCCGACTTCTCGCCATTGCTGATCAGGCCGCCGAACTGCAGCCGCGGCAGCACATGCCGGACCTCGGGCTCGGCCAGCAGGGCCTCGCGCAGCGCCTGCCAGTTCTGCAGACCATGCTCCAGCGGCTGGGCCTCGTCGCCTTCGAAGCTCTGGGGCAGGCCCAGCACCAGATGGCCGGTGCTGCGGGCCGAGGCCTCGGCCAGGCCGGTATAGGTGTAGCGCGCAAAGCCAGCCGCGACCAGGATGGCGGCCGTGCCCAGGGCGGCAATGCCCAGGGTGACGAGCGAGCGGCGCCGGTTGCGCAGCAGATTGCGGGCCGCGAAGTCCAGCCAGCGCCGCTGTGTGTTCAAGGCGGTGTACATCATGCGGCGGCCTCGCTGTGAGCCGGGTTCAAGAGGGTGGCGGCAAGCCCGGCATCCTGCAGTCGGCCGTCCTCCAGCTGCAGCACGCGGTCGCAGAAGAGCAGGGCGCGAGCGTCGTGGGTGGCCATGAGCACGGCCGCACCCTGGGCCTTGGCACGCTCACGCAGCAGTTGCAGCACCTGGGTGGCCGTGTGGCTGTCCAGGCTGGCGGTGGGTTCGTCGGCAATGATCAGGCGGGGCTGCTTGACCAGGGCGCGGGCAATGGCCACCCGCTGGCGCTGACCGCCCGAGAGCGCATCCGGACGCTTGGCCGCGTGCTGCTCCAGACCCACGTCCGCCAGCATGCTGGCCACGCGTGCGGCGCGCTCGGCCTTGCTCAGGCCTTGCAGCAGCAGAGGAAAGTCCACGTTGTCGGCCACGCTCATCACCGGCACCAGATTGAAGCCCTGGAAGATGAAGCCCAGCGCGTCGCGCCGCAGCTGCGTCAGGGCACGCATGCCCAGGCCGTCCAAGGGACGACCCTGCCAGTGCAGATGACCGCGGTAGTCCTCGTCGATCAGGCCGGCGATGTGCAGCAGGCTGCTCTTGCCGCTGCCCGAGGGACCGGTCAGGGCCAGGATCTCACCCGCATGGATGTCGAGATCCACACCCCGCAGCGCGTGGATGCGGTGCTGACCCAGCGGGTAGCTCTTGTGCAGTCCGGCCAGCTGCATCAGCGGCGCTCGGACCATGGTCTTGGTCGCGTCCATCAGCCCAGCTCCTTGAGCAGGGCGCGGGCGGCCTCGGCCTGGGGCAGGGCCTGGTCCACGATGCGCCGGGCCAGCACACGGGCCTGCTCGGCCTGCTGCTGCTTGTGCGCCTGTCGTGCGGCGCTGAGCCAGACGCTGCCGCGCAGCCCCGGCGCGCTGTCCGCCAGGGCCGGATGGTTCAGCAGCTCCTTGAGCAGGCGTTCGCCGCGCTCCTGGCGCTTGAACATGCCGGGCAGGGCCAGAAAGGTCTGGGCGGCATTGGCGCGGACCTGCAGCGCCAGGGCCGAGCCCAGCACCTGCTGCCGCTCATGTTCGGGACGCAGCAGCTGCAGGGCCTTGTCGATCTGGGCCAGCCCGTCCTCGACGGCTTGCAGCTTGGTCCAGGGGGCCCAGGCGTCGCGGCCCTTGAGGGTGAGCGTGGTGCCCAGATAGCTCAACAGCAGGGGATTGCCCGGCTGCTGCTCTAGCAGCCGCTCCCAGGCCTGCTGCGAACGCTGGACCGCCGCCTTGTCGCCTCGCGTGGCAGCCAGGAATTGCTGGAGCGCTTCATTCAGCGACCGTGAATCCAGGGCGGGCGTGCCGGCAAGGGCGAGGCTGAGCGGGGGAGGGGCCTCGGGGCCGGCGGCGGTCTGGGCGCGCAGCGGCAGTGCGGCTGTCATCAAGAGCAGGGACAGCAGGGCCGCGCTCAGGGCCAGGGCGGGACGGTTGGTGAGAGGTGACATGGCAGCTCCATCGCTTGATTGATGGGCGCAGTCTCGTCTTGGCCTTGGGCAGCGGCCACCGGCTTGCGACCGGCCGTCGTGGCGCGGCGCGAGTTGTCACCGCAGGTCGCGAGCTGCTGGTCAGAGCCCTCACTGGGCGGCGCTGTCGCGCGGCGGCCGCCGCGGGGATCAGTACTTTCTTCTAAGTAAAGGCCCCAGTAACCAGCGGCGCCAAGCCTGGGCATGCTGCGAACTGCGTCGGGAGACCGACAAATGTCCTAGCCCCACCTTGGGATCAGCAACAGCCAGGAACCATGGTGACCCGAACGAACGACCGTCCTCTCGTGCTTGTGCTTGCAGCCGGGCGCGGAACGCGTTTTCGCGGCAAGGGGCACAAGCTGGAGCAGTCTCTGGGCGCGGACACGGTGCTGGAGCGCACGCTGGCCACCGTGATGGCCACGGGGCTGCCCATGGTGGTCGTCAGCAGCGCGCAGCTGGCACCTGCGGTGCGACGCCTGGTCGCCAGCCGGGATGTGGTGGTCATGCCCGAGCACGACGCCCGCGGGCGGCCGGAGCCCCTGGGCATGGGGCACTCCATCGCGGCCGGCGTGGCGGCCACGGGCGATGCCTCAGGCTGGCTGATCGTGCCGGCGGACATGCCCTTGCTGCAGCCCCACAGCATACTGGCCGTGGCCGCAGCACTGGGCCAGAACCCCGTGGTCTATGCCCAGTACCGCGGGCAGCGCGGCCATCCGGTGGGCTTCAATGCCGAACTCTTCTCCGAGCTGGTCGGCCTGCAGGGCGACGAAGGTGCACGCCGCATTCTGGCCCGCTACCCCTCCCTGGGCCTGGAGCTGGATGACCCCGGGGTGCTGATGGACCTGGATACCACCGAGGACCTGGAGCGGCTGCGCTCGCATCAGAACAGCACGGCCGAGCTGGACTCCGGGCTGGGCACGGGCGGGGGCGCCGGGGCGTGAGCCAGGCGTGGCCTGGCCGGGGCGGCTTCAGCGAAGCGCCGTGCCGAGGCCGGTTTTGAGCGCCAGGGCGTAAAGACGTTCGAGCTCCCGGTCGCGCAAGCCATGCTGGCGCAGGCTCAGCACCGTGCGCTCCAGATACTCCATGCTGCTGCCGGCCCGTCCGCGCGCATGGCGCAAGACGCTCAACATCTGGGCATCGTCAAGCACATCCGAGCAGTTGGGGCTGTGCCGTGAGAGCGTGAAGCCCAAGGCACTGAGTGTGGGGTGGGATGAGCTGCGACTGCCCTGGCAGGGGTGGCAGCGCAGCCAGCGGGGCTGATAGGCACCGGTCACCATCTCGCGCTCCCAGACCTGCCGGAGCACGGCTTCGGCACGGCGGGCGCCAATGCGGTAGACCAGGCCGGTGCAACTGCCACCCGAGAGCAGGGCTAGCACCAGGCCGGGCAACTCGGGCGTGCCACGGTAGACGCGTGAGCGCATGCGCAGGGCGCGGTGATAGCCCTGCACGCGCGCCAGCGTGTGCGCCTCGTAGTCAAAGTCCGGCCGCCAGATGAGGGATCCGTAGGCGAAGACATGCAGGTCCTGGCCTCGCACCCGCTGCAGATGCTCCTCCAGCAGTTGCCGGCTGCGGATCTGCCATGAGCGGGCCGCCGCAGCCTCATCGCAAGGCGCTGCGCTGGCGGGGGGCGATTCCGGTTCGCTGAGGCGTTCGACGACAGACATCTTGGCCCGAGATGCTGCCACAGCTTGCCGAGCTGGCCGGCCCGGCCAGCGAGACGGAGGGCTCGCGGCCCGCTTGGTAACCAATTTGTACCCATGCTGGGCAAGATTTGCATCGCCCCAGCAGCGGAGTGCGTGTAATATGGTTACGTAAATTCCAGCACAAGAGTTACATCACTGCATCGCATGAACACCACCCTGAGCCGTGTCACCGAGCGAATCCGTGCCCGCAGCGCGGCCACCCGCGAGCGCTATCTGTCCCTGATCGAGCGCATGGCCGCACGGCCGCGCGGCGTGGAGCGCATGGGCTGTGCGAATGTGGCCCATGCCGTCGCGGCCATGCCGGCCCATGACAAGCTGCGCATCGTGGCCGAGAAGGCGCCCCATCTGGCCGTGGTCACGGCCTACAACGACATGCTCTCGGCCCACCAGCCCTACGAGGCCTACCCGGCCCAGATCCGCGCGGCGGCGCAGGCGCGCGGCGCCACGGTCCAGGTGGCCGGCGGCGTGCCCGCCATGTGCGATGGCGTGACCCAGGGTCAGCCGGGCATGGAGCTCAGCCTGTTCTCACGCGACACCATCGCCATGGCCACGGCCGTTGCGCTCTCGCACGATGTCTTCGATGCGGCCTTGCTGCTGGGCATCTGCGACAAGATCGTGCCCGGCCAGCTGATCGGGGCCCTGCACTTTGGCCATCTGCCCTGCGTCTTTGTGCCGGCCGGTCCCATGGGCTCGGGTCTGCCCAACAAGGAAAAGGCCAAGGTTCGCGAACTCTATGCTGCCGGCAAGGTCGGCCGGGAGGAGTTGCTGAAGGCCGAGTCCGCCGCCTATCACGGCGCCGGCACCTGCACCTTCTACGGCACGGCCAATAGCAACCAGATGCTGCTGGAGGCCATGGGCCTGCATCTGCCGGGGGCCGCCTTTGTCCATCCGCATGACGGCCTGCGTCAGGCCCTGACGGATGCGGCCGTGGAACAGGCCCTGGCCATCAGCCCACGCGCCCGCTACACACCGATCGGCCGGGTGGTGGATGAGCGCTGCATCGTCAATGCCATGGTCGCCCTGCTGGCCACCGGAGGCTCGACCAATCACCTGATCCACTGGGTGGCGGTGGCACGTGCCGCGGGCATCCTGATTGACTGGGACGACTTTGCCGAGCTCTCCGCCGTGGTGCCCTTGCTGGCCCGCGTCTATCCCAATGGCGAGGCCGATGTGAACCAGTTTCAGGAGGCCGGCGGTCCCGGCTTCGTGATCCGTGAGCTGCTGGACGCCGGCCTGATGCACGAGGATGTGCTGAGCATCAACGGCGACTCCCTGCGTCCTCAGACCCGTCTGCCCACCCTCGCCGCCGACGGCAAGCGTGTGGCCTGGCAGGACCTGCCGGCCGCCAGCGGCGACGCCAGCGTGCTGCGCGGCGTGCAGCAGCCCTTCAGCGCCACGGGCGGCCTCAAGCTGCTGCAGGGCAATCTCGGCCGCTCGGTGATCAAGGTGTCGGCCGTGCCCGAGGATCGCCATGTGATTGAGGCCCCGGCCCGGGTCTTCGACAGCCAGGAAGCCATGCAAGCCGCCTTCAAGGCCGGCGAACTGGAGCGCGATGTGGTGGTGGTGGTGCGCTTCCAAGGGCCCAAGGCCAACGGCATGCCCGAGCTGCACAAGCTGACCCCGCCCCTGGCCGTGCTGCAGGGCAAGGGATTCAAGGTGGCCCTGGTAACCGACGGCCGCATGAGCGGCGCCTCGGGCAAGGTGCCGGCGGCCATCCATGTCTCGCCCGAGGCCCTGGCCGGCGGCCCGCTGGCCAAGCTGCGCGACGGCGATCTGCTGCGCCTGGATGCCGTGTCCGGCAGCCTGGAGGCCCTGGTGTCCGCCGAGGACTGGGCCGCCCGCGAGCTGGCCCAGATCCGCCCGGAAGCGCTGGAGGAAAACGGCCAGGGCATGGGACGCGAGCTCTTTGCCGGCATGCGCCGCAATGTGCTGAGTGCCGAGGAAGGCGCCGTCAGCTGGTTGTGATTGCCCACCCCTCACGCGCTTCGCGCGCCCCCTCAAGGGGGCACACCCTAGGGACCGGCGGAGCCGGATCCCTGGGTGTCGCTGGATCAGGCAGCTCCACCGCGGTAGGGGCCTTGTTTCAACTTGAGAACTTTCATCGTTTCAGCCCGCTATGAGCCTTAGCAACGACACCCTCAGCCTGGCCAGCCACGGCCCCGTGATTCCCGTGATCGTGATCCAGCGCCTGCAAGACGCCGTCCCCCTGGCCGAAGCCCTGGTGGCCGGTGGCGTCAAGGTGCTGGAGGTGACCCTGCGCACGCCGGTGGCTCTGCAGGCCATGGAGGCCATGGCGCGGGCCGTGCCCGAGGCCATCGTCGGTGCCGGTACCCTGCGCAGCGCGGCCGATGTGAAGGCCGCTCGCGATGCGGGCTGCAAATTCGGCGTGAGCCCCGGCTATACCGATGCCATCGGCGCGGCCTGCCGCGAGCAGGGCCTGCCTCTGCTGCCCGGCGTCTCCACCGCCAGCGAAGTCATGCAGGCCAATGCCGCCGGCTACCACTTCCTCAAGCTCTTCCCGGCGGTGGCCGTGGGCGGGGTCAATCTGCTCAAGGCGCTCGCCGGTCCCTTCCCGGATGTGGCGTTCTGCCCCACGGGCGGCATCTCGCTGGAAAGCGCGCCGCAGTTCCTGTCTCTGCCCAATGTCCGGGTCTGCGGCGGTTCTTGGCTGACCCCGCAGGACGCGGTGGACCAGGGCGACTGGGCTCGCATCACGCGCCTGGCCGCTGAGGCCCAGGCCCTGCGCCAGGGCTAAGCCGCGCGCTGGGCGGCCTTGGCCTCACGGCGCAAGGCCACCGCATCCGGCAGGGGCTGCTGGGCCGCGCCCCCAAGGCGGAACACGCCCAGCGCAGCCTGCACCTCGGTGGCCTGCGCCTGCAGGCGTGAGGCCGAGGATGCGAGTTCCTCGACCAGGCTGGCATTGTTCTGCGTGATGCCGTCCAGCTGCTGGATGGCCTCATGGATCTGAGAGATGCCTTGCAGCTGCTCCCGCGCACCGGTGTCTATGCCGTCAATGATGCCGGCGAACTGGCGCACCGATTCCAGGGTCTCGTCAATGCTCTGGCGGGCATCCCGGGTCTGGATCTCGCCGGCATCGACCTTCTGGGCCGAGTCGCTGATCAGCTGCCGGATCTCTTTGGCAGCGGTTGAGCTGCGTCCCGCCAGCGCCCGCACCTCGGAGGCCACGACGGCAAAGCCGCGTCCATGCTCACCGGCCCGGGCGGCCTCCACGGCGGCATTCAGGGCCAGGATATTGGTCTGGAAGGCAATGCCTTCGATCAGCTGGATGATCTCGCCGATGCGATGCGAGGAGGCCGCGATGGCGCTCATGGTGTCGGTGACGGAATGCACCACATCGCCGCTGCGGCGCGAGACCGCATTGAGTTCCTCCGCCACATTGTGGGCGCGCCGCGTCGCATCGGCACTGGTGCGCACCGTGGCCGTAATCTGCTCCATGCTGGCAGCGGTCTCCTCCAGGCTGGCGGCCTGCGATTCGGTGCGGGCCGACAGATCGCTGCTGCCCTTGGCAATGGCCGAGCTGGCCACCAGCATGCGACTGAGCTCGCGTTGGCTGTCCGCCACCAGGGCACGCATGTTCACGCACAGCTGGGACAGCGCCATCTCCAGGCCCCGGCTCAAACTATTGCCACTGGGGCTCAGCTTCCCGCTCAGATCGCCCGCCGCGAGCTGGTTGGCAAAGTGCAGCAGAGGCGCCAGGGCAGCACGGCGCCGGGCGCGCAGCCAGGCACCGCCCGCCATGGCCAGCAGCAACAGCAGGGGCAGGGCGCCATACCAGGGCAGGGCGGCCATGCCCCAGCCGACCAGGCCCATCAGCACCAGGCCCAACCAGCTATCGGCCTGTCGCAACCAGGCGCAGAACTGACGTTGCGCGGCGTGAAGCCAGCCATTGCGCAAGACCTGCCCCTCGCTGAGCCTGTGCTCCATCCGACCGCTGCGCGCCTCGTCCCGCATGCGCGCATACAGGGCTTCGGCGGACTGGATTTGCTCTCGTGTGGGCTCGCTGCGCACCGACATATAGGCCACCGGTCTGCCGGCATCGAGCAGGGGCGTGACATTGGCCACCACCCAGTAATGGTCACCGTCCTTGCGGCGGTTCTTGACCAAGCCGGACCAGGGTTTACCGGCGGCAATCGTGTCCCAAAGGTCGCGGAAGGCTTCCTCGGGCATGTCGGGGTGGCGGATCAGGTTGTGCGGCTGGCCCAGCAACTCTTCCCGCGCATAGCCGCTCACCTCGATAAAGGCTGCGTTGCAGTGCAGGATGCGGCCCTTGAGGTCGGTGGTCGACACCAAGCTCGTGCCGGCCGGAAACGGGTACTCGCGTTGAGTGACAGGCTGGTTGTCGCGCATCAAACCGTCTCCTGTATGTCGAGAGCAAGCAGGCGAAGGATAGCCCGGTCGCGGCCGGAGCGGGGCCAAGTGTTGCATGTTTGCCCCTTGGCGCGCCTCGCGCCGTTAGGATGCCGGCATGAGCACCAGTGAGCGACTCGATCTAGGGACCTGGCCGCGCCGCGCGGCTTTCGAGCATTTCCGGCAACTCCCCCATCCCCATTTCAATATCTGTGTGGAAGTGGACCTGGGCAACTTGGCGTCACGCGTGGCCCAATGTCCGGGGGCCACTCCTTTTCTGGTCTACCACCACGCTGCCTTGCGTGCGGCCAATGCGGTGGCGCCGTTTCGCTACCGCCTGGAGGGTTCCGGCGTGCGGGTTCACCAGCAGGTGGATGGAAGCACCGTGGTGCTCCGGGAGGACCAAAGCATAGGTTTTGCCAATCTGCGCTACGAACCGGAGCTGTCGGACTTTGTCGCAGCAGCCCTGCCCGTGCTGGAGCGCGTGCGCCAGCCCACACAGGCCATGGGTGGTGAAAGCCGCTCCGATGCGCCGCCCCTGATCCATATGACGACCTTGCCCTGGCTGCGCTTCAGCAGCTTCAGCTTTGCGCGCGGCCACGAGGACAGCGACACACCCAAGCTGGCATTCGGTCGCATGCAGGAGCGTGACGGCCGGCTGCGCATGCCGGTGGCTGTGGAGGTGCACCACGCCCTGATGGACGGGCTGCATGTCGCACAGTTTTTCGAGGCCCTGGAGGCCGCCCTGGCCTGAGGCCGGACCCGGGCGAGATCTCAGCTGCCGAGGCTCAGCACCACGGGCGCATGGTCGCTAGGGCGCTCATTGCGGCGCGGCTGCTTGTCAATCTCGCAGGCGCTGACGCGTCCGCGCAGGGCCTCGCTCACCAGGATGTGATCGATGCGCAGGCCCTGGTTCTTGCGGAAGGCCAGATTGCGGTAGTCCCACCAGCTCCAGCTCTTGGGCGGCTGCTCGAAGAGCCTGAAGGCATCGACCAGACCCAGTCCCAGCAAGGCCTGGAAATGTGCGCGTTCCTCGACCGTGCAGTGGATCTGGTCCGCCCAGGCTACCGGGTCGTAGACGTCGCGGTCCTCGGGGGCGATATTGAAGTCACCCATCAGCACCAGTTCGGCATGCTGCTTCAGCTCTTCCGCCACCCAGGCCCGCAGCGCCTCCAGCCAGGCCATCTTGTAGGCGAACTTCTCGGAGCCCGGCGCCTGGCCGTTGGGGAAGTAGGCCCCGATGACCCGCAGCGAGCCCAGCGTGCCGGCAATCACACGCGCCTGCTCGTCCGGGAAACCCGGGATATTGCGCAGCACCGTGTCGGCGGCCACCGGCTCGCGGCTGATCAGGGCCACACCGTTGTAGGTCTTCTGGCCAAACCAGTGCACGTGGTAGCCGGCCGCCTGGATCTCGGCGGCGGGAAACTTGTCGTCGGTGAGCTTGGTCTCCTGCAGCACCAGGGCATCGACCGGGTGGGTCTGCAGCCAGTCCAGCATCTGGGGCAGGCGCACGGCCAGGGAGTTGACGTTCCAGGTGGCGAGTTTCATGGCAGGGGCGCGGGGCGCAGGGTCAGGCGCTGACGGCAGCAGCGAAGGCCGGGATTCTAGGCCTGGGCCTGCGGCGGGGGAATCTGCAGACCGCGACGACCGATCTCGGCCATCAACTCCGTGCGCCGGCTCACACCGAAGACACGCAGCAGCTCGGTCACATAGGACTTGCGCACCGTCGCCTCCTCGATGCCCATGCGTCGCGCAATGGCCTTGTTGGATAGCCCCTGGCAGAGGTGGTAGAGCACCTCGCACTTGCGCGGCGACAGGCCCAGCTCGGCGAGTGTTGCCGGCCAATGCGACGGCGCCTGCGAGGCCTCGGCCGGCTGTGCCGACCAGGAGTCCAGCTTCAGCGCCCACAAGGCCTTGAGCAGCGCGCTGCCATCGTCGCTGGCCTTGGAGATATAGCCGCTGGCTCCCTGGGCCAGGCAGTAGTCCACCATATCCCGCTCTTCGTTGCCGGACAGCATGATGACCTGGCATGTCGGCTGGCGCTGCCGCAACTCACGCAGCAGATCCAGTCCGCTGCGCGGGCCGCCCAGCTCGATGTCCAGAAAGACCATGTCGTAGCGGCCCGTGTCCAGAGCGAGCAGGGCGCTTTCATAGCCGGCTTCTTCCTGCACGCGGCAGCCGGGTGCGCGCTCCTCGATCATCAGACGCAGGGCCTGGCGAATCAGGCTCTGGTCTTCGACGATCAGGATTTGGGCGGGGCGCTGGAGGCTGGTCACGCGGATCGGCTTCTTGGAGGTTGCGTATCCTCGCGTCCCGCACGCCAGCTAGCAAGACCCGACCCCGCAAACGCGTGCATCTATTCACGCTTGTGCTGCTCGCCGTCACGAGCCAAGTCGCGGGTTTTCAGCCGCAGGGGCGTCGCGCGTAGCTCGCGAAACGGTAGTCCCAGCCATGGCCGCGCTCGGCGGGGCTGTGATGCTGCTCCGTGCTTTGCAGCTGAAACTGCGCGGGCGACCAGGCGGGGAAGAAGGCGTCGGCGCCCTCGAACACGGTGTCCAGCTCGGTGAGCTCCAGCACATCGGCGCGGGGTAGGGCCAGGGCGTAGATTTCGGCCCCGCCCATCACAAAAACCTCGGGGGCCTCGGCGCAGGCGGCCAGGGCCGCTTCCAGGGAACTGAAGGTTTCCGCACCCTGAAGCTGCAGGCCGGGCTGGCGGCTCAGCACCAGATTGCGCCGGCCGGGCAGGGGCCTGAAGCGTGCGGGAATCGAGTCCCAGGTCTTGCGGCCCATGATGACGGGGTGACCCAGGGTCAGGGCCTTGAAGCGGGCCATGTCCTCGGGAATGCGGGCCAGCAGCTCATTGCCGCGGCCAATGCCACGGTCGTGCGCCACGGCGGCGATCAGGGTGATGCGACTCATGATGCCGGGCTCGCGACTCAGACCGCCACCGGCGCCTTGATGGGCGCGTGGTGCTGGTAGTCCTGCAGCTCGAAGTCCTCGAACTCGTAGTCAAAGATGGAGGCCGGGCGGCGCTTGATCAGCATCTTGGGGTAGGGGTAGGGCGCGCGCGCCAGCTGGGTCTGCACCTGCTCGAAGTGGTTGCTGTAGATGTGGCAGTCGCCGCCGGTCCAGACAAAGTCGCCCAGTTCCAGGTCGCACTGCTGGGCCAGCATCTGGGTCAGCAGGGCGTAACTGGCGATATTGAAGGGCACGCCCAGGAAGATGTCGGCGCTGCGCTGGTAGAGCTGGCAGGAGAGCTTGCCCTCGGCCACATAGAACTGGAAGAAGGCATGGCAGGGCATCAGGGCCATCTTGGAGAGATCGGCCACATTCCAGGCGCTGACGATGATGCGGCGCGAATCCGGACTGCTCTTGAGCTGCTTCACCACCTCGGCGATCTGGTCGATGTGGCCGCCCTCGGGCGTGGGCCAACTGCGCCACTGCACGCCATAGACGGGGCCCAGGTCACCGTCCTCGCGCGCCCACTCGTCCCAGATCGTGCAGCCGCGCTCCTGCAGCCATTTCACATTGCTGTCGCCGCGCAGGAACCACAGCAGCTCCAGGATGATGGACTTGAGGTGCACCTTCTTGGTCGTCACTAGGGGGAAGCCCTGGCTCAGGTCGAAGCGCATCTGGTGGCCGAACACGCTGCGCGTGCCTGTGCCGGTGCGGTCGGTCTTGCTGACGCCATGCTCGAACACATGGCGCATGAAATCTTCGTACTGGGAGGGGACAGCGCTGCTCATGGGCGGGATTCTAGGGCTGCAGATCCCGGGCCATCGGTAGGTCCTGGGACCGCGAGATCGGTGCCACGACCCTCAACGCATCATTTGGCCTGGATCAGCCCCTTGGTCTTGGCGTCGGCGTCATACCAGTAGTCTTCGCCCTTGAGGCGGCGGTCTCCCTGGATGGTGTAGGTCATGGAGCCTTGCTTGAACACGAGCGCGCCGTCACTGCGCTTGGCCTTCACGGCCTTGCCATTCACCTTGACCTGCTCCTTGTGGTCAATCTGGATTTCCGCCACCACCGCGCCACTGGGGCCCATGGCCTGCCAAGTGCCCGCATAGGGTGACTGATGACTGGCATGGGCGCTGGAACCCGCGCCTTCAGCGGGCGCCACGGTGACAAAGCCCGCCTTGGCGTTCTCCGCCTTGGTCTTGTTGATGTCGCAGCCCTGCAGCTCGCTCATCTGTGTGCAACCCGAGCGTTCAAGCTTCTGGCGGTACTTGGCGTCGATTGCATGGGCGGGCACATTGGCCAGCAACAGGGCGCCCAGGGCGGCGATCAGTTTCATCTTCATGTTGATACCTTTCGGGTGTAGGGCTGGCGGGACCTGCATCTCGATAAGGTGATGCCGTGACTATTCTGTGCGCGAACATCGGTCACACCAAGGCCGAACTGCCGTGCATGTGACTTTACATAATACACATTGTGCGTTCAGCCTCGGTCTGGTGCGATCTGTAAGCGTAGCGCCTGCTAACTTGCGATAGCCTTTTCGTCAAGCCTTACAACAACTCGATGACAAAAGGGAGACTGCATGCTAGGGGGGATATTTCCGGAAAAGATGCCCGCGCTTTCGGCGCTGCTGGCGGATTTGGGGCGCCCGAGCGCGGCCCGTCTTGCGGCCTCGCTGGGGGTATCTCGGGCCACTGCCCATCGGTGGATTGCGCAGGACCGGGCGCCGCGTGCGGTGCTGCTGGTGCTGTACCTGGCGGCGCCCAGCTTTGGGGCTCGATCCGAGGCGGCGCGCGTGATGCACGCGCAGGAAGGCCAGCGCCTGGCGCAGGCCCTGGCCGAGGCGCACAGGCGGGAGGCCGAGGCCCTGCGGCGCGAACTGGCGCGGGTGGTGGCCTTGGGGGACTTTGGCGCGGCGAATCAGCCCACTGTGCGGGCGCTGCCTGCGGTGGTGGTCAACGGGGGGCGCCGTCCCATTGGCGTTTGATCCACTCGCGCAAGGCCGGAACCTGGCCGATCACCACGGCGGCCAGCACGGCGCCGGCAATCACGGTGATGGCCTCGGTGATGATGGCGCGCGGTTTAGGCAGCATGCATTCCCCCACGCGGCGGCAGTCGCTCAAGAATGGTCGTTTCCAGCCTGGTAAGGCGGTGCTCGATCTTCACCAGCCACACCAGCACGGGGCCGGCAATGGCGGCCAGGGCGGCGGCGCCGGTCAGGATTTGGCCCGTGTCCATCAGCGGCCCCCTTCGGGCAGCAGCACGGCCAGCAGGCCGGCTACGGCTGCAATGCCTTGCATGGCGGCCTCGGGCACGCCAGGGGGCACGCCGGCCAGCAGCGCCAGGGCCGAGAGGCCGGCCATGGTGGATGGCTCGCGCAGGCGGGCCAGGATGGCGGCGGCGCGGCGCTTGGTGGTGTTGGTGGTCTTGGTGGTGGTCATGGTCAGAATCCCCAGATGCCCCCCGGCTTGAAGTCGTAGCCGGCGCCGGCCTCAAAGCTGGCGCCGCCGTCAAAGATGCTTGAAGGCTCGCGCGGGGCCGGGTAGCGGGCCGCCAGGCGGTCGGTTTCGTCATAGCTGGCCTGCGGTGCCAGGCGCGGCAGGAACTCGAGGCCTACGGCGCTATCGGCGGGCGGCGGCCTGCCGCTGCCTGCGTCCATGAACTGGGCGCGCAGGTAGGCCGGTGCGCCGGCCCACTTGCTGGCCTCCAGCTGGCCGAAGTTGTCAATCAGCCAGCGGGCGACCTGTGCGTCGGTGCTGGTCTGGGCGGGCGTCGGCAGGCCCACGGCTTGGCCGATGGCGCCCACGGCGCCCGAGGCGGCGCCGCCCACGGCTTGGACGGCGCCCGCGCCCACGGACGCGGCCACATTGCCCAGGCCCTGGCGGCTCACGTACAGGGCCAGCAGGCCGGCGCCGGCCACGCCTGCGCCGATCATCAGTGCTCGGGTGCTCACCATGCGAGCGGCCCCCCTGCCCCGCCCATGCTGGGCATTTTGGGCATGTCGGGCATCCTGGGCATGTTGGGCGCGGCGCCGCTGATGGCGGGCAGCGGCGGCAGCGACGGCAGGCCCGGCAGGCGCGGGCCTGCGGCCTGGTTGCGGTTGAGGTCGAGGGTTTCTTTGCGGCGCCACAGATGCACGGCGGCCAGGGTCACACCCACGGCGGCCACGATTGCGAGGGCTTGCTTGCTCATGCGAGGGTGCCTCCTGCGTTGAGATAGGCCAGGCGCAGGGCGTCCAGGCTCTTTTCGGGTTGCGCGTAGCCGGCGCCGGGCATGCTGGCCCAGATGCGGCGGACCTTGTTCACGGCCTGGTCAAAGCGCCCTGCCCTCACATCGCCCAGGGCGCCGGCTTCTCTGATGAGCTCCAGCGCGGCGCGGTCTTGGCTCTCGGGTGAGAAGTCGGGCAGGCCCAGGCGCTCGGACAGCTTGTCCCAGGTGTTTGCGCGGGTGCTGCCGCCGCCTGGCAGCGGTGACACGGCGAGGAACTGGTACGCCCCTGCGGCGCTGGTCCACAGGGTTTCGCCGGCCTTGTTGGTGAAGCGTTGCGCCACGCGCGGGTGGTCCGCGTAGCTGTCGAAGAGGCGCCCGCCAAAAAGCGTGCGGTATCCGTTGGGGCCTGCGGTGCCTTCGGCCTTGCGGATCATGAGCAGAAATGCGGCCTCATTGGCGGCGGCGGTGTCGGGCTCGGGCTGTGCGGTCATGATGGGCATTTGCTCTGCAATCAGGTCTTGAAGGGTCCACAGCGGCGCGGCGGCCTCGGTGGTCTGCTCGGCTTCGGCCTCGCCCGTGGTCGTCACGGGGTCAGGGCTTGCGCGGCGCAGCAGCCACCAGGCTGCCAGGGCGAGGCCAGCAGCGGCGGCTATTACGCGGGCCACTCTTCCCACTCGAAGTTAGCGCGCAGGGTGTTGCTGGGCGCGTTGATATAGAAGTCAATTCCGAAGCCTGGCGGGATCATCAGCGGGCGCCGAAACTCCACGCCTGCATCCTGGTTCGCCTGCATGTAGCCGCTTGCATAGAAACGAGGGGCCGCCACGGCTGCGGCTGTTGCGTCGGTGCGGACTAGTGCAACCGGCGCCGCTGCACTCACAACGCTTAGATTCGGTCCCGCGCTAGCAATGGTCGCGTGCTGCGTCGTCGTCACACGGACCCCCCACGAATCCGCCGCCAAGGCGCCGCCGCGTGCGCTCATGATGAACAGGTTTCTCCCAGACGCAGCGGGGTTATAAATCTGGCAGACCGGCGCGTTTCCGGTCGCTGAAGGCGCAGCACGAAAGCACACGCCTGCCGCCACTTTGTCGCGCTCGGCGTCGATTACCCGCACATTACCCACCAAGCGGGCCGACTGCACACGGCCCACGCCCAGCCGCACGATGCCAGCACAGGCGCCCGAGGTCGGGCTGATTTCCCAGGTGCTGCACGCCTGCGGCAATTCGATTGCATCGCCGGGGAAGTACAGGCCCAGGTCTGCGCCGTCTGCGCGAACCCTGATGGATTCATCGGCGCCGCCTGCGCTTCCGCTCTCGTAGCGGAAGAACGAGGCCGCCGCATTGATGAGGCGGGGGCCGGAAAAGGTCAGAGTCTGGAGCATGTCAGCCCTTTTTCATTGCGACCACTACGGCCACAAGGCCCACGGCTGCAAGGGCCGCAATGGTCAGGGTTTTGTTTCCGTTGGCCTGGCTGGCGGCTGCGCTGTAGGCGCCGGCCACATTGGCGGCGGCGCTGTCGGCATTGCGGCTGCTGGCCTTGAGCAGATCGCCCGTGAGGCCGGCCAGCTGGTCGAAGCGTTCGCCGGCCCAGCCCATGGCCTCGGTGCTGGAGCGGAAGGCCGCCGCCGTGCTGGTCTGCGCCAGGTCCAGGGCGCCGCGCGTGCTGCGCTCGCCCGAGGCTATGGCGGCCTCCTGCGCGCGGGCGGCGGCGCTGGTGGCGCCTTGGCTGCTGTCGCGGGCTGCCGTGATGGCGGCCAGGGCAATCTGGCGCGCGGCCTCGGTCTGGCCGGCGTCGATGGTCTGCACGTGGGTTGTGCTGTTATCGGTCCAGTTGTTCCGACTGCGGTTGCTGTTGTCGGTGTTCTGCGTCCAGCTGGTCTGGCTCGCGTCCACCCAGTTCGTGCTGGAGTCCCAGGCGTTGCCACTTCCCGCGATGCCGCCGCCTGCGTCGTTGACTTGGCGGTTGTCGTTGTAGGTGGTGTTCGTGCTGGTGTTGGTGTTGCTGCTCTTCTTGGTGCTGAACAAGCCCATGAGCTCACCCCTTCTTGATGATGAAGGCCGCGAAGGCGCCGGCCAGCGCCAGCGCCAGCAGCGGATTCATCCCGGCCTGGTCGGCATAGCCGAAGGCGGGCGCGGTGGGCTGGCCCATGGTGGCGCCGCCTGCGCGGCCTCCGGTGGCGCGGCTGCTCCCGGTGGATACCGTCCAGCCGCTGCCGTCCATCATGGAGCGCGCGTCGGTGGTGCCGCCGCTGACCATGGGGCCGCCGCCGCCGCCGATGGCATCGCCCAGGCCCTTGCCGATGCCACCCGCCAGGGAGGCGCCGGCCTTGGAGGCCAGGAACATTTCGAGCATGCCTTAGCCCTTCTTCGATGCCACGAACCACACCACGCCGCCCACCAGCAGGAAGGGCATCAGCGCGTTGAGGTTGAGCAGCGTCGGCGGGCGCTGCTGGCCCAGGCTCACGCCGCCAGGCCGGGGCACGCCTGCGCCGCCCATGAACAGCGGGCCTTGCGTGCTGCCGAGGGTCGGATAAGGCTGCGCGGCCTGTGCGCGGCTATACAGGTCAATATCCATGCGCTTGGCGAGGTAGCCGGTGCCTAGGGTGGTCGCCACTTGCAAGGCGCCCGACCAAAAGCCGCCGCTCCCGTCGCTGCGGGCTGCGATGACTTGCGGGCTGTCGTTCGCGCCCACATCGCCCACGCCGCCGTCCTCGGTGCCGTCATAGCCGGCGCCGCTGATGGAATCCCAGAATGCACCCATTTGTGCGTCCCTTTCGTGTTGTCAGGCCCAGCGCCACACGGGCGCCGGGCTGGTTTGCTTCAGGGCTGCGGGGTCACAGGTTGTTGGGGCTGTCCAGCACTTCCACGATAGCCGTGATCGTGTCGGCAGCGCCCAACGCAAGGTTGAACTCCAGCGCGCGGGCGTCCGCAGTTGCAAGGGCCGCGCTGTGGACGTTGTCATGCACAAAGTCCAAGTGGTAGTAGCGGCTCTGCGGCGTCTTGCGCTGCTCCTGCTCCACAAAGCGTGCATCGCGGCATTCGATGCGGTCCCAGACGGCCACGCCGTTTTTCTTGCACTCCACCGACTGCACATTGCCGTTCGCGCTCGCGGTCCAGTCGGTGCCGGTGTACTTGAAATGAATGCGCTGCACGATGGCGCCCTTGAAGATCGGGGTCCACGTGATGGCGGTGCCGCCGCTGGTCGGAACCTGAATCTTCAGCAGCTTCTTAATCAGCTGTCCGTCCGGGTTCGGTTCCTTTGGATTGAATTGCAGGCTGGTAAAGCCGCCCAGGGCGTACAGGGCCGGCGTTCCCGATGCGGCGGTGTTCGCCACTTCGATAAACATGTCTTGCCCGCCCAAGGCCGGAATGTCGATTCCGCCGATTTCTTTTGCGACGACGCTCAGGCCGTCGCGCTCGGTGAAGTCGATGGTGAGGCTGTCGGCCTGGTCGTGAATGCCCTTGTACTTGTTCAGCGCGTCCAGTTCGGCGCCGCTGATGGGGCCATAGACCACGCGGGCGCCGATCTTGACGACGATTTCGCTGATGGTGGCCTTGGTGATGGAGTTGGTGCCGATGAACTTCAGGACCACGCGCCCGAGCGTCATGTCATAGCGCGGAATCTGGATGGTCGAGCGGACGCCGTTAGCAACGGGATTGAACGGGGGCAAGCGGAGATAGATCACACATAGCGCCCCCCGGCCCCTTGTGGTGATGCGGCGCTACCGGCGCCGCTGCGGTGTGCTGGTGCTGCTGGATCAGCCGGCCAGGGCCTTGTCCACCATATCGCGCGTCACGCCGACCTGGCGCAGCACGAAGATGGTAAGCAGCACAAGGCCGGTAGTCATGGCAGCGTTTTTGACTTGGGAAACCATTTGTTGCCCTCCTTTGGGCGGTTGAAGTGTTGCGGGTTCGCGGGCCTCATTCAAGCCGGCGCCGGCATACGTCGCAAGGCTTTCCGTCTGTACGTAGGCCCTACGTCGCCTTTAGCTTGATGTTGCCGGCGCGGGCCTCGTCCGCGTTGCGGAAGTCGCGTTCGAGGTACGCAATCACCACGCCGCGCGAGTCCTTGACGGTGCGCAGGGCGTTAACCCGCGCCTGGTCAACGTCCAGCGCCTTTGCCATCGCTCGGCGGTCGTCGTCATAGCGCAGGCCGAAGCAGCGCACAAAGGTGCAGTTCCCGAGTAGCGTTTTGTCGATCAGTGCCGGGCGCTGGGCGGCGGCCATGATGTGCAGGCCCTGGTGTCTGCCCTGGGTGATGCATTTCCGCCAGGCGGGCGGCGCCTGGCTGGCGCTGGTGACGTCGCTCAGTTCTTCGGCCAGGAACACCAAGTTTCCCGCGTCGAAGGCCAGGCGGCAGACGAAGGCAAAGGCGGCCTCCAGCTTCATGGAGTCGCCGGCCACGAAGCGCGCACGGAAGGGGCCGGCGCCGGCCTTGGCGACGGCCAGGGCCAGGGCCTTCAGGCTGGTGTATCGCGGCGCGTGCTTGTCGTACTCGTCGCGCGGGTCCCAGATCAGCAGGCGGGCCGGCTTCAGCTGCCGCAAGGCGGCATTGATGCTCACCCCCTTACCTGATCCGCTCGCGCCGATATAGGCCCATATCTTGGGCTCATTGCGGACGCTCACAGCCGGGTGCCCTCCTGCGGGGTGGCGCCTGCGGGCATGGGCGGCGGGCTGGGCGGCGCGGGCGGCCTGGGCGCGGGCCGGCTCAGTTCGGCGCGGCGGGCCTTGATCGCTGCATAGGTCGCCAGGCCGGGCGGCAGGGTCGCGCCGGCAAGGGCGATGTAAGGCCCGTACTGCGCGGCCAGCTCGCCGAATGTCAGGTCATGGCGGGCCATGACGGCGGCGCCTGCGTCCGAAATTGCGTCGAGCTGGCGGTCACTCCAGCAGGTGCCGAAGTCGGGCCAGAAGGCCATTGCCGGCGCCGCGATCATGCGGGCCATGCCCAGGGCATCGCGCAGGGCCTGGCGGTTTGCGGCTGTCAGGTCGGCCACGGCGGCGGCGGCCTTCTCTGCGGCGGCGGCGGCCTGTGTGCCCTCCAGGGCGTCGGCCTCGTCGATCAGGTGCGAGAGGTCGGGGCCGGGCGCCGCGCCGGCCTGGTCGCCGGCCTCGGGGGTGTCTTGGTTGTCGGGGTCCATGTCAGGCATTCGGGAAGAGGCCCCAGCCCATGGGCTTGCGCGCGGGCGCAGGGGCCGGCGCTGGGGCGGGTTCGGGGGCCGGCGCCGGCTTGGCGGGCGTCGGTGCGGGCTCGGGCTTGGCAGGGGCCGGCGCCGGCTTGGCGGCGGCGTGCTGCTCCTTCAGCAGCAGGCCGCGCGCCAGGGTGTCGGAGTGGTCGCCGCGCGTGAACAACTGCGCCTTACAGCAGTCCATGGCGAGGTAAGACAGGCCAGATGCCGACACGCGCAGGGAGGCAGTTCCGCCGCACAGCGGGCAGCGGGCCTTGCCAATCTCGTTTTCACGCGCTGCCATGGTTCAGCCCTCGGCGCCTGGCTGCTCGGGGTTGGCCGGGATCAGCGGCGCCGGTGGCTGGACCGATGCCGCGAAACGGGCGAACTCTTCGCGCGTCTCTTGCAGATATGCGCGCGTCAAGTACTGTTCGGCGACCAGGGCCTCCGCGAACTCGTTTCGAGTCGATCTCAGTTCGGCGCGCAGGTCGGCCAGGTCGGCGGCCAGGGCCTGCGCAAACTCGGCGGCTTCGGTCAGGTGTCCGCGAAGGCCACCGAATGCCGGTGCAGCATCAGCCGCGCGTGCCAGTCGTTCGGCGCGTTCGGTGATGGTCGGGAGGGTGTTGGCGCCGCTGTCGGTGCCGGTTTGGGGGGTGTTGGCGTCGTCGCCCATGGTGTCGAGTCCTTAAAGCCCCCCGGCTCCCCAAAACTCGCGCCGACAATGCCGGCTTTCATCAGATCCACGCGCGGCCCTCGCGGACAGTTATTGACACGGGTCCGAGGCTGCGCGGTCGGCTGCGCCGCCCTTGCCCATGCGCCCAGGTAGGCGCCGCGCGCCCACCCGGCCAGGCCGTGCCGTGCCTCGGCCTGCTCGCTGGCCTCCCAGGTGCCGCGCGGCTTCCAGCGCTTGCGGTTGCTGGTGCCCACCACTTCGGGCCGGTCCTTGTCAAACACGCCCAGCGGGCGGGGCTGGTAGGTGGTGCCGTAGCGGCCCATGCGGGGCTCAGTCTCGGCCAGCAGTCGCAGCTGATAGGCGCGGCCCGCCATGGCGCCGCCCTGGGCGTCCATGTAGGCCCGCCAGCAGGCGCGGCGCTCGCCGTCCCGGTTCACGGCCTCATGGCCCGCCACCAGGGCGCGCGTGCCGCCCTCCACGGCTTGGCGATCGATGCGGCGCAGTTCGCGCCACACAGTCACTGGCGGCTGTCCGATGGCCTGAAACTGCCTGATGCCCCATTCGCCGGCCCAGGCTTCCACGCGCTGGGCCTTGCGCCCGCCTTCCACCAATTCCAGCTGCTCGCCGCCGTACTCGTCGCGGTGGCCCTCGGTGCCCACGGCGCCGAAGTCGTCGATGTTCTTGGCGATGTACTTCGCCACATAGGCCGCCGCGCTGCCCTTGGCCGGGTCCAGCACTTCAAACTTGACCCGGTGCTCCTGGGCGCCTGGCTCGTCGCCTGCGTCCGTGAGCCACTGCTTGCGCATGATGGCTTGCAGTCGCTCCAGCTTGGCCGGCTCGGTCCAAATCAGCATGTGCCAATGTGGGCAGCCATCGTGATGCGGCTCGGCGATCCTGAAACCAAACACGCCGATGCGTTCGCGGTGCAGGGCTGAGCGCGTGCGCTGCCAGGTCTTGCGCAGCCAGCCTTGGCCCTCGCGCGGGGTGCTGCCGTCCCATTTGGGGTTTTTGCCGCCCTTGAACAGCTGGGCATGAAAGCGGCTCGGTAGGGTGTTGGTCGTGAACAGGCCCACCAGGCCGCGCGCCTGCGCCCATTCGTCGCAGCCTCGAATGCGGGTCATCAGCTCGCCGCGACGGATGGCCTTGTTCGCCGTGCTGGCCTCCACGGCGGCCCACAGGCTCAGAATCTGGCCGTCTGCGGCCTCTATCTCGGTGGCCTCCAGAATGGCCCGGTTCGCCTTGTGGCGGGCCTGGCGGCGCTGTACGGTTTCGTCCGTCACGTACGGCTGTCCCGTAAGTACGGAAACGCGCCCCGCTGCCTGGGCCTGGGCCTCGCGCTTACGTACGGCGGCGCGTCGAACCTGGCGGCGCCACCAGTGCGGGCAGCAGGCCCGTTTGACCATGCCGGCCAGCTGCTCGGCCACGGTGCCGGCGCCGCATTTGAACTCATCGAAGGGCCGGGCCTCCAGCTGCTCAAGCCGGGTATTGAGCCAGTCCCGCGTGATGATTTCTCGGGCCGCGCCTATGGCGTCGGTCATCCAGTCGGCACGGCGCCGCGCCAGGTCGCACAAGGCGCGGTCGCTGGCGTGCGGGTCAATGGGTGCGGTGGTGCGGTCCTCGCGGGCCTGCGCGATGGCCTCCAGGCCCTGCCTGTACTCGGCATTTGCCCAGGGGCGATCTGCTTCTTCGCGCGCCCAGCGCAGGAACGAGGCCGAGAAAGACACGGCCCAGTCTCAGAACAGGCTAGAAACGTCTGCCAGGTCGCGGCGCAGGGTGCGCGCACATGCGGCAATGCTGTCGCGGTCGGCCTCGTCCAGCGCTTCCCAGGGCTTGCGGGCCACTTCTCGCGGGTCGCCGTCCGTCTTGGCGGCCAGCATCACCAGCACGGTGCGGGTGCGCAGGGCCATCAAGCGCCAGGTCTTGCCCGGCAGGCTCTCGGCGCCCTGGGCGGCGCGGTGCTTGTCCAGGCTTTCCAGCAGCTTGGCTTGCGCCAGGCGCCCGAGCGTGAGGCCACGGGCTGCGGCCTCCGCGCGTAGGGCAATCAGTCCGGCAGCTTGGGCCAGTTCGGGATTAAGGGCGCCGCTCATTTGCCGGCCCTCACGAAGTCCGCAGCGTTGCGAAAGACCCGCGTTGTATCGTCGCTATCCTGGCCGGTTTCTGCCAGCTTCGCCAGCGCCACCACGCAGACGCATTGCGCCATCTTTTCCAGCGCGTGCGCCTGGCGCTCTGCGGCCTGGGCCTGGCGCTCGGCCAGGCTCTCCAGCGCCTTTGCGCGCGCGTTCAGTTCTTCAATCGCGCTCATCATGCCTTGCACTCCTTCAGGCGCTCGGCCTGGATCAGGAACTGATAGCCAGCGCGGGGGCCGGTGGTCGGCTCGATCCACGCGCCGGGCTCATTGGTGGCCGGGATGGGTGCCAGCAGCACCACGCGCACGGCCTGGGGCGCGGTGGCCTGGGGCTGGGTGTTGGGGACCGAATACCAGGCATCGGGCACGGTGCAGACGGCGCCGGCCTTGATGGGCTCGGCGGCTCTGGCGTTCGGCGGGTAGACCAGCAAAGACAGCACAAAGAGGATGAAGACCAGCACGGCCACCAGTGCAATCAGCCAGCCCTCTGGCAAGTCCGGGATTTCGCGGCGGCTCATTTCCAGCCCTCTACAACCACAAGACTCCCAAAGTCATCAACTACGGCTCTAGCGCTTGCGCAGTCTTCGCAGCCGCTCACACCGTAGCCAGGAAACACGCGGCGCAGGCCGGTATGGATGAAGACTTTCCAGAAGGCGGTCCCATGCTCGCGCCAGTGGTTGCAATAGGTCTTTGCGCTCATGGCTCAGCCCCCCGAGGTGATTGCCAGAGGCTGGCCGGCACGGATGCCGGCGATGTTGAGGCGGTTTGCCTTGGCGGCCAGTTCGCCCAGCTGCTCGGCGCGTTCGGCGCAATCGTTGAGCGCGTCGGCCAGCATGGCGGCCTCATGAGGCATCAGCGCGGCGCCGTTGAAGATCACCCGCCCCGGCTCGCTGTGGATCGAAGCGCAGCCGGCGCCGGTCTTGGTCGTGTATCGCGGCATAGAACCCCCTGGTTCGCTATCCCCCAGGCCCCAAGGGGAAGCGCCGGGCCTTTGCATGACCCCCATCGGCCGATGGCGGCTTAACTGGCCGCTGCCTCTGGTCCCGGCGCTTCCCCTTGCGGGGCTGACCGGGGAGGAACCGGGGGAGTTGTCAAGGAACCCGGTCAGCGAGGCGGACGTTATCCCAAGCCTCTTGTGACTCACAAGTTGCTTTTGATATTTCCCACTTGGGATAGTCGGGATACATTGGCGCCATGTGGCACCAGGGCCACGAAACCGGGGGGTTTCAATGCTTTCTACCGTCCAGCTTCTGGATATCGCACGCGCTCACCAGGGCGGCGTCTCGGACTATCGGATTGCCAAGCTCATAGGCATCAATCCGAACGCAATTTCCAACTACCGTACGGGCCGTTCAGTGCCCGCAGAGCCAATAGCCATGCGGCTTGCCGAGGTTGCGGGGGTCGATCCTGCCGAGGCGATTTTTGCCCTCAATGCCGAGCGCGCAAGCGATGAAGGCATGCGGGAATTCTGGCTTTCGCAGCTTCGCCGGGTGGCGGGCACTTCCAGACGCAAGACGGCGGATTGATGCCGCCCCTTGTCGCATTTTGAGACGGCGCTGCGGCGCCGTTTTTCTTTGGCTGATAAGGACTTAGACGCGATCAGCAGGGCGGCAAATTACACATTGTCATATCAATGACCATCTCCGACGCAGACCTCGGGGGTTAGCGCCTGGATGGCCTGGTAATGCGTCAGGAAGACCTGACCACTGAGCTGGCGCAAAAAGTCGGTGCGCTCCAGCCTGTCCATCACCGGACCCTTGACCTCGCTGAGGTGCAGCTTGATGCCGGCTTCTTGAAGGCGCTGGTCAATGGCTTCCAGGCTTTCCAGCGCGCTGGCATCGATTGCATTGATGGCCGAGCACTGCAGCAGCACATGTCTGAGCCCGGGCCGGCTGGCCACGGCATTGTTGATGCGGTCCTCAAGACTGCGCGCGTTGGCGAAATACAGGCTTTCGTCCACCCGCAGGCTCAGCAGCTGGGGCGCCGTTTTCACCTCATGGCGCAGCACATTGCGGAAGTGCTCGGTGCCCGGCACCAGGCCCACTTCCGCGATATGCGGACGGCTGCTGCGAGCGAGGTAGAGCAGCAGCGACAGCCCTACCCCCAGCACCAAGCCCCACTCCACCCCAAGCACCAGGGTGCCCAGCAGGGTGGCGGCGACCGCGGCGAAGTCGCTGCGGTCATAACGCCAGGTGCGCGCCAGCATGCCGAAGTCCACCAAGGACAGCACCGCCACCACGATGGTGGCCGCCAGTGTGGCCTGAGGCAGGTAGTACAGGGCCGGCGTGAGCAGCAGTGAGGCCGCCAGCAGGCCCATGGCCGTGAATACGCCCGCTGCGGGCGTTTGCGCACCCGCATCAAAATTGACCACCGAGCGGGCAAAACCGCCCGTGACCGGAAAGCCGCCGGTAAAGGCCGCCCCCAGATTGGCGCTGCCCAGGGCCACCAGCTCCTGGTCCGGCTCGATCCGCTGGCGGCGCTTGGCAGCCAGGGTCTGGCCCACCGACACCGATTCCACAAAACCCACCACGCTAATCAGGAGGGCGGGCAGGGCCAGCTCCTTCCACACCGCCGGGTCCAAGCTGGGCCAAGTGAGCGGTGGCAGGCCCTGGGGCACATGGCCCACGATCTTCATGCCCTGCCCCGCCCAGTCCAGCTGCCAGGACAGCCAGGTGCTCAGCGCGATAGCCGCTACCGGTCCCGCCTTGGCGCCGAGCTCGGCCGCGCGAGCCTTGAGGCCCAGGCGCATCAGCGCGGGCTTGAGCCCCTTGCGGGCCCAGAAGAGAAACACCGTGCAAACCAGGCCCAGCACCAGCGTGGGACCGTGCACCTTGTGCAGCTGGCCGGCCAGGGCACCCAGCAACTGCAGCAGATTGTGTCCCTCGGCCTTCACGCCCAGCAGCACCTTGAGCTGGCTCGCCGCGATCAGCAGGCCCGAGGCGGTGATGAAACCCGAGATCACCGGATGGCTCAGAAAGTTCGCCAGAAAACCCAGGCGCAGCAGACCCATGGCCAGCAGCATCAGGCCGCTGAGCGCGGCCAGGGTCAGGGCCAGCGTCCAGTACGCCGGGGAGCCGGCCGGCGCCAGCTGGCCAATGGCCGCCGCCGTCATCAGGGAGACCACGGCCACCGGCCCCACGGCCAGCACCCGGCTGCTACCGAACAGCGCATAGAGCAGCAAGGGCGCCACGCTGGCGTACAGCCCCACCTCGGGCGGCAGACCGGCCAGCAAAGCATAGGCCAGGCTCTGCGGAATCAGCATGATGGTGACGATGGCCGCTGCCACCAGATCGCTGACCAGGGTGCCGCGGTCATAGCGCCGCCCCCAGTCCAGCACAGGCAGACGCGGCAGCGCCCGCCACAGCCCTGTTCTGCGCCGGTTTGGCGGGCCGCCCTGCGCATCTGGCATCGCCGTCCCCTGCCCCGGCTCAGAGCGCATTGAGCGGAATCTTGATGTAGCGGGTGCCGTTGTCCTCGGGCGGCGGCAGCTCACCGGCACGCATATTCACCTGCACGGAGGGCAGGATCAGGGTGGGCATGGCCAGGGTGGCATCGCGCGCCTGACGCATGGCCACGAACTCATCCTCGCTGATGCCATCGCGCACATGGATGTTCTGGGCCCGCTGCTCCGCCACCGTGGTCTTGTACTGCAGCTCGCGGCCGCCGGGCAGGTAGTCGTGGCACATATAGAGCGTGGTTTGAGCCGGCAGGCTTAGCACCTTGTTGATGGAGCGGTAGAGCGTGCGCGCGTCGCCGCCGGGGAAGTCGCAGCGCGCCGTGCCGTAGTCCGGCATGAAGAGGGTGTCGCCCACAAAGGCGGCGGTCTCCTGGCCATCGCTCACCACATAGCTCATGCAGGCCGGCGTGTGGCCGGGGGTGTGCAGGGCGCGGGCCTGCAGGCCCCCGATGCTGAAGCTCTCACCATCGTCCAGCAGACGGTCGAACTGCCGGCCGTCGCGGGCAAACTCGGGCTCGGCGTTGAAAAGCGTGCCAAACACCTTCTGCACCGTGGTGATCTGGCGCCCAATGGCCGTCTGGCCGCCCAGCTGCTGCTTCAGATAGGGCGCGGCGCTGAGGTGATCGGCATGCACATGGGTTTCCAGAATCCATTGCACCGTAGCGCCCAAGGCGCGCACGCGCTCGATCAGCTTGTCGGCGCTGGCATGGCGGGTGCGGCCCGACTTGGGGTCGTAGTCCAGCACGCTGTCCACCAAGGCACATTGGCGCGTGTCGCGGTCGAGCACGATATAGCTCAGGGTCCAGGTATCCGGATCGAAGAAGGCCTCCACCTGCATGCGGCTGCCGCCGCCACTTGTGATACTGCCGCCGCTGTTTGCGGTCGTCGTGCTCGTCATCGTCATGCCAATCTCCTGTTCGTGGGGCCTCAGCCCAAGATGATGCATATCACCTCTCAAGTTGCATGCCAAGTCCACGACAGGGACTCAAGTGCCTGATGCACAAAGGTTTTTTCAATGTCTTCGGCAATCCAGCCATCGCAGTGGCAGTGCATTTGCTGCCAGCTTGGCAGTCCTTGGCAGGGTTGGCAGAATGCCTGCCATGCACGATGACAGCGCCCCACCCCCGCCTGCCGCCGCCGACCCGGCCGCCGGCTTGGTCCTGAGCTCAGGACCCCAGGTGCAAGCCCTGGTGTCCTACCTGGAGCACGAGGCCCGCCCCATGATCGTGCTGGACACCGACTACCGCATCCTGGCGGCCAACACCGCCTACCGGCGCCAGTTCGGCGCGGTCCAAAGGCCCTATCTGGGTCGGCCCTGCTACGAGGTCTCGCACGGCTACGACGTGCCCTGCGACCAGGCTGGGGAGCACTGCCCCATGGCCCGTGCCCGCGAGACCCGCGGACCGGACCGCGTGCTGCACATCCACCACACGCCACGCGGTCCCGAGCATGTGGATGTGGAGCTGCGCCCCATCCTCGACGCCTCGCGCGAGGTGGTGGCCTATGTGGAGCGCCTGTGTACCGTGCGCAGCGCCGCGCCCCGGCCCAGCGCCGACGGGCTTGTGGGGCGATCCCCGAGCTTCAATGCCGCCCTGGCCGCGGTGCAGCGCGTGGCGCCCTCGGCCCTGCCCGTGCTGCTGCTGGGTGAATCCGGCACCGGCAAGGAACTCTTTGCCCGCGCGGTGCACGAGGCCTGCGGCGCCGACAGGGCGGGCGGTCCCTTTGTGGTGGTGGACTGCTCCGGTCTGCCCGAAACCTTGTTCGAGAGCGAACTCTTCGGCTACGAAAAAGGCGCCTTCACCGGCGCCCAGGGCCGCAAGAAGGGCCTGGTGGAAACCGCTCAGGGCGGCACCCTCTTCCTGGACGAGATCGGCGATGTGCCCCTGTCCATGCAGGTCAAGCTGCTGCGCCTGATCGAGTCGGGCACCTACCGCCGCGTGGGTGGGGTCGAAACCCTGCAGGCCGACTTCCGTCTGGTGGCCGCCACCCACAAGCCCCTGGAGCAGATGGTGGCCCAAGGCCTGTTCCGACAGGACCTGTACTACCGCATCGCCGCCTTTCCCATCGTGCTGCCGCCCCTGCGCGAGCGCCGCGAGGACATCCCCATGCTGGTGGATTCCTTTTTGCAGCGCGCTCGTGGTTTCAAGGCGCGGATTCAGGTCTCACCCGAGGCGCTGGCGCGGCTGCAGGCCCATTCCTGGCCCGGCAATATCCGCGAGCTGCGCAATGTGCTGGAGCGGGCACGGCTGTTTGCCGACGATGGGGTGATCCGCACCAAGGATCTGCCCGCGGGCTTGGGGGTGCCGGTGGCGGCAGCAGTCACGGGGGGCGTTGCCACACCAGGCCCGCAACTTCCCGCGGCCTACCCCGACCCAGCGACTGCCGGGCCGGCTGCCGATTCAGCCCGCCCGCCCTTTGGACGGCCGACCCGGGAGCTGGATGACAGCGCCCTGCGGGCGTGGATCAGCCAGTTCAGCGGGACCCGGCGGGAGATGGCGTCCGCCCTGGGCTGGAGCGAGCGGACCTTGTATCGGCGCTTGAAGGCGCTGGCCGGCGGCTGATCCGGCCGCTTGGCCGCGGCCTGTGAACTCAGGGCGTTCCAATCAAGACACTGTTGTTGCTGCTGTCGGTGTCTGCGCTGGCTCGCACGCTGACGTTGAACAGCGTGGACTGCGTCACGCCCGGGGCAAAGCTGTAGGGCAAGGTGAAGACCAGTGCGCCATCCTTGGGCAGCCTCGGCAGAGTCATATCGCCCACCTTCAACTCCGTGGGACACACCGCGCCACCGGAAGCGCTGCAGCTGATGGTGCCCAAGGTGGGCGCCGTGGCGGTAGGGCTGCTCAGCAGGTCGATCCGCAGCTGCGCATCAGAGGACGCATCAGGCCCCTTATTGCCCACCGTGACCACATAGTTGAAGCTGCCACCCGCCGGCACCTTGCCACCGGGGCCCGTCGCTTGAACGGACACGTCCACGCTGTAGACCTTGAAGCCCAGCGAGTTGTTGCTGGCGGACAGCTGCCCGCCATTGGTGCTCATGGCCGAGGCGCTCAGATTGATCACCTTGCTGGTGCCCAGCTTGACCACACCCGCCACATCAAAGCTGAGCGAGGAGCCGGGCTGCAGATTGCTGATGGACATGCGTGCACCACTGGCGGGGCAGACGGAACCCGGGTTGTCCGACTTGCAGTTCAGCACCTTGATGTCCTGCAACTCAGCGTCGGCCGTGATGCTGAGGTCGGTCGTCCCCGCCACCCCCTTGCCCACATTGCTCAGTTGGATGCTGGCCAGTATTTGGCTGCCATTGCTCGAAGGAATCGGGTTACCGGCGGGCTTGACCAGCACTGACAGTTCCGCCGCATTGATGGGCGGCGGCGGGATGACCTCGCCACCTCCACCGCCGCCGCAGGCGCTGAGAAAAACCAGCGCAGACATCGTGGCGAACGCCAGTGCCCCGCGACGACGGGGGTGGGCTTTGATCTTGGCGGTTTGCTGACTCATAGTGGTTCCTCGAAAGCTTTTGGGAGAAGAAGGCGAAACAGAGCTGTCGATGAACTGATGAGGTCCAAAGTGTGTTTCGGTAGGGGGTGGAAGAGGTGCGGAATTTTATGGGCCGGGCTCGCGAAAACACCCACAAACGCCCGGCGGGCCGCGGAGGTAGCGCGTCCTGGTCCCCCAGGTATCACGTGCCTGGTCTTCGGGCCGCTCCGACCTTGGGTCGCGCCGCATATGACAGCGTCACAGCTTGTTCACCAAGCCTGCCTAGACTTCACGCGGCTGTCACTGCCGGGCTTTCACGAGCTTGTGCGTGGCCCCTGCATCTTGCCCCTTGCTCGCTCCCCCGCATGAAGCTGCTGCCTCTTCGACTTCTCGTCCTGCTGCTGGCAGCCTCCCTGCTGAGCGCCTGCTCGCCACGGCTGATGCTGGTGCGCGGCGTGGCGGATGAACTGGCTGGCCAGGGTCTGGTCGAGGAGGAGGACCTGCAGCTCGCGCGTGAGTCCAGTGCCTTCTATCTGAAGCTGTCCGAGTCCCTGCTGCGCCAGACGCCGGGGCATCTGGCACTGGCGGAGTCGGTGGCGGGCGGCTTCACGCAATATGCCTATGCCTTTGTGGCCTTCGAGGCCGACCGTCTCGAGAGCCGCGATGCGCGTGCCGCGCAGCAGCTGCGCCAGCGTGCAGCGCGCCTGTACGGACGCGCCCATCGCCACGCCATGGCAGCACTGGAGCAACATCATGACGGCGTCTTCCTGAAGCGCCTGCAGCAGACGCCAACGCAACAGCCGCTGCCACCTTTGCCCGCAGAGCAGGTGGGCCTGGCCTACTGGGCGGCGGCTTCGTGGGCCGCCTATATCTCGCTGTCCAAGGACCGGCCCGAGGCGGTGGCCGATTTGCCGCTGGCCCTGCGTCTGGCCGAATGGGCCTGGGTGACCCAGCCCGCACATGGCGAGGGTGCTCTGGCCGCGCTGCTGGGCACCTTGGAAGCTTCGCGCCCCGGCGGCAGTGCTCGCCGGGCCGAAAGCCTGTTCGACCAGGCAATTGGCGCCGCCGGCGGCCGCAATGCCGGCACCCTGGTGGGCAAGGCCGAGACGCTGGCCCTGCCCGCCGGTGATCGCGCCACCTTCGAGGCCCTGCTGCGCCAGGCACTGGCCGTGCCCGGGCAGAGCCTGGGCAATCAGGTGATGCGCCAGCGCGCGCAATGGCTGCTGGACAGCGCTGACGATCTCTTCTGAGGCCCGGCAGCCTGCCGGGTTCCTCCCGTTTCAAGCAAGAAGCCCCCTCTCCCACACCGCCACGTCAATGACACAACATCGCCTCCACCGTCGCCACGCCGCCGCCCTGCTGCTGGCCTTGATGAGCACCGTCGGCAGCGCCTGGGCACAGGCGCCGGTGCAATTGCGCATCGGCAGCCTGGTGCCCAAGAACTCGCTATACCACCAGCAACTGATGGAACTGGGTGAAGGCTGGCGTGCGGCGCAGGGCGGCAATGCCCGCTTCGTGGCCTTCACCGATGGCAGCCAGGGCGGCGAGGCCGAGCTGGCCCGGCGCATGCGCATCGGCCAGCTGCAGGGTGCGCTGATGTCGGTGGTGGGACTGCGTGAGATCGAACCCACCGTGGCCGCATTGCAGAACCTGCCGCTGCTGTTTCGCAGCTGGGAAGAGGTGGACCATGTGCGCGAGAAGATGCGCCCGGCCATGGAAAAGCGCTTTCTCGATCGCGGCTTCGTGGTGGTGGCCTGGGGCGACGCAGGCTGGGTGCGCTTTTTCTCCAAGGAGCCCGCGCTGCGACCGGATGACTTCAAGCGCATGAAGTTCTTCGCCTGGGGCTCGGAGCCCGAGCAACAGGCCATCATGAAAAGCCTGGGCTACACGCCGGTGCCGCTGGAGACGGCCGACATCCTGCCCGCCATGCAGACCGGCATGATCAGCGTGGTGCCGTCCACACCCTACTTCGCGCTGGCGAGTCAGATTTACAACACCGCCGGCCAGATGCTGGACATCAACTGGGCGCCCATCGTTGGGGCCTTGGTGGTGACCAAGAAGGCCTGGGATGCGATGACGCCCGCCGCCCAGCAGGCGCTGAAAAGCGGTGGTGAGAAGGCCGGCGTGGTGATGCGCCAGCAGGCCCGCCGGGAAGTGGACGAGGCGGTGGAGGCTATGAAGAAACGCGGCCTCAAGGTGAACAAGCCCACGCCCGAGCAGATGCGCGAGTGGAATGAACTGGCCGAGCGCCTGTACCCGCGCATCCGCGGCAGCATGGTGCCGGCCGACACCTTTGACGAGGTCTTCATGCACCTCAAGGCCTACCGCGCCAGCAAGGGGCAGTGAAGATGTCAGACCACGCCGCGCCGGCGACTGCAGCGGCGCCGGACCGGCCTGCAAGCGGCGCCCTGGCCCGCTGGCTGCCGCGCTTTGACGAGGGCATCGCCTCCGCCGCACTGGCGCTGATGGTGCTGCTGCCGCTGGCCGAGATTGCGCTGCGCCCGCTGATGGGTCGCGGCATCGAGAACGCGCCGGTGCTGGTACAGCACCTGGGCCTGCTGCTGGCCATGTTTGGCGCGGTGGCGGCCGAGCGCCATGGCCACCTCAGCACCCTGGGCAGCAGCCTGGGCCAGCTGGGCAGCGAACGCAGCCAGGCCTGGGTGCAGGCCGTGGCCAAGGGCAGCGCCGCCCTGCTGTGCGGCATGCTGGCGATGGCCAGCTGGCGCTTCGTGGCCAGCGAGATCCAGGGCGCGCAGACGCTGGCCTACGGCCTGCCAGTGTGGTGGGTGCAGGCCGGCATGCCGCTGGGCTTTGCGCTGCTGGGTTTCAAGCTGGGCCTGCGCTGCGCCCCGGGCCTGCTGCCGCGCATCGCGCTGGGCCTGACCCTGCCGCTGAGCGGCTGGCTGCTGGCCGCCGCGGGCGATGGCCAGGGCGGGTTGTTGTGGCCGGCGCTGGCCTTGCTGCTGCTGGCGCTGCTGGCCGGTGCGCCGGTGTTTGCGGTGCTGGGTGGGCTGGCGCTGGCACTGTTCTGGAGCGAGGGGCTGCCGCTGGCCTCGATTGCGCTCTCGCACTACCAGATCACGGTCAACCCCTCCCTGCCCGCCCTGCCGCTGTTCACGCTGGCCGGCCTGGTGATGGCGCGCACGGGGGCGGCGCAGCGCCTGGGCACCCTCTTCGTGGCGCTGTTTGGCGGCGGCGCACGTGGCACGGTGCTGGCCGCCGCCGTGCTGTGCTCGGCCTTCACCGCTTTCACCGGCGGCAGCGGCGTGACGATTCTGGCGCTGGGTGGCCTGCTGCTGCCCCTGCTGCGCAATGCCGGCTACCCCGAGCAGCGCGGCATCGGCCTGGTGACTAGCGCCAGCGCTCTGGGCGTGCTGCTGGCGCCCTCGGTGCCGCTGATCATGTATGCGGTGATCGCCCGCGTGCCCATCATGGACATGTTCCTGGCCGGCCTCGTGCCGGCCCTGGTGATGGTGGCCTGCCTGCTGCTGTTCGGCGGCTTTCTGCGCGGCAGCAGCCCTGTGGGCAGCCCTGCCGCAGCGAGCCGGCCGAACGCGCGCCAGGCCCTGGCGGCGGCCTGGACCGCCAAATGGGAGCTGCTGGCGCCTGTGGTGGCCATAGGCTCCCTGGCCAGCGGCCTGGCCACACCCACCGAGAGTGCGGCGCTGACGGCGGCCTATGCGCTGCTGACCCAGGCGCTGGCGCATCGCGAGCTGGGCTGGCGCCTGCTCGCGCGCTGCCTGTCCGAATGCGCGCAGCTGATCGGCGGCGTGATGCTGATCCTGGGCATGGCGCTGGCGCTGACCAACTACCTGGTGGATGCGGGCATTCCGGATCGGGCGGTGGAATGGGTGCAGGGCGCCATCCCGAACAAGTACCTGTTCCTGCTGGCCCTGTGCGCCTTCCTGTTCGTCGCGGCCGCCTTGATGGAGATTTTTGCCGCCATCGCGGTGCTGGTGCCCCTGCTGCTGCCGCTGGCACTCGCCTACGGCATCGACCCGGTGCACTTCGGCATCATCTTCCTGGCGGCGATGGAGCTGGGCTTTCTGTGCCCGCCGGCCGGCATGAACATCTACTTTGCGGCCGCCATGTTCGGCAAGTCGATCCGCTATGTGGCGAGCGCGGTGCTGCCGGCCATGCTCGCCATCTTTGTGGGCACGCTGCTGATTGCGCTGCTGCCGGGCTTGAGCCTCGGGCTGGCAGCGCTGGTCCGCTAGACGGCAGGCGCAGCCGCGCCTGCCGCGACAAGCGCCCTGCCTGGGACCGCTTAGCCGCGCTGTTGGCGGCGACGTGCCACGGCCACGCCGGCCAGGGCCAGTCCCACCAGGGCAAACGATGCGGGCTCGGGCACCTTGTTGCTGCCACTGAGGGTCACATTGTCCAAGGCGAAGAACTCGCTGCCGGAGTTGTTGCCCCAGCCAAAGCCATAACCCACCCAGCGCACGCTGTAGCTGCCAGGGCCCAGGCTAGACGCCAGATCCACGCTCAGGTTCTGGCCGCTGGTGGCCGTAGAGGCAATGAGATCCCGGGCCACGTTGCCATAGCCCTTGCCCTGATCCAGTTGCACACCGAACTTGTACTGACGCTCAGTCGGGAAGCCCCAGTTGTGGTTGTGGAAGTGGGTGAAGGAGAGCTTGAGGTTCTCCACCGTGTTGTCCAGGGTGAAGCTCAGCCAGGGCGTGTTGTCCGTGGAGTTGAACATACGGGTCACGGACAGCTTGTTGCCGCTCCAGTTCTCCACACCATTGTTGTCGGTGTTGAACAGGGCCTTGCGAACGCCGGGGGCGGTGCTGCTGGCCTCGATGTCGGAAACCTTGTTATTGGCCGCGTTCTGGAAGGTCCAGCTCGCCAGCACGCCCGCTTGGGCCGCGCCGGCCAGCAGCAGGCCGGTGGCGCCCAGGGCGAGACGGGTCTTGGTATTCAGCTTGATCAGGTTCATCTTCTCTTCTACTCCTCCGCTTGAAGCGAGACAGGAGCGCTCCGGCCATGCAGCGGCGCGGCTGGGGCCAGCCGTGTCGCAGACGGAGTGCTCCGGGGTGGTGGGCGACTGCCTCAGGCTATGGCGGCGGCGGCATGGCCTGGTGGTTTGCCACCAGGGCCGGGCGATGCATCACCCTGGCCGCGTCGCTGCCCTTTCAGCAGACGAACGGATTATCCGGGCCGCCAAGCATGCCCCCTCCCCCTCAGTCCGGGTGTCACCCCCCACATGCCTGGGCAATTTCGCACGGGCGAACTGGCGACTGCGGCCACACACAGCGCGCTGTAGCGGGCGCTTCAAGACCCGGCCTGAGCCCGGCGCAGCTCGCGCGCGGCCTCCACCATATGCCGCAGCGCGGCCTCGGTCTCGGGCCAGGCGCGGGTCTTGAGACCGCAGTCGGGGTTGACCCAGAGCTGGTCGGCCGGGATCACCTCGGCCGCCTTGCGCAGCAGGCGCAGCATTTCCTCGCGGGCCGGCACGCGCGGGGAATGGATGTCGTAGACGCCGGGGCCGATCTCGTTGGGGTAGCGAAAGTCGCCAAAGCCGCGCAGCAGCTCCATGCCGGAGCGGCTGGTCTCGATGGTGATCACATCCGCATCCAGGGCCGCGATCTCGGGCAGGATGTCGTTGAACTCGGCGTAGCACATATGGGTGTGGATCTGGGTGCGGTCCGCCGCCACGCCGGCGCTGATGCGGAAAGCGCGCGTGGCCCAGGCCAGGTAGTCGGCCCAGTCGCGCTGGCGCAGCGGCAGGCCTTCGCGCAGGGCGGGCTCGTCGATCTGGATCACGGCGATGCCGGCGGTCTCCAGATCGGCCACCTCGTCGCGGATGACCAGGGCCAGCTGCAGGGCGGTCTCGGCGCGCGGCTGGTCGTCGCGCACGAAGGACCACTGCAGCATGGTGATGGGCCCGGTGAGCATGCCCTTCATGGGACGCGGGGTCAGGCTTTGCGCGTAAAGCGTCCAGTCCACCGTCATGGGCCGGGGACGGGCCACATCGCCAAAGAGAATGGGCGGCTTCACGCAGCGAGAGCCGTAGGACTGCACCCAGCCTTGAGCGCTGAAGGCATAGCCCTGCAGCTGCTCGCCGAAGTACTCGACCATGTCATTGCGCTCGGCCTCGCCGTGCACCAGCACGTCCAAGCCCAGTTCCTCCTGCTTGCGCACGGCCAGGGCGATCTCGCGCTGCATGGCGGCGCGGTACGCGGCCTCGGTCAGCTCGCCGCGCTTGTAGGCGGCGCGGGCGGCACGGATCTCGACCGTCTGCGGGAAGGAGCCGATGGTGGTGGTCGGGAAGGCCGGCAAGGCGAGGCGCTGGCGCTGCAGCGGGCGGCGCTGGGCAAAGGGCGAGGCGCGGCGGTCGGCGTCCGCGCCCAGCCCGGCCAGGCGGGCGGCCACCGAGGGCAGGCGCACGCGCGGGCTGTCGCGGCGGCTGGCCAAGGCGGCGCGGTTCTCGGCCAGGGCCTGGGCCAGCGTGGCGTCCGCTGCGGTCTGCGGGCCCGCCTCATCAGCCCACAAGGCGCGCTCCAGCAGACGCAGCTCGGCCAGCTTTTCCTCGGCGCCGCTGAGCCAGCTGCGCAGCTCGGCGTCCAGGCCGGCGTCCTCGCGCAGCCGGTAAGGCACATGCAGCAGGGAGCAGGAGGCGGCCACCCAGAGCCGGCCGCCGCGCAGGGCCCGCAGCGTGCGCAGGCGAGCTAGCGCCGCGTCCAGATCGGCGCGCCAGATATTGCGGCCGTCGATGATGCCCACCGAGAGCTCGCGCTCGGCCGACAGCGCGCGGGCCGCCTGCTCCAGCTCCGCGCCACCGCGCACCGCGTCCAGATGCAGGCCCGCCACCGGCAGGCTGCAGGCCAGTTCCAAGTTCTCGCCCAGGGGACCGAAGTAGCTGGCCAGCAGGATCTGCTGCTCGCCGCGGGCCAGCTGCTCATAGGCCTGACGCAGCGCGGCGCGCCAGGGCTGGTCCAGCTCCAGGCCGAGGATGGGCTCGTCCAGTTGCACCCAGGACACGCCGCGCGCGGCCAGCTTGTCCAGCAGGACGGCATAGGCCTTGAGCAGCTCGGGCAGCAGGCTTAGGCGATCAAAGCCGGTCTGGTGGCTCTTGCCCAGGTGCAGAAAGCTCACCGGCCCCAGCAGGGCCACCTTGGGCGTAGCCGGTAGGGCCAGGGCCTCGTCCAGTTCGGCCAGCAGGCGCTCGGGCTGCAGGCTGAAGCGGGTGGCGGCGTCGAACTCGGGCACCAGATAGTGGTAGTTGGTGTCGAACCACTTGGTCATCTCCAGCGCCGGCTGGCCGCGCGGCTGCTCGGGCCGGGCGGGCGTGCCGCGAGCCATGGCGAAGTAACGCGCCAGGGCCGGCTCCTCGCCGCTGAAGCCAAAGCGCGCAGGCTCGCAGCCGAAGAGCTGGATCAGATTGGCCACCTGGTCGTAGAAGGCGAAATCGCCCACGGTGACAAAGCCCAGGCCGGCGTCCAGCTGCAGGCGCCAGTGGCGCTCCCGCAGGCTGCGGCCCACCTGCTCCAGGGCCGCGGCATCGATCTCGCCGCGCCAGTGGCGCTCCAGGGCGGTTTTCAGCTCGCGCTGCGCGCCGATGCGGGGAAAGCCTAGAACATGAGTCTTGATCATGGAAAGCGTGATGACAATGAAAACGATTCGCCATGATCCCGTCTTCGCCTCTATGATTCAAACGAAACGTTTTTGGGTTCACACTGAATTTCACTCATGCAATCCCCGCTGGAGCTGCGCCATCTGAAAACCCTGCTGGCCCTGCGCGAGGCCGGCAATCTTTCGCGGGCGGCCCAGCTGCTCAACCTCACCCAGTCCGCCCTCTCTCATCAGCTCAAGGCTCTGGAGGCGCATTACGGCGCCAGCCTCTTCGAGCGCAAGTCCAGTCCGGTGGTCTTTGGCGCCGCCGGCCAGCGCCTGCTGCGCCTGGCCGAGCAGGTACTGCCCCAGGTGGAGGACGCCGAGCGCGATGTGGGCCGCCTGGTGGCGGGCTCGGCCGGCCAGTTGCGCATTGCCGTGGAATGCCACACCTGCTTTGACTGGCTGATGCCGGCCATGGACGCCTTTCGCGCCCGCTGGCCCGAGGTGGAGCTGGACATCGTTTCGGGCTTTCATGCCGACCCGGTGGGCCTGCTGCACCAGGATCGGGCCGAGTTGGCCATCGTCTCCGAGGTGGATGCCGAGGAGCGCGAAGTGGCCGTGCACCCGCTCTTCGCCTTCGAGATCGTGGCCCTGCTGCCCAAGGGTCATGTCTTGCTGGGCAAGCCCTGGCTGGAGGCCCAGGACTTTGCCGATCAGACCCTGATCACCTACCCGGTGCCGGACGAGATGCTGGACCTGGTGCGCCGCGTGCTGCAGCCCGCGGGCGTGAGCCCGGCCGCGCGGCGCAGCACCGAGCTGACCGTGGCCATGCTGCAGTTGGTGGCCAGCGGGCGCGGTCTGGCCGCCCTGCCCCTGTGGGCCGTAGAGCACTATCTGGCGCGGGGCTATGTGGCCCAGCAGCGCATCGGCGAGGCCGGGCTTACCGGCCGGCTCTATGCCGTGAGCAGCCAGCGCCTGGCGGGCAAGCCTTTTCTGGCCGATTTCGTGCGCCTGATGCGCGAGACCTCGCTGATCAATCTGCCAGGGGTGAGTCTGCTCTGAGCAGACGCCCGGCAGCCGGCCGCCGCGTCAGTCCTGGGACTCGGCCTCGTCGGGGCTGTCATCGATCAGGCGATCGAAGTCAGCGGCGCCGGCGATGGCCTTGGGAATCAGCGGCTTGTCCAGCGGGCGGTAAACGCGGCTGTGCAGGCGCTTGAGGCGCTCGGAGCGCTCCACGGCGCGGTTGACCTGATCGGGGTCGAGCAGCATGGCAAAGGGATGGGGAACCAGTTCCGACTTGTGCAGCAGCATGATGAGGACTCCTGAAGCGATGGAATCCACTCTAGGCATCGGCGCGCCATGCGCCCATTGGGCCGGTCGCCAAATGGCGTGTCGGCTTTTTTCCTAGGGCTTGTCAGCCGCGGCACGCAGTTGGCGCGCCAGACGGTCGCGGCCGGCGCGCTCGGCAAAGTCGGCCGCGGTCTGGCCCTGCTCATTGCGCAGGCCGGCCTTGGCGCCGGCCTTGAGCAGGCGTTCTGCACTGCTGATGCCGCCATAGCCGGCGGCCAGCATCAGGGGCGTGCTGCCGTTGGGGGAGCGCGCATCGATCTCGGCCCCTTGCAGCAGGAGCCAGTCCACCACGCCCTCGTCCGGGCCGCTGCAGGCGTAGTGCAAGGGGGTCCAGCCCGGGCGGTTGATCTCGGCGCCGCGCTGGCGCAAGGCCTGGACCCAGTCCAGACGCCCGCGCAGGGCGGCCAGCATCAGCGGGGTTTCCCCCGCGGCGTTGGCCAGGTTCGTGTCCAGCCCGGGGTGTTCCAGCAGGCTCTTGAGGGCTTTCTCGGACTCTTCCTTCAGCGCGATGAGCAGGGCCGTCTGGCCGCGCTCGTCCCGCGCATTGGGATTGGCGCCGCGCAGCAGCAGGCTCATGGTGCGCCGGCCGTCGTCCAGACGTGCGGCCTGCAGCAGATCGGCGTTCAGCGTGTCGGCCGCCGCGCCGCCCAGCAGGCCCAGTCCGAGCACCCCGCCCAGCAACACACGTCGCTGGCAGCCGGTGGCAAGTGCCCTCGCCCGCTTCATGCGTCAGTGCAGGCCGAAGAGCCTGCGGCTATTGGCCGTGGTGGCCTCGGCCACGGCTTCCAGGCTCAGGCCGCGCAGCTCGGCGATCTGGGCCGCCACATGGGGCACATAGGCGGGCTGGTTGAGCTTGCCGCGGTAGGGCACGGGCGCCAGATAGGGGCTGTCGGTCTCGATCAGGATGCGGTCCAGCGGCAGGGCCTTGGCCACCTCGCGCAGATCGGCCGCGTTCTTGAAGGTCAGGATGCCCGAGAAGGAGATGTGAAAACCCAGGTCCACCGCGGCGCGGGCCACCTCGGCCGTCTCGGTGAAGCAATGGAACACGCCCACGCGGTCGCCACCGGCGTGCTCCTCGCGCAGCAGGCGCAGGGTGTCCTCGCTGGCGCTGCGGGTGTGCACCACCAGGGGCTTGTCGCAGCGCTGGGCGGCGCGGATATGGGTGCGGAAACGCTCGCGCTGCCACTCCATATCGGCCACGCTGCGGCCGTTCAGTCGGTAGTAGTCCAGACCGGTTTCGCCAATGGCCACCACCTTGGGATCCTGGGCACCGGCCAGCAGTTCCTCGAGGCTGGGCTCATGCACATCCTCGTTGTCGGGATGCACGCCCACGGTGGCCCAGAGCTGCTCATGGGCGCTGGCCAGGGCCCGCACCTGGGGGAACTCCTCCATGGTGGTGCAGATGCAGATGGCCTGCGCCACCTGGGCGGCGCTCATGGCGGCGAGCAGCTCGGGGATCTGGGCGCTGAGCTCGGGAAAGCTCAGATGGCAATGAGAGTCGATGAACATGCGGGGACAAGAATCAGTCGTCGGCCTGCAGAGCCGGCGCTCACAGCGTTTGGGTGGGCTTGGCCGAGGAAATCATGGTGCCCAGCAGTTCCTCGATCTTGAGCTTGATGAGGCGGTGCTTCTCGTCGGGCGGGAAGCGCACGCCCACACCCTGGGTGCGGCCACCCGAGGCATTGGCCGGCGTGATCCAGCCCACCTTGCCGGCCACCGGATAGCGCTGGGGATCGTCGGGCAGGGAAAGCAGCAGGTAGATGTCCTCACCGAGGCGGTAGTCGCGGTTGGTGGGCACGAACAGGCCGCCATCCGAGAACATGGGGATGTAGGCGGCGTACAGCGCACCCTTTTCCCTGAAGACCAGCTGGATCACGCTGGGGCGGGCACCGGCGGCGGCCGTGGGTAGTGCGGCGGCGGGGGGACGGGCGGGCAACTCACTCATAGGGGACTCAGTGTAGCCAATGCCTGCCTGCGCCGCGGTGACTCAAGCTCGCGGCACACCGCGCTCGGGATTGCGCTCGGGATGCAGGGCGGCCTGCCCCTGCAGCAGCAGGGACTCCAGCAGCAGGCCGGCGTTGAGCGGATGCTCGGCATGGCGTGCCGCCTGTTGCAGCACCCGGCTCCAGGCCGTGACGGCGCTGGCGACCGGCTTCTTGGGCAGACTGGACGCGGGAAAGAAGCGCGGCGCCGCGCCATGAGCCAGGCACAGCAGATCGTGGGCCAGGCGCTGCAGGGTATCGATGGCGCGGGGCACGGGCCAGTCGGCGATGGCCGCCACCTCACCACGCGCCAGCCGACCCGGCAGGGCCAGCCAGGTCGCGGCCTTGAGCCCGTCCTGCGCCCAGTCCAGGGCCTGCTGGGGGCGACCGCCCGCGGCCGCCAGCAGCACCTCGGGCTGTTCCACGCCGCGGGCGGCCAGCCAGTCGCGGGCCTGAGCCGCGTCGGGCAGGCCCAGGGGCACGGGCTGGCAGCGGCTGCGTATGGTGGGCAGCAGGGCCTGGGGTGCCATGCTGGCCAGGGCAAAGCGCAGCGCACCGGCCGGCTCCTCCAAGGTCTTGAGCAGGGCATTGGCGGCCACGGTGTTCAGGGCCTCGGCCGGGTAGACCACCACCACCTTGGCGCGGCCGCGGGCCGGCGTGGTCTGGGTGAAGCCCAGCATGGCGCGCACCGCATCGATCTTGATCTCGCGGCTGGGCTTGCTCTTGCTCTCCTTGCCTTCCTTGCCCTCGGCTTCGTCGGCGGTCCAGCCCAGGGGCTCGCGCAGCGCGTCGGGCAGCAGGATCTGGAAGTCGGGGTGGGTGCGCGACTGGAAGAGCTTGCAGCTGCCGCAGTGGCCGCAGGCGCGGCCGTCGGCCGGCCGGGCCTCGGGCGCGGCCTCGCAGAGCCAGGCCTGGGCCAGCAGCAGGGCCAGATCGAACTGGCCCACGCCGGCAGGGCCCTGCACCAGCAGGGCGTGCGAGCGCGCATGCGCCAGGGCCTGGGCCAGGGGCTGGGCCAGCCAGGGCAGATCGAGGGCGTCCATCACCAGCCCCGGGCTTCCAGGGCCGCGGCCACCTGGGCCGCCACGCTGGCGATATCGCCGCTGGCATCAATGCGCACAAAGCGCTGCGGCGCCGCGGCGGCGCGCGCGGCATAGCCGGCGCGCACGCGGTTGAAGAAGTCCAGGTCCTGCTGCTCGAAGCGGTCGGCCTCGCGGGCCGCGGCGCGGCGCTGGGCGGCCTGTTCGGCGGGCAGATCGAACCACAGGGTCAGGTCGGGCTGGCGGCCCTGCAGCACCCACTGCTCCAGCGTGGCCAGCACCTGCAGGTCCATGCCGCGGCCATGGCCCTGGTAGGCAAAGCTCGCATCGGCAAAGCGGTCACAGACCACGGTCTGGCCGGCGGCCAGGGCCGGCTCGATGACCTTGACCAGATGGTCGCGCCGACCGGCGAAGACCAGCAGGGCCTCGGTCAGATGGTCCATGCCCTCGTGCAGAAACAGGCCGCGCAGGGTTTCGGCCAGGGGCGTGCCGCCGGGCTCGCGGGTATTGAGCACCGTGGCGCCGCGCTCGCGCAGGCGCGCGCTCACCGCCTCGATATGGGTGGACTTGCCGGCACCGTCGATGCCTTCGAAGCTGATGAAACGGGCGCTGCTGCTGCTCACGGGAGGATGGGCGACGGCTACTTTTGGCCGCGCTGGTATTTGTTGACGGCGCGATTATGCGCGGCCAGGTCTTCGCTGAACTGGCTGCTGCCGTCCCCGCGTGCCACGAAGTACAGCGCCCGGCTGGTGGCCGGGTGCAGGGTGGCCTGCAGCGAGGCCAGGCCCGGCATGGCGATGGGCGTGGGCGGCAGGCCGCCGCGGGTGTAGGTGTTGAAGGGCGTGTCGGTCTGCAGATCGCGCTTGCGCAGATTGCCGTCGAAGGCCTCGCCCAGGCCGTAGATCACGGTGGGGTCGGTCTGCAGCGGCATGCCAATCTTCAGTCGGTTGATGAAGACCGAGGCCACCATGCCGCGGTCGGCCGGGGCGCCGGTCTCCTTCTCCACGATGGAGGCCAGGATCAGGGCCTCGGCCGGGCTCTTCAGCGGCAGGCCTTCCGCGCGGCCGGCCCAGGCGCTTTCCAGGCGGCGCTGCATGGCGGCATGGGCGCGCTTCATCACCGTGAGGTCGCTCACGCCACGGCTGTAGGCATAGGTGTCGGGAAAGAAGGCGCCTTCGGCCGGCCAATCGGGGCTGCCCAAGGCGGCCATCAGCTCGCGCTCGCTCATGGCGGCGGCCACGGGCTTGAGATGGGGGGCCTTGGCCAGGGCGGCGCGGAACTGACGGAAGTTCCAGCCCTCGATCAGGCGCACGACTTCCAGCACCTCGTCGCCGCGGACCATCTTGTCCAGCAGCTGGCGCGGCGTGATGCCCTCATGCACCTCATAACTGCCGGCGCGGATCTGGCGGGCCTGGCCCGACCAGCGGAACCACTGGTAGAGCAGGCGCGCATCGGTCTGCACGCCCGCAGCCACCCAGCCCTGGGCCACCTGCTGGGGCGAGGTGCCGGGCTCGATGGACAGCTCCACCGAGGCCTGGGCCAGGTCCAGGGGCTTTTGCAACCACCACCAGGCCGCGCCCGCCGCGGCCGCGCCCAAGGCCAGCAGCAAGAGCAGACCGGCGAGCAGTCCGAGCAGCACACGCCCACGCTCGCGGCTGGCGCGGCGCGGGCTCCCGATGCGATTTCTGATGCCTGACAAGACCCGAGGCCCCCAAGGTGATGCGGGCGCTGATGATAATCGCGGCATGAGTGAGATCTCCCCCACCCAAGAATTTCAAACCACCGGCGGCGCGCTGCGCCTCGCCGACTGGGGCGTGATGCGCGCCCAGGGCGAGGAAGCCGCCAAGTTTCTGCATGGCCAGCTGACCCAGGACACGGTGCTGCAGACGCCCGAACAGGGGCGCCTGGCCGGCTACTGCTCGCCCAAGGGTCGGCTGCTGGCCCTGATGCTGGCCATCAAGACCGGCCCGGAGCAACTGCTGCTGCCCCTGCCGGCCGAGCTGCTGCCGGCCACGCTCAAGCGTCTGTCCATGTTCGTGCTGCGCGCCAAGTGCAAGCTCAGCGATGCCAGCGGCGAGCTGGCCGTCTGGGGCCTGGCGGGCACGGCCGCCCAGACCTGGCTGGGCGCCGAGGCCCCGGCCGCCGTCTGGGGCGTGAGCCGCCGCGGCGAAGCCGCCTGGGTGCTGCGCCTGCCCGACGCCGGCACCCCGCGCTATGTGCTGATCCAGGCCGCCGAGGCCGAGGCCCCTGCCCTGCCCGCCCTGGCGGCGCAGGACTGGGCCTGGCTGGAGGTTCAGTCCGGCCTGGCCTGGGTGAGACAGCCCACGGTGGAGCAGTTTGTGCCCCAGATGCTGAACCTGGAGCTGCTGGGCGGCGTGAACTTCCAGAAAGGCTGCTACCCCGGCCAGGAGGTGGTGGCGCGCAGCCAGTACCGCGGCACGGTCAAGCGCCGGACCTTTTTGTTCGAGACCGAGGGTGAGGCCAGCCTGGGCCAGGAACTCTTCCACAGCGGCGATGCCGAGCAGCCGGCGGGCCTGGTGGCGGCCGTGGCCCGTCGCGAGGGCCGCAGCCTGCTGCTGGCCGAGGTCAAGCTGGCGGCCCTGGACGCGGGCAGCCTGCACCTGGGCTCGGCGAGCGGCGCCGCCCTGCATGCGCGGCCCCTGCCCTATGCCGTGGGAGAACCGCAATGAGCGCGGCCAACAGCCCCAAGCCGGCCTACGAGCTCTTTGTCTACTACCGCGTGCGGGCCGACCAGGCACAGGCCGCACAAGCGGCCTTCGAGGCCGAGCGGGCGGGCCGCCCGATGCGCCTGCTGCAGCGCCACGACCCGGACCCCAGCCTGCTGACCTGGATGGAGGTCTATCCCGCCGGGCTGCTGGATGCCGAGGCCGCCATGGCCACCGTCATGGGGCCCTTCGTGCAGGGTCTGCGTCACCGCGAGACCTTTGAGCCCCTGCGGGGCTGAACACGCGCCGACCGCCGCCCGGAGCCGGCGGGTTCAAAGCGCGCGCACCATCTCCACATGGGCGATGCCGGCCTCTTCAAACACCGGACCGCGGCGCTGGAAGCCGGCCCGGGCATAAAAGCCTTCGGCTGAGAGCTGGGCGTGCAGCAAGACCTCCCGGTCGCCGCGCTCGCGTGCCGATCGCATCAGGGCCTCAAGCAATTCCCGGCCCACGCGGCTGCCGCGCAGGCTGGCCGCCACGGCCATGCGGCCGATCTTGGCCACGCCGGGCACATGTTCCAGCAGACGGCCGGTGCCCAGGGGGCGGCCCAGGCGGTTGTAGGCCACCGCGTGCAGGCAGGCCGCATCGGCGCTGTCCCACTCCATCTCGGCGGGAATGCCCTGCTCCTGCACGAAAACGGCCTGGCGGATGGCGCGGGCATCCTCGCCCAGCGCCGCCCAGTCGCCCTGGCGCACCGTCACCATGGACTCACCGCGCTCAAAGCCCAGCAGCAGCTCGCGCAGCGCGGCGGGCACCGGCAGCGGGCGGCGCTCCTGGGCATGGGCGAAGACATAGACCATCTCCGCATGCACCAGGCACTGCTCCGCACGGAACACGGCGCAGCGCAGGGTGAGGGAGCTGTTGCCCACGCGCTCGCAGCGCACCCCCACGTCCAGCTGCTCGTCATAGCGTGCCGCGTCCAGGTATTCCAGCGTGGCCTTGCGCACGAAGAGATCACCGCCCAGCGCCGCCATGGTCTGGGCATAGGGCAGCGCCAGGGCGCGCCAGTAGGCACCGACCGCGGTGTCGATATAGGTGAGGTAATGGCCGTTGAAGACGATGTGCTGGGCATCGATCTCGGCCCAGCGCACGCGCAGGCGTTCGAAACTGCGGAACTCGGCGCGGCGCGGAGTGGGCACAGCAGGGTTTGTGGGCGTGCTCATCGATCAAATGCCTCCTTCAGGGCCAGGCCGCAAGCGTCCAGGGCCTGCAAGGCCTCGGGGATCTGCCGCCCCATCTTGATGAAATCATGGGTCACGCCGCGGTAGAGCTCCAGCTGCACCGCATTGCCCGCGGCGCGCAAGGTGTCGGCGTAGGCAATGCCCTCGTCCACCAGGGGGTCGCACTCGGCCAGCACCAGGCAGGCCGGGGCCAGGCCGCTGTGGTCTTCGGCTTCCAGCGGGGCGAAGCGCCAGTCGCGGCGATGGTGGTACTCGATGTAGTGGCTGAAGAACCACTCGATGCCGGCCGCATCCAGCAGGAAGCCATTGGCAAAGAGCTTGTGGGAAGCGGTGTCGGCATGGGCCGTGGCGCCGGGCGTGATCAGCAGCTGCAGGGCCAGCGGGATCCCCTGCTCGCGCGCATGCAGGGCGCTCACCGCTGCCAGGGTGCCGCCCGCGCTATCGCCGCCCACGGCAATGCGGTGAGGGTCCAGCCCCAGGGTCTGGGCCGAGGCGGCCAGCCAGCGCAGCACGGCCCAGCAGTCCTCCACCGCGGCCGGAAAGCGGTGTTCCGGCGCCAGGCGGTAGTCCAGGGAGATCACGGCCGCCCCGCTCTTGAGCGCCAGCTGCCGGCACAGGCTGTCATGGGTCTCCAGACTGCCGATGGTGAAACCGCCGCCGTGGAAGTACAGCAGCACGGGCAGGCCAGCGGCCTCGCTGGGTGCATACAGGCGCGCGGCCAGCGGACCCTCGGCGCCCGGGAGCTGCAGGTTCTCGATCCTGGGCAGGGGCGCACGCGGCAGATCCAGGATCTCGGCGCCCATCAGATAGGCGATGCGCGCCTGCTTGGGCGTCAGGCTGTGGAAGGCAGGGCGGTTGGCGCGGTGTATGCGCTCCAGGACACCGGCCATGCGCGGTGTCAACAAGCTACTACTCAAGGGGAACTCCAGCGGATCACGCTCGGGAACAACGGCGCGCAGTGTGCCAGAGCGGCGCGGGACGCTGCGCTGCCCGGCCATTGCACTCCAACTTCAAGGGCTGGCTCAGACGCAAAAAGCCCGCGGCTTGTGGCCGCGGGCCGGGTGCCCCGTCGAGACCATGACGGGGCGCTTGGGTAGCTCTTGCGGGCGGCCGTGCCAGGACGGCCGCCTCCGCGATCAGCCGTGCTTGGCGTCGAAGAACTGCTCGTCTTCGGTGGAGCCCTTCAGGGCCGCGGTGGAGGCCTCGGCCTCGATGGTGGTGGTCACGGCATCGAAGTAGCCGGTACCGACCTCGCGCTGGTGCTTGACGGCGGTGAAGCCACGGTCGGCGGCGGCGAACTCCTTCTCCTGCAGCTCGACGAAGGCGCTCATATTGTTGCGAGCGTAGCCATAGGCCAGATCGAACATCGAGTAGTTCAGGCTGTGGAAGCCGGCCAGGGTGATGAACTGGAACTTGTAGCCCATGGCGCCCAGCTCGCGCTGGAACTTGGCGATGGTGGCGTCGTCCAGGTTCTTTTTCCAGTTGAAGGAGGGCGAGCAGTTGTAGGCCAGCAGCTTGCCGGGGAACTTGGCGTGGATGGCGTCGGCAAAGGCCTTGGCGAAAGCCAGGTCCGGCTTGCCGGTCTCGCACCAGATCATGTCGGCATAGGGTGCATAGGCCAGGCCGCGGCTGATGGCCTGATCCAGACCGTTGCGGGTGCGGAAGAAGCCTTCCACGGTGCGCTCGCCGGTGCAGAAGGGCTTGTCGTTGTCGTCCACATCGGTGGTGACCAGGTCACCGGCCTCGGCGTCGGTGCGGGCCAGCAGCACGGTGGGCACGCCCATCACGTCGGCGGCCAGACGGGCGGCGACCAGCTTGGCCACGGCCTCGCGGGTCGGGACCAGCACCTTGCCACCCATATGGCCGCACTTCTTGGCGGCGGCCAGCTGGTCTTCGAAGTGCACGCCAGCGGCACCGGCGTCGATCATGGCCTTCATCAGCTCAAAGGCGTTCAGCACGCCGCCGAAGCCGGCTTCGGCATCGGCCACGATGGGGGCGAAGAAGTCGGTGTCGTTCTTGCCTTCGCTCCACTGGATTTCGTCAGCGCGCTTGAAGGTCGCGTTGATGCGCTTGACGACCTTGGGCACGGAGTCGACGGAGTACAGCGACTGGTCGGGGTACATCTCGCCATTGCTGTTGGCATCACCGGCGACCTGCCAGCCCGACAGATAGATGGCCTTCAGGCCGGCCTTGACCTGCTGCATGGCCTGGTTGCCGGTCAGGGCGCCCAGGGCGTTGATGAAGGGCTCGGTGTTGACCAGGTTCCAGAGCTTCTCGGCGCCGCGCTGGGCCAGGGTGTGCTCAATCTTCAGCGAGCCGCGCAGGCGCACCACGTCGGCGGCGGTGTAGCCGCGCTTGATGCCCTTCCAACGGGGGTTCTCGGCCCAGTCCTTCTCGAGGGCGGCAATCTGCTGTTCGCGGGTCAGGGTGCTCATGGTGATGCTCCTACAGGGGTGGTTCGGAAGAGGAAAAACTTCGCTGTCGATGGCTCTAAGCGTAGTCCTCCCCCACCCGCTGTGGAAGTGTTATGTCTTATATAAGACCAAAAATTTACTCCATGAAAATCAATAACTTACGGAATAAATTTCGAATCGCGAAAAGCAATTCACCATAATGAGAAAAAATGCGGCGGCGCACAAATCCAATTTCCCACAATGCGCAATTTGGTTTTCGCATTGCGGGATTCGCCAGCCTGCAGGCGCCAATATCGGCCCATGCGACGCTGTGAGTCGAGGTGGCGCTGCCGTTCGCCACGGCAAGAGGCGACAGTCTTGAGACATATCAAGATGCCGGTCGGCCTTGTCAAATACAGTAGAAACCCTAGGTACGTAGAGCGAAAGGAGCCAACAATGACCCTGAGACACCGCCGACACACCTGGATTCGCCGCACCGGCCTTGCAGGCCTGGGCCTGCTGTGCGCCCTGCCCCTGATGGCGCAGACCCTGACCGACACCTTTGTGGTGCGCATGGAGATTCAGGGCAGCTGCGTGGTCCTGAACGCCAGCGATATCGACTTCGGTACCGGCGCCGCCATGCCCGGACAGAAGGAAATGAGCGGCACGATACGGCTGCAATGCACCAAGGACCTGCCCTTCACCGTCGGCCTGGACGGCGGCCGCACCACGGGCGACGTGAATGCCCGTGCCATGGAAGGCGCCGACGGGGTGCGTATTCCCTACACGCTCAGCCGGGACAGTGCCACGGGCCCGAACTGGGGCAATGACAGCAGCTCGGCGGCTTCCGGCGTGGGTGCCGGGCTGGGCTCGGCCCATGAGATCGCGCTGACCGTACATGCCAAGGTCGATGTCAACGGCGACGAACCCGCCGGGCAGTACGCCGACACGGTCACCGTCACCCTCAGCTACTGATAAATTCATGCGCTCACAGAGGGAGTCTCATGAGCGCTACACGGGTGCTGGCCCTGGGCCTGTTCTTGTTCACGGCAGGGCCTGCGGCTTGGAGCGCGGGCCTGCAGGTCTCGCCGGTCCGTCTGCAGTTCGCGCCTGAGCAACAGGCGCAGGCGCTGCAGCTCAACAACAACGCCGCTGCACCGATCCACGTCCAGGTGCGCGTGATGCGCTGGGCCCAACGTGAGCAGCAGGACGTGCTGGAGGCGCAGGACGAGATTCTGGCCAGCCCGGCCATTGTGCAAGTGCTGCCCGGTCAAACTCAGACCGTGAGGCTGGTGCGCTCCCGCATCAACACGGCCGAGCTGGAGCAGAGCTACCGGGTCCTGGTCGATGAACTGCCGGCCTCGGCCCAGGATTCGCAGGCGGCTCAGTCCGGTCTTCAGCTCTTGATGCGTTACTCCATACCGGTCTTCATCGCTGCGAAGTCCGGCGCCGAGGGGCGCAGGGCCACCGAGTCCGACACGCAGCCGGCTGCAGCCACTCGCCTGAAGGCCCGCCTTCAGCCGGCAACCGGCACGGGCAGCCGGCTTGAGCTGCGCAATGACGGCCAGCAGGCCGTGCGCATCAGCCAGCTCAGGGCCATGCTGAGCGATGGCCGGTACATCAGCCTGAGTGAAGGCCTGCTCGGCTATGTGCTGCCCGGGCAGCTCATGGCATGGTCTTTTGAGCAGCCCTTGAGTCCCGGTGTCGTGCTGGAAGCGCAGCTCAACGATGAGCCGGGCCAGCAGCGACTGCCGCTGCAGGATGCGGCGCTCTAGCGCGATCGGCTGGCTGGCGCTGCTGGGCCCGGCTTGTGTGCTGGCTCAAGCGCTGCCACAGCGGGCGCCCGCGCCCCTTGTGGCGACTGCCCATGCCGGCCCTGCACCGCAGGAGGCCATGCCGGATCAAGAGCTTTTCCTCGAGGTGGAGCTCAACCGTCAGGCCAGCGGCGGGCTCCACCGCTTCGAGCTGCGCGCCGGGCGCCTGTGGGCCAGCGCCGGGACCTTGCGTGCCCTGGGCCTGCAATGGCCGGGACAGGAGCTGCTGCCGGATGAGCAGCAGCTGGCCTTGAACAGCCTGCCACTGATGCAGCTGGAATTCGACATGGCACAGCAGCGTCTGCGCCTGATGGTGCCGGTTGAGTTCCTCGGCAGCGAACCGACCCTGCTGGGATACCGCCCCCCGGCGCCGGCGCCAGACATGGCCGCGGAGCAGGCGCCCGGCTTGCTGCTCAACTATGAGATGTACGGTCAATCCGAGCGCGGCCGGCATTCGGCAGCGCTGTGGAACGAGCTCAGGCTCTTCGGTCTGGGGCCCGGCATCTGGCGCAGCAGCCAGGTCTTGCAGTGGCGCAAGTCCGGGCTGGGCGACGGCGGCCGCTGGCAGAGCACGCGGCTGGACAGCAGCTGGCAGCTCGATCTGCCCGAGACCATGCTCAGCCTCAGCGTCGGCGACAACTACAGCACGGCCCTGGACTGGACGCGCAGCCTGAGGTTTCAAGGGATACGGCTCGCACGCAACTTCCAGCTCCAGCCCTACCGGGCGACCGTGCCCTTGGCCCGCTATGCGGGCGAGGCGGCACTGCCCTCCGTCGTGGACCTCTATATCAACGGCATCCGTGAAGCCCAGTCGGAAGTCAGGCCGGGGCGTTTCCAGGTGCAGGCGGCACCGGTGCTCAACGGCGCTGGACAGGCGCAGGTCGTGGTGACCGACATCACCGGGCAGAGCCGGGTGCTGGAGTTTCCGCTTTACAGCAGCACGCGCCTGCTGCAGGCCGGACTGAGCGACTGGTCGCTGGAGCTGGGCCGCCTGCGCAAGGTCTCCGGCCTCGAAACCGAGTCCTCGGCTCAGGCCGGCTTTGCCGCAGGCACGCTGCGCTACGGCCTGAGTCGGCGGCAGGTGCTTGAGCTGCATGCCCAGGCAGGCGCGGGGCTCTGGATGGCCGGCCTGGGCGGCGCCTGGCTGCTTGGACAACAGGCCGGGGTGCTCACCGGCTCGGCGGCCCTCAGCCGCGAGGGCGGTCTGCGCGGCGGGCAGCGCGGACTGGGCTATGAATGGCAGAGCGGGGCCTTCAGCCTCAAGGCCGCGACGCTGCGCCGCGACCCGCAGTTTCGGGATATGGCCGCGCTGAATGCCGGCGCCCTGCCACCCCGCACCGATCAGATTTTTCTGGGCTGGGCCCTGGGCGCCGCTCAGTTCGGCGCCAGCTTTGTGCGGCAGGACAGCGGCAACAACCAGCACAGCCGCTTTCTCGGGCTGAGCTGGTCGCAGTCGCTGGGCGCTTATGGCTTCGCCAATCTGAGCCTGAACCGGGAGCTGGGGGCCGGCCACGGCTTCAGCAGCTACCTCTACTGGTCACTACCGCTGGAGCGTCTGCTGCACGGCTGGTTCAGCCACGAGCACCAGGCCCGGGGCGATGGCGTCCGGGCGGGCCTGATGCGGCCCTTGCCCGCCGATGGCCCGGGTTGGGGATGGCGCCTGCAAGCCGGTGCGGGCGAGAACGCTGGCGGCAACGCCGAGCTCAGCCGCAGCACGCCCTATGGCCAGTGGCGGCTCGGGCTGGAGCGCTACCGGTCCACGGCTGGCGAGCAGCAGGCCGCCAGCACCGTCTATGCCGACGCGGTCGGCGCGCTGCTGCTGATGCAGGGGCAGCTCTTCCCCATGCGGCGCGCGCATGATGCGTTTGCACTGGTGTCCACCGAGGGCATTGCGGACGTTCCCGTCCTGCTCGAGAACCGCCCCATGGGCAAGACCGATGCGCGAGGCCTGCTTCTGCTGCCCCAGCTCAACGCCTGGCAGCGCAATCTGGTGGCCATCGACCCCTTGGCACTCGGCGCCGAGATCAGCGTGCAGGATGTGGAGCGCCAGGCCGTGCCGGCGGGAGGTCGAGGCGTGCTACTGCGCTTCGGGATGAAGAAGTCCCTGAACCTGCTCATCGCACTGCAGGGGCCGCAAGGAGATTGGGTGCCGGCCGGCACCGCGCTGCGTCTGCAGCCACGGGGGGGGAAAGCCATCGTGGGCTACGAGGGGCAGGTCTTTCTCCTCGACCCCGAGCCCGGCTCGCTCATCGTGGTCGAGGGCGGCTCGCTGGCCTGTAGCGCCCGTCTGCCGACCCGCTTGCCGGCGAGCGGCCATATCCAGCTGGGGGTGTTGCGATGCGAGTGATCAGGCCTGTCTCCCGCGCCAGGCTCAGCGCCTCGGTATCGTGCCTACTCGCCCTGCTCGGCGTTTGCTCATCAAGCAGGGCGCAGGACTGCCATGTCGACGGCGACTTCCGCATGAGCTTTGGCCTGGTGAATCCGGGGGGACGTGCGGCCAGCACCGGCATCCAGTACGCCTGCGCGCCTGACTATTCGGAAGCCCGACTCACCCGCTACTACCTGCTGTGTCTCTACATCGGCCGGGGCGACCAGAGCGCGGGCCAGACCGGCCGGCGCCTGGGGAACTACAACGGTGCCTATCTGCGCTACGACCTCTTCTCCGATCCGGCCCACAGCCAGCTCATTGGCGCGCCGGGCAGCAACCCGGTCTACCAGCTCAGGCTGCTCGTCCCGCCCGGCGCCTACCAGAGCGCCCGCGCCAACGTTCACGGCTGGGTCTATCCCGGCCAGGTCGTGCCCGCCACGCACCTGTTCATGGAACACGGCCATGAGGGACGGCTGCGCTGGCGCTATGGCATCAAGGGCTTTCCGGAATCCGCCGATTGCAGCCAGGGCGGCATCGCTGGCGGCTCCACGAGCTTTGCCTCCGCCGGGGTGTGGGCGGCCTATGACAACAGCTGCTGGGTCAGCGCTGCCGATCTGGATTTCGGCCGGGGGCCGCCGCCGCTGAGCCCGGTTCTGGCCAGCACGCGCGTGAGCCTGCGCTGCCCCGTCGGCACCCAGTGGCGAATCGGGCTGGACAAGGGCTTGCATCATGACGGCAGCCAGCGCCGCATGGCCGGTGCGGGCGGCTATCTGGCTTATCAGCTCTACCAGGATGAGGCGCGCAGCAAGCCCTGGGGCAACGATGCGGCCAGCATGCTCAGCGGCAGTTCGGACGCCAGCGGCAGCATCCGGCACCTGACGGTCTATGGCCGGGTCCCTGCGCAGCCCTCGGCCCGTGTCGGCAGCTACCAGGACAGCGTGGTGCTGACGCTCTACTACTGAGTAGTGACCGCGCGCCTCAGAGCCCGCCCACGAAATAGCGCTTCAAGCCCGCCAGAATCATTTCCACGGCGATGGCCGTCAGCACCAGGCCCATGAGCTTCTCGATGGCCGAGACCACGGAGTCGCCCAGGAGCTTGCGGATGCGGTCCGCCAGGATCAGCACCACAAAGGACACGATCATGGCCGTGATCAGGGCGCCAATCCATTCCCCGATGCGCTCGGGCTGACGCGAGGCCAGCAGCAGCACCGTGGCCATGGCCGAGGGGCCGGCCAGGAGCGGCACGGCCAGGGGGAAGACAAAGGGCTCACGGCCCGGCTCCAGGCCATAGGCCGACTCGCTGCTGCTGCCGAAGATCATGCGGATGGCGATGATCAGCAGGATCACCCCCCCGGCCACCTCCAGCGAGCGCTCGGAGAGATGCATCAGGCGCAGGAAGGCATCGCCCAGGAACATGAAGGTGAGCAGCACCACGAAGGCGATGCCGATTTCGCGCACCGCCACCAGGGTGCGCCGTTCCTTGGGCACGGCACGCATGATGGAAATGAAGATGGGCAGGCTGCCCAGCGGATCCAGCACCAGCAGCAGCAGGATCAGGGCGGAGAGAAAACTATGGTCCATGGGCGCTATTGTCGCGCCCGGCCTGCTGGACAATGCAAGCCCTATGGACAAGGCCTCCCTCCCCCTGGACGCGATCGACCGGCGCATCGTGGAAATCCTGCAGCGCAACGGACGGCTGTCGAATGTGGACCTGGCGGCCGAGATTCACCTCTCGCCGCCCCAGACCCTGCGGCGCGTCAAGCTGCTGGAGGAGCGCGGCGTGCTGCGCGGCTACCGCGCCCTGGTCGATCCGGCCTCACTGGGCCTGGGCGTGACGGCCTATGTGAGTCTGAGCATCGAAGCCGCCGCCTTTGGCCGTGTGCGCGAGATCGAGGCCCTGATCCGGGACTTTCCGGAGATCCTTGAATGCCACACCGTCTCGGGCGATAGCGACTACCTGCTCAAGGTCGTGGGCAGCGATCTCAAGACCCTGTCCCAGTTTCTGGCGGACAAGCTGATGCAGGTGCCGGGCGTGGCCGACATCCGGACCATGATCTGCCTGGAGGAGATCAAACCGCCCGCGTCCCTGCCCGTTCGCTAGACGCTGCTCAGGCGCGAGGATGGTGTGCGGCGTGGATGGCCTTGAGCCGCTCCCGCGCCACATGGGTGTAGATCTGGGTGGTGGACAGATCGGCATGGCCCAGCAGCAGCTGCACCGCACGCAGGTCGGCGCCATGGTTGAGCAGATGGGTGGCGAAGGCGTGGCGCAGGGTATGGGGTGAGAGCGGCGCCGTGATGCCGGCGGCCAGGGCGTGCTTCTTGACCAGGGTCCAGAACATCTGGCGCGTCATGCCCTCGCCGCGCACGGTCACGAACAGCGCGTCCGAGCGCTGTCCCTTGAGCAGGGCCGGCCGCGCCTCCTGCAGATAGCGCATCAGCCAGGCATGGGCCTCCTCGCCAAAAGGCACCAGGCGCTCCTTGGCGCCCTTGCCCGTAATCCGCAGCACCGCCTCCTTGAACCCGACATGCACGCTCTTGAGCGTGACCAGCTCACTCACCCGCAGGCCGCTGGCATACATCAGCTCCAGCATGGCACGGTCGCGTAGACCCAGAGGGCTCTCGACATCGGGCGCATTCAGCAGGGCCTCCACCTGCCCCTGGCTCAGGGTCTTGGGCACACGCAGCGGCTGTTTGGCGGCTGACAGGCGCAGGGTCGGGTCTTGCGTGATGCGCTGCTCACGCAGCGCCCAGCGGAAGTAGCGCTTGAAGACCGAGAGCCTGCGGTTGGCCGAGGTGGCGCGGCTGCCCGCGTGGCGGGCGCTGGCATAGGCAAGCAGTTGCAGCTCATCCGCCTGGTCCAGGCTCAGACCGGGGCCGGCCGCCAGCCAGTCGGCCAGCAGGGCCAGGTCGCGCCGGTAGGCCGCCAGGGTGTTGGCCGACAGCCCATCCTCCAGCCACAGGGCCTCGGCAAAACGCTCGATGGCCTGTTCGCTGTGCTCACGCGGGAGGGTGCTCATGCGGATCGGCTAGGGGGTGAAACGAAAAAAGGAGCGCCGCAGCGCCCCTCTCTCATGCCGCAACAGGGCTCATCAATCCAGCTTGAGCTTTTGCTGCTGCACCACGCGCTTGTAGACCTCGAACTCGGCACGGGCCTCGGCGGCGAACTGCTCGGGCGTGTTGGCCACGATGATGGAGCCCGTGTCCTCGATGCGCTTGCGCACATCCGGCAGCTCCAGGGTCTTCTTCACCGCGGCGTTGACCTTGTCCACCACCTCCTTGGGCAGGCCCTTGGGGCCGTGGATGCCGTAGTAGGCCATGCGGTTCACCGGCTCCAGGCCCATTTCCTTGAAGGTGGGCACATTCGGCAGCACGCTCAGGCGGTTGGGCGCGGCCACCACGATGGGGATCAGGCGACCATCGCGAATGAAGGGCAGCGCCGAGGGCAGATTGTCAAAGATGATGGGCACCTGGCCCGCCACGGTGTCGTTCAGGGCCGGGCCGGCTCCGCGATAGGGGATGTGCAGCACGAAGACACCGGCCAGGCTCTTGTACAGCTCCATCTGCATATGGCCGATGCCGCCGGTGCCCGAGCTGGCGAAGCTGTGCTTGCCGGGATTCTTCTTGAGTTCGGCGACGAAACTCTTGTAGTCGCGGGCTGGGAAGGAGGGGTGCACCGCGATCACATTGGGCGTGGCCGCCACATTGATGATGGAGGTGAAGTCCGTGAGCGGGTTGTAGGGCGTCTTGGGATTGATGGCCGGGTTGGAGGCCGTGGTCGAGACGGTGGCCATGCCCAGGGTGTAGCCATCGGGCGCTGCCTTGACGATTTCGTTGGCGCCGATGATGCCGCCGCCGCCCGCCTTGTTGTCCACGATCATCTGCTGGCCCAGGGCCGCATTGACCTTGTCGGCCAGCACGCGGGCCACGATGTCCGTGGTGCCACCGGGGGCGAAGGGAACGATCAGGCGCACCGGCTTGGCGGGATAGGCCTGCGCAAGCACCAAGGGACTGAGCAGGGCACCTGCTGCCAGCACTCCACAACGACGCATCCAGTTTCGACGGCTCATGGCCTTTCTCCTCGTTTTGTCATTAAGAAAATCACACGGCATCCCGTGCCCCTGCGATGCTAGGGGCGCGACACGCCCAGCATGCTAGCGGAACTACGTAAGCCCCTGGACTTGGGCCTGACTTCAGTCGGGTGAACCACCCAGCAAGCCGCGCTTGAGCCGGGCGTCCACGGGCCGCTGGCCCAGGAAAACCTTGAGCAGGGCCGTGTAGAACGCCCCCCCGGCGATGGGAGCGCCAATCGCACGTCCGTTCAGGCGGATCTGGGTGGCCTGGCTGGGCAGTTGATCGAGCTCGATCAAGTCCTTGTTGCGCACCTTGCCCACCGCACGCAGCTGGGTGACGAACTGGGACAGAGACGGGGCGATCTCGGCCTGTTCGGCCTCGCTGCAATTGCGCCGCACGCCCTTCTCGACCGCCTTGATGAATTCCTCGGTGCTCACATCCAGCAGCATCAGGATCTGCAGCTTCTTGGGACCGGCGGCCGCATAGATCGCTTCCGGGCTGCTAGCGGGCTGCGGCAGGTACAGGGCCGCCAGATAGCCCTTGATCACCGCCACGGCACGCTTGCCCACCCCATTCAGGCTGAGCCGCCGCCCCTCGAGCTCCAGACTGTCGGGAAACTCATGGCCCTCATAGCGACGCGCCAAGGCCGGACGCGCCGCGATCAGGCTGGCGGCCCCGGCCAGCAACACACGTCGCCGGCTCACGCTGGGTGCGCTGCTCGCCCGCAGGCGCGAAGGCGCAAACAAGGCATTTTTCAAACTGGACTCCTGGAACTGCTCGGCAACAAGCCAGCAGCCTAACGCAGGGCTGTGGGTTCCGGCTGACAAGGGGCGCAAGCTCAGGCTCGCGGCGCTGGCACACTGGCCGGGCCATGCCCGATGTCCTGCTCCTGCTGCCCGACGCCTTGCTGATCCTGGCGGGCTTTCTGATTTGCCGCTACACCGCCCTGGATCGCCCCATCTGGGAGGCGGCCGAGAAGCTGGTCTATTACCTGCTCTTCCCGGTGCTGCTGTTCAACAGCATCGTGCGCACGCCGCTGCAACCCGCCGAGACCCTGAGCCTGGGGGGCGCCGGCATGGCCGTGGTGCTGCTGGGTATGGGCCTGGCCTATGCGCTGCGCGCCTGGCCGGGCGTGGACGCGCGCGCCCATGCCTCGGGCGCCCAGGTGGCCTTCCGGTTCAACTCCTACGTGGCCCTGGCCCTGGCCGAACGCCTGCAGGGCGCCCAGGGCGTGGCCTGGGTGGCCTTGCTGGTGGCCCTGTGCGTGCCCCTGTGCAATGTCGGTGCGGTGCTGCCCCTGGCTCGCCATGGCGGGCACGGCCTGATTCGGGAGCTGGCGCGCAACCCGCTGATCCTGGGCACCCTGGCCGGCCTGGCGGCCAATCTGGCGGGCCTGCGCCTGCCCGAGCCGGCCGCCCTCACCCTGCACCGCATCGGCCTGGCCGCCCTGCCCCTGGGGCTGATGGCCGTGGGTGCCGGACTGCGCCTGGGCGCGCTGCGCGAGGCGCCAGGCCTGGCCACGGCCCTGCTGGCCATACGCCACGCCCTGCTGCCGCTCTTTGCCCTGGGCCTGGGCCGCTGGCTGGATCTGGCCGCGGGGCAGCAGCTGGTGCTGCTGATGTTTGCGGCCCTGCCCACGGCCTCCAGCTGCTATGTGCTGGCGGCGCACATGGGCGGGCATGCCGCCTTCGTGGCCGGTCTCGTGACCCTATCCACCCTGGTGGGCATGCTCAGCCTGCCCGTCTGGCTGGGGCTGTGGCAGAGCCTGCGCTAGCGCCCAGTCGATGTGCTCGGCCAGCAGGGCATCGGCCAGCGGGCGCTGGGATTCCAGCGCGGCACGGATGTCGCCATCAGACCGGGCACGCAGCGCGTTGCCCAGGGCCACGGCGATATTGCGGCGCCAGCGCGCATGCCCGATGCGGCGTATGGCCGTACCCTCGGTGCGGCGCAGGAACTCGGCCTCATCCCAGGCCCAGAGCGTGAGCAGATCGGCCTCGCGCCAGGGCTGACGCACCTCGAAGTCCGGCAGCAGGCTGCGCTGGGCGAATTTGTTCCAGGGACAGGCCAGCTGGCAGTCGTCGCAGCCGTAGATGCGGTTGCCCAGGGCCGGGCGCAGCTCCAGCGGGATGGGGCCGTCGTGCTCGATGGTCAGGTAGGAGATGCAGCGCCGCGCGTCCACCCGGTAGGGCGCAACGATGGCCTGGGTGGGGCAGATGTCCAGGCAGGCGCTGCACTGGCCGCAATGCGCACTCACGGGCTCGGAAAGCGGCAGGGGCAGGTCCAGATAGATCTCGCCCAGAAAGAACATGGAGCCATGCTCGCGGTGCAGGGTCAGGGTGTGCTTGCCGCGCCAGCCTATGCCCGAGCGAGACGCCAGCTCCACCTCCAGCACCGGCGCCGAGTCGGTGAAGACGCGGTGGCCGAAGGGGCCTATGGCCTGGGCCAGCTTGTCCGCCAGCAGCTGCAGCCGCGCGCGCAGCACCTTGTGATAGTCGCGCCCCCGGGCATAGAGCGAAACCTGGGCGCGCCGCGGCGTGCCCAGGCCCTGCCACTCGATGGCCTGCCAGTCCTCGGGGCTATTGGCCGGGCGGTAATCCATGCGCGCGGTCAGCACCCTCAGGGTGCCCGGCACCAGCTCGGCGGGCCGGGCCCGCTTGAGCCCATGAGCCGCCATATAGTGCATCTCGCCGTGAAAGCCGGCCTCCAGCCAGGCCAGCAGGCCCGGCTCGGCACTGGCGAGGTCGATATCGGCCACGCCAATCTGTGAAAATCCCAGCTCACGCGCCCAGGCGCGCAGCTGTTGCATCAGCTGGTCTGTATCGATGGTTTGCCGCGGAGCCCCGTTCATTTGAGCATTCTAGAAACCCGCCACCTGGTCTGGCCCGAGGAGGCCGCCACCCAAGCCTTTGCCGCGCGCCTGGCCGCGCTGCCGGCCCTGCGCGACGCGACGATGGAACTGCATGGCGGCCTGGGCGCCGGCAAGACCAGCCTGGTGCGCCATCTGCTGCGCGCACTCGGTGTGGCAGGCCGCATCAAGAGCCCCAGCTATGCGGTGCTGGAGAGCTATGACCTGGCCGACTGGGGCGGCCAGGGCGAGGTCAGCCACTTCGACTTCTACCGCTTCAGCGACCCGCGCGAGTGGGAAGACGCGGGCTTTCGCGAGATCTTTGCCCGCCCCGGCCTCAAGCTCTGCGAATGGCCCGAAAAGGCCGCCGGCATGCTGCCCGAACCGGATCTGCGACTGCATCTGGACATCCGTGCCGAGGACGAGGCCCGCCTGGTGCGCCTGGAGGCCTGCACGCCCCGGGGTCAGGCCTTGCTGCAGGGGAGTCTTGACGCATGAGCGCCAATTCCCGCCGGCGCGCCCTGCGCCGCATGGGCAGCCTGGCCCTGCTGCTGCAAGCCCCCACCCTGGTCCGGGCGGCCAGCGCTGCCAGCATCGTGGCCGTGCGGGTCTGGCCCGCCGCCGACTACACCCGCGTCACCCTGGAGTCCGACCGCCCCCTGGCGGCCAAGCACTTTCTGGTGGACAGCCCGGATCGCCTGGTGATCGATATCGACGGTCTGGAGCTCAGCCCCGGCCTGCGCGAGCTGCTGGGCAAGATCAAGCCCGATGACCCCTTCATCGCCGCGGTTCGCGTGGGTCAGAACCAGCCCCGCGTGGTGCGCATCGTGCTGGACCTCAAGCAGGTGGTGGCGCCCCAGATCTTCACCCTGGAACCGGTGGCGGCCTACAAGCACCGCCTGGTCTTCGATCTCTACCCGCAGCAGGAGCGCGACCCGCTGCTGGCCCTGATCCGCGAGAAGGAACAGGCCGAGACCCAGGCCGCCCAGGCCGTGCAGGACGCCCTGGGCGAGCTGATCGGCCGCATTGACAGGCCGGCCTCCGTCGCCAGCCCGCAGCCGCAGCCGATTCGCCCCCCCGCGAGCGCCCCGGCGCTGAGCACACCCGCCCCCGCGCCGCCCCCCAGTCCGCCCAGCATCAACCAGAACCGGCTGGACCGGCTCATCGTCATTGCCCTGGATCCGGGCCACGGCGGCGAGGACCCGGGCGCCATCGGGCCGACAGGTCTGCGTGAGAAGGATGTGGTGCTCGCCATCTCCCGCAAGCTGCGTGACCGGCTCAACAGCAACCCCAATATCCGCGTGATGATGACGCGCGACGGCGACTTCTTCGTGCCCCTGCATGAGCGGGTGCGCAAGGCGCGCCGGGTGCAGGCGGATCTGTTCGTGTCCATCCATGCGGACGCCTTCATCACCCCCAAGGCCCGTGGCGCCTCGGTGTTTGCGCTGAGTCAGGGCGGCGCCAGCAGCACGGCCGCGCGCTGGATCGCCGACAAGGAGAACCGTGCGGATCTGGTGGGCGGCGTGAACACCGTGGCCGTCAAGGACGCGGAGGTGATGCGCGCCATGCTGGACATGAGCACCGCCGCCCAGATCAAGGACAGTCTCAAGCTGGGTTCCGAGGTGCTCAACCAGATCGGCAAGGTGGGTCGCCTGCACAAGCGCTCCGTGGAGCAGGCCGGATTCGCGGTGCTGAAGGCACCGGACATGCCCTCCATCCTGGTGGAGACGGCCTTCATCTCCAACCCCGAGGAGGAGGCCAAGCTGCGCGACCCGGACTATCAGGACGAGCTGGTCGAGGCTCTCGCCACGGGCATCGCACGCTACTTCGCCAAGAACCCGCCGCTGGCACGGCATCGCGCGCTCTGAGGCGACAGAAGCGCCTGAAGCGCCGTTGGGCGTATCAGGTGCTGCTGGCCGTGTCGGCGCTCTTGCGCCCTGCCCGCCAGCCGCCATAGATGGCGATCAGGCCGGGGATGATGATCATGGCCCAGATGATCTTGCTCAGATGGGTCTGCACAAAGGGCAGATTGCCGAAGGCATAGCCCGCCAGGCACAGGCCCACCACCCAGATCAGGGCGCCCACCACGTTGTAGAAGGTGAACTTGGTCCGGTTCATTTCCGCCACGCCGGCCACAAAGGGGGCGAAGGTGCGGATGAAGGGCATGAAGCGGGCGATGATGATGGTGATGCCGCCATGCTTCTCATAGAACTCATGGGCCGCATTGAAGGCACGCTTGTTGAAGAAGCGCGACTGCTCCCACTGAAAGACCTTGGGGCCGAAGTAGCGACCTATCGTGTAGTTCGTCTGGTCGCCCAGGATGGCGGCCACCAGCAGGATGGCAATGGCCAGGGGCAGGCTCATCAGACCCAGGCCGCACAGCGCGCCCACCACGAAGAGCAGGGAATCACCCGGCAGAAAGGGCATGACCACCAGGCCCGTCTCCACGAACACGATCAGGAACAGCAGGGCATAGACCCAGGCCCCGTAGGCCTGCACGAACTCGGCCAGATGGCGGTCCACATGCAGGATGAAGTCGATCAGAAAGGCGGCGAATTCCATGGCCGCGCATTATGGGGGCAGCACCGGGGCGGACTTCTTACAATCCGGTGATGATTGATGTGCCTGCCTCGCCGGCGCCGGCCCCGCGCCGGCCCATCCGCGAACTCCCTGACGAACTGATCAGCCAGATCGCCGCTGGCGAGGTGGTGGAGCGCCCGGCCTCCGTGGTGCGCGAGCTGGTGGACAACGCCCTGGACTCGGGCGCCCGCCAGATCAATATCAAGCTCATGGGCGGCGGCGTGCGCGCCATCGTGGTGGAGGACGACGGCTGCGGCATCCCGGCCGAGGAACTGCCCCTGGCGCTCAAGCGCCATGCCACCAGCAAAATCCGCAATCTGGACGAGCTGGAGTCGGTGGCCACCATGGGTTTTCGCGGCGAAGCCCTGGCCGCCATCAGCTCGGTGGCCGAGATGGCCTTGTCTAGCCGCTGCGAGGGCGCCCAGCACGCCTTCCGCCTGGACGCCCGCAGCGGCGAGCTGGTGCCCGCCGCCCGCTCGCAAGGCACCAGCGTGGAGGTGCGCGAGCTCTTCTTCAACACCCCGGCCCGCCGCAAATTCCTCAAGAGCGAGGGCACCGAACTGGCCCACTGCCTGGAGGCCGTGCGCCGCCATGCCCTGGCCCGGCCCGATGTGGGCTTCACCATCTGGCACGAGGGCAAGCTGGTGGAACAGCTGCGCCCCACCCAGGTGGAGTCGCGCCTGGCCGATGTGCTGGGCGCCGAATTCCTGCGCGACAGCCGCCCCGTCTATGCCGAGGCCGGCCCGCTGCGCGTCTACGGCCGTGCCGGCCTGCCCGAGGCGGCGCGCGGCCGCGCGGACATGCAGTACGTCTATGTGAACGGCCGCTATGTGCGCGACAAGCTGATCGCCCATGGCGTGCGCTCGGCCTATGAGGACGTGCTGCACGGCCAGCGCCAGCCCAGCTATGTGCTCTTCATCGACATTGCCCCGGACCGGGTCGATGTGAATGTGCACCCGACCAAGATCGAGGTGCGCTTTCGCGATGGCCGCGAGCTGCACCAGCAGGCCCGCTATGCGGTGCAGGACGCGCTGGCCGTCTCGCGCAGCGCCGAGGCGGCCGCCTCGCCCGAGCCCACGGCGCCATCGGCGCCCTACCCTGCGAGCTACCAGGCCAGCTACCCCGGCGTGCGCGAGTCCAGCAGCCCGCCGCTCTATGCCGGCACACCCAGCTGGCGCAGCAATACCCAGACCTCGCTGGGCCTGGCCGAGGTGGCCACGCTCTACGGCAGCCCCGGGGCTCCGGGCCTGTCCGCCTTCTCGGCGCCCGCGCCGGCACGCCCGGGCTCAGGCGCTTTCGCCGCGGCCCAGCCGGCTGCCAATGCGCCGCGCCTGGATGTGGGCCTGAGCGCCGCGCCGGCAGTGCCCCTGCCCGAGGGCGACTGGCCCCTGGGTCGGGCCCTGGCCCAGATCCAGGGCGTCTACATCCTGGCCGAGAATGCCCAGGGCCTGGTGGTGGTGGACATGCATGCGGCCCATGAGCGCGTGGTCTACGAGCGGCTCAAGGCCAGCCTGGGCGCGGCAGCCATCGAGTCCCAGCCCCTGCTGATCCCGGTCACCTTCGCGGCCACGCCCCAGGAGATCGCCACCGCCGAAGCCCAGGCCGAGGCCCTGTCGCGCCTGGGTCTGGACATCGCGCCGCTATCGGCCAAGGTGCTTGCGGTGCGCGCCCGTCCTGCGGCCCTGGCCGGCGGCGATGTGGTGGAGCTGGCGCGCAGCGTGCTGGCCGAGCTGGCCCAGTACGACGCCAGCCATGCCATCGAGCGCGCCCAGCACGAGATCCTGGCCACCATGGCCTGCCACGGCGCCGTGCGCGCCAACCGCCAGCTCACCCTGGATGAGATGAATGCCCTGCTGCGCGATATGGAGCGCACCGAGCGGGCCGACCAATGCAACCACGGCCGCCCCACCTGGCGCCAGCTCGGAATGCGCGAGCTGGATGCGCTCTTCCTGCGCGGCCGTTGACCAATTTTTTGACGAAAGCCACCATGGCCACCCTGAAACTGAAGAACAAGCCCGCGGCCAGCGGCGAGGCCAAGCCCGGCGGCGAACGCCGCAGCCCGCTGCGCGGCAAGGGCCTCTCGCGCCCGCGCCCCACGCTGGAGCAGGCCCAAGCCGAGCGCGCCGAACGCCAGGCCAGCTTCGAGCAGCGCCGCGCCGCCGAAGAGCAGCGTGATCGCCACGACGGGCCGGGTGGCAGCCGTCCGGCTCGCCCCGAGCGCTCCGGCGGCAAGAGCGGGTACGGCACTCATGGTGCTCAGCGCGGCCAGGGCGGCGGCCCCGCCGCCAAGTCCGCGCCGCGCCACAGCGCCGCCGGCGGCAGCTTCCGCCGCGAGGACATGGCCGGTGGGAGCGGCGCGCCCGCCCGCCCCCGCGCGCCCGCACCCGAGGCCGGCGCGCCGCCGCGGCGCGACCAGCGCCGTGCCACCGGCGTGCGTCCGCCGGAAAGCCAGGCCCGGCCCCGCCCGGCACCGCGCCCCCTTGCCGATGAGGGCGACGGCGCGGAGGGCGAACGCCTGTCCAAGCGCATGACGGCACTGGGCCTGGCCTCGCGTCGCGAGGCCGATGAATGGATCGCCGCCGGCTGGGTGCGCGTGGACGGCGAGCTGGCCGTGCTGGGCCAGCGCGTGGGCCCCGATGCCCGTATCGAGGTGGACCCCGCCGCCCGCCAGGAGCAGGCCAAGCAGGTCACCATCCTGCTGCACAAGCCCATCGGCTATGTCTCCGGCCAGGCCGAGGACGGCTATGAGCCCGCTTCCGTGCTGGTCAAGAGCGCCACACACTGGAAGGACGACCCCTCCGGCCTGAAGTACCACGCCGGTCATGCGCGCGGCCTGGCACCGGCCGGCCGCCTGGACATCGACTCCACCGGCCTCCTGGTGCTGACGCAGGACGGCCGCGTGGCCAAGCTGCTGATCGGCGAAGAGAGCAAGGTCGAGAAGGAGTACCTGGTGCGCGTCGAGTACCACGGCCAGGCCTCCCCCATGAAGGACTTCCCCGAGCAAGACCTGGCCCTGCTGAACCATGGCCTGGAGCTGGACGGTGTGCAGCTCAAGCCCGCCAAGGTCAGCTGGATCAATGAGGACCAGCTGCGCTTTGTGCTGCGCGAGGGCCGCAAGCGCCAGATCCGCCGCATGTGCGAGCTGGTGGGGCTCAAGGTCGTGGGCCTGAAGCGGGTGCGCATCGGCCGCATCAATCTGGGCCATCTGCCCGCTGGTCAATGGCGCTATCTCGCGCCCTGGGAGCGCTTCGACTGATGCCCGCTGCCGCCACGACGGGCCCGACCGGCCTGCCCGCCCGCCCGAGCCTGGGCTGGCAGGTGCTGGCCCTGGCCCTGCTGCTGGGCCTGCAGCCCATCGGTACCGATCTCTACCTGCCCGCCCTGCCGGCCCTGCGCGCCGAGCTGGGGGCCGCCATGTCGGCCACCCAGCTCACGCTCTCGGGCCTGATCCTGGCCTTCGGCCTGGGGCAGCTGCTGATGGGGCCGCTGTCGGATCGCCTGGGCCGCCGCCCCGTGCTGTTGGGCGGGCTCACGCTCTACGCCATGGCGGGCGCGGGCGGAGCCCTGGCCGCCGACATCGAGCTGCTGGTGCTGTGCCGGGTGATGCAAGGTCTGGGTCTGGCCGCCGCGGTGGTGGGGGCCCGCGCCATGCTGCGCGACTGGTTCGCCCCGCAGGAGGGCGCCCGCGTCATGGCCCGGGCCCTGGGGGGCCTGGGTCTGCTGGCCATGCTGAGCCCGCCGCTGGGCGGACTGCTGGCCGCCACCCTGGGCTGGCGCTGGACCTTGCTGGCCATTGCGCTGGCGGGCGTGACGGCGCTGGTGATGGTCACGCGACGCATCCCCGAGAGCCTGAGCCGCCGCGATCCCCAGGCCCTGCAGCCGCGCCGCCTGCTGGCCAACTGGGCCCAGGTGGCGGCGCATCCGGGCTTTCGCGCCTACACCCTGCTCACCACCCTGGCCTACGGCACGCTATACACCTTTCTGGCGGCCTCGGCCTTTGTCTTCATCGAGGTGCTGGGCCTGGGCCGCGGCAGCTACGGCCTGGTGGTGGGTGCGGGGGCCGGCATCTATGTGCTGGGCACCCTGATCTGCCGGCGCTGGCTGTCACGCCTGAGCCTGGCCGCCACCGCGCGGCGCGGCGCGCTCTTCACCGCCATCGGCGCCCTGGGCATGGGGCTGGCGGCCTGGGTGCTGCCGCCCTCGGCCCCGGCCCTGCTGCTGCCGCATGTCTTCATCATGCTGGGCCATGGGGTGCTGCAGCCCTGCAGCCAGGTGGGTGCGGTCGGCCCCTTTCCCCAGCTCGCCGGCACCGCCGCCGCACTCTCGGGCTTTGTCTCCGCCCTGGGCGCTTTTCTCGTGGGCGCCTGGCTCAGCCTGAGCCTGGACGGCACGGTGCGCCCCATGGCTGCCACCATGGCCGTGCTGGGCGCGGGCGCGGCCCTGTGCGCCTGGACCCTGGTGCAGACCCAGGCCCGTTCGGACACTCCCGCATGAACACGAACTTGACGCTGCGCCCCATCTGCCTGGCGGGCCCCACGGGCTGCGGCAAGACCGCCGCCGCCCTGGCCCTGGCCGAGTACCTGCCGCTGGAAATCATCAGCGTGGACTCGGCCCTGGTCTACCGCGGCATGGACATTGGCACGGCCAAGCCCACACCGGCCGAGCAGGCCATCGCCCCCCACCACCTGATCGACATCCTGGACCCGCTGGACAGCTACAGCGCCGCGGAGTTCGCGCGCGACGCGCAGCGCCTGGCCGCCGAGATCCTGGCCCGCGGCCGCCTGCCCCTGCTGGTGGGCGGCACCATGCTGTACTTCAAGGCCTTGTTCGAGGGCCTCTCGCCCCTGCCCCAGGCCGACGAAGCCCTGCGTGCCGAGCTGGACGCCGAGGCGGCCCGCATCGGCTGGCCCGCCATGCATGCGCGCCTGGCCGAGGTGGACCCTATCACCGCGGCCCGACTGGCGCCCGGCGATTCGCAGCGCGTCCAGCGCGCGCTGGAGGTCTGGCGCCTGAGCGGCCGACCGCTCTCGGCCCTGCATGCCGAGCAGGCCAAGAGCCCGGGCGTGGACTGGCCCCTGCTCTCGCTGGAGCCCACGGACCGTGCCTGGCTGCACCGACGCCTGGCCCAGCGCTTTCACCAGATGCTGGAGCAGGGCCTGGTGGCCGAGGTGGAGGGCCTGCGCGCGCGCGGCGACCTCAGGCCCGATCTGCCCTCCATGCGCTGCGTGGGCTACCGCCAGACCTGGGAATGCCTGGACGCCGGCGATCTGGCGCCCCTGGCCGAGCGCGGCATTGCCGCCACCCGCCAGCTGGCCAAGCGCCAGATCACCTGGCTGCGCAGCATGCCCCAGCGCCAAATCATCGACTGCCAGAGCCCCGAAGCCAGCCTGCATGTGCTGGCCGCGGTGCACAAGCTGCTGGCATGAGCGAGGCCGCCCGCGCCCAGCTGGTGCTGCAGGCCCGGGGCCTGGGCAAGCGCTACGGCGAGCTGCCGGTGTTCAGCGGCATCTCGCTGGACTTGCGGGCGGGCGAGCTGGTGGCTCTGCTGGGCGAGTCGGGCTGCGGCAAGTCCACCCTGCTGAACTGCCTGGCCGGCCTGGACAGCGTGGAAGCCGGCGAGGTGCGCCTGCTGGACCAGCCCCTGAGCGCCCTGCCCGAGCCGGCCCAGGCCGCGCTGCGCCGCCGCGCCCTGGGCTTTGTGTTCCAGGCCTTTCATGTGCTGCCCCAGCTCAGCGTGGCGGACAACGTGGCCCTGCCCCTACTGCTGCTGGGCCGGCCCGATGCGGCGCGGGTGCAGCAGCTGCTGGAGGCCGTGGGCCTGGCCGGCCTGGGCGAGCGCGCGCCGCGCCAGCTCTCGGGCGGGCAGCTGCAGCGCGTGGCCATTGCCCGTGCCCTGGTGCACCGGCCGGCCCTGGTGCTGGCCGATGAACCCACCGGCAATCTGGACCCGCGCCACGCGGCCCAGGTGCTGGAGCTGCTGCGCGCCCAGTGCCGGCAGGAGGGCGCCGCCTGCCTGCTCGTGACCCATTCCGAACGCGCCGCCGTCAGCGCCGACCGCTGCCTGCGCATGGACGCCGAGGGCCTGCAGCCATGGTCGCCCTCGCCCCACTGACGCGCTGGCTGCACGCCCTCTCCTGGCCCATGGCCCGGGCCCAGGCCGGGCGCCAGCTGCTGGCCCTGCTGGCCATTGCCCTGGGCGTGGCCCTGGCCTATGGCGTGCAGCTGCTCAATGACTCGGCCCTGGGCGAGTTCGAGGCCGCCCAACGCCAGATCACCGGCACGCCCGATCTGGTACTGGCGGCCGAGGGCGGCGGGCCGCTCTCCGACGAATGGCCCGCCCGCCTGGCCGCCCTGCCCGGGGTGCAGCAGAGCGCGCCGGTGCTGGAGGCCTCGCTGAGTTTGCTGCCCGGCCGCCAGGGCCTGCGCCTGCTGGGGCTGGACGCGCTGCAGAGCGCGCAGTTCCGCCCCGCCCTGCTGCCCCAGCCCTTTGTGGATCAGGCCGCCGACGCCGGCCCGCTGGCGGTGCTGGCGCCCGATGCCGTCTACCTGAACGAGGCCGCGCTGCGCCTGCTGCCCTCGCCGCGACCCAGCCATATCAGCCTGCGCTGGACCGCCCAGGGCCAGACCCGCAGCGCCAGCCTGCGCCTGGCCGGCCGGGTGGCGTCCACCGGTGCGCCCCTGGCCGTGATGGACATTGCCGGTGCCCAGGCCCTGCTGGGCCGTCTGGGCGAGCTGGACCGGGTGGAGCTGCGCCTGGCCGAGGGCGCCACGGCCCCGCCCCTGTCGGCCGGCCTCAAGGCCGTGCCGGCCGAGGCCGGGCGCGGCGAAGACCTGGCCGCGCTCAGCCGCGCCTACCGCGTGAACCTCAGCGTGCTGGCCTTGATGGCGCTGTTCACCGGCGCCTTTCTGGTGTTTGCCGTGCAGTCCCTGGCGGCCGCGCAGCGCCAGCCGCAGCTGGCACTGCTGGGCGTGCTGGGGCTTTCGGCGCGCGAACGCTTCGCCCTGGTGCTGGCCGAGGCCGCCCTGCTGGGCCTGCTGGGCAGTGCGCTGGGCCTGCTGGGCGGCGCGGGCCTGGCGGCCCTGGGCCTGCAGCTGCTGGACGGCGATCTGGGCAGCGGCCTGCTGGGCGGCGGCGGCCAGAGCCGTCTGCACATCGAGCCGCTGCCCCTGCTGATCTATGGCGGCCTGGGCCTGGCCGTGGCCATGCTGGGCGCCATCGGGCCGGCCTGGCAGGCCCGGCATATGGCGCCGGCCCAGGTGCTCAAGGGTCTGGGGGCCGAGCTGCTGCCCGCGCCGCCCGTCTGGCTGGGGCCGCTCCTGCTGCTGGCGGGGGCCGGCTTGGCCTGGCTGCCGGCCTGGGGCGGCCTGCCCCTGGCGGCCTATCTGGCCATGCTCTGCATGCTGCTGGGCGGTCTGCTGTGCGTGCCGCCCCTGGTGCGGGCCCTGGGCGCCCTGCTGCCGGGACAGCGCCATGCCGGCCTGCTGCTGCTGCGCCAGCGCGCCCGCGAGGGGGCGGGCGAGGCGGCCCAGCTGCTGGCCGGGGTGCTGGTGGCGCTGGCGCTTTCGGTGGCCATGCTGGTGATGATCTACAGCTTCCGCGCCTCGCTGACGCACTGGCTGCAGCAGATGTTGCCGGCCGATCTCTATGTGCGATCGACCCTGCGCGACGCCGGCGGGGCGCGCGCGCCGCTGAGCGAGAACTTCGTGACCGCGGTGGCCGAGGGCCGCGGCCTGCCGGCGCTGCGGGACTGGCAGGCCCAGCGCAGCCGCCGCCTGGCGCTGCCGGCCACGGTGCCCGGAGCCGCCGCCGTGAGCATCAGCCTGATGGCCCGCCCCATTCCCGACGAGAACCGCCTGCCCCTGGTGGGCACGCTGGGCCAGGTGCCGGCGCCCGGCCTGCAAGCGCTCTACATCAATGAAGCCCTGCGCGATCAGCTGGGTCTGCAGCCCGGCGCCCGACTCAGCCTGCCCGGTCTGGGCCCGCAGGGCCAGGCCCTGGACGGCTTTGTGCGTGGTGTCTGGCGCGACTACAGCCGCCAGAGCGGCGCGCTGATGATGCCGCTGGCGGATTACCGCCGCTTCAGCGGGGACATGGCGGTCAATGAGCTCTTTCTCTGGCTGCGGGAGGGTGCCAACAGCGAGCAGGTACAGAGCCGCTTGCGGGCCCTGGCCGGCGATGCCCAGGACATCGAGCTGGCGGCCAGCGGCGACTTGCTGGCCCTCTCGCTGCACATCTTCGACCGCAGCTTTGCGGTGAGCTACTGGCTGCAGGCCATTGCGCTGGGCCTGGGCCTGGTGGGCGTGGCGGCCACGCTCTCGGCCCAGGTGCTGGCGCGGCGGCGCGAGTTCGGCCTGCTGCGCCATCTGGGCTTCAGCCGCGCCCAGCTGCGCACCCTGCTGCTGGCCGAAACCGCGGTGCAGACCACGGCCGGCGCCCTGCTGGGCCTGGGCCTGGGCCTGGCCATCAGCGCGGTGCTGGTCTTTGTGGTGAACCCGCAGAGCTTTCACTGGAGCATGGACCTGGCCCTGCCCACGGCCCGCCTGGCCGCCCTGCTCGCCGCCACGCTGGCCGCCACGCTGGCCGCGGCCCTGCTCACCGCCTGGTTGGCCGGGAGGCGCAGCCTGGGCCAGGATCTGCTGCGCGCGGTGCGGGAGGACTGGTGATGCCGCCGTTCACGGGCCCGCGCCCGCGCCGCCAGCTGCTGCAGCAACTGGCGGCCCTGGGCCTGCTGGGCAGTCCCGCCCTGATGCTGATGCCGCGGCCGGCCCAGGCCCTGGAGCGCCGGCCCTTGAGCTTTCCGCGCGACCATGGGGCGCATCCCGAATCAGGCCTGGAGTGGTGGTACCTGACGGGCCTGCTGGCCGAGCAGGACTGGGGCGCGCCGCGCTGGGGCTTCCAGCTCACCTACTTCCGCGTGCGGCATGGGGACGCCGCCGTGCAGCAGCATCCCAGCCGACTGGCCCCGCGCCAGCTGCTGCTGGCCCATGTGGCACTCACCGATCTCGCGCGTGGCCAGCTGCAGCACGACCAGCGGGTGGCCCGCCTGGGCCTAGGCCACGCCCAGTACGCCGAGGCCGATACCGCGCTGCGCCTGCAGGACTGGTGGCTGCGCCGCGAGCCGGCGAGCACAGGCGCCGGCGGCTCGCGCTACCGCGCGGCCTTTGGCAGCCAGCGCTTTGCCCTGCAGCTGGACCTGAGCACGGCCCTGCCGCCCCTGCTGCAGGGCGAGGCCGGCTGGTCCCGTAAGGGCCCCGAGCCCCATCACGCCAGCCAGTACTACAGCCAGACCCAGCTTCAGGGCCAGGTCTTGCTGCGCGAGCCGGACGGCAAGACCCGGCCCTACCAAGCCCGCGCCTGGCTGGACCATGAGTGGAGCGATGCCCTGCTCGCGCCCGAGGCCCAGGGCTGGGACTGGATGGGCCTCAATCTGCAGGACGGCCGCGCGCTCACGGCCTTTCGACTGCGCCGCGCCGACGGCAGCGAACTCTGGAGCGGCGGCAGCCTGCGCGAGGCCGCAGGCGCCAGTCGCAGCTTTGCCCCGGGCGAGCTGCGCCTGACGCCCCTGCGCGAATGGCGCAGCCCCGCCAGCGGCGCCCGCTATCCCGTGGCCTGGAGCCTGCAAGGCCCGGGTTTCGAGGGCTGGCGGCTGCAAGCCCTGGTCGACGCCCAGGAAGTGGATGCCCGTGCGAGCACCGGCATGCTGTACTGGGAAGGGGCCTCGGCGCTGCTCGACAGCCAGGGGCGCACGCTGGGGCGAGGCTATCTGGAGCTGACCGGCTACAGCGAGCGCATGCGCCTAGCCAGCTAGAGCGGGCCCTCGCGGCGGCCACGGTGCCCATTCGCAAGCCCTGGTTGCCGGCCCCGGGCAAGCCCTGACCCTGAGTACACTGAGGCCATGCCACAGCCCCCGACGCATACGCAGCGGCCCGGGCTCCGCAACGGGCCCGCGCGCTCCTTGTCGGGCCTGCTGCCCTTTCTGAAGCCCTATCGCAGCCGCATTGCGCTGGCTCTGCTGTTTCTGCTGCTGGCGGCGCTCAGCACCCTGCTGTTTCCGCTGGCACTCAAGGCCTTGATCGATCAGGGCCTGGTGGCCAGCGATCCGGGCGAGCGGGTGATGGCCCTGAGGGAGCACTTTCTGGCCCTGTTCGGCGTGGGCGTGGCCCTGGCCATGTTCTCGGCGGCACGCTTCTATGTGGTGAGCTGGCTGGGCGAGCGCGTGACTGCCGATCTGCGCCGCGCCGTCTATGCCCATGTGTTGCGGCAAAGCCCCGAGTTCTTCGAGCGCACCCAGACCGGCGAGGTGCTCAGCCGCATCACCACCGACACCACCGTGGTGCAGACCGTGGTGGGCTCCAGCCTCTCCATGGGCCTGCGCAACAGCGTGATGGGGCTGGGCGCGCTCATCATGCTGATTGCCACCAATGCCAGGGTGATGCTGCCGGTGCTGGGCATGCTGGTGCTGGTGGTGCTGCCCGCGCTGGCCTTCGGGCGGCGGGTGCGCAAGCTCAGCCGCGCCAGCCAGGACCGGGTGGCCGACACCAGCGCCATTGCGGCCGAGGTGCTGAATGCCGTGCCGGTGGTGCAGAGCTACACCCAGGAGCAGGCCGAAACCCGGCGCTTTTCCCAGGCCACCGAGAGCGCCTTCGACACGGCGCGCAAGCGCATCCGCGTGCGCTCGGGCCTGGTGGCCTTTGTCATCAGCAGCACCTTCGCCGCCCTGCTCTGGGGCCTGTATCAAGGCACCCAGGCCGTCATGGCCGGCCAGATCAGTGCCGGCCATCTGGGGCAGACGGTGGTCTATGTGATCCTGCTGGTCAGCAGCGTGGCCGTGCTGGCCGAGGTCTGGGGCGATGTGCTGCGTGCGGCCGGTGCCACCGAGCGGCTCATGGAGCTGCTGGCCACGCGCTCTGCGGTGGCCGAGCCCGCCGCGCCCCGGCCCCTGCCGCCCAGCGCGGGCGGGGCAGCCCTGCGCATCCGGGACCTGAGCTTCCACTACCCCTCCCGCCCCGATCAAGCGGCCCTGAGCCAGATCGATCTGGACATTCGCCCCGGCGAGACGGTGGCCCTGGTCGGCCCCAGCGGCGCTGGCAAGAGCACGGTGTTCCAGCTGCTGCTGCGCTTTTACGAGGCGCAGACCGGCAGCATCGAGCTCAACGGTCAGGACATCCGGCATCTTGCCCTGGCCGAGCTGCGCGGCGCCATGGCCCTGGTGCCGCAGGACAGCACCGTGTTCTCGGCCAATGCGATGGAAAACATCCGCTACGGCCGCCCCGAGGCCAGCGATGAGGAGGTCATCGCCGCCGCACGGGCCGCATTCGCGCACGAATTCATCAGCGCCCTGCCCCAGGGCTACCAGACCTTTCTGGGCGAGCGTGGCGTGCGCCTCTCGGGTGGACAGCGCCAACGCATCGCGATTGCGCGGGCCATGCTCAAGAATCCGCCCCTGCTGCTGCTGGATGAGGCCACCAGCGCGCTGGATGCCGAGAGCGAGCGCATGGTTCAGGCCGCGCTGGAACGCGCCATGCAGCACCGCACCACCCTGGTCATCGCCCACCGCCTGGCCACGGTGCAGCGCGCCGACCGCATCCTGGTGCTGGAGCAGGGCCGCATCGTCGAGTCCGGCAGCCATGCCGATCTGCTGGCCCGGGGCGGCCTGTACGCGCGACTGGCCGCGCTGCAGTTCGAGTCCGCTTGAGCGCCGCGCCGCGGCCCAAGCATGATCGTCAGCCCGGAATGAATAGGTTTTCTCGAAGTCAGAAGCCGATACACCCTGCTTGAACCGATGCTCGGCATGAGGGATCATCCGCGCCGTTCTGGTCCCGAACGGATTTTTCAGCCCTATGGAAAACATTGACAGCGCCGCCCTGATGGGTTTTGTCTTCTGCGTCACGCTGGCCTGGGTCGCCTGGCAGGCAAAGCGCCTGGGCAATGACCGCAGCGATGTCCGCCTGCTGGGCGCCACGGCCGCAGTCAGCGGCCTGGGCGCGGGCCTGGCCGCCCTGCTCTGACACCTCGCGCCTCTGGCGCTCCCCACTGTGCTCGCAACCCTGGCCCCGGCCTTGCCAGCCCGGGGCTGGCTTGCGGCGTTTTTGCCATTCACGATTCATGAAAGCCATAGCAAGAGGCCGCCACGCCCTCATGGGCGGGCTGGTGGCCCTGTTCCTCGGCATCAGTACCGGCGTCGCATCGGCCGGCACGCCGGATGTACGGCGGCTGCCCAGTTCCTTCGCGCAGTGTTCGAAGTTCTTCGCCGGTCAGCGTCCTCCGGCGGTGGCACCGCGCCCCCGTTTGCGCGAACTCTGCTACGACGGCTTTGCGGTCCTGCACAGCGGTGACACGCGCACGCCGGTCTTCGTCGCGCAAAGCCTGAACCGCAACAATGTGGGCGGCATCCGGCGGCAGAAGTCGGACCGCTTCTACACCGACGCCCGCTTGCCGCGCAGCGAGCGCGCCGAACTGGAGGACTACAAGCGTTCGGGCTTTTCGCGTGGCCATATGGCGCCCTCGGGCGATATGAGCACCGAGGAGGCCATGGCCCAGTCCTACTCCCTGGCCAATATGGTGCCGCAGGCCATACGCCACAACTCGGGCGCCTGGGCCCGCATCGAGGAAGACACCCGCCGCTATGTGCAGCGCGCCCAGGGTGAGGTCTTCGTGATCACGGGGGCGGTGTTTGCGCCGGACACGCCGCGCATCGGCGACAACGGCGTGGGCGTCCCCAGCCACCTGTTCAAGCTGGTCTATGACAGCCACACCCGTCGGGCCTGGGCCCACTGGCAGGCCAATGACGACGACGAGCGGGCCTCGGCGCCCATCAGCTATCGCGAGCTGGTACGTCGCACCGGCACCGAATGGCTGCCCGCTCAAGATGTCAAGACCTGACCCGCAAGGCCACGATCCCAGCTGCGGTACGCGGCGGGCTTGCGGGCGGAATTGGTGACAATGCCCGGCATGAACGTCGCCATCGCCACGCCCGTCCATATCGCTATCGTTGATGATGAAGCCGATATCCGTCAGCTGCTGGGCGCCTACCTGGTCCCGCAGGGCTTTCGGGTCACGCCCCTGGCCACCGGGCGCGAGCTGCTGGCCCTGATGCACCGCGACGCGCCGCAGCTGGTGCTGCTGGATCTGGGCCTGCCCGGTGAGGATGGCTTTGCGATTGCGCGACAGCTGCGCGAGCACTGGCACTGCGGTCTGCTCATCGTCACCGGCCGCGGCGACCCGATTGACAAGGTCGTGGGCCTGGAAGTCGGGGCGGACGACTATGTCACCAAGCCCTTCGATCTGCGCGAGCTGCTCGCCCGCATCAAGGCCGTGTTGCGCCGCCTCCAGCCGGCGCAGGCCGGCGCCAGCAGCAAGGCCCAGCCCGAGACGACGCTCCCCCAGGAGCGCTACCGCTTCATGGACTGGCAGCTCGATGCCGGCGCCCGGCGGCTGGAGCATGAGCGTGCCGGTCCGGTGGAGCTGACGGGCGGCGAATTCGACCTGCTGACCGTGTTTCTGCGGCATGCCGGGCGGGTGCTCTCACGCGAATTCCTGCTGGAGCAGACGCGCGGCCGCGAAGCCGGCCCCTATGACCGCACCATTGATGTCCAGGTCGGGCGCCTGCGCCGCAAGCTGCAGGCTTGCATGCCCGAGCAGGCGGCCGAACTCATACGCGCGGTGCGAGGTGCCGGCTACCAGCTGGTGGCCCTGGTGGAACGTCAATGAGCGGCAGCGTCCCTGCGCCGTCGCAAGCAGAGATGGCGGCGCCCAACCTTTTCAGCTCGCTCTTCAGTGCCTACCCGGACGCCCTGCTCCTGGTGGACTTCGCCGGGCTGATCGTGCAGGCCAACCCGGCGGCCGAACGCTTGCTGGGCTACGAGCCCGGCGCCTTGCTCGGTGAAGCGGTGGATGCACTGGTGCCCGACAGCATACGGCCACGCCACGCCGCCTACCGCGACGACTATGCGCGCAATCCGCGTCCGCGGCCCATGGGCACGCAGATGGAGCTGGTGGCCCGGCGGCGCGACGGCTCCGAGGTCATGGTGGAGATCGCCCTGAGCCCCTTGCAGGACCGGGGACTGCCCTTTGTGGTCGCGGCCATCCGCGACATCAGCGCCTATCCGCGCATGCGTCAAGCCTTGCAGCGCGCACGCTACGCGGAACAGGTGGCGCAGCTGGGCCGCCTGGCCGTGGACAGCCGCGACCCGGCAGCCCTTTTCCGCCAGGCGTCGCGCGCCGCCGCGCAGGCCCTGGAGGTTGAGCAGGCACGGCTCTATCTGCTCGAAGCCGATGGTCGCAGCCTGCGCGTGGCGGGCGCAGCCGGCATGCTGGACCATGAGCATGCCGAGACCGAGGGGCAGGTCTTGCCCTGCCTGCCCGGTTCACCGCTTGCCTATCTGATGGCCCAGCAAAGGCCGACCGTGGTGCCAGACTACGCCAGCGAGCAGCGCTTCGAGGTGCCGCAGGCCTATCTGCGCGCCGGTCTGGTCAGCGCGCTGGGCACGCCCTTGCTGGATCAGGGGCGCTGCATTGGTGCGCTGGTCGTGCGCTCGCGCCAGCCCCAGCGCTTTGGCGACGATGAGCTGCGCTTTCTGGAGTCCATCGGCAATCTGCTCTCCACCATCCTGCAGCGCGCCCAGGGCGAGGAGGCGCTGCGACACGCCCAGCGCCTGGAGACTGTGGGCCAGCTGACCGGCGGCATTGCCCACGATTTCAACAATCTGCTCACCGTGATCCAGGGCAATCTTCAGGTCCTGGAAGAACTGCCCGCCGTGGCGGGTGATGCCGCAGCCCCGCCCATGGTGGCAGCCGCCATGCGCGCCACGCGCCGGGGCGCCGAACTCACGGGCAAGCTGCTGGCCTTCTCACGGCGCCAGCTGCTCCAGCCCAGCCGGGTCGAGATTGCGGGGCTGCTGGCGTCCCTGGCCGGCATGCTCAGGCGCACCCTGGACCAGCGCATACACATCGAGGACGACGTTGCCCCCGACTGCCCGGCCCTGCTGGCCGATGCGGGCCAGCTGGAGTCGGCCCTGCTCAATATCGCGATCAATGCCCGCGACGCCATGCCGGAGGGCGGACGCCTGCGCTTTCGCGCCTGGCGCTATGACCGCCTGCCCCCGGACCTGCTGACGGAGCTCCCCCCCAGCGCCCTGCCCCTGCTGGCGATTGCGGTGAGCGACAGCGGCGCCGGCATGCCCGAGGCGGTGCGCAGACGCGCTTTCGAGCCCTTTTTCACCACCAAGGAGGCCGGCCGCGGCACGGGACTGGGGCTGTCTACCGTCTACGGCTTCGTCAAGCAGTCGCAGGGGGCCATCCGCCTGGACAGCAGTCCCGGTCAGGGCACCACGGTCACCCTCTACTTTCCGGCCGCGCCCCAAGGCGCCCACAGGGGTCAGGAGCAGGGGGAAGCGGGCGTACACGCGCCACCACCGGGCCTGCGCGTTCTGCTGGTGGAGGACGAGGCCGAGGTGCGTGCGGTGCTGCTCAACTTCCTGCAGGCCTGGGGCTGCGAGATCAGGGTCTGCAGCCACGCCGAGGCCGCCCTGGCTGCCCTGGCGGAGCCTGGGGCGGACTTCGATCTCTTGCTGACCGATGTGATGCTGAGCAGTGGCCTGCGGGGCACCGAACTGGCCGCGAAGGTGCGGCACCAGCATCCCGCGGTGGCCGTGCTGCTGATGTCGGGCTATGCCGCCGATCTGCTGACGGCCGAGCTGCCGGTGCTGCGTGAGCTGCCGCTGCTGCGCAAGCCCTTCAGCCGCGAGCAGCTGGCCAGCGCCATGGCCCAGGCCCTAGAGGCCTGAGGCGGAATCACCCTCACTGCAGGGTGCGGCCGGCGGCCGAGCCGCCCTGCACAAAGGCCGCCAGGGCGCCGAGCTCCGGAATCTCGATATCGCGCCGCCCCTTCTCGGCAAAGCGGATCAGATGCCGGGCCGACAGCCGCGACAGCGCCCGGCTCACGGACTCGATGGTCATGCCCAGATAGTTGCCAATCTCGGCCCGGCTCATGCGCAGGCTGATCTGGTCCGCCCGCAGTCCGCGCCGGGCCAGCGAGTCGGCCCAGTAGTGTAGAAAGTCCGCCACGCGGGCATCGGCCGACAGTGTGCACAGGGACAGCAGGGCATCGCGGTCGCGGACGATCTCCCGGCTCATGGCTTCGTGCACCAGGGCCAGCAGGCGAGGCTGCGTCAGACTGGCCTGCAACAAGGCCTCGTAGCTGAAGCTCCAGATCTCACCCGTATCCATGGCCACCGCGTCGCAGCCGTGACGCCCCTGGGCAATGCCATCGAAGCCCAGCCAGTCACCCCGAAACTGCAGGGCCACCACCTGTTCCCGACCATCGCTGGCACTGTTGATCAGCTTGAAGAATCCGGCGTTGACCAGATGCAGGCGTTGGAATCCCTCGCCCGCCTGGTAGATCAGATCTCCGGCATGGACCACCCGCCGCTGCAGCGGAACATGGGAAGCAACCAGTTCCAGCATGCTGCCAATGCGCTGAGCCTCGTTGGCGGGCGACCCGACGGCGCGGTCGTGAGCGGCGACCTTGGCTGAGCTGGGAATAGACGCGCTGCGGGTTTGCATGAGGGCTCCTACCTGAGTCTGGCTGTTGTGCAAGCCAGTGTCCCGGGCTTGCGCAATCGGCTGAGGAACCGGTCATGACCAAGTGAAATCGACCATGTCATTTTGTAAATGGATGGTGAACGGCGCGCACTGCGCATCGGGCGCTTGACCTGCCGCAAAGGCCGGATCGCAAAGCGCTCTAGGCTCGCCCTCCGAGCATGTATTCCGCCGCCCTTCCCCTCCCCGAAAGCAGCACCGAGCTTCTGTCGCCAAGCCGGTGTCAGGCCTTGCTGCAGCTTGCCCAGAGCCTGGACCGGGGCGCGGTGTTCTCGCGCCTTCAGGGGCGCAATATCGCCCTGCTCTGCCTGCAGCCGGATGAGGCTGCGCTCGCGAGCCTGGAGGAGGCGGCATCCAGCCTGGGCGCACGTCTGGCCCGCCTGGATGCACAGAGCTGGCTGGAAGACAGCGCGGACAGTCCGGCGCTGCTGCGCATGCTGGAGCGCCTGTATGACGCTGTGGACTGCGAAGGGCTGCCGGCCGAGCGCGCCCAGGCCTTGCAGCGCCAATGTGCCCTGCCCGTCCTGGTCAATCTGTCCCAGACCCAGCTGGCCGTGAAGGCGCTGGCGCCCCAGCTGCGCGCGCTGCGTTCGCCCGAGGCCCACCCCGCCAGCCTGGCCGAGGAGGAAGTGCTGCTGGTGCAGGCCCTCCTGGTCAGCAGCCTGGGCGCCTGAGTGTGACGGCGCAGCGCTGTCGTCGGCCGGTCTGGCAGATGACAAATTCGTCAACTCACACCGCGAGCGCCACCCCCACAATGCGGGCATGAAGCTCTTGTTGATCGAGGATGAACCCAAGCTGGCCGAGTATCTGCGCAAGGGCTTGAGCGAGGAAGGCTTCAGCGTGGAGCTAGCGCTCAACGGCATCGATGGCCTGCACCTGGCCACCCAGGGTCAGCATGATCTGATCGTGCTGGACGGCATGCTGCCGGGCATTGACGGCCTGGCCGTGCTGGCCGCGCTGCGCCAGAGCCGCAACACCCCGGTGCTGATGCTCACCGCCCGCACCCAGGTGGAAGACCGGGTGCGTGGCCTGCAGGCCGGGGCCGACGACTATGTGCTCAAGCCCTTCGCCTTCTCTGAGCTGCTGGCCCGCATCCAGGGCTTGCTGCGGCGGGCCCAGGGCGCGCGCAGCAGCGGCGAAGTCACACAGCTGCGCCTGGGTGAGCTGGAGATGGACCTGATCCGACGACGCGCCCAGCGTGCCGGGCAGCGCCTGGACCTCACCGCCAAGGAATTCAATCTGCTGAGCCTGCTGCTGCGGCGTCAGGGCGAGGTGCTGTCCCGCACCGAACTGGCCGAGCAGGTCTGGGACATGAATTTCGACAGCGAGACCAATGTGGTGGAGGTGGCCATACGGCGCCTGCGCAGCAAGCTGGACCAGCCCTTTGAGCGGCCCCTGCTGCACACGGTTCGCGGCATGGGCTATGTGCTGGAGGACCGCGGGGCATGAGCCAGCCGCAGGCCGTCCGCTCACGCGGCGCGGATCTGGGCTTGCGCCTGTCGCGCTGGCTGGCGCTGCTGAGCATCCTCGGCCTGGGCCTGCTGTGCAGCGGCATCTACCTGGCCCTGGCCCTGACCCTGAACCAGCGCCAGACCCAGACCCTGGACCAGAAGCAGCAGGCGGTTCAGCAGCTGCTCGCCGAGCGCCGACCGGCCCCCCAACGCGACGAGCAGCTGCGCGACCTGCTGGCCGGTCATAACGAGTTGAGCCTCAGCCTGCACGACAAGCAGGGCCTGCCGCAGTTTTCATCCAAACCGGCCACGCAGGCGCAGCCGGGCAAGACCCGGCACTTCCAGGCCGCATCACCCGCAGGTGAATCCGGCCCGCTGCAAGCCCGGCTGAGCCTGGACACCCGGGCCGATGCGGCCCTGCTCAGGCGCATGGCCCAGATCCTGGCACTGAGCGCCCTGGCGGGCGTGCTGCTGATCTCCGCCGGTGCCTTTGTCCTGGTGCGGCGTGGCCTGGCGCCGCTGCGCCTGCTGGGGGCCCAGATGCAGCAGCTGGGGGGCCATGCACTGGAGCGTCGCCTGGACGGGAGCGGACAGCCCCGCGAGCTGCAGCCCCTGGTGGCCCAGTTCAATGCCCTGCTGGACCGCCTGGCTGCCAGCTACCGGCAGATGGAGGCCTTCAACGCCGATGTGGCCCATGAGCTCAACACCCCGCTGGCCACCCTGATCAGCAGCTGCGAGCTGGCCCTGCGCAGGCGGCGCCAGGACCCGGAGCTGCAGGACTTGCTGGGCTCCAATCTGGAAGAGCTGCACCGCTTGGCCGGCATCGTGGCCGACATGCTCTTTCTCTCCCACGCCGACCGAGGGCGCGCCGCCAGGCGCGAACCGCTGGCCAGCGTGGCGGCCCTGGCTCGGGAGGTGCTGGACTTCCACGAGGCGGCCTTGCTGGAGGCGGGCCTGCAGGCCCAGGTCTGTGGCGACGCCAGCGCCGCCCTCGATCCCGGCTTGCTGCGTCGGGCCCTGTCCAATCTGCTGGGCAATGCCACGCGCTATGCCTATCGCGGCAGCATGCTGCAGCTGCTGATCCAGACCGAGCCAGGGGATCAGCTGCGGCTTGCGGTGCTCAACGAGGGCCCGGAGATCGCGGCCGTGCACCTGCCACGCCTCTTTGACCGCTTCTACCGCGCCGACCCCGCGCGCAGCCAGGCCGACCGCAATCATGGGCTGGGCCTGGCCATCGTGGCCGCCATCGCGCGCATGCATGGTGGTCAGCCCTATGCGCAATCGGCCCCGGGGCACAGCTGCATCGGACTGCTGCTGCCTCGCATGACACAAACGTCATCCGCGCGCCCGGCTTTCGACCCCTCGCCCTCCCTACAGTGAAGCCATGGTGCTCAGCACGAGCCCCATGTTCCGAGACAAGCAAGCACTGGAGGTCATATGTTCCGTACCCTGACTCTGAGCCTGGCCCTGCTGGGCGCAAGCGCACTGCCCGCCCTGGCCCATCCCCTGAGCCAGACCAACGAGGGGGCTCGCAGCCGCGCCGAAGTCCTGGCCGAGCTGGACGCCGCCCGCCGTGACGGCAGCCTGGCTCGCATGAACCGCGAAGGCGGCCACGCACCCGAGTACGAGCAGCGCGGCAGCCGCACGCGCGATGAGGTGCTGGCCGAGCTGGACGTGGCGCGCCGCAGCGGCGATATGGCCCGCCTCAATCGCGAGAGCGGCCTGCCCCTCGAGCCCTTGCCGCTCGGCCAGTCGCTCAGCCGCGCCGAGGTGCTGGCCGAGCTGGAACACGCCCGCACGGACGGCAGCATGCGCTGCAGCCTGGGCAATCGCGGCAGCTGCTGAGAACGCGCCGGTCGGCAGGCCTGACTTACACTCTGCAGTCATGAAGAGCACGATGTGGCGCCTGCTGCTGACCCTGCTGCTGGCAGTGACCCTGCCGCTGCAGGGCTATGCCGCGCATGCGCTGCAGCTCTGCGGCCTGGGCGGCGCCGATGTGCCGGCCCTTCAGTCCGCGCCTCACCACGGCGGCGCTCACGCACAGACCCACGCGGACCACCACGCCCTTGGCGCAGATCCGCAGGCCATGAGCGCTCATGCCACGGCCTCGGCCGACGTGGAGCATGGCGGCTGCCAGCCCGGTCCGGCCGCCCACTGCCATGCACAGGATGCCGGCGCGACCGGCGATCACGGCGCCTGCAGCGCCTGCGCGGCCTGCTGCCACGCCATGGCCCTGATCACCGAGCTTCCCCAGCTCCATCTGCCCACCCAGCATCCGCCGGGCGTGGCCACCGTGCCCACGGGCCATGAGGGTCCGCACCGCGGCGGGCTGGAGCGCCCGCCCCGCTCGCTGCAGCACTGAACGCCGGCATCAGCGCGTCTCTTTGCGTGCGCATTTGCGCGCCCATTTGCGCGCCCCGCCGGCGCCGGAACCGGAACCGGAACACCCCGCCCCGGCAAGCTTGAAGCCCTTGTGCGGCTCAGGCCTGCCCCGCGCGATCCGGCGCCCCAGTGTCTGTCAGCGAGATCAAACATGAACCCACTGCCCATGGTGCGGCGCCTGATGGCGCTTTGCCCCCTGTGCTGGCTGGCCCTGTCGCCTTCGGCGATCTGGGCCCAAGCCCCTCATCGCCCGGAAGTCGGCCGCGTCCAGGACGCCAACGCCACCGTTCCGCCCCTGCGCTACAGCTCCGTGCTGCAGCACTACCGCCCCTTGCCCGAGATCCAGGAGCCAGCATCCTGGGTGCAAAGCAATGAGCGCGTGGGCCGCATCGGCGGCTGGCGTGCCTATGCCCGCGAGATGCAGCCAGCCGATGCGCCTGCGGCGTCGCCGCCCCCCGCAAGCTCGACGCATGACGCGCACAAGGCCCGTCCGGCAGAGCCTGCCGGGGCTAAGCCTTCACACGGCCATCACCACCATGGCGTCGCCGCTCAGCATGGGGGGCACAAGCCATGAAGACGTCTTCCATGATGGTTTTCGGGCGTCGCGCAGCGACTCATCTGCGTGGCATGAGCGTGCTGGCCGCGGCCCTGCTGCTGGCGGGCTGTGCCAGCCTGGGGCCGGATGCCGGTCTGGACCCCGTGCGCCAGGTGGTGGGCGAGCGCCTGGGCACACAGCAAGCCCAGAGCCTGCAGGCCCGGCCCGCGGCCCAGCGAGCGCCCGAGCTGGAGGCCTTGCTGGCCGCGCCGATAACGGTCGACTCAGCGGTGCAGATCGCCCTGCTGAACCACCCGGGGCTTCAGGCCGATCTGCATGGCCTGGGTGTCAGCGAGGCCGAACTGGTGCAGGCCAGCCGCCTGCCCAACCCCGGTTTTTCCTGGGGCCGCAGCAGACAAGGGCATGAGCGCGAGATCGAGCGTGGCCTGGGGCTGGAGCTGGGCCATCTGCTGGCCCTGCCCCTGATCCGGCAGGCCCAGAGCCAGCGCCTGGCCGCCGCTCAGCTGGAGACCGCGCAGCGCGTGCTGAGCCATGTGGCCGAGACCCGCAAGGCTTTCTACACCGCGGTGGCCGCCCAACAGACCCTGGCCTATCAGCGCGATGTACAGACCGCCGCGGAGGCCGGCGCCGAGCTGGCCCGCCGCATGGCCCAGACCGGCAACTGGAGCGCGCTGCAGCAGGCACGTGAGCACGCCTTCTATGCCGAGGCCGCGCTCGGCACCGCCCGGGCCGAGCGGGCCTTGATGAGCGCCCGCGAACGCCTGAGCCGCCTGCTGGGCCTTTGGGGCGCGCAGACGGAGTACCGCCTGAGCGAGCGCCTGCCCGACCTGCCCGCAAACGCCCAGCCGCGCCCCGCGCTGGAGCAGGAGGCGCTGGGCCAGCGTCTGGACCTGCGCGCCAGCCTGGCCCAGACCGAGGCCCTGGCCCGCCAGCTGGGATTGCAGCGCGCCACGCGCTGGGTCAATGTGCTGGAGCTGGATTTGCTGCACGCCAACAGCAATGAGGCGCCGCGCAAGACCGGCTTCGAGTTCAGCCTGCAGCTGCCGCTCTTCGACTGGGGCGATGCCCGGGTGGCGCGTGCCGAGCGGCAATACATGCAGAACCTGCACCGCAGTGCACAGATCGCCGTGGAGGCACGCTCCGAGCTGCGCGAGGCCTACCAAAACTACCGCGCCGCCCACGATGTGGCACGCCACTACCGGGACGAGCTGGTGCCGCTGGCACGCCGGGTCAGCGAGCAGAACCTACTGCGCTACAACGGCATGTTCATCGGGGTCTTCGAGCTGCTGGCGGACACCCGGGCCCAGATCGGCACGGTCAACGCCTCCATCGAGGCCCTGCGCGACTTCTGGCTGGCGCAGGCGGACTATGAGCTGGCCCAGGTCGCCAAGCCCGCTTTAGGTGGCCCCTCCTCGCCCAAGGCCGCCGCGGCCGCTGCCGGCGCCGATCACTGACACCGAACGAGGATCGCAATGGTTTCCCGACGTCAATTCTTCCGTGGTGCCGGCGCCGTGACGGCCGCCGTGTCCGCCGCGAGTGTCAGCAAGGTGGCCCTGGCCGCCTTGCCCGAGCCCGTGCTGCAGGCCCGGCCCGACACCATGCCCCCGCTGCTGCCCGGCACCGGGCGCCCCTATCAACCCGTGGTCACGCTCAACGGCTGGACCCTGCCCTGGCGCATGAATCAGGGCGTCAAGGAGTTTCATCTGGTGGCCGAGCCGGTGCTGCGCGAGCTGGCGCCCGGCATGAAGGCCCATCTCTGGGGCTACAACGGTCAGTCCCCCGGCCCCACCATCGAGGTGGTGGAGGGTGACCGGGTGCGCATCTTCGTCACCAACAAGCTGCCCGAGCACACCAGCATTCATTGGCATGGCCAACGCCTGCCCAATGGCATGGATGGGGTCTCGGGCCTGACGCAGAAGGCCATCGCTCCGGGCAAGACCTATGTCTACGAGTTCGTGGCACGCCGCCCCGGCACCTTTATGTACCACCCGCATGCGGATGAGATGACGCAGATGGCCATGGGCATGATGGGCTTCTGGATCACGCATCCCAAGAGCCGTCATCCCCAGATCAGCGAGGTCGACCGGGACTTCTGCTTCCTGCTCAATGCCTTCGACATCGAGCCCGGCAGCGCCACGCCCAAGATCATGACCATGCTGGACTTCAATCTCTGGTGCTGGAACAGCCGCGTCTTTCCCGGCATCGACACCCTCAACGTACGCCTGGGCGACCGGGTGCGCATACGGGTGGGCAATCTGACCATGACCAACCATCCCATCCATCTGCATGGACACGAGTTCGAGGTCACCGGCACCGATGGCGGCCCCGTGCCCCGCAGCGCGCGCTGGCCCGAGGTCACGACCGATATCGCCGTGGGGCAGATGCGCCAGATCGAGTTTCTGGCCGACGAGCCGGGCGACTGGGCCTTCCACTGCCACAAGAGCCACCACACCATGAATGCCATGGGCCATGGCGTGCCCACCATGATTGGCGTGGACCATAGCGAGGTGGTCAAGAAGATCGGCAAGCTCATTCCCGACTACATGGTCATGGGTGAGCGCGGCATGGCCGATATGGCCGAGATGGAGATGGCCCTGCCGGCCAACACCCTGCCCATGATGACCGGCCAGGGCCCCTTTGGCGGCGTGGAGATGGGCGGCATGTTCAGCGTGCTCAAGGTCCGCAAGGAACAAAAGCCCGGGGACTACAGCGACCCGGGCTGGTACCGACACCCGCGCGGCGAGGTGGCCTTCGAGTGGGCGGGCGCCCTGCGCGAACCACGCCGCTTCGCGGCCGAGGGCGGCGGCTCCATGCCCAGCCAGGCGCCCGAGGGCGCCAGCACCGAACTGCGCGCCCGCAAGCCGGGGGGCAGCGGCAACAAACACTCGCACTGAAGCCAAGGAGCAGCACATGAAACGACACACGCTGGGCGCCGCCCTGGCCATGGCCCTGCTGAGCGGGGCCAGCACGGCCGTTCTGGCTCATGGACCCGGTGGCGGCCACCATGGCGCCAGCAAGCAGGAGCAGACGGACTGGGGCATCGCGGCCGAGCGCAAGCAGGCCCAACGCAGCATCGACATCCGCATGGATGACAAGATGCGCTTCACGCCGGATCGCCTGCAGTTCAAGCTGGGCGAGACGGTGCGCCTGCGCATCCGCAACGAGGGCAAGCTAATGCATGAGTTCGTCATCGGAACCAAGAAGGAACTGGATGCGCATGCCGAGATGATGATCAAGCATCCGGGCATGGAGCATGACGAGCCCTATATGGCCCATGTGGCGCCCGGGCAGACGGGCGAGATCGTCTGGACCTTCAACCGCGCGGGCGAGTTCGACTTTGCCTGCCTGATCGCCGGCCACTACCAGGCGGGCATGGTGGGCAAGATCCTGGTGGAGGCGACTCATGGCAAGAAGTGAAACACGCCGCCGGCTGCTGCTGGGCCTGGTGGCGGCGGCCACGCCGATCTGGGCCCGGGCGCAGACCGTGCCCCTGATCGAAGTCTGGAAAGACCCCAGCTGCGGCTGCTGCAAGGACTGGGTCAGCCATGTGGAGGCCGCCGGCTTTCGCACCAAGGTTCACGATGTGGGCAATGCCGCCATGCGTCGGCGTCTGGGCATAGACAGCAAGTACGGCTCCTGCCACACCGCCGTGGTGGGCGGCTATGCGCTGGAGGGCCATGTGCCCGCCCGCGAGATCTGGCGCCTGCTGCGCGAACGTCCCAAAGCCCTGGGCCTGGCCGTTCCCGGCATGCCCATAGGCTCGCCCGGCATGGATGGGCCGGCCTATGGCGATCGCTCGGACCGCTACGAGGTGCTGCTGCTGGCCCGTGATGGCAGCGCCAGCGTGTTCCACACCTATCCCGGCACGCAGAGCAAGAAAGCATGAAGATAACGATGAACTCACAACGCTCCCTGGGCCGCGCTCTCGGCACCGTCGCGCTGCTGGCCACACTGGGCCTGTCCAGCCTGAGCGCCCTGGCCACCGAGCTGACGCCCGGCGAGGTGCGCAAGATCGATCGTGAGGCCCGCAAGATCACCCTCAGGCATGGCGAGATCCGCAATCTGGACATGCCGCCCATGACCATGGTGTTCCAGGTCCGCGACGAGAAGCAGCTTGAGCGCCTGAAGGTGGGCGACAAGGTGCTGTTCGCCGCCGAGAAAAGCGCGGGCGGCGCCTATGTGGTGACGGAGCTGCAAAGCGCCGCGCCCTGACGTGAAAAAGCCCCTCGCGAGGGGCTTTTCCTAGGAGAGCACCTAGGGGCTCGGCCGGGGGCCTGTGCCGGTTCAGCCGATGCGCACCGGCACAAAGATCTGCTGGCCGCCGCGCAGCACCAGCAGGGCCACGGACTTCTCGGCCGCGGCCACGGCCTCACGCACCTGCTCCACACTGGCCACCTTGTTGCCGTTCACGGCCAGCAGCACATCGCCGGGCTGCACGCCGGCGCGCTGGGCCGCACCGCTCACTTCCTCGACCAGCAGGCCTTCGCGCTGCTTGCCGCGCTCGCCCGGCTGCAGGGGGCGCAGGGCCAGGCCCAGCTTGCCGGTGGGGGCCTGCGCTTCGACCTCGGCCTGGGCCTGGCGCTGCTCGCTGGCGTCACCCAGGGTGGCGTTCAGCGACTCGCGCCGGCCCTGGCGCCAGACTTCCAGGCTGGCGCGCTCGCCCGGCGTGGCCTGACCCAGACGGGCGGGCAGATCGCTGGACGCGATGATGGGCTGATCGTTGAACTTCAGGATCACGTCCCCAGGCTTGAGGCCGGCCTTGTCCGCCGGGCCACCGGGCTCCACGCTGGAGACCAGGGCCCCGGCCGGGCGCTCCAGCTTGAAGGAGTCTGCGAAGGCCTGATTCACGTCCTGGATCACCACACCCAGGCGCGCATGCTGGGCACGTCCCCCCTTCTGGATCTGCTGCTGCACTCTTGTGGCCACCTCGATGGGAATGGCGAAGGAGATGCCCTGATAGCCGCCGGACTGGCTGTAGATCTGCGAGTTGATGCCCACCACCTCGCCACGCGCATTGAAGAGCGGGCCGCCCGAGTTGCCGGGATTGACGGCCACATCGGTCTGGATGAAGGGCACGAAACTGTCGTCCGGCAGGGCCCGGCCCTTGGCACTGACCACGCCGGCGCTCACGCTGTTCTCGAAGCCGAAGGGCGAGCCGATGGCCAGCACCCATTCACCCACCCGCAGCTCCTGGCTGCTGCCGAGCTTGAGCGTGGGCAGGTTCTTGGCCTCGATCTTGAGCACGGCCACATCGGTGCGCGGATCGCTGCCCAGCACCTTGGCCGGGAATTCGCGCCGGTCGGTGAGCTTGACCGTGACCTCCTGCGCGTCCTTGATCACATGGGCATTGGTCAGGATCACGCCGTCCTCGCTGACGATGAAGCCGGAGCCCTGACCGCGCACCGGCATGGAGCGCTCGCCACCCGGCTGGCCGGGAATCTGGAAGCGGCGGAAGAACTGATAGAAGGGATCGTTGGGATCCATCTCCGGCAGCGCCTGCGGCCCCCGCTGCCCGGTCTTGACGCTGCCGCTCACGCTGATATTGACCACGGCCGGGCCGTTGCGCGCCGTGATCTGGGCAAAGTCGGGCGCCAGCGCTGTGGGCAGCGGCTGGGCCGCCTGTGGAGGCGTTGTAACCACGGGCGCGGTCTGCGTGCTCAGGGCCGCGACCACGGGCGGCGCACTCTCGCCCTTGGTCAGGGCCAGGGCGCCAACGACGCCGCCCCCCAGGCCCAGCACGCCCGCGGCGGCGAGGGCCCAGACCAGTCGCTTGACGGGAACCATTTTCTCCACAACAGCCATGACAGCTCCTTTGCACTGTGTGATTGGGATGGCTCCACTGTGAGGCCCCAGACTTAGAGGGCACTTAAGCCCCCGCCGCAACATGGGGTCAGGACTTGCTGAAGACCAGGTCCACGCGCAGGCCGCCCAGGGCCTCTGAGCGCTCCAGCTGCAGCTGGGCGGCGTGGCGCTCGGCAATGGTCTTGACAATGGCCAGGCCCAGACCGCTGCCACCCGCCTGGGTCTGGGCGGCCGCGCTGCGGTAGAAGCGGTCAAACACCCGCTCTCGCTCCTCGGGCGCAATGCCCGGTCCGCTGTCCTCGATGCGCAGGCGGGCGCGCTCGCCCTCATCCAGCAGCAGCACATCGACCTTGCCGCCATCGGGGCTGTACTTGATGGCGTTGTCCAGCAGATTGCGCAGCAGCACGGCCAGGGCATCGGGCCAGCCCTTGATCTGCACCGCGTCGGCGCGCAGCAGGCCCAGGTCGATGCCGCGGGACTGGGCCGCGCCCACCTGCTCGGCCAGGACGCGACGCAGCAGCGGCTCCAGGGCCAGCGCCTGGGCCGTGCCCGTACCCGTACCCGACTCCTGGCGCGCCAGCAGGAGCAGCTGCTCCACCAGATGGCTGGCGCGCTCCACGCCAGCCGCCAGGCGCGCGCGTGCCTGGGCGCGTGCAGCTTCGTCACCGGCACGCTGCAGGCCCTCGATCTGCAGCTTGAGGGCGGTGAGGGGTGAGCGCAGCTCATGCGCCGCATCGGCCACAAAATGCTGCTGCGCCTCGAAGGCCTGGCGCATGCGCTCCAACAGGGAGTTGAGCTCGCGCACCAGGGGGCGGATTTCCACCGGCAGGCCTTGCTCGCTCACCGCCGTGAGATCCTCCGCCGCGCGTTGCGAGAGCTGGCGTCGCACCCGCTCCACGGGCGCCAGCGATTGCCGAATCACCCAGCCCACCACCAGCAGCAGCACCGGCAGCACCAGGGCAATCGGCGTGATGGTGCGCCAGGCCAGGCGGCTGGCCAGGCGCTCACGCACCGCCAGCTCCTGGGCCACCTGCACGACCTGTCCGCCCGTCTGCATGGAAAGCACGCGGTAGGCCCGGCCATCCTCGCCCATCACATCGGCAAAGCCCATGACGGCGCGCTGGGGCAGGCGGGCCCGGGGCGGCGGAGCAAACAGCTGCAGGCCGTCCAGGCTCCAGCCCTGGATGATGAGCTCCAGCTCCTCGGGCATCACATGGCGTGCCCCGGGCGTCGCACCGCTGATGGACAGCGCCGTCTGCTGCATCTGGTAGTCGAAGATGGCATCGGCCTCGGCCAGGGCGGTGCGGTAGGCCGAGACGCCCTGCAGCAGGGCCGCCAGGCAGACCGCGCCCAGCACGAAGAGCATGAGACGCCGCCTGAGCGAGGGGGCCCGGTCGCGCAGCGGCTCGCTCATTGCTTGGGCACCAGATAGCCCAGGCCGCGCACGTTCTGGATCAGACCGGCGCCCAGCTTCTTGCGCAGGCCGTGGATATAGACCTCCACCGCATTGCTGCTGATCTCGTCCTTCCAGCTGTAGAGTTTTTCCTCCAGCTGTTGACGCGAGAGCAGCAGGCCGGGCCGGGCCAGCAGGGGTTCCAGCACCGCCCATTCGCGCGCCGTCAGCTGCACCGGCTGGCCATGCACCGAGGCCTCATGCGTGGCGGGGTTCAGCACCACCCCCATATGCTCGTACACCGGCTCGGCCACCCCCTGGGCGCGACGCAGCTGGGCACGGATGCGGGCCAGCAGCTCGTCCAGCTCGAAGGGCTTGATCACATAGTCGTCCGCGCCGGCATCCAGCCCCTCGATACGCTGGGCCAGAGCGTCGCGCGCGGTGGCGATCAGCACCGGCAGACGCTGCTTGCGGGCACGCAGGGCGCGCAGCACCGACAGCCCGTCACGCTTGGGCAGGCCCAGGTCCAGCAAGAGCAGGTCGTAGCTCTGGGACTGCAGGGCGGCGTCGGCCAGTTCGCCGTCGCGCACCCAGTCCACCGCATAGCCCTCGGCGCGCAGCAGGTCCAGCAGCTGCTCGCCAATCATCGCGTCGTCTTCCACCAGCAGTAGGCGCATGCGCCTATTCTCGCCCGCGGATGAGTCCCCAGGCTTAGACCCCGCTTAAGCCGGGCGCCTTGCGGGGGCTCAGGCCTTGAGCTTGAGCATATGAACCACGACGCGGGCCGTGGTCATCTCGGACTCCACGAAGCTGCGGAAATCGCTGCCCGCGCGGTAGGCCCCCACCCAGTCATTGCGGCGCAGCAGCTCGGTCCAGTCGGGCGAACGGGCGCCACGCTCGATCAGGGCCGCCAGGGCCTGGCTCTGGGCTTCGCTGATGCCGGCCGGCGCGAAGAGGCCGCGCCAGTTCGCCAGATCCGTGTCGATGCCGCCCTCGCGCAGGGCGGGCAGACCATAGCGTGAGCGGCGCGAACTCACGGCCAGCGCCCGGATGCTGCCGGCGGCCATGGCATTGCGGAACTCGCTGTAGCCGGAGATGCCGATCTGGGCCTTGCCTTCGGTCAGGGCGCGGACCGCGTCATTGCCGCTGCTGGTGGCCAGATAGCTGTAGTTGTCGGGGTTGCCGCGGCGTGCGCGCAACATCATGCCCAGCAGCATATGGTCCACCCCGCCAGCGGAGCCCCCGACCACGGTGGCTTTGTAGTCGGGACGCCCCAGGGCCTCGGCCAGATCCTTGAGGCTGCGCAGCGGCGAGCTGGCGGGCACCGCCACCACCATGTAGTCGCTGGTCAGACCGGCGATCGGATTGAGCTGGCTGAGCTCGACCTTGGGTCGGTGCAGGGCCACGCCGCCCAGCAGCACCAGGCCACCCACCATCAGGGTATTGGGCGTGCTGGCATAGCGCTCGACGAACTGGGCCAGGCCCACGGTGCCGGCCTTGCCACCGATGTTCTCGTACTGGACGCGTTCGACCAGCTTGGCGCTTTGCAGGGCGGCGCCGAAGGCGCGCCCCGTCTGGTCCCAGCCACCGCCCGGGTTGGCGGGAATGACGATGCGCAGCTCGGGCAGGGGCTCGCTCTTCTGGGCCCAGGCGGGTGCGGTGCACAGGCCGGCCCCCGCGCCGATCAGGATTTGACGTCGTTGCAGCATGGGGTGTCTCCCTAGACTTGTTCGTGAATAGTTGGCAAAAGAGCGGCGAGTCTAGGGGCCGACTCCTGCCACGGCCGCCGCGCTCGGCACAAAGGCGCCGGGGCCGTGCAATCCTTGGCACTCTGCGACCCCACTCAAGAAGCTTGCCCGCCACCCCGCAATCCATGGCTACAATGCGCCCCGTCAGGAGAGAGCTCGCTCGCGCGAGCCGCCGAAGGCGCAGTGGCACCGGTTGATCCCACGCTGCGAACGCTCAGGCAAAAGGACTGACAAGACGCTCTGACCCGAGCGTTCCTCACTGGAGAGAGGCGGACCTCTGAGTCCGTCCACCGAAGGGGCAAGCTTCTGGCGATACGCCGGGTGCCAATCTCTCAGGTAAAGCGGACAGCGAGGGCATATCCCCCACTCCCATATCGGGAGTGGCCATCAGATGATGCCCTCGGAGTTTCTCCCCATGTCCGCCGCCGAACTTCTCAAGACCCCGCTGCACGCGCTGCACCTCGAACTCGGCGCCAAGATGGTGCCCTTCGGGGGCTACGACATGCCGGTGCAGTACCCCCTGGGGCTGATGGCCGAGCACAAGCACACCCGCGCCGCCGCGGGCCTCTTCGACGTCTCGCACATGGGCCAGGTGCGCCTGGTGGGCGCCGATGCCGCCGCCGCGCTGGAAACCCTGGTGCCGGTGGACATCGTGGACCTGGGTGTCTTCAAGCAGCGCTATGCCCTCTTCACCAATGAGCAAGGCGGCATCCTGGACGACCTGATGGTTTGCCGCCGCCCCGACGACCTCTTCGTGGTCGTCAACGCCGGCTGCAAGGCCCAGGACATTGCCCATCTGCAGGCCAAGATCGGCGGCCGCTGCGAGGTCATCCCCATGCCCGAGCAGGCCCTGCTGGCCCTGCAGGGCCCCGAGGCCGTGACCGTGCTCTCGCGCCTGAACCCGGGCGTGGCCCAGCTCACCTTCATGACCGGCGGCTTCTTCGAGTTGGACGGCATTCCCACCTTCCTGACCCGCTCCGGCTACACCGGCGAGGACGGCTACGAGATCTCGGTCCACCAGGACCAGGCCGAGGCCCTGGCCCGCAAGCTGCTGGCCCACGCCGAGGTCAAGCCCATCGGCCTGGGTGCGCGCGACTCGCTGCGCCTGGAAGCCGGTCTGTGCCTCTACGGCCATGACATCGACACCGGCACCACGCCCGTGGAAGCCAGCCTGACCTGGGCCATCCAGAAGGTGCGCCGCGCCGGTGGCGCGCGCGCCGGCGGCTACCCCGGTGCCGCCGTGATCGACCAGCAGCTGGCCGAGGGCGCCGCCCGCAAGCGCGTGGGCCTGCTCAGCAGCGAACGCATGCCGGTGCGCGAGGGCGCCAAGCTGGTGGATGCCAGCGGCGCCGAGGTCGGCGTGGTCACCAGCGGCACCGTGGGCCCCACCGTGGGCAAGCCGGTGGCCCTGGCCTATGTGGCCAAGGAACACGCCGCCCTGGGCACCGAGCTCTTCGCCCTGGTCCGCGACAAGCGCACGCCCATGACCGTGAGCGCCACGCCCTTCACGCCCAACCGTTACTACCGCGGCTGATCCCGGCCCGGCCTCATTTCAGCCCACCTCTTTTTTGCACGGAGCCTCCCCATGAGCATCAAGTACACCCCCGACCACGAATGGGTCCAGATCGAAGCCGACGGCGTCGTCACCGTGGGCATCACGGTCCATGCGCAGGACGCCCTGGGTGATGTGGTCTTCGTGGACCTGCCCGAGGTGGGCAAGAGCTTTGCCGCCAAGGAGGTGGCCGGCGTGGTGGAGTCCGTGAAGGCCGCCGCCGATGTGTACATGCCCGTCAGCGGCGAGATCACCGAGGTCAACGAAGAGCTGCGCAACGACCCGGCCCTGGCCAATAGCGACCCGCTCAAGGCCGGCTGGTTCTTCAAGGTCAAGCTGGCCAACCCGGCCGAGCTGGACGGCCTGATGGACGCCACCGCCTACGACGAGCTGGTCAAGAACAGCTGATCCATTCCGCCGACCCAGTGTCGCGAAAACGGGCACAGCGGGTGCCCGTTGTTGTATCCCGAGGAACTCCCATGTTGATGTCTGCGCACCCGTCCCTGTCCGAGCTGGAAAACGCCGCCGAATTCCAGGCCCGTCATATCGGCCCCGATGCCGCCGATGAGGCAGCCATGCTGTCCGTGATCGGCCAGGCCTCGCGCCGCGCCCTCATCGAGGCGGTGGTGCCGGCCAGCATCAAGCGCAGCGTGGGCATGGACCTGCCGGCCGCGCTGAGCGAGGCCCAGGCCCTGGCCGAGCTCAAGACCGTGGCCCAGCAGAACCAGCTGCTCAAGAGCTTCATCGGCCAGGGCTACTACGGCACGCTGACGCCCGGCGTCATCCTGCGCAACATCCTCGAGAACCCCGCCTGGTACACCGCCTACACGCCCTACCAGGCCGAGATTTCCCAGGGCCGCATGGAAGCCCTGGTGAACTTCCAGACCATGGTCACCGACCTGACGGGCATGGCCATCGCCAACGCCTCCATGCTGGACGAGGCCACCGCCGCCGCCGAGGCCATGACCCTGGCCGCCCGCGTGGGCAAGAGCAAGAGCCAGGTCTTCTTCGTGGCCGACGATGTGCTGCCGCAGACCCTGGAAGTGATCCGCACCCGCGCCGAGCCCCTGGGCATCACGGTGCAGGTGGGTCGCGCCGAAGACGCCGGCAAGACGGAGTGCTTCGCGGCCCTGGTCCAGTACCCGGGCGTGAATGGCGAGATCCGCTCGCTGCAGACTATTGCCGACGCGGTGCACGCCCATGGCGGCCTGCTGATTGCCGCGGCCGATCTGCTGGCCCTGACCCTGATCAAGGCCCCGGGCGAGCAAGGCGCCGACATCGCCGTGGGCACGACCCAGCGCTTCGGCATGCCCATGGGCAATGGCGGCCCGCACGCCGCCTATATGGCCTGCAAGGACGAGTTCAAGCGCAGCCTGCCCGGCCGCCTGGTGGGCGTGAGCGTGGACAGCCACGGCAAGCCCGCCTACCGCCTGGCCCTGCAGACCCGTGAGCAGCACATCCGCCGCGAGAAGGCCACTTCCAATATCTGTACCGCCCAGGTGCTGCCGGCCGTCGTGGCCAGCATGTACGCGGTCTACCACGGCCCGCAAGGCCTCAAGCGCATTGCCCAGCGCGTGGCCAGCTACACCGCCATCCTGGCCAAGCTGCTGGGTGAGCGTGTAGCCAACCGCAGCGCCTTCGACACCCTGGAAGTGAAGACCGGCGCCGACACCGCGGCCGTGCTGGCCGCCGCCGTGGCCGCGGGCATGAACTTCCGCCGCGCTAGCGAGACCAGCGTCTCCATCTCGCTGGACGAGACCAGCACCCGCGCCGACCTGCTGGCCGTGCTGGCCGTGTTCGGCATTCGCAAGCAGTTGGCCGATCTGGCCGAGTTCGACAAGGGCATCGCCGCCCTGATCCCGGCCGAGCTGGTGCGCGTCAGCGCCTATCTGAGCCACCCGGTCTTCAACACCCACCACTCCGAGACCGAGATGCTGCGCTATATCCGCGCCCTCTCGGACAAGGACCTGGCCCTGGACCGCAGCATGATCCCGCTGGGCTCCTGCACCATGAAGCTGAACGCGACCAGCGAGATGATCCCCATCACCTGGCCCGAGTTCGCCCACATCCACCCCTTTGCCCCGCGCGAGCAGCTCAAGGGCTATGAGCTGCTGAACGAGCAGCTCACCGCGTGGCTGTGCCAGGCCACGGGTTATGCCGGCATCAGCCTGCAGCCCAATGCCGGCTCGCAGGGCGAGTACGCCGGCCTGCTGGCCATCAAGGCCTATCACGAGTCGCGCGGCGAAGGCCATCGCAAGATCTGCCTGATCCCCGAATCTGCCCACGGCACCAACCCCGCCTCGGCCCAGATGGTGGGCATGCAGGTGGTGGTGACCAAGTGCGACAAGGAAGGCAATATCGACCTGGCCGACCTCAAGGCCAAGTGCGAGCAGCACAGCGACAAGCTGGCGGCCATCATGATCACCTACCCCTCCACCTATGGCGTGTTCGACACCCATGTGAAGGAGATCTGCGCCCTGGTGAAGAGCCATGGCGGCCGTGTGTATGTGGACGGCGCGAACATGAATGCCCTGGTGGGCGTGGCAGCGCCCGGCGAGTTCGGCGGCGATGTCTCGCACCTGAACCTGCACAAGACCTTCTGCATCCCGCACGGCGGTGGCGGCCCGGGCGTGGGCCCGGTCTGCGTGGTGGCCGATCTGGTGCCCTTCCTGCCGGCGCACCGCTCGGCCGGCATCGGCGTCGCCAGCAATATCGGCGCCGTCTCGGCCGCCCCCCTGGGCAATGCCGCGGTGCTGCCCATCAGCTGGATGTATGTGCGCATGATGGGCGCCGAGGGCCTGACGGCCGCCACCGAGGTGGCCATCCTCTCGGCCAACTATGTGGCCGCCCGCCTCTCGGAGCACTACGACATCCACTTCAGCGGCAATATCGCCGGCGTGAAGGGCGGTGGCGTGGCCCATGAGTGCATCCTGGACCTGCGCCCGCTCAAGGACACGAGCGGCGTGAGCGCCGAGGACGTGGCCAAGCGCTTGATCGACTACGGTTTCCACGCGCCCACCCTCTCCTTCCCGGTGGCCGGCACCCTGATGGTGGAGCCCACCGAGAGCGAGTCCAAGTTCGAGCTGGACCGCTTCTGCGACGCCATGATCGCCATCCGCGGCGAGATCGCCAAGGTGGAGAGCGGCGCCTGGACCCGCGAGGACAACCCCCTGGTCAACGCCCCGCACACCGCCGAGAGCCTGCTCAAGAGCGAGTGGACGCATGGCTACGGCCGCGACGAAGCCGCCTACCCGGTGGCCTCGCTGCGCCAGCAGAAGTACTGGGTGCCGGTGGGCCGCGTGGACAATGTCTACGGCGACCGCAACCTGTTCTGCTCCTGCGTGCCCCTGTCCGAGTATCAGTAAGCCCCTCGCCCGGCCCATCATCCGTCACACCGGGCCGGGCTGTCCCCCGAGGGGACGCAATTCCTTCTTGGGGCGGCCCGGCGAAGGAATTGCCCGCGCCAACCAGGAGCCAGCATGGCAGTTTCCGTTTTCGACCTGTTCAAGATCGGCATCGGCCCGTCGAGTTCCCACACGGTGGGACCGATGCGCGCGGCGCGTCTCTTCGGCCTGCGGCTCAAGCACGAGGGCCTGTTGACGCAGACCGCGCGCGTGCAGGTCATCCTCTACGGCAGCCTGGGTGCCACCGGCAAGGGCCACGGCAGCGACAAGGCGGTGCTGCTGGGCCTGGCCGGCCATGAACCGGACACGGTGGACGTGGAGGCCATCCCGGCCCTGCTGGACGCCATCCGCGCCGGCGCACTGAACCTGATCGGCGAGCACGCGCTGCGCTTTGACGAGCCCAAGGACCTGGTCTTCAAACGCCGCGAGTCCCTGCCCTTCCATGCCAATGGCATGCGCTGCCTGGCCTTCGATGCCGAGGGCCGGGAAATCGCCAACCGCGTCTACTACTCGGTGGGCGGCGGCTTTGTGGTCAGCGACGAGGTGGCTGCGGACGGTTCCAAGCAGAAGGTGATCGCGCCCGACGCCACCGTCCTGCCCTACCCCTTCAAGACCGGCGACGAACTGCTGGCCCTGACCCGCGAACACGGCATCTCCATCGCCGAAGTCATGCGCCGCAACGAGCGGCACTGGCGCTCCGACGAGGAAACCCGCGAGGGCCTGCTCAAGATCTGGCGCGTGATGCAGGACTGCGTGACGCGCGGCTGCCGTACCGAGGGCATCCTGCCCGGCGGCTTCAAGGTCAAGCGCCGCGCCGCGCAGCTGCACCGTGACCTGACCAGCAACCCCGAGGCCGCGCTGCGCGACCCGCTGCAGGTGATGGACTGGGTGAATCTCTACGCCCTGGCCGTCAACGAGGAAAACGCCGCCGGCGGCCGCGTGGTCACCGCGCCCACCAATGGCGCGGCCGGCATCGTGCCCGCGGTGCTGCACTACTACTCGCGCTTTGTGCACAACGCCAGTGACGAGGGCGTGGTCGACTTTTTGCTGACCGCCGCCGCCATCGGCATCCTCTACAAGGAAAACGCCTCCATCTCCGGCGCCGAGGTCGGCTGCCAGGGCGAGGTGGGCGTGGCCTGCTCCATGGCCGCAGCGGCCCTGTGCCAGGTCATGGGCGGCACACCCGAGCAGGTTGAGAACGCGGCCGAAATCGGCATGGAGCACCATCTGGGCCTGACCTGCGACCCCGTGGGCGGCCTGGTGCAGATCCCCTGCATCGAGCGCAATGCCATCGCCTCGGTCAAGGCCATCAACGCCGCCCGCATGGCCCTGCGCGGCGACGGCACACACTTCGTGAGCCTGGACAAGGTCATCAAGACCATGCGCGACACCGGCGCCGACATGATGACGAAGTACAAGGAAACCGCCCGCGGCGGCCTGGCGGTGAATATCGTCGAGTGCTGAGCCGGGACAGCCCTAGAGGCTGTGCAGCTCGGACTTCAGGTACCAGGACTGCATGCGCTGACCATCCCAGACCAGGCTCACATGCTCGGCCTGGCGGGCCGGAGGCTGGGTGGCGCGCGGCGTGAACAGGGCCACGCAGCTACCCCCGGGTCGGCGCACGCTGTCATAGGCAATGCCCAGCGCGCCAGCTGCGCGCTGCTCCAGGGCAAAGCGCTGCGAGGCTTGGTAGCTCTGCGCGTCGTGCAGCTCGCCGCCTTGCCCACGCACATCCAGCAAACGAGCCCGCACCGCGACGCGGTAGCAGCGCAGGTCCAGCTCCAGCGGCGGCTCGGCGGTACTGGCGAGGAAACGTGCGCGGTGGTGGCTGACCTCGGCCACCGCCGTCTCCAGCGACTCGGCCGCGTAGTAGACGCCGTAGCTGCCGTCCGAGAAGCGCGAGCCCTCGGGGTTGAGATGGGTGAAGGCCGCCATGATGGCGCTGGTGCCGGGCCCGCTGATTCGCTCGGACGGCGGCACCAGGCTCAGATCGCCCACCTGCTGGCGCAGGCGCGGATTGCCCAGGGCCTCGATGGCGAACACGATGTCCAGATCGGCGGGCACGGCAACCCGCTCGAAAAGGCTGACCGGCGGAAAACGGCTGGGGATGAGCCGACAGCTGTCGGGCCAGAAGAGATCGCTCTCGGGTACCACGCTCAAGCCCAGCCCCCGCGCTGCGCATCCAGGTACTGGCGCACCGCATAGAGATCGGACACCTGGCCGCCCAGCATGCGCTCCAGGGCCGTGCCGCCGCCAAACAAGGGGGCGCTGTTGGCGCGGCGGATCCAGGCATTGGCCCGTTCTGGGAGGGGCAGCAGGATCTGCAGCGCGGCGTAGATGCCAAAGAGGTGGGAGAGGCGCTCCAGGGTCGCGCCGTCCAGGCCGCGCCTGATGCGCCCCGCTTTCCAGTCAAAGAAGGTGGTGCGGCCGCAGCCCAGCAGGCGCTGCTGCTCTTCATTGCTCAGACCCCAGGCCTGGGCGATATTGAAAAAGGTGCGCAGCCCCGCAGCCGCGGCGGCCACAGACGCCAGGTCGTAGGCCGGGACGGCCGACTCCCGGACTTGGTGAGCGCTGAGTGCCATCGGGATGCCTCCAACAGGAATCTGCCCCTGATGGCACTCAGTGTAAGTCCATTAAAGAACTTTTTCCATTGATTAGTTCGTTGCAGAACTCATCATCCGACCCTGCCGCCGCTAAGGCCGACTTACTTCTTGGCGCGAATCTTGGCCAGCTCGGCCTGCGCCTCATTCCACAGCTCCATGCCCACCTGGGTGGCCACGGTGGCGTTGATGCGAGTGAGCTTGTCGCGCATGCGGGCGGTCTCGGCGGGGCTCAGCTCGGTGATCTGCATGCCCTTGGCCTTGAGATCGGCGAGTGCACGCGCGGCTTCCTCGCGGGTGTCCTTGCGCTCGAAGTCGCGGCTCACCACGGCAGCCTTCTGCAGCACGGCGCGCTCGTCCTTGGACAGGCCATCCCAGAACTTCTTGCTGACGGTCACGATCCAGGGTGCATAGACGTGATTGGTCACGGTCAGGTACTTCTGCACCTCATAGAACTTGGCCGAGAGAATGGTGTTGTAGGGGTTCTCCTGGCCATCCACCGCCTTGGTTTCCAGGGCCGTGAAGAGCTCCGAGTACGGCAGGGGCACGGCATTGGCGCCCAGGGTCTTGAAGCTGTCCAGGAAGACATTGTTCTGCATCACGCGCAGCTTGATACCCTCCAGGTCTTCCAGCTTGGCCACCGGGCGCTTGTTGTTGGTGAGGTTGCGGAAGCCGTTTTCCCAATAGACCAGCCCCACCAACCCCTTGTCTTCCAGCTTGGCCTTGATCTTCTCGCCCACGGGCCCGTCGAGCAGCGCATCGGCTTCCTTGGTGTTATTGATCAGGAAGGGCGTGTCCCACAGGGCCATTTCCTTGGTGATACCCACCAGGGTGGCGGTGGAGCCCACCATCATTTCCTGGGCACCGCCGATCAAGGCCTGCTGCATCTGGGTGTCCGGGCCCAGGGCGGCGCCACCGATGGCACGCACCTTCATCTTGCCGCCCGACAGCTTTTCCACCTGCTCGGCAAAGACCTTGACCGCACGGCCCTGATTGCTGGCCTCGGCCAGACCATAGCCAAAGCGGATCAGTCGCGGCTTGATGTCCTGGGCCTGGGCCAGGGGGGCCAGTGCGGCCAGGGCCACGGCAGCCAGCAGGGTACGGCGAAGCGTCTTCATCATGGAGTCTCCTTGGTTGATTGAGCAGGGGCAGGAATTCGTCAGCGCATCCACGCCACGGGCGCGGTCACGATCTGGGGAAACACGACAAACAGGGCCAGGATCAATGCATAGGTGATCAGGAAGGGGTTCACGCCCCGGATCACCTGGTGCATGGTCAGGCGCCCCACGCCGGCGACCACGTTCAGCACGGTGCCCACCGGCGGCGTGATCAGGCCGATGGCGCCGTTGAGCACGAACATCAGACCGAAATACACCGGATCGATCCCGGCCTTGACGGCAATGGGCAGCATCACGGGCGCAAAGATCAGGATGGTGGGGGTCAGGTCCAGCGCGGTGCCGATGATGACCAGCACGATCATCATCACGGCCATCAGCAGGCGTGGCGACTCGATCAGCCCACCCAGCCAGCCACTGAGCAGGCCGGGTAGATCCGCCAGGGTGATCATGTAGCTGGCCACCTGGGCACCTGCGCACAGGAACATCACGATGGCCGTGGTCTTGGCCGCGCGCACCAGCACCTGGTGCAGCTCGGGCAGGCTGAGCTCGCGATGGATGAACAGCGCCACCACCAGGGCGTAGAAGGCCGCCACCACGGCGGCCTCGGTGGGCGTGAACACGCCCGACTTCATGCCGCCAATGATGATCACCGGCATCAGGATGGCCCAGAAGGCCCGGCCGGTGGCACGCAGGCGTTCGACCATCGGCAGCGCCGGCACGCCCGGCAGGTCCAGCTGGCGCAGCGTGATCTTCCAGGCCACGATCAGGCCCAGGCCCATGATCAGGCCGGGCACGATGCCCGAGAGGAAGAGCGCCGAGATCGAGGTATTGGTCGTCACGCCATAGATGACGAAGGGCATGGACGGCGGGATGATGGGCGCGATGATGCCGCCCGAGGCGATCAGGCCGGCCGAGGTGTGCATGGGATAGCCATGCTGGCGCATCATGGGCAGCAGGATGGTGGCCAGGGCCGCGGTGTCGGCCAGGGCCGAGCCGCTCATGCTGGCCATCAGCACCGCCGCGCCGATGGCCACGAAACCCAGGCCGCCGTGGATATGCCCGACCCAGGCCTGGGCCATGCTGATGATGCGGCGGCTGATGCCGCCGGCATTCATCAACTCCCCCGCCAACACAAAGAAGGGCACGGCCAGCAGCGGAAAGCTGTCAATGCCGGCCACCAGGTTCTGGGCCAGCAGCTGGGTGTCCCAGAAGTCCAGGGCCCAGGCCATGCCCGCGCCGGTCAGCACCAGGGCAAAAGCCATGGGCATGCCGATGGCCATGAGCACCAGCATGCCGGCCGAGAACATCAGAAATGCGAGCGCTTCATTGCTCATGAGGGTCTTCTTTCTTGCTCAGCCCGGGGCTTACTCGACATCGACTTCATGACCCAGATCCAGGGCCTCGCCGCGGATCAGCTGCCACAGAGCCATCAGGGCTATGGCTACGGCGCACAGCAGGGCCGGCAGCGGCAGCAGGGCCATCGGATAGCCCAGCACCACCGAATGGCTGTCCATGCCCACCACCACCTGCTGCCAGGCGCCCCAGGCCAGCAGGACACAGGCCGTGATCACCGACAGCCGGATCAGCACCGTCATGGCCTGTAGCGCGCGGGGCTTGCTGCGCAGGGGCAGCAAGAGGCTGGTGAAGGCCATGTGCTCGCCGCGCGGATAGGCCGCAGTGGCACCGACAAAGACCATCCAGACAAAGAGCAGCCGCGACAGCTCCTCACTGGCCGCAATGCCGCTGCCAAAGCCGTAGCGCAGCACCACGTTGACGAACACGGCCAAGGCCATCACAGCCAGACAGGCCGCCATGAGCGCATCGGTGCATTTGCGCAGGGTTTCACTCATGCTTGTTCTCCTTGTACGCATCCAGCCAGGACAAGGCCCGCTGCAACTGGATGTCGGGGGCCAGTTCGGCCGGCACCGCCACAACGCCCGGCTCGCCCACCGGCGACTCCAGGGCTGCAAACTGGCTGTCCACCAGGCTGGCTGGAAACAGGTGCTGGGCCGCGCGGGCCGCCACACGGCTCAGGGCCAGCTCACGCGAGATCTCGATGAAGACAAAGCCCAGATCCGCTCGGGCCGCGCGCAGGCGCTCACGATACGCCCGTTTCAGCGCCGAACAGGCCAGCACCACGCCTTGGGGATGGGCCTGCAGCTGACGGCCCAGCTCGTCCAGCCAGCCGGCGCGATCGGCGTCATCCAGCGCAATGCCGGCGCGCATCTTGGCGATCGAGGCCGGGGCATGGAAGGCATCACCCTCCACATAGGTCCAGCCCAGTGTCTGCGCCAGGGCGGCACCCAGACTGGACTTGCCGCAACCGGCCACACCCATCACCACCACTGCCTTCATTGGGATAGCGCTATCCAAATCAATCAAACAAAAGGCGGCGAGCTCAAGAGCCGACACCACCCGATACACCCAAGCGGCTTCCAGACGACGGCTAGGGGCCGGCCCGGATGGCAACCATGTTGGATAGCGCTATCCTAGCTTCTCGTTACCATCGGGTTACATCAGGGAAACTACTGAAATGAGCGCACATCGCGGCGAAACCACGCCGGCTGCGGAACGAGGGGCGCGTCGGCGCCGCTCCAGTGGGCGGGTCACCTTGCAGGATGTCGCGCAGGCGGCCGGGGTCAGTCCCATCACGGTCTCCCGTGCCTTGCGAGGTGAGCGCGCCGTGGCGCCGGACCTGGTGGCGCGGGTTCAGGCCGCCGTGGACCAGCTGGGCTATGTGCCCGACCCCGCGGCACGCGCCCTGGCCTCCAGCCGCAGCTCGCAGGTGGCGGTGCTGATCCCCCTGCTCTCCAACGCCCTCTTCGTGGATCTGCTGGATGCGGTACAGCGCAGCCTGCTGAGCGCCGGCTACCAGACCCTGATCGGCGTCACCCACTACGACCCGGCCGAGGAAGAGGCCTTGTTGCGCAGCTATCTGCTGCATCGCCCGGCCGGCCTCATCGTCACCGGCTTTGACCGCAGCCCGGCCGCCGCTGGCCTGATTGCGTCCAGCGCTGTGCCCTGTGTGCATGTGATGGAGACCAGCCAGCGCGAAGGGGTCTACAGCGTGGGCTTCTCCCAGAACGCCGCCGGCCGTGCCATGAGCGAGGCCTTGCTGGCACGCGGGCGGCGCCGCATCGCCTTTGCCGCGGCCCAGCTCGACCCGCGCACCCTGCAGCGCGCTGAGGGCTACCGGGCCGCCCTGCAAGCCGCCGGCTGCTACGACCCGACGCTGGAGTTCCTGGACCCGGCGCCCTCCTCCCTGGCCCTGGGTGGCGCCTTGCTGGAGCGGGTGCTGGCTGCCGCCCCCGAGGTGGACGCCATCTTCTTCAACAACGACGACCTGGCCCAAGGGGCGCTGCTGGCGGCGCTGCGGCTGGGCATCAAGGTGCCCGAACGCCTGGCCGTGGCGGGCTTCAATGATCTGACCGGCAGCGACCAGATGCTGCCGCCGCTCTCCACCGTGCGCACCCCCCGCAGCGAGATCGGGCGCGAGGCGGCCGCCATGCTGCTCAAGCTGATGCGCGGCGAGTCGCTGGCCGAACCCCACCGCGATCTGGGTTTCGAGGTGCTGATGCGCGGGAGCTGCTAAGGCCGAGACTGCGGGGACGCGTCTGAGCGCAATTGATGGGCAAATGAGCGGCGCTGCCATAGCCAGGCCACCCGCATGGGCCCTAGACTTTGTAACAAGTCAGCAGGAAGCGGGCGGCCCCGGCGCGCTCGGCTTCCAACATTGCCACGTTCAAACGCGGCCATGAGATGCCGCTTGAGCCAGCGGCTCGTCTTGACCATTCACCAGCCCGCAGTCCGCCCATTCCTGGGCGGACCGGCGCGCTCGACGCTGCGGCACGCCTGTGCCGTCCCCATCGCGGCCGATTCCAAGGGAATCCCGCAAGCACACGGAAATGCCCCATGCTTCATCTGCCCTACCTGCCTCATCTGGCCTACCTGTTCGCCGTCCTTTTTGTCACGGCGCTTGCCGCGCTGCTCATCCAGCACCGGCGCCTGCGCCGACAGGAGATTCGCATCAAGGTTCTCGTTCACCAGTCCAAGCAGCTGGTTCAGGCGCTTCAGCACTCGCAGGCCGAGGTGCGCTCGTTGGAGCGGCAGCGGCGTGATCTTTCCGAGCGACTCAGCAATGACGCCAACAAGCGCAGACGCACCGAAGCCCGTCTGCGCCAGCTGATCGTGCTGGAGGATGAGGTACCGCAGGCTCAGGCCTCTGCCAACCAGTCCGGCTTTTCCGACACCGTCCCCATGTCCCTGGACGAGCTTCCCATGCGGGCATGAAGACGGGCCGGGCGAATCACTTGGCCGGTAGCGCAGCCGCCTCTGGCGCCCCACTCCCCACGCTGCCCGTGGCCGGCTTGCGCTCCCGCACCAGGTAGGAATAGAGCACCGGCACCACGATCAGGGTCAGCAGGGTCGAGGTGATCACACCCCCTATGATGGCCCGGCCCATGGGAGCCTGGATCTCACCACCTTCGTTGAGCGCGATGGCCATGGGCAGCATGCCAAAGACCATGGCCGCGGTGGTCATCATGATGGGCCGCATGCGGATCAGGCCGGCCTGCAGCAAGGCATCGGCCACGCTGGCGCCAGCCTGGCGCGCATGGTTGGCGAAGTCCACCAGCAGAATGGCGTTCTTGGTGACCAGACCCATCAGCATCACCAGGCCGATCATGGAAAACACATTGAGCGTGGAGTTCCACAGCAGCAGGGCCAGCATCACACCGATCAGCGAGAGCGGCAGCGAGGCCATGATGGCAATGGGTTGCACAAAGCTGCCGAACTGGCTGGCCAGCACGATGTAGATGAAGATCACCGCCAGACCCATGGCCCCCAGCAGCCCCTTGAAGGCCTCGGCCTGATCCTTGGTCTGGCCGCCGACGTCGAAGGACAGGCCGGGCGGGAGCTGGGTCTCCTTGACCAGCTTCTGCACATCGGCCCCCACCTCGCCGGCGCTGCGGCCCTGCACGCCGGCAAAGATGGCCTCGCGGCGCTGCAGGTTCTGGCGGCGGATGACCTCAGGGTTGTAGACCGGCTCGATGCTGGCCACCTGGTCCAGGGCAATGGGAGCGCCATTGGCGGCATAGGCCACGGGCAGCTTGTTCATCTGCTCGATGCGCTCGCGCAGGGAGCCCGGCAGGCGCAGATTCACCTCAACCTGGGTGCCGTCCGGCGTGGTCCAGTAGGTGGCGGTTTCACCATTCACATAGGCTCGCAGCGAGGCGGCCACCTGGGGTGGGGTCAGCCCCAGCTCACGGATGGCCGAGTCCTTGAGCTTGACCGCATAGGCGGGCAGACCAGGCTTGGCCGACAAGTCCACGTCCACGATGCCTGGGATCTTCTTGAGCTTCTCGGCAAAATCCTGGGACGCGCGCGTCAGCAGATCGGCGTCCGAGCCCAGGATGGCGACATAGATGGGCCGGTTGAAGCCTACCGACACCTCGATGCCCGGGATCTTGGCAATCGCCTCACGCGCCGCGTTCTCCACCTCTTTCTGCGTGCGCTTGCGGCTCTTGCGGTCCGTCAGCGCGATGTTCAGCGCCGCCTGATTGCGGCCAGTGGACAGGCCCTCGCCGCTGCTGCCCACCACGGTGGAGATGGTCTTGATCTCGGGGAAGGCCAGCAGAATCTCCTCCACCTGGGCCACCTTGGCATGGCTGCGCTCCAGGCTGGAGCCCACGGGCATGCGCAGATTGATCTGGGTAAAGCCCTGGTCGGTCTCGGGCACGAACTCGCTGCCCACCAGGGGCGTCAGGCCCAGGGCCAGCACAAAGCTGCCGGCACCGGCGGCCATGACCACGCCGCGCGGCGTGAGCGTGGCCCAACGCAGCCGGCGGGGCGCCGTCTTGTCGCGTCGGCCATCGGCACCAAAGGGGCGGCCGTAGACCGGCAGCAAGCACAGACGGTAGCGGCGTCCCGAGAAGGCCCAGCGCAGGGTTCGCTCATAGACGGCGTGCAGCAGGTCCATCATGCGGTCGGTGCCGCGGATCAGGGCGCCGATCACGGGCAGGCGCTTCATGCGCGTGCCGGGCGGATCGGGCCAGACGGAGGACAGCATGGGGTCCAGGGTGAAGCTCACGAAGAGCGAGACCAGGACCGCCACCACCACCGTGATGCCGAAGGGATAGAAGAACTTGCCAATGATGCCGCCCATAAAGGCCACGGGCACAAACACGGCGCAGATGGCAAAGGTGGTGGCCATCACCGCCAGGCCGATTTCATTGGTGCCGTCCTCGGCCGCACGGTGGTGATCCTTGCCCATGCCCACATGGCGCACGATGTTCTCGCGCACCACGATGGCATCGTCGATCAGCAGACCGATGCACAGCGAGAGCGCCATCATGGTCATGAAGTTCAGCGTGAAGCCGAAGGCATGGACCGCGATGAAGCTGGAGATCACCGCGATCGGCAGGGTCAGGCCGGTGATGATGGTGGAGCGCCAGCTGTGCAGGAAGAGGAAGACGATGGCCACGGTCAGCAGCGCGCCTTCGATGAGGGTGTGCTGCAGGCCCTTGAGCGAGCCCTTGACGAAATCGCTGCTGGCAAAGATCAGGCGCAGCTCCACGTCCTGGGGCAGGCTCTTGCGCAGCTCGTCGGCGGCGGCCTGCACCGCGTCGCCGGTCTTGACGATATTGGCGTCCTGCTGCTTGAAGATATTGAAGCTCACGGCCGGCTGGCCGTTGATGCGCGCCAAGCTGTCGGGCTCGCGCTCACGTTCCACCAGGGTGCCCAGGTCGCCCAGGGTCAGCACAAGATTGCCGCGCCGCGCCACCACCACGCTGGCGAACTGCTTTGGATCGCGCACCCGACCCTCCACGCGCAGCGAGGCGTCCTGGTAGCGGTCGGAGAGCAGGCCCACGGGCTGGTCGGCATTGGCCGCGGCCAGAGCCTGGGAAATCTCGGCCGGCGTGATGCCATAGGCGCGCAGGCGCAGCGGGTCCAGATCGATGCGCACCTCGCGCTGGCTCAGGCCGCCGATGTCCACGGTGGCCACGCCCTCCACGCGCTGCAGGCGCTTGGCGATGGTGAGCTCGCCGATCATGGACAGCTCCCGTGCCGAGCGGGTCTTGCTCATCAGGGCCATCACCACGATGGGCTGGCTGTTGTCGCCCTGGAAGCGCGAGATATTGGCCGGCTTCACATCCTTGGGGAATCGTGCCTGGGCCAGGGACAGGCGGTCGCGCAAGTCCTGCATGGCGCGGCCCATATCGGTGTCCAGCGTGAACTCCACGCTGGTCTGGGCCCGACCTTCGAAGCTGCGCGACTGGATGCGCTTGACCCCGGCGATGGAATTGATCATCTCCTCCAGGGGCTTGGCCACCTCACGCTCGACGGCCTCGGGGCTGGCGCCGGGGTAGCGCACATCGATCCAGGCGCCCGGCATGGAGATGTCGGGCATCTGCTCGACGCCCAGCTTGGCATAGGAGAACAAGCCCAGCACGCACAGGGCCACCATCACCATGGTGGCAAACACGGGGTGCCGGATGGAGACACGGGTCATCCACATGATTGATTCCTCCGTGTCGGCTTATTGGTGAGCGCGCGCGGCGCCGCTGGCGGCGCTGGCCACGGCCGCCGGCTGCTTGCCGGCCAGCACCAGGGCCTTGCTGCCCTCGCGCAGATTGTCATAGCGCGCGGCCAGCACCTGGCTCTCGGGACTCAAGCCCTGCAGCACCTCCACCCTGCCCTCGCGTGCGTCGCGCCGCCCGGTCGTGATGATGCGGCGCACCAGCGCCCCCTGCTCGATCAGCCAGACCTGCTCCTGGCCGGCATTGCTGCTCACGGCCGTCTGCGGCACGGTCAGGCGCTCGCGCTCGTCGGGCAGTTCGACCCGGGCCACGGCGTACTGACCGGCTCGGAATTGCTCCTTGGGATTGGCCAGCTCCAGGGTCACGCCGATGGAGCGGGTGCCGGGCTCGGCGGCTGGTGCGATGCGCGTGATGTGGGCCTGCACAGCCTGCTCCACCCCCTCGATACGCACCTGCACCGCCATGCCGGGCTGCAGACGGCTCACCTCATGCGTGCCCACCAGGCCGGCGAGCTCAAGGCGCGAGAGATCCACGATGGTCAGAATGGGCTGCTCAGCCGTCAGCTTCTCGCCGGGCAGGGCCTGGCGCTTGGCCACCACGCCGTTAATGGGCGAGACCAGGGCGGCCTGGCGCAGCCCGACCTGGCTGGTGTCGAGCTGGGCCTGTGCCACCTGCAGCTGGGCGCGTGCAGCTTCCAAGGCGGCGCGCGAGGTTTCGAGGGCGGTGGGGGCCACGAAGTTCTGCGCGGCCAGCCCCTCATTGGCCCGATGTTGGCGCTCGGCCTGGGCCAGCTGGGCCCGGGCGGACTCCAGGCTGGCGTGGCGCTCGGCCACACGCAGGCGCTGTTCTTCCAGATCGGCCTGCCCCAGGGCCTGACCGGCTCGCACACGGCTGCCCTCGCCCACGGCCAGGCTGAGCAGCGTGCCGGCCGACTTGCTGCGCACGATCACCGTGCCCGGCGCGACCAGGGGGCCGGAGAACTCGATCAGTCCGGGCATGGCGGCCTGAATCGGCCTGACCACCTCGGTGGGCCGGAATTCAAGCGCCGCCGGGGTCGACTTGTCGCCGGCCCCATCGGCGCTACCCGCACCCTTGGATGCCAGGACGGCCACACCGGCTCCGCCCGCCAGCGCCACGACCACCACACCATAAAGCCATTGCTTGCGCATGCTCTCCCCCACATCCGTCTCTGTAGAAAGTGCCGGCAGTGTAGGGAGGCGCCGGGCCGCCGCCGCCAGCACTTGCGACGAATCGCAGAAAGCGGGGCACGACCTGCACCGCCGGCCGACCAGATCAAGCGCTGGCGCTACCCTGCTCGTGCCAGCGCATGCTGCGCCAGCAGCAGAGCGCACCCAGCAGGCCCATGGCACTGGCCGCCCAGAACACGCTGGCATAGCCCGCATGCTGGGCCAGCCAGCCCCCACCCAGTCCCCCCAGCACCCCCGAGAAACCATAGCCCAGGACCGAATACAGGGCCTGACCACGGCCGCGCAGCGGGCCAGGAAAGTAACGGGTGATGAGCGCGATGCAGGCCGTGTGCTGCACGGCAAAGGTCAGGGCGTGCAGGCACTGGGCCAGCATCAGCAGCAGCAGACTCTGGCCGAAGGCCGCGGTCACGGCAAAGCGCAGCGCCGTCAGCAGGGCCGACACCAGCAGCCAGCGATGCAGGCTGGCGCTTTCCATCAGGCGCCCCTGGAAGGCGAACCAGGCGATCTCCACTCCCACGGATACGGCCCAGAGCAGCCCGACCATGCCCTTGCCATAGCCCAGCTCGATCAGGTAGAGACTGAAAAAGGCGTAGAGCGCCGAGTGCGCCAGCACGGTCAGAAAGAGTCCGGCGAAGAACCAAGCCACCTCTGGGCGACGCAACACGCTGGCGATAGGTGCAGCGGTGCCCTGCTCAGTACGCCTCACACGCTGCATGGGCAGGCGCCAGGCTGCCAGTACAACCAGACTCAGCAGCACCAGGGTGGTGGCGGCAAAGACTCGCAGACCCAACCACTGGTACCACCAGCCGGCCAGCACCACGCTGGCGAGAAAACCCACCGATCCCCAGACGCGCACCCGGCCATAACGGCGTGCGTCCATATTGCCCTGTTCATCGGTGATGCGGGCTGCCACCACCGTTTCGGTCAGGGGAACAATGGCGGCGTTGAAGCTGAACATCAGGAACACCACCAGGCCGAGCCCCAAGGGCCCGACGGGCAGCAAGAAGCCCACCCCCGCTACAAAGCTGGCCAGAGCGGCCACGCGAATGATCCAGACCCGCTGGCCGCTGCGATCCGCCAAAGCCCCCCAGGCATAGGGCGCGAAGAGCCGGGTCCAGCTCTGCAGCGAGACCAGCACCCCGATCGCGAAGACCGAGAGCCCGAGTTCCTTGAACCAAAGCGGCGCGTAGGGGTTGAAGGCGCCGATCGCCGCGAAATAGGCGCAAGACAGCAGTGCGCTGGCGCCCAGGGTGCTGCGCCCCGTGTCGGGCGCGCGCTCGTTCATCCGCGTTGACCGGGAATCGGGGGCTGGCTCAGCTGCACATCACCGCACTGGGCGCGGTGGCGCAGCGCATGGTCCATCAGCACCAGGGCCAGCAAGGCCTCGGCAATGGGCGTGGCGCGTATGCCCACACAGGGGTCGTGACGGCCGAAGGTCTCCACCTGGGTGGGCTGGCCGGCACGGTCGATGGAGGCCTTGGCCGTGCGGATGGAGCTGGTGGGCTTGATGGCCACCGAGACGCGCAGATCCTGACCGGTGGAGATGCCGCCCAGCACGCCGCCGGCGTGGTTGCTGGCAAAACCCTCGGGCGTGAGCTCGTCGCCATGCTCGCTGCCGCGCTGGGCCACCACGCCGAAGCCGTCACCGATCTCCACGCCCTTGGCGGCGTTCAGTCCCATCATGGCGTAAGCGATGTCGGCATCCAGGCGGTCATAAAGCGGCTCGCCTAGGCCCACCGGCACGCCGGTCGCCTCCACATAGATGCGGGCGCCGACCGAGTCGCCGGACTTGCGCAGCGCATCCATATAGGCTTCGAGCTCGGCCACCTTGCTGCTGCCGGCGGCAAAGAAGGGATTGAGCCCGGTCTGGCTCCAGTCCTCGATGGGGATCTCGATCTCGCCCAGGGCCGTCATGCAGCCGCGGAACTCGGTGCCATAGGCCGCCTTGAGCCATTTGCGCGCCACCGCGCCGGCGGCCACCGTGGGCGCCGTCAGGCGGGCCGAGCTGCGGCCGCCACCGCGCGGGTCGCGAATGCCGTACTTGCGCCAGTAGGTGTAGTCGGCGTGACCGGGGCGGAAGGTGTCGAGGATATTGCCGTAGTCCTTGCTGCGCTGGTCGGTGTTGCGGATCAGCAGGCAGATGGGCGCGCCGGTGGTCTGGCCCTCGTAGACGCCGGAGAGGATCTCCACCGCATCGGCCTCATTGCGCTGGGTCACATGGCGGCTGGTGCCGGGGCGGCGGCGGTCCAGCTCGGGCTGGATATCGGCCTCGGAGAGTGCCATGCCGGGCGGGCAGCCGTCGATCACGCAGCCAATGGCGGGCCCGTGGCTCTCGCCGAAATTGGTGACGCGGAACAGGGTACCGAAAGTGCTGCCTGACATGGGAATCCGTGGTTGCTGGGCCTCTTGATTCTAAGAGCAGGCGCACAAAGCAAAGGCGGCCCGCAGGCCGCCTTGGGGCGTGGGCGCGGCTGGCGCCCTTCGCGACTCGTGGATCAGAGCTTGGGTTCCGGCGAAGGGTTTTCCTCCAGCGGCCAGTCACGGATATAGGCCTTGAGCATGCGGTTCTCGAAGTCCTGGCTGTCCACCACGGCCTTGGCCACGTCATAGAAGGAGATCACGCCCTGCAGGGTGCGGCCGTTGAGCACGGGCATATAGCGCGCATGGCGGCCCAGCATCATGCGGCGCACCTCGTCGATCTCGGTCTCGGGCGTGCAGGTCAGGGGATGGTCGTCCATCACGCTGCGCACCAAGCTGGCGCCTACCGTGCCACCGTTCTTGACCACGGCCTGGATGACCTCGCGGAAGGTGAGCATGCCCACCAGATCGCCATGCTCCATCACGACCAGGGAGCCGATATCGAATTCGGCCATGGTGGCCACGGCCTGAGCCAGGGGCTGGTCGGGCGCAACGGTGTAAAGAGTGCCGCCTTTGACGCGAAGGATGTCGACGACTTTCATGATGAAACCTCCAGGAATCCAGGGACCCAACATAGCACACAATCCCCGCATCAAATACCTCGGAGACACCATGGCGGGCTACACCGACCCCGGCTTTGACACCTTGGCGCTACACGCGGGCGCTGCGCCCGACCCCGCCACCGGCGCGCGCGCCACGCCCCTGCATCTGAGCACCTCCTTTGTGTTTGAAAGCGCGGAGCACGCCGCCTCGCTCTTCAATTTGGAGCGCGCCGGCCATGTCTATTCGCGCATCTCCAATCCCACCACCGCCGTTTTTGAGGAGCGCATGGCCGCACTCGAAGGCGGCGTGGGCGCCATTGCCACCGCCAGCGGCCAGGCCGCCCTGCATCTGGCCATCGCCACCCTGGCCGGCGCGGGCTCGCACATCGTGGCCTCAGCCGCGCTCTACGGCGGCTCGCACAATCTTCTGCACTACACCCTGGCGCGCTTCGGCATCACCACCAGCTTTGTGCGCCCCGGCGATCTGGACGCCTGGCGCGCTGCCATCCAGCCCAACACCAAGCTGCTCTTCGGCGAGAGCCTGGGCAACCCGGGCCTGGACGTGCTGGACATCCCGGCCGTGAGCGCCATCGCCCACGAGGCCGGCCTGCCCCTGCTGGTGGACGCCACGCTCACCACCCCCTATTTGCAGCGCCCCGTCGAGCTGGGCGCGGACTTGGTCTATCACTCGGCCACCAAATTCCTCTCGGGCCATGGCACGGTGGTGGGCGGCGTGCTGGTGGACAGCGGCCGCTTCGACTGGCAGGTCGCCCATGACAGACATGGCCGCTTCCCGGAGTTGTGTGAACCCTATCCCGGCTTCCACGGCATGGTCTTCGCCGAGGAGAGCACGGTGGGCGCCTTCCTGCTGCGCGCGCGGCGCGAGGGCCTGCGCGACTTCGGCGCCTGCCTCAGCCCGCACAGCGCCTGGCTGATCCTGCAGGGCATCGAGACCCTGCCCCTGCGCATGCAGCGCCATGTGGCCAATGCCCAGAAGGTGGCCGAGTTCCTGGCGGGCCAGGCCCAGGTCAGCCGCGTCGGCTACCCCGGCCTGGAAAGCCATCCGGACCACGCCCTGGCGCAGCGCCTGCTGCCGCGCGGCTGCGGCTCGGTCTTCAGCTTCGATCTGCAGGGCAGCCGCGAGCAGGGTCGGCGCTTCATCGAGGCGCTGCAGCTCTTCTCCCACCTGGCCAATGTGGGCGACTGCCGCTCCCTGGTGATCCACCCCGCCAGCACCACGCATTTCCGCATGGACGACGCGGCCCTGGCCCAGGCCGGTATCGCGCCGGGCACCATCCGCCTGTCCATAGGCCTGGAAGACCCGGACGATCTGATCGCCGACCTCAAGCGCGCGCTCAAGATCGCGGCCAAGTAAGCCCCAGGACCTCGCACGATGAAACTCACCGTCAACGGCCACGAGGCCTATGCCTACACCGGCGGCCGCCCGCTGGACACCTCCCTGCCCTGCCTGGTCTTGCTGCACGGCGCCCTCAACGACCACAGCGTCTGGACCCTGCTGGCGCGCTGGTTCGCCCATCACGGCCATGCGGTGCTGGCGCCCGATCTGCCCGGCCATGGCCGCAGCGCCGGCCGGCCGCTGGAGAGCGTGGGAGCCCTGGGCGCCTGGGTCTGGCAGCTGCTGGACGCCGCCGGCTTTGCGCCCGATGCCCAGGCCGCCCTGGTGGGCCACAGCATGGGCTCCCTGATCGCGCTGGAGGCCGCGGCCCAGGCGCCGCAGCGCGCCCGCGCCCTGGGCCTGGTGGCCACGGCCTTTCCGATGAAGGTCTCGGAACAGCTGCTCAGCACCGCCCGCGAGCAGCCCGGGCGCGCCATCGCCATGGTCAACACCTTCTCTTTCGGCGGCATCGCGGCCAAGCCCTCCTACCCAGGCCCGGGCGCCTGGCTGCAGGGCGGGGAGCTGGCGCTCAAGCACCGGATCCAGTCACGCCAGAGCGGGCTCAATCTCTTCGAGCACGACTTCAGGCTGTGTGACAGCTATGCCCGCGGCCTGGAGGCCGCCGCCCAGGTGCGCTGCCCCACCCAGCTGATCCTGGGTGAGCGCGACCAGATGACGGCGCCCAAGCAGACCACCGCGCTGCAGGCCGCCTTCAGCGCGCCGCCCCGGGTGCAGCGCCTGAATGCCGGCCACTCCCTGATGGCCGAGGCGCCGGACGCCATGCTGCGCGCCCTGCGCGAGCTGCTGGGCGCCTGAGCGCCTGCGGGGCTACCAGCGGCAGCCCTTGTCGCTGCCCGCGCCCAGCACCAGGGGCACGGCGGCGAGCAGGCCCTTGTCGGCATGAGCCTCGCGGCAGTCCTTGCGGGCCGCATCCTCGATGCCCTGCTGCAGCTTGTTCTTGCGCTCGGGCGGGTGCGGCATGAGCTGTAGCACGCTGCGCGACTCCCGGCCCGAAATCTCACCGCCGCGCGGCAAGCTCAGATTGAGCTTGGGCGCCGGCGCGCTGGCGGCGGCCGAAGGCGGTGTGGCCACATCCTGACCCAGGCGCGCACCGGCATCGGGTGCGCCGATCACGGGCGGCGGTGGCAAGGCCGGCAGCATGGATGGCGTCGCCGCCACGGCGGGCAGGGCCTGACCGGGGCTCAGCGCTGCTGCCTGCGACGCATTGGGGCGCTGCAGGCCTTGGCTGCCAGCGCCATCGCTCGGCAGCTGCTGCAAGCGCCGCTCGGGCAGGTCCGGCAGCGCGGGCGCGAGCGGTGCCTGGCTCAGCGACTCGACCGCGCTGGCCGCGGCGCTCACCGGGCTGAGTGGGGCCAGGGCTTGCGAGGGTTTCGCGGGGGCCAGGGCCGCCGGGGCCGGCAGGCTGCGCGTCACCGGCTCGGGCAGAGCGGGCAGCTCCGCCTGGGGCAGCGGGCTGAGGCTGGACATGGCGGCCGCGGGCAGGCGGTCGGCAGCCAGCGGCGCGGGCGCGAGCTGGGGCAAACGCGGAGCGCGGGGTGCTGGCGGCAGCGCCTGCAAGGCCTCGGCCGCCAGCGTCGGCGCTGGTGCGAGAGCGCCGGTTGACGAGCTCGGCGCGCTGAGGGCGGGTGCGGGCAACTGGCGCAAGACCGGCGCGGGCAGGCTGGGCGCCTCGGGCAAGGGCTCCAGCGATGGCAGGGGCTTGATGGTCGCTGGCGTCAGGGCCGGCGCCGGCATAGGCGCCGGAGCCGCCACCGCCTCGCTCAGACTGGGCGCGACCGAGGTCGGCTGGGGCACGGGCTGAGGCTCGGGCTGGGGTTGCGGCTGAGGGGCCGAGGTTTCGCCTTCCAGCACCTGACCGGACTGCGCATTCCACAGGCCCTCGCGCGCGGCGCCAGGTGTTGCTGGCAAGCGCCTGGACTCCTCTTCACGACGCACCTGGCCGCCGATGCGCTCCCCGCGTGCCTGGCCCTTGGGCCCCTGTGCCAGCCGCGGAGTTTCGGGCGGCGCGGCGCGCGGCGGGCCGGGGCGGGGGTCGCTCGCCTCGCCGCTGCGCAGGCGCACGCTCAGCGAGCCCCAGACGCCCTCCCCCGGCTTGGCACTGCCGCCCGGGGCATTGCCCACCAGCAATACCAGCAGCAGATGCAGCAGCAGGGCCAGCAGCAAGGCGCGGCCGAGCTGCGGATCGCGGCTCAGCGCGGCGGCCAGGGCCGAGGGGATGGGGAAGCGAGGCCCGCCCGGCGAGGGGCGGGGCCAATTCAGAGCGAGAGACACGGCGCGCAGTGTCGCCCAGCGCCGCATCAGACCGCAACCGGCGCGGCGGCCGGGGTTTCACCAATCCAATGCGGCAGGCGGCTGCACAGAGATCAGGTGGCCAGCTGCGGCCGCAGCTGGAAGGATCAGGCAGCCAGCTGCGGCCGCAGCTGGGTGAGCATGTCCTGCGCCATGGCGGCCAGGTCGTACTCCAGCTTCCAGCCCCAGTCGGCCTGGGCCACGCGATCATCGATGCGCTGAGGCCAGCTGGCGGCAATGGCCTGGCGGAAGTCGGGCGCGTAGTCGATCTGGAAGTCCGGGATGTGCTTCTTGATCTCGGCCGCGATCTCGGCGGGGGTGAAGCTCACGCCGGCCAGGTTGTAGCTGCCGCGCTGGGTGATGGCCTCGGCCGGGGCTTCCATCAGCTCGATCGTGGCACGCAGCGCATCGGGCATGTACATCATGGGCAAGGCCTGACCCTGCTCCAGGAAGCAGGTGTAGCGGCCGGCCTTGAGCGCGCCGTGGAAGATGTCGATGGCGTAGTCGGTGGTGCCGCCGCCGGGCGGGGTCTTGTAGCTGATCAGGCCCGGATAGCGCAGGCTGCGCACGTCCACGCCGTGCTTGGCGTGGTACCAGGCGCACCAGCGCTCGCCGGCCAGCTTGGAGATGCCATAGATGGTGGTGGGGTCCATCACCGTGGTCTGGGGCGTGTCCAGCGCGGGCGTGCTGGGGCCGAAGGCTGCGATGGAGCTGGGCCAGAAGATCTTGTCCAGCTTCTGGGTGCGGGCCAGCTCCAGCACATTGAGCAGGCCCTTCATGTTCAGGTCCCAGGCCCACATGGGGTGCTGCTCCCCGGTGGCAGAGAGCGCGGCGGCCAGGTGGTAGATCTGGGTGATGCCGTGGCGCTTGACCACGGCGGCCAGGGCGGCGGCGTCGGTCACGTCCAGCATCTCGTGGCGCAGGGCCGGCACGCGGCCTTCGGGGGCCACATCGCTGGTGATGACGTTGTCGTTGCCGTGGCGTTGGGCGAGTTCCACCGCCAGCTCGCTGCCGATTTGGCCGTTGGCGCCGATGATCAGGATCTTGGTCGTCATGGTCGTTCTGTGTACTGCGGGTGGATTTACTTGATCAGGCCCAGCTCGCGGCCGGCCTGGGCAAAGGCGGCCACCGCCTTCTCGAGATGCTCGCGCTCATGCACGGCCGAGAGCTGCACGCGGATGCGCGCCTGGCCCTTGGGCACCACGGGGTAGAAGAAGCCCACGGCATAGACGCCCAGCTCCAGGATGCGGGCACTGAGCCTCTGGGCCATCACCGCGTCGTAGACCATGATGGGCACGATGGGGTGGGTGCCGGGCTTGATCTCGAAGCCGGCGGCCTGGATGGCCTCGCGGAAGTAGGCGGTGTTGGCCTCCAGCTTGTCGCGCAGGGCGGTGGAGGCTTCGAGGATGTCCAGCACCGCAATGGACGCGCCCACGATGCTGGGCGCCACGGTGTTGGAGAAAAGATAGGGGCGCGAGCGCTGGCGCAGCAGCTCGATCACTTCCTTGCGGCCGGTGGTGAAGCCGCCCGAGGCGCCGCCCAGGGCCTTGCCCAGGGTGCCGGTGATGATGTCGATCTGGCCGAACACGCCACGGTGCTCATGCGTGCCGCGGCCGGTCTGGCCCAGGAAGCCGCTGGCATGGCACTCGTCGATGCCCAGCAGGGCACCGTAGCGCTTCGTGATCTCGCGGATCTTGTCCAGCTGGGCGATGGTGCCGTCCATGGAGAAGACGCCGTCGGTGAAGACCAGGATGAAGCGCGCGCCCGCGGCCTGGGCGGCCTGCAACTGGGCTTCCAGATCGGCCAAGTCATTGTGCTTGTAGCGGAAGCGCTTGGCCTTGCACAGGCGGATGCCGTCGATGATGGAGGCGTGGTTCAGCTCGTCGCTGATGATGGCGTCCTGCTCGGTGAGCAGGGGCTCGAAGAGGCCGCCGTTGGCATCGAAGGCGGCGGCGTAGAGGATGGTGTCCTCGGTGCCCAGGAAGCGGGCGATGCGCTGTTCCAGGGTCTTGTGGATGTCCTGCGTGCCGCAGATGAAACGCACGCTGGACAGACCATAGCCATGCGTGCGCAGGGCTTCGTGGGCGGCTTCAATGACCTGGGGGTGGGAGGACAGGCCCAGATAGTTGTTGGCGCAGAGATTGATCACCTCGCGGCCATCGGCCGTGCGCACCACCGCGCCCTGGGGGCTGCTGATGATGCGTTCGCTCTTGTACAGGCCCGCCTCGCGGATGCCGGCCAGCTCGGTCTGCAGATGGGCGTAAAAGTCTTGGGCGCTCGCGCTCATGGCATGGCTCTCCTGGTGCACAATTCACTAAACAGAACGTGGTTCGATATATCGAACTTTCGTGCAGTATCTGAGAATTGCTTTTCAAGGTCAAGCATGTCCGCCAACCTCACCGAGTCGCTGGAGCCGCCCAAGGTCGGAGCCACTCTGCAGAACCTGCGCCAGGCCCAGGGTCTGTCGCTGGACGAGCTCTCGCGCCGCGCCGGGGTATCCAAGTCCATGCTCTCGCAGATCGAGCGCAACCAGGCCAATCCCACGGTGGCCGTGGTCTGGCGCCTGGCCAATGCGCTGCGGGTCGAGCTCTCGGAGCTGCTCAGCGGCGAGCGCCCGGCGGCGCCGGCCATCGAGACCGTGGCGGCACACGCCACGCCCAGCCTGGCCAGCCCGGACGGGCTGTGCACCCTGCGCATCCTGGGGCCCATCGACCTGGCGGGCCAGTTCGAGTGGTACGAGCTGACGGTGCAGCCCGGCGGCGCCCTGGAGTCGGCCGCGCATGAGCCGGGCTCGCGCGAGCATCTCTCGGTGCTGGGCGGTGAGCTGGAAGTGAGCGCGGGCGGGCTGAAGCAGCAGCTGCGCAGCGGCGAGACCGCGCGCTATGCGGTGGATGGGCCACATGCGATCCGCAATCGCAGCGCGGCCCCGGCCACGGCCCTACTGGTCGTGCTCCACCCCTAGGAGCTCGACCAGGGTGCAGCGGGCCCAGTCGCCACGCTTCCACAAGGGGCTCAGCGGGCCGCCGCGCCGCGCCAGCAGCTGCTGCAACAAGGGCGCGGCCAGGGTCTGGGCGGGTTCGCACAGCAGTACCAGGCGCTGTTCGCCGGCCTCCTCCAGGCGGCCCAGCCAGTCCAGTTCCAACAGCGCATCCAGCGAAGGCTCAAGCTGCAAGGGATCCACCCTGAGGCGCTGCGCCAGCGTCTGGGCCGAGAGGCCGGCCGACCCCTCCTGACGGGCGCGCCACAGCAGGCGCAGCGCTTCCAGCGCCAACTCCAGCGCAAGACCTGGCACCTCGGGCCGACGCAGCATGCGGCCGCTGAGTGCGGGCAGATTGGCCGCCAGCAAGGCTCCCAGCAGCATGATGACCCAGCCCAGATAGAGCCAGATCAGGAAGATGGGCACGGTGGCAAAGGCGCCGTAGAGCGTGGAATAGGTCGGGACCTGCTTCACATACCAGGCCAGCACCGACTTGGCTGCGTGGAAGGCCAGGGCCACGAACAGCCCGCCCGCAAGCGCATGACGCCAGCGCACATGGGTGTTGGGCACGTAGTGGAAGAGGCCGGCCACCGCGGCGGTCAGCACGCCCAGTTCCAGCAGAGTCAGCACCGCGGACAGCCCGCCCGGCAGCACACCCACCACGCCCTTGCCCGCACTCAGTGCATAGCCCGTGAGGGTCAGGCTGCCGCCCAGCAGCAAGGGCCCCAGGGTCAGGGCGGCCCAATACACCAGCACCCGCTGCATCATGGGCCGCGGCTGACGCACGCGCCAGATGGTGTTGAGCGTGCGGTCGATGGTGAACATCAGGGCCAGGGCCGTGCCGCCCAGCACGGCCAGTCCGAGCAGGCCCAGGCGGTTGGCCTTGGCGGCAAACTGCGTGAGCGCCCCCAGCACGGGCTTGGCGATATTGGGGGGAATGAGGCTCTTGAGGAAGTACTGCTCCAGCGACTGCTGAAAGCTGCCAAAGATGGGAAAGGCCGTAAACAGGGCCAGCATCACCGTGAGCAGGGGCACCAGGGAGATCAGGGTGGTGAAGGTCAGGCTGCCGGCCGTCTGCCCCAGGCGGGCCTCGGCAAAGCGCAGGCGCAGGGTCTGAAGGGTGGCCAGCCAGGGCCAGTGCAAGAGGCGCTGCAAGAGCTGCTCGCGCACCGCGGCGGTGGAGAACTTGGAAACCGTCATGCTGGCTATGATGCCAGCCATGTCAGCCTCCCCTGCCCCGACTTCACCCGAAAACACCCCGAGCCCCAGTGCCGCCACCCTGCGCAGCCAGGCCACACCCCAGGAGCGCCTGAGCCGCAATCTGGCCCTGGGCGGTCTGATCGCCCTGGCCATGCTGTGCCTGGCCTGGGAGTTGTGGCTCGCGCCCACGGGCAGTGGCACCCTGGCCATCAAGGCCCTGCCCCTGCTGATCCCCATCCTGGGCCTGTGGCGCTACCGGCTCTACACCTTCCGCTGGCTGAGCCTGATGATCTGGCTTTACGCGGCCGAGGGCGCGCTGCGCGCCAGCAGCGACCGCGGCCCCTCGGTGATCCTGGCCTGGATGGAGCTGCTGCTCTCGGCCCTGATCTTCACGGCCTGCGCCTTGCATGTGCGCCAACGTCTGGCCGCCGCCAAGCAGGCACAGTAGGCATGAACGCTTTTGTCGAGGCACTGCGCGCGCTGCTGGGGCCGGCCCATGTTCTGCAAGGCGCGGACGCCGCGCCCTTCGAGCGCGACTGGCGCAAACGCTATGAGGGCCGGGCCTTGGCCGTCGCCAAACCCGGCAGCACGGCCGAGCTGGCCGCCCTCGTCAAGCTCTGTGCAGCGCATGGCGTGGCCATCGTGCCCCAGGGGGGCAATACGGGTCTGGTGGGCGGCTCCACCCCCGACGAGACTGGCCGTCAGCTGCTGCTGAGCCTGGCCCGCATGAACCGCATCCGCGAGCTGGACGCGGCCAATCTGACCCTGACCGTAGAGGCCGGCTGCGTGCTGCAGGCCGTGCAGGAGGCCGCGGCTGCGCAAGACCTGCTCTTTCCCCTGAGCCTGGGCTCGGAGGGCAGCTGCACCATTGGCGGCAATCTGGCCAGCAATGCCGGCGGGACCCAGGTGCTGCGCTATGGCAATGCGCGTGAGCTCTGTCTGGGCCTGGAGGTGGTGACGGCCCAGGGCGAGATCTGGGATGGGCTCTCCGGCCTGCGCAAGAACAACAGCGGCTACGACCTGCGCGATCTCTTCGTGGGCAGCGAGGGCACGCTGGGCATCATCACGGCGGCCACGCTCAAGCTCTATCCGAAGCCGCTGGCGCAGATGACGGCCCTGGCCGCCTGCGACAGTCTGGAGTCTGCGGTGGCCCTGCTGGGCCTGGCCCAGGCCCGCGCGGGCTCGGGGCTCACCGGCTTCGAGGTGATGAACGCCTTCTCGCTGTCCCTGGTGCGGCGGCACTTTGCGCAATTGCCCCAGCCGCTGCCGGAGTCCCCCTGGACCGTGCTGCTCGAACTCTCGGACGCCGAGGGCGAGCAGCATGCCCGCGCCCTGTTCGAGACCCTGCTGGAGCAGGCGCTGGAGCGCGGGCTGATCCTGGACGCGGCGGTGGCCGAGAGTCTGGAGCAAAGCCGCGGGCTGTGGCATCTGCGCGAGTCCATTCCCCTGGCCCAAAGCCAGGAGGGCCTCAATATCAAGCACGATATCGCCCTGCCCGTCTCGCGCATCCCCCGCTTCGTGGCCGAGACCGACGCCTCGCTGCAGGCTGCCATCCCGGGCGTGCGCCTGGTCAACTTCGGCCATCTGGGCGACGGCAATCTGCACTACAACGTGCAGGCGCCGCAGGGGCAAGACCCGGCCCTGTTCCTGCGCGAGCAGGAGCCCCGGGTCAATGCCCTGGTGTTTGACGCCGTCATGGCCCATGGCGGCAGCATCTCGGCCGAGCATGGCATCGGCCGGCTCAAGCGCGAGGAACTCGGCCGCCGCGGCCACCCGGTGGCGCTGGATCTGATGCGGGCCATCAAAAAGGCCCTGGATCCCCAGGGCCTGCTCAATCCGGCTCGCGTCCTCTAGCGCGTCGACCGCCTCGGTCGGCGCCTTGTTACAGCGCCTGGGCGCGGCGGCCCCGGGGCAGCCCCCTCAACTTCAGCAAGCCGCGCCAGAGCAGACGCAGGCCCAGCAGGGCCAGGATGGCCTCGAAAAAGGTGAGCGTGAAGGCGACGGCCGTGTTCCAGCGCGACTCGCGGCGGCGGAACTTGGCCAGCATGCGGTCGCGCGCGATCTCGATGCTGTCGTAGAAGCTGGGCACCATCAGCAGGGTCAGGAAGGTGGAGGTGATGGTGCCGCCAATGATGGCCACGGCCATGGGGCGGTAGAACTCGCCGCCCTCGCCCACCCCGATGGCCACCGGCAACATGCCGGCAATCAGGGCGAAGGTGGTCATCAGGATGGGGCGAAAGCGCTGGCGGCCCGCATGGATCAGCGCCTCCTCGCGCGGCACGCCCTTGGCCTCTTCCTGGCGCGCCGCGTCCAGCAGCAGGATGGCGTTCTTGGCCACCAGGCCGGCCAGCATGATGATGCCGATGAAGCTCATCAGATTCAGCGTTCCCTGGGTCAGCAAGAGCGCCACCACCACGCCGATGAGCGATAGCGGCTGCGACAGCATCACGCCCAGCGGTGCGGTAAAGCTGCCGAATTGCATGACCAGGATCAGGTACATCAGGGTGATGCCGGAGACCAGGGCAATGCCCATGGCGCTGAACACTTCCTGCTGGTCCTTGGATGCACCCGCCAGCTCGATGCCGTAGCCCGGGGGGAAATTGATGGACTTGGCGAGCTTGATCGCGTCGGCTGTGACCTCGCCGGGCGAGCGGCCCTGGGCATTGGCGGTGACCGCGATCATGCGCTTGCCATCGGCGTGCTGGATCTTGGCCGGGCCCTTGCCCATGGTGACCGTGGCGATCTGCTCCAGCGGCACCATAATGCCGCTGCCCGCCACCGTGATCGGCAGTCGCTCGATATTGCTGGCGTCCACGCGGTCGCTGGGGTGAAGGCGAACCGCCACATCGCGGGTCTCGCCGCTGGGGTCCACCCAGTCACCCACCTCGACGCCCGCAAAGGCCACGCGCAGAGCGGTCGCGGTGTCCCCCACCGAGATCCCCATGGCATTGGCCAAGCCGCGGTTCAGTTCGATCTGCAACTCGTCCTGCGGATCCTGTTCCGACAGGCCCACATCCACCGCGCCCGGTACCTGGCGCAGCTTGGCCATGTACTCGTTGGTGATCTCCAGCAGCTTGCGCGAGTCGGTGCCCGAGAAGCGGATCTGCACCGGCTTTTGTGCGCCATTGTTCAGGTCATCCAGCACCACATACTCGGCACCGACCAACTGCGCCACACGCCCGCGCAGATCCTTGGCGATCTCCGCGGCGCTGCGCTGGCGCTCGGTGCTCTTGCCCAGATCCACATAGATGCGCCCACCGGAGACATTGATCTGGCTGTTGGTAGCCTTGGTCTCGGGGATCTCGCGCGCCAGCTTGGCGGCGGCTTCCATCTTCAGCTTGGCGTACTCCAGGCTGGAGCTGGCGGGGGTGCGCACCTCAATCGCGATGGTGCCCGCATCGGAAGCCGGCAGGAAGCTGGAGCCGCCGAACTTGGCCTGCAGCACAATGGCCAGCACAAAGCTCAGCACCGCGAAGAAGGCCATCCAGCGCCGGTGGTGCAGCGCCCAGGCGATCACCTTGCCATAGCGGTCGGCTTGGCGATCAAACCAATCATTGAAGCGCTGCAAGTGCAGGGAGATGCCCTTCTTGGGCGCCTGGTGGTGGCCCGGTGGGTCACCCCAGTAGGCCGACAGCATCGGGTCCAGCGTGAAGGAGATGAACAGGCTCACCAGCACCGAGGCCACCACCGTCAGGCCGAAGGGACGGAACCATTCGCCCGAAACGCCCGGCATGAAGGCCACCGGCACGAAGACCGCGACGATGGAGAAGGTGGTGGCGGCCACCGCCAAGCCGATCTCGGCCGTGCCCTTGAGCGCGGCCGTCATGCGGTCGGCGCCGCGCTCCATATGGCGCACGATGTTCTCGCGCACCACGATGGCATCGTCGATCAGCACGCCGATGGCCAGGGACAGGCCCAGCAGGCTCATGAAGTTGAGCGTGAAGCCGCACAGCCAGACCGCGATGAAGGCCGCCACCACCGAGGTCGGCAGCGACAGCGCGGTGATCAGGGTCGAACGCCAGCTGTTGAGGAAGACATAGACCACGGCCACGGTCAGGCCTGCACCGAACACCAGGGCGTGAATGACGTTGTAGAGGCTGTTCTCGGCGTCCTTGCCGCCGTCCTGCGTGATCTCCAGCGTGGTCCCTTGGGGAAGGGTCTTGGCAAGCTCGTCAACAAGCTTGCGCACCTCCTGCGCCACGGTGACCGTCGAGGCATCCCGCGAGCGGGTCACGGACAGGCCGACATTGGGCTGGCCGTTGCGCATGCTGAGGCTCTGGCGCTCGGCGAAGCCGTCCTGAATGGTGGCGACCTGGCCCAGACGCACCAGTTGCTCGCCGTTTCGCCGCACCACGATCTGCTCGAACTCGGCCGGCGATTCGATGCGGCCCAGCAGGCGGATGCTCTGGTCCTGCAGGGTGCCGCGCACCTTGCCCACCGGCGCGGTCGTGTTCTGCGCGCGCAGCGCTGCGACGACCTCGGTGACCGAGACATTGAACTCGCGCAGCTTCTGCGCATGCAGCAGCACCGAGAGCTCGCGGCTCAGCGAGCCGTTGACATTGACCGTGGCCACGCCGCGCAGCGCGCGGAAGCGGTCGGCCAGCTGATCCTCGGCCAGGCGCGAGATCTCGGCATGGCTCTGGCTGCTGGACGACAAAGCCAGCTGCATGATGGGCTGGGCCGCCGGGTCGATGCGCTGCAGCACCGGCTCGCGCATCTCGACGGGCAGCTTGTGGCGCACCGCACCGATCGCATTGCGCACCTCATCGGCCGCCTCGATCATGTTCTTGTCGAAGTTGAAGATCAGCACCAGCTGGGCGTTGCCCTCGTTGGCGGTGGCTCGGACCTCGTCGACGCCGGAAATACTTTGCAGCGACTTCTCGATTCGATTGATGATCTCGCGCTCGGCGGTCTCGGGCGAGGCGCCCGGGTAGTTGATGCTGACCACCAGCACCGGCGCCTGGACATCCGGGATCTGGTTGACCCTCAGCTTGTTGAGGGCCAGCAGGCCCAGCGCCATCAGGGCAATGATCACGACAATGGTCGCGACCGGTTTCTTGACACTGAAGTTGGACAGGAACATCTCAGGACTCCCGCGGGGCCGAGGCGCGGGCGGAGGCCGCTGAGGCCGCTGAGGCCGCAGATGCCGCTGATGCCGCCGCGGCCGCCTGGGCCGAGGGCTTGGCGAACTGCACCGGACGGCCATCGCTCAGTGTGGCGCCGGGGTGGCGCAGTACCTGATCACCCGCTTCCAAGCCGGCCGTGACCCGGTACAGACCCAGGCGCTGATCGCGCTCACCGAGCTTGATGGCCACCTTGTGCAGCTTGCCGTCCTTGAGCTTCCAGGCGTAGCTGAGATCACCTTCGCGCTGGATGGCGCCGTCGCCCAGCATCAGCGCGCTGACACTCTGGCTCTGCACACGCCCCTCGGCATAGAGCCCTGCCACGCCGGGTTGCTCACTGCCCGCAAAGCCGACCAGCACCTCAACCTGCCGGGTGTTCGGATTGGCCGCCGCCGCAATGCGGCGCACCTGACCTTCGAAATCGGTCTGGCCATAGCCATTGACCTTGAAGAAAACCGTCTGGCCGGGCTTGAGCTCCGCCATGCGGTCCGCAGAAACAAAGCCCTCGAAGCGCATGCTGGCGGGGTCGATGACCTTGGCCAATTCCTTGCCGATTTGGGCGGTGTCGCCGGGCGAGACCTTGCGGTCGGCCACGATGCCGTCAAAGGGCGCGCGGGCCTCGGTGCGCTGGAGTTGCTGGCGCGCCGTGGCGGCACGGGCCTTGGCGGCGAGCAACTCGCTCTGCGCATTGTTGCGGCGGTTCTCGGCGTCTTCCATGGCCTGGATCGAGCTCATGCCCTGGGCCTGAAGCGTCTTGATGCGCTGGAACTGCCGCTCCGCCTGCTCAAAGCTCTGTGCGGCCGCACGCGCGCTCTCTTCGGCCGAGGAAAGACTTTCGCGAATGGCGCTGTCGTCCAGCCGCACCAGCAGCTCGCCCCGCTTGACGCGCTCGCCGTTCTCCTTGAGCACCTGCAGCACCACCCCCTGTACCTCGGCGCGCAGGTCGGCGCGCTTCTCCGGCTGAATCGAGCCGGTGATGACGGGGCCGCTGCTGTAAGCCGACAAGCCCAGGGTCTGTACGTCCTCTGACGAGATCAACAGGGGCTTGAGGGCAGCAGACGCGCTGTCAGCTTTCGCCTGATCGCCCTTGGCATGCCCGGAGTCCCCCGACTTTCCGCAAGCGCTCAGGGCAATGGCTAGGGCGAGGACAAGCAGGCGATGTCGCTTCATCAGGCGGACTCCGGTGAGGGATGATCAGAAAACGTGCATCCTGCCATGCGAAGACCATCGGCTTCCACCGCCTTGCGATGAACGCGCGCTTGGGGCCCCTCAGCTGCAAGCGTGAGGAATGAGCGGTTGATCGCGCCTTTGAAGTGCCGCCGATGCGGACGCGGCTACTGGAGATTGCTCTTGAACGGCTCGGGCAGGGCAATCAGCTCAATGCCCTCTTCCACCAACTCCTGGGCCTGCTGGCGTGTGGCCCGACCGCGGATCGCGCGCTCCTCGGCTTCACCGTAGTGCATGCGACGCGCCTCATCGGCGAAGCGCTCGCCGACGTCCTCGGTCTTGCCGATCAGCTGGCGCAGCGCCTGCATGGCAAGCTGCTGGAGCTGCTGAAGCTGTTGCGAGGCATCCTCGGGGACGGCGGCTGCATCGGGCCGAGCGTCAGACGGGGCGGGTCGGTTTTCCTGGCCAGTCGGCGCCGCGCCCGTGGACTTCTGCTCCCGCAGATGCGCAACATTCAATCTGGGCGCGCTGGGCAGGCGTTGGACCTGGACGCTGCCGCACAGCGGGCAGCTGATCAGCCCGCCAGACTGCTGGGATTCAAAGTCCTGCGCCGAGCCAAACCAGCCTTCAAAGCGGTGGCCCTGGGCGCAGCCAAGATTCAGGACGAGCATGGTGGACCGAATTGTGGGGCCGCGGCCCTCAGGCTGCAGGCTGCCAGTCCAATTCCCACTGCCCGGCCTGCCAACGCGAGAGCCAGAGCAAACCGATCAAGGTCTTTGCGTCGGTGAGTTCGCCGCACGCGGCCAGCTGATCCAGCTCGGCGGACGTATGCGTCACCAAGTCCAGGAATTCACCCTCGTCGAGCTGTCGCTCGCCAGCCACCAGACCCCGGGCAAAGAAGATCTCTATGCCTTCGTCCGAGTAAGCGATGGCGTTGTGCAGCACACCGGCATGGGCCCATTCGGCCGCACGATAGCCGGTTTCCTCCAGCAACTCGCGCTGGGCACAGGCCAGCTTGGTCTCACCGGCATCCAGCTTGCCGGCCGGAAACTCGAGCATCACCCGTTCCATCGGATAGCGATACTGGCGCTCCAGCAGCAGGCGGCCATCGTCCAGCAGGGGCACGATCATGACGGCACCCGGATGACGGATAAATTCGCGCGCGGCCTCCCGCCCATCCGGCAGCCGGATGCGATCGCGGCTGACCTTCAGAAAATGGCCCTCATAGACCAGGCTGGACTCCAGCCGGGTCTCGCGAAGATGTTCGTCGCCTTGCGCGTGTGGGGCGCGGCGTTCAGGCTCAAGCATGGCGCTGGCGGCGCAGATAGCGCCACACAAAGCCCGGGAAGGCCAGGGTCAGGAACAGACACAGGCCAGCCGCATAGAACTCCCAGCCTTGCGGGTGTCGCTGGCCGGCGCGGGCTTCAAGCACAAAACCCAGACCTACGCTCAGCAGCGCCATCAAGGCGAGTTCCGCGAGCCGCCACCCCAGCCCCTTGGGGCTGAGCCTGGGGCCGAGAAAGAACACCCGCTCAGAGAAGAACGGTGCATTGGCCGCCACCAAGGCGACCAAAAGCACCAGCCAAACGGCAGCGGACTGATCCATCCGCGTCGACTCAGGCGGCCAGCAGCTTGACCATGGCCTGGGCGCACCAAGCCATCAGCCCGCCGGGCAGAAGACCGAACACGAGCACGGCCAGGCCATTGAGCGACAGTACGGCACGCACATCACCGGGCGCGGTGATCGGTGCGGTATCGCTGGCCTCGTCAAAGAACATGACCTTGATGACACGCAGATAGTAGAAGGCGCCCACCAGGGACAGCAGCACGGCGACCACGGCCAGGCCGATGTAGAACGGCACATTGGTCGCGACCATGGCCTGCAGCACCGACAGTTTGGCGTAGAAGCCGGCCGTGGGCGGGATGCCAGCCAGGGAGAACATGAAGATGGTCATGACCAGCGCATACCAGGGGCTGCGCTTGGCCAAGCCCGCCAGGTCCTTGATCTCCTCGGCCTCGTGCCCCTGGCGCGACAGCAGGAGGATCACACCGAAGCTGCCCAGGGTGGTGATCACATAGACGATGACGTAGAACAGCGCCGAGCTGTAGGCATTGGCGGCCAGATCACGGCTGTCACCGACAACGCCGGAAGCCAGACCCAGCAGCATGAAGCCCATCTGCGCGATGGTCGAATAGGCCAGCATGCGCTTGAGGTTGCTTTGGGCGATGGCGGCCAGATTGCCCAGCACCAGGGACACCACGGCCAGCACCAGCAGCATCTGCTGCCAGTCGAAGGCCAGGCCCAGCATGCCTTCCACCAGCAGGCGGATGGTGATGGCGAAGGACGCGAGCTTGGGCGCTGCGCCCAGCAGCAGGGTCATGGCCGTGGGGGCACCCTGGTAAACGTCAGGCACCCACATATGGAAGGGCGCTGCGCCGAGCTTGAAGGCCAGACCCGCGACCACAAAGACCACGCCGAAGACCAGCACCGACTTGTTCGGCGCGCCGGTGGCAATGACCTCGAAGACACGGCCGATATCCAGCGAGCCGGTGGCACCGTACATCATGGACAGGCCGTACAGCAGGAAACCGCTGGCCAGAGCGCCCAGCACGAAGTACTTCATGGCCGCCTCGGTCGAGCCGGCATGGTCGCGTCGCAGGGCCACCAGGGCGTAGAGCGAGAGGCTCATCAATTCCAGGCCGAGATAGACGACCAGGAAATTGTTGGCCTGCAGCATGATCATGATGCCCAGCAGGGACAGCAGGGACAGCGTGAAGAGCTCACCCTTGAGGATGTCACGCACGCCGGCATAGGGGCGCGCATAGACCAAGGTCACAAAGGTGGCCACGCAGGCAAAGAAGCCCAGCAGATGCCCCATGGGGTCGGACACGATCATGCCCTGCATGCCGATCTCGGTGCGGCCGTCCTGGAAATAGAACAAATGCATGGCACCGACGACGACCAGGGTGAGCTGGGTCAGCCAGTAGGTCGGACGACGCTGCTCGTCGGTGACGAAGAGGTCGATCATGGCCACGGCAAGCGCCATGACCAGCAGCACGATTTCGGGGTAGACCGAGAACCAGTTCATATCGTTCATCTTGGTTGGCCTCTCAGCTTAGGGAGCGACCAGCTTGGACTGGGCCACATGCTTGAGCAGCTCGGTGACCGAGACATGCATCACATCGGTGAAGGGCTTGGGATACAGGCCCATGTACAGCACGGCGACGGCGAGCACGGCCAGCATCAGGAACTCGCGGGCGTTGATGTCCTTGAGTTCGCGCACATTGTCGTTGGTGACCGCACCGAAGTAGACGCGCTTGTACATCCACAGCGTGTAGGCGGCGCCGAAAATCAGGGCGGTGGCCGCGATGGCACCCAGCCAGAAGTTGTACTGCACGGTACCCAGGATCACCATCCACTCACCCACGAAACCGGCGGTGGCGGGCAGGCCGCAGTTGGCCATGGCAAACAGCAGGGCAAAGGCGGCGAACTTGGGCATGGTGTTGACCACACCGCCGTATGCGGCGATCTCACGGCTGTGCACACGGTCGTAGAGCACACCGATGCACAGGAACATGGCCCCCGACACGAAACCGTGCGAGATCATCTGCACCAGCGCGCCCGAGACGCCCAGCTCGTTGAAGATGAAGAAGCCCAGGGTCACGAAACCCATGTGCGCGACCGAAGAGTAGGCCACCAGCTTCTTCATGTCCTGCTGGACCAGGGCCACCAGACCCACGTACACCACGGCGATCAGGGACAGGGCGATGATGAACCAGTCGTACTCGCGTGCCGCATCGGGAGCGATGGGCATGGAGAAACGCAGGAAGCCATAGGCGCCCAGCTTCAGCATGATGGCGGCCAGCACCACGGAACCACCGGTGGGTGCTTCCACGTGGGCGTCGGGCAGCCAGGTGTGAACCGGCCACATCGGCACCTTGACCGCGAAGGCCGCGAAGAAGGCGAAGAACAGCAGCGTCTGCGCGCTCATCGGCAAAGGCAGCTTGTGCCAGGTCTGGATGTCGAAGCTGCCACCGCTCTGGATGTAGAGGTAGAGCAGCGCAATCAGCATCAGCAGCGAGCCGGCCAGCGTGTACAGGAAGAACTTGAAGGCCGCATAAACGCGGCGCGGACCGCCCCAGACGCCGATGATGATGTACATCGGGATCAGGGTCGCTTCAAAGAACACGTAGAAGAGCAGACCGTCCAGGGCCGAGAACACGCCGACCATCAGGCCGGACAGCACCAGGAAGGCGCCCATGTACTGGTTCACACGGTGCTCGATCACCTCCCAGGCCGCGATCACCACGATGATGGTGATGAAGGCGGTGAGCGGCACGAACCACATCGAGATGCCATCCACACCCAGGTGGTACATCACGTTGAAGCGTTCGATCCAGACCTGTTTCTCGACGAACTGCATGCCCGCAGTCGCGGTATCGAAACCTGAGACTAGCGGCAGGGTGACGAGGAAACTGATGAGCGCCGCGACCAGCGCCAGCCAGCGCACGGTGTTGGCCTGTTCATCACGCCCCAGAGCCAGCAGCAGCAGACCGCAGGCAATGGGCAACCAAATGGCAAGACTAAGCAACATTCTTGTTCTCCGCCCTCGCCTCAGAAGCCCGCCAGGGCCTTGAATTGGGGCCAGATGTAAGGCCAGAGCTTCCAGGTCATCAGGCCGATCACGCCCAGAATCATGACGAGCGCATACCAGTAGAGGTGGCCGGTCTGAACGCGACGAACCAGGCCGGCGATGCCACCGATGCCACGGGCCGAGCCGTTGATCAGCACGCCATCAATCACGCCCTGGTCGCCCACCTTCCAGGCGGCCAGACCCAGACCACGCGCGAGACGGGCCAGGATGTTCTCGTTGATCCAGTCCATGAAGTACTTGTTCTCCAGGACCACGACCAGGGGGCGCAGCACCTTGGCCAGGGTGGCCGGAATGCTGGGAGCCACCATATAGAACACATAGGCGGTGACGACACCGGCCAGGGCCAGCCAGAAGGGCAAGGTCTGCAGGCCGTGCAGCGCCATGGCGGTCGCGCCATGGAACATCTCGCGCAGCGCACCCATCGCGCCGTGCGCCTCATGGTTGACGTGGATGGCGTCCTTGAAGAAGTCGCCGAACAGCATGGGCTGAATGGCCACGAAACCGATCGCCACCGAGGGAATCGCCAGCAGCACCAGGGGTGCCGTCACCACCCAGGGCGACTCGTGGGGCGTGTGCGAATGGTCATCATGGTGATCATCGTGGTGGTCATGCTCGCCCGGGAAGGGCTTGTGACGGAAGTTCTCCTTGCCATGGAAGACCAGGAAGTACATCCGGAAGCTGTAGAACGCCGTGACGAAGACACCGGCGACCACGGCGAACATGGCAAAGCCCGCGCCCGGCAGCTTGCTGGCTTCGACCGCCAGGATGATGGAATCCTTGGAATAGAAGCCCGAGAAGAAAGGCGTGCCGATCAGCGCCAGCGAACCCAGCAAGGAGGTAATCCAGGTGATGGGCATGTACTTGCGCAGGCCGCCCATATTGCGGATGTCCTGATCGTGGTGCATGCCGATGATCACCGAGCCCGCGCCCAGGAACAGCAGGGCCTTGAAGAAGGCGTGCGTCATCAGGTGGAACACGGCGACCGAGTAGGCCGACACACCCAGGGCCACAGTCATATAGCCCAGCTGCGACAGCGTGGAGTAGGCCACCACGCGCTTGATGTCGTTCTGGATGATGCCCATGAAGCCCATGAACAGCGCCGTGATCGAACCAATGACCAGGACGAAATTCAGTGCGGTGTCCGACAGCTCGAACAGCGGGCTGAAACGAGCGACCATGAAGATGCCGGCCGTCACCATGGTGGCGGCGTGGATCAGGGCCGAGATCGGGGTCGGGCCTTCCATGGAGTCGGGCAGCCAAACATGCAGCGGGAACTGGGCCGACTTGCCCATGGCACCGATGAACAGGCAGATGCAAGCCACCGTCAGCATCATCCAATCGCTGCCCCACAGAGGCATGTTGAACTTAATCTGAGAGAGCTCGCCGGCCTTGGCAAAGGTCTCGGTGTAGTTCAGCGAACCGCCATAGGCGACCAGCAGGCCAATACCCAGAATGAAGCCGAAGTCACCCACCCGGTTGACCAGGAAGGCCTTCATATTCGCGAAGATGGCCGTCGGCTTGGTGTACCAGAAGCCGATCAGCAGATAGGAGACCAGACCCACCGCTTCCCAGCCGAAGAACAGCTGCAGCATGTTGTTGCTCATCACGAGCATCAGCATGGAGAAGGTGAACAGCGAGATGTAGCTGAAGAAGCGCTGGTAGCCCGGGTCCTCTTCCATGTAGCCGATGGTGTAGATGTGCACCATCAGCGACACAAAGGTCACCACCACCATCATCATGGCGCTCAGGCCATCGACCAGGAAGCCGATCTCCATCTTCAGACCGCCCAGCACCATCCATTCGTAGATGGTCTGGTTGAAGCGGGCCCCGTCCAGGGCCACCGACTTCAGGGTCATCACCGAGATGATGAAGGAAACCAGCACGCCCAGGATGGTGACGGTGTGAGCTCCGCGGCGACCGACTTGCTTGCCGAACAGGCCAGCCACGATGGCGCCGAACAGCGGGGCCAGCGGTACCGCCAGCAGCATGTTCTGAGAAAGTGTTGCAGACATCTTGATGCGTCCTGTTCCTTTAGCCCTTCAGCGTGTCCAGCTCTTCCACATTGATCGTGGCGCGATTGCGGAACAGCACGACCAGAATGGCCAGGCCGATCGCCGACTCGGCGGCCGCCACGGTCAGGATGAAGAACACGAAGACCTGTCCGGCCATATCACCCAGGTAGTGGGAGAAGGCCACGAAGTTCAGGTTGACGGCCAGCAGCATCAGCTCGATGGCCATCAGCAGCACGATCAGGTTCTTGCGGTTCAGGAAGATGCCGATCACCGACAGCGCGAACAGGATCGCGCCCAGCGTGAGGAAATGTCCCAGGGTCAGCGCAGCCATCTCAAGCGCCTCCTTGCGTGTTGTTCTCGGCGGCCGCAGGGGCCGGCGTGTCGATGCTGGGCTGCACCTTGATGACCTTCAGGCGATCGGCCTTCTTGACCTTGACCTGCTCGGCCGGGTCCTGGTAGCGCGAATCCTTGCGGCGGCGCAGTGTCAGGGCGATGGCCGCAATGATGGCCACCAGCAGCAGGACGGCGGCAATCTGCAGCGGGTAGAGATAGTGGGTGTAGATCTCGATGCCCAGCAGCTTGGTGTTGCCCATCTTCACGGCCTCGGCCGAGAGCTCGGGCGCCTGCGAGACCTGGAAGCCTCCCATCAGGATCACGGCCATCTCGAGCGCGATCAAGGCACCGACCAAGCCGGCGAGCGGCATGTGCTTCCAAAAGCCCTCACGCACCTTGTCGGAATTGATGTCCAGCATCATCACGACAAAGAGGAACAGCACCATGACGGCGCCGATATACACCAGCACCAGGGTGATGGCGAGGAACTCGGCCTTGAGCAACATCCAGATGCAGGACGCATTGAAGAAGGCCAGGATCAGGAACAGGGCCGAGTGCACGGTGCTGCGTGCCGTGATCACACGGAACGAGGCGCCGAGCAGGACGGCCGAGAAAACGTAGAAGAGCGCGGTGATGGTGTCCATGCGGTTCCAGCAAGCTCACACGAAGATCGGCCCGGATGACCGGGCCGGGCTTCAGCGGTACTTGGCGTCGGCCTCCTTGTTGGCTGCGATCTGCGTCTCGTAGCGGTCACCGACGGCCAGCAGCATGTCCTTGGTGAAATAGAGGTCGCCCCGCTTTTCACCGTGGTATTCGAAGATGTCGGTTTCGACGATGGAATCGACCGGGCAGCTCTCTTCGCAGAAGCCGCAGAAGATGCACTTGGTCAGGTCGATGTCGTAGCGGGTGGTGCGGCGCGAGCCGTCAGCACGCACATCCGACTCGATGGTGATGGCCATCGCCGGGCACACGGCCTCGCAAAGCTTGCAGGCAATGCAGCGCTCCTCGCCGTTTTCATAACGGCGCAGTGCATGCAGACCACGGAAACGCGGCGACAGCGGGGTCTTTTCCTCGGGGAACTGGACCGTGATGTTGCGCGACAGGAAATGCCGACCGGTCAGGGCCATGCCCTTGAACAGTTCGGTGAGCATGAAGCTCTTGACGAAATCTTTCAGCATCGCTTCTTCTCTTACTTCCAGATATTGAAGGGCGACTGGATCCACAGACCGACCACGACCAGCCAGACCAGGGTCACGGGAATGAAGATCTTCCAGCCCAGACGCATGATCTGGTCGTAGCGGAAGCGCGGGAAGGTCGCGCGCACCCACAGGAACATGGTGACGACGGCGAAGGTCTTGGCGAACAGCCAGAACCAGTTCCAGAAGGCCATGGTGCTCTGGATGAAAGCCGGCGTTTCCATGCCCAGCAGACTCCAGGAAATCGGAGCACTCCAGCCGCCCAGGAACATCACGACAGCCAGGGCCGACACCAGGATCATGTTGGCGTACTCGGCCAGGAAGAACATGGCGAAGGACATGCCCGAGTACTCGATCATGTGACCGGCCACGATTTCCGATTCACCTTCCACCACGTCGAAGGGGTGACGGTTGGTTTCAGCCAGGCCCGAGATGAAGTAGACGACGAACACGGGAAGCAGCGGCAGCCAGTTCCAGGACAGGAAGTTCAGACCCATGTCGGCGAACAGACCCTTGGTCTGCGCCACCACGATATCGGTCATGTACATGCTGCCGGTGACCATCAGCACCACCACCAGGGCGAAGCCCATGGCAATCTCGTAGGACACCATCTGGGCGGAAGCGCGCAGCGCACCCAGGAAGGCGTACTTGGAGTTCGAGGCCCAGCCGGCAATGATCACGCCATAGACCTCAAGCGAGGTGATGGCCATCAGGAACAGCAGGCCGGCGTTGACATTGGCCACCGCCGCATCGGGACCGAAGGGCACCACGGCCCAGGCCGCCAGCGCCGGCATGATGGTCATCACCGGGCCCAGGAAGAACAGGCCACGATTGGCCGCCGTCGGAACGATGATCTCCTTGAAGATCAGCTTGACCGCGTCGGCAATCGGGGTCAGCAGACCAAAGGGACCCACGCGGTTCGGGCCCGGGCGGATCTGCGACCAGCCGATGGCCTTGCGCTCCCAAAGCGTCAGATAGGCCACGCACAGCATCAGCGGTGCGACGACCGCGATGATCTTCAGCAGACTCCAGACCAGGGGCCAGAGGCCACCCAGCAGCGAGGCGCCGGAGGTGTAGAGGGTATCGATCATGGTGTTATCGCTCGCGTCCTCAGGCCTTGCTCACATTCAGGGCGCCAAACAGCGCGCCCAGGGCGGAGGTCTCGACCACGCCGGCCGGCACGCGCACCACATTGGCGGGCAAGCCTGCTTCCAGCTTGGCATTCAGCTCGGCGGCGCCGGCGCCTTCCTGGGTGATGCGCACACGGGCGCCCTGCTCCGGCAGGCCCAGCTGGTCCCACAGGGCCTGGGGCAAACCGGCCACGGCGGCCTGGCGGCCGTCATTGCTCAGCTGCAGCGAGCTGGCATGGCGCACGAGATTGTCGGCGGCGTAAATCGGCACCGAGCCCAGTCGCTCCAGACCGGCGGCCGGGGCTACGATCTGCACGGCAGCGCCGCTGGCATTGGACAGGCGGGCCGAGAGGTCCGCGAAGTCGGTACCCAGGGCTTCGCCACGGACCTGCTCCGAGCTCTCCTGGGCAAAGCCTTCCAGGCCCAGCAGATTGCCCAGCACGCGCAAGATCTTCCAGCCCGGACGGGTCTCGCCCAGGGCCTTGACCACGCCGACGAAGCTCTGTGCGCGACCTTCGGCGTTCACGAAGGTGCCCGAGGTCTCGGTGAAGGGCGCGGTCGGCAGCAGCACATCGGCGTACTCCAGGCCGGTCTTGAAGGGGCTCATCACCACCACCATCTCGGCGGCAGCCAGGGCTTTGGCGGCCGCGGCGGCATGGGCGCTGTCCAGCACCGGGTCGGTGTTGAGCAGCAGCACGGCCTTGAGGCTTTCGCCGCCCAGCATCTGGCCGGCGTTCAGGCCGCCCGCCTGGGGCAGTGCACCCACCAGCTGGGCGCCCACGGTATTGGCGGCTTCGCTCAGGTAGCCGACGCTGGCGCCGGTCTGGGCACCGATCCAGTTGGCCAGGGCCAGCAGGCTGGCGGCCTGAGGGTGCTGCGCGGCGGCATTGCCCAGCAGCACGGCCTTCTTCTGGCCCGAGAGCAGGGCCGCGGCAATGGCCTTGGCTTCATCGTTGGCGGTTCCGGCGGCAGGCGCTGCGGCGCCGGTGCTGGCGGCCACGGCGGCGGCCACATCGGCCAGGCTCTGCACCCAGGCGCTCGGGGCGGCGGCCACACGGGCGGCCACGGGCATCAACCAGTCTTCCTGGCTGGCGCCCAGGGCCACGATCTTGGCACCGCGACGGGCGGCCTGACGCAAGCGCTGGGCAAACAGCGGGTGATCCTTGCGCAGCTGCGAGCCGATCACGAAGGCACGGTCCAGCTCGGACAGGGAGGCGATGCTGGTGCCCAGCCACAGGGCCTTGCCGGCCTCGGCCACATTGCCGAAATCGGCGTGGCGCAGGCGGTGGTCCACGTTCTGGCTGCCCAGACCGCGCACCAGCTTGGCCAGCAGGTGCAGCTCTTCCACGGTGCTGTGGGCGGAGCCCAGCGCGCCGATGGCGGCGGCGCCATGGTCGTTCTTGATGCTCTTCAGGCCGGTGGCGACGTATTCCAGCGCCGTGGTCCAATCCACCGCCTTCCAGGCGCCGCCCTGCTTGATCATGGGCTGCTGGACGCGGGCATCGCTGTTCAGGGCTTCGTAGGAGAAGCGGTCACGGTCGGCGATCCAGCACTCGTTGACGGCCTCGTTCTCCAGCGGCACGACGCGCATCACCTGGTTGCCCTTGACCTGGACGACCAGGTTGGCGCCGGTGGAGTCATGCGGCGAGACGCTCTTGCGGCGCGACAGTTCCCAGGTGCGGGCGCTGTAGCGGAAGGGCTTGCTGGTCAGCGCGCCGACCGGGCAGACATCGATCATATTGCCCGACAGCTCGGAGTCGATGCTGCGGCCGACGAAGGTCTGGATCTCGCTGAACTCGCCGCGGTGGGCCATGCCCAGTTCCATCTGGCCGGCGATTTCCTGGCCGAAACGCACGCAACGGGTGCAATGGATGCAACGGCTCATCTCCTCCATGGAGATCAGCGGGCCCACGTTCTTGTGGAAGACCACGCGCTTCTCTTCCGAGTAGCGGCTCTTGCTGCCACCATAGCCCACGGCCAGATCCTGCAGCTGGCACTCGCCGCCCTGGTCGCAGATCGGGCAATCCAGCGGGTGGTTGATCAGCAGGAACTCCATCACACCCTGCTGGGCCTTGATGGCTTTCTCGCTCTTGGTGCGCACGATCATGCCCTGGGTCACGGGCGTGGCGCAGGCCGGCATGGGCTTGGGTGCCTTCTCCACGTCGACCAGACACATGCGGCAGTTCGCCGCGATCGAGAGCTTCTTGTGATAGCAGAAATGCGGGATGTAGGTGCCGGCCTTCTCGGCAGCATGCATGACCATGCTGCCTTCCTTGACCTCTACCTTCTTGCCGTCGAGTTCGATTTCAACCATGTTCTGTCCTGGCTCGCTCAGGCCGCCTTGGCAGCGCTGCGCTGCTGCGCCTGTTCGATCATCTGCACAAACTCGTGCTTGAAGTGCTTGATCATTGCCCGCACCGGCATGGCCGCCGCATCACCCAGAGCGCAGATGGTGCGGCCCTGGATGTTGTCGGCCACGGAGTTCAGCAGGTCGAGGTCTTCGGCCCTGCCCTGCCCGTTGGCGATGCGCTCGATCACGCGGTGCATCCAGCCCGTGCCTTCGCGGCAGGGCGTGCACTGACCGCAGCTCTCGTGGGCGTAGAAGTACGACAGACGCAGCAGGCTGTTGACCATGCAACGCGAATCGTCCATCACGATCACCGCGCCCGAGCCCAGCATGGAGCCGGCCTTGGCGATGGAGTCGTAGTCCATGGTGCACTGCATCATGATATCCGCAGGCAGCACCGGGGCCGAGGAACCACCGGGGATCACCGCCTTGAGCTTGCGGCCGGTACGCACGCCACCCGCGAGCTCCAGCAGCTTCTCGAAAGGTGTACCCAGGGGCACCTCGTAGTTGCCGGGCTTGTTCACATCACCCGACACGGAGAACAGCTTGGTGCCGCCATTATTGGGCTTGCCGATCTCGAGATAGGGCTGACCACCGTGGCGGATGATCCAGGGCACCGCCGCAAAGGTCTCGGTGTTGTTGATCGTGGTGGGCCGGCCATACAGACCGAAGCTGGCCGGGAACGGCGGCTTGAAGCGCGGCTGGCCCTTCTTGCCTTCCAGCGACTCCAGCAAGGCGGTTTCCTCGCCGCAGATGTAGGCACCAAAACCGTGGTGGGCATGCAGCTGGAAGCTGAAATCGGAACCCAGGATCTTGTCGCCCAGGAAGCCGGCGGCGCGCGCCTCTTCGAGTGCGGCCTCGAAGCGCTCGTAGACCTCGAAGATCTCGCCGTGGATGTAGTTGTAGCCCACGGTGATGCCCATCGCGAAGGCGGCAATGGCCATGCCCTCGATCACGATGTGCGGGTTGTGCATGAGGATCTCACGATCCTTGCAGGTGCCCGGCTCGCCCTCGTCCGAGTTGCAGACCAGGTACTTCTGGCCCGGGAACTGGCGGGGCATGAAGCTCCACTTCAGGCCGGTGGGGAAGCCGGCGCCGCCACGGCCGCGCAGGCCCGAAGTCTTGACCTCGGCGATGACTTGGTCCGGCGTGAGCGGCGCGCCGTCGGCCGTGCCCTCGCCCTTGAGAATCTTCCTCAGCGCCTGGTAGCCGCCACGCGCGATGTAGTCCTGGATACCCCAGTTCTTGCCATTCAGGCCGGCATAGATCTGCGGGCTGATGTGACGGTCATGGAAACAGGTCTCGGCACCGGTGGCCTGGAATTTGGAAAGGTCCAGCATGCTTCCCATCCCTCAGTTCTTGGCAGCGGCGGCGTGCGCACGCAGCGTGTCGACCAGCTCGTCCAGACGCTGCTCGCTCATGAAGCTGCACATCTGGCGGTCGTTGACCAGCATCACCGGCGCGTCGGCGCAGGCGCCCAGGCACTCGCTCTTCTGCACGGTGAACAGGCCGTCGGCGGTCGTGCCGCCCTGCTCCACCCCGAGCTTGCGGCACAGATGATCCAGAGCAGTCTGGCCATCGCGCAGCTGGCAAGGCAGGTTGGCGCAGACATTGAGCTTGAACTTGCCCACCGGCTGCTGGTTGTACATGTTGTAGAAGGTCGTGACCTCATACACCGCGATGGCGGGCATGCCCAGGTAGGCGGCGATCACGTCTTCCGCGGCGCGCGAGACATAGCCCTGCTCCTGCTGCACGATGGACAGGCAGGCCATCACGGCCGACTGCGCCTGATCGGCCGGGTACTTGGCGACCTCGCGGTCAAAGCGGGCCCGCGTGGACTCGCTCAACACATATTCGTTATTGCTGCTGCTCATCGCTGCGCTTACCGGTCAATTTCGCCGAACACAATGTCCATGGTGCCGATCACGGCCACGGCATCGGCAATCATGTGGCCACGGGCCATCTCATCCAGGGCGGCCAGGTGGGCAAAGCCCGGGGCACGGATCTTCAGGCGATAGGGCTTGTTGGCGCCGTCGCTGACGATGTAGATGCCGAACTCGCCCTTGGGGTGCTCGACGGCGGCATAAGCCTCACCCTCGGGCACGCGGAAGCCCTCGGTAAAGAGCTTGAAGTGGTGGATCAGCTCTTCCATGCTCGACTTCATGTCGACACGGCCGGGGGGCGCCACCTTGTGGTTGTCGGTAATGACCGGGCCCGGGTTGGCCTTGAGCCACTTGACGCACTGCTCGACGATGCGGCAGCTCTGGCGCATTTCCTCGACCCGCACCACATAGCGGTCATAGGTATCGCCATTCGTGCCGACCGGGATGTCGAAGTCCATCTTGGCGTAGACATCGTAGGGCTGGCTCTTGCGCAGATCCCAGGGGATGCCCGAGCCGCGCAGCATGGCGCCGGTAAAGCCCATATTCAGCGCGCGCTCCGGCGAGACCACGCCGATGCCCACGGTACGCTGCTTCCAGATGCGGTTGTCCGTCAGCAGGGTTTCGTAGTCGTCGACGTTCTTGGGGAAGCGACGGCAGAAGTCCTCGATGAAGTCCAGCAGCGAGCCCTGGCGGTTCTCGTTGAGCTGAGCAATCGTCTTGGCATTCTTGATCTTGCTGACCTTGTACTGCGGCATGCTGTCCGGCAGGTCGCGGTAGACGCCGCCCGGACGAAAGTAGGCTGCATGCATGCGCGCACCCGAGACCGCTTCGTACATATCGAAGATGTCTTCGCGCTCGCGGAAGCAGTAGATCAGGATGTTCATGGCACCGCAGTCCAGACCATGACAGCCGAGCCACAGCAGGTGGTTCAGGATGCGGGTCAGCTCGGCGAACATCACGCGGATGTACTGGGCGCGCTCGGGCACCTCAATACCCAGCATCTTCTCGATGGCCAGGCAGTAGGCGTGCTCATTGGCCATCATCGACACATAGTCGAGACGGTCCATATAGGGCAGCGACTGGATATAGGTCTTGCTCTCGGCCAGCTTCTCAGTGGCACGGTGCAGCAGACCGATGTGAGGATCGGCACGCTGGATGACTTCGCCGTCCAGCTCCAGCACCAGACGCAGCACGCCGTGTGCGGCCGGGTGCTGAGGCCCGAAGTTCAGGGTGTAGTTCTTGATTTCGGCCATGGTTTACAGCCCGCCGTAGTTGTCTTCGCGAATGACGCGCGGCGTGATCTCGCGCGGCTCGATGGTCACCGGCTGGTAGATCACGCGCTTTTGCTCGGCGTCGTAGCGCATTTCCACATGACCCGAGACCGGGAAGTCCTTGCGCATCGGGTGGCCGATGAAGCCGTAGTCCGTCAGGATGCGGCGCAGGTCCTCATGGCCCTCGAAGATGATGCCGTACATGTCAAAGGCTTCGCGCTCGAACCAGTTGGCCGAATTCCAGACCGGGTTGACCGAGGCCACCTGGGGCAGGTCATCGTCGGCCGCGAACACCTTCAGGCGCAGGCGCCAGTTCTTGCTGACAGACAGCAGGTGCGAAGCCACGGCGAAGCGCGGACCCTCGGCCACGGTGCTCGCGCCATTGCCGTAGTCGCTGTAGTCCAGACCGCAGAGGTCGATCAGCTGCTCGAACTTGAGCTCGGCATGATCACGCAGGGTGTGGGCCACATCCAGGTAATGCTCGGGGCGCACACGCAGGGTCAGCTCACCCAGTTCGCGCTTGAGTTCCAGGATCTTGTCGCCAAGGACGGCTTGAAGCGCCGCCTGCAGGGTGTCGAGTTTGGTGCTCATGGGTGCTTAGCGGGCGATGGTGTTCTCACGGCGGATCTTGGCCTGCAGCTGCAGGATGCCGTAGAGCAGCGCCTCGGCCGTGGGCGGGCAGCCCGGCACATAGACGTCCACCGGCACGATGCGGTCGCAGCCCCGCACCACCGAATAGCTGTAGTGGTAGTAACCGCCGCCATTCGCGCAGGAGCCCATGGAGAGCACCCAGCGCGGCTCGGCCATCTGGTCATAGACCTTGCGCAGGGCCGGCGCCATCTTGTTGCACAGGGTGCCGGCCACGATCATCAGATCGGACTGCCGCGGGCTGGGACGGAACAGCATGCCGAAACGGTCGATGTCGTAGCGCGCCGCACCGGCGTGCATCATCTCCACCGCGCAGCAGGCCAGACCGAAGGTCATCGGCCACAGAGAACCGGTCTTGGACCAGTTGATCAGCTTGTCGACCGAGGTGGTGACGAAGCCTTCCTTCAAAACGCCTTCAATGCCCATGGCAAGAATCCCAAATTGCCGAGGCGGCCAAGGCCGCCCCATTTGCAGCCACCTTGCCAGGCAGGGCGGCCGACGCGCTTATCCGAGGGGAAGCGAACTCACTCCCAGTCCAGAGCACCCTTCTTCCATTCGTAGGCAAAACCCACGACCAGAATGCCCAGGAAAATCATCATCGCCCAGAAACCCGCCGCGCCGATATCGCGCAACGCCACCGCCCAGGGGAAGAGGAAGGCGATTTCCAGGTCGAACAGGATAAACAGAATGGCCACGAGGTAATAGCGCACATCGAATTTCATGCGCGCGTCTTCAAAGGCCTCGAAGCCACATTCGTAGGGGGAGTTCTTGGCCGCGTCAGGGCGACGCGGGCCCAGCAGAGCGCCGAGCAACTGAGGTGCCACTCCAACACCCGCGCCGACAAGAATGAAAAGGATGACGGGCAGGTACTGTTCCAGATTCATGGCGAAAAACTCAGTTATCGAGAATGAATCGCATTTGGCTTCCGCCAAAAGCTACGGGCGCGCCGCCAGCAATGATAGATTGCTTACGGACCGCGCCCGCTCTGTCCCCAGCAACACAGACCCTTAGATCCAGCGTCACTTCGGGGCGCATCAGCCGATCATCCACCCCTCGGAGCGCGGATGCCGCTATCGGCCGATTATTGTTTTGGTGCCGTCGGCGAGACTCGAACTCGCACAGCTTTCGCCACTACCCCCTCAAGATAGCGTGTCTACCAATTTCACCACGACGGCTTGTTTTGCTTGCTGTCTGTTCGCTTGAGGTTTGCTTCCCAGACAGCCTCGCATTCTATACCGAAATTCCCTAGGGCTTAGAGAGAAATGGCAGAAATTTGCAGCTCGGCAGGCACGAAACGCAACACTGCCGCGCCGCAGACCGCAGCGCCTTACTTGGAAGCGGCCGGCGCGGGCGCAGCGATGGGCGCAGGCACCACAGCGGCAGGCACGGCGGCAGCGCCGGAACTGGCAGCGCTGGCCGGCGCAGCACGGTCCAGCACGCTTTCGCCAGCCGGTGCGGTGCTGCGTTGGTTGGCCATGAAGGCCAGGGCCAGGGTGCAGACGAAGAAGATGGTGGCGCAGACAGCCGTGCTGCGCGACAGGAAGTTGGCGCTGCCGGTGGCGCCGAACAGGCTGCCCGAGGAACCACTGCCAAAGGAGGCCCCCATATCGGCGCCCTTGCCATGCTGGACCAGCACCAGGCCGATCATGACCAAGGCCGTCAGCAGTTGCAGCACCAGCACCAGATTCATCAGAACTTGCATCTCAAAATACTCCAGTAACTCTTGTCAGATTGGGCAGAACATTCAGCCTGCGGCGCGGCAGATGGCCGCAAAGTCGGCCGCCTTGAGGGCCGCACCACCGATCAAGCCCCCATCGATATCCGCTTGGGCGAACAGCTGCGCTGCGTTATCGGGCTTGACGCTGCCGCCATAAAGAATGCGCATGGCATCCGCCTTCTTGCTGGCCGCCTGCAGCTGCTGGCGCAGCACATGGTGGACGGCCTGAGCCTGCTCGGGCGTCGCCGTGAGGCCCGTGCCGATGGCCCAGACGGGCTCATACGCCACCACGATCTCGCCGATGCAGTGCGTCAGCGTGTGGATTACGGCCGCCAACTGGCGCTTGACCACCTCTTCGGTACGGCCGGCTTCGCGCTCGGCCAGGGTCTCGCCCACACAGACGATGGGCGTCACCCCATGGGCCAGGGCCGCCTTGGCCTTGTCCGCCACCAATTGGTCGCCCTCGTGGTGGTAGGCACGGCGCTCGGAATGCCCCACGATCACATAGCGGCAGCCGATGTCTTGCAGCATGGCCGAGGACACCTCGCCCGTATAAGCACCCTGCTCGTGAGCCGAGCAGTCCTGCGCCCCGAAGGCGATGGCCGTGCCGGTCAGGGCCAGCGCGGTCTCGCTGATGTAGGGGAAAGGCACGCAGACCGCCACATCGGCGTTCCAGGGCCCCGCCTCCTTCAAACCGGCCAGCAGCACCGCGTTGGCGGCGCGGCTGCCGTGCATCTTCCAGTTGCCAACAACAAGCTTCTTGCGCATTGCGTCGCCCTCTTCTTCTCTCTTGTCTTCGCTTACCAGCTCAGCACGATCTTGCCGACATGCTCGCCCGACTCCATCAGCGCGTGCGCCTGGGCGGCCTCGGCGGCCGGCAGCTCACGGTAGATGACGGGAGCGATGCGGCGCTGCTCAAGCAAGGGCCAGACCCGCTCGCGCAGCGCGCGAGCGATGCCAGCCTTGAACGCCAGCGAGCGCGGCCGCAGGGTGGAGCCGGTGATGCTGAGGCGGCGGCGCAAGACCTGACCCGCATCGAACTCCGCTTTCACCCCGCCCTGCACCGCGATGATCACCGCCCGGCCATCATCGGCCAGGCACTGCACATTGCGTGCGACATAGTCGCCCGCCACCATATCCAGGATCACATCCACGCCCCGGCCGCCGGTAGCAGCCTTGGCCTCGGCCACGAAGTCCTGTTCACGGTAGTTGATCGCCACATCCGCCCCCAGGCGCACACAGGCCGCGGCCTTCTCGGCCGAGCCCACAGTCACCAGCACGCGCGAACCCAGGGCCTTGGCCAGCTGGATCGCGGTGACGCCAATGCCGCTGCTGCCGCCATGCACCAGCAGGCTTTCGCCCGGCTGCAATGCGGCGCGCTCGAAGACATTGCTCCACACGGTGAAGAAGGTCTCGGGCAGGCTGGCGGCCTCGGCCATGCTCCAGCCCGCGGGCACCGGCAGGCACTGGCCCACGGGGGCCACGCAGCGCTCGGCATAGCCGCCGCCCGCCACCAGAGCGCAGACGGCATCACCCAGCCGCAGGCCGGCGGCCGCCAGGGCCGCGGCGTCGCCGCCGATGATGCGCCCCGCCACCTCCAGGCCCGGCAGATCGCTGGCACCGGCGGGAGGTGGATAGGCACCCTTGCGCTGCAGCACATCGGGGCGGTTGATGCCATAGGCCTCGACCGCGATCAGGCACTCACCGGCCCCGGCGACGGGGTCGGCGCGCTCAATCAGCTGCAGCACCTCGGGGCCGCCGGGGCGGCTGATGGCGATGGCTTTCATCGCAGCAGGCTTACTCCGCGACGCCTTCTTCGGCGGCCGGGGCTGCCGGGGCGGGTGCCGGAGCGGCTTCACGCTCGATCAGGGCCTTCATGGACAGCTTGATGCGGCCCTTCTCATCGGTCTCCAGCACCTTGACCTTGACGATCTGGCCTTCGCTCAGGAAGTCGGTCACCTTCTCCACGCGCTGGTGAGCGATCTGGCTGATGTGCAGCAGACCGTCCTTGCCCGGCAGGATGTTGACCAGGGCGCCGAAGTCCAGGATCTTGGTGACCGGGCCTTCGTAGACCTTGCCGATCTCGGCTTCGGCCGTGATCTGCTCGATGCGCTTCTTGGCCAGATCGGCCTTGTCGGCATCGGTGGAGGCGATGGTGATGGTGCCGTCCTCAGCGATGTCGATGGTGGTGCCGGTTTCCTCGGTCAGCGCACGGATGGTGGCGCCGCCCTTGCCGATCACGTCGCGGATCTTCTCCGGATTGATCTTCATGGTGTAGAGGCGGGGCGCGAACTGCGAGACCTCGGTCGAGGCGCCGGCCACGGCGTCCACCATCACACCCAGGATGTGCATGCGGGCCTCCTTGGCCTGAGCCAGGGCGACTTGCATGATTTCCTTGGTGATGCCCTGGATCTTGATGTCCATCTGCAGGGCGGTGATGCCGGTGGTGGAACCGGCGACCTTGAAGTCCATATCGCCCAGATGATCTTCATCACCCAGGATGTCGGTCAGCACGGCGAAGCGGTTGCCGTCCTTGATCAGGCCCATGGCGATGCCGGCCACATGGGCCTTCAGGGGCACGCCGGCGTCCATCAGCGACAGGCAGCCGCCGCAGACCGAAGCCATGGACGAGGAACCGTTGGACTCGGTGATCTCGGAGACCACGCGGATCGAGTAAGGGAAGTCTTCCTTGTTCGGCAGCACGGCCACCAGGGCGCGCTTGGCCAGACGGCCGTGGCCGATCTCGCGGCGCTTGGGGCTGCCCACACGACCGGTTTCGCCGGTGGCGAACGGAGGCATGTTGTAGTGCAGCATGAAGCGCTCGCTGTACTCGCCGGCCAGGGCGTCGATCACCTGGGCGTCACGCTCGGTGCCCAGGGTCGCGGCCACCAGGGCCTGGGTCTCGCCGCGGGTGAACAGCGAGGAGCCGTGGGCGCGCGGCAGCACGCCGGCACGGATCTCGATGGGACGCACGGTGCGGGTGTCGCGGCCGTCGATACGGGGCTCGCCGGCCAGGATCTGGCTGCGCACGATGCGGGCTTCGATCTCGAACAGCAGGCCGTCGACTTCCACGCCGTCGAACTCGACGCCGGCTTCGGTCAGGCCAGCCTTGACAGCAGCATAGGCCTCGCGGCAAGCCTGGGTGCGGGCCTGCTTGGAGCGGATCTGGTAGGCGGCGCGCAGGGCGGGCTCGGCCAGCTCGGTCACCTTGGCGATGAAGGGCTCGTTCTTGGCCGGCGGCTGCCAGTCCCAGACCGGCTTGCCGGCTTCGCGCACCAGCTCATGGATGGCGTTGATGGCGATCTTGCCTTGCTCATGGCCATAGACCACGGCGCCCAGCATCACGTCTTCGCTCAGCTGGTCGGCTTCGGATTCCACCATCAGCACGGCGGCCTCGGTGCCGGCCACCACCAGATCCATCTTGGAATCCAGCAGCTGGGTCTTGCCCGGGTTCAGCACATACTCACCGTTGACATAGCCCACGCGAGCAGCGCCGATCGGGCCGTTGAAGGGGATGCCCGAGATCGACAGGGCGGCCGAGGTGGCGATCATGGCGGCGATATCGGCCTGAACCTCGGGATTCAGCGACATCACATGCACCACGACCTGGACTTCGTTGAAGAAGCCTTCGGGGAACAGCGGGCGGATCGGGCGGTCGATCAGGCGGCTGGTCAGGGTCTCCAGCTCGCTGGGACGGCCTTCACGCTTGAAGAAGCTGCCGGGGATCTTGCCGGCGGCATAGGTCTTCTCGATGTAGTCAACGGTCAGCGGGAAGAAGTCCTGGCCCGGCTTGGGCTCGTTCTTCGCGACCACGGTGGCCAGCACCACGGTGTCATCGATGTTCACCAGCACGGCGCCGGTGGACTGGCGAGCGATCTCGCCGGTTTCCATCGTGACGGTGTGGGGCCCCCACTGGAAGGTTTTGGTGACCTTGTTGAACATGCTCATGTTCTGCTCTCCTCAGTTGTGAACGACCGCTTGCGGTGCGGTGCAAAACCGGGAGTGGGGCTGGGTTTGGCGGGATGCCATTCCAGTAAAGCTTGGTCTCATACCGACCTTCAAGCCCTGTTGGAATGACACAGCAGCGCCACGTCAGCTCGACTCCGTGGGACGCCTGAAAAACAAAGAGCCTGTGCTGGGCATAGACCAGACAGGCTCTTCGTCATCGGGCGCCGATTACTTGCGCAGGCCCAGCTTCTGGATCAGCGCGGTGTAGCGGGCAGCGTCGGTGCGCTTCAGGTAGGCCAGCAGGCTCTTGCGGGTGTTGACCATCTTCAGCAGACCGCGGCGGCCATGGTGATCCTTGGCGTGGGTCTTGAAGTGGGGGGTCAGCTCGTTGATGCGAGCGGTCAGCAGAGCGACCTGGACTTCCGGGGAGCCGGTGTCGTTGGCGCTGCGGGCGTTGGCCTTGACGATTTCGGCCTTCTTGATATCGGCGACTGCCATGATTGCGTTCCTATCAGGATGGAACCCGCTGGCAGCGCCGGACAAGTTCCGGCGGCTCAGACGGTTTCCTATGGTTTTGACTTGCGGTCACGGGTGAAACCGACCCATGCCGTGCTGGTGTTTCCGTGCTCTCCAGACAAGCCGATGAGTACAAAACCCGCGGATTATAGACCAATCAAGGCGGGTCCGTCGCCCGCCCTGCTGGGCCCGGGGCTCAGTAGCGCTTCATCTGGCATTGGTGCGCCTGCTCCGCGCGTGCGGCTTCGACAAATCTCAGGGTCCGGAAGCCCAGGCCCGAGCCCTCATTGTCAAAACGCACCCCGGGCGAGCCCTGCTTCTTCATGACCGACACATAGAGCGGCTGGATGAACTGATGATCGGCGGCGCGCATCTGGCCGGCGTGCATGCCCCCCAGGGTCTTGCCGTCGTACTTCAGCCCCTCCATGGCGCGCGCCACGGCCGTGGGGTCGGCGCTCTTGGCTTTCTCCATGGCGGCCACCAGCACCTCGATCATGGCTTGCATGCGCGCGTGCACATAGTCGTCCTCGGGCTTGGGAAAGCGTGCGCGGAAAGACTCGTAGAAACGATCCGAGCTGGGCGTCCCCACATTGGGATGCCATTCGGCCACGGCCAGCACGCGGTCAATGCCCGCCTCGCCAATGGCGGCCGGCGCCCCCAAACCGTTGCCGTAGAAGGTGTAGAAGCGCGCCGTCAGCCCCACATCCCGTGCCGCGCGCACAAGCAGGGTCAGATCATTGCCCCAGTTGCCGGTGAGTACCGCCTGGGCGCCACTGGCCTTGATCTTGCTTACATAGGGCAGGAAATCCTTGACCCGCCCCACCGGATGCAGCTCATCACCGACGATCTGCATATCGGGGCGCTTGGCCACGATCATCTCGCGCCCCTTCTTCAACACATGCTGGCCAAAGCTGTAGTCCTGGCCGATGAGATAGATCTTCTGCACGCCCCGGTCCTGCGCCAGCTCATCGGTGAGCGCGGCCAGGCGCATATCGGCATGCGCATCGAAGCGGAAGTGCCAGAAGCTGCACTTCTCGTTGGTGAGCGCGGGATCGACCGCCGAGTAGTTCAGAAACAGGGCGCGGCGCTGCGGTTCGCGCTCGTTGTGCTTGTTCAAAGCATCAATCAGGGCCGAGGCGATGGCGGAGCTGTTGCCCTGCAAGACAAAGCCGGCCTGTTGATCGACGGCCGAGCGCAGCATGGACAGGGCCTCTTCGGTATTGCCCTTGCTGTCCAGGCGCAGCAGCTGCAGAGGCCTAGGGCCACCGGCGGCGGCCGGCAGCTTGACGCCGCCGCGCGCATTCACGCGCTCCGTCGCCCACACCAGGTTTCGGAACACGGCTTCGCCTGCATTGCCAAAGGGCCCGGACAAGCCCTCGATGAGCGCCAGCCGAATCGGCTCCCCGGTCTGAGCCCAGGCGCCCGAAGCCCCTGCGGCCACCAGCCCGAAAACGAGCAAAGATTTCGTTAGATGACGGCGAAAAAACAGTTTGCAAGACATCGAAAACTCTTGTTGTTGCAGGCCTTGAAAGCGCGGCTTGGCACTCCCAAGTCCTGGTCATGGGCGCTGCCCCAACGACGATGGCAGCGAATTCCAGTCCAGTCGAAATTCTAGGAGGCCTCATGTTCGTGATCCCCGTTCGCCACCCTGCCGCCCAGCTCTCTCGCCAGCTCGAGTGCCTGTTCGACCCGGCACATCCGGAGGCCAAGGCCCTGCGCAGCCCCGCGCTGGACATCAGCGAGACCGACAGCAGCTATGTGCTGAGGATGGACCTCCCCGGCGTCGAGAAAGAGGCGGTCAAGGTGCATGTGGAGGGACGCAAGCTCAGCATCAATGCCGAGCAAAGCCCCGCACCCAGCCCCGAGGGTGAACGCAGCCTGTACCGCGAACGTGCGCAGACACGCTTCTCGCGCCAGATCACCCTGCCGCAGGAAATGAGCCTGAGCCACTCCAGCGCCAAGCTGGACAAGGGCGTACTCACCCTGACCCTGGCCAAGCGCGTGACCGAGGGCGTGGGCACGCTGAACATCGACTAAGCCGCGCCCAGCGGCCAGCGCGGCCGCACCGAGAAGCCGCCACCCGGCGGCTGGACCTGAGCCAGGCCGCGCTGCACCCGCAGTGCGGCTGCCATGGCGATCATGGCGCCGTTGTCGGTGCACAGGCTCAACTCGGGGTAATGCACCCGCACACCCCGCTTGGCGCAGGCTTGGTTCAGCTGCTCGCGCAAACGCCGATTGGCGCCCACACCACCGGCCACCACCAGACGCTTGAGCCCGGTTTCCTTCAGTGCCAGCAGAGACTTCTTCACCAACACCTCGACGATGGCGGCCTGCGTGGCCGCCGCCAGGTCGGCGCGCTGCTGCTCGCTGGGCGACTCACCGAGCTTCTTCACCTGGGTCAGCACCGCGGTCTTGAGGCCGGCGAAGCTGAAGTCGGGTTTGCCGCTGTGCAGCAGGGGCCGGGGCAGTTCGAAGGCCGCGGCATCGCCCTGCTCCGCCAGGCGCGAGAGGTGCGGGCCGCCCGGATAAGGCAGGCCCAGCAGCTTGGCGCTTTTGTCGAAGGCCTCGCCGGCGGCATCATCGATGGTCTCGCCCAGGATCTCGTACTGCCCTACCTCGTCCACCCGCATCAGCTGGGTGTGCCCCCCCGAGACCAGCAGGGCCACGAAGGGGAACTCAGGCGCATCGGCCGAGAGAAAGGGCGAGAGCAGATGCCCTTCCAGGTGGTGAATGCCCAGGGTGGGTTTGTCCAGGGCCGCGGCCAGGGATACGGCCACCCCCGCCCCCACCAGCAAGGCGCCGGCAAGACCCGGCCCCTGGGTGTAGGCAATCAGATCCACCTCGTCCAGAGAGAGATTCGCCGCCTGCAGCACCTCGCGCGTCAGCGGCAGCACGCGGCGGATATGGTCGCGCGAGGCCAACTCGGGCACCACGCCGCCGTAGGCCTGGTGCATGGCGATCTGGCTGTGCAGGGCCTGGGCCAGCAGGCGCGGCACACCGCCCTGCCCCGGCGCCGGCACCTCGACCAGGGCCACGCCGGTTTCATCGCAAGAGGACTCAAAGCCCAGAACCTTCATGCCAGGCACTCCAGGGGCTTCAGTGGTTTTCCTTGGCGTGATTGATCGAGTACTTGGGAATCTCGACCGTGATGTCCTGCTGGCCCAGGATGGCCTGGCAAGACAGGCGCGAATCGGGCTCCAAGCCCCAGGCGCGGTCCAGCATGTCTTCCTCGCCCTCCTCCATCTCGGACAGCGAGCGGCCGCCCTGGCGCACGATCACATGGCAGGTGGTGCAGGCGCAGACCTGGTCGCAGGCGTGCTCGATCTCGATATCGTGGTCCAGCAAGGCCTCGCAGATGGAGGTGCCGGCCGGGGCCGTGATCTCGGCGCCCTGGGGGCAGTACTCGGCGTGGGGCAGGATCTTGATGATGGGCATGGGGAGGACTCAGACTTGTTCGATGCTGCGGCCGGTCAAGGCCTGCTGGATGCCGCGGTTCATGCGCTCGGCGGCAAAGGCTTCCGTGCCCTTGGCCAGGGCCTCCACGGCGGCGTCGATGGCGTCGGCATCGACGCCGGCGGCCGCAGCAGCCAGCGCGGCCAACAGGGCCTCGATGGCAGCGCGATCCTCGGCGCCGAGCAGATCGCCGTCGGCGGCCAGGGCCGAGAGCGTGGCCAGGCGCATGCGCTCGGCCTCCACCTGCGACTCGCGCAGCTTGCGCGCGGCCATATCGGTCTCGGCACTGGCAAAGCCATCCTTGAGCATGCCGGCGATCTGATCGTCCGACAGCCCGTAACTGGGCTTGACCTGCACGGCCGCCTCCACCCCCGAGGTCAGCTCTTGCGCCGAGACGCTGAGCAGGCCATCGGCATCCACCTGGAAGGTCACGCGGATGCGCGCCGCACCGGCCACCATGGGCGGGATGCCACGCAGCTCAAAGCGGGCCAGTGAGCGGCACTCGGCCACCAGCTCGCGCTCCCCCTGCAGCACATGGATGGCCATGGCGGTCTGGCCGTCCTTGAAGGTGGTGAAGTCCTGGGCCTTGGCCACGGGGATGGTGGCATTGCGCTCTATCACACGCTCCACCAGGCCACCCATGGTCTCCAGACCCAGGGACAGGGGAATCACGTCCAGCAGCAGGATCTCGCCATCGGCGCTGTTGCCGGCCAGCTGATTGGCCTGGATGGCCGCGCCCAGGGCCACGACCTCGTCGGGGTTCAGATTGGTCAAGACCTCGCGACCAAAGAGCGCGCCCACCGCGGCCCTCACGCAGGGCATGCGGGTGGAGCCACCCACCATGACCGTGCCCTTCACCTCGTCGGGCTTGACCTTGGCGTCGCGCAGCACGCGGCGCACGGCGGCCAGGGTCTTGTCCACCAGGGGCTTGCACAGGGTCTCGAACTCGGCACGGCTCAGGGCTTGGCGGAGCTCGCCGCCGTCCAACTGGACGAGCAGCTCGGTGTGCTCGGCCGCCGAGAGCGCCTCTTTGGCAGCGCGGGCCGCTACCAGCAGCGCCCGCTTGTCGTGGGCGCTGCTCACCTGGCGGCCGGCTCGGGCCAGGGCCCAGTCGGCCAGGGCCTGGTCGAAGTCATCGCCGCCCAGGGCGGCATCGCCCCCGGTGGCCACCACCTCGAACACGCCCTGGGTCAGGCGCAGCAGGGAGATGTCAAAGGTGCCGCCGCCCAGGTCGTAGACCGCGTAAAGCCCTTCGCTGGCATTGTCCAGGCCGTAGGCGATGGCCGCGGCCGTGGGCTCGTTGATCAGGCGCAGCACCTTGAGGCCGGCCAGCTGGGCCGCGTCCTTGGTGGCCTGGCGCTGGGCGTCGTCAAAGTAAGCCGGCACCGTGATCACGGCACCGAAGATATCGTCGGCAAAGCTGTCCTCGGCCCGGAAGCGCAAGGTGGCCAGGATCTCGGCCGAGACCTCCACCGGGGACTTGAGGCCCTCGCGCGTGGCCAGGGAGAGCATGCCCGGCGTGTCCTCGAAGTGATAGGGCAGCTTCTCGCGCCCGACCACATCCGCCAGGGACCGACCCATGAAACGCTTGACCGAGACGATGGTGTTTTCCGGATCCTGGGCCTGGGCCGCCAGAGCCTCGGCGCCAATCTGGCGACGGCCCTCGGGCAGGTAGCGCACGGCCGAGGGCAGGATCACGCGGCCCTGCTCGTCGGGCAGGCATTCGGCCACGCCATGGCGCACCGCTGCCACCAGGGAATGGGTGGTGCCCAGGTCGATGCCCACCGCGATGCGGCGCTCATGCGGGTTGGGCGATTGCCCGGGTTCGGAAATCTGCAGCAGTGCCATGTCTTTATTGTCCTAGGGCCTCGAGGCGGCGATCGATGTCGGCGCGAAAGCGCGCGATGAACATCAGGGCTCTCACCTGTTCGGCCGCGGCGGGGGCATCGCCCGCCTCATCCAGCAGACGCTGGGTCTGGTCCAGCAGCTCTCGCTCGCGCGCGGCCACCTCGTCGTCAAGGGCCTGCACGGCCGCGGCATCGGCGGCCTCGTCCAGGGCTTCACGCCAGGCCATCTGCTCCATCAGGAAGCTGGCCGGCATGCGGGTATTGCTTTCCACCTGCAGGGCGGCGCCGCGCAGCTCGCACAGATACGCGGCGCGCTTGAGCGGATCGCGCAGGCGCTGGTGCGCCTCGTTCACGCGCAGGGCCCATTGCATGGCCAGGCGCTGGGCCGCCGCACCCTGGGCAGCGAACTTGTCCGGGTGGACCTGGGCCTGCAAGGCCTTCCAGCGCGACTCGATCTCGGCACGGTCCTGGGCCTGGCGCTGGGTCAGGCCGAAGAGGCTGAAATCGTCGTCGTCGAGTTTCATGGCGGCAGGCTGGGAAACACTATGAAAAAGGCGCGGCCCCGAGCCGCGCCTGGATCCGAAAAGGCGGCGCCGGACTTTACACGCGGAAGGATTCGCCGCAACCGCAGCGATCCTTCTCGCGCGGGTTGCGGAACTTGAAGCCCTCGTTGAGGCCTTCGCGCACGAAGTCCAGCTCGGTGCCGTCCAGATAGGGCAGGCTCTTGAGATCGATCAGGATCTTGACGCCATGGCCCTCGAACACCACGTCCTCGGGCGCCACCTCGTCGGCGTACTCCAGCTTGTAGGCCAGGCCCGAGCAGCCGGTGGTCTTCACACCCAGGCGCACGCCGACACCGCGGCCACGCTTGGAGATGTAGCGCGTCACATGGCGTGCCGCGGCTTCGGTCAGGGTGACGGACATCGCGCTCAGTCCTTAATGGGCGGCGGCGTCGGCGGCCTGGCCGTGCTTGGCGCGGTAGTCGTCCACGGCGGCCTTGATCGCGTCCTCGGCCAGGATGGAGCAATGGATCTTCACCGGCGGCAGAGCCAGCTCTTCGGCGATCTGGGTGTTCTTGATGGCCAGGGCCTGGTCCAGGCTCTTGCCCTTGACCCACTCGGTCACCAGCGAGCTGGAGGCGATGGCCGAGCCGCAGCCATAGGTCTTGAACTTGGCGTCCTCGATCAGGCCGGTGGCCGGATTCACCTTGATCTGCAGCTTCATCACATCACCGCAGGCGGGCGCGCCCACCATGCCGGTGCCCACGGTATCGTCGCCCTTCTCGAAAGCGCCAACATTGCGGGGATTCTCGTAGTGGTCAACCACCTTGTCGCTGTATGCCATGGTCTTACTCCAACGTGTCTTGTGTGAGGCCGCCGCTCAGTGCGCGGTCCATTGAATGGTGGAAAGGTCGATGCCGTCCTTGTACATGTCCCACAGCGGCGAGAGCTCGCGCAGCTTGGCGACACGGTCCTTGAGCACTGTCACCGCGTAGTCGATCTCTTCCTCGGTGGTGAAGCGACCGATGGTCATGCGCAGGGAGCTGTGGGCCAGCTCGTCGCTGCGGCCCAGGGCGCGCAGCACATAGCTGGGCTCCAGACTGGCCGAGGTGCAGGCCGAGCCCGAGGACACGGCGATGCCCTTCACACCCATGATCAAGGACTCGCCCTCGACATAGTTGAAGGACATGTTCAGGTTGTGCGGCACCCGCTGCTTCAGGTCGCCGTTGACAAAGACCTGCTCGATGCCCGACAGCCCGTCCAACAAGCGCTGGTGCAGGGCGCGGATGCGCGGCAGCTCGCTGGCCATCTCTTCCTTGGCGATGCGGAAGGCCTCGCCCATGCCCACGATCTGGTGCGTGGCCAGGGTGCCGGAGCGCATGCCGCGCTCATGGCCGCCACCGTGCATCTGGGCTTCCAGGCGCACACGCGGCTTGCGGCGCACGAAGAGCGCGCCGATGCCCTTGGGGCCATAGGTCTTGTGGGAAGCCAGGCTCATCAGGTCGATGGGCAGCTGGGCCATGTCGATCTCGATCTTGCCAGTGGCCTGGGCGCCGTCCACGTGGAAGATGATGCCCTTCTCGCGGCAGATCGTGCCGATGGCCGTCACATCCTGGATCACGCCGATCTCGTTGTTCACGAAGAGCACCGAAACCAGGATGGTGTCGGGGCGCAGCGCGGCCTGGAAGGCGGCCAGATCAATCAGGCCGTTCTCCTGCACGTCGAGGTAGCTCACCTCGAAGCCCTGGCGCTCCAGCTCACGGCAGGTATCCAGCGTGGCCTTGTGCTCGGTCTTGAGGGTGATGATGTGCTTGCCGCGGCTCTTGTAGAACTGCGCGGCGCCCTTGAGAGCCAGATTGATGGACTCGGTGGCGCCCGAGGTCCAGACGATCTCGCGGGGGTCGGCATTGATCAGCTCGGCCACCTGCTCGCGCGCCTTCTCCACGGCCGCCTCGGCTTCCCAGCCCCAGGCATGGCTGCGCGAGGCCGGATTGCCGAAATGCTCGCGCAGCCATGGGATCATGGCGTCGACCACACGGGGGTCGACCGGCGTGGTCGCGCCATAGTCCAGGTAGATGGGGAAGTGAGGCGTCATGTCCATGTTGTCTAGCTTCTTGACTTCGTCTTGTGCGTCTTGCGGGGCGGGCCGCCGTGCTTACTTGCTCAGCGCATTGCCCAGGGCGAACACCGAGTTCGGTGCCGTGATACGGATGGGCTTGACCACGGGCACGGTGGAGATGGCACGCTTGATGGGCGCCTCCTCGATGGTCACACCCTTGGCCAGCTGGTCTTCCACCAGCTTGCGCAGGGACACCGAGTCCAGGTACTCGATCATCTTGGCGTTCAGGCTGGTCCAGAGCTCGTGCGTGATGCAGCGCCCGGTGTCCTCGCCCATGCAGTTTTCCTTGCCGCCGCAGCCGGTGGCATCGATGGGCTCGTCGACGGCCACGATGATGTCGGCCACCGTGATGTCCTCGCTCTTGCGACCCAGGGAATAGCCGCCGCCGGGGCCGCGCGTGCTTTCCACCAGCTCATGGCGGCGCAGCTTGCCAAACAGCTGCTCCAGATAGGACAGCGAAATCTGCTGGCGCTGGCTGATGGCCGCCAGCGCCACCGGGCCGCTGTTTTCACGCAGGGCCAAATCGATCATCGCGGTGACGGCAAAACGACCTTTGGTGGTGAGACGCATCTGACTTCTCCTTCGATCCGTACGGACCAGCGGCCTCGGCAACTGCAGGAAGTAACTCCAGCAAACTGGGCATACAGGGCTAGCCCGAGCGAGGCTCACGGGTTAACCCTTGTGTATGTCCGAGCATTTTACTCAATTATCGCCAAGCTTGCTGGTCAGCCCTCCCGGGCGGACCGCCAAGTCCCTGCCAAGCCTACGGAAATTGGGGCGAGAGCCCCCTCCAACAAGGGTCCCGAGCGGGATCAGGCTCGCTTGGCCGGTGGCGCCGACTTGGCCGCGGCGGCCGACTGCAGTGGCAGCACATTGTCGTGCACCGCGGCGCCAAAGACCTGCTCGCGCAGCTGGGCCAGCTGGTCGCGCAGGCGCGCGGCCTTCTCGAACTCCAGATTGCGGGCGTGCTCCAGCATCTGCTTTTCCAGCTGGGCAATGCGCTTGCCGAGGTCCTTCTCCGAGAGGCTTTCGACCTCGGCCGCCTGGATCAGCTTCTGGTCGTCGCGGCCCGGCTTGTCGGAGTAGACCCCCTCGATCAGCTCCTTGATGCGCTTGTTCAGGGCGCGCGGCACGATGCCATTGGCCTCGTTGAAGGCAATCTGCTTGGCGCGACGGCGCTCGGTCTCGTCGATGGCGCGGCGCATGGAATCGGTGATGCGGTCGGCGTAAAGAATGGCCTTGCCGTTCAGATTGCGCGCCGCCCGGCCTATGGTCTGGATCAGGCTGCGCTCGGCACGCAGAAAACCTTCCTTGTCGGCATCGAGGATGGCCACGAGCGAGACCTCGGGGATGTCCAGACCCTCGCGCAGTAAATTGATGCCCACCAGCACATCGAAGGTGCCCAGGCGCAAATCGCGCAGGATCTCCACCCGCTCCACCGTGTCCACATCGGAGTGCAGATAGCGCACCTTGACGCCGTTGTCGCTCAGATAGTCGGTGAGCTGCTCGGCCATGCGCTTGGTCAGGGTGGTGATCAGCACCCGCTCATTGGCCTCCACCCGCAGGCGGATCTCCTGCAGCACATCGTCCACCTGATGGGTGGCCGGGCGCACTTCCACGATCGGATCCACCAGGCCCGTGGGCCGCACCACCTGCTCGACCACCTGGCCGGCATTGTCCTTCTCGTACTGGGCCGGCGTGGCCGAGACGAAGATGGCCTGGCGCATCTTGCGCTCGAACTCGGCGAACTTCAGCGGCCGGTTGTCCAGGGCCGAGGGCAGGCGAAAGCCATACTCCACCAGGGTGGTCTTGCGCGCCCGGTCGCCGTTGTACATGCCACCGAACTGGCCGATCAGCACATGGCTCTCGTCCAGAAACATCAGGGCGTCGGAGGGCAGATAGTCCACCAGGGTGGGCGGCGGCTCGCCCGGTGCGGCGCCCGAGAGGTGCCGGGTGTAGTTCTCAATGCCCTTGCAGTGACCCACCTCCTGCAGCATCTCCAGATCGAATCGCGTGCGCTGCTCCAGCCGCTGGGCCTCCACCAGCTTGCCCTCGGCCACGAACTGGGCCACGCGCTCGCGCAGCTCGGTCTTGATGCCCTCCAGCGCCTCCAGCACCTTCTCGCGCGGCGTCACATAGTGGCTGCTTGGATAGACCGTGAAGCGCGGGATCTTCTGGCGAATCTGGCCGGTGAGCGGGTCGAAGAGCGAGAGTCCGTCGATCTCGTCATCGAAGAGCTCGATGCGCAGGGCCAGCTCGGAATGCTCGGCCGGGAAGACGTCAATGGTGTCGCCGCGCACGCGGAAGTGTCCACGGCTGAACTCCATCTCGTTGCGCGCGTACTGCATGCGGATCAGCTGGGCAATCACATCGCGCTGGCCCAGCTTGTCGCCCACGCGCAGGGTCATCACCATCTGGTGGTAGTCGCTGGGGTTGCCGATACCGTAGATGGCCGAGACCGAGGCCACGATCACCACATCACGGCGCTCCAGCAGGCTCTTGGTGCAGGACAGGCGCAGCTGCTCGATCTGTTCATTGATCGCACTGTCCTTCTCGATGAAAAGGTCCCGCTGCGGCACATAGGCCTCGGGCTGGTAGTAGTCGTAGTAGCTGACGAAGTACTCCACGGCATTGCGCGGGAAGAACTCGCGGAACTCGCTGTAGAGCTGGGCCGCCAGGGTCTTGTTGGGCGCGAAGATGATGGCCGGCCGGCCCAGACGGGCGATCACATTGGCCATGGTGAAGGTCTTGCCCGAGCCGGTCACGCCCAGCAGGGTCTGGTAGCTCAGGCCGTCGTTCACGCCCTCGCAGAGCTGGGCGATGGCCGTGGGCTGATCTCCACCCGGCGGAAAGGGCTGAAAGAGCTGGAACGGCGAGCCTTCGAAATTGACGAACTCGCCCTTCGGCGGCTCGCTGTCAGCCACTGCGGCGGATGGGGCGTTAGGTGCTTCTTGCATGGGGCGATCCCTGGGATGTCGCGCCGGCCCGCCTAGAATCGGCGGCTCGCGCAACCCGACAGGGTAGCGCAGGCGTGCATCGCCTGCTGCCTGTGCAGCCACCCCACCCTCCTCTTTACTGCCATCGTCTTGTCAGGAACGCTCCCATGACCCTGTTTGCCGCCGTCGAAATGGCCCCCCGCGACCCCATCCTGGGCCTCAACGAGCAATTCAACGCCGACACCAACCCCGCCAAGGTCAATCTGGGCGTCGGCGTCTACTACGACGAGAACGGCAAACTGCCCCTGCTGAAGTGCGTGGCCCAGGCCGAAGCCCAGATGCAGGCCGATCCCAAGGCCCGCGGCTACCTGCCTATCGACGGCATCGCCGCCTATGACAAGGCGGTGCAGGAGCTGGTCTTTGGCGCCGGCAGCGCCGTGCTGGCCGCCAAGCGCGTGGCCACGGTGCAGGCCCTGGGCGGCACCGGCGGCCTGAAGATCGGCGCCGACTTCCTCAAGCGCCTGAACCCGGCCGCCAAGGTGCTGATCTCCGACCCGAGCTGGGAGAACCACCGCGCCCTGTTCAACAATGCTGGCTTCACGGTCGAAACCTACCCCTACTACGACGCCGCCGCCCGCGGCATCAACTTCGAGGGCATGCTGGCCGCGCTGAACGCCGCCGCCGCCGGCACCGTGGTCGTGCTGCACGCCTGCTGCCACAACCCCACCGGCTATGACCTCACGCCGGCCCAGTGGGCCCAGGTGGTGGACACCGTCAAGGCGCGTGGTCTGGTGGCCTTCCTGGACATGGCCTACCAGGGCTTTGGCGAGGGCATTGCCGAAGACGGCGCCGTGATCCAGCAGTTCCTGGCCAGTGGCCTGGACTTCTTCGTCTCCACCAGCTTCTCCAAGAGCTTCTCCCTCTATGGCGAGCGCGTGGGCGCCCTCTCGGTGGTCTGCGCCACGGCCGAGGAAACGACCAAGGTGCTGAGCCAGCTCAAGATCGTCATCCGCACCAACTACTCCAATCCGCCCACCCATGGCGCCCAGGTCGTGGCCACCGTGCTGTCCACCCCGGCCCTGCGCCAGCTCTGGGAGGATGAGCTGGCCGGCATGCGTCTGCGCATCCGCGCCATGCGCGAGGCCCTGGTCAAGGCCCTGCAGGCCGCTGGCGTGACCCAGGATCTGAGCTTCGTGACCCGTCAGAAGGGCATGTTCAGCTACTCGGGTCTCTCCGCCGCCCAGATGCAGCGCCTGCGCAGCGAATTCGGCGTCTACGGCGTGGACTCGGGCCGCATCTGCGTGGCCGCGCTGAATGAAAAGAACCTGCCGGCTGTCGCCCAGGCGATGGCGGCCGTTCTCAAGAGCTGAGAGCCTGGGCGGGGCGCGCATTTCTGCCGGCTTTGGCTACTTGCCAGTCTGGTGTAGTGTTGCACCGCAACATTTCTGGCACCATTGCCGGGTTGCGTGGCCCCGCCCGCAATCCGGATCACGGCCCCCAGCCCCATAGCGAGGACATCTCATGCTGTATCAGCTCTACGAAACCCAGCGAGCCCTGCTGAGCCCCTTTGCGGAGTTCGCCAGCGCTTCGGCCAAGCTCTACAGCCACCCGCTCTCGCCCTTCACCCACCTGCCCCTGTCGCAGCGGGTGTCGGCGGGCTTGGACCTGATGCACCGCCTGGCCAAGGAGTATGAGAAGCCGGCCTTCAACATCCACAGCGTCGAGGTCGACGGCGTGGACGTGGCGGTGCAAGAGCTGGTGCCGCTGGAAAAGCCCTTCTGCCGCCTGCTGCGCTTCAAGCGCTTCAGCGACGATCAGGCCGTGCTGGCCAAGATGAAGGACCAGCCCACGGTGCTGGTGGTGGCGCCACTCTCGGGCCACCACAGCACCCTGCTGCGCGACACCGTGCGCCAGCTGCTCAAGGAGCACAAGGTCTTCATCACGGACTGGACCGATGCCCGCTTCGTCCCGCTGGAGGTAGGCCCCTTCCATCTGGATGACTACATCGCCTATGTGCAGGACTTCATCCGCCACATCGGCGCGGCCGACTGCCATGTGATCTCGGTCTGCCAGCCCACCGTGCCGGTGCTGGCCGCCATCTCCCTGATGGCCAGCCGGGGCGAGGCCACGCCGCGCTCCATGACCATGATGGGCGGCCCCATCGACGCCCGTAAGAGCCCCACGGCCGTCAACAACCTGGCCATGAACCGCAGCTTCAGCTGGTTCGAGAACAACGTCATCTACCGCGTGCCACCCAACTACCCGGGCGCCGGCCGTGCGGTCTACCCGGGCTTTCTGCAGCACACCGGCTTTGTGGCCATGAACCCGGACCGCCACCTGAGTTCGCACTACGACTACTTCCTGGACCTGGTGCGCGGCGACGATGACAGCGCCGAATCCCACCGCCAGTTCTACGACGAGTACAACGCCGTGCTGGACATGCCGGCCGAGTACTACCTGGACACCATCAAGACCGTGTTCCAGGACTTTGCCCTGGTCAACGGCACCTGGGAGGTGAATGGGGAGCTGGTGCGTCCGCAGGACATCCGCCAGACCGCCCTGCTCACCGTGGAAGGCGAGCTGGACGACATCTCCGGCGCAGGCCAGACCCGCGCCGCCCACGAGCTCTGCGCCGGCATCCCGCGCGAGCACCAGCGCCACTACGACGCCATCGGCGCCGGCCACTACGGCATCTTCTCGGGCCGCCGCTGGCGCGAGAAGGTCTATCCCACGGTGCGCGACTTCATCGCCACCTACGACCAGCAGCCCCTGAGCGTGGCCGCGGCGCCCAGCCGCGCCCGTCGGACCAAAAAAGCTTGAGCACCTCGACCCTCTCCCCCTCCGCCGCCCTGGCCCTGCGCCTGGCCGCGGCCCTGCCGCAGACCCAGTGCACCCGCTGCGGCTATCCCGACTGCCAGGCCTATGCCGAGGCACTGGCCGCCGGCAAGGCCGAGATCAATCAATGCCCGCCCGGCGGGGCCGAGGGCGTGGCGCGTCTGGCCGCCATCACCGGCCGCCCGGTGCTGCCGCTCAACCCCGAACACGGGCTGGAGGCGCCGCGCCAGCTGGCCGTGATCGACGAAGCCTGGTGCATAGGCTGCACCCTGTGCATCAAGGCCTGCCCCGCCGACTGCATCGTGGGCGCACCCAAGGCCATGCACCTGATCGTGGCCGCCCAGTGCACCGGCTGCGAGCTCTGTGTGCCGGCCTGCCCGGTGGACTGCATCTCCCTGGTCAATGCCAGCGGCGAGGCCAGCGGCTGGCAGGCCTGGAGCGCCGCCCAGGCGGCCGAGGCCCTGGATCGCTACCGCTTCCGCGGCGAGCGCCTGGCACGCGAGAAGCGCGAGAACGATGCCCGCCTGCAGGCCGAAGCCCAGGCCAAGCTGGCCGATCTGCCGGCCGCCAGCCAGATCAGCGATCCGGTGGTCCTGGACCGCAAGCGCGCCATGATCGAGGCCGCCCTGGCCCGTGCCCGCGCCAAGCGCGCCGAGTGAGCACGGCGCAGCCCTCATCTCGAGACCCCGGGGCACAATCGCGCCCATGAACAAGACCGCGATCGAGGGCTTCTTCGCCACCCTGAAGGCAGCCAACCCCTCCCCGCAGACCGAGCTGGAATATGCCAGCGTTTTCGAGCTGCTGGCCGCCGTGCTGCTCTCGGCCCAGGCCACCGATGTGGGCGTGAACAAGGCCACCCGCCGGCTCTTCCCGGTGGCCAACACGCCGGCCAAGATCCTGGCCCTGGGCGAGGACGGCCTGGCGGACTACATCAAGACCATCGGCCTGTACCGCACCAAGGCCAAGAACCTCTACAAGACCTGCCAGATCATCCTGGAGCAGCATGGCGGGCGCGTGCCGCGCTCGCGCGAGGCCCTGGAGGCCCTGCCTGGCGTGGGCCGCAAGACCGCCAATGTGGTGCTCAATGTGGCCTTCGGCGAACCCACCATGGCGGTGGACACGCATATCTTCCGCGTGGGCAACCGCACCGGCCTGGCCCCCGGCAAGAATGTGCTGGAGGTGGAGCAGGCCCTGCTGCGCCGCGTGCCGCCAGCCTATCTGGTGGACGCCCACCACTGGCTGATCCTGCACGGCCGCTACGTCTGCCAGGCACGCCGCCCGCTGTGCGAGCGCTGCCAGGTGCGGGACTTCTGCGACAACCCGGCCCCTACAATGGCCGGCAATGCCTCTTGAGATGGGAAGCCATGCCTAGCATCACCGACCTGCTCGACCGCGTCGAGCGCCTGCTGCTGCGTCATGAGGAGCTCCAGCGCACCAATGCGCTGCTGCAGGAGCAGTTGCAGGCCGTGGGCCATGAGCGCGATCAGCTGCGCTCGCGCCTGTCGGCGGCCCGCCAGCGCATTGACGCCCTGCTGGAGCGGCTTCCCGTCGAGAGCGAAACCGCCAGGAACGAGAAGTAGTCATCGATATGAAGCAAATGGAAGTCACGATCATGGGCCAGAGCTATCTGCTCGGCTGCCCCGAGGGCGGCGAGGCCCTGCTGTCTCGCGCCGTGGCCCAGGTCGACCGCGAGATGAGCGCGATCCGCGACGCCGGCCGGGTCAAGGCACGCGAGCGCATCGCGGTCCTGGCCGCGCTGAACCTGGCCTACCAGTTGGCCGAAGGCCCCGCTGCCACCAGCAGCGCCACCGCGGCGCCGGCCGCTTCGACCAGCCCCAATGGCAATGAAACCCTGCCCTCGCCCGAGCTCGAAGCCCTGATCCGCCGCCTGGACGAGGCCCTGGGCCAGGACGGCCAGCTGCTCTGACGCGCGCCTGCCGCCCGGTGCTGTATCAACGCCAGCGCCGGGGCGGCCGAAGGCATAGAATGGCGAGGTCCATCGCGTTCGCGTGAGCTCTATATTTCCTTGAACCGATGCTCTACGAGCAAGGGCTTGGAAAATGCCCGGCGGGCGTGATCGTCTCGCGTCAGATGAACCCGAAGCCCGGCTGACCTCGCCCACCTGAATCCCCCTGGGTTCAGGAATGCGGTTCACGGTTCGCGGTGGACACCTTATCCCCCAGCGCAAGAAGCACGCATAAGCCTCGGCGGCCGCAGCCCTCGCCGGTGAATGCCCCGGAGCATCGCAGGCACGGAGACCGCCGCATGAGCTACTGGTTGATGAAGTCCGAGCCCGAGGAGTGCTCGATCGACGATCTGGCCCGCCTGGGCCGGGTGCCCTGGACCGGGGTGCGCAACTACCAGGCCCGCAACTTCATGCGCGACGACTTCGCCGTAGGCGATGGCGTGCTGTTCTATCACTCCTCCTGCCCCCAGCCCGGCATTGCGGGACTGGCCGAGGTCTGCAGCGCCGCTTACCCCGACGCCACGCAATTCGATCCCGCCAGCCCCTATCACGACCCCAAGTCGGACCCGGCCAAGCCGCGCTGGCTGCATGTGGACGTGAGCTTTGTGCGCAAGACCCGCCTGCTGGCCCTGCCCGAGCTGCGCCAGACCCCGACGCTGGCCGGCATGCGACTGCTCCAGCCCGGCAACCGGCTCTCCATCACGCCGGTAACGCCCGCGGAGTGGCAAGAGATCCTGAAACTTCTGGACGCTGCGTCCCCCTCTCCCCGATGAACCTCGATCCCCTGTTCCTGGCCGAGCTGCTCGCGCTGGGCCTGTGCTCCGGCTTTCTGGCCGGCCTGCTGGGCATTGGCGGCGGCATGCTGATGGTGCCCTTCCTGACCTGGATGCTCTCCAAGCAGGGCGTGTCGGCCGATATGGCGGTGAAGATGGCCATCGCCACCTCCATGGCCACCATCATGTTCACCTCCATCTCCAGCGTGCGCGCCCACCACAAGCGCGGCGCGGTGCGCTGGGAGCTGGTGCGGGGCCTGGCGCCCGGTATTCTGATCGGCGGCCTGGTCGCCGGCGCCGGCATCTTCACCCTGCTCAAGGGCAGCTGGCTGGCCCTGGTGTTTGCGGGCTTCGTGAGCTTCTCGGCCTTCCAGATGCTGCGCGACAAGAAGCCCAAGCCCAGCCGCCAGATGCCGGGCACGGCCGGCCAGATCGGTGCGGGCGCGGGCATCGGCCTGCTCTCCGGCCTAGTGGGCGCGGGGGGCGGCTTTGTCTCGGTGCCCTTTATGAGCTGGTGCAATGTGCCCATCCACAATGCCGTGGCCACCAGCGCCGCCCTGGGCTTTCCCATCGCCCTGGCCAACACCCTGGGCTATGTGATCGGCGGCTGGAACCTGGCACCCGCCCTGCCCGGCGCCCTGGGCTACCTCTTCCTGCCCGCCCTGGCGGTGATCGCCGCGGCCAGCGTGACCATGGCCCCGCTGGGCGCCAAGGCCGCTCATGCGATGAACGTCAAGCAGCTCAAACGCGCCTTCGCCCTGCTGCTCTTCGTGCTGGCCGCGTACATGCTCTACAAGGGCCTCAGCTGAGAGCCTGGCTTCCCCATGAAAAACGCCACCCTCGGGTGGCGTTTTTCATGGGGAGAGTGAAAGTAACCGACGCTTAGAGCGTGCCGAAGGGAATGGGCGCCAGCACCACCTGGTTGCCCCCGCGGCGCTGGGCTTCTTGCACGGCGGTCTCACTGGCTTGAAGCAGTTCTTCCTGCTTGGAGGCCGTGTGCGGAAAGCTGGCCACACCCATGGAGAGCGAAAGACCTAGATCCTGACCATTGAGCACCACGATCTGGGCGGTGCACTGGCGACGCAACTGCTCCATGCGCGCATGGGCGGTGGCCAGACCCACGCCCGAGAGCAGCACAGCAAACAGATGCTCGCCAATACGGCAGGCCGCATCCATGGCCCGGGTATTGGCGCGCAGCATGCGGCCCAGGCCTTCAAGCATGCGTTGCCGCGCCTGCTCGCCCAGCACCTGTATGGCGGCGGGCGCCGGATCCAGGGCAATCAACACCAAGGCGAACTCACGATGCTCGCGCGTCGAAAGATCGATCTCACGCAACAACTGATCATCGAACTGAGCGCGCAGATACAGGCCTGAGAGGTCATCTCGCCCGCTGCCCTGCTGGCTCTCGCGCCGCATCTGTTCCAGCGTTTTCTGCTGCTGCTCAATCTGATTGAGCGCTCTTTGCAGATGGGTCTCGCGATGACGCTCTTCGGTCCGCTCAACCCACATGGCCATCACATGCTCCGCACCCAAGGGCGTGCGACTGACCGAAAACTCACGCCGCCGGCCTTCCAGTTCCAGACGATGATCGCTGAGAACAACGGCGCGCTGGGCCATCACCGTCTGCTCGGCCCGCCGCAAGGCCTGAACCTCCTCGCTGCGCAGAAACTCGGCGTCGGACAGCCCCAGCAGTCCGGACTCGCCCCGCGCAAACAGGGAACCCATGCCGGCACTGGCGTACACATAGCGCCCCGTGGCCAGAGACTTCACCGTCACCAGCAAGCCCAAGGGCTCGACCAGGCTGAGCACCGCAGCCGCCAACTCATGCTCGGGCAACTGCAGGCTGGCGTACCAGGCGTCGCGGCTGTGGGGTGATGCACCGGCGTGCGGAGCGGCGGAGTTGTCCATGAATTCCTGGCGGGGCGTGGCGTGGTCGATGAGGGGACGGCAAGTCCTGGCACCTCAGGCTTGACGCAATGTAGAAGGCATGCACGGCTGGCCGCAAGTGGCGGAATATCCCCAGTTCGGTGCTACCCCCTAGCTTGTAGTGAATGGTAGCGAAGAACAGCGCCTCCCTGGCAGCGCTGATGCGGTTCTTGAACGGATCGCGCAGGCCCCTCATCGCCCCGCTGGGGTGGACCGGCCAGCACAAGGACCGCCCGTACAATGCCCGACCCGCTGCCGACAAATGAGAGCCCATGGCCGAGATCACCATTCGCACCCAGCTGCAGCAGGACCGCGATTTCCGCTTCCAAGCCCGTTTCGAGGGGCTCGAAGCCACCCTGCTGAGCGATGAACCAGCACCGCTGGGGGATTCGGCAGGCCCCTCGCCCTTGCACCTGCTCAGCAGCGCCGTCGGGACCTGTCTGAGCGACTCACTTCTGTTCGCTTTGCGCAAATACAAACAAAGTCCCGAGCCGCTGAGTTGCGAACTGGAGACAAGCGTGGAGCGCAATGCCCAGGGCCGCCTGCGGGTCAGCGCCATCCACGCCAAGCTGCGCCTGGGTGTGCCAGCCGCCAGTCTGGCGCACCTGGAGCGCGCTCTGGCTCAGTTCGAGGAATTCTGTACCGTGACACAGAGCGTGAGAGCGGCCATCCCGGTCAGCGTTCAAGTCTTTGACGCCCAGGGCGTGCAGCTCAAGTAGGACTCGAAGGGCATGCAGAGTTTTGACCTCATCGTGGTTGGCGCCGGTGCCGCCGGCCTGTTTTGTGCCGGCATGGCGGGCCAAGGCGGCCTGCGGGTACTGCTGCTGGATCACGCCGAGAAGATCGCCGAGAAGATTCGCATTTCAGGCGGCGGACGTTGCAACTTCACCAACCGCGAAGCCAGCCCCGCCAACTTCCTGTCCGAGAACCCCCATTTCTGCCGCTCCGCCCTGGCCCGATACAGCGCGCAGGACTTCATCGGACTGGTCAAACGCCATGGCATCGGCTTTCACGAGAAGCACAAGGGGCAACTCTTCTGTGACGACTCCAGCGAGCAGATCATCCAGATGCTGCTGAGGGAATGCGAGGCTGGTGGCGTTCAGCGCTGGCAGCCCTGCACCGTGGCCGATGTGCGCCCCTTGGGCAACGGCGACTTCGAGTTGGACAGCAGCGCCGGCCCACTCCGGACGCGCCGCCTGGTGATTGCCACGGGCGGACTCTCGATACCCAAGATCGGCGCCAGCGACTGGGGGCTGCGACTCGCGGAGCGTCTGGGGCACCGCATCGTCACACCACGCCCCGCCCTGGTGCCCCTGACCTTCTCGGCAGAGGATTGGGCGCCGTTCGTGGAACTGGCGGGCCTGTCCCTGCCCGTTTACGTCAGCACGGGTAGCAGCAAGCAGCGCGGTCGTTTCCACGAAGACCTGCTCTTCACCCATCGTGGGCTCAGCGGGCCCGCCATCCTGCAAATCTCCAGCTACTGGCAAGAGGGCCAGGCCTTGAGCCTTGACCTTGCGCCGGACACCGATCTGGGCCAAGCCCTGCTTCAAGCCAAGTCTCGCTCGCGCAAGCAGCTGGGCAATGAACTCGCCGACATCTTGCCCAACCGCCTCGCGCAGGCCTGGCTCAGCCGCCTGGGCCTCTCGCCCAGCAAGCCCATCGCCGAAGCCAAGGACAAGGAGCTTCAGGAGCTGGCCGACAAGCTGCAGGCCTGGTCGCTCTCGCCCAATGGCAGCGAGGGCTGGCGTAAGGCTGAGGTGATGCGAGGCGGCGTGGACACCCGGGATCTCAGCTCACAGTCCCTGGAAAGCAAGAAGCTGCCGGGGCTTCACTTCATCGGGGAAGTGGTGGATGTGACCGGCTGGCTCGGCGGCTACAACTTTCAGTGGGCCTGGTCCAGTGCCGCGGCCTGCGCCACGGCGGCACTGGCCGAGCGCGGGGGAGTCTAGATTGATCAGAAAAACAATGCTATACTCGCCCTCTTTGCTAGCAAACCCTGCGCGTCGATTCGGAAGCGGAATCCGGATACTCCGCTTCGGGCACCCTGAGTTCTTCAGATTTGGAGCCCCTTGCGAACACCGAGCGCCTAATGAAGGAAACAGAGTTTCATGACCACCATTCGCGTCAAAGAGAACGAGCCGTTTGATGTTGCCCTGCGCCGCTTCAAGCGCACCATCGAAAAGCTGGGCCTGCTGACCGACCTGCGCGCCCGCGAGTTCTACGAGAAGCCCACTGCCGAGCGCAAGCGCAAGAAGGCCGCCGCCGTCAAGCGCCACTACAAGCGCGTGCGCAGCATGCAGCTGCCCAAGAAGCTGTACTGATCAGCACCCCGGGATCTTCGACGCCGCCGTTCGAAGGTTCCAGCCGGTAAGCCCACAGGCAAGCTTGGCTCGAAAGCCCGCGCAGGACGCTGCCGCGGGCTTTTTGCATTTTTTTACAGCCCCACACACCACCGTCATCCGAGCGAGAACTCGATATGAACCTCAAAGAGCGCATTACCGAAGACATGAAGGCCGCCATGCGCGCCAAGGACAGCGAACGCCTGGGCACCATCCGCATGCTGCTGGCCGCCGTCAAGCAAAAGGAAGTGGACGAACGCATTGAGGTGGACGATGTGCAACTGGTCGGCATCGTGGACAAGCTGATCAAGCAGCGCAAGGACGCCATCAGCCAGTTCACGGCCGCGGGCCGCCAGGATCTGGCCGACAAGGAAAGCGCCGAGCTGTCCGTGCTGGAGGTCTATCTGCCGGCGCGACTCTCGCCGGAGGAAATCGATGCCGCCGTGGCCGCCATCGTCGGCGAAGTCGGCGCCAAGGGGCCGGCCGATATGGGCAAGGTCATGGCGGCGGTCAAGTCCCGGCTGGCCGGCAAGGCCGATATGGGCCAAGTTTCCGCCGCGGTGAAGAAGGCCCTAAGCTCCTGAGTCATTCCCCATCAACCGCTCCCGGAGACCGATATGAGCCTTCCGCTTCAAGCCCTGACGCCCGAACTCTGCGTCGCCCCCCAGCTGGAAGCCGCAGCCATGGCCGAAGCCGCCGCTGCGGGCTTTCGCAGCGTGATCAACAACCGCCCCGACTTTGAGGGCGGCCCGGATCAGCCCAGCAGCCGCGAAATCGAGGCCGCCGCCAAGGCAGCCGGCCTGGAGTACCGCCACCTCCCCGTCAGCGGCGCCTACCAGTCTCCCGAGGAGATTGCCGCCTTCCGCAATCTGCTGGACAGCCTGCCCAAGCCCATCCTGGCCTTCTGCCGCTCCGGCGCGCGTTGCACAAGACTCTTTCAAGCGTCCCAGCAGCTTTCCTGAGCCTTACACGCCCAAGCCCGCCCCACCGGTATGTTGAAACTACTTACCGGGTAAGACCCCGGCGACGGGCTGAAACCCGACTCCTAAAATCCGCGCGGGCCGCATTTGCCCAGCAAATATGCTGGCTGTCTTGCGGCAAAACTTCCCGAGCATTTAGGAGTCAATGTGCAATTCCTTTTGGGTCTGTCACGAGCCGTAGACCGGTTCAGTGAATGGGTCGGCCAGTTTGTTCGATGGCTGGTATTGGCTGCCGTCCTGATCAGCGCCGGCAACGCGATCATGCGCAAGGCCTTCGACATCAGCTCGAACGCCTATCTGGAGATCCAGTGGTATCTCTTTGCCGGCGTCTTCATGCTGGGCGCGGGCTATGTGTTCCTCAAGAACGCCCACGTGCGCATCGACTTCATCTCGTCGCGCCTGTCCCTGCGCACTAACACCATCATCGACATTCTGGGCATCGTGCTCGTCATCTTCCCCCTGTGCTGGATGATGATCGAGCTGAGCTGGCCGCTGTTCCGCGGCGCCTGGATCTCGGGCGAAGTCAGCTCCAACGCCGGCGGCCTGATCCGCTGGCCCGTGCTCTTGCTGCTGCCCGTCGGCTTTGCACTGCTGGTGCTGCAAAGCGCCTCGGAGCTGATCAAGCGCATCGCCTACCTGACCGGCCATAACCCTCACCCCTTCCCTGTCGAGCAGGAGAAATCGGCCGAGGAGCAGCTCCTGGAAGCACTCCAGGCGCAGGCCGCCGTCCAGGACGCTTCTAAACAGCCCCAAGCTCGCTGAGGCCAAGAGATGACTGCATTGATCGCTGAAAATTTTGTGCCGCTCTTGTTTGTCGGCCTCTTTGTCTTCCTGCTGCTGGGCATTCCCGTCGCCTTCGGCCTGGCCGCCACCGGCCTGCTCTTTGGCTTTATCGGTATCGAGGTCGGACTCTTCCCGGCCAATATGTTTGGTGCCCTGCCCCTGCGGGTGTTCGGCATCATGTCCAACGACACGCTGCTGGCCATTCCCTTCTTCACCCTGATGGGCATCATTCTTGAGAGATCAGGGATGGCCGAGGACCTGCTGGAGACCGTGGGCCAGGTGTTCGGTCCACTGCGCGGGGGCCTTGCCATCGCGGTGATCCTGGTGGGCGCCCTGCTGGCCGCCACCACCGGCGTGGTGGCCGCGGCCGTGATTTCCATGGGCCTGATCTCCCTGCCCATCATGCTGCGCTACGGCTACAACCGCACCATCGCCACGGGCGCCATTACGGCCTCGGGCACACTGGCCCAGGCCATCCCGCCCTCCCTGGTGCTGATCGTGCTGGCCGACCAGCTGGGGCGCTCGGTGGGTGATATGTACGCAGGTGCCCTGCTGCCCGGTCTGCTGCTAGTCGGCACCTACCTGCTCTTCATTGTGGCCGTGGCCTTCATCAAGCCGAGCTGGGTTCCCGCCCTGCCGCCCGAGGCCCGCATCTACCGCGAGAGCAGTGGCGCCAGCGGCCACAAGTCCCTGCTGCTGCTGCTGCTGATTGCTGGCGCCGCGGGTTGGCTGTGGTCCACCGTGCACGACAGCATGCTCAAGAAGGTGATGGAGCGTCCGAACGCCGCCCCTGGTGATGAGATCTTCATCATGTCCATGACCGTGGCCTCTTTCCTGGCCCTGGGTCTAGCCCTGATGAACAAGGCGCTGCGCCTGGGCCTGCTGTCCAAGCTGGCCGAGCGTGTGACCTTTGTGCTGATCCCGCCTCTGGTGCTGATCTTCCTGGTGCTGGGCACCATCTTCCTGGGCGTGGCCACCCCGACCGAGGGCGGCGCCATGGGTGCCGTCGGCGCCCTGCTGATGGCCCTGCTGCGTGGTCGCATGTCGCTCAAGACCTTGAACCAAGCCCTGGACAGCACGGCACGCCTGTCCTGCTTCGTGCTCTTCATCCTGATCGGCTCCACGGTCTTCAGTTTCACCTTCAATGCGGCCGATGGTCACTTCTGGGTGGAGAGCCTCTTCAAGTCCCTGCCCGGTGGTGCGCTTGGCTTCCTGATCGTGGTCAACATCCTGATCTTCGTGCTGGGCATGTTCATCGACTTCTTCGAGATCGCCTTCATCGTGATCCCGATGATCGCCCCGGTGGCGGAGAAGCTCTTGCCGGAGCTGCTGCCCGGCGTGCCCACCGATGCGGTGATGATCTGGTTCGGCGTGATCGTCGCCATGAACCTGCAGACCTCCTTCCTGACCCCGCCCTTCGGCTTTGCGCTGTTCTATCTGCGCAGCGTCGCGCCCAAGAAGGACTACAAGGATCGCGTCACGACCAAGACCATCCCGGCCGTCACCACCGCCCAGATCTACAAGGGCTCCATCGCCTTCATCATCCTGCAGGTCATCATGGTGTCGGTCATCATCGCCAAGCCCGAGCTGGTGATTGGTGGCCTGACCAAGACCGAGAAGCTGGACGATGCGGCTGTGCTGGAGCAGCTGCAAGGCCTGGGCGGGCGCGATGAGCGTCAGGACGAGACCCCGTCCCCGGATGGTGCCGCCAGCGATCCGCTGGCCCCGGCCCCGGCAGCCAGCGAAGCGTTTGACCCCATGGCCGGCCTGCTGGAGGCCGTCAAGAAGGACGGCAGCGCCGAGAAGAAGTAAGTGCGGCCACGATAGGGGGCGGCGCGAGCGGCGCCCCCTGTCGCATCCGGCCCGGGTCCCGCGGTTTCGACCAGGGATTCACGAGCACAAAAAAAGGCCCCGCAATGCGGGGCCTTCTTGTTTGTCAGCCCACCGCCGAGGGTGGGCTGAGCCGAGGGCTTAGAGCTTTTGCTGCTGCATGAAGTCGTCGAAGCCGGCTTCGGCGAAGCGGAACCAGAGGTTGGAGTCGCGGCGGAAGTTGGCGTAGTCGCCGTAGATCTTCTTCCAGGCCGGGTTCTTGTCGCTCAGTTCCGCATAGGTGGCCATGGACTCCTTGAAGGCCGCGTCCAGCATGTCCTTGGGGAAGCGGAACAGCTTGGTGCCACCGGCCACCAGCTTCTTCAGCGCGGCCGGATTGCGGGCGTCGTAGCGGGCCTGCATGACCGTGGCGGCTTCCAGGGAAGCAGCTTCGATCATGGCCTTGTACTCGGCGGGCAGGGCGTTGTAGGCCTTGGTGTTGATGTAGAAGTCCAGCTGCGGGCCGCCTTCCCAGAAGCCGGGATAGCCGTAGAAGGGAGCCACCTTGTTGAAGCCCAGCTTCTCGTCGTCATACGGACCCACCCACTCGGCCGCGTCGATCGTGCCCTTCTCCAGAGCCTGATAGATTTCGCCGCCGGGAATGCTTTGTGCCACACCGCCCAGGCGGTTGAAGATCACGCCGCTGAAGCCGCCGGTGCGGAACTTCAGGCCCTTGATATCGGCCAGGGACTTGATCTCCTTGCGCCACCAGCCACCCATCTGGGCACCGGTATTGCCGCCCACGAAGTTGATGATGTTGTAGTTCGCGTAGAACTCACGCATCAGCTTCAGGCCATTGCCCTCAACCATCCAGGCGCTCATCTGGCGGCTGTTCAGGCCGAAGGGGATGGCGCAGCCCAGGGCGAACGTCGGATCCTTGCCGAAGTAGTAGTACGGCGCGGTGTGAGACATCTCCACCGTGCCGTTCTGCAGCGCATCGACCTGGTTGAAGCCGCCCACCAGTTCGCCGTTCGGATGGACCGAAATCTGGAACTTGCCGCCGCTCATATCGCTGATGGACTTGGCGAAGGTATCGGCCGCGCCATAGATGGTGTCCAGCGCCTTGGGGAAGGCGGAACTCAGACGCCAGCGGATGGTGGCTTGGGCATGCACCGCCGGTGCGACACCGGCAGCCAGCACGCCAGCCAGGCCTGCCGAACGAACAAAGGAACGACGTTCCATGAAGAGTCTCCTCGGTGGTTGAAGGGATCAAAGCCCACTTGATTCTAGGAGTCGCGATCTGCCCTTTTCGAGGGGATAAACCCCTGCGAAAACAGCGTTCGGCAGACGCGATTCAAGAGGCGGCGCAAGCGTAGCAGAGCTCCCCAAAACTTGGCTTTCGCGAGGCTGACAAAAGGGGCATTTGCGCCCAGCCGTTTCGCCTCAGGCAGCCCTTCAACTACCGGCCAGCTTCATGCGCGAAATCAGCACCGATCCTATGGTCTTGCTGCCCACGGTGTAGGTGTCCGCACCGATGCCCACGATGTCCTGGAACATCTGGCGCAGATTGCCGGCAATCGTCACCTCATGCACCGGGTAGGCAATCTCGCCGTTCTCCACCCAGAAGCCGCTGGCGCCGCGCGAGTAGTCGCCGGTCACGTAGTTGACGCCCTGCCCCATCAGCTCAGTCACAAACAGGCCGCGACCCATGCGGCGCAGCATGGTGGCCAGGTCGTCGCCGGGCGCGGTGGCACGGCTGGTCATGCGCAGATTGTGGGAACCACCCGCATGGCCGGTGGTACGCAGGCCCAGCTTGCGCGCCGAGTAGCTGGAGAGGAAATAGCCCTGCAGCACGCCGCCATGCACCAGCTGGCGCGGCCGGGTGATCACACCTTCGTCGTCAAAGGGCGTGCTGCCCTTGCCCTTGATCTCATGCGGATCCTCGGACACATCGATGTGCGAGGCCAGCACGCTCTGGCCCAGGCTGTCCAGCAGGAAGCTGGCCTGGCGGTACAGCGCGCCGCCGCTGGTGGCCTGCACCAGGGCGCCCAGCAGGCCGGCTGCCACCGTGCTCTCGAAGAGCACCGGCACCTCGGCCGTCTTGACCTTGCGCGCCTTCAGGCGCGAGAGCGCGCGCTCGGCCGCATAGCGGCCCACGGCCTCGGGCGAGGCCAGGTCCTCGGCCGCGCGCATGGAGCTGTACCAGGCGTCGCGCTCCATCTGCGCGCCGCGGCCGGCGATGGGTGCCACCGAGAGGCTGTGGCGCGAGCTGGCATAGCCACCGCCGAAGCCGCGGGTGTTGCCGGTATAGAAATGCGATTGCTGGGCCGAAACGGCGGCGCCTTCGGAGTTGCTGATGCGGCGGTCGGTGGCAAAGGCCGCGGCCTCGCAGCGCAGGGCCAGGGCGGCCGCCGTTTCGGCGTCCAGGGCCCAGGGGTGGAAGAGGTCCAGCTCGGGCCGGGCGGCGGGGTCCAGCGAGAGGTCCTGCTCATCGGGCAGGCCGGCGGCCGGATCCTCGGCCGTGAAGCGCGCGATGTCATAAGCCGCGCGCACCGTGTCCTTGAGGGCCTGGGGCGAGAAGTCCGAGGTGCTGGCATTGCCGCGGCGCTGGCCCAGATAGACCGAGATGCCCAGGGACTTGTCGCGGTTGCGCTCCACGTTCTCCAGCTGACCACGGCGCACCGACACCGAGAGCCCGCAGCCCTCGCTCACCTCGGCACCGGCGTCGCTGGCGCCCAGACGCTTGGCCTCGGCCAGCACGGTCTCCACCAGCTCGCGAAAGCGCTCCGGGCTGTAGCTGAAGCCGGATTGCGCGGTGTTGCTGGTGCGGAGGTCTTGGGACATGGGGCGTGAACAGAGATTTCAGAGTGGGCGACAATCATACTTATGAGCGAATTCCCCGAAGACTTCGACGCCGACTTCGACGAGCGCCCCAGCAAGAGCCAGAAGAAGCGCGATATGCACGATCTGCAGGCCCTGGGCGCGGATCTGCTGACCCTGCCCGAGAGCCGGCTCGAACCCCTGGACCTGCCCGAGATCCTGCGCGACGCTGTGCGCGACGCCAAGAAGATCAGCAATTTCGAAGGCAAGCGCCGCCAGCTGCAGTACATCGGCAAGCTGATGCGCAAGGTCGATCCCGAACCCATCCGCGAGGCCGTGGCCGCCTTCAAGCTCGGCCATGCCCAGGACAGCCTGGCCCTGCACGAGGCCGAGCGCTGGCGCGAGCGCCTGCTGGACAACGATGAGGCCCTGCAGTCCTTCATCAGCGAGTTTGCCGGCGTGGACGTGCAACAGCTGCGCAGCCTGGTGCGTTCGGCCCGCAAGGACCTGAACACGCCCAAGCCGGCCGACCAGGAGCAGCGCCACGGCCGCGCCTACCGCGAGCTCTTCCAGCTGATCAAGGCCGAGCTCAAGCGCGCCAGCCGCGAGGCGGGTGACGACGCCGAGAGCGACGATGACGACGAGTCCTGATCGCGTCCGCATCGGCATCGTCTCCATCAGCGACCGCGCCTCCAGCGGCGTCTATGAAGACAAGGGCCTGCCCGCCCTGCAGGACTGGCTGACAGCGGCCCTGATCAACCCCGTCGAGTTCCAGCCGCGCCTGATTCCCGACGAGCGCGAACGCATCGCGGCCACCCTGCGCGAGCTGGTGGACGAGGCCGGCTGCGACCTGGTACTCACCACCGGTGGCACCGGTCCGGCACCGCGCGATGTCACTCCCGAAGCCACGCTGGATGTGGCCGATCGCGAGATGCCCGGCTTCGGCGAGCAGATGCGGCAGATCTCCCTGCACTTCGTGCCCACGGCCATCCTTTCGCGCCAGGTCGCCGTGATCCGCGGCAAGGCGCTCATCATCAACCTGCCCGGCCAGCCCAAGGCGATTGCCGAGACCCTGTCAGGCCACGAGAAGGCCAGTGGCATCTTTGCCGCCGTGCCCTATTGCATCGACCTGATCGGCGGCCCTTATCTCGAAACCCGGGAGGAGGTCTGCAAGGCCTTCCGCCCCAAATCTGCCCTGAAGAACAAGACCTCATGAAAATCGCCAAAGACACCATCGCCACCCTGCAACTCAAGGTGGCCGACGCCCAGGGCCGCCTGATCGAAGCCTCCAAGGAGCCGCAAGCCCTGCTGGTGGGCGGCTACGGCAACACCCTGCCCGCTATTGAAGAAGCCCTGATGGGCCAGGAGGCCGGTTTCCAGGCCACGCTGGACCTGCCGGTGGACAAGGCCTTCGGCCCGCGCGACGAGAGCCTGACGCGCAGCATCCCCAAGGCCGACTTCCCGCCCGGGGTCAAGGTCGGCGGCCAGCTGGAAATCCGCGACGGCGACAGCGGCGAGTTCCGCCGCTATCACGTGGTCAAGATCAAGGGCCCGCAGGTGCTGCTGGACGGCAACCACCCGCTGGCCGGCGTGGCGCTCAAGGTCTCGCTGAAGGTGGTGTCGGTGCGCGCGGCCAGCGAAGAAGAGATCGCCCATGGCCATGCCCATGGCGAGCATGGCCATCATCATTAAGCGAAGACCCGCCTACTTGCCGATCAGCTGATTGAGCCGGGCCGCCTCGAAGCACTCTTCGCGGGCGGCATCGGCGGGCAGGCAGTCTTTTTCGGCCGCGGCCTTGCGCGAGAGGGTCTCCACCGCCTTCCACAGCAGGGCAATCTGGTGGTCCTGGCCCGAGGCGTTATCGATCAGGCCGCGCAGGGCCTGCGAGAGCGGATCATCGCTCTGCGTCACACCATAGGCCGAGAAGCCCATGCGGGCCGCAGCTTCCTCGCGCTGCGCATCGGCCTGGGCCTCGATGATGCGCGCCGGGTTGCCCACCGCGGTGGCGCCCGCCGGCACCGGCTTGGTGACCACGGCGAGCGAGCCGATGCGCGCGCCCGCGCCCACGGTGAAGCCGCCCAGCACACAGGCATTGGCGCCCACGATCACGCCGGGCTCCAAGGTGGGGTGGCGCTTGGCGCCCTTGACCAGGGAGGTGCCGCCCAAGGTCACGCCCTGGTAGATGGTGCAGCCGTCACCGATCTCGGCCATCTCGCCGATCACCACGCCCATGCCATGGTCGATAAAAACGCGCTGACCGATGGTGGCGCCGGGATGGATCTCGATGCCGGTGAGCCAGCGCGAAACATGCGAGATGAAGCGCCCCAGCCACTTCAGGCCATGGGTCCAGCACCAGTGCGCGCGGCGATGCATCACCAGGGCATGCAGGCCCGGATAACACGTCAGCACCTCCCACGCCGACCGGGCGGCCGGATCGCGTTCGAGGATGCAGGCGATGTCTTCGCGAAGGCGCTGGAACATGAGGGAGTCTTGGGAGTTGGGGAAATGCGAACGGGGCTCAGAGTCTAGCCGCGGCCTTCAACCCTTGCCGTCGCGGGTCTTGAGCATGGCACGCGCCATGCCGCGCAGGATGTGCACCTCCTCCACCGTGAGCTGGGCCCGGTTGAAGAGCTGGTTCAGGCGCGGCATCAGCTTCTTGGGCGCGGCCGGGTCCAGGTAGTCGATCGCCACCAGGCCCTGCTCCAGATGCGCCAGCAAGCCCTGCACCGCCTGGCCATCGGCCAGCTCGGGGGCGGCCGTGCGGGCCTGCACCTCGAAGCCGCCCAGGGCCTGGCGCAGCTCATAGGCCAGCAGCTGCACGGCCTGGGCCAAGTTGAGCGAGCCGTAATCCGGATGGGTGGGGATGGAGAGCACCGCATGGCAGCGATACACATCCTCGTTGCTCATGCCGTAGCGCTCGGAGCCGAAGACCAGACCCAGGCGGTGCTCGCTGGCGGCCAGCTGCTCGAAGAGCGGGCGCGGCGCATGGGTGGGTGGGCCGAAGTCGCGCGGCGTCATGGCCGTGGCGCAGGCAAAGCTCACGCCGTCCAGGGCCTCGGCCAGGCTGTCCACGATGCGGGCGCGGGCCAGGATGTCGGCCGCACCGCTGGCCATGGCCACGGTCTCCTCCTGCGACAGCACATCGGCAAATCGCGGGCGCACCAGCACCAGCTCGGAAAAACCCATCACCTTCATCGCGCGCGCGGTGGCGCCCACATTGCCGGCATGGCTGGTCTGTATCAGGATGAAGCGGGTGCGGGAAGAATCCACGGTAAAAGGCTGGGAACGCGGGCGCGCTCTGGGCTAAAATGCGCGATTATCCGCGGCCGGGCCATGCAGTCCGGGCACACCGCCCACGTTCTTTGCCTTCGCCAGTCCACCCCCTCTTGTTTGCAGGTTCCACACCATGACGCAAGCCGCACTCCATCCCATGCTCAATGTCGCCATCAAGGCGGCCCGTGCAGCAGGTTCCATCATCAACCGCGCGTCCCTGGACCTCGACATCCTGAAGATCAACACCAAGTCGCCCAATGACTTCGTGACCGAGGTGGACCAGGCCGCAGAGAACGTCATCATCGAAACCCTGCTGCAAGCCTATCCCGACCACGGCATCCTGGCCGAAGAGTCGGGCCGCGCGCATGGCAACAAGCATTCGGACTATGTCTGGATCATCGATCCCCTGGACGGCACCACCAATTTCATCCACGGCTTCCCGGTCTATGCCGTGTCCATCGCCCTGGCCTTCCGCGGCAAGATCGAGCAGGCCGTGGTCTACGACCCCTGCCGCAACGACCTCTTCTACGCCACCAAGGGCCGCGGCGCCTTCCTGAACGACAAGCGCCTGCGCGTGTCCAAGCGCACCCGCATGAGCGACGCCCTGATCGGCACCGGCTTCCCCTTCCGCCGCGGCGACAACTTCAAGCGTTACATGAAGATGTTCGAGGAGGTCATGACCCAGTGTGCCGGCCTGCGCCGACCGGGTGCCGCCGCCCTGGACCTCTGCTATGTGGCCGCCGGTTACTACGACGCCTTCTTCGAGACCGGCCTGAACCCCTGGGACGTGGCTGCGGGCTCCCTGATCATCACCGAAGCCGGCGGCCTGATCGGCAACTTCACCGGCGAGGCCGACTTCCTGAACCAGCGTGAGGTGGTGGCCGGCAGTCCCAAGATCTATGGTCAGCTGGTCCAGATCCTGGCGCCCTACACCCGCGTGATCAAGCCCGAGGACGAGGCCGCCGCCGAGGGCGGCGAGAAGACCAGCGCCGCCGATGCCGTGGCCGCCGCTGCGGCACCGGCCAAGAAACGCGGCCCGGTGCGCATCAAGAAGGATGCGGCCGCCAGCGGCGAAGACGCCCCGGTCTAAGTCTTGAGTCCCCCGAGCGGCGCGCTACACTGCGCGCCGGCTCCACCGTCTTTTGCAAAGCCCTCGCACGAGGGCTTTGTTCATTTCAGCCCCGCGCCCGATGACCGCAGCCTCCAGCAGCAAGGATCCCCTGGACTTCAGCGCCCACACCCCGGTGATGGCGCAGTACTTCCGCATCAAGGCCGAGCACCCCGATGTGCTGGTGTTCTTCCGCATGGGAGACTTCTACGAGGTCTTCTATGACGATGCCCGCAAGTGCAATGCCCTGCTGGACATCACCCTGACCACACGCGGCCAGAGCGGCGGCCAGCCGGTGGTGATGGCCGGCGTGCCGGTGCATGCGCTGGAGTCCTACCTGGCCAAGCTGATCCGCCTGGGTGAGTCGGTGGCCATCGCCGAGCAGGTGGGCGATGTGGCCACGTCCAAGGGGCCGGTGGAGCGCAAGGTGGTGCGCATCGTCACCCCCGGCACGGTCACCGACAGCGAGCTGCTGGCCGACAAGCAGGACTCGGTGCTGCTGGCCGTGGTCCAGCAGGGCAAGACCCTGGGGCTGGCCTGGCTCTCGCTCACCAAGGGCGAGCTGGGCCTGGCCGAGTGCCGCGAGCCCGAGTTCCCCTCCTTCCTGGCCCGCATGAGCCCGGCCGAGGTGCTGGTGGACCGCGAGCGCCAGCCCCAGGCCGTGCTGGCCGCGCGCCTGCCCATCACCAACCGTCCCGGCTGGCAGTTCGACACCCAGCTTGGTGTGCGCAAGCTCTGCGAGCAGCTGGGCGTGGCCAGCCTGCAGGGCTTCAATGCCGACCGCCTGGAAGCCGCCCAGGCCGCCGGCGCCGCCCTGCTGGCCTATGCCGAGCACACCCAGGGCCGCGCCCTGAGCCATGTGAAGAGCCTGCAGGTGCTGCGCGGCGGCGAGCTACTGGATCTGCCGCCGGCCACCCAGCGCAATCTGGAGCTGACCCAGACCCTGCGCGGTGAAACCTCGCCCACCCTGCTCTCCCTGTTGGACGGCTGCCGCACCGGCATGGGCAGCCGCGCCCTGCGCCAGTGGCTGCTGCATCCCAAGCGTGAGCGTGCCGAAGCCATGGCCCGCCACCAGGCCGTGGCCGCCCTGATCGCCACCGGCTACGAGCCCCTGCGCGAGGCCCTGCGTCATGTGTCGGACGTGGAGCGCATCGCCGCCCGCGTGGCCCTGCGCCAGGTGCGCCCGCGCGAGCTGGCCGGCCTGCGCGCCACCCTGCAGACCCTGCCCGAGCTGCGCGAGACCCTGCCCGGCGCCGGCCATGGCGCGCCCCTGCTGGACCAGCTGGCCGAAGGTCTGGCGGGCTCACCCCATGTGCTGGAGCTGCTGGAGCGCGCCATTGCGGAGGAGCCGGCCGTCATCCTGCGCGAGGGCGGGGTGATCGCCAGCGGCTTCGACGCCGAGCTGGACGAGCTGCGCGGCATCAGCCAGAACTGCGACGCCTTCCTGCTGGACCTGGAGGCGCGCGAGCGCGCCCGCACCGGCATCGCCAATCTGCGCGTGCAGTTCAACAAGGTGCATGGCTTCTACATCGAGGTCACCCAGGGCCAGGTGGACAAGGTACCCATAGACTACCAGCGCCGCCAGACCCTGAAGAACGCAGAGCGCTACATCACGCCCGAGCTCAAGGCCTTCGAGGACAAGGCCCTCTCGGCCCAGGAGCGTTCCCTGGCGCGCGAGAAGCTGCTCTACGAGATGGTGATCGATCATCTGGTCGAAGCTCTGCAGCCCCTGACCCAGCTGGGTCGCGCCCTGGCCAGCCTGGACGCGCTGGCGGCCCTGGCCGAACGTGCCACCACGCTGAACTGGGTGCGCCCCGAGTTCGTCAGTCAGCCCTGCATCGACATCCAGCGCGGCCGCCACCCGGTGGTGGAAATGCGCCTGCGCGAGCTAGGTGCCGGCGAGTTCATGGCCAATGACTGCAGGCTCGATGCCCGCACCAAGCTGCTGGTGATCACCGGCCCGAATATGGGCGGCAAGAGCACCTTCATGCGCCAGGTGGCCCTGATCGCCCTGCTGGCCGCCATCGGCTCCTATGTACCGGCCGCCAGCTGCCGCCTGGGACCCATGGATGCCATCCACACCCGCATCGGCGCGGCGGACGATCTGGCCAATGCCCAGTCCACCTTCATGCTGGAGATGACCGAGGCCGCCGCCATCCTGCACAGCGCCACCGAGCAGTCCCTGGTGCTGATGGACGAGATCGGGCGGGGGACGTCCACCTTCGACGGCCTGGCCCTGGCCGGCGCCATCGCCAGCCATCTGCACGACAAGAACCGCGCCTTCACGCTGTTTGCCACCCACTACTTCGAGCTGACCGAGTTCCCCGCCAAGCACCCACAGGCGCAGAACCACCATGTCTCGGCGGTGGAGAGCGGCGAGGACATCGTCTTCCTGCACGAGATCCAGCCCGGCCCTGCCAGCCGCAGCTATGGCGTACAGGTGGCGCGCCTGGCCGGCATGCCCGCCAGCCTGGTGCGCCAGGCGCGCGCCACACTGGAGGCCCTGGAGGCCAAGGCCAGCGAGGGCGAGGCGCAGATCGATCTTTTTGCCGCACCGCCCGAGCCGGAGGAGCCCGCTGTCACCCTGGCGACCAGCCCGGCGCTGCAGGCCCTGCATGATCTGGACCCCGATGCCCTGAGCCCCCGCGAAGCGCTGGAAGCGCTGTACAAGCTCAAGGCCCTGAGCCAGCACACATGAGCACACATCCCGCAGGAACCCTGGTCTTCTCTCACGCCAATGGCTTTCCAGCCGGCTGCTACCGCGTGCTCTTCGAGGCCTGGCGTGCTGCGGGCTGGCAGGTTCATGCCCTGCCCCAGTTCGGCCACGAGCCGGACTACCCGGTCACCAGCAACTGGCCGCATCTGCGCGACCAGCTGATCCACTTCATCGAGCGCGAGGTGCGCCCGCAGATGGCGGCGCCGGGGCCCGTCATGCTGGTGGGCCACTCCCTGGGCGGGCTGCTGAGCCTGCTGACGGCCTGCCGCCGACCCGAGCTGGTCGAGGGCCTGCTGATGCTGGACAGCCCGGTGGTCAGCGGCTGGCGGGCCCACAGCGTGCGCATGGTCAAGGCCATGGGCCTGATCGCGCGGGTCTCGCCCGGCAAGATCTCGCGCCAGCGCCGCCACCGCTGGCCCGACCGCGCGGCGGTGCAGGCGCACTTCGAGTCCAAGCACAAGTTCGCGCGCTGGGACCCACGGGTGCTGGCCGACTATGTGGACTGCGGCTTCGCCCCCGGCCCCGATGGGCAGTGGCATCTGCGCTTCACCCGCGAGGTGGAGACCCGCATCTACAACACCCTGCCCCATCATCTGGACGCCCTGCTGCGCCGCCATGCGCCGCGCTGCCCGGTGGGCTTCATTGCCGGCACCCAGTCCGAGGAGCTGCGTCAGGCGGGCGCCATGGCCTCCAAGGCCCTGGCCCGCCAGAACTTCCACTGGATGGAAGGCAGCCATCTCTACCCCTTTGAGCGCCCGGATGAGACGGCCAAACTGGTGCTGCAGGTGCTGCAGCAGCTGCGCCAGCAGCGAGCCGGGGGCGCCGAGGCAGCGACCTCGCTATAATCACGCTTTACCACCACAGCGTTCCTGCGCACCGGGAACGCTGCAAGACAATGACCAAGTACGTCTTCGTCACCGGCGGTGTCGTGTCCTCCCTTGGCAAGGGCATTGCATCGGCCTCCCTGGCTGCCATCCTCGAATCGCGCGGCCTCAAAGTCACCCTCATCAAGCTCGACCCGTACATCAACGTGGACCCGGGCACGATGTCGCCCTTCCAGCACGGCGAGGTCTTTGTCACCGATGACGGTGCCGAGACCGACCTGGACCTGGGCCACTACGAGCGCTTCATCACCACGCGGATGAAGAAGAGCAACAACTTCACCACCGGCCAGATCTATATGTCGGTGCTGGAGAAGGAGCGTCGCGGCGACTATCTCGGCAAGACGGTGCAGGTGATCCCGCACATCACCAACGAGATGCAGGAGTTCATCCGCCGCGGCGCCGGTCACGGCACGCCGGACGCGGTGGATGTGGCCATCGTCGAGATCGGCGGCACGGTGGGTGATATCGAGTCCCTGCCCTTCCTGGAAGCCGCGCGCCAGATGAGCCTGAAGATGGGCCCGACCAATGTCGCCTTCGTCCATCTGACCTATGTGCCCTGGATCGCCGCGGCCGGCGAGCTCAAGACCAAGCCCACCCAGCACACGGTGCAGAAGCTGCGCGAGATCGGCATCCAGCCCGACGCGCTAATCTGCCGCGCCGACCGCCGCATTCCGGACGATGAGCGCGAGAAGATCTCGCTGTTCACCAATGTGCCCGAGTACGGCGTGATCTCCATGTGGGACGTGAACACCATCTACAAGGTGCCGCGCGTGCTGCATGAGCAGGGCCTGGACCAGCTGATCTGCACCAAGCTGCAGCTCAACACCAAGGCCGCCGACCTCAAGCGCTGGGACACCCTGGTGCACGAGGTGGAGAATCCGGCCAAGCAAGTCACCATCGCCATGTGCGGCAAGTACACCGATCTGTCGGACTCGTACAAGTCGCTCAACGAGGCCCTGCGCCACGCCGGCATCCACAACCATGCCGGAGTCAAGATTGAGTATGTGGACTCCGAGCTGCTGAACAGCGACAACGTCGATCAGCTGGCCCAGTACGACGCCATCCTGGTGCCGGGCGGCTTCGGCAAGCGCGGCGTGGAAGGCAAGATCCTGGCCGCCAAGTACGCTCGTGAGCACAAGCTGCCTTACCTGGGCATCTGCCTGGGCATGCAGGTCGCCACCATCGAGTACGCCCGCAATATGGCGGGCCTGACCGGCGCCAACTCCACCGAGTTCGACCCCGAGGCTCCGCACAAGGTCATCGCCCTGATCGATGAATGGCAGGACGCCGACGGCACCATCCAGAAGCGCGACGCCAACTCCGACCTGGGCGGCACCATGCGCCTGGGCGCCCAGAGCTCGGACGTCAAGCCCGGCACCCTGGCGCATGACATCTACGGCCCGGTCGTCACCGAGCGTCACCGCCACCGTTATGAGGCCAATGAGCATTACCTGGACAAGCTGCAGCAGGCTGGTCTGGTGATTTCGGCCATCACCCAGCGCGAGAAGCTCACCGAGATCGTGGAGCTGCCGCGCGAGGTCCACCCCTGGTATGTGGGCGTGCAATTCCACCCCGAGTTCAAGTCCACGCCCTGGGACGGCCACCCGCTCTTCACGGCCTTCATCAAGGCGGCCCTGGATCACAAGAAGGCCTGAGGATCTAGCCCATGAAGCTGTGCGATTTCGAGGTCGGCATCGACCGCCCCTTCTTCCTGATCGCGGGCACCTGCTCGATCGAGGGCCTGGAGATGTCCATGGAGGTGGCGGGCCGGCTCAAGGAAGCTTGCAGCGCCCTGGGCATCCCGCTGATCTACAAGGGATCCTTCGACAAGGCCAACCGCTCCTCCGGCAGCAGCAAGCGCGGGGTGGGCATGGAGGCCGGCCTGAAGATCCTGGACGAGGTGCGCCGCCAGCTGCATCTGCCCATCCTCACCGATGTGCATGACGAGAGCCAGGTGGCCGATGTGGCCGCCGTGGTGGACGTGCTGCAGACCCCGGCCTTTCTGTGCCGCCAGACCGATTTCATCCGTGCCGTGGCCAAGTCCGGCAAGCCGGTGAACATCAAGAAGGGTCAGTTCCTCGCGCCTTGGGACATGAAGAACGTCATCGACAAGGCCCGCGAGGCCGCTCGCGAAGCGGGCCTGTCGGAAGACCGCTTCCTGGCCTGCGAGCGCGGCGTGAGCTTTGGCTACAACAATCTGGTGGCCGATATGAGCAGCCTGGCCGAGATGCGCAAGTCCGGCGCCCCCGTGGTGTTCGACGTCACGCACTCGGTGCAAAAGCCCGGCGGCCAGGGCACCAGCAGCGGCGGCGCCCGCGAGATGGTGCCGGTGCTGGCCCGTGCCGGCGTGGGCGCCGGCGTGGCGGGCCTCTTCATGGAAACCCATCCGCGGCCGGCCGAGGCCTGGTCGGACGGCCCCAACGCCGTGCCCCTGCAGCATATGCGGGCCCTGCTGGAGCAGCTGGTCGCCCTGGACCGCGTGGTCAAGGCCCAGCCCCTGCTGGAAAACGACTTCTTCTGCTGAGCCCCAGCCCGGCGCGATCCTCCTGCAGGCCGCGCCGCTTTTCTTTGCCCTCTGCCCACCGCCACCGCCCATGAGCAACGCCGCCTATGTCATCGCCGATGTGACCGTGACCGACGCCCAACAGATGGCCAAGTACCGCGAGTGGAGCACCAAGGCCATGCAGGAGCATGGGGCCGAAGTGCTGGTACGCGGCGGCGCCATCGAGGTGCTGGAAGGCGACTGGCAGCCCAGCCGCCTGGTCGTGCTCAAGTTTGCCGACCACACCCGCGCCCGCGCCTTCTACGATTCCGAGACCTACCAGCATGCCAAGAGCCTGCGCGCCCAGGCCGGCATCATGCGCATGCTGATCGTGGACGGGGTCTGAACCCACCCGCCGGACAAGGCCACCGCCACCGAACGATTGTTCAGCGCGCGTAACTTTTAGCTGGCACCATGCGCGCCGAACGTAACTGAGTTACCAACTTCCTACCGGAGACTTTCTCAATGAGCGCCATTGTTGACATCGTTGGACGCGAGATCCTGGACAGCCGCGGCAACCCCACCGTGGAGTGCGACGTGCTGCTGGAATCGGGCGTGATGGGCCGTGCGGCCGTGCCGAGCGGCGCCTCCACCGGCTCGCGCGAAGCCATCGAGCTGCGCGACGGCGACAAGAGCCGCTACCTGGGCAAGGGCGTGCTCAAGGCCGTCGAGCACATCAACACCGAGATCAGCGAGGCCGTGCTGGGCCTGGACGCCTCCGAGCAGGCCTTCCTGGACAAGACCCTGATCGACCTGGACGGCACCGAGAACAAGAGCCGCCTGGGCGCCAACGCCATGCTGGCCGTCTCCATGGCCGTGGCCCGCGCCGCCGCTGAAGAGAGCGGCCTGCCCCTGTACCGCTACTTCGGCGGCATGGGTGGCAACCAGCTGCCGGTGCCCATGATGAACGTGATCAACGGCGGCGCCCACGCGAACAACTCGCTGGACCTGCAAGAGCTGATGATCATCCCCGTGGGCGCACCGAGCTTCCGCGAGGCCCTGCGCTGGGGCGCCGAGGTCTTCCACGCGCTCAAGAAGATCCTGCACGACAAGGGCATCAGCACCGCCGTGGGCGACGAGGGCGGTTTCGCCCCCAGCGTCGAAAGCCATGAGGCCGCCATCCAGCTGATCCTGGAAGCCATCGACAAGGCCGGCTACACCGCCGGCGAGCAGATCGCCCTGGGCCTGGACTGCGCCGCCAGCGAGTTCTACAAGGACGGCCAGTACGTGCTGGAAGGCGAAGGCGGCATCAAGCTGAGCGCCGAGCAGTGGACCGATATGCTGGCCACCTGGGTGGACAAGTACCCCATCATCTCCATCGAAGACGGCATGGCCGAAGGCGACTGGGCCGGCTGGAAGCACATCACCGAGCGCCTGGGCGACAAGGTGCAGCTGGTGGGTGACGACCTGTTCGTGACCAACACCAAGATCCTGAAGGAAGGCATCGAGAAGGGCATCGCCAACTCGATCCTGATCAAGATCAACCAGATCGGCACCCTGACCGAGACCTTCGCCGCCATCGAGATGGCCAAGCGCGCCGGCTACACCGCCGTGATCTCGCACCGCTCGGGCGAAACCGAAGACTCCACCATCTCCGATATCGCCGTGGGCCTGAACGCCGGCCAGATCAAGACCGGCTCGCTCTCGCGCTCGGACCGCATGGCCAAGTACAACCAGCTGCTGCGCATCGAGGAAGACCTGGGTGATATCGCCGTCTATCCCGGCCGCGCCGCCTTCTACAACCTGAAGTAAGCGACACGGCTCGCGAGCCTCCCACCCCTCGCCTGCGGTGAACGCCGGCGGGGGTTTTTCATTTCTGGCGGCTACACTTGGCGGCGTGAAAATTCTGGGCCTCATCCTCGCTGCCTTTCTTGTTGCCATCCAGGCTCAGCTCTGGTTTGGCAAGGGTGGTGTCACCCGGGTGGCCGAGCTCAGGGCCGAGCTCAGCGAGCATCAGGCTCGCAACGAGCAGGCCCGTGCCCGCAATGCCCAGCTCAGTGCAGAGCTGCGCGACCTGCGCGAGGGCCTGGAAATGGTCGAGGAAAAGGCGCGCTTCGAGCTGGGCATGATCAAGCCCGACGAGATCTACGTCCAAGTTCGCCGCTGACTCCCTCTAGCACCGCGATGGACGCCCTGCTGCAGCTGCTGCACCCCCTGTTCACGCCCGCCTTCGAGCTGCTGGGCAGCCCCATCACCTGGACCGAGATCCTGGCCTTTGTGCTGGCGGTCTGGATGGTGATCTGCAATATGCGGGTCCATGCCCTGGCCTGGCCCCTGGCCCTCATCAGCTCCCTGCTCTACTTTCTGCTGTTCTGGGACGGCAAGCTCTATGGCGAGGCCTCGCTGCAGCTGGTCTTTGCCAGCCTGGCGGTCTGGGGCTGGTGGCAATGGCTGCGGGGGCGCGACGCGCAGGGCCAGAAACTGCGTGTGCGCCAGATGAGCACCCGGGCACGCTGGCTGGCCCTGTGTGCCGTGCTGGCCGCCTGGCCCTTGCTAGGCCTGCTGCTGGACCGCCAGACCGACTCTCCCGTGCCCTACTGGGACGCCTTCCCCACCGTGGCCAGCCTGCTGGGCCAGTACCTGCTGGGCCGCAAGTACCAGGAGAACTGGGGCGTGTGGGTCATCGTCAACGCGGTCAGCGTGAGTCTGTTTGCCTATAAGGGCTACTGGCTCACCGTGCTGCTCTACGCCGTCTTCATCCCCATGTCCATTGCGGGCTGGCGGGCCTGGCAGCGCCAGCTGGCGCCGGTGCGCGCCTGATGCTGCGCATCGCCCTGATCGGCGCCGAGAGCACGGGCAAAAGCCAGCTGGCGCAGGCCCTGGCCGAGCGCCTGCGCCAGGACAGCGGTCTGCGCTGCGCCGTGGTGCCCGAGCATCTGCGTCACTGGTGCGAGCAGCAGGGCCGCACGCCCCGCCCCGAGGAGCAGGCGGCCATCGCCGCCGAGCAGGCCCGGCAGATCGAGCTGGCCGCACAGACCCATGAGCTGGTGATCTGCGACACCACGCCGCTGATGACGGCCATCTACAGCCAGCTGCTGTTTGGCGACGAAGGCCTGCTGCCCATGGCCCTGGACTTTCAGCGCCGCTGCGATCTCACCCTGCTCACCGCCCTGGACCTCCCCTGGGTGGCCGATGGCCTGCAGCGTGACGGCCCTCATGTGCAGCAGCCCGTGGATGCCGCCCTGCGTCGGGCCCTGCTGGGGGCTGGCCTGGGCTGGAGCGGCGTGGGCGGCCAGGGCGCGGCCCGGCTGGAGTCGGCGCTCAACGCGATCACGCCGCTGCTGCTGCGGCGCGGCCTGCTGCGCGGCCGCGCCAGCGGCCTCTTCACCCGGCTGCAGGCACGCCAGCAAGCCATGCCCGAGCAGGCCTGGTTCTGCCAGGACTGCGATGTGCCCGAATGCGAACACGCCTCCCTGAGGCTGCGCGCCGCGGCGCCGGACCAGCCCTTGAACTGAGGCCGGACCGCGCGCACAGCGTCCGGGCAGGGTGATCCCGCCCTACGCCTGCAAACGTTTGCCCGCTATAGTTGCGGCCGATTACGTCGGGTGCGCAGATCCGCGTGCCCGCCCCTCGGGAGAAACCCATGTCCCTCAAGAGCAAGCCCCATCGTCTCATTCTGGCCCTGGCCTCCACCCTGCTGCTGGGCGCCTGCGCCACGCAGATGGCCCCTCAGGCCAGCGGCCCGGTGCAGGTCAAGGTCCTGGCCATCAACGACTTTCACGGCAATCTGGAAACACCGCCGAGCGGGATCCGCATCCGCGACCCCAAGGATCCCAGCAAAACCATCACCGTGCCCGCAGGCGGCGCCGAGCATCTGGCCACCGCGGTGGCCGAGCTGCGCAAGCGCAACCCCAACCATGTGTTCGTCGCGGCCGGCGATCTGATCGGCGGCAGCCCCCTGCTGTCGTCGCTGTTCCATGATGAGCCGACCATCGAGTCTCTGAGCCTGATGGGCCTGCATCTCAGCGCCGTGGGCAATCATGAATTTGATGCAGGCAAGGAGGAACTGCTGCGCCGTCAGAAGGGTGGCTGCCATCCGACCGAGGGATGCAAGGGCCCGCAGCCCTTCAAGGGCGCAAGCTTCAAGTACCTGGCGGCCAGCACCATCGACGAGGCCACCGGCAAGACCCTGCTGCCCGCCTATGAGATTCGCCGCTTTGAGGGCATTCCCGTGGGCTTTATCGGCCTCACGCTCAAGTCCACGCCGGAACTCGTCACGCCGACCGGCGTGGCCGGTCTGCGTTTCGAAGATGAGGCTGAGACGGTCAACAAGCTGGTGCCCGAGTTGCGCGCCAAAGGGGTCGAAGCCATTGTCGTGATGATCCACGAAGGCGGCTTCCCCACCGGCGACTACAACGAATGCGCTGGCATTTCGGGCCCCATCGTGGACATCGTGAAGAAGCTGGACAAGGCGGTGGACCTGATCGTCAGCGGTCACACGCACCGGGCCTATCAGTGCCAGATCGATGGGCGTCTGGTGACCAGCGGCGACCGATACGGCACCATCGTCAGCGAGATCGATCTGCAGCTCGATCGGACCACGCGCGACGTGATCAGTGCCAGTGCCAACAATGTGATCGTGCGCACCGAGCAGTTCGCCAAGGACCCGGCACAAACCTCGCTCATCGCCGCCTACAAGTCGCTGGCAGCCCCCTTGGAGCGGCGCGTCATCGGCCGCATTGAAGCGAGCTTTGCCCGCGACAACATCAGCCGCGCCGGCAGTACCGTACTCGGTCAACTGATTGCAGACGCCCAGTTGGCCGCCACCACCAAGCCGGCGGATGGCGGTGCCGTGATCGCCTTCATGAACGCGGGTGGCGTGCGTGCCGATCTGCTACGTCGCCCCTCGGGTGAGGTGACCTTCGGCGATGTCTACGCCATTCAGCCCTTCGGCAATATGCTGACCACCATGACGCTCAGCGGCGCGCAGATCATCGCCCTGCTGGAGCAGCAATGGCGTGGTAACGATGGCAACCAGATCGTCACCCTGCACGTTTCGGCTGGCTTCAGCTACAGCCAGGACCGCAGTCGGCCCCTGGGCAGCCGTGTGGTGCCCGGCAGTGTGAAGCTCAACGGCACGCCCCTGGACCCGAATGCGTCATACCGCGTCACCGTGAACAGCTTCCTGGCCAGTGGTGGTGACGGTTTCCGCGTGCTCAACGAGGGCAAGGACCGCCGCATGGGCATGCTCGACGTGGAAGCGCTGGAGCGCCACATCGCAAGCCAGCCCGGCCTGAAGCCTGGCCCCCTGGACCGGGTCACGCGCGTCGACTGAGATCAGACTCACCCGGTCCGCCGGACCGGGTGAGTCCCGAGATCACTGCACCGTGCCGCTACCCGGCTGCTGCTGCACCTGAGCGGTGAAGAGCTCGCCCACGTCCACCGCGTCGAAGTGGTAGAACAGGCCGCAGAACTCGCAGCCGATCTCCACATCACCGCGCTCGGCCAGCACCGAATCCACCTCCTCGCGGCCTAGGCCCTTGAGCATCTGGCCCACGCGCTCGCGCGAGCAGCTGCAGGCAAAACGCGGCTGCTGGGGCTCGAAGCGCTGCACCGTTTCCTCCCAGAAGAGGCGGCGCAAAATGGTGTCGGCATCCAGATTCAGCAGCTCCTCGGCTGTCAGGGTGGCGGCCAGCATGCTGATGCGGTTGAAGTCCTCGGACTGACCGATACGGTCCTCATTGCGTTCGGCCGCGCCGCTGCTCTCCAGATTTCCCTCGCCCTTGATGGGCAGGCGCTGGATCAGCAGGCCGGCGGCGATCTCGTCATTGGCGGCCAGCACCAGCTTGGTGTCCAGCTGCTCGGACTGCAGCATGTAGTGCTCCAGCACCTCGGAGAGCTTTTGCAGGGGCTCGCGCTGATCGCCATGCAGGGGCACCACGCCCTGGTAGGGCTGCTGGCCCGGCAGCTTGTCCTTGGGGTCCAGGGTGATCGCGCAGCGGCCCTGGCCGTGCACATTGAGCATGGCCTCCAGCTGAGCGCCGGCCGGCACCTCGCCCACCACCTTGGCGGTGGTGCGGAAGGCCAGGTCCGGCTGCACTTCGGCCACGGCCAGCTTCACCGGCCCGTCGCCCAGCACCTGCAGCACCAGGGCGCCGTTGAACTTGATGTTGGACTGCATCAGCACGCCCGCCGCCGCCATCTCGCCCAGCAGCTGGCGCACCTCCACCGGGTAGGCCTCGCGGCTGGCGCGGCGCTTGAGCACCTCCTGCCAGCCCTCGGTCAGGCGCACCAGCATGCCGCGCACCGGCAGGCCTTGGAACAGGAATTTATGCAGCTCACTCATCAGGGGTTCAACCAATCTTCTTCAGTTCTGTCGCGTAAAGGCGCGAGTTGTTCATGTAGTGGCGGGCGCTGGCTTTCAAACCCTCAATCTGGGCGGGCGTGAGCTCGCGCAGCACCTTGGCCGGGCTGCCCACGATCAGCACCCCGTCCGGAAACTCCTTGCCCTCGGTCACCAGAGCGCCCGCGCCCACCAGGGAGTTCTTGCCGATGCGTGCGCCATTGAGCACCACGGCGCCGATGCCGATCAGCGAGTTCTCGCCCACCGTGCAGCCATGCAGCATGACCTGGTGTCCCACGGTCACGTTCTCGGCCAGGTGCAGCGGAAAGCCCGCATCGGCATGCAGCACCGAGCCGTCCTGAATATTGCAGCCCGGCCCGATGTGCAGATGCTCGCTGTCGCCGCGCAGCGTGGCGTTGAACCACACGCTGGCGTTCTCGCCCAGACTCACCCGGCCTATCACCTGGGCCGAGTCGGCCACCCAGGCCGTGTCCGCGATCTCGGGCCGGTGTTCGCCCAGCTGGTAGATGGCCATGAGGGAAGGTTCCTTTCCGGACTGCCCGGCGGGCAAAGGCACAATTGTAAGAATGGAAGTCCGAACCCGTGCGCTGGAGGTCTTGTGCGAGACCGATCCCGCGCGCAAATCGCTGGCCGCGCGCCAGCTCTTTGATGCTGCCGGCCAGGGCGCCCCCCTGGAGCCGGGCCTGCGCCTGAGCCGCCCGGCCGGCGTGCCGGGTCGGCCCGAGCGGCCGCAGCTGGTGCCCACCCTGCAGGTGCCCAAGCGCTCGCCCTTCACGCTGGAGGGGCGTGCCGCCCTGATCCATGCCATCGCCCATATCGAGTTCAATGCCATCAATCTGGCGCTGGACGCGGTCTGGCGTTTTGCCGAGATGCCGCGCGAGTTCTACCTGGACTGGCTGCGTGTGGCCGCCGAGGAAGCCCTGCACTTCAGCCTGCTGCATGAGCATCTGCAGGGCCTGGGCAAGCGCTATGGCGACTTCGACGCCCATGACGGCCTGTGGGCCATGGCCGAGCGCACCGCGGGCGATGTGCTGGCCCGCATGGCCCTGGTCCCGCGCACGCTGGAGGCGCGCGGACTGGACGCCACCCCGCCCCTGCAAGCCAAGCTGGCCAAGGCCGGCGACACACGGGCCGTGGAGATCCTGGACATCATCCTGCGCGACGAAGTGGGTCATGTGGAGATCGGCAACCGCTGGTACCGGCATCTGTGCCGCGAGCGCGGCCTGGACCCCATCGCGCTCTACCCCGAGCTGGTGCGCCAGTACGAGGCACCGCGTCTGCGCCCGCCCTTCAATCTTCAGGCGCGCAGCGCCGCCGGCTTCAGCCCCGAGGAACTGGCCTATCTGAGCAGCGGGCTCTGAGGGAGACCGCGGGAGCACCCCCTTTAGAATCGCGGGTTTCGCCTCTTTGCCAGGGTCTGCCCTCGTGTCCCGCATCCAAGCCAATCTGCTGCTCGTCGTCATCGCCCTGATCTGGGGCTCGGCCTTTGTGGCCCAGAGCCATGGCATGGCCGATATCGGCCCCATGGCCTTTACCGGCGTGCGTTTCCTGATCGGCACCCTGGTCGTCGCCCCCCTGATGTGGCGCGAATGGCAGGGCCTGCAGCGCCAGCAGCGCACGCTGTCGCGGGGCGACGGGCTCAAGATCGCCGGCCTGGGCAGCCTCTTGCTGATGGGCGCGGCCATGCAGCAGATCGGCATCGTCTCCACCACGGTCACCAATGCCGGCTTCCTGACCGCGCTCTACGTGCCCCTGGTCCCTGTGCTGGGCTGGCTGCTGCTGCGCCATCTGCCGCACTGGTCGGTCTGGCCGGGCGCCCTGGCCTGCCTGGTGGGCGCCTTCCTGCTCTCGGGCGCGCATGAACTCAAGATCGGCCTGGGTGACGCCTGGGTCATCGCCTCCGCCCTGCCCTGGGCCCTGCATGTGCTGCTGGTGGGTCGCGTGGCCGACCGCATGGGCGCCCCCTTCCTGGTGGCGGGCGGACAGTTCCTGGTCTGCGGCGTGCTGGCCCTGGCCTATGCCCTGGTGGCCGAGCCCATCAGCTGGCAGGCCCTGGAGGCCGCCGCCCTGCCCATTGCCTATGCCGGCGTGCTCTCGGTCGGCGTGGCCTTCACGGCCCAGGTGGTGGCCCAGCGCTATGCCCACGCGGCCGACGCCGCCATCATCCTCTCCTCCGAAACCCTGTTCGCCGCCCTCTTTGGCTATCTGCTGATGGGCGACCGCCTCGGCCCCACCGGCCTGGCCGGCTGCGCCCTGATCCTCAGCAGCATGCTGGTGGTGCAGCTGCTGCCCATGCTGCGGCCCAGCGCTGCGAGCGCCCGCGCACAAAACTAGTAGTAACCCTGATTTTTGTCATAGGGTTTTCACGGAGTCCCGTCACACTCCTTCCTGTGTCGTCACCGAGGCGGCACCTCAGGCCCCCGGGCCTGCGACAGCACCCCAGCCCAAAGGAAGGAAATATCCGTGAGCAGCATCCCCCCCTTCATCGCCACCTCGCGCAACTACCTGCTGGCCGGCGAAGCCCGCCTGAGCCAGCCGGCCGTCTCGCTGGAAAGCTGGGGCCACGCCGGTCTGCTCACCGCCTTCTGCGCCCTGCTGGCCCTCTCGGGTCTGTTCGGCGGCGCCTGACGCGCCCGCCGGCCCCGGCCCCTGATCTGGGCCCGGGGTTCAGAGCTCGAAGCCCGTGGTCTTCTTGACGGTGCGCAGCACCAGCATGGAATTGGCCCGGGCCACTCCCGGCAGGTGCATCAGCACCTCGCCGTGCACCCGCTCCAGATCCTCGGCATCGCGATAGGCAAAGCGCACCAGATAGTCGTTGCTGCCGGCCACGAAGAAGCAGTCCAGGATCTCGGGCACATCGCGCACCGCCTGCTCGAAGGCGGCCAGCACCTGGGGCGTGGTGCGCTCCAGATTGATGATGGTGAAGCTGGTGCCCGGCCGCCCCACGGCCTTGGGGTTCACCAGGGCCACATAGCGGTCGATGACGCCCGCCTCTTCCAGCTGCTTGACCCGGCGCAGACAGGCCGAGGGGCTCAGATGCACCCGCTGCGCCAGCTCCACATTGGACAGGCGCCCATCGCGCTGCAGCGCGTTCAGGATGCCCCGGTCGATCGCATCCAGTTGCACTTCAGACCCCATCGTTCGAATTTCCTGCGGTTTGGTCGCCCGACTATCGCATGAATGTGCAAAACCGCGGGTTAACGCGGTGCGCGCTTGCACGCACATTGCGCCCCGGCTTGCCTAGACTCGCTGCAACGAACGATGGAGCCGCACATGAGCCTGGACGCCGCACAACTCGATGCCTACTGGATGCCCTTCACCGCCAACCGCCAGTTCAAGAAGGCCCCGCGCCTGCTGACCCGGGCGGACGGCATGTTCTTCACCGACGACAAGGGCCGCCAGGTGCTGGATGGCATTGCCGGCCTCTGGTGCGTGAACGCCGGCCACAACCGTCCGCGCATCGTGCAGGCCATCCAGAACCAGGCGGCGGAGCTGGACTTCGCCCCGCCCTTCCAGATGGCGCATCCCAAGGCCTTTGAGCTGGCCGAGCGCCTGGCCGCCATCATGCCCAAGGGCCTGAGCAAGGTCTTCTATACCAACTCGGGCTCCGAGTCGGTGGACACCGCGCTCAAGATGGCCATTGCCTACCACCGCGTGCGCGGCGAGGGCGCCCGCACCCGCCTGATCGGCCGCGAGCGCGGCTACCACGGCGTGAACTTCGGCGGCATCTCCGTGGGTGGCATGGTGGCCAACCGCAAGATGTTCGGCACCATGCTGGGCGGCGTGGACCATATCCGCCACACGCATGACCCGGCCCGCAATGCCTTCTCGGTGGGCCAGCCCGCGCATGGCGCCGAGTTCGCCGACGATCTGGAGCGACTGGTCGCCCTGCATGACGCCTCTACCATTGCCGCCGTGATCGTGGAGCCCGTGGCCGGCTCCACCGGCGTGCTGATCCCGCCCCAGGGCTATCTGCAGCGCCTGCGCGAGATCTGCGACAAGCACGGCATCCTGCTGATCTTCGACGAGGTCATCACCGGCTTCGGCCGCACCGGCAACCCCTTCGCGGCCCAGACCTTTGGCGTCACGCCCGATCTGATGACCGTGGCCAAGGGCCTGACCAATGGCTGCGTGCCCATGGGCGCCGTCTTCGCCTCGGACAAGATCCACGACGCCTTCATGAACGGCCCCGAGCACCTGATCGAGTTCTTCCACGGCTACACCTACTCCGCCCATCCCCTGGCCTGCGCCGCTGCCCTGGGCACCCTGGACACCTATGCCGAGGAAGGCCTGCTCACCCGTGCGGCCGAGATGCAGGGCTATTTCGCCGAGTGCCTGCACGCCATGAAGGGCGAGCCCCATGTCATCGATGTGCGCAATATGGGCCTAGTGGGCGGCATCGAGCTCAGCCCCCTGCCCGGCGAGCCCGCCAAGCGCGCCTTCAACGTCTTCCTGGACTGCTGGGACAAGGGCCTGCTGATCCGCACCACGGGCGACACCATCGCGCTGTCACCGCCGCTGATCATCGAGCGCAGCCATATCGACCAGATCTTCGACACCCTGCGCGGCGCGCTGCGGCGCGCGGCCTGAGGCAAGCCGCCCAGGGCGGGCAAGAACTGGTCGATCAAGGCAGCTTGAAGCCCGATACAGCGGCGACCAGTTGGTTCGCCTGTTCGCGCAGACTTGCGGCGGCCGCGGCACTTTGCTCGACCAGGGCCGCATTCTGTTGCGTGCTCTGATCCATCTGCGTAATAGCGCTTCCGACCAGACTGACCCCTTCACTCTGCTGGCGACTGGCAACACTGATCTCGGCAACGATGTCGCTCACGCGCCGGATCGCGTCCACCACCTCCTGCATGGTGCTGCCAGCACGGTCCACCAAGTTGGTGCCCTGCTCGACATGTTCCACGCTGGCCGAGATCAGGGTCTTGATCTCGCGCGCGGCCTCGGCACTGCGCTGGGCCAGGCTGCGGACCTCGGACGCCACCACGGCAAAGCCGCGGCCCTGCTCACCGGCCCTAGCCGCCTCGACGGCGGCATTGAGCGCCAAAATATTGGTCTGGAAGGCAATGCTGTCGATGACACCGATGATGTCCGCAATCTTGCGACTGCTCTCGTTGATGCCGCGCATGGTTGTCACCACCTCACCCACGACCTCGCCGCCACGCCCGGCCACATCGCTAGCCCCTTGGGCCAATTGATTGGCCTGCAAGGCGTTGTCTGCATTCTGGCGGACCGTGGTGCTGAGTTCGTCCGTGGTGCTGGCCGTTTGCTGCAACTGGCTGGCAGTCTGCTCCGTGCGACCCGACAGGTCCATATTGCCCGAGGCCACCTCATCGGCGGCCACTTGAACGCCATCGGCAGCGCTTCTCACCTCGCGGATCAGACCCAATAGACGATCGCGCATCTGCCCCATCTGGCCAAGAAGATGCCCAATCTCATCGCGTCCATCCGCGTGCAGCACCTGAGTCAGGTCTCCGTCTGCAATCGATGTAGACAGCGCGTCCGCCTTGGCAAACCCGGAACGAATACGTGCCAGCAGCGCCAAGCTCAGCCATGTGGCCGGCAAGCCCACCAGGAGGGCCAACGCAAGGAAAGCGCCCGTCAGGTATCTCGCCTGTTGCTTTGCTGCTTCGGCGGCGGCCAAGGCCCGCTCTTGCTGAAACTTGATCAGCCCTTCGAGGCCCTCCATCAGCAAAGCGCCTTCTCGACGCCCGGCGGCCAGGAAGGAGGCCATGACGCTGTCGGAAAAATCACCCGCCGTCATCGCCGCCCGGCTTGCATCGACCCGCGCTGTCCATGCCTTACGCTTTTCATCGACCTCCGCGTACAAAGCCTTGCCTTCTGGGCTCGTGAAACCTGTGCTCAGCTTGGGCCAAAGCTCATCATTTTCCTGACGGCGTTTGGCAATCAGATCGAGGTGAACGCTGACGGGATGCTCGTGGATGGCCGCCAAAGGACTGGTCGGCGCATGCTGGAAGGCCAGCAGCACTTCGGTTCGGTTGGCTTGGTTGTTCTTGAGCAGTACCTGCAAATGCATGATGGTCGTCAGGCGCCTCTGTGCGACGTCGTCCAGGCGCTGTGCATCCGCAAACAAACCCCACAGGGCCAATGCAGCCAACACGCCAAAGCTCAGCCAAAACATGGCCAAAACGACAACGAAGCGTTGCGATATCCGGAAGTTGTTCAACATGCGCAATCCATGGTCAACGACAATTGAGTTGTTCTGAACTATGCGCGGGACCTGATGCCAAGCCGGCGAACCGCCCATGTTCTGACCTGCAGTTTGGCCAATTGAAGTCCGCCCAACTTGACCCAAATCAAGAGCAGCCAAGGCAAGCCCCAGGGCTCGTCCCAGGGCGTCCATGCTTCACGCCAAAGGCCCGTATCAGCAGCAACAGGGCGGCGATTCAGCCGAACAAGCAAGCGCCAGATCAGACAGCGAAACTTTTCGCGGCAAGGTCTGAATGCCGCGTATGTCCGCGCTGGCCTGGCCCTGAATCGGGCCCGGGCTATCATGGCGCGCACCAAAGTCCGGCTGCGCGAGCTGGAAGGAGACTGTATGTGGCGACAAGGCATCGCGGCCTCTTTGATGATGCTCGGTCTCTTGGCACAGCAGGCGTTTGCAACGCAGCGGGTCGTGATCGAGGCCGAGGACGACTATCCGCCCTACTCCTTTTCGGACAAGGGGCGCCCGGCGGGCATCTATGTGGAACTGGTGCTGCAGGCGGCCAAACGGCTGGCCCCGGACTATGAGGTCAGCATCCAGTTCGTGCCCTGGAAGCGTGGGCTCAGCCGGCTGGAGACCGGCGAGTCTTTGGCCCTGATCCCGCCCTACCGCAACGCCGAGCGGCCCTTCGTGTTTCCGTACTCAGTGCCCCTGCTGACCGAGCGCGTGGTGCTGTTTTGCACCCCCGAGGTCATGCGGCAAAGGCGTGTCGACTTTCCGCGGGACTTCATCGGACTGCGCATCGGCATCAATGCCGGCTACACCCAGAGCGAGAAGCTCAAGGCGGCGGTCAGTGCCGGGCAGGTGGTGCTGGAGGAGGCCGCACGCAACGTCAACAACATCAGGAAGCTGAGCTCCAGCCGCATTGACTGCATGGCCAGTGATCGCATCTCGGCCGTCCACACCGTCAATCGACTGGTGCGCCAGGGCGATCTGCCCGCCTTCAAACTGCTGGAAGCCGCCGAACTCTCCACGCAAGAGGCCTTCATCGGCTACAGCCGCAGCTTCCCAGCCGCCTTCAAGAACGACTTCGTGCAGAAGATGGATGCGGCCTTGCTGGAGCTGCAAAGAGCAGGTGTGCTGGATCAGCTGGTAGCCCGGTATACCCAGTGAGGCCGCCAAGGGCATGATCTGCCGGCCTCGCCGACACAGGGCTTGGCAGCCAGCACGCCGCGGCGTGCCGGCGACATCCCGATGCCCCTTCGCTCCCGCGCTCCATGCCCCCAGCCTCACCGCGCCGCCGCGCCCGGCGGCAAGGGGCCAAAGAAGCGCGGTGGCTGCGGCAAAAAACCACCCGGGCTGTAAGCCAGATAGGTCTGCCCCAGCGGGCAATTCGCCAGGGGCGATGCGGCAGCAGCGGCATCAGCATCGTTCGGCACCTCGTCAGGCAGTTGCACCAGGGCATAGCGTGGCGGCGGCGAGATCAGAGAATCCGTCGCCAGCCAAGCACGATGCACGCCACGTGCGGCCAGCAGCGCGGCGACCGGCTCGGCCACGGCGGGCAAGTTCTGCTGCGCGCCGGAATTGCCCATGAGGGCCTTGGTCTGTTTCAACCAGTCCTGAGCCTGCTTGAGGCAGTCCGGGGCGAACACCGGGACTTGCTCGGACGATGTGGCCCGAGCCAGCACTGGCAGCAAGCTGCTGGCAAGCAGCAGCGAGGCGGAAACAAGAGGTGTCAGCGCTCGCGATGCGGGGTGCCAATTCATGAGACGTGGGCCGTACTGGCTTTGTTGAGCGCCAGCTTCAAATACTCGGCCACATGCTTCGCGGCAATGTCCGAGCTGCAGCTCATCTTGATATGCCGGCGCAGCTTGCCTGCGCCCTCCAGCACCCGGTACTCGTCGGGCAAGGCGGCGCCGGCACCAAACTCCAGCGACACATGCTTGGCGTAGGAGAACACGCCGCAGAAGGGCTGGCCGGCCGAAAACAGAATTCCTCCGTACTTGATCTCCTCCGTCACGGCGGGAGACAGCCCCAGAACCATGGCGCGCAGGGTTTGCACCAGCTCGTGGCGATCGGGGTCAAGCAGGCGAAGGTCTTGGAGGAATTGGGAAACGCGATCGGTGGGCATCATCCGAGTGACTCGTGTGGGCTGGGCTGGAAGCGGATACCGCGGTTCAACAGCGCTGTGGGGTCTGGCATCAGCATCGGCATGTCCGCCTAGGGCTGAGCGAAGGAGCGGGCCAGACCGCCCCGCTGCCCCTGGCCTGGGCTCTGTGACTCAGCCCCTCCTCTCCACCAACTCCCGCACCGCCCTCGGCAGCCAGCTCCGCAGCCGGGCGCTGAGGCGGGCCTCGTGGCGCTGCCAGAGGATGCCCAGGCCCACCAGGCCCAGGCCGATGAGGGTGAGCACAAAGGGGAACATCAGGCTGTCGCGGAATATCGCGTGGGCCAGATGGCCCAGATAGCCGGCGGCGCCCAGGGCGCCGAACACGGCGAACACGCGGCGCGAGAGCATGGCGCCCACGGCGATCATCGCGAGGTTGATGCACAGATAGAAGAACTTGCTCAGCTCGCTGTCGGACTGCTGCAGCGACAGACCGCCCCAGAATGCGATCACGCCGAACAGATAGAGCCAGAAGGCGTAGTCGCGCGTCTGGTGGCGGCTGCGCACATCCACCCAGAAGGCCAGCAAGACGATCAGCAGGCCGAACCACAGGGAGACGAGCTTGCGCAGCTCCCCGCTCTGGTCCTGCGCCTGGAAAACAAAGGGCGTGAGGTCCATGCTCAGGTACCAGAGCGTCACGGCCACCGGCATCAGCAGAAAGGGCAGACGGTAGCGCCACAGCAGCACGGCCCCGCTGGCCAGGGTGGCCAATTCCATGAGCACCCAGCGCCAGTCCACCCGGGTGTGGTAATCGCGATAAGCCTGGTGCCGCCCCTCATCGGCCCACCAGCCCAGGCCCACCTGCAGGCCGTAAACCAGCAAGGGCGTGAGCACCACCACAAAGGTGGCGGTGATGCCGGCCGGGATCTGCAGCTGGCGGCGAGCCAGCAAATACTCGGTCAGCGCCAGTCCCGCCACCCCGTAGGCCAGGGCGATGCCAAACAGGCCCCAGCCGCCAAAGCGCTCCCAGCCCAGATTCATGAACAGGCTCATCGCGCCAATCGCGATCATGCCGCCCAGGTAGTAGAGGATGTGCGTGGCGCGAAAGCCGGGTCGCTCATGGGCCTGGCGGCGCTCATGCTCGGCCAAGAAGTCCCACAGCGGCTGCACCTGCTGCGCGCTGATCAGGCCTTGCTCGCTCGCCTGCTGCAGCAGGCCGCGGTGGATACGCATGGTGGGCTGAGGTTCCTGGAGTGAGGCGTGAAGCGCAGTGAAACAAGCGTGGTACGGGCGGCCATGCGGAGCGTGTGCTGGGGCGATTGGAGTGGGCCAGCCCGGCCCGGTCAATCACACCGGCGGGGGTGGCGTGCCGGCAAGCGCTCGCGAATGCAGGCATGATGCGCCTGCCATCCCGGGGGCGGACAGCCGATCCGTCAGCCCCTTTTCCGCTTGACTCAGCGCCCCGCACACCGCCATGACAAGACCTGCCCCCGCCCCCATCGACTGGCACGCCCGTGCCGCCGCCCTCCAGCCCGATGGCCGCGCCTTCATTGCCGGCGAGCGGCGCGAGGCCGCGGACGGCCAGGGCTTTGACAAGCATTCCCCCATCGACGGGCGCTGGCTGGCCCGGGTGGCACGCGGGCAGGCGGCGGATATTGACGCGGCCGTGGCCAGCGCGCGCCAGGCCTTCGAGCAGGGGCGCTGGGCGGCCAAGCCGCCGGCCGTGCGCAAGAAGATCCTGCTGCGCTTTGCCGAGCTGATGCTGGCGGCCAAGGAGGAGTTGGCCCTGCTGGAAACCCTGGACATGGGCAAGCCCATCCAGTACGCCCTGGGGGTGGACGTGCCGGCGGCGGCGCGCTGCATCGCCTGGTATGCCGAGGCCATCGACAAGGTCTATGACGAGATCGCGCCCACCGCGGCCAATGCCCTGGCCCTGATCCAGCGCGAGCCCATGGGTGTGGTGGGCGTGATCGTGCCCTGGAACTACCCCATGATCATGGCCGCCTGGAAGCTGGGCCCGGCCCTGGCCTGCGGCAACTCGGTGGTGCTCAAGCCCAGCGAGAAGTCGCCGCTCACGGCCCTGCGCCTGGCCGAGCTGGCCCTGCAGGCCGGTCTGCCCGAGGGTGTGTTCAATGTGGTGCCGGGCTATGGCCACGAGGCCGGCGAGGCCCTGGCCCTGCATATGGAGGTGGACGCCATCGGCTTCACCGGCTCCACCCGCACCGGGCGGCGCATGCTGGAGTACGCGGGCCGCTCCAACCTCAAGCGGGTCTATAACGAGCTGGGCGGCAAGTCGGCCTTTGTGGTGTTCGACGATGTGGACGATCTGGAGCGCGCCGCCCGCGCCGCGGCGGGCAGCATGTTCTTCAACGCCGGCCAGAGCTGCAATGCGCCCTCGCGGGTGCTGGTGCACGAGAGCCAGGTCGAGCGCTTTGTGGAGCTGGTGGCGGCCCAGGCCGTGCGCCACCAGCCGGGCGACCCCTTGGACGCGCAAACCAGCCAGGGCGCCATCGTGGACCGCCAGCAGCTGGACACGGTGCTGGGCTATATCGAGGCGGGCCGTGCCGAGGGCGCCCAGGCCCGCGTGGGCGGCCGCCAGGTGCGCCAGGACAGCGGCGGCTTCTTCGTCGAGCCCACGGTGTTTGTGGGCGCGCGGCCGGAGATGAAGATCGTGCGCGAGGAGATCTTCGGCCCGGTGATGAGCGTGCTGAGCTTCAAGACCGAGGCCGAGGCCCTGGCCCTGGCCAATGCCAGCCCCTATGGCCTGGCCGCCAGCGTCTGGAGCCGGCATATCGACCGCGCCCACCGCGTGGCCCGCGCCCTGCGCGCCGGCACCGTGCATGTGAACCAGTACGACGAGGACGATCTCACCGTGCCCTTCGGCGGCTACAAGCAAAGCGGCAACGGACGCGACAAGTCCCTGCACGCGCTGGAGAAGTACACCGAGCTCAAGACCACCTGGATCCGCATCAATCCGGCGGCGGCCTGATCGATGGAGGCGCCCGCGTCTACGAGTTCGTCGGCCAGCGCCGGCCACGCCACCAGCCACGCCGCCGTGCCCTGGCTGGCCTATGGCAGCCTGGCCCTGAGCACCAGCCTGGTGGGCAGCTATGTGGGCCTGTCCAAGCTGCTGCTGGCGGTGTTTCCGGTGTTTTTGCTGGCCTGGCTGCGCTTTGGCATGGCGGCCGTGCTGATGCTGCCCTGGCTGCGCCGCGCACCGGGCGAGCCGCCGCTGGACGGCCGCACGCGCCGCCTGCTCTTTCTGGAATCCTTCATCGGCAACTTCCTCTTCTCCATCTGCCTGCTCTTCGGCCTGCAGCGCAGCTCGGCCCTGGTGGCCGGGGTCATCATGGCCGGCATCCCGGCCGCGGTGGCGGCCCTGAGCTGGCTGGTGCTGGGCGAGCGCATCGCGCGGCGCGTGCTGCTGGGCATTGCCTGCTCGGTGCTGGGCATTGCCCTGGTGGCCGTGGCGCGCGAGCCGGCGGGCGCAGCAAGCGCAGGCGGTGGTGCCTCCCTGCTGGGCGTGGCCCTGCTGCTGGCGGCCGTGCTCTGCGAGGCCTGCTATGTGGTGATCGGCAAGCAGCTCACCGCCCAGGTCTCGGCCAAGCGCATCAGCAGCCTGATCAATCTCTGGGGCCTGGCCCTGGTCACGCCCCTGGGCCTGTGGCAGGCCCTGAGCTATGACTTCAGCCGCCCGTCCGTGGGGGACTGGGGCCTGCTGCTCTTCTACGCCGCGGCGGCCAGCATGATCACGGTCTGGCTCTGGATGAGCGGCCTGGCCCGCGTGCCCGCCGCCCAGGCCGGGGTCTTCATGGTCTTCCTGCCGGTGGCCACGGGCCTGGTGGGCCTGGTCTTTCTGGGTGAGCGCCTGAGCCTGGTGCAGGCCCTGGCCTATGGCCTGGCCCTGCTGGGTGTGCTGCTGGCCACGCTGCCCACAGGCCGTCTGCATGCCCCCGACAGGCCGCCCGGGCATGAAGCCTTGAGATAAGACCCCGCTCAAAAGCTATGGCCCGCCGCACGGGTCGCCCCTTGGCCATGACCTACCATGGCCGCCGCATCTCCCCTGATCCATCACCATGAGCAGCCGCCCCGATACGCCCGCCCTCCCCGCCTTTTTGCGCATCCACCAATACGCCGGCCTCAAGCCCGGGCCGCGCCTGCTGGTCACGGCCGCCGTGCATGGCAACGAGGTCTGCGGCGTGGCCGCCATCCAGCGCGTGATGGCCGAGCTGGACAGCGGCGCCCTGCAGCTGCGCGGCGGCACGCTGAGCTTCATCCCCATCGTCAACCCCCTGGCCCACCAGCTGGGCCGGCGCGAGGGCGATCGCAACCTCAACCGCAATCTGCGCCCGCCCGTCGTGCCGCAGGACTTCGAGGACCGCATCGCCGGCCCGCTGTGCCGCTGGCTGGCAGACCACGAGGTGCTGCTGGACCTGCACAGCTTCCAGGGCCAGGGCAAGCCTTTCGCCATGCTGGGCCCGCGCAACAACCGCGGCGAGCTGGAGCCCTTTGCCCATGAGCAGGCCGAAGGGCTGCTGGCCGCCTGTGTGGGCACGGAACGCATCGTGGAGGGCTGGCTCTCCACCTATGCCCTGGGCCTGCAGCGCCGGGCCGAGCGAGCGGGCGACGGCAGTCGGCGCGCCACGCTGCAGCAAGACCCGCATTACGGCGTGGGCACCACCGAGTACATGCGCTCGCGCGGCGGCTACGGCATCACCCTGGAATGCGGCCAGCATGCCGATCCCGAGGCGCCGGAGTTCGCCTACAAGGCCATCCTGCGGGTTCTGGTGCTGCTGGGCATGGTGGACGCAGAGGTGGTGGCGCCCCGCCCCGCCAGCGCACCCGAGCTGCTGCAGCTCTACGAGGTGGTGGACCGCGAGCACGAAGGCGACCGCTTCGAGCGCGCCTGGGCCAGCTTCGATCCGGTGATCAAGGGCCAGCGCATCGGCACCCGCCACGATGGCACGCCCGTGCTGGCCCCGGCCGATGGACGCATCGTCTTCCCGGCCGTGAATGCCCAGCCCGGCAGTGAGTGGTTCTACCTGGCGCGGGCAAGCACGCGCCAGCTGGGCTAGATTGCAGGCCTTATGAAGATCGATTTCGTCTCCGACGTCTCCTGCCCCTGGTGCGCCATCGGCCTCAAGTCCCTGGAGCAGGCCCTGGCCCGCATGCCGGAGCTTCAGGTGCAGCTGCACTTCCAGCCCTTCGAGCTCAACCCCGGCATGGCACCCGAGGGCGAGGACATCGACGAACACCTGGCCCGCAAATACGGCCTGCCGCCGGCCCAGCTGGCCGCCAACCGCGAGCGCATCCGCGAGCGCGGTGCGGCCCTGGGCTTTGACTTTGTGCAGGGCGCGCGCAGCCGCATCTACAACACCTTCGACGCTCACCGCCTGCTGCACTGGGCCGGCGAGCAGAGCGCGCGCGCCCAGCGCGATCTCAAGCTCTCGCTGTTCACGGCCTATTTCACCGAGGGCCGCGACCCCAGCGACCATGCCCTGCTGCTGGAGCGCGCCGTGGCCGTGGGGCTGGACGCCGAGCAGGCCCGCGCCGTGCTGGCCTCCGAGCGCTATGCCGACGCCGTGCGCGAGGCCGAGGCCTTCTACCAGTCGCATGGCATCAGCTCGGTACCGGCCGTCATCATCAACGAGCGGCATCTGATCTCCGGCGGCCAGCCGCCCGAGGTCTTCGAGCAGGCCCTGCGCCAGATTGCGGCCGAATCCGGCCGCTGAGCCGGACTGCTGCCATTTCGGCAGGGCCCGCCGCGCGGGGCTGAGCGACAATGACGCTCAACCGTTTCGCACACACTCATCGCGCCCCGGTCCTGCCGGGGCGCTTGCATTTCCGACGACGCATCCGATGTTCAAGAACCTGACGATTTACCGCGTGGGCGCAAGCTGGCAGCCCAGCCGCCAAGAAGTCGAGGAGGCCCTGGCCAAGGGCCAGTTCCAGCCCTGCGGCGCCACCGAACCCCTGTCCCTGGGCTGGGTGCCGCCGCGCGGCATCGAGCACGGCCCCCTGGTCGAGGTGATCGACGGCCATCTGCACCTCAAGCTGCAAGTGGAGTCGCGCGTGCTGCCCGGCTCGGTGGTCAAGGAGCGGGTGGACGAGATTGCCGCCCAGATCGAGGAGCAGACCGGTCGCAAGCCCGGCAAGAAGGCGCTCAAGGACCTCAAGGAGCAGGCCACCCAGGAGCTGCTGCCCCTGTGCTTCAAGAAGCGCAGCAGCATCCGCATCTGGATCGCGCCCGAGCAGCGCCTCCTGATGATCGACGCCTCCAGCCCCGCGCGCTGCGAGGAGGTGGTGAGCCTCCTGATCAAGACGCTTGAAGGCCTGACCCTGCACCTGATTCAGAGCGCCGAGGCGCCCGCCACCTGCATGGCCGCCTGGCTGATGGACGGCGTGGCACCCGAGGGCTTCACCATCGACCGCGAGTGCGAGCTCAAGAGCGAGGACGAGATGAAGTCCGTGGTGCGCTATGCCCGCCACGCGCTGGACATCGACGAGGTGCGGCAGCACCTGGAAGCCGGCAAGCGCCCCACCCGCCTGGCCATGAGCTACAAGGACCGCGTGTCCTTCCTGCTCACCGACACGCTGCAGATCAAGAAGATCAGCTTTCTGGACCTGGTGTTCGAGGGCCATGACAAGCCCGAGAAGGACGAGCAGTTCGACGCCGACGCCACCATCGCCGCGGGCGAGCTGGGCGAGTTGATTCCGGCCCTGATCGAAGGCCTGGGCGGCGAGCACGACTTCCTGGGCTCGGCCCCCAGCGGCTTCGTGGCCGACAGCCAGTTGGTGGCGCCCGACAAGACCGTGCTGGACCTGGACCAGACACCTGCGGCCGTGACGGCCGCCGTAGCCGCCGCGGCCGCTGCCGCCGGCCCGGACGACAAGGCGCCCTGGGACTGATCAGCCCTTGGGCTTGGCCGCGGAGACCGCCGCGGCGGCGGCTGCCGCTGCCGCTGCTTCCCGCAGCTTGTCCTTCTTGCTCTTGCGGGTCAGGCTCTTAACACCGCCCGCGCCGGGTTCTTGCACCGGCTGCTCCTTAGGCTCGAAGCCCGCGATCTGCTCGCGCGGCACGCGCTGGCCTTGGCGCTTCTCGATCAGGCGGAAATGCGCCTCGGCCGCCGCCGTCACAAAGCTCAGCGCCACGCCGCGCGCGCCCGCCCGGCCGGTGCGGCCGATGCGGTGGGTGTAGTCGGCCGGGGAGCGCGGCAGGTCGTAGTTCAGCACCGCCGGCAGCTCCGGAATATCCAGGCCGCGGGCCGCCACATCGGTGGCCACCAGCACCTGCACCGTGCCGGCCTTCAGGGCCGCCAGCACCTCGCGCCGCGTGCCCTGGCTCAGCTCGCCATGCAGGGCCGCGGCCTTGATGCCGGCCTTCCAGAGCTTGTCCGAGACCAGCTCGGTGGCGTACTGCGTGGCCACGAAGACCAGCAGGCGCGACCAGCCCTCGGTCTGCAGCAGATGGCGCAGCAAGGGCGTGCGCTGAGCCTCGTCCACGCGGATGGCGCGCTGCAGGATGTCCGGCGGCGCCTCGGCCGGCGCCTCCACACGCAGGGGCTCGCGCAGCAGACCGTCTGCCAGACCCTGCACCGCCGCCGGGAAGGTGGCGGAGAAGAAGAGGTTCTGGCGCCGCGCCGGCAGCAGGGCCAGGATGCGCTGCAGCTCCTCGGCAAAGCCCATGTCCAGCAGGCGGTCGGCCTCGTCCAGCACCAGCAGCTCCAGGGCCTCGAAGCCGAGGGCATTGTGGGCATGCAGGTCCAGCAGGCGGCCCGGCGTGGCCACCATCACATCGCAGCCACCGCGCAGGCCCATGAGCTGCGGATTGATGGAGACGCCGCCAAAGGCCACCGCGATCTTCAGCCGCCCCGGCAGCAGGCGCGCGAGATCGCGCAGGGCCTCGGCGGTCTGCGCCGCCAGCTCGCGCGTGGGCGCCAGCACCAGGGCCTTGAGGCGCCGGCCCTCGCCCCCTTGCAGCACCCGCTGCAAGAGCGGCAGGCCGAAGGCCAGGGTCTTGCCCGAGCCGGTGGCGGCCTGGCCCAGCAGGTCGCGGCCGGCGAGTGCCGGGGAAATGGCTGCCGCCTGGATGGGGGTCGGGTCTTGATAGTCCAGCTCGGCCAGGGCCTTGAACAATGCGGGGTGTAGGCCCAGGGCGTCGAAAGACATGGGTGGCGGTGTTCCGGTCAGGTGAGGAAAGATGGATGAAGGGGCGGCGGCGCTCAGGCGCCGAAGAGACTGGCCTGCTCGCCGCCGAGCTGGCCGGTGGCACGTGCCTCGATCAGCAGCAGGCGCTGCTTGGTGGCCAGGCCGCCGTGGGCGGAGAAGCCGCCCCTGGCACGGCTGCCGCTGCTGGGCAGCACGCGGTGGCAGGGCACGATGGGGGCGAAAGGATTGTGGCCCTCGGCCTGGCCCACAGCGCGCGCCGCGCCGGGCTGGCCCAGGCGCGCGGCGATCTCGCCATAGCTGAGGGTCTGGCCCAGGGGAATGCGCCGGGTCAGGGCCAGCACCTGGCGGTGGAACTCGGGCAGCGCGCTGTCGTCCAGCTCCAGCTCCAGCAAGACCTCGGCATCGCGGCCCTGCCCCGCCAGCAAGGCACGCACACCGGCCATGGCCCGCTGGATCAGGGCCGGCAGCTCGGGCTCCAGCGGCAGCTCGCGTGCGGCGGGGAAGCGGGCACGCATGCGGTCGCGGGTGGCGCCGGCGTTCTCCTCGGGCAGCTGCGAGCCGATGAGCGCCAGACGTTCGTTCCAGGCGATGCCGCAGCAGCCCAGCGCGGTCTCGTAGCAGTGGAAGAACTGGCGCGGCGGCATGTGCTGCTGGGCCTCAGGCGTTCAGGGCCGCGGCATGGCGGGCCTGGTGCTCGTCCACATGGCGGGCCACGCCCGCACGGGCCTCGGTGGCCAGGGCCGCAACCTCGGTGGGGCTCAGGCTCTTGAGCTTGTGGTCGGACCAGATCTGGCGCCAGCGGCGCGAGCCGGCCGCGCCATTCCACAAGCCCAGGGCATGGCGCATGGCCGTGGCCCAGGAGCGCCCAATTGCTTGCTGGGCGCTCAGATACTCGACCCAGGCGGCTTCCACCGCCTCGCGGCCGGCCTGGGCGGTGGCCGGATCGGCCTGGCCGAAGAAGCGCGAGTCCCACTGCGCCATCTGCCAGGGCTCGTGATAGGCCTGGCGGCCCACCATCACGCCGTCCACATGCTGGAGCTGCTCGGCGATCTCGGCATCGGTCTTGAGGCCGCCATTGATCACGATGGTGAGCTGCGGAAACTCGCGCTTGAGCCGATGCACCAGCTCATAGCGCAGCGGCGGGATCTCGCGGTTGTCCTTGGGGGACAGGCCTTGCAGCCAGGCATTGCGGGCATGAACGATGAAGACCTCGCAGCCCGCCTCGGCGATGGTGCCCACGAAGTCGCGCACAAAGTCGTAGCTCTCGATCTTGTCGATGCCGATGCGGTGCTTCACCGTCACCGGGATGCTCACCGCATCGCGCATGGCCTTCACGCCATCGGCCACCAGCCGGGGCTCGGCCATCAGGCAGGCGCCAAAGGCGCCGCGCTGCACCCGCTCGCTGGGGCAGCCGCAGTTCAGATTGACCTCGTCATAGCCCCAGCGCTCGGCCAGCTTGGCGCAGGCGGCCAGATCCTCGGGCTCGCTGCCGCCCAGCTGCAGGGCCACGGGATGCTCTTCGGCATTGAAGTCCAGATGCCGGCCCTGGTCGCCATGCAGCAGGGCGCCGGTGGTCACCATCTCGGTGTACAGGCGCGTGTGCCGGGTCAGCAGGCGGTGGAAGTAGCGGCAATGGCGGTCGGTCCAGTCGAGCATGGGCGCGACGGACAGGCGCCAGGGACTGGGCGCCGCGGCCGGCGCATCGGGGATCAGGGGGCTGGAATTCATGGGGCGGGAACTGGCGGCGGGCGCTCACCACGAGCGCCCGCCAGCCCCGATTGTCCCAGTTCCGGCGGTCGCCGGCTCAGAACAGCTGCAGACCCCAGTCCCAGGCGCGCTGCGCGGCCTCGGTGATCACATGGCCCATGGTGGCGGTGAAGACCAGGGCCCCCGAACCGACCACGGCCGAGGCCAGCAGGGCCAGGCCGTCGCGGAACATCCAGCCCAGGCTGAGCAGCACCAGGCTCAGGCTGGGCAGCACATTGCCCAGCGGCAGGGGCAACATGATGATCAGGCCCATGGCCGCGATCCAGGCGCCCCAGCCCAGGCGGGTGCGGCGGTGGCTCAGGAAGAGCCAGCGCGCGCGCAGACAGCGGTCGGCCAGGCCATAGGTCCAGGCCAGCATGCGCAGGCAGCGCGCCGACCACACCGGTCCCAGGCGAAACTCGGCCAGACGCCGCGGCAGACGGGTCTGCACATGGTCGCGGTGCCAGCGCCAGCCCAGCAGCAGGATGACGAGGCTGAGCAAGGTGCCGATGCCGGCCACGGGCGTGACACTCAGCAAGGCCATCATCAGCAGCAGCACCGCGGCCGAGGCCTGGCCGTGCAGGGCCAGCAGATCGTCCAGGCTCAACACCGGAGGCGCCTCGGCCTCCCCGTGATCCAGCAGGGCTTGACGAAAGGCCTCGGCCAGACTGGCCGCGGCCCCCTCATCCGAGAAGGACATGACTCAGCGCGCGCTTGCGGTGGTGGACGGGATGGAGCGCAGCAGACGCAGGCCCAGCAGGGTGAGGAAGAACAGGGCCATCACGCCCATGAACCACAGCACCCACAGCAAGGGCGTCAACCAGCCCAGGGCCGTGCCCAGCCAAGGCAGGCCGGACTGCCCCAGATCCAGCATCCACTTCAGACTCTCCTGCAGCGCGCGCAGCGTGGCCTCGTCCACCCAGGGGGCCAGCCAGGGCGGCATCTGCCAGGCGGCCGCGGCCTCGCCCATGCGTGCCGCCTCACCGCTGGCCAGGGCATGGCTGGCCCAGTCCAGCAAGGCGCCCACCAGCCCCAGCCCGCCGCTCCACAGCAGGGCCAGCACAAGGAACAAACTCCAGGCGCCCCAGCGCCAGCTTGAGCTCAGGGCCATGATCAAGCCCTCCGCAGCGAGGATTGGGGAGCGGAGAAGCAGATGCTTCGGTGTGATGTCTTGTACATGTGCAGTGCCTGTGAGGTCTTGAAGATGGCCGCGCCAGCAGGGGCGCGTTCGCAGCCGTGAGCTTACGCGGGCCTTCAATCCCAAAAAACAAGACAAATCAAGCCATGGACTTCGGAAAAACCGATGAAACGCAAGCGCAGCGCGCGGGCCCGCAACAGGGCTGAAGCGCCCCGGCAGGCCCGACATGCGCTGCGGCCGTGATGCAGCTCAGACAAGCGCGCGCAGCGGGTGCTGGTCGGCGCTCCAGGGGCTCTCGAAGAAGGCCTGCACCATGGCGGGCGTCACGTCCTCGATGCGAGCCGGGTTCCAGCGCGGCGCGTGGTCCTTGTCCACGGCCAGGGCGCGTATGCCTTCCACCGTCTCGGAGGCGGCGCCGGGGCGCAGCGTGAAGCAGCGGTGCACCAGGTCGCGCTCCATGCGCAGGTCTTCGGCCAGGCTGAGCCGGCGCGCGCGGCGCAGCTGCTCCAGGGTCACGGCCATCATCAGGGGCGAGCGCTTCTTCAGCGCGGCCAGGGTCTCGCGGGCCCAGGCATCGTCGGCCTCGACCGCCGCCAGGGATGTCATGATCTCGGCCACGCTGGGCTTGGAGAAATGCTGGTCGATGCGGGCACGCAGATCCAGGTAGTCCGGCGCGGGCGCCAGGTCGGCGCGCTGCATCACCTCGGCCACCACATGCTCGGCACTGGGTTGATCGCCCTGGCGGAAGGCTGCAATGAGGGCCGGCAGCTCGCTGCTCTTGACGAAGACATCGCCCAGACCCAGGGCAATGGCATCGCCCGCGCCGATGGGCTGGCCGGTCAGGGCCAGCCATTCGCCGGCATGGCCGGGACATTGGCCCAGGAACCAGCCGCCGCCCACATCGGGGAAGAGGCCGATATGGGTCTCGGGCATGGCCAGCTTGCTGTGCTCGGTCAGCACCCGCAGCTTGGAGCCCTGGCTGATGCCCATGCCCCCACCCATCACCACGCCATCCATCAGGGCCACATAGGGCTTGGGATAGTTGTGGATGAGGTGGTTGAGCGCGTATTCCTCGGTAAAGAAAGCCTCCAGCGCGGCACTGGCCTCGGGCGTGCCCGCGGTGGCGCTTTGGTGGAAGAAGCGGATATCGCCGCCGGCGCAGAAGGCCGCCGGCTTGCCCTCGCGACCGGCACCCAGCACCACCACGGCCTGGATGGCCGGGCTGGCGGCCCAGTGCTTGAGCAGCGCGGTGATGTCGCGGATCATGGCCAGCGACAGGGCATTGAGCGCGTTGGCGCGATTCAGGGTGATCAGGCCCAGGCAGCCATTGACCTCGGCCAGGATCTGGCCGTCGGACTGCAGGGCGGGAATCAGGGCGGCGGAACTCATGCCAACTCCATCAGACTTCTTGTTGTGTTTACCGACCGGCCCGCAGGCCGAGCAATTCATTGCCCACCAGGGCGGCCAGCACCATAGCACCTCCGAGCAAGGCGGCGGAAGACGGGGCTTCCCCCGCACCGAGCCAGGCCCAGAGTACCCCGAAGATCACCTCCAGCAGGCCCAGCAGGGCGATCTCCGGCGCGGGCAGTACGCGGCTGAGCTGCACCACGATCAGGCAGGGCAAGGCGAGCTGGAACACGCCCAGCCCGGCCAGCAGGCCCAGATCGTGCCAGCCCGCTTGCAAGGGCCAGGCCAGGGGCAGGGTCAGCAGGGCCGAAATCAGGGCGCCCAGCAGCACGGCCAGCAACATATCTGGCCCGCCGCTGCCCTCGCCGGCTTCGCTGCGGCGGTGGCTGTGCTGCAAGAGGGTCCAGTTGGTGGCAGCGGCCAGCGGCACCGCAAAGGCGATGAGCATGCCGCCCAGGGCCTGGGCACCGCCTTGCATCTCGTGGCCGAACATCCAGGCAATGCCCGCACTGCCCAGGCCGATGGCGGCCCAGGTCCGCAGCGGCAGGCGGTGCTGCAGGAAGAGGCGTGCAAACAGAGCCGTGAGCAGCGGACCCAGGGACATGGTGACCAGCACATTGGCCACTGAGGTCTTGGTCAACGCCACCATGAAGGCCGTGAACATGATGGCCCAGCACAGGCCGGAGACCCAGACCGCACGCCCCGCGCCCAGCAGCTGGCGCCACAGGGCCGGCCCCCGCAAAAAGCCCAGGGCCAGCAAGAGGGCCAGGGCATTGAAGGCGCTGCGCCAGAAGGTCACCTCGAAGCTGCGGGCCGCCTCCAGATGGCGCGACACCACCCCGGCTGTGCTCCACAGCAGGGTGACCGCAATCATCAGCAAAACCGCGCGACTGTGCTTCATGGATGGCAGAGCGCCCCCGAGATCGGGGGCGCTGGAGAGTGGATTCAGACCAGCGGCGCGTCCTTGCGAAAGCGCGCGGGCCAGGGCTGCTCAGCCCGAACGTTCATCAGCCGCCGCGAGCCGCGCGCTTGCGCTCGTTCTCGGACAGATGACGCTTGCGCAGGCGCACGCTCTTGGGCGTGATCTCGACCAGCTCGTCGTCGTCGATGAAGTCCACACCGTACTCCAGCGTCAGCTCGATGGGCGGGGTGATCTTGATCGCGTCTTCCTTGCCGCTGACGCGGAAGTTGGTCAGCTGCTTGGTGCGGGTGGCGTTGACGACCAGGTCGTTGTCGCGGCTGTGGATGCCCACGATCATGCCCTCGTACACCGGGTCGTTCGGCTTGACGAACATGCGGCCGCGGTCGTCCAGCTTGCCCAGGGCGTAGGTGAAGATCTCGCCGTCGTCCATGGAGATCAGCACGCCGTTCTTGCGGCCGCCGATATCACCCTTGAAGGGCTCGTAGCCGTCGAAGATGGAGGAGATCAGGCCCGAACCGCGGGTCAGGTTCATGAACTCGTTGGAGAAACCGATCAGGCCACGGGCCGGAATGCGGTACTCCAGGCGCACGCGACCATGGCCGTCCGGCTCCATGTTCAGCATCTCGCCCTTGCGCAGACCCAGGGCCTGCATCACGCCGCCCTGGTGCTCTTCTTCCACGTCGGCGGTGACCAGCTCCATGGGCTCGCACTTGACGCCATCGATCTCCTGGAACATCACGCGCGGCTTGGACACGGCCAGCTCGTAGCCTTCACGGCGCATGTTCTCCAGCAGGATGGTCAGGTGCAGTTCGCCACGGCCGCAGACCTCGAAGACGCCGTCTTCATCGGTCTCCTTCACGCGCAGGGCCACGTTGTGCTGCAGTTCCTTCTGCAGGCGGTCCCAGATCTGGCGGCTGGTGACGAACTTGCCTTCGCGGCCGGCCAGGGGGCTGGTGTTGACGCAGAAGTTCATGGTCAGGGTGGGCTCGTCCACCTTGAGCATGGGCAGGGGCTGGGGATTGGCCGGGTCGGTCACGGTCACGCCGATGCCGATGTCCTCGATGCCGTTGATCAGCACGATGTCGCCGGGGCCGGCCTGGGTGGTCTGCATGCGATCCAGACCCTGGAAGGTCAGCACCTGGTTGATGCGGCCGTTGACGGCCTTGCCGCCCGGGCCTTCCATCACAACCACCTGCATGCCGGGCTTGATGGTGCCCTGGCTGATGCGGCCCACGCCGATGCGGCCCACGAAGGTGGAGAAGTCCAGGGCCGAGATCTGCAGCTGCAGCGGCGCGGCCGGGTCACCCTTTTGCGAAGGCACATGCTTCAGGATGGTGTTGAACAGGGCCGACATATCGGGGCCCCACTGCTCGCCCGGCGCACCCTCTTCCAGCGAGGTCCAGCCATTGATGCCCGAGGCGTAGACCACGGGGAAGTCCAGCTGCTCGTCGGTGGCGCCCAGCTTGTCGAACAGGTCGAAGGCGGCGTTGATCACGGCATCGGGCTTGGCACCCGGTTTGTCCACCTTGTTCACCACCACGATGGGGCGCAGGCCCAGGGCCAGGGCCTTCTTGGTGACGAAGCGGGTCTGGGGCATGGGGCCCTCTTGCGCATCGATCAGCAGCACCACGCCGTCCACCATGGACAGGGCACGCTCGACCTCGCCGCCGAAGTCCGCGTGGCCCGGGGTGTCGACGATATTGATGTGCGTGCCTTCCCAGCTGACCGCGCAGTTCTTGGCCAGGATGGTGATGCCGCGCTCGCGCTCGATGGCGTTGTTGTCCATCACGGTGTCGACGACCTTCTCGTGGTCGGCGAAGGTGCCGCTCTGACGCAGGAGCTGGTCCACCATGGTGGTCTTGCCATGGTCAACGTGGGCGATGATGGCGATGTTGCGAATCTGCTTACTCATGGGGGCTCTTCTCAAAAATCTTGGCGGTACATCAGGCGCTCAGCAGGGACTGCACTTCCTGCGGGCTGAGCAGGCGGCCGGGAATCAATTCGCCGGCTTGGATCGACGCGCTGCCCAGCAGGGCCCGGGCTTGGGGTCCGTAGACCCGCACATGCGGCGCGTCGGCGGCTGAAACGCGGCGCCGCATGCCGTTGAGGAACTTGGCGGTGTCGTCTGCGTCCAGACGCAGCGACGGCCATTCCTCCAGCAGGCAGTCCGGGGGGCGCAGCATGGACTCGCGCTCCGTCTCGCTCATGGCAGCCAGGGCGTCCAGGCTGATGGCATCGCGCAGCTGCACGGGGCCGCTGGCGGTGCGGCGCAGCGCCGAGAGATGCGCACCGCAGCCCAGATGCTCGCCCAGGTCCTCGGCCAGGGTGCGGATGTAAGTGCCCTTGGAGCAGCGCACGGCGATCTTCAAGACCTCATGCTGCCAATCCAGGATGTCGATCGCGTGAATCCTCACGCGACGTGCGGCCCGCTCGATCACCTGACCGGCGCGGGCATATTCGTACAGCGCCTTGCCCTCGTGCTTGAGCGCCGAGTGCATGGGCGGCACCTGCTCGATCTCGCCGGTGAAGGCGGTGCAAGCGGCTTCAATCTGCGCGCGCGTCAGCGACACCGGGCGTTCGCGCAGGATCTGCCCTTCGGCGTCGCCCGTGCTGCTGGTCTGGCCCAGGCGCAGGGTGGCCTCGTAGGCCTTGTCGGCGTCCAGGCTGACTTGGCTGAACTTGGTGGCTGCGCCAAAGCACAGGGGCAAGAGGCCCGTGGCCAGGGGGTCCAAGGTGCCGGTGTGGCCGGCCTTCTCGGCGCGCAGCAGCCACTTCACCTTCTGCAGCGCATCGTTGCTGGACAGGCCCAGGGGCTTGTCCAGCAGCAGCACGCCATGCACCGGCCGGCGCTGGATGCGCTGGCGCGGCGGGCGGGCCTCGGCGGTGGCAGGGGTGGCGGACGTGGCGTGCATGGCCGGGTGCTTTTCAGTCCTCGCGGCCTTCGTCCGAGGCCTCGTCGGCCGCGCGGTTGGCATTGGCCTTGCTGATCAACGCATTCATCTCGGCGGCACGCTCGGTGGTGCGGTCGAAGTGGAAATGCAAGGTCGGCACGGTGTGGATGGCCAGGCGCTTGAACAGGCCGTTGCGCAGAAAGCCGGCGGCCTCGTTCAGCGCTTCTTCCGTTTCCTGGGGCGAGCCCACCAGCACCGAGAAGAAGACCTTGGCATGCGCATAGTCGGGCGTGACCTCGACCGCACTGATCGTGGCCATGCCGATGCGCGGATCCTTGAGTTCGCGGATCAACTCGGCCAGATCGCGCTGGATCTGGTCGGCGACGCGGAAACCGCGGTTGGGGATTGCTCTCTTATGACGCATGGTGTTTCAAAGCTCCAAATGCAAACCCCGCCTGAACTGCTAGGCGGGGTTTTGACCAAGCAGCGCCCCGCCTGAGGACCGCCCCGATATTGCGGGCGGAGCCCCAGGGCCGCGAGGCGGACCTTGTCAGGTCCTGGGGCAGGAGCGAAGCGAGCGGGGGCCTTACAGGGTCCGAGCCACTTCCTTGATTTCGAAGAATTCCAGCTGATCGCCTTCCTTGATGTCGCTGTAGTTCTTCAGCTTGATACCGCACTCGAAGCCTTCCTTGACTTCCTTCACATCGTCCTTCTCGCGGCGGACCGATTCGACCTCGCCGGTGTAGACCACGATGTTGTCGCGCAGCAGACGGAACTTGGCGTTGCGACGCACCAGACCCGAGGTGACCATGGAACCGGCCACCGTGCCGATCTTGGAGGCCACGAAGACCACGCGGATCTCGGCCGTACCCAGGGCTTCCTCGCGCTGCTCGGGCGCCAGCATGCCGCCCATCGCCGCCTTCACCTCATCCACGGCGTCGTAGATGATGTTGTAGTAGCGCAGGTCCACACCATTGTGCTCGGCCAGCTTGCGCGCACCGGCATCGGCGCGGGTGTTGAAGCCGATGATGATGGCCTTGGAGGCGATCGCCAGGTTGACGTCCGACTCGCTGATGCCACCGACCGCGGCGTGCACGATCTGCACCTTGACTTCCTCGGTCGAGAGCTTGAGCAGCGAGGATGCCAGCGCTTCCTGCGAACCCTGCACGTCGGCCTTGATGATCAGCGGCAGGCTCTGCACATCGCCCGATCCCATGTTCTCGAACATGTTCTCCAGCTTGGCGGCCTGCTGCTTGGCCAGCTTGACGTCGCGGTACTTGCCCTGACGGAAGGTGGCCACTTCACGGGCGCGGCGCTCATCGGCCAAGACCATGAATTCGTCGCCAGCCTGCGGCACTTCGGTCAGACCCTGGATCTCCACCGGGATGGAGGGGCCAGCCTCGGTACAGGGCTTGCCATCTTCGTCCAGCATGGCGCGCACTCGGCCGAAGGTCGAACCGGCCAGCACCACGTCGCCGCGCTTGAGGGTACCGGTCTGCACCAGCACCGTGGCCACGGGGCCGCGGCCCTTGTCCAGCTTGGCTTCGATGACCAGGCCCTTGGCCATGGAGTCCTTGGGCGCGGTCAGTTCCAGCACCTCGGCCTGCAGCAGCACCTGCTCCAGCAACTCGTCGATGCCCTGACCCGTCTTGGACGACACGCCCACGAAGGGAGAGTCACCGCCGAATTCTTCCGGCACCACCTGTTCGGCCACCAGCTCGCTCTTGACCCGGTCCAGATTGGCGTCGGGCTTGTCAATCTTGGTGACGGCCACCACGATGGGCACACCGGCCGCCTTGGCGTGGTGCACGGCTTCCTTGGTCTGGGGCATGACGCCGTCATCGGCCGCACAGACCAGGATGACGATGTCGGTGGCCTTGGCACCGCGGGCACGCATGGCCGTGAAGGCCTCGTGACCCGGGGTGTCCAGGAAGGTGATCATGCCGCGCGGCGTGTCCACATGGTATGCACCGATGTGCTGCGTGATGCCGCCGGCTTCGCCCGCGGCCACACGGCTGCGACGGATGTAGTCCAGCAGCGAGGTCTTGCCGTGGTCGACGTGACCCATGACGGTGACGACCGGGGCGCGCGGCAGCAGCTCGTGTTCCTGCTCGGCAGCGGCGCCCTCTTCTTCCAGGAAGGCGTCCGGATCGTCCAGCTTGGCGGCAAAAGCCTTGTGGCCCATTTCCTCGACCACGATCATGGCCGTTTCCTGGTCCAGCTGCTGGTTGATGGTGACCATCTGACCCAGCTGCATCAGCTTCTTGATGACCTCGGAGGCCTTGACCGACATCTTGTGGGCCAGGTCCGCCACCGAGATGGTCTCGGGCACATGGACTTCCTGGATCACCGGATCGGTGGGCGCCACGAAGTTGGAGGCGGCTCCATGGCGGTCACCACGGTCGCCGCGACGGCCCGCGCCACCCTTGGGCGCGCGCCAGCCCGGCTGGCCGCGACCGGCCGGCGCACCAGCGCCGATGGTCTTGAGGCCACGCTTCTTGGCGGCGTCATCGGCCCAGCTGGACGACAGCTTCTCGGACTTGACGGACTTCTTGTCGCCCGGCTTGGCGGCCGTGCCACCTGCCGGAGCGGCGGTCGTGCCGGTACCCGGCTTCTTGTGAATGGTGCCCTGGATGGCCGGAGTTGCCGCCGGCTTGGGTTCCTCGGGCTTCTTGGCCACCAGCACCTTCTTCGGTGCATTCATCATCGCGCGGATGGCGGCAGCCTCGGCCTCGGCGGCCTTGCGGCGGCGCTCCAGATCGGCCTGCTTCTGCTTTTCCTCGGCGCTCACGTCAACGGCCTTAACCACGCGCAGGGCGGGCTTGGGTGCTTCCACGGGCGCCGCGGGCTTGGCCGCTTCCACAGGAGCGGGCGCCGGCGCGGGGGCCGCAACGGGCGCAGGGGCCGGAGCCGCCACGGCAGGCGCCGGACGGGTCGCAGCCTTGTTCAGCGCAGCGGCAGCAGCGCGCGCAGCCTCGCGGGCTGCGGCTTCCGCAGCCACCTTGGCAGCGGCGGCTTCTTCGGCGGCACGGGCCTCGGCGGCCAGGCGCTCCTGGCGACGCTGCTCCTCGGCGGCCTTGGCAGCAGCCTCGGCGGCTTCACGTTCGCGAACGCGGGCGGCCAGCTCTTCCTCTTGCTTGCGCAGCGCTTCGGCCTGGGCCTGAGCCTCTTCTTCGCGACGCTGCAGCTCAGCCTCTTCCGCGGCTTGGGCAGCGGCCTCATCGAGACCGCTGTCCTCGCGCTTGACGAAGGTGCGGGTCTTCTTGACCTGGACCTGCACGGTGCGGGTCTTGCCGCTGGAGTCGGCCTGCTTGATCTCGCTGGTCGACGTGCGCTTGAGCGTGATCTTCTTGCGATCGGCGCTATTCGCAGTGCCATGCGCGGTGCGCAGGTAATCCAGCAGACGTTCTTTGTCGGCTTCGTTCAGGGCGTCTTCAGCAGACGCCTTCTTGACGCCCGCGGCTTGCAGCTGCTCAAGCAGCGTGCTTGCAGGCCTTTGTAGCTCTGCAGCGAACTGGGCGACGGTGGTCACAGCCATTGTGGGGATCCTTCAGAATGCTTTCGATGCGACGCGAGTGTGTGGCTGAGCCTTGCTTCAGGCGTTGAACCAGTGCTCGCGGGCCTTCATGATCAGGGCGCGCGCTGCGGCTTCTTCCAGGCCGGCGAGCTCCACGAGCTCGTCGACGGCCAGGTCGGCCAGGTCGTCACGGGTATGGATGTCGCCGTCGGCGAGCTTGGCCACAAGCTCCGGCGTCATGCCCTCGAGGTCGCGCAGATCCTGCGACACCTCTTCGACCTTTTCTTCGCGGGCGATTTCCATGGTCAACAGCGCATCCTTGGCCCGGGTGCGCAGCTCGTTGACCGTGTCCTCGTCGAAGGCCTCGATCTCCAGCATTTCCTGCATCGGCACATAGGCCACTTCTTCCAGGCTGGTGAATCCTTCGGCGATCAGGATGTCGGCCACCTCGGCGTCCACGTCCAGCTTTTCAACGAAAAGCTTGCGAACGACTTCGGTTTCCTGCTCCTGCTTGGCGGCCGATTCCTCGGCCGACATGATGTTGATGCGCCAGCCGGTGAGCTCGGAGGCCAGGCGCACATTCTGGCCGCCGCGGCCGATGGCGATGGCGAGGTTTTCCTCATCCACCACCACGTCCATGGCATGCCGTTCTTCGTCCACCACGATGGACTGAACATTGGCCGGTGCCAGGGCACCGATCACGAATTGGGCCGGGTCCTCGGACCACAGCACGATGTCCACGCGCTCGCCGGCCAGCTCGTTGGTCACGGCATTGACGCGCGAACCGCGCACGCCGACGCAGGTGCCGATGGGATCGACACGCTTGTCATGCGAGAGCACGGCGATCTTGGCGCGGCTGCCCGGGTCACGGGCGCAGCTCTTGATCTCCAGCAGGCCCTGCTCAATCTCAGGCACTTCCTGGGCGAACAGCTCCTTCATGAACTCCGGGCTGGAGCGCGAGAGCATGATCTGCGGGCCACGCTGGGTGGGGTCCACGCCCAGGATCACGGCACGCACGCGGTCGCCGGTGCGCAGGTTTTCCTTGGGGATCAGCTCATTGCGCTTGAGGCGGCCTTCGATGCGGCCCGACTCGGCAATGATGTCGCCCTTGTCCAGGCGCTTGACCGTGCCCACGAAGATCTTCTCGCCGCGCGAGAGGAAATCGTTGAGCAGCTGCTCGCGCTCGGCGTCGCGGATCTTTTGCAGGATCACCTGCTTGGCGGCCTGAGCTCCAATGCGACCGATGGGCACGGACTCCACCGACTCCTCGATGTGGTCGTCCACCTCGATGTCGGCAATCTGTTCCTGGGCTTCGAAGAGCAGGATCTCGGCGTCGGCATTCTGCAGGCCCGCCTCGTTGGGCACCACATGCCAGCGACGGAAGGTCTCGTACTCGCCAGTATCGCGGTCAATCGCCACGCGGATGTCGACCTCCCCGCCATACAACTTCTTGGTGGCCGAGGCCAGCGCAGCTTCCACCGCACCGAACACGACATCGCGCTCCACGCTCTTCTCGCGCGAAATCGCATCCACCAGCATCAACAGTTCGCGGTTCATTGATCGAGACCTCCGTCAACCTTGTCATCCTTGCCAGCGGCAGCAGGCGACTCCTCATCGTCCTGCTGCTGCCTGGCCTTGGCATTGCTCTGCTTCTTCTTTTTCGAGGCAGCCTTCTTGCCATCGGCCTTGTTCGTCTTGTCCTGGGATTCGCCCGCAGCGGGCTTGCTCTTGCGACCCTTAAAATCGATCGCGGGCACCAGCTTGGCGCTGCGCACCTCGTCCAGACTGAAATCCAGCGCCTGATCCTGCTTGCCGTCGTTGAACACGAGGCGCCAGCCGGCAGCCTCGCCCTCGGCCGCATCCAGCGCCTGCAGCTCACCGCTGTAGCGCTTGCGCCCCTGGAAGGCGAGTTTCAGAGTGATTTCAATCTGCTCGCCCGTGAAGCGGGCGTAGTCGGCCGCCTTGTTCAGGGGGCGGTCCAGCCCTGGAGAGGAAACCTCCAGGCGCTGATAGTCGGCATTCTCGACCTCCAGCACATACTGCAGCTGGCGGGTCACCTTCTCGCAGTCGTCCACCGAAATTACCTCACCGGCCAGGGCCTGGTCCGCCAGCTTATCGATATAGACGCGCAGCAAGCCACCGGCACTGCGTTCGCAGTCCACCAGGTCATAGCCCAGGCCGATCACGGTCTTTTCAACAGCGGCTTGCCAACTCATGCGGGGTATTTCTTCGGATTCCGAGCTCAAAAAGGTCAAAAAAGATCAAGCAAAAAAAATGGGCTGGATGAATCCGCCCACCGTCTTCGCCGCACTGATCGCTGCTTGCAGCTTTTTCAGCGAAGCCAGGATTGTACTATGCAAGCACCATGCCGGCAAGAGACTGTGCTTGCAGGACATAAAGCTCGTGCGAAAATCCGCGACCGCATTTTAACGACCAGATAGGAGCCACCATGGGTTTTCTCGCCGGCAAGCGCTTGCTGATCACGGGCGTGCTGTCCAACCGCTCGATTGCCTACGGCATTGCCCGCGCCTGCCACCGCGAGGGGGCCGAACTGGCCTTCAGCTATCAGGGCGAACGTTTCAAGGACCGCATCACGGAGTTTGCGGCCGAGTTTGGCTCCAAGCTGGTGTTTGACTGCGACGTCAGCGATGACGCGCAGATCGAGCGCCTGTTCGCCCAGCTGGGCGAAGCCTGGCCGGAGTTTGACGGTTTTGTGCACTCCATCGGCTTTGCGCCGCGCGAGGCGATTGCCGGCGACTTCCTGGAGGGCCTGACGCGCGAAAACTTCCGCATCGCCCACGATATCTCGGCCTACAGCTTCCCCGCCATGGCCAAGGCCGCGGCGCCGCGCCTGCGCGCAGGCTCCTCCCTGCTGACCCTGTCCTATCTGGGCGCCGAGCGCTATGTGCCCAACTACAACACCATGGGCCTGGCCAAGGCCTCGCTGGAAGCCAGCGTGCGCTACCTGGCCTATTCCCTGGGCGCCAAGGGTGTACGCGTGAACGGCATCTCGGCCGGCCCGATCAAGACCCTGGCCGCCTCGGGCATCAAGGACTTCGGCAAGCTGCTCAACGCCTTTGCCGCCAGCGCGCCGATCCGCCGCAATGTGACCATTGACGATGTGGGCAATACCGCCGCCTTCCTGTTCTCGGACCTGGCCGGCGGCATCAGCTCCGAAGTGATCTATGTGGATGGCGGCTTCAGCCACGTGGCCCTGGCCGACGAAGCCTCTTGAGTTCCAGGCACACAAGACAAAGGGGCCCCGCAGGGCCCCTTTTTTCATGGCGGCGCGCCCCGCGGGGCGCAGCCAACGGCCTTATTTGGTCACGCAGTCCACGAAGTAGCGGGTCTGGCCATCCTCGCCCTGCTCGGCCACCAGACCGTGCACATCGGTGGCAAAGCCCGGGAACTTGGCATTGAAGTCGCGGGTGAACTTCAGGTAGTCCACGATCTTCTTGTTGAAGCGCTCGCCCGGGATCAGCAGGGGAATGCCCGGCGGGTAAGGCGTCAGCAGCGAGGTGGTGACGCGGCCTTCGAGCTTGTCGATGGCCACACGCTCGGTCTTGCGCTGGGCGATGTGGGCATAGGCATCGCTGGGCTTCATGGCCGGCTCCAGATCCGAGAGGTAGACCTCGGTGGTCAGGCGGGCGATATCGCCCTGGGCATAGGCCTCGTGGATGCTCTGGCACAGATCGCGCAGGCCCATGCGCTCATAGCGCGGCTGGGCGGCCACGAACTCCGGCATGATGCGCCACAGCGGCGCGTTCTTGTCGTAGTCGTCCTTGAACTGCTGCAGCGCGGTCAGCAGGGTGTTCCAGCGGCCCTTGGTGATGCCGATGGTGAACATGATGAAGAAGCTGTACAGGCCCGTCTTCTCCACCACCACGCCGTGCTCGGCCAGGAACTTGGTGACGATGCTGGCCGGGATGCCGGTCTTGGCGAACTTGCCGCTCATGTCCAGGCCGGGCGTGATGATGGTGGACTTGATCGGGTCCAGCATATTGAAGCCGGCCTCGATGGAGCCGAAGCCGTGCCACTTCTCATTGGCCTTGAGCATCCAGTCGGCGGGCTTGCCCACACCCTCGGCGGCCAGCGGACGATCCGGCCCCCAGACCTTGAACCACCAGTCGGACTTGCCGTAGTCCTTTTCCACCTTGCGCATGGCGCGGCGGAAGTCCAGGGCCTCGGCCAGGCTCTCCTCCACCAGGGCGGTGCCGCCGGGCGGCTCCATCATGGCGGCGGCCACATCACAGCTCGCGATGATGCTGTACTGCGGGCTGGTCGAGGTGTGCATCAGATAGGCCTCGTTGAACAGATGCTTGTCCAGCTTCACGTTCTGGGAGTCTTGCACCAGCACCTGCGAGGCCTGGCTCAGACCGGCCAGCAGCTTGTGGGTGGACTGGGTGGCATAGACCATGGCCGTCTTGGGGCGGGGACGGTTCTTGCCCATGGCATGGTAAGAGCCATAGAAGGTGTGGAAAGCCGCATGCGGCAGCCAGGCCTCGTCAAAGTGCAGGGTGTCGATCCAGCCGTCGAGCTTGCTCTTGATGGTCTCGGTGTTGTAGAGCACGCCGTCGTAGGTCGACTGCGTCAGCGTCATGATGCGCGGCTTGATCTTCTTGACATCCACTCCCTTGAGCAGCGGGTTCTTGGCGATCTTCTTCTTGATGCTCTCCGGCGAGAACTCGCTCTCGGGGATGGGGCCGATGATGCCGTAGTGGTTGCGCGTGGGCGTCATGAAGACCGGCACCGCACCGGTCATGATGATGCTATGCAGGATGCTCTTGTGGCAGTTGCGGTCCACCACCACCACATCGCCCGGCGCCACCGTATGGTGCCAGACCATCTTGTTGGAGGTGCTGGTGCCGTTGGTGACGAAGAAGCAGTGGTCGGCATTGAAGATACGCGCGGCATTCTTCTCGGAAGCGGCCACCGGGCCGGTGTGGTCCAGCAGCTGACCCAGCTCTTCCACCGCATTGCAGACGTCGGCGCGCAGCATGTTCTCGCCGAAGAACTGGTGGAACATCTGGCCCACCGGGCTCTTCAGGAAGGCCACACCGCCGGAGTGACCCGGGCAGTGCCAGCTGTAGGAACCGTCCTGGGCATAGTCCATCAAGGCCTTGAAGAAGGGCGGCGCCAGACCGTCGAGGTAGCTCTTGGCCTCACGGATGATGTGGCGGGCCACGAACTCCGGCGTGTCCTCGAACATGTGGATGAAGCCATGCAGCTCACGCAGCACATCGTTGGGCAGGTGCTGGGAGGTGCGCGTCTCGCCATAGACGTAGATGGGAATGTCCGCGTTCTTGAAGCGGATCTCCTCGATGAACTTGCGCAGATTCAGCACGGCCGGATCCAGCTCCGGACCCGGCGTGAACTCCTCATCGTCGATGGACAGGATGAAGGCGCTGGCGCGGCTTTGCTGTTGGGCGAACTGGCTGAGATCCCCGTAGCTGGTCACCCCCAGCACCTCGAAGCCCTCTTTCTGGATGGCGTCCGCCAGGGCACGAATGCCCAAACCCGAGGTGTTCTCGGAGCGATAGTCCTCGTCGATGATGACGATGGGGAAGCGAAAGCGCAGCATGCAGGGCCTCCGGGGGCAAAAGGGACAGCAGAAAAATGAAGGCGCGAAGTGTAGGGCCAAGCGCCGGCAGCCAGCGGTTTTCTGTCCGCATCATTCTGCTTTGTCGCACAAACAGGACGGCTACACTGGGTCGACACAATAAAGGGAGGCCGCATGGAGCTCTGGAATGGTTCAACCCTCTGGTGGGTCATCGCGGGCACGCTGGTGGCGCTGGAGTTGGCTACAGGGACCTTTTACCTGCTGATGCTGGCCTTGGGTGCCGCCGCCGGCGCCCTGGCCGCCCATCTGGGTCTGGGACTTGCGGCCCAGATCAGCACCGCCGCCCTGGTGGGCGGCTTGGCCGTCCTGTTCTGGCACCGGCGCCGTGCCAGCCAGCCGCAGACGCCCAGCAGCAGCAATCCCGATGTGAACCTGGATGTGGGTCAGCAGGTGCAGGTCACGCACTGGCTGGCAGACGGTCGCACCACAGTGCGCTACCGCGGCGCCGAATGGCAGGCCCGCTTCGATGGCAGCGGCAGTCCGACACCCGGCCTGCACACCATACGCGCCGTTGAAGGCAGCTGCCTGGTGCTCGCACCCTGAGCCCCGATTGACAAGCACATTCAAGGAGGAAACCCGCCATGGAAATCGCCCTGATCCTGTTGGTGATCGCCGCCATCTTCATCGTGCGCGCCATCAAGGTCGTGCCCCAGCAGAACGCCTGGATCGTCGAGCGCCTGGGCAAGTACCACGCCACGCTCACGCCCGGCCTCAACATCCTGGTGCCCTTTGTCGACCGCCTGGCCTACAAGCACTCGCTCAAGGAGATTCCGCTGGATGTGCCCAGCCAGGTCTGCATCACCAAGGACAACACCCAGCTGACCGTTGACGGCATCCTCTACTTCCAGGTCACCGACGCGATGCGCGCCAGCTACGGCTCCAGCAACTACATCGTGGCCATCACCCAGCTGGCCCAGACCACGCTGCGCAGCGTGATCGGCCGCATGGAGCTGGACCGCACCTTTGAGGAGCGGGACATCATCAACAGCTCGGTGGTCCAGGCCCTGGACGAGGCCGCGCTCAACTGGGGCGTGAAGGTGCTGCGCTATGAGATCAAGGACCTGACACCGCCGCCGGCCATCCTGCACTCCATGCAGGCGCAGATCACGGCCGAGCGCGAAAAGCGCGCCCTGATTGCGGCCTCCGAGGGCCGGCGCCAGGAACAGATCAATATCGCCACCGGCGAGCGCGAAGCGGCCATCGCCCGCTCCGAAGGCGAGAAACAGGCCGAGATCAACAAGGCCCAGGGCGAGGCCGCCGCCATCGGCGCGGTGGCCGAAGCCACCGCCGAGGCCATCCGCAAGATCGCCGCCGCCATCGAGCAGCCCGGCGGCCAGCAGGCCGTGCAGCTCAAGGTGGCGGAGAAGGCCGTGGACGCCTACGCCCAACTGGCCCAGAAGAACAACACCATGATCGTGCCGGGCCATATGGGCGAGGTCAGCGGCCTGATCGGCACGGCCATGGCCCTGATGAAGGGCCACAAGCCGGGCTGAAGGGGTGCAGCGCGGGCTTCGCAAGCGAACCCAGAAATTTTCGATGCAACTCCTCTACCCGAACAAAAAACTGCGTTATGATGGCGGGCTTCGGAGAGGTGGATGAGCGGTTTAAGTCGCACGCCTGGAAAGCGTGTGTGGGTTAATAGCCCACCGCGGGTTCGAATCCCGCCCTCTCCGCCAAGACACTAGAAAACACGGGCCCTCTGGGCCCGTTTTTCATTTCCGGCGCGTCGTGGGTCAACGGGTAACCGTCCAAGTTCAGACATGCAGCGCCTGGCCCAAGGCCCGCAGACACGCCTCCTGCACCGCCTCGCCCAAGGTCGGGTGGGCATGGATGGTGTGGGCCACGTCCTCAAGCCGCGCGCCCATTTCCAGACTCAGGCCAAAGGCCGCCGCCAGCTCGGACACCGCCGCACCCACGGCCTGCCAGCCCAGGATCAGGTGGTTGTCCGCCCGGGCCAGCACACGCACAAAGCCCTCGGGAGACTCCAGCGAAAGCGCTCGGCCATTGGCAGCAAAGGGAAACTGCGCTTGCAAGAGCTTGAAGCCCTGCGCCGCCGCCAAGGCCTGCGCGCTGGCCGGCGTATGGCCGGCCAGCACGATCTCGGGATCGGTAAAACACACGGCCGGTATGCTGACCGGCTCGAAGCGGCGCTTCTTGCCGGCGATCAGTTCCGCCACCATCTCGCCCTGGGCCATGGCCCGGTGCGCCAGCAAAGGCTCGCCGACCAGGTCCCCGATGGCCCAGACATCCTTCATAGAGGTGCGGCAATGTGCATCCACCTTCACCGCCCGACCGGCCATGTCCAGCATCAGGCGCTCCAGCCCCCAGCCCTCAATCCGCGGGCGACGTCCCACAGCGACCAGAATCTTGTCCGCGGACAACTCGACAAGCTGGCCCTGAGGGTCGCGGACGCTGAGCGCCGTGCCATCGGCGTTCAGCCCCTCCACCCTGTGCGACAGCAGGGTCTTGATGCCCAGGCGGGCCAGGGACTGGGCCACCGGCCGCACCAGCTCGGCGTCATAGGCCGGCAGGATGCAATCTTGTGCCTCCACCACCGTGACCTGAGCCCCGAGCTTGCGCCAGGCCGTGCCCAATTCGAGGCCGATATAGCCAGCGCCCACCACCACCAGCTCGCGCGGCACTTCGGCAAAGCTCAGGGCTTCGGTGGACGAGACCACCCTGCCCTGGCCGGCGCCAAAGGGCAGAGAGGGCAAGGCCAGCTCCTGCGAACCGGCGGCCAGCAGCAGATGTGCGCATTGAATGCGTTGCGGGGCCTGATCCGAGGCAGCGGTGCGGATCTCCACCGTCTTGCCATCGACGATCTCGGCCCAGGCCTGTATGAGCTGGACCCCATGCTTCTTGAGCAAGGCAGCAACGCCTGTGGTGAGCTTGCTCACGATGCCGGCTTTCCAGGCCAGGGTGGTGGCCAGGTCCAGCGTGATCTCGCCGCTGCGTATGCCCAGCACCGAGCGCCCCTGGGCCTGTTCGGCGGCCTGGGCATAGGCATCGGCCGCATGAATCAGAGCCTTGCTGGGAATGCAGCCGATATTGAGGCAGGTTCCGCCCAACTGGGCGCCCTCGATCAAGGTGGTCTGGATGCCGAGCTGGGCCGCACGCAAAGCGGCCACATAGCCACCGGGACCGCCACCGATGATGAGCAACTGGGTTTGCGAGTAGACGGGAGGCATCTGAGACTCACTCGATGAACAGGGTCGCGGGAGTTTCCAGCAAGGCGCGCAGGCGCTGCACGAAGAGCGCTGCATCCATGCCGTCGACCACGCGGTGGTCGAAGCTGGCACTGAGGTTCATCAGCAGACGCGGAACCACACGCCCGTCACGGTCGAACATGGGCCGCTCCACCATGCGGTTCACGCCTACGATGCCGACCTCCGGATGATTGATGACGGGCGTCGTGACAATGCCGCCCAGGGCCCCCAGGCTGGTGATGGTGATGGTCGAGCCCCCGAGTTCCTCGCGGCTGGCCTTGCCCTTGCGCGCTGCATCGGCCAGGCGGGCGATCTCGCCGGCACAGGCCCAGGGGTCCAGGGTCTCGGCATGGCGGATGACGGGCACCAGCAGTCCGGCCTCGGTCTGCGTGGCCATGCCGAGATGGACCGCGCCATAGCGGGTGAGCACCTGGGCCTCATCGTCAAAGCGCGCATTGACCTGCGGAAACTCGCGCACCGCGATGACGACGGCCCGCGCCAGAAAGGGCAGCAGGGTGAGCTTAGCGCGCCGCGCGGCGTGCTCGGCGTTAAGCCGCTGGCGCAGCGCCTCCAGCTCGGTCACATCCACCTCCTCCACATAGGTGAAGTGCGGAATCTGGCGCTTGGCCTGCTGCATCTTCTGCGCGATCTTGCGACGCAGGCCAATGACAGGCACGGCCTGCTCATCCAGGCGCAGGGCGTAGCGACTGTCCACCTCGCGGCCCGCCGCGCTGGCGGCGCCGCCACTGGCGGCAAAGGCCTCGAGGTCATCCTGAGTAATGCGGCCAGCCGGCCCCGTGCCGGGCACGAACTGGAGCTCGATGCCCAGATCCCAGGCGCGTCGGCGTACGGCGGGCGAGGCGATCGGCTTCTCGTCGGCCGCACGGCGCGGCGCCACAAGCGGGCGGGCCGCCGCCGATGCCGGGCCGGCTGCCGACTTCGGGGCCGCAGCCTGCGCACTGTCCACTCGAGCTGCGGCGGTCGCAGCGATTGCAGGGGCCACCGCCGGTGCGGCCTCAGATCGCTGGACGGGGGCGGCGTCGCCGCCCGATCTCACATTGCCCGCCCCCTCCACCTCCAGGCGAATCAGCTCCGCGCCCACCGCCATCACCTGTCCTACCGTCCCGCCATGCGAGACCACGGTGCCCGCCACCGGTGATGGAATCTCCACCGTGGCCTTGTCCGTCATCACATCGGCCAGGATCTGATCCTCGGCCACCGCCTCACCGGGCTGCACGCGCCAGGCCACCAGCTCCACCTCGGCAATGCCCTCGCCGATATCGGGCATCTTGATCACATAGGCTGCCATGGCTCAGGCCTCCATCACGCGCTTGAGGGCCGCCGCGACGCGGGCGGGGCCGGGGAAGTAGGCCCACTCCTGAGCATGTGGGTAAGGCGTGTCCCAGCCCGTGACCCGCTCGATCGGCGCCTCCAGGTGATAGAAGCAATGCTCCTGGACCAGGGCTGAGAGTTCGGCGCCAAAGCCGCTGGTCCGCGTGGCCTCGTGCACGATCACGCAGCGACCGGTCTTCTTGACCGAGGCGACCACGGTGTCTAGATCCAGGGGCCAGATGCTGCGCAGATCGATGATCTCGGCATCCACGTCCGCCTCGGCCGCCGCGGCTGCACTGACCCAAACCATGGTGCCATAGGCCAGCACGGTAACCGCCGAGCCAGGCCGGAACAAGGCGGCACTGGTCAGGGGCACGGTGTAGTAGCCCTCGGGCACTTCGCCCATGGGGTGCTTGCTCCAGGGCACGACGGGCTTGTCGTGATGCCCGTCAAAAGGCCCGTTATAGAGCCGCTTGGGCTCCAGAAAAATCACCGGGTCGTCATTCTCGATGGCCGCAATCAGCAGGCCCTTGGCGTCATAGGGATTGCTGGGCATGACGGTGCGCAGGCCGCAGACATGGGTGAAGATGGCTTCGGGGCTCTGGCTGTGCGTCTGCCCACCATAGATGCCGCCGCCACAGGGCATGCGTATGGTCAGGGGCGCGGTGAAGTCACCCGCCGAGCGGTAGCGCAGGCGCGCAGCCTCGCTGACGATCTGATCGATGGCCGGGTACACATAGTCGGCGAACTGGATCTCCACCACCGGCCGCAGGCCGTAGGCACCCATGCCAACCGCGGCCCCCACGATGCCGCTCTCGGAAATGGGCGCATCGAATACCCGCGATTTGCCGTACTTGGCCTGCAGGCCCTCGGTGCAGCGGAACACGCCGCCGAAGTAGCCCACATCCTCACCAAAGACCACCACATTCGGGTCCCGCTCCATCATCACATCCATGGCCGAGCGCAGAGCCTGGATCATGGTCATGGGCTTGCTGGCCCCCTGGGCAGGTGCCTCGACGGTCGGGGCCAGCTTGTCCTGCCGGACGGCTTCATTCATGGCAACTCCCCCGTTTCAGTAACCCAGTTGTTGGCGCTGCTGGCGCAGATGCTCGGGCATGTCCTTGTAGACGCCCTCGAACATGCTGGCCACGCTGGGAATATGGCCGTCCAGCAGGGAGCCATAGCGCTCGGCCTCGCGCTGCGCGGCGATCACCTCGGCCTCCAGGGCCTTGAGCGTGGCCTCGTGCTCCTCGTCGCTCCAATGACCCAGCAGGCTCAGGTGTCGGCGCAGGCGCTCGATGGGATCGCCCAGCGGGAAGCGCTCCCAGTCGTCGCCAGGCCGGTACTTGCTCGGGTCGTCCGAGGTCGAGTGCGCCCCGGCCCGATAGGTGACCCATTCGATCAGGGTCGGCCCCAGGCCGCGTCGGGCGCGCTCGGCCGCCCACAGCGAAGCGGCATGAACGGCCAGAAAGTCATTGCCATCCACACGCAGGGAGGCAATGCCTGACCCCACACCGCGCGCCGCGAAAGTGGTGTGCTCGCCACCCGCAATCGCCTGGAAGGTCGAGATGGCCCACTGGTTGTTCACCACATTGAGGATGACGGGTGCCCGGTAGACATGGGCGAAGGTCAGTGCCGTCGCAAAGTCCGACTCGGCCGTGGAGCCATCACCAATCCAGGCCGAGGCAATCTTGGTGTCGCCCTTGATCGCACTGGCCATGGCCCAACCCACGGCCTGGATGTACTGGGTGGCCAGATTGCCCGAAATGCTGAAGAAGCCGGCCCGCTTGTAGGAGTACATCACCGGCAACTGGCGTCCCTGGATGGGATCCTTCTCGTTGCTCAGCAGCTGGCAGATCATCTCGACCATGGAGACATCGTCACGGCTGAGCAGCAGCCCCTGCTGGCGATAGGTCGGGAAGTTCATATCCCCCTGCTGCAAGGCCATGCCATGGGCCACGGCAATGGCTTCCTCGCCCAGAGCCTGCATGTAGAAGCTCAGCTTCTTCTGACGTTGCGCGATCAACATGCGGGCATCGAAGACCCGCACCTTCATCATGGCCTTGAGCCCGCGTCGCATGAAGTCGGGCGCCAGCTGCGGATCCCAGGGGCCTTTGGCGCTGCCGTCCTCATCCAGCACACGCACCAGCTGATAGGCAAGATCCTGGGTGTCGACGGGCAGCACATCCACATCAGGCCGCCGTGTCGCACCGGCCGGGGAGATATGCAGATAGGAAAAATCGGTGGCGCAACCCGGACGCCCGCTGGGCTCGGGAATATGCAGGCGCAAGGGGGGGTACTTGCTCATAGGGGCACAGCTCCTGGCGTCCCGGGTAGGGCGCACGCAATCGACGGCACTCGCGCGCAACCGGCTGCGGATAAGCGCCGGTCACGCACCCCTGGGCACAAGCCGGGCTCGGGTTGGAATCCGGCTTCGGCCCATGGCTCAGCGTAACCGAGTCCCTTGCAGCGCCAAGAGTGTTTGCCCCAAGCCCCCACCGGGCGCCGATGCGCCGAGGACGCTCAAAACCCCTTGCGGCCCTCAGGCCGAGAAGGCCTCAGGCACATCGGTCGGCACAAAGACTCGCACGCTGTCGCCACCCGCCGCCTTGGCCTCGGCGCAGGCCAGCGTGGCGGCGGCCAGCACCGAGTCCACGGTTTCCAGGCTGGGCTGTAGCTGCACCACACCCAGGCAGGCCCTGACCCGGGTGCGATGCAGGCCCCAGCGCAGACGGAAGGCGGCAATGGCGGAACGGATCTTCTCGGCCACGATGGCGGCATAGTGCTGGTCGCAATCGGGTAGGAGCACGGCAAAGCAGTCCTTCTCGATACGCGCCACCAGATCCGAGGCCCGAACCTTGGACAGCATCACCTGCCCCAGCGCACACAGGAAGTGATCGGCGACGTCGGGGCCCATGCCCTGAATCACATCGGTGAATCGATCTACATCCAGCCAGAGCACGGAAACCGGCTCGTGCCGACGACTGCCCACATGCTCGGACAGGCGCCGCTCGAACTCGCGGCGATTGGCCAGCTCGGTCAGCGGATCGTGCTTGGCCGTCCAGGTGGGCTGCATGCGCTGCTGCCGGGCGGCCGTCACATCATGAACAATCCACATAGCCTCGCCCGCCGGCGCCTCCCAATGGACCGGCGATGCCTGCAGGCGCCCCCAGAAACGGCTGCCATCGCGGCGCACGTACTCCACCTCTTCGTCCAGCGGGCGGCCCGCCGCGAAGGCGGCGCCCAGCCGCTCCTGCAAGCTCTGATAGGCGGCATCCGAAACATGGACGCTGCGGCAAGCCTGCCCGCCGAGATCGGTGTCGTCGCCATGCCCGAACAGATGGTTGAACTGTTCGCTGACCAGCTCAAAGCGAGCCCCTTGCGTAAAACCCACGGCCAGGGGCGAACGCACCATCAGGGCACGCAGGCGCGCGGCGATCACATCGTGGGACTCGGTGGCTTCACTCGCGGTGGTAGCCGGGGGCTGGGTTTGCATCCGCATCTCCTTGGGCTGGCAGCAGCACTATTGCAGGTGTAGCGCGTTTGCGGGCTGCCGAAAACCCCGAAAACAGGTCTTCACCGCATTTATTTGTTTCACGGTCTTGAGCCGACACATGGCGGCCGCGCCGCTGCCTACAATGCCCCGGCATCCATTCCTGGACCGCGATGACCCAAGCACCGCCTGGCGGCTTGCCCGATCTATTGCATCCCAATCGCCGCAGCCTGGTGATGGGCTTGGCGGCATTGCCCTGGGCCGCCAGCGCGAGCAAGCCCGACAAGCTGCGCCTGGTCGCCACCGAATTCCCGCCCTACACATCGGCGAGCCTCGAGGGAGGCGGCATTGCCGCGCAAGTCACGCGGGCGGCCCTGCAGCGCCTGGGCTGGGAGATGGAGCTGTCCTCCCGCCCCTGGGTTCGTGCTCTGGCGGAACTGCAGCAAGCCAGCTGGGATGGCGTCGTGGGCCTGTGGCACAACAAGGAGCGTGAACGCTACTTGGCCTACACGCGCCCCCTGGGCATCAGCAATCGCATCGGTTTCATGGCCCGTGCGGGCACGGCGATCCAGGTTCATGATCTGTCCCGCTTGCAAGGGCTCACCATCGGCACCGTGCGGGACTACGTGAACCCGCCAGTCTTCGAGCGCGCTCGCCTGCGCCGTGACGAGGCCGTGGACGATCTGGGCAATCTACGCAAGCTGCTGGCCGGGCGCATCGACCTGGCCTTGGTGGACAAGGGGGTGGCCATGCATCTGCTGCAGACCCGGCTGCGTGATGCCGCTGCGGCGCTGGTCTGGCTCGAACCCGCCCTGGCCGAGCTGCCCCTGCATACGGCCCTGGTGCGCCAACACCCGCAGCACAGCCAGCGCCTCGCCGATCTCAACCGCAGCCTGCAGGAACTGCACAGCAGCGGCGCCTTGGCCCAGCTGCTGCAGCGCCACGCGCACCTGCTGTAGCCGCAAGCCGCGCGTGGCGTTCAGCGTTCCGGCGCAATCTGCTCCGCGTACTCGTACAGCGCACCCAGGATGTCCTGGCCGCGCTCGTCGTCCTCGGCCAGGTTCTCGCTGAGGGCGTCGATGCGCTCGAAGAAGGCACTCAGGGTCTGGGCACCGCCCTCCCCGTCCAGCAAGCGCGCGGCGCGGTGGGCCTGCCAGCGCTCGCGCTCCTGGGCATTCAGGGTCTCGGGGTGGTTGCGGGCGCGCCAGCGGAACACCAGCTCGTCCAGACGGGCATCGGCAAAGGCCAGACGGCCCTGGGCCGCACGCTGGCCCAGTTGCTCGGGCGGCAGCTCGCGCACGCGCTGCAGGGCGCGGCGGTCGTCGTTGCTCAGGAAGCCGCCGTAGAGATCCTCGTCCACATCCAGGGACGGCAGGGGCTCGCGCTGGAAGACCTCGGCCCAGAGCCCGGCCAGGGCGGCGCCGCGCTCGGCCAGGGTCTGGGCGTGGGCCAGGCCCTGGGCCATGTCCAGCCCCCAGCGCTCGGCCATGGCCGGCGAGAGGGTCTTGAGGTTGCCGATCACCACCGGCGACTTGTTGATGTGGATGGTCTTGATGGGCAGGCGGCTCACGCCCTCGGGCAGGGCATCCTGCTTGCTGAACATGCGCAGGCGGATGCTGGCCGCATCCAGGCCGAAGAGCTCCTGCGGATCCACCGACAGGTCCCAGACGATCAGCTCGTTCTTGTTGGTCGGATGCGGAGCCAGGGGCCAGACCAGGGCGATGCAGCCGCGCTCCGGGCCATACATGCCCGAGACATGCAAAAAGGGCTTGCCCATGCCGATCTCGGCCTGCACGGCTTCCTTCTTGCGCAGCTTCAGGCAGAACTCGAAGAGCTTGGGCTGCTTCTCGCGCAGCAGCCGGGCCAGGGCGATGGTGGCGCGCACGTCCGAGAGCGCATCGTGCGCCGCCTCGTGGCTCAGGCCATTGGCCGCGGTCAGGTGCTCCAGCTTGAAGCTGGGGCGGCCGTTCTCGTGGCGGGGCCAGTGGATGCCCTCGGGGCGCAGGGCGTAGGCGCAGCGCACCACATCCAGCAGATCCCAGCGGCCGCAGCCGTTCTGCCACTCGCGGGCATAGGGGTCGATCAGATTGCGCCAGAAGAGGTGGCGGGTCACCTCGTCGTCGAAGCGGATGGTGTTGTAACCCAGGCCCACCGTGCCGGGCAGGGACAGGGCCTGCTCGATGGCCGCGGCGAACTCGTGCTCGGGCAGGCCCTGGGCCAGACAGGTCTGGGGCAGGATGCCGGTGAGCAGGCAGGACTCGGGGTCCGGCAGATAGTCATCGGCCGGGCGGCAGTAGATCATCAGGGGCTCGCCGATCTCATTGAGCTCGGCATCGGTGCGCAGGCCGGCAAACTGGGCCGGGCGGTCGCGGCGCGGCACGCGGCCAAAGGTCTCGTAGTCGTGCCAAAAGAAGGAAAACTCTTGCATGGCGGCACGATAACCGATAGCCGGGGGTGCGCAGTGGCCCTGTCAGCCGCCCTGGTCATAATGGCCGCTTCGCCATTGCCCCTGCGACGCTGCTCTTGAACCTCTTTTCCCGCCTGCTGGCCCTGGTGCCCGAGCACCGCCGCGGCATGGTGCGCCGCCTGCTGATCATCGCCGGCGCCGGCTTCGCCGGCCTGGTGCTGCTGCTGGCCACGGCCGCGGTGCTGATCTACCCCACCCTGCCCGACCTCTCCGAGCTGACGGACTACCGGCCCAAGCAACCGCTGCGCGTCTACACGGCCGATGGCGTGCAGATCGGCGAATTCGGCGCCGAGCGCCGCCGCTACCTGCCCCTGGACCAGATCCCCAAGAGCATGCAGGACGCCCTGCTGGCCATCGAGGACACGCAGTTCTACGAGCACGGCGGCCTGTCCTACACCGGCATTGCACGCGCCGCCCTGAGCAATCTCTTCAGCGCGCGCAGCCAGGGCGCCTCCACCATCACCCAGCAGCTGGCGCGCGACTTCTACCTCACCAAGAAAAAGCTCTACAGCCGCAAGTTCATCGAGATGCTGCTCACGCTCAAGATGGAGCGCACCCTGAGCAAGCAGCAGATCCTCGAGATCTATATGAACCAGATCTATCTGGGTCAGAGGGCCTATGGCTTCGAGGCCGCCGCGCGCGTGTACTTCGGCAAGAGCCTGCAGGCGCTCAGCATCGCCGAGACGGCCATGCTGGCCGGCTTGCCCCAGAACCCCATCTATGCCAACCCGGCCAACAACCCCACGCGGGCAGCAAGGCGGCAGCGCGTGGTGCTGCAGCGCATGCACGAGGTGGGCCTGATCGACGCGGCCCAGCTGGAGGCGGCCAAGGCCGAGAAGCTACACATCCGCAGCGCCCAAGACCCGCGCCTGCACGCCGAGTTCGTGGCCGAGATGGTGCGCCAGCAGATCCACGCCCAGTATGGCGACGAGGCCTACACCCTGGGACTGCAGGTCTTCACCACCTTGGAGTCGGGCGAACAGGCCGCGGCCTACCGCGGCCTGCGCCGCAGCCTGATGGAGCATGAGCGCCGCAAGCCCTACCGCGGGCCCGAAGGCCGGATCACCCTGCCCGCCCATGAGCTTGACCGCGATGCAGCCATCGCCAAGGCCTTGTCCGAGCACCCGGACAATGACGATCTGCGCGCTGCCGTGGTCACCGAGGCCTCGCCCACCAAGGTGCTGGCCAGCCTGCAGAGTGGCGAGGACATCAGCATCAGCGGCGAGGGCCTGCGCGCCGCCGCCAGCGCCCTGAGCCCCAAGGCCAAGGCCGAGCTGCGCCTGGCGCCGGGCGCCATCATCCGGGTGCTGCGTGGCGTGCCCAGCAAGACCGATCCCAAGGGGGCCTGGGTCATCACCCAGCTGCCCGAGGCCGAGGGCGCCCTGGTGGCCCTGGAGCCCGGCAGCGGCCGGGTGCGCGCCCTGGTGGGCGGCTTCGACTTCGCCAAGAACCAGTTCAACCACGCCACCCAGGCCTGGCGCCAGCCGGGCTCCAGCTTCAAGCCCTTTGTCTACTCGGCGGCGCTGGAACAGGGCATCACCCCGGCCACCGTGGTGGAAGACGCGCCCATCGTGATCGGCGACTGGGCGCCCAAGAACTCGGACGGGCAGTTCGATGGCCCCATGAGCGTGCGCCAGGCTCTGGCCAAGTCCAAGAACATGGTCACCATCCGCGTGCTGCAGCAGCTGGGCCCGGGCACCGTGCGCGACTGGGCGGCCCGCTTCGGCCTGGATGCCGAGAAGCAGCCCGACAACCTGACCCTGACCCTGGGTGCGGGCGCCGTCACGCCCATGCAGATGGCCAGCGCCTATGCGGTGTTTGCCAATGGCGGCCACCTGCTCAAGGCCAGCCTCATCGCCAAGGTGGTGGACGCGAAAGGCCAGCTGCTTTACGAGGCCACGACCGAGAGTCCCAACGAAGAAAACCGCGTGATCTCCTCCCGCAATGCCTTTGTGACCAGCAGCCTGCTTCAGGAAGTCACGCGCAGCGGAACGGCCGCACGTGCCAGCGCGGCCCTGCGCCGCGGCGATATCTACGGCAAGACCGGCACCACCAATGACGCGGTAGACGCCTGGTTTGCAGGTTTTCACCCCACCCTGGTGGCCGTGGTCTGGATGGGCTATGACCAGCCGCGCAGTCTGGGCGAGCGCGAGTCCGGCGGCGGCCTGGCCCTGCCCGCTTGGGTGGAGCTGATGGCCGAGGCGCTCAAGGGCGTGCCGGTGCGCGAGCTGCCACCGACCGACGGCGTGGTGCCGCAAGCCGGTGACTGGGTCTTCGAAGAGTACGCCGGCGAGGCGGGCATCCCAATGCTGAGCCCGCCCGCCCAGCCCGGCGCAGCGGCCAGCTCGCCCTGAGCTTGCCGGAGCACGTCGAGCCGCAGGATCAGCGCTTGCGGACGACGACCGAGCCGATGGAGTAGCCCGCCCCGAAGGAGCAGATCACCCCGAGATCATCCGTGTTGAGGCCCTGTCGATGGGCATGAAAGGCAATGATGGAGCCGGCGGATGCCGTGTTGGCATACTCATCCAGGATCAGGGGGGCCACCTCGCTGCCGGCCTCAGCCTGCTCGGTGCCGAGCAGCTTCTTGATCACCAGCTGATTCATGCCCAGATTGGCCTGGTGCAGCCAGAAGCGGCGGACCTGGGCAGGACTGAGCCCCAGCTTGTCCAGATGCTGCTCGATATGCGTCGCCGCCAAGGGCACGACTTCCTTGAAGACCTTGCGGCCTTCCTGGCGGAAGGTCTTGTCGCGGGCTGTTGCGGAGCTGTCCTCGGCCCGGTTCATGAAACCGAAGTTGTTGCGGATATTGCTGGAGAACTGGGTCGCCAGCTTGGTGCCCAGCACCTCCCAGGTCTCGGCCGCGGTGGCGGTATCGGCGCGCTCCACGATCAGGGCGGTGCAGACATCACCGAAGATGAAGTGGCAGTCCCGGTCCTTCCACTCCAGATGGGCGGAGGTGATTTCGGGATTCACCACCAGCACGCAACGCGCCGTGCCGGCGCGCACCGCATTCACCGCCTGCTCCAGGGCAAAGGTGGCCGAGGAGCAGGCCACATTCATGTCAAAGCCATAGCCGCCCGCGCCGAGAGCCTGCTGGATCTCGATGGCCATGGCCGGGTAGGCGCGCTGCATATTGGCCGCGGCACACAGGACCGCATCCACATCGGCACCGGTCTTGCCGGCCTGCTTCAAGGCCTGCTGGGCCGCCTCCACCGCGATCTCCGCCATCAGGGAGAGCTGCTCGTCGGGACGCTCCGTGAATCGCGGATACATGCGCGCCGGGTCCAGCACGCCGCTCTTCTCGATCACATAGCGCTGCTTGATGCCGGAAGCCTTCTCGATGAACTCCACGCTGGAATGCGCAAGCGCCGGACGCTCACCTGCGGCAATGGCCTCGGCATGGCGGGCGTTCTCCAGATCCACATAGCGGTTGAAGGCCTCCACCAGCTCGGCGTTGCTGATGGTGTGCGGCGGGCGGTAAAGGCCGGTGCCACTGATGACGACTGCGCTCATGACTCATGCTTTGCTGATGCGGCGGGGGCGCAAGTTTAGCCAGCCCCGGCCGTCCGGGGCAAAGAGGACTTTCCCAGGCCGAGGCACTGGCCCGACAGGAATTGAGCGTAGAATCAATCACCGGGCCCAAATTTTGTCTTCGGCCCGGCGCGTCACGCCTTGACTTCCTTACCGAAGTCAGCCTCCGACGCGATGGCCTCCCCGGCCATCGAGGGCGCCAGCCCTCTTGCCGAAGCAAGTCAAGCGCTCGCAGCCCAGGTGGTGCACTGCATGCAACGCACCCCGTCTATGCGATCTTGAATCATGGAAATCTTCGACTACGACAACATCCTGCTCCTGCCGCGCAAGTGCCGCGTGGAAAGCCGTGCCGAGTGCGACACCTCGGTGCAGTTCGGAGCGCACCGCTTCAAGCTGCCGGTCGTCCCGGCCAATATGAAGACGGTGGTGGATGAGCGCATCACGGAATGGCTGGCCGCCAATGGCTACTTCTATGTGATGCACCGCTTTGATCTGGACAATGTAGCCTATGCGCGCAGCATGCGCGACAAGGGCCTGATCGTCTCGCTGAGCTCCGGCGTCAAGGAGGCCGACTACGCGGTGATCGACCGCCTGGCGGCGGACGGCGTGGGCGCCGACTACATCACCATCGACATCGCCCATGGCCATGCCGACAGCGTGCAGCGCATGATCGCCCACATCAAGCACAAGCTGCCCGAGGCCTTCGTGATCGCCGGCAATGTGGGCACGCCCGAGGGTGTGATCGACCTGGAAAACTGGGGCGCGGACGCCACCAAGGTGGGCATCGGCCCCGGCAAGGTCTGCATCACCCGCCTCAAGACAGGCTTCGGCACCGGCGGCTGGCAGCTCTCGGCCCTGAAATGGTGTGCCCGCGTGGCCACCAAGCCCATCATTGCCGACGGGGGCATCCGCCACCATGGCGATATCGCCAAGAGCGTGCGCTTCGGCGCCAGCATGGTGATGGTCGGTTCGCTGTTTGCCGGCCATGAAGAGTCGCCGGGCAGCACGGTCGAGGTGGACGGCAAGCTCTACAAGGAGTACTACGGCTCGGCCTCGGACTTCAACAAGGGCGAGTACAAGCATGTGGAGGGCAAGCGCATCCTGGAGCCGGTAAAGGGCAAGTTTGCCGACACCTTGCGCGAGATGCGCGAAGACCTGCAGAGCTCCATCTCCTACGCCGGTGGCCGCAGCCTGGCCGACCTGAAGAAGGTGAACTACGTGATCCTGGGCGGCGAAAACGCCGGCGAGCATCTCTTCATGTAAAGCCCAGGGCCAGCCCGGCGTTTCGGCGTCGCCAAAACGCCAGCGAGCACTTTTCATGTAAAGCCGATGGTCCGCCCGGCGTTTCGGCGCAGCCAAAACGCCGGCGAGCATCTCTTCATGTGAGGCGCGCTGAGAAGATCAGCCAGTAAAAAGGGGCCCTGTCGGGCCCCTTTGTCTTCGTCAGGCGTGGCGCGCGCTCAAAGCGTCGGGTAGTCGGTATAACCCTTGGCGCCAGGCGTGTAGAAGGTGGCCTGATCCGGGGCGTTCCAGGCCGCGCCGCGCTCGATGCGGGCGGGCAGATCGGGGTTGGCCAGATAGCCGGTGCCGAAGGCCACGGCGTCCAGCTTGCCCTCGGCCACCGCCTGCGCGCCCTCCTCGGCGGTGTAGCCCATATTGCCGACCAGCAGACCGCGGTACTTCTCGCGCGCCACCGTCATCACATCGGCCTTCTGCACGCCGAAGAAGTCGGCGCGCATCAGGTGCAGATAGGCCAGCTTGAAACGGTTGAGCTCCTCGGCCAGGAAGGCGGTCAGGCCCACGGGGTCGCTGTCCACCATGCTGTTGTAGCTGTTGAGCGGCGACAGGCGCAGGCCCACGCGATCGGAGCCGATGGCGCCGCACACGGCCTCCAGCACTTCAAAGAGGAAGCGGGCGCGCTTGGGCAGCGAGCCGCCATAGGCATCCTGGCGCTGGTTGGCACCATCGCGCAGGAACTGGTCGATGAGATAACCATTGGCGCCGTGAACCTCCACACCGTCAAAGCCGGCCTCGCGGGCCCGACGGGCTGCGTCGGCATAGGCCTGCACCAGGGCCGGGATCTCATCGGCACGCAGGGCGCGGGCCGGCACATTGGGCTGCTTGCCGCTGGGCGTGTGGGTCTCACCCTCGATGGCCAGCGCGCTGGAGGACACGGGCTCCTCACCACCGTTGAGCGCCGGATGCGCGGCACGGCCGGCGTGCCAGATCTGCATGAAGATGCGACCGCCCTGGGCATGCACCGCCTCGGTGGTCAGCTTCCAGGCCTGCAGCTGCGCATCGTTGTAGATACCCGGGTCGGCACCAAAGGCCGAGGTATTGGGCAGGATGGAAGTGCACTCGGTAATGATCAGACCGGCACTGGCCCGCTGGGCGTAGTACTCGGCCATCAGCGCATTGGGCATATGCCCCTCACTGGCGCGGGTGCGGGTCAGCGGCGCCATCAGGGTGCGGTTGGGCAGGGTCAGGGCGCCAAGCTGGATGGGTGTGAGCAGAGCATTCATGGATTGAGCGGAGGAAATGCAATCGCGCTAGTGTGCCCGCGGCGGCAAGCCCGTGTGCAAGACAGGAAGGCCGCGGGCATGCTAAGCCCCGAGGGAGCGCCTGGTGCCACCTACAATCGGGCCCATTCCCTGAGACCTCCACCGCGCCGCGACCGCCGCAGGCGCCTGCCGCCACCATGACCGAACTCGCGAAGTCTTTCGAACCTGCTGCCCTCGAAGCCCATTGGGGCCCGCTGTGGGAATCCAAGGGCCTGTACAAGCCCAGCCTGGATCCGGCGCGCGAATCCTTCTGCATCCAGCTGCCGCCGCCCAATGTGACCGGCACCCTGCATATGGGCCATGCCTTCAACCAGACCATCATGGACTCGTTGACGCGCTACCACCGCATGAAGGGCTGCAACACCCTGTGGGTACCCGGCACCGACCATGCCGGCATCGCCACCCAGATTGTGGTGGAACGCCAGCTGCAGGGCCAGGGTCAGAGCCGTCATGACCTGGGCCGCAAGAACTTCGTCGCCCGCGTCTGGGAATGGAAGCAGCAGAGCGGCAACACCATCACCCAGCAGATGCGCCGCATGGGCGACTCGGTCTCCTGGGAGCACGAGTACTTCACCATGGACGAGAAGCTCTCGGGCGTGGTGACCGAGACCTTTGTGCGCCTCTACGAAGAGGGCCTGATCTACCGCGGCAAGCGCCTGGTGAGCTGGGACCCCATCCTGAAGTCCGCCGTCTCCGACCTGGAGGTGGAGAGCGAGGAGGAAGACGGCTCGCTCTGGCATATCCGCTATCCGCTGGCCGAGGGCACGGAGTCCCTGGTCGTGGCCACCACCCGCCCCGAAACCCTGCTGGGCGACACGGCCGTGATGGTCCATCCCGAGGACGAGCGCTACAAGCATCTGATCGGCCAGCAGGTGAAGCTGCCCGTGACCGGCCGCCTGGTGCCGGTGATTGCCGACGAATACGTGGACAAGGACTTCGGCACCGGCGTGGTCAAGGTGACGCCCGCGCACGATACCAATGACTACCAGGTGGGCCAGCGCCATGGCCTGCCCATGCTGACCATCTTCGATCTGGAAGCCAAGGTCAGCAATGCCGAGGTGGCAGAGATCCCGGCCGAGTACGTCGGCCTGGACCGCTTCGTCGCGCGCAAGAAGATCGTGGCCCAGCTGGAGGCCGAGAACCTGCTGGTCGAGGTCAAGAAGCACAAGCTGATGGTGCCGCGCTGCGCCCGCACCGGCCAGGTGATCGAGCCCATGCTGACCGACCAGTGGTTCGTCGCCATGAGCAAGGCCGGCGCCAATGGCAAGAGCATCGCCGAGGAGGCCATCGAGGCCGTGTCCAGCGGTGAGGTCAAGTTCGTGCCCGAGAACTGGGTCAACACCTACAACCAGTGGATGAAGAACATCCAGGACTGGTGCATCTCGCGCCAGCTCTGGTGGGGCCACCAGATCCCGGCCTGGTACGACGAGGACGGCAATGTCATCGTCGCCCGCAGCGAAGCCGAAGCCCAGGCCAAGGCCCCTGGCAAGACCCTCAAGCGCGACGAGGACGTGCTGGACACCTGGTACTCCTCCGCCCTGGTGCCCTTCTCCACCCTGGGCTGGCCCGCCAAGACCCTGGAGCAGGACCTCTTCCTGCCCTCCTCCGTGCTGGTGACCGGCTACGACATCATCTTCTTCTGGGTCGCCCGGATGATCATGATGACCAAGCATTTCACCGGCCAGGTGCCCTTCAAGCATGTGTACATCCACGGCCTGGTGCTGGATGCGCAGGGCAAGAAGATGAGCAAGTCCGAGGGCAATGTGCTGGACCCGGTGGACCTGATCGACGGCATTGAGCTCGCCCCCCTGCTGGACAAGCGCACCCAGGGTCTGCGCAAGCCCGAGACCGCGCCGAAGGTGCGCAAGGCCACCGAGAAGGAGTTCCCCGAGGGCATCCCCGGCTATGGCGCCGATGCGCTGCGCTTCACCTTCGCGGCCATGGCCACCCTGGGTCGCTCGGTCAATTTCGACAGCAAGCGCTGCGAGGGCTATCGCAACTTCTGCAACAAGCTGTGGAACGCCACGCGCTTCGTGCTGATGAACACCGAGGGCCAGGATTGCGGCCTGGCCCATGAGCCGGGCCACTGCCCGCCGGGCTACAACCACTTCTCGCAGGCCGACCGCTGGATTGCCAGCGAGCTGCAGAAGGTGGAAGCCGCCGTGGCCCAGGGCTTTGCCGACTACCGCCTGGACAATGTGGCAAACGCCATCTACGACTTCGTCTGGAACGAGTACTGTGACTGGTACCTGGAAATCGCCAAGGTGCAGCTGCAGGTGGCCAAGGACGAGGGCAAGGAGGCCGCCGCCCGCGGCACCCGCCGCACCCTGATCCGCGTGCTGGAAACCGTGCTGCGCCTGCTGCATCCGGTGGCACCCTTCATCACCGAGGAGCTGTGGCAGACCGTGGCCCCGGTGGCCGGCCGCAAGACCAGCGACTACCTGGTCACGGCCGCCTACCCCGTGGCCCAGCCCGAGAAGATCGACCCCGCCGCCAGCGCCTGGGTGGAGCAGCTCAAGTCCGTGGTCAGCACCTGCCGCAGCCTGCGCAGCGAGATGGGCCTGAGCCCCTCGGACCGCGTGCCCCTGCTGGTGGGCGGCGATCTGAGCTTCATCCGCGAAGCCGCGGCCGCGCTCAAGGTGCTGGCCAAGCTGGAGAAGGTGGAGCTGATCGAGGACGAGGCCGCCTTCAACCAGGCCAGCGCCATGTCGCCGGTGCTGGTGCATGGGGCGGCGCGCCTGGCACTCAAGGTGGAGATCGATGTGGAGGCGGAGAAGGCCCGTCTGTCCAAGGAGCTCGCCCGCCTGGAGGGCGAAGTGGCCAAGGCCACGGCCAAGCTCTCCAACGAGAGCTTTGTGGCCCGCGCCCCGGCCGCCGTCGTGGAGCAGGAGCGCCAGCGCATTGCCGACTTCGGCAACACCGTGACGCGCTTGCGCGCGCAGCTCAGTCAGTTGCTGGGCCGCTGAGGCCAGTCCTCATACGCTGCTTAGCGCCAGCGAGACGAGGCCAAGGCAGGCTCGGGCAGATCGGCTGGATAGGTCGCCCGAAAGTCCGCCGCGGCCGGTGGCGGCACGGTCAGCAGCTCGTCCATGCGGCGTGCCACACCCCAGGCTGCGCGCACCCGCGACTCACGGGTCGTGCTTGCCAGGCGCGGCGTGACCTGCACGCCCTCCAGGCCATGCAGGGGCCGGCCAGGCTCCAGCAGCCCCGGTTCCAGACTGTCGAACCAGGCGGCCAGAACACGCCCGCTGCTCATGGCATCGGCCAGGGCCTGCTCATCAAACACGGCCGAGTGCGCAATGCTCACCAGCACCTGCCCCGGCTTGGCAAAGCCCAGTACGCGCTCGCCGATCAGGCCGCGGTAGCGCAGGAAATAGGCCAGCTGCACGCTGACCCCATCGCTTTGCTCCATGAGCTCGCGCAGGGGCAATGGCTCGATGCCCCACTGTGCCCACAGGGGCTCGCTCTGGTGCAGGCTGGGGTCATAGCCCACCACCCGCGTGCCGAAAGCCGGCAAGAGCTGAGCCAGCATGCGTGCCGCCGGGCTCATGCCGATCAGGCCCACGGTGGCACAGCCCAGCTCCCGGCCCACCAGCATGCCGTCGCTGCTAAGCACCGGCACCCGGCGCAGCAAGGCCAGCAAGGCGCCCACCACAAACTCGGCCTCGGCACTGGCGGTGGCGGTCAGGCTTCGAACGACCTCAACCCGCGCTGCACGGCAGGCATCGACATCGATGTTCTCGGGGCCGGCACTCATGCGCGCCACCACCCGCAGCCGGGGTGCCTGACGCAGCAGCTGGCCATCCAGCGGCACATGGGGCGGCAGCACCAGCCCCTGGACATGGGCCAGTGCGGCGCGCAGAGCTTGCGGATTGCTCGCCAGCTCAGGGGCGTAATGCACGGCATGGCGCTCCGCCAGCCACTGCACCACCTCCGCCTCCAGCGGCTCAACAATCAACAGGCTCATGCTTCACAGCCTTGCAATCCTTAAAAAAGACACTCTTGCACCATGACACAATGGCCGCGGTCAAAAGGAGAGTGTACGGAAATGATGGTCAACAAAGCGATCTTCCCGGTAGCAGGCCTGGGCACCCGATTCCTGCCGGCCACCAAGGCCCAGCCCAAGGAAATGCTGCCGGTGGTGGACAAGCCGCTGATCCAGTACGCCGTCGAGGAAGCCTATGCCGCCGGCGTGCGCGAGATGATCTTTGTGACGGGCCGGCACAAGCGCCCGATCGAGGACCACTTTGACATGACCTTCGAGCTCGAGGTAGCCCTCGAACAGGCGGGTAAGCGTGAGTTGCTGGAGGTGGTTCGCAGCGTCAAGCCCGACGATATGGAGTGCATCTATGTGCGTCAGGCCCAGGCCCTGGGTCTCGGTCATGCCGTGCTCTGCGCCCAGCGTCTGGTGGGCAACGAGCCCTTTGCCGTGCTGCTGGCCGATGACCTGATGGTGGGCCCACAAGGGGGTCAGGGCGTGCTCAAGCAGATGGTGGAGCAGTTCAGGGAATGGCGCGCCTCCATCCTGGCGGTGCAGGAAGTGCCGGCCGAGCACACCAAGCGCTACGGCATCGTGGCCGGCAACGCCGTCAACGAGCAGCTCGTGGACGTGAGCCGCATCGTCGAGAAACCGGATCCCGAGGTCGCGCCATCGCGCCTGGGCGTGGCCGGCCGCTACATCCTGACGCCGGGCGTCTTCCACGAGATTGCCAACCAGCCCCGCGGCGTGGGCGGTGAGATCCAGCTGACCGATGGCATTGCCGGCCTGCTGCGCCGCGAGAAGGTCTTCGCCTACCGCTACGAGGGCAAGCGCTACGACTGCGGCAGCAAGGAAGGCTTTCTGCAGGCCAATGTGGAACTGGCCCTGGCTCACCCGCAGCTGGGCCCGGGCTTCCGGGACTACCTGCAGAAGCTGGATATCTGAGGGGCCAGGCCCCAAAGCGCAAAGGCCACCCGAGGGTGGCCTTTTTCATGCACGGGGCGCGGCTGCGCTCAGCGGCGCTTGAGCACGTGGATGAACTCGTCGCCCTGGCTGCTCTGCTCCACCAGCTCATTGCCGGTCTGGCGGGCAAAGGCCTGGAAGTCACGGGTGGAGCCGGGATCGGTGGCCACCACCTTGAGCAGCTGGCCACTTTCCATCTCGGCCAGCGCCTTCTTGGCCTTGAGGATGGGCAGCGGACAGTTCAGACCGCGGGTATCGAGTTCCTTGTGAATGTCCATGTTCATGCGTTCTCCGAGCTGGCGATTCTAGGTGGGCACGTGTCGCCGCCTCAGGCGGGAAACACCCCGGTGGACAGGTAGCGGTCGCCGCGGTCGCAGACCACGAAAACGATGGTGGCGTTCTCCACCTGGCGAGCCAGCTGCAGCGCCACCCAGCAGGCGCCCGCGGCCGAGATGCCACCGAACAGGCCTTCCTCGCGCGCCAGGCGGCGGGCCATGTCCTCGGCGTCGGACTGGCTCACATAGACCAGCTCGTCCACGGCGGCCGGCTTGTAGATCTTGGGCAGATAGGCCTCGGGCCATTTGCGGATGCCCGGGATGCGCGAGCCTTCCGAAGGCTGGGCCCCGACGATGCGGACCTCGGGGTTCTTTTCCTTGAGAAAGCGCGAGGTGCCGGTGATGGTGCCGGTGGTGCCCATGGCGCTCACGAAGTGGGTGACGCGACCCTCGGTATCGCGCCAGATCTCAGGCCCGGTGGTCTCATAGTGAACCCGCGGGTTGTCCTCGTTGGCAAACTGGTCCAGCACACGACCCTTGCCCTCGGCCTGCATCTTCTCGGCCAGATCGCGGGCATATTCCATGCCGCCGGAGCGCGGGGTCAGGATGAGCTCGGCGCCAAAGGCCTTCATGGTCTGGGCCCGCTCGATGGACAGGTCCTCCGGCATGATCAGCACCATGCGGTAGCCCCGTATGGCCGCGGCCATGGCCAGGGCAATGCCGGTATTGCCCGAGGTGGCCTCGATCAAGGTGTCGCCCGGCTTGATATCACCCCGCTCCTCGGCACGGCGGATCATGCTGATGGCGGGCCGGTCTTTCACCGAACCGGCGGGGTTGTTGCCCTCCAGCTTGGCCAGGATCACATTGCCGCGGGAGGCAAGCTCTGACCCCAGGCGCTGCAGGCGCACCAAGGGCGTGTTGCCGATCACATCCTCAAGGGTCGGGTAGGCTTTGCTGTTCATGCGGCGATTGTCGCAGCCCGCGCCACTGATTGCATGGCATAATCTGAGGCTCTCACATGCAGTGTGTCGAGCCGAGATGCCCGGGTGGCGAAATCGGTAGACGCAGGGGACTCAAAATCCCCCGCCGCAAGGTGTGCCGGTTCGAGTCCGGCCCCGGGCACCAAGCTTCTTGGGCTTGATCACTGCGCGCTGGACAAGGCGCTCATGCGCCCGCCAACAAGCCCCGCTGGTCGGGGCTTTTTTGCGTCCGCAACTCGCGCCGTGGCACGCCGCGACACCCGTTCGTCAGGGCGGCCCTGCTTCAGCGCATACACTCAGCCGCTGAGCCGCGAGCCCTGCGGCCGCAACCACCTTCACGAAGCGCCCTGCCCCGCCATGCCCCATCTGCCTCCGGTGACCAAAGCCTTCATGCTGGCCTGCGTGGGCCTGTTCTGCGCCTTCATCCTACTGCCGGGCCTGGAACCCCTGTTCATGCTCTGGCCCCTGCAGAGCGGCCGCTTCCTGCCCTGGCAGCCGGTGAGCTACGCCTTCCTGCATGGCGACATGCTGCACCTGTTCTTCAATATGCTGGGCCTGTGGATGTTCGGCTCGGAGCTGGAGCGGGTCTGGGGCACCAAGCGCTATCTGCAGATGCTGGCCGCCAGCATCCTCAGCGCGGCCGCGGTGCAGTTGATCTTCACCCTGCTGATCGGCGCCTACACGCCGACGGTGGGCGCCTCGGGCGCGATGTTCGGCCTGCTGCTGTCCTTCGGCATGCTGTTCCCGGACCGCATCATCATGCCCCTGTTCCCGCCCATTCCCATGAAGGCCAAGTACTTCGTGGCCATCTTCGGCGCGCTGGAGCTGCTGATGGGCCTGACCGGCCGCAGCGGCATTGCCCACTTCGCCCATCTGGGCGGCATGCTGGGCGCCTATCTGTTGATCCGCTACTGGCGCAGCGCGCGCCGTCGCTGAAGCCCTGGTGCCGCCGCGGCGGGCTCAGGCCAGCAGGCCCTGGGCCGGCTGCGGATAGCGCAGCCGCAGGCGCAGCTCGGCCTTGAGCCGGCGGTTCACCAGCCGGCGCGACTCGCTCCAGAAGCTCAGCTGCAGCGGCGACATCTGTTCGGCCGCCTGCGCCCGCGTGATGCGCGGCGGCGGCGGCAGCTCGCAGAGCCGAGCCGCCAGCTCGAAGTACTCGCCCATCAGGAGCTCGCTGTCGTCATTGGCATGGACCACGCGCTGCGGGCGGCCACGCCACAGCGCCGCCAGGCAGGCGCGCGCCAGATCATCGGCATGCACATGGTTGGTGTAGACATCGTCCTCGGCCACCAGCACCGGCGTGCCGCGCAGCAGACGCTCGCGCGGATGGCCGCCGGCACGGTCGCCGGCATAGATGCCCGGCACGCGCAGGATGCTGACCCGGCAGCCGAAGTTCGCGCCAAACCAGCGCAGGCGCTGCTCGGCATCCACGCGCCGCGCGGCGCGGTCGGTGGCCGGAGCCACGGGCCGGGTCTCGTCAAAGCGCGCCCCGCCCGCATCGCCATACACGCCGGTGGTGCTGGTATAGACCAGGGCCTGCGGCGCCCGGTCGCGCGCCAAAGCGCGCAGCAGATTGAGCGTGCGCCGGTCCTCCCGACCCTGGTTCTGCGGTGGCGCCAGATGCAGCACCCGGTCGGCCAGACCGGCGAGACGTGCCAGGGTCTCGGGTCGGTCCAGATCGCCCCATAGCGGCGTGGCGCCGGCCGCACGCAGAACCTCGAAGCGCGCCGGGCTAGAGCTCAGCGCAAACACCGGCAAGCGCCCGCCCAGCTGCCTCAGCACCCGCAGGCCCACATCGCCGCAACCGATGATCAGGAGACGGGGGGGCGAGAGGCGCAGGCTCATGGGCAAGGGCAGGGCGAAGACTTTACGGGCTCGGGCAAAATAGAGGCCGAGTGTACGGCCCGCTCCCCCTCGATGCGGGCCGTGTTTTTTGTCCTAGCGCCAGGCAACAAGAGCCCAGATCACCATGAATTTCCAGGTCACCGTCCAACCCAGCGGCCGTGTCTTTGAAGTGGAACGAGAGGAGACCCTCTTGGGTGCCGCCATCCGACAAGGCGTGGGCCTGCCCTATGGCTGCAAGGATGGCGCCTGCGGCTCCTGCAAGAGCCGTCTGCTCGAGGGCCGGGTGATCCATGGCGCCCACCAGCCCAAGACCCTGACGCCCGAGGAAGAAGCCGCCGGCTTCGTCCTCACCTGCTGCGCCACGCCGCAGACCGACTGCTCGCTCGAAGCCCGCACCGTGCCCGGCGCCGGCGAGTTCCCCGTGCTCAAGCTGCCCAGCCGGGTGCTGAGCCTGACAAAGCCCGCGGCCGATGTGGCCGTGCTGCGCCTGCAGCTGCCGGCCAATCAGAACTTCCAGTTCCACGCCGGCCAGTATGTGGAGTTCATCCTGCGCGACGGCGCGCGCCGCAGCTATTCCATGGCCAACGCGCCCCACAATCTGGGCACGCCGGCCGCGATCGAGCTGCACATCCGCCACATGCCCGGCGGCAAATTCACCGACCATGTGTTCGGCGCGATGAAGGAGAAGGACATCCTGCGCATGGAAGGCCCCTTCGGCAGCTTCTTCCTGCGCGAGGACAGCGACAAGCCCATCGTGCTGCTAGCCAGCGGCACGGGCTTTGCGCCCATCAAGGCCATCATCGAACGCATCGAACATCTGGGCCTGAGCCGCCCGGTCACGCTGTACTGGGGCTGCCGCAGCCAGGCCGACCTCTATCTGCACGACTGGGCCCTGCAAGCCGCGGCCCGCCTGCCCCAGCTGCGCTATGTGCCGGTGCTCTCCGAGCCCAAGGCCGAGGACGGCTGGACCGGTCGCACGGGCTTTGTGCACCAGGCGGTGATGCAGGACTTCCCCGATCTCTCCGGCCACCAGGTCTATGCCTGCGGCGCCCCCATCATGGTGGAATCGGCCCAGCGCGATTTCGTGGCGACCTGCCAGCTGCCCGCCGAGGAGTTCTACGCCGACGCCTTCACCTCCGAAGCGGACAAGCACTGATGTTTGAGCCACCCTACGCCGCCGCCGACCGGTTCGAGAGCCAGCTCCGCGAGCTGGGCCATGTGGTGATCTCGCCCGCCACCGTGCAGCGGGCCTTCGGCGTCACGGCGGCCGAACTCGCCGCGCTGCAGCCCTTCTGGAGCGAGCTGCCGCCGGACGGCTATCTGCGCGATGGCGGCCGCTACCGTTTTCGCCGCCACAGCTGCTTCGTGGCCGAGGGGCAGCAATTGCGCCAGGTCGAGCATCGCGCCCACTGGCAGCCGCTTGACTACAACGCCCTGCACGGCGGCATCGAGCGCTGGTTCGAGCCCATGCGGCCCGAGGCCGTGGCCCTGCCCGCCTGGCAACGTCTGCTGACGGGCCTGGCCCGGGTGGCCTCGGCCCTCAAGGGCGAGCAGCCCTGGTTCATCGAGGCCCACCAGTTCCGCATCGACACCACGGACGGCATCGGCCGCCCCACCCCCGAGGGCGCCCACCGCGACGGCGTGGACTTCGTGGCGGTCTTCATGATCGAGCGCGCAGGCATCAAGGGCGGTGAGTCCCGCGTCTTCGAGGCCCGCGGCCCCCAGGGCCAGCGCTTCACCATGACCGCGCCCTGGACCCTGCTGCTGCTGGACGATGAGCGCATGATCCACGAGACCACGCCCATCCAGCCCGCGGCCGAACACGGCCACCGGGACACCCTGGTCCTGACCCTGCGCGCGGGTGGTTTCCAAGGCCCCTGAGGGCTTGCAGCGGCGCCGCCCGCCTGCGGCGACCTCTTGATGCAAAGCGGGCATGGCCCCATGCCCAGGTGGCTGGCCGGGGCGCAACGCGCACGGCTACACTCCCGCCCGGCCGCGCCACAAGCGCGGCTTGCGGCGACCTCCGTTTCCCGCGGCGGCGCCTCCCTCATTCCTGCATCACGAGTGCCCTGCTCCATGAACGCGATCACCCACGATCTCGCGCGCGCCCTGGCGTCCGCCCCCGCTTCCTCCCTGCCCAGCTCGCTCTTCGGCCTGCCCGACCAGGCACCGCACGAGAAGGTACTGCTGGCCGCCGACGCCCAGACCGGCCTGCGTGCCATCCTCGCCGTGCACAGCACCGCCCGCGGCCCGGCCTTCGGCGGCTGCCGCTTCTGGAGCTATGACAACGAGCTGGCCGCGCTGAACGATGCGCTGCGCCTCTCACAGGGCATGAGCCTCAAGAACGCCCTGGCCGATCTGCCCTTCGGCGGCGGCAAGGCCGTGATCATCAAGCCGCAGGGTGAGTTTGACCGCGCCGCGCTCTTCGCCGCCTTCGGCCGCGCCGTGCAGTCCCTGGCCGGCGACTACATCACCGCCGAGGACGTGGGCACCACCACGGCCGATATGCGCGGCATGCTGGCCCACACCCAGTTCGTCAGCGGCATCCCGCGCGACGGTGGCGCCTTCGGTGGCGACCCCAGCCCCAAGACGGCCTATGGCGTCTTCGTCTCCATCGACGAGGGCGTGAAGCGCGTGCTGGGCCGCAGCTCGCTGGAGGGCGTGCGCGTGGCCATCCAGGGTCTGGGCGCGGTGGGCTGGCATCTGGCCGAGTACCTGCACCAGGCCGGCGCCCAGCTGATCGTGGCCGATATCGACGCTGCCAAGGTGGAGCGCGCCCAGGCCCAGTTCGGCGCCCAGGCCGTGGCCATCGACGCCATCATCGCGGCCGACGCGGACGTGCTGGCCCCCTGCGCCCTAGGTGCCACGCTCAGCGCCACCAGCGTGCCCACCATCAGCGCCAAGCTGGTGGCCGGCGCCGCCAACAACCAGCTGGCCACCGCCGCCGAGGGTGATGCCCTGCAGGCCCGCGGCATCACCTACCTGCCCGACTACCTGGTGAATGCCGGCGGCATCATCTCGGTAGCCCGCGAGTACCGCGGCGAGGGCGAGGAAGGCCGCGTGATGGCCGAGGTGGGCCGCATCCGCGAACGCGTGGCCGAGTTGCTGGAGCGCGTGCGCAGCGAGCAGTCCACCCCGGCTCGCGTGGCCGATGCCTGGGCCCGCAGCAAGCTGGTCAAGCCCGCCGCGTGAACTGTGGCGCACGCCGGATGCTTCCGGCGTGCGCACTGCGAAACAGCGGCGCTTCGCTGGGGCTGCGGGCTGCTAGGCTTGAGGCATGAAGACCTCATCCACGCACAAGACCCGCCGCCTGCTGACGCTCAGCGCCCTGAGTCTGGCCACCGGCCTGAGCTTGCTGGCGGGCGCTCCCGCCCAAGCCCAGGGCAACAAGCCCATCCGTCTGGTCGTGCCCTATGCGCCGGGCGGCCCGCTGGACATCGTGGCCCGGGCCTTGGCCGAGCGCGTCAAAGACAAGCTGGGCGTGGTCATCATCGAGAACAAGGCCGGTGCCGGCGGCAATATCGGTGCCGATCTGGTGGCCAAGGCCGCGCCCGATGGTCAGACCCTGGTGATGGGCGCCGTGGCCACCCATGCCATCAATCCCTGGCTCTTCAGCAAGATCCCCTACGACCCCATCCGCGACTTCACGCCCATCACCCTGGTGGCCCGTGTGCCCAATGTGCTGGTGATGAACACCGAGACTGCTCAGCGCCTGAAGATCGAGAGCGTGGCCGACCTCGTGGCCTACGCCAAGAAGAACCCCGGCAAGCTCAACTACGGCTCCGGCGGCAACGGCAGCGCAGGCCATCTGGCCGGTGAGATGTTCAAGGCCCAGGCCGGGGTCTTCATGACCCACATCCCCTACTCCGGCGGCAACCCTGCCCAGCTGGCCCTGGTCTCCGGTCAGGTGGACCTGAACTTCGACAACCTGGCCAGTGCCTCGGCCAATATCAAGTCGGGCAAGCTCAAGGCGCTCGCCGTGACCACGGCCAAGCGCAGCCCAGCACAGCCGGAGACCCCGGCCATTGCTGAAAGCCCGGCCGCCCTGGGCCTGTCGAAGTTCGACATCAACACCTGGTTCGGCATCTTCGGGCCGGCCAAGCTGGCCCCCGAAACGGTCAAGACCTTGAACGCCGCCTTTGTCGAGGCCCTGAACTCGCCCGAGATGAAGAGCCGCATGGCCGCCCTGATGGCCGAGCCTGCGCCCAGCACGCCGGAGCAGTTCGGCGCCTTCGTCAAGAGCGAGCTGGCCAAGTACGAGGGCGTGGTCAAGCGCTCGGGCGCCAAGCTGGACTGAACTCCCGGGGGGCCCGACCACGGCTCCCGACACCAGCGCCGCCCAAGACCCCTAGCGCGGCATGGGGTTTTCTCCGCCTACGGCCCGGCTTTGCCGCTAGGCTTGCTCCTGTCGTCACGGCCCTGCATCGGGACGGACGACGCCCGGACTGCATATCCGGCGTGTCTCACAAGGGAGCAAAAGATGAAGAAGTTATCGGACCTGCGGGTGGGCTCGCGTCTGGGCCTTGCTTTTTCCATCGTGTTCGCGTTGATGCTGGTGATACTGGCAACGGCGCTCACCATTTTGCGCGGGGTCAGCGCCACCATGGACCAAGTGGTGGACGATCGATACGCCCAGATCGCCATGAGCAATCAGATCAAGGCGGTCGGCGATCGAGGGGCGCTCACGCTGTCCCGTATCTTGATGGCCAGCACAGCGGAGCGGCAAAAGCGCTATATGGATGAGTACGCACTCATTCGAGCGGAGAACACTGAGAACTTTGCCCGCTTCGAGAAGCTCTTGCACACCGCAGAGTCCAAGGCCATGTTCGCGGAACAGTCGGAGGCCAGAAAGGCCTACGGCACCGTCGTGCGCAAAGTCTTCGATCTCATCAGTGCAGGGCAGCGCGACGCCGCGATGCTGGTGTTCCAGGACGAAATCCCGGCACCCCAGGCACGCTACTACGCCCTGATAGACAAGATGGTCACGTATCAGGCCGAGGCCATGATCCGCGACGTTGCAGAGGCCGAGGCAGCGTCGAAAGCGGCCGTGCTACGCATGCTGCTGGCTTCCGCCGCAGCTCTCATCTTGGGCGGCCTGACCGCATACCTGATCACCCGGTCCATCACCGATCCGATTCGATACGCCACCGAGTTGGCCGAGACCGTCGCTGCAGGGCAGTTGAGCTATACCAAGCGTGCGGTGGGACACGACGAGGTCGGCCGCTTGGTAGGGGCCTTGCAGCACATGGTGGACAGTCTGCACCGGATTGTTTCGCAGGTGCGCCAGGGGGCCGACACCATCGTGAACGCCGCTCGCGACGTCACGACGGGCAATTCAGATCTGTCCGCTCGCACCGAGCAACAAGCAAGCGCCCTGCAGCAGACAGCTGCCGCCATGGAACAACTCACCGCCTCCGTCCGCCTGAGCGCAGACAACGCCGGCGAGGCCAATCGCTGTGCTCAGTCAGCCTCCGAGGTGGCTGGCAAAGGCGGTCAGGTGGTCAGCCAGGTGGTTGAGACCATGAACTCCATCTCGGCATCTTCCAAGCGCATCGTCGAGATCATCGGTGTGATCGACGGCATTGCCTTTCAGACCAATATCCTGGCACTCAACGCCGCAGTAGAAGCCGCTCGTGCTGGCGAGCAGGGGCGTGGTTTTGCCGTGGTCGCCGCCGAGGTGCGCAGTCTCGCGCAGCGCAGTGCGGTCGCGGCCAAGGAGATCAAGTCCCTGATCGATGACTCGGTCAGCCAGGTCGACAACGGCAGCCGCATGGTCGAGCAGGCTGGCGCCACCATGGGCCAGGTCGTGACCAGTATCAAGCGCGTCAGCGAGGTGGTGGCTGAGATCACCGCTTCCAGCCGCGAGCAGAGCAGCGGCATCGAGCAGGTGAACGAGGCCATCATCCAGATGGACGACACCACGCAGAAGAATGCCGCCATGGTTGAGCAAAGCACGGCCAGTGCTCGGGCACTGCAGGACCAAGCCGATCGGCTGACCGACACGGTGCGTACCTTCAGCCTCTAGGCGCATGGCCCGCGGGCCCGGCGCCGGCGGCCCGCGCCGGCCCCGCCTGGGCGCTGCGCGGGCCGTCAGGAGTTGTTCATGAGCACAGAACGTCTGCCCCCTGCGGCAGCAAACCTGGCACTGGGGGCTTCCTTGCCCTTGCCCGGCCCCCACAGCCCCGGCGTGGACGCCAGGGTGCTGGCCTTCATCGAGGCCTACCGCCAGCATGGCCACCGCTGCGCGCCGCTGGACCCGCTGGGTCTGGCCCCTCGCGCCGAGCCCGGCGACTGGCTGGCGCCGGAGCGCTTCGGCTTGGCGCCGCAGGAGGCCGTCGGCAGCACGGCGCCGCTGAGCGTGGCCCAGCTCCAGGCGCGCCTGCATGCGGTCTACTGCGGCCCGCTGAGCCTGGACTGCAGCGCGGTGCGCGACGATGGCCGCCGCCAGTGGTTGCACCAGCAGTTCGAGGCAGAGGCCCCGGCCTGCAGCGAGACGCAACTGGTGGCCCTGCAAGCCCGCTGGCAGCAGGCCCAGGACTGGGAGCGGCACATGGGCCAGCGCCAGCCGCAGGCCAAGCGTTTCTCGCTAGAGGGCTGCGAGGCCCTGCTGCCCCTGGTGGACGCCCTGCTGGCCGAGGCAGCCCAGCGCGGGCTCAACGAGATCTTCATGGGCATGCCGCACCGCGGCCGCGTCAATCTGCTCGTGAACCTGCTGGGCATGAAGCCGGCCCAGGTTTTCGACTACTTCGAAGCTCAGCCCCGGCAGCCCGAACTGCAGCGCGATCTGGTCTATCACCTGGGCCTGCGCAGCCGCATCAGCACGCCCCAGGGCGCGATCTGGCTCAACCTGGCCCACAACCCCTCGCATCTGCAGAGCATCTACCCCGTGGTGCTGGGCATGACGCGCGGCGCCCGCTCAGGCCGCGCCGCCAGTCTGATGCTGCACGGCGACGCCGCCTTCGCCGGTCAGGGTGTGGTGATGGAGAGCCTGATGCTGGCGCGCCGCCCCGGCTACACGGTGCGCGGCACGGTGCACATCCTGATCAACAACCAGCTGGGCTTCACCGAGCCCAATCCCCTGGACGGCCGCCAGGCCCAGTACGCCAGCGATATTGCGCGCATGGTGGACGCCCCCGTGCTGCGCCTGAACGCCGAGGCCCTGGCCGAGCTACCACGCGCTGCGCGCATCGCCTCGGCCTACCGTGAGCGCTTTGGCTGCGATGTGCTGATCGATCTGGTGGGTTACCGTCGCTTGGGGCACTCGGAGCACGATCTTCCCACGCTCACCAGCCCACGTCTGTACGCCGTGGTCGCCCGACATGAGGGCCTGGAGCGCGGCGCCAGCCAAACCACCGTCTTTGCGGATGATGCGGCCGCCCCCGGCGCGGGCACGCCGGAACCGCCCCCGCCCGTGCCGGCCGGCGCCTGGCGAGAGGCGCCCGTCGGCGACCAGGCTGGCTTGAGCCAGCTGGTGGAGGCCATGTGCCGCCTGCCATCCGGTTTCAAGCCCCATGCCCTGGTGGCGGAACTGATCGCGCACTGGCGCCGCTCGCTGGGCGGCGATCTGCGCCAACCCATCGACTGGTGCCTGGCCGAAAACCTCGCCTATGCCACCTTGCTGCGTGCCGGCATCGGGCTGCGCCTCACGGGCATGGATGTCTGCCGCGGCACCTTCATGCATCGCCAGGCCCTGTGGTTCGACCAGCAGCCCGGCTCGGGCGGCAGCCTCATGCCCCTGCGCCAGGTGGCGGGCGCCACGCCGCTGGAGATCATCAACTCGCCCCTGTCCGAGGAGGCTGTGCTGGGCTACGAGTACGGCCATAGCGTGCAGGACCGCGCCGGGCTGAGCCTGTGGGAGGCGCAGTTCGGCGACTTCGTGAACGGCGCCCAGGTCTATATCGACCAGTACCTGGCCTGCGGCGAGGAGAAGTGGGGCTGCACCAGCGGCCTGGTGCTCTTGCTGCCGCACGGCTATGAGGGCATAGGCCCCGAGCATTCCAGCGCTTTCCTGAGCCGCTTTCTGCTGCTGTGCGGGGCGGACAATCTGCGCGTGGTCTGCCCCAGCAGCTCGGCACAGCATTTCCATCTGCTGCGCCGCCAGGCCCTGGATCCGCAGCGCAAGCCCCTGGTGGTGATGGCGCCCAAGACCCGGCTCTACAAGCAGCCCGCCTCACACGCGCCCCTCGCCGCTCTGCTAGATGGCGAGTTCCAACCTGTGCTGGACGACCCCGACCATGGCCGGCGCGAGGCGAGCCGCGTACTGCTTTGCAGCGGCAAGCTTTTCTACGACCTGCTGGCAGCGCGCGCAGACCTGGGGCCAGCAGGCGAGCACATTGCCCTGCTGCGCCTGGAGCAGCTCTACCCCTTCCCGCGCGCAGCGCTGGAGCGCTTGCTCAAGCGCTACCCTCGGCTGGATACCCTGGTCTGGGCCCAGGAGGAGACGCTCAACCAGGGCGCCTGGTTCTTCGTGCGCGACGAGCTGGAAGCGCTGCAGCCCCCCTCCGCCAGACTGCAGACGGTGGCCCGCCCCAACACGGCAGCGGGCGCCACCGCCTCTCAACTGCTGCACCAGCGTGAACAGGAGGCTCTGCTGCATCAGGCCCTCGGCCCGATGCCCCAGGCTCACTCGCCCAGATAGGCGGCGCGAACCTTGGGATCGTTGAGCAGGGTCTTGCCCTCGCCGGTCATGGTGATGAGGCCGGACTCCATCACATAGC
>NZ_SNXE01000005.1:0-77902 GCF_004362405.1 Roseateles asaccharophilus
GAGCTCTGGAAGTAAACAACGCTTACACCAGCGGCGACGAGTGGCGCCCACAACCACTGGAGAAGCGCGGCGAGATAGCCCATGAGTTTTAACGTGATATGGGGCGACAGGCGCTGCGCCCGAACGTCGGCGAGTGCTGCATAACGTCGGGCACGGGCGTGCCCCTAAGTGCTTGATGCAAAACGTTCCCCCTGGGTTTGACTGTATGTTCATACAGCACTAAATTTGCCTGCAAGTCCGGCAGCTTGTTACATCAGCCTTGGTGTTCGCCGGAGTGCAGGAGGGCCCTATGTTGCCATCAGTTCCTGGCCCTTTTCCAGCGCGCGGCACCCTGCGTCCGCCCGCGGCCGCGGGCTCCGCCTTCAAGCTGCCGCCGCTGCAGGCCGTTCGGCTGCTGGACCAGCTGCGCGAGCGCATACGCTATCTGCACTACAGCCGGCGCACCGAAGATGTCTACGTTTTCTGGTGCCGTGCCTTCATTCGCTGGCATGGCTTGCGCCACCCGGCCGAGATGGGCGGGCCGGAGGTGGAGGCCTTTCTGTCCTACCTGGCCGCCGAGCGCGGGCTGGCGCCGTCCACCCACAAGCAGGCGCTGTCGGCCCTGCTCTTTCTCTACGGCAAGGTGCTGGGCATCAACCTGCCCTGGATGCAGGAGATCGGCCGGCCGCGGGTCTCGCGGCGCCTGCCGGTGGTGCTGTCGGTCGAAGAGGTCACTCGGCTGCTGGCGCAGATACCGCCGGGTGAGCACCGCCTGCTGGCGCGCCTGCTCTATGGCACGGGGCTGCGTATCAGCGAGGCCCTGCAACTGCGGGTCAAGGATCTGGACTTTGCCCAGCGCGCACTCATCGTGCGGGCCGGCAAGGGCGGCAAGGACCGGGTGGTGATGCTGCCGCAGGCCCTGCTCACCGAGCTGCGTGAGCAGCTGGGGCGGGCTCGCCTTGTCTGGGCGGCCGATGTCGAGGCCGGCCAGGCCGGCGTGGAGATGCCCTATGCGCTGGAGCGCAAGTACCCGCGCGCCGGCAGTGCCTGGACCTGGTTCTGGGTCTTTCCGCAAGACCATCTCTCCACCGATCCGCGCAGCGGCCTCATCCGCCGCCACCATCTCTACGACCAGACCTTCCAGCGCACCTTCAAGCGGGCCCTGGCGGCGGCGGGCATTGCCAAGCCCGCCACGCCTCACACCCTGCGCCACTGCTTCGCCACCCACCTGCTGCAAAGCGGCAGCGACATCCGCACCGTGCAGGAGCTGCTGGGGCACTCAGACGTGGCCACCACCATGATCTACACCCATGTGCTCAAGCTGGGCGGCGGCGCCGTCAGGAGCCCCTTGGATTCCCTGCCTGGCGCCATGCCGCCGCAAAGCGGCTGTTGGTGAACTGCAGCTGTCAGCCTATTGCGGCCTCCGCTGCGATGCGTCAACAAACAAACAGGCTGGCCGTTACGGCGGCACGCGCTGCACCTCTTGAGTGCTGGACTTCAATCGCAAGAGACTGAAGACGGGGTCAGGTCTTGCCTCACTCCACCGTCACGCTCTTGGCCAGGTTGCGAGGCTTGTCCACGTCCGTGCCGCGGGCGCAGGCGGTGTGATAGGCCAGCAGCTGCAGGGGGATCACGTGCAGGATGGGGCTGAGCGCGCCGTAGTGCTCGGGCATGCGGATCACATGCAGGCCGGCTTCGCTTTCGATGGCGGTGTCGGCATCGGCAAACACGAAGAGCTGGCCGCCGCGGGCGCGCACTTCCTGCATATTGCTCTTGAGCTTCTCCAGCAGCGCGTCATTGGGCGCCACGGTCACCACGGGCATCTCGGCCGTCACCAGGGCCAGGGGGCCGTGCTTGAGCTCACCGGCTGGGTAGGCCTCGGCGTGGATGTAGCTGATCTCCTTGAGCTTGAGCGCGCCTTCCAGCGCGATCGGGTAGTGCAGGCCGCGGCCCAGGAAGAGGGCGTTCTCCTTGCGGGCGAATTCCTCGCTCCAGGCGATGACCTGGGGCTCCAGGGCCAGCACGGCCTGCACGGCCACGGGCAGGTGGCGCAGGGCCTTGAGGTGCTCGGCCTCCTGCTCGTCGCCGAGATGGCCACGGGTCTGGGCCAGGGCCAGGGTCAGCAGGAACAGACCCACCAGCTGGGTGGTGAAGGCCTTGGTAGAGGCCACGCCGATCTCGGCGCCGGCCCGGGTGATGTAGGCCAGCTTGCACTCGCGCACCATGGCGCTGGTGCTCACATTGCAGACCGTCAGCGTGTGCTCCATGCCCTGGGCGCGCGCGTGCTTGAGGGCGGCCAGGGTGTCGGCGGTCTCGCCGCTCTGGCTGATGGTGACGACCAGGGTGCGCGGATTGGGCACGCTGTCGCGGTAGCGGTACTCGCTGGCGATCTCCACGCTGGTGGGGATCTTGGCAATGCTCTCCAGCCAGTACTTGGCGGTGGAGCCGGCGTAGTAGCTGGTGCCGCAGGCCAGGATCAGCACCGAGTCCACCTCCTTGAAGATGCGATACGCGCCGTCGCCGAACAGCTCGGGGCTGATGCTGCTGATGGCTTCCAGCGTGTTGGCGATGGCCGTGGGCTGCTCGAAGATTTCCTTCTGCATGTAGTGGCGGTAGGGGCCCAGCTCCGCGGCGCCGCTGTGGGCGTGCACGGTCTTGACCTCGCGCTGCTGGGCCTCGAAGCGGCCGCTCTCGGCATGGAGGCGGCTGATCCAGTAGCGACCCAGCTGCAGGTCCACCACATCGCCTTCTTCCAGATAGACGATCTGGTCGGTCACGCCGGCCAGGGCCATGGCATCGGAGGCCACGAAGTTCTCGCCCTCGCCCACGCCCAGCACCAGGGGCGAGCCCTCGCGGGCCGCGATCACGCGGTGCGGTTCATCGCGGCAGAACACGGCGATGGCATAGGCGCCCTTGAGGCGGGGCAGGGCGGCCTGCACGGCGTCCAGCAGGTCGCCGCTGTAGAGGTGCTCCACCAGATGGGCAATCACCTCGGTGTCGGTCTGGCTGGTGAAGGCATAGCCCTTGGCCTTGAGCTCGGCGCGCAGTTCCTCGTGGTTCTCGATGATGCCGTTGTGCACCAGGGCAATGCGGCCGGCGCTGGCGCTGTTGGCCTCGGCACCGGGGCCGTGGGAGAAGTGCGGGTGGGCGTTGTGCACCGCCGGGGCGCCATGGGTGGCCCAGCGTGTGTGGGCGATGCCGGTGCCGGCGGCAATGCCGTCCTCATCCACCGCGGTGTTCAGCTCGGCCACGCGCGAGGTGCTGCGGGCGCGCTTGAGCTCGCCCGACTGGTGCACCGCCACGCCGCAGGAGTCGTAGCCGCGGTACTCCAGGCGCTTGAGGCCTTCGATCAGGATGGGGACGATATTGCGCTGACTGACCGCGCCGACGATGCCACACATGGTTTGCTGCTCCCTGCGATACCTTGAGCTTCAGAGGCCGGAGCAGCGGAGTGCCCCGGGAATGGCTCGCATCCTAGGCAGGGGGCAAAATCTTTTGCTTTCAAAATATTGCCGCCAATGAAATATTCTGTCGCCGTATGAGGTTTATGAAATAATATTTAGAAATACATTTAAAAATGAAACCGTCAATCGATCTTGATCCCACCGATTTGCGGGTGCTGGAGCTGCTGCAGCAGGACGCCGCGCTCAGCAACCAGGAGCTGGCGGCGCGCGCCCATGTCTCGCCGGCCACCTGCCTGCGGCGGGTGCGGCGTCTGGTGGAGGCGGGCGTGATCGAGCGGCGCGTGGCCCTGCTCTCGCCCGAGAAGCTGGGCGCGGGGCTGACCGCCATCGTGGAGATCACCCTGGACCGCCAGGGCGCCGAGCATCTGGCGGCCTTCGAGCAGAAGGTGCTGGCCGAGGGCGCGGTGCAGCAGTGCTACCGCGTCTCGCCCGGGCCGGACTTCGTGCTGCTGCTGCAGGTGCCGGACATGCCGGCCTACCAGGCCCTGGTGCTGCGCCTGTTCACGCAGGACGCGAACGTGCGCAACGTCAAGGCCTTCTTCAGCGTGCTGCGCAGCAAGTTCGACCCCAGCCTGGACCTGAGCCCGCTGGCGGCCCGCTGAGCCGGGCGCGAGCCGGGCTCTCCCAAGCTCAGCCCTGCTTGAGCAGCAGCAGGCCCTTGAGATAGTCACCCTCGGGGAAGTAGAGGGTTTGCGGATGGTCGGGCGCGGCGGCCACGCGCTCCAGGATGTAGGCATCCACCTGGGCGTCCATGCCGGCACCGGCCACGATCTTGTGGAAGAGCTCCGGCTCAACCCCGCCCGAGCACGAGAAAGTGAAGAGCAGGCCGCCGGGCGCCAGCAGCTTCAGGCCCAGGCGGTTGATGTCCTTGTAGGCGCGCGCGGCGCGCTCGGCGTGCGCCGAGGTGGGCGCCAGCTTGGGCGGGTCCAGCACGATGGCATCGAACTGCTCGCCCGCCGCGATCAGTGCGCGCAGGGTCTTGTTGACATCGGCATCCAGGGCCTCGTGGCGCGCGGCCTCGAAGCCGTTGAGCGCCACATGGGCGCTGGCGCGCGCCAGGGCCGGGCCCGAGGAGTCCACGCTGATCACGCGCTCGGCCCCGCCGGCCAGGGCCGCGACCGAGAAGCCGCCCGTGTAGCTGAAGCAGTTCAGCACCCGTTTGCAGCCATGCTGGCGCACCACTTCGGCAAAGCGGCGACGGTTGTCGCGCTGGTCCAGGTAGTAGCCGGTCTTGTGGCCGGTGGCGATGTCCAGGCTCAGGCGCCAGTCATGCTCGCGGATGGTCAGCTCGGTGGCGCCTTCGCCGGCCAGCCAGCCGGTCTGCTCGGGCAGGCCTTCCAGGGCGCGCACGCTGGCGTCGGAGCGCTCGTAGAAGCGCTTGAGCCCGGTCTGGCGCAGCAGGGCCTCGACGATCACCGTCTTCCAGCGCTCCACACCGGCCGTGCCGAACTGGGCCACCAGGGTGTCGCCATAGCGATCCACGATCAGGCCGGGCAGGCCGTCGGACTCGCCATGCACCAGGCGCACCGCGTCGGAGGGCACGTGCAGGCGCTCGCGCATGGCCAGGGCGCGGGCGATGCGGCGCTCGAAGAAGGCGGCGTCGATGCGCTCGGCGGCATCAAAGCTCCAGGCCCGCACGCGGATCTGCGAGGCGGGGCTGAAGGCGGCCCAGGCCAGGAACTCGCCCTCGGCGGACTCCACCCGCACCGTCTCCCCCGGATCGGCCCCGCCCTTGGCGATGGCGCTCTCGAAGACCCAGGGATGGCGGCGCTGCAGCGAGCGCTCACGGCCCGCGCGAAGACGTATGACTTTCATGCCCCGATTGTCTCAGGGCCCGGCGCCGCCGCGCCTTCAGCGCGAGACCGTGCCGAAGGCGTAGCCCAGGGAGACGTTGATCAGGGGCGTGCTCTGGGTCTGGCCGCGCAGGGAGCGCCACTGGCCCACGCCGGTGCGCAGGCGGATGCGCTCCTGCTGGCCGAACTCCCACTGCGCCCAGGCCTCGGTCTGGGCCGCCGCGCCGCCGGTGATGGCCACGCCGCCGCCGCCGGCCGCGCCCACCATCACTTCCGCGCCCACGCGCGGCCCGCGCGCCCAGGGCTTGGCCTGCAGGCCCAGGCCGAAGAGGCCGAAGGAGTAGGCGCCGGCGCTGCCAAAGGCCGCGCTGCCGGCCTGGGCCACGCCATAGACATGCTCGCTCAGGTCCCGGGTCATGACCATGGCCAGATGGCCCACGCTTTCCTGGCGGCCGTCCTTGAACTTCACCTTGTTCAGATGCTGCAGGCTGGCATACACCGTCTGGGTGCGCAGCACGCCCGGCGCCTCATTGGGCTGGCCAAAGCTGCCTGCGCCTTGGTCCAGGGGCATGCCCAAGGACAGGCGGGCATAGGTGGACTTGAAGCTGCCGGTCAGGGAGCCCATCACGCCCGCGTCCAGATGCAGGCTGGGGCCCCAGGGCGTTTTCCAGCGCAGGGTGGGGCCGCCCTTGACCAGCCAGCCATTGCCGGTGTCGATATCGCCGCCGCCGCCCAGGCCGGTGGCCACATGCCAGCCGGCGCGGAAATTCTTGCTGCCCAGGCCATAGTCCTGGCCCAGGGTGGCCAGCACCTCCATATAGCCGTCGGCGCCGCCCTGGGCGGCGCCCGCGGCTTCCAGGCCCCACCAGGCGCCCTCGGTCACATACTGGCGCAGCACCGCGCCGGCCTTGCCCATGCGCTTGGCGGGCGCGCCACTGCGGTTCTTGGCACCGGAGCGTGGGCTGTAGACGCCGGCACTCAGGCTGATCTCATCCAAACCCATGCCGCTGCGGCGCAGGGTCTCCACCCGGCGGCCCGAGGCCGTGGGCGCGTAGCTCACAAAGCCGTCCGAGTAGCCCAGCACAAAGCCCAGGGTGGTGTCGCGCACATTGCCGCGCCCGTTGGGGAAGTCCGTGTGCGCCAGGGCCAGGCCGCCGTACCAGTTGCCGAGCTCGCGCCGCAGCGAGAGCTCGGGGCGCAGCATCAGGCCGCCGCCAAAGCGCACCTTGTCCGAGCTCAGGCCGCCGCCCGCGCCGGCATAGAGGCTGGCCGCGGCATGCAGGTCCGGCCCCAGGCGCCAGCGCCGCTGGGCGGTGAAGCCCACGGTGAAGATGCCGCCGAAATTGCCCTTGGCCGCCCCGTAGAAACCGGGGCCTATGCCCCAGTCCTCGTTCATGGCCACCAGGTAGTTGGCGCCCAGCAGGGCGATGCGCTCCTGGGTGGGCATTTTCAGCGGGGTCCAGTTCAGCTCGATGGCGGCGGGCTGGGCCTGCAGAAAGCCCGGGCGGGGCAGGGGGGCGGCGGAGTCGGTCGTGCTCTGTGCCAGCGCTGGGGCGGCTAGGCAGAGCAGGGCCAAGAGCGGCAGGAGGGGGAAGGGCATGCGTCGCATCGGGTTCATCAGACGGGGCTTTTCTTCTTGGCGCGCGGATGGGCGGCGTCGTAGACCTTGGCCAGGTGCTGGAAGTCCAGCTTGGTATAGACCTGGGTGGTGGTGATATGGGCGTGGCCCAGCAGTTCCTGCACCGCACGCAGGTCGCCGCTGGACTGCAGCACATGGGAGGCGAAGGAGTGGCGCAGCATATGCGGATGCACATGGCTGGGCATGCCGGCGGCCAGGGCCCGGGCCTTGAGCATCTGGCGAATCTGGTCGGCACTCAGGCGGCCGCCGCGCCGGCCCACGAAGAGCGCGGGCTCCTCGGGCCGGGCCAGGGTCGGGCGCTGGGTCAGCCAGACCTGCAGGGCCAGGGCGGCGGCGCGGCCCAGGGGTAGGCTGCGGCGCTTCTCGCCCTTGCCCAGCACCTGGATCTCGCCGCCCGCCGCATCCACCCAGCCCCGCGCCGCGCGCGAGGCCTGGGCGTCCAGCCCCACCAGCTCACCCACGCGCAGGCCGCAGCCATAGAGCAGTTCCACGATGCAGGCGTCCCGGGCCTCCAGGCGCGGGTCCTGCTGGGCATCGGCATGTTCGGCCAGTTGCACGGCGGCGTCCACACCTAAGGCCTTGGGCAGGGGCTTGGCGGCCTTGGGTGCGCGCAGGCCGTCGATGGGGTTGTGGCTCACCAGGCGCTCGCCGCCCAGCCAGCGGTAGAGGCCGCGCCAGGCCGAGAGCTCCAGCGCCAGGCTGCGCGGCGAGAGGCCCTGGCCATGCAGGCGGGCCACCCAGCGCCGGGCCTGGGCCTGCTGCAGCTGCAGCAGCGCCACGCCATCCTGCTCGGCCAGGTCTTGCAGGCGTTGCAGCGCGTCCCGGTAGAGGCTCAGCGTGCGCGCGGCCAGGCGGCGCTGCACACGCGCATGCTCCAGATAGCGCTGCAGGGGATCAGTCAGCGCCGCCGCCATCGCGGAGCGCGTCCGGTGGCAGCAGGCGCACCAGGCCCGCGCTGGCCAGCTCGCCGATGCGAGCCAGAAACTCCGTGCCCATCTCCGCGGTGTAGCGGGTCGGGTCGGGCGAGCCCAGTACCAGCAGGCCAAAGGCCTGGGCCGGCTTGCCATGGCTCAGCGGGATCAGGGCCAGGGATGTGGCGCCATGACTCTGCTCGTCGGAGAGCCAGCGCGCGGCCTCGAAACCCGAGTTCACGCCGCAATAGGGCTGGTTCAGGCTCTTGGCGAAGCTTTTCACGTCCTGGCTCACCGGCTGGGCGAACTCGGACTGGGCATGGGCCGCATCCACGCCCCACAGCCGCAGGCCGGCCAAGGGAATCATGAACTCGTGGCGCAGTCGCTCCAGCAGCACCACGGGCACCTGGGCCGGGTCCTGGGTGCGCATCAGGGCCAGGGTCCAGCGGTGCAGGCGGTCGGCGATGGAGACATTCTCCTGGCCGTTGCGGATCATCTCCATGATCTTCTGCTCCAGGCCCTTGATCTTGTCGCGCAGCATCTCGGCCTGACGCTCCTGCAGCGAGACCGCGCGCTGGCCGTGGGGGTGGCTCAGCTGGACGCTGGCCAGCAGCTCGGCATGGCGCTCGAAGAAGCCCGGCGTGTTGGCCAGGAAGTCGGCGATGTCCTGCTCGGTAATGCCCTCAATGCTCACAGCGTGATCTCTCCATCAAAAACTCGCTCGGCCGGGCCCGTCATCAGCACCGGTGCCTGCAGGCCCTGGCTCAGGCCGGCCCACTCAATCGTCAGCAGGCCGCCCAGGGCCTGCACATCCACGCGCTCGTCCAGCCAGCCCAGGCGGATGCCGGCCACCACGGCCGCGCAGGCCCCGGTGCCACAGGCCAGGGTCTCGCCCGCGCCGCGCTCGAACACGCGCAGCTTCACATGGCTGCGGTCCAGAATCTGCATAAAGCCGGCGTTGACCCGGCGCGGGAAGGCCGCATGCGACTCCACGCGCGGGCCCAGGCTCAGCACCGGTGCCGTGTCCACATCGGCCACGCGCTGCACCGCATGCGGATTGCCCATGGACAGCACCGCCACCTCGCAGTCCAGACCGGGCAGGCCCCAGAGCTCGAAGCCGCCGGCCAAGCTGCCCTCGCGGCGCGCGCTCAGGCCCACGGGCTCGAAGGGCACGCGCGCCAGCTCGAACACCGGCGCGCCCATGTCCACCGTGACCCGGCCGTCCTCGCGCAGGCGCAGCTCCAGCAGGGCATTGACCGTCTCCACGCGGATGCTGCGCTTGTCGGAGAGGCCCTTGTCCGCCACATAGCGCACGAAGCAGCGCGCGCCATTGCCGCAGTGCTCCACCTCGTCGCCGTCGTTGTTGAAGATGCGGTAGCGGAAGTCCACGCCCGGGGTGGCGCTCTTCTCGATCACCAGGATCTGATCGCAGCCCACACCAAAGCGGCGGTCGCCCAGGCGGCGCAGCTGCGCGGCGTCCAGGCTCAGGGGCTGCTCGGTGGCGTCGATGACCACGAAGTCATTGCCCGCGCCCTGCATCTTGGTGAATCGCACTTTCATCGCTGAATTATCGCCCTGTGGCGAGCCTGGACTCAGTAGAGAGAAGCTTGGCCGTCGGGGCGCGTCTTGAAGCGCTTGTGCACCCACAGGTACTGGGCCGGCTGCTGCCGGATGCGCGTCTCCAGCCAGTGGTTCAGACGCAGGGCGTCGGCCTCGGCGTCGGCGCTGGGATAGTCCTCCCAGGGGGCCTCGAGCTCGACCTCGTAGCCCTGTCCGCCCGGCAGCATGGTGATCACCACCGGCTGGATCTTCATCTTGAGGCTGTAGGCCATGCGGCCCGGCGCCAGAAGGGTGCAGGCGGGGACGCCGAAGAAGGGGATGAAGGCCGAGTCCTTGGCGCCGAAGTCCATGTCCGGCAGGTTCACGAAGGCATAGCCTTGGCGGATCAGGCGCAGCACGGGGCGTATGCCGTCCTGGCGATCGAACAGGGCATTGGTGCCAAAGCGTGAGCGGCCTGCCAGCATGCGGGCGTCGAAAACCGGATTGCTCTGGGTCTGGTAGATGCTCACGCCGGGATTGCTCTGGTTGAGCATCAGGGCCGGGCTGACCCATTCCAGACCCACGAAATGAGGTGTCAGCCACATCACGGGCGCCTCGCTGCGCTCGGCGTAATGCACATCGCCCTTGATGCGCACCAGGCGCCGCAGCCGCTCGGGCGAGGCAAACCAGAGCAGGCCGCGTTCCAGCAGACTGCGCCCCAGCCAGGCAAAGTGTTCCCGCGCCAGGGCCTGGCGCTCCTCGGCACGCTTCTCGGGAAAGCAGAGCTCCAGATTGCGCAGGGCCACGCGGCGGCGAGATCCGGCCAGGCGCCAGAGCAGGGCGCCCAGGCCGCGGCCCAAGCAGGCCTGCCAGGACAGGGGCAGGAAATGCAGCAGCCAGATCAGGCCGATGAAGGCGTGGCTGGCGAGTCGGGCGGCCATCAAGCAGCTCCCCCGGTCTCGAGACCGCGCGGTTGCTTGTAGCGGTGATAGCCCCAGAGGTACTGCTGTGGCGCCTGGCGGATCAGACCCTCCATGGCCCGATTGATCAGGGTTGCCGCCTGCTCGGGCGAAGCCTCGGAGGGGATGGTCGGGCCGGCCTGCACATGAATCACATAGCCGCGACCCTGCGCGAGTCTTTCCCCCCAGAGCAGCATCAGGGGTGCCCCGCTTTGCACGGCGAGCTTGGCGGCCAGAGTCATGGTGTAGGCCGGACGGCCGAAGAAGGGGGCCCAGACGCCCAGGCCCTCCGGCGGGACTTGATCGGGCAGCAGTCCAATGGCCTGGCCCTGGCGCAGCGCGCGCAGCATCTGGCGCACGCCCGCCAGATTGGCCGGGGCGGTGGCCAGGTGTTCGCGTTCGCGAGCGCCCTCCATCAGCGCGCGCATCCAGGCCTTGCGAGCCGGGCGGAACAGCACGGTGATGGGCATGCGCCGCCCGAAGCGTTCCGCAAAGGCCCGGGCCGTGACCTCGAAGCAGCCCAGATGCGGGGTCAGCAAGACCATGCCCCGCCCTTCGGCCAGGCGGCTCTCGATGAGCTCGGCGCCCTGCCAGCGCACCAGCTCGCCGAGGGCTTGGTGGCGCTGCCAGAGCCAGGGCAGCTCGGTGACCATGCGTCCTGCCTGGGCAATGGCCGGGCGTGCTTGCGCCGCAGGCAGCCCCGCCTGGCGGACCTGGGCCTGGAAGCGCTGGCGATAGCTGGGTGAGAGGGCGTAGCTCAACCAGCCGGCGAGGCTGCCCAGGGCGTGCAAAAGCCACAATGGGCAGCGCGCCATCAAGCGGAAGACCAACAACATTTTTTCTATAATCGGGCGGTCGCCGAGTTAATTTGGACAACTTGCGGGGCGACGCGGCTGCTTATCGTTCATCGAGAGCCCGCCGGGCTGCCAAGCTCAACAAATGCCGCTAAAGCGTTCGCCGCGTCTCCTGACCCAGCCGGCAACGCCGATGGACCGACAACTAGGAGTGTAAAAGTGGCGAGCAGCGATTTTCTCTTTACTTCGGAATCCGTTTCCGAAGGACATCCCGACAAGGTGGCCGACCAGATTTCGGACGCCATCCTCGACGCCATCTTCCAGCAGGACCCGCGCTCGCGCGTGGCCGCCGAAACCCTGTGCAACACCGGTCTGGTGGTGCTGGCCGGCGAGATCACGACCAATGCGCATGTGGACTACATTCAGGTCGCGCGCGACACCATCAAGCGCATCGGCTACGACAACACCGAGTACGGCATCGACTACAAGGGTTGCGCCGTGCTGGTCGCCTACGACAAGCAGAGCAATGACATCGCCCAGGGCGTGGACCATGCCTCGGACGACCACCTGAACACCGGCGCCGGTGACCAGGGCCTGATGTTCGGCTATGCCTGCGACGAGACGCCCGAGCTGATGCCCGCGCCCATCTATTACGCCCACCGTCTGGTGGAGCGTCAGGCCCAGCTGCGCAAGGACGGCCGCCTGCCCTTCCTGCGCCCGGATGCCAAGAGCCAGGTCACCATGCGCTATGTGGACGGCAAGCCCCACAGCATCGACACCGTGGTGCTCTCCACCCAGCACGCCCCCGAGATGAGCCTGGGCGACAAGATGAAGCCCGAGTTCTACGAGGCCGTCATCGAGGAGATCATCAAGCCGGTGCTGCCCAAGGAATGGCTGCAGGACACCAAGTACCTGGTCAACCCGACCGGCCGCTTCGTCATCGGTGGCCCGCAGGGTGACTGCGGCCTGACCGGCCGCAAGATCATCGTGGACACCTACGGCGGCGCCTGCCCGCACGGCGGTGGCGCCTTCTCGGGCAAGGACCCGACCAAGGTGGACCGCTCGGCCGCCTACGCCGCCCGCTATGTGGCCAAGAACATCGTGGCCGCTGGCCTGGCCAAGCAGTGCCAGATCCAGGTGGCCTACGCCATCGGCGTGGCCCGCCCCATGAATGTGACCGTCTACACCGAGGGCACCGGCCTGATCTCCGACGAGAAGATCGCCGCCCTGGTGAACGAGCACTTCGACCTGCGTCCCAAGGGCATCATCCAGATGCTGGACCTGCTGCGCCCGATCTACAGCAAGACGGCGGCCTACGGCCACTTCGGCCGCGAAGAACCGGAGTTCACCTGGGAGCGCACGGACAAAGCGGCTGCGCTGCGGGCAGCGGCTGGCCTGTAAGTCCAGCGGCCGCCGCAGGCGGATCAGCCGCTTTGGGGCGTCGCTCATATCCGCGCAGCGGATGTGAGTGGAGACCACAAGGCAGCCCCCAGCAAAAACCAAAGCCGCCCTCGGGCGGCTTTTTCATGGCCGGGTGCTACCCGCTCACGTCATTCCGCACAGCTTCTTGAACGGCCCCAGCACCGCATTGCCGTTGAAGGGCTTGACGATCCAGCCGGTGACGCCGATCTCGCGGCCGCGGCTGCGCATCACCGCGTTGTCCTCGGTGGTGAGCATCACGATGCGCACCTCCTTGTTGCCCAGCTCGGTGCGGATTTTCTCGGCCATGGTCAGGCCGTCCATATTGGGCATATTGATGTCGCTGACCACCAGCCGGATGCCGGGATCGCGCCGCAGCTGATCCAGGCCGTCACGACCGTCGGTGGCCACGGCCACTTCGAAGCCGTTCTGCTTCAGAAAGGTGGCAACGATCTCGCGCATGGTGTTGGAGTCGTCGACGACCAGGACATTTGCCATATTCAAAGCTCCAGAGCGGGTTCCATGCCAGCCCGCGACGTTCATCGAGATATCAGAAGAATTCCAGTTCGCCCGTGCTGCTTCCCGAACTGCCGGACTTGCTCGAGAACTGGGCGAAATCTTCGGGCGACCAGTGCAGATTGAAGATGAAGCGCTGCACGATGGTCAGGGCCGACATGCCGGGGCGCGCCGCGTCGCTGAGCTGGTAGCGTATGCACAGCTGCGGATCGGGCGAGCCGAAGGAGATGTACTTGTGCGCATGGTTGATGACGATGGGCACCTGGGTCTGCTGCGTGGCAAAAGCCTCGGGCGGGATGTAGCGATTCTTGAAGGCGCCCCAGATCAGGTTGGTGGTCTCGCCCAGCATATTGTTGAGCTCGCGAAAGTTCAGGTCGCCGCCCACCCCTGCATAGCCGAAGCCCTGGATCAGGCCCTGGCGCAGGGCGCTCTCCTCGGTCTGCAGCATCATGTAGCCCCGGCACCAGGTGCTCTCGATCGGGATCAGGGTCGAGACCTCGCCGTGGATGATGCGGTCGTGCACCACATAGGGCGACTCGTTGCTGACGCCGGCATTGGGGAACATGGAGCGCAGCGCGTTGAGTGTGAGCTCCACAATGCCGTCCACCAGGGCGATGGGGTAACGCAGGCTGAAGATGCAGCGCCCAATATGGGTGCGCAGCTGCTCCATATCGCCGGTGCTCCAGGTGTACGCCACGGCGGATTGCTCGTTGGGGCTGAAGGGGCGTTGGCTGGTGCGCCGCAGGATGATGGGGAGTTCGGGGCGTTGCCGGTGGATGGCTTGGGCCAGGATCAGCGCATCACCGCTGTCGCAAGGCATGTCCTCGGCCAGCAGCACGCCAGCCAGATCCTTGTGCTGGGACAGGCTGGTCAGCGCGTCGTGGGCCGTGCGCAGCAGGGGCAGCAGGCCCGCCTCGGCACAGAACTCCGAGAGCTGGCGGCACTGCTCCGAGTCCTGGTCAAGCACCAGCACCTTGGCCTCAAGATGGGTCGTGTCGTTCATGCGTCTTCCGGGCGGAGCCCGGCCCTCGGCCGGCCGCACAAGCGGCCACTGAGCTGGAGTATCGGCACAAACGGGCTGAACTTGAGCCCCCAGGGGCATGGGGCTCGCAAAAACCGGGGGGTAGCCGCTATGCTGCGCTGATTGCCGGGCCCCGGGGCCCGGTGGCTGGAGTCCGCTGCCCATGTTGCCAACCCCCCTGCCTCCCTTGCGCGTGCTGGTGGTCGATGACCAGCGAAGCACGCGGCAGCTTCTGGCCGCGCAGCTGCGCGCCGCGGGGCATACCGTGCTCGAGTCCGATTCGGGGCCGGACGGCTTGCTGCAGTTCGGGCGGCACAAGCCCGATCTGGTGCTGCTGGATGTGGAGATGCCGGGCGAGGACGGTTACTGGGCGGCGCGCCAGATGCGTGCGGCCGAAGCCGGCGACTGGACGCCCATCATCTTCCTGTCCAGCCGCGATCAGGATCAGGATCTTTGGCAGGGCATCGAATCCGGCGGTGATGACTATCTGGTCCGACCTGTCTCGACCACGGTCTTGCATGCCAAGCTGCGCGCCATGCAAAGGCTGCGGCGCATGCAGTCGCGCCTGCTTGAACTCTCGGACGAGCTGCGCGCCAGCAATGAGCAGCTCTCCCGCCTGAGTCAGGAGGATGCGCTGACGGGCCTGATGAATCGGCGCGCCTTCGATGCCCGCTTGCAGCATGAGATCGCCAGCGCCCGGCGTGATCTGCAGCCCCTGACCCTGGTGCTCTGCGATGTCGATCACTTCAAGGGCTACAACGACAGCCTGGGCCATGTGGAAGGGGATTCCTGCCTCCAGCATGTGGCCCAGCTCCTGCGGCAGACCTGCCGGCGTCCCCGCGATTGCGCGGCGCGCTACGGCGGCGAGGAGTTCGCGCTCATCCTGCCCGGCACGCCGCGTTCCGGCGCCATGACCTTTGCCCGAGCGGTGCTGCGTACCTTTGCGCTCAGCGCCCGACCCCATCCCAACTCCGCTGCCGCCGCCCATGTGACTTTGTCCGGGGGCATCACGACCTGTGTGCCCGATGCCGGCACCACGGTAGAGGGCCTGCTGCAGCGGGCCGATGACGCGCTCTACAACGCCAAATCGCGCGGGCGCAACCGTTTTTTCAGCTTCGAGATGCAGATGGATACCCTGGAACAGCGGCACAGCAGTTGGGGAGGTTTGGACAAGATCTAAGCTTTTGCGGGAACCTTGGCTCAAGAATTCCGGCCAACAGCCGATGCGACAACATGTCTTCAGAAGTTCATCCCGGCAGTCCTGCCGCCCCTCTGACCATTCTTGTGGTCGACGACCAGAATGCCTCGCGTGTCGCCCTGAGCGCCGAGCTTGACCGTTGCGGTCACCGTGTGCTGGAGGCCGACAGCGCGGACTGGGCGCTGGAGCTGTTCCGGCGCCACCGACCCGATCTGGTGTTGCTGGACGTGGAGATGCCGGGCCACGACGGCTACTGGGCCGCGCGCGAGATGCGGGCCGCCGAGCCGGGCGGCTGGACCCCTATCATTTTTCTGTCCCAGCGCGATCAGGAGCGCGATATCTGGCAGGCCATCGAGGCTGGCGGTGACGACTATCTGATCAAGCCGGTGCTCGGCATGGTGCTGCATGCCAAGCTGCGCGCCATGCATCGCCTGGCGCAGATGCGCGAGCGCCTGGTGCTGCTGTCGGACGAGTTGCGCAGCGCCAATGCCCAGCTGCACGAGCTTTCCACCGTGGACGGGCTCACCGGGCTGATGAACCGTCGCGCCCTGGATGAGAGCCTGCACAGCGAGCTTGAGCTGGCGCGTCGCGAGCAGCAGCCGCTGACCCTGATGCTTTGCGATGTGGATCACTTCAAGCGCTTCAATGATCGCCAGGGACATGTCGAAGGGGATGCCTGCCTGCGCCAGGTGGCCCAGCTGCTGCGCGATACCTGCCGCCGCCCCGCTGATCGCGCGGCGCGCTATGGCGGAGAGGAGTTTGCGCTGCTGCTGCCGCGCACGCCGCGCTCCGGCGCCATGACCTATGCCCGAGCCCTGATGCGCCTGGTGGCCCAGCGCCAGATCCTGCACCCGGACTCACCGGTGGCGCCCCACATCACCTTGTCGGGCGGCATCACGACTTGCGTGCCGGATGCCAGCACCACGGCCGAGGGCCTGCTGCTGCGGGCCGATGATGCGCTCTACACGGCCAAGGCGCAGGGGCGCAATCGCTTCTTCAGCTACGAGATGCAGATGGACACCGAGGAGCAGCGCCCCCAGCTGCCCCGTTGAGGCCGGCGCATTCCCACTGACAGCCAGCGTCAGCAGGCCCGCCCTATGCTGAGGGCTTTGCGCAGGAGCCCACGCCTTGCCCAGTTCCGTGCTTCCGAGTCTTGAGGCGCTGCGTCGTTACGCGATTGCCCGCACGCTGTTCAAGCCCACCAGCCTGCCCCGGGCCATTGCGCGACTGGGCTTTGTACAGGCCGACCCCATGCGCGCGCCGGCGCGGGCCCAGGATCTGATCCTGATGCACCGGGTCAAGGGCTACCGGGCCGGCGAGCTGGAGCGGCGCTACCCCCGCCTGGCCGTGGAGGAAGACTGCCTGGTGAACTACGGCTTTGTGCCGCGCGCCAGCCTGGCCCTGCTGCACCCACGCCAGCCGCGCAAGCCATGGGACGCCAAGACCACGGCCCAGGCCCAGCAGCTGCTGGCCGTGGTGCGCGAGCGTGGCCCCACCCACCCCAAGCAGCTGCTGGAGGCCTTCGCCCACCATGGCCGCATGCCCGGCTACTGGGGCGGCACGCTCAATGTCTCCACCCAGCTGCTGGATGGCCTGCACTACCGCGGCCTGTTGCGCGTCAAGCGGCGCGACAAGGGAACCCGGGTCTACGAGGCAATTCAACACCCCGAGGTCGATGACAGCCCCGCCGCCCGCCGCGTCCGGGCCGAGGCCCTGCTGGACCAGGTGCTGGCGCTCTACGCGCCGCTACCCGCCGCCAGCTTCGGCTACCTCACCAGCCTGCTGGGCTATGGCGCGCCGCATCTGCGTGCCGAGACGCGTGCGGCCTTCAAGACCGCCAAGCAGCGCTACGCCCATGCCAGCCTCGAGGGCGAAACCTGGTTCTGGCCGGCCGACGAAAAGCCGCTGAGCCGCCGCCACCAGGCGCCGCCGGGTCTGCGCTTTCTGGCCCCCTTCGACCCCCTGGTCTGGGACCGGCGCCGCTTCGAGCGCTTCTGGGGCTGGACCTACAAGTTCGAGGCCTACACGCCGGCCGCCCAGCGCAGCATGGGCCACTACGCCCTGCCCCTGCTCTGGGGCGAGGCCATGATCGGCTGGGCCAATCTGCGCGTGGAGCAGGGCCGGCTGCGGCATGAGCTGGGCTTTGTCAGCGGGCGCCGTCCGGCCGGCGCCGCCTTCCGCCTGGCGCTGGATGAGGCGCTGGCGGGCATGAGCGAGTTTCTGGAGCTTTAGCCCGCAGCTCGCGCCGCCAACAAGGCGTCCGCCAGCTCGGCAAAGCCCTGGCCGCGCTCGCCGCGGGTCACATAGCGCGGCAGGGTGTGGAGCTGGGGCACGAAGCGCTCGATATTGGCCACGCCCACCGAGAGGGGCACGCGTTCGAACATCAGCTGGTCATTGGTGGAGTCGCCCACATAGGCCCAGTCCTGAGGCGCGAACTCGCGGCCCAGCAGGGTGGGCACGGCCCATTGCGCCGCACTCCACTTGCTGTGCTTGCCGATCCAGCCATTGATGTGGATGGAGCTCACGGTGGCGGTGAGCCCATGCTGGCGCATCACGGCGCACACGGCCTGGATCTGCGCCTCGTCTAGATGGGCGAACTCGCTGTGGTCCACCGCGATATCGGTCAGGCGGCCGGGGCTGTCGGTGGCCAGCGTGGCGCCGGGCACGCGCGCCAGCACATCGGCCGCGCAGGCCTGCAGGCGGGCGAAGTTGGCGCGGCGGGTGGGCTCGTCCTGGCTGAAGTCGCGCGCCAGGCTGCCGTCGGCCGCGCGGCGCAGCATCACCGAGCCGTTCTCGGCCACGATGGCCTGCACCGGCCAGGCCAGGGCGAAGGCTTCGCTCCAGCCGGCCGGGCGGCCGGTGATGGCGATCACGGGCAGGCCGGCCGCGTGCAGGCGCTGCAGGGCGGCCAGGGCCTCGGGCGCGATGGCGCCATCGGCGGTGAGGGTGTCGTCGATATCGGTCAGAACCCCGCTCAGCGCGCGCAGGTCGGCCGGCGGACAGGAAGAAAGAGGCTGCATGGCGGCGGATTGTCTCTGCGAATGTCGCTTCCTTCACAGGGTTTGACACCGCAGCGGGCGGCATGCGGCTAGAATCCGGGCTCATTCCGAGGAGCGTTGCAACCTCAGCTCCATGAGGCCAGGCTCGGAAGCCCCGACACGATCGGGCCCACTGCAACCGCGCTCACCCGCAAAGTTTGACGTGGGTGACCGTTTTCCGATTCGCGACTCCGAGCGCGTTTCCCACAGTCTTGCGTTGCGGCTTCATACCGAAGGAGCTTTGCAATGAATGCTGCTGTGCTGAAGAAGACGCTGACCGCCGACGATTTCAAGATCGCCGACATCTCCCTGGCCGCCTGGGGCCGCAAGGAACTCAAGATCGCCGAGAGCGAGATGCCCGCGCTGATGGCCATCCGCAAGGAATACGCCGCCAGCCAGCCGCTCAAGGGCGCGCGCATCACCGGCTCCCTGCATATGACCATTCAGACCGGCGTGCTGGTCGAGACCCTGCAAGCCCTGGGCGCCGAAGTGCGCTGGGCTTCGTGCAATATCTTCTCCACGCAAGACCACGCCGCCGCCGCCCTGGTTGCCGAAGGCACCCCGGTCTTCGCCTACAAGGGCGAGACCCTGGAGGACTACTGGGACTACACGCACCGCATTTTTGAGTTCGCCGGCAAGGGCGAGCCGGGCGAAGGCCCCAACATGATCCTGGATGACGGCGGCGATGCCACGCTGCTGATGCATCTGGGCCAGAAGGCCGAGAAGGATCTGTCGGTGCTGGACAAGCCCGGCAGCGAGGAAGAGCGCATCCTGTTCGCCGCCATCAAGGCCAAGATCGCGCAGGACCCCACCTGGTACACCCGCAAGAGCGCCGAGATCATCGGCGTGACGGAAGAGACCACCACGGGCGTGCACCGCCTCAAGGAAATGTCCGCCAAGGGCACCCTGCTGTTCCGCGCCATCAACGTGAACGACAGCGTCACCAAGAGCAAGTTCGACAACCTCTACGGCTGCCGTGAATCCCTGGTGGACGGCATCAAGCGTGCCACCGATGTGATGATCGCCGGCAAGATCGCCGTGGTGGCGGGCTATGGCGATGTGGGCAAGGGCTCGGCCCAGGCCCTGCGCGCTTTGTCGGCCCAGGTCTGGGTGACCGAGATCGACCCGATCTGCGCCTTGCAGGCCGCCATGGAAGGCTACCGCGTCGTGACCATGGAATACGCCGCCGACAAGGCCGATATCTTCGTCACCACCACCGGCAACAAGAGCGTGATCCGTCACGAGCACATGGCCGCGATGAAGAACAACGCCATCGTCTGCAATATCGGTCACTTCGACAACGAGATCGATGTCGCCTCGCTCGAGCAGTACGAGTGGGAAGAGATCAAGCCGCAGGTCGACCATGTGATCTTCCCGGACGGCAAGCGCATCATCCTGCTGGCCAAGGGCCGCTTGGTGAACCTGGGCTGCGGCACCGGCCACCCCAGCTATGTGATGAGCTCCAGCTTCGCCAACCAGACCATCGCCCAGATCGAGCTGTTCGCCCACAAGGACGCCTACGACATCGGCAAGGTCTATGTGCTGCCCAAGCACCTGGACGAGAAGGTCGCCCGCCTGCAGCTGACCACGCTCAACGCCCAGCTCAGCGAGCTGACGGATGAGCAGGCCGCGTACATCGGTGTGCCGAAGCAAGGCCCCTTCAAGCCCGACAGCTACCGTTACTGATAGGACGGCTACTGCGCGAAGCTCAGGCGTTGTTGGGCGGTGCTCGGAATCCTCAGGTACCTTCAAGTACCTTGCGGTTCCTGCGCGCCGTCCGCCTAGCCTGAGCTCCGCTCGCGACGCCGCGAATCCCCCCTGCCCCATGCGCGCTGACCAGCTCCTGCTTGCCCAGAAACTCGTCCCCACCCGATCCGCCGCCCAGCGTCTGATTGAGCGGGGGGCCGTGGAATGGGCGGCGCCCAAGGGCTGGTCGGTGCTGCGCAAAGCCGGCGAGGACCTGCCCGAGACGGCCCAGCTGCGCATCACCGATGATGCGGAGCTGCGCTATGTCTCGCGCGGCGGCCTCAAGCTCGAAGGCGCGCTGCAGCGCTGCGCGCTGGACGTCGCGGGCCTCACGGTGCTGGACATCGGCCAGAGCACCGGCGGCTTCAGCGACTGCCTGCTCAAGCAGGGCGCGGCCGCCATCACCGGCATCGATGTGGGCCACGGCCAGCTGCATCCCAGCCTGGCGGCCGACCCGCGCGTGCAAGCCATCGAGGGCATGCATGTGCGCCAATTCGAGCCCGGCCAGCGCTTCGCGCTCATCGTGGGCGATCTGAGCTTCATCTCCATGCTGGGCGAGCTGCCGCGCCTGGCCGCCTGGCTGGCGCCGCAGGGCCAGCTGCTGCTGCTGATCAAGCCGCAGTTCGAGCTGGGCCCCCAGGCCATCGGCAAGGGCGGTCTGGTGAAAGACCCCGAACTCCAGCACCCCCTGCTGGCCGAGCGTGCGCGCGCCGCCGCCGAAGCCGCCGGCCTGCGCTGGCGCGACTACTTTGAAAGCCCCATCGCCGGTGGCGATGGCAATACCGAATTCTTCCTCTGGGCCCAGCTGCCATGACGACCAAGACGCCCGTCAGTTTCGAGTTCTTCCCTCCCAACACCCCCGTCGGCGCCGAGAAGCTCAAGACCGTGGTGCAGGAGCTGGGCGCCCTGGCCCCGCAGTACTTCAGCGTGACCTATGGCGCCGGTGGCTCCACCCGCGAGAAGACCCTGGCCACGGTGACGGACATCGCCGCCAGCGGCTTCGAGGCCGCGCCTCACCTCTCCTGCGTGGGCGCCACGCGCGAGAACATCGCCGAGATCCTGGCCACCTACCGCGCCCAGAACATCCGCCGCATCGTGGCCCTGCGCGGTGACCTGCCCAGCGGCACGGCCACGGCCGGCGAGTTCCGCTACGCGGCCGAGCTGGTGCGCTTCATCCGCGAGACCCAGGGGCCGGACTGGAAGATCGAGGTGGCGGCCTATCCCGAGTACCACCCGCAGCAGCGCTACGCCGCCAAGGACCTGCAGCACTTCGCCGACAAGATGCGCGCCGGTGCCACCGCCGCCATCACCCAGTTCTTCTTCAACCCGGACGCCTACTTCCACTTCGTGGACTCGGCGCGCAAGCTGGGTGTGGACCAGCCCATCATCCCGGGCATCATGCCCTTCCACAACTACGCGCGCATCGCCCAGTTCGCGCAGCGCGACGGCATCGAGATCCCGCGCTGGGTGGCGCTCAAGATGGAAGGCTATATGGACGACACCGCCTCCATCCGCGCCTTCGGTCTGGACGTGATCGCCCAGCTCTGCGAGCGACTGGTCGCCGGTGGCGTGCCGGCCATCCACTTCTACACCCTGAACCAGTCCGCACTCACGCTGGAGTTGTGCCGACGCATCGGTCTGCACGCCTGATTTGTTCCAGGTCAAAGCCGCCGATGGCTCGTAGGCAGGGCCACGGCGACCTTGCGTCAGATCAAGGGTTAACCCCTGGCGCGATCTTCCAATGAGCTCATTCGGGATGTCCCCGCATCAATGGAGTGTTCTCAATGAGCAAGAAGATCCTCGCCTCGGCTCTGGCCGCTGCTGCCCTGGCTACCGTTCCCTTCGCCGCCCAGGCACAGGCAGAAGGCCCCTGGATGGTGCGCGCTCGCGCCGTCCATCTGGATTCCGCCAACAAGGACTCCACCGGCCTGGGTCTGTCGGTCAATAACAAGACCCTGCCGGAAGTGGACATCAGCTACTTCTTCACGCCGAATATCGCGGCCGAGCTGATCCTGACCTATCCGCAGAAGCACACCCTGTACTCCAATGGCGCCAAGATCGGCAGCCTGAAGCACCTGCCGCCCACGCTGAGCCTGCAGTACCACTTCGCGCCCAACGCCACCTTCCGTCCCTATGTGGGCGCGGGCCTGAACTACACCCGCTTCTCCAGCGTGAACTTTGAGCCGGCCGTGCAGACGGCTCTGGCCCCCAGCATCAAGAAGAACAGCTACGGCCTGTCCTTCCAGGTGGGCGCCGACATCGAGCTGTCCAAGAACCTGTTCCTGAACGTGGACATCAAGAAGGCTCAGATCGACACCGACGTCTACTCCAAGGGCAACAAGGCCGGTACCTTCAAGGTCGACCCGCTGCTGGTGGGCGTGGGTCTGGGCATGCGCTTCTAAGCCACGCGGTCTCGGCTGGGCCGAGATCCAGCGACTACAAGGGCCTCGCCGGTCAGACCGGCGAGGCCCTTTCTCTTGTCCGCCGGGGGCTCAGGCCCGGCCGCTCAGCGCGCCGGCAAAGGCATCGCGCGTCAGATTCTCTGGCGCCTCATGGGCGCCGCGGCAGACCACATCGTCCTCGATGCGTATGCCGCCAAAGCGCGCCAGATGCTCCACCGCGGCCCAGTCGATGCAGGCCGCGGCCGGCGTGGCGGCCAGCTTCTTCAGCAGGGTGGGAATGAAGTACAGACCCGGCTCGATGGTCACCACCATGCCCGGCTCCAGGCGCCGGGTCAGGCGCAGAAAGGGATGACCCTCGGGCTTGGCGGCGGGTGCGCCCGACTCGTCAGCCATGAAGCCGCCGATATCGTGCACCTGCAGACCCAGCAGATGGCCGATGCCATGCGGGAAGAAGCTGCTGGTCACGCGCTGCGCCAGCAAGGCCTCCTCGCTCACGCCGCGCGCAATGCCCTGCTCCAGCAGGATGCGCGCCACATGGCGGTGGGTGCTCAGATGAATGTCGCGGTAGTCGGTGCCGGCGCGCACCTCGTCCACCAGGGCCAGCTGGGCCGACTCCATGGCCGCCAGCAGGGCCGCAAAGCGCGCATCGCCCACGCGCAGCCAAGTGCGGGTGATGTCCGAGGCATAGCCGTTCACCGAGGCGCCCGCGTCAATCAGCAGGGTGCGCGACTCGGCCGGCGCCTGCGCGTCCTGGTACTGGTAGTGCAGCACCGCGGCATGCTCGTTGAGCGCCACGATATTGCTGTAGGGCAGGTCGCGGTCGCTGTGGCCGCTGGCCGCCAGATAGGCGCGGTGAATGTCCAGTTCCGAGGCGCCGGCCTCGAAGGCCGCCTTGGCGGCCAGATGTGCGGGCGCGGCGCGGCGCGAGGCGGCGCGCATCTGCAGCAGCTCGTACTCGCTCTTCACCGCGCGGCGGTAGTGCAGCAGATTCAGCAGCGCGGGTGGATTGTTGGGCAGCAGGCCGGGCAGGGCGGCATCGGCCTCGCCGATGATGGCCAGTCGGCCCTGGCTGGGCAGATGCTGCGCGGCCTCCTCGGGCGCGCCGATCAGGACCAGCTCGAAGTGCTCCACCCAGAAGCCTGCCGGGGCGCTGGGCGGCACATGCCAGTAGTCATCGGGCTGGTAGTAGACCAGGCGCGGCTTGTGGCCCGGCCGCACCAACAGCCAGCTGTGGGGATGCGCGCACAACGGCAGCCAATGCTTGAAATGCGGGTTGGGCTGAAACAGATAGGGCCTGTCGTCGAGAAAGGCGTATTTCTCGATACCCGAGGCGATCAGCAGGGCCTCATGACCGCAGCGGGCCAGCGCGGCCTCGGCCTGGCTTTGCAGGGCGGCCAGATGCTGGCGATAGAGCTCACCTTCGGTGGCGGCAGAGGACGGGGCGTGTTGGGTGTTCATGGCAGCGCATTCTCGCCCCTGTGCCGCCCCTGCGCTGCTCCTGTCTCGTGCCTAGGGGCCGTTCTGCACATGTCGCAGCAGGGCCAACGCCAGTCCCAGCATGGTCAGGCCGATCAGGGCGTCCAGCCATTGCCAGGCCCGGGGGCGGGCAAACAGCGGTGCCAGGCGGCGAGCGCCAAAGCCCAGCAGCGTGAACCACAGCAGGCTGGCCAGGCCGGCGCCGGCGATGAAGACAGGGCGCAAGGCGGCGGGCTGCTGCGCCCCCACACTGCCCACCAGCAGCACGGTGTCCAGGTACACATGGGGGTTCAGCAAGGTGAATGCGGCCGCCTGCGCCAGGGCCGCGCGAGCGCTCAGGCCGTCGCCACCGCTTGCCGCCTGCAGCTGCGAAGGCCGCCGCGCACGCTGCAGCGCCCGCCAGCCATACCAGGCCAGGAAGAGGGCACCGGCCAGCGCGAGCGCGCGCGCCAGCTGACGGTTCTCGCCCAGAGCCTGGGCCATGCCCAGCACCCCGGCCGTGATCAGCAAGGCGTCCGCCAGTGCACAAAACAGCACCACCGGGCCCACATGCTCGCGGCGCAGGCCCTGGCGCAGCACAAAGGCGTTCTGGGCACCGATGGCCACGATCAGGCCGAGGCTGAGCAGCAGCCCCTGGAAGAAGACCGCCAGCGCCGGGTCGGCCGGGACAAGTGAGGTGAGATTCATGGCCTCAGCGCAGGAGCAATAGGCTGGGGCTCGCGCCCCGGCCGGGGCTCATTCCACGAGGATGCCGCGATTGCGCAGCGCCATGTGGATCTTTTCGCCAATGGTCTGCTTGGTGAAGGGCTTGACCACATAGCCGGCCGCACCCAGCTGGGCGGCGCGAACGATGTCCTCCTTGCGGCCCTCGGCCGTGACCAGCAGCACCGGCATCTTGCGCAAGGGGTCGTTCTCGGGCTTGGCGTGCAGAGCCTCCAGCAGCTGGAAGCCGTTCATCACCGGCATATTGATGTCGCTGAGCACGAAGTGGATGGGCTCGTCCGAGGCCGCAGCCAGCTCCAGCGCCCGCAGTGCAACTTGGCCATCCTCAGCCTCCGCGATCTTGCGAAAGCCCAGCTCCCGCAGCAGGCCCGAGATGATGCGGCGCATGGTCGAGAAATCGTCCACCACCAGCAGAGAGAAGTCTTCGCGTTTGACTGTCGTGACCATGCCAACTCCTTGGCGTGAATCGTAGCGCTTGCCGAGCGCTCTCCAGCACCTGATCAGTGTGCAGGCCGGGTCGCGTTGCAAACACAAAAGCTGTTGAGTTGTCGCGCGACCGGTGGATACCCATGTTGCTGCAAGGCAATCAACTCTTCTGTTGAATTTGCCTACTTAACTGTCTACGATGAAAACTGTTCAGTCACACGCAAGACTGATCGGTATGTCCGGCCCGTGCGGGTCGGGCCGTGGTGAACAAACTCAGACGGAGCGAAACATGTACGACCGGCTCAAGCGTGCTTTTCTCGGAGTGGCGGTGGCAGGCCTTGCCCTGTCCCTGACCGCCTGTGGCGGCAGCGATGACGAAGACCATCTGCCCGCGACGGTGGTGGAGGTGGCCCAGACCAATGGCTTCAATGCCCTGCTGGCGGCGGCGACCAAGGCCGGGCTGGGCAGCGCCCTCAGCGACCCCAAGGCCAACCTGACGGTATTCGCGCCCACGGATGCAGCCTTCAACGCCCTGGCCACGCGTTTGGGCTTTGCCGACGCCACGGCGATGGTGAACGCCCTGCCGGCCTCGGCCCTGTCCAACATCCTCAGCTACCACGTGCTGGCCACTCGCCGTAGCGCCGCGGACCTGGGCACGGCAGGCAGCAGCCTGACCACCCTCTACCAGTTCGACGGCCGCGCAGCCACGCTGGCCCTGAGTACCTCGGGCGGCGTGAACCTGACGGATGCGGTGCTCACGGCGGCCAAGGTCAGCCAGGCGGATGTCAACGCCGGCAACGGCGTGGTGCATGTGATCGACAAGGTCCTGGTGCCGCCCGGCGTGCTGAACCTGGTGCAGATGGCCCAGGCCAACCCCGCCTTCAGCACCCTGGTCGGCGCCGTCAAACAGGCGGGCCTGGAGAGCACGCTGGCGGGCGCCGGGCCGCTGACGGTGTTCGCGCCCACCAATGAAGCTTTTGCGGCCATCAGCTCGACCGTGGCCGGTCTGAGCACGGCGCAGCTGAGCAAGGTGCTGACCTACCACGTGGTGGCCGGGCGTGTGCTGTCCAGCGACATCACCCTGGGCGCACCCGTGAACACGGTGGCCGGGCAGAGCTTTGTGGTGCAGGGCTCGCCGCTGCGCATCGTCGACACCACCAGCACCGCCGCGCCCATCGCCGCCACCGACGTGCGTGCCAGCAATGGCGTGATCCATGTGCTGGGCAAGGTGCTGATCCCCACCCTCTGATCCGTTCATTTGTCCCCGCTTCGCCCCGGTCCTGCCGGGGTGGAGATTTCCCCCGCTGACTTGTCTAAAGGAGTTGCAGACATGCTGTTCAAGAAGTGCTTCGCCGCCCTGAGCCTGGGCCTGCTGACCCTGGGCGCCGCCCAGGCCAAGGATCTGGTGGACACCGCCGTGGCCGCCGGCCAGTTCAAGACCCTGGCCACCGCCCTGCAGGCTGCCGGTCTGGTGGAGACGCTCAAGGGCCCGGGCCCCTTCACGGTGTTCGCGCCCACCGATGAAGCCTTTGCCAAGATTCCCAAGGCGCAGCTGGACGCCCTGCTCAAGGACAAGGCCAAGCTCACCGCCGTGCTGACCTATCACGTGGTGCCGGGCAAGGTCATGGCCAAGGATGTGAAGCCCGGCGCGGTGCGCACCGTGCAGGGGGGTGACATCACGGTCAGCACCCAGGGCGGCGTGAAGGTCAACCAGGCCCAGGTCGTGAAGACCGATATTCAGGCCGACAACGGCGTGATCCATGTGATCGATCAGGTCATCATGCCGCGCTGATCCCGGCCGGTCCCAGGGGCGCCTCGCACGGTCGAGGCGCCCTTTTGTACATCCTGTCACGGGGCCTGCCGTGCCCTGGTCTTGGCTTGCGTCGATAATCGCGCCCCCTTAGCCGCTTCTGGCAGGGATTGAATTACATCGACATCATGAACAAGACCGAACTGATCGAACGCATCGCCACCAAGGCCGACATCTCTCGCGCCGCCGCCGGCGTGGCCCTGGACGCCACCCTGGCCAGCCTGTCCGAAGCCCTGGTGGCCGGCGACTCGGTGTCCCTGGTGGGCTTCGGCACCTTCAAGGTCGGCGAGCGCGCCGCCCGCACCGGCAAGAACCCCGCCACCGGCGCCGCCCTGGAGATCCCGGCCTCCAAGAGCGCCCGCTTCACGCCCGGCAAGGCCCTGAAGGACGCGCTGAACGCCAAGGCCTGAACGGCCCGGTGACACCGCCCAGCGGCGCTCGACGGGGCGCCGCGGCTACGGCTTCTGGCCCGCCTTGGCGCGCCAGAACGCGGTATCGAAGAGCTGGGTGGCGCCGCTGCGCTCGTTGACGAGCCAGAACTGGCGCCCATCCGGGCTCACCCGCACGATTTCCCCCCGGTGGCGGCCCGCCATGACGCGCCGCCCCAAGGCATTGGCCGGAAAGTCCGGCTGCGCCGCCAGCCGCTCCAGCGGCAGGGCCTCGCGTGCATCCGCCGCCAGGCGCAGGCGCTGCACCAGGGGCGCCAGCAGCGGCTGCTCGGCATCGCGCCGCGAGAGATAGACCAGCACCTTGGCCTGGGCCCGGCTCAGCGCCACATTGAGCAGGCGCAGCGCGGCCTCGGTCTGCAGAAAAGGCTGGGCCGCATCGGCCGGGTCAAAGAAGACCACCGGCGCCTCGCTGCCCTGGGCGCGGTGCACCGTGCTCACCCGTAGGCCGCCCCCTTCGCCGTCCAGCGCCACGCCGCGCCGGCGCAGGCAGTGGCGGATCAGGGCGCGCTGGGCGCGAAACGGCGTCAGCACGATCAGCTCCTCGGCCCGCCAGTCGTCACTCTCCAGGGCCTGGGCCACGGCCTGGGCGATGGCCTCGGCCGACTCGCGCCGCAGCGGCCCGCGCTCCGTGGCCGACCAGGCGCCCTCGCTGCGCATCCATTGCAGCTGCACATGGGTTTCGGCCCCCACCTCGCCCAGGGCGCGGCGGCGTGCGGCCAGCCAGTCCGGGCGCTGGGCGCTGTCGCCCGCCACGCGCAGCGTGCCCTCGTAGAAGAGCTCGCTGACCAGCTCGCCAATGGGCGCGGCCATGCGCGACTGCTCGTCCAGCAGCACCACCGAGGGCGCGGCCGCGCCCCGCGGCATCTCGCCAAAGGCCGAGCGACCCAGCCAGCGCTGGGCGCCGCGCTCGCGGCTGCGCAGCACCGGGGCCAGCTGTTGCGGGTCGCCGGCAAACAGCCGGGCCCGCCCCAGCGGCATCAGGACCAGGGCCTGGGCCAGGCTGAGCTGGCTGGCCTCGTCGAAGACCATCAGATCAAAGGGCGGCTCGTCCGCGCTCTCAGGCCCGGCCAGCTCGCGCAGGCTGCGCAGGGTGAAGCAGGCACGGCTGGCCGTCATGCTCACCAGGCGGCTGCGCCGCAGCACCTGCAGCGAGGCGGCGCGCAGGGCCTCGCGCAGCTCGGCCACGCGGTCCGCCCAGGCCTTGAGCGCTGCGGCATCGCGGCCGGCCGGGCGCGCTGCCTCGGCGCGCGAGAGCCGCGCCAGCAGGGCCGCATCGGCGCTGGGGATCAGGTGCTCGCGCCCGGCATAGGCCGCGGCATTGAAGTGCGTGCCCAGGCGCTGCACCGTGGGGCGCAGGGCCTCGCGCCGGCCTTTTTGCAAGGCCTTGTCCACGGCCAGCGTGGCCAGGTCCACGGCGGCATTGGTGCTGGAGAGCAGGAGCACGCGCGCCTGGGGCCGGGCCTCCAGATACTCGGCCAGCATCACGCCCAGGGTGGTGGTCTTGCCCGTGCCCGGCGGGCCCCAGAGAAAGGCGCTGCTGTGGCGCGGCAGGGCCAGGGCGCGGCGCTGGCCCTCGCGCAGCCAGCGAAAGGGCGCGCCGCTGAGCTGCAGGCCTTCGTCCACCGTCTCGGGCGCGGCCAGATCCGGCAGGCAGTCCCAGGCGCGCGGCGCCCAGCCGGCGTCCCACCATGCCTCGGCCAGGGGCTTGAGAAAGCGCGGCGGGTACAGACGGATCAGATGACCCGCGCCCGGCGGCGGGGCGCTGGCGTTCTGCAGCAGCAGCTGGTCGGCCTCGGGCAGCAGGGCCAGCACGCTGGCGGCGCCGCGCTGCGGCGCGCCCCACCAGGCGGAGGCGCCGTCCAGGCTGTCGTCCAGCAGGGCCTGGGCCGCGGCCAGGCCCGGGGGCTGGCCCTCGGCAAAGATATAGCCGGGCTCCAGGCTGATGCGCCAGAGCGCGCCCTCGGGCTCGCTGTGCAGCACCTTGAAGTCGTAGAACTCGGGGGTGGCGGCCAGCTCGGCCTCCAGGGCCGCGCGCAGCTCGGCAAGACTCATGGGGAAGGCGGGCGGCCGGGGCGAAGAGGGCGGCACTATAGCCGCTCTCACACGCCGCCGCCTGCTGCCAGCCTACTGGCGTCGCGACAGCCGCCGCCAGCCCATCACCACGCCGCTCAGGCTCAGCGCCAGACCGGCCAGACTGAAGCTCAGCATCCACCCGTCCCAGAGCGGCCGCGTGTTGAGGAACACCGGCAGATCGAAGCTGTGCAGGAAGGCGAACAGCCAGCGCTCGACGCGCTGGTGGCTGTTGTTCAGCTGCACGATGGCGCCGGTCGCCGGATCCAGCACCACCTGGTGTCGCTGCGCGTCGTCGAGCTCCAGGCGCAACGCCGGCAGGGGACGCTCCCGCTGGCCGGTCATGGTGTGGGCCTCGCGGCTGTAGTAGTAGGCGTCATAGGTGCTGAGCCATTCGGCGTGCACCACGCGGGCACCGGGCAGCAGGCGCTCGGCGGCGGCCCGCAGCGCGGCTTCCGACAGCGGTTCCAGGCGCTGGCCGCGGGCATCCAGCAGCAAGACGCCGTGGCTGGTGTAAGCCAGCAGGCGCATTTCGCCGTCCACCCGCCGCCATTCCAGCTGGCGCGCGGACTGGCCCTGGGCCTGCAGCGCCGCCAGTACCTGGGCGGCTTCGGGCGCGCCCTCGGCGCTGAGCCGACCGCCGGCAAAGGCAGTGCGGTCGGGCCGCGGCCCAGGCGCCTCGAAGACCTTCCAAGGGTTCATCGAGAACAGGCCGCTCAGCACCCAGGTCAGTGCCAGGGTGCCGCCCAGCAGGCCCAGGAGATGATGCCAGCGGGCCATGGTCTCGCGGTAGGGCGAGCGCGAGCCGCTCTTGTAGCGGCCGCGAAAGCGCCAGCGCCAGACCCCCACCACCAAGCCGCTCAAGCCCAGCACGCCGCCCGCCACCGAAAGCCAGATCACGATATCGGTCCAGGCGTTGTTGAGGGCCCCGCCGCGGAAGATGTAGAGCCAGTGCAGCCAGGCGCCCAGCCAGCCCCAGCTGCGCTCGGTGAAGCTCGCGTCGCGAACGACCTCGCCCGTGACACCGCTGACATAGAGCCAGCGGCGCTGCTCATCGTCCACCGCCACGCGCAGCAGCGGCCGGTGGGCGTCGAGCGCACGCGAGTGGGTCCAGGCATCCTCGAGCACGCTGCCCATGAACTGCGCCGGCGCCCCGTGCGCAAAGTGGCTGGCGGCGGCCAGGGCCTGGGCTTCGCCGACGGCGCCGATGCGCTGCCCGCTGCTCGCGTCCACGGCCACGGCGGTCTTGCGGCCGTCGCTGAAGACATAGCGCGGCTGGCCGGCCACCGAGCTAAGCCGCCACTGACTGGCCGCAGGCTGGCCCGCGGCCGCCAGGGCCTGGGCCAAGGGCACGCAGCAGCCCTCGGCCGGCAGTGAGGGCAGGCCCTCCATCTGCTCGGCTGGCGTGAGCTTGGGATAGCCCACATAGAGCATCACCATGCCCGACAGGAACCACAGCGCCATCACCAGGCACAGCGCGATGCCGGCCCAGCGATGCAGCAGATAGAGCCAGCGCTTGAACGTCGCGGCCCTCATGCTCAGAACTGCCAGTCGAGCGAGCCGCTGATGCTGCGCGGCGCGCCCAGATAAGGCAAGGTGTCGCTCAGGCTGGCCACGTAGCGCTCATCGCCCAGGTTGTCGATGCGGGCCCGGGCCGTGATCTGTGGCGTGATGCGCAGCGTCGCGCTCAGGCCGACCAGCTGGTAGGCGCGGTCCCAGATCGTGTTGGCGGTGTTGGCATAGCGCTTGCCGACATGGCGCCAGTCCGCGCCCAGGGTGAGCGCGTCGTTGGCCTTCCAGTCGGCGCTCAGGCCCGCCACCACGGCAGGCACATTGGCGGGGGTATTGCCCGCGCGCGAAACGGTGGTTTCGCGCGCGGTCTCGACGAATTTCTTGTAGCGCGCGCGGGTGTAGCTCCAATGGCCGGCCACCTCCCAGGCCGCGGTTGGGCGCCATTGCGCGGCCAGCTCCAGGCCGCGGCTGCCCTGCTCACCCACTGGGATGACCCGGCTGACGTCGGTCGGGTCGGTGATCGAGAGGTTCTTGCGCGTGATGTCGTAGACCGCCACGGTGGCCGCGCCGCGGCCAGCATCGAAGCCGAACTTGCTGCCCAGCTCGAACTGGCGGCCCTTGGTCAGGTCGAAGTCGCGCAGCGCGCTGAAGCCCGCGGTGGCGAGCACGCCGGAGGGGGGATCGGCCGCCGTGCTGGCCTGGGCATAGACCTGCCAGTCCTTGGACAGGTCCTTCACCAGACCGAGCCGTCCGGTGAGCGGTGTGAAGTCCGTGGGGAACATGGGCGGGTTGGTGTCGCTCACCGTGCGATGGTTGCGCACATCCAGGGCGATGCGGTCGGCGCGCAGCGCGCTCACCACCGACCAGCCCGCGCCCAGCTCGGTGCGGTTCTCGGCGAAGAGCGCAAAGCTGCGCAGCAGGTTGGTCGCCCCAGGGGTGTAGCTCTTGCTGACGCCGGGCAGTTGCAGGAACTGGCCGACCACGGGCGCATAAGGGTCGACCAGACCGAAGGGGACGCGCAACGACAGCGGGAAGCGGGTCTGCTTGTTGAAGCTCCAGTCCCAGCCGAAGACAAAGTCCGAGCGCAGGCCGGCGATGCGCCTGCCATGGCTCAGCTCGGCACGGCTGCCCCAGACCTGTTGGTCATGGCGCTGCAGCAGCACATTGGAGCGCTCCACCCGGCTGTTGTTGTTCCGGAAGGTGTAGGTCTCGAGGTTGTCGTAGTCGCGCAGGGCGTCGTAGTGGTAGAGCGTGTGCGTCAGACGTGTGGCGGGTTCCAGCTGCCACTCGAGAATGGAGCGGGCCCAGGTGACGTCCTGCTCGTAGCGGCCGTCCACGACGTTGTAGTTCACGCCATAGGTGCCGCGGTCGAACTCCAGCTGCCCGTTCGGCACATTGCCGTCGGCGCTGCGCAGCATGGGCGTGCCCCAGTAGGGTTGCGTGACCTTTTCGTGCTGGCGTTCAAGCGCCAGGGTGTGAACCAGTCCGGCCGTCAGCGGCGCGCGCCAGGAAGCAGCGACCTGCCAAGCGCTGCGATCCCGGCCCTGGGTCCAGAGGGCGCCTTCGCTGCGATTGAGTTCCAGGCGCAGGACCTGTCCGCTGTCTCCCAGGCTGCGCTGCAGGCTGGTCGCCAGCTGGGCCCGGTCGCCCAGGCCGACCAAGAAGCGGCTGATGTCGCCACTGGTGTCGGCGATCTTGGTGATGGTGTTGAGCGTGCCGCCCACGGCACCGGAGCCGTTCAGGAAGCTGGAGGGGCCGCCGATGGCCTCGACCCGGTCCACGATCCAGCTGTCCACCGGGCGCGCGGCGATGGCGTCGTACTGCACGCTGATGCCGTTGTAGAGCTGGGCCAGCGATCCTGCACCGAAGCCGCGGTAGGACACGCTGCCGGCCGAGCCCGGCGGGTCGGCAAAGCTGACGCCGGGGACGCCTTTCAGGATGTCCTGGGTGTTGGCGGCGCCGCGTGCCTCGATGGCGTTGCGCTCAACCACGGTGACGCTGGCGGGGGTTTCTTTCAGGCTCAGACCCAGGCGCGAGCTGCTACCTGCGCTGGCTTCCAGTGGCGCGGCGGCGCTGGCGGCATCGACGGTGACGCGTTCCAGCTGGCGGGTGCTGAGGGGGGCCGCCTGGGCGAGGGCGGCGGTGGGGAGCCCGGCCAGCAGGGCCGGCAGGGCGAGCATGAGGCGCTTGGGCGCGAAACGGGAGAGGGGCTTGGACTTGGAGCGCATGTCAGGTCGGTCGTGTATGGACACGGTTGCGCGCTGGCGCCGGATCGAGGCGGACAGCGGCACGATGTCGAAAGGAGGGGGCGGACAGCGGCAGCGCACGCGTCATGGCCTGGAGCCATGCAGTGCCTGCGGCGGACGCCGGTTCAGCGACGGATCAGGACAGCGCGGGCGGCGCGCGCGCTTGCGAAGGCGCCCAGGCGAATAGCGGGCGCGGTGCGAGCAGGAAGAGCCGGGGAAGCTCGAACTTCAGGGCGTTCGGCGGCTGCCACTGTAGGGCAGGGGGCGGCAGCAGCGGCAGGCTGCTGTGCAGATGGCAGTAGCTGCAGTCCATGCCTGCCTTGGCCGTGGCCGGTGCATCGCGGCTGGTGCCGCCATCGGTCCCCGCCATATCCACACGCACGAACTTGGCACCGGTGGCGGTACAGACCTCGGTCCAGGCGGACGAGTCTTGCGCCAGTGCCAGATGCGATAGCAGCGGCATGAGCGCCGCCAGCAGGAACGTGAAGCACACGAACCAGCACAGACGGAGCTTGGCCGATGGACGCAGCTGAAGGCGCATGGGGCGCGATTCTATGCGCGACTCGGCAGCGTCCAGACGGAGCCTGCGCCTTGCTCTGTGTCAAGGACGGCGGATCGGGCTGAGCTCACACTCTTGCCCATGTCCGCCCCGACCGCGCCCGGCCCCGCACACAGCCTCCTGGATGATTTGCAGGCGGGCTTTACTGCCATGCTGCTGCTCTCCCTGGGCCTGACCCTGCTGGGCAGCGCCGGCCTGGTCAGCGGCGGCGCACCGGGCCTGGCCTTTTTGCTGGCCTATGCCAGCGGGCTGCCCCTGGGCCTGTGCCTGGTGCTGGTGAATCTGCCCTTTTACGTGCTGGGCTGGAAGATGCTGGGCCCCCGCATCACCTTGCGCAGTCTGGCGGCCGTCATCTGTCTGGCGCTGGCGGTGGAGCTGGCCCGCTCCCTGATCAAGATCCAGGTGGACACGGCCTTTGCGGCCCTGGCCGGCGGTGTTTTGCTGGGCACGGGTCTGTTGGTCATGTTCCGGCATGGCGCCAGCCTGGGTGGCGTGGGCCTGCTGGCCATCTACTTGCACCGGCGTCGCGGCTGGTCGGTGGGCTGGGTCCAGCTGGGCCTGGACCTGCTGATCTTGCTGGCCTCCCTGCGCCTGCTGGACTGGGCCCAGCTGGCCTGGTCGGTGCTGGCCGCGATGGCGCTCAACGCCGTGCTGGCCTGGAACCACAAACCCGGGCGCTACCTGGCGGGCTGAGCCTGGGCCGGAGCGCCGGCATAGAAGGTGGCCCGGCCTTCCCGCACAAAGCCGGCCAGGGCCAGTCCGGCGGCCTGGGCCTGGCGTATGGCCAGATGGGTGGGGGCGGAGACGGCGGCCAGCAGGCCGATGCCGGCCTGGGCGGTTTTCTGCACCATCTCGAAGCTGGCGCGGCTGGTGACGGCCACAAAGCCGGCCTGCGGCTCATGGCCGAGCTGGCGGGCCAGGGCGCCGACCAGCTTGTCCAGCGCGTTGTGGCGGCCCACGTCTTCGCGCACCAGCTGCAGGGCGCCCTCGGTGTTGCACCAGGCCGCGGCATGCACGCCGCCGCTGCGGCGCTGCAGGGGCTGGGCCTGGGCCAGCTCGCGCATGGCGCGGGCCAGGGCCTCCAGGCTCACGGCCGGAGGGCTGACCCGCTGCGCCAGGGGGCGGAAGACCTGGTCCAGGCTGTCGGTGCCGCACAGGCCGCAGCCGGTGCGCCCGGCCAGGCTGCGGCGCCGTTCCTTGAGCCGCATCTCGCAGCGCGCGGTCACGGTCAGGCGCAGGGCCAGGCCCTGGCACTGGGGTTGCAACTCCAGGTCCAGCAGATCGGCGGGCGAGTCCAGCAGGCCCTCGCTGAGCGCAAAGCCCAGGGCGAAGTCTTCCAGGTCCAGCGGCGTGGCCAGCATCACGGCATGCGAGAGGCCGTTGAACTCCAGGGCGATGGGCACTTCCTCGGCCACCCACTCCCCGGCGTCGGCGTCGGCCTGGCGGCCGCCCGTGCCCAGGCGCAGCGGGTGCACCTCCACCACGGCGGCCGGCAGGGCCTGCTCGGATGTGTCCAGCGCGATGCGTTTCATGGTCAGACCTTCTTGTCCAAGGGCTCGGGTTCTCCGCGGCCGGCGGCCGTGATCCAGGCGCGCCAGCGGCCCGCATCGTCGCACACGAGGCGCACCCAGCCCGGGCCGCGCTCCTCGCCCAGCCTGGCCTCGCTCATCAGGGTGTAGAGGCGCAGCAGCACGCTGACCCGCAGGCCCAGGCGCTTGGCCAGGCGGGGCAGGGACACGCCCTGCCCCTGGTCCAGCTCGGCCAGGGCGCGCAGCGCGGCCTCGGCCAGGGCCTCGGGGCTTGCGGGGCTCTCGGAGCTGTGGGTGCCGTCCTCAGGCCTCATGCGCGGCAGTGTCCTCCACGCTGCGGGCCTGGGCCAGGGGCGGGTCCTGGGGACGCAGGCTCAGCACCACGGGGATGGACTTGGAGGTGGGCGTGCCCGCGCCGACGGCCACGCTGTGCAGGGGCACCAGGGCATTGGTCTCGGGGAAGTAGCTGGCCAGGCAGCCGCGCGGGATGTCGTACTCGATCAGCACGAACTTCTCGGCGCGGCGCTGCTGGCCGTCGGACCAGAGGCTGGTGATGTCCACCCAGTCGCCGGCCTTCATGCCTATGGCCTTGAGGTCCTCGCGGTGGATGAAGACCACGCGGCGATGGCCCCAGACGCCGCGGTAGCGGTCGTCCATGCCGTAGATGGTGGTGTTGTACTGATCGTGCGAGCGCACGGTGGCCAGGGTGAAGACCACGGTGTCGCGCGCCTGACGCTGGGCCTGCCGCAGCGGCGTGTCGCTGGGCAGCTTGAAGGGGATGAAGTTGGCCTTGCCCGTGGGCGTGGTCCAGATCCGCTCCGAGGGCGTGTTGCGCAGGCGGAAGCCCCCGGGCTGGCGCACGCGCTCGTTGAAGTCGTGGAAGTCGGGCAGCACGGCGGCGATCTTGTCGCGGATGCGCGCATAGTCTTCCACCAGCCAGAGCCAGGGAGTCTTGCTGCGGCCCTTGAGCGTGGCGGCGGCCAGGCGCGCCACGATCATGGGCTCGGAGAGCAGGTGCTCGGAGGCCGGTGCGTTCATGCCGCTGGACAGGTGCACCATGCTCATGGAGTCTTCCACCGTGATGCTCTGCGGGCCGCTGGCCTGCAGGTCGATCTCGGTGCGGCCCAGGCAGGGCAGGACCAGGGCCTGGCGGCCATGGATGGTGTGGCTGCGGTTGAACTTGGTCGTGACGTGCACGGTCAGCTCGCAGTTGCGCAGCGCGCGCCAGGTGGCGGCGGTGTCGGGCGTGGCGGCCGCGAAATTGCCGCCCAGGGCGAAGAAGACCTTGCCCTGGCCGTCCAGCATGGCCTGGATGGCTTCCACCGTGCCGTAGCCGTGCTTGCGCGGCGGCTCGAAGCCGAAGACCTCGCCCAGCTTGTCCAGGAAGGCGGCCGGGGGCTTCTCGTAGATGCCCATGGTGCGGTCGCCCTGCACATTGCTGTGGCCGCGCACGGGGCAGGCCCCCGCGCCGGGGCGTCCCAAATTGCCGCGCAGCATCAGCAGGCCGGCCATCTGCTGGATGGTGGCCACCGAGTGCTGGTGCTGGGTGATGCCCATGCCCCAGCAGAGGATGCTGCTCTTGGCCTGGGCGTAGAGATCGGCGGCGGCAAAGAGCTGCTCGCGGCTGAGGCCCGAGGCCTCGATCAGGTCTTCCCAGCGCTCGGCGCGTAGATCGGCCTCGTACTCGGCAAAGCCCTGGGTGTGCTCGGCGATGAAGTCCACGTCCAGCACGCGCGGCTGGCCGGCGGCGCGCGCGGCATCGTCCAGCTCGAGCAGGCGCTTGGCCATGGCCTTGACGGCGGCCAGGTCGCCACCGATGCGCAGCTGGAAGTAATGGGTGGAGATGGGCGTGGAGCCCAGCGTGGCCATCTCCAGCTTGTCCTGCGGGTCGGCAAAGCGCTCCAGGCCGCGCTCGCGCAACGGGTTGAAGCTGACGATGCGGGCGCCGCGCTTGGACGCGGCGCGCAGCTCACCCAGCATGCGCGGATGGTTGGTGCCGGGGTTCTGGCCGAAGATGAAGATGGCCTCGGCCTGCTCGAAGTCGTCCAGCGTGACCGTGCCTTTGCCGATGCCGATGGTGGGCTTCAGCCCCTGGCCACTGGGCTCGTGGCACATGTTCGAGCAGTCGGGGAAGTTGTTGGTGCCGAACTCGCGCACGAAGAGCTGGTACAGGAAGGCCGCTTCGTTGCTGGCCCGGCCCGAGGTGTAGAAGATGGCCTCGTCCGGCGTGGCCAGGGCATTGAGCTGGGCGGCGATCAGCTCGAAGGCCTGGTCCCAGGCAATGGGCTGGTAGCGGTCGCTCGCCGCGTCGTAGACCAGGGGATGGGTGATGCGCCCCAGGTTCTCGAGGTAGAAGTCGCTCTGCTCGGCCAGCCAGGACACGGTGTGCGCGCCCAGCAGCTCGGGCGTGGCGCGGTGGGCGGTGGCCTCGGCGGCCACGGCCTTGGCGCCGTTCTCGCAGAACTCGAAGGTGGAGCGGTGGTCGCGGTCGGGCCAGGCGCAGCCGGGGCAGTCAAAGCCGTCGGCCTGGTTGGCGGACAGCAGGGTCTTGGCGCCCTTGAGCGCGATGCCCTGGGCCTGCAGATGCTGGGCCACGCTCTTCAGCGCGCCCCAGCCGCCGGCCGGGCCCTTGTAGAAATGGATCTTCTGGTCGCTCATGATGGGCGCGCCCGGGCATCAGGCCTTGCGCGCCCCGGCATGCTAACCCCAGGCCCGGGCGTCTGCAGGCAGCGGCCCGGCCCGGCGCGGCCTCAGCCGCCCGCGATGCGCTGGCTCAGATGGGCCAGTGCCTCCTCCACCTGGTCCACCAGGACCAGGCAGAGATCGCCCGGCTGCAGACGCTCCAGGGCGCGGTCGATGGCCGCGAACTCGCCGCGGATCTCTTCCACATGGCTGGTGCGGCTGGCACCTTCCAGACCCTGGCGCAGCAGGGCCAGCACCTCGCCGTCCTCGCGGCCGCGTTGGCAGGCGTCCTGGAACAGCAGCACCTCGTCAAAGGCGGCGCCCAGGATGCGGGTCTGGATGCGGATGTCCTCGTCGCGGCGGTCACCGGCGCCCGAGATCACCACCGAGCGGCGCTTGGCGGGCATGACCTCCACCGCCTGCACCAGGGCGCGCATGGCATCGCCGTTGTGGCCGTAGTCGGCCACCACGGTGGCGCCGCGGTAGTCCATCACATTGAAGCGGCCCGGCACATTGTCGGCATCGTTGCTGAAGCTGGCCACGCCGCGGCGGATGGTGTCCCAGTCCAGACCCACGCCCCAGCCGGCGGCCACCGAGGCCATGGCGTTCTCCACCTGGAAGGGGATGCTGCCACCGCGGGTGAAGGGAATGTCGCGCAGCGGAATGGTCTCGCGCCAGCTGCCCTGGGCGGCCACCAGCTGGTCGCCGTCCACATAGACGCAGCGCTTGCCCTGGGAGCGGTGGGCGGCCATCAGCGGATGGTGGCGGTCGGCGGCGAAGAAGATGATCTGGCCGGGGCAGACCGCGGCCATATTCGCAACCACCGGGTCGGCGGCATTGAGCACGGCATAGCCGCTGGGGGCCACGTTCTGCACGATGACGCGCTTGACCAGGGCCAGCTCTTCCACGGTGTTGAGGAAGTTCATGCCCAGGTGGTCGCCCTCGCCCAGATTGGTGACCACGGCCACCTGGCAGCGGTCGAAGCCCAGACCCTCGCGCAGGATGCCGCCGCGCGCGGTCTCAAACACCGCGGCCTCCACATCGGGGTGCATCAGCACATTGCGGGCGCTCTTGGGGCCGGAGCAGTCGCCGCTGTCGATCTGGCGGCCGTCCACATAGACGCCGTCGGTATTGGTCATGCCCACCTTGAGGCCGCAGGTGGCGAACAGGTGCGCGATCAGGCGCGAGGTCGTGGTCTTGCCATTGGTGCCGGTGACGGCCACCACGGGGATGCGGCCGTCCTCGCTCTTGTGACCGCTGCCATAGAGGTGGCCGATGATGGCCTCGCCCACATTGCGGCCCTTGCCGTAGCTGGGCGAGAGGTGCATGCGCAGGCCCGGCGCGGCATTGACCTCAACGATGCCGCCACTCACCTCTTCGAGCGGGCGCATCACGCTTTCGGCCACCACGTCCACGCCGCAGACATGCAGACCCACGACCTGAGCCGCCGCAATCGCGCGAGCGGCCACGTCGGGATGCACATCGTCGGTCACATCGGTGGCGGTGCCGCCGGTGGAGAGATTGGCGTTGTTGCGCAGGATCACGCGACGGCCCTTCTCGGGCACGTCCGAGGGGGTCAGGCCTTGCAGGGCCAGACGCGCCACCGCGATATCGTCGAAGCGGATCTTGGTGAGGGAGGTGGCGTGACCGTCACCGCGCTTGGGGTCGGCATTGACCTTGTCCACCAGCTGCTTGACGGTCAGCTCGCCATCGCCGATCACATGCGGCGGATCGCGGCGCGCGGCGGCCACCAGCTTGTCGCCCACCACCAGCAGGCGGTAGTCGCTGCCGGGCAGGAACTTCTCGACCATGACCTGGCCGATCTCGGCCGCGGCCTTGTAGGCCACTTCCAAATGCTCGCGCGAGGCCACATTGACCGTCACGCCCTTGCCCTGGTTGCCGTCCTGGGGCTTGACCACCACGGGCAGGCCCACTTCCAGCGCGGCTTCCCAGGCGTCGTCCACCGTGTCCACCGGGCGGCCGATGGGCACGGGCACGCCGGCCGACTGCAGCAGGCGCTTGGTCAGATCCTTGTCCTGGGCAATGGACTCGGAGACGGCGCTGGTGTTGTCCACCTCGGCCGCCCAGATGCGGCGCTGCTTGGCGCCCCAGCCGAACTGCACCAGGCTGCCCTGGGTCAGACGGCGGTAGGGCACGCCGCGGGCCACGGCGGCGTCCACGATGGAGCCGGTGGAGGGGCCAAGCCGCACGTCTTCGTCGAGCTCGCGCAGGCTGGACAGGGTGGCGTCGATGTCAAAGCTGCCGCCCTCGGTCTGGGCGGCGCGCAGCAGTGCCACGGCGGCCTCGAAGGCCTGGCGACCCACGTCTTCCTCGCTGTACTCGACCACCACCTGATAGGTGCCGGCCTCGCTGGTGACATGGGTGTGGCTGAAGGTGACCGGGCAGCCGGCCTGGGCCTGCAGGGCCAGGGCGGCCTGCTCCAGCACATGGGCCAGGGAGACCGGCAGGCGCTGGGCGCTGGCCGGACGCAGGGCGCCGATGCCCGGGAAGAGGGCGCGCAGCCGGCTCTCGAAACCCGGCATCTCGGCCAGGTTGAGCTCATTGGCCTGACAGCTGACCACGGCCTCGATCGCCGTGTGGCGGCTCCACATATTGGGACCGCGCAGGGCTCGGATGCGAGAGACTTCCATGATGTTGTTTCTTCTTGGCGGGTGGCGTCGAGTTCAGTCCTGCAGGGGCTGGAAGGTGTCCAGACCGGCGGAGATGAGCTCGGGCGGAATGTTCAGGGCCCAGGCGGTGGCCACGGCGGCCAGCACGGTGTCGGCGCTCAGACCGCTGACGCCGGCCGCAGCGTAGCGGGCCAGCACCGTGTCGACCTGGGCGCCGGGCATCTCGGAGCTGCCCTGGGCCAGCATGGCCATGCCGCCTTGCAGGAAGACGGCGCGGCCGCCCTTCTCGCGGTGGGCGGCCAGCAGGGCCGGGTCGGCGGCGTAGAACAGCACCTCGCCGTCGGAGAGCTCGGCCATCTCGACCAGGGCCGGCACGGCGGCATTCAGCACGGCCACGCCCTCGGGCAGGACCACATCCACCTGGGTGCGCAGCACCTTGTAGAGCTGTTCCTCGCTGCGGATATCGTGGGCGTCCAGCTGGCCCAGGCTGCCCATATCGGTGACCACGCCCACCAGGCAGCGGTCATAGGCCAGGCCGTCGCTGAGGATGGCGCTGGCGCCGTTCTCGGCCACCACGGCATCCACGCCGCGGTTCATCAGCAGGCGATGCGCCGGCGCCCAGCCGGCGCTGTTCTTCTTCTCCACACGGCGGTTGCCCAGGAACAGGCCCTCGCCGCAGGCCAGGCCCACGGCGCGGCCGTTCAGGTGCAGCAGCCAGGCCACCAGGCGCGCCACCTGGGCGCTGCCCTGGGAACCGGCAATGCCGACGATGGGGATGCGGCCGCTCTCGTCGGCGGCGAACAGATGATCGATGATGGCCTGGCCCACCGGGCGGGGCATGCCCTCGGCGGGCTTGAGGTGCATCAGCAGGCCCGGGCCGGCATTGACCTCGACGACGGCGCCGCCGGTCTCGCTCAGGGGTTTGGAGATGTCGGAGCACACCAGATCGATGCCGGCGATGTCCAGCCCCACGGTGCGTGCGGCCAGGGACACGGCATGGGCCACCTCGGGGTGGACCAGATCGGTGCAGTCATTCGAGGAGGTGCCGGTGCGCTGCACCATCACGCGCTGGCCGGCCGGGGGCACGGACTCGGGCGGGAAGCCCTGGCGCTGCAGGTCCAGCGCGATCACGGGCTCGTCTTCCAGCACGATCAGGCTGAGCGGGAACTCCTCGGCCACGCCGCGGCGCGGATCGGTGTTGAGCTGCAGATCGATCAGCTGGCGCACGCTGTGCTGGCCGTCGCCGGTGATCCAGAACTCCTCGCCGCGCGCGGCCGCCACCAGCTGGCCGCCCACCACCAGCAGGCGGTGTTCGACGCCGGGGATGAAGCGCTCCACCAGCACCTCGGAGCCTTCCTTCTCGGCCACCTCGAAGGCGGCCAGGATGTCTTCCTTCTTGCGCAGGTCCAGGGTCACGCCGCGGGCATGGTTGCCGTCGCTGGGCTTGACCACCACGGGCAGACCGATGTCCTGGGCGGCTTCCCAGGCCTGCTCGGCGGTTTCCACGGCCTGGCCCTCGGGCACGGGCACGCCCACGGCCTTGAGCAGGGTCTTGGTCAGGTCCTTGTCGCCGGCAATGCTTTCGGCGATGGCGCTGGTCATGTCCGTCTCGGCGGTCCAGATCCGGCGCTGGCGGGCGCCATGGCCCAGCTGCACCAGATTGCCCTCGTTGAGCCGGATGTGCGGGATGCGGCGGTCGGTGGCCGCGCCCACGATGGCGGCGGTGGAGGGGCCCAGATAGCAGGCGTCCACCTTGTCGCGCAGCCGGGTCACGGCGGCGGTCACATCGAAGGGTTCGTCATTGATGGTGGCCATCAGCAGGGCATGTCCCTCGGCCAGGGCGGCACGGGCCACCTGCTCGTCGCGGGCCCGGAAGACCATGCGGTAGACGCCGTGCTGGCTGGTCGAGCGGGTCTGGCCGAAGCCGGTGGGCATGCCCGAGAGATTGAGCAGCTCGATGACGATGTGCTCCAGCACATGGCCCATCCAGGTGCCGCCTTCCAGGCGCTGCAGAAAGCCCCCGCGCTCGCCCACGCCGCAGTGGTGCTCGATCAGGGCTGGCAGGCGCTCGGTCAGCCGGGCATTGAAGCCGGGCAGGGTGTTGGAGGGGTGATCCTCCAGCTTGCCGAGGTCCAGCCAGGTTTCCAGCACCGGGCGGTAGGTCCACATATTGGGGCCGCGCAGGTAGTTGATGCGCAACAGCTTGATGTCTTCGTATCTGCTCATGGAGGGGAGGGCAGGAATTTCGGCAATAGGCCGACATTGTGCGCGTTCTGGCGCCAGGTCTGTAGACGGGGCTCGAAGCGACTGTTTCACCGGCCGGGCCGGGATGGGGGAAAATCGCGGCCCGGCAGGGGTCCCAAGGGACTCGGCCGCCGGCCCAGGCCCTCATCACAGAACAAACAACAATGCAGCATCACGATTCCGATCAAGCGCCAGACCAGCATCCGCAAATGGCGACAGCCCTGGGACGCCTGGCGAAAGACGAGAACGTGCTGGGCAGCCTGGAGGTTGACCTGGACTCCCAGCTGCGTTTTGGCCACGGCCTGCTGTTGCTCACCCGCCAGCGCCTGCTGGCCTATGACCCGGCCGGGGGTGGCAGCTGGCAGGAATGGGCCCTGCATCCGGGCCTGCAGCTGCGCCTGTCGGACCATGCTGGTCTGGGCTGCCTGGAACTGCAGGACGAAACTCAACGCCTGGCCCTGTGGCGCTTCACCCTGCAGATCAATCTGCAGGTGCAGCGCTTTCAGGAGCTGTTCGAAAAGCGCGACGAACCCGCCCAGGCCGGCGCCGAGGAGCTGGAGTTCTGCCCCAGCTGCAAGGCGCCCCTGCCTCCGCGCAGCGAGGAGGGCGACGATGAATGCCCCACCTGCGCCCGCGAGCTGCACACCCCGCCCTCCACCTGGGTGCTGCTGCGCCTGTGGCGCTTTGCCAAGCCCTACCAGGGCCAGCTCTTGCTGGGCTTCTTGCTGATGCTGGGGGCCACTGGCGCCACCCTGGTGCCGCCGTATCTGACCCTGCCCCTGATGGACAAGGTGCTGATCCCCTTCCAGAACGGGCAGCAGATCGATCCCTGGCTGGTGGGCCTGTACCTGAGCGGTCTGCTGGGCGCGGCCCTGCTATCCTGGCTGCTGGGCTGGGCCAAGACCTATATCCTGGCCCTGGTGTCCGAGCGCATCGCGGCGGACCTGCGTACCGCCACCTTCGAGCACCTGCTGAGCCTCTCGCTAGAGTATTTCGGCTCCAAGCGCACCGGTGACCTGATGGCGCGCATCGGCTCCGAGACCGACCGCATCAGCGTCTTCCTGTCCCTGCACGCCCTGGACTTCATCACCGATGTGCTGATGCTGGTGATGACCTCCATCATCCTCTTCTCCATCAACCCCTGGCTGGCCCTGGCCACCCTGGTGCCCCTGCCCTTCATCGCCTGGATGATCCACATGGTGCGGGATCGCCTGCGCACCGGCTTCGAGAAGATCGACCGGGTCTGGGGCGAGGTCACCAGCGTGCTGGCCGACACCATTCCGGGCATCCGGGTGGTCAAGGCCTTTGCCCAGGAAAAGCGCGAGGCCACCCGCTTTCGCGAGGCCAACAAGCACAATCTGGCGGTCAACGACAAGCTCAACAAGACCTGGAGCCTGTTCACCCCCACCGTGGCCCTGCTCACCGAGATCGGCCTGCTGGTGGTCTGGGCCTTCGGCATCTGGCTGGTCGCCGGCGGCAATATCACGGTGGGTGTGCTCACCGCCTTCATCGCCTATATCGGTCGCTTCTACGGCCGCCTGGACTCGATGAGCCGCATCGTCTCGGTGACGCAAAAGGCCGCGGCCGGCGCCAAGCGCATCTTCGACATCCTGGACCACCAGAGCAATGTGCCCGAGCCCAGCAACCCGGTGAAGCTGGACAAGGTGCAGGGCGGCCTGCAGCTGCAGGACATTGGTTTTCGCTACGGCAACCGCGCGGTGATCCGCGGCCTCAGCCTGGACATCCAGCCCGGCGAGATGATCGGCCTGGTGGGCCACAGCGGCTCGGGCAAGAGCACCCTGGTGAACCTGATCTGCCGCTTCTACGACGTGACCGAGGGTTCCATCCGCATCGACGGCACCGATCTGCGCCGCATCGGCGTCTCGGACTTCCGCCGCCATATCGGTCTGGTGCTGCAGGAGCCCTTCCTCTTCTTCGGCACCATTGCCGAGAACATCGCCTACGGCAAGCCGGACGCCACGCGCGAGGAGATCGTGGCCGCCGCCCGTGCCGCCCATGCGCACGAGTTCATCCTGCGCCTGCCCCATGGTTACGACTCCCTGGTGGGTGAGCGCGGCCAGGGCCTCTCGGGCGGCGAGCGCCAGCGCATCTCCATCGCCCGCGCCCTGCTGATCGACCCGCGCCTGCTGATCCTGGACGAGGCCACCTCGGCCGTGGACACCGAGACCGAGAAGGAAATCCAGAAGGCCCTGGACAACCTGGTCAAGGGCCGCACCACCATCGCCATCGCCCACCGCCTGTCCACCCTGCGCAAGGCCGACCGCCTGGTGGTCATGGACCGCGGCCAGATCGTCGAGGTGGGCCCGCACGAGGAGCTGATGGCCAAGCATGGCGCCTACTGGCGGCTCTACGAGGCCCAGGCCCGCCGCGTCGATGCCGAGGAGGAAATGCCCCTGCTGCCGCCCAATCTGAATGCCCACACGGCGGAGGTCGCCTGATGTCTGCCCTGTCTTCTGCCGCCCCTTACCGCAGCCTGCTGCGCAATGCCTTCGGCCGCCTGATCCTGATCGATTCGGAGGGCCGCGAGCATGAGGGCGTGACGCCTGTGCGTGCCCACCCCATCAGCGCCCCGGACGAGGGCATCTCCCTGGTCGGTGTCGATGGCCATGAGCTGGTCTGGATCGCCCGGCTCTCGGACCTGCCGCCCGCCGACCGCGAGCTGCTGGAGGCCGAGTTCGCGGTGCGCGAGTTCATGCCCCAGGTGCGCGCCATCCTGGAAGTCTCGACCTTCTCCACGCCCAGCCAGTGGACCGTGGACACCGAGCGCGGCGCCGCCCGCTTCATCCTCAAGAGCGAAGAGGACATCCGCCGCCTGGGCGAGGGCCGGCTGCTGATCACCAGCAGCCATGGCCTTCAGTTCATCGTGCCCGACCGCTTTGCGCTGGACCGCGCCTCCAAGCGCATCCTGGAGCGCTTTTTGTAATCAGGCCGCCGAGGCCGGCAGGCCGAACAGGCGGTCGAACGCCAGGTTGAACACAAAGGTGTAGACCAGGAAAAACACGATCAGGCCGAAGTCCAGCAGCAGGGCCTGCCACAGGCTGATGTCCAGCCACCAGGCGAAGAGCGGCACCAGCATCACGATCAGGCCGCCCTCGAAGCCCACCGCATGGGCCACGCGCCGGCGCAGGCTGCGGCCGCGGGTGGCCTGGCGAGCCTCCCAGGCCTCGAAGAGATGGGTGTAGACCAGGTTCCAGAGCAGGGCGATGGCCGAGGAGGCCACGGCCGCCACCCCAGCATGGCCCGGCGAGCTGCCCGCCAGCAGGGTCAGGCCGGCACTGGTCAACCCCACGGCAAAGAGCTCGTACAGAGAGACATAGACCAGCTTGCGTTTCAGACCTTGCATGGGGAGTGGGGCGCGGCCCGGGGCCGGCTTGAACTGCGTATGCCCGGCATGGTAGGCAGTGTTTTCTGATAGCCAAAGTCGACAGTTATCAATTTCTCTGACAAATTGCGCCCATGGCTTTGAACAGCGATCAGCTCCAGCTCTTTCTGGCCGTGCTGGACCAGGGTTCCTTCTCGGCCGCGGCGCGGGCCCTGGGACGTGTGCCCTCGGCCGTGAGCATGGCCGTGGCCCAGATGGAGGCGGAGCTGGACCTGCAGCTCTTCGAGCGCAGCACCCGGGAGCTGCGGCCCACCGAGGTGGCGCGTGCCCTGGAGCCCCAGGCCCGCCAGCTCGTGGGCCAGCTGGGGCGGCTACAAGCCCATGCCCTGGCCCTGCACCAGGGCCTGGAGCGGCGCCTGACCCTGGCCATTGCGCCCGAGCTGCTGGCCGTGCCCTGGGCCGAGGCCCTGGCCGCCCTGGCCCAGGAGTTTCCGGGCCTGGAGGTGGAGCTGCGTAGCGCGCCCCAGGCCGAGGTGCTGCGCCTGCTGCATGCCGGCAGCGTGGACCTGGCCCTGGTCTTCGAGCGGGTGGGCTTTGACGAGCGCGAGAGCTTCGAGGAGCTGGGCAGCGAGCTGCTGCGCGCGGTGATCGCGCCGCGCCATCCCTTGGCCGGTCAGGCCCTGCGTCAGGAGCAGTGGGTCGAGCTGCGCCAGATCGTGGTGGCGCGGGGCGAGGCGGCGGCCGAGGACCCGCGGGTGCTGGTCTCGCGCCAGGTCTGGCGCACCGACAGCCATCTGGCCAGCCTCAGCCTGGTGCAGGCCGGGCTGGGCTGGGCCTTTTTGCCGCAGCGCCTGGTGGCGCCCCTGCTGGCCAGCGGCCAGCTGCTGCTGGTGGAGCTGGAGAACATGAGCAATGAGCTGCGGCTGTGGGTGGATGTGGTCTGGCGTCACGACCGCCCCCTGGGTCTGGGGGCGCGTCGCTTCATCGAGCTGATGCGTCGCCAGGTCGGCCGCTGATCACACCCGCCGGGCCGGCCTGCTTGGGGTCTTCACGCGTCTTCCACAGCGAGACGATCACGCCACCCGCGATCAGCAGACCGGTCACCGAGAGACTGATCGAGGGCGGGATCTTGCCGATGATGTTCACCAGGAAGATCTTGGAGCCGATGAAGACCAGCACCAGGGCCAGGGCGTACTTCAGGTAGCGGAAGCGGTGGATCATGGCCGCCAGCGCGAAGTACAGGGCGCGCAGACCCAGGATGGCGAAGATATTGCTCGTGTAGACGATGAAGGGGTCGGTGGTGATCGCAAAGATCGCCGGCACCGAGTCCACGGCGAAGACCAGGTCGGCAAATTCCACCAGGCACAGGGCCAGGAAAAGCGGGGTGGCCCAGACCACGGGGCGGCCATGCTCGGGGTGGGGGGCCTTCACAAAGAAGGCCCGGCCATGCAGCTGGGGCGTCACGCGCATCAGGCGGCGCAGCAGCTTGAGGATGCCGTTGTTCTCCAGATCCGTGGCCTCTTCCTTGGCCAGCAGCATCTTCACGCCCGTCAGCACCAGGAAGGCGCCGAAGAGGTAGAGCACCCAGCTGAACTCGCTGACCAGGGCGGCGCCCAGGCCGATCATGATGGCGCGCATCACGATCACGCCCAGAATGCCCCAGAACAGCACCCGGTGCTGCAGCTCGCGCGGCACGGCGAAGTAGCCAAAGATCAGCGCGATCACGAAGACGTTGTCCATCGAGAGCGATTTCTCGATCACGAAGCCCGTCAGGTACTCCATGCCGCTCTGCGCGCCCAGATGCCACCAGACCCAGGCCCCGAAGATCAGGGCCACGCTGATATAGCCGGCCGACAGCCACAGGCTCTCGCGGATGCCGATCTCGCGCTCCTTGCGGTGCAGCACGCCCAGGTCCAGGGCCAGCAGGGTGGTGACGATGCCCAGAAACATCAGCCATAGCCACATGGCATGGCCCAGGAAGGGGGTGTGCAGGCTTTCGATCAGCGGTGTGAGCATGGTCGACTCGAAGCTGTGGTGAGGAGGCGCCAGCCTAGGGCCGGCCTCCAGGCCGACACAGAAGGCATTTCTGGACCGCCGCTTCGGAAAAACGGCAGTGCGCGCCGCCGGGTGGGCGCCACGGGCCGGCCTCTGGTTAGAATTGACGTTTACGTAAACGTAAGTCAAACCTCATAAGTCGACAGGGCATCGCGCCATGCCTAGCATGCGGCAGCGCTGTTCCGAATCGATCCTCAGCACCAGGAGACATGCATGAACCTGCCCGGCCTGAACTTCCAACTCGGTGAAGACATCGACGCCCTGCGCGATGCGGTGCGCGAGTTCGCGCAAGCCGAGATCGCCCCGCGCGCGGCCGAGATCGACCGCAGCGACCAGTTCCCCATGGACCTGTGGCGCAAGATGGGCGAGCTGGGCGTGCTGGGCATCACCGTTGGCGAGGAGTACGGCGGCGCCAATATGGGCTATCTCGCCCATATGGTGGCCATGGAGGAAATCAGCCGCGCCAGCGCCTCGGTGGGCCTCTCCTACGGCGCGCACAGCAATCTGTGCGTGAACCAGATCAAGCGCAACGGCAACGAGGCCCAGCGCGCCAAGTACCTGCCCAAGCTGATCAGCGGCGAGCATGTGGGCGCCCTGGCCATGAGCGAGCCGGGCGCGGGCTCGGACGTGATCAGCATGAAGCTGCGCGCCGAGGACAAGGGCGGCTACTACCTGCTCAACGGCTCCAAGATGTGGATCACCAACGGCCCCGATGCCGACACCCTGGTGGTCTATGCCAAGACCGAGCCCGAGCTGGGCGCCCGCGGCGTCACCGCCTTCCTGATCGAGAAGGGCATGCCGGGCTTCAGCATCGCGCAGAAGCTGGACAAGCTGGGCATGCGCGGTAGCCACACCGGCGAGCTGGTGTTCCAGAACGTGGAAGTGCCGGCCGAGAACGTGCTGGGCGGCCTGAATATGGGCGCCAAGGTGCTGATGTCGGGCCTGGACTATGAGCGCGCCGTGCTCACCGGCGGCCCGCTGGGCATCATGCAGAGCGTGATGGACAACATCATTCCCTACATCCACGACCGCAAGCAGTTCGGCCAGAGCATCGGCGAGTTCCAGCTGATCCAGGGCAAGGTGGCGGACATGTACACCGTGCTGCAGGCTGCCCGCAGCTTTGCCTACACCGTGGCCAAGAACCTGGACATGCTGGGCACCGAGCATGTGCGCCAGGTGCGCAAGGACTGCGCCTCCGTCATCCTCTGGACGGCCGAGAAGGCCACCTGGATGGCCGGCGAGGGCATCCAGATCTTCGGCGGCAACGGCTATATCAACGAGTACCCGCTGGGCCGCCTGTGGCGCGATGCCAAGCTCTACGAGATCGGTGCCGGCACCTCCGAGATCCGCCGCATGCTGATCGGCCGCGAGCTCTTCGCCGAGACCATGTAACCGGCCCAACGCAGGCGGCCGATCTTTTGTGCACTGCGACAATGACCGCATGAGCACCGAACTTCAAGAGCTGCTGGACAGCAACCGGCAGTGGGCCGCCGAGACCGAGACGCGGGAGCCCGGCTTCTTCTCGCGTCTGCTCAAGCAGCAGACGCCCCAGTACCTCTGGATCGGCTGTGCCGACAGCCGCGTGCCGGCCAATGAGCTGGTGAACCTGCTGCCGGGCGAGCTCTTCGTGCATCGCAATGTGGCCAATGTGGTGGTGCACTCGGACCTGAACTGCCTGTCGGTGATGCAGTTCGCGGTGGACCAGCTCAAGGTGCGGCACATCATCGTCGTGGGCCACAGCAACTGCGGCGGCGTGAAGGCGGCGCTGATGGACAGCCGCGTGGGCCTGGTGGACAACTGGCTGCGCCATGTGCAGGACGTGCGGCATCTGCACCAGGACTGGCTGGACGGCCTGCCGGCCGAGCAGCGCGTGAATGCGCTGTGCGAGCTCAATGTGCTGGAGCAGGCCCGCAACGCCTGCCACACCACCGTGGTGCGCGATGCCTGGGTCCGCGGCCAGGAGGTGGTGGTGCATGGCTGGGTCTACGGCCTGCACAACGGCCTGCTGGAAGACCTGCAGATCACGGCCGACCGCGCCGAGTCGGTGGACCCGGCCTACCGGCGCGCCCTGGCGCGCGTCAAGCAGCGCTACGCGCACTAGGCCCGGCGTCCCGCTGGCGACCCGTCCCATGTTCCCGCAGAAGCTCACCGACCCGCGCGCCTTCGAGATCGCCCAGGCGCTGCTGGGGGGCTTCAACCGTCACTACCGGCTCTTCCGGGCCACCACGGCCGCGGCCAAGCAGCGCTTCGAGGCGGCCGACTGGCCCGGCCAGCAGCGCGCGCAGCGCGAGCGCATCGAGTTCTACGAGCAGCGCGTGGACGAGGCGGTGCAGCTGCTGGAGCAGCGCTACCAGGCCGGCGAGCTGCCCATGGAGGTCTGGCAGCAGGTCAAGCTGCACTACATCGGCCTGCTCACCAACCATCTGCAGCCCGAGCTGGCCGAGACCTTTTTCAATTCGGTCAGCACCCGCATCCTGCACCACGGCTACTTTCGCAACGACTTCATCTTCGTGCGGCCGGCCATCTCCACCGAGTACATCGAGAACCTGGAGCCCGCCGCCCAGCCCACCTACCGCGCCTACTACCCCAGCCCCGAGACCCTGCGCGAGACCCTGATGCGCATCATCTGGAACTTCCAGCTGGAGCGCGAGTTCAGCGATCTGGGCCGCGATGTGGACCTGGTGCTGGAGGCCGTGCAGCGCCAGCTGGGCGACTTCCGCTGGCGCACCAATTTCCAGATCCAGGTCCTGTCCAGCCTGTTCTACCGCAACAAGGGCGCCTATGTGGTGGGCAAGATCATCAACGGCTTTCACGAGACGCCGTTCGCCCTGCCCATCCTGCATGACGAGCCGGCGTCGGGCCGCCCCAAGCCGGCTCAGCACCCCTCGGGGGGCGACGCCGAAGGCGTCTCGGGGTCAACAGAGTCGGCGCCGGGCCGCCTGCACATCGACACCGCCCTCTTCGGCGAGGACGATCTGCTCCTGCTCTTCAGCTTTGCGCGCGCCTACTTCATGGTGGACATGGACGTGCCCAGCGCTTATGTGCAGTTCCTGCGCTCGCTCATGCCGCGCAAGCCCCGGGCCGAGATCTACTCCGCCCTGGGCCTGCAAAAGCACGGCAAGAATCTGTTCTACCGCGACTTCTTGCAGCACCTGCGGCACTCCTCCGACAAGTTCCGCATCGCGCCCGGCATCAAGGGCCTGGTGATGCTGGTCTTTGACCTGCCCAGCTACCCCTTTGTCTTCAAGCTCATCAAGGATTTCTTCCCGGCGCAGAAGGAGCACACCACGCGCGAGCTGGTGCAGGGCAAGTACCAGCTGGTCAAGCACCACGACCGCGTGGGCCGCATGGCCGACACCCTGGAATACAGCAATGTGGCCTTCCCGCGCTGGCGCTTTGACGAGGCGCTGATCAAGGAGCTCAAGCACTTCTGCGGCAGCCTGATCGAAGAGCGCGGCGAGGACTTGATCATCCGCCACCTGTATATCGAGCGCCGCATGGTGCCGCTCAATCTCTATCTGCAGGAGGCCAGCCCGGCCCAGCTGCGCCACGCGGTGATCGAGTACGGCCAGGCCATCAAGGACCTGGTGGCCGCCAATATCTTTCCCGGCGACATGCTGTGGAAGAACTTCGGCATCACCCGCCACGGCAAGGTCGTGTTCTACGACTACGACGAGATCGAGTACCTCAGCGACTGCCAGTTCCGCGCCGTGCCCGCCCCGCGCACCGAAGAGGAGGAGCTCTCGGGCGAGGTCTGGTGGCAGGTCGGGCCGCGCGATGTGTTTCCCGAGACCTTCGCGCCCTTTCTGCTGGGCCATCCCGGCGTGCGCGAGGTCTTTATGCAGCACCATGCCGAGCTGCTGGACCCCGCCTTCTGGCAGGCCCACCAGGCCCGCATTCGCGCGGGCTATGTGCACGATGTCTTTCCCTACGAGGCGCACAAGCGCTTCGTCCACCGTCTGAATTCAATCCCCCCAAGCCGTGATCAAGAAGGAGTCTTTCATGTCTGCTGATCCCATCGTCATCGTCTCCGCCGCCCGCACCCCCATCGGCGGCCTGCTCGGCGACTTCGCCGGCCTCTCCGCCTGGGAGCTGGGCGCCGTGGCCATCAAGGCCGCCGTGGAGCGCGCCGGCGTGCCCGGCGACGCCATCCAGGAAGCCTTCATGGGCAACTGCCTGATGGCCGGCCAGGGCCAGGCCCCCGCCCGCCAGGCCGTGCTCAAGGCCGGTCTGCCCCAGTCGGTGGGCGCCGTGACCCTGTCCAAGATGTGCGGCGCCGGCATGCGCGCCGTCATGTTCGCCCACGACACGCTCAAGGCCGAGAGCGCCGACATCCTGATCGCTGGCGGCATGGAGAGCATGACCAATGCCCCGCACCTGATGTTCGCGCGCAAGGGCGTGAAGTACGGCGCCGCCCAGATGTACGACCACATGGCCCTGGACGGCCTGGAAGACGCCTACGAGCGCGGCAAGGCCATGGGCGTGTTCGCCGAGCAGTGCGTGAGCAAGTACAGCTTCAGCCGCGAAGCCCAGGACGCCTTCGCCATCGCCTCCACCGAGCGCAGCAAGAAGGCCAATGAAGACGGCAGCTTCGACTGGGAAATCGCCCCCGTCACCCTGGCCGGCAAGGGCGGTGATGTGGTCATCAGCCGCGACGAGCAGCCCTTCAAGGCCAAGCTGGACAAGATCCCCGGCTTGAAGCCCGCCTTCAAGAAGGACGGCACCATCACCGCCGCCACCTCGTCCTCCATCAGCGACGGCGCCGCCGCCCTGGTGCTGATGCGCGAAAGCCATGCCGCCAAGCTGGGCCTCACGCCCGTGGCCCGCATCGTGGGCACGGCCGTGCACGCCAACGCGCCCGAGTGGTTCACCACCGCCCCGGTGGGCGCCATCGAGAAGCTGCTCAAGAAGAACGGCTGGGACGCCAAGAGCGTCGATCTGTGGGAAGTGAACGAAGCCTTTGCCGCCGTCACCATGGCCGCCATGGCCGAGTTCAAGCTGCCCCACGAGATCGTCAACGTCAACGGCGGCGCCGTCGCCCTGGGCCACCCCATCGGCGCCTCCGGCGCCCGCATCCTGGTCACCCTGCTGGGCGCGCTCAAGAAGCGCGGCGGCAAGCGCGGCGTGGCGGCGCTGTGCATTGGCGGCGGCGAGGCCACGGCTGTGGGCGTGGAACTGATCTGATGTGTTGTTGCGGCGGCTCGTGAGGGCTGCCGGTGGGGAGGGTTGAGCGAGTAAAGCTCAGCGCCTCTCGAAAAATAGAAGCCAGCTGCCTGGGAGGGGAGCTGGCTTTTTGTTTGGGCTGTGGGTGTCTGTAGTCTCTGAAGAACTATGGTGCGGCCTGCACGGTAAGTAGGCCTCAACGCCGCCCCAAGGCTTGTCGGCCGGTGTCTCAGTTGGCCGCATCGTCGTGTGCAACTAAAGCTTGTAGGTTTGCAAGACGACGTGATTTTCCAGTGTGTCTCCAAACGTGCGCATCATGCCGATGGTGTCGTTGCTGAGCTCATCCAAATCGCCAACGGCCACGAAAGTATCTTCGCCGTGCGCAATGGCATTCCTTCGCTTAAGAAGCACAACATCGATGAACGTGGCCTTATCTGCCAAAGCCTCCGGTGGCACACCGCACACAATGCAAATATCGACAAAAACTTCAAAATTCAAATTTGCCTTTGTATTGACCAAGTCATCGTTAACGCGGCTGAAGCGAGCAGTTTCTGAGTTCAAAATCTCATCGACGAGCGCGCAGCGGTCAGCAATGCTGGCTCTTGACGTGGATAGTGCTGCGAGGCGGGGTAAGAAGTTGTTCCTATAGAACTGCGGATTAAGTTCACGGTATTGGAATCGTCGCATTGCAACGTGCTCCAGGTACTTCTTGGCAGAAAACCGGACGTAGCCTTCCCAGTGCGCGTAGCAAAGAGTGACAAGCGCCCTGAGTAGAACCCGTCGCAAGCCTTCGTCGGCGCGCTTGATTGCTGACTTGAGGTCCGAGATCTCTTTGATGCGCCAAGTACGATCTTGGACGATTTGAGCAGAGAAGTCAGCGCCGGTGTACGGCTTGCTCATGGACGAAACCATTCCTCGCCGAACGGCACTGTGCGTTGGATGCGTATGGTTCCCCGGAGGCCGGGAGACGTGAAAGTTGCTGTTCGCGGATCTGACCAAAACTGCCTTGTCCGCGCTTCAACAAAGGTCCGCGCTGCTCCCGGCCCGAGATCAACGATCGCGTCAATGTTCTTCCCTACTCCGACGGCAATGCCCTCAAGGCCGACGAGGCCTGTTTTGCCGACATAGCCGCCGTCTTGGAATCGCCGGAGGACGTTGCTACCGGCAACCTCGTCCAACAGCCCGAATGTCTTGTTGATCAGGTCGGTTGCCCTGGCGATATCTCCCGCACGCGCCAGTTGCACAATTCCTTCGTCGATGTACTCCTCCACATCAAGGAGGCCGTCGTATGGCACGCATACGTGGACAAGAAAGCGCGCCGCCATCTCCAAGTGGCGCTGCCTTTCCGTCTGCTCATCGGTGACAGATATCACTCTCTTGAAGGCTGCTTGCTCTGCGCTGACCTTGATCGCACGGAAATACTCGGCGTTCACCATCAACATAATGCAGTTCCGGAGTTCCTGCGGGTTCGCCTGCGTGCCGCCTGCATTCAGTCGTTGGAATAGGTCGTACTTTGTATTCTCGTCACTGGGTCGCTTCAGGATCTCGACACCTAGTCGACCTCTTCGAATTGCGAGCTGCTGTGCTTTGTCAATGGCCCGCTGTTCACCGACGGGGGGGTCGATGATGTTCTCGGAGGCCTCCCATACGGAGTTGTGCAGCGACGGCAAGTATTTGGTCGCCTCAAGAACTGATGGTGGCTCAAGGTTCCCGTTTGGCCCGCGCAAGCGCCCCATGAATTCGATGATGGTCGAGACGCGCTGAAGCCCGTCGACCAGTTCCCAAGCTCCGTCCTCCCTTTCGAATACGAATATCGAGGGTAACGGGATCCCGAGTAGCAATGACTCGATTAGCTTTGACTTCTGGCCGATGCTCCATCGGAATAGTCGCTGGAACTCGGGATCAATGACTAGTTCCCTGTTTTCATACATGCCAACGATCTCGCCGACGGACATTTGGTATGCATCCGTCCGGACAAGACGCTGAGCTAGTTCGATTTCGTCAGAGAGCATGTTGCGGGCCCTTCGTAATGTGCGCTTCACCGAGACAGTAGCATGAAGGTACTGCTGATTCAGAGTCTTCAGCAGACATAGCCTGAAGAGCCGTCGAATAAAGGAAACGTGTCGATAGTCGCCCGTGGCGATGCTGGAAGAGAACGGCAGCAATAAGTTTGATCCTGCCACCGCCCACCCGTCTCAATCTGCATCCCAGCACATCCCCCTGGCGCCCAGCCCATGCGCCACCGACGATGTCGCCCACCCCTCGCTGTGCGATCTCAGGCCCCTCGCGCCCGGGCCAGCAAGGCACACGGACCGGGAGCCACCATGTTGATGATGAGGAGCAAGAAGAAGATGCAGCCGAAGCGAACCCCGCGGCCCGCTGCGCTGCTGCCCGCGCTGGCCTTGGCCAGCCTCACCGCAGGCTGCGCATCGCAGCCGCCACCGCCGCCCGCCGCGGCGCCCGCCAACGCCCAGGAAGCCGCGCCAGAGAAATCAGGCCCTTTGTATGACCAACTGGCCCAGCTGGACACCCACCTGTTCGACGCGTTCAACCGCTGCGAGCAGCCCGGCCAGCTGGAGCGGCATGCAGGCTTCTTTGCCGAGGGCGTGGAGTTCTATCACGACCAGGGCGGGGTGACCTGGAGCCGGGCCGAGATGATGGCCAACACGCAAAAGCAGGTGTGCGGCAAGTTCTGCCGCGAGCTGGTGGCGGGCAGTCTGCGGGTCTATCCCATCAAGGACTTCGGCGCGATGGCCCAGGGTGTGCACCGCTTCTGCCAGCACGGCTCGGGGCGCTGCGAAGGCTCGGCGGACTTCATGATGATCTGGCGCCAGGAGGGGGCCGGCGCGCAGTGGCGCATCACCCGCGTGCTGAGCTATGGGCACCGCGCGCTGTGAGCGCAGGTTTCACAGGGGCCGCCGCGGCGGTCTTGTTGGCGCCGCGATGAGGCCCCCAGACCGCCGCTTGGCGGTTGGTGCTGGGGGGCAGCATGCCAGGGCGTGCTCAAGCGGGCTCGCAGTCCCGCGCCAGCAACTGCAAAAGTAGCTCAGCTTGTACGGCATGGGTCCACTTGGCACTTTCGAGCAGGGTCGCCACCGGTGGTGCGTTGGGCTCGTCGCCGGCCATCACATGCACGTCGAAAGTCCCGTCTGGCTCATCAAACGCAACGTCGAGCCTGATGCTGCGCTCAAGCTCGATGGCCTGTTTGACCGCGCGGACGCCTTTGCGCTTGTACTGCAACTCCAGCCGGCAGCCGCTGACCTGCTCAAATGACCACTGCCTGTCTCGGTGGGCCGTGGCGCCCAGCTGATTGAGTGCGGTGAGTCTTTGCAGATTGCTCATGTCGAAAGGGCTGAGCGGCGGAAGGTCCTCAGCCGGGTAGCCATCTGAACAGGCTTGCATGGCCAGTGCCAGGGCCAGGATTGCCGCGGGTTTAGCTGCGCTGCTCATGGGGCCGTGGCGTTGCTGGACTGAGCTGAGATGCCAGGACCTTGTCGATCGTCTTCCCATCCATGTCAACGATCTCGAAGCACCAGCCTTCCCATTCCACCCGGTCGGCCACCCTGGGCAGGCGGCCCGAGAGCAGCATCATCATGCCGCTGAGCGTGTGGTAGCGGCCACGCTCTTCCTCCGGCACGGCGTCCAGCTCCAGGCGGTCCTTGAGTTCCGGAATCGGGATATGCCCGTCAAGCAGCCATGAGCCATCCTCGCGCTTGACGGCCCAAGCGTCGGTCGGATTGCCTGGCTGGAACTCGCCCGTGATGGCCTCCACCAGATCTTGCAGCGTGACCAGGCCCTGCACCTCACCGTACTCGTCGATGACGAAGGCCATGTGCATGTCGGAGGAACGGAAGTTCTCCAGCAACTCCATGCCGGTCAGGGTCTCGGGAACGTACAGCGGCGGTTGCAGATGGTCCTCTAACCGTGTGTCACTGCCGCGCACCAGTTGAGAAAGCAAAGGGCGTGCGTTGACGACGCCGACGATGTCGTGCAGCCCGTCGCGAACGACTGGGAAGCGGGCATGGTTGGAGGCTTCGATCCGTTTCAGGTTTTCCTCGATGGGCTCGTTAAGGTCGAGGTAGACCATGTCGCCGCGAGGCACCATCAAAGAGCTGATCTGACGGTCGTCGAGCCGAAAGACATTGCGCACCATGGTGTGCTCATGCGATTCAATCACGCCTGCGCTCGTGCCCTCTGCGAGCACGGCGTGAATCTCTTCCTCCGTGACATTGAAGCTGCTGTTGGCTTTCACGCCCAGCAAGCGCAACAAGGCATTGGTCGATCCGGACAAGAGGCGCACAAAGGGCTTCGTCGCCATGGCCAGGGCCGATATGGGGGTCGCAACCAGCCTGGCCACCGTCTCGGGGCTGGATTGCCCGAGTCGCTTGGGAACCAACTCGCCCAGCACGATGGAGAAATAGGTGATCAGCACCACGACCAAGATCGTACTGGCCGGCCCGGCGTATTCGCTGGGTAGTCCAAGGGTTTGCAGCCATTGGGACAGCGGCCCAGCCAGCGCGGCCTCGCCGACGATACCGTTGAGCACCCCGATGGAGGTAATGCCGATCTGAATGGTCGACAGGAAGCGGGTTGGATCCTCGCCAAGCTTGACGGCCGCCATGGCGGCCTTGTCCCCTTCGTCGATGAGTTTTTGCATGCGGGCTTTGCGCGCCGTGACCAGCGCGATTTCCGACATGGCGAAGAGGCCGTTGATGAGGATCAGGACAAACAGTAAGGCAATTTCCATGACAGTCTTAGTTCTACGCCATCGACGGGTGAGCCGATGGCCGGAATGCGGCCGCCGTCCGCGGGGCTGGCATCAGCCACGTCGCGGAGGTCCGCATACGCAATGAATGCGCGCTAGGCTGCGCGCGATGCTGCGCGGTTGGGTGGGCGCAGCAGACTGTCTTGCCGGTCCCTCAGAGGGCGGCCGTCGTGAGCGGCATGGAATCGCTCCGGCTGAGTGGAGGCCAGTCGCAGGACCGCTACCGGCATGGGGACCTCGGCCATGTCGTCGGAGGTATCGCCCAGTTCGTAGGCCAAATCCGCGACGTTGCCCAGAAATTCGTCGCTCAAGGACTCCGGGTTTTGCTGCCCTTCGACCACCAGATGGCCAGCACCCGCACTGATGGGCGTGAACTTCGCAACGCCGATGGCGGCAAGGCCGTACGCCAGAACAAGCAGCGTGATGACGAGGGCGCGAAGCCGGGGGAGCATGGCTGAATTGTATCCGGGCAAGCTTGGACCGCAGGCTGACAGGCCCGAGCAGTGGCGGTGGCACCGCCCTGACTCGGGGCCTGCACCGCTTCTGCCAGCACGGTTGCGGCCGCAGCGAAGGGGCGGCGGACTTCATGATGATCTGGCGCCAGGAGGGTGCCGGCGCGCAGTGGCGCATCACCCGCGTGCTGAGCTACGGGCATCGCGCGCTGTGAGCCCAACACAGCCCCCTCGGCGAGATCGCCATCCGCAAGATTCGCGTGCCCGGTGGCCATGAGCGCGCCCAGGGGCGGGGCATTGGCCGTGCGGGACCGCCGCAACCAGGGCGGGCTCAGTCAATCAAGCCCGGTCTTGCCGTCGGACCAATAGGCTTTGGTGAGTATTTGGCTCGCGGGCACGCCCTCATGCCGTAGCGCGCGCAGGAGGTGCTGCACCGTGTGGGCGCGACCGGCCAGCACGAGCTGCGACCGTGGCCCGAGCCGCGCCGTCGCGGCCTGGACCATCGCGTCCCGGTGAAGCCCGTCGATGTGCGCGGCCAGCGCCGTGGCGGGTAGGTCCAGCGTGTCCAGCAGAGGCTGGATCGCGGCCGGGTTGCAGGTCTCAAAGATGGCGCGGGCCGGTCGCCACGCCGCCGCGAGGCCGATCGCGGTCTCGTCACCCAGGAGCAGGCCGTAGCGAGGATCTCGGTCGGCCAAGGCCAGCGAGCGGCGTGGCCCGAGCAGGCCCACAGCCTGTCCGGGCGAGGCCCGGCGCACCCACTCGCTGCCCGGCCCGATGGCCAGGGCATGGGCCAGGATCCGCGTGTGCCCCCTCGCGGCATCCCAGTCGATGGGGGTGTAGGTGCGGGTCAGCAGGCCCGGGCCGATCCTGAGCTGCAACTTGTCGCCCGCATTCCAGCGCACATCGCGCAAAGCCGGGCCCTGCAGGGTGATGAGGTGCATGCCGCCGCCCATCGCGCGGTTCTCGGCCACCTCGGCTGCGCGGAAGAACACCCGGCTGAGCAGCCGTGCGCCAAGTCCGGCGCGGGGTTCGGGCTCGCGCGGCAGTGCGGACGATGAGGTGGAGGCAGATGGCTCGTTCATGCGGTGTGGCGGGCGCGCTCAGGGCCCGAAGCGGAAGCTGGACAAGGGCGGTGCGCCTCGTAGCGCGGCCCAGTTGCGCGAGGCCGGGGCTCAGCGCGCCGGCGACAAGGGCAGCGCACGCGTGCGGCCCCAGAGCACAAAGGCGGCCAGGGCCAGCAGCATCAGGTTCATCGGCAGCACCAGGGCTTCACCGCGCATCAGGTGAAAGCCCATGGCCAGCATCTGCAGGACGATGATGCCGGCGGCGGCCAGCACGCTCAGGCGCGGCTGGATGCGCAGCAGGGCCGGCAGCACGATGCCCAAGCCGCCCAGCAGGTCCACCACGCCGGTGAATGCGGCCAGGCTCGGCCGCGCCGCGACCCAGGGCGCCATCTTGGCCGCCTGCTCCAGCGGCATGCCCAGCTTCATATAGGCGCCCCAGAGCAGGAAAAAGGCCAGCGCGCTCTGGGCGAGCCAGAGGAAGGCGCCGAGCAGCCTGCGGGGCTGAGCGGGAACGAGGGTGTCGGTGATCATGGTCCTGTCCTTTGCAAGTGGGGCGGCTGGCGATCAGCCGCACAGGCGCAAAGTTAAGGCCGGCCAACAATTCACGGAAGCGATAATCTTTTGATGTTTACCATCTATGGAGTAGATGGAAAGTGATTGGAAGCCTGACGCTGGACCAACTTCGCGTGCTCGTGGCCATCGAGGACGCCGGCAGCTTTTCCGCGGCAGGGCGTCGCCTGAGGCGCGTTCAGTCGGCCATCAGCCATACCGTCCAGGCGCTCGAAGAAGCCCAGGGGCTGCTGCTGTTCGACCGCAGCTCCCGCACGCCGCGCTTCACCGAGGCCGGCCGCGCGCTCGTGACGCAGGCGCGTCAGGTGCTGCGGCAGGCCGAGGTGTTCGAGCGCACGGCCCAGGCCATTGCCGCCGGCCTGGAACCCGAGCTGCCGATCGCCATCGACAGCTTTGTTCCGACCCAGCCCGTCATCCGCAGCCTGGCGGGCCTGCAGTCGCAGTACCCGGACCTGGCCGTCACGCTCTACACCGAGGGTATGGGCTCGGCGGAGCGGCGCGTCCGCGACGGCAGCGCCACCCTCGGGCTCTGCGCACTCCTGCCCTCGATGGCGCAGGAGCTTCAGGCCACGCCGCTGACGCAGATCACCATGGTGCCGGTGGTGGCGCCGTCGCATCCGCTCGCGAGCGAGCCACGGGGCATCACCCGCGACATTCTGGCCGAGCATGTGCAACTCATCCTGACCGACCCCCAGCAGCGACCGGGCCCCAGCTTCAGCGTGGTCAGCACCCGGCTGTGGCGCTTCGTCGACATCTCACGGCGCCTGGAGTTCCTGCTGGCGGGATTCGGCTGGGGGACCATGCCGCGGCACCTGGTCCAGGAACATCTCGATGCCGGATCGCTGCTGGCCCTGGACATCGATGACCCCGGCCTGATGCCGCCTGCGATCGGTCTGTTCGCTGTGCACGACCGCCAGCGCCCCTTGGGCATGGGCGCGCGCTGGCTGCTGCAGGACTTGCAGCGTCAGGCCTGGCTGGGGGCCGATGCGCCCCCGATACCGTCCGCCCCCGTCCTCAGCGTTTTGCCTTGCCGGACAGCGCTTGCTGCACCGACTCCAGCACCAGCGCAGGATCGTCCCACATGAGGAAGTGGTAGCCCCGCTCGCTCATCTTGAATTTCATGTCGGGCAGTCCGCGGTACTGGCTTTCAAACAGCGCTTGCGTGCTTTGCTGCGTGCTGCCCATGCGCGCATAGGCGGCCCAAGCGCCCAGCACCGTGGTGGGCGCCTTGATTCGCGGCAGCAAGGGGCGCAGGTCGGTGGTCCAGAGTTCGAACATGGCCTGCCCGGTGGTGGGGTTGTCGCTGTCCACACCCCATTGAACGATGGTCTCTGCGCGGCGCGTGTCCAGCGTCATGGTGGCGGCCATGGGGGCCAGCATGGCCCGCTTTCGTTCGGCCGGTGCCGGCTGGCTCATGCCGCTGCGCATACCTTCGGCCATGGGCCGCACGGTTTCTAGGGTCGCGTTGGGGTTCTGTGAGGCGGCCAGAAAGGGCAGGGAATCCACCACGACCAGACTTTGCACCGAGTTGTCCGTGTCAGCGGCCAGCATCAGCCCCAATGCGCCGCCGAGGCTGTGGCCCACGACCACGGCGCCCTGGGGAGCCTGGGCCTTCAGGAAGTCCTTGAGCTGCGCCTTGCTGGCCTCCAGGAATTTGCCGGCCATGGCTGGCGCCGCAGGCTTGCCGGCGAAGCCCGGCAGCTGGACCATCAGGCACTGCACGCCGGGTTGCAGGCGCTCGCAGGTTTCCTCCCAGACCGAGGCGGCGCTGTTCACCCCCGGAATCATCAGCACGGGCTGTCCGCTGCCGCGCACGGTGATGCTCAGGTCCTGAAACTGCACCGTCTGGGCTGCCGTGGCGCTGGTGCTCATCACAGCAGGCGCGGCTTGACTGGCCTGCGCGCCGGCACTGAAAAGCAAGCTGGACATTGCCAAGGCCAGGGCGCTGAACTGGAGGTGTTTCATCTTGATCTTGCGAATTTGCGTTGAGGTGTAGGCATGGTGCCGCTTTGGCCGGTGGGCATTATGCTCACTGCGACGAACGGCAAGAGCAGGCGCTGATTGGACAGTGGGCAATGCTGAACGGCGGGCACCAGACCCAGTGCGGCCGCCTGGGCTGTCATCCCGAGGCCCGAGCGCTTGATGCCATCCAGAGCGCTTCTGCGCACCGGCTCAGGGCGCGCAGTGGCGCATCACCCGCGTGCTGAGCTACGGGCATTGCGCGCTGTGAGACCGGAGCGCCGGGGCGCAGGGCTACAGTTGCACAGGCGTCTTTACATGCAAGGCAATGCCAGGAGCTCAGATGCAATCCAAGGATCATTGGGAGCAGGTCTATACGAGCAAGCCCGAGGACGGCGTGAGCTGGTTTCAGGAACACGCGCGGCAGTCGGTTGAGCTCATCGCGCGCACGGGTGTGTCTAAGGACGCCAGCGTCATTGACGTGGGCGGTGGCGCTTCGACCTTGGTCGATGATTTGCTCGCCGATGGCTACCGCCGTCTCACCGTTCTGGACCTGTCCGAGGCGGCGTTGGCGGCTTCGCGCAAGCGCCTCGGCGAGCGGGCGTCGAGCGTGACGTGGCTCGCGGGCGACGTCACACAGCACGTATTCGCGCGGCACAGCTACGAGGTCTGGCACGACCGGGCCGTCTTCCACTTCCTGACCAGTCGCGAAGAGCGTGAGGCCTATGTCGCTGCGGTGCTTCGCGCGGTCAAGCCGGGCGGCCATGTCATCGTGGCGACCTTCGCCGAGGATGGCCCCGAGAAGTGCAGTGGCCTGCCGGTCATGCGCTACAGCCCCGACGGCTTGCACGCGGAGTTCGGTGCTCCTTTCACACTCCTGCAGCAGGAGCGCGAAGAGCATCGCACGCCCTTCGGCACCGTGCAGAAGTTCATCTACTGCCTGTGCCGCAAGGAGTCGAACTGATCGCCGGGCATCTGGCCCAGCCGCATGCCCCGCTGTTGGAGGCCGAGGACGGTGCCGGCCCCCGCTGGGCCGCCAGGCCATGATGGGCGGCCCTAGTCGCAGCGATCCTGCGCGCCCACGAGCTTGAGCCCGGCGAACTCGGCCACCACCGACTCGCCCGTGTTGTCGGTATCCGCCGCCACCGCCACGAGTACGGGCTGGGCGCCGGCGGGCAGCCAGGTTCTGGCGTCTTCGGCCAGATGGCGGCGCTCCTGCACCCACTGCCCGGCCTGGGCGGCACCGCTGCGCTGGACCACCATGCGGGTCTGCCCGGTGTAGGCATTGGGCGCGTGATGCCCCACGGGATGGCGGTTGTCCCAGACGTAGTTGAGGGCGGCGTCGGGCACGGCCTCGCCATACAGGCGGCGCGCAATCGCGAGCTGGGCCCGGGTGGGCCAGTCCAGGCTTTGCGGCGGCAGTCTGAAGGCGATGTACAGGCGGGCCGCATAGTCGTCACCGGCCTTCTTGCTCATATCAGCGCTCTGCAGGGGCGCGCTGATGCGCCAGCGCCAGCACAGCACGGGCCGGCTGGCCAGATCCACCGCCAGCGGCCGGGCCCACAGCGACATGCTGGACTGCGAGTTGATGCGCAGCACGCCGGTCTCGGCCTGGATCTCGAAGCGATTGGGGCGCAGCGTGGCGCCCAGGCGCTGCTCTTGCCAGCCTTCGGCCGCATCCCAGCGGGCGGACAAGTGCCCATCGCTGCCGGCCAGGGCCGCCGCCGACGAGAAGACCAAGGCGGCGATGCCGGCCGGGCTCACCAGCGCAGCCTCCGGGCGCCCAGGGCGGCCCCGGCCGCCATGCTGAGCAAAAGCCCCGCGGAGTACCAGAGCGCGACAAAGGCGGGGCTGCTCTCCGGGCAGCTCAGGGCGTAGGCGGCGGCGGCCGTGCAGCCGGCCAAGAGCCCCAGCGCGGCGCCGGCCTGGCGGGGGCGGATGATGGGCAGGCCCTGGGCCGCGCGCAGCAGCAGCAGCAGGGCCGGCAGGGCCAAGGTGGCCAGGGTGAGCGGGCATTGCCACCAGGACGAGCCCAGCAGGGCGCTCATGCGCGCGCCCGCCGGCAGCAGCCAGAGGCTGCCGACGCCCAGCAGGGCCAGCAGCAACCAGGCGCTTTCCAGCCGGCGCCGCGCGGGCCTGGTGGGGCTGGCCGGGCGGGCGGTCTGGCGCAGCCACAGCCAGCCCAGGGCCGCCAGCAAGGCCGCCGGCAGCAGCTTGATCCAGGGCGTGGGGCTGGCAAAGGCGGCCAGGGGCAGGGGGCCGCTCAGGCCCAAGGCCAGCACCGCGGCCAGCATGCCCCCGCCGGCCCAGGCGGGCAGCAGCCGCCGGGCGACGGGCTGGGGCCGGGCCGGGCCGGCCTGCCGGGCCAGCAAGTCGATCAGGGCCTCGGTCTTCATGGCTTGCCCCTGACCTGGGCCGCCAGACGCTTGAGCCCGCGGTGCACCTGGACCTTGATGGCCGACTCGCTAGCGCCGGTGGCGGCGGCGGCCTCCACCCCGCTGAACCCGGCCAGCTGCGTCAGCTCGATGGCGCGGCGCTGGGCCGCGGGCAGGGTCTGCAGCAGCTGCTGCAGATCGCGCCTGGCCTCATGGCTGGCGCGCCCGCCGTCGTCGGCCAGCGGCTCCCAGGCCTCGGGGGTGTCCGTGTCCAGAGCCAGGGTAGGGGGACGGCGGCCGCGGCGGCGCCATTCGTCGATCAGGCGGTGGCGGGCAATGGCCAGCACCCAGGCGCTCACCGGCACCGAGCCGTCATAGCTGCCCCGGTGCAGATGCAGGGACAGCAGCACTTCTTGCACCATGTCTTCCACCTCGTCCGGCTGCTCGGCCATGCGTCGCCGGATATAGGCACGCAGGCGCGTGGCGATCAGTGACAAGGCGTGCCGGTATGCCGCCTCGTCGCCCGACTGCCCGCGCTCCCACCAGGGGCGCAGCTCGGCCTCAAAGGCGGCGGGCGGGGCAGTTGGCATCCAGTACGTCGGCGGCGCCGGTCGGGTTACACAAGTTAGAAGATTATGGAGGGGCCTGTAACCCGGCAGCGGCGGGCGGCGTACTGGCATGCATCGCCCCCAGCACACGGACCGTCCCATGCATCCCACCTTGCCCCTGCTCCAGCATAGTGACTTCCCCGCGCTGCGCCGCCGCCCGCTGGAGACCTTGCAGGTCAATCTGGGCTACAAGTGCAACCAGAGCTGTGTGCACTGCCATGTGGCCGCCAGCCCGCAGCGCACCGAGATGATGGACGCGGGCACGGTGGACCTGGTCATCGAGGTGCTGGCCGCGCGCCGCATCCAGACCCTGGACCTCACCGGCGGCGCCCCCGAGCTGAACCCCGAGTTCCGCCGCCTGGTGCGGGCCGCCAGAGCGCTGGGCGTGCGCGTCATCGACCGCTGCAATCTGACCATCCTGTCCGAGCCCGGCCAGGAAGACCTGGCCGAGTTTCTGGCCGCCCAGCAGGTGGAGGTCACCGCCTCCCTGCCCTGCTACAGCCTGGAGCGGGTGGACCGCCAGCGCGGCGAGGGCGTGTTCGATCGCTCGATTGCCGGCCTGCAGGCGCTCAACCGCCTGGGCTATGGCGACGCCCACAGCAGCCTGGTGCTCAATCTGGTCTACAACCCGCAGGGGCCGGTGCTGCCCCCGCCCCAGGGCCCGTTGGAGGCCGACTACAAGCGCGAGCTGCTGCAGCACTTCGGCATCCGCTTCAACCAGCTGTTCGCGCTGACCAATATGCCCATCCAGCGCTTTGGCAGCAGCCTGATCAGCAAGGGCCAGTTCCAGCCCTATCTGCAGCTGCTCAAAGACAGCTTCCAGAGCGCCAATCTGGACACCGTGATGTGTCGCAGCCTGGTCAGCGTGGACTACCAGGGCCAGCTCTACGACTGCGACTTCAACCAGATGCTGGGCCTGCCGGCCCAGGCCCGCCATCTGCGCGAGCTGCTGGCCGCCGACAACGCGGGCCACCCCATCCGCGTGGCCCAGCACTGCTATGGCTGCACCGCGGGCCAGGGCTCCAGCTGCGGCGGGGCGCTGGCGGCATGAAGCGCCTGCTGCTGATCGCGGCGGCGCTGCTGGCGCTGCTGCTGGCCTCGCGGCACTACGGCCTGGCCGAGTGGCTGAGCCTGGACAATCTGAAGGCGCAACAACTGGCCCTGCAGGCCCAGGTGGCGGCCCAGCCGCTGCGCGCCGCGCTGCTCTTTTTTGCGCTCTATGTGGCGGTGACGGCGGTTTCCCTGCCCGGCGCGGCGGTGCTGACCCTGGCCGGGGGCGCGCTGTTCGGCTTTTGGCAGGGCTTGCTGCTGGTGTCCTTTGCCTCCTCGCTGGGCGCCTTGCTGGCCTTTCTGGTGGCACGCTATCTGCTGCGCGATGCGATACAGCGCCGCTTCGGCACAGGCCTGGCGCCGCTGAACGAAGGTGTGGCGCGCGACGGCCCGCTCTATCTGCTCAGCCTGCGCCTGGTGCCGCTATTCCCCTTCTGGCTGGTCAATCTGCTGATGGCGCTGACGCCCATGCGCGCCGCGCCCTTCTACGGCGTGTCCCAGATCGGCATGCTGCCCGGCACCGCGGTCTATGTGAATGCGGGCACCCAGCTGGCGGCCGTGGCGTCCCTGCGCGATGTGCTGTCGCCGCCCTTGCTCGCGTCCTTTGTCCTGCTCGGCCTCTTTCCCCTGCTGGCCAAGGGCCTGATGGCCTGGCTGCAGGCGCGCAAGGTCTACACCGGCTATGCCAAGCCCCGGCGCTTTGATCGCAACCTCATCGTGATTGGCGCGGGTGCGGGCGGCCTGGTGAGCAGCTATATCGCGGCCGCGGTCAAGGCCAAAGTGACCCTGGTCGAAGCCCACAAGATGGGCGGCGACTGCCTGAACTACGGCTGTGTGCCCAGCAAGGCCCTGATCCACTCGGCCAAGGCCGCCCAGGCGCTGCGCGAGGCGGCCGGATTTGGCCTGGGCCCGGTCGATGTGAAGGTGGACTTTGCCGCCGTGATGGAACGGGTGCAGCGCGTGGTGCGCGAGATCGAGCCGCACGACTCGCCCGCGCGCTACACCGGCCTGGGCGTGGATGTGGTGCAGGGCCGGGCGCGCCTGCTGGACCCCTGGACCGTGGAGATTGCGCGCGAGGAAGGCGGCCCGCAGCGCCTGACGGCGCGCCATATCGTCATCGCGACCGGCGCACGCCCGTTTGTGCCGCCCCTGCCCGGGCTGGACGAGGTGGGCTACTACACCTCGGACACGATCTGGCATCTGCGCGAGGCGCCGCGCCGCCTGCTGGTGCTGGGCGGCGGGCCGATTGGCTGCGAGCTCTCCCAGGCCTTTGCTCGGCTGGGCATCGCAGTGACCCAAGTGGAAATGGCGCCGCGCCTGATGGGGCGCGAGGACCCCGAGGTTTCGTCCCTGGTGCAGCAGGCCTTGGAGCGCGACGGCGTGCGCGTGCTCACAGGTCACCAAGCGCTGCGCGCCGAACGCCAGGGCGACGAGCGCCGCCTGTGGGTGAAGCAAGGCGACACCGAGCAGGCCATCGCCTTTGACGCGCTGCTGCTCGCCGTGGGCCGCGAGGCGCGTGTCAGCGGCTTTGGCCTGGAGGAGCTGGGCGTGCCGCTGACGCCGCGCAAGACGCTGGCGGTGAACGACAAGCTGCAATCGCTGAAGTTCCCCAATCTCTACGCGGTGGGCGATGTGGCCGGCCCCTATCAGTTCACCCACACCGCCGCGCACATGGCCTGGTATGCGGCGGTCAATGCACTGTTTGGCCGCTTCAAGCGCTTTGCGGTGGACTACTCCGTGGTGCCCTGGGTCAGCTTCACCGACCCGGAGCTGGCACGGGTGGGTCTGTCCGAGACCGAGGCCCGGGAACGCGGCCTTGCTTTTGAAGTGACGCGCTACGAACTGGACGATCTGGATCGCGCCATCACCGAAGACGCGGCGCACGGCTTTGTCAAAGTGCTTACCGCAGCGGGCAGCGACAAGATCCTGGGCGCCACCATCGTCGGCCGCCACGCCGGCGAGCTGCTGGCCGAGTTTGTGCTGGCCATGAAGCACGGCCTGGGGCTGAACAAGATCCTCGGCACCATCCACGCCTACCCCACCTGGGTGGAGGCCAATAAGTACGCGGCCGGTGCCTGGAAGCGGGCCCATGCGCCCGAGCGGCTGCTGGCCTGGGTTCAGCGCTACCACGCCTGGGAGCGCGGCTGATGCGTCCACCCATGAAGCACCTGAGCTTCATCATCCCCGTGCTCAACGAAGCCGCGCGCCTGCCCGCGCTGCTGGCGGCGCTGCAGCCGCTGCGCGAGCGCGGTGTGGAAATCATCGTGGCCGATGGCGGCTCGACCGACGGCAGCCCCGAGCTGGCGCGGCCTGGGGCCGACCACGTGCTGGTCGCGCCCCGCGGACGCGCCCGGCAGATGAACGCCGGGGCGGCCCAGGCCCGTGGCGAGGCCCTGCTGTTTCTGCATGCCGATACCGAGCTGCCCCCCGAGGCCGACCGCCTGCTGGGCGCCGCGCTGCAGGGCGGGGCGCATTGGGGGCGCTTTGATGTGCGCATCGAGGGGCGCTCGCGCTGGCTGCCCCTGGTGGCTTTCATGATGAACCGCCGCTCGCGCTGGACCGGCATCGCCACCGGCGACCAGGCCATGTTTGTGCGGCGCGAGCTGTTCGAGCGGCTGGGCGGCTTTCCGGACCAGCCGTTGATGGAAGACATCGAGCTCAGCCAGCGCCTGCTGGCGCAGGGCCTGAGGCCGGCCTGTCTGCGCGGCCCGGTGCGCACCTCGGGCCGGCGCTGGGATGAGCGCGGCGCCCTGCGCACCATTGTGCTGATGTGGGTTTTGCGCTGGCGCTACTGGCGCGGTGCTTCGGCCCAATCGATCTGGGAGGCCTACCGGTGATTCCCGCCTGCCTGACGGTGCTGGCCAAGGCGCCCGTGGCCGGTCTGGCCAAGACGCGGCTGATGCCTGCCCTGGGCGCCGAGGGCGCGGCCCGCCTGGCCGAGCGCCTGCTCGCGCACACCATGGCGCAGGCGGCTGAGGCAGGCTTTGTCCGCCTGCGCCTGCTGGGCGCGCCCGACTGTCGCCACCCGGCCCTGGCCCGCCATGCCGGGGTGGCCGAGCTGGGCGTGCAGTGCGAGGGCGATCTGGGCGCGCGCATGCATCGCGCCTTGCACGAGGGCCTGGGCCTGCAGCCGGCGGCGCTCATCATCGGCACCGATGCGCCCGCGCTGGATGCGGCGCGGCTGCGCGCGGCGGCGCTGGCGCTGCAAGACCATGATGCGGTGCTGATTCCGGCCCTGGACGGGGGCTATGCCTTGATCGGCCTGAGCGCCCGTGTGGGCGAGGTGCCGGCGAGTCTGTTTGCCGATATGGTGTGGAGCACCGCGACCGTGATGGCGCAGACCCGCGAGCGGCTGCGGGCGCTGGGCCTGCACTGGGCCGAGCTGGAGCCGGTGGCCGATATCGACGAGCCCGCCGATCTGGCCCGTCTGCCTGCGGGCTGGTTGGCATGAGCGTGGCGGGTCATCCAGACCGTCTGCTGCTGCTGGGCGGTGGCCACAGCCATGCGCTGACCCTGCTGGACTGGGTGCGACGGCCGCTGGCCTCGGCCGGGCTGGAGATTGTCCTGCTCAGCCCCAATCGCTACAGCCTGTACTCCGGCCTGGTGCCGGCCTGGATGGCGGGCCGCATCCCGCAAGAGGCCTTGCAGATCGATTTGGCCGCCCTGTGCCGGGCGGCCGGTGCGCGGCTGCTGATCGGCGAGGCCCAGGCCCTGGACCCGGCGCAGCAGCGTTTGCAGCTCAGCAGCGGCGAGTGGCTGGGCTACCGGCTGCTCTCGGTCAATACCGGCTCCACCTTGCGGGCGCCCGAACATGCGGGCCCTTGCCTGAGCCTGCGTCCGCTGGCCCGGCTGCTGCAGGACTGGCCGCTGTTCCTGCACGCCTGGCAGCAGGGCAGCGGGCCCATGGGCCTGGACGCGGTGGGCGGTGGCGCGGCCGGGGTGGAGGTGCTGCTGGCCGCGCTGCAGCGCTTGCGCCGGCTGCGGCCCGACCGGCCGGTGCAAGCACGCTTGTTCAGCGCTTCGGAGCGGCTCTTGATGGGACATCCGGTGGGTGCGGCGCGCCGCGCCGAGGCCGCCCTGCGCCGGGCCGGTGTGCAGCTCATGCTGGGCCGACGCTGGCAGCCGGTTGACAGCCCGGCCCAGCACGGCCTGCTGTGGGCGGCCGGTGCTCAGCCGCCGGAGTGGCTGGCGCGCTCGGGGCTGGCGCTCAGCGCCGAGGGCTATCTGGCCGTGGAAGCGACGCTGCAAAGCCGCTCGCAGGCCACAGTGTTTGCCGCTGGTGATAGCGCGGCCTTGGCGCCGGCGCTTGACAAGTCGGGCGTGCGCGCCGTGCGCATGGCCTCCACGCTGGCGCACAACCTGCGCGCTGCCTGGCGCGGCGAGGCGCTGCAGGTGCACAGGCCGCAGTCCGCAGTGCTGGCCTTGCTGGCCCTGCCCGATGGCAGCGCCATCGCTAGCCACGCGCGATGGGGCTCGGCCCAGGGCCGCTGGGTCGGGCGCTGGAAAGACGCGCTCGACCACGCCTTCATGAATCGCTTTACCCCCGAGGCCCTGGCCTCTCTCGCCTCTCAAGGAGCTTCCTGATGTCCCTGCTGCGCCGCGGCCTTGCCGCCTTTCTGCTGACCCTGCCGCTGCTGAGCCTGGCCCAGAGCGATGCGACTAAACCGCTGGTCTTCGGGGTGGGCCTGTTCCAGCCCGATCGCGAGAAGAACGATGCCACCTATCGGCCCTTGGCCGAGCATCTGGCGCAGCGCCTGGGGCGGCCGGTGCAGCTGCGCACCGTGGACAGCTGGGAAGGCCTGGCGCGCAGCCTGGCCAGCGGCGACACCGATATCGCCCTGCTCGGCCCCTGGGGCTATGTGCTGGCCCATCACGAGGCCGGTGCGCAGGCCGTGGCCACCATCTTGTACGAGGGCAAGCCGGAATACCACGCCCTGATCGTCACGCATCCGGGCTCGGGCCTGAGCAGCGCCCAAGACTTGCTGGGCCCCAAGGGCAAGGGGCGCAGCTTCGCCTTTGGCGACAAGGGCTCCACCTCGGGCTATCTGATCCCGCTGCATTTCTTCATGCAGCAGGGCGTGGACCCGGAGAAGCACTTTGGCCGCGTGCTCTACACCAAGCATCAGGCGATCGAAACCCAGGTGGCCGCCGGCCAGCTGGATGCCGGCGCCGACTACAACCGCAACCGCAATGCCATGATCGACCAGGGCTTGATCAAGGCCGAACAAAGCCGCGTGATCTGGCAGTCACCCGCCCTGCCCAACGATGCGGTGGCGGTGCGCGTCGGCCTGCATGGCGACCGGGCCTTTGTGCAAGGCCTGCAAGCGGCGCTGACCGAGATCGGGCCGCTGCTGGCCAGCCGGCCGCAGCTGCTGCCCGCGCGCTACACCGGCTTTGTGGCGGCGGACAACAGCGTCTACAAGCCCATCCGCGATGCCGGCCTGGCCACCGGCAAGCTCAGCCCCAAGCGCTGACCATGAGCCTGCGCCGCTTCGCCCTGGTCTATCTGCTGCTCCTGGCCGCCTGCCTGGGCAGCTTGGTCGCGCAGGGAGATCTCAGTCTGGGGCGCAGCCCCTGGGAGAACCTGAGCCGCACCCTGGGCGACTTTGCGCAGCCCAGCTTTCTGGACCTGTGGTTCGGCCCAGAGCGCCTGGAGTACCGCAGCGAAGACGGCACCCTGCTGCGCGTGGAGGACCGCCGCGCCGTGGAGGCCAACTTCCTCTGGGCCGTGGGCCGCGGCGTTTGGGTGACCTTGCAGATTGCCACGCTGGGCTCCCTGCTGGCGGCCCTGCTGGCCCTGCCGCTGGCTTTGCTGGCGGCGCGCAATCTGCGCGCGCCGCGCTGGGCGCAGCGGGTCGCGCGCGCTGTGCTCGACGCCACGCGCGCGGTGCACACCCTGGTGTTCGGCCTGCTGCTGGTCGGCATTGTGGGCCTGGGGCCCATGGCGGGCATCCTGGCCATTGCGCTGCATAGCCTGGGCAGCTACGGCAAGCTGTTTGCCGAGAGCATCGAGTCCCTGGACATGGCGGCGGTGGAGGCGGTGCGCGCCACGGGTGCCACGCCGCTGCAGGTCTTCGGCCGCGCCGTGCTGCCCCAGGTGGCGCCGCAGTTCGTGGGCCATCATCTCTATGTCTGGGAATTCAATATTCGCGACTCCACGGTGCTCGGTCTGATTGGTGCCGGTGGTTTGGGTCTGCTGATCAGCGAGGCCGTCAGCCTGTTTCAGTGGAGCCGGCTGGCCACGCTGCTGATCGTGGTCATTGCCCTGGTGGTGTCGTTTGATGCGCTGTCTCGCCGTCTGCGGGAGGCCTTGCTGTGAGCGTTCATGTCGAAGCCCTGCGCCTGGAGTTGGGGGAGCGCTGCCTGCTCGCCATTCCGCATCTGCACATCGCCCCGGGTGAGCGCGTGGCCCTGGTGGGCCCCAATGGCGCGGGCAAGAGCACCCTGCTGCGCCTGCTGGGCGGCCAGGCGCCGGCGCCCTGGCAGGGGAGGCTGCAGGTGCTGGGGCAGACGGTGACCTCCGGCGCCGCCCTGCCGCGCGATCTGCGTCAGCGTGTGGCCATGGTGCACCAGGGTCTGCACCTGGTCGATCGCCTGAGCGCGCGCGACAACCTCTTGATCGGCGCGCTGTCCCGCTGCCAGGGCTGGGCCGGCTGGCGCGCGGGCTTGGCCGGGCACTACCCGGCCGCCATCGCGGCGCAGGCCGATGCCTGGCTGCAGCGGCTGGGCCTGAGCGCGCTGGCGCAGCACCGGGTGGACCGACTCTCGGGCGGCGAGCGGCAGCGGGTGGCCGTCGGCCGTGCCGCCCTGCAGCGGCCCGAGCTGCTGCTGGCCGATGAGGCCACCGCCCAGCTGGACCCGCAAGCCAGCGCTCAGGCCTGCCAATGGCTGGATCAGGCGGTCGCCAGGGGCAGCCTGATCTCGGTGGTGCATCAGCTGGACTTGCTGCCGCGCCTGGCCAGCCGGGTGATCGGCCTGCGGGCAGGGCGCGTGGTGCTGGACCGGGCCGTGGACGACAGCCCCTCGCTGCAGCAGGCGCTGCGCGAGCTCTACGCCAGCGAGCCCGATGTCCACCCCTTTGATGGCGCAGGCGCCCAGGAAGGAGCTCACGCATGGGTCAGGGCCTGAAGACCGAGGCGGCCGAAGCCGGGCGCCTATGCCCCATGGACTACCGCTACCGGCCCGAGGACATTGCGGCCGCGCCCACGCTGCCGGCCTTGCAGCAGCTGGATGCGTTGTGGGTGGTGGGCGGCTTGTATGGCAACCGCGAAGCCCTGGATGCGCTGCTGGGGGCCTACCGCGCCGATCCCGCGCGACGTAAGGCCCTGGTGTTCAACGGCGACTTCCATTGGTTCGATGCCGAGCCCGCATGGTTTGCCGAGATCCAGGCCGAGGTCGATTGCCATCTGGCGACCCGCGGCAATGTGGAGACCGAGCTGGCCCGGGAATCCATTGGCGCGGCGGGCTGTGGCTGCGCCTATCCCGAGGAGGTGAGCGAGGCCACGGTGCAGCACAGCAACCGCATCATCGAGCGTCTGCATGCCGTGCTGCCCGAGGCCCAGCGGCGTCGCCTGGCGGACTTGCCGCGCTTTGTGCGAGCGGAAGTGGCGGGTCTGGCTGTGGCCATCGTGCACGGTGATGCGCACTCCCTGGCCGGATGGAATTTCTCGCGCGAAGCCTTGCAGAGCGCCCAAGCCCGGCAAGCGGCGCAAGCCGCCTGCGACGCCGCCCAGGTGCGTGTCTTTGCCAGCAGCCACACCTGCCTGCCCGTGGTGAGCGACCTGGGTGGCGGACAGCACTGGGTGATCAACAACGGCGCGGCCGGCATGCCCAACGCCCCCGGCGCCCTGCACGGCTTGTGCACCCGCATTGCCGGCACGGCGCCGAAGGAAGCGATTGAGCATCGCCATTCAGGTGCGCTGCATCTGAGCCTGCAAGCCATCTACTACGACCAAGACGCCTGGTGGCGCCGCTTCGAACGCTGCTGGCCGCCGGGCAGCGATGCCCATGAGTCCTATGCGGCGCGAATGCGCCAGGGCCCGCTGCTCTGCGCAAGCCGATGAAGCGCCGATGCTGATGGCGCCTCCTGCTGAAACTGGCCTGCGACGATGCCTTGGACCCACTTTGGGAGAAGGCTTGGTGCGACAAGCGGTGCTTAGTTCGGGCGTTGATGCGGCCGGCCCCGAGCCGGCGCAGCGTATGGTGTGGCGCGGCCCGATGGAGTCGACTTCAGGTAGATCAGTCGGCGCTTCTTGAGCTGGGCCCGGGCGATGGTGTCTGCGAAGTGGGCCCGGAACAGGGCCTCGAAGGAGCCGTCGCTGCGCATCCGCTTGAGGCCTTGCTCGAAGCGGCGCCGCAGCTCCGTGTCGTCCTTGTGGAACATCAGGTAGACCGGGTTGGGATAGACCAGGGCCAGATGCGGGTCGACCATCAGATGGCGCTTGTCGGCGTGCTGCTCCAGCTCGGCCCAGGCCTCATGCAGGCCGCGGTGGAAGTAGTGGAAGCGGCCCGCCTCCAGCATGGCCAGCAGGGTTTCGGCGTTGCCGGCACCCATGACGGGCAGGCGGTTGAGCTCGAACAGGCGGTAGTCGCTCCACTGGCTGCCGAAGCCGCCCTGGAGCTGGCGCAGGTCGTCCAGGCTGCGCACCTTGGCAAACAAGGCCTGATCGCGGCGGTTGATCAGCAGCAGGCGATAGCCCAGCATGCCCTGGTGCAGATCAAAGGGAATCGCGTCGAACTCCGCCAGGCGCTCGGCGGTCGGCGGCATATAGACCAGATGAACCTTGCGCTCTCGCAGCAGGGCCAGGCAGCGCTCCTGAGTGGGGTCGGGGCCTTCGGCAAAGGCTTGCAGGTCCAGCGCCGGTTCGCCGGGCAGCTGTGTCCTGTGCAGGATCTGGCGCACCAGGGCCATGCGGTAGGCGTAGCGGGCCGTATCGCTCTGGCAGACCCGCAGCGCCGAGGCACTGGCCGAGCTTGTGGCCAGTGACAGGAAGAGTGGGAGGAGGAGTGCGCCAAGCGAGGCCAAGCCTCTGAGCTTGCGGATCATTGGATGCTTCATCAGGCACCAACGCCGGATGCACGGGAATCGAAATCGCGCGCAGTCTAAGCGAGCAGATCTAGGCTTTTTGTGTCAGCACGCCCCCGGCATGTATCAAATTGCGCGCCGGCCCCTGCCGACGCATGACGCAATTCAAGGCAGGGGCGGACGCAGCGCCACCAGTGTGCCGCCATGGCGGGCCAGCAGCAGGAGCTTGGGTTCGTCCCACCACAGCGCATCGATCCAGGGCGAGTCGCCATCGGGACGGCCCTGTTGCTCCCAGCGCAGCGCCGACTGTTCGCCCTCGCGCAGTTGGTACAGGGTCAGGCGGGCGCCGGCCAGTGAGACGGCACGGCCCTGGCCCAGATCCACCAGCTGACCCACATTGGCGGAGGCGCCGGACACCCCATCCCACAGCAGCAGCCGGCCGTCCTGCTCGGCCCGTACCGAGTCGTAGCGGCCGGCGCTCCAGCGCGGCCCGGCGCGCACGCCGCGCTCTTCGCGCTCGATGTTGTCAATGGCGGCGGGACCGGGCATCAGTTCGTGCCAGCCGATCGCCGAGTTGTGGCCATCGTCGCCCTCGAACCAAGGCATGCCGACTCCTTGGGCGATGCCCTTGCGCTGGGCTGCTTGGGTCCAGCGCCCGCTGGCGTCCGTGCGGTACAGGTGCTGCTCGGCCTGCTTGCCTTTGACCCAGCGCGCCAGCACCTGGTCACCCAGCCAGACCGCCGTGACGACACGCCAGCCCGGGCGTTGCTCCAGGGTCTGGCGGGCCTTGGGGTCCCATTGCGCGGCAAAGGGGCGCAGGCTCAGGGTGTCGCCCTGCCAGTTCAGAAACTGGGCCCGCGCAAAGCTGGGCGTGCTGCAAACGCCGGTGGGGCGCGGGGTGGGCCAGCGGGCCAGCAGCTTGCCGGTGCCGGGGTCGAGCTGGTGCAGCTCATCGCCCTGGTCCACAAAGAGCTGCCCCTGGGGACTCAGGCCCCAGCGCCGCGGTGTGCGGTCCGGGTGCTGGTAGTCGGCGTACCAGTCGAGGCGATTGCAGGGGCCCTTGCGCGCCTCGTCCCAGGCCTTGCGGGGGTCCAGCTCCAAGGTCCACAGGATCTTGCCGGGCTGGGCAATGCGCTCCGGCTGGCGCGCCAGCGGGGCCTCCTTGGCCTCACGGCAAGGGGCGGTCGGGCTGGTTTCGCGGGGCGCAAGCGCCGCCACGGCCGGCGGCAGGGGCAGGTTCTGCCAGGGCTGCAGGCGCCAGGGGCTGTGGTCGTACTGCTCGCCGGAGCGTTGCACGGCGCTGGCCCGGCGCAGCAGCAGGCCTTGGGCATGGGCCTGCACGGCCACGCCTTGCGCGCCCCGGGGCAGCGGCAGCTCACTGATGTGCAGGGTGCGGCCGGTGCGAGCGTCCAGCCACAGCAGGCGCTGGGTCTTGGCCTGGGTGGGCGCTGCCAGCACGGCCAGCCAGCGGCCCAGGGGGTCGGCGCTCAGGCTCTCGATGGCAGCCTCGTTCTTCAGCGGCCAGCTGTGTACGCGCACCGGGCAGCTGTGGGTGTCCAGCGCCTGCACCTCGCCCTGGGCGTCCAGCCAGAACTGTTGCCAGGCGCTGGCGCTGTGCAGGTGCTGGCGCAGCTCACCCAGGTGGCCCGCACGCTGGGCCTCGTTCCACAAGGCGCCGCTGCGCAGATCCCAGCGGCTCCATTGCAGGCTGCTCGGACCGGGGATGTCCTCCCAGGCCTCGCCGCGCTCTTGTGTGAGCACCGCCAGGCGCTGGCCATCGTCTTCAAAGCGCAGCGCCACGGCCGGAAGCGCCGGCCAGAGCGTGCGCATCGGTTTCTTCTTGTTGCGCAGGTCCAGCACCGTGACGGATTGATCGCCCTCCGAGCCGCTGTGTGCCAGCAACTGTCCGTCGGCGGAGACCGCCAGCGCGCCGGAGAAATAGCTGGGTAAATCGTCCGAGCCGGCCTCGTCAAGCGCTGGGCATTTGGCACCGGGCTCGGTCTGGCGCTTGGGTGTGGGGCCGCTGAAGTCCACCTGCAGCAGGCAGCCGTTTTCGCCCAGGACCCAGACCTTCAGGCCTGGGCCATGGCTGGCCACGGCTCGCACCCCGGGGCCGAGCTGGATACGCTGCACCGTCGGCTTGCTCGCTTGGGCCTCGCGCAGCAACTCACCCTGAGGGTTCACGCTGACACGCCAGGCGCCGTCGGCGGAGACCCAGACCGGTCGGTGAGAGAAGACATACTCTGCATGAGCCTCAGCCTCTGAGGTGGGGCCGGCGGCGTGCAGTGGGTGCAGGAGCCCGCCGAGCAGCAGCACGGTGCCGATCTTCAGGAGGTGCATGGGGTGTGTGACGGGCGACAAGCCACCCGGACTCATTACCCCCCAGCGGGTCGAGGGCTGCTTGGATGGTCCGGCTCGCCGGTACGGGGTCATAGGATGAATTGGGCGGGAACAGATGGACGAGATGATATGGGCAAGGGGCTAGCGCGCTAGAAGGGCGATAGACACAGGCCCGGAACCTGACGTCGTGACCTGAGCTGGCGGCGCCCGCGGCCAACCGACCCTCGTGCCTCAATGGTCGAAGTGCAGCTTCAGCACCGCATGCCCCGCCCCCAGGCTGGTGCTGCTGAGCTTGTCGGCCAGGTGGCGGATCAGGACGCCGGAGACGCGGGCCATGGCGGCGTCGAGCTGGCGTTCCA
>NZ_SNXE01000005.1:77999-276176 GCF_004362405.1 Roseateles asaccharophilus
GTGCCCCGCCCCCAGGCTGGTGCTGCTGAGCTTGTCGGCCAGGTGGCGGATCAGGACGCCGGAGACGCGGGCCATGGCGGCGTCGAGCTGGCGTTCCAATTCAGCGGCATCGTCGGCGTCGGTGCTTTCGATGTTCATCAACGCATTCAGATCCAACGGCGCTTCCGCCGTTGCAGCTGCGCCTGCTGAGCCATCCCCCGACCCTGCAGCCGATCCCCCCAGCCGCAGCGGCTCCCCCTCGTGCAGCAGCTCCAGGTCGAAGTTGAATTCGTCAAAGCTGCCGCGTATCACCAGCAGGCGGCCGCCGCCTGCGGCCTGGATCGCTTCGCTCGCTTCCAGTGCGGCCAGTGCGGCGCGGCGGACGATGTCCATGCGCGCGCCCCAGGCGCCGCCCTGGCGCTCCACAAAGGCCGTGAGCTGGTGGTTGAGCGGGCCCTGGCGCGGGTCCAGCTCGCAGCTGGCGCGCAGCCGGGTGCCCAGGCGGAACAGCAGGTTCAGGCTCATCACGCACACGCCCGTGACCACAAAGCCGTCGCCGGCCAGCAGGGCCAGGCCCTCGGGCAGGCCCTGGCTCAGGCCCGGCATCAGCATGGTGGCCAGGCCGGCGCATAGGGACAGGCCCACCATGAAGATGCCGCGGCTGTCCAGCGCGCGGGTGGCGATCATCTCGATGCCTGAGACGATGAGGTAGGCCGCGGCATAGAGCGAGATGGCGCCCAGCACCGCCTGCGGGATCAGCGTGAGCGCCATGGTCAGCAGCGGGCTCAGGGCCACCAGCAGCAGCAGGGCGGCGCAGGCCAGGCCGATGTAGCGGCTGCTGGAGCCGGTGGCATGCACCAGCGCGATATTGGCCGAGCTGGGCGCGGTGGGAAAGCTGCCGAACAGGCCGCTCAAGAAGTCGCTCGCGCCGTTGGCGCGGATGCCGCGCCCCACCATCAGCATATCGGCGCGGCGCCAGTCGGTGTTGTCGGTCTTGTCCATCACGATCAGGCAGCCGATGTTGTCCAGCTGGTTGAGCGTGGCGATCAGCACGATGGCAAAGATGATCTCGGGGCCCAGATTGAAGCTGGGCGCAATCGGCTGGGGCAGGGCCAGCCAGGGGGCGCCAAAGGCGCCCTGGCCGGCAGGTTCAGCGTTGCAACCTGCCGTTCGCCATGGCTGCACGCGCTACTTGACGTGCATAACGCCGTCCCCGAAGGGGTGGTCGATCACCATGCGCCAGCTGCCATCGGGCTGACGCTTGAGAACCGCGACAGAAAGAGAGCTCATTTTGTTGCCATCAGGACCTGGGGCCGTCCACTTCATGAGGTGCAGCGCATTGTCGCCAGAGACGACAACGTCATGGGCACCGTAAGTAAATGGGACCCCCGCCTTGATGAACTCCGCGAACATGTTTCGCAGCGTCGCGTCGCCGGTCATGGGCTTGCCTGGTTCACCGACCACTACGGCACCCGACGCGTAGGTCGACATGATGGAGTTGATATCTCCAGCGGCAAACGCTGAAGTCATACGGTCAATCGTGGCAATTACTTTGGTCTTGTCATCCATCTTCATCTCCTGGGCATGGCTGGTGGTTGCGCTGGCAATGCCGACAGCGAAGGCTAGTGTTCTCAAACGGGGCATTTACGTTCCTTTGGTCGTCGATTTGTCGACGCCCGAATGCTAGGATTTGCCCCTGACAGAAAATGGCAGGGGTAGTGCTTGCGGTTGTTTCGACTCTTTCGTCTGCTTGACGAATTCCGGCTGCGACACACGCCTGTGACGGCCCAAGAGCTTTCCGAGGACCTGGGCGTGTCCCTGCGTACGCTTTACCGAGACATTGCCGACCTGCAAGCGATGGGAGCACCCATTCGCGGTGAGGGCGGCGTCGGCTACGTTATGGAGCCTGGGTATTTCCTGCCTTCGCTTCGATTCGACGCGGATGAACTGGAGGCTATTGCGCTGGGCGTTCGCCTCGTTGTCTCACGAGGAGATCCGAAGCTCGCGGAGGCTGCTGTACGTGCCTCAGCGAAGATTGCTTCCACAGTTAATGAAGGTGCGCGTCGAGCGTTCCTCGTAAGTCCGGTCGAATCCGGACCGTCCGCCTTAGGGAGAACGCCGCATCTGGAGACGCTTCGGGATTCAGTGCGGCAGCGCAAGGTGCTGGAGATCGCCTACGAGGCGCTGACGGGGAAGGCGTCGGTCCGACGCGCTCGTCCTCTTGGCCTAACTGTTTTCGACACGGTTTGGCTTCTTACGATTTGGTGCGAGCGAGCATCGGACTTTCGCCATCTGCGTGTGGATCGGATCCGTTCCATCAAAGAGACCGGGGCATGTTTCCGCGACGAGGCTGGCAAACGCTTCAGTGACTGCTTAACGCGCGAGGGCAACGCTACCTTCCCACGAGGTGTAATACCCAATCGTCCGACGAAACCGAGACTCGACTCGCCAGGGCCGGCCTAGCTTGCCGTTGCTGTGCCAAACGGCTGGCCGTAGGCCACGAACAGACGGGGCGAAGCGTGACCCTTGGAACGGCCCCGACAGTGAGCTCACCTGGCGGCCTCCGAAGGCAAGGCGTGTCAACCACTCGCTGTAGTTCTTCATGCGAAGCTGCCACTTGGATGTCGCGATCGCGGGCGACATCATCGAACGGCCGGTCTGAACCTCAACCCAGTCAGTCCGAGCTTGAACAGTCCGACGCCTGGATGACCGGAATGTGCGGAGCGGGTCGAGGGTCAGGTCTTGAACCTAAGGGTCAGGTCTTGAACCTAAAGTGCCCCGCGCTGAACAGCGCCTTGCCTCTAAGGTCCCGATGAATCGTCAATGATCAAAATGCAACCTCAACACCGCCTGCCCCGCCCCCAGGCTGGTGCTGCTGAGCTTGTCGGCCAGGTGGCGGATCAGGACGCCGGAGACGCGGGCCATGGCGGCGTCGAGCTGGCGTTCCAATTCAGCGGCATCGTCGGCGTCGGTGCTTTCGATGTTCATCAACGCATTCAGATCCAACGGCGCTTCCGCCGTTGCAGCTGCGCCTGCTGAGCCATCCCCCGACCCTGCAGCCGATCCCCCCAGCCGCAGCGGCTCCCCCTCGTGCAGCAGCTCCAGGTCGAAGTTGAATTCGTCAAAGCTGCCGCGTATCACCAGCAGGCGGCCGCCGCCTGCGGCCTGGATCGCTTCGCTCGCTTCCAGTGCGGCCAGTGCGGCGCGGCGGACGATGTCCATGCGCGCGCCCCAGGCGCCGCCCTGGCGCTCCACAAAGGCCGTGAGCTGGTGGTTGAGCGGGCCCTGGCGCGGGTCCAGCTCGCAGCTGGCGCGCAGCCGGGTGCCCAGGCGGAACAGCAGGTTCAGGCTCATCACGCACACGCCCGTGACCACAAAGCCGTCGCCGGCCAGCAGGGCCAGGCCCTCGGGCAGGCCCTGGCTCAGGCCCGGCATCAGCATGGTGGCCAGGCCGGCGCATAGGGACAGGCCCACCATGAAGATGCCGCGGCTGTCCAGCGCGCGGGTGGCGATCATCTCGATGCCTGAGACGATGAGGTAGGCCGCGGCATAGAGCGAGATGGCGCCCAGCACCGCCTGCGGGATCAGCGTGAGCGCCATGGTCAGCAGCGGGCTCAGGGCCACCAGCAGCAGCAGGGCGGCGCAGGCCAGGCCGATGTAGCGGCTGCTGGAGCCGGTGGCATGCACCAGCGCGATATTGGCCGAGCTGGGCGCGGTGGGAAAGCTGCCGAACAGGCCGCTCAAGAAGTCGCTCGCGCCGTTGGCGCGGATGCCGCGCCCCACCATCAGCATATCGGCGCGGCGCCAGTCGGCGTTGTCGGTCTTGTCCATCACGATCAGGCAGCCGATGTTGTCCAGCTGGTTGAGCGTGGCGATCAGCACGATGGCAAAGATGATCTCGGGGCCCAGATTGAAGCTGGGCGCAATCGGCTGGGGCAGGGCCAGCCAGGGGGCGCCCTGCAGCCACTCCAGGCCCAGCAGGCGGTCGCTGAGCGCGGCGATGAGCAAGCCCGTGAGCAGGCCGGCTAGCACGCCCAGCAGCTTGAAGCGCCGCCCGCCCCAGACCGAGAAGATCACGATGCTGGCCAGGGTGGCGCCGGCGATGAGGGTGCTCACGCCGTCGATCTGCAGCCCGCCTGCCGGCGCGGCCGCGTCCTGCACGCCCAGGGCATTGCGCATGGCCGGCTCCACCAGACCCAGGCCGCCCATGCAGACCACGGTGCCCACCACGGTGGGCGGGAAGAGGGCGCGCAGATGGCGCATCAGCGGGCCCACGCAGAGCGTGACGCCGGCGGCGATGAGGCTCACCTGCACCAGGGAGCCCAGGCCGTAGCTGGCGATGGCCGCCGCGGCCACGGTGATCATCATGGGGTCGGGCTGGAAGACCAGCAGGCTGCCGCTGCCCCAGCGCCCGCCCCAGGCCTGCAGGGCCGTGCCCATGGCCATGCCCAGCAGGGTCATGGCGACGATGGAGTGGGTCTGCGGCAGGCTCAGGCCGGCGATCTTGGCGGCGGCCAGCACATGGGCGATCAGGGCCAGCACCGTGGCCGCATGTTGCAGGGCCAGCAGGCTCAGGGCGCCGGGCGGCGGGCATTCGTCGGCCGCGTAGATCAGCTCGAAGGGTCGGCGCACCGGCTTGGAGGGCGGCAGCCAGCGGCCCAGGGTCTGGAGCAGGTTCATGGCATCAGGAGGCAGAGGAGCTGGCGGGCGTGTCCAGCAGCAGGACATAGCGCCGGGCCAGCCAGACGCAGCGCTCGAACACCGTGGTGGCGCTGAACACGGCCTGGCGCAGGCCGGCCTCCAGCTCGCTGCCCTGCAGGCGGCGGCGTATGCCGTCCATCAGCTCGGAGCGGTCGTGCGTGAGGCTGCGCAGCAGGGCCAGGTCCTCGGCGTCGGGCAGGGGGCGGCTGGCGGTGTCGGCCAGGGTTTCGAGCATCAGGTGCAGGCTTTGCACCAGCTGGTCCAGCAGCAGGGCCACGGGGGCGCCGTCGGCCGCCGCGCCGCCGGCCGCCTGCGCGGCCTGGTGCAGCTCCACCAGCGAGTCCTGCAGCGAGGCCAGCAGGCGGTTGCGGTCGCGCAGCACCATGCAGCGCTCCAGCACATCGCGGCTGCGCTGGCGGTCCGCCAGCTCCACCAGGAACTGCTCGCAGAGCTGCAGCACCTGGGCCTCGGCGGCCTGGCGCTCGGCGGGGCCCAGGGCGGGGCTGCCCTCGGGGGCGGGCCGGTCCTGGCGCAGGGTGTCCAGGTAGGCGGGCAGGCAGGCCAGCAGGCGCTGCTGCTCCTTGTCGGCCAGCAGCAGGGCGGTCTCGGCCTCGTCCAGGGCCTCGTCGTGCACATAGTGCGGCCGGCTCAGGTTCTCCTGCAGCGAGGGCGCGGCCCAGGCCTCCAGCCAGCGCAGGGCGGGGGCCTGCAGCGCCCGGCTGGCCAGATCGCTGAGCAGCTGCACCACCATGTAGAAGACGGCCAGGCGCGCGGCCAGGCCCAGACCGAAGTGCTGTTCCAGCAGCCGGCCGAAGGGATCGTCCAGCAGCCAGCGGTTGGCGGCGTAGAAGAGCAGGGTGAGCAGCAGGCCCTGCAGGCGCAGCAAGACCTGGAACAGCACCAGCTGGCGGGCGCTGCCCTGCAGGCGGCCGGCCAGGCTCCAGGCCGAGGCGGCCGAGCCCAGGCCGGCGCCCATCACCAGCATGGCGCCGCCATTCCAGCCGATCAGGCCGCCGGCGGCCAGGCTCATGGTGATGACCACCACCGTGGTGGACGACTGTGCGGCCCAGGCCACCGCCGCCCCCATCAGAAAGCTGGGCAGCAGCCACACGCCCAGCTCGCTGATGTGCAGGCGCAGCCAGGGCTCGGTGCGCAGCAGGGCGGCGCCGCTCTTGATGTAGTCGGTGCCCAGGAAGAGCAGGCCCAGGCCCAGCAGGGCGCCCACGGCATGGCGCCAGCGGGTGGATTGGTCGATCTGCCGGTAGTAGGCCATGCCGGTCAGGCCCACCAGGCACAGGGCCAGGGCGTGCAGATCGATGGCGGCCACCAGGGCCAGCAGCGAGGTGCCCAGATTGGCCCAGCGGATGATGGGAAAGGCGCGCTGCCGGTCCATGGCGCCGGCCGTGACCAGGGCCACCAGCACATGGATGACGGCGTTGACGCTCTGCATCACCGCGCCGGCCAGCAGGCCGAACAGGGCCAGGGAGCCACGCCCGGTGACGGCACGCGCGATCAGCTGGCGCAGGCGGCGCCCCACCACCTGACGCAGATGGCTGCTGATCAGGCGCACGCCGATGAAGAACAGGCCCAGCCCGGCGAACAGGCTGATGAAGATGCTCATGAAACCGGGGCGGTGTGGGCGCTCAGGCCGCCAGCTGACGCAGACCCTCGGCGCGGTCATTCACGCTGTCGATGATCTTCAAGAAGCCGCTGATCTCGAACACCTCGCGCACATGCTGGGGCAGGCCGCACAGCAGCAGGCGGCCCTGGGCCTGCTTGGCGCGCTTGGCCGCCATCAGCACCACGCGCAAGCCGGCGCTGGAGATGTAGTCCACGGCGGCAAAGTCCATGAGGGCGCGCGCGCCGGGGGTGGCAAACAGGTCTTGCACGGCCTGCTCGAAGGCGCCGGCGGTGGCGCTGTCGATGCGGCCCTTGAGTTGAACCAGGCGGGCGCCTTGCTCATCGCTGCTGTGGTGTTCGAAGCTCATGGGGGTGCTGTCTTTCTTCGGTTCGAATGCGGGAGGAACGCTGGAGGGGGGAGGAGGCTCAAGCCTTCTTGAGCGTCTTGAGCAGCACGATCAGGTTGCCGCTGCCGTCGTAGAAGGCGCGCACCTCGTCCATCATGGTCTTGACCATGTGCACGCCCAGGCCGCCCACCTCGCGGGCTTCCACGCTGGCGTCCAGGCTGGGGGCGGGGGCCTCCACAAAGGGGTCGAAGGGCGGGGCGTCGTCCTTGAGGATGATTTCCAGCCATTCCTCCGAGCGCGAAAGCCGCACATGGATGGGGCGGTCCGGCGCGCCGTGCAGGCCGTGCTGGATGGTGTTGGTGATCAGCTCTTCCAGGCAGAGGTTGACGGCAAAGGCCAGATCGGGGCGTTCGCTCAGGGCCTCGTCCACGGCCGCGGCCAGGGGGGCGATCTCCTCGACCCGGCTTTGCAGGCGGTACTCCAGCAGCAGGGTCTTGTTCTTCAGTTCCAGGGGGGCGTGGCTCACGGTCAGAGCTCCTCGGGCTTGTGGGCTGGCGGGCGTGTCGGGGGTGGAGGGCGTAGGCAGGGCGGGGGCGGCCTCGTCCTGCGGCTTGCGGCACAGCAGCAGGGCGGTCAGGTCGTCGCTGGGCTCGGCGCCGCCCACGAAGTCGGCCACATCGCGCACCAGGCTGGCCAGCTTGTCGGCGGCATGCGGCTCGCGGCTGGCGCGCAGCCAGGCGAACAGGCGCTCTTCGCCATAGGCCTTGCCGGCGGCGTCGAAGGCCTCGGTGATGCCGTCGGTGTAGAGCAGCAGGGTGTCGCCGGCCTGCAGGCGCGTCTGCCGCGCGCTGTAGCTCATGCCGGGCAGCACGCCCAGGGCCACATCGCGCGGGCAGTCCAGGGCGAGCACCTCACCCCGCGCGCTGCGCAGCAGGGGCGCCGGGTGGCCGGCGCTGGCATAGACCAGGCTGCCGTCGCGCGGGTCGTAGATGCAGTAGCAGGCGGTGACGAAGAGCTCCATGGGATTGCGCCCGCTGAGCAGCTCGTTGGCACGCGCCAGCACCTCCTGCGGGCCCAGACCGTCCTGGGCCAGGTCTTGCAGCACGGTGCGCGAGACGGCCATGAAGAAGGCCGCTCCCATGCCCTTGCCGGCCACATCGGCGACCAGAAAGCCCCAGCGGCCGCCGGACAGCGCAAAGCAGTCGTAGAAGTCACCGCCCAGCTCGCGCGCCGGCTGCATGCAGGCCTGCATGGAGAAGTCCGCCGTGTCGGGAAAGTGCTGGGGCAGGATGGCCTGCTGCATATCGCGGGCCGATTCCAGCTCTTCCTGCACCCGCAGGGCGGCCAGGTGCAGCTGGTCGTTCTTGTCGGCCAGCTCCAGGGTGCGCTGCTGCACCAGGCGCTCCAGCTCGCGCTGGCGCGACTCGTTCTGCTCGCGGATCACCTCCAGCAGCCGCCCGACCTCGGCGGCCACGGTGTTGAAGTTGCCCGCCACCAGGACCAGCTCGTCCTGGGTGTCGATGCGGATGCGCGTGTCCAGGCGGCCGGCGCAGAAGTCCTGCGTGCCCTGCGAGAGCCGGCGCAGCGAGCGCAGCGTGGAGACATAGATGCCGGCAAAGAGATAGGCAATGGCGGCCATGGCGCCCACCAGCAGGGCGCCCACCTGCCACTGGCTGTGGCGCAGCTGGGCCAGGCGCTCCTGCAGCAGCAGGTCGGCGTGCGTGATGGCGGCCTGCATCAGGGCCTGGACCTGTGCCAGATTGGCCTGGGCCAGGGGGCGCAGCTCGGCCACGGCCTGCGGTCGGTCCAGCACCTTGTCCACCGCATCTTGCTGGCGCTCGACGCGGGCCAGCAGCTCGGCCAGCTGGGGCTGGAGTCCGGCGCGGTCACCCGTGGCCAGCAGCTGCTGCATGCCGGCGCGCAGGGCGGGCACCGACTCGCTGAGCACCACCTGGGCGGCCACGGCATAGCTGGCCATGCTGTCGCTGGACAGGGCCAGCGCGTCCTGCTGTTTGGCCAGGGTCTCCATCAGCAGGGGCAGACGGTGGCTGAGCATCTCGAAGGCCGCGTCCAGCGTGGGGTCCACATTGAGGCGGTGAGCGCGGGCGCTCTCGCGCATCAGGGCCAGCAAGGCGTTGATGGCGCCGGTGTGGGCGGCAAAGCGGCGCTGCGCATCGTCGTCGCCCTGGGCGCTCAGCTCGCGCAGTTGTTGCCACTGCTGCTGCAGGCGCTGGCCCAGTGCCGGCAGGGCGCTGGGCGGGGCATGGGCCGGGAGCGGGGGCGCGGCGGCCCAGCCCAGCAGGGCCTGCAGCGCGCGGGCGGCGTCCGCGGCTTGCGGCAGCGGCCCCTCGCCGAGCGTTCCGCGCTGGCGCACCAGGCTGTAGAGCACGCTGGCCTGCTGGGACAGGGCGGCCAGACCCTGGCGTTCCAACTCGGCGCTCTGGGCCTCCAGGCCGGCCTTGCGCAGCAGGGGCCAGCTCAGCAGCCCCAGGGCCAGCAGCATCACGGCACCGACCAGCAGGAATTTGCGCGAGAAGCTCAGCCGCCCCGAGAGCCAGCTGGCCGGCGCCAGCAGACGCAGCCAGGGCGGCTGGCTCGCGTCGCGGTGTGCCGCCTGGGCCCTCATGGACCTCAATCGACGCTGGTGCTCAGCAGCACCTTGACGCCGGTACCGCTGGGCTTGCGCGAGACATAGCCGATGGCGCCCGGGGTGCTCTGCACCAGGCGGGTCACCTCCTCGTCGTTGTCCACCTGGCGCGGCGGCAGACCCATGCCGGTGAAGCTCTGGCGCGCCCAGTAGGCACGCACCTGGCCGAGACTGCGGCCCGTGACCTGGTCGTAGAAGGCGCGGCGCAGGCTGCTGCCTTCGCGCAGATCGATGGGCTGTATGGGCTGGCCATCGGGCCAGCTCTGCTGCTGGCGCAGATAGATCTGGGTCACGCGCTCCGGGCTGATCTTGTCCAGCACCACGTCCTTGTGGGCGATCACGATCAGCTCGTTGGCGGCCAGGGCGGAGCGGGCCGCGCCCGCGCACAGCAGGGCCAGCAGGGGGATCAGGGCCAGGGAACGGCGGGGCAGGAAGTCGGTGAATTTCATGGCCGCTCCCTCCTTAGAACACCAGGTCCAGCGTGACGCTGAACAGCTGGAGCTTGTTGTCGAAGGGCAGGCTGGGCACGGCCAGCGGGCCGGGCTTGCTGGCATTGGGCGTGCGCACCTGATCGAGCTGGGTCTTGATGGCCATGTTCTCGCGCCAGTCCCAGCGCAGGCCCAGGCTCAGCGAGCGGCTGCTGATGTCGGCGAACTGCTGCGCCCGGCCAAAGCCTTGCTGCAGCTGCTGCAGGGCGCCGTCGAGCTGCGGGTTCAGCCCGGTCGCGGCCAGGGCCTCGGTATTGAGGGTGGCACGGGAGCGCTTGAGCCGCGCCACGCTGAGGTAGGGGGTGACATCGCCCAGGCTGCGGGCCAGCGTGAGGCTGTAGCCGCGGCCGCGACCGACCAGATCGTTGCTGGGGTCCATCCAGGTCAGCTCGGCCAGCACGCGCCATTGCTGCCAGTTGCCGTCCAGACCCAGGCTGCTGTAGCTGGGGCGGTTGTCGAAGGGGTTGCGCAGGGCCTCCACGCCCTGCGACTTGGTCTGCAGGGCGGCCTGTAGCGCCGGCGGCAGCATGGGGTTGAGGGCCAGCTGCCGCAGGGCGCCGCCGACCTGCTCCAGGCCCTGGTTGAGCTGGCTGACCTGCTCGGAGCGCAGCACATAGCGGTCGATCTCGGTGTGCGAGAAACGCAGGGTCAGGTCTTGCAGATGCGCGCTGAGGCTGAAGCCCACCAGGCCGCGCAGGCTGGCATCGGCCGAGATGGCCGGCGAGAAGTTGTTGAAGCGGTGGGTGTAGTCGTAGCGACCGCCATAGACCTGGGCCAGCAGGCTGGCATCGCCAAGATTGAGGCGCCAGTGCAAATCGGCACCGTCCAGGCTGGCCACGCTGTTGGTGAGGGCGTAGATGGCGGGCGCCGGGCGCACGCTCAGGTTGGCATAGCCGATCTCGGCAATGCTGGAGTCAAAGAACAGCGGGCTGCGCACCCGTCCCAGATTGAGGCTCAGGCCCTGGCCCAGCTGCTGGCGCAGGGCGGCGATGCGCAGGCGCGGCTTCATGTCCTCGCCCGCGCGGGCCACGCCTTGCAGCTGCAGCGTGGTGCCCTGGGCGGGCTGCCATTCCAGCTGCAGGCCCAGGGCCGTGTCCATATTGGCGGACCAGCCCTTGCGCACCGGGCGCAGCTGCGAGAAGGAGGTGATGGCGCCGGCCGTGGCGTTGTCGTTATGCGTCAGGCCCAGGGTGGCGAAGCCGGAGAAGCGCAAGGGGCTGCTCGCCTCGGCGGGCTGCGCCTGCGCCTGCACCTGCGACGCAGCGAGTGTCAAGGCGGCCATGGCGGCCAGGACTGAGAGGGCAGCCGCACCCAAGGCTTGAGACCTGTCGGCTTGCAGAGTGCGTTTCATGATGATCGGATCTGTTTTCAGGAGTTGGACCGCGCTGCCTGGGCCTGGGCGGGCAGCCGGCGGCGCTGGCGCCATGCCAGGACCGCCAGCCCCAGCCCCATCAGGGCCCAGCTGCCGGGCTCGGGCACCGCGCTCACCTGCAGCTGCCCGGTGCTGCCCAGCTGGCTCAGGTCCAGCTGCTGGCGGTCCAGGCCGCTCACGGTGATGCGGTCAGCACTGAGCGAGCCGCTGAACTGCTGGAAGTCGAAGAGCTGGAAGCGGCTGCCCGCCACTGGCTTGAAGCTGCTGTCAAACTGAAGGTTCAGCGTGCCCTGGAAGTCCAGCCAGCCGATGTTCATCAGCTGGTCGTAGCCCGTGCCGGGCTGCGGGCCGAAGAACTCCAGCGTCAGCACGGCGTTCGCGCCAAAGCTCAGGCGGCCGCCGCCAAAGTCGATGCGGGCCGGGCTGTTGCCGGGCTGGTAGCCGGCCTTGAACAGCACCGAGCCGGCGAAGCTGCCCGCACCCTGCACATCGTTCAGGAAGCTGAGCGTGCCACCGCTGCCCTCGATGCGGCCCTGGTGCGTGAACTCGCCCTGCACCGTGGCATCGCCGATGAAGCTCATGACGCCCCCGTGCGTGAGCGTCGCACCATTGAGCGTGGCCAGGCGGGCGCCGGCCTGCAACTCGGTCAGGCGGCCCAGCTGGGCGGCATCGGCCGAGAGCAAGAGGGCGGTGGCCCCGCGCTCCACACGCAGCTCACCGGCGTGGGCAAAGCCCCCCGCCTGATCGGCATCGCCCAGCGTCAGCGTGCCACCCTGGGCCACCAGCTGGGTGCGGGCACCGCCCTGCACCGCACCGCTCACCAGGCCATGGCCTTGCAAGCTGCGCACCTCGCTCAGGTCGATGGGGGCCTCGGTCGTCATCAGCCTGCCGCCTTGCAGGGCCACTGTGCCTGCGCGCAGCTGGCCGCCGTCCAGCAGCAGCTGCGTGCCCCGCGCCATCGACAGCGTGCGGCTGACCTGCAAGGTCTGGCCCTCGTTCAACACCGTCATGCGCTTGAAGCCGCCCTGACCCAGGGCCGCGCCGGCGTCACCGGTGATGGCCAGGGTGCCGCGCTGCCAGGCCAGGCGCGCCGCGGTGTCGGCCCCGAAGGTCTCGGTGCGCAGCACGCCACCGTCCAGCAGCACCCGGCCGCTGCCTTGCAGGCCGCGCGTCACCAGCACGCCACCTTGCGCAAGGTTCAACTGCCCGCCGCCCAGTTGCAGCTGGCCGCCGACCTCCAACACGCGGCCCTGGTTCAGGACGGTGCGGCCGCCGAGCCAAGGGTTGCTCAAGGCCACATCGCCCTTCAGGGCCAGGGTGCCTTGCTGCCAGTCGAAATGCCCACTGAGGGCTTGGCTGGCGCTGAGGTCCAGGCGCCCACCGTCCAGGCTCAGCACCGCAAAGCTGAGCACGCCGCCTTCCAGCAGCAGCTGGCTGCCGCGATCGATGCGGAGCTCACCCGCCACATGCAGGCGCTTGTCCGCGCCGAGCACCAGCTGCGCAGGCAGCCCATCGGCCAAGCGCGCATCGCCGCGCAGGGTCAGCTGGCCCGAGCGCCAGTCCAGACCTGCGGATCCGGGCGTGCCGCGAAGCGCGTCCAGGTCCAGCTGGCCACCGGCCAAGACCAGCGGGGTGGCACCGTCCAGGGTCAGGCGCCCTTCAACGCGCAGCTGGTGATCGGCACCCAGCACCGGCACGGTGGCTAGCAGCCCCTGGCCTTGCTGAGCGGGGCCCTCCAGCGTCAGGCGGCCGCGCTGCCAATCCAGCGATCCGGTGAAGGCGGCCGTGCTCTGCGCCGTCAGGCTGCCACCGTTGAGCAGCAGCGTCCGGGCGTGCAATTGGCCGCCTTGGGCCAGCTGCAGGCGCTGCCCTTGCTGGACCGCGAGCTGGCCTTCGACCGCCAGACTGCGGCCCTCAGCGAGCAGCAGGTCGGCGCCCAGCAGGCCTTGGTTCAAGCCCGTGTCGCTGCCGATGGTGAGCTGGCCGTGGGTCCAGTCCAAGCCCGCGACAAAGCTCTTTTCGGCACGCTCCATGCGCAAGGCCCCACCGTGCAGCTGCAGGCTGGAGGCGCCGCTCAGGTGGAGCTGGGCCGCGTCCAGGCGGGCGCCATCGCGCAGCTGCACCTGGCTGTGATCAAGATGCAAGCCTTCGGAGAGGACCCAACGGGTGCCCGGCCCGCTCAGCTGGGCGGTGCTGCTGCTCAGCCAGGCCTGTTGGCCCTGCAACTGGGCCCCTGCGCCCAGATCAAGGTGCGTGCCGCTGCCGAGCTGGAGTTGCCCGATCGCCAGTTGGGTGCCGGCGTCCTGCGCCTGCAGGCTGGCGCCGTCCCGCAGCGCAAGGACGCTGGTGCTCAGTGCACCGCCTTGCGCCACCGTGAGGTTCACCCCGGTTTGAGACAGGCGCTGTGCGTCCAGGCGGCTACCCACACCGCTGACGAGCACCTGGGCGGCCCCCGGCGCACCCACGTTGCGCAGCACCAGTTCCTGGTCGCCGCCGCTCAGGCGTGCGCCGGCTTGCACGCTGATGCGGCCTGTCCCAAGCTCGCCCAAGAGGGCCATGTCTTGCAATTGCAGGGTGCTGCCAGCGCCTTCGAGGCGCAGTTCGCTGTGGTTGCTGACGATGAGTTTCTGCAGCTGGGACGGGCCCGCCAGGCGCAAGGTGGCCTCGGACAAGCTCAGAGTGCCGTGGCCGCTGAGCCGCCCTTGGATCACCGAGTTCTGGCCCTTGCCCAGGCTCAGCACCGCCTCTGAGCCCAAGGCCAGATCGCTGTTGAGCTGAAGCTCACCCAGCACGCTCAGCTGGTTGGCGGCGTCCACGTTCAGGGTGGGCGTGCCTGCCACGCTGCTGAGGCGCCCCTGCACCCTCAAGTTCCGCCCTGTGCTCAGCGTGTCCCGCCCGGCCAGCAGGCCCTGGCCCAGCTCGGCGTCGCCCACCAGGACCAGCTGACCGTGCTGCCAGTTCAGCACCGAGCGGAAGTCGGCCTGCACCTGGGCCTCAAAGCTGCCGCCGGCCAGCACCAGCTGATGCGCCTGCAACTGGCCGCCGCTGCGCAAGGCCAGGGCATCGCCTGGGTTGAGCTGCAGATCGCCTTGCACTTCCAGCGCGCGCCCGGCGCTCAGCACCAGGTTCTGCGCCAGCACATCGCGGTTGAGCGCCGTGCTGCCGCCCAGGATCACGCGGCCCTGCTGCCAGTCCAGCCCGCTGACGAAGCTGCGGCCGGCCTGGGTCAGTTCCAGCACGCCGCCGTCCAGCAGCACCGAGAGGCCCTGGGTGTGGCCGAAGGGTATCTCCAGGGCGCGTGCACGGAACAGGCCGCCGTCGCGGATGGTCAGCTGACTGCCGTAGGTCTGACCGTTGGCCACCCCGCTGCCGCCCCGCAGGATGCCGTCATGCAGCCAGCGGCTGCCCGCGCCGCTGACCAGCATCCTGCCCATGAAGAAGGGCGTCACCCGAGGGTTGACTTCCCCGCTCTCCAGCAAGCCACCGGCCAAGACCTGGATCTGGGGGCTCCGGTGAGATGAAGCGCGCAGATAGCTGGTCTTCAGGCTGGAGCCTGGGCCCTGCACGGTCAGCTTACTGCCGTGACCGTCCAGCCAGAGGATGTCCGTGACCACGCGCCCTCCGTCTGCAACCGTCACCGCGCCGTCACCGTCGACAAATAGGGTGGCGGGCTGACTCGGACCCCGGACTTCGAACAGGCTGCCCGCACCCTGCACGGTCAGCTGGCCACCACCGCGAACAGTGGCGCGGTCCCGTGAGAGCTGGGCGCCGTCACGCACCCTCAACTGGCCGCCATAGTCCACGAAGAGCTCGCCGGTTCCCGTACCGTCTTCGGACTTCCAGAACACCTGGGTCTGTGGACCGACCATGTCGAACTGCGATTCAATGCCTGCCACGATGATGCGAATGTTCGCCACGGTGCTGCGGCCGACTTCGCCGAGCACAAGCTGGGTACGTCCCTCTTCAATCTCATACATCGAGGCTGTCGCCACTAAGCCGGCACTGACTTTGCCGCTCATGGTCAGCAAATGCCCAGTGTGCACAATGGTGCCGGCACCGCTGATGCCATCACGCAGCGTCAGCACCGCCCCCTTGGCAAGCTCGAGCGTGCCTTGGTTGAGTACAGGGCCACTCAAGTTGGCGCCGGCCTTGAGTAGCAGCGTGCCAGACTGAATCTCCAGCCCTTGCTGCAGGTTCAAGCCCTGGCTCAGGCTCAATGTGCCGCTGCCTTGCTTGATGAAGCGGCCCTCGCCGCTGATCAAGCCGGCAAAGCTGGTGTTGTCGCTGCGATTGAAGGCGAGTGTGGCGCCAGCGTCCACCTGCACGGGACCGAGGATCGAACCGCTGCTTCCCCCGTCGCCGATGGCCAGCGTGCCGCCCGCCACCCGCGTGCCGCCGGTGTAGGTGCTGCTGCCCGTCAGCACCTGGGTGCCGGTGCCGACCTTGGTGAAATGCCCGGCGCTGTTGCCGTCCGCCAGCACCCCGGCGAAGCTGCCGCTGCCGTTGGCCACGCCGAGGGTGAAGGTCTGGTAGCCGTAGCTGGAATGGCCGTCGAAGAAGCCGGTGCGGATGGTGCCGCTGCCCGTCAGTGCATCGACGCGCACATTGGCTTCCACGCCGTCAAACAGAGCCCCCTGGGCCACATGCAGGCTGGCTTGGTTGCGAGACCAGTTTTCGTTGGCACTGCTGCCTCCAACGAATCGCCCCTCCAGCACATCAATCCAGCTGCCGGCCTGCAGCGCAAAGGTCGCGCTGCGAGCCCCCCAGAAGGCTGATCCCGCACCGGTCTTCACCAGCCGCCCCGTCCCCTGGTAGACCACATCGCCCAGGCTGGCGCCCAGGTCGGTGTTCTCCGGCGTGAACAGGGTGTGGGGCGCCAGGGGCGTCAGCTCGATGACTGTGGCCCCGGTCGCGGGGGACAGCGGCGCGGCAAAGGCGGCAGCCAATGCGCTGCGCAGCGTCAGGCGCCGAAGTCCGGCGGCTCGGCGTGCAGTGTTCGATCTGGCGTGGCTGAGATGGGTGGGGCGGGCGTCGCGGGGCATGGGCAGGTGTCTCCGGGAGGGGCGGGGGTGGCCCCCTCGGGAGCCCGGCGCGATGCTCGGGGTCTGGCGTTGAAAAAGCGTTGAATCTCACCCCAGCGTTTGAGGGGGGGCGCGCGCTGCCGCCAAGCTCATCAGGCCCTGGCGGGCCTCAGGGTCGCGCGGGCCGTGCACAATCCGTGCTGTTTTTATTCATGTCAGACAAGGAGTGAGACCATGGCCTCGGTGCTGGTAATCGGAGCCTCCCGCGGCATCGGTCTGGAGTTCGTGCGGCAGTACCGCGCCGCCGGTGAGCGGGTGCTGGCCACGGCGCGCAGCGAGCCGGGCCTGGCGGCGCTGCGCGCCCTGGGCGCCACGGCGCTCAAGCTGGACGTGGCCGATACCGCCAGCGCCGCCGGTCTGGCCTGGCAGATCGACGGCCATCAGTTCGATCTGGTCGTGATCAACGCCGGTGTGTTCGGGCCGCGCAGCGAGGGTCTGCAGACGCCCACCCAGGCCGAGTTCGACATGGTCATGCACACCAATGTGCTGGGCCCCATGCGGCTGCTGCCCCAGCTGGCTGAGGCCCTGGCGCCGGGGGCTCGCATCGGCATCCTGTCCTCGCGCATGGGCTCCATCGGCCTGCGCAACAGCAGCTCGGGCTGGCTGTATCGCGCCTCCAAGGCGGCGGTGAATTCGGTCATGAAGGACGCGGCCCTGAGCCTGCAAGGCCGGGCCAGCCTGTGCAGCTTCCACCCCGGCTGGGTGCGCACCGAGATGGGCGGCGCCGGCGCGGACATCGATGTGCAGACCAGCGTGGCGGGCATGCGCACTGTGCTGGCCACGCTCAAGCCGGAGCACAGCGGCGGCTTCTTCAATTACGACGGCCAGCAGCTGGCCTGGTGAAGCCTCGATGACGCTGCAGGAAGCACAGGCCTTCTTCACGCGCTATCGCGAGGCCTTCAACGCGGGTGATGGCGAGGCCGTGGCCGATCTCTGGCACAGCCCCAGCGCCATTGCCGACAGCCGCGAGGGTCTGGGCCGCGTGAGCTGGTGGGCCGAGGACGTGCCCATGCGCGCCAATATGCAGGCCCTGTGCGCGGTCTACCGCGATCTGGGGCCGCACGCCTGGTCTTTCGAGATCCGCGACCATATTCCCCTGGGTGCGAACCACGGCTTCAGCCATGTGGCCTGGACCCTGCGGCGCGCCGGCGACGAGCTGCCGCTGCAGCAGTTCTGCACCGGCTACCAGCTGGCCCGCCTGGCTCATGGCTGGCGCGTCCTGTTCTGTACCGCTTACCAAGAAGATCTATCGGAGACTCGAAAACATGTTGCTCAGTGAAGACCACCGCGCGGTGCAGGATGCCGTGCGCAGCTTTGTGCAGGACCAGATCGCGCCCAAGGCGGCCGAGTGGGACAAGAAGCACCACTTCCCCGCCGCCGAGCTCAAGGGCCTGGCCGAGCTGGGCTGCTACGGCGTGGCCGTGCCCACCGAGTACGACGGCGCGGGCCTGGACTATCTGGCCCTGGCCCTGATCCTGGAAGAGATCGCGGCCGGTGACGGCGCCACCTCCACCGTGGTCAGCGTCAACAACTGCCCGGTCTGCTCCATCCTGATGGCCTTTGGCAACGAGGATCAGAAGCAGCGCTTTCTCAAACCGCTGGCGCGCGGCGAGATGCTGGGCGCCTTCTGCCTGACCGAGCCGCATGTGGGCTCGGAGGCCGGCGGGCTCAAGACCACGGCCGTGCGCGAGGGCGATGAGTATGTGCTCAACGGCGTCAAGCAGTTCATCACCAGCGGCAAGAACGGCGATGTGGCCATCGTGATGGCCGTCACCGACAAGGCCGCGGGCAAGAAGGGCATCAGCGCCTTCCTGGTGCCCACGTCCACCCCGGGCTATATCGTCGCCCGCGTCGAGGACAAGATGGGCCAGCATGCCAGCGACACCGCGCAGATCAATTTCGAGAACTGCCGTGTGCCGGCCGCCAACCGCCTGGGCGAGGAGGGCCAGGGCCTGAAGATCGCGCTCTCGGGCCTGGAGGGGGGCCGCATCGGCATCGCCAGCCAGAGCGTGGGCATGGCGCGTGCCGCCTTCGAGGCGGCGCTGCGCTACAGCAAGGATCGCAGCAGCTTCGGCCAGCCCATCTTTCAGCACCAGGCCATCCAGTTCAAGCTGGCTGAGATGGCCACCCAGATAGAGGCCGCGCGCCAGCTGATCTGGCATGCCGCGGCCCTGAAGGACGCCGGTCAGCCCTGCCTCAAGGAAGCGGCCATGGCCAAGCTTTTCGCCAGCGAGATGGCCGAGAAGGTCTGCTCCGCCGCCATCCAGATCCATGGCGGCTACGGCTATGTGAGCGACTTCCCGGTGGAGCGCATCTACCGTGACGTGCGCGTGACCCAGATCTATGAGGGTACATCCGAGGTGCAGAAGATCCTGATCGGTCGCGCGCTGTCATGAGCTTGGGCTAAGCTGCGTGCATGGACGACGCAGCCCCCCTCGAGGCCGAGAACCAGCACCTGCGCCAGCAGCTTCAGGCGCTGCTGCAGGAGGCGCGGGCCAATGAGGAAAAGATGCGCCGCTTCGAGCGGCTGGAGCATCGCCTGATCGGCGCGGCTTCCTTGCAGGAACTGCTGCAGGTGTTGCTGCAGGACTATCGACAGGTCTTTGCCTTGGACGAGGTGAGCCTGGCCTTGGTGGACGGCGAGCAGGAGCTGGCGCGGCTCTTGGGTGCAGCTCAGCCTGCTGGTCTGCGCTTGCTGCCCGACGCGGCCGCGCTGCAGCGTCTGCATGGCGAGACCGATTTGCCTCAGCTGGGGGCTTTCAAGCCGGCGCGCCATGGCGAGCTCTTTGCTCATGTCATGGCTTCGGTGGCCCTGCTACCGATACGCCGTCACGGGCGGCTGATTGCCAGCCTGCACTTTGGGAGCCTGGACGCGCTTCGATACACCCCGGACGCCGGCACCCAGCTGCTGCAGCGCCTGGCCGGCATCCTGAGCGTGTGCCTGGAGAGCGCGCTCAACCAGGAGCGGCTCAAGCTGGCCGGGCTCACCGATGCGCTGACGGGCGTGCACAACCGCCGCTATTTCGAGCACCGCTGCCTGGTCGAGATCGCCCAGGCCCGGCGCCATCGCCATCCCCTGGCCTGTCTGTTCCTGGATATCGACGGCTTCAAGGCCATCAACGACCGCCACGGCCATGCCGCGGGCGATGTGGTGCTGCGCACCGTGGGCCAGAGCATCCTGGGCCAGCTGCGGGCCGGGGACACCATCGCCCGCTGGGGCGGCGAGGAATTCGTCGCCCTGCTGCCCCAGGCCGGTCAACAGCAGGCGCGCGAGATTGCCGAGCGCATACGCGGCCGCATCGCGGCCCAGGCGGTGGCGGCCTCGGAGCAACCCATTGCGGTGACCATCTCCATCGGACTGTCCCTGCTGGGTCACGATATTGCCGGGCGTGAGCCCGGCCAGCTGGCCCAGGACCTGCTGGCGGCCGCCGACCAGGCCCTGTATCGCGCCAAGCGTGAGGGGCGCAATCGGGTGGTGGCGGATTCGGCCTAGGGGCCGTGCACCCGGGGCCGGTCCAGGCGCAGCGCACCCGCCCTGTCTCGCGGGACTGCGTGCCCGCTGCGCTTGGGCGCTACTGCGTGGTCGTCGGGGCCGTCTGTTGCGGCTGCAGCGCGCGGGCCAGAAAGCGCTCCAGCGCCTGGAAGAACTGCAGCCGATGGCTGTTGCGGCCGAGGTAATGGTCGCCGTCCTCCAGCTCGATGTATTCATACGGCTTGCCGGCGCGCTTCAGGGCCTTGGCCATGTCGCGGCTCTGCTCGACCGGCACCACGCGGTCGGCCGTGCCATGCACCAGCAGCACCGGCACCCGGATGCGCTCGGCCTGCAGCGCCGGCGAGGTGGCGCGCAGGCGCTCGCGGTCGCCCCAGGCGCGGCCGATCTGGCGCTCCGCCATCGCGCGGCCGCCGATGTACTGGGCCTCGTGGGCGATCAGGTCCTGCAGGTCGCTCACGCCGGCAAAGCTGACCGCACAGCGGTACAGATCCGGCGTCTTCACCGCGCCCATCAGGGCGGCGTAGCCGCCATAGCTGCCGCCAACGATGCAGACCCGCTTCGCGTCGACGATGCCCTGGCCGATCGCCCAGGCCACCGCATCGCTGAGATCGTCCTGCATCTCCAGGCCCCAGCGCTGCAGGCCGGCGGCCGCGAAGTCGTGGCCATAGCCATCGGAGCCGCGGAAGTTGACCTGCAGCACCGCATAGCGCCGGCTGGCCAGGAACTCGGTCCAGGCATCGAAGTCCAGGTCGTCGCGGCTGTGCGGGCCGCCATGCGGCAGCAACACCAGGGGCAGCGGGCCGTCGCGCCCGGGCTGGTGGCCGCGCGGCAGGCTCAGGTAGGCGTTCAGCGCAAGACCGTCCCGGGCCTGGATGGTGGCATGCCGCTTGCCAACCAGCGCCTCGGGGCGCAGGGCCGGATGGTCCTTGCCGATCAGGGCCAGCTTGCCCGTGCGCCGGTCGCCGGCGAAGTACTCGCCGGGCTGGCCGTTGCCGCTGCTGTAGACCAGGTAGCGTTGCTCGTCGCGGCTGATCGCGATCAGTCGGTTCTCGCGCTGCGGGAGTGCCAGGTCGATCGCCTGCACCTGGGTGCGCCATTGAGGGTCCCAGAACTCGCTGCGCGAAGCCTCGCCGCTTTCCTCGTCCTGCGAGCCCTGCAGGCCGATCACCTCGCCGCTGGCCGGTGAGCGAAGCAAGCGGCCGCGGATGTCGTAGCGCGGATGGGCCAGCTTCAGGCTGCGCGGCAGCTCCGGCTGGTCCAGCCGCACCGTGAAGATCGCGTCGCGGCCCTCGTGGTTGGCCCTCACATAGAGTTCCTGCGGATCGCTGCCGAAGCCGAGCGGCCAGACCGCGTCGCGCTTGAAGCCATCGAAGGCCCACAGCGTGCGCCAGTTGCCGCCTTCGAGGGCGCGCTCGATCACCTCGTAGTGGCCCTCATGCTCGCGGATACCCAGACGCACACGGTGTTGGCGGTCGGTCATCCACTCGTACACGCGGCGCTCCGGCGCCTGCACCATATTGCGCTCGCCGGTCTCGATGTTCAGCCGGTAGACAGCCGGCAGTAGGCTGTCCGGCCCGCTGGCCAGCTGCAGCAGCACATGCTTGCCGTCTTCGGGCAGCCAATCGATCACGCGGTCCTGGATCTGCTGCGCAGTTTCAATTCCGCGCGCGCTGCCAGTGAAGCGATCGCGCTGTACCAGGTGCTGCAGGCCGCTTCCATCGGCCTTTACCGAGAGCAGGCGCGTCTCCTGCGTGCCGACGAAGTCGCGCCGCGAGGCGAAGCGCACACTGACCAGCAGCCGTTCGTTGTTGACCCAACGCGCCCAGTTGAGCATGAACTTCTGGTTGTCGCTGGACAGCACCGTGCGCATCTGGCTGCCCTGCAGCGGCCCGGTGATCAGCACGGTGCGGTCGGCCTCGTTCAGCAGCGCGGCGATCTGCTGGCCGTCCGGCGACAGCATCACGCCTGACAGCCGCGGCAGGCTGGCGATGATCTCCAGCGGCAGGGGCGGGGCTTCTGTTGCGCACGCCGGCATGGCGGCCAGCCACAGGCCGGCGGCGCACAGCAGCGCGCGCACCGGGCCGATGGCCCGGTGAGTACTTCTATTCTTCATCGACTCCCTCGGGGATTCTTCTTCTGAGCGCGCAGTATGCCCTGCGTTCGCCGGGCTGTATCAGCCCAGCCCGGTGAAGCCGTCGGGCGCGGGCCGGAAAGCCAGGCGGGTCATGGCGCCATCTTCTGGTCCGGCATCCGGCGCGTGGTCTTCGGCATCGACGCGGTGGCCCTGCGCGTGTTCCGCGGCGAGCTGGCCACGCAGCGCGATGCCGAGCTCTCCTGCCGAGCGGTCTTTGCCGCCTCGCCCCATGCCATCGGCTGCATCGGTCCGGTGCTGGGCGACGAGGCGGCTGGCGTGCACCAGGGCTTCTGGCGCTGAGCGCGCCCCGGGCCGCTGCGGCGGCGTCGTTCAGGCGAGCCTGAAGCGGTCCACCAGCTGCACCAGCTGCTGGGCCTGGCGCCGCAGGCTCTCCGCTGCCGCGCTGGTCTGCTCCACCAGGGCCGCGTTCTGCTGCGTGCCCTCTTCGATGCGCAGCACCGCGGCATTGAGGCCGGACACGCTCTGGCTCTGTGCCAGGCTGGCGCGGCTGATCTCCTGGATCAGGCCCGAGACGTCGCCGATGGCCTGCTCCACCTGCCGCATGGTTTGGCCGGCGGCGTGCACTTCCTGAGACCCGCGCTGCACGTTCTCGTTGCTGCCAAGAATCAAGCTGCGAATCTCACGGGCGGCCTGGGCACTGCGCTGGGCCAGCGTGCGCACCTCGCCGGCCACCACGGCGAAGCCGCGGCCCTGCTCGCCGGCTCGCGCCGCCTCCACCGCGGCGTTCAGCGCCAGGATATTGGTCTGGAAGGCGATGTTGTCGATGACCTCAATGATGCTCACCACCCGCTCGGAGGCGCCGTGAATGCTCTGCATGGTCTGCACCACGGTGGCAATGGCCTGGCCGCCGGCCAGGGCCACGCCGCTGGCCTTCTGTGCCAGCTGCTCGGCCTGGGCGGCGCCCTCGGCGTTCTTGCGCACGGTGCCATCCAGCTGGTCCATGGAGGAGGCCGTGCCCTGCAGGGCCGAGGCCTGCTGCTCGGTGCGTGCCGCCAGATCGCTATTGCCCGCCGCGATCTCGGCGCTGGCGGCGGCCACCTGCTCGGCGTTGTGGCGCACATCGCTCACCAGGGCTCGCAGCTGCTGCTGCATGGTGCCCAGGGCCTGGAGCAGCTGGCCCAGCTCATCGCGCCCCCCATTGGGAACGGGCGTGCTGAGATTGCCTTGGGCCACGGCGGCGGCCAGCTCGGCGGCGCTGCGCAAGGGGACGATGACCGAGCGGGTGATGAACACGCCGATGGCGACGCCCAGGACGCTGGCGAGCAGCATCAGGCTCAGGCTGAGCAGGGTGGCTTGATGGCCCGAGGCATAAGCCTGCTGCGCCACCGCCTGGCTGTGCCCGGCAATCAGCGCGGCCAGTTGCTGGAGGTTTTTGGCCGGCTCCCGGTCGAGCCCGCGCACCACCATATCGCCGATGGACGGGTCCAGGCCGTTGTCCTGGAACTTTTCCAGGCCCTGCCGATACGCCTCGCCCATCTTGCGGTGGCTGAGCTGGAACTGCTGGGCCAGCGCGCCTTGCTCGGGTGTGAGTCGCGGAATCAGGGCCTGGACCTTGCTTTGCACCGCGGACTCCTCGGCCTGGAAGGCCTGCCAGTGCTTGTTGAACAGCGCGGTGTCCGAGCCGCGCAGCAGCACGTTCTTCCACTCCTGGACCTGCGTCTTGAAGTGGCTCTCCAGCTCGGCGGCCTCTCGCTCGGCCGCCATATGGCTGAGCACCTCGGTGTTGAAGACCTGCAGGGCCTGTCGGGCCGTCCAGAGTCCAAAGAATCCGGCGGCCAGGGTCAGCACCAGGGTCAGTGCAATGGCCAGGGGGAGTTTCCTGCTCAGCTTCATTCGTACTACCTGTGAATGGAAAGGAGTCGGCTAGGTGCCGGAATGAAATTTTTCGTTACGGGCTTTCCCCAGTCCACCGCATTTAGATGACGGTCTGATGTCACTGTGCATTAGTTCACAAGGACTAGCTCGACACCCTGGGTCCCGCCTGAGAACCCTCGACTTGGGCGTGATCAAACGTATGTCACGGGCGGTAGTGCATGATGGGTGTTAGGGGCCGTCGGGTGAGACGGCCCGCACTTTCAAGCGAGGCAGTGATGGGCACGATTGCGATGACCTTCTTCCTGGAGTCGGAATTCGGCACCGAAGTCGAGCTGCCCCGCAGCGGCAGTGCGCTGGAGCAGCCCCTGGTCTACGACCAGGCGGCACGCGAGCTGCAGGGGCTGGCCGCCCGGGGGCGGCTGCAGATCCTGCAGCTGCATGAGTCCTCCCAGAACGGGCAGACCCTGATCGACAGGCTGAGCTTTCGCCGCCTCAGCTGAGCTTCACAGCTCGGCCACGCCCTTGATGCGCACGGGCTGGGCCTCGGCCACCACCGGGCCGGCATCGGCGCGGCCATGGAAGCGGTCCAGCAGGTCCTTCCACTGGGCCCGCACCGTCACCACATGGGCCAGCTTCACATGGCCGTAGCCGCGGATCTTCTCCGGCAGGCGGGCCAGCTGCACCGCCAGGTCCAGCTTCTCGGCGCTCAGCTGCGGCAGCAGCTCGGCGATCAGGGCCTCGTAGTCCGCAATCAGCTGGCGCTCCATGCGGCGCTCCTCGGTCTTGCCAAAGATATCGAGCGCCGTGCCGCGTAGGCGCTTGAAGCGGGCCAGGGTCTTGAGGGCCTTGAAGGTCCAGCTGCCCAGCTCGATCTTCTTGGCATGGCCGTTCGCATCGGGCTTGGACAGCAGGGGCGGGGCCATATGGAAGCTGATGCGCTCCCAGCCCTCGAACTGGGCCTTGAGCGCGGCCTCCCAGCGGCCGTCGGTGTAGAGGCGCGCCACCTCCCACTCGTCCTTGATGGCCAGCAGCTTGGCGTAGTAGCGGGCCACGGCCTTGGTCAGGCGCTCGGCGCGGCCAGCCTCGCCCAGCCGCGCCTCGGCGGCGCGGACCTGGTCCACCAGGGCCCGGTAGCGCTGTGCGTAGGCGGCGTCCTGATAGTCGGTCAGGTGCTGCATGCGGCGGGCGATCAGACCCTCGGGGCCGTCCAGCTTGTCCTTACCCAGCAGCAGCTGCACCGGCTGGACTGAGCTGTCGCCGCCGGCCAGGCGCTTGAGCGCCTCGGGCGCGGCGATGGCCAGGCGACCCAGGGCGAAGGCGGTCTTGTTGCCCTCCACGGCCACGCCGTTGAGCTCGATGGCGCGCATCAGCGCCGCCTCGCTCAGAGGAATCAGGCCGCGCTGCCAGCAGGCGCCCAGCATGATGATGTTGCTGGGCATGGTGTCGCCCATCAGCTGCTGGGCAATGGCCTGGGCGTCGATGCTGGACAGCAGGGCGCTGTCGTTGCCGACCGCGTGCAGCATCTTGGCCAGCAGGGAGTTGGCCTGCAGGCTGGCATCGGGGTTGCGCACAAAGGCGGCCGTGGGCAGCTCATGGGTGTTGGCCAGGATCACGGTGCGGCCGGCCTTGACCGTGCCCAGGGCATCGGGGCTGGCGCCCACCACCATATCGCAGGCCAGCAGCACATCGGCCTGCTGGGTGTCGATGCGCACCTGATTCAAGAGGTCCTGCGTGGGGGCCAGGCGCACGAAGCTGAGGACCGAGCCTCCCTTCTGGGCAAAGCCCATGAAGTCCAGCACCGAGGCCTGCTTGCCTTCCAGATGCGCGGCCATGCTGACAAGAGCCCCCACGGTCACCACGCCGGTGCCGCCCACGCCGGTGACCAGCAGGTCGAAGGGGCCCGTCCAGGTCCAGGCGGCGGGCGCGGGGATGGCGGCCAGCTCGCGGGCCAGGTCTTGCGCGGTGTATCCCGCGCCCACCTTCTTCTTCAGCTGGGCGCCATGCACCGAGACAAAGCTGGGGCAAAAGCCATTGACGCAGCTGAAGTCCTTGTTGCAGCTGCTCTGCTCGATGGCGCGCTTGCGGCCAAAGTCGGTCTCGACCGGCACGACGGAGAGGCAGTTCGAGGCCTGGCCGCAGTCGCCGCAGCCCTCGCACACGGCCTCGTTGATGAAGAGGCGCTTGGGCGGATCGGGGAATTCACCCTTCTTGCGGCGGCGGCGCTTCTCGGCGGCGCAGGTCTGGTCGTAGATCAGCACCGTGACGCCCTCGATCTCCCGCAGCTCGCGCTGCACGGCGTCGAGCTCGCTGCGGTCGTGGAAGGTGGTGCCGGCGGGGAAGAGGTCGTGGTGGCCCTCGTACTTGCCGATGTCGTCGCTCACCACCACCAGGCGCTTGACGCCCTCGGCCTCCACCTGGCGGGCGATCTGGGGCACGCTGGTCGTGCCGTCCACCGGCTGGCCGCCGGTCATGGCCACGGCGTCGTTGTAGAGGATCTTGTAGGTGATGTTGGCGCGCGCCGCGATGGCCTGGCGGATCGCAAGGTAGCCCGAGTGGTAGTAGGTGCCGTCGCCCAGGTTCTGGAACACATGCTTCTCGGTGGTGAAGCGGCTGTGCGCCGCCCAGTCCACGCCCTCGGCGCCCATCTGGATCAGGCCGGAGGTGCCGCGCTCCATCCAGCTGGCCATGAAGTGGCAGCCGATGCCGGCCAGGGCCCGCGAGCCCTCGGGCAACTTGGTGGAGGTGTTGTGCGGGCAGCCCGAGCAGAAGTAGGGCTGGCGGCGCACGCCGTCGGCGGCGTTGGACAGCAGGCAGGGCGTGAGGAAGTCCACCACCAGATGGCGGCGGTCCAGGGCCGGGTTCAGGCGGGCCAGCCAGTCGGCCACCGTGGGCATGATGCGGCTGGGCCGCAGCTCACCCAGGGACGAGAGCACGGCCGCGCCCTGCTCATCGCTCTTGCCCACCACGCGCGGTCGCTGGGCGTCGGGCAGGTGGTAGAGCAGTTCCTTGATCTGGCGCTCGACCACCGGGGCCTTTTCCTCGATCACCAGCATGTCGGTCAGCCCTTGGGCGAACTCGCGGATGCGCGTGGGCTCCAGCGGGAAGACCAGGCCCACCTTGTAGACCCGCACGCCGGCCGCGGCCAGGGCATTGGGGTCCAGGTCCAGGCGGCGCAGCACCTCCATGAAGTCGTAATGCGCCTTGCCGACCGTCACGATGCCCAGGGTGGCGCGCGGGCTCACGACGATGTGCTTGTCGATGCTGTTGAGCTTGGCAAAGGCCAGCACCGCCTCCAGCTTGTGGGCCAGGCGCGACTCCAGCTCCAGCGAGGGCAGGTCCACCGAGCGGATGTGCAGATTGGTGGGAGGCTGGTGATCCACCGGCAGCTCGAAGTCCAGCGGCACCGAGTCCAGGTCCACGGTCATGCCGGACTCCACCACCTCGGAGATGGCCTTGAAGCCCACCCAGGTGCCGGAGAAGCGCGAGAGCGCCCAGCCGTAGAGCCCGAACTCCAGGTACTCGGCCACATTGGCCGGGTGCACGATGGGCATGCTCCAGGCCTGCAGGGCCAGATCGCTCTGGTGCGGGGTGCTGGAGGACACGCAGCCATGGTCGTCGCCACAGACCACCAGCACGCCGCCCTGGGGCGCCGTGCCGTAAACATTGCCGTGCTTGAGCGCATCGCCCGAGCGGTCCACGCCCGGACCCTTGCCGTACCACATGGCAAACACGCCATCCACCGTGCGCTTGGGGTCCAGGGCCACGCGCTGCACACCCAGGCAGGCGGTGGCCGCCAGGTCCTCGTTGATCGCGGGCAGGAAGTTGATCTGGGCCGGGTCCAGGAACTTCTTGGCCTTCCACAGCTGCTGGTCCACCATGCCCAGGGGCGAGCCGCGGTAGCCGGAGACGAAGCCCGCGGTCTTGAGGCCGGCGCGCTCGTCCAGGGCCTTCTGCGCCAGCAGCAGGCGCACCAGGGCCTGGGTGCCGGTCAGAAAGACCTGGCCCTGGTGGGCGCCCAGATTGTCCGAGAGCTTGTAGTCGCGCAGGGCGACATCCCGCGGCGGGGTGGTGGGCTGGGTCATCGCGGTCTCCTGGCTCTGGCTGGACAAGCGGGAGATTTTTCTTCAGGCAGTCCGGAGTTTCTTACTCTGATCGACGCGGTCAAGGGTCTACACGAGATAATTCAACTCGCTGGAGTCTTTTATGGGAAATGAACATTTCGACCGGGCGACACGCATGATTCTGGAGGCCCTGCAGGCCGACAGCCGGCTGAGCAACCAGGCCCTGGCCGAAAAGGTGGGCCTGTCGGCCACGCCGGTGTGGCGCCGCATCAAGGAGCTGGAGGACAGCGGCGTGATCCGCCGCCACGTGGCCCTGGCCGACCGCGAGAAGCTGGGCCTGTCCATCTGCGTGCTGGCCAATGTGAGCCTGGTGCGGCACAGCGAGGGCGCGGTGGAGGCCTTTGAGGCCATGGTCGCCGGCAGCCCCGAGATCATCGAGTGCCAGGCCATCACCGGCGAGGCCGACTATGTGGTCAAGGTGGTGGCACCGGACATGAAGGCCTACGACCAGTTCCTGCAGAGCAAGGTCTTCAAGGTGGCCGGTGTGGCCAGCGTGCGCAGCAATGTGGTGCTGCGCGAGGTCAAGTACGAGACGGCCCTGCCCGTGCCCTGAGGGCTGGGCCGTCCTTGATCAACGGCCCTTGAGCTCCAGCTGCCGGCGCTGCTCGCGCAGCGAGCTGGCCGAGCGGCCGAAGCTGATGGCGCCCAGCTGCGCCGGCTTGGCCTCCAGGATGCGGGCGAAGGTGGAGCGCACGGTGTCGGGGTCGTCGTCGAAGTCGCCGTGGTGGCGGGCGCTGCTGAGCGGGGCGCGGCCCTTGTCCGGCGCCAGCACCAGGCGCGCGCCCCCGTTCTTGCCGAACAGCGCGGCCAGCTCCGCATCGGCCGCGATGCAGTGCTGCAGGCCCAGCAGGGGCGTGCCGGCTTGCAGCCCGGGAATGCGCTGGCGCGCCTCGAAGGCGTGGGACACCAGGTAGAGCAGGGACTTGTTGTAGAGCTGGGCGCAGTGGTCGTCCTGCTCGGTGGCGTCGTCCAGGGCATAGACGGCCAGGTCCTCGATGCCACCCTTGTTCAGCGCCGGCAGGTACTCGCGCTTGAAGAGCTCGGTGCTGCAGGCCGGGGCCCAGAGCGTGCACGTGCGGATCTTGAGCCCGGCCGCATTCAGCAGGCCCACCACCGGGGCCAGCAGGATGGACCCGGCGCTGTGCGCCACCAGATGGATCTCCAGATCCTTCTCGGCCTGGGCGAGCTCGGCCAGATGCCGCACCACCCGCCAGGCCGCACCACCCTGTCGTGAGGCGGCCAGGGCGTTCTCCTTCATCTCGTCCCAGGCGGCCTTGCCGGTGAGCTGGCGCGCCACCGGCTCCAGCAGATCGTCCAGGCGGTCCAGCAGAAAGTCCTTGGCGGCATCGAAGGCGCCCTCGGGGCGGCGGCGGCGCACGGCGTCCTGCAGGATATTGCTGACCGTGCTCCAGTAGTCGCTCTTCCAGATGAAGGCCAGGGGATAGACCCCGCCCTCGAGCAGGGCCGGGCGGTACTCGGCCAGGCGCTGCAGGGCCGCCGCCTCGCTGACCAGGCCGCCGTGCGTATAGAGCAGCACGCGCTTCTTGGGCCAGGCGGCCAGGGTCTGGCCCAGATCCTCGCGGAACAGGGTGGCCAGCTCCTCCTCGCTGAGCCCGTACTCGCCGCCGGGCCGCAGCCGGCCCTCATTGCCCACGCTCACCACATGCGGGCGCAGCGCGGCAAAGCTGGTCTTGGCCGCGCCGCTGGGCGCGCTCGCGGCCGCGGCCGCGCTCTGCGCCGGCGCGGCCAGCTGCACCGGCACGCCCAGGCGCGCCACCCAGACATCGGTGGCATGGCGCAGCCAGTCGGCATAGGCGATGCGGGCAAAGCCCTGGCGGCCCCAGTCCGGCCCCCAGGAGTTCTGGATCCAGAAGCCCTCGGCGTCATAGGCCACGATGGCGAAGGCGTGGCCGCCCTCGGGTGTCTCGCGCGGGCTGATCAGGCCGTCCTCACCCACCTCGTCCCAGCCCGCATGCACCATGGAGGTGGCAAAGAGGATGCCTACCTCGGCCAGGGCCGCGTGCATGGCGACCAGGTCCTTGTGGTTGACGCGCAAATAGGCGCCCAGCGGGCGCTGCTGTGCGTCCTGCACCCGCGCCTGGGTCAGGCCGCCGGTGGCGCCGCGCTTGAGCTTGTAGGGCCAGGCGCTCTCGGCGCAGACCCCGTGCTTGTGCCAGCCCTTCATGGCGCCGCGGGCGCTGGAGCCGGCGTAGGCCTCGCCCGGCCATTCGTCGTAGCGGCGCGCCATGTCGTAGAGCATGCGCGGGCTCACGGGCGTGGCATCGGGCACCACCTTGCGGCGGCGCAGCAGGTAGTTGGCCACTGTGGCCAGGCCGAAGCCGGTGCAGGCGCCTTCCTGCCCCTGGTCCAGGATGGGCACGCCATGTGCTTGGTAGTCCTCCAGGGCGATGCGCGTGGGCACCTCCACCAGACTGGGCTGGTACATGCGGTCGCGAAAGTCCAGGGTGTCGCGGCGTGCATCGAGCACGCGCCTGGGCCGGGTGTCTGCTTGTCTCTTGCTGACCATGTGATTGCCCCTTGTGAGGGGCGCAGGGTGCCAGCCCAGGCCGGCGCTGCCCATCCCCAGCAAAGGGGAGGGCGCCGTCCTGGATCGCGCGGCGCGCTTACTCGGCGGGCTTTTCGGGCGAGGACGCGACCGCGTCCATCGTGGTCTCGATGACCTTGCCGCCCACCTTGACGCCGGTGCTGACCACGGCGCCCGTGACGCTGATGGCGGCCCCTGCGGCCGCCCCCGCTACGCTCACGACGGCGCAGCCCGAGAGGCTGAGCGCCAGCAGGGGCAGGAGGACGATCAGGGCGCTGGCGCGACGAAACGGGGGCAGTTTGCTGTGCATGCCCGCATTGTGCCCAAGGCCCGGCTTGTGCCATGCTCGGCCCATGTTCGCCGTGTATGGACTGCAGGGGCGGCTCTACAGCGGGCCGCTGGATCGGGTGCGGGAGCTGGGTGCGGTGCAGGCCGTGGCCCGGCTGCGGGCGCTGGCGCCCGTGCAGCAGCAGGACGAACCCGATCTGGCCGAGCGCCTGGCGGCGCGCGAGCCGGGGCCTGCGCGTGGTGGTGGGGTGGCGGCGAGCAGCCCGGCTCTGGCCGCCTATGCCCAGGCCGCCGGCACCGACGAGCGCCAGCCTTTGAGCCTGGTGCATCAGCTCATGAGCCGAAAACTGGTCACGGTGCCGCTGGCCGCGACTGTGGGCCAGGCCTGGTCGCTGCTGGCGCGGGCGCGGGTGGGCCAGGCGCCGGTGCTGGACCCGGCGGGGAGTCTGGTGGGGCTGATCAGCCGCGCCGACCTGCTGCGCGACGATCGCCTGCCGGCCGAGCTGGCCGAGATCGAGGCCTGGCAGGCGCGCCTGGCCGCACCGGTGGCCGCGCTGATGTGGAGCCCGGTTCCCAGTGCGCAGCCGGACACCGGCGTCAGGGAGGCGGCCCAGCTGCTGCTGGAGCTGCGCCTGCCCGGTCTGCCGGTGCTTGACGAGCAGGGCGTGCTGCAGGGCTTCTTGTCGCGCAGCGACCTCTTGCGCGCCCTGACGCACGAACCCCCGCTGGATCTCTGGAGTTGAGCGGGAAGGCCTGGCCGCGCCGCTTGAAGTGCGCGGCGGCGTGAAAAATCCCGCTGTCTGGCGCTGCCGCCTTGGTTCGGAATTCCCCTGCCACCCTTAGCATGCTGCGCATGTCGTACGCCGCCAGCACCCCGTCCAGTCATCAAGCCCTTGAGCAGCTCGCCCACGAGCTGCCGGATGCCTGCGAGCGGCTGGCCTATGTCAAGGAAATGACGGCCCAGGCCGCCAACAAGGTGCTGGGCCTGGTGGATGAGGGCATGGACAAGGCCGAGCAGGTGCGTCGCCAGGGCAAGGACCTGTCCGAATCACTGGCGCGCCTGGCCACCTCGCCGGACCTGAGCGTGGAGCGTGCGCGGGCCATGATGCGGCTGTGCGCGGCCTATGCGGCCTCGGCCGCCGCCTTCGCCGAGCGGGAGAAGAGCCTGCACGGCGAGATCATGATGGCGCAGGACTTCCAGGATCTCTCGGGCCAGGTCATCAACAAGGTCATCCGCATGCTGGAGCATGCCGAAGAGCCCTTGAATGCCCTGGTGGGCGAGTTCGCACCGCCGGTGGCTGCCGCCGATCAGCTGCAGGGGGTGCAGACGCCCGACAAGGCCCTCAAGCAGGACGATGTGGACGATCTGCTGGCCTCGCTGGGCTTCTGAGCAGCCGCGCCCGCGACTACCAGGACGTCGGGTTGAGCTGGTAGAAGCCTGAGAGCAGGCTGTACAGCGCCGGGTGCTGGGCTTGCAGGGCCTGCGGGCGCTCGAAGAAGACCTCGCTGGCCACAGCGAAGAACTCGGCCTGATCGACGCTGCCGTAGGCGTTGAGCAGGGTTTCTTCACCGCGCGCCACGCGCTCTTGCAGTCCCCGGTACTCCGCTTGCATGATGGCCGACCACTGCCGCAAGGCCTGAGCATTGGCTTGGACTGGCGTGCCATCCGCCTGGCCGGTGACTTGGTCGAGCTGATGGGCAAACTCGTGGATCACCACGTTTCGACCGTCCTGTGGATCGGCCGCGTCCGCCAGCACATCCTGCCAGGACAGCAAGACCTGGCCCTGGCTCCAGGACTCGCCAGCCAGCAGCTGACGTTCTTCACGCTGCAGCCCGCCGGCTTCCTGTCTCAGGCGGTCCACGTAGAAGGCGCTCGGATAGAGCAGCACCTGGCGCAGCCGGGGATAGAGGCCGCGGGCATCCCCCAGCAGGGGCAGGCAGGCCAGGGCGGCGATGGTGACCCGCATCTCGTCGTTCACCCGCAGACCGGCGCAGCCAATGATGGGCTTCTCGGCCAGAAAGACCTGCATCAGCCCCTTCAGGCGCAGCTGCAGATCGGCGGGCAGCCGGGCCACCAGCGGCACGCGCCGGCGCAGCTGGCGCCGCCAAGCGGCCGGGAAGGGCTGGTGGGCCAGGCGCAGGCGGCGTTGCTCGCGCAGCCAGGGCTGGATCAGCAGGGCGATGACCAGGGCCAGGGCCAGGCCGCAAACGATCAGAAAAGCCATCATGGGGCGGACGTCCTCGGGGTTTTCCGCAGATGGCCGCAGCGGCCCGGCTTTCAAGTCTGCGTTTACCCTTGTCCCCATGCATGACACGCCGCCCCGTCTACGCGCCTGGCAGGTCACGGTGGGCGGCATTGCCGGCCTGGTGCTGACCATAGGCCTGGCCCGCTTTGCCTACACGCCCTTGCTGCCGCTGATGCAGGCCCAGGCCGGACTCAGCGATCTGGCCGCGGGCGCCCTGGCCGCCTGCAACTATCTGGGCTACATCAGTGGCGCCTTGCTCACGGCCTGGCTGGAGGACGTGCGCTGGCGCCATCGCCTTTACGGCTGGGGCCTGGTGCTGGCCCTGCTGAGCACGGCCATGATGTCCTTTAGCGCCGAGCCCTGGGTCTGGGCCCTGTCGCGCTATCTGGGCGGGCTGACCGGTGCGGCCGGCATGCTGCTGGGCTCGGGCCTGGTGCTGGGTTGGTTGATGCGTGCCGGCCGCCGCCCCGAACTGGGCCTGCATTTCACGGGTCTGGGTCTGGGCATCGTGGTCTCTGCGCTGGGGGCCATGCTGATGGGCCGCTGGGAGATGGGCTGGGTGGCGCAGTGGCAGGGCTTTGCGCTGCTGGGCCTGCCGCTGCTGGCCCTGGCCTGGTGCTGGCGCCCGCCCGTGCCCCCGCCGGCCTCGGCGGCGCCAGTCACGCCGGGCCCGCGCCGGCGCTGGATGCGGCTGATGGCAGCCATGTATTTCTGCGCCGGCTGGGGCTTTGTGATCAGTGCCACCTTTACCGTGGCCATTGTGGAGCGCCAGCCCCTGCTGGCCGGGCAGGGGCCCTGGGCCTGGCTGCTCGTGGGGCTGGCGGCCACGCCGGCGGTCTTTCTGTGGGATCGGGTGGCGCGCCGCCTGGGGGAGTTGCGCGCCCTGCATTGGGCCCTGCTGCTGCAGCTGGCCTCGGTGCTGCTGCCGGCGCTGTCGGCCAGCCTGGGTGCGGCACTGGCCGGCGCCCTGCTGTATGGCGCCACCTTCATCGGCATTGTCAGCCTGACCCTGGCCCTGGTGGGGCGGCGCTCACCGGGCAATCCGGGCAAGGCCATGGCCCGGCTGACCCTGAGCTATGGTCTGGCCCAGGTCAGCGCGCCAGCGCTGGCGGGCTGGCTGACCCAGCGCAGCGGCAGCTACCAGGCGGCGCTGTGGCTCACGGCCCTGATCCTGCTGCTGGGCATGGCACTGCTGTGGCGCTTGGCGCGCGAAGACGGCACGGCGTCCGCGCCGCCGGCGGCTTGAGGTCCGGTCGTCAGCCGCACGGGCTGATGCTGCGTTGTAGCGTCGTGCGGACTCTCAAGGTGCGCCTGGCGCTGCGCCGCTTTTGGCAGGCGACGGCTCGCACGCCCCGTGATACCGTCCGCCGCCAAGGCACGCAAGCGGGCTTGCAGCTTGTACGAAGAAGAAACCATGAAATCGATCAATACCGCGCGGCCGGCGCGACAGACCCTGGTGATGGCCCTTTGCATGGCCCTGCTTGTCTCGCCCGCGGCGGCGCAGCAGGAGCGGACGCTGGAACTGCGTTCCGAGGGTGATCTTGTGTCCAGCCGGCTGCCCGCGGGCACCCGCGATGTCGAGCTGGAGCAGCAGTTGGGCGGGGCCTGCCGCTTTAACCGCAGCTGGGGTTATGACCTCAGCCAGATGGAGCTCTGGGTGAACGAGGGCTGTGCTGCGCGCTTTCGTCTGATCGGGGAGTTCCGCGAGTCCGACCGCCAGGAGCCGGGCGAGGGCTCGGCCGAGTCCTCGTCCTCGAGCAACGCGGTGGCGGCGGTGGCCGCGGTGGCTGCCATTGCCGGCCTGGCCTTGCTGGCCTCCAAGTCGCGCGACAAGAACGAGGGCTCGGGAGACTGGAACGGTCAGCAGGGCTATGGGCGCCAGATCCGGGGGGCCGGAGGGCTGTGCCTGGACATCAGCGGGCGCGTGCGCGAAGGCGCTCCGGCCATCATCTACGGCTGCAACAACGGCGCCAACCAGCGCTTTGAATGGGGCCCGCGCGGCGAGATCCGGGTGGGCGGGCTGTGCTTGGACGTGGCCAATGGCGACCGCGGCAACGGGGCCGGCGTAATCGCGTTCCGCTGCAATGGCGGCGAGAACCAGCGCTGGCGTTCGCGCAGCGGGCAGATCCGCTCGGCCATGAACGGCAAATGCCTGGATGTGCGGGATGCCCGCATACGCCCCGGCCAGCCGGTGCAGATGTGGGACTGCCACGGTGGGCAGAACCAGCGCTGGTGGTGGTGAGGCGTCGGCGGACAGCCTGAGGGTTCAGCCGCTGCGGCGCAGGCGCTTGCGCTCGGCGGCCGCCTCCTGGCGGCGCAGCTCTTCCTGCTCGCCCAGCAACACCCAGCGGTCGAACTCCGCCGGGGTTTCCAGCGTGATGCGGCCCAGCGTGCCCTGACGGAACTCGTACATCAGGATTTCCGCCGCCTTTTGCAGATTCACCCGGCCGCCACTGAGCACGGCGCCGCGCTTTCTGCCCAGCTGCTCCAGCAGCTCCTCGTCGCTGAGCTCGGGGGCGATCTCCAGCTTGTAGCGCTCCTGCAGCTGGGCGGCGTAGTGCTGGCGCAGATAGGCCAGCAGCTCCACCGCCACCTCTTCCTCGACAAAGGCATTGCGCCCGATGGCGCCGCTGGCCGCCAGATTGAAGCCGGACTGCGGCACCAGGATCTTGGGCCAGAGCATGCCGGGGGTGTCGAAGAGGTAGAAGTCGTTCTCCAGCACCAGCTTCTGCTCGACCTTGGTGATGCCCGGCTCGTCGCCGGTCTTGGCCGCGCGCTTGCCCATCAAGGTGTTGATCAGGGTGGACTTGCCCACATTGGGAATGCCGCAGATCAGCACGCGCAGGGGCTTGGCCATGCCGCCGCGCAGGGGGGCCAGCTCGCGACAGGCGCTCATCAATGCCTTGGCCGGCGCCGTGATGCTGGCGTCCAGGCCTATGGCCCGGGTGTCGGGCAAGGCGTTGTAGTGGGCCAGCCACTCGGCGGTGCGCGCCGGATCGGCCAGATCCTGCTTGTTCAGCAGCTTCAGTGTGGGCTTGCCCTGGGTGAGCTGGGCCAGCAGGGGGTTGCGGCTGGAGCCGGGCAGGCGGGCGTCCAGCAGCTCAATCACCACGTCCAGGCCCGCCTTCATGCGTTCCTTGATCGCGTAGCGGGTCGAATTCATATGACCCGGGAACCACTGGATGCTCATCGATGTCCTGCTGTCGCCATGCTGCAAAGTCCGCATTGTCTCCGCCGCTGCGTGTGAAGTTGGCGGGTGTCCGTGCTTCTTTTTCGCATTTGGGCCTCAAGTTTGCGTGGCAGCTGCCGATCTTCGGGAGGTCTGCAGCTGTTTTGGAGGCTCTCATGGCCGTCAGCATGTCCACCGCCCTGTCTGGGCTCTCGGCCGCCCAGGAGCGGCTGCGCGCCTCTGCCCACAACACGGCGAACTTGCAGACCCAGGATTTCCGGCCCGAGCGCGTGGTCCTGGCCACCTCCGAGAGCGGCGGTGTGCAGGCCGAGGTCGAGCGCGGACGCGAGACCCAGGTCTCGGCCGAGCGCGAACTGGTGGAGCAGCGCAGCGCCACCTACACCTATGTGGCCAATCTGCGGGTGCTGGAGACCCAGCTCAGGGCCCAGGGAAGCTTGCTGGACATCAAGGCTTAAGGATATAAGTAGCCGGTATTTGCTGCGTTGCACAAGCGCTCGTTAAAATCGTGGGTTATTACTTAAGCCCCGCTCATGAGTGCTTTCAACGAAGAACAGGTGCTGAGCGTCCGTCACTGGACCGACCGGCTGTTTAGCTTCACCACCACCCGCGACACCGCCTTCCGTTTCCAGAACGGGCATTTCACGATGCTGGGCCTCAAGGTGGACGGCAAGCCCCTGCTGCGTGCCTACAGCGTGGCCAGTGCCAACCATGAAGAGCATCTGGAGTTCTTCAGCATCAAGGTGCCCGACGGTCCGCTGACCTCGCGCCTGCAGCATCTGCAGCCCGGCGACAAGCTGCTGATCGGCCGCAAGCCAACCGGCACCCTGCTCATCGACTACCTGAACCCGGGCAAGAATCTGTGGCTGCTCGCCACGGGCACGGGTCTGGCGCCCTTCCTGAGTGTGATCCGTGATCCGGCGACCTACGAGCGCTTCGAGAAGGTCATCCTGGTGCATGGCTGCCGCGAGGTGGCCGAGCTGGCCTATCAGGACCTGATCTCGAAGGAGCTGCCGCAGGACGAGTTCCTAGGCGAGTTCGTCAGCAAGCAGCTGCTGTACTACCCCACCGTGACCCGCGAGCCCTTCCGCAACCAGGGCCGGATCACCGACCTGCTGGAGCAGGGCAAGATCGAGGCGGATCTGGGTCTGCCCAAGCTGGACGTGGCCAATGACCGCGTGATGATCTGCGGCAGCCCTGGCATGCTCAAGGATCTCAAGACCATGCTGGAGACCCGGGGCTTCGTCGAGGGATCGACCCAGACCCCCGGCCACTTTGTGATCGAACGCGCCTTCGTGGAGCAGTAAGCCTCGGCCTCTGAGCGCCCGCTCGCGCTGGTGTTGAGCCCGCGCCCGCCGTGTCGGTCAAACCGAAACGGCGGGCGCTGTCACATGGGCTGCTTGAGTTGAAACTGCCGGTGGTGCGTCCTTGGGCAGCAGGGACCAGACTTGGGTTTCAGGCGCGCGCTGCTTTGGCGGCTCGGCGCAGGGCCACGGCATCGGGCAGGGCATCGGCGGCCTGACCCAGCAGCCGGAATACGCCCACGGAGTCCGCCACCTCTTGGGCTTTTTCGTTCAGTCCCATGGCAGCGGCCGAGACCTCCTCGACCAGAGCGGCATTCTGCTGGGTCAGGCTGTCCAGTTCGGACACGGCCGCATTGATCTGGTCCATGCCCTGCATCTGTTCATGCATGCCCTGGCTGATGCGCTGAATCAGGCCGCACACATCTTCCACGGCGTGCTGCACCTCGCCCATGGCGTGGCGAGCACTCTGGACCTGCGCATCACCCTCGGCCACGCGTTCGCTGGAGGCCTGAATCAGTCCGCGCACTTCCTTGGCGGCCTCGGAGGTGCGCTGGGCCAAGGTGCGCACCTCGGCGGCAACGACCGCGAAGCCGCGGCCCTGTTCGCCCGCCCGCGCCGCCTCCACGGCGGCGTTCAGCGCCAGGATATTGGTCTGGAAGGCGATGGAGTCCACAACCTGAATGATGTCGGCAATGCGAGCCGAGGCCCGGCTGATGTTTTCCATGGTGGTCGCCACGGCCGCCACGGCCGCGGCGCTGCGTTGGCTGACCTCACGCGCGGCATCGGCCTGGCTCGCGGCATTGGCCGCCATCTCGGTGCTGGCATGCACGGTGGAGGTGATCTGCTCCATCGAGGATGCCGTCTCCTGGAGGCTGCTGGCCTGGCTCTCGGTTCGGCCTGAGAGGTCCTGGTTGCCGGCCGATATGGCCTGCGAACCTTGGCGTACCTGCATCACGCCGATGCGGGCGTCGCGCACGATGGACATCAGGTTGACATTGAGTTGGGCGAGGGCGGTGATGACACGCCCGATCTCATCGCGCCGGGTGTTCTTGATGTGCTGCGTCAGATCGCCCGCGGCAATGCGGTTGGCAAAGTTCACCAGACTCTCGATCGGCGCGATTGCCGCGCGGCGCAGGTACCAGCCGCCCAGCAAGGTCAGCAGTGCCACCAGGACAACACCGCCGGTGGTGGCCCAGCCACCGCCGTTAGCCAGTTTATGGCCCAGATACAGGCCGCTGAGCCCGGACAGCAGCACCACCAGGTTCATGCGTGCGCCCAAGCTGAGTCGCAACAGTTCGCGCAGGCGTCCGATGAGGGAGCGGTCGATCAACTGGCCCTGACGCAGGCGCAGAGTCCCCTGCGGTCCTTGATCGCGCATGCGGGTGTAGAGCCGCTCGGCACGCTCCACATCTTCACGCTCCGGCTCGGTGCGCACCGACATAAAGCCGTTGGGCCGGCCCTGCTCGTCCAGCAGGGGCGTGACATTGGCTTGCACCCAGTAGTGGTCGCCGTCTTTGCGGCGGTTCTTCACCAGGGCCGACCATGGCAAGCCGGCCTGGATGGTTTCCCACATGTCTCGGAAGGCCTCGGCCGGCATGTCGGGATGCCGGATCATGTTGTGGGGCTGCCCCATCAACTCCTCGCGTTGGTAGCCACTGACGCTCACAAACGCGCTATTGCAGTAGAGGATTCGACCTTGAAGGTCGGTGGTGGACACCAAGGTTTCGCCGCGCGGAAAGGGGAACTCGCGCTGGCTCACGGGGCCATTGTTTCGCATCTAGACACTCCCTGATGTAAGCCGCCCGGGGAAGGGCGGCAACAAGCTGTCCGGCGCACTTGGCTGCTTGGGATGGTGTTGTGCGCATAGCGAGCATACGCGACGCGACTCAAGACTGGCTAGCCGAAGGCAGGCTTGTGGCACAAACACCGAGTGGCGAGTGACTGGCAGATCAAAAAGAAAGCCCGCCGTAAGGCGGGCTTGTCAGGGCGCGGCGCTGCGTCCGGCTTTGCTCAGTCCTCGTTGCGGAAGACCAGCTTGACCTCGTGCGTCTGCTTCTCGCCGCTGGCCTCGAAGCGCCAGTCCATCAGGGCGCGGGTCACGGCCTTGTCGAAGACACGGCGCGGCTCGGCCTCCACGATGGCAACCTCGGTCACCTTGCCGTCGGCATCGATGCTCAGCTTGGCCTTGACCACGCCGGAGCTGATGGACTGCTGAGCGGCTTCACGCGGAAACTCCGGCGGCACCTTCTTGATGACCTTGGGGGCGGCGGCCTGGGCGGCCAGGCTCAGCATCAGGGCGCTGGCGGCCAGGATCTGGAACAGGGGGCGGAGGGACGGCTTCATGGGGACCTCGTCTTGATGTCGTTGTACGGGGGGAGTGGGTTTCAGGCGCGCTGCGGGGCTGCGCGGAAGAATCCGATTGCATCCAGCAGGCGGGTGGAGCTTTCCTTGAGCTCGTCGGTGGAGCGGCTGAGTTCGTCCACCAGGGTGGTGTTCTGCTGCGTGGTGCGATCAAGCTCGTTCATGGCGGTGTTGACCACGCCCACGCCAGCAGCTTGTTCCTGGGCCGAGTGCGAGATTTCCTCGATCAGCTGACCCATGTTGTTGACCTCGTCCACCACCGAACGGATGGTGGCGCCCGCGTTGTTGACCAGGGCGGTGCCGGCCTCGACCTTGACCGAGGATTCCTGGATCAGCACCTTGATCTCCTTGGCGGCCTGGGCACTGCGCGAGGCCAGGGCGCGCACCTCGGAGGCCACCACGGCGAAGCCCTTGCCATGCTCGCCGGCACGGGCGGCTTCCACCGCGGCATTCAGTGCCAGGATATTGGTCTGGAAGGCGATGCCATCGATCACGCCGATGATGTCGCCGATCTTCTTGGAGCTCTGGCTGATCGCTTCCATGGTGTTGACCACCTCGGTCACCACGGCGCCACCGGCCGAGGCCGATTGGCGGGCCTTGCTGGCGATGCCGGCGGCCTTGCGAGTGAGCTGGCTGGCGCCGGTCAGGTTGGATGCGATCTGTTCCACCGAGGAGGCGGTGTTCTGCAGGCTGGCGGCCGAGCGCGCGGTACGGTCCGACAGGTCCTGGTTGCTGCCGGCGATCAGGCCGGAGTTGTGGGCCACCTCGCCGGCGGCCGAGCTCACGCTCTGCACCACGCCCGACAGGGCCACCTGCATATCGCGCATGGCGCTCAGCATCTGCGACAGCTCGCACTTGCCCTCGACCTCGATACGCTGAGTCAGATCGCCGGCAGCGATTGCTTGGGCCGCGGCCTGTGCCTTACGGGCGGGCAGCACGATGGAGCGGGCGATGGTGAAGCCGCCGCCCACGCCGATCACGACGGCCACGACCACCAGCAGGGCCGTGATCACGATGGCATTGCGGGCCAACTCGCCGCCGGACACGGCCAGATCGCGGGCATTGCTGAACTGCAGATCCACCAGGCCCTTGAGGCTGGCTTGGTAGGCCTGCTGGGCCGGGCGCACGTCGGTGATCAGGCTTTCGCGCGACTCGTCGGGATTGCCGGCCTCGGCGATCTTGCGGAACTTGGCCACGGCCGCCAGAAACTTGACCTCCGTCTCGCGAACCTGGGCGATCAGTTCCTTTTCCTTGCCGTCGGCGCCGGCGCCCAGGCTGGCGAGCTGCTTCTCGGTGTCGGCAATCGCCTCATCCATGGCGGCGTTCTGGCGCTTGATCTGGCGGGCCTCGTCCAGCAGGATCAGGTCGCGGGACGCGCGGGCGATCACGTTCACATTGCCTTCCAGCGCATTGGCGGCGGCAATCTTCACCAAGCTGGTGTTGGCGGTGCTGTCCAGGTCCTGGGCCAAGCGGCTGGCATTCTGCGCGCCAAAAGCGCCGACCACAATCAGCAGCACGGCCAGCAGCACATAGCTGATGGTCAAACGGTGGCTGATGCGCATCTGCGACAAGAGCTTCATCGGGGATCCCTCGGTTTGATCGGTTCGGTGATGTCTGGGTTCCGCGTTACGGAACGTGTCAGCACTATCGGTCCGAAAACACCGCGATTGAGGGGGGCGCCGTAAGCTCGGTGAAAGCGCGTGAAAAAGATCGCGGACGAAGGGGGTGACCTAGGGTTTATCCGAGGGGGCTCAAACGCCCATCGTCGAGAAGGGGTCAGGTCTTGCTACTTCGGCCTAGGGTACGGGCTACTTGAGCCGGATCACATCGACCGCGCGAAGATCACCCGCCGTGTTGCCCCAGCTGTTGCGCACATGGCTGGCGACGGCAGCGAGCTCCTGATCGCTGAGCACGCCAGCGAAGGGCGGCATGCCGAAGGGGCGCGGGTTGCCGGTGGTGGCGGGTGCGAAGGCGCCGCGCAGCATGACACGCAGCAGGTTCACGCCCTCGCCCTGGGCGACGCTGCGGTTGCCGGCCAGTGCCGGATAGATGCCTGGGACGCCCTCGCCCCGCTGGCCATGGCAGGCCGCGCAGTGCTGTTCGTAGAGTTTGGCGCCTTGCTCCCGCAGCCCGGTTTCAGGCCTTGGCCGGGCGCGCTGGGAGTGCTCCCGCTGCGGCAGGTTGCGCAGATAGCGGGCCATGGCGTCCAGGTCGGGTTCACTCAAGTGTTGCGTACTGCCCAGCACCACCTCGGCCATGGGGCCGAGGGCGCTGGCATGGGCATTGCGCCCGTCGCGCAACCAGGCCTTGAGCTCGGGCGGCGACCAATGGGCCACGCCCGCCTCGGCCGGGTCTTGCAGCGAGGGTGCATACCAACCCAGGCCCTGGAGCAGATCACCACGAAAGTCCGTCGGGCCGCCGTGGCCGCCCAAGGCATTGCGGCTGCCGTGACAGGCGCTGCAATGCCCCAGTCCCTGAACCAGGTAGGCGCCGCGATTCCAGACCGCGTCGCGGTTCGGGTCAGGCGCATAGACGCCGGGGCGAAAGAAGAGCGCCCGCCAGACGGCCAGGGCCGCCTGGGTGTTGTAGGGAAAGCGCAGCTCATCGGGCGGCTTGGCGCGTGCCACGGGTGCCAGGCTACGCAGATAGTCATAGAGCGCGTCGCTGTCCTCGCGACGGATGAGGGTGTAGTTGTCGTAGGGGAAGGCGGGGTTGAGCAGCCGGCCATCGCGGCCGCGGCCCTGGTGCAGGGCACGCCAGAAGTCCTCGGCGGACCAATGGCCCAGGCCGGTGGCGGGGTCGGGAGTGAGATTGGGCGAAAAGACCGTGCCGAAGGGCGTGGGGATGGGCCGTCCGCCAGCATAGGGCGCGTCACCGCGAGCCGTGTGGCAGCCCATGCAGTTGCCGGCCTGCGCCAGGTAGGCGCCGCGAGCGAGCTGGTCCGGGGTTGGTGTCGGACGCGGCGCTGCGGTAGGGGACGCCGGGCCGGTGAGCCCGAACCAGCCCCCCAGGCTCAGCAGGGCCAGCGGCAGGATCACCAGGCTCAGGCCGACCAGCAGGGCGGCCAGACGCCAGGCCTGGGGCCTGAGCCTCCTCAAGACAGGCCCCCGCACTTGAGTGGCAGTGGCTGCGGCATCCGGGCCTCGGGCTTGGGTGAAGCCGGCGGAGGCTGGGCGGCCAGCCACTGGGAGAGGGCGTTGATCTCCTCGGGGCGCAGGCGGCGCGCAATCTCGGCCATGCAGTCGGGCGCTGTCGCGCGGCGCTGGCCGCTGCGCCAGGCGCCCAGCTGGCCGTTCAGGTAGTCACGCGGCAGGCCCAGCAGGCCCGGCATGAAGGGAGCGGCTCCGGTGAGGCGCGCGCCATGGCAGGCGGCGCAGGCCGGGATGCCGCGGGCCGCATCGCCCTGGCGCACCAGGGTTTCGCCCCGGGCCAGCAGGGCGGGCTCCAGGGTGGGGGGCTGAGGCGGGGGGTAGGGCAGCTCCAGGCCGGCGAAGTAGCCGGCCAGCTCGTTCAGATAGGCGTCGGAGAGCGGCGCGATCAGCTCGCTCATCAGGCCGTAATCACGCCGTCCGTCGCGGAAGTTCAGCAGCTGCTTGTAGAGATAGCCCTGGGGCTTGCCGGCCAGGCGCGGGTGGTAGCCGTCTGGCGCGGCCCGGCCCTCTTTGCCATGGCAGGGCGTGCAGGCCTGGGCACGCTGGGCCAGGCTGTCCTCCACCAGAGGGGCCGCATGCAGGCCGCCGCCGGCGGCCAGCAGCAGGGTCAGTGAGAGAAGGCGGGAGCGGGTCTTGCGCATGGTGCATGCATCATGTGCGGGCTTTGTCTTCAGCCACCCGCGCAGCTTAGCGCCCTCCGAATATGGCCGTGCCCACACGCACCAGGGTGGCTCCCTCGGCGATGGCGGCCTCCAGGTCGGCGCTCATGCCCATGGACAGGGTGTCCAGGGCCAGGTCTTGCGTGCTGTTGAGCTCGGCCATCAGCCGCGCCAGGGCGCGGTGGGGCTGGCGCTGGGCCTCGAAATCGGCCGCCGGCTCGGGAATGGCCATCAGGCCGCGCAGCTTCAGGCGGGGCAGGGCGGCCACGGCGCGGGCCAGCGCGGGCAGCTCGGCCACGCTGCAGCCGCTCTTGCTGGACTCGCCGCTGATATTGACCTGCAGGCAGACCTGCAGCGGCGGCAGCCAGGCCGGACGCTGCTCGGCCAGGCGCTGTGCGATCTTGAGCCGGTCCACGCTGTGCACCCAGTCGAAGGCCTCGGCCACGGCCCGGGTCTTGTTGCTCTGCAGCGGGCCGATCAGATGCCACTCCAGCTGGCTGCGCAGATCGGCGAGCTGCTCGATCTTGTCCAGCCCTTCCTGCACATAGTTCTCGCCGAAGCGTCGCTCGCCGGCGGCGTGGGCCTCGCGCACCGCGGCGGCCGCAAAGGTCTTGCTCACCGCCAGCAGCGTGACGCTTTGCACGGGGCGATTCGCTGCCTTGCAAGCAGATGTGAGGCGCTGGTGCAGCTGTTGTAAGTTCTCAGAGATCGTCGCCATAATGGCCCAAGCTATTCCTCAGTCACATGGATATCACCCAACTCCTGGCATTCTCGGTCAAGAACAAGGCCTCCGACCTTCACCTCTCCGCCGGGCTGCCTCCCATGATCCGGGTGCACGGGGATGTGCGTCGCATCAATGTCGAGCCGCTGGAACACCGGCATGTGCACGATATGGTGTACGACATCATGAACGACTCGCAGCGCAAGGCCTATGAAGAGACCTTGGAGTGCGACTTCTCCTTCGAGATCCAGGGTTTGGCGCGCTTTCGCGTCAATGCCTTCAACCAGAACCGCGGTGCCGGCGCGGTGTTCCGGACCATCCCGTCCAAGATCCTGACCCTGGAGCAGCTCAACGCCCCCAAGGTCTTCGCCGAGCTGGCGCTCAAGCCGCGGGGTCTGGTGCTGGTGACCGGGCCCACGGGCTCGGGCAAGTCCACCACGCTGGCGGCCATGATCAACCATCTCAACGAGAACGAGTACGGCCACATCCTCACCATCGAGGACCCGATCGAGTTCGTGCACGAGTCCAAGAAGAGCCTGGTGAACCAGCGCGAGGTGGGGCCGCACACGCTGAGCTTCTCCAACGCTTTGCGCTCCGCCCTGCGCGAGGACCCGGATGCGGTGCTGGTGGGTGAAATGCGCGACCTGGAAACCATACGCCTGGCCCTGACCGCGGCCGAGACGGGTCACCTGGTCTTCGGTACCCTGCACACATCCAGCGCCGCCAAGACCGTGGACCGCATCGTGGACGTGTTCCCGGCGGCCGAGAAGGAGATGGTGCGCGCCATGGTGTCGGAGTCCCTGGTGGCGGTGATCTCGCAGAGCCTGTGCAAGCTCAAGGACGGCAGCGGCCGTGTGGCGGCGCACGAGATCATGCTGGGCACCTCGGCCATCCGCAACCTAATCCGCGAGAACAAGGTGGCTCAGATGTACTCGGCCATCCAGACCGGCAACGGCCAGGGCATGCAGACCCTGGACCAGAACCTCACCGATCTGGTGCGCCGCAACATCATCTCCCCCGCCGAAGCCCGCGCCAAAGCCAAGTTCCCGGAAAATTTCCCGGGCTAGCCCGGGAAATTTGACGTCACTCATTTGGCGTAGCCAAGTGAGTGACGGCAGAACTTCCCCCGCGAACTGCATCACCGCAGGACGATCATGGAACGCGATCAAGCATCCAAATTCATCAACGACCTGCTGCGCCTGATGGTCTCGCGCCGCGGCTCCGACCTCTTCCTCACGGCCGACTTCCCGCCTGCCATCAAGGTGGACGGCAAGGTGACCAAGGTGTCGCCCCAGCCCCTGACCGGCAGCCACACCCTGCAGCTGGCGCGTTCCATCATGAACGACAAGCAGGCCGCGGAGTTCGAGCGCAGCAAGGAGTGCAATTTCGCGATCTCGCCGGCTGGCGTCGGGCGCTTTCGCGCCAATGCCTTTTTGCAGCAGGGTCAGGTGGGTCTGGTGCTGCGTACCATTCCGGCCACACTGCCCAGCATCGCGGCCCTGGATCTGCCACCCATACTCAGCGATGTGGTGCAGGCCAAGCGCGGCCTGGTGATCGTGGTGGGAGCCACCGGCTCGGGCAAGAGCACCACGCTGGCGGCCATGATCGACCACCGCAACGAGACCACCCACGGTCACATCATCACCATCGAGGACCCGATCGAGTTCGTGCATCCGCACAAGAACTGCATCGTGACCCAGCGCGAAGTGGGCATAGACACCGACAGCTGGGAGTCCGCCCTGAAGAACACCCTGCGCCAGGCGCCGGATGTGATCCTGATGGGCGAGATCCGCGATCGCGAGACCATGGAGCATGCGGTGGCCTTTGCCGAAACCGGCCATCTGTGCATGGCCACCCTGCATGCCAACAGCGCCAACCAGGCCTTGGACCGCATCATCAACTTCTTCCCCGAGGAGCGTCGCAGCCAGCTGCTGATGGACCTCTCGCTCAATCTGCGAGCCCTGGTCAGCCAGCGTCTGCTGCCGCGTCAGAGCGGCAAGGGTCGCATCGCCGCGGTGGAGATCCTTCTCAACACCCCCCTGGTGTCGGACCTGATCTTCAAGGGCGAGGTGGGCGAGATCAAGGAGGTCATGAAGCGCTCGCGCGAGCAGGGCATGCAGACCTTTGATCAGGCCCTCTTTGACCTCTATGAGATGGGCAAGGTCGGCTATGAGGACGCCTTGCGCAATGCCGACTCCATCAATGATCTGCGCCTGCAGATCAAGCTCAACAGCGAACGCGCCCGCAGCGGCGATCTGTCCTCGGGCACGGAGCACCTGACGATCGTCTAAAGTCGGGAGCCATGAACGCTCCCACCCCTCGCAGCTACGACGCCATCCCGCCACGCAAAGTGGCCTTCCTGGGCCTGGGGGTCATGGGTTATCCCATGGCCGGTCATCTGGCCCGCGCCGGTCATCAGGTGACGGTCTACAACCGCACCCCGGCCAAGGCCGAGGCCTGGGTGAAGGAATACGGTGGCGCCAGTGCCGCGACGCCGGCCACGGTGGCAGCCGGGGCCGATATCGTGTTCGCCTGCGTGGGCAATGACGACGATCTGCGCAGCGTGGTGCTCGGGGAGTATGGCGCCTTTGCCGGCATGAAGCCGGGCGCGGTCTTCGTGGACCACACCACGGCCTCGGCCGAGGTGGCGCGCGAGCTGCACGCCGAAGCCCTGAAGCGTGGTCTGCACTTCATCGACGCACCTGTCTCGGGCGGCCAGGCCGGGGCGGTCAATGGCGCGCTGACCGTGATGTGCGGCGGCGAGGCGCCGGTTTTCGAGTCCATCAAGCCCGTGGCCCTGGCATTCGCCAAGGCCGTCACCCTGGTGGGTGCGTCGGGCGCGGGTCAGCTGGCCAAGATGGTGAACCAGATCTGCATCGCGGGCCTGGTGCAGGGCCTGTCGGAGGCGGTGGCCTTCGGTCAGAAGGCGGGCCTGGACATGAAGCAGGTGCTGGACGTTATCGGCAAGGGCGCGGCCCAGAGCTGGCAGATGGACAACCGCGGCAAGACCATGGTGGACGAGCAGTTCAATTTCGGCTTTGCCGTGGACTGGATGCGCAAGGACCTGGGCCTGGTGCTGGATGAGGCGCGCCGCAACGGCGCCAAGCTGCCGGTCACGGCCCTGGTGGACCAGTTCTACGGCGATGTGCAGTCCATGGGCGGTGGCCGCTGGGACACCTCCAGCCTGATCAAGCGGCTGAAGTAGGCCCACCCCCTGCGCGCTTCGCGCGCCAAGGCCAGAGGCCTTGGCCGTCGCCAGGCACAAAGAGTCCGCAGGGACTGTTTGTGTCCGGGCTCCGCCCCCTCAAGGGGGCGAGCCCGCAGGCCCGGCAAAGCCGGATCCTCGGGCTCCGCTGGGGAAGGCCAGTAGCCAATTACTTGTTTGCGGGCGGTTTCGGGGTAATACGCGCCAGCTCTTCCTCACTGATGATCTCCACCGCGCGCACCACCTTTTGCACGCCGGCCACGCCGCGGGCGATCTCGGTGGCCCGATGGATCTCGCGCTCGGTGACCCGGCCCATGATGTAGACGATTCCGCGCTCCACCACCACGTAAAAGGCGTTGGAAATCAGATCGCGCGCGTCCACCAGGCTGGCCTTGACTTTGGTCGCGATCAGCACGTCATTGGAGCGGCTGGACAGCGAGCTCTTGAAGCCCACGCTCACCTCGTTGATCACGCGGTTGACGTTCTCGACCTGGGCCACCAGGCGTTCCGCCGCGGCACGGTCGGCCTCGGTGGGGGCTTCGCCGCTGATCAGCACGATGCGGTTGTAGCTGTTGACGTTGACGTTGACGCGGTCGCCCAGTTGTTCGCGCAGACGGCTGGCGGCCTTGAGTTCAATGCCCTGGTCTTCCACCTGCATGCCCGAGGTGCGGCGATCCGTGGCCATCAGTGCCGTGCCCACCATGGCGCCGCCCACCACCAGGGGGGCGCAGGCGCTGCTCAGTGCGGCGGCGGCCAGGGCGCTGGCCAGCAGGACGAGGCGGGTCTTCGAGACGGTGGGGGCGGTCATTCGTTCTCCGGGAGTCGGGGCTTGGGGTTCGGGAGGCAGCTCATTCACCGCTGCCCAGCAGCTGCAAATCAACCGCATCGCAAAGGCAGTGGATCAGCAGGCGCTGGGCCTCTGCGACTCGGGCGAAGCGGCTGTGCGGCACGCGGATCTGCACATCGGTGTCAAGCAGCAGGCCGCGCAGCGCCTCGTCCTGGCTGCCGGTGATCAGGATCACGCTCATCTCCTGTGCATGGGCGGCATCGAGCAGGGCGCCATGCTCTTCGCGGCTGGCACTGCCGGCCTCGAAGAGCATCAGCAGATCGCCCGGATGACCCAGGGCCTGAACTTGACGCATCGGGGCGCTCAGGGAGTCCAGCGGCCATGCGGCCAGTGCCGGTCGTTCCTGCTCGAAGCCGCCGTTGAGCAGGGCGGCCATATAGCGTGCGTCCAGCTCGGAGCGGCCAAAGCCGGCACACAGCACGCGGCCACCGCCCGTGATGCCGTCGACCAGCATCTGGGCCGCCGTGGACAGGGGGCGCGAGAGGCTCTCGGCCACCTGGTAGAGCAGGTCCGCGCTTTCGAAAAATTGGGTCTGTATGCGTTGTTCAAGCATCGGGCGCGATCATAAGCCAGGGTCAACCCTGAGCCTCGAAGGCGGCAATCAACCATTCGATGTGCTCGCCCTCCAGCGCCACCACATCGAAGCGGCAGGGCGGCGGGCTGGGCCAGCGCATCAGGTAGTGACGAGCCGCGTAGATGATGCGGCGTTGCTTGCCTGGCGTGACGCTGGCGGCGGCGCCTCCATGGCTGCCGTCGCGACGCGCGCGCACCTCCACAAACACCAGGGTGGCGTCGCGCGGGTCGCGCATGATCAGGTCCACCTCGCCGGCCCGCGCGCTGGGGCCTCGGGCCACCCGATAATTGCGCGCCAGCAGAATCAGGCCTTGGCCCTGCAGATGCTGCAGGGCGCGGTCTTCCGCGGCCTGGCCGATTTCCGAGCGACCCTTGTTGGAGCCCCACTTGAACATCGATGCCTCCCTGCTCCAGCAGGCGGCCGCGGCTGCGGCCGGCGGTCAGCAGTATCCCGCTTCCACGCTCTATGTGGTGGCCACGCCCATCGGCAATCTGGCCGATATCAGCTTTCGCGCCGCCCATGTGCTGGCCCTGGTGGATGCCGTGGCCTGCGAGGACACCCGGGTCAGCGGCGGCCTGCTGCGCCATCTGGGCTTGCACAAGCCCTTGATCGCCCTGCATCAGCACAACGAGCATGAAGCCAGTGCCGCCCTGATCGCGCGCCTGCAGGCCGGCGAGCGCATCGCCTATGTCTCGGACGCCGGCACCCCGGCCGTCTCCGACCCCGGCGCGGTGCTGGTGGCGGCCGTGGCCGCGGCCGGCCTGCGCGTGCTGCCCATTCCCGGCGCCAGCAGCGCGGTGACGGCGCTGAGCGTGGCGGGCGACGCCCAGGCCCAGGGCTTTGACTTCATCGGCTTTCTGCCCGCCAAGGCGGCGGAGCGCCGCGGCGCCCTGCAGGCCCTGGTGGGAGCCGCGCGCAGCCAGATCTTCTTCGAGGCGCCGCATCGCATCGCGGCCCTGATCGAGCTGCTGGCCGAACTCTGCCCCGCCCAGCGGGTGACGGTCTGCCGCGAACTGACCAAGCAGTTCGAGACCGTGCACAGCGCCCCGGCCGCCGAGCTGCCCGCCTGGCTGGCGGCCGATGCCCAGCGCGAGCGCGGTGAGTTCGTGCTGGTGCTGCACGCCGCCGCCCCCAGCGCGGCCGAGGCCAGCGAGCTGCCGCCCGAGGCCGAGCGCACCCTGGCCGTGCTGCTGCGCGAGCTGCCGCTCAAGCAGGCCGTGGCCTTGGCGGCCGAGCTCAGCGGCGCGCCGCGCAACAGCCTCTACCAACGCGCCCTGGCACTCAAGAACGCGGCCGACGGGGAATAGGCGGCCCTCCTACAATCGGGTGCATGATCTCGCGCGAACCCACCCTGGCCCGTCTCGCGACGGCCCAAGCCCAGCTGCTGGAACCCTATGGCCTGAGCGAGGCCAGCCTGGCCAAGGCCCTGAGGCTGATCACCGAGCACCGGGTCGATGATGCCGACCTCTATTTCCAGACCACCCGTGCCGAGGGCTGGAGCCTGGAGGAGGGCATCGTCAAGAGCGGCAGCTTCTCCATCGACCAGGGCGTGGGCGTGCGCGCCGTGGCCGGCGAGAAGACCGCCTTCGCCTACTCCGACGACATCTCCGAGGCCGCCCTGCTGGACGCGGCCCGTACCGTGCGCGCCATCGCCGCGGCCGGCCAGAGCCGCAAGGTCAAGGTGCCGGCCACGCCCGTGGTACCGGGCAGCCGCTCGCTCTATGGCGACGCCGACCCTATCGCCAGCCTGGACAGCACGGCCAAGGTGGCCCTGCTGGAGCGCGCCGAGAAGATGGCCCGCGCCAAGGACCCCCGTATCGTGCAGGTGATGGCCGGCTTGGCCGCCGAGCATGATGTGGTGCTGATCGCGCGCGCCGATGGCACCCTGGCCGCCGATGTGCGGCCCCTGGTGCGCCTGTCCATCACCGTGATCGCCGAGCAAAACGGTCGCCGCGAGGTGGGTAGCGGCGGCGGCGGCGGGCGCTTCGGCCTGGCCTATTTCACGGACGAAATGATCGCCAGCTATGTGGAGCAGGCCACCTCGGCGGCCTTGACCAATCTGGAATCGCGCCCGGCGCCCGCTGGCGAGATGACCGTGGTGCTGGGCCCGGGCTGGCCCGGTGTGCTGCTGCACGAGGCCGTGGGCCATGGCCTGGAGGGCGACTTCAACCGCAAGGGCTCCAGCACCTTCTCGGGCCGCATCGGCCAGCGCGTGGCGGCCAAGGGCGTCACGGTGCTGGACGACGGCACCATCCCCGACCGCCGCGGCTCGCTCAATATCGACGACGAGGGCGCGCCCAGCCAGCGCAATGTGCTGATCGAGGACGGCATCCTGCGCGGCTACATCCAGGACTCGATGAATGCGCGCCTGATGGGCGTGGCGCCCACCGGCAACGGCCGGCGGGAGAGCTATGCCCACCTGCCCATGCCGCGCATGACCAACACCTATATGCTGGGTGGCGACAAGGACCCGCAGGAAATCATCGCCAGCATCAAGAAGGGCCTGTACGCCAGCAACTTCGGCGGCGGTCAGGTGGATATCACATCCGGCAAGTTTGTCTTCTCCGCCAGCGAAGCCTTCTGGGTGGAAGACGGCAAGATCCAGTACCCGGTCAAGGGCGCGACCCTGATCGGCAACGGCCCCGACGCACTGACCCGCGTTTCCATGATCGGCAACGATATGCGCCTGGACACGGGCGTGGGCGTCTGCGGCAAGGAAGGCCAGAGCGTGCCCGTGGGCGTGGGCCAGCCCACGCTGCGCATCGACGGGCTGACGGTCGGGGGCACGGCCTGACCCCCGCCGCCATGAGGCCAGCGAACAACAAGCCGTGACTCTCGGGGCCTTGACCTTGGTCACAGGCCCCGTGCTACATTCAGACCCATGCGTTTCGTCAGCAAGTTTTATTTTGCTTTCTTTTGGTTCTCGCACCGCACCGGCGGAGGAGAGGCGAACGCGTAAACGCAAGACAAGCGCCAAGAATCTCCAAGAAACCGCCGGGTGAACTCCCGGCGGTTTTTTTTTGCCTCGGCGCCCCGCCCACCACCCTCACACCTCACAACCGCATGAACGCCAAGACCACCGCCGAACGCTGGTATTCGCCGCAGGACAAGACCAGCGAAACCGACGACCAACGCATTCGAGACATCACACCCTTGCCGCCGCCCGAGCACCTGATCCGCTTCTTCCCCATCTCCGGCACCCCCATGGAGCGCCTGATCACGGGCACGCGCCAGAAGATCCGCGACATCATGCAGGGCAAGGACGATCGCCTGCTGGTCATCATCGGCCCCTGCTCCATCCACGATCCGGCCGCGGCCCTGGACTACGCCCGCCGCCTGATGGCCGAGCGCGAGAAGCACGCCGACACGCTGGAGATCGTGATGCGGGTCTACTTCGAGAAGCCCCGCACCACGGTGGGCTGGAAGGGCCTGATCAACGATCCCTACCTAGACGAAAGCTACCGCATCGACGAGGGCCTGCGCATCGCGCGCCAGCTGCTGCTGGAGATCAACCGCCTGGGCATGCCGGCCGGTTCGGAGTTTCTGGACGTGATCTCGCCGCAGTACATCGGCGACCTGATTTCCTGGGGCGCGATTGGCGCGCGCACCACCGAGAGCCAGGTGCACCGCGAACTGGCCTCGGGCATCTCGGCGCCCATAGGCTTCAAGAACGGGACCGACGGCAATATCAAGATCGCCACCGATGCCATCCAGGCCGCGGCCCGCCCGCACCACTTCCTGTCGGTGCACAAGAACGGCCAGGTCGCCATCGTCGAGACCAAGGGCAACAAGGACTGCCATGTGATCCTGCGTGGCGGCAAGGCGCCCAACTACGACGCCGACAGCGTGGCCGCAGCCTGTGCCGATCTGGCCGCCTCCAAGCTGGACCAGCGCCTGATGGTGGACTGCTCCCACGCCAACAGCAGCAAGAAGCATGAGCGCCAGCTGGATGTGGCCCGCGATATCGCGGCCCAGATCCAGGCCGGTGGCAAGCACATCTTCGGCGTGATGGTGGAAAGCCACCTCAAGGATGGCGCCCAGAAGTTCAGCCCCGGCAAGGACAACCCGGCCCAGCTGGAGTACGGCAAGAGCATCACCGACGCCTGCCTGGGCTGGGACGACTCCCTGCAGGTGCTGGACGTGCTCAGCGAGGCTGTTCGCGCGGCGCGCGGCTGAGCGAGAATCGGCACGTCGCTTCAGGAGGCAGACGATGCGCAGCGAGATCAAGGTCGTGTTCGGTCCGGGCCAGGAGTTCGATCTGGTGGTGGACGGCAGCGAGGTCCTGGACTTCGAGGCCGCCCGGCGCTGGTTGGACGAGCAGTTCGTCAAGAACGAATGCGAACCCATGCGTGGCTCGGGCAAGGTCCTGCTGGCCGACAAGGTGCTGGCCGTGGCGTCTGCCGTCGGCCCCGCCGCTTTTGGTGATCCCGCTTTTGCCCTGGACTTTGCCCGCGCGGTGCGCGGCGCGTTGTCCAAGGCCCTGGTGCGCGTGGACGTGGCCAAGCTCAGCCTCTCCTACTGACACGGCGGCGCGGTTCTCGCGCCCTCTTGAACTGCGCCGAAGTGCCCCCAGCTGCGGGGCGCGCGGCGCTGTTGCCGTTTGTACATCCTCACATCCACAAGAAACCAGTCATGGCCAAGCACACCCATTCCTTCCAGGCCGAGGTCAAGCAGATCCTGCACCTGGTCACCCATTCGCTGTACTCCAACAAGGAGATCTTCCTGCGCGAGCTGGTCTCCAATGCCTCGGATGCCTGCGACAAGCTGCGCTTCGAGGCCCTGGACAACGCCGCCCTCTACGAGGAGCAGCCCAATCTGGAAGTGCGGGTCAGCTTCGACGAGGCCGCCCGCACCGTGACCATCAGCGACAACGGCATCGGCATGAGCGCCGAGGAGGCCGTGGCCCATCTGGGCACCATCGCCAAGAGCGGCACGCGCGAGTTCATGGCCAAGCTGGAGGGCGACCAGAAGAAGGACGCCAACCTCATCGGCCAGTTCGGCGTGGGCTTCTACTCGGGCTTCATCGTGGCCGACCGCATCACGGTCGAGTCGCGCCGCGCCGGCTTGCCGGCCGAGCAGGGCGTGCGCTGGAGCTCCGAGGGCACGGGCGATTTCGAGGTCGAGACCATCGTGAAGCCCGGCCGCGGCACCGATGTGATCCTGCATCTGCGCGAGGGCGAGGATGAGTTCCTCAAGACCTGGCGCCTCAAGTCCATCATCGGCAAGTACAGCGACCACATCTCCCTACCCATCCTGATGAAGAAGGAGGAGTGGGATGCCGAGGCCGCCAAGCAGGTGCTCAAGGACGAGTGGGAAAGCGTCAACAAGGCCTCCGCCCTGTGGGCCCGCAGCAAGAGCGAGGTGACGCAAGAGCAGTACGAGGAGTTCTACAAGCAGATCTCCTACGACACCGAGGCCCCGCTGGCCTACACCCACAACCGCGTGGAAGGTCGCAGCGAATACACCCAGCTGCTCTACATCCCCAAGAAGGCACCGTTTGACCTGTGGAACCGCGACAAGCGCGGCGGCGTCAAGCTCTATGTGAAGCGCGTCTTCATCATGGACGATGCCGAGGCTCTGATGCCGGTCTATCTGCGCTTCGTGAAGGGCGTGATCGACTCGGCCGACCTGCCGCTGAATGTCTCGCGCGAGCTGCTGCAGGAAAGCCGCGATGTGAAGGCCATCCGCGAGGGGTCGACCAAGCGCGTGCTCTCCATGCTGGAGTCCCTGGCCGATAGCGAGGACGCCGCCGAACGCGCCAAGTACGCCGAGTTCTGGAAGGACTTCGGCCAGGTGCTCAAGGAGGGCGTGGGCGAGGATCACCAGAACCAGGAGCGCCTGGCCAAGCTGCTGCGCTTCGCCTCCACCGAGGCCGACGAGGGCGTGTCCCTGGCCGACTACCTCAAGCGCATGAAGGAAGGCCAGGAGGCCATCTACTACATCACCGCCGACAGCCTGCAGGCCGCCAAGAACAGCCCGCAGCTGGAGATCTTCCGCAAGAAGGGCATCGAGGTGCTGCTGCTGGTGGACCGTGTGGACGAGTGGATGCTTTCCCACCTCTACGAGTTCGAGGGCAAGCCCCTGCAGTCCGTGGCCAAGGGCGCCGTGGACCTGGGCAAGCTGCAGGACGAGGAAGAAAAGAAGAAGGCCGAGGCCGCGGCCGAGGACCTCAAGCCCCTGCTGGACAAGCTCAAGGACACGCTCAAGGCCCGTGCCAAGGACGTGCGCGTCTCCACCCGCCTGGTGGACTCGCCGGCCTGCATCGTGGTGGAAGAGGGCGATATGAGCGGCCATCTGACCCGCCTGCTCAAGCAGGCTGGCCAGGCCGCGCCAACCTCGCTACCTACGCTGGAGATCAATGCCGAGCATGCCCTGGTCAAGAAGCTCGAGAGTGCCGGCGAGCGCTTCGAGGACCTGGCCCAGGTGATCTTCGACCAGGCCGTGCTGGCCGAGGGCGGCAGCCTGGAAGACCCGGCCGCCTATGTGAAGCGCGTCAACGCCATGCTGTTGGCCTGAGCGCGCGCTCGGCATTTTCCCTGCCCCACCCGGGCGCCGGCGATGAGCCGCACTATCATCGGCGGCGTCCTGGGGAGGGCCTGTGATGAAGACAAAACGCCAAGATCGCGATACGAATCGCTCCAATGTTCCGGACCGGCTGCGCGCCGGCACCCTGAGCTTAATCCTGGGCCTGGGATGCTGGATGCCGCCGGCCCTGGCGCAGCAGGCCACCGCCAGCAAGCCGGCCTCGGCCAAGTCTGCGGCGGCCCAACCCGTCAGCGGCAGCCCGGCGGCGGCCGGCTTCAGCATCACGCCGCGTCCAGCCTGGGTGCAGGCCGTGAGCCTGGAGGGTCTGCCCGGCCTGCCCTCGGCGCCGGTGCAGGTGCTGCTGATGGACGACCAGACCCGCGTGGGCGCGCCCGGCGGCACGGTGCGCTACCAGCATGCGCTGCGCCAGATCAATAGCAGTGCCGGCCTGGAGGCCGGATCCCAGATCGAATTCATCTTCGACCCCAGCTATGAGCGCCTGCAGATCCATGAGCTGGTGATATGGCGCGAGGGCAAGCGCCTGGATCGGCTGGACCGCAAGGCAGTCAAGCTGCTGCAGCGCGAGACCCAGCTGGAGCGCCAGATCGTCGATGGGCGCGTCACCGCCTCCATCGTGCTGGAAGACCTGCGCGTGGGCGACCGCGTGGAGTGGTCCGCTTCTTTGGTGGGCGATAACCCGGTCTTCGAGGGCCGCTTCGTCGATACCCAGTGGCTCAGTGCCAGCCGCGGCCCGGTGGGCCTGGTGCAGCGCCGCCTGCTGGCGCCGGCCGAGCGCAAGATCCAGCACCGGGTGGCCGTGCCGGGTGTGGAGCTGAGTGAGCCGACCCGCAGCGACGGCCTGCGCGAGACCGTGCTGCGCCGCCGCGCCGTGCCGCAGTTCCGCTACGACCCCCTGGTGCCGGCCGAGGACAACTACGCCGATCTGCTTGAGTGGAGCGAGTTCGAGAGCTGGAGCGAGGTAGCCGCCTGGGCCGAACGCCAGTTTGCGCCGGCCCTGCGCGAGCGCGAACCACTGGCGGCCAAGGCCGCGGAGATCCGCGCAGCCAGCAGCGATCCCGAGCGCCGCCTGGAGCTGGCCCTGGACTTTGTGCAGAAGGAGATCCGCTACTTCGGCACGGAGATTGGCGCCTCCTCACATCGCCCGGCCGGCGCGACACAAGTCATGCGCCAGCGCTTCGGCGACTGCAAGGACAAGGCGGCCCTGCTGGTCAATCTCCTGGCTCAGCTGGAGATCGAGGCCCAACCTGCCCTGGTCTCCACCACTCTGCGCCGCGGCATGGACAAGCGCCTGCCCAGCCCCTTGAACTTCGACCATGCCATCGTGGCCGTCAAGCGGGGCGAGGGTTGGCTCTGGCTGGACGCCACCCGTTCCTTGCAAACCGGACCGGCCATCGAGCGCGCGGTGTCCGGCCTGAGCCCGGCCCTGCTGGCGCGTTCCGGCGAGAGTGCGCCCCTGGCCACGCCTCTGGCGCGCGATCAGCTGCGCGCCGAAGTGCGCGATGTCTTCAGCTTTGCACGGCTGGCCGAACCTGGCGAGCTGGTTTCCGAAGCCGTGTACTACGGCGAGGTGGCCGAGAACCTGCGCATGGCGCGGGCCTCCCAGCCTCAGGAAGCTTTCGAGGCCTTGCTGATGGGCGATCTGGCCCGGGCCTATCCTGCCTACCAGCGCCAGGGGGCCGTACAGGTGGAGGATGTGCCGGGGCGCAATGCCCTGCGCATCACCCAGCGCCTGCGCGCCCATGGTGACACCTGGCGTCTGCTCAGCAAGGGCGTGATGGCCACCGATGTGGCCGTCTCTGGCGTGATGGGTCCGCTGCGTCTGCCCGATATGACGCCGCGGGAGCAGGCCCTGAACGTGAGCCTGCCCGGCAGCTACCGCCATCTGGTGCGCTTCGAGTTTTCCGAGCAGGCCTATGCGCGCGAGAGCGAGTCGCCCTTTGCCGAGAGCAATGAGTTCTACGAGCTGCGCCTGCGCAGCAAGGGCGGCCCGCGTTTCGGCGAGTTCAATGCCGAGCTGCAGCTCAAGGCCGACCGCATCGAAGCCGCGCAATGGACCCGCTACCGCGACGCGCTGCAGAAGCTCTGGCCGCGCCTGGCCACCCAGCTGACCCTGCCGGTGATGGCGCCCGAGCGGCTGGAGGACTTCCGCAGCGCCAGCAAGGTTCTGAGCGAGCGCCTGCGCAGCGGCCGGCTCAAGGTTGCGACTCAGGTGCAGGCCAATGCGCACTACGATCTGTTGGCCCAGGAACTGATCCTGGCCGGCAAGCGCCTGCCGCCCAAGCTGCAGGCGCGGGTGCAGATGGAGCACGGCCAGAGCCTGGACTATCTGGGCCAGCACCAGGCCGCACGCCAGGCCTTTGAGAGCGCCATTCAGCTGGACCCTGCTCTGAGCGAAGCGCAGGCCAGCTTTGCCGTTAACGCCCTGATCCGCGGACAAGACGCCGAGGCCCAGCGCGCTGCCGAGCAGGCATTGCGGCTGGCTCCGAATGAGCCTGCGCCCCGCTATACCCGGGCCCAAGCCCGCTACATGGCCGGTGACTATGCCGGCGCCAGCGAAGACCTGCGCGAGCTGCTGCGCGGCGGCACTGGCAGCGAGACCGAGCGCGGCTACCGCGGACTCTGGCTTTTCCTGGCCCAGCAAGCCCAGGGGCAGGACGGCCGGGCGGCCACGGCCGATTTGGTCGGCAGCAGCGACAAGCCCGCGTGGCCCATGCCCCTGTTGCGCATGCTGCGCGGCGAGCTGAGTTTGAAGGAAGTGCAAGCCCAAGTCGCGGCCGACAAGGTCGAGCAGGCGGGGCGCGAGTGCGAGCTCTACTTCTTCGCGGCCCAGAAGGCGGTGCTTGAGCGCGACACTGAGCAGGCGCGTCGCTGGCTGGACCGCAGCCTAGCTACCGGGGTTATGGAGTTCATCGAGTATGGTCTGGCACGGCGTGAACGCGAGCGCCTAGCCTCGCGCTGAGGCCTGCTCCGCCCAGGGCTGCCGTGTTAACAGGCCTTATTCGGCATCCCAGAACCTGTACTCTTCCTCGTCGGCGCCGCCCTGCATGGGCAGGCCGCCGGCCAGGGGCTGGGGCTGCATGGCTTCCAGCTGCTCGCGCAGCTTGACCACCTGGTCACTCCAGTAATTGCTGCTGCCGAACCAGGGGAAGGCGGCGGGGAAGGCGGGGTCGCCCCAGCGGCGGGCCAGCCAGGCGCTGTGGTGGATCATGCGCAGGGTGCGCAGGGGTTCGATCAGGCGCAGCTCGCGGTGGTCGAACTCGGCCATGCTCTCGTAGCCTTCCAGCACGCAGGCCAGCTGGCGGCGCATGCTCTCGGCATCGCCCGAGAGCAGCATCCACAGGTCCTGCACCGCGGGGCCGGTGACGGCGTCGTCCAGGTCCACGAAGTGGGGGCCGCGGTCCGGTGTCCAGAGGATGTTGCCGGGATGGCAGTCGCCGTGCAGGCGCAGCAGGCCCAGCTCCGGGATCTCGTCAAAGGCGCGCTGGATGGCGTCCAGGCAGCGGCGCACGGCGTCTTCCCAGCCGGGGCGTATCTCCAGCGGCACGCTCTCGTGGGCCAGCAGCCAGTCCAGGGCCTGCTGACCCGGCAGGGCGCTGGCCCAGGTCTGGCGGTGGGCAAAGGGCCGGCTGCGCCCCACGGCGTGGATGCGGCCCAGGTAGCGGCCTATCCAGGTGAGCACCTCGGGGTCTTCCAGCTCGGGCGCGCGGCCGCCCTGGCGCGGCGTGACGGCAAAGCGCTGGCCGCGGTAGTGGACCAGGCTGCTGGCGGGCTCGCCCAGGGCCCAGGGCGCGGCTACCGGGATTTCGGCGGCCTGCAGCTCGCGGGCGAACTCATGCTCTTCCAGGATCTGGGCATCGCTCCAGCGGCCGGGGCGGTAGAACTTGGCCACGGCAATCCGCCCATCGTCCAGATGAACTTGCAGCACCCGGTTCTCGTAGGAGTTGAGCTGCAACAGGCGGCCGTCGCCGTAAAGGCCCACGCTCTCCAGCGCATCGAGCATGAACTCGGGCGTGAGGTCGCGGAAGCTAGTGTCGCTGAGGCTGGGCAGGGTCAAGAGATGAAAAACGGCGCCCGCGGCGCCGTTTGCAAAGAGTGGCGGGGCAGGGCCCCAGTCTAGCGGTGCCCGTAGCGCGGTGAGTCCACCACCACGCCCACGATGTCATTGGGCGCTTCGTCGGGGTATTGCGAATCGGCGCTCAGGGGCTCGCCGAAGGGGCGGCTGTTGCGAAAGCCCGGGCGGCCACCCGCCAGGCTGTCGTAGCGACTGTCGGGGCTGAAGAAGGAATCGTGGAAGACCGCCGAGTCCTGCCAGAGGTTGTCGCGTCGGCCGGTTGTGGCGCGGCGCGGTGGGGGGCTCATCGTGCCGACATGCCGCGTGGGCAGCGGTGCCGGCTGAGGCCCGCGGTTGGCGGCGCCGGTAAACGGCACCAGCAACTGCAGTTCCGCCGCGCTGGGCAGGTTGTCGATGGGGCAGCGCAGATAGCGCACCCGGCAAGCGCCGAGCACCGATTGCTTGATCTGCAGGCTGCGACTGGAGCTCTGGCGGTCGCTGTCCAGATCAATCGCCGCCAGCACCCGGCCATTGGGGCTGCAGATGGCGAAGCTCACATGGGTGCCACCCAGCAGATCGAACCAATAACCGACCTGACGCGCTTCCGTGGGCTGGCAAAAACGCACGAGCGGCAGCTTGGAGAGGATGACGTGGTGGGGGAGTGCTTCGCGCAGCAGCCGATAGACACGCCGTTCTTCGGTGCTGAAGACCGGGCGCGGACTCAGAGACCAATCAGTGGGCAGGGGCTGGCTCGCCTTGCTGGGGCGGCGAAGCAGCCAGAGCACGACCATGACAACAAAACCCAGGCCGAACACCAGCGCGATGATCCACGGAACAGTGGTTTGCATCCCTCGTGATCTCGTTGGTTGGTGGCGCCGCCAACGGCACCCAAGCGGCAGAATGTAACTGAATATTGTGACAGCGGCGTCCGGGTCGTCCCCCAGACGCGGGGTGACAAAAGTCCTGATGCGGCGCGGGCTTGGCGGCCGTTTTTTTGGGGGGCAACGGAAGGCCCGCGACCCCACCCGGCCGAGCGGCTTACTGCTTGGCCGCCTTGCCGGCATCCTCGTACTGGGACTTCACCTCGGCCACGCCGTCGATGATGTCGCCCAGCACGCGGATATGGCGCTTGAACTGGAAGTCCAGCTCGGCCATATGACGCTCGATAGCCTCGCCGACATGGGAGGCCACGGTATCCGGCGGCAGGCGCAGCCAGGCCTCGGACTCGGCGCCGTCGCGCTCCACCGTGGCGCCCGCCTTGCGGGCGATCTTGAGCATGGGCGCGTTCTCGCTGAGCGCGTGAATGAACAAGGTTTCAATCCCGCGGTTGCGTGCGTGCAAGGCGGCTCGCTCGAACAGCCGAGCCCCGAAACCGCGCCCACGACCCTTCTCCAGCACGGAGACGCCGAATTCGGCCATGGCCGGCTTGCCCTGCCGTTGGGGCAGGGGCTCGTAGGCCAGGTGCGCCATGGCGACCAGCTGCAGGCGGCGGTTGAAGATGCCGAGCACCTCGTCGCGGGCAAAGTCCAGGCCGGCCACGTAGCGGGTGATCTGCTCGTCCGAGGCCGGGTAGCCAAAGCGCAGATAGCGATCGCGCTCCGACAGACTCAGCAGGTGATCGCGGATGCGACGGCGATGGCGCCGCGCCAGGGAGCGAATCGGCACCCAGGACGACAGACGCTGCAGCGGCGCCCAGGTGGAGGGCGACGGGGCGGTGGTGTCTGGTTCGCTCATGGTGTGCCTACGTAGTTACCCCTATGGTAGCCGAGTCCCGGCATTTTCGGGGTGTCGATACCGGGGCTTTGCCAGTTCGGCCGGTGTGCGGTACACTCGCGGGCTTTCCCGGATTTGGTTGCGGGAGAAGTCTTGCTGGACCTGAGAGGCCGCCGGTGGTCGTGAGCGCGAATATCCATGAGCGCATGAGCGATTGCTAATAAGCGGCACCGATGAGAGCGGGACCAAAAACAGTACGACCAGCCGACCGCCGGCTTCTCAAGGATGCTTTGTCCCAAGTTGCCGGCTCTTTGAAAGATCCTCATGAAGACCTTCAGCGCCAAGCCGGCCGAAGTGACGCACGAGTGGTTTGTGATTGACGCCACCGACAAGGTGCTCGGACGTGTTGCCAGCGAAGTGGCACTCCGTTTGCGCGGCAAGCACAAGGCCATCTACACGCCTCACGTCGATACCGGTGATTTCATTGTCATCGTCAACGCCGACAAGATCCGTGTGACCGGTACCAAGGCCACCGACAAGGTGTACTACCGCCACACCGGCTTCCCCGGTGGCATCTACGCCACCAAGTTCAAGGACATGCAAGCCAAGCACCCGGGCCGCGCCCTGGAGAAGGCTGTCAAGGGCATGCTGCCCAAGGGTCCGCTGGGCTACGCGATGATCAAGAAGCTGAAGGTGTACGCCGGTGATACGCACCCGCACGCCGCTCAGCAGCCCAAGCCTCTGGCCATCTAAGGAGCGGCAATGATCGGAAACTGGAACTACGGTACCGGCCGCCGCAAGTCGTCGGTCGCTCGCGTCTTCATCAAGAAGGGCACGGGCCAAATCATCATCAATGGTCGCACGATCGAGCAGTACTTCGGCCGTCAGACCTCGATCATGGTGGCGCGTCAGGCCCTGGTGCTGACCAACAATGGCGAAGCCTTCGACATCAAGGTCAATGTCCACGGTGGTGGCGAGTCCGGCCAAGCCGGTGCTGTCCGTCTGGGCATCACCCGCGCGCTGATCGACTACGACGCAGCCCTGAAGCCCGAACTGAGCCGCGCCGGCTTCGTCACGCGTGACGCGCGTGAAGTCGAGCGTAAGAAGGTCGGTCTGCACGGCGCTCGTCGCCGCAAGCAGTTCAGCAAGCGCTGATCTCCGGCCTGTCGACCTGCCCTCGCGGTGGGTCGCTTGCTCGACAAGGCCGCTGCCGCAATGCAGCGGCCTTGTTTCATTTGGGCCCGCCCCCAAATATCCCCAGGCTGCAGATATGTCCGTTTGCGTGGACAATCGCGGCAAGAACCATCCCACAGGAAATGCTATGAGCGCAGTTCTCGAGACCTCCACCGCTGGCGCTGGCGATATGCCGGTGCCGCTGATCTTCACCGACAGCGCCGCCGAGAAGGTGCGCGATCTGGTGGCCGAGGAAGGTAATCCGGACCTGAAGCTGCGCGTCTTCGTGCAGGGCGGCGGCTGCTCCGGCTTCCAGTACGGCTTCACCTTCGATGAGGCGGTGAACGAGGACGACACCCAGATGAGCAAGAATGGCGTGACCCTGCTGATCGACGCCATGAGCCTGCAATACCTCACCGGTGCCGAGATCGACTACAAGGAAGACCTGCAGGGCGCGCAGTTCGTGATCAAGAACCCGAACGCCACCACCACCTGTGGCTGCGGCTCGAGCTTCTCGGTCTGAGTGCCATCAAGGGCCCCGCTGCCCAGTGAAAAGGCCGCCCAAGGGCGGCCTTTGTCATGCTGGGCGCAGCCCCGATTACGCCGGGTGCAGGGCGCCCAGCACGCGCGGGCCGGCGGCGCCCGTCACGGCCGGCAGATTGCCGGGCAGGCGATGCACAAAGCGCTGGGCCAGCCAGGCGAAGGCGGCAGCCTCCACCTGCATGGGCGGCAGGCCGCGTGCGGCGCTGCTGAGCACGTCTTGCTGGGGCAGCAGGGCCTGCAGGCGCTGCATCAGCCGGCCATTGAGTGCGCCGCCGCCACAAACCAGTAGCTCGGCCCCGGCCTCCGCGTCCGGCCTCAGGCAGTCGGCAATGCTTTGTGCCGTGAGCTCCAGCAGCGTGGCCTGCACATGCTCGGGGCGGGCCTGGACGGCTGCGTCCAGGCGGGCGGCCAACCAGTCCGGATTGAAGAGATCGCGCCCGGTGCTGCGTGGCGCCGGGCGGGCGAAGAAGGGCTCGTCCAGCAGGCGCTGCAGCAGATCGGGCAGGACCTGGCCGCTGGCGGCCCAGGCGCCATCGGCGTCATAGGCCTGACCGCGGTGGCGCTGCACCCAGAAATCCATCAGGCAGTTGCCGGGTCCGCAGTCGTAGCCCAGGCTCTGGCCCTCGCGCTCCAGCACGCTGATATTGCTGATCCCGCCGATATTGAGCACCAGCACCTGGGCATCCGCTCGCCCGAACAGGGCGCGATGGAAGGCGGGCACCAGGGGGGCGCCCTGGCCACCGGCGGCTACGTCACGGGCGCGCAGATCGCAGACGGTGTCGATGCCCGTGAGCTCGGCCAGCAGGGCCCCGTTGAGCAGCTGCAGGGTGTAGCCGCAGCCATCGAACTCACCGGGGCGGTGGCGTATGGTCTGGCCATGGGCGCCGAGGGCGCGCACGGCGCCGGGCGCGAGCCGGTGTTGCTGCAGCAGGCGCTGCACGAGATCGGCATAGCTGCGGGCCAGGCCGTTGCCGGCCAGGGCGCAGCGGTGGACCTCATTCTCGCCGGGGCTGTTCAGGGCCAGCAGCTCGGCGCGCAGCGCGGGCTCGAAGGGCTGGTGTTCATGCCCCAGCACCTCCAGAGCCTTGCCCTGCGGGCCGGGGAAGCGTGCCAGCACCGCGTCCGCTCCGTCCAGCGAGGTGCCGGACATCAGGCCGATGAAGAGCTCGCTCACGCGCGATGGGCGGTGGGTATGCCGGGGGGGGGGCTCAGTCGGCGCCGCTGACGCCCACGCCCATGGACTCGGCGGCCGAGAGCTGGTTCTTGACGCTGGCCACGGTGGCCTGGAACTGCGTCTTGGCGCTGGCGGGCAGGGTGATGGCCTCGGAGGCGCGGGCTATCACGCGCGGATCCTGGTGCTGGCCTTTGACGCGGAATTCGAAGTGCAGATGCGGGCCGGTCGCCCAGCCGGTGGCGCCCACGGCGCCGATGCGCTGACCTTGTTCGATCCGCTGCCCCTTCTTCACATCCATGCGGCTCAGGTGGGCGTAGACCGTCTGGCGGTCGCCGCTGTGACGCACGAAGATGACATTGCCAAAACCGTTCTGCCAGCCGGCGAATTCCACCACGCCGTCGCCCACGGAGCGAACCGGGGTGCCTGTGGGGGCGCCGTAGTCTATGCCCAGATGGGCGCGCCACTTCTGCAGCACGGGGTGGAAGCGCATGGCAAAGCCCGAGGTCACCCGCGAGAACTCCATGGGGCTGGCCAGGAAAGCGCGGCGCTTGCTTTGGCCGTCGAAGCCGTAGAAATTGCCCTTGCCGCTGCTGGGATCCTTGAACCAGACCGCCGAATGGCTCTTGCCGTTGTTCACGAACTCGGCGGCGATCACGCGGCCGCTGGCCTGGCCCCAGTTGATGGGCTCGCCATCGGCGGTCAGGCTTTCGAACACCACCGAGAAGCGGTCGCCCTTGCGCAGCTCGCGGTGGAAGTCGATATCGCCCGAGAACATATCGGCCATCTGCGAGGCCACGGCGTCGGGGATGCCGGCCTCATCAGTCGCGACGAAGAGCGAGCTGCGCACCGTGCCGCTGCCCAGGCGCACCTGCGGCTGCAGCGGGGCGGTTTCCAGCTTGGCGCTGAAGCCCTGGCCCTTGCGTTCGATGCTCAGGCGGCTGAAATGCGTGGCCTGCTGCTCGGCCAGCTCGGCCGGGAAGCGCACCACCATGCTGTGCACCGTGCCATCGGGCTCGGCGCTGAGCTGCACCATCTTGCCCACGCGGCCCTTGAGCACGCGCTGGCCCAGCGGGTCATTGCGCAGAAAGGCGGCGGCGGCCGGGTCGAAGGCGCCCATGCGGCGCAGCAGGGAGTCGGCGGTATCGCTGGCGCGCGTCACGTCGTTGCGCACCAGGGTCAGGTCGTGGGCGGCCAGGGCGCTGAGCTGGTCTTCCAGATCCAGAACCTGGACCTGTTCCGTGATCACACGCTGCGGCAGATCTTCGGCATTGGGGGCCAGCGGCGCAATACCGAAGGCGGTGACGGCAAAGCCGCCCAACAGGCTCACCACCGAGGCGGTGAGGGCGCGCGGATGGCGAGCCGCGAAGGCTTCGGACCGCGCCAGGGCCTGCTTGAGTTCGTTTTTCCAGTCAATCACGCTCAAAAACCTGGGATCTTGTTGTTTTGGCGTTCTGCCAGTCACCGCTTACGGCCAGAGAGGGCCGGGGCCCTCCACTAGAATTCAGCATTGCGGCCAAGACCCGGTTCGGGTGCGAGCGCGCAAAAACAGCGGCGAGTATACCGAGGCCATCCTCGCGTCAACGCCAAGAAAACCCGATAAATCAAGGCTTTAGATCCAGCCTGCGCCCAAGTTTCAGCCATCATGTCCGAATCGCGAACCTTCACAGCCGTACCGTCTCCCGCACCGGCCGAGGCGCCGCGATATCCGGTCACCGACAAGGTGCGCGAGGCCCTGGCCATCACCCAGCGCGGCGTGGATGAGCTGCTGCCCGAGGCCGAATGGCTGAACAAGCTGGCCCGCGCCGAAGCCACCGGCCAGCCCCTGCGCATCAAGTTGGGCCTGGACCCCACGGCCCCCGACCTGCACCTGGGCCACACCGTGGTGCTCAACAAGATGCGCCAGCTCCAGGAGCTGGGCCACCAGGTCATCTTCCTGGTGGGCGACTTCACCTCCATGATCGGCGACCCCTCGGGCCGCAATGCCACCCGCCCGCCGCTGACGGCCGAGCAGATCAAGGTGAACGCCGAGACCTACTACCAGCAGGCCAGCCTGGTGCTGGACCCGGCGCGCACCGAGATCCGCTACAACAGCGAGTGGAGCGACCCCCTGGGCGCGCGCGGCATGATCCAGCTGGCCGCCAAGTACACCGTGGCCCGCATGATGGAGCGCGACGACTTCACCAAGCGCTATGCCGCCGGCACGCCCATCTCGGTGCACGAGTTCCTCTACCCCCTGATGCAGGGCTATGACTCGGTGGCGCTGAAGAGCGATCTGGAGCTGGGCGGCACCGACCAGAAGTTCAATCTGCTGATGGGCCGCCATCTGCAGGCCGAGTACGGCCAGGAGCCCCAGTGCATCCTGACCATGCCCCTGCTGGAGGGTCTGGACGGCGTCGAGAAGATGTCCAAGTCCAAGAACAACTATGTGGGCATCACCGAGCCGGCCAACACCATGTTCGCCAAGATCCTCTCGATCAGCGATGTGCAGATGTGGAAGTGGTACGAGCTGCTGAGCTTCCGCTCCAGCACCGAGATCGCCCAGCTCAAGGCCGAGGTGGATGGTGGCCGTAACCCCAAGGACGCCAAGGTGCTGCTGGCCAAGGAGATCACCGCCCGCTTCCACTCGGTCGCCGCGGCCGAGGCTGCCGAGGCCGACTTCAACAAGCGTGCCGCGGGCGGCATCCCGGATGACATTCCCGAGCTCAGCCTGGGCGGTGGCGAGATGGGCATCGGCGCTCTGCTCAAGGCTGCGGGCCTGGTGGCCTCCAACAGCGAGGGCCTGCGCATGGTGGAGCAGGGCGGCGTGAAGATCGACGGTGGCGTGGTCAGCGACAAGGGCCTCAAGGTCCAGCCCGGCCAGTTCGTGCTGCAGGTGGGCAAGCGCAAGTTTGCCCGCGTCACGCTGAGTTGACCGAGCGGGCTCCGCCGATCCGGCTGTGCCGCGCGGTCGGAGCAGCCCCCTTGAGGGGGCGCGCGTAGCGCGTAGGGGGGTTACACCGAATACGTGCTCGAGGCCGTGCGGCCGCCGCTGCCGGTCCAGTTGGTGTGGAAGAACTCGCCGCGCGGGCGGTCCACGCGCTCATAGGTGTGGGCGCCGAAGTAGTCGCGCTGGGCCTGCAGCAGATTGGCCGGCAGGCGGGCGCTGCGGAAGCCGTCGAAGAAGGCCAGGGCGCTGCTGAAGGCCGGCACCGGGATGCCCTGCTGCACGGCGGTGGCCACCACGCGGCGCCAGCTGGCCTCGCTCTGCTTGATGGCCCGCTCGAAGAAAGGTGCCAGCAGTAGGTTCTGCAGCTGCGGGTTCTGGTCGAAGGCGTCCTTGATATTGCCCAGGAAGGCGCTGCGGATGATGCAGCCACCGCGCCACATCAGGGCGATGCCGCCGTAGTTCAGCTTCCAGCCGTTCTGCTCGGCGGCCGCGGCCATCAGCATATAGCCCTGGGCATAGCTGATGATCTTGGAGGCGTAGAGGGCGCGGCGGATATCGGCCACGAAGGCGGCGCGCTCGGCGTTCTCGATGCGGCGCGAGGCGCCGCCAAAGACCTTGGCCGCCTCCACGCGCAGGCTCTTCATGGCCGAGACACAGCGGCTGTACACGGCCTCGGCCATCAGGGTGATGGGAATGCCCAGATCTGCCGAGGAGATCACGGTCCACTTGCCCGTGCCCTTCTGGCCGGCCGTGTCCAGGATCTTGTCCACCAGGGGCGCGCCGTCCTGCTCGTCCTTCTTGGCCAGGATGTCGCGGGTGATTTCCACCAGATAGGAGTCCAGCTCGTCCTGGTTCCACTCGGCGAAGACGGCGCTCATCTCGTCGGGCGTCATACCCAGCCCCTCGCTCATCAGCTGGTAGGCCTCGCAGATCAGCTGCATATCGCCGTACTCGATGCCGTTGTGCACCATCTTCACGTAGTGGCCGGCACCGCCTTCGCCCACCCAGTCGCAGCAGGGCGAGCCATCGTCCACCTTGGCCGCGATGGCCTGGAAGATGGGCTTCACATGCGGCCAGGCCGCGGCCGAGCCGCCGGGCATGATGCTGGGGCCGAAGCGCGCGCCTTCCTCGCCACCGGAAACGCCGGTGCCGATGTAGTGCAGGCCCTTGGACTCCAGGTATTTCACGCGGCGCGCGGTGTCGTCAAACAGCGAGTTGCCGCCGTCGATCACGATATCGCCCGGCTCCAGATGCGGCAGCAGCTGCTCGATGAACTCGTCCACCGCGGCGCCAGCCTTGACCATCAGCATCACGCGGCGCGGCCGCTTGAGCAGGCTCACCATCTCTTGCACGGACCGGGCGCCGATGATCTTCGTGCCCTTGGCCTCGTGGGCCAGGAACTCGTCCACCTTGGCGGTGGTGCGGTTGTAGGCCACCACGGTGAAGCCGTGGTCGTTCATGTTCAGGATCAGGTTCTGGCCCATCACGGCCAGCCCGATCACGGCGATATCGCCTTGCGCGGTTTGCATGTTTTGTTTTTCAGCTCGATGGCAAAACCCGAATCCTAGGGGAAACCCGGTCTGATTGCCGGAGCCGCGGCGCGCGAAGCGTGGTTTTTTCCGGCTCAGTGGTTCTTCACACCGGCCGCCACATGGCCGGCGGGCACATGGGCCAGGGCGCTTTCCACATGGCCGATCTGGTCGTCGAAGAAGAAGTCGGGCTCGAACTCGCGCAGGAATTCGCCCTTGGGCAGGCCGCCCAGGAACATGGCCTCGTCCACCTCGATCTGCCAGTCCATCAGGGTGCGCAGGGCGCGCTCGTGAGCCGGGGCGCTGCGCGCCGTGACCAGGGCGGTGCGTATGCTCATCGCGTCCTCGCGGTCCTGCTGCAGGGCGTGCAGGGCGGCCAGCACCGGCTTGAAGGGCCCGGCCGGCAGGGGCGTGAGCACGCGCTCGCGCTCATGGGCCTGGAAGGCGTCCAGCCCGGCGCTCTGGAAGACCTGTTCGGCCTCGTCCGAGAACAGCACGGCGTCGCCGTCGAAGGCGATGCGCAGCTCGCGCGGATGCGCCTCCGAGGCCCGGGCCGACTGCGGATGCACCCGCGCCGCCGCCACGCCGGCCGCCAGGGCCGAGCGCACATCCGCCTCATTGGTCGAGAGAAAGAGCTGGGCATTGAGCGGCCGCAGATAGCGCCAGGGGCTCTGGCCCCGGGTGAACACGCCGCGCTCGATGCCCAGGCCGTAGTGCTGGGCCGATTTGAAGACCCGCATGCCCGAGATCGGGTCATTGCGCGAGAGCACCACCACCTCCACCCGCGGCGGTCGCCCGGCCTCGTTGAAGCCCAGCAGCTTGCGCACCAGGGAGAAGGCCACGCCGGGCGTGGCGGGTGTGTCCAGGCGCTGCTGCTGCAGGGCCATATAGGCCCGGTCGTCGCCGGCCTCGAAGAGCTCGTTCTCGGCCTCGAAATCAAAGAGGGCGCGCGAGGAAATTGCCACCACCAGGCGGCCGTCCAGGGAGATGGGCATAGGCGCCCATCATAGAGACAAGCGCCTACTGGATGAAACCCATGGGGCCGCGCTTGCCGCCGGCCTCGGGCAGGTCCTCGCACAGCACCGTGCCGCGCTGCGCCAGCTTGGCATTGCCGAAGGCCGTCATCCAGGCGCGGCGCATCTCGCGCGGAGCCAGCTCGGCCATGCGTTCCAGCACCGCGTCCGAGGGCTCCTCGTCGAAGCGACGGCCCCAATCGTGCTGGGCGCGCAGGCCCTGGTACAGGCGCAGGGCGATGCGGCGGGCGGCCTCGAAGTCGGGGGCCTCGATCTCGTACACATTCACCCGGTTCAGGATGGGATCGGGAATGCCTCGCGCATCATTGGCCGTGGCCACCCAGATCACCTGGCTGGCATCCACCGCCACCTCGGCAAACTCGTCGGTGAAGCTACCCGCGGTGTCGTGCTCCAGCAGGCTGTAGAGCGAACCCAGCGGGTCGTAGGCGGCCTCGGCACCGGCCTTGTCGATCTCGTCCACCACCATCACGGGGTTGGCATAGTCGCCGTCCACCAGGGCCTCGAAGACCTTGCCGGGGCGCGCGCCCTTCCACTGGCTGGAGGCGCCGGAGAGTATCCAGCCCGCGGTCATGGAGCTCATGGACACAAAGCCCATGCCCGTGCCCAGCAGCTGGGCCAGCTGGCGGGCGAAATGGGTCTTGCCCACGCCGGGCGGTCCCAGCAGCAGCAGGGGCGTGATCTCCAGCGCGTCCCCGCTGTCCTCGCACAGGGCGATCTGGCGCCGCACATCGTCCAGCACCGGGTGGAAGTTGGGCAGATCCTCGTAGAGCTCGTTCATAGCCGGCAGGCCCGAGGGCTTGACCTGGAAGCGCTGCGGCCCTTTCTCCAGCATGCGCTGGTAGGTGCCGCGCAGGGACTCGTGCTCACGCTCCGGCAGCTTGGCGAGCTTGCGCTCGACCTCGGCAACGCTGAACACGCTGCGCATCTGCGCAATCGGGATGCGCGGGGCGATGCAGGCAATGGCATGACGGGGGCTGCTCATGGCGACTCTCCTGACCCCGTGCGGCCTCGGGGCCTGGCTCCATTCAAGCAAAAGCCGCCCGCGCGCGGTGTAGGAAAAAGCCCTGAACTGCTGAGGATTACCGGCTTTGAGGACTTGGTGTAGTCCCTACTTCACCCAGGTATTGAGCTGGATGATGGGCAGCAGCACGGCCAGCACGATCATCATCACCAGGCCGCCCATGGCCACGATGAGCAGGGGTTCCAGCAGGGTGGCGGCGGCCATGGCGCGGCGCTGCACCTCGGCGCCCAGCTGGCGCGCGGCACGCTCCAGCATCTGGGGCAGCTGACCGGTCTGCTCGCCCAGGCGGGCGAACATGGCCAGGATGCCGGGAAAGCGCTTCTTGCCCGCCAGGGCCGCGCCCAGCGGCGCGCCCTCGCGCACCTGCACCAGGGCGTCCAGTGCGTCGGCACGCATGGCGCGGTTTGACAGGGTCTCGGCCGCGGCCTGCAGGGCCTTAAGGATGGGCACGCCGGCGCCGGCCAGCATGGCCAGGGTGGCGGCAAAGCGAGCGCCGTTGTAGCCGCGGGCCAGGCGGCCCAGCAGGGGCAGGCGCAGCAGGCCGGCGTCGAAGCGTTCGCGGAAAGCCGGGCTGCGGCGCAGGGCCCAGCTCAGGCCGCTCAGGCCGGCCACCAGGGCCGCCAGCAGGGCCCAGCCCCAGTGGCGCACGAAATCGCTGAAGCCCAGCATCACCACGGTCAGCAGAGGCAGGGCGCGCTTGCTGCTGGTAAAGACGCTGGCGATCTGCGGCACCACATAGCTGACCAGAAAGATCACGATCAGCACCGCGATCAGGGAGACGATGGCCGGGTAGGCCATGGCGCCGATTAGCTTGGCGCGCAGCTCCTGGCGCTGTTCCAGATCGTCGGCCAGGCGCTCCAGCACCGCGCCCAGGGCGCCGCTCTGCTCGCCGGCGGCGACCACGGCGCGGTAGACCTCGTCGAACTCGCGCGGCGCGCTGGCCAGGGCACGCGCGAAGGGCGAGCCGGCATTGACCTCGGCCCGGAGCTGGGCCAGCAGCTCGGCCTGGCGCGGGTCCTCGGCCTCGTCGGCCAGGGCGGTGAGTGCGCGCTCGATGGGCAGGCCCGAGCCCACCAGGCCCGCGAGTTGGCGGGTCCATACGGCCAGGCCGGTGGCGCCGAAGACGCGCCGGCGCATGAAGCTCATGCCCGGCCCGGTCTCGGCCCCTTGTTGCTCCACGGCCTCCACCGCCAGTGGCACCAGGCCCTTGCTGCGCAGCTGGGCACGCGCGGCGCGGGCGTTGTCGGCTTCCAGCAGGCCGCTGCTGCTGCGGCCTTCGGGGCTCAGGGCTTCGTACTTGAAGGCGGGCATATCAATGCCCCCTCGTGGGGCCGCGTCGGCAGTGAGCGTGGGGGCGTGTACTCATGCTCAGTCCCGCGTGACGCGCAGCACCTCTTCGGCCGAGGTGATGCCGGCCTCGATCAGGCGCTCGCCGTCCTCGCGCATGGAGCGCAGGCCCTTGCCGCGGGCGGCGGCGGCCAGCGCGCCCTCGGCGGCGCGTTCGTGGATCAGGGCGCGCAGCTCCTCGTCCACCGTCATCAGCTCGTAGACGCCGGTGCGGCCGCGGTAGCCGGTGTGGCCGCAGCTGGGGCAGCCCACGGGGTGCCAGTGGCCGTCGGGGCCCTGGCGCTTGCAGTCGGGGCAGAGCTTGCGCACCAGGCGCTGGGCCAGCACGCCCAGCAGGCTGGAGCTGAGCAAGAAAGGCTCCACACCCATGTCCATCAGGCGGGTGACGGCGCTGGGCGCATCATTGGTGTGCAGGGTGGCCAGCACCAGGTGGCCGGTGAGCGAGGCCTGGATGGCGATCTGCGCCGTCTCGTAGTCGCGGATCTCACCGATCATGATCACGTCCGGGTCCTGGCGCAGGATGGCGCGCAGGGCCTTGGCGAAGCTGAGATCGATCTTGGCATTGACCTGGGTCTGGCCGATGCCGGGCAGCTCGTACTCGATGGGGTCTTCCACCGTCAGCACATTGGTGGTGCTGGTGTCCACGGTCTGCAACGAGGCGTAGAGGCTGGTAGTCTTGCCCGAGCCGGTGGGGCCGGTGACCAGCACGATGCCGTGCGGTTGCTGCACCAGCTGCTTAAAGGCGGCCAGCACATCGCCGCTCATGCCCAGGCCTTCCAGCGTGAACTTGGATTCGGTCTTGTCCAAGAGGCGCAGCACCGCGCGCTCGCCATGGGCCGAGGGCAGGGTGGAGACGCGCACATCGATGGCGCGGCCGCCGATGCGCAGCGAGATGCGGCCGTCCTGCGGCAGGCGCTTTTCGGCGATGTCCAGCTCGGCCATGATCTTCAGGCGCGAGATCAGGGCGGCATGCAGGCCGCGCTTGGGCTGCACCACCTCGCGCAGGGTGCCGTCCACGCGAAAGCGCACCGAGCTGGCGCGCTCGTAGGGCTCGATATGGATGTCGCTGGCCCCATCCTTGGCGGCCTGGGTCAGCAGGGCGTTGAGCATGCGGATGATGGGGGCGTCGTTGGCCGCCTCCAGCAGGTCTTCCACCGCGGGCAGGTCCTGCATCATGCGCGAGAGGTCCACCGCGCTCTCCACCTCGCCCACCACCAGGGCGGCGCTGGACTCGCCGCCGGCATAGGCGGCGTTGATGCGATCGACCAGGGTGGCCGGGGCTTCATGCTCCATGCGGTCCAGGGCGTACAGGCGCTGGATTTCGCCCAGGGTGGACAGGGCCACCTCGGGCGAGGCCCAGAGGGTGAGCTGGCTGCCATCGTCCTCCAGCAGTACTGCATGGGCCTTGGCGTAGGCGTAGGGCAGGGGGTGACGCATGGCCATGGCGTGCGTCCTCAGTTGCCCACCGGAGCACGCCCCGGCACCGTGGCGGGCACGGTGCCCGGCAGGGCCGGCAGCACCGGCGCGCCGGTGTCCGGCAGCACGGCATTGGCGCGCGGCTGGGCGGACTGCTGGTTGGCGCGGATGCTCTCGTAGCGGTCCAGGGTCAGCTGGTCCAGGCTCTTCTGGTCGCGCATCACCACGGGGCGCAGAAAGACCATCAGATTGGACTTCACGCGCTTGCGGTTCTGGCTCTTGAAGAGATTACCCACCAGGGGGATGTTGGAGAGGCCGGGCACCCGGTCGTCGCCGTCCTGGTACTCATCCTTGAGCAGGCCGCCCAGCACCATGATCTGGCCGTCATCCACCACCACCGTGGTCTCGATGGCGCTCTTGTCCGTGGTCGGCCCCGAGCCCGAGCTGCTGGTGCTGGCAATCACGGCGGAGTTTTCCTGGTAGATCGTCATGCGTACCGTGCCGCCTTCGCCGATCTGGCTGCGGATGCGCAGGGTCAGGCCCACGTCCTTGCGCTCAATGGTCTGGAAGGGATTGACCGCGCCGGTGCCGGTGCCGGTGTTGGTGAAGCTGCCGGTGACGAAGGGCACGTTCTGGCCGATCACGATCTTGGCCTCTTCGTTGTCCAGCGCCACCAGATTGGGTGTGGAGAGGATGTTGGCCCCGGTATTGGCCTCCAGGAAGTTGGCAATGGCACCCAGGGTGTAGAAGTCGCCGATCTTCTGCAGCACGCCGAAGTTCATGCCCTGGGGGAAACCGCCGGCACCGAGGGCGGTGCCTATGCCCGTGCGCCCCTGGGCCACGGCCGCCGAGAGATTGATGATGTTCTGGTTGCCGCTGCCGAAGTTGGTGCCGATGCCGCCAATGGTGGAGTCACCCTTGTTGCCGCTGATGCCCTGCCACTGCACGCCGAACTGGCCCATCTTGCTGGCGTCCACCTTGACGATCATGGACTCCACATAGATCTGGGCGCGGCGGCCATCGAGCTGGTCGATGGCGGCGCGGATCTGACGGTACAGCGGTTCCGGGGCGGTGATGATCAGGGAGTTGGTGGCCGGGTCGGCCTGGATGAAGCCGCCGGTGGAGGGGCTGGCCGATGCCGCCACGGGGGTGGTGGCCGCCGCCGAGCCCTGGTTGCCGCTGCTGTTGGCGCTGCTCATGCCGGTGGCCCCGCCCAGGCCCGTGCTGCCGGCATTGCCGGCCATGCCGCTCAGGCCACTCCCGCCCAGGCTGGAGCCACCAAGGCCGCCCGAACTGCTGCCGGCGCCCGCGCCACCGCCCGCGCTGCCAAAGGCGGCGCGCAGCACAGTGGCCAGCTTCACCGCGTCCGCGTTCTTGAGATAGACCACGCGGATATTGCCGGCGGCGTTGTTGTCCATGCCGGGCTGGTCCAGCTTGGCAATCATGGCGCGCAGTGCGGCCAGACGTGCTGGGTTGGGCGCGCGCAGGATCAGGGCATTGCTGCGCGGATCGGCCAGCACGCTGACGCCACCGCCGGCCGCAACGCCCGGCGCGGCCGTGCCGCCGCCGCCCTCTGCCAGCTTCTGCACCAGGGCCGCCAGGTCCGAGGCCACCGCATGCTTGAGCGGCACCACCTCCAGGTCGGTGCTGGCCGGCGTGTCCATGGCGGCGATGATGCGCGAGATCCGCTGCAGGTTCTCGGCGTAGTCGGTGATCACCAGGCTGTTGTTGCCCGGGTTGGCATTGATGGTGTTGTTGGGGCTGATCAGGGGCCGCAGCACCGCCACCAGATTGTTGGCGTTCTCGTGGTTGAGCTTGTAGACCTGGGTGAGGATCTGGTCGCCCCGCTGCTTGCTGCCCTCGTTGCCCACGACCACGCCGCCGGTCTGCAGCTTGGCATCGGCCTCGGGCACCACCTTGTAGAGGCCACCGGCCTCCACCACCGTGAAGCCCAGGCCGCGCAGGCCGGCCAGATAGCTCAGATAGGCCTCGCGCACGCTCATGGGCTGCTCGCTGTAGAGCGTGATCTGGCCCTTGACCCGCGGGTCCACCAGGAACTGGCGGTCCATCATGGCGCCCATGGCACGGGTGACGGCCTCGATGTCGGCATTCACGAAGTTCAGGGTCACCGGGGTCTGGGCCTTGAGGGCCGGGCCGCGGCTGGCCTGGGCCTGGACGGCCTGCGGCAGCGGCGCCAGGGCCGAGAGGGAAACCAGCAGGGGCAGGAGCTTGGCGTTCATGCTCTTATCCGATCGATATAAGGGAGCGCGCACCCTCGCGGCGTCCGATGATGTTCAGGAGATTGTTCAAGGCGATCTCGCGCTCGGGCGCCGCACGCGCCTCGCCCTGGAAGCGCAGTCGTGTGGGGCCCAGGCTGCCCTGGCCGCTGAGCAGCAGGGCGCCCTCCAGCGTGCTGAGTTGCAGCGAAGCCGGGCCGGCTTGGCCCAGGGGTGCGATGAGGCTGAAACGGTAGCTGCCCAGCGGCGCGAGGGTGGCCACGCGAGAGCTGAGGTTGATGAAGTCCAGATCCAGCTGGCCGCGGGGCTGCCAGCGGCCCTGGGTCCAGTCCAGGCTGAAGTCGCGGGCCGACAGGCGCAGGCCGCCGCCCAGCTGCAAGGTGTTCCAGGGCGTGCCCAGTCCGCCCAGCCAGGCGGCCGGGAAACGGGCCAGCCAGTCCCCCGCGGCGGCTTGATGGGGCAGGCTCAGGCTCAGGCGCCCGGACTCGGGCTTGAGCAGCAGCCCGAGTTCGCCCTTGATGCAGCAGGCCTGGCGCAGCTTCAGCACCACGCCCAGGCCTTGCAGGCCCAGACGCCACTCCAGCCGATCCGGCAGCACGCTGGCATCGCGGCTGCCGGCACCGCCGCCAAGCACCAGCAGGCCGGAGCCGTCCCAGACGGTGCCACGGGTCTCGGCCAGCTGCAGATGCCCCTGGCTGGCGCGGTGCAGGCCCTGGGCCAGCCAATGGGCGGGGGCCTGGGTCAGCAGGGCCAGCAGGGCGCCCACGGTGCTTCCGGCGATCACCCAGCGGCGGATCATGGCGCCCCCGTTCCCAGGGCCAGCACGATGGTGCCGCTATAGCCCTTGGGGCCGCGCTGAAGGCTGGCCTCCACCGGTCGGGCGCGCGCCGCGCTGCGCACCTCACCCAGCCAGGTCTGCAGCGACGTGGCATCGAGCCCGTTGAGTGTGAGCACCGCACGGTCGCCGGTGATGCTCAGCCGCGCGGCTTCGCCCAGATGGGCGCTGGCGGACTCCAGGGCCTGGCGCGCCTGAGCGGGCGCGACCGGGGCTTGCTGCCGCAGCTCCTGGGCTTCCAGCGCCTGAGCCTGCATCTGCTGCAGCTGGGCGTCGAGCTGGGCCAGTTGCTGGGGGGCGTCGCGCAGCACGCGCAGGGCGGGCGCCAGCAGCGCGGTCCACAGCAGCAGCAGGCCCAGGGCCAGTGCGGCCAGTTGCAGGGCCTGACGCTCTCGCGCCCCCAGGCTCTGCCAGTGGGCGCGCAGCGGCGCGAGCGCCTGTGCCAATGAGCTTTGTGCGGCGTTTCGGGGCTTGTTCATAGGGTGCGGGCCCGGCTCAGGCTCAGGCGGCCTTCGCTGACGGTGAGTTGCCAGCCCTCGCTCTCCAGCTGACGGCGGAATTGCTCGATCTGGGCCTCGGACCAGCCCTGCGCCGAGAGCTGCAGCCGGCCGGTCTCGAAGCTCAGGGCCTCCACCGGGCCACGCTCGGGCGGCCAGGCGGTGGCGGCCGCAGCCAGCAGGGTTTCCAGATCCTGTTCGCCGGGCCGGCCGGCGCTGGCGCGCAGCAGCTCGGTTTCGCGCCTCATCTGGACCGGCGCGTCGAGTATGGCGCGGACCTGCGGGTGCGCGCTGCGCAGCGTTTGTTCCAGGGCGGCGCGGCGCTCGTCGATCTGTCGGTTCTGCTGCCAGGCCCAGAGATTCAGGCCCAGCAGCTGCACGGCAGCCAGGCCGGCCAGCCCCCAGCGCACCGGGCGCCAGCGCGGTGTCATGAACTCGCGCCAGAGCTCGCGCAGGGCGCGGGTGCCGCGGGTGCGCGGGCTGAGCTCGAACTGGCGCAGATCCCAGGGGCTTTGCAGCACGCGCAGGGCGCGCTCGGCATCGGTTTGTGCCGCCACCGCGCTGCCCAGCCAGCGCTCGGCGGCCGCCACGCAGCCCGGGGCCGCCGTCCAGCGCGTGGCCTGCGTGGTTTCGGGGGTGAAGAGGTCGCGGGCCAGGCTGCCACTCAGGCTCAGGGTGCTGGCGCCCTGGGCATGGCTCCAGCGCAGCAGCAGGCCTTGGGGGCTGTCCACGAAATGGGCCTGCGCCGGCTCGCCCGGCCAGGACAGCGGCACGAGTCGGTCCACGAAGACCTGGGCTTGTTCCAGCTCGGTCAGCAGCTCCTTGAGCCAGGCGCCATGGCAGACCGCCACCCAGCAGGCTTGCTGAGGCTGGGCCTCGGCGGGCAGGGCGAAGTGCAGCTGCTCGGTATCTTCGAGCACCTGTTCCTCAAGCAGACCGCACAGCGCGGCCCGCAGCTTGCCGCGCGGCACGCGCGGCAGGGTCAGGGCTTGCCAGGAGATATCGGCCTCGGCCGGTACCGCCAGCACCATGTCGGCACGCGGCAGCTGGGCCGCTGGCGCACGGCCCTGGGCCTGCACATGGCGGCCGTCGGCGCTGAGCACAAAGCTGAATTCCCGGCCCGTGTCGGCGCGCGGCTCGCCGCTGTGACCCTGGGCTCGCAGGCGGCTGCGCTGAGGCAGGAGGAGGATGAGGGTGCTCATGATGGGTGACGCATTCTAGGAGTAGGGCGTGACGCTTGCGGGATGGCGCCCGGCTTCAGCGCCCGGCCTTGAGCTGCAGCTGGCTGCGTTCGCGGCTGATGACCTGCATTTCCAGATCCCGGCGCCGTATCAAGGAGCGCTCCTCGAGCACCCGTTCTTCCAGCCGCAGGCGCCCGCTGACGATGAAATGGCTGCTGGCCACGGAGGCGCGCTCGGCGCTCAGCACGATGCTGCTGGGCAGCTGGGTTCGGGCTTCATCGAGGCTGCGCAGCGGACTGTTCTGGCGCTGCTGCACCATGCGCTGGGCCGTGGCCAGATCCATGCCGTCGAAGAGGGCGGCGATCACCTCACGCGGCGCGGTATTGAGGTTGACCGGTGTCGGGGTGGGCAGCAGGGTCAGCAGGGGGCGCAGGCGCTCCACGCTCTCGGCGGGCAAGCCCAGCCATTGCAGCTGCTCCAGGCTCTGCGGGCGCAGGGGGGCGTCGGCCCCGGTGTTCTCGCCGCCCTCGGCAAAAGCTTGCCGCAGGGCGGTGTTGATGCGTGCGGCCGTGTCGGCAGGCAGGCCGGCGCTCTCGCACAGGCGCTCCAGCGTCCGCAGCTCCAGCGCCGGATCGGCGGCGCGCAAGAGGTTGCGCAGGTTGTACTGGGCCTGGGCGTCTGCGAGGCTGCCCGAGAGAAAGGCCTCCGGCCCCTCGTCCGCTGCGCTGTTGTTGTTGCGATCCGCCGCCAAAAAGGTGGACAGCCGGGCTTCCGCCAGGGGCACGGCCCAGATCTCGCCCAGGTGATCGACGGGCTCGCTGCGATTGGCGCGGGCGTCTTCGCGCAGGATCAGGCGCGCCCAGTCCAGGGCACCTTGCAGGATCCAGGCGGACTGGGCGCGGGCGCGTTCGGCGGCCTCGATCTGCACCGCCCGGTACTGGCGCCACACCATGGCACCGGCCAGGCTGGCCACCAGGCTGACGATGAGCATGGCCGTGAGCAGGGCTGCACCCCGCTGTTTCCGGCGCCCTGTGCCCAGGCGGCTCATGGCTGCCCCCCCAGCAAAACCTGGCGCGTCAGCTCTCCGGACTCGCTGAACTGCAGCAGCATGCGCACGCCGGCCGGCAGCACACGCACGCTGCTGCCTGCGCCGGGACCGGAGGCCGCCGTGCCGGGGGCGGGCGCCAGGTCATCGCTGGACTGGGCGTTGCTCCAGGCATTGCCGCGGAAGAAGAACATCTGCCAGGCACTCAGGCCCTCCAGCATGCGGATCTCGCGGCCCGGGCTCTCCAGGCCTTGCTGGCTGCGGCTGAAGGCTTCGATCAAGGCCTGCTGACCTTGCAGGGGCTGGCTTTCCCAGCGGTACAAAGCACCCTCGCGCAGTCGCCAGACCACCAGCTGCAGGCCCTGCGCCTGGCGGCGCGTCAGGCGCAGGGCATTGCCGTCGAAGGCCAGGGCCGGAACCCGAGCCAGCTCGCTGTCCTGCAGCAGGCGCAGGTCCAGCTCCCATTGCACCAGCACCGCCTGCAGCCGCTCGCTGCGCAGCAGGCTGGCCTGGCTGATCTCGCGGGCGCGCAGCATGCCGTCAATGCCGCGCCAGCCCAGCACGGCGATCACGGCCATGATCAGGAGGGCGACCAGCACCTCTACCAGCGTGAAGCCGCCAGGGCGCCGGAATGTGGCCGGAGCGTGCCGCATCAAAAGCGTCCCAGGATGGTCGAGATGGCGAGCAGGGGCTGGCCCTCGGCGCTTGCGATACGTGCATCCACCCGCCGGAAGTTGGGGTTGGGTGTCGGGCTGACCAGCAGGCGGCCCTGGTAATCGCGGCCGAGCTGCCGGCAAGCGAAGTCCTGTTCGCCCACGCCGGGAAACTGCCGGCTCAGGCGCAGCTCCACCAGCTGGTTTTCGGCGCACCATTGCGCGGCGCTCACCAGGGCCAGACGTTCCGCGTTGTCGGTCAATGCGCTGGCCGCCTTCAGACCCGCAGCCAGGGTGATGCCCACAATGGCCAGGGCCACCAGCACCTCAATCAGGGTGAAGCCCTGCGCGGAATGTCGGCGGCGATTCATCGGCGGCTGTCCTCGTACTGGGGGGAGAACGGCCCCAGGCCGTCGGTCGCCAGGGTCAGGCTTTGCGCACCCAAGCTCAGGCGCAGGCGCTGCGCGCCGATCACCGGCTCCGGCCCCAGCACCACGGCGCCGGCCCCGCCCAGGATGTCCACCGCGACCGGCTCGCCCAACCAGCGGCTGGGCAGGGCCATGCGCTCGGGCAGGCCCTCGAAGCGGAACTGGGCGCCGCTGCTGTCATCGGCCACCGGCCGCCAGCGAACCGCCAGGCCCGAGGCGCGCGCCTCGGCCCTGGCGCTCTCGAACAGGGCGGCCAGGCGCTCGCCCTCGCGTTCCAGCTGCGCGGTGGCCGGGTCGCGCAGGCCCAGGCTGATCGTGGCCGCCGCAATCGCGATCAGGGCCACGACTACCAGGAGCTCGATCAGGGTGAAACCTCGCTCGGCGCCCGAGCCGGTCCGGCTGCTCCGCGCGCATGCCACAGCAAGCGGCAGGGGAGATGCCACTATTGCCAGGACCCGATATCGGCGTCCTTGCCCTCGCCGCCCGGGCGGCCGTCGGCGCCCAGGCTGTAGACATCGATCTCGCCCTTCACGCCAGGATTGGCGTACTGGTAGGGGCGGCCCCAGGGGTCATTGGGCAGCTTCTCCACATAGGGCTTCCAGTTGGCCGGGATGGGGCCGCTGCTGGGCTTGCGCACCAGAGCCTCCAGGCCTTGCTCGGCGCTTGGGAAGCGCTGGTTGTCCAGCTTGTAGAGCTTGAGCGCTTGCATCAGGTTGTTGACATCGGTGCGGGCGGCGGTCACTCGGGCGTCATCGGCGCGGTCCAGCACATTGGGCACGACCAGGGCGGCCAGCACGCCGATGATGACCAGCACCACCAGCAGCTCGATCAGGGTGAAGCCGCGCGCGCGGCGGGGTCGCTCAATATGGTTTGCGTGCATTGCTGCGGGCGGGAAAGAGTAATTTCGCTGAATCATAATCGCCGCATGCTTGCGCGAATATTGGCTTTTCTGGTCTGGGCCCTGCTGGCGGGGCTGGCCGTCTTCTGGGGGCTGAGGCTGCTGTCCCGCCCCTTGCCCGTGCCGGCCCAGGCGGTGTCGGCCCAGGCTGCGCCCGCGCTGCGGGCGGACCTGGGGCGGCTGCTGGGCAGCGCCGCAGCCCCGGCAGAGATGCCGCAGGCCCAGGCGCCCGCCGATGCGCGTTTTCGCCTGTTGGGCCTGGTGGCGCCGCGTCATGCCGAACGCCATGACACCGAGGGTGTTGCCGTGATCTCGGTGGACGGTGCGCCGCCGCGGCCGGTGCGGGTCGGTGGCGTGGTCGAGGGCGATTTGCGCCTGCTGGCACTGGATCGTCAATCGGCTTCGCTGGGCAGCCAGGGGCTTGTGCGGGTGCGCCTGACCCTCAGCCCTCCGATGCCGGCGGCCACGGGCACGCTGCCTCCGGCACAGCCCGGCGCGGGCTGGCAGCCGCCCCCAGGCGGTGCCCCGCCCGCGGCCACGCCGGGTCTGGTGGATGGGCAGCCGGTGGCGCCGGCGCAGCACTCGGGCACCGAAGTGCTGCCCGCGCCGGGTCAGTCGGTGCGCGAGGCCGCGACGCGCTGAGCTTCGGTCGCCGGCGCTGCAGCGCCCCGGTTTCAGAACATGGGTCGGGGCGGGGTGACGGCCTCGGTCAGCAGGGGCAGGGGGTTGGAGTCGCTATGGCCCGGGCCGCTATGCGGCGGGTGCTCGGCGAGGTCGTGAAGATCGCTGAGCAGGGATGCGGCGCAACGGATCAGGGGCCAGGCCAGCGCGGCGCCCGTGCCATCCTGGCCTTCCATGCCCAGCTCCAGCAGGGCCGAGGCATGGAACTGGGCCAGGGCCTCATCCAGTCCGCGATGGCTGTGGCTGCGACAGAAGACCGCATAGTCCGTGACAGGGGCGGCGATCAGCGCGGCCACGCGCAGGGCTGCGCAGGCGGCCATGCCGTCGACGATGATGAGGTGGCGCTTGCTGGCGGCCACCAGCATGGCGCCGACCATCACGGCGATCTCGTAGCCGCCCACCGCTGCCAGAACGTCCAGGGGCTCCTGAAGGTCGCGGTGGCGGGCCTTGGCCACACCGAGAATCTGCAGCAGATGCGCCTGTTGCTCGGCCGGCATATCGGGGCCGGAGGTGATGAAGTCCCGCAAGGGCTGACCGCTGAGCATGGACAGCAGCAAGGCGGCACTTTCCTGTGAGCCCTGACCCAGACCGGCACAGGCAAGCACATTGCCGGCCAGATTGTCGGCAATCTCCATGCCGACGCGCAGGGCGGCATGGGCCTGTTCCATGCTCATGGCCGCGCTGCTGCGGGCGTTGCGTGTGCCATGAGCGATCTTGCGCGCCAAGAGGCGGGGGTGGGGGAGCAGGGCGTCGGCCAAGCCGCAGTCCACCACATGCATGCCCAGGCCCTGCTGCTTGGCAAACACGGCCAGGGGCAGACGTTGCTTCAGCGCCAGCAAGGCCTGGTCACGGCTGCTGCGACCATGAAGCAGACCGATGCCATCCACGGCCATGCCGTGGTCGGCCGCAAACAAGGCCAGTGCCGGGTTGCTGAAGCGCGGGGTGAGGCTGCCCTGAACCAGACCCAGCCGCACGGCCAGCGGTTCCAGCTCACCCAGTCCACCGGCCAGGGCGGCGCGGCGGTCTATGCGATCACGCAGGGCCCTCTCCAGCTCGGGATTGGCGGTGGGCGAGATCAGCGATTGGTGGATGGGCATGGCAGTCGGGATTTTGCGGTCTGCCGGGCGCTTGCGTCATCGGCATGCCCCCCAAGGCCTTGGGGGAGGCTCAGCGCAGGAAGAGCTTGTAGACCGGGTTCTGACTTTCGTCCTGATAGGGGTACTGCAGGGAGTCGAGAAAGCTGCGCAGGGCCGCGCTGTCGCCCCGTGGGACTTCGATGCCCACCAGGATGCGGCCATAGTCCGCGCCCTGGTTGCGGTAGTGGAAGAGGCTGATGTTCCAGTCCGGATGCATGCTCGACAGAAAGCGCATCAAGGCGCCCGGGCGCTCGGGGAAGGTGAAGCTATACAGGCGCTCGTGTCTGGCCTGTTCGCCCCGTCCACCCACCATATGGCGCAAATGCTGTTTGGCCAGCTCGTTGTCGGTCAGGTCCAGGGTGGGGAAGCCGTTCTTGACGAAGAGTTTGGCCAGCTTGGCGGCTTCCTCGCGCTTCTGTATGGATACGCCCACGAAGATGTGGGCTGACTCGGCATCGGCAATGCGGTAGTTGAACTCCGTCACGCTGCGCGGGCCGAGCAGTTCGCAAAAGCGCAGAAAGCTGCCGCGTTCCTCGGGGATCGTGACAGCAAAGAGGGCCTCACGCTGTTCGCCCACCTCGGCCCGCTCGGCGACGAAGCGCAGGCGGTCGAAGTTCATGTTCGCGCCGCAGGTGATGGCCACGAAGGTCTGACCCTTGGCACCGGTCTGGGCCGCGTACTGCTTGATGGCGGCGACGCCCAGGCCGCCGGCGGGCTCCAGGATGCTGCGCGTGTCCTCGAATACATCCTTGATGGCGGCGCAGACGGCGTCGGTGTCCACGATCACGAAGTCGTCCACCAGGGCCTTGGTGATGCGGAAGGTCTCCTCGCCCACCAGCTTGACGGCCGTGCCGTCGGAGAACAGGCCCACATCGGCCAGCTGCACCCGCTTGCCGGCCTTGACCGAGCGGGCCATGGCGTCGGAATCCTTGGTCTGCACGCCGATGATCTTGATCTCCGGGCGCACGGCTTTGATATAGGCCGCCACGCCCGAGATCAGGCCGCCGCCGCCGATGGCCACGAAGATGGCATCGATGGGGCCGGGGTGCTGGCGCAGGATCTCCAGCGCGATGGTGCCCTGGCCGGCGATCACATCCGGGTCGTCGAAGGGATGGACGAAGGTCAGGCCCTGCTCACGTTCCAGTTCCAGCGCGCGACCATAGGCATCGGTAAAGCTGTCACCGTGCAGCACCACCTCGCCGCCCAGGGCCTGGACGGCGTCGATCTTGACCTTGGGTGTGGTGACGGGCATCACGATCACGGCGCGGCAGCCCAATCGCTTGGCAGACAGTGCCACGCCCTGTGCGTGGTTGCCGGCCGAAGCGCAGATCACGCCCTGGGCGCGCGCCTCGGGCGAGAGATGGGCCATCTTGTTGTAGGCGCCGCGCAGCTTGAAGCTGAAGACGGGCTGTTGGTCCTCGCGCTTCAGGAAGACCTTGTTGCCCAGGCGCTTGGACAGATTGCGGGCCTGGTCCAGCGGGGTTTCAATCGCCACCTCGTACACCTTGGCATTGAGGATCCGCTGCAGATAGCTGTTGTCGCTGTGAATCAGCGCGGGGGGCTGGCTGCTGCTGGGGCTCTTGCGAGGGGTGCGGCGCGAGGGGGCGGGGCCGGCCATGGATGTTCTCCCTAGGGTCTATTGCGGCGCAGCATGATAGCCCGTGGGTGATCGTGGACATTTCCGCGCCGTGCGGGGCCGGCGCGAAAAAAAAGCCCGAGTTCTTGCGAACTCGGGCTAAATCCACCATGGAGGCGGTGGAGGAGACAATCTGTGCAAAGCTCAGCGCCGTGGTGATGGCACGCGAATGGTTCTTGGTGTTCTCAATTGGTGCAGTGCGGAAAATACTGCATCATTTTGGTAACTACCTTGTTCTGCGCGCATCCACCTTTGAACAAGGGCTGATTTCTCTGCCTGCGTAGAATTCTAATGGCAAGGCATGCTGCGCTGCAAAAAAATGTTTTGCAGGCGAGGTATCAATTCACGCCAGTCCCCGGCCCGGGGTTTGGCCCTGACCGCAAAGGACGAGGGATGGAGTGCACGATCAACTGGATGGGGGCCGATGGCATGGCCTTTGTGGCCGAAACCGGCAGTGGCCATCTGCTCAATATGGACGGCGCTCCGGATGGTGGCGGACGCAATCTGGCGCCGCGACCCATGGAAACGGTGCTGGCCGGAACCGGGGGCTGCACGGCGTATGACGTGGTCCTGATTCTCAAGCGCGGCCGCCATGATGTGCGTGGCTGCCAGGTCAAACTCAGGGCGGAACGCGCGCAGACCGAGCCCAAGGTGTTCACCGCGATCCACATGCACTTTGTGGTCAGTGGCCGGGGCTTGAATGCGGCGGCGGTGGAGCGCGCCGTGGCGCTCTCGCACGAGAAGTACTGTTCGGCCAGCATCATGCTGGCCAAGACCGCCGAGATCACGACCTCGGTCGAAATCGTCGAGGTCTGAAGCGGCGGGCTCAGATGCGGTGGGCGGTCACCGTCATGACCTTGGCCGCCAGGCGCATCAGGCCTTTGACGGGCGCGGGGAGCTCCTGGGCGCCGGCTGCCAGGGCCTCGTCGGCATGCCGGGCCTCGTCCGCCTTCATCTGGGCCACGATGGCGCGTGAGACGGTGTCATTGGCCGGCAGCTTTTCCAGATGCCCGGCCAGATGGGCTTCCACCTGACGCTCGGTCTCCACCACAAAGCCCAGGCTGCGCCGGTCGCCGGCCAGTCCCGCCAGGCTGCCGAAGGCAAAGGCACCGGCCCACCAAAGCGGGCCCAGATAGCTGGGGCGGCTGCCGAGTTGTTCGAGGCGCTCGCGGGTCCAGGCGAGATGGTCGGTCTCTTCCTGGGCGGCCTGACGCAGCTGGTCTTGCAGGGCTGGGTTGCGACTGAAGAGGGCCTGCGATTGGTAGAGCGCCTGGGCACAGACCTCGCCCACATGATTGACGCGCATCAATGATGCGGCGTAGCGGCGCTCCGCTGCATCCAGGGGCGCTCCTGGCTCCTGTTCGGGTTTCGGCGCGGGTCGGGCGGCCGCCTGATGGGCAAACACGGTGCGCAGACCCTGATCCAGGCTGGCCAGGAGCCGATCGGGCCCGCTGAGGCGAGATTGATCATTCATGCCGCCAGTGTAGGGCTTGGGGAACTGCCTTATGGGGGCCTATGGCAGCCGATTTGCCCCCTGAATTTCCTCGCAATTCATGAAGAATTGATGAGAATCCGTTGCGTTGCGCGAGGACAACGAAGTCACTGCTTTTTCCTGGCCCGACCCTGTTCAGGTGTGATCCGCTCTGGTGCAATACGGCAACTTCCGCTCAGGAGGTTGGCCCGATCAGCCCCCACCACAAGGCTTCCTGGATCGGGGCCTCTTACTCAACCAAGGAGAATCGAATGAAGAAATCCATGATTGTGCTGGCCGTGCTCAGCTCCATGGCGGGCGTTGCGGCGGCTCAGTCCTCGGTGACGCTGTTCGGCGGCGTGGACCTGAATGCCCGCTACAACAAGGGCGGCGGCAAGACCTTGAAGACCATGGGCACGGACGGCATCTACAGCAGCCGTTGGGGCCTGCGTGGCGTGGAAGACCTGGGCGGCGGTCTGAAGGCCGGTTTCTGGCTGGAGTCGGCCATCAACCCCGATGATGGCACCACCAACTCGTCGCGCTTCTGGCATCGTCGCGCTTCGGTCAGCCTGATGGGTGACTTCGGTGAAGTGCGTCTGGGTCGCTATCTGACCAACCAGTTCACCGGCTTTGCCGACTTCGATCCCTTCGGCACCAACGGTGTGGGCGACTCGAACAAGCTGACCGACACCCTGGGCAGCGGCGTTACCAGCACCGTGCGCGCTGACAATATCGTGGGCTACTTCCTGCCCTCGAACCTGGGTGGTTTCTACGGCTCGGCCGAAATCTCCGCTGGTGAAGGCCAGACCTCCCCGGCCGCGAACAACAAGTTCATGGGCTTCCGCCTGGGCTATGCCCAAGGTCCGGTGAACGTGAGCTTTGCCTTCGCCAACAGCGATCCCGACACCTCCAACACCGACTACAAGCGCACCACCTTCGGCGCTTCGTACGATCTGAAGGTTGTCAAGCTGATGGGCTTCTACCAGACCAACAAGTTTGGCGCTCGTAAGCAGAACATCGGCCTGGTCGGCGCTACCGCCCCCCTGGGTAACGGCACCATCCGCGCTTCTTACGCTCAGTCCAGCCTGGCCACCCAGCTGGCCGTGGGTTATGTCTACGACCTGTCCAAGCGCACCGCCCTGTACGGCTCGGTGGCTCGCGTGACCAACGACAACGGCACCACCTCGGCTGTCAAGGTTGCTGGTCCCTCCGCTTGGGTGATCCGTGCCGGCCAAGACAACGGCGGCGTGGAAGTGGGCGTTCGCCACACCTTCTGATGTTCGACCCGCGCAAGCGGGTTCCTCATCAGCGAAAGCCGCCCTCGGGCGGCTTTTTTCATGCCTGCTCCTTTTGTCTGTCGCGGCAGCGACAGGGTTTGTGCTTGTAGGTCTCGAGCAACATTGCCGAGGCGGGGCGTAGCCCTTGACGAGACAATTCACCCTAGCTGATACGTCATGAAAATGTCTTGGGTGCGCCCGGACAAGAAGCCAAGGAGACAAACCCGTGAAGAAGACTGCATTGATTCTGGCGCTGGCCGCCGCAAGTACCGCGAGCTGGGCCCAGTCCTCGGTAACCGTTTACGGCATCCTGGACGGCGGTGTGAGCTACACCACCGGTATCGCCGGCGGCGCGCGCAAGCAGGTGGTCAGCGGCATCATGGACGGCTCGCGCTTCGGCCTGCGCGGCAACGAGGATCTGGGTGGCGGCTACCGCGCCCTGTTCCTGCTGGAAAACCGCACCGAGCTGGATACCGGCAGCAATAGCAATGCCCCCGTGTCGGGCAACACCTTCCTGCCGGATCGCTGGGGCAAGGCCTCGGGCATCTTCACACCGACCAACTTCGTTCTGCCCAGCACGGTGCCCGCTCCGGTGGCGGCCCAGCTGATCGGCGCCGCACGCGCCGGCCTGGCCTCGGCGCTGCAGACCACCACCAACACCCTGGGCGCTCGCCTGTCGGCGGCCTCCTTCGGTGTGAATATCGGCAACGCCCGCTTCTGGGACCGTCAGGCCTATGTGGGGCTGGTCACACCCGTGGGCGCGGTTCTCGCCGGCCGCCAGTACACCCCGGCCTATGAGCTGAATGCGACCTTTGACACCATGGGTACGCAGTCCAGCCTGGCCGCAGGTCAGGTGGCTGCCGTTCCGGCGGTGATCGACATCCGTCAGAACAATGCCCTGCAGTACCGCATCCAGCAGGGTGGCCTGAGTGCCAGCCTGATGGTGGCCGCCGGTGAGGGTGAGGCTAGCCAGGGTCGCTTCGTGGGTGCCATGGCCATGTATAAGACCGATGCCTACGGCGTGGGTCTGGGCGTCAACACCAAGAAGAATGAGCTGGGTCAGCGCGCGCTGCGCACCATCACCTTCGGCGCCTCGGCCAAGGTTGGACCGGGCACGGTGAGCTTCCTTTACAACGATGTGTCCGATCCGAATCCGTCGGGCCTGTCGGCACTGCTGGGTGGCCTGAGCGGCGCCCTGAGCACCCAGATCGTGCCCGGCCTGGCTGCGCAGATCAACGCTGCCGCGCCCGGCATCGGCACTGCGCTGGCCGGCCAGATCAATGTGGCAAGCCTGGTCAACGACTACAAGCAGGCCTTCGTGCAGGACGCGACGCTGTTCAGCATTGGCTACAAGATGACGTTCGGCCCGCACACCATCTACACGGCCTACAACAGCTTCAATGACAAGGGGCGCTTCAACGGCGACACCGACTCTTATGGCGCTGTGTACACCTACGCCCTGTCCAAGCGCACCGACCTGAACTTTGTGTTCACCCATTTCGACAACAAGGCCGGTGGTCAGGCGGCGCCCGGTCAGGCGGGCTTCCTGGGCGGCTTCACCCGCGCGCCTGGCGTAGACTCCAACAATGTGGCCATGGGTGTGCGTCACCGCTTCTGATTGAAGGTGCGCGCCCGACACGGCGGCAGGTCCGCGGTGTAGGTGGCGCTCAGCAAGCCTGCTTAAGGGCCGCCGTGTGCGGCCCTTGCTGCTTTTGGAGGACTTGGTTTTGCAATCGTCTGAGGGAATCGGGCTGCGGCCGGCTCGCCTGCTGCTGATGTTGGGCCTGAGCGTGGCGGCGGCGGGCTGTGCGCACAAGGAAGCCTCGCTGGAAGCGGCGGCCCAGGCGCTTGCGGCGGAACTGCCCGATTGGTCGGCGCGCGGCCTGCCGGGCAAGCGCAGTACCTCTTACGGCCTGGCCAGCCGGGGAGGGCGCAGCTGTGTGCTGGCCCAGGCGGAGCAGTCGGCCAGCCTGTGGCGTCGGCGTCTGTCGATTGCACCGGAGGCGCTGGCGGGCCTGGAGTTCTCCTGGTGGTTGCTCAGCGCCCAGGCGGAGGCCACGGTGACCCAGGCCGAGCGCGACGATGCGCCCGCGCGACTGGTGTTGGCCTTCGATGGCGATGTGCGGCGCCTGTCGCTGCGCACTCGCAGTCTTTTTGAGCTGATGGAAACCATCAGCGGTGAGGCGCCACCCTATGCCACCTTGATGTACGCCTGGGACAGTCGCGGCGCCGCCGCCGAAACCGTGGTGACCAGCAGTCATAGTGACCGGGTGCGCAAGATCGTGGTGGGTTCCGGGCCGGCGCCAGGGCGCTGGCTGGACTTTCAGCGTGATGTGCGCGCTGATTTCGAGCGGGCCTACGGAGAGCCTCCCGGAGCCTTGATCGGCGCGGCCTTGATGACGGATGCGGACAATACGCGCTCCCGCAAGAGCGCCTGTTACGGCGATGTGGTGTTCCGTTCGGCGCAGGGGGAGGTGCTGCCCGGCAGTCTGCGGCTGCGCCGTCCGGCAGCCGGCGAGACGGTGCGTTTGACGCCAGGCTCTTAGGGCTTTCCCGTTTGCCGCTGTGGCCGGACTTCTCCATGATGGCGCCCAGCCGATTCATGCACTGCCTTGGTGCTTGGATCGATCTGCATGCGCCCCGGGGCTGCCTTGCTGTAATGACCAGCTGCCGAGCTGTGCGCCTGTTATGCGCTGCCAGAGCGCGGCGTGGCTTGTGGCGGCTGGCCCGAATCGTGCATTCAAGGAACGTGGTGATGGCCCACATTCCTCCCAATCGCTGACCGACAAGACATGCTAGTTTTCATTCTCAGACGCCTTGCCCAGGCCATCGTCGTGATGCTCACGGTGGCTTTCATCGCCTTCATGCTGTTCCAGTATGTGGGTGATCCCGTCACCAATCTGCTGGGTCAGGACGCCACGCCCGAGCAGCGCGAGCAGCTGCGCAAGGATCTGGGTCTGGATGATCCCTTCCCGGTTCAGTTTGCCAAGTTCATCGGCAATGCGGTCCAGGGCGAGTTCGGCCTGAGCCTGCGCCAGGGACGCAAGGTCTCCACCCTGATTGCCGAGCGCTTCCCGGCCACCCTGGAGCTGGCCATGGCGGCCGGCGTGATTGCGCTGGGGGTGGGCATACCGCTGGGCGTCTATGCGGCCTTGCGACGAGGGCGCTTCTCCTCGCAGCTCCTGATGACGCTATCCCTGCTGGGCGTGTCCCTGCCTACTTTCCTGATCGGCATTCTGCTGATCCTGATCTTCGCCGTGACGCTCAAGTGGATGCCCAGCTTCGGCCGCGGCGACGTGGTCACCCTGGGCAGCTGGACCACGGGTCTGCTGACCCTTGATGGTCTCAAGCACCTGATCCTGCCGGCCGTCACGCTCTCGGTCTTCCAGCTGACCCTGATCATGCGTCTGGTGCGCGCCGAGATGCTGGAGGTGCTGCGCACCGATTACATCAAGTTCGCCCGCGCCCGGGGTCTGAGCAATCAGGCGGTGTACTTCGGCCATGCGCTCAAGAACACCCTGGTGCCGGTGATCACCATCACCGGCCTGCAGCTGGGCTCGCTGATCGCCTTTGCCATCATCACCGAGACCGTGTTCCAGTGGCCGGGCATGGGCCTGCTCTTCATCCAGGCCGTGCAGTTCGCCGACATCCCGGTGATGGCAGCCTACCTCTGCCTCATCTCCTTCATCTTCGTCACCATCAATCTGCTGGTCGACATGCTGTATTTCGCGGTCGATCCGCGCCTGCGCATCGAGGGCAAGGCCGGAGGCCATTGAGATGCAGGCGCTGAGCGAGAACGGTGCCTATCGGCGCCTGTTCGCCTTGCGCGGTGAGCTGACCGCGCTGCGGCGCGAACTGCACGCCATGCCTGAGCTGGGCTTTCAGGAGACCCGCACCGCGGCGCGCGTCGTGGAGGCCTTGCGCCTGTGCGGGGTGGACGAGATCCACACCGGCATCGGCCGTACCGGCGTGGTGGCGGTGATCCATGGTCGCGGCGGGGCTGGCGGTCGCCAGATCGGCCTGCGCGCCGATATGGACGCATTGCCGCTCCAGGAAGACAACGAGGTGCCCTGGCGCTCCGCCACGCCCGGTCTCATGCATGCCTGTGGCCACGATGGCCACACCACCATGCTGCTGGCGGCCGCACGCTACCTGGCCGAGACTCGCCGCTTCGAGGGCAGCGCCGTGCTGATCTTCCAGCCCGGTGAGGAGGGCTATGCCGGCGCCCGCGAGATGATCCAGGATGGGCTCTTCGAGCGCTTCCCGGTCGAGTCGGTCTATGCCATGCACAACTGGCCGCTGATGCCGGCCGGGCGCATCGGCCTGAATGCCGGGGCCATGATGGCGGCCGCGGACCAGGTCGAGATCGTGCTGCAGGGGCGTGGCGGTCACGGTGCTCATCCGCATCTGGCGGTCGATCCGGTGCTGATGGCCGGCCATGTGATCACCGCCGTGCAGAGCCTGGTCTCGCGCAATGTGGCGCCCCTGGATCAGGCCGTGGTGAGCCTGTGCGCCATGCAGGCGGGCGACCCCGGCGCCTTCAGCGTGATCCCGCGCGAGGCCCGGCTCACCGGCACGGTGCGCACCTTCCGTCCCGAGGTGCAGCAGCTGCTGGAGGAGCGGCTCAATGCCCTGGTTGAGTCCCTGGCCCTGGGCTTTGGCGGCCATGCCACGGTGAACTACAAGCGCCTGTACCCCGCCACCATCAACAGCGCGCCCGAGGCCGCCTTCGCGGCCCGGGTGGCCGCCTCGCTTGTCGGGGAAGCCCAGGTGCAGACCGATCTGCCGCCCAGCATGGGCTCGGAAGACTTTTCCTTCATGCTGCAGGTCAAGCCGGGCGCCTATCTGCGCATCGGCCAGGCCGCGGCCGATGGCAGCGGTGCCTGCAGCCTGCACAACCCCCGCTACGACTTCAATGACGAGATCCTGCCCCTGGGCGGCGCGCTGTTCGCCGCCCTGGTGGAGCAGGGTCTGCCCCTGACTTCTTCGCTTTCGGAGTGAACCATCCATGAGCAGTTCTACCGCCCCGGCCGGTGCCGCGCCAAGCGCCCTCAAGCGCTTTTTTGACGGCGATGTCTGGCACTCATTCTGCAATTCACCCACCGCCATCATCGCGGCGGTGATCGCCTTCATCTGCATCTTCTGCGCGCTCTTTGCCGAGTTCGTGGCGCCGCACAACCCCTTCGATCTGGCCTCGCTGGAGCTGATGGATGCCCGCCTGCCCCCGGCCTGGATGGATGAGGGCAAGGCCAAGTACCTGCTGGGCACCGATGACCAGGGGCGAGACATCCTCTCGGCCCTGATGTACGGCGCCCGCATCTCGCTCTTCGTGGGCCTGGCATCGGTGGCCTTGTCGGTGCTGATCGGTGTGGGCCTGGGCCTGCTGGCCGGCTTTGTGGGCGGCAAGGTGGATGCCTTCATCATGCGCGTCTGTGATGTGATGCTGTCCTTCCCCTCCATCCTGATCGCCCTGCTGATCGACGGTGTGGGCCGGGCCATGTTCCCCAACGCGCACGACACCCTGGCCTTTGCGGTGCTGATCCTGGCTATCTCCCTGACCGGCTGGGTGCAGTACGCCCGCACGGTGCGCGGCTCCACCCTGGTGGAGCGCAACAAGGAATATGTGCAGGCCGCGCGCGTGATCGGCGTGAGCCCGCTGCGCATCATGCGCAAGCATGTGCTGCCCAATGTGCTGGGGCCGGTGCTGGTGCTGGCCACCATCCAGGTGGCGGCCGCCATCATCACCGAGGCCACCCTGTCCTTCCTGGGCGTGGGCGTGCCCCCCACCAGCCCCTCGCTGGGCACCCTGATCCGCGTGGGCAATGACTTCCTGTTCTCGGGTGAGTGGTGGATCACCATCTGGCCCGGCGTGATGCTGGTGCTGATCGCCCTGTCGGTGAACCTGCTGGGCGACTGGCTGCGTGATGCCCTGAATCCCCGTCTGCGCTGATTGACTAACGCCATGACTGCACCTCTTCTTCAAGTCCGCAATCTGCGTGTCGAGTTCCCGACCCGGCGCGGCACCCTGCTGGCCCTGGACGACATCAGCTTTGACATCGCGCCGGGCGAGATCCTGGGCGTGGTGGGTGAATCCGGCGCGGGCAAGTCCCTCACCGGCGCGTCCATCATTGGCCTGCTCGACCCTCCGGGGCGCATCGCCAGCGGGGAAATCCTGCTGGAGGGCCGCCGCATCGACAACCTGCCCTACGAGGAGATGCGCAAGGTCCGCGGCCGCCAGATCGGCGCCGTGTTCCAGGACCCGCTGACTTCGCTGAACCCGCTCTATACCGTGGGGCGTCAGCTGATCGAGACCATCACCACCCATCTGCCGCTGACCGAGGCCCAGGCGCGCACCCGCGCCATCGACCTGCTCAAGCAGACCGGCATCCCGGCGGCCGAGCAGCGCATCGACCAGTACCCGCACCAGTTCTCGGGTGGCATGCGCCAGCGCGTGGTGATTGCCCTGGCCCTGGCGGCCGAGCCCAAGCTGATCGTGGCGGACGAGCCCACCACGGCGCTGGATGTCTCCATCCAGGCGCAGATCATTTCCCTGCTCAAGCGCGTGTGCAAGGAGCAGGGAGCGGCCGTGATGCTGGTGACCCACGATATGGGCGTGATCGCCGAGACCTGTGATCGCGTGGCCGTGATGTACGCGGGTCGCGTGGCCGAGATCGGCCCGGTGCACGATGTGATCCACAAGCCGGCGCACCCGTACACGGTGGGTCTGATGGGCTCCATCCCCGCCATGGACGAGGATCGCGAGCGCCTGTTGCAGATCGATGGCGCCATGCCGCGCCTCAACGCCATCCCCACCGGCTGCGCCTACAACCCGCGCTGCCCCAAGGTGTTTGAGCGCTGCCGCGTCGAACGCCCCGAACTGATGCCGGTGGCCGCCACGCGCGCGGCCTGCTGGCTGCATCAAGCCGCCCACAAGGAAGCCGCTGTATGAGCAACGCTTTGGTCGAAGTCCGGGACCTGGCCAAGATCTTCGATGTCTCGCCGCCCTGGTTGAACCGGGTGGTGGAACGCAAGCCCAAGGCCTTTGTCCATGCCGTGGACGGCGTGAGCTTCTCCATCGAGAAGGGCAAGACCCTGGCCCTGGTGGGTGAGTCGGGCTGTGGCAAGAGCACCGTGGCGCGTCTGCTGGTGGGCCTGTACAAGCCCACACAGGGGCAGGTGCGCTTTGATGGCGCCGACACGGCCCAGACCCTGGCCGGTCCCGGGGGCCAGGCCTTGCGCCGGCGCATGCAGATGATCTTTCAGGATCCCTATGCCTCGCTGAACCCGCGCTGGAAGGTGCAGGACATCATTGCCGAGCCGCTGCGAGAGCACGGCCTGGTCAGCAAGCCAGAGGCCCTGCGTGAGCGCGTGGGCGAGTTGCTGCGTTCGGTGGGCCTGTCGCCGGTGGATGCCGAGAAGTTCCCGCACCAGTTCTCCGGCGGCCAGCGCCAGCGCATCTCCATTGCCCGCGCCCTGGCCACCCAGCCCGAGTTCCTGGTCTGCGACGAGCCGACCTCGGCCCTGGACGTGTCGGTGCAGGCCCAGGTGCTCAACATCATGAAGGACCTGCAACGTCAGCAGGGTCTGACCTACCTCTTCATCTCGCACAACCTGGCGGTCGTGCGCCATGTGGCGGATCAGGTGGGCGTGATGTATCTGGGGCGCCTGGTCGAGGTGGCCGACAAGGCCCAGCTCTTCAGCGCGCCGCGCCACCCCTACACGCGCATGTTGCTGGATGCGATTCCCGACATCCACATGACCGGCCGCGCCCGCACTCCCGTGCAGGGTGAGGTGCCCAACCCCCTGAATCCGCCCAGTGGCTGCAGCTTCCACCCGCGCTGCCCGCACGCCAACGCCCGCTGCAAGAGCGAGCGGCCGGCGCTGAGCGAGTTCAAGGGCGTGCGCGTGGCCTGCCACGCGGTCGAGGAAGGGCGGATCTGAGTCCGGCCCCGGACTCGGTGGCCGCCTAGCGCGGTGCCGGGCTGGCCGCGCTGGCCGGCTGGGCGGGTGCGGGCAGCTTGAGCGGACCTTTCTGGCCGCAGCCGGCCAGCAGCACTGGCACCAGGGTCATCAGGGCCAGGGCTAGGGCGCGCTGAGCGCGCGGGCCTACACTTGCGGACTTCTTTGTGTTCATCTTCATGCCCGCGAGTTTATGACCGCTCCTGCCGCCACGCCGCTCAGCGATGCCGACTACCACGCCCAGACCCATGCCCTGTTGGCGCGGGTGGAGGCCCAGATCGATGCCTGGCTGGAGGCCGATGTGATCGATATCGACACGCATCGCAGCGGTGGTCTGCTGGAGCTGTCCTTCCCCAATGGCAGCAAGATCGTGCTGAACACCCAGCCTCCCTTGCAGGAGCTGTGGTTGGCGGCGCGTCAGGGCGGCTACCACTTCCGCCATGTGCAGGGGCGCTGGCTGGAGCGCGAGGGGCGTGAATTCCTGGCCCTGCTGTCCGAGGCTGCCAGCGCGCAGGCGGGCCGTCCGCTGGCCTTTACACCGGCCTGAGCGCGCGCCGATAGGCTCAAGAAATGGCCCCGCGCCGCGGGGCTTTTTCGTGTGGCGCTGATCGCCGATCAGCGCTTGAAGAGGTCGAGGATGCTCTTCTTTTCCTCGGGGCTGGCTTCCTTGGGCAAGCTTGCCTCGTTGTTCAGGCTGCGCACGCCCTCGTTGCCCGCGTACTCGTCGTAGTACCACTCGCCGTTGAGCTGGACCACGCCCTCGGGCGCGGCGTACTCGGCCACCGGCACATTGCGCAGGGCGTAGCTCATGTACTCGATCCACACCGGCAGGGACAGGCCACCGCCGGTCTCCCGGCTGCCCAGCTTGCGCGGCTGGTCGTAGCCAATCCAGACCACGGCCACCACCTCGCGCTGGTAGCCGGCAAACCAGGCGTCCATGGAGTCGTTGGTGGTGCCGGTCTTGCCGTACAGGTCCGGGCGCTTGAGCGTGGATTGGGCGCGGGCCGCGGTGCCGCTGCGCGTGACCTCCTGCAGCAGCTGGCTCATCAGGAAGGCGTTACGGGGCTCAATGACCTGCGGGGTGTCCTCGGCGCTGAGCGCGGGTGCCTCGTACAGCAGTCGGCCTTTGTCGTCGGTCAGCTTGGCAATCAGCCGGGGTGTCAGCAGGTGACCGCCGTTGGCGAAGACGGCGTAGCCCTGGGCCATCAGCATGGGGGTCACGGAACCGGCGCCGAGCGCCATGGTCAGATAGGCCGGGTGCTTCTCGGCCTCGAAGCCAAAGCGGCCCACCCAGTCCTGCGCGAAATGCACGCCGGTGGACTGCAGCACCCGGATCGAGACCATGTTCTTGGACTTGGCCAGGGCCTTGCGCAGGGGCATGGGGCCGTCGAAGGTGCCGTCGTAGTTCTTGGGCTCCCAGGGCTGGCTGCCCGTGGTGCTGGCATCGAAGAACAAGGGGGCATCATTGACCACGGTGCTGGGCGTGAAGCCTTTTTCAAGCGCCGCCGAGTAGATGAAGGGCTTGAAGGCTGAGCCGGGCTGACGCCAGGCCTGGGTCACGTGGTTGAACTTGTTCTTGGCGTAGTCGAAGCCGCCCACCATGGCGCGCACATTGCCGTTGCGCGGGTCCAGCGAGACAAAGGCCCCCTCGACCTCGGGCAGCTGGGTGATGGTCCAGAAGGGCTTGTTGCCCCCGGTCTGCAGCACGCGGATCACCGCACCCCGGCGTATGCGGGTCTTGGGGTTACCCTTGTCGCTCAGGCCCGAGGTGGCGGGCTTGAGGCCCTCGCCCGTGATCTCGATGCTGTCACCGTTCTGAAGCGCGGCCACCACCTTCTTGGGCTCGGCCGAGAGCACCACGGCGGGCAGCAATTCGTCATTGGCAGGATGGTCGGACAGGGCCTCGGCCACGCGCGCATCCAGGTCGGCGGGGTCGGCCGGCAGGTCCACAAAGGCCTCGGGGCCGCGATAGACCTGGCGGCGCTCGTAGTCCATGATGCCGCGGCGCAGGGCGCGGTAGGCGCTCATCTGCTCGTCGGCACGTACGGTCAGGTAGACATTGAGGCCGCGGCTGTAGGTGTCTTCGCCGTACTGGTTGAAGATCATCTGGCGGGCGAGTTCGGCCACATACTCCGCGTGGGTGGTGTTCTCGCTCATCTGCGGCCGGTAGCGCAGCTTCTGGGCCTTGGCCTCCAGATGCTGTTCCTCGCTGATGAAGCCGTTTTCCAGCATGCGGTCGATGATGTGGCGCTGACGCACCGTGGCCCGCCGCGGATTGCTGATGGGGTTGTAGGCGGAAGGGGCCTTGGGCAGTCCGGCCAGCATGGCGGCCTCGGCGATGCTGATGTCCTTGAGCTGCTTGCCGAAGTAGACCTCGCTGGCTGCTGCGAAGCCGTAGGCGCGGTGACCCAGGAAGATCTGGTTCATATAGATTTCCAGAATCTTGTCCTTGGGCAGGGCGTTCTCGATCTTCAGCGCCAGCAGGATCTCGTAGATCTTGCGTACAAAGGTCTTCTCACTGCTCAGGTAGAAATTGCGCGCGACCTGCATGGTGATGGTGGAGGCGCCCTGGCTGCGGGAGTCGCTGACATTGGCCAGCCCGGCGCGGATCACGCCCAGGTAGTCCACGCCGCCATGCTGGTAGAAGCGGGCATCCTCAATGGCCAGCACCGCGTCCTTCATGACCTTGGGGATCTCCTGCACCGGCAGGTAGTTGCGGCGCTCCTCGCCAAACTCGCCCAGCAGTGTGCCCTCGGCCGAGAGCACGCGCAGCGGCAGCTTGGGGCGATAGTCGGTCAGGCCCTGGATGTCGGGGAGGTTGGGGTAGGCCATGGCCAGGCCCAGGCCGACCAGGATCAGCACCGCCGTGGCACCGGCGACCGCCAGCCCCAGCAGCCAAGCCAGGCTTCGCCCCAGGAAGCTCAGGGCAGGGTGGGCGGTGTGGGAGGGGTGCTCAGACTCAGACGAAGCGCGCTGAGGGGTCTTTTTCTTGGGGTCGCTCATGGGCCTCCGGATGGCTGGCGGCGATTATAGGAAGGCCCACCATCGGATTCGTGCCGAGCGTGAATACGTCACCAGGCGGGGGGCCAAGGATTCAAGTCCGGGCAAACAGGCTGTTTTTTCCGGCTTTCAATTCGCGCCCAGCGTGTATGGTTCGCAACGTGGTGTTACCTGCTGTGGCGGGAAAGCCTCGGGCCGTCAAGGGCTTTGCTGCTAGCATTCAAGTAACTTATTAATAGTCATCGGCACTCCTAAAGCGTGTTGGGGCCGGATTTGGGGGAACAAGCGTCATGGGATTTCTTGACGTGCTGTTGGGTCGCAAGCATCCGCCCATGATTGGCCTGGATATCAGTTCGTCCAGCGTCAAGCTGGTGGAGCTGAGCCAGAGTGCCAGCGGCGAGATGGTGCTGGAGCGTTTCGCGTCCGAGCCGTTTGAGCGTGGCTGGATCACGGACGGCCAGATTGAGAAGTTCGACGAGGTGGCCGATGCGGTGCGTCGTGTGGTGGCCCGCAGCGGCACCCGCACCCGCGACGCCGTGCTCGCCATGCCCCAGTCCGCCGTGATCACCAAGAAGATCATGCTGCCCGCCGGGCTGCGCGAGGAAGAGCTGGAGATCCAGGTCGAGGCCGAGGCCAACCAGTACATCCCCTTCTCGCTGGACGAGGTGAGTCTGGACTTCTGCGTCATCGGGCCGAGCCCGACCTCGGTCGGTGATGTCGAGGTGCTGATTGCCGCCTCGCGCAAGGACAAGGTGCAGGATCGCCAGGGCTTGGCCGAAGCGGCCGGCCTGCGTCCCGCGGTGCTAGACATCGAGTCGCATGCCTCCCGCATGGCCATGGGCCGCCTGATCGCCAACCTGCCCGGCGAGGGCAAGGACGCGCTGGTGGCCCTGTTCGAGATTGGTGCCGACACCACCAGCCTCAAGGTGCTGCGCGATGACGAGATGCTGTACGACCGCGATCAGGCCTTCGGCGGCTCCCAGCTGACCCAGCTGATCTCGCGCCAGTATGGTTTCTCCTTCGAGGAGGCCGAGCAGAAGAAACTGTCCGGCGATCTGCCGGAGGACTTCGAGACCGCGGTGCTGAATCCCTTTGTGGACAGCCTGTCCCAGGAAATCGGGCGCGCTCTGCAGTATTTCTTCACCAGCACCCCGCACCACAAGGTGCATTACGTGATGCTGGCCGGCGGCACGGCCACGCTCAATGGCTTGAAGGAGCGCGTGACCGAGCTCACGGGCTTTGCCTGCATGGTGGCCAATCCTTTTGAGAACATGGCCCTGGGCTCCGCGGTGCGCGAGGCCAAGCTGCGCCGCGAGGCGCCCGCCTACCTGACCGCCTGCGGTTTGGCGATGCGGAGGTTCTTCCAGTGATTCTGATCAACCTGCTTCCCCACCGGGAAGAAAAGCGCAAGCGCCGCAAGCAGGCCTTCTTTGTCGGCATGGGCATGGCGGCCCTGGCGGGTGCGGGCGTCGTGGGCGCGATCTGGATGTTGCTGATTCACCTCACCGATGAGCAGATCGCGCGCAACCAGTATCTGGGCACCGAGATTGCCCGTCTGGAACTGCAGATCAAGGACATTGCCAATCTGCGTTCGGAAATCGAAGCCCTGAAGTCGCGCCAGCGTGCGGTTGAGGATCTTCAGACCGATCGCAACACGCCCGTGCATCTGCTCAACGATCTTGCCCGCCATACGCCCGAGGGCATCTACCTGACCAGCATCCGTCAAGCTGACAAGGTGGTCACGCTCACCGGCATCGCGCAAACCAATGAGCGCGTCTCGGAGCTTCTGCGCAATACCGCCAACAGTTCCGAGTGGCTGGAGAAGCCCGAGCTGGTGGAGATCAAGCTGGCCAATCTGAGCACCAACAGCCGCGTGCGGCAGCGGCTGTTCGAATTTTCCATGCGTGTTTCGATCAAGGCGCAGCAGCCCGAGGCGCGCGAAGGCGCCGCGAGCGCGCCCAAGAAGCCGACCTGATCCGGATCTGCCATGGCGAGCAAAAAACTCCCCTCTATCAATATCGACCTGAACGCCTTGTTCGAGGACGCGGCCGATCAGTTTCGCGGCCTCAATCCCAACGAGCCGGGGCAATGGCCTTTGCTGCCTCGTCTGGCCGCCTTTGCGGCCGTGGTGGTGGCGGTGGTGGCGGTGGGCTGGTTCCTGCTGCTGTCCGATGTGCAGACCAACCTCGACGCCGAGCGCGGTCGCGAGCCGGCGCTAAAGGAAGATTTCCGCAACAAGCTGGCTCAGGCCATCAACCTGCCCGAGCTGCGCAAGCAGAAGAGTCAGGTCGAGGAATATGTGACCCAGCTCGAGAAGCAGCTGCCCGGCAAGGCCGAGATGGATGCCCTGCTGTCGGACATCAACCAGGCCGGGCTGGGGCGCGGTCTGCAGTTCGAGTTGTTCAGGCCGGGCCAGATCGTGGTCAAGGACTATTACGCCGAGCTGCCGATTGCCCTGCGCGTGTCCGGCAGCTACCACGATGTCGGTGCGTTCACGGCCGATGTGTCCAATCTCTCGCGCATCGTGACCCTGCACAACCTGAGCGTGGTGGCGCCCACGGGACGCGATGCCGACAGCGGCCATCTGAGCATGGAGGCCACGGCCCGGACCTACCGCTATCTTGATCCCACCGAAGTGGCTGAACAGAAGCGAGCGGCCGCCAAGGCCAAGGGGGCCAAGCCATGAGCGCGCGATCGATGATGAGCCGCCGTGCACGTCTGGCCTTGTTGGCCCTGCCCATAGTGCTGACGGCTTGTTCTTCCGAGATGGGAGAGCTTCAGGAGTGGATGGAGCAGCAGCGCCGCGAGGTTCGGCCCTCCATCAAGCCCCTGGTGCCCCCCACCAAGTTTCTCCCCGAGGCTTACATCGCCGAGCCCTTGGTCGAGCCCTTCAGCACCGAGAAGCTCAGCGTGGCCGTACGCCAGGATGCTGGCAAGACGAGCGCCTTGCTGAAGGCTGAGACCGCCCGTCGGCGGGAGCCGCTTGAGGCCTACCCGCTGGACAGCATGCGCATGGTGGGCAGCATCACGCGCCAAGGTCGCCGATACGCCCTGCTGCGCGTGGTGGACCTCTTGCATCAGGTGAAGGTAGGCGACTATATGGGCGAGAACTTTGGTCGTGTGACTCAGATCACCGAGACCGAAGTGAGCTTGCGAGAAGTCGTCCAGGATGCGGCGGGCGAGTGGGTTGAACGTGTCAACACGCTCACGCTGCGGGAGACGGACTGATGAAGAATTTCCAGGAGACCTTCAGCATGAGTCAGTGGCGCCGTCAGGCGGGAAACTTGGCATGGGCCCTTGGCCTGTGCGTCATGATGCCTTTGCAGGCGCTGGCGCAGAACGCCATCCGCGCCATTAACACCGTGCAGCAGGCGGGGGCGGAGGTGGTTCGCATCGAGCTGACCCAGCCGCTGACCGAGCTGCCGCGTGGCTTCACGGTCCAGACGCCGCCGCGCATTGCGCTGGACCTGCCCGGCGTCAGCAATGCGCTGGGGCGCAATCTGGTCGAGATCAACCAGGGCAATCTGCGTTCGGCCAATGTGGCCCAGGCGGGCGAGCGCACGCGCCTGGTGCTCAATCTGCGTCAACCTTCGGGCTACCGCGCCGAGTTGCAGGACAACGCGCTGGTCATCGTGCTGGATGCCGCGCCCGCCATTGCGGCCCCGGCCGCGTCTGCGACGCAAGAGCCGCTGCACTTTGCGCAGAGCCTGAACGCCCAGCCCCAGACTTTGCAGGACATCGATTTCCGCCGCGGCAATGATGGGGCCGGACGTGTGATCGTGAACCTGCCCAGCAATCAGGTCGGTGTGGACATCCAGCAGCAGGGCAAGAACCTGGTGGTGGAGTTCCTGCGTTCACAGCTTCCCGAGCGCCTGCGCCGCAAGCTTGATGTGGCCGACTTCGGCACCCCGGTTCAAAGCGTGTCCACCACCCAGAACGGTGATCGCGTGCGCATGCTGGTGGAGCCGCGCGGCAACTGGGAGCACAGCGCCTACCAGAGTGACAACCAGTTCGTCCTGGAAGTGCGGCCGCAGAAGGTGGACCCCAACAAGCTCACGCAGGGGCCGGGCTACGCCGGCGACAAGCTGAGCCTGAACTTCCAGAACATCGAGGTGCGCGCCCTCCTGCAGGTGATTGCCGACTTCACCAACTTCAATGTGGTGACCAGTGACTCCGTCGTGGGCAGTGTCACGCTGCGCCTGAAGGACGTGCCCTGGGACCAGGCCCTGGACATCATCATGCAGGCCAAGGGCCTGGGCCTGAAGAAGTCCGGCAATGTGCTCTGGATTGCGCCCAAGGACGAGTTGGCTGCCAAGGAAAAGCTGGATCTGGAGTCCAAGGCTCAGATCGCCAATCTGGAGCCCATGCGCACCCAGTCCATCCAGCTGAACTACACCCGGGCCGAGGAAGTGGCCAAGGGCCTGACCGGTCAGTCGTCCGGCCAGGGTGGCGGCAGCGGCGGGCAGAACAGTTCGCGCATCCTCTCGCCGCGTGGCAGCCTGATTTACGAAAGCCGTACCAACCAGCTCTTCGTCACCGACATCCCCTCCAAGCTGGAGGAGATCATGGCCATGATCGCCAAGATCGACGTGCCGGTGCGCCAGGTGCTGATCGAGGCGCGCATCGTCGAAGCCGATGACCGCTTCGGTCGTGCGCTAGGCATCAAGCTGGGTGCTCAGGATCTGCGCGGTTTGCAGGGCGGCATTCCGGGCTACAACCTCGGTGGCAACAACTACGTGACCATTGGCGGCAACCAGAGCGCTGTGGGGGCGCAGACCAACCAGGGCGTGGCGCAGAACTTCGCCAACAGCAACTTCGTCAATCTGCCAGCCAATGTGTCCTCGGACGCCTTCGGTGGTGCGAACGCCGCCAATTTTGCGCTCTCGCTGTTCAGTGCCACGGCCAACCGCTTCCTGAATCTGGAGCTGTCCGCGCTTGAAGCCGATGGCAAGGGCAAGATCGTCTCCAGCCCGCGCGTGGTGACGGCCGACCAGGTCAAGGCCCTGATCGAGCAGGGCGAGGAGCTGCCCTATCAGGTCGCCACCGCCAGCGGTGCCACCTCCATCCAGTTCCGCAAGGCCAACCTCAAGCTCGAGGTCACGCCCCAGATCACGCCCGAGGGCAATGTGATCCTGAATGTGGATGTGAACAAGGACAGCCGCGGTACCCTGACCCCGCAGGGCTATGCCATCAACACCAAGCATGTGCAGACGCAGGTGCTGGTGGAGAACGGCGGCACCGTGGTCATCGGCGGCATCTTCACGCTGACCGAACGCGACGATATTTCCATGGTGCCGGTGATTGGCAATGTGCCGGTGCTGGGCAATCTGTTCAAGAACAAGACCCGCATCTCGAGCAAGACCGAGCTGCTGATCTTCCTCACCCCCAAGGTCGTGACCGAGCGGGTGGTGGCGCGTTGAACCGCGGCGCTTGCTGAATTGAATTGAGGGAGAGACCGCGCAGCAGCCCCAGGCATGGCAGCGCGGCACGCAAGGAGTTTTCACGATGAGTGGTTTCTGGAACACAAAGCTTGCTGCCGCCAGAGCCGGCGCTGCGCTGGCCTTGGTGGCACTGCTGAGCGCCTGTGGCGGTGGCGGTGGTGATGCGGGCACGCCGGTGGTGGGGCCCGAGACAGGTGCTGGGGTTGCTGTTGCCGCATTGGCTGTTGCAACCAACGTTGCCACCTTGCCCAATGACGGCACGGCGACCGCAACGATCACGGTGACGGCCCTGGATGCCAAGAATGCGGCGATCAAGGGCGCAACCGTCAGCTTGTCGATCGCTCCGGACAGCAGTGGCGTGCCGGGAACCATCAGCCCGGGCTCTGGCGTAACCGACGAAAAGGGTGAGTTGAAGGCCACGCTTGGGATTGGCGATAACAAGACCAAGCGCGCCATCACGGTGACGGCCACTTCGGGCGGCATCAGCAAGACGGCGACGGTGACGGTGGTGGATTCCACGACGGCGCCGCCGGTCGCAGCGGATGCCAGCGTGTCCCTGAGCAAGACCAGTGTCCAGAACACGGGCACTGACTTTGTCGAGGTGACGGTCGCCGCCTTGGACGAGGCTCGCAACACCATCGCGAACATGCCGGTGAAGTTCCGCATGGAGGACCCGTCCAACACGGCCTTCGTGGAAACGCCGCCGACGGTCACCGACGCCAAGGGCCAGGCCAAGGCCACGGTGAAGATCGGCAATGACCGCAACAATCGTGTGATTGCCGTGGTGGCCGAGGTCGGTGCGCTGACCCGCAAGGCCTCGTTCAGCGTGACGGGGGCGAAGCTGAGCGCCTCCCCGCGCCAGAACACTCTGACGGTGGGCCAACCCGGCTCCATCGAGTACAGCTTGGTTGATGCAGCTGGATCCGCCATCAACGATGCGACTATCACCGTTTCCGGACCTGCGGGTGCGAGCGGCAGCGGCAAGACCGTGGATGGTAAGTACGTCTATTCCTACACCGCAGCCGGAGCCGGTCCGACCGTGATCAAGGCTACCGCCGCGGGCGGAGTCAGTGTGGACAGCGTGATTCAGATCGGTGCCGCCGTGTCCGATGTGCCGGCCGGCACGACGATTGATTCGGCCACCTTCACGGCCTCACCTGTGGTGGTCCGCGTGAATCAGGTTGGCAGCACGGCCAATCGGGCTGAGCTGCGCCTGCTCTTCCGCACGGCCAACAATCAGCCCATCCCGAATGTGCGTGTTCGCCTGGGTCTGGGCAGCAACGCCTCCGGCACCGATGGAACTATCTCTACGACTACGCCTGCGAACGATGTGATCATCGCCGACGCTCAGGGCGTGGCCACCAGCAGCTTCATCCCCGGACAGCTGTCCAGCCCGACCGGCGGCGTCAAGATCTTTGCATGCTTTGGCAAGACTGACGCGGTGGAACAGATTGCTGCCTGCCCGGCTGACCGTCTGCGTGAAGTTGCCCTGACGGTGGTGCAGGAGGCGGTGTCGGTCTCCATTGGTACGAACGGAACTCTGATCGTCAATCCGAACACCTATGCCCAGGACTTTGTGGCCTTGGTGGTGGATGCCGCCGGCAACCCCCAGCGCGATGTTCAGCTGGCCGCCGTGATCGACTTGCCCACTTATCAAAAGGGCTTCTGGACACGCCCTGGCAACAAGTGGATTCCGACCTTTACCGCTCAGTGCGCCAACGAGGACAACTCCCTGGGTGGCTATCGCAACAACACGATTGAAGCGGGTGAGGACGCCAATGGCAACGCTCAGCTGGACCCTCGCAAGTCCGATGTCACCGTGACCTTTGTGGGTTCGTCCAAGACCGATGCCAATGGCCAGGCCGTGTTGCGCATTGAATATGCTCAGAGCACCGGGAGCTGGGTGGAGTACTCCTTGCGGGTCAGCGCGACCACGGTCGTCAGCCCGCCTGCATGGTGGGGGCGTCAAGTCATCTCGGGTGCCTTGTCCGGTGCGGCTCAGTATCTGGAAGTCCCGGCGTCGGCTGTGTCTTCCGAAGCCAAGCCGCCCTTCCAGCAGAGCCCCTACGGCCAGATCGCCAGCTGCAGCAACCCGAACTGATGAGCAGCACGCCGGTGGGCCTCAAGCTCACCCTCGTCGCCATGCCCGGCGGTGGCAAGTCCACCGTCGGCCGCCATCTGGCGCGGCAGCTCGGTGTGGACTGCCTGGACTCGGACAGCGAGATCGAGAAGCGGATCGGCATGCCGATCCGCGAGTTTTTTGAGCGCGAGGGCGAGGACGCGTTTCGCGACATCGAGAGCGAGGTCATCGCTGAGCTGCTGGCGCGCGAGCAGGACATGGTGCTGGCCACAGGCGGCGGCGCGGTGCTGCGTGAGGTCAATCGCGAGGCCATGAAGGCGCGCTCCACCGTTTTCTACCTGCGCTCCTCACCCGAGGAGTTGTTCCGCCGCCTGCGCCATGACACGCAGCGACCACTGCTGCAGGTGCGAGATCCACTCAAGAAGCTGCGTGAGCTCTATGCGCAGCGCGACCCGCTCTACCGCCGCACCGCACACTATGTGCTCGAGACGGGGCGCCCCTCGGTCCATGCTCTGTGCAATATGGTGCTGATGCAGCTGGAGTTGGCCGGTCTGCTCAGCCCGGACAAGGTGGCCGCCACGGTGGGGGCCGAGCCTCAGCCGCGTACACTCGGGGCATGAGCAGCGCCGTTGCCGCCCCGGCATCCCATTCCGTCCCGGCCATCCGGGTTCCCATCGCGCTCGAGGAGCGCAGCTACGACATCCTGATTGGCTCCACCTTGCTGGACGATGCCGCCAGCTGGCAAGACCTGCCCCGCGCCGCGGCCGCCCTGATCGTCAGCAACGAGACCGTCGCCCCCCTTTATCTGGAGCGCCTGCGCCAGCGTCTGGCTTCGCAGTACGCCCGGGTGGACAGCGTCATCCTGCCCGACGGCGAGCAGCACAAGGACTGGGACTCTCTCAACCGCATCGTGGACCATCTGCTGGCCCGGGCCGCGGATCGCAAGACTGTGCTCTTTGCCCTGGGCGGCGGTGTGATCGGCGATATGACGGGTTTTGCGGCGGCCATCTATATGCGCGGCGTGCCCTTTGTGCAGGTGCCCACCACCTTGCTGGCCCAGGTGGATTCCTCGGTGGGCGGCAAGACCGCGATCAACCATCCGCGCGGCAAGAACATGATCGGGGCCTTCTACCAGCCGGCCCGCGTGATTGCCGATATGGACACCCTGGACACCCTGCCGCCGCGCGAGCTGGTCGCGGGCCTGGCCGAGGTGATCAAGTACGGCCCCATCGCCGATGCGGCCTTCCTGGACTGGATCGAGACCAATCTCGACGCCCTGCTGGCCCGCGACAAGTCGGCCCTGGCCCATGCTGTCAAGCGCAGCTGCGAGATCAAGGCCTGGGTGGTGGGGCAGGACGAGCGCGAGACCGGGCTGCGCGCCATTCTGAACTTCGGCCACACCTTCGGCCACGCCATCGAGACCGGCCTGGGCTATGGCGAGTGGCTGCACGGCGAAGCGGTCGGCTGTGGCATGGTGCTGGCCAGCGATCTTTCGGTGCGCCTGGGCCTGATGCCGCCCGAGTTCCTCACCCGCATGCGTGGCCTCATTCAGCGCGCCGGCCTGCCGGTCCGGGCGCCGCGCCTGGGCGTGGAGCGCTATCTGGAGCTGATGCGGGTGGACAAGAAGAACGAGGGCGGTGAGATCCGCTTTGTCGTGATCGAGGCCCTGGGCCGGGCCGGCATGCGGGGCGCGCCCGATACCCTGGTGGCCGAAGTCCTGAACGCCCACTGCGACTGAAGAAAGTCCGACGCTCACGATGCCGCTCGCCCGCTACGCCTGTGACCCTTCTCGCAGCCGTGGCCGGCGTTTCCCCGAGCCGGCCGCGCCCACCCGCAGCGAGTACCAGCGCGACCGGGATCGCATCGTGCACAGCACGGCCTTCCGGCGTCTGGTCTACAAGACCCAGGTCTTCCTCAACCACGAAGGCGATCTTTTCCGCACCCGGCTGACGCACTCCCTGGAGGTGGCGCAGCTGGGCCGCTCCATCGGCCGCAGCCTGGGCCTGGACGAGGATCTGATCGAGACCATCGCCCTGGCCCATGATCTGGGTCACACGCCCTTTGGCCATGCGGGCCAGGATGTGCTGGACGACTGCATGAAGGCCCACGGCGGCTTTGAACACAATCTGCAGAGCTTGCGCGTGGTGGACCAGCTGGAGCAGCGCTACCCGGCCTATGACGGGCTCAATCTCACGTTTGAGAGCCGCGAGGGCATTCTGAAGCACTGCAGCCGTCGCAATGCCGAGTTGCTGGAAGCGGCGGAGCCCGATGGCGTGGCGGCCCGTTTTCTGCGCGGCGAGCAGCCCGGCCTGGAGGCCCAGCTCAGCAATCTGGCCGACGAGGTGGCCTATAACGCGCATGACATCGACGACGGCGTGCGCTCCGGACTGCTGAGTCTGGAGCAGCTGGAAGCGGCCGTACCCCTGGTGCAGCGCTATCTGCGCGAGGCCCTGGCCGAATTTCCCAGCTTGACGGGCAAGCGCCTGCTGTTTGAGACCATACGCCGCATGCTCTCGGCCCAGGTCTACGACATCATCGATGCCAGCCGGGCCGAGCTTGACGCGGCGGCGCCGGCCGATGTGCAGGCCGTGCGCCGGGCGGGGCGACCCTTGCTGCGCTTCTCGACCGAGATGCGTCGCGGCAGCAGCGAGCTCAAGCGCTTTCTCTTTGCCAGCCTCTACCGCCACCCCCAGGTGCAGGAGAAGCGGGCGAGGGCGGAGCAGGTGCTGCGCGAGCTCTTTGCCATCTATCTGGGCGACCCGTCCCAACTGCCGGCCGACCATGCCGGCCAGGCTGATCTGCCGCGCGCCTGTGCCGACTATATCGCCGGCATGACGGATCGCTTCGCGCTCAAGGAACACCAGCGCCTGACGGGCCAGCAGCTGTTCTGAGGGGAGGCGCTCGCCGCCCGCCTTGAGGCTTGTGTAGATAATGGGGTCAGATTGATTTTCTGAACTGCCATGGCCCGCCTGCCTCGCCTTGTTGTTCCCGGTCTGCCGCACCATCTGATCCAGCGGGGGCACAACCGCCAGCCCATCGTGCTGGACGACGAGGACCGGCGCCAGTTCCTGGCCCTGCTGCGCGAAGCCGCCATCAACCAGCGCGTGGCCCTGCATGCCTATGTGTTGATGGACAACCATTTGCACCTGCTGGCCACGCCCGAAACGCCCGAGGGCCTGAGCCGCATGATGCAGTCCCTGGGGCGGCGCTATGTGGCCGCCTTCAATCAGCGCCATGGCCGCAGCGGCACGCTCTGGGAAGGGCGCTTTCGCGCCGCGCCCCTGGAGGCCGAGCGGCATCTGCTGGCCTGCATGCGCTATATCGAACTCAATCCCCAGCGCGCCGGCTGGCTGATGGAGCCTGGCAGCTATGCCTGGTCCAGCGGTCCCCATCATCTGGGGCACCGACGCGACCCGCTGATCACCGAGCATCCGCTGTTCTGGGCTTCGGGCAACACCCCCTTCGAGCGCGAAGCCGCCTGGCGGGCCTGGCTGGAGCAGGGGGTGAGCCCCGAGGAGCAGCGGGCACTCGGCGATTCTGCGCTCAAGGGCTGGCCCCTGGGGTCGGCAGGCTTCTTGCAAGCCTTGGCTGAAGGCTCGGAGCGCCCGGTGGCACCGCGCCAGCGCGGCCGTCCCCGCAAGCAGGTTTGACTGTGTCCCCATTTAATGGGGTCGCCTTGTTGTCCTCTCGCTATTTGATGATCTGACCCCATTTATTAGAACTTGATGCACGGAATGCATCGATCTATGCTGGCGGCATTGCTGTATTGCCAGACCGTAGATTGGAGAAACGCCATGGGCGCACCCACGCAAGCCGAGATGCAAGCCGCCGAGATCCAGGACCTGAGCGCGCATGGTCTTTACAAGCCTTCCAATGAAAAGGACGCCTGTGGCCTGGGCTTTGTGGCCCATATCAAGGGTCAAAAGGCGCATTCCATCGTCCAGCAGGGCCTGAAGATCCTGGAGAACCTGGACCACCGGGGCGCCGTGGGTGCTGATGCGCTGATGGGCGACGGCGCCGGCATCCTGATCCAGATCCCGGACGAGTACTACCGCGCCGAGATGGCCAAGCTGGGGGTTGAACTCCCCCCGCCCGGCGAGTACGGCGTGGGCATGATCTTTCTGCCCAAGGAGCACGCCTCCCGCCTGGCCTGCGAGCAGGAGCTGGAGCGCGCGGTCAAGGCCGAGGGCCAGGTCCTGCTGGGCTGGCGCGATGTGCCGGTGGACCGCGAGATGCCCATGTCGCCCACGGTGCGTGAGAAGGAGCCGGTGATCCGCCAGATCTTCATCGGCCGCGGCCCAGACATCATCGTGCCCGATGCGCTGGAGCGTAAGCTCTACGTGATCCGCAAGACGGCGTCCAGCGCCATCCAGGCGCTCAAGCTGACCCACAGCCGCGAGTACTACGTGCCCAGCATGAGCTGCCGCACGGTCATCTACAAGGGTCTGCTGCTGGCCGATCAGGTGGGCAAGTACTACCTGGATCTGGCTGATCCGCGCGTCACGTCGGCCATCGCCCTGGTGCACCAGCGCTTCTCCACCAACACCTTCCCTGAGTGGCCCCTGGCCCACCCCTACCGCATGGTCTGCCACAACGGTGAGATCAACACGGTCAAGGGCAACTTCAACTGGATGCGCGCCCGTGAGGGCGTGATGAAGTCGCCCGTGCTGGGCGAGGACCTCAAGAAGCTCTACCCCATCAGCTTCGAGCACCAGAGCGACACCGCCACCTTCGACAACGCCATCGAGCTGCTGACCATGGCGGGCTACCCCCTGGCCCATGCCGCCATGATGATGATCCCGGAAGCCTGGGAGAACCACGAGCTGATGGACGAGCGCCGCCGCGCCTTCTACGAGTACCACGCCGCCATGATGGAGCCCTGGGACGGTCCGGCCGCCATGGCCTTCACCGACGGCCGTCAGGTCTGCGCCGCGCTGGACCGCAATGGTCTGCGTCCGGCGCGCTACTGCATCACCGATGACGACCTGGTGGTGCTGGCCTCCGAGTCTGGCGTGCTGCCCATTCCCGAGAACAAGATCGTGAAGAAGTGGCGCCTGCAGCCGGGCAAGATGTTCCTGATCGATCTGGAGCAGGGCCGCATCGTCGACGACGAGGAGCTCAAGAACCAGTACGCCAATGCGCGCCCCTACCGCCAGTGGATCGAGAACGTTCGCGTCAAGCTCGACGAGATCGAGGTGGCGGACGTCCAGCCCGCGGTGTTCGAGACCCCGCTGCTGGACCGCCAGCAGGCCTTCGGCTTCACCCAGGAAGACATCAAGTTCCTGATGGCGCCCATGGCCACCCATGGCGAAGAGGGCATTGGCTCTATGGGCAATGACTCGCCCCTGGCCGTGCTTTCCAGCAAGGACAAGCCGCTCTACAACTACTTCAAGCAGCTCTTCGCCCAGGTCACCAACCCGCCGATCGACCCGATCCGCGAGGCCATCGTGATGTCGCTGAACAGCTTCATCGGTCCCAAGCCGAATCTGCTGGACATCAATGCGGTGAACCCGCCCATGCGTCTGGAGGTGACCCAGCCCGTGCTGGACTTCCAGGACATGGCTCGCCTGCGCAGCATCGAGGCCCACACCCACGGTAAGTTCAAGCCCGTCGAGCTGGACATCACCTACCCCCTGGCCTGGGGCCGCGAGGGTGTGGAGGCCCAGCTGGCCTCGCTGTGCGCCTCGGCCGTGGATGCGATCAAGACCGGCCACAACATCCTGATCATCACCGATCGCCATGTGTCGGCCCAGCGCATCGCCATCCCCGCGCTGCTGGCGCTCTCCGCCGTGCACCACCACCTGGTGCGTGAGGGCCTGCGCACCACCGCCGGCCTGGTGGTCGAGACCGGCACCGCGCGCGAGGTGCACCACTTCGCCGTGCTGGCTGGCTTTGGCGCCGAGGCCGTGCACCCCTATCTGGCCCTGGAAACCCTGGGCAGCATGCACGCCGAGCTGCCGGGCAATCTGAGCGCCGAGAAGGCGGTCTACAACTACATCAAGGCCGTGGGCAAGGGCCTGTCGAAGATCATGTCCAAGATGGGCGTGTCGACCTATATGTCCTACTGCGGCGCGCAGCTGTTCGAGGCCATCGGCCTGAAGGCCGACTTCGTGGAGAAGTACTTCCGCGGCACGCCCACCCAGGTGGGTGGCATCGGCGTGTTCGAGGTGGCCGAGGAGGCCATCCGCATGCACAAGGCCGCCTTCGGCGACGACCCGGTGCTGGAGCACATGCTGGATGCCGGCGGCGAATACGCCTGGCGCGCCCGTGGCGAAGAGCATATGTGGACCCCGGATGCCATCGCCAAGCTGCAGCACAGCGCGCGCTCGGGCAAGTTCGAGACCTACAAGGAATACGCACAGATCATCAACGACCAGAGCAAGCGTCATATGACCTTGCGCGGCCTGTTCGAGTTCAAGTTCGATCCCAGCAAGGCCATTCCGGTGGAAGAGGTCGAGCCCGCGGCCGAGATCGTCAAGCGCTTTGCCACCGGCGCCATGTCCCTGGGCTCCATCTCCACCGAGGCCCATGCCACCCTGGCCGTGGCCATGAACCGCATCGGCGGCAAGAGCAACACGGGCGAGGGCGGTGAAGACCCGGCCCGCTACCGCAACGAGCTCAAGGGCATCAAGATCACGGCCGGCACCAAGGTGTCCGATGTGATCGGCAACAAGGTCATCGCGGTGGACTACGAGCTCAAGGAAGGCGATTCCCTGCGCTCCAAGATCAAGCAGGTGGCTTCGGGCCGCTTTGGCGTGACGACCGAGTACCTGGTCAGCGCCGACCAGATCCAGATCAAGATGGCCCAGGGCGCCAAGCCCGGTGAGGGCGGCCAGCTGCCCGGCGGCAAGGTCAGCGACTACATCGGCTTCCTGCGCTACTCGGTGCCGGGCGTGGGCCTGATCAGCCCGCCGCCGCACCACGACATCTACTCCATCGAGGATCTGGCCCAGCTGATCCACGACCTGAAGAACGTGAACCAGAAGGCCGACATCTCGGTGAAGCTGGTCTCGGAAGTGGGCGTGGGCACCATTGCCACCGGCGTGGCCAAGGCCAAGGCCGACCACATCGTGATCGCCGGCCATGATGGCGGCACCGGCGCTTCGCCCTGGAGCTCGATCAAGCATTGCGGCACGCCCTGGGAGCTGGGTCTGGCCGAAGCCCAGCAGACCCTGGTGCTGAACCGCCTGCGCGGCCGGGTGCGCGTGCAGGCCGACGGCCAGATGAAGACCGGCCGCGACGTTGTGGTCGGTGCCCTGCTGGGCGCGGACGAGTTCGGCTTCGCCACCGCGCCCCTGGTGGCCGAGGGCTGCATCATGATGCGCAAGTGCCACCTCAACACCTGCCCGGTGGGTGTGGCCACGCAAGACCCGGTGCTGCGCGCCAAGTTCTCGGGCAAGCCCGAGCATGTGGTGAACTACTTCTTCTTCGTGGCCGAGGAAGCGCGCCAGATCATGGCCCAGCTGGGCATCCGCAAGTTTGACGAGCTGATCGGCCGCTCCGACCTGCTGGACACCAAGAAGGGCATCACCCACTGGAAGGCCAAGGGCCTGGACTTCAGCCGCATCTTCCACCGCCCCAGCCTGCCGCCCGCGGTGGCCCGTCTGCACAACGATCTGCAGGAGCATGGCCTGGACAAGGCCCTGGACGTGAAGCTGATCGAGAAGTGCCTGCCCGCCTTCGAGAAGGGCGAGAAGGTGCAGTTCATGCAGGAGGTGACGAATGTGCGCCGCACCGTGGGCGCCATGCTCTCCGGCGAGCTGATCCGTCGCAAGCCCGAGGGCCTGCCGGACCACACCATCTTCATCCAGTTCGAGGGTACGGGCGGCCAGAGCTTTGGCGCCTTCCTGGCCACGGGCATCACCTTCTACCTGATTGGTGACGCCAACGACTACACCGGCAAGGGCCTCTCCGGCGGCCGCGTGGTGGTGCGTCCCTCCATCGACTTCCGCGGTGAGGCCACGCAGAACATCATCGTGGGCAACACGGTGCTGTACGGCGCGACCCGCGGCGAGGCCTTCTTCCGCGGCGTGGCGGGCGAGCGCTTCGCGGTGCGCCTCTCCGGCGCCAAGGCGGTGGTGGAGGGCACGGGCGACCATGGCTGCGAGTACATGACCGGCGGCACCGTGGTGGTGCTGGGCAAGACCGGCCGCAATTTCGCCGCCGGCATGAGCGGCGGCGTGGCCTATGTCTATGACGAGGACGGCCAATTCGCCAAGCGCTGCAACACCAGCATGGTGGCCCTGGACAAGGTGCTGCCCACGGCCGAGCAGGAGGCCACCCAGGACCGCGCCATCTGGCACCACCTGGGCGACCACCAGCCGCTCGCCGACGAGGCCATCCTGAAGAAGATGGTGGAAGACCACCACCGCTGGACCGGCAGCACCCGTGCCCGCCACATCCTGGACCACTGGGCCGAGTCGCGTGCCAAGTTCGTCAAGGTCTTCCCGCACGAGTACAAGCGCGCCCTGGGCGAGATCAACGCCGCCAAGGAAACCGCCGAAACCATCGCCCAGGCCAAGGCGCCCGCCGCCCCGGTCAAGGCCTGAAGCTGTAGAAGGTAGAGAGAAGCATCATGGGAAAAGTCACCGGCTTCATGGAGTTCGAGCGTCTGGACGAGGGCTATGAGCCCGTCGAGAAGCGCGTCAAGAACTACAAGGAATTCGTCATCGGCCTGAACACCGAGCAGGCCAAGCAGCAGGGCGCGCGTTGCATGGACTGCGGCACGCCCTTCTGCAACAACGGCTGCCCGGTCAACAACATCATTCCGGACTTCAACGACCTGGTGTATCGCGGTCGTGCCGAGGACTGGAAGGCCGCCATCGCGGTGCTGCACAGCACCAACAACTTCCCCGAGTTCACTGGCCGCATCTGCCCCGCCCCCTGCGAGGCGGCCTGCACGCTGAACGTCAATGACGATGCGGTGGGCATCAAGTCCATAGAGCACGCCATCATCGACCGCGCCTGGGAAGAGGGCTGGGTCACGCCGAGACCGGCCAAGCTCAAGACCGGCAAGACCGTGGCCGTGGTCGGCTCCGGCCCGGCCGGCCTGGCGGCGGCCCAGCAGCTGGCGCGTGCCGGCCATGCGGTGACGGTGTTCGAGAAGAACGACCGTGTGGGCGGCCTGCTGCGCTATGGCATTCCCGACTTCAAGATGGAGAAGTCGCACATCGACCGCCGCGTGACGCAGATGGAGGCCGAGGGCGTGGTCTTCCGTACCGGCGTGCTGGTCGCTGACCTGGGCGAGGGCAGCAAGGTCACCAACTGGGCCAAGGAAAGCATCAGCCCCGAGGAGCTCAAGAGCCAGTTCGACGCCGTGCTGCTGGCTGGTGGCGCTGAAGCCAGTCGCGATCTGCCCGTGCCGGGCCGCGATCTGCAGGGCATTCACTTCGCCATGGAGTTCCTGCCGCAGCAGAACAAGGTCAATGCCGGCGACAAGCTCAAGGGCCAGATCCGCGCGGACGGCAAGCATGTGATCGTGATCGGCGGCGGCGATACCGGCAGCGACTGCGTGGGCACCAGCAACCGCCACGGCGCCAAGAGCGTGACCCAGTTCGAGCTGATGCCCCAGCCGCCGGAAGTTGAAGACCGCCCCCTGACCTGGCCCTACTGGCCCATCAAGCTGCGCACTTCTTCTAGCCACGAGGAAGGCTGCGAGCGCGCCTTCGCCATCGCCACCAAGGAGTTCCTGGGTGAGAAGGGCAAGCTCACCGGCGTCAAGACCGTCAAGGTCGAGTGGAGTGGCGGCAAGATGACCGAGGTGCCCGGCTCCGAGCAGGTGCTCAAGGCCGACCTGGTCTTCCTGGCCATGGGTTTTGTCAGCCCGGTCGCCACCATCCTGGACGCCTTTGGTGTGGCCAAGGACGCCCGCGGCAATGCCAAGGCCACGACCGACTTCACCGGCGGCTACGCCACCAACGTGCCCAAGGTCTTTGCCGCCGGCGATATGCGCCGCGGCCAGAGCCTGGTGGTCTGGGCCATCCGCGAGGGCCGTCAGGCCGCCCGCGCGGTGGACGAGTTCCTGATGGGCGCGAGCGAGTTGCCACGCTGACATCGGGCCCAGCTGGGTCTTTCGAGCTACAGCGCCGGCCGTGCCGGCGTGCCCAAGCCACCTGCGGGTGGCTTTTCTCATTGCGACGCCGCCCCGGAGCTCTGTAGCAGGCGCTTACGGGTGCGCTTCCGTTCGTCGCCCGCACCGACGCGCCCGTCGGCAGGGGGCTGTGAAGTGAGCAATATGCACGCTATCTTGCGGTGGCGATGTCGACAATGAAGCCCAAACAGGTTCGGTGGCCCCCCATATCGCAGCAGCCATGAACCGCCAACCGGTGCACTTTATGTCTCAAGCTCAGCGTCTCTCTTCCTCGACGGCCCGCGGTTTCACCTTGGTGGAGCTCATGATTGTGGTGGCCATCGTGGGGATTCTTGCGGCCGTAGCCTTGCCGGCCTATACGGACTATGTGCGTCGTGGCGCCCTGCCCGAAGGCATGTCCCAGCTGGCGGATTACCGAGTCAAGATGGAGCAGTACTACCAAGATAACCGCAGCTACGGCGCGGCGGCCTGCGCGGACACTGGCGCCGCACCCAGCTGGAAGAACTTCAGCCCCAATGGCGCCAAGAACTTCAGCTACGGCTGCGCCATCTCGGACAACGGTCAGGGTTTCCTGATCACGGCCACGGGCAAGACCGGCACCTCGGCGGCCGGGCATGTCTACACCGTCAATCATGCCAACCAGCAGGCCACCACCAGCTTCAAGGGTGGCTCCGTCACCAAGAGCTGCTGGCTGGTGCGCGGCAACGAGTGCTGACATGTTTGATCCGGCCTGCCTTGCCAACCCGCCGCGGCGCGGTGCTGCGAAGCGCCCGATCGAGCGTGGCGTCACCCTCATCGAGCTGGTGGTTGTGATGGTGCTGCTGGGGGCCATGGCGGCCATGGCCATGCCCAATGTCATGGTCTGGATTCGCAATACCGAAATCCGCAATGTGGCGACCTCTCTCCAGACCGGCTTGCAGCGGGCCCGTGCCGAGGCCATGCGGCGCAATGAGCTGGTGCGCTTTACCTTGGTCGATCTGGGCTCATCTCCGGTGATGAGCGACGCCTGCGGCGACAGTGCCAACGGCACGTCCTGGGTGGTCAGCCTCGACGATCCTGATGGCAAGTGCGGCAAAGCCATCTCGGACACGGTGGATCCTCGCATCCTGGATCGGCATGTGACCACCGCCAGCCCGGGCGTTCGCGTGCGCGGCACCAGTGCCGCTGCGGTGGCGGCGGATGAGGTGGTCTTCAATGGCTTTGGGCGCGTGGTCGGGGCAGGTGCCTTGACCGTGATTGATGTGGACAACGAGACCGCAGGGGATGACTACCGTGCCCTGCGCATCATGCTTGGTCCGGGTGGCACGATGCGAATGTGCGAGCCCAAGGTCAGCAGCAAGACCGATCCTCGCGTCTGCTGACGCGTGCTAGCAGAAGGTGGAAGTCGTGAAGAACAAGACCAGCATTGCAGGCAGATCGGCGCGAGGCTTTGCCATGTTCGAGGCCCTGATTGCGCTGCTGATCTGCGCCATGGGCATTCTGGGTGTGGTGGGCCTGCAGGGCTCCATGACGCGGGCCCAGACGGCCTCTACCTTTCGTGCCGAAGCGTCCTTTCTGGCCCAGCAGCTCATCGGCGAGATGTGGGGTGATATGAACAATCTGGCCACCTACAACACCGCCAGCTGTGGCGCCCGCTGCAAGGCCTGGACGGATCGTGTGGCCGCACGGCTGCCCAAGGGACAGGCCACGGTGGTGGTCACCGCACCCCGCAATGTGTCCATACAGATCCGTTGGACGGCGCCGGGCGAGGGCACCAGCAACTACAGCACGGTCACCGCCGTGGGAGCACCCTGAGCATGGCCCGCATCCACAAGACAGACGCAGCGCGGGCCCCGGCCCGGCGGCTTGCGCGCGGCGTGACGCTGATCGAGCTGATGATCGGCCTGTTGCTGGGCATGGTGGTGGTGCTGGTCGTGGCTCAAGTGCTCTCGTTCGCCGAGGGCCAGCGCCGCGCCACGACCGGAGGCTCCGACGCCCAGGTGAATGGCGCCCTGGCGCTCTACACCCTGCAGCGTGAGATCCAGATGGCCGGCTACGGCCTCATCAGTGATCGGGTCGTGCTCGGCTGCCCGATACGGGCTCAGCACACCGCCACCGGCCTGCAGAACTGGGTCCTGGCGCCGGTGATCATCACCGACGGTGCGAACGGTGCGCCGGACACCATCACCGTGATGAGTGCCGACCGCGACGCCAGCAGCACCAACACCACCTTTTACACCGTGCCCATGCAGGTGTCCCTGGACCACACACCCGCGTCCACCTTTTTTACCGTGCGCTCCGCCTTGGGCGTGCAGGCTGGCGATATGGTGATTGCGGTGCCCTTCAACACCGATTTCGATCCGGCCACCAACTGGTGCAGTGCCTACCGCGTTACCGGCATTCAGAACACCAACCAGATCGTGCACGCCGCTGCCGATCCCTGGAACACGGTAGTCCTGGCGCCTGCAGGCGACTATCTGGCTGGCAGCCAACTCCTGAATGCCGGCAGCCTGCTGCGGCGCACTTTTGCGCTGTCTGCGGACGGCCTGACGCTGCAGCAGAGCACGCTGCTGCTCAATAACGGCACCATGCAGAGCCAAGATCTGTTCCCGCAAATCGTCAACCTCCAGGCCTTCTATGGCCGGGATACCAATGGCGACGGCGTGGTGGATAAATATGACAACACCACGCCTGCCAACAACGCGGCTTGGCGCCAGGTGCTCGCGGTACGGCTGGCTCTGGTGGCGCGCAGCGCGGCCTACCAAAAGGAAGAGGTAACGAAAGCGCAGCCGCTCTGGGATGTGGGCAGCGGCGTTGATGTCAACGGTTCCGCCGACTGCGGCACGAGCAAGTGCATCACGCTCAAGATTGACGGCGTCGCCGACTGGAAGCATTACCGCTACGCGGTTTATGACGTGATCGTTCCCCTGCGCAACCGATTCTGGTGGAGCAACTGAGATGGCAGGCATGGCATTGACTCGACGCAGTTCCCGTCGGCAGCGCGGCTTGTCCCTGCTGTTCGCCCTCATGGCCATGGTGGTGATCGCGCTGGCCTCGGTGGCCCTGGTGCGCTCCGTCGACACCTCCAGCCTGGTCATTGGCAATCTAGGCTTCAAGCAGGATGCCACGGCCGCTTCTGGCCAGATGACGGAGCAGGCCTTGGTGTGGCTGCAGAACAATGCCGGCCCTACCCTGCAGCAGAACATGGCCAATGTGGGTTACTACGCGGCCAGCATGGACGCGGTTGACCTCACCGGCGCCAATCGCGCCAACGCAGCGCGGGCCCAGGTCCTGTGGAATGGGGGCAACTGCCCCGCCGGGAGCACTTGTCTGCAGGCCTCGCCCGTGCAGACGTTTGGTGGCAACCAAGCCCGCTACATCATCACCCGCTTATGTGCCACGGCAGGCAGTCCGGCGGCAGTGAACTGTGCGGTACCGCCGGGCTCGGCCGCCATGCCGGGTGGGAATCGCGGTGCGGCGGACTACAACAATCAGACGATGCAGTTGCTGGTCAATAACAGCGTCTATTACCGGGTGGTAGTTCGGGTTCAGGGGCCGCGCGGTACTGTGGCCTTTACCGAGACCATTGTTCAGCTCTGACGAGGCTCGAGACCCGCTAGGAGAAAGATCATGATCAAGACCTGGATGTACAAGAGCCGGGGTCTGGCGGCAGCGCTGCTGGCCATGCTGCTGCCCGTCGTAGCCGCGGCGCAGTCCGGCGTTGCCGATCTGGCGGATCGCCCGCTGGCCTCGACCACCACCGGCGTGACCGTGCGCAGCAATCTGATGTTTGTGCTGGACGATTCGGGCTCCATGAACTGGAACTACATGCCCGACAACGCGCCGCGCAACGATGTGTGCTTCGGCTCGGCTGACAGTAATCTCATCTTTTTCAACCCAGCAACCAAGTATCCACCGCCCCTGAACGCCAATGGCGCGTCCATGCTCAATTCGAGCTTTTCGGCCGCTTGGAATGACGGCTTTCGTGGCGACGCCAGTGGCGTAGTGAACTTGGGCAATAACAACCCTGAGACACCGTACATCTACGGTCCTCAGAAGAGCTACGACCGTACAGAGAGCCGTCGTGTCTGCGGCTCCAGAAATGATTGGGCTTGCTCACTGCCGTCGCCCAACCCCAGTTCCACGGACTCCTTCAACGGTACCGATACCCTTACCCGGACCGTGACCGTGAGCCGAGTTGCGGCTCCTGGCTTCTCGCGCTGCAGCAACACCTGGAATAGTTGTGCCTTGTTGACCGTGACCGAGGACATTGTCACTGCGGGGGCTGCGGGGCAGTTCCTCTGGGCTCAACGCAAAAGCGGCGCCTCGGCCACCAGCTGCAACGTGGCCGACTTTGATGTGGTTCGCGCTTCATCGAGTATCAGTGCCGAGCAAAAGACCAACTACGCCAACTGGTACTCCTACTACCGTACCCGCATGCTGGCCATGCGCACCGGGGCTGGCAGGGCTTTTGCCACGATCGACCCCGCACGTTTCCGTGTGGGCTTTTCCAAGATCAGCGAACATGCCAATGGAGGCGCGGACTCGACGGGTTTCCTCAATATCCGCGATTACGATGCGGACACCCAGAAGACCGATTTCTTCAGTCGTCTGTACGGCACATCAGGCAATTTCAACACGCCCTTGCGACCTGCTCTCGCGCGTGCCGGGCGCTACTATGCCAACAAGCTCAGCGGTCAGCGCGATCCGGTGCAGTACTCCTGCCAGCGCAACTACACCATTCTGTCTACCGATGGTTATTGGAACCAGGACCAATCATTGCCGCTGAATCTGCTTGGCACTGCAGGCGTGGGTAATCCCGACGGCGGCTCCACCATTGATCCGCCCATGCGCGACTCGGCCAACAATGGAGCGGGGGTGTCTGAAACCTTGGCGGACGTAGCAATGTACTACTACGTTAATGATTTGCGGACCGAGGCATTGGGCAATTGCACCGGTGGTGACATCGTGTCCAAGGATGGCAAGACGGTTAGCCGAGAGAGTGATGTCTGTACCAACGGGCCAGCCGACACCCCGCCGGAACCGCAGCATATGGTGACGTTCACCCTGGGCCTAGGCATCAGCGGCACGCTGGCCTATGACAAGAACTACCTGACCCAAACTCAGGGCGACTTCTTCGACATTCGGCAGACGACCAAGCAGTGGCCAGACCCCATTACCAACACCGGGCCCGAACGTATCGATGACCTCTGGCATGCGGCCGTGAATGGGCGCGGCATCTACTACAGCGCCAGCAATGCCGATGCCATGGCCGCGTCCCTCGTGGCGGCCCTGGAAGATATCGACAGCCGGGACGGCAGCGGCGGTGCCGCTGCGACGAGCACGCTCTCTTTGCAGACCAGCGACGACGCCAACTGGGCCTTCCTCCCGCTCTACAAGACCAAGAGCTGGACCGGCGACGTTCAGGCTTACAAACTGCGAGGCGATACCGGACAGTTGATCAGCCCGAACAAGCCTGTTTGGTCCGCGGCTGACCGGATCGCCTCACAGACCAGCCGGCGCATCCTGTTCAAGAATGGCAGCAGCCTGAGCGAGTTCACCTACAGCAATCTGCCCAGCTCCGCCAAGGCGCACTTTGATGGGATGTGTGGCGTTGCCGGCAAGCTCAGCCAATGCGCTGAGATCACCGCCGGGGCAAGGGCCGCCATGACTGGCGCGGCACTGGTCAACTATCTGCGCGGCGACAAGAGCCTGGAAATGTCCGCCAGCAACGCAGATGCCCGTCTGTTCCGCAGCCGCGCGGGCCCCTTGGGTGACATCGTGGGCGGTGCGCCGGTGTATGTGGGCAAGCCGCCCATGAGCTATGGCGACGGGTACAAGGACTTCGCGAACGCCTCCCCCCCCCGCCAGGCTGTTCTTTATGTGGCCGCCAACGACGGCATGTTGCATGCACTCAAGGTCAGTGATGACAACACCGGCGGTCAGGAGCTCTGGGCCTATGTGCCTACCGAGGTCATGAAGAATATGTACCTGCTGGCCGATAACGACTATGAGTCCCAGCATCGTTTCTTTGTGGACGGCTCTCCAGTGGTTGGCGATGTGCAGGATGGCACGAGCTGGCGCACCATTCTGGTCGGTGGTTTGGGTAAGGGAGGGCGTGCTTACTACGCGCTGGATGTGACTGACCCGCTGAATCCGCGCACGCTCTGGGAGTTCACCGACAGTGACCTGGGCTTCAGCTATGGCAACCCGGTAATCACCAAAAACAAGGCCGGTAAGTGGATCGTGGCCTTCACCTCGGGCTACAACAATGTGAGCCCGGGGTCCGGCAGGGGCTATCTGTATGTGTTGGATGCCATGACCGGCGTCGTCATTGACAAGATCGAAGCCAAGACCTCGGGTTCCACCTTTGTCGGGGATACATCGAGGCCGAGCAATCTGGGGCGGCTCAATGCCTGGGTTGATGACAGCAAGGCCAATGTGGCCCAGCGCTTCTACGCGGGCGATATGCTGGGCAACGTCTGGCGCTTTGATTTTGATGGCAACTACGGTCCCGCCGGCAAGGAGGCCTTCTTGCTGGCCCAGGTGGGGAGCAATCAACCCATCACGACCAAGCCCGTGTTGAGCGAGGTGGTTGACGGCAACTACCGCTATCAGTTGGTGTCGGTGGCGACCGGCCGCTACCTGGGCTTCAGCGATGTCGTCAACAAGGATGTGCAATCGGTCTACACCTTCAAGGACACACTGGACAGCACCTCGTTGGGGGCTCTGCGCAGCAACAGCGGCATGGTCAAGCAGACCATGAACAGTAAGCGCGATGGACTGGACAATCCCAAAGCCGTGACCTGGAGCACTCAGAATGGCTGGTATGTGGACTTGGCGGCTGGGGAGCGTGTCAACGTTGACATGGCGCAGCAGCTGAACCAGCTGATCGTGGCCAGCAATATTCCCAACCCCACCGCCTGCAATCCTGGCGGTACAGGCTGGCTGTACTACCTTGACGTCGGCAGTGGCAAGCCTTTGCTGAGCTCCTATGCCATCAGCACGCTGATTGCCGGTATTACCTCGGTTCAGACTTCCACGGGCAAGCTGGTGACCCTGGTGCAGGGGGTGGACGGCAAGAGCTCGGCCAAGGCCGGTGCTGAACCCAGCAATCTGCCCACCGGCACGCTGCGCCGCACCTCCTGGCGCGAGCTGGCGAACTGATGGCGGGGGCGGCCGCCCGGGCGGGCGGCGCCCGGCGGCGCAGGGGGCAGGCCTTGGCTGCTTCCGTGGTGGCAGCCGTGCTGCTCCACGGCGCCGTGCTCACACTGGCAGTGCTTGAGGCGCAAAGCGCCCCGGCTCGCTTGCAGCCCCAGGGGCTCAGCCAAGCCCAGACCTCGCTGCAGGTGCGTGCCGTGCCGGCGGCTGTGCTGTCCGCCCAGGGAGGCGAGGCCCCTGCGGGGCCGGCGCCCGGCCTGGTCTGGCCGGCGCGGGCGGCTTTGCCCGAGCCCGTCATGCCCTCGCCGCCACTGGCTCCCTGGACCGACCTGCCGGAGGCGCTGCTCACCCCCGAACCGATCTACCTGCCGCGGGACCTGCTCAGCGCGGGGCCCGCGCCGCAGGAGACGGTGCTTCTGGCTTGGCCGACGCAGTCATCCCTGCGTGGCAGTTTCCGCGGGGTGCTGCGCCTCTTCATTGACGATCAGGGCCAGGTCCGGCGTGTCGAGGCGGCCGATGCCGAGTTGCCCGAGCCCTTGTTCGAGGCGGCTCGCCAGGCCTTTATGGCGGTGCGCTTCAGTCCGGGGGAGCTGGACGGACGGGCCGTGCGCTCTCTCATCCGCGTGGAGGTCAGTTTTGAGAGCGAGCCTCTGCCGCTGGCGCATGAATAGGGCATGAAACCTAGGCGCGAACGTGCGCTTGGTGTTTCCCCTATGATGTCGTTTTCGTTTCAAGGGGCGCGGCCCTGCATCGCAACGGCTTATGGCCCCACCGATAGTTTCTCCATCCTCCTTGCCCCCATCGTCGCCCAGGCCGCCGCTTGTGGAGTTGCGCGATGTCAGCTGCGGCTATGGTGAGCGTCTCATTCTCGAGGGCGTGAACCTGAGCGTGCCGCGTGGCAAGGTGCTGGCCCTGATCGGGACTTCGGGCGGTGGCAAGACCACGGTGCTGCGCCTGCTGGGGCGCCAGCTCAAGCCGGTGCGCGGTCAGGTGCTCTTCGATGGGCATGACCTGGCCACGCTGGATCAGACCGGGCTTTATGCGGTGCGCCGGCGCATGGGCATGTTGTTCCAGTTCGGCGCCTTGTTTACCGACCTCTCGGTGTTCGAGAACGTGGCCTTTCCGCTGCGCGAGCACACCAATCTGCCCGAGGCCATGATTCGCGATCTGGTGCTGATGAAGCTCAATGCAGTGGGCCTGCGTGGCGCGCGCGATCTCATGCCGTCCGAAGTCTCGGGCGGCATGGCACGGCGGGTGGCTCTGGCGCGTGCGATTGCGCTGGATCCGGATCTGGTGCTGTATGACGAGCCCTTCGCGGGCCTGGACCCGATCTCGCTGGGCGTGGCCGCTCGCCTGATTCGCGACCTCAACGATGCCCTGGGTCTGACCAGTATCGTGGTGTCGCATGACCTGCACGAGACCTTTGCCATCGCCGACCAGGTTGCCATGATTGCCAATGGGCGCGTCGTGGCCCAGGGCACGCCCGATGAGTTGCGCCACAGCGAGGATCCCCTGGTCCAGCAGTTCGTGGGGGCGCAGGCCGATGGTCCGGTGCGCTTTCACCAGGCCGCCTTGCCCGTGAATGAGGATTTTGGCGTGGGCGCCATGCCGAGCCGGGAGCTTGCATGAGTGCCGCCTTTCTGGCTCGCGTGGGCCGTGCACTGCGTCTGGAACTGGCCGATATCGGCATGGGGGCGCGTCTCTTTGCCCAGATCCTGATGCGCAGCAGTCAAGTGCTGACGCGCTTCGCGCTGGTGCGCGAGCAGGTTTTCTTCCTGGGCAACCGCTCCCTGTCCATCATCGGGGTGTCGGGCCTGTTTGTGGGTTTTGTGCTGGCGCTTCAGGGCTACTACACCTTGCAGCGCTACGGTTCTGCCGAGGCCGTGGGTCTGCTGGTGGCCTTGAGCCTGGTGCGGGAGTTGGGGCCCGTGGTCACGGCCCTGCTGTTTGCCGGTCGCGCCGGTACCTCCCTGACGGCCGAGATCGGCCTGATGAAGGCCGGCGAGCAGCTCACCGCCATGGAGATGATGGCGGTGGACCCCATTCGCCGCGTGCTCGCGCCGCGCTTCTGGGGCGGCGTGATCGCCATGCCTTTGCTGGCGGCCGTGTTCTCGGCCGTGGGTGTGATCGGTGGCTGGTTGGTGGGTGTGGTCCTGATCGGCATCGACTCCGGCGCTTTCTGGTCCCAGATGCAGGGCGGGGTGGACGTGTTTGCCGATGTGGGCAATGGCGTGATCAAGAGCCTGGTGTTCGGTATCACGGTCAGTTTTGTGGCCCTCTTGCAGGGTTATGCCTGCAAGCCCACGCCCGAGGGCGTGTCGCAGGCCACCACGCGCACCGTGGTGCTGTCTTCTCTGGCGGTGCTGGGGCTGGACTTTGTCCTGACCGCCATGATGTTTTCGATTTGAGGGAGATGAGACGATGCAATCTCGTCACGATGCTTGGGTGGGTTTCTTCGTGCTCCTGGGTGGCGCGGCCCTGCTCTTTCTGGCGCTCAAGGCCGGCAATCTGCTGAGCCTGAATTTCGACGAGACCTATCAGGTCACGGCGCGCTTTGACAATATCGGCGGTCTCAAGCCGCGTGCGGCGGTCAAGAGCGCCGGCGTGGTGATCGGTCGCGTCGAGTCCATCAGCTTTGACGACAAGACCTTCCAAGCCAAGGTCGTGCTGAACCTGCACAAGGACGTGGTCTTCCCCAAGGACAGCTCGGCCAAGATCCTGACCTCCGGTCTGCTGGGCGAGCAGTACATCGGCCTGGAGCCGGGCGCGGACGAGAAGAATCTGGCCGCGGGTGATCGCATCACGCAGACCCAGTCGGCGGTGGTGCTGGAGAACCTGATCGGTCAGTTCATCAACAGCAAGGCTGCGGACATGGGCAGCACGGGAGAAAGTAAGTGAGCGGCCTGGCCAGCGGCACGGTAGCGCGTGGCTTGGTCGCCTGGCTGCTGGTGGCCCTGGCTCTGAGCCTGAGCGCCTGCGCCAGCGTCAAGGGCCCGGGCTCACCGGGCCAGCGCCAGGATCCGTGGGAGAACTGGAACCGCAAGGTGTTCAATTTCAATGAACGCCTGGATGAAGCGGTGCTCAAGCCCGTCGCCACTGCGTACAGCGAGATCATCCCCTCGCCCGTGCGCCAGGGCGTGGACAACTTCTTTGGCAACGTCAACGACGCCTGGTCCGCCGTGAACCTCTTCCTGCAAGGGCGCTTCAAGTACGGCGTGCAACAGACCATGCGGGTCGCGGTCAACTCCACCCTGGGCTTCGCGGGTGTGCTGGACATCGCGGGCGAGGCCGGTCTGGAGCGTCGCAGCGAAGATCTCGGCAAAACCTTTGCCCGTTGGGGCACGGGCTCCGGGGCCTACATCGTCTGGCCTGTTTTTGGCCCCTCCACGGTGCGCGACTCGATCGCGCTGCCCTTTGACCGCCTGGCGAGTCCGGCCCTGCTGCTGCAGGGCGGAGACAAGCAGCTCGCGATCTACGCCTTGCAAAACATCAATGCGCGCTCCAACTTCCTGCGTGCGGGCGAGATGCTGGATGGCATCGCCCTGGACAAGTACACCTTCATCCGCGACGCCTACCTGACCAAGCGCCGCACCGTGGAGGAGGACGAGGAAGACGATTACGAGGTTCTGGTGCCCGATGCGCCGCTGGTCAATCCCCAGGCCGACCGGTGAACCGCGCGGCCTGTGGCCGCGTTAGGGCCTTCAGGCGCCTGGTGCCGCCCATTCCCAATTTCATAGAAAGGAAGTTCATGTTTGCATCCAAACGTAGCCTGCTGCGCGGCGTGCTGGCCATCAGCCTGGTGGCATTGAACAGCCTGCCGCTGGCCGCCCGTGCTGCCGACGCCAGCGCACCTGACCTGCTGATCCGTCAGCTGTCGCTGGAGACCATCGAGGCCGTCAAGGCCGACAAGGCCATCCAGGCCGGAGACGTGCAGAAGATCGTGCAGCTGGTGGACAGCAAGGTCATGCCGCATGTGAATTTCCAGCGCATGACGGCCTCTGCCGTGGGCCGTTACTGGCGCCAGGCCAGCCCCGAGCAGCAAAAGCGCCTGCAGGACGAATTCAAGGCCTTGCTGATGCGCACCTATGCCGGCGCGCTGACCCAGGTGAAGGACCAGACCGTGGCCCTCAAGCCCCTGCGTGCCTCGCCGGACGACACCGAGGTTGTGGTCCGTACCGAGGTGCGCGGCAAGGGCGACCCCATCCAGCTGGATTACCGTCTTGAGAAGTCGGGCGGTGTCTGGCGGATCTACGACGTCAATGTGCTGGGCATCTGGCTGGCGGACCAGTACCGCAACAGCTTTGCCCAGGAGATCGGTGCCAATGGCATCGACGGCCTGATCAAGGCCCTGGCCGAGCGCAATGCCAAGGCCACGGGCGCGGCCAAGTCTTGAAGGCTTGACCAAGGTGCCGCAGACCATGTTGAAGCTGCCCGGCAGCGTGCTCCTGGGCGACGCTGCCCGCCTGTGGACTCAGCTTGAGGCCAGCCTGCAGGCCGAAGCCGCCCAGGTGCGCAGCGCGGCTGGCAGCCGGCTGCGGTTGCAGGCTGGGGGGTTGAGTGAGTTTGATTCCTCGGCCCTGACCCTGCTGCTGCAGGCGGCCCGCTTGTGCCACCGGGAAGGGCTGACGCTGGAAGTGCATGAGCCGCCGGCCAAGCTGCGCGAGCTGGCCCGCGTTTACGGCGTGGCCGAGCTGCTCTGGCCCGAGGCGGTGCAGAGCCAAGCCGCCTGATGACGGCCCGGCGCCGCCGCGCTCAGTTGGCGTAACGCTTGCTGCGCAGGTTGCGCTTGATTTCCTGCAAGAGGGGGCGCAGGTTCTGCTGGCCCAGCTGCAGGGCAACGCCCGTGGTCAGGATGTCGACCGCGATCAGGTGCAGCAGGCGCGAGACCATGGGGCTGTAGCGGTCGAAGTCCTCGGGGTGATCCACGGCCAGCAAGACCTGACCCGGCGCCTGCCCCATGGCGGCCAGGGGTGAGCCGCTGGCCGTGATGATGATGGTGGTCGCGCCCTTCTTGCGCGCGATCTCGGCCGCATCCATCAGGTCGCGACTGCGGCCCGAGTTGGAAATGACGACCGCACAGTCGCCCGGGCCCAGCATGGTGGCACTCATCAGCTGCACATGGCCGTCGCTGCACGCGATGGTGTTCACGCCCAAGCGGAAGAATTTGTGCTGGGCGTCCTGGGCCACGATGCCGGAGTTGCCCACGCCGTAGAACTCGATGCGCTTGCCCTGGCGTCCGGCCTCGGTCAGGGCAGCGATGGCGCGCTCAAAAGCATGGCTGGCCGCGTCATTGCGGTAGTGCAACAGGGCGGCCACGGCGTTGTCCACCACCTTGACGATCAGATCGCCGGGCTTGTCGTCCTCGTCCACCGCGCGGTGCACAAAGGGCACGCCCTCGTTCACGCTGCCGGCCAGCTTGAGCTTGAAGTCCGCCAGGCCGTCATAACCCACCGAGCGGCAAAAGCGCACCACCGTCGGCTTGGATACATGGGCCCGGTCCGCCAGCTCGCTGACCGGCAGATTGGCAAAGGCCCGCGCGTCGGCCAGCAGCAGCTTGGCCACCCGCTGCTCGGCCGGTGGCAGGGCCGGCAGGGCCGCCTTGATTCTCTCCAGCATGCTCATTACTGTTCCTCGGCCCAGCTGAAGCCCTCGCGGGCCACCAGGGCGCTGGCCGCGGGCGGGCCCCAGGAGCCGGCGCTGTAGGTGCGGGGGCCGGCAGGGTCCTGGGCCCAGGCATCCAGGATGGGTTCCACCCAGCGCCAGGCCTGCTCCTGCTCGTCGCTGCGCACGAAGAGGTTCAGGCGGCCGGCAATGGCATCCAGCAGCAGGCGCTCGTACGCGCCCACACGGTCGGCGGCAAAGGCCTTGTCGAAGTCCAGGTCCAGCGACACCGGGGCCAGGGCTTCGCCATGCGCGCCGCCCTTGGCGGCCTGCAGGCGCAGCTCCAGACCGTCCTCGGGCTGCAACTTGATCACCAGCTGGTTGGGCCGGTTGGCGCCCGGGAAGATGGGGTGGGGCACGGGGCGGAAGTTCACCACGATCTGCGCGTCGCGCGCCGCCAGGCGCTTGCCGGTGCGCAGATAGAAGGGCACGCCGGCCCAGCGCCAGTTCTGCACCTCGGTGCGCAGGGCCACAAAGGTCTCGGTGCGGCTGTCGGCCGGCACCTTGGCCTCGTCCAGATAGCCCACCACGGCCTTGCCGTCCACGGTACCGGACCGGTACTGGCCGCGCACCACATCGCGGGCCACCGAGTCCGGCGTGAAGGGCTTGAGCGCGCGCAGCACCTTGAGCTTCTCGTCGCGGATGGCATCCGCATCGTTCGAGCTGGGCGGCTCCATGGCGATCATGGTCAGCAGCTGCAGCGCATGGTTCTGCACCATATCGCGCAGGGCGCCGGTGCCATCGTAGAAGGGGCCGCGCGTGCCCACGCCCAGGCTCTCGGCCAGGGTGATCTGGATGTTGGCGATGCTCTCGCGGTGCCACAGCGGCTCGAACAGGGCGTTGCCGAAGCGCAGTGCCATCAGGTTCTGCACCGAGGGCTTTCCCAGATAGTGGTCGATGCGGAAGGCCTGGCTCTCGCTGAAGACCGAGCGCACCACCTTGTTGATCTGCTGGGCGCTGGCCAAGTCGTGGCCCAGGGGCTTCTCCAGCACCACGCGCACGCGCGGCTCGTTCAGGCCGGCCGCGCCCAGCTGTTCGCAGATCTGGGTGAAGAGATGCGGGCTGGTGGCCAGGTAGAGCACCACGGTATCGGCCTGACGCTCGCTCAGCCATTCCTTCAGGCGCTGGTAGTGCTCGGGCTGAGACAGATCCATGCGCCGGTAGAAGACCTGGGCGGCAAAGCGCTCGAACTCCTCGTCACTGGGGCGCTTGGAGCCTTCGACCTCGCGGAAGCGCTCCTTGAGCCATTCGCGGTAGCGCTCGTCGGGCATCTCGTCACGCGCCACCGCCAGAATGCGACCGCCCTCGGGCAGCTTGCCGTGGCGGAAGGCCTGGAACAGGGCCGGCATCAGCTTGCGCCAGGTGAGGTCGCCGGTACCGCCGAAGAAGACAAGATCGAATGACATGCTGCGCGCGCTTCTCTTACGAATGTTTTGTTGATGTAACGAAGTTACCGGATTTATGATGCACGAGTTTCTTGCAGGGGTCAATCCGGGCCGGCGCGGCAGGTTCTAATAAGGACTGTTTTCCCTTCACGTCACGAAGACCATGAACCAGCTCGATCAACTGAAGTCCTACACCACCGTCGTTGCCGACACCGGCAACTTCCTGCAGCTGGCCCAGTTCGCGCCGCGCGACGCGACGACCAATCCCTCGCTGATCCTCAAGGCCGTGCTGCAGCCGGAGTATGCCCCCCTGCTGGCCGAGACCGTGGTGGCCCACAAGGGCCTGGCCCTGGACGAGATCGTGGACCGGGTGCTGGTGCGTTTCGGCCTGGAGATCCTGAAGGTGGTGCCGGGCCGCGTGTCCACCGAGGTGGACGCCCGTCTGTCCTTCGACCGCGCCGCCACCGTGGCCCGTGCGCGCCGCATCATGGCGCTGTACGAGGCCGCCGGCATCCCGCGCGAGCGCGTGCTGATCAAGATCGCCTCCACCTGGGAGGGCATCCAGGCCGCCGCCGAGCTGGAGCGCGAAGGCATACGCTGCAACCTGACCCTGCTCTTCTCCTTCTGCCAGGCCGTGGCCTGTGGCGCCGCCGGCATTCAGCTGATCTCGCCCTTTGTGGGCCGCATCTACGACTGGTACAAGAAGAGCGCCGGCGCGGCCTGGGACGAGGCGGCGAGCGCCGGCCTGAACGATCCGGGCGTCAAGTCGGTCACCCAGATCTTCAACTACTACAAAAAGCATGGCGTCAAGACCGAGGTCATGGGTGCCAGCTTCCGCAATATCGGCCAGATCCAGGCGCTGGCCGGCTGTGACCTGCTGACCATCAGCCCCGAGCTGCTGGCCCAGCTGCAGGCTTCGGAGGCCGCGCTGCCACGCGCGCTGGACGCCGAAGCCGCGCGCGCCGCGGACATTCCCGCGGTGGCCTACGACGAAGCGGGCTTCCGCTTTGCCCTCAACCAGGATGCCATGGCCACCGAGAAGCTGGCCGAAGGCATCCGCCTGTTTGCCGTGGACGCCGGCAAGCTGGACCAGCTGATCGAAAAGAGTCTTTGATGCTGTATTCGCGTTGTGACCAGAGCCCGGCCTGGGCTGCGCTGCAAGCGCATTACCAGGGCGGTGGCCGCGACTTCGACCTGCGCCAGGCCTTTGCGCAGGACGCCGGGCGCTTTGCCGCCTGGTCCTTCGAGGCGCCCGAGGTCTTTGCCGACCTGTCCAAGAACCGCATCGACGCACCCACCCTGCAGCTGCTGCTGCAGCTGGCGCGCGACTGCGGTCTGGAGTCACAACGCGATGCCATGTTCAAGGGCGAGCCCATCAACCACACCGAGGACCGCGCCGTGCTGCACACGGCGCTGCGCGCCCCGGCGGGGCAGGGCCTGTTCAGCGACGAGGTGCAGCAGTCGCTCGCGCGCATGCTGGACTTTGCCGAGAGCGCGCGCGACGTGGCCGCCAGCGGCTTCCGCGATGTGGTGCATATCGGCATCGGCGGCAGCGATCTGGGGCCGGCCATGGTGGTGCAGGCCCTGGCGGCCTACACCCAGGCGGGTCAGCGCCTGCACTTCGTCTCCAATGTGGACGGCCATGATCTGGCCGCCGTGCTGCCGGGCCTGCGGCCCGAGAGCACGCTCTTCGTGATTGCCTCCAAGACCTTCACCACGCAGGAAACCCTGGCCAATGCCCAGGCCGCCAAGGCCTGGTTCCTGGCCGCGGGCGGCAGGGATGTGGCGCGCCACTTCGTGGCCACCAGCAGCAACACGCAGGCAGCCGGGGCCTTTGGCATCACCACCAGTTTCGGCTTCTGGGACTGGGTGGGCGGCCGCTACTCGCTGTGGTCGGTGATCGGCCTGCCGATTGCCATCGCCATCGGCGCGGCCAACTTCCGGGCCCTGCTCGAGGGCGCGCATGCGATGGACGAGCATTTCCGCCGCACGCCGCTGGAGCGCAATCTGCCGGTGCTGCAGGGCCTGATCGACCTCTGGTATCGCAATTTCCACGGCTTCGGCAGCCGCTCGGTTGCGCCCTACCACCAGGGCCTGCGCCGCCTGCCGGCCTATCTGCAACAGCTGGAGATGGAGAGCAATGGCAAGGGCGTGGACCGTGAGGGTCAGGCCTTGAGCTATGCCACCAGCCCGGTGGTCTGGGGCGAGGCCGGCACCAACGGCCAGCATGCCTACTTCCAAATGCTGCACCAGGGCACGGATGTGGTGCCGGTGGAATTCATTGCGGTGAAGACGCCGCAGCATGGCGCGCCCGCCGGCAGCGAGCTGGCGGCCCTGCTGCAGGACCAGCACCAGAAGCTGCTGGCCAACTGCCTGGCCCAGTCCCAGGCCCTGATGGAGGGCAAGACCGTGGAGCAGGCCCTGCAGGAGCAGGCGCCCACGGCCTCCAAGCGCCTTAGCCCGCTGGCGGTGGCGCGGCACCGCAGCTTCCCCGGCAACCGGCCCAGCAGCACCCTGGTGCTGGAGGCGCTGACGCCGCGCGCCCTGGGTGCCCTGATCGCGCTCTACGAGCACCGCGTTTTCGTCACGGGCGCGCTCTGGGGCATCAACAGCTTTGACCAATGGGGCGTGGAGCTGGGCAAGGCCCTGTGCAACCGCCTGCTGCCGCGCCTGGCCAGCGGTGACGCCACGGGGCTGGACGCGTCCACGGCCGGTCTGCTGGCCCGCCTACGCGCCTGAAGCTCTCTTTCCCGACGACGATGAATATTGTTTTCGACTTCGGCGGCGTGCTGTTCCGCTGGCACCCGCCGAGCTTTCTGGCCCGGGTCTGGCCGCACCGCGTGCCCGATGCCGAGGCGGGCCAGGCCGTGGCGGCCCAGTTCTTCCAGCAGTATGCGGGTGACTGGGGGGCCTTCGACCAGGGCCTGATCGGGGCCGACGAGGTGATCGCCCGTATTGCCGCACGCACCGGCTGGCTGGCCGCCGAGGTGGCCCAGGTGGTGGACGCGGTGGCGGACGAGCTGCAGCTGCTCTCGCCCACCGTGGCCCTGATCCAGGACCTCAAGGCGGCGGGCCACCGGCTCTTCTACCTCTCGAACATGCCCGAGCCCTATGCCGACCACCTGGAGCGCAGCCATCCGCTGCAGCAGTGGTTCGAAAACGGTGTGTTCTCCGGCCGGGTCAAGCAGTCCAAGCCCGGGGCGGAGATCTATCGCATCGCGATCGAGCGCTTCGGTGTGGCGCCCGAGAGCTGCCTCTTTCTGGACGACCACCCGGCCAATATCGAGGCGGCCCATGCGGCCGGCTGGCAGGCCCTGCACTTCACGACGGCCGATGCCGTGCGCCCTCAGTTGCGAGAACGCGGCCTGCTAGGGCTGTAGATCGGGATCTTCGGTCGGTGGCGCGGCCTGAACGCGGAAGCTCTCGCTGGCCCAGGCGCCCAGATCGATCTGGCGGCAGCGCTCGCTGCAGAAGGGCCGCCACAGATTGCTGGGCGCAAACACGCTGTCTCCGCCGCAGGTGGGACAGGGCACGATGCGCGGCGGCTTGTTGTCTGCGCCGCCCGTGACGGGCTTCATCGCGCTCATGAGCACAGCGTCAGCTCAAAGCTGGCGTCCTGATGGGCTGGCTTGAGCCGGCCCTCTTCGTCCTGCCGCATCAGGCGTATCGACACCATCAGGCGGTGGCCGCTGATCTCGGGGATCAGGCCCAGGCTGGGGTCAAGACGCATGCGCAGGAGCTGGTAAGTCTTGCCGGACGGCAGGCTTTGCTGGAACTGCCCGCCCTGGGCCGCCACCTTGTGGGGCGAGCCTGAGTCGCGCAGCAGGCCCAGCAGCACCTGCAGGGCTTCGGCCATGGGCATCAGGCATTGGGTCCACTGCATCAGGTCCTTGCGGCGGCGCACCGGCAGCAGCTGCTGCCAGCTGTAGTAGGCCGGCAGGTCGAATTCGCAGGTGCCACCCGGGATGCTGATGCGGCTGCGTATGCTCATGAGCCACTCATTGGCCGTCAGCGAATGACCGGCCTTGCCGCTGAGTGCATTGAGGCCGCTGAAGGCGTGGTCAATGCGGCGTATCACCTCGTCCAGCGCCTCCTCGGCAATGGCCGGGTTGCCGCGGTAGCCGTTGAGCTGGGTCTTGTGACGCTCCAGCTCCTTGAGCAGATCGGACTTGAGATCGGCGCGTGAGGCCACGTCCATGATCTCGAAGAGCGTGACCAGGGCAAAGTGATGGTCCAGCGGCGTCTCGCGGGCGATCAGCTGGCCCAGGCGATCGAAGAGATGCTCCAGCCGCAGCATCGTGCGGATGCTTTCGTTGAACGGGTATTCGTAGAGGACCAAGGGGGCCATTCCTTGCATGCCGGCTGACAGTGCCGCGCTTGGGGCCGATTGTTTCACAAGCTGCTGCCGATATCGGCAGCGCGTGCGCTGTGATCAGCGCTCCATGAAGCCCCAGTGCTGCATGAGGGCCAGGACTTGCCCCCGCAGGGCGACCAGATCCAGACCCTCGTTGTGGATCAGCACATCGGCCGCGGCGCGGCGCTGCGCCCGGCTGGCCTGTTTGCGAAGCACGGCCTCCACGCCCTCGCGGGTCCAGCCCGACCGCGCCATCACGCGCTGGATCTGGGTCTCGGTTTCGCAGTCCACCACCAGCACCCGGTCCACGCGTGCGCGCCAGCGGCCCGACTCCACCAGCAGGGGTACGTCGAAGACCAGCAGGGCATGGTCGGGTGCCGCCAGATGAGCCTGGCGCTCGGTCTCGGCACCGATCATGGGGTGCAGGATGGCCTCCAGACGCAGCAGGGCGGCAGGGTCTGCAAAGACGGCGCTACGCATGGCTGCGCGGTCCAGACCGCCATCGGCCGCGACCAGCGTCGGCCCGAAGGCTTCGCGCAGCGCGGGCATGGCCGCGCCCCCGGGCGCGGTCAGGGCGCGGGAGATGGCGTCGGTATCGATGATGGCAGCGCCGGCCTCGGCCAGCAGTCCGGCCACCGTGCTCTTGCCGGAGCCTATGCCGCCGGTCAGGCCCAGGCGCAGCGCTGCCTTGGGTGCTTCAGTGCTCAAGATTCAGGCCCAGCCCAGCCAGCCCATCACGCGGGGCGCGCCGGCGAACATGACGACCAAGCCACCGCCGGCCAGGAAGGGGCCGAAGGGCACATAGCGGCCTTCGCGCAGGCCGCCGCTGAGCTTGAGGCCTATGCCCACCAGGGCTCCGATCAGGGAGGCGCCCAGCACAATGGGCAGCAGCATCTGCCAGCCCAGCCAGGCTCCCAGCGCGGCCAGCAGCTTGAAGTCGCCATAGCCCATGCCCTCCTTGCCGGTGGTGAGCTTGAAAAGCCAGTACACCGACCACAGCGCCAGATAGCCGGCGATGGCGCCGATCAGGGCCTGCTCAAGGGGAAGGGTCCAGCCCAGCAGGGCGGCCAGCAGGCCGGCCCAGAGCAGGGGCAGGGTCATGGAGTCGGGCAAGAGGGTGGTGTCCCAGTCGATCAGGGCCAGGGCGAGCAAGGTCGCGACAAAGCCGCACCACAGCAGGGCCAGGGGCTGCGGGCCGACATGCCAGGCCGTGGCGGCAAAGAGCAGGCCGGTGCCGAGCTCGACCAGGGGATAGCGCAGGGAGATGCGCTGCTTGCAGCCGGCGCAGCGCCCGCCCAGGCGCAGCCAGCCCAGCAGGGGCAGGTTTTCATGCCAGGCGATGGCACGGCCGCAGTGCGGGCAGCGCGAGCGCGGCGTGGCAATGCCCAGGGGGGGCAGCTGTTCCAGATGGGTCTGCAGGGCTTGGGCACCTGCGGCCAGCTTGTCCGCCTGAGGCGCGGCGAGACCGGCGCGGCGAAGTTCCTGGGCGTCGGCCAGGTGTTCGCTGGATTCCAGCCACCAGCCGCGCTCCAGCATCAGGGGCAGGCGGTGTACCACCACATTCAGGAAGCTGCCGATGCACAGGCCCAGAATGCCCAGGGCCAGCGGCGTGAGCAGCCATTCGTAGTCTTGAATCATGAGCAAGGCGCAGGGGGAGAAGCGGGCTCAGACCACCTGGCCGAGCTTGAAGATGGGCATGTACATGGCGACCACGATGCCGCCGATCAAGCCGCCCAGGATCACGATGATGAAGGGCTCCATCAGGCTGGACAGGGCCTTCACCGCCTCGTCCACCTCGTCCTCGTAGAAATCGGCGGCCTTGGACAGCATATGGTCCAGGGAGCCCGACTCTTCGCCGATGGAGGCCATCTGCAAGACCATGGTCGGGAAGATGCCCGTGCTCTGCATGGAGGTGGTCAGGGACGCGCCGGTGGAGACATCGCGCTGGATCTTCTCGGTGGCCTCCAGAAACACGGCATTGCCCGAGGCACCGCCCACGGAATCCAGGGCTTCCACCAGGGGCACACCGGCGGCAAACATGGTGGACAGGGTACGGGTCCAGCGGGCCACGGCCGACTTGAACAGCAGTTCGCCAAACACCGGGATCTTCAGCAGGATGCGGTCCATGCGCTTTTGCATGGCCTCGGAGCGCTTCCAGCTCTGGATGAAGAAGTAGAGGCCGCCACCGATGCCGCCGAAGATGGCCCACCAGTAGCTGACGAAGAACTCCGACATGGCGATCACCGCCAGCGTGGGCGCCGGCAGGTCGGCACCGAAGGAGGTGAACACATCCTTGAAGGCCGGCACCACGAAGATCATGATCACGGCCACGACGATGAAAGCCACGCCCATCACCGCGATCGGGTAGGTCAGGGCGGACTTGATCTTGTTCTTGATGGCGACCGTCTTTTCCTGATAGGTCGCGAGGCGATCCAGCAACTGCTCCAGGATACCGCCGGCTTCGCCCGCCTCCACCAGATTGCAGTACAGCGCATCGAAGTACATCGGATGCTTGCGGAAGGACGAGGAGAGGCTGGTGCCGGTCTCCACGTCTTGACGGATGTCGTTGAGCAGGCGGGTCAGGCGCGGGTTGGTGCTGCCTCGGCCCACGATGTCAAAAGCCTGGAGCAGCGGGACGCCGGCGCGCATCATGGTGGCGAGCTGGCGGGTGAAGACGGCAATGTCCTTCTGCTTGATGGACTTGCCGCCGGCGGTGCGGCGCTTCTTGACCTTGCTGACCAGGATGCCCTGGCGGCGCAGGGTGGCGCTGACCATGGCCTCGCCGCCGGCACGCAGCTCGCCGCGCACGGTCTTGCCATTGCGGTCCTTGCCCTCCCACTCGAAGACAAATTCCTTGACGTTCTTGGCGATCGCGCCTGTTGCCATATCACCTCCAGGGCTGTGGACCCCGTCCCTTATTCATTGGTTGCCGACAGCACTTCTTCCAGCGTGGTCACGCCGGCCCGCACCTTGACCAGGCCGGACTGACGCAGATCGCGCACACCCTCGTTGCGGGCCTGCTCGGCAATGTCCATGGCGGTTCCTTCGGCCAGGATGATGCGCTGAATGGCCTCGGTGACCGGCATCACCTGGTACAAACCCACGCGGCCCTTGTAGCCGTTGTTGCAGCTGGAGCAGCCGACCGCCCGGTAAGGCTTCCAGCTGCCATCCAGATCTTCTTCGGCATATCCGGCGCGAAGCAAAGCCTCGCGCGGGTATTCCGCAGGTGCCTTGCAGTTCTCGCACAGGCGCCGCGCCAGACGCTGGGCCGTGATCAGCAGCACGCTGGACGCGATATTGAAGGGCGCCACGCCCATGTTCAGCAGGCGGGTCAGCGTGGTGGGCGCGTCATTGGTGTGCAGGGTGGACATCACCATATGGCCGGTCTGGGCGGCCTTGATGGCGATATCGGCCGTCTCCAGGTCTCGGATTTCGCCCACCATGATGATGTCGGGATCCTGACGCAGAAAGGACTTCAGGGCGGCCGAGAAGCTCAGACCCGCCTTGTCATTCACATTGACCTGGTTGATGCCCGGCAGATTGATTTCGGCCGGGTCCTCCACCGTGGAGATGTTCACCCCCGGCTGGTTAAGGATGTTCAGGCAGGTGTAGAGCGAGACGGTCTTGCCGGAACCCGTGGGGCCGGTCACCAGAATCATGCCGTAGGGCCGGTGGATGCAGGCCAGCAGGCGTTCCTTCTCGATCTTCTCGTAGCCCAGGGCGTCGATGCCCAGCTTGGCCGAGGAGGGGTCCAGGATACGGATCACGATCTTCTCGCCGAAGAGCGTGGGCAGGGTGCTGACCCGGAAGTCGATGGCCTTGCTGCCGAACTTGAGCTTCATGCGTCCGTCTTGCGGTACGCGGCGCTCGGCAATGTCCAGGCGGGAGATGACCTTGATGCGCGAGGACAGCTTGTCCTTGATGGCGATGGGCGGCTGGGTGATCTCGCGCAGCTCGCCGTCCACCCGGAAGCGCACCCGGTAGTGGTACTCATAGGGCTCGAAGTGCAGGTCGGACGCGCGCATATTGATGGCGTCCACCAGCATCTTCTGCAGAAAGCGCACCACGGGCGCGTCCTCGACGTCCGAGATATCGGCCGTCTCCTGTTCCGGGGCGGCCGTCTCCTCGGCGATATCGAAGTCGAAATCGCCCCCCGACATCGATTCCAGGGCCTCGGCGGCGCTGGCCCCGCTGCCCTGCAAGAGCTTGATGAGCTTGTCGTACTCGACGACCACCCATTCAGGAGACAGCTGGGTGGCGAACTTGATGCGCTCCACCACCTCCTGGTCGGTGGGGTCGGCGCCGCCGATGAAGAGCCGGTTACCGCGCCGCCCCAGCGGCAAGACCTGGTACTGCTGGGCCAGTTTGCCGTCGATGATGTTGGTGGGCAGACGCTGGGCGTCCATGGCGTTGAGGTCCAGCAGGGGCAGGGCCAGGGCGCCGGACAGGGTGTGGGCCAGCTCTGCCGCGGGCAGCGCGTTCGCGGCCATCAGGGTTGCGACAAAGCTGGACTTCTTCTCCCGGGCCAGGCGCACCAAATCCTCGGCGGTCTTGGCCGGCAGCTTGCCGGCGTTCACCAGCACCCGCGCCACGCCGGAGAGGCTGGAGTGAGGCGAGTCGACCAGGTTGGTATCCACGTTCATCGGGTTTATGTGCTGAGCCCGGGCTGCATGCCGCCAACGACAGTCGGCGCAGGATCATGGCCCACGGACCTTGCACTGTAAACCGAGCCGCACCCCTGGGCCCAGGGCGAACGTGGCGAAGCTCACGAATCGGGACATGGGTTTTGCAACTGATGTTTACAGGCATCGCCCCCTAGGGGCAGTGGGACGGATCTTGCCTTTTCACGCGCGAGCGCCTCGTCTTCTGTGCCGAGTCACGGCCGGATGTGGCGCAAGCCGTTGAAGTGGCGCCGTAGGTCGGCGGGGACGGCGAGCTGAAGCTTGTAGTTGGGGTGGCGTCGCGCTTGCGGATGCGGCAAGAGCTCTGTTGGCATGGCGGGTACCGAGGGTTGGAGTTGCACACCTGCGGTACACACTCTGACGCACAGCGCCGCTGCCGAAGCAATTGATTTACTTGGAAGTCCCTGCTGTGCAAGGAGAAAATGGTCGGGGTGAGAGGATTCGAACCTCCGGCCTCTACGTCCCGAACGGACGCCCCTTGCTGGAACGATGCTCCGATGAAATCGGCACTCGTTGAAAATCAATCACTTACGCCGTTCTTCGCGCAGCTGCGCGCAGCGGAACGAAGGGGCGTGGGACCGAAGTTTGGCACAGATTTGGCACAGAACAGAAGCGTGTGGCGACCCGCGTGCACGCGTAAAGCGACGCAGGTGAGCACCTTGCGCGGCTGCTTGCGCGGGCGGCTAAAACGCTTCCGCTAGACGTTGGACCTCAACTCCTGAAGCTCCAACATGACCGCCTCCACAGCCTTCAAGCCCATGTCCAAGGACGACGTGGCCGACGTGCTCGGCGTCTCTCTGCGCACCGTGGAAAACTGGGTCAACGACGGCACCCTGCCGGCGCCAGCCAAGCTCGGCAACCGTTGCTACTGGCTGCCGTCTCTCTTTTACTCGTGGCTTGAGCGGCGGCTGGGCGGCGGCGCTCCAGTTGCCGCTGACGTGGCGCCAGCGGTAGTGGCTCCCGCCGAAGCGGCGCCGGCGCAAGCGTCGCGAGCCCCAAAAGCCGGCCCGTTGCCTGAGGCTGAGCGGACCGCCAAGCCGAAGAAGCAGGCTTCGAAACGCGCTGCGTCGGTGGAACGCATGCGCGCCAAGGACGCCGCAGAAATTCAGGCGCTAATGGCTTGAAAGCCCGTGCCCCGCGTTCGGCCGTGACGCTCCGAGCTTGTCACCCGGCGCGGTAGCGTTCTCGGTCGAGGTAGCAAATGGCGCGCCGAAGTTCATCCGACAACCCAGCGTCGTTGCCGCCGTAGTGCTTCTCGAACCAAGCCAACAGCAGGGCGCGACAGTAAGCTTGGTCAATCTCGCCCAGCGGCACCGACCGGATGGCTTTTACCGCATGCCTCAGATGCGAGGCTGGCACCGAGGGTTTCACGGCGCCGGCCTTGTGTCGCTCGATGTACTCTGCCCGGAGGCGACTGCCTTCCGTGTAAGTCTCCTTCGGCGGCGGCAGATACAGCAGGTCATCGCCAGATAGGCGCTCGATGAGTCGCCTTCGGCTCGGACTTGTCGAGGGCAGCGTCGCCAGCCGGGCAACCCCGTCAGCCCGGGACAGCTTGGCCAGGTGCAGGAAGTAGTACGCAGGCAAGAACGCCGACGCCTCGAAGCAGATGCGGTCCAGGTACTCCAGCGGACCGCTGACGGCTTCCTCCTGCAGGAAGGCACGCACGATGTCCGGCGTGTTGATGGCCTTAGCGACGGTCTTCTTGGCGGGTCGGACGATGCCTGTCGGCATCGTCGATGCATCGCCAATGAGCCGGATGGTCGGCGACCCGGTCTTCTCGACGAACTCACCTTCCCTGATGAACTTCAACTGTGGGAGTAGAGCCTCGTCGATGACGAAGGACGAGCCGGGCGCCGTTCCCTTGCCCGTGGTGAGGTCCACCAGTGCCGTGTTCTGAATGCCGACCTTGGCAATCTGACGCAGCAAGCGGAACCAGGCCGCCTGCTCCGCCCTCCGCAGTTCTTCAAGAAGCTGCTGTAGCTCTGGATACCGGATGCGCTGCGTTCGCCCCCGATAGCGATAGTAGATTTCCCCCTCGATGAGATGCCGCTTGTCGCCTGTCACCGCCGCGATGACGGGCTTGCGAGCAGCCGGGAACACGTAGAACAGCAACAGCGTCTTCCCGGCGAACTCGACGGTCTTGACCTCCCAGTCGATTTCGACAGCAAAGACGTCGTTGAAGTAGCGTGAAATATCCGTCGGGTCCACGGCATCGAACTTCTTCGGGTCGATGCCGACGACGACGTGCGGCTTGTCCTTGACACCGAACACCAGATAGCCGCCCTTGTTGTTGGCGAAGGCGGCGATGGTGCGGGCGTACTCTTCACGGCCTGCCCAGTTGAAGCTGGACTTGAACTCCAGCCAGCCGCTCTCGCGCGAAACCAGCCGGTCGGGCTGCTTCGGCGACACCTGAAAAATCTGGTTCAGGTGTAGGGATGAGAACGGAGCAGACGCGGCCTGTATGCCGTCCGTGGTGGCTGCGACCTTGACCAAGGTTGTACCTCCCTGCGCTTGTGCTTTGCTAACAATGTTACGCAGACTAGGCGGCAGGGGGCGCCTCGCAGAACAAGAGGAGGTGTGGCGCACCGGCGTCGCGCCGAAGCCAAGCCGTGCGGGCCTCGTGCCCTGCACGGCTTTTCACTTCACCCACTCGCCGCGCACCGCGCCGACTTCGCGGGCCGCAGGCACAGTTGCCGCCTGTTCGTCTTCGTCGTCATAGCTGGGCAGGACAACCGAGTTCGGCAGATTGACGAACACGACCTTGATGCTGTCCCCGGCGATGCGGGCCTGGCCCTTGGCAGAGCCGGTCAGTCGCAACAGCGCGTCCTTCCAGCCGCCGCGTGCCCAGGCAGTGCCCTGGAACAGTTGACGCACGCCCAGGTGGTGCTGGGACGAGGCCACGGCCAGCGTCCAGCGCCCGGTGTCGGTATCCATGATGGTGCGCACGCCCAGCATCTCCAACTGAGTCTCAATCGGCCGGCGTGCGGCCTTGTCGCCCTTGAGAGCGGCCAGCAGGCGGACGGCATCGCGGATACGCACATGGCTCTTGACCTTCGCGCCGTCCTTCTCGGCGTGCAGGACGAACTTCCGGTCGAACAGCACGTTCAGGCAGGCTTCGCTGGGAGACTCCTTCTCGTCCGCCTTGGTCTCGCTCAATCCGAACTCGGCAATGAGCGCGGCCAGAGCATGCCGCGCCGGCATCGCGTCGTGTTTGAGCGCGATGTAGCCGGCCAGCATCGGGCTGAACGTGTCCGCCATTCGGTCCGTGTGCCCGATGTCTTGCAGCATCTGATGCACGGCCGCTCGCGCATCGCGCAGCAATTGTTGACGTTGCACCAGCAGCCGGCGAGCGCGGGCGCCAAGCTCTCGCGCCAGGTCGCCGTTCAGGTTGTTGAGCAGAGGGCTCTTCGGCTGGCCCGCTCGGTCCTTGCGGACCAGCGACAGGCGAACCGAGCGGCTTTCCAGCGCGTCGTCGAGTTCGGGCAGGTTGATGCCGCACATGGCGACACCCGCCGGCGGGTTGAGGTAGCGCAGGACTCCACCGTAGACGCGCGTGAACTTGCCTTTGCCCGGCGCCTTTGTGAAGCCGCTGTTGAACACCTCGGCCAGCTTGTCCATCTGCGACTTGCTGACCTTCAGGGGCTCGAACTCATCGCAAATCATCGCCTTGGAACTCTCTTGAACGGCGTTCAGGGCTTGGGCCACGGTGGGAACGCCGTCACGTCGCACGGCCTGCTGGCCCAGCAGTGCCGTTTGCAGGTCAGCCCAGGTGGTCTTGCCCGCGCCCTTCTCGGCGGTCACGATGAGGCTGGGGCTGTTCGGAAGAACCGCACCCATCGCCGCGCTGGCGTACCAGCCCATCGAAGCCTTCGCGCCCCAGGCCTGTTCGAACCCGAAGGACTCGAAGGTCGCTTCCAGCAGATGAATGTCGGCTACCGTGGCGCACGGCGTGTCGGGCTCGAAGCCGATGCTCGGCCCCGAGACATACACGCGCGAATGGCTGGGCGTCGTGTCGATGGGGGCGCCGCTCTCGTCGTAGACCGCGTTGCCGTAGTTGACGACCAGGCGTTCGCCGTCCAGATACAGCCCGGGGCCGCGAACGGCCTCGGGCTTTGCCAGCCCGAAGGCGTCGCACTCGTGGCGGATTTTGTCGGCCAGGATATCCGCTGCGAAGCTGCGCTTCTTGGTCTTGGGGTCGGTGACGCTGAAGTGCTCGCGGCAGTAGGCCACGCCGAGCTTGGCGAACAGGGTGGCCTCGTCGAGCTGCTTAGCGCCGAGGTCAACAATCTGGCCGGTCTTGCGCGACAGGATTCGATAGCTGCCGTCGAGGTTGAAGCCGGCGACATCGAACCCGCCTTCGTGGCGGGCAATCTCGGCGACGGAGTAGGTGAAATTGGTGCTGTTGGGTTCGGACTTGGCGGCCTTGTTGCCATTGCCGAACAGGACGGACAGAACGTTGTTTTGCATTTGGTATTCGTTTTTTTGTGCCAGGAGCCCTTTGGCTGCTGGCGAGTAGACGAAAAAAAAGCGCCTCGTGGCGCATGTTGGCTGTCGGCATCAGGTCGCCAGAGCAGCAATTACTGTGTCAATGAACCGGTAGCGCGGTGTCTCAATGCTGTGCTTCGCACGTCTCCAGCAGAGTCCACCGGCACGTGTTCATCATCGAAAATTCGAGGTAGTCCTCAATTTCCTCGGCAAAGAGCTCGAAGACGCTTTCCACTTGGTCGGCGGTCAGCTTGCCGTCACCGGGCAGCAATGCGTCGCCGACGGCAGTCGCCGTACCTGACCTGACTCGGTCGATTAGGTCGAATTCCTCGTCGTTGCCATGTGCGACCGTCTCAGGCTGAACACTGGCCAACAGGGCAGGGGAGAGCTTATAAATAATTTGCAGGACAGCAAAAATAGTGGGGTCCTGCATCATTTGAACTTTGCTTTTCATTTTTGAATAGGTAATGCGAACTGTCTTGACCTATCGCCAACAGTTCGATGAATTTGGTATGGAGGGGGGCGGCGCCAGCCCCGGGCGAGGCGGAAACTATTCCAACGCGTCGACCCCGAGACATGCCGTAAGGCGCAAAATGTTAAAGAGCACGACAACCGCGCACCACCGGTAAGGTGGGGGTCCGTCGTGCTCTTGCGCTGAGTTTTATTGCGCTGATGGATAGTTCGTTTACGCCATGCTGAAACTCTAGCAGGACTTTTGCGGTCCGGCCAAACGGCGTGCGTGAAGAAGTTCACGCGCCGCTGGCCAACCGTTCTGTGCGACCGCCTTCCAGACGCCACTGGGGAGACGGTCGACGCAGACGCTGCTATCGTCAATAAGGGGGCACGATGCATCTTCACACACAAGGGGACACGCACTCCTGTGAACTGGGTGCCCGCGCGCCCTGATGCCGCCCCGGGCCCGCTCAAATAGTCGTAGGCAGTCGCGACCGTCGAGCATCATGGGTGTGGCGTGCCGACAAGGCAGCGCGCGTCTTATCCACCGGCTTGGGCTGAACGCCTTGCGTTAGGAAGGATGCCAGTCAGCTGTGCTCACCGAGGCTGCGATGAGCTGTGCACTGCTCCCACTTCAAGCGAGTCCGTTGGCGCTGCTCTCGCGACTGTTTGGGGGAGGGGCTGCGGCACGCTAGGGAACGTGCCGACCGGTGTGGCTAGGTGCGCCTTGAATTGCTGCGGCTGCTAGCCTTGCCCCAATCTTGCGGCGTGGTCCAGCACGCAGATTGACAAAGCGGGCCGCTTCGACAATAGCAAATCCAAGGTAAGCTTGGGGGCGCTAGCTTGGTCGATATTGAACGGGAGCAAGAGCTTTGCCGAAATACTTCAGCATTCCTCAAATAAAAGCCGCTGTAGAGCACTTAAGCGCCTTTGACAGCAAATGGGTAATTCCACCACTGGTGTTCGCCTCGAATCAGGTCGACTTGGCACCAGAGTACAAGCCTCTGAATGTTCTTGGAAGTCCTGACGTCTATCTTGACAACTTCTTTTCTGGTGCACTGATTGGCTTGCAGATGCGGAGCGGGGGGAACTCCCTTCGTCCGAAATTCAGCGAGCTTCAAAGTAAAGGCAAAGTGCTTGACTCAACCGGAATTCCCATACCAGGTGCTGACTATCTGGTGCATCAAAAAGTTGTTCTGTGGGGAAGCGGATATTCTAGGAACGGCTACGAGGCGATGATTAATCGTGGTCAGCTGGAAAAGCAGCCGAATACAAGAAGTTCATTCCGACTTACTGCCGCTTTTCAACCGGCGTTCGAGGCTGGTTTGCCTGTCAGCTTTAGATTTGAAATGCTGCTTATCTGGCTATTTGCATTCCGCGAAATTCCTGATGCAGTCAATTCGTGGTCAGAGCTCTGGGGGAATTTTAAGACGACATTCCTTGGTGGTAACGATTTCCCCTTGGCGTATCGCGGCCGATTTTCGCTACAGAACCCAGCTCTGCCTTGGCCAGTGGACTTCCTTGCGCAGCGACCTACAAATCTAGATTATCAACGGGCACTAATACCAAGCGTCGTTGTTGAGCCGCTTGATGTGAATTTCTGGCAACGGATTCGAGTCGCGCTGGAAACTGAGATTCAACGTGGATATGAGGGGCTCTCCGCACAAGAACGAACGGAGCTCTCCCGGTTGGTGGTGAGTGGGCTTTCCGGTACTAAGCGTGTCTTCTTGCTCGGCGACCCCGGGACGGGAAAATCGACCTTGGCGAGGATAGTGAAAATGGCCTTCAACCAAGAGTTGGAGGCCACTCGTTTCTTTTGTATTGAATCTGAAATTACTGATAAGTCGACTGAAAGTACCTTGGTCGGGTTTACTGGGCTTGACGGCGGTTGGATTCCTGGGGTGCTTACTGCGGAGATTGATGGGCGTTCGTTGCTAAATGCCGAAGAAAGGTTGAGTGATGCTTCAGTCCGCAACCAAGTAAACTTGATAATTCTCGACGAGGCCAATCGAAAAGATATCGAAGTGTTACTGGCCCGACTCCAGACTTCCTTAGACTCTCTTTCGACAGACCCTAGAGACGATTCATCGAAAATATCGATTGGACGAGATGGTTTGCGTTACGTGTCCCCATTCACATACATCGTCATGACGGGGAATAGTCCGAAAGATGACGAGGGGCGAGTTGAGCAATCGCGGCCATTTAAACGTCGCCCATCTCTCATACGAATAACGAATCCGCTCGCAAAAGCTATATCAGGCATGAATGTGTCTGAGTTCTCAACGGTTTCCCAACGAATTTGGGAGCGGTGTGCGTCTGACTCGCAAGGATTTAGTAGAAGCGCCGATATTGTCGCCGCGCTTCATAGTGAAGTTGCCGCGATGACAGTTCTTCATTCGATATTGTGCTGCATGAACACGTTCGGGTTGGGTGTGTCATACGGGCTACTAAGAAAACTATGTGTTCTCATTGGAAACGAATGGGCCCTCGGGGCGGCTTCGTTTTCGGATGCTGTCGATGGGGCTTTGTGCGGGGGGATTTCGGCGCTGACCGGCGTAAGGACGACCGTCGATGGTGCTAGCTTGCGTGCTGCCCTCTTACAGGTGGCTAACCTGCAGGCGGCATTTCCCCGGTTCTATGATTTCGTGTCTGGCACGCTCGCCGAGACATCAGAATACGGCACTGTAGTACCGCACTTCTAATCCGCCTTTCCGCATGTCGTCCGTTTCAGTTTTAGTAACGCTGCGAGAAGTTTCGACAGGAAAGATTGTTTCCGAAGTCGGTAAGTTTGGCTTGCGTAGAATTTTCGAAAGGGATGCTCTCGTACCAATTCACTTGACACTCAGGGCTTCGAATGTACTCTTGCATTTCAAGCTGGTTGGTATTGCGGGGAAAAGTTCGATTCTCTTCATAAGGGACGGGCACGCAAGCGAGGCAATTAATACCTCTGAAGAAGCAGTAGTTAGCCAGTTTTTACTTGAAGATGATATAGAGCGCCATACTTTGGTGATAACGGTTGGGGCTAGACTTAGTCTCAGCTTCGATGTCAGTCTGCATGCGTATAGGACTTGGACAAAGGAGCGGGCCGCATATGTCTCCGCACCCAAGTGGAACGAGCTTGAGCTCGCTCTTGCCGCAGAAACATATCTTCGTGGGCGGCCAAAGAATTCTCGGAATCGGGCAACATTCGACAGCAGGCAAATGAGACTGGTCGATGAGCCTGGTCTATCGCACGCTCAGCGCCTGATGCTTCTGCATGACGAACTTGTGAAGGGCCTCGGTCTGTTGGCTCAAACCAATGCGGCCGATTTGGTTCACGATTACGGCATTCTTGAAGACGTCGATATCGACATCGAGGAAACATTAGAGTTTCTTCGCTCTCACCCCAGCATATTGCGGGAGTCCTGTAATGGACCAGTCATTTTCCGAGGTGCTCGCTATACGCCCGCGAAAGTTCTGCCGAGGGCGGAGCTAAGCCGGCGATTAGACCTCAGCGTTCCGCTGCATGTATTGGCGCAAGCTAGAGAAGCGCTGAGCCAAGATAAAGTGCTTGGATTAGCGAGTGTATTAGTCCGGGAATTATCGCAGTCGCTGATGCGATTTTCAGCAACTGGCCAAACGGCAAGCGCTGAAAAAATATCGTCTTGGTTTGCAAAGACTCCAAATACCCTAGTTGCCCGCGCTCTTAAAACCAACGTTTTCCGTATCTGGTGGTTGTGTTTAAGATTGACTTCTGTGAGCGACGCGACAACCTTGACGTCGAGGGTGTTGCGGGATGGCTTTCGGGACTTCGACTTGTTTGAATGGGCCGTGTTGCATGGAGTAGCTGAGGCCTTGAGTCTAGGAGCGCCAAGACCAAATCTGCATGAAGCAAAAATTCGATGCGGCGACTCGACGGTAATAAATCCCAATGCTTCCGGGGGTGCCCAGCTGGTTTCAGAATTGCTCCCTGGCTGGCGAGATTCAACAAGCTTCAAATCAAACTTTAGGCCCGACTTGGTTATCAACTATTATCAGCGTGCCGCTATTCCCGTAGATGCAAAATTTCGTGTTGCAGATGGATTTCTTGACCCGTGCAGCGCTGGTAGCCTGAAGGAAGTACAGGCTTACTTGAATGAATTTGGGTCATGCGGTGCCTTGATAGTCGTCCCGCTAATCCCAGCATCGCTGGATGGCAGCGGCTCTGGTGCAGTGAGGGTCGCAGGAGATATCTTCGGGCGAGAATATCGAGTTTGGATACTGGAGTACTCGCCCGCGCTCCCTGGTTTCAGCGATAACTTGTTTAGAGCGTTAGAAGATATCGCCCAGTTATCAGATTTCTACTCGGCGCCATGAGACTTTTCCGGTGATTGCCGCGTTCCCGGCTTTCTAAAGTTCATCTTGTTCCCAGGCCACTGCTCCCAAGATTTTGGTTCGTCCCGAAGTGCTGTAAAGAAAGACTCTTCCTGAATTGACGTTGCGCCGGATTTGGTCAGAAATTGCTGCACCTGTTGTAGATACATTGAGCTCATGTCAATCCCGACCGCATGCCTACCCAGGCGCAGAGCAGTGTCAACGGTAGTTCCGCTTCCGACGAAGGGGTCAAGCACCTTTCCGCCAACTGGCGATGCGGCCTCGACGCAGCGTTTTACCAATTCACTGGGAAACGCCGCATTGTGGTCGATGCGTACATTTCGTTCAATCGGGATATTCCAGACGTCTTCCTCCGGCAGCGCCGACCGGTCGAAGCTGTAGAAACGACTCTTCGTGAACATGAATAGATGTTCATACTGCCGGTGAGGACGGTCTCTTGCAGTCGGTTCGGAGAATGCGTTGCATCTGTTCCAGATGATGTCGCTGCGAAGTGTCCAGCCCCTGCTTTGCATTTCAAACGCGAGCTTCCAGGGCACACCAATCATGCTTTTCTTCGGAATATCCCAGCCGCTCTTGTCCACCGCGCGGAGCTTTTTTCTCATAAATTGACGAGAACTGCAGCGCGGGTCCTGTCCGTGTGGCTGTCCGTTTCCAGAGTAGAAAGTATCACCGATATTAAGGAAGAACACCCCCTCTGGGTGCAACGTGCGTTTGACTTCATCAAAGATGTTAGCCAATGCATTTACGTACTCGACGAGTTCGTCCTCGTGACCAATTTGCCCCTCGTATCCATAGTCCCTAGCCCAGAAATATGGGGGCGAGGTAACCGCGACATTGAACACGTCGCTGGGGAGTGTTTTCAACACCGAGAGAGAGTCACCGAGCAAGAGTGAGGCCTTCGCGCCATCACGTTCGCAGAAGAACTTAGGCGGCACAAGCGCCTTGGCCTTGGCCCCCAGGCCCTTCTTTGCCGGCGCCGCCGAATGTGTCGTCACAGACCCTTTGCCGGTACCGGTTTCGTAGTCGATGTGCTCGGTTGTCGTGAGGCTCATGCTCGGCTGCTCTGTCTGATGCATTGTCTGACTCCACACTGTGCCTGAAAGGGCGCCAAAGGGGAGGACTTGCGTAATAATAGCACTATGATGAATCAAAAAGCAAGTGTTGACAAATCAAAACGGGTGTTTTGATGGAAAAAGTAGTCTTAAAGGAGCTTGTGTCGGCTGGGGCTGTGATTTCCGTAACAGCTCGCGGAGTGCCCGGCGGGTACGTGCTCGTGGTCAACACTGAGGCAGGGGAGCGTTTGTTGTCGTTGCAGCGGGGGCAGACCCGTGTCTTCAGCAAATTGGAAACCGTCGCCAGCTTCCTTCACGACATTGGGCTCACACGCTTTTCTGTCGACACAGGGTCATGGGCTCCCCTTGGCCTGGTCTGACTCCACGCCCCGTCAGGCCAAACGCGGGACTTACTAGGCACGCCCTTCGCATTGGGTGCTTCGGAGGACGATGAGCGCTAGGTCTCGGTGCGTGCCGAGTTACGTTGCGTGACGCTTGGCATTGGCAAACGCCTGATGGTGTGTCGGCTTCCACACGAGGGACGCTGAAGCGATGCCCGCTTCCACCCACGGCTAGCACAACGCCATCGCCAATGATGGTCGATTCGCGCTTGACAAAACATCTCGCCACGCAGTCACAGGACCTGAAGCACCAACTGGACCTGCTGGCGGCAGGCTCAGTTTGGGGTGTAGCGGGCTGGCCGGTTGGTCATTCTTCGTGTCCCCTGGAGTTTGCCATCCGACTTGGCCCAGGGCACCGCCTTGCCCGTGTCGGTAACGCCGTCATGCGGTAACGGCGCCTGAGCGCTTGCAAGGCAGCGTGTTTCGGTGTGACCCAGTTCCGAGCCGGAGGGGCCGGCCGTGCTTGAACCCGGCGGCTCCGGCTAGTGCACGGTGGCCCGCCGTGTGTCTCGGCGCAGATAAAACTGTGTGCCTATACAGCTACGTCCATCAACTTCATGGAGTAGCCATATGACGCACCCCAAACTGCCCAGGCAGAGCCCTGGAACGATACACACCCCTGCAATCGTTGATTGCGGGGCCCCGAGCGCGCAAACCCGCGCCAGCATTGAGATTTTCTGGTCCACAGCGCGCCGCGAAGCGGTCCACATTTGTGGCACGCCGGCCCTGGCGCCCAGTATCTGCGCCGTTTTGCGTGCCGGAGGTCAACCGTGAGCGAGCGCAGTAGGTTCATCAAGCTGCGCGTGAGCGACGCCGAATACAAGGCACTGCGCCAGAGGGCTGACGCCCAGGGCGTGACCATGTCAGAGCACGTGCGAGTCGCCGTTACAGCGGTGCACAAGGACGTGGATGTGGCCGCTGAACTGGCCGGCCTGCGGCAGCAGCTCCGACAGACTGCCCCTGCGGCAGCCAGCGCCAACAGTGGCCCGAGCGACATCGAGCAGCGCGAAATCCTGCTTCTGTTGCGCGAGCTTGCGGCGGCACGGGACGCACAAATCCTCGCCCGCGTGCGGGCACAGCTCGGGGGCCGCGCTGGCGTACAGACCCAACAGCGGGGAGCGGCAGCGTGAGGACGAACGACCCATTCCTGCGGCACATCCTGGCCGCCATTGACCGCGCGTTGGTCTGGAGCATCCTCGCCGTAGTGCTCACGGCGTTGGTCTGGACCGCAGCGTGGGAGCGCGGGCTCGGCCAGCCTGTCATCGACGGCTGGCGCGTGCTGGGCCTGGCCCTGTTGGGCAAGCCCATCGACCGCCTGGCCCTGACGCTTCTGGCGATGTCCGCCGCGCTGGGCATCGCCGGCGCCAGCCTCTTCGGCGGATGGTTGTTCCGGCGCTGGAAGCGCCGTGCCGACGTTGACACCACGCGCCTGCGCGGCGCCCGGTGGGAGAGTGACCAATGATGCGCGAGGTCATGGAACGCTTCCGCTCGGCACGAGCGCAAGCGGCAACCCCTGAGCCCATGCCCGCAGGGCATCGGCTCCTGACGCTGGGCGGGCACCCGTGGCCCGCCGCACTGGAAACCCTGCACCTGCTGGCGGCTGGCACCACCGGTGCCGGCAAGTCAACGCTCATCGAAGAACTCTTGGAGGGCATCCGAGACCGGGGTCAGCGTGTCATCGTTTGCGACCCCAATGGTGGCTACATGCGGCAGTTCGCGAGAGATGGCGACCGACTCCTGAACCCGTTCGACACCCGTGGCGAGGGCTGGAGTGTGTTTAACGAGATGCGCGCTGACTATGACGCCGACCGTCTAGCCGGCAGCATCGTGCCTGCAGGACACGGCGAGTCGGCCCCGTGGCACCACTACGCGCAGGTACTGTTGTCAGAGGTGCTGCGGGCGTTGGTGCGCAGCGGAGAGGCATCGACCGAACGTTTGTTGCACTGGTGCACCAGCGCTCCCGCTCGCGAACTCGGTGCTCTGCTGGTCGGCACGTCGGCCGCCGGGCTTTTCGATGAGGGCGCCGACAAAGCACTGGCAAGCACCAGGTTCGTGCTGACCGCGCACTTGTCCGCGCATAGGTTCATCAAGCCCGGCGCGTTCAGCTTGAGGGATTGGCTGGAGAACGAACAGGGCAGCTTGTTCATGACTTGGCGCGCGGATATGCAGACCGCGCTGGCGCCGCTGCTTGCGAGTTGGGCCGACATCGCCACCAGCGGCGTGCTGACCCTTTCGCCCGACCCCGCGCGGCGCATCTGGTTGGTGCTGGACGAGCTGGCCGCTTTGGGCAAGCTCAACGGCCTAGAGGCCGGTCTGACGCTGGGCCGCAAACACGGCCTTGCAGTGGTGGCGGGCTTGCAGAGCACGGCCCAACTGGACCGGCTCTACGGGCGCGAGTCTGCGACGGTGCTGCGGGCGTGCTTCCGGAACTTGGTGGTGCTAGCCATTGCGAAATCCGACCCCGCGACCGCTGACGAGTTGTCCCGTGCGCTCGGCGAACGCGACGTGCTGCGCTATGAGGTCAGCCGCAGCAACGGCGCGAGCGGGCTCGGCGAGTCGCGGAGCCTGCGCCACGCGCAGGAACGGCTGGTGTTGCCGAGCGAGATTGCCAGCCTGCCCAACCTCGCGGGCTACCTCGCAATGGCCGGCGACGAGCCGGTGCGGAGGCTGCGGCTAACGCCTTGCAGCCGCGAGGAGGTCATGGATGCCTTTGTGGCGGAGGCAGCGTGCTGACGCTGGCAAAAGTGGTTTCCGCCGAGTCAGCGGCCAGCTACTACGAAGCGGCAGACGACTACTACGGCGAAGAAGGGCGGGCGCCGTCGGACTGGTGGGGGGCTGGCGCTGCGGCGTTGGGCCTGCAAGGCTGTGTGGACGCCGGCCAGTTCCGTGCGCTGCTGGATGGACAGCTGCCCAACGGTGAGACTATGCAACGGGGGGGCGAGGGGCCCAGGACGGCAGGGCTCGACCTTACCTTCAGCGCGCCGAAGTCGGTCAGCATGCAGTCGCTCATCGGCGGCGACCGTCGATTGCTTGATGCACATCAGGCCGCAGTGACTGCGGCGCTGTGCTTTGCCGAAGCCAACCTGGCAGGCTATCGAACCACGACGGAGGGAGAGACGCAGGCCGAGCTGAGCGGCAACCTTGTCGCCGCGCGCTTTGACCACGACTTGAGCCGCGAGGCCGACCCGCAGGTTCACACGCATTGCGTGGTGCTCAACGTGACCCAACGGGCTGACGGCCAGATGCGCGCGTTGGATGCGCGCCCGTTCTACGAGAGCCAGAAGCTGTTGGGCGCCTACTACCGCGCCGAGCTTGCCCGCGCCGTGCAGGAACTCGGCTACCGCATCCGCCGCACGCACGAAGATGGTCGCTTTGAGCTGTCCCACATCGACCAGCGCCAGGTCGAGGCGTTCAGCACGCGCAGCCGGGACATTGGTGCAGCGCTGGCCGAACGCGGGCGAGACCGCGCCAGCGCTTCGGCCGCCGAGCGCGAAATCGCCGCGCTGGGCACCCGGCGTGCGAAGGACCGGACGGTGGACCGTGTTGCCCTGCGTGAAGGCTGGCAGGCGAAGGCTGCGGCGCTGGGTGTCAACTGGACGCCCGAGCTGTCCGTACCCTTGCCGATGGACCCGGCCATCGCGGCACAAGACGCTGTGGACTACGCCGTGGCGCACCTAGTGGAGCGCAGCGCTATCGTTGGGCGCCTGGCACTTGTGCAAGTCGCATTGGCACACGGCACAGGTCAGGTTGGCTTCGAGGAAGTGCAACGTGACATCGGTCGCCGCATAGCAGCCGGCGAACTGGTGGCATCGGAAGACGGGAGGCGGCTCACCACGCCCGCAGCGCAGGCGATGGAACGCGAGCTGCTGAGAATTGAGGTCTGCGGGCGTGATGCCCTGCCGGCGGCCATCTCCCCACCTGCTCAGGGCGAACTGTTCAGTGCGACGAACGCAGCCGCGCCGTCGGGGGCAGCGCTGGATGCCTCACTCACGGAAGGTCAGCGAAAGGCTGCCGAATTGGTGCTGTCCACCCATAACCGCATCGTTGGCATCCAGGGCTTGGCCGGCACCGGCAAGACCTTCATGTTGCGGGCGGTCTGCGAACGCCTCGGCTCCGACTACCACGCGCTGGGGCTGGCGCCCTCAGCCGCTGCGGCGCGCGAGCTGGCAAGTGCTGGATTCGAGACGATGACCGTCGCGGGCTATTTGGCCAGCGGGCGCGCACTGGACGACAAGACGTTGGTGGTGCTCGATGAGGCGAGCATGGTCAGCCTGCGCGATATGCACGCCGTGCTGTCTGCCATCGAGCAGGCCGGCGCCCGCGCCGTGCTGGTGGGCGACACGGGGCAGCTCAAAGCAGTTGAGGCTGGCGCACCTTTCAGGCAGTTGCAGGAACACGGGATGGCGACTGTGCGGATGGCGGACATCCTTCGGCAGCAGAACCCGACCCTGCGCGCCGCCGTGGCAGCAGCGGCGGATGGCCAGGTTGCGGATTCGCTGAAGAAGCTGGCGGCGACGGTGGCCGAGGTGCCTCACGCCACCGAGCGTTACCAGCGCATCGCACGCGACTACGCCAGCCGGCTCCCAGAAGACCGGGCGCAGACGCTGGCCGTGGCCGGCACGAACCGCGCTCGCCGAGCTATCAATGAACTCGTGCGCCAGCGCCTGGGGCTGGCCGGTGACGGCGTTACCGCGACTGTCCTGGAGGGCCGCGACCTGACGCGCGCTCAAGTGCAAAGCTCGCTGAGCTACACGGCCGGCGATGTCGTCGAGGCGTTACGCCACTACGACAGCCTGGGGCTGCGACGGGGCGATACCGCCGAAGTAGTCCAAGCCGAACCGGGCTGTATCACGCTGCGCAGAAAGGACGGCGAGCTGGTGCAGTGGCGTCCGACTGCGATGCCCCATGTCGCGGTTCATCGACTCGAAGACAGAGAGCTCACTGTGGGCGACCGCGTGCGCTTCACTGCTAATGACTACACACGGGGCGTGGTGAACGGGGAGACCGGCACGGTTGAGGCCGTGGACAAGGCGGCAGGCCGGCTTGAACTGCGCGTCGATGCAGGGCAGGTGCTGACGCTGGACTTGAAGCAGCCACTGCGGCTGGACCATGCGTACTGCACTACTGTGCATGCGGCGCAGGGGCAGACATGCGACCGCGTGCTTGTGGACGCGGACGTGTCCAGCGCGACGGCAAATCAGTCGCTGTACTACGTCGCCATCAGTCGGGCGCGTAACGCGGTAACTCTCTATACGGACGACCGGGAACTACTGCCGCGAGCGATGTCGCGCTTGGACATCAAACACGCGGCGTTAGACCTGTCTCGCAACTCGCGACCTGGCATGAGCTTGTGAGCTGAATGTTCGGTGCGCGGCGCGTCTTTGACGCCGTGCGCATCGGGGAGCGAGGCGCCTGCGGGCGCCTCGCCTGCCTCTAAGGGGTCTCCCCTCGCGTCGCGCAACCGTTCGCCCGCTGTCGCGTGCCCTTCGGCCGGCCCTCCCCATCTTCCTGGCGTGCAGACGGGGTGTGCCCCTGTCCGGCCTGCGGCGGTTGCCCTTTGCTACCCCCGGTCTCGCCGACGGGCACGGGGTGCCATCCGCACCCCCAGCCCTAAAGGAGAACACAGGCATGAACGCCAGCAAGCAACCCCGCGACCTCTACGCCGAGGTCACCCATCGCATCGTCAATGCCATCGAACGAGGCGTCCGCCCGTGGTGCCGTCCCTGGACCAGCGGCCAGGCTGCTGCCGGCATGATGCCCCGGCGCCACACGGGCGAGGCATACCGTGGTGTCAACGTGCTGCTTCTTTGGGCGGCGGCCCAGGAGCGGGGCTACACCGCGCACACGTGGATGACCTTCCGACAAGCCCAGGCAGAGGGCGGCCAGGTCCGTAAGGGCGAGAAGGGCACTACTGTGGTGTTTGCGGGGCAGTTCCCGCCTGCCGTGGGCGCGAACGAGGAAAGCGATGAGGACGCGCCGACCCGCCAGGGGCGCGCCTACCTGCGCTGCTACACGGTTTTCAATGTCGAGCAGGTCGATGGTCTGCAGTCCTCGCCCGAGCCGCAGCAGGTTGAAGCGCCGAAGGTCGATGCGGCCGCGCAGGCATTCATCGCCAGAACGGGAGCAACGGTGCATCATGGCGGCGACCGTGCGTTCTACGCGCCTGGTCCCGACTTGGTGCAGTTGCCGCACGCCCGCCAGTTCCGTGACGTAGCGGCCTATCTCGGAACCGTCACGCACGAGCTAGTGCACTGGACAGGTCACCCCGGTCGTCTCGCCCGCCAGTTCGGGCAGCGCTTCGGTGACCGGGCGTATGCGGTGGAAGAGCTGGTCGCTGAGCTGGGCGCGGCCTTTGTGTGCGCCCGCCTGAACGTCAGTGCCGAGCCGAGAGACGACCACGCGGCCTACTTGGCTGAGTGGCTGGCCGTGCTGAAGGCGGATAAGCGCGCGTTGTTCACTGCCGCAGCGCATGCACAGCGCGCCGCCGACTACCTCCACGAGCTGCAAGGGGAGGCCGCAATGGCATAACGCCGAAGTGCGCCTTGTTGGCGCACTTCGGCGTCATTGGCACGGGCGGCTATCGGCGCCCGTTCGGTCCGGTCAGGCCGCGCGCAGCTCTTCGGCGAACGGGTCCACGATGGCCGGGAATGCCAGAGCGTCGGGCGCGACGGGGCTGTCGTTGGCGGAGTCCACCTCAGCCGACTCCATTGCGCCTGCTGTGACGATTTCGGTCATCGTCACACCTGCGCCCTTCTTCAGGCGACGCACGCCGCGATGTGCAACTTCCTTCGGGTTGTCGCCGAATGCCGCGTCAAGCCGCTTTGCCAGGCCGCGCGCACAGAGGTGTGCGTAGCGCAGGAGCATGCGTGTGTCACGGTGCCCGCTAAACGCCTGCAGGTCCACCAAGGAGAAGCCGACTGCGCCATTCGAATCGGCCGAACGCCCGCCAGCGTCGGCCACTCGGGAGATTGCCTCGTGGCGAAGGTCGTGAATGCGCAGCTCATGGTCGCCCACCAGCCCTCCTGCCTCGCACATGCGGGCCCATGCCTTGCGCAGGCCCTCGGGCTTTACCGGAAACACGCGGTCGCCGTCGCGCGGCAAGCCCTGAAGCAGCCGCACCAACGCCATGCGCAGCGGCAGCTTGCGGCTTCGGCCGTTCTTGGTTTCCGGAAGGAAGGCCGTCTGCTCGTCGAGGTCCACATTCGCCCAAGTCAGCGACAGCGTTTCGCCGCGTCGAGCGCCGGTCATGAGTTGGAAGTGAACGAACGTCTCGAACAGCGGCACGTGTACCATCGTCGCCTTGGCCTCGTCCATGTAGGCCTCACGCGCGTCATGAACGATTTTCTTGCGCCGGTAGGTGGTGCAAGCCTGGTCGGAGGCCTCGCGCTCCACGCTCATAAGCTCTTCCAGCCGCCGGGCGAGCGACAGCTTCTCGTCCTCGGCGCGCGCCGCAGCCAGCAGACGCTGTTCCTCGTCGCCCTTCAGCCGGCGGTCGCGCTCGTTGAAATACTTCGGGCGCTTCACGCCATCCATCGGCGACTTGGCCACCGGAATGCGCCAAGTGTCGATGGCAATGCGACACACGGCCGAGATGATGTCGAGTTCACGGTCTACCGTCGCTTCCTCGACGGCCTGGCATCGGTCGTCGATGTAGTCGTTGATGTCCTCCGGCATCAGCTCAGCGAAGCGCTTGCGCACCCAGTGGTTTGACGCCGACGGCGTGCGAACTGCCCTACCGGTGGCTTTGCGTGGCTTCCAGTCGCGCAGTTTTGGGTGTGGGTTCTTGTGAGCGGCAAAGACTTCGCTTAGGTCGATGCGGGGTAGCCCGCCGTCCTCCAGCATCGCGTTGATTTTGTAGCCCTGCACTTCAAAGCTCGCCTGTCGCGGTGCTTCTTCGCGCAGGAAGCGCGCAAGCAGGTCGCCGAACGTAACCTTCCAGCCCTTGGTGTAGTCGATGAAAAGGCCGCGACGCCGCTCGGCTTCGATGCGCTGTTCCAACTCGACTGCTTCTTCCTCACTGCCGACGGTGAGGTTCATGTCGGGATAGCCAACCGTGCGGAATCGCACGAGGTAGGCATCGTTCAGACGCCCCGCCTTGGGCTTTAGGTTCGAAGCCTTCAGCTCGGCGATGTACGCCTTGACGGCTTCTTGGGCGTCGAAGGGAAAGGTGCGGGTGAGGTCGTCGCGGTTCTTGACGCTGACGGTGAACCGGGAGCGGTTCTCGATGCGGGCCATGCTTGCTCCATGCAGTGAAGGAGCAAAGTCCAGCGAATGGGGTTTATCTGCGCTGCGCACCCGTGCCTTGAAGGCGCGCGGATTGGCACAGATTTGGCACAGACCTCTTGACCCGGAATCAAACGACTTCTGTAAGGCGTTGATTTAATTGGGAAATTTGGTCGGGGTGAGAGGATTCGAACCTCCGGCCTCTACGTCCCGAACGTAGCGCTCTACCAGGCTAAGCTACACCCCGATTTGCGATGTTGTGACCCGCAGCGGTGTCGGATCTCATCACGATTCAATCGCTTTACGCTAAAAGGAGCGGTCCACCGACTGAGCACAAAATTCTAGCAGGGTTTCGCGCCAGATGGAAGGGGGGAGTGATTGAAGGCATGCGCGAGCACTCTCGGCCTCGGCGCGTGCGGCCTCGCGCGTCGCATCCAGGGCGCCGGTGCGGCCCACGATGTCGATGATTTCGGTCAGCCCTTGTACTTCGCCATTCTGGATTGCCTGACGTATCAGGGCGCGGTCCTTGGGGCTGCCGCGCTCCATGGCAACCAGCAGCGGCAGCGTCGGCTTGCCTTCGCGTAGATCGTCGCCGACGTTCTTGCCCAGGGCTTGTGTGTCGCCGCTGTAGTCCAGTGCGTCATCGATCAGTTGAAAGGCGGTGCCCAGGGCGCGGCCGAAACCGGCGCAGGCCTCCTCGATCTCGGGCGTGCTGTCCGCCAAGATGGCGCCGAGGCGGGCGCTGGCCTCGAAGAGCTTGGCCGTCTTGTAGCGGATCACGCGCAGGTACTGCTCCACCGCGATGTCCGGGTCGTGCATGTTCATCAGTTGCAGGACCTCGCCCTCCGCAATCACATTGGTGGCGTCAGCCAGCACGTCGAGCACACGCATGCGCTGGACCGACACCATCATCTGGAAAGCGCGCGAGTAGAGGAAGTCGCCGACCAGGACGGCCGCGGCATTGCCGAAGAGGGCATTGGCCGTGGGCTTGCCGCGGCGAAGTGATGATTCGTCCACCACATCGTCATGCAGCAGGGTGGCGGTGTGGATGAACTCCACCACGGCGGCCATCTCGAAGCGGTCGCTCTTGCTGTGGCCCAGGGCGTTGGCAAAGAGCAGAACCAGCTTGGGGCGTATGCGCTTGCCGCCGGCCTGCACGATGTAGGCACCGATCTGGTTGATCAGGGCCACATCGGAATCCAGACGCCGCGCGATGACGGCATCGACCTCGCGCATCTCGGCGTCCAGCAGGGCTTGGGCCTCGACAATGGGGGATGCGGTTGCGGTCAGCACACTCAACTCTCTAAAGCCCTAGGCGGGCGAGACCGCGATTATAGAGAGGCGGTCTGCGGCATGGTTGGGCCTGGGTGCTTGGTGCTTGGTGTTTTCCCGCGGCGCTGCTATACTTTCGGGCTCTGCGCGTTTTCAGATGCGCTGGAGACCTCAGTCCGGGATGGGCCGGCGGGGTTGGTTTACTGAAAGGGCTGATATGTACGCGGTCATAAAAACCGGCGGCAAGCAATACAAGGTTGCTGCTGGCGAAAAGATCAAGGTAGAACAGATTGCTGCGGATGTTGGCCAAGAGATCGTGATCGACCAAGTTCTCGCCGTGGGTAACGGCGCTGAGCTGAAGGTTGGCACTCCCTTGGTTGCTGGCGCAAGCGTTAAGGCCACGGTTGTGGCTCATGGCAAGCACGACAAGGTGCGCATCTTCAAGCTGCGTCGTCGCAAGCACTACAAGAAGAGCCAAGGCCATCGCCAGATCTACACCGAGCTGGAAATCAGCGCGGTCAACGGCTAATCCGGCTTTCGCCAACAGTTCAAGGAGTTAATCCATGGCACAGAAAAAGGGCGGCGGTTCCACACGGAACGGCCGCGACTCGAAGCCCAAGATGCTGGGCGTGAAGGTGTTTGGTGGTCAGGCGATTTCGGCTGGTTCCATCATCGTGCGTCAGCGCGGCACCAAGTTCCATGCTGGCACCAATGTCGGCATGGGCAAGGACCACACCCTGTTCGCGCTGGTGGACGGTACCGTGTCCTTCACCACCAAGGGTGAACTGAACCGCTCGACGGTTGTTGTCACCCCGGTCTGAACGACCGTGAAATCGCTGGCGGTTCAGCAGCAGCCGCCCGCCAGCTGATCGAAGCCCCGGCTCGCCGGGGCTTTTGTGTTTCCAGGCTGCCTTAACATCGGGCCGTCAAGGCGCACACACATGAAGTTCGTAGACGAAGCCACCATCGACATCGCAGCCGGCAACGGCGGCGCGGGTTGCGCGAGTTTCCGCCGGGAAAAATTCATCCCCTTTGGCGGTCCGGACGGCGGCGACGGCGGCCGCGGCGGCAGCATCTATGCGGTGGCCGACCGCAATCTCAACACCCTGATCGACTATCGTTACGCGCGCCGCCATGAGGCTCGCAATGGCGAGGCCGGTCGGGGCTCGGACCAGTTCGGCGCGGCGGCCGAGGACATCACGCTGCGCATGCCGGTGGGCACCATCGTGCGCGATCTGGAGACCGAGGAAATCATCGCCGAGTTGCTGGAGCCCGATGTGCCGGTGCTGCTGGCCAAGGGTGGTGACGGTGGCTTCGGCAATCTGCACTTCAAGAGCAGCACCAACCGCGCGCCGCGCCAGAAGACGCCGGGCTGGCCGGGTGAGGTCAAGAAGGTCAAGCTGGAGCTGCGCGTGCTGGCTGATGTGGGTCTGCTGGGCCAGCCCAATGCGGGCAAGTCCACGCTGATCGCGGCCGTGTCCAATGCCCGGCCGAAGATTGCCGACTACCCCTTCACCACGCTCTACCCGAATCTGGGCGTGGTGCGCGTGGCGCCGGAAAAGAGCTTTGTTATTGCCGACATCCCTGGCCTGATCGAAGGTGCGGCTGAAGGCGCCGGCCTGGGGCATCAATTCCTGCGCCATCTGCAGCGCACCCGCTTGCTGCTGCATGTGGTGGACCTGGCCCCCTTCAATCCCGATGTGGACCCCGTGGCCGAGGCCAAGGCCATCGTCAAGGAATTGAAAAAGTACGACGAAGAGCTGCATGCCAAGCCGCGTTGGCTGGTGCTCAACAAGCTGGACATGGTGCAGGCCGAGGAGCGCGCCGAGCGCGTCAAGGACTTCGTCAAGCGCTACAAGTGGAAGGGCCCGGTCTTCGAGATCTCGGCCCTGACGCGCGAGGGCTGCGAGCCTCTGATCCGTGCCATCTACGAGCATGTGGCGTCCCTGCAGGTCCCGCCCGTGGAAGACCCGGATGTGCGCTTTGACGAGCCGGTGATCGATCCGCCCAAGGCCGTGCAGGAAACCCGGGCCTCGCGCGCGGCCAAGGTCAAGGCGGCCAAGGCCGCCAAGGAAGCCAAGAGCAAGGACAAGCCGGCCGAGCGCGATCCGCGCTTCGATCCCGCATCATGAGCGCGGAGTTGCTGGGTCAGGGCGTTCTTAAGGACGCGCGGCGCATCGTGGTCAAGGTGGGCTCCAGCCTGGTTACCAATGAGGGCCGGGGCGTGGATGCCGAGGCCATCGGCAACTGGTGCCGGCAGTTGGCGGCCTTGGCTGCGCAGGGGCGCGAGCTGGTGATGGTGTCCAGTGGCGCAATTGCCGAGGGCATGAAGCGCCTGGGCTGGGTCACCCGGCCCAAGGAAGTCCATGAGCTGCAGGCGGCCGCGGCCGTGGGGCAGATGGGCCTGGCCCAGATGTACGAAAGCAAGCTGCGTGAGCATGGCATGGGCAGCGCCCAAGTGCTGCTCACCCATGCCGACCTGGCCGACCGCGAACGCTATCTCAACGCCCGTTCCACCCTGCTGACTCTGCTGCAGCACCGTGTGCTGCCCGTGATCAACGAGAACGACACGGTGGTCAACGACGAGATCAAGTTCGGCGACAACGACACGCTGGGTGCCTTGGTGGCGAACCTGGTGGAGGCCGATGCCCTGGTCATCCTCACCGACCAGAAGGGTCTGTACTCGGCCGACCCGCGCAAGGATCCGAGTGCCCGCTTCATCGACGTGGCCGTGGCCGGTACGCCGGAGCTGGAGCAGATGGCGGGTGGCGCGGGCTCGTCTCTGGGGCGCGGCGGCATGATCACCAAGATCCTGGCGGCCAAGCGCGCTGCGGGCAGCGGCGCCAGCACCGTGATTGCCTGGGGGCGCGAGCCCGATGTTTTGCTGCGCCTGGCGTCGGGCGAGGCTATCGGCACGGCCCTGGTGGCCAGCACCCAGAAGCAGGCGGCACGCAAGCAGTGGATGGTGGACCATCTGCAGCTGCGCGGCGCGGTGATCGTGGATGCTGGCGCGGCCAGCAAGCTGCGTGAGGACGGCAAGAGCCTGCTGCCCATCGGCGTGACCGAGGTGCAGGGCGAGTTCCACCGCGGCGATGTGATCTCGGTGCGCGACGGCAGCGGGCGCGAGCTGGCGCGCGGCCTCACCAACTACGGCAGCGCCGAGGCCCGCCTGATCGCACGCAAGGCCTCCAACCAGTTCGAGTTGGTGCTGGGCTATGCCGCCGAACCCGAGCTGATTCACCGGGACAACCTGGTGCTCGTGTAACGAGCGCCAGGTTGCGGCGCAGGCTTATATCGCGTAGCGATGTGAGCCGAAGCCACAATCGCCGCGGCGCCAGGCAGGGCCTTCAGCCCTGCTTGTGCTCACCCGACTCCGGCCCCGCGCCTTGCGGCGCCTCGGCGCATTCGGCACCGCCCTGAGGCGCACGCGGCTCCCGATGCTGAGGTCGCATGCCACCCCGCAGATAGCGATTGTGGTGATTGATGCGCGGCAGAAAACGGGCCAGCTCGGTCAGTGCCATCTGGTAGACGCCGCGCTTGAATTCGATCACGGCCTCCAGCGGCACCCAGTACTCGTTCCAGCGCCAGGCGTCGAACTCCGGGTGGTCGGTGGCGCGCAGGTTCATATCGCAGTCGCGCGCGGTCAGCTGCAGCAGGAACCAGATCTGTTTCTGGCCCTTGTAGTGACCACGGGCATCGCGGCGTATGAAGTGCTCGGGCACCTCGTAGCGCAACCAGTCCCGCGTGCGCGCAATGATGCGCACCTGATCCGCGTGCAGCCCCACTTCTTCGTGAAGCTCACGAAACATCGCCTGCTCAGGCGTTTCGCCATGCTTGATGCCCCCTTGCGGGAACTGCCAGGAATGGGTCCGGATGCGTTTGCCCCAGAAGACCTCGTTCCTGTGGTTGAGCAGGATGATGCCGACGTTGGGCCGGAAGCCTTCACGGTCGAGCATAATCAACCCCAAATCTATAGTTAGATCGATTATTGCATCGGGGCCACACCCGGGCATTCCCCTCGCTAACCCTCACCTTGCGCCTTTGTGCTTGACCTTGGGTCACAGTGCTGAGCGCCCTCTCTTGTCCGCGCCATGAAAGCCAGCCAGTTCTTCATTTCCACGCTCAAGGAAGCCCCCGCCGACGCCGAAGTGGTCAGCCACAAGCTGATGATGCGCGCGGGCATGATCAAGCGCCTGGGCGCCGGCATCTACAACTACATGCCCATGGGTCTGCGCGTGATCCGCAAGGTCGAGACCATCATCCGCGAGGAGATGAACCGTGCCGGCGCCGTGGAGCTGCTGATGCCCGTGGTCCAGCCCGCCGAGCTGTGGCAGGAGACCGGTCGCTTCGACAAGATGGGCCCCGAGCTGCTGCGCGTGAAGGACCGTCACGACCGTGACTTCATCATCCAGCCCACCTCCGAGGAAGTGGTCACCGATATCGCGCGCCAGGAGCTGCGCAGCTACAAGCAGCTGCCCAAGAACTTCTATCACATCCAGACCAAGTTCCGCGACGAGCGCCGCCCGCGCTTCGGCGTGATGCGCGGCCGCGAGTTCACGATGAAGGACGCCTACTCCTTCGACCGTGATGTGGAGAGCGCCGGCCGCAGCTACGAGAACATGTACGCGGCCTACTGCAAGATCTTCGACCGCCTGGGCCTGGAGTACCGCGCCGTGGCGGCCGATACCGGCGCCATCGGCGGCGACCGCTCGCACGAGTTCCAGGTGATCGCCGATACCGGCGAAGACGCCATCGTCTACTGCCCCACCAGCGACTTCGCCGCCAATATCGAGCTGGCCGAGGCCGTGGCCCTGCTGGCCGCGCGTGCCGTGCCCGCCCAGGCCCAGGCCAAGACGCCCACGCCCGGCAAGAGCACCTGCGAGGATGTGGCGGCCCTGCTGGGCCTGCCCCTGGCCCAGACCGTCAAGTCCCTGGTGCTGGCCACCGACGAACTCAACGAAGCCGGCGATGTGGCCAAGACCCAGGTCTGGCTGCTTCTGGTGCGCGGCGATCACGAGCTCAACGAGGTCAAGGCCGGCAAGCTCGAAGGCCTGAAGGCGGGCTTCCGCTTCGCCACCGTGGCCGAGATCGAGGAGCACTTCGGCTGCAAGCCGGGCTACCTGGGCCCGATTGGCTTGAAGAAGCCCGTCAAGATCGTGGCCGATCGCACCGTGGCCCAGATGGCCGATTTCGTCTGCGGCGCCAACGAGGCCGACTTCCACTACACCGGCGTGAACTGGGGCCGCGACCTGCCCGAGCCCGATCTGGTGGCCGACATCCGCAATGTGGTGGCGGGCGACCCCTCGCCGGACGGCAAGGGCGTGCTGGCCATCCAGCGCGGCATCGAGGTGGGCCATGTGTTCTATCTGGGCACCAAGTACTCGGCCGCGATGAACGCCGTCTTCCTGGACGAGACCGGCAAACCCAAGCCCATGGAAATGGGCTGCTACGGCATTGGCGTGACCCGCATCCTGGGCGCGGCCATCGAGCAGAACCATGACGATCGCGGCATCATCTGGCCGGACGCCATCGCCCCCTTCACCGTGGTGATCTGCCCCATCGGCATGGACCGCAGCGACGAGGTCAAGGCCGCAGCCACCCAACTGCACGAGGAACTGCAGGCCTTGGGCGTGGACGTGCTGCTGGACGACCGCGGCGAGCGCCCGGGTGCCATGTTTGCCGACTGGGAGCTGGTGGGTGTGCCCCACCGCGTGGTGCTGTCCGACCGCGGCCTCAAGGAAGGTCAGGTCGAGTACCAGGGCCGTCGCGACGCCGAGGCCAGCAAGCTGGCTCTGGCCGATGTCGTGGCCCATCTGAAGGGCAAGCTCAAGCTTTGATGATGCACCGACGCGCTCTGCTGGGCGCGGCGGCCGTCACACTGGCCTGGCCGCGGCGAGCCCGGGCCGGGGCCCAGGTGGAGGAGCCGCTGGCGGATTCCGTGCGCTCGGCTCTGTCATCGGCCATTGGCAACCGGGCGCCGCCCAAACCGCGTTTTTCCGACGTTGAGGAGCGCTTGTCCTACCTGCGCTGGCTGGGTGAGATGAGCGAGCGCCTCAAGAAGCGGCTCTCCGAGGCCCAGACCCGCATCGAGTTTCTCGAAACGGTCTGGTACGAGAGCAAGCGTGCCGGCCTGGAGCCGGCCCTGGTGCTGGGCCTGATTCAGGTGGAAAGCGGCTTTCGCAAGTACGCGATCAGCGTGGCGGGCGCCCGGGGCTATATGCAGGTCATGCCCTTCTGGGCGCGCCTGATCGGCGATGGCAACCCCTCGCACCTCTTCCATATGCAGACGAATCTGCGCTTCGGCTGCGTGATCCTGCGCCACTATCTGGACCGGGAGAAGGGCGATATGTTCATGGCCCTGGGGCGCTACAACGGCAGCCGCGGCCGCGCCGAGTATCCCAACGCGGTGTTCAGCAACCGCAAGCGCTGGCTGATGCCCGGCGAGGCCTAGCCCCTGAGTCCGTTCCAGGACTGCGGCGCGGCGCCGGCCACACCGGCCAGCTCCAGCACCCGCTCCACCGACTCGTTCACCAGCTCCTCAATGCTCTGAGGGCGGTGGTAGAAGGCCGGCAGGGGCGGGAAGATGATGCCGCCCATCTCGGTCACGGACGTCATATTGCGCAGATGCGCCAGGTTCAGCGGGGTCTCGCGCACCATCAGTACCAGGCGGCGACGCTCCTTGAGCGTCACGTCCGCGGCGCGGGTGAGCAGGTTGTCGCCAAAGCCATGGGCCACGGCGGCCAGGGTCTTCATGGAGCAGGGCGCGATCACCATGGCGGCGGTGGCAAAGCTGCCACTGGCCACGCAGGCCCCCACATCGCCCAGGGCATGGCTGCGGCTAGCCTCGGCCTCCAGGGCCTGGCGGTCCAGCCCCAGCTCATGGTGCACATTCAGCACCCCGGCTGGGGTGACGATGAGATGCGTCTCCAGCCCCAGCTCCCGCCCGCGGCGCAGCAGGCGCAGACCGTAGGCAGCGCCGCTGGCGCCGGTGATGCCGACCACCAGTCGGCGCGGGACTTCGCTCAAGTCAGGCTCACTGGGCGGACAACACCTGCTGCAGCTCGCCGGCCTGGTACATCTCCATCATGATGTCCGAGCCGCCAACGAACTCGCCGTTCACATAGAGCTGGGGGATGGTGGGCCAGTTGGCGTATTCCTTGATGCCCTGGCGCACGGCCTCGTCTTCCAGCACGTTGAAGGTGGTCAGATCGCTGACGCCGCAGGCCTTGAGGATCTGCACCGCACGGCCGGAGAAGCCGCACATCGGAAACTGGGCCGTGCCCTTCATGAACAGCACGACGCGGTTGTTCTTCACCAGATCATCGATGCGTTGCTGGACGTTGTCGCTCATTGTCTCTACCCCATGTTCGATCACGGCGCCGCTTTGTGCGGCACCCATGCGCGGATTATCGGCCAGGCCCGGGGCTCTGGCCGGCGTGGGGAAAGAAGGCCTCAGAAGCTGTAGTTGAAGCCCAGCTGCACCACGGGACGCAGGCGTATGTCCAGCAGCAAATCTTCCAGGCTCTGGGCGCCGCCCGGGCTGCGGCCCAGGCGCAGCTGGTCGCGGTAGCTCAGCTTGATCAGGCCCAGATCGGCACTGAAGCCCCAGCTGCCGCGCAAGGACTGGCCTGTGTAGCCTATGCCCAGGTAAGGTCGGGTCGCGTAGTCGGACTCCGCGCCCGGCAGGCTGGGGCCGAGCTGACTGATGCGGCGCTGGCCCAACAGAAGGCTGGCGCGCTGGCCCAGATCAGGGTTGCGCAGCGCCAAGCCCGAGCTGCTTTCGCTCAGTGCCCTGGTTCCGATCATCAGCCCACCGGTGGTTCGCAGTCCGCCCTGGTAGCGATTGCTGGCGTCTGTGTTGTTGAAGATGTAGTAGTCGCCCAGCAGATTGGCGCTGAGCAGGCTCCGGCCGCCGCCCGTGTCCTCCAGGCTGCTGAGCTGCACCCGGGCTTGCCACCGCAGGGAATGGCTGTCCAGGGGCGGCAGGCTCAGGCCTTGGGCCGGCGCAGCGCCAGGGCTGCCGAGGGCTGCGGCAAGCAGCAGCAGGAGTCCGGCATGAACGGGGTGGGAAACAGGAACTCGGGCGGCAGCGTGGCGCATGGCGACCTCCTGAAGCGTCTGGAGCTGGCCGCTGCGGCCAGTCCTGAGAGCCATACTAATCCGGAGTGGCCGGGGGCGCTGTGGAATATGGGCGAATTCGCAGGGGCTGTTGTGGCTTTTCAGCCCGGCCGGCGGCCACCGCTGATGCGGGGCTGGCCGCCCAGGTCCCGGCGCAGGGCTATGGCCTCAAAGCCGGCTTCGGCCAGCAGTGCCGCCACCGCCTCCGCCTGGTCGTAGCCATGCTCCAGCAGCAGCCAGCCGCCGGGCACCAGGTGGTCTGGCGCCCCCGCCACCAGGGTGCGCAGGGCGGCCAGGCCGTCGCCCTCGGGCGTGAGCGCGCTGCGCGGCTCGTGGCGCAGGGCGGGCAGGTGCGGGTCGTCCCCGGCGATATAGGGCGGGTTGCTGACGATGAGCTCGAAGCGCCGGCCCGCCAGGGGCTGCCACCAGTCGCCGGCCAGGCATTCCAGGTCCAGACCCAGGCGGCGCGCATTCTCGGCCGCCATGGCCAGGGCGCCCTCGCTCAGGTCCACGGCGCTCACCGTGGCGGCGGGGTGGGCATGCTTGAGGGCCAGGGCGATGGCGCCGCTGCCCGTGCCCAGGTCTACCACCCGGGGTGTCGGGCCCAGGCCGGGCAGCAACTCCAGGGCCCAGTCCACCAAGGTCTCGGTATCGGGGCGGGGCACCAGGGTGTGGGCGTTGACGCGCAGGCGCAGGCCGTGGAATTCCTTCTCGCCGGCCAGATAGGCCAGGGGCACGTCCTGCAGGCGCTGGACCAGCCAGTCGGCAAAGCGCGCCGCCTGCTCGGGGCTGAGAGCCTGGTCGTCATGGCTCAGCAGCCAGGCGCGGTCCACGCCCAGCAGGGTGCCCAGCAGCAGCTGGCTCTCCAGCCGGTCCAGGCCGGCCAGGCGGGCCTGGGCCAAGGCGGCGGCCACGCTCAGCGGGCTGCTCATGCGCGGCCTTCCAGGGCCGCCAGCTGCTCGGCGGCCTGTGCCGCTTGCAGGCCGGCCAGCACATCGCCCAGATCGCCGTTCATGATCTGGTCCAGCTTGTAGAGCGTGAGGTTGATGCGGTGGTCGGTGAGCCGGCCCTGGGGAAAGTTGTAGGTGCGGATGCGGTCGCTGCGGTCGCCGCTGCCCACCAGGCTTTTGCGCTGGGCGGCTTCCTTGGCGGCGCGCTCGTTCTTGTCCTTGTCGCGCAGGCGGGCGGCCAGCACGGCCATGGCCTTGGCCTTGTTGCGGTGCTGGCTGCGGTCGTCCTGGCACTCGGCCACCAGGCCGGTGGGCAGGTGGGTGATGCGGATGGCGGAGTCGGTCTTGTTGACGTGCTGGCCGCCGGCGCCGCTGGCGCGGAAGGTGTCGATACGCAGATCGGCCGGGTTGAGCTGGATCTCCTCGGCCTCGTCGGGCTCGGGCATCACGGCCACGGTGCAGGCGCTGGTGTGGATGCGGCCCTGGCTCTCGGTGGCGGGCACACGCTGCACGCGGTGGCCGCCGGACTCGAACTTCATGCGGCCGTACACGCCCTCGCCCTCCAGGCGCACCACCAGCTCCTTGAAGCCGCCCAGATCGGATTCGCTGGCCGAGAGCGTCTCGCAGCGCCAGCCCTGGGTCTCGGCAAAGCGCAGATACATGCGGGCCAGATCGGCGGCAAACAGGGCCGATTCATCCCCGCCGGCGCCGGCACGGATTTCCAGAAAGGCATTGCGCTCGTCGTCCGGATCCTTGGGGATCAGGGCCAGCTGCAGCTGCTCGTGCAGATCCGCGATATCGGCCTGGGCGCTGGCGATTTCCTCGCGCGCCATCTCGGCCATCTCGGGCTCGTCCAGCAGCTCCCGGGCGGCGGCCAGATCGGCCTCGCGCTGCTGGTAGCGGCGGTAGCGCTCGACCAGTCCGCTGGCTTCGGCCTGCTCGCGGCTGAGGGCGCGGTAGCGCTTCATATCGGCGGCTACGGCGCCGTCGGCAAGAATGGTGTCGAGCTCGGCAAGGCGGAAGGCCAGGCGTTCGAACTGCTGGCGCAGGCTGTCTTTCATGGGGCGGAATCCGGGAGGCGTGAGTCAACGCGGGGCGTCAAGGCGGGCAGGGCGCGCGGGCGCTGCCGATGGGGGCCGCCGCCTGGGGCGAGGCGGCCCGGCGGGCTGACAGCGCCGCTAGGACTCGGCCGGGTTGCGCGCGCTATTGCGCAGGAACAGGCGCGACACCGTCTGGGCCAGCTGCATGCGCTGCTCGCCCTCGCTGGCATGCAGCTCGGCCAGGGCGCCGTGCAGCATCTTCTGGGTCAGGCCGCGCGAGAGCGCGTCCAGCACCGCATCCACATCCTCACCGCGGGCGAGCAGCTTGCGGGCGCGGGCAATCTCGTGCTGGCGCCAGTCATCGGCCTGGGACTGCAGGGCCTGGATCAGGGGCACGGTGTGGCGCTGACCCAGCCAGTGCACAAAGCTCTGCACGCCGGCCTCGACGATGGCCTCGGCCTGCTGCACCGCGGCCTGGCGCTTCTGGCCAGCGCTCTGCACGATGCCGGAGAGGTCGTCCACGGTGTAGAGGTAGACATCGTCCAGCTGGGCCACCTCGGGCTCGATATCGCGGGGCACGGCCAGGTCCACCATGAACATGGGGCGGTGCTTGCGGTTCTTCAGCGCGCGTTCCACGGCGCCCAGGCCGATGAGGGGCAGGCTGGAGGCGGTGCAGGAGATCACCGCGTCGAATTCATGCAGGCGCTGGGGCAGATCGGCCAGGCGCAGGGCCTCGGCCGAGAGGCGGCCGGCCAGCTTCTCACCGCGCTCCAGCGTGCGATTGGCGATGGCCATATGGCGCGGCGTCTTGGCGGCGAAATGCGTGGCCACCAGCTCGATCATCTCGCCGGCGCCGATGAAGAGCACCTTGATCTGGCTGAGGTCTTCGAAGAGCTGGGCGGCCAGGCGCACCGAAGCCGCCGCCATGCTGATGGAGTGGCTGCCGATCTCGGTGGAGGTTCGCACCTCCTTGGCTACCGAGAAGCTGCGCTGGAAGAGCTGGTGCAGGGTGGTGCCCAGGGTGCCGGCCTGGTCGGCCTCGCGCACGGCCTGCTTGAGCTGGCCCAGGATCTGGGGCTCGCCCAGCACCATGGAGTCCAGACCGCTGGCCACGCGGAAAGCGTGGCGTGCGGCGGCGCTGCCTTCCAGCACATAAGCATGGTCCATCAGCGCGCTGCTGCCCACGCCGCCTACGCCGGCCAGCCAGTCCACTGCCGGGCGCACGAGCTCGTTAGGGCCGGCCACATAGAGCTCGGTGCGGTTGCAGGTGGACAGCAGGGCCGCCTCGGGCAGCATGTGCCTGGGGCCGTGTTGCAGCTGCTGGCGCAGACCGAGCAGCGTGGGGGCAAGCTGGTCCAGCGAGAACGCGAACCTTCCGCGCAGATCCAGCGGCGCGGAGTGGTGGTTCAGGCTGAGGGCGAAGACGCTCATGTCCGAATTATAAAATTCGGGCCTTCGCGCCGCATTGCGGGGCTTCCTGCAGCACGCACATGCGATTGATGCGCATCAAGAAATGCGTGCGACTTGCCAGCCGCTCGTGGCGGCCAACCTTCGGATTCACCCTCATCTTGAACGCCCTCGATCTGTTCTGGCATCTGTGCAATTTCCTGGCGCCGGCCTGGGTGGTGGCGGCCCTGATGGCGGGCGCGCTCAAGCTGCTGTGGCGTCAGGACTTGCGCAGCCGCGGTTGGCGCCAGCTCTGGGTCTGGGGCGGTGTGGGCGGCTCGCTCGCCCTGCTGGCCGCGCTTGTGCTGCTGGGGCGCGACGGCAAACTAGCCGGCTACGGCCTGATGATCCTGGCCATCGCCCTGCCGCAGTGGGCCCTGGCCTGGGGCCAGGGCTTGCTGGGGCGGCGCTGAAGGCTCAGGCGCCCAGCGCCTGCTCGACCGCCAGCGGCACCTCGGCCCGCAGGGAGTGCGGGTAGGCCTGGGTGATGTCCACCTCGATCAGCTGGTTCATCAGGCGCGGGTGGCCCTTGAAGTTGACGATGCGGTTGCACTCGGTGCGGCCCATCAGCTCGCTGGCATCCTTGCGGGCATTGCCGGTCACGAGAATGGTCTGGCGGCTGCCCACCATGCTTTCGCTGATCTTCACCGCATGGGCCTCGATGGCGGCTTGCAGTTCCTGCAGGCGGCGCACCTTGACCTCGTAAGGCGTGCTGTCCTCCAGATTGGCGGCCGGCGTGCCGGGGCGCGGGCTGAAGATGAAGCTGAAGGAGGCGTCGAAGCCCACGTCCTCCACCAGCTTCATCAGCTTGGCGTGGTCGTCCTCGGTCTCGCCGGGAAAGCCGACGATGAAGTCGCTGGCCAGGCGGATGTCCGGCCGGATCGCGCGCAGCTTGCGCACGATGCTCTTGAACTCGAGGGCCGTGTAGCCGCGCTTCATGGCCATCAGGATGCGGTCGCTGCCATGCTGCACCGGCAGGTGCAGGTGGTTCACCAGCTGGGGCACCTTGCCGTAGGCCTCGATCAGGCGCGGGCTGAACTCGTTGGGGTGGCTGGTGGTGAAGCGCAGGCGGCGGATGCCGGGGATCTCGGCCGCGTATTCCAGCAGCAGGGCCAGGTCGGCGTATTCGCTGGTGTCGCCCATCTTGCCGCGGTAGGCATTGACGTTCTGGCCCAGCAGATTGATCTCCATCACGCCCTGGTCGGCCAGGCCGGCGATCTCGGTCAGCACGTCCTCGAAGGGGCGCGAGACCTCCTCGCCGCGGGTGTAGGGCACCACGCAGTAGCTGCAGTACTTGGAGCAGCCTTCCATGATGGACACGAAGGCGCTGGCGCCCTCCACCTTGGCGGGCGGCAGATTGTCGAACTTCTCGATCTCGGGGAAGGAAATGTCCACCTGCGGGCGGCGCAGCTCCTGGCGTGCGGCCAGCATCTGGGGCAGGCGGTGCAGGGTCTGGGGGCCGAAGACCACGTCCACATAGGGCGCACGCTCGATGATGGCCGCGCCCTCCTGGCTGGCCACGCAGCCGCCCACGCCGATCATCACGCCCTTTTCCTTGAGGTGCTTGACGCGCCCCAGATCGCTGAACACCTTCTCTTGCGCCTTCTCGCGCACGGAGCAGGTGTTGAAGAGGATCAGGTCGGCCTGCTCGGGGTCCTCGGTCTTCTCATAGCCCTGGGCGGCACCCAGCACATCGGCCATCTTGTCCGAGTCGTACTCGTTCATCTGGCAGCCGAAGGTCTTGATGAATACTTTCTTCATGGCGTACTTCCTTGGGGCTCAGCGCTTGGTCCAGGTCTGCGTGCCGGGCTCGAAGCTCCAGCGCGCGGCCTCCTCGGCGCTGCGGGGCCAGGTCTTGTTGGCCAGCTCGACCGGATTCAGCACCCAAATGTCCTGCAGCAGGCCGGTGCGCTGCTCGACGGTGTAGTGCACCATGAGTTTCTGCCCCATCACGCTGGCGGGTTGCAGCAGCAGATTGGTGTCGCCGCGCAATCGGGCTCCGGGCGCCAGTCGGGCCGGCTGCCCATTGAGCGTGGCTTCCGGGAACTGCAGCAACTGCAGTTCGCCGCGCAAAGCCTGGGGCGGGAAGGGGCGATGCGATTGAGCGTGGGCAGGGGCCCAGGCCAGGCAGGCGGCCACAGCAAGGGTGGCAATCGAGGCACAGCGGTACATGGTATTTGTCCAGTGGCTGCGAGAATGGCGGTTGAACAAAGCAAAACGGCCCGAGGGATGCTCGGGCCGTTTGCTGTATTTTGGTGGCGCTTCAGGGATTCGAACCCCGGACCTGCGGATTATGATTCCGTCGCTCTAACCGGCTGAGCTAAAGCGCCTCAAGCCCGCTATTCTAACGAGCTTTTCGGAGACAATGCAAGCACTCTTTGCGAAGTCTTTAAAAAATTCTTGGAAGCCCCCTCGCGGGACGGCTGCCGGCCCAGGGGCGACATGCCCGAAATGCCGCAGCGGCGGGACTTTCAGCCCAGATCCAGTCCTTCTCACAGGCCATTGATGTTCAGTTTCTTTAAGAAGAAGTTCGGCGGAGGCGGCAATGCGGCCCCGGCACCCCAGCCCGCCGCCGAGCCGGTGAGCGCTCCCACGCCTGTCGTGGCCGCCGAGTCGGCGCCCGCCCCGGCCTCCATCACAGCGCCTGCCGCGGTGCCCGTGGTTGCGCCGCCCGCTCCGGCCGCGGCGGCCGTGCTGGCGCCCGAGGCGCCGCCGCCGGCTCCCGTGGCCGCTTCGGCGCCGCTGGCCGCAGCTGCGCCGGCCCCCGAGCCCGCGCAGGCCCCGACCGTGCGCCGCAGCTGGCTGGACAAGCTGCGCGCCGGCCTGCGCAAGACCGGCTCCAGCATCGCCCAGGTTTTCACCGGCACCCAGATTGATGACGCGCTTTATGAGGAGCTGGAGGCGGCCCTGCTGATGGCCGATACCGGCGTCAAGGCCACCGAGTTCCTGCTGGAGGATCTCAAGAAACGGGTCAAGGAGGCCAAGGTCACCGACCCGGCGGCCGTGCGCGGTCTGCTGGCCGAGGCGCTGAGCGATCTGCTGCGTCCGCTGGAGAAGCCGCTGACCGTGGGCGAGCACACGCCCACGGTCATGATGGTGGTGGGCGTCAATGGCGCCGGCAAGACCACCAGCATTGGCAAGCTGACCCGCCACTTGGCCGAGGCCGAGCAGAAGGTGCTGCTGGCCGCGGCCGATACCTTCCGCGCCGCGGCGCGGGAGCAGCTCTCGGTCTGGGCCGACCGCACCCGGGTGGAGATCGTCAGCCAGGAGGGCGGCGACCCCTCGGCCGTGACTTTCGATGCCGTGGTGGCGGGGCGTGCGCGCGGCTGCGATGTGGTGATTGCCGACACCGCGGGTCGCCTGCCCACCCAGCTGCATCTGATGGAGGAGCTCAAGAAGATCCGCCGCGTGATCGGCAAGGCCCAGGACGGTGCGCCGCACGAGGTGCTGCTGGTGGTGGATGGCAATACCGGCCAGAACGCGCTCACCCAGGTCAAGGCCTTCGACGATGCCCTGGGCCTGACCGGCCTGATCGTCACCAAGCTGGACGGCACGGCCAAGGGTGGCGTGCTGGCCGCCATCGCGCGCGAGCGCCCCATCCCGGTGTACTTCGTCGGCGTGGGCGAGAAGCTGGAGGATCTGCAGACCTTCAGCGCGCGGGAGTTTGCGCAGGCCTTGCTCGAATGAGTCGGGGTCGTTGACCCGGGCGGCTGTCGCGGGTACGGCGCTGCCGGGCGTTCGATGCGGCAAGGCGCAGAGGCCTTGCCCCTCGCCAGTCACAAACAGTCCTCAGGACTGTTTGAGTCCGGGCTCGGCCCCCTTGAAGGGCCTGCGAAGCGGGTAGGGGGTGTTACTTCAGTCCGGGCGGCATCATCCCGCCCAGGCCTTTCATGCCACCCATCTTCTTCATCATCTTCATCAGGCCGCCGCCCTTCATCTTCTTCATCATGCCCTGCATCTGGTCGAACTGATTCAGCAGGCGGTTGACCTCCTGGATCTGCACACCGGCACCGGCAGCGATGCGGCGCTTGCGGCTGGCCTTGCTCTTGCCGTCCATCAGCAGACTCGGCTGGGCGCGCTCCTTGGCGCTCATGGCGTTGAGGATGCCCTCCATGCGCTTCATATCGCGCTCGGCCTTGTCCATGTCGGCGGCGCCGGCCTTGGCCGTCATCTGGGTGGGCAGCTTGTCCATCAGGCCCGAGAGGCCGCCCATCTTCTTCATCTGGGAGATCTGGGCCAGGAAGTCATTCAGGTCGAAGCCGTCGCCGCTCTTGAGCTTGTTGGCCAGCTTCTCGGCCGCGGCCATGTCCACGCCCTTGGTGACTTCCTCCACCAGGGCCACGATATCGCCCATGCCCAGCACGCGGCCGGCATGGCGGTCGGCGTCAAAGACCTCCAGGCCGTCGATCTTCTCGGACACGCCGGCAAACTTGATGGGTGCGCCCGTGATCTGGCGCACCGACAGGGCCGCACCGCCGCGCGAGTCGCCGTCCAGCTTGGTCAGCACGATGCCGGTCAGCGGCAGGGCTTCCTTGAAGGCCTTGGCGGTGTTGATCGCATCCTGACCCTGCATGGCATCGACCACGAAGAGCGTCTCCACCGGGTTCAGCGTGGCGTGCAGATCCTTGATCTCGGCCATCAGGGCTTCGTCGATGGCCAGGCGACCGGCCGTGTCCACCAGCAGCACATCGAAGTAATGCTTCTTGGCGTAGTCCAGCGCGGCCAGGGCGATGTCGCGTGGCGTCTGGCCCGCGTCGGAGGGGAACCACTCGCCACCCGCCTGCTTGGTCACGGTCTTGAGCTGCTCGATGGCGGCGGGGCGGTAGACGTCGGCCGAGACCGTCAGCACCTTCTTCTTGCGCTTGTCGATGAGGTGCTTGGTCAGCTTGGCCGTGGTGGTGGTCTTGCCGGCACCCTGCAGGCCAGCCATCAGGATGATGGCGGGCGGCTGGGCGGCCAGATTGATATCGGCCACGCCCTCGCCCATGGTGGCGGCCAGCTCCTTGTGCACCACCGAGACCAGCACCTGGCCGGGGTTGAGCGAGCCCACCACCTCCTGGCCCAGGGCCTTCTCCTTGACGCGGGCGATGAAGTCGCGCACCACCGGCAGGGCCACGTCGGCCTCCAGCAGGGCCATGCGCACCTCGCGCAGCATGTCCTGCACATTGCTTTCGGTGATGCGGGCCTGGCCGCGCATCGTCTTGACGAGCTGGCTCAGGCGTTCGGTCAGGGTGGAGGCCATCGGGCTAGCGCCACGGGGAGACGGGCGCGCAAATTACACTGTGGCGATGATTTTATCGTTCGCCTCCTCCGGCCTGCCCGGCATGCTGCTGGTGGCCAGCAGCCTGCTCGCCTTGCTGGCCTATGCCGCGGTGGTGTTGAGCCCCGACCGGGCGGGCGACGGAGCTCGTATGCGCGGCCTTTTGGTGCTGGGTTGGAGCGCCCATCTGCTGGCCCTGGTGCTGGACATCGCGGGCATAGGCGCCAGCCAGCCGGGCGCGCGCTTCGGCTTCGCGCCGGCCCTGTCCATGACCATCTGGTTGGTGCTGGCCGTCTATATGGTGGAGAGCCGCCTGGTGCCCCTGCCCAGCGCGCGCCGCGTGCTGGCGGTGCTGGCCGCCCTGGGTGTGCTGCTGGCCGCGCTGTATCCGGGCGAAAGCCGCCCGCTGGCGGCCTCGCCCTGGACGCCGCTGCACTGGGTGCTGGGCCTGGCCTCTTACGGCCTCTTTGGCGTGGCGGTGCTGCATGCGGTGCTGCTGAGTCGGGCCGAGCGCCAGATGCGCCTCAAGATGCCCGCGCCCGGGCAAGGCCAGTTCCCCTTGGGCATGCCCCTGCTGCGCCTGGAACGTCTGACCTTCCAGTTCGTGGGCGCGGGCGTGGTGGTGCTGTCGCTGGCCCTGCTGCTGGGCTGGTGGTTCACGCCGCAATGGCGCTGGGACCACAAGAATTTGCTCTCCGTGCTGGGCTGGCTGGTGCTGACCGGTCTGCTGACCGGCCGCCGCGTCTTTGGCTGGCGCGGCCGCCGTGCGACCCGCTGGCTCTATCTGGGGGCGGCCCTGCTGCTGCTGGCCTATGCGGGCTCGCGCTTTGTGTTGGAGGTGCTGCTGCAGCGTGCGGGCACCGCACCGGTCTGAGTGACTGAGGCATGAAATACCTGCTCCTGATTCTTGTCCTGGCCCTGGTCTTCTTTGTTCTGGGGCTCAAGCGCGCACGGCCCTCGCGCCCGGAGCCCGGGCCCAAGCGCGAGGCCCCCAAGGCCCCGGCCGCCGGCGCCCAGGACATCGTGGCCTGCGCCGAGTGCGGCCTGCATGTGCCGCTGGCCGATGCGCTGCCGGGGTTGGGCGGGCACTTCTGCAGCGCGGCGCATCGACACGCTTTTGAGGCCCGATCGCGCTCATGAGCCACGACGCTTGGCCGTCCACCAGACCAGCTGGGCCCTCGGCCACTGAGGCCGCTGGGGCCGGTGCAGGCGGTGGTGGCGAGACGTCAGGAGCGCCTGGGCCTGCCGACGCCGAGACCGGGTTCTTCCTGCGCCGCGGCTTGCGGCGCGATGCGGCGGGCAACGGCTTCTACCGGCTGTATCGCGCCTGCCTGTCGGCCCGCGTCGCCTTGGGCCTTGCCCTGCTGGCCATGCAGCTGCTGGGCGGGGTGTTGGGGGCGGAGCCGGTCCAGGGGGCACTGGAGCTCAGCCTGCTCTACATGGTGCTGGCGCTGCTGCAGTGGATCTTGCCGGCGGCGCGCCGAGGCGTGTCCGCCCGCTCCCTGGCCCGCCTGAGCAGCCCGCGCTGGTGGGCGACTATCGGCGTGGACCTGGCGCTGTTTGGCCTGCTGCATGCCATGGACAGGGCCTCGGCCGTGAGCTATGGCGCCTTGCTCGTCATGCCTGTGCTGATGGCCGGTCTGCTGACACCCCGCCTGCAGGCGCTCGCGGCGTCCGCCATGGCGGCCCTGCTGGTGCTGGGGGTGAGTGCCTGGTCCTTCTTTCAGGGGCTGGATCCCGCTCTGCGCATGACGCAGGCGGGGCTGGCGGGGGTAGGCTTCTTCGTGGTGGGTCTGCTGGCCAGCGAGATGGCCAGCCGCCTGGCGCGCGAGGAGCGGGCTGCCCGCGGCAGCCTGGAGCTGGCGCGCCAGCAGGCCCAGCTCAACCGGCTGGTGATTGAGCAGATGCAGGAGGGGGTGCTGGTCGTGGACCGCCGCGGCCATGTGCGCGCGGCCAATCCCGCGGCACGCGGCCTGCTGTCCGGTGCGCAGCGCGTGCGTGAGGCGCCGTTTCAGCTGCGTGGCGTGGCCGACTGGGAGCCGCTGGTCGCCGCCGTGGATCGTGCCTTTGCCGACGCGCGCTGGCCCGAGGAGGGTCGAGACATCAGTCTGAGGCTGGAGGGGGGCGAGACGCGCGGGCTGCGACTGCGCATGCGCTTCACGCAGCGCCGCGAGGGGCAGGGCAATGAAGACCTGTGTGTGCTCTTCATCGAGGATGTCCGCAGCGTGCTGGCGCGCAGCCGCCAGGAGAAGCTAGCCGCCATGGGGCGCATCTCGGCGGGGATTGCCCACGAGATACGCAATCCACTGGCCGCCATCGACCAGGCCAATGCCTTGTTGGCGGAGGACAGCGAGAACGAGCAGGCCCGTCGACTCACGGCCATGGTGGCCTCCAATGTGCAGCGGCTCAAGCGCATCGTGGACGATGTGATGGAGGTGGCGCCTGGAGTTCTCTTGCCGCCACAGGCCCTGGACGCCAGTGCCTTGGTGCGAGAGGCCTGCGCGGACTGGGCGAGCACCAATCGCTTGCCGCAGACCGATGATGGTCCGCTGGCCCTGAGTCTGCCCGCAGGCAGTCTTGCGGTGCTGTTTGATCCCGAGCATATGCGCCGGGTCCTGGTCAACCTGCTGGACAATGCGCTGCGGCATGCCGAGCCCGGGCCGGCCTCGGTGCAGGTCAGCTTGCGGGCGCTGTCCGAGCAATGGGCCCAGCTCTCGGTTTACAGCGCAGGGCCTGCGCTGGCGCCCGAGGTGGAGCGACATCTCTTCGAGCCCTTCTTCTCCACACGCAGCCGCGGATCCGGCCTGGGGCTCTATATCTGTCGCGAGCTTTGTGAGCGCTACGGTGGCCGCATCGACTATCAGCGTCAACGTGCCGTCGGGCATGCGGGCAATGAGTTCATCATCACCCTGCGTCGGCCGCCCGCCGAGGCTTAGAGCCCCTCAAGACCATGAATCCCGTTCCCTCACACAGCCTGCTGGTCATTGATGATGAGCCCGATCTGCGCACGCTCTATGAGCTGACCCTGCTTCGCGAGGGCTATGAGCTGGACAGTGCGGGCTCGGTTGAGGAAGCGCTGGCCCGGCTGGCGGAGCGCGGCTATAGCGCGGTGATCACCGATATGCGCCTGCCCGATGGCTCGGGCCTGGACGTGCTGGCCTGGCTGGAGCGCCACGGTCGGCCCGAGAAAGCCCTGGTCATCACGGCTTTCGGTTCCGCGGAAAACGCGGTGGAGGCGCTCAAGGCGGGCGCCTATGACTACCTGACCAAGCCCGTGGACCTGCGCCAGTTCCGTAGCGTGGTGGCCTCGGCCCTGGGGCGGGTGGGGGCTTCGGCGCAGTCGGCCGCAGTGCCCGCCGCAGCGCCGGCTTCTGCGCGCAGCCCGGGGCCGCGATCGCCGCGCGCTGGCGAGGCGGTTAGCAGCCATCCGGCTTTGCACCGGCTGGCCGGCGACTCTGCGGCCATGTGTCAGGTGCGTGCGCTGATTGAGAAGGTAGCGCGCAGCATGGCGCCGGTATTGCTGCAGGGCGAGTCGGGCACGGGCAAGGAGCTGGTGGCGCGTGCCATCCATGACGCCAGCCCGCGCAGCGCAAGGGCTTTTATCGCGGTCAACTGCGGCGCCATTCCCGAGCAGCTGCTGGAGGCTGAGTTTTTCGGCTTTCGCAAAGGCGCCTTCACCGGTGCGCATGAGGACCGGGAAGGCTTCTTCCAGGCCGCCCACGAGGGCACGCTCTTTCTGGATGAGATCGGTGATCTGCCCCTGGCCATGCAGAGCAAGCTGCTGCGTGCCATTCAGGAGCGCTCGGTGCGGCCGGTCGGGGCCGTGGCCGAGGCGCCGGTGAATGTGCGCATCGTCAGCGCCACCCACAAGGACCTTTCGGCCGAGGTGGCTGCGGGGCGCTTCCGTCAGGATCTGTTCTATCGCCTCAATGTGATCCAGATCCGCGTGCCGCCCTTGCGTGAGCGCATCGAGGATCTGGAGGCGATCAGCGAGCGTGTGCTGGATCGCATTGCGCGCGATGCCGGCGTGTCACCTGCGCCGCGGCTCTCGGCCGTTGCGCTGGCCCAGCTCTCGCGCTATGCCTTCCCGGGCAATGTGCGAGAGCTGGAGAACCTGCTGCATCGGGCTTTGGCGCTGTCCGGCGGGGAGGTCATCGATGTGGCCGATCTGGGCTTGCCCGAGGCCGTGCTGGATGAATCTCAGTTCGGCAGCCTGGACATGCCCGACCGTGTCAGCCTGCCGCTGGTCGCGCAGCCTGCATCGGAGGCTGATGATCCCCTGCCGCAGGATCTGGCGGCCTATCTTGACGAGGTGGAACGCAGCATCCTCCTGCGCTCCCTGGTTCGGCATGGCTTCAACCGCACGGCGGCCGGGGCTTCTCTGGGCCTGTCGCTGCGGCAGATGCGCTACCGCATGGCCCGTCTGGGCGTCACTGAACCCTCGGGTTCGGCGGGCGAGGGCGGCTGAACTTCAGGAAGGCCCAGTATTGGCGCGGCCTGGCGCCATGTTTCAGCCCGCAAGCCAGCGCTGGTGCGGGTCGGCCGGCGCGTAGCCCCTGTTCATCGTGATGCGCGCGCCCCTGCGGCGTGATACGTCCTTTGCGCGCCGAGTCGCTAGCGCGATCCCGGCACGAGGTCAACGGGGTTTGAACGCTATCGGTAGTGCTTGAAGCGGTCATATCCGCTAGATATAGTGTCTGTCGTGCTATCCTTCTGACCTCGGCTAGACCTGATATGCCCCACTCAATTGCAGCCGCAGCTTCTCGCGTCACCCGCTGTTTGGGTTGGCGTTCCGGGACCGGGGCAGGGTCAGCATGCAGGGGATTGGCGTCTCGCGGCTCTAGCGCCGCAAGGCCGTTCAGGGACTCCCCGCCAGCCACAAACCGAACATGAAGCCAGAGCTGCGCGCCGCATGCTCCGGCTTTGCGTTCTCCGATTGATTGAACCGAACAAGACTCAGACGAGGACCTCTATGCAAACCGTTGCAGCCAGCACGCTATCGGATATCGCAGCCGTCCCCTCCGCTCACGGCGCGAGCGGCGGAGCCGCCAAGACCTCGGCCTTCCAGGCCTACCAGATCATCCGCCGCAATGGCGCGGTGGTGTCCTTCGAGCCCAGCAAGATTGCCGTGGCGCTGATGAAGGCCTTTCTGGCGGTGCATGGCACCAGCGGTGCGGCTTCGGCCAGCGTGCGCGAGACGGTGGACGCCCTGACCGAGAACGTGGTGCGCGCCCTGCTGCGTTCGCGCCCGAGCGGTGGCACCTTCCACATCGAGGATGTGCAGGACCAGGTGGAGCTGGGTCTGATGCGTGGTGGTCACCATGAGGTGGCCCGCGCCTATGTGCTGTATCGCGAGCGCCGCGCCCAGGAGCGTCTGGCCAAGGGCGAGGTGGACATCGCCGCCGGCAATCTGCAGGGCGCCAGCCTGATGGTGCTGGACGGTGGCCAGCGCGTGCCCCTGGATCTGGTCAAGCTGTCGGCCCTGATCGCCAGCAGCTGCGCCAATCTGGGCGCCGACGTGAAGCCCGAGCCCATCATTGCCGAGACCAAGCGCAATCTGTATGACGGCGTGCCCATGGAGGAGGTCTACAAGGCCGCCATCTTGGCCGCCCGTACCCTGATCGAGAAGGATCCGGGCTACACCCGCGCCACCGCCCGTCTGCTGCAGCACACCATCCGCAAGGAGATCCTCGGCGAGGAGGTGAGCCAGGACGAGATGCAGCAGCGCTATGCCGAGTACTTCCCCGGCTACATCAAGAAGGGTGTGCAGGCCGAGCTGCTGGACGAGAAGCTGCAGCAGTACGACCTGGCCAGGCTGGGCGCCGCGCTCAAGGCCGAGCGCGACCTGCAGTTCGACTACCTGGGCCTGCAGACCCTGTACGACCGCTACTTCCTGCATGTGGATGGCAAGCGCATCGAGATGCCGCAGGCCTTCTTCATGCGCGTGGCCATGGGCCTGGCGCTCAATGAGATCGACCGCGAAGCCCGCGCCATCGAGTTCTATGAAGTGCTGTCGAGCTTCGACTTCATGTCCTCGACCCCGACCCTGTTCAACTCGGGCACCCGTCGCTCGCAGCTCTCGAGCTGCTACCTGACCACGGTGTCGGACGATCTGGACGGCATCTACGAGGCGCTCAAGGAGAACGCCCTGCTGTCCAAGTTTGCCGGCGGCCTGGGCAATGACTGGACCCCGGTGCGCGCCCTGGGCTCGCACATCAAGGGCACCAATGGCAAGTCGCAAGGCGTTGTGCCCTTCCTGAAGGTGGTGAACGACACGGCCGTGGCCGTGAACCAGGGCGGCAAGCGCAAGGGCGCCGTCTGCGCCTACCTGGAGACCTGGCACCTGGACATCGAGGAGTTCCTGGAGCTGCGCAAGAACACCGGTGACGACCGCCGTCGCACCCACGACATGAACACGGCCAACTGGATCCCGGACCTGTTCATGAAGCGCGTGCTGGAAGGTGGCGACTGGACCCTGTTCAGCCCCTCGACCTGCCCGGATCTGCACGACCTCTTCGGTGCCGCCTTCGAGAAGGCCTACACCGAGTACGAGGCCAAGGTGGATCGCGGCGAGATCAAGCTCTTCAAGCGCATGCCGGCCAAGGACCTGTGGCGCAAGATGCTCTCGATGCTGTTCGAGACCGGCCACCCCTGGATCACCTTCAAGGACGCCTGTAATGTGCGCTCGCCGCAGCAGCATGTGGGCGTGGTGCACTCGTCCAATCTGTGCACCGAGATCACGCTGAACACCAATGACAGCGAGATTGCGGTCTGCAACCTGGGTTCCGTGAACCTGGTGCAGCATCTGAAGGATGGCCCGAACGGCAAGGAAATCGATCACGAGAAGCTGAAGAAGACCGTGTCCACCGCCATGCGCATGCTGGACAACGTGATCGACATCAACTACTACGCGGTCAAGAAGGCACGCGACTCCAATCTGCGTCACCGTCCGGTGGGCATGGGCCTGATGGGCTTCCAGGATGCGCTCTACGCGCTGCGCACCCCCTACGCCTCCCAGGCCGCGGTGGAGTTTGCCGACCGCTCGATGGAAGCGATCTGCTACTACGCCTACTGGGCCTCGACCGAACTGGCCGCCGAGCGTGGCCGCTACTCGAGCTACCGCGGTTCGCTGTGGGATCGCGGCATCCTGCCGATCGACTCCCTGGACCTGCTGGCCGAGGCCCGCGGTGGCCATGTGGACGTGGACCGCAGCATGACCCTGGACTGGGACGCGCTGCGCGCCAAGATCGCCCGTGATGGCATGCGCAACAGCAACTGCGTGGCCATCGCGCCGACGGCCACCATCTCCAACATCATCGGCGTGGATGCCTCGATCGAGCCCTGCTTCGGCAACCTCTCGGTCAAGTCCAACCTCTCCGGCGAGTTCACCGTGATCAACGAATCTCTGGTGCGCGACCTGAAGAAGCTGGGCCTGTGGGACGACGTGATGGTCATGGACCTGAAGCACTTCGACGGCTCGCTGCGCCGCATCGACCGCGTGCCTGAGGATCTGAAGGCGCTCTACGCCACCGCTTTTGAAGTGGAACCGGTGTGGCTGGTGGAAGCCGCTGCGCGTCGCCAGAAGTGGATTGACCAGGCGCAGAGCCTGAACATCTACATGGCCGGCGCCTCGGGCAAGAAGCTGGACGAGACCTACAAGCTCGCTTGGCAGCGTGGCCTCAAGACCACCTACTACCTGCGCACCATCGGCGCCACGCATGCCGAGAAGAGCACGGTGAGCAAGGCCGGTCAGCTCAATGCCGTGGCCAGCGGTGGCGGCATGATGGCTTCCGCACCTGCGGCCACGCCTGTCGCCGAGATGCCCGAGCCCGAAGGCGCGGTCTGCATGATGCGTCCCGGCGACCCCGGCTTCGAAGAATGCGAGGCCTGCCAGTAAGGCCTTGAGCGGGTCGCGATGAAGTCCTCATCGCGACCCCTGAACACGCGCGATGCGAGTGTTCATCGATGCAAACTCGATTTGCACTGCATCGATGAATGCTCATGCCGAGGACGCCGACGCTGTCGCAAGCCGGGCCGCAGTGCCCTGCGATATCGATGCAGCACAGCAACAGCCACTGCTGCGCCATGTCAAGAAGTCCTTGGTGTTTGAACACAACACTCTGATAATTCAACGCGATAGGAAGTCCACCATGCTGGTTTGGGAAGAAGACCGTCAACCCTCGCAAAGCGCAGCGAACAGCGCCAATCTGAACGTCGCACCGAGCCAAGCGCCGGTCGCGCGCGCCGCGGTCACCGCCAGCCAAGCCAGCCCCTCTGCCAGCAGCGTCCAGTCGGCCAGCGAGCGTCGCGTCAATGTGGCCGACAAGCGCATCATCAACGGCCAGACCGACGTCAACCAACTGGTGCCCTTCAAGTACAAGTGGGCCTGGGAAAAATACCTCGCCACCTGCGCCAACCACTGGATGCCGCAGGAAGTGAATATGAGCCGCGACATCGCGCTCTGGAAGGATCCCAACGGCCTGAGCGAAGACGAGCGCCGCATCATCAAGCGCAACCTCGGCTTCTTCGTCACCGCCGACTCGCTGGCCGCCAACAACATCGTGCTGGGCACCTACCGTCACATCACGGCGCCCGAGGCTCGCCAGTTCCTGCTGCGTCAAGCCTTCGAAGAGGCCATCCACACCCACGCCTACCAGTACATCGTGGAGTCGCTGGGTCTGGACGAGAGCGAGATCTTCAACGCCTACCACGAGGTGGCGTCCATCCGCGACAAGGATGAGTTCCTGATCCCGTTCATCGACGCGATCATGGACCCCAACTTCAACACGGGCACGCTGGAGAACGACCAGACGCTCTTGAAGAGCCTGATCGTTTTCGCCTGTCTGATGGAAGGCCTGTTCTTCTACGTGGGCTTCACGCAGATCCTGGCCATGGGCCGCCAGAACAAGATGACCGGTGCCGCCGAGCAGTACCAGTACATCCTGCGCGACGAGTCCATGCACTGCAATTTCGGCATCGACCTGATCAACCAGATCAAGCTCGAGAACCCGCAGCTCTGGACTCCGCAGTTCAAGGCCGAGATCAAGGCCCTGTTCCTGAAGGCCGTGGAGCTCGAGTACCGCTATGCCGAGGACACCATGCCCCGCGGCGTGCTGGGCCTGAACGCTTCCATGTTCAAGGGCTATCTGCGCTATATCGCCAACCGCCGCGCCGTCCAGATCGGTCTGGAGGAGCTCTTCCCCAATGAAGAGAACCCCTTCCCCTGGATGAGCGAGATGATCGACCTGAAGAAGGAACGCAATTTCTTTGAAACCCGCGTCATCGAATACCAGTCCGGTGGCGCCCTGTCCTGGGATTGATGTGAGGCACGGTGCCTCGCGCAGTCCCAGTTTTTGAAGAGATCAAGATCCGCGATGTTTGGACCCAGGCCACCAGAAGAAGCCGAGGCCGGACATCGCCACCCCATTCACCGTACCGGGGCACTCCTCCTGGGTGACTCTCGGATGGTGAATAACCGCGCTGCAGCGGACCGGTCTGTTGCAGGCGGTGCTCTTTCCACTTGATCAAGGAGAACGAAATGGCAACTGCAAAGAAGGTGCCGGCCAAGAAGGCCGCTCCCGCCAAGAAGGCCGCCGCCCCGGCGAAGAAGGCCGCCGCTCCGGCGAAGAAGGCCGCTGCTCCGGCCAAGAAGGCTGCTGCTCCGGCGAAGAAGGCCGCAGCACCTGCGAAGAAGGCTGCCGCTCCGGCGAAGAAGGCCGCAGCACCTGCGAAGAAGGCTGCCGCTCCGGCCAAGAAGGCTGCTGCCCCTAAGAAGGCTGCCGCTCCGGCCAAGAAGGCCGCTGCCCCTAAGAAGGCCGCTGCTCCGGCGAAGAAGGCCGCTGCCCCTAAGAAGGCTGCCGCTCCGGCGAAGAAGGCCGCTGCCCCCAAGAAGGCCGCTGCTCCGGCGAAGAAGGCCGCTGCCCCCAAGAAGGCCGCAGCTCCGGCCAAGAAGGCTGCCGCCCCTAAGAAGGCTGCTGCTCCGGCCAAGAAGGCTGCCGCTGCCCCCAAGAAGGCTGCTGCGCCTGCTGCCAAGCCGCCCGCCAAGAAGGCTGCCAAGAAGCCGGCTGCCAAGAAGCCTGCCCCTGCGCCTGCTGCCGCTCCTGCCGCCAAGCCCGCTGCGGCTCCGGCACCGGCTGCCAAGACGGCTCTGAGCCCTCAGGCTGCCTGGCCCTTCCCGACGGGCAACAAGCCCTGAGCGAAGCGAGCTGCATGACCCGGCGCAAGTCGGGTCCGCAGATGAAGAACCCGGCCATGGCCGGGTTTTTTTTCAGGGGTGGAAGATCACCACGCTGTAGCCGCTGATCTTGAGCTTGTCGGTGCTGAAGACCAGTTGCAGTGCTTCCTCGGAGTGGGCCGCAATGCTGCCCTTGCTGAGGTTGAAGTCAGCGGGTTTGAGCATGCGACGTGCCACCAGGGCGCCACTGGCATCGGTCAGGCTCAGGTCCACCCAGGGCAGCGCCAGGGCATAGCCCGCCTTGTTCTGCAGCTGGATGCCAAGCTTGTAGTGGTTGCCGGAACCAGCCTGCGTGAGGCTGCTCGTCTCCACGGCCAGCCCATCGATGCGTTTCCAGGGCTCCAGGCTGCAGCCAGCCATTTCGCAGAAGCGGCTCAGCATCGGCTCGGCCGGCGGGTGCAGGGCCAGCAGGGCATTGCGGAATTGCCAGAGGGCTTGCAAGCCCAGCGCCGTCAGCAGCAAGAGACAGCCCACGAGCAGTGCCAGGCCTTGCCAGCGTGCACCGGCGCTCGCATCGCGCTTGCCGGCCTGGCGCATGAAGCTGGGCTGTGGGGGCTCGGCAGCGACGGCCGGCTCGGGTTTCGCGGCGGCCATGGGGGCTGGCTCGGCCACGGCTGCCGGCTTGCCGCCGTCCAGACGCGCGCGTGACTTGTCCAGGCCCTTGGGCGTCGGTCGCTTGTCCTGGGCGGCCGGGACGGGATCGGCATCCCAGACGGGTTCGCGGCGCTGCGGGCTCGCGTCATCGGCGGGCAGCGCATCCTCATGACGTCGCGCCGCAGAGGATGTTCCGGGGCTGGGTGTCGTCATGACACCGGGCGCGAGCGCGTCGGCGGCATACATGGGCGGCAGCTGGATCGTGGGCTCGCCGGCGTCCGGGCTCTCCTCGGGCTCGTCCCGCAAGTCCTGCTGCACGCGCTGAGATGTCGCCCGGGCCTGGGTGTGCGAGTCACGCGGCATTACCCAGGTGGACTCATCCGGGCGTCGCGAAGGCATGGGCGCAGCTACAGGCTGCGGCTCGGCCATGGCGGGCCGCCTATCACCGGCCTGTTGCGGCGTTGCGGCCGCCGTGCTGCTGCTCAGCGGGGGCCAGGGCGGCGGCGCTTCGCGGTCGATGTCGAAGAGCTGCTCGTTGGCGTCAAAGACCTCGGCGCAGCGGCCGCAGCGCACCCAGCCTTCGGACACGCGAAGCTGGTCTTGCACCACCCGGAAGATGGTGCCGCAAGCGGTACAACGGGTGGCGAGACTCATGGCCGGAATCATGCCACGAGAAGGGCCTGGTTCATGGGGCTCAGACGCGCTGTGCCGTCATCAGGATCCAGCCTTCTTGGCAGTCGCTGACCTCCAGCTGCAGCCAGGGTGCATAGGCGGCCTTGAGATCATCGGCCTGCCGTTCCAGGATGCCGGCCAGCACCAGATGGGCGCCGGGTGCCAGGTGTTGACACAGCAAGGGGGCGAGCAGCTTGAGCGGCGTGGCCAGGATATTGGCCAGCACCAGCGGGTACTCGCCGCTGGCCGCATCGGGCAGGCCCACGCGGATGCGCTCTGCAACCCGATTCGCCTCGGCATTGGCTTGGGTGGCGGTAACGGCGGCGGGGTCAATGTCCACGGCATCCACCTCGCGAGCACCATGCAGGGCGGCACCGATGGCCAGGATGCCCGAGCCGCAGCCGTAATCCAGCACGCGATTCCAGCCGGGGGCCAGGTCTTGATGACGGGCGATCCAGCTCAGGCACATGCGGGTGGTCGGGTGGGTGCCTGTGCCGAAGGCCAGGCCCGGATCCAGGCGCATGATGGTGGTGGCCTGGGGCGGGGCCTCATGCCAGGAGGGCACGATCCAGAAATCCTGGGTGATCTCCACCGGTGCGAACTGAGACTGGGTCAGGCGCACCCAGTCCTGCTCCTCGACGGCCTGGATGGTCTGCACATGCACGTCTTGCGCCCAGTCCTGGGCCAGGATCAGCGTGGCGGCCTCGGTGGCCTCGGCTTCGGTGGCAAACAGGGCCTTGACCACCGAACGCTCCCAGCCCGACTTGGGGGCTGGCATGCCGGGCTCGCCGAACAGGGCCTTCTCGGCATCGGTGTCGGCATCCGCGTCTTCCACCGAGACGGCCAGGGACTCCACCTCCATCAGCGCATCGCTGACGGTCTCGACATCGTCTTCGCGGCAGATCAGGATCAGTTCGTGAAGGATGGGGCTGCTGCTACTCATCATGTGTCCTTGCTGAAAAAGCAAAAGCCCCGGAGCGGCTGGCGCCACGCCGGGGATCTGCAATGCGGGCCCGCGCCGAAGCGCGACCCGCTGCTGCGCTCAAGCCGGAGCTTAGCGCTTGTGGTCCCGCATCCAGCCTTCCAGATAGTGGATGCTGGTGCCGCCTTCCATGAACTTGGCGTCGGCCATCAGTTCGCGGTGCAGCGGGATATTGGTCTGGATACCTTCCACCACCGTCTCGGACAGGGCGATACGCATGCGGGCCAGGGCCTGCTCGCGGGTGTCGCCATGGGTGATGATCTTGCCGATCATCGAGTCGTAGTTCGGCGGCACGAAGTAGTTGGTATAGGCGTGCGAGTCCACGCGCACGCCGGGGCCACCGGGCGCATGCCAGGTCGTGATACGACCGGGGCTGGGCGTGAACTTGACCGGGTCTTCGGCATTGATGCGGCACTCGATGGCGTGGCCGCGCATCTCGATCTGGCGCTGGGCGAAGGGCAGCTTCTCGCCAGCGGCGATGCGGATCTGCATCTGCACGATGTCGATGCCCGTCACCATCTCCGTCACCGGATGCTCCACCTGCACGCGGGTGTTCATCTCGATGAAGTAAAACTCGCCGTTCTCGTACAGGAACTCGAAGGTGCCGGCGCCGCGGTAGCCCATCTTCTTGCAGGCGGCGGCGCAGCGGTCGCCGATCTTCTCGATGGTGCGACGGGGGATGCCCGGGGCCGGTGCTTCTTCAATGATCTTTTGGTGGCGGCGCTGCATGGAGCAGTCGCGCTCACCCAGCCACACGGCATTTTTGTGGCCATCGGCCAGCACCTGGATCTCCACATGACGCGGGTTCTCCAGGAACTTCTCCATATAGACCTGCGGGTTGCCGAAGGCCGCACCGGCTTCCGCCTTGGTGGTCTGCACCGCATTGACCAGGGCCGCCTCGGTGTGCACCACGCGCATGCCGCGGCCGCCGCCGCCGCCGGCGGCCTTGATGATCACCGGGTAGCCGATGGAGCGGGCTTGTCTGACGATCTCCTTGGGATCGTCCGGCAGGGCGCCGTCCGAGCCGGGCACGCAGGGCACGCCGGCGCGGATCATGGCCTGCTTGGCCGAGACCTTGTCGCCCATCATGCGGATGTTGTCCGGGGTTGGGCCGATGAAGGTGAAGCCGCTGCGCTCCACGCGCTCGGCAAAGTCGGCGTTCTCGCTGAGGAAGCCGTAGCCGGGGTGGATGGCCTCGGCATCGGTCACCTCGGCGGTGGCGATGATGGCCGGCATGCTCAGATAGCTCTGGGCCGAAGGTGCCGGGCCGATGCACACGGCTTCGTCCGCCAGCTTCACGTACTTGGCTTCGCGGTCCGCCTCGGAGTACACGACCACCGACTTCACACCCAGCTCGCGGCAGGCGCGCTGGATGCGAAGCGCGATTTCTCCGCGGTTCGCGATCAGGATTTTCTTGAACATGGCGAAGCCTTATTCAATGATGAACAGGGCTTGTCCGAACTCGACCGGCTGACCGTTCTCGATCAGCACCTTGGTGATCGTGCCGCTCTTGTCGGCCTCGATCTCGTTCATGATCTTCATGGCTTCGATGATGCAGATGGCATCACCTTCCTTGACCTGCTGACCCACTTCGGCGAAGGGCTTGGCGTTGGGGCTGGAGGCGCGATAGAAGGTGCCCACCATGGGCGACTTCACCACATGGCCGGTTTCGGCGGCAGGTGCCGGCGCGGCGGCGGCGGTCGGCGCGGCGGCCACCGGGGCGGCAACGGGCGCGGCCACGGCCGGCGCCATCATGGGCAGGCTCGCCATCGGCACGGCCACCTGGCCATCCGACTTGACGATGCGCACCTTGCCATCGGCCTCGGTGATTTCAAGTTCAGAAATGTTCGACTCGGACACGAGGTCGATCAGGGTCTTGAGCTTGCGCAGATCCATAAGGCTTCTCCAACGGAAATGGTTTGTTGTGCTTCGTGGGGTCGCGAGGCGCCCGCGGTCCCGACCCTCAGGCCGGGGACTCCGACCGGCTCAAGGCATACTGCAGGGCCAAGGCATAGCCCTGGGCCCCCAAGCCGCAGATCACGCCTTCGGCGAGTGCGGAGAAGTAGCTGTGATGCCGAAAGGCCTCGCGCTTGTGGACATTGGACAGATGCACTTCAACAAAAGGCAGTCCCACGGCCGCAAGCGCATCGCGCATGGCCACACTGGTATGCGTGTAGGCGGCAGGGTTGATGATGATGAAGCGGCTGCCGTCCCGGCCCGCTGCCTGAATGCGGTCCACCAGAGCACCTTCATGGTTGCTCTGGAAGGATTCCAGTTTGGCACCCGCTTTCTCCGCGATCTCCTTGAGATCAGCGTCGATCTGGGCCAAAGTTCGCGAACCATAAACGCCCGGCTCCCGTGTTCCCAGGAGGTTGAGGTTGGGTCCGTGAATGACGAGAATCTGCATCTGCAGCGTGCCCGGCCTTTTAGAGCGCGGCCACTAGAAGCGATAAAGGGCGCACTTTACGCCTTTTGAGGGCTGATCCCGCTACTTCGGCAAAAATTTATCGCTTGACCGCCGTGAGCTTTTGGGGCTGGTGAGACTCAGCGGCTGGTTGCGCCCAGCTCCCGGAGTTCGGCCAGATGGGTGGGGCCCAGTTTGCGCCAGCTGATCTCGCCGGAGGCATCAAAAGCCACGCTGAAAGGCAGGCCTCCCTGAAGATTACCCAATTTTCGCGTCAATTCCAGGCCAGTTAGCCCGGCCAGGGCGGTCGGGAAGGAGACGGGTTGCTTCTTCAGGAAGTCCTGTACCGGGCCGGCCGCGTCCACGGCCAGACCCAGCACCCGCCAGCCCTTGGCCGCAAATTCGCGCTGGAACTGGTCTAGTTCTGGCATCTCCTTGATGCAGGGCGCACACCAGGTTGCCCAAAAATTGAGCAACAAGGGCTGGCCGCGCAGGCTTTGCGCGGCCAGCGGTGCGGCATCCGGCCGCTCAAAGCTGGCGGCCCAGAAGGCCTGGGCCGCTTCGGACAGGGGCTCGGGGCGCTGGCGCTGCCAGGCCAGCCAGCCGCCCAGGCCAGCAGCGGCCAGGCCGGCGGCCGAGCTGCCCAGCAGCCAATGACGTCGTTTCATCATCTCGCTCGCTTGCGCTTGTTCATGGAGTCCACCCTCAAGGGTGTGGGGCGGGGGATGGCGGTGCCTCTTGTTCCAGCAGCCGGCGCAATGCCGCCAGATCGCCGCGCTCGGACCGGCCTCGGTGGTCGGGCTTGAGGGCGCCGCGCAGATCGTCGTGGTCCAGGATGGTCAGCGCCAGGGTCACGCTTTCGTTCAAGGCGCGGCAGGGCGCCGCCAGGATCAGCTGGTCCACGCTCTGGCCGCGTGGTCCGGCCGTGCTGCCCACCTCGTAGTCCACCCGCCAGTTCAGCAGGGCGATCTCGGCGGCCTTGCTGTCGTCACAGAAGAGCTGGAGGTGGATGGGCGAGAGCCGGGTGGCCGTGCCACGCCAGACCGCGCCGCACAGATGGGGCCTGAACTCGGCCAGGCGCTCCATCCACAGGGCGGCCAGCTCGCGCAGGGCCAGCAGCTCGGCAGGCTGGGTGTCGGCGCAGAAGATGGCCAGGTACTCGCGCACCTGTTCTTCCAGCAGCTCGTTGTCGGGCAGGGGCGTGCGCCGTGGCAGGCCCAGGCTCTTGAGCGCCCGCTGCTTGGCCGGCCCGTACTCCAGGCCTTCTTCCACCACCAGGCGGGCCGCGCTGGCGGCAATTTCCAGACTCAGGTCCTCGTCGCTGGGCATGGCGGGTCGACTCTCAGGGTAATTCCACGGCGTTCATGCGGGCCTCTATGGTGGCCGCACGCGAAAGCACATAGGGTGAGGCGGGTCGTTTTTCGAAGCGCTTGGGCGCCGGCAGCATCACGGCCAGGCGGGCGGCCTGATGCGGCGAGAGCTGGGCCGCGTCCACCCGGAAGTAGTGGCGGGCGGCAGCCTGGGCGCCGAACAGACCCTCGCCCCATTCCACATTGTTGAGATAGATCTCCAGGATGCGCGCCTTGCTCAGCAAGCCCTCCAGCATCAGGGTCAGCATGAACTCCTGCCCCTTGCGCAGCAGATGGCGCTCACCCGAGAGAAACAGGTTCTTGGCCAGCTGCTGGGTGATGGTGGAGCCGCCCACGATCTTGGCCTGAGGGGCGGGGCGGCCGGCGGCCTGGCGGGCGGCCTGCTTCTCGGCGCGGGCTTCGGCACGCTGGTTCTTCTCCCAGGCCTTCTCCAGCGCATCCCAGTCCACGCCGCCATGCTCGGCGAAGCCGGCATCCTCGCTGGCAATCACCGCGCGCTGCAGATTCTTGGACAGGCGAGCCTCGTCCACCCACTGCTGCGCCCAGGCGATCTGCCCCTTCTCGCTGAGCAGGCGCCAGATCTCGGAGCGCTGGAAGCTGGTGGACTGCGGGGCCAGCACATTCATCAGCGCAATGCGCCCGGCAAAGAACAGCTGCAGGGCCAGCACGCCCAAGAGCAGCAGCGCGAGCAGACGACCCAGGGCGCGCATCATGTGTGGGCCTCGGCCTCCAGGCGCTGGCGCAGGCTGGCCAGCACCGGCGCGCTCTCGGGCATCACGCCGCGCCAGAGGAAGAAGGCCTCGGCCGCCTGCTCCACCAGCATGCCCAGGCCGTCGCGGCCCTCGAAGCCCTGGGCCGCAGCCCAGTCCAGGAAGGGGCGGGCGGCGGGGCCATACATCATGTCCAGGGCCAGGGCGCCCGGCTTGAGCGCGGCGGCCGGCACCGGCACGCCTGCACCGGCCAGGCTGGCGCTGGTGCCGTTGATCAGCATGTCAAAGCCCTCGCCGGTGCCGTCCAGGGGGCTGGCGCGCAGCTTCACCCCATGTTCGGCGGCGAAGCCGGCATGGCTTTGCACCAGGGCCTGGGCCTTGTCCACGCTGCGGTTGGCCAGCACGATCTCGGCCGGGCCGCGCTCGATCAGGCTGGCCAGCACGCCCGCGGCCGCGCCGCCGGCGCCCAGCAGCAGCAGGCGCCGATCACGCATGGGCCTGCCGGCGTTGCGCTCGATGTCGCGGGCCAGGCCCACGCCGTCGCTGTTGTCGCCAAACCAGTCCTCGCTGTCGGCCCCGCCATCAAAGCGCAGCACATTGCAAGCACCGGCCAACCGGGCCCGGGGCGAGAGCCGGCGTGCCAGGGCATGGGCCTCGAACTTGAAGGGCACGGTGATATTGCAGCCGCGCCCGCCGGCGGCGGCAAAGGTGCGCACCGTGGCCTCGAAGCCGTCCAGCGGGCAGAGCAGGCGTTCATAGACCAGGTCCTCGCCGGTCTGCGCCGCGAACAGGGCGTGGATCTCGGGGGAGCGGCTGTGGGCTACCGGGTTGCCGGCCACGGCATAGCGATCGGTCATGGGCGTCTCATCCAAGGTTCAGGGCTGAGCGGAGAGCGTGGTCTCCAGCCCTTCGTCTCGCGTGAAGCGAAAGCGCGAGGTGATCACCAGCACCTCGGCACCCTGGCGCATGGCCGCGGTGAAGGGGCCGAAGGGGCCGCTGGCGCGCACGATGGCCACGGCGCGGCGGTCCAGGATGGCATTGCCGGAGCTGGCCACGATATCGGTTTCCACCACGCGGCCGCGGTGGTCCACATGGATGTTCATCACCAGCTCGCCGTAGAGCTTCTTGCCCTGGTGCTCGGGAAAGTCGCGCGTGCCGCGCGCCTCGATGCGCCGGCGCAGCTGGTCGTAGTACTGGGCATAGACCACCTCGCGGGTGGCCGGGCTGATGTAGCGCTTCTTGGGCCGGGCGTTCTCGTCGTTGATGCGCTTCTCGATCTCGGCCATCAGCTGCACCAAGCGGCGGCGCTTGTCGGCCTGCTCCTGCGCCTCGGGCTCGCCCCGGTCGCGGCGCGGGTCGGGCGGTGGCAGCAGGGCCAGCTCGCGTCGCACCTGGGCCAGCAGCTGCTGCTGCATCTCCATCAGCTGGGCAATCTGGGCGCGCTGGTTCTCGGCCGTGTCCCCCAGCTCGACCTGGGGCGAAGGGGGCAGGGGCGAGGTGGCGCGGCCCTGGGCGGCCTCGCCACCGCCGGCCAGATTGGCCTGGGCCAGGGCTTGTGCCTTGGTGGGCGCCTCCTTGCCCCGGGTGTTCACCAGCACCACCTCCAGGGGGGTGTCCTGGAAGAGGCGGTTGAAGCCTTCGGGGTCGGCAATGCGCAGGGTCAGCAGGCCGGCATGCGCGCCCAGGGAAATCAGGAGCGCGATCTGCAGCGTGGAGAGCCGGCCCAGCATCGGCGTCTGTTGCTCCGTGCGTCCGTGGCCTGTCAGGCGGCGCCGCTCGCGGCGGGCGCCTCGGCGCCGTCGCCGGCGTCGTTCAGATCGATGGCCAGGGTCAGGGCGCCGGCGGCTTCCACCTCGTCCTCATCCTCGGCGGCCTCGTCGATCGCGCCGCTCACCGGCTCATCCAGACGCGCCAGCAGGCTGGCGTGCACATCCAGCGTCATCTCGTCGATGCCGGTGATGCGCACCCGCACATGGCTGTTGCGCGGCAGGCTCTCGCAGCCCAGGGCCTTGAAGACCAGGGGCAGGGTGTCGGCCCGCACCAGACCATCCTTGAGCACGGCCGCATCCAGCTCGCTGATGCCCTGTTGCTGCAGATAGCGCAGGGTCCAGAAGCGCTCGATGCCGTTCTGGAAGCCGTTGTAGGCGGTGTAGGCGGCGTCGAAGCCCGAGATGATGGAGAAGAGCTGCGCGTCCTTGGGCTTGAAGGGCGCGGCCAGGGCCGCGGTCTTGCCATGGCGGGCGCAGGCAATGATCTGCCACTGGTTCACCAGGTCCACATAGCGGCGCAGCGGCGAGGTGGCCCAGGTGTACTGGGCCACGCCCATGCCGGCGTGGGGCAGGGCCTTGGTGCCCATGCGCACCTTCATGCCCGGCGCCAGGCTGGCCTGGCTGCGGTAGATGCCGGGCAGGCCCAGTTGCGCCAGCCAGCCACCCCAGCTGGAGTTGGCCAGGATCATGGCCTCGGCCACGATCAGGTCCAGGGCCGAGCCGCGCTGGCGCACCGTGATGCTGACCTGCTCGCTGCCGTCCGGCTCGTGCTGACCGCCCTCGTTGTCCAGGCGGAAGTTGTAGTCCGGGCGGTTGAAGGTCTCGGGCTTGCCGCGCACCACTTCGCGCTTGGCCTTGAGATCGCGTGCCAGGCGGTGGCAGAAAGCCAGCTCGGCGGCGAACTCGTAATCGGCCGGGGCCTGACCGGTGAGCGAGGCCTCGGTGATCACGCCGTCCAGCTTGTCGTGGCGCAGATTGCGGGTGATGGGCACGCGCTCCAGCTTGGTCTCGAAGCCGCGGATCTCCAGCGTGGCCTCGTCGATGCTGAAGTAGATGGACACGGCCGGGCAGTCGCGGCCCTCGATCAGGGTGTAGGTCTGCACCACATCGTCGGGCAGCATGGTCAGCTTCCAGCCCGGCATGTAGACGGTGGAGAAGCGATCGCGCGCCACCTTGTCCACGGCCGAATCCGGCTGTATGGCCAGGCCCGGCGCCGCGATGTGCACGCCAAAGCTGATGCTGCCCGTGCCCAGGCCCTGTACCGAGAGCGCATCGTCGATCTCGGTGGTGGCCGAGTCGTCGATGGAGAAGGCCGACACCGCCGCCAGCGGCAGCTCGTCCTTGATCTCGGGGGCGGTGAGGGCCGGGAAGCCCGTGCCCTTGGGGAAGTTCTCGAACAGGAAGCGCTTCCAGTGGAACTGGTAGGCGCTGCCGATGGCGCCCGCGCCCTGCAGCAGCTCCAGCGGCGCCTTCTGCGCGCGCTTAGTGGCCTCGACCACGGCCTTGTACTCGGGGCCGTTCTTGTCGGGCTTGAACAGGATCTTGTAGATCTGCTCCTTGATCGGCGCCGGGCACTCGCCGCGCACCAGCTCCTCGGCCCAGGCCTCGATCTGCAGGGCCTGCTGGCGCTTGCGCTCGATGCCCAGCAGGGCGGCCTTGACGATCTCCTCCGGCGCCTTCTTGAACATGCCCTTGCCGGCGCGGCGGAAGTAATGCGGTGCCTCGAAGAGGCGGAACAGCGCGGCCGCCTGATGGGCCAGGCTGGCCTTGGCATCAAAGTAGTCGCGCGCCAGCTCGGCAAAGCCGAACTCGGTGTCGGGGGCGAACTCCCAGGCCAGGTCGAGGTCGATCTCCTGCGCCAGGCGCTGGCCCTCGGCCATCAGCTCTGCCGGCGCAGGCTTGTCGAACTTCAGCAGCACATTGGCCGCTTTCACTTTGACGCGCTTGCCCGACTCCAGCTCAATTTGCAGGGAGCTCTCGGCTTCGGACATCACGCGGCCGGCGAGAAACTTCCCGGCGTCATCGAACAGGGCAAACATAGGAGGCGGATTGTCGCCCAAAGCGCCGACCCTCCCGCTGCGATGCGGCCGTCAGCTTGCTACTTTTTGCAGCAGGCCAGGAATAGTCCAAGCGGGGCAAGCACTTGCAGCCGCCCACCCCAGCTTGTCCCGCGACTTGTCCACAGGCGCGGTGGGCAAGTGGCTTGCAGCGTTCAATTCGGGGCCGAGCCCGTCTGAATCGACCCCGAAGGCCGGTACTACGACATGCGCTTCGAGTTTCAATGCGGCGAGCGGCGGCCATCGGGCACCAGCACTTGGCTGTAGGAAGGGGGAAGCGGATCTATGCCCTCCCAATGGAGCCCATAGTTGTGCCTCAAGGGCTGCCGAGCTCGACTCGACCGACACTGGTTTCCAGAGCGGCAGCTGCATGCGCTGAAGGGGGGAGAAGAGCTGCACCCTAGGTCACGACTGCGCAGCCTCGACGCAGACTTGATGGCCGCTTAGCAGTCGATCGCGAGAGTCGGCGATCGACCCGTTGCTGCCGCTCGCCCGGCAGACGCGGACGGCAGCAAAGTGCCCGGTGCCGTCATCCGCAGCCCGAGATTGAGTGGCAGGTATGCAGCGGGTGCGGACTTTCGCTTCATCGAGCTCGACGCCTGAAAGCTGCCACTCAACGTTCGACGTAAGGGGCCTGCCGCAGGCAGGTCCGCTGCAATGAAAGGTTAGACCTCACGGCTCTGAGCAAGGCAAAGAAACTCGTCCTGCAAATCGCCAGCATGCTGTCTTCCTTCGCCATCAACAAGAGTCAGCGAAAAGAACTGGCCTGCAAGCGAAGTATTTCCATCAATGCCGCCAAATACGGTTGAAACGGCATCAATGGATGCTTGCTTAGCAAAGGCGATCAGTGTTTCCCTATCCGTGGTATCCAATGCCCGAGCAAGCTGAATAATCTTCTTCCAGAGAGGATCCCTGACTGCGTCAAGAGACTCTTCTTCAATCATTCGGCGGTAGAAGGCGGAGGTTTCCTCACACGCCTCTCGGTACACTGCTTCACAAAGAACGGAGGTCTTCATTTTTGGAGCTGAGGTCTAACGTTTGTCATGAGCGGCCAGACCCGGCTTGCCGGGTTTGGTCCCCTCGATGGAAGGGTTAGCAACTGTCTTCGAAGTCAAGCCGTTGGCCCCGAAGCAAGGTGCTTGGCTGCGTTCCATACTGCCTGGTCGCGCAGCATCGCATTGAGG
>NZ_SNXE01000006.1 GCF_004362405.1 Roseateles asaccharophilus
CAGGGCCGGGTCGGCGGTGTAGACGGCATGCTTGGCGGCCTGCACCTGCTCATCGCTCAGCTCGCGCGAGGGATCCGTGCCACGCTGGCAGGCTTGCACCTTGGACTCGGCGATATCAAAGCCGATGGTGCGCATATGCTTGCCGAACTCCACCACCAGGGGCAGGCCGACATAGCCCAGACCGATCACCGCTACCGTCGTCATTTCCGTATTTCCTCTCTAGATTCAATTCATTGCCATCAGCGCATGCGCTGCGCGCTCTGCAGTGCGGCGGCAATCGCTGGCCAGTTGTCGCTGAGGAATGATTTCAAGGTTTCCTCGGCCACGGCTGCATTCTCGACACTGCTGCGGGTATAGACGATGACGGAGGCCGCATCATCACCTTCACCGCTGAGCTGGTGCCAGGCGGTCAGGAGCTTGGCGCGCACCGGACTGGCGGTCAGGCGACCACCAATCCAATAGAACTGCCAGACGTGCAGGCGAGTGTTGGCTTCAGCACCGCTCAGGCCACGAAGCTCCGCATCATGCAGGGAAAGCGTCTCACCGCCCAGCGCCATGCTGCGGCTTGCGCCATGGACGCGGGACCACTGCGTATCCTCAGACCGGACCAGCGTATTGCTGGAGCTGATGAGCTTGCTCTCATGGCTCTGGTGCCGGTAATAGGCCAGATGAAGCCCCACCGCACGACCGCCCTGGTCATAGCTCTGCTGGAACTCGGCAGCGGGTCGTTCAAAGACCGGCTTCCAGGAGGGCAAGACATGGTCCTGAGACTGCCATGGTGTGAGCGCTGCCAACTCAAGGCGGGGGGATGCGAGCGGGCCCGCCGCAGGCTCCATGGCACGCAGCAGCTGATGGGGCAGCACGGCGGCCAAGGCCAGGCAAGCCGCCGCCAGCCAAAAGGGAACGCTCGCCACCGGCTGTTGCGAGAGATGGCCTGCGGCTCCAGTCGGCGTCGACTCGGGCTCCGAATCCGCCCAGCGAGCGCCGACCATGAACATCGCAAACATCACCACGCCGAAGAACACCCAGCCGTAGACCAGATGATCGGCACCGACCGCCAGCTCGTTGCCCGAGTGGTGCCCGAGCATGACGATGAGGTAGGCGCGCAGCCAGTTGGCCACGATGGGCAGCACGGTGGCGAACGCGATGAAGGCCAGGCGCCGCTTCAGCGACTTGTAGCTGAGATAGGCGAACAAGGTACCGACCATGACCGAGGCGATCAGGTAGCGCAGGCCGCTGCAGGCCTCGACCACGGACCAGTTTCCCGAAGGAATCACGAACTGCAAGCCCTCGCGATAGACCGGGATGCCCGATAGGCGCAAGGCCAGCACGGTGAAGTCAGCCGTGGACTCCATGAGCGTGGGCATCAGAAACTCGCCCACCGGCACGCAGAAGAGCAGGAAGCCCAGCGGGAAGGCCATGGCAGCCGCCACCTGCGCCCCCAGCATCAGTGGAACGCAGGCGATCACCATGAGGACGAGCCCGGCCTGGGCCAAGGCATTCACGGCGACCAGTTCCCCGAGCAGCCAGGCGGCACCTGCCATCAGCAAGGGCAGCGCAAACCACAGCGATGGTCGGGGATTCATCAGCGCCAGGCGGGCGCGCCGACGCCAGATCAGCCACAGCGCGATGGGCGGCACGATAAAGGCATGGGCAAAGGTGTCCGAACGCTGCCAGATGCCGACCATGGCCATCGCCGTCTCGCGGTAAAGCCCCAGCAGGGCCAGTATCGAGGCGATCAGCAGGGGCAGCGCAAGGCGCCAGCCGCTGTCCTGGCCGGACACCGGAGACTGGATCAGAGCCTGGGTCATGAGGGCTGCGCCTCCTCGCGCCGAATGTCCTGAAGATGCCGGTCAATGCCCGCGAGATGGGCCGACCAGCTGTAGGAGCGCTGCACACAGGCTCGCCCTGCCTCGCCCAGGGTCCGGGCACGCTGTGGCGCGGCCAGCAACTCATTGATCGCAAGCACGTAGTCGGCGGCTTGTTCGGCGGCCAGCAGCTCCTGCCCGGCCTGGGCGTCAATGGCCTCCACGCATTGGCGGGCCGCCACCACCGGGCGCCCCATGGCCATGGCCTCAAGCACCTTGTTCTGAATGCCGCGCGCAAGACGCAGCGGTGCGACCACCACATCGGCATGCTGCAGATAGGGGCGAACATCGGCCACCGTACCGGTCACCACCACACCCTCGCCCGCCAGGGCCATCACCGCCGGCGTCGGGCTGCGACCCACGATATAGAAGCTCAGTGCCGGCCGACCGCGGCGCAGCTCGGGCAAGATCTCGCCACAGAACCAGCTCACGGCATCCACATTGGGCCAGTAATCCATGGCGCCGGTGAACACCAGGGCCTGAGCTCCTGGCTCAAAGGGCGAGGGACGCTGCGCGTCCGGCGCAAAGAACTCGGCATCGACCCCGTTGCACATGGCTTCGACAGGCCCTGTGCACTGTGGTGCAAGACGGCGGAACAGTGCCGTCTCCTTCTCCGTCACGAAAAAGGAGCAGCTCGCACGCTCGGCCACACGGCGCTCGAAGTCCAGCAGCTGTCGTCCCTCACGGCGGTAGAGCCAGGACATGGGCCAGGCGTGGGCCTGCGCATACTCCGTCCACTTGGCCGAATCCACATCCACGAAGTCCACCAGCATAGGCACCCCTTCCAGCGAAGTGGCGTACTGAGCCATGGACGAGGAAAACACCACCGAGGCGTCGAGGCCAACGCGCTGCGCCAGCTCGCTCACCCAGCGTGTCATGCCCGCGTCCCGGTAGTAAGGCAGGGTCAGGGCTTCGCCGCTGAACAGGCCGCGCAGGCTGGCCATCTTCGCGGTGGCCGGATTCAGGCGCGTGGCAAACACCTCAACGCAAAGGCGCTTGAGCAGGGGCAGGTACTGCTCATCCTCGGGATCGTCGATAAAGGTCGCCAGGTACACCTCGTGCCGCTGTGCAAGATGCTTGAGCAGATGGTAGGAGCGCACCTTGTCGCCCTTGTTGGGCGGATATGGCAGGCGATGCACGAGATAAAGAATCTTGGCCATCAGGCTGCCCCTTGCCAGCCGTTCACGCGCGGCATGGCAGCCCCACAAGGCGACACCGGCTTCATGAGCACCATCACCCCAGGTTGCGCACGATATGCGGCCCGAGCCAATTGGCCCAGGACAGCGGCATGCGGCGCCAGGTCTTGATCAGCAGCTGGTACTTGGCGTTGCTGGGATTATTCTGGGGCACGGTATCGCGGCGGTAGAGGCAGTATTCGTAGTGCAGCGGCGTCGGTTCAAAGCCCCAGTTCTTCTTGAACGCATAGGAACCCGTACCCTGCTTGCTGCGGCCATAGTCAAACACCTTGAGGCCGCGCGCACAGGCGCGCCGCATCAATTCCCAGTATTTGAAGTCATTGGCCGCCAGCTCGCGTGCCGCAACGGCGTCGCCGGCATAGTAGGGCAGCACTTCGTCACGAAAGTAGAAACTGAGCACCGAACTGAGGGGGGTCCCCTGCGCATCGGTCACCGTCAACACCTCACAGTCGGGCCCGAACTCCTGAAGCAAGGCCTCGAAATAGCGGCGCGGCATCGCAGGTGTGCCGTGACGGTGCACATTGTCGGCATAGAGGGCGAAGAAGCGGGACGCGTCCTTGTCGATATGGCTGATCAGCCCATTCTTGATGCCCTTGCGCACCATGGCCCGCTGCTTGCGCGGAATGGCCAGCATATTGGCCTCTTCCTCGGGCAGGATCTCCTTGCGAAAGGTCACGTAGAGGTCTTGCTGCGGCCAGTCCGCATGGCGCTGCTGCACATGTCGCAACTCCAGGTGCTCGACGCCCAAGTCGCGCGCCAGCCGCTGCGCCTCGACTTCCAGGGCCTGGGCCGCCTCCTCGGTGTCCGCCGCCACGCCGCCGTACACCGCAAAGGGCAGGCTGATCAGGGAATGACCGAAGAGCCGGCTCTTGATCTGGGCCAGGGGCAGCACCCCCTCGATGCGCCCTGCCCTTTCGGCATAGAGGAAGAAGCAGGTGTGCCCAAAAATCTCGCCCACCATGCGCATCCAACCCGCACGATGGAAGAAGCTGGCTTGTGCACAGCCGAGCACAAAGGCGTCCCAGCGCTGCGCCGTCTGAACATCGCCAAACGCCAGGCGCTGGACGCGAAGACCTGCCACCTCACTCATGCCGATGCCGCCGCGGCCACCCGCCGACCCTGAGCCTGGCCCAGAAAGATCTCGTCCATGCGGCCCCAGTCAAAGTCCTGCAGCAGCTGCGCGATACGGGCTTCGGTGCGATGGATGTTCACGTAGTGCCGAAAACGCGTCTTCAGATCGATGCCCTCGATGCGCGGCTGGTCGGGATCAATCTCCCAGGGATGGAAATAGAACACTGCCGACTGCTGATCGTGCTGGTTCACCTGTGCAATCAGCCAGCGCGACAGGGCATAAGGCAGCAGGCGGAAGTAGCCCCCGCCACTGGAAGGATAGTTACGCCCCCTCAGGCGCAAGGTGGTCACGGGCACCTCAAGCAGGCCCTCGCGGACCGGGAAGGCGAAACGCGGAGCATCAGGCATGCCGTAGTGGTCGTGCCGAATCGGATAGACGCTGGAGCTGTAGCGATAGCCGCAGTCGCGCAGTACATCGAAGGCCCAGAGATTGCCCTTGCCAATGGAGAAGCTCGGAGCGCGATAGCCCAGCACCTCGTAGCCGCTCAAGTCCTCCAGCAAGGCCTTGGCTCGCGCCACGTCGGCACGAAAAGCCTCGGGGCTCAGATCGCTGGCGCGTTCATGACCGTAGCCATGGCTGGCAATCTCATGCCCCTGCTCAACAATGCGCCGCACCAGCGCCGGATAGCGCTGCGCCACCCAACCCAGGGTGAAGAAGGTTGCATGGATGCCTTGATCCGCCAACAGACCAAGAATGCGCTCCACATTGCGCTCGACCCGGCATTCGCGCGCATCCCAATCACCGCGTGGGATGAATGGCGCGAAGGCGGAGACTTGGAAGTAGTCCTCCACGTCGATCGTCATGGCATTGCGCGGGCGACTGGGACGGGTAGGCATCAGCATCGGACACTCCGAGGAAGGCACATCAAGACCCGTCGCGGGGCGCATCGCCTCGCACGGACGGCTGGCTCACCGCTTCCACCAAACGCTGCAACAGGGCCAGTGTCTGGAGGTTGATGCGCTCCAGGCGCGCCACGCTGTTTTCCAGGCGCTGCATCTGCCCCAACTGCTGTTCCTGGCTCAGGGTGGCGATCTCCTGACCCAGGCCCGCCGCCTGCTCTGCCCCCAAAGTCAGGCGGCTCAGATCGAGATCCAGGGTGGGGCGAGCCGCCAGGGCGACGCCGCGCGACTGGGCGGGCACCTGGGACTCCTGGGCGATATCGCGCAAGACCTCCTCGACATCTTCCTTGCCCAGGTGGGTCTTGCCGGACATGAAGCCCAGCAGCAGCAGGCGATCGCACAGAGAGTTGATCCGGCGCGGAATCCCCTGGCTGGCCTGGTGCACCACCGGAAACACCTCGGGATCAAAGCTGGGTTTGCCCTGGCTGCCCGCACACTTCAGGCGATGCTCGATATAGCGCTGGGTCTCGTCCTCATCCAGCGGGCCGATATGGCAGGTGGCCGCGACGCGCTGGCGGAACTGCTCCATTTCGGGACGCTGCAAAATGCCGCGAAACTCCGGCTGCCCCACCAAGAAGGTCTGCAGGAGCGATTGATTGCTGAACTGGAAGTTGGAGAGCATGCGCAGCTCTTCAACGGCGCGAGCACTCAGGTTCTGGGCCTCGTCGACGATGAGCAGACAGCGCTTGCCCTGGCTGGTCTGGCTGACAAAAAAGGCTTCCAGCGTCATCAGCAGCTCGGACTTGGGCAGGTCCTTGACCCGCACACCGAAAGCCGCGCCCACCATGCGCAAGGTGTCTTCGGCATCGAGTTGCGTGGTCACCAGATTGCCGATGACCACCTGGCTGCGGTTCAGACTGTCCAGCAGGCCGCGCAGCAAGGTCGTCTTGCCCGCACCGATTTCGCCCGTGATGACGATGAATCCGTCGTTGCGCAGCACGCCGTAGTCCAGATAGGCCTTGGCCCGGCGGTGCTGCTTGCTGCCGAAATAAAAATTGGGGTCGGGGCTGAGCTGAAACGGCTTGCTGTTCAGCCCGTAGAAAGCTTCATACATGGGCTAGAACTGCTGGGTAAAGGTGGCGAGCACGGCATTCTCGCGATAGGGTTGGGTGCTGCTTTCGAAGTCGCTGTGCCGCAGCCCCAGAACCAGGGAGCTGCGAGGCCCCAAACGGGCCGACCAGTTGGCCAGAACGGAGCGCAGCGCGCTGTGTTGACTGCTCAACTCGCCACGGCTCTTGAGCTGACTCAGGGTCAGCGCCAAGCTGCTGTCCGGCGTCAGCCTGTGCGCCAGATTGAGCGCGTAGACCTGCTGGCGGATACGGCTGCTGTTGCTGAAGTCATCACGTCCGTTCGCCACGGGATCCAAGAGCTCGCTGCGCGTGCGAGACAGGGTGAAGGTGGCCGAGGTCCGCAAGCCCTGCAGGGCGAAGGAGGCCTCCTGGCGCCGCACCAGACTGTTGCTGCTGTTGACAAAACCACCCTGGACCAGGGCGTTGGGATCCAGCCCCAGCTGAGCGAGCTGCTGCCGCACCAGCACATCGCGCTTTTGCAAATCGGGCTCGCGGCCGGCCGCCAGGGCAAACAACAAGTCGTAGTTGCTCAGACCTCCGCCATTGCCCTGCAATCCGGGGCGGTTGACCGACTGGCTGTCGACAAAGCGCCAGACGGAGCGGGCCATGCGGTGCTCCAGACTGATGGAGTGCGTGTCTCCGTATTCGTGGTGCTGCCAGTCCAGAGCGAGCCGAGTCCGCGTCTGCGGCTGCCACTGCGCACTCAGACCATAAGTGCTGCCGGCGCGTGCAGACACCGTGGCGAGGTTCTCCCGCTCATGCCCGAGGGTCAGGGAAGCTGACCAATCCGGATCGGGGCGCAGCAACAGGCTCACGCTCCCCTGCTCGGTATCCGTGCTTCGCCCCTGCCTGGGCGCCGAGTGCAGGCGGCTCAGCTGAGCCGACCAGCCCAACAGACCGGGGGCGCCGAGCCCGCCGAGCTGCATGGACAAGTTATGGCTGCTGGCATCACCGGCCACGCTGTCTTTCGCCCTCGCTTCGGTGAAGGCGGCCTGCATGCTGTAGCTGAGCAAACCGGCCAGCTGCCCCCTGAGCACAGGCCTCACCGACAGTGCGTAGACCTCGGCCGTGTTCCCGCCAGGCAGCACTGGCGATGCCGAAGCGGGCCCGAAGGCGGATAGCGTCTGCTGGCTGATGCTGGCCGTCGCATCCACACTCAAGCGATCTTCAATCAAGTCCGCGTTGGCACGCGCGCTAAGTCGATGCTGAGTCTGGTTAGCACTGTCGCTGCGGCTGTACAGCAAGCCGTTCAGGGAGTAGTCAAGATCACCCCTCAGCCGGCCACCCGAGCTGCTGACGCGCAGCCCAGGGCTGATCTGCGTGATGAGCGCAGCGTCCTTGGCGGTGCTGCTCAAGCGCAGATTGTCGGTATAGGTCTGGGTCAGGCCAAGACTGGTATCCAGGCGCAAGGCACGGCCATCGGCACCCGACTGCGACCAAGCGGGCGAAGCCAGCAACACCAGCAGCCATGCCAAGCCCTGAGACCGGCGCTCAGGCTTTGCTCGCTTCATGCTCTTGTTCACCGGATAGCGCTGCCGCCTGACCATAGCCATATCCATAGCCGTACCCGTAGCCATAGCCGTAGCCATAGCCGCCACCGCCGCCAGACTTCGCCTGATTCAGCAGCATGAGCTTCACAGGGCAGGCCTCAATGGTGGCCAAAGCCTGCTGCACGGCACTTTGCGGCGTCTTGTCGGCATGCACCACGATGACGATCTGCCCCATGTGTGAAGCCAGCACCCGCGACTCGGTGGTCAAGAGCAGGGGCGGAGAATCGAAGATGATGATGCGATCCGGATAGCGCTTGGCCATGGCATGCAAGAGATTGCTCATGGCATCGCTGGCCAGCAATTCGGTGGCCCTGGCATGCGGTGTGCCACTGGGCAGAATCGTCAGCTTGTCGACATTGGTGCGCAGCAGCACATCACTCATGTCAACCCGGTCTTCCAGCACATCCAGCAATCCTGGCCCCTGAGGCAAACCCAGCATGCGCAACACGGACGGTCGGGCCACGTCGGCGTCGACCAGCATCACCGTGTTGTCCATCTCAGCCGCAATGCTCATGGCCAGATTGATCGAGGTGAAGCTTTTGCCCTCGCCCGCCAAGGCGCTGGTCACCATGAGCAAATTGGCGTGGTTCAGGGTCGATGCGCCCCGTCCCATGGCATTCTTGATCAGCGGACGCTTGATGACCCGGTACTGATCGGCAATCTGTGTCCGCGGGGCATTGGGTGTCAGAAAGCCCTGGGCGGCCAGAGCCCGCAGGTCAAGCTCCACGCGGCGCGACTGCGCCGCGGCGTTGGTCTCGGCCTCAGGCGAGGGCAAGTCGGTCGGCATGACAGAGGCCGCCGGCGCACTGGCCTGCGGCACCGGCTGGGCCGAATCCCCGGGCAGCGAAACGCCAGCCTGGCGCAGTTGCTCCAGGCGTTGTGCCGCTTGTTCAATAAGGCTGCTCATTCAACCCGCCTGTCTGCTGATCATGATGGCCATCGCAACGAGGCCCAGAATGTAAACACCAACCAAGGCGCCGGAAGCAGCGCCAAAGCGCAGCAGGTCCATGCGCTGCCGCCGCTGATCCGTGGGCGTCGTGAGGCGCGACACCACGCCCAGCAGAGGCAGCTCAGTGCGTGAGCGCAACTCATTGCCGTCATGGAACACAGGCCGCAGCTGCGACGCCGCAAAAGCCGTGAACAGGCCTGCCGCCAGCGCGACTGCCAAAGCGCCGCCGAGCAGCAGCAAGCGGTTCGGCGCCACCGGCTTGGGCGAGGCGCGAGGCGGATCGATGACGCGGAAATCGACAACGCCCGAAGCCACGTCCAGCTCACCGCTAAGGGTCGCCGACTCACGCTTGGCCACCAGCTCCTCATAGTTCTTCTTGTGAATCGCGTAGTCGCGATTGAGCTGCGAAGCCTCGGCCTCCAGCTGCGGAGAGGTCTTCACGGCCGCCATGGCTTGCGCATAACGGCTGCTGTACTCCGCCACACGAGCCTTCAAGGAAGCAACCTGCACCTCGGCGGCAGCGGCCATGCGACTCAGCTCCTGCTGCATCAAGCTGCCGGACGAACCCGACACCGGCGCCGCCATTGCGGTCTTGCGCAATTCGGCCACTTCCTTGCGCTTTTGCTCTTCCAGGTCGGCGATCAGCTTGCGCGTGCTGACGATGTCCGGATGCTGCTCGGTGTAGCGCTGCAGCAGCGCGTCGAGATTGCGGCGCTGGACATCGATTCGGGCATCAATCTCCGGCGTGGAAACGGCGAGCGAAGATTCCTGCAGAAGGCTTTGAGTGGTGCTTTCCCCGCCGTCCTTAGAACGGCTGGAGTCAAGCTGCTTTTTCGCTGCATCGCGCGCGTTCTCTGCCTCACGCAGTTCCAGCCGGGCACGCTCCAACTGACCGCTGAGCTCACCGAGCCGCGACGCGGCATCCTTGCCATCGGCCGCCATGTTCTCAATATTACGCAGGCGGAACTCCTTGAGGCGACTCTCAGCCTCCTCCAGCTTTGCCTCGTAGTTCTTGATCTGCTCGTTGATGAAGGTGGCCGCCGTGGCGGAGTCCTTGCGGCTGGCGCCGAGGCTGGACTCCACGAAGATCGACACCAGGGACTGAACCACCCGCTTGGCCGTCTCGGGATCGCTATCCCGATAGGACAGGGTGTAGAGATTGTCCCGATTGGTGCTCTGGATGGACAGCGACTTGGTCACCGTATCGATCAGCGCCTCCTGCTGCGCTTTGGATTGACTCTTCAAATCCAAGTCCGCCATACGGACCAGCTTTTCCACATTGGGACGGCTGATCAAGGTACGGCTCAGCATCTGCACCTGCTGCTCCACATTGGGCTGCACAGCAAGATTCGCCATCAAGGGCTTCAGGATCGACTGCGTGTCGACATAGATGCGCGCGCTGGCTTCGTAACGATCGGGCATCATGAGCACGACCACAGCCGCGATGAGGCCCACCACCCATGACACAAGCACCGCAGGCCAGCGGTACTTCCACATGCTGCGGGCAATATTGAGAAGTTGAGCGATCAGAGAATCCATCGAGATGCACTCGGGCTAGGCATGCAATGCCTTGTGAACAGGTCTGCTTCCGCAATGGCGCGCGGCAAGCCGCGCACCCGGGCGCCTCAGCGCAAGCCGGACATCAGAAAAAGCTCTGGGGAATGATCAGGATGTCACCGGGACGCATCTCGACATTGGCCGCCACATCGCCGCGCTTGAGCAGATCCGAGAGGCGCACCGAATACTGCTTGTTGCCTTCGGCGGCCCGCAGAATGGTGGCTCGATTGCCCGCCGCAAAATCGGTCAGACCGCCCACCGCGATCATCACATCCAGCAGCGTCATCTTCTGCTTGTAGGGGAGGAACTGGGGCCGGGCGGCCTCGCCCACCACACGAATCTGCTCACTGTAGGGGCCGACAAAGCCCGTCACCACCACGGTCACGACCGGATCGCGAACATACTTGCCGAGTTGCTTCTCAATGTCGCGGGCGATCTCCACGGAGTTCTTGCCCTGAACCATCAACTCATCCACCAGCGGCGTCGAGATCTTGCCATCCGGGCGCACGGGCACCGAAGTCGACAGTTCCGGATTTCGCCAGACGATGATGTTCAAGGTATCACCGGCCCCAACGACGTAGCTGTAATCCTGCCCGCCCGCCGATGCTGGCGCCGCCGGGTGGCTCGGGCCCGTCATGGCACAGCCGCCAAGCACAAGACTACCGAGGGCCAAGCCGATCACGAGCGCTTCCCGCAGGGTTCGAGCAACACGAATGTTCAAAGCGTTCTCCGTAAGAAAGTGTCTGTGCAGCACCATCGCCCAGGCGCACTGCGCGGCTCATCCGGCGATTCATGATGCCACAAGCCCGTGAGCGATCTCAGGGCATGTTCCAGGGCGCATTCCACCCTAGAAACAAGTACTCGCGCCATCCCCCGAGTAGGGGCAAGTCGACCAATCCGCGCGATATTGCACGCCCAGACCGAGCCAGCGCAGCAGACTGCCGTCAACTACTCAAAACTGCCACGCAATATCGGCCGGATGAAGCGAAGCATGAGCTGCTGAAGGGGATTCGAGTTACCGCCTGGCCGCCAGGTGAATCGCAGCTTCTGGCTGTAGGCATCAAACTGCATGGCCCAGGGGGCTGCGCGCAAATTCCCCCGCCCCAGGAGAACCTTGAGCACCGAAGTTCCCATCAGGCCGGCGCAGAAGTCGCAGGCCATCATGGTTGACGGCCCCTTGCGACTTGCAAAGTCCACCGCTTCCGGCACCACGATGTAGTGACGTTGCAACATGGCCGGCGACAAGCCCGCAATAAAGCGCGCGTACTGCTCCTGCTCCGAACGCCCCTCCACCTTGAAATAGTCTTCAAAGCTGACGCCGCCGGGCTTGAAATAGAGCAAGGCGGCGCCCATGCCCAAGGGGGCGGCCGTCAGGGCATGAATCCCGCGCTCGTAACTTTCCTTGAACAGGCGGCGCCGCGCCTCGATGGCGAAAAAATCGATGCCATCGACGTAGACATCGACGCCATCCAGGAATTCGCCAACGTTTTCAGCCTGGACTCCGCGCGCAAAGACTTTGACCTCGGCCTCGGGGTTGATGTCCTGCACCATCTCAGCCAGCACTTCGGCCTTCGGACGCCCCAAAGTCTTCATCGAGGCCCCGACCTGACGATTGAAGTTATGAACCTCGAAGTCGTCAAAGTCAGCAATATGAAAACTCCCAACCCCCAAACGCGCAAGGGTCAAGGCATGCGCCCCGCCAACCCCACCCAAACCCGCCACAGCAACTCGCGAAGTCCGGATCTTCTGCTGCTCTTGCTCGGTCACCCAACCGATGTTTCGGGAAAACGCACGGCGGTAGTCAAATAGATTGGCCATCAAGCCCCCCTAGAACAGACAAAAACACGAGCGAGACAGCGCCCGGACCGATACCATCCTAGCCGACACCATCGCCTCGCAAATCCATGAACGACAGCTCCGTGTTGCACAAAATTCTCGACCGCGCACGCTGGGCACCGAGCGGTGACAACACTCAGCCATGGCGGTTCCAGATTCTGGCGCCGGATCACGCGGTGGCTCATTGTTTTGATACCCGGGATCACTGCGTCTACGACTTGGACGGCCACCCGAGCCAGATCGCGATGGGCGCACTGATTGAGACGGCGGCAATCGCCGCGAGTGCTCATGGGCTGGCACTGCATGCACAGCGCCGCCATGACCAACCCGTGGAGCGTCCGGTCTTTGACCTCCGATTCACAGCGCAAAACGAGCTTCGGCCCGACCCGCTGGAGGCCGAGATCGAACGCCGCAGCGTTCAACGACGCCCTTTTTCGACCCAAGCCTTGCGCGAAGACGAGAAAGATATCTTGTCTCGCAGCCTGCCGGCAGGTTATTCCCTGCACTGGCTGGAGAGCCCGGCTCAGCGCCGCGCCGTTGCGGGACTGTTGTTTCGCTCGGCCAAGCTGCGGTTGACGACCCCAGAAGCTTATGCGGTCCATCGCGACATCATCGACTGGAAAAAGCAATTCAGCGATGACAAGGTTCCGGATCAAGCCCTGGGTGTCGACGCAGCCACCACGCGCTTGATGCAGTGGATCTTGGGAAGCTGGTCCCGCGTGCAGTTTTTCAACCGCTTCATGGCCGGCACTTGGATGCCCCGCATCCAGATGGACTTGCTGCCCGCTTTGCGCTGCGCCGGGCATTACGCCCTGCTCGCCGAGAGCCCGCCAAAAACCGTGGACGACTACGTTGCCGCAGGGCGGGCCGTGCAAAGGCTGTGGCTCCAGCTCTCGGCACTCAAGCTTCAGATGCAACCCGAAGTCACTCCGCTGGTCTTCGCACGGTACGCCTCCAACGGCATGGCGTTCTCACAGCAACGCGGTAGTTCGCAAGCCGCGCGCGCGGTACGCGACGAACTGATCTCCCTGTTGGGCCCAGACCTCGAGGCCAGAACGGTTTTCTTTGGCCGCGTAGGCCACAGCCCCCTTGCCCGCTCCCGCTCCTTACGGCTACCACTTGAAAGGCTGTTGCAGCCGCGCTAGACCCCCTCTGGCGAGTGATTGCCCCAACGCGCGGCGCACCTCAATAATCGCCGCACCCCAACCCGGGCCTTGCCCGCCCCCAGACTCGTCCCATGAAACCAGCATTGCGCGTCAGAAGGACTCAAGTTGCTCTCGCCCTGTGCATCATCTCCGCGCTAGCGGCTTGCGGTGGACCAAGCGCCCAGGAGAGCTTGCAAGCGGCCCAAAGCAGCTTGGCCAAGCAAGATCAGGCAGCGGCAATTGTTCAACTCAAGAATGCCTTGCAACAGGACCCGAATCTCCTGGAAGCCCGGCTACTCATGGGGAAAACCCTGCTAGATCGGGGCGAGGCTGCTGCCGCTATTGTCGAGCTGGACAAGGCGAGAAACCTTGGCGCTCCTGGGGAAGAAGTCATACCTGCACTGGCGCGAGCCCTGCTCGCCAACGGTCAACACGATCGGGTGCTGTCGGACTTCGGCACCGAGACTCTCGCTGACGCCGGAGCCAAGGCGGACCTGTATGGCAGCCTGGCCATGGCTCATATGGCGGCAGGCAATCAGCCACGGGCTCGCGAGTTCGCCGATAAATCTCTGGCACTGAATGCCAAGCAACTTGCACCCCTGATGCTGCTCGCAAGCATCGCCACTGAGGAGAAGCAGTACGCGCGCGCTCATGAGCTGATAGACCGAGCGATCGCTGCTGATCCCCGCAGCCCCTTGCCCCTGATTCAGAAGAGCGAGCTGATCTTCAAGGCCGAAGGCAATCTGGAGTCGGTGATTGCGCTGCTCAACAAAGCCATCGAACTGCAGCCTGACAACCTCATGGCCCGCTCCTCCATGGTTCTGGCGCTGCTGAAGAGCAACAACACCCAGGCAGCACAGGCCCACATCGATGCACTGAAAAAAGGGCCTTATGCCAAGCACCCGCAAACCGCGTATCTCGAAGCGCAGGCCGCCTTCAGCGCCAGGCAGTGGCGAGTAGCCCAGACACGCGTCACCGAGGCACTCAAGGCTTACCCGGACCGGGTGGACGTACTCCACTTGGCGGGAGCCATCCATTTTGAGAATGGGGAACTGCTTGAGTCCGAGCGACTGCTGGCCAAGGCTCTTAGCCTGCAACCCGATATGGATCCGGCTCGCCGGCGACTTGCAGTCACTCAGCTGCGCATGGGTCAGGCACAAAAGGCCTTCGGCACATTGCGCCCACTGATCAGCCGCGGCGACACCGACGCACACACCTATGCGCTTGCGGGCGAAGCCCTGGTGATGTCTGGCCAAGCAGAAGCCGCCACCCAACAGTTGGCGCAGGCCGTGAAGTTCGCACCTGACCATATCGGTCACCAAGTTCAGCTCCTGCTGGCCCAACGCAGCAAAGCAGGCGACGGCGCAACGCTGGCGGGCTTGAAAGCCTTGGCCCAGAAGGACAAGGGCACCTACGCGGATCTCATCCTGATCAGCATGCTGTCCGAAACCCAACAATTCAACCAAGCGCTGGCCGCCGTAGACAATCTGCAGCGCAAGCTGCCTGCGGAATCGCCCCTCGCAGCACACCTGCGGGGCAAGGTTGAACTGGCGGCCCAGACGATAGATGCCGCTCGCAAGAGCTTCAGCAGGGCTCTGGAGATCGACCCCGTGCACGTGCCCTCGGCGGCAGCACTGGCCGGCATAGACCTGCAGGAAAACAAGCCCGATGAAGCCAAGAAGCGGTTTGCGACCATCATCAAGACCGACCCCAAGAATTTGCTGGCCCAACTGGCCGTCGTCAAAATCCGCCGGATTGAGAAAGCCCCAGCCTCCGAACTTCAGCGAAGCCTAGAGGAAATCGTTCGCGATCATCCAGGAGAACCCGTCGCCTGGGGTGAACTCATCGCCCAGCTCCTGGAAAGCGGAGAGAACAAAGCCGCCTTGAACGCGGCCCAGAAAGCTGCGGTTGCGCTACCAGACCGCCCTGACTTGATGGACCTGCTCGGCCGAGCACAGCTGGCCTCTGGCGATCATGCTCAAGCGCTGACAACCTACAAGCGGATGGCAGCACTTGAGCCGTACTCGCCTCGATCACTGCTGCGCATCGCTGCCACTCAAATGGCCGCCAAAGACAGCAGTGCGGCCGAGCAAACACTCAAACAAGCGCTGGGCCAATTTCCGGGGAACCTGACCATACTGGAAACCCAGTACGCGATGGCACTAACAATGCAGCGCTCCCAGGACGCATTGGCCGTGGCGCGGCAGATCCAGAAATCGCATCCGACGATACTCCGAGGATATGAACTGGAGGCGGAACTCGCCGCGAGACGAGGCGATGCACCGAGCATCGCCAAAGCCTACTCAAACGCGCTGAAAGCCAACCCGGACAGCACACTCGCAGCCATCAAGCTACACGGAACCCTGCTTAGAACTGGCGACGCCGCGGAAGCCGAGCGCCTAGCCAAGTCCTGGCGAAGCAGCCACCCAAAGGACATGAGCTTTGTCGCTGCAACGGGGGACCAGTACATGGCGATTAGTAACTTTGGCGCCGCCGAGCAACAGTTTCGGACCATTCTCAACCAGCACCCTGATCACATCGGTGCCTTGAACAATCTTGCGTGGGTGCTTGCAGCCCAAGGCAAACCTGGCGCGCTGGACCATATCAATCGGGCCATCAACCTGGACTCGAGAACAGCGCCTTTGCTGGATACGCTTGCCTGGGTACAAGCGTCCGAGAAGCGTTACGACCTCGCCATCAAAAGTCAACGCGAGGCCATAGCACTTTCACCGGAGGATCCAACCCTGCGATTGAATCTCGCCAAGCTCATGGCACGCTCTGGTGACACCGCTAGTGCTCGCTCGGAGCTTGAGGGCCTGAGCAAGCTCGGCAACAAGTTTGGGGGTCAAGGCGAGGTAGAAGCACTGCTAGCCAAACTCAAGTGAGCTGTCGGTTTTTTTTACAAAACTTGCTCGCCGCGCCGAAGCCAAGATGAAAATCAAATAAAATCAACAACTTACGCAATTGGCACGGTCCATGCTTTATTGCTGTACGGCGCATGAAGCGATCTCCGCTTCAGCATCACCAAGGAACCCACCATGAGCAAGTTTGCAAAGCTGAAGACCCTGGCCGCTGTCACGGCCACCGTGGCCGCCATGTTCAGCGCGGCGCCGGCACAGGCCTATGTGTACGCTGTCTCCTACCTCAAGGTCGACGATCTGACGATCACCACCAAGAATTCGAGCGGCGACGCCTACTTCGCCACCGTCGGCGCATACACCTTCAATCAGGACACCAAGGCCTCTTTGAACGGCAGCAACTCGGATGGCAAGACTTGTATCGGCCAAGGCGGCCCCTTCGGCCCCGGCTTTACCACCTGCAGCAAGACCAGCCCGGTGCTTGACGCTTTGGCTGTGAACGGCGGCGGCTCCACCCTGCTGCGCACCAACAACAATTTCGCCCGCTTCGGTGCCGACAACATCAACAGCTACAGCGGCGCCGATGCCGTGCTGAAGACATCCGAGTTGGTTCAGGGCATTCCAACCAGCCTTGAGGCCATTTCGGAGTCCCTGCTCAACACGAACAACGTGGCTTCGGCCTCGACGCTGCACCAGTCCAACACGGCTCTTACGTTCAGCTTCCTCCTATCGGGCGGCAGCACCGATATCGATGTGAGCTTCATGGCTTTGAGCGAATTCAAGGCAGCAATCAACGGCTTGCCTGGCCTCTACCTGTCGCAAGGCGATCTGCAACTCACGCTGACCGCCACCCACAAGGACGGCACCACATTCAGCTGGGCTCCGACACTCCTGAACCAGAATGTCACGACCGGCTCCAACCCCGGCCTGGATGACAAGTCCTTTGCCTCGCAGAACTTTGGGACCACACTCAAGGGCCTGAAGGATGGCGAATGGTCTATTGCCTTGGCTGCCAAGACCTCGACGCTGATTTTCCAGCGCGTCCCGGAACCCGATAGCCTGGCACTGCTGGGTGCAGCCCTGGCCGGCCTGGCCTTTGCGACCCGTCGCCGCAGCCAGAAGCAGCAGCACTGATCTAGCGAGCATCTGCGAGTCCTCATTGCCGAGGGCTCGCAAGATCGCCAACCATAGGGCCCCTCGTGGGCCCTATTCTTTTGTGCAGACCACCGCACTGAGACTCCGCTTGCACAAAGTCGCGGCAGGGATAGGCGCCTCCGATAGCCATTCGGCAAAGCCTCCCACTCGGCAAGACCCTAGACCGCACGAGTTCACCGCACCTCGCCAAGAGCAGGCGCAATCGTCAGCACAATGGCAAGACGAGCGGAAGTAGGCATGCCTGGGAGCTCGAGTCCTGTCGCGCACATCCGCCCATGGAGATGACCGGCACTCTGGAACGGTAGCGCATCATCATCTTGACCATGGCTCGCCAGTAGTTGCCTTGCATCCGTTGAGAGTTTGGAACTGCCGCCCGCGGATCATGGCTGCCGCACCCGCCCAGCCGCCAACGCCCGGCTCGCTGCTCGTAGACCTCATCAGCTGGACAGCTTCTTTGGTCAACACAAACTTCAGTTCCGCGTCGCGGCACGCCTGCACCGCCAGGAACAAACACAGCAGAAAGCAAAAAAGCCCCGAATCAAAGATCTGGGGCTTTCGCGCTTGGTTGCACAGACCAAGAAGGTCTGCACCCCGCGCTTAGAACTTATAGCCCGCGCCAATCAGATAGCTGCGGCCCCACTTCATGTACTCGAGCGGACGGTCCTTGGTGCCGGCATAGGTGCGGTACGCATCATCGCCCAGGTTGTTGACCTGGAAGACCAGATTCAGACCCTTGGCCATGCCCTGGTTGAAGGTGTAGCCGAGTTGCAGGTCAACGATGCTCTCGCCCACCACATAGCGCAGGGTGCGGTTGCCGTTGAAGTTGCCGATCTCGCCGATGAAGTCCGAACGCTTGCGCTGGCTGATACGTGCCTCGAAACCGTCCCGTTCGTAGTAGGCGGTCAGGTTGTAGACACGCTTGGACAGGCCCGGCAAGGTGATGAAGTCATCACCCACGCTGCTGGCGCTCTCGGGATCCTTGACCTTGATATTGCTGCTGTTGAAGCTGGCGCTGGCGATCAGACCAAAGCCGTTGAGCGACTTGCTCAGCAGGCTCAGCGGCATGGAGGCCGACAGCTCCACACCCTTGAGCTTGCCGCCCTGACCGTTGTAGGGCGCCGTGTAGGTGCCCGTGGTCATCGCCGCGGGCGAGCCCGCCGGCGGCACATAGCCCGCCACAAACTTGGAGAAGTCGTAGCTCTGGTTGGACTGGGTGTAGATATAGCTCTTCAGATCCTTGTAGAAGGCCGCGGCCGCCACATAGGCCTTGGAGCCGAAGTACTTCTCGTAGGACACATCGAAGGCATTGGCGATCCAGGGGTCCAGCTGGGCATTGCCACCGCTGGCACCCGGCTTGCCGGTGGCCTTGTCGATGCCGAAGTCCAGGGCCGAACGCAGCTGATCCACGCGCGGGCGAGCCATCTGGCGTGCCAGGGCCAGACGCAGGGTCTGATCATCCGCGAGCGAGAAGGCCAGATTCATGCTGGGCAGCACATCGGTGACGGTCTTGCCATCGCTCACCGGCTTGACCTGCTGGCCAGCCGCTGCCGTGCCATCCCAGTAGTTGGCATTGGACGACTGCTGCACGCTCACCATCTGCAGGCCGACGTTGCCGCGCATGGGCACACCGGCGAAGCTGCTGTCGATATTGGCGCGCAGGAAGGCGGTGGTGGTCTTCTCCTTCACATCCCAGGCCTTGGACACCAGGTAGTCCTTGGTGTCGCTGGGCTTGAAGCTCATGTAGCGATCAACGGCACCCGGCACGTTCCAGCTGGGGATCTTGCCCAGACCGGCAAAGCCCAGGTCCACCAGACCGTACTGCAGATCGGCGGCAATCGTGGTGTCGCCCTGGGCGCCCACATCGATATTGCCCTCGGGCTGGCGCTTCTTCTTGGAACGGTCCACATAGCTCAGACCGATGTCGAAGTCCGAGATCAGACCCGCGAGAGGGCTGGCCAGCGGGATATTGCTGCTGAGCTTGAAGCCATTCAGCTCATCCTCGACACGGGGCACCTTGCCATAGCCGGAGCCATAGATGGTGCCGCGCAGGAAGAGCTTGGACGGGTCCGAATAGCTCAGCGTCGGCATGATGGAGGAAAAGCCCGCGCCGTTGAAATCCAGCTTGACGGTGTCATAAGGCACGCCACCCACCGGGCTGAGCTGGCTGTTGTTCTCCAGGCTCAGCTCGTCGCGCTTGGCCTTGGAGAAATGCACATCGGCGACCACGGTGATGCCGTTGTCCAGGCTGAGCTTGTTGTTCCAGCCGGCCGCGGTGATCTCGTCCTCGCGCTTGTTGTACATGCCCCGCACCAGCGGGTAGACATTGGTGATGGTGCCACCCGTCTGGGTGTTGTTGGCGTTGGTGCTGCTCTGGGTCCAGTTGCAGGCAGGATTGCAGGGCCAGTTGCCGTTGTACTGCAGGTTCAACTCAAACTGGTTGGCGGTGTCCACCTGCTTGGCCTTGGACCAGAAGCCATCCACCACGCTGGTCCACTGCTTGAAGGGGCGGAACTCCAGCGTGCCCATGACACCGTTGCGCTCGGACTTGCCGGTGCGGCGCAAAGCCTTGATGCCGTCCGACACAAAGCTGCCGGCCTGCACGCCAGGGCGCGATTCCTTCTTCCAGGGCTCATACAGACCCACCTGATTCTCCTGCATCGGGGTTTCCTGATGCGCGAAACCGATGGCCACACCCACGGTCTTGTTGGCGAACTGGTCGATATAGCTGGCGCTGAAGCGGTTGCCATTGGCGCTGGCGTTGGCGGCCGAGCCCAGGGAGTTGTGCTGGCCACGTGCATTCAGCGAGACCACGCGGTTGCCGAAGTTCAGCGGGCGCACCGTCAGCATGTCAATCGTGCCGGACAGGCCCTGCCCCACCAGACCCGCGTCCGGGGTCTTGTAGATGGTCACGCCGCTGAGCAACTCCGAGGGGTACTGATCGAACTCGACACTGCGGTTGTCACCCGTGCTCACCAGCTCGCGGCCATTGAGCAAGGTGGTCGCAAAGTCCGGCGACAGGCCGCGAACACTGATGACCTGTGCGCGCCCGGCCACGCGCTGGGCCGACAGACCCGGCAAGCGGGCGATGGACTCGGCAATCGACACATCGGGCAGCTTGCCAATGTCTTCGGCCGAAATCGACTCCACGATGGCATCGGCATTCTTCTTGACCGAAATCGCGTCCTCGATGCCCTTGCGGATGCCGGTGACCGTCACCGTATCCAGGGTCTGGGTCTGCGCCTGGGCAGCGGCAGCCAGGGCCAGCAGGCTGCAGCCCACGGCCACCTGGCTCAAACGCCAGGCCGAACGGCGCTGGGCGGCCGGGGAAGAGTCAATCATCATCCTTGTCTCCTTCATGCTTCAACGTTGCGATGGCTCTCAAGCCTTGGGGAACCCTTGCAAGTCGCCTCCCGCGACTCACCATGCTGGCCCATCACTCTTGTTCTTTTGCTACACCAGCCTTTGCATCATTTGTACCAAAACTAGATTGTCAGCAACACTTGCGTTAACCCTAGATTCATCTACACCCATCCTCAAACACATCACATGTGCTTGTTTTCATTGGGTTTTTAAAAAATCAGCGGCAGCAAGAAACATCATCTGGTATCGAACCAGTGCTTTGGGATGTAGCTCAGCTACATCACACCTGCTGGACATCCTGTGCGAGAGCCTGGGCCGCCCCCTCCAGGGCCACCAAGGTGTCGGTGATCACCGCCGTGGGGATGGCCTGCAGATAGCTGCGAAAACGCCCCTTGGCCTCGAAGCTGTCCCTGAAGCGCGACTGGAAGAAGAAGTCACCCAGACGGGGCACGATGCCGCCGCCGATGTAAACCCCGCCGCGCGCACCCAGGGTCAGGGCGACATTGCCTGCAAAGTTGCCCAGCAGTGCGCAAAAGCTGTCCAGACAGCGCAGGCTCAGCTCATCCCCGCCCAGCAGCGCCGCCTCCACCAAGGCCTCTCCGCTCAGGTTTGGCGCGGAGCGCCCCAGCACATCGGCCACCGCGGCATGCAGCAAGGGCAGACCGATACCCGACAAGAGCCGCTCTGCCGAGACATGGGCATAGCGGCGGCGTACCGCAGCCAGGAGCTGGCTCTCGAACTCATCGGTGGGCGCCAGCGTGGCATGCCCGCCCTCGCCCGGCAAAGCCAGCCAAGCCTGTGCCGTCTGCACCACGCCGGCCACGCCCAGGCCCGTGCCTGGACCAATCACGGCCAACATGCCCGCCGGCTTGGGCATTTCCATGCCCTGTGCGCGCAATTGCCCGGCCTTCAGCCGCGGCAGCGACAGCGCCAAGGCTTCAAAATCATTCAGCACTCGCAGGCTGTCCAGGTCCAGGCCTTGACACAGCTCGGCCTGGGAGAAGCGCCAGTGGCTGTTGGTCAGCGCTACACGATCACCACTCACAGCCGTGGCCACGGCCACCACCGCACGGCGTGGCGCCGCGAAACCGGCACCGGCCGGCGACTGTCGAACTTCCTGGAGATAGGCCTGCACCGCCTCCAGAGGCCCTGCATAGTCCGCCACCGGCAGGCTGCGTCGATGCACCAGCCCCCCTGCCGCATCCACGCAGGCAAAGCGCGCATTGCTGCCGCCGATATCGGCCACCAGGCCCAGGCAGCCCGCGCTCACCGCCCCAACTCCTTGCGGGGCCGCGCCCTGCCAGGCCTCTTGGGCCATAAACCTCTTGCTGATAAGGAGCATTGCACTTGTGTTCAGCCTTGATCGGCCGCCGGGGCCGTCTAGATACCGGCGTGGAGCGCGAGCCACCACCACCGGTCTTGTTCCGTGATGCCCGCACTCTAACCCAAACAAAGTAGCAAAACTACATTAACAACACTCAGTGAAAACGCGCAAAACTACATTTCCAGGGGCATCAGGCGAGCAAGGGTTCGCAGCACACGCACAGCTCCCGGCAAAGCGCTGAGCTTGGGCCCCCACCGCCAGGCCCATAATCGCGCGCAGTTCGTCGGTCTGCCCGACGCAGGCCCAACCGCTATCCCGGAAGACGCAGCACAGCCCCATGGCCTCCACTTTTGACAGCCCCCGCCTGATTGCCGACATCGGCGGCACCTTTGCCCGCTTCGCGCTGGAGCTGGCGCCGGGACGCTTCGAGCACCTCAGCTCCCTGCGCTGTGCGGACCACCCCGACTTCCATGCGGCGGTCAGCCACTACCTGCAAAGCCTGCCCGCCGGGCTTCAACCCCGCCATGCCGGCGTGGCCATCGCCAACCCGGTCGAGGGCGACAGGGTGCGCATGACCAATTACCACTGGCAGTTCTCGATCGAGGAGATGCGCCAGCGCCTGGGCCTGGACACTTTGCTGGTGGTGAACGACTTCACCGCCCTGGCCATGGCCCTGCCCCGGCTCTCGGGCAATGAGGTGCGCCAGATCGGTGGCGGTCAGGCTCACAAGCACAGCGTGATCGGCCTGCTGGGCTCGGGCTCGGGTCTGGGCGTCTCGGGCCTGATCCCGGCCGGCGAGGGCTGGGTGGCCCTGGGCACCGAGGGCGGTCACACCAGCTTCTCACCGCGCGACGAGCGCGAGATCGCCCTGCTGCGCCATGCCTGGCGGCAGTTCGAGCATGTGTCCTTCGAGCGCCTGCTCTCCGGCCCCGGCCTGGAGCTGATCTACCGCGCCATGGCCGAACGCGCCGGCCAAACGCCAGAACCCCTGCAGGCCCCCGAGATCACGCAGCGGGCCCTGGACAACAGCGACGCGCTCTGCGCCGAAACCCTGGAGCTTTTCTGCGCCCTGCTGGGCACGGCGGCAGCCAATCTGGCCGTCACCCTGGGCGCCCTGGGCGGCATTTACATCGGTGGCGGTATCGTGCCGCGTCTGGGCGAGTACTTCGAGCGCTCGCGCTTTCGCCAGCGCTTCGAGGACAAGGGGCGCTTCAGCAGCTATCTGGCCGCCATCCCCACCTATGTCATCACGGCCGAGCATGCCACTTTCATCGGTGCCTCGGCCATTCTGCAGGCCCAGCTGCGCCAGCTGGAGAGTGGCGGCGAAGGCGCCATCCTGGAGCAGATTCGCCGCGCTCGCGGCCAGCTCTCGCCGGCCGAGCTGCGCGTGGCCGAGCATGTGCTGGCCCATGCCCGCGCGGTGCTGAACGATCCGATTGCCGAGATCGCCCGCGCCGCCCAGGTCAGCCAGCCCACGGTGATCCGCTTCTGCCGCTCCCTGGGCTGCGAGGGCCTGTCGGACTTCAAGCTGCGTCTGGCCTCGGGCCTGACCGGCACCATGCCCGTGACCCACACCCAGGTCACGCAGGACGACTCCATGGTGGAGCTGGGCTCCAAGGTGCTGTCCAACACCGCCTCGGCCATCCTGCAGGTCCGCAGCGCGCTCAACCGGGAGATGATCGACCGTGCGGTCAGCCTGCTGCTGGCGGCCAATCGCATCGAGTTCTATGCCGTCGGCCACTACGGCGTGGTGGCGCAGGATGCGCAATTCAAGTTCCTGCGCTTTGGCGTGCCCAGCAACTGCTACACCGACCCGCGCCTGCAGAGCCTGGCGGCCGAGGTGCTGGGCGAGCGCGATGTGGCCGTGATCATCAGCGCCGGCGGCAAGCTGCCCGAACTGCTGGCCGTGGCCGAGAAGGCCCGCGAGCGTGGGGCCAAGGTGGTGGCCATCACGGCCAGCCAGTCGCCGCTGAGCCGCAAGGCCGACGCCACCCTGATCGTGGACCATGTGGAGGACGTGGCCACCCACCTGCCCATGGTGAGCCGCATCCTGCATCTGCTGGTCATCGACATCCTGGCCGTGGGCATGGCCATGCGCCGCAACCCCGAAGCGCCTCTGGCCGGTCTGGCCCGCGAGGCGCTGGAGGAAGCCAGCGAGCCGCCACGGCCGCGCGGCGCAGCCAGCGCCGCGCCGGGGGTCAGCCTCTCGCGTCTGACCTCGCACAGCCGCTGAGGGCCACGCGCCCTCACCAGCCGGAGAACAGCTCCTCCGCCAGGCCAAATGCCGTGCTGGCCCCCGTGCCGCTGGTCACGGCCACGACGCGCGTGGCGGCATCCGGCGCCAGCACCAGACAGGGATGACTGGGCGACGAGGGGTAATGTCCCACCCAGCGCTCCAGCACCTCCACCTCGTCCAGCGCCAGGTTCTCGCGCAGATGGCGCAGGATCAGCCCGTCCACCTCGGCCGAGGCAAAGGGTGGCAGCACCGGTCCGTAGTGGTGGGAGTCGCCCACCACCAGGCTGCCATCCGCGCTCTGCACCGCGATCAGATGGATGCCATGGGCCAGGCTCTCGCCCTCGTCCGCCGCCAGTCGCGCGCGCAGCGCCTGCGCCTCGGACAGGGCCGAGAAGCCCTCGTAGCGCACCAGGCTCAGATCGCCCATCACCGGGGCATCCAGCCGCCAGCCCGCGGGCGGGCGCACGCGCAGCATCTGCAGCTGGCATTGCCGCAAGCCATGCGGTGCCCACAGCGGCGCAAACAGGCCGTTGAGCTCAGCGCCACCACAGAACACCACGCGCTCAGCACGGTACTCGGCACGCGCACTGATCACCCGCGGCGTTTGCACCTGCAGCACCGCCTCCCCAAACCGGAACTGCACCCCATGCGCCGTCGCCAACCAGGCCGCCAGCCGCGGAATGGCCTCGCGCGACTCGACCCGCAGCTCATGCGGGCTGTACAGCACCGCACCCAGCCCCTCGGCCCGCAGAGCGGGATGGCGGCGCAGGGCCTCGCTCGGCGTCAGCAGCTCGCAGCCCGCCGCCATCTCGGTGCTCATGAAGGCCTGGAGCAGCGCCACCGCCTCGGGGCGCCGCGCACAGATCCAGGCCCCGCGCTGCAGGATGTCGATGCCGGCCTGAGGCGCCAGCTCGGCCCAGCGCTCGCGGCTGCGCCGGGCACGCGCCCAGCTGCTGCCTGCGCGCTGACCGCTCACCGTGACAAAGCCGAAGTTGCGGATGGAGGCGCCGATGCAGGCGGCATCGCGCTCCAGCACGATCACACGCAGCCCCCGGCGCGCCGCCTCCCAGGCATGCGCCAGTCCCACGATGCCTGCGCCCACAACGAGCACATCGCAATGCCGTTCCGCCGAATCCGCCCACCCCATGACTGCGTGCTCCGCAAAAAGCGCCTGACTCTAGGGCTGGGTCATGGCAGCGCCGTGACAGTCCCCCGGGTTATGGAGCATGTGTCGCCTCCCGGCCGCCCCTAGCATGGGGCATCGCATTTCTTGAGTTGGAGCCGCCCATGAGCGCTGTGGTTCAGGCCGATCTGCCCTCCCTGCCCGGTCTGCTGGACAGGCAGGCCTTGCGTCCGGCGCTGGCAGCCGCGGCCGACGCCGCCAGCGCCAGCGGCCATGCCCTGGCCCTGCTGACCCTGGATCTGGATCATTTCAAGGACTACCAGGATCGCGCCGGGGAGGCCGCCGCCCGACAGGTGCTGACCCAGCTGGCTCTGCTGCTCGAGCAGCTCAAGCCGCCCACGGCCCGCCTAGCCTATCTGGGCGCCGATGAGTTCGTGCTCATCCTGCCGGACTGCCAGCTGGCCCAGGCCACGGCCCTGGCCGAGCGCCTGCGCGAGCGCATCGCCGCGGCACTGGCCCAGCTCGACCAGCAGCCCCCGCTCACCGCCACCTTGGGCGTGGCCGCCACGCCGCCGGGTCGCGGCTGGAGCGCCGAGAGCCTGCTGGCCCTGGCCGATACCCGCATGACCTTTGCCAAGCGCCGCCTGCCGCCCCACCACAACCTGGTCTGGGCCGGCGCCCTGCCCTCGGACTGGCTGGGCCGTCTGGGCCTGAGTGCGGGCAGCTGGCCGGGGCTCTGAGGCCTGCGGTAAGCCTCGAAGAGGCAGCGGCGTCGCAGGACTCAGTCGTGCGAGCTGCGGCGTGCGCATGAGGGCGTCGCGATCCGCCCTGCCTAGAATCAAACGGCCATGCGCCCCCTGCCCCTGATCGTCATCCTCCTGGTGCTCAATCATGTGGCTTTTGCCGGCAGCCGCATGGCGGTCGCGCTCTTTGCCTTGCAACAGCCGGGCGCGGGCGCCCTGACGGTGGGCCTGCTGATGGCCGTGTATGCCCTGCTGCCCGCCCTGCTCTCGGTCAGCGCCGGCCGCTGGATCGACCGCGAGGGTATCAACCGCCCCATGCTGCTGGGCACGGCCGGCGTGGGCCTGGGCACCCTGGCGCCTTTTGTGCTGCCGGGCCTGCCCACCCTGTTCTTCACCGCCGTGCTGGTGGGCCTGTCCTTCATGCTCATCAATGTCGCGGCCTATCACGCCGTGGGCGAGATGAGCGCGCCCGAGGAGCGCACGGTCAACTTCAGCTATGTGGCCCTGGGTTTCTCCACCTCCACCTTCATCGCGCCCCTGCTGACCGGCGTCTCCATCGACGCCCTGGGCTACCGCGCCGCCTTCCTGATCCTGGCCCTGTTCACCGTGCTGCCCCTGCTGGCACTCTGGGCCCGCCTGCTGCCCGAGGCCCAGCGCCAGGAGCAGCGCGGCAGCGAAGCGCCCGGCCCCGTGCTGGAGCTGCTGCGCGACCCCGAGCTGCGCCGGCTCTTCATCGCCATGGCCATACTCACCGTGGGCTGGGACATCTACAACTTCGCCGTGCCGGTCTATGGCGCGCAGAACGGACTCACGCCCTCCCAGATCGGCATCGTCATGGGTTCCTTCGCCGCGGCCACCTTCACGGTGCGCCTGGCCATGCCCTTCATCGCCCACCGCACGCGTCCCTGGCCCCTGCTGGCCGTGTCCCTGCTGCTGGCGGGTCTGGCCTATGCCGCCCTGCCCTTCACGCACAGCGTGGGCCTGCTGATGCTGATCACCTTTGTGCTCGGTCTGGGCCTGGGCGCCCCGCAGCCCACGGTGCTGACCCTGCTGCATCAGAGTGCGCCGGCCGGTCGCGCAGCCGAGGCCCTGGGCCTGCGCACCACCATGATCAACGGCAGCCAGACCGTGATGCCCCTGGTCTTTGGCGCCCTGGGCGCGGCCCTGGGCGTGGCGCCGCTGTTCTGGGCCATGGCCGCCGCCATGCTGGCGGGCAGCGTCTTCGCCAAACGACGCTAGCGCGGCCCGCGCCGGTTACACACCCCCGGGGGAGGGACAAGCCCCCGAGACTGACCGATACTGCGCCCGCGGCCGAATGGGTCGCGACGCCATCCCGGAGAACAAGCCATGGGCCTGATGGATTTCATCAAGAAACAGTTCATCGACATCCTGCAGTGGACGGAGCAGGACGAGGAGACCCTGGTCTGGCGCTTCCCCATGGCCGAGATGGAGATCCAGTACGGCGCCTCGCTCACGGTGCGTGAGTCGCAGATCGCCGTCTTCGTCAACGAGGGTCAGGTGGCCGATGTCTTCGGCCCCGGCATGTACAAGCTCAGCACCCAGACCCTGCCGGTGCTGACCTATCTGAAGAACTGGGACAAGCTCTTCGAGTCGCCCTTCAAGAGCGATGTCTACTTCTTCAGCACCCGCCAGCGCCTGGACCAGCGCTGGGGCACGCAGCAGCCCGTCACCATCCGCGACAAGGACTTCGGCGCCGTGCGCCTGCGCGCCTTCGGCAACTACGCCTACCGCATCGTGGACGCCAAGCGCTTCCACACCGAGGTCTCGGGCACGCGCGAACGCTACACGGTGCAGGACCTGGACGGTCAGCTGCGCGGCCTGATGCTGCAGCACATCAGCGACGCGGTAGCCCAGAGCGGCATCCCCTTCCTGGACCTGGCCGCCAACCAGATCGAGTTCGCCAAGGCCTTGCAGGCCGCCACCGCGCCCGCTTTCGAGGCCCTGGGCCTGAAGCTGGAGTCGGTGACCCTGCAGAACGTGTCCCTGCCCGAGGAGCTGCAGAAGATCCTGGACCAGAAGATCGGCATGGGCATGATCGGCCAGAACATGGGCCAGTTCATGCAGTACCAGGCCGCCCAGGCCCTGCCCAAGATGGCCGAGGGCGTGGGCCAGGGTGGTGGCGGCGGCGTGGCCGGCGATGCCATGGGTCTGGGGGCAGGTCTTGCCATGGGCCAGGTCCTGGCCCAGCAGCTGCAGGCCGGCCTCGCACCGGCCGCTGCTGCCGCGGCAGCGCCCATGGCACCGGCACAGAGCGCCGACGAGATCATGGCCCTGCTGGAGAAGCTGGGCGATCTCAAGGCCAAGGGCATCCTGACCGACGAGGAATTCGCCGCCAAGAAGGCCGAGCTCCTGAAGAAGCTGGGCTGACCCGGTCTTGAGCAGCACGCAGCAACGCCGCTGGGAGGCGGTCTGTCCGAACTGCGGCGCGCCGGTGGCCTTTGCGAGCGCGGCCTCGGCCAGCGCCGTCTGCAGCTATTGCCGCTCCACCCTGGTGCGCGAGGGCGAGGCCCTGCGCAAGATCGGCCTGAGTGCCGAGCTCTTCGAGGACTACTCGCCCCTGCAGCTCGGCGCCAGCGGTCGCCATGCGGGCGCCCCCTTCAGCGTGTTGGGCCGCCTGCAGCTGCGCTATGCCGAGGGGAGCTGGAACGAATGGCACATCCTCTTTGACGGCGGGCGCAGCGCCTGGCTCAGCGAGGACAACGGCGCCTTCGTCATCGCCTTCGAGGCCCCGCTGAGCGCGCCGGCGCCGGCCCTGGACGAACTCGTCGTCGGCGCCCAGCACATCATCAACGGCCAGCCCTGGCAGGTGGCGTCCAAGCTGGAGACCACCCTGCTGGCGGCCGAGGGTGAGCTGCCCCACCCGCCCGAGCTGCTGAAAAGCTTCTGGGTGGTCGAGCTGCGCAATGCGCAGGGCGAGGTGGGCTCGCTGGAGTTCAGCCAGCCCGGCGTCCCGACCTGGTCGCTGGGCCGCTCGGTGCGGCTGGCCGAGCTGGCCATGAGCGGCCTGCGCGAGGACAGCAGCAAGACCCTGGCGTCCCAGGCGCGCGCCTGCCCCAGCTGCGGCGCCGCGCTCTCACCCCGCCTGGACAAGAGCCAGTCCATCGTCTGCGAGCAATGCCAGTCGGTGGTGGACATCTCGCGCGATGCGCTGGGTGCGGGCCTGGCGCACTACGCCCAGCAGGTGGGCATGCAGCCGCAGATCCCCCTGGGCAGCACGGGCCTGCTGGCGCTCTCGGGCGGCAAGCCCCTGCCCTGGCAGGTGGTGGGCTATCTGGAGCGCTGCGACATCCCTGAAAGCGCCGAGGATGAGCAGAGCTTCTGGCGCGAGTACCTGCTCTTCAACAAGACCGAAGGCTTTGCCTTTCTGGTGGACACGGACGAAGGCTGGAGCCTGGTGCGCCCGCTCACCGGCGCGCCGCGCGGCAAGGGGGAGCGCGTCGAATGGCAGGGCAAGACCTTCAGCAAGCGCTGGACCTATACCGCCAAAGTCACCCATGTGCTTGGCGAGTTCTACTGGCGCGTCAAGCGCGAGGAACGCGCCCTGGTCAGCGACTACGAGTGCAAGACCGGCAGCCGCAGCGAGCTGCTCAGCCGCGAGCAAAGCGGCCAGGAGGTGGTGTGGAGCCATGGCCGCGCGCTGGACGCGGCCGAGGTACACAAGGCCTTTGCCCTGGCCCCGGAGCTCGGCGCGGCCCTGCAGCGCGATGCAAGAAGCCTGAGCGCCGACTCCGGCACCTTGCTGCGCAATATCGTGGTGGGCCTGTTCATGGTGGCCCTGGTCTTTGCCCTGATCCGCGGCTGCAGCCGCGACGACTGCGATGACTACCGTGAGGCCTATGGGGCCAGCAGCCGGGAGTACCAGCAATGCCAGCAGCGCAGCAGCGGCTCGGGCGTGCGCTTCGGCTCGGGGGGCGGCTCCTATGGCGGCTACAGCGGCGGCGGCGGCGGCCACAAGTGAGCGGCTCGATGGCCGCTGCACCTACCTTTCACTCAAACGGCTTCTGAGGAGAACAGAGATGGACATTGAATGGCTCAAGCCCGCCGTGGTGCTGGGTTCGGTGATGTATGCGGTGATCGGCGTCATCGTGTTCTGGGTCAGCTTCGTCATCGTCGACAAGCTCACGCCCTACAAGCTCTGGGAAGAGATCGTCGAGCACAAGAACCTGGCCCTGGCCATCGTCATCGGGGCCAAGTGCATTGCCATCGGCCTGATCGTGGCGGCGGCGATCAAGGGGTGAGGCGGGCGGTGCGCCGGGTTCGTCTCTTCGCCGCAGCTCTCCTGACCCTGGCGCTCGCGTCGGGGGGACTCTTGCAGCGACACGCCCTTGCCTGCGAACTGCTGCCACTGATGAACTACCCTCAGCTGGGCAAGCAGGTATTTCTGTACCCCGAAGTGCCGGACGCCCCGGGCGACCAACGTGCTGACATCGAGGAGCTGCTCGCATCGGCCCATGAGCGCATCCAGTCAATCTACGGACAGCCACGCTCACGGCCACGCATGCTGATCACATCGAGCGCGAGCTCGGCCGCGCGATGGGGAGCCAACGAAACTGCCTCGATGCACAGGCTTCCGGGGCGGTCATGCATCGTGATCGGGCCTAAAGGACTGAATGTCGATGTGATCGCACATGAGTGGCTGCACGCCGAGATTCAGCAGCGCGTCGGCTACCTTCGCCACCTGATGGAGATCCCGGTCTGGTTTGATGAAGGCGCGGCCCTGACGGTGGACTACCGCCCACCGTTTCTGCCGCAAAACATCAGCCTCAGCGCCATTGAAGTCCAGGACGTCAAGTCCTTGCGCAGCGGCAGCGCCTTCTTTTCAGGAGATGTTCGCAAGAACTACCAGGCGGCAAGGCTGGCGGTGCAGCCGCTGATTTCGCCCGAGCGCCTTTACAGCGAGCTTGAGCGGATCGGCGCTGGCGACTCGTTTGAAAGCGTCTTCCCGAACGCCATCAGACCTCTCCGATCGTCATCTGGCAGGCAGCCCCACTGATTCGGCACGGACTCAGCCCAGGCCAAACAGGGAACTCGGTGGGCCGCCCCGCGCTCAGGCACATTTCGCAGCGCGGGGCTGGCTTTCATCTCAGAACCAGCTGCTGATCTGCGCCAGCGGCTTCTTGATGCCGCCATGCACCGGCACCTGACAGCCCGGCTTGGGATGCCCCACCACCAGCAGGATGACGGGTTTCTCGGACTCAGGGCGGCCGCAAAGCTTGCTCAAAAAACCCATGGGGCTGGGGGTATGGGTCAGGGTAGCCAAGCCGGCATCGTGCAGGGCGGCGATCAGAAAGCCGGTGGCAATGCCCACGGACTCGGGCACGTAGTAATGGCTGAAGCGCTCCCCCTGGGCGTCGATGCCATACTTCTGCGCAAAGATAGCGATCAGCAACGGCGCCTCTTCCAGAAAGGGCTTGTTGGCGTCGGTGCCCAGCGGCGCCAGCGCGCGCAACCATTCTTCGGGCGCGCGCCCGTTGTAGAAGCTGCGTTCTTCTTCCTCAGCGGCAGCGCGGATCTGCGACTTGCGCTCGGGGTCGGTGATGACCGCGAAGTGCCAGGGCTGCTGGTTCGCACCGGAAGGCGCGGTGCCGGCGGCCAGCAGGCATTGTTCGATCACGGCGCGATCAACCGGCCGGCTGTCGAAGTCGCGCACGGTGCGACGGCACCGCAGGTTCTGGTAGCTGGCGCGAGCCCGCTCCAGCATGGTGTCGGCGGGCAGTTCACGGTAGCCGGTCAGTGGCTCCATGGCCGGAGCAGGCATTGTGTGCATGGCTTTTCGGCGAAATGATGGTCGGGGCCGAGGCGGTAACCTCGGAACTGCCGGGAGCATAGCGAGGGCACGGCGTCGGTCAATCGGGGTGAAGCCTGCCATAAAGTGCGCTCGACACAAGCGCGATACTTGCGAGCGTGCTCGCCCTCAAGCTCCTTCTCGTACCCAGCTTTCTTCTGCTCGTCTCACTGGCCAGTCAGCGCTGGGGGCCTGCGGTCGCTGGATGGCTTGCGGGGCTGCCCGTGGTGGCGGGCCCCATCCTGGGTTTCATTGCCGTCGAACAGGGGTCAGCTTTTGCTGCCAAGGCCGCGGCCACGGCGGCGGTCGGTCTGCTGGCCTCGGTCTCATTCAGCGTGGCCTATGCCCATGCGGCGCATGGGCGCAGCTGGCCTGCTGCGCTGGGGCTGGGGCTGCTGGCTTGGCTGTGCGCTGCGGCGCCGCTGAGTCTCCTGCCCGCCCACCCCCTGCTTGGCCTGGGCTTGGCCCTGCTGACCCTGCTGCTGGCGCCGCCGCTGTTCCCCCAACCGCGAGCGCTGAACAAGGCGATGCGCCTGCGTCCCAGCGAGATGGGGCTGCGCATGGCGGCGGGGGCCCTGCTGACCCTGGGCGTGAGCGGCGTGGCCGGCATGATGGGCAGCCACTGGAGCGGCCTGCTGGCCGTCTTCCCGATGCTGGGCTGCACGCTGGCCGTGTTCTCCCACCGCTCGCAGGGTGGCGCCTATGCGGCCACCCTGCTGCGTGCGATGGTGACCGGGCTGTACTCCCTGGCAGCCTTCTGCGTGAGCCTGTCCCTGCTACTGCCGCGTCTGGACATGCCCCTGGCCTTTGGCCTGGCCACGCTGCTGTGCCTGGCCGTGCAACTGGCTACCCGCAACACCGGGCTGGCACGACGTTAGAGGCCTGCGCATAGACTTGCCCCGCGCCTGACCCTGCATGGGCCACAGGCCCAGTCTCCGACTCACCGCCACCATGTCCGACACCGCCGCCACATCCAGCAGTCCTCCCGCCCCCATCTCCCTGCCCGAGCTGCTGCTGCTCGCGGGTGTCTTTGTCATCGCCGCCTGCGGTCTGGTCTATGAGCTGGCGGCCGGTGCCCTGGCCAGCTATCTGCTGGGCGACTCGGTCCTGCAGTTCAGCACCATCATCGGGGCCTACCTCTTTGCCATGGGCCTGGGTTCCTGGCTCAGCCGCTATGTGGAGCGGCAGCTATTGGCGCAGTTCCTCAAGATCGAGCTGCTGGTGGGCGTGATCGGGGGGCTGATGCCCGCCGCCCTCTTCATGGTCCACAGCCTGCTGCCGCCCGAGCACAGCACGAGCTTTCGTGTGCTGCTCTACGGTCTGGTGCTGCTGGTGGGCACCCTGGTGGGTCTGGAGATCCCGCTGGTCATGCGCATCCTGAAGGCCCAGTTCGGCCAGCGCTACGGCCTGCGCGAGCTGGTCTCCCAGGTGCTGACCTTCGACTATCTGGGTGCCCTGCTGGTGGCCGTGGCTTTTCCGCTGCTGCTGGTGCCGCATCTGGGGCTGATACGCACCGGTGTGTTCTTCGGCCTGCTCAATGTGCTGGTGGCGGTCTGGGCCCTGTGGCTGTTCCGCGGCCAGCTGCGCGCTTTCAAAAGCCATGCCTGGGCCTGCGGCCTGTCCCTGCTGCTGCTGGGCACGGCCATGCTGCAGGCCGAGCAGCTGACCAGCTGGGCCGAGCAGCGTTTTTATGGCGAGCGCATCCTGCTCAAGCGCAGCAGCGACTACCAGCGCATCGTGCTCACCGAGAGCCGGGCCGGCACGCGGCTCTTTCTCAACGGCAATCTGCAGTTCCACTCGCGCGACGAATACCGCTATCACGAGAGCCTGGTGCATCCGGCCATGGCCGCCCATGGCGCGCCCAAGAAGGTGCTGGTGCTGGGCGGGGGGGATGGCATGGCGGTGCGCGAGGTGCTGCGCTATCCCGCCGTGGAGCAGATCACCCTGGTGGAGCTGGACCCGCAGATGACCCAGCTCTTCGCCAGCCTGCCCCTGCTGACCCGCCTCAATGAGCGGGCGCTCCAAAGCCCCAAGCTGCGCATCGTCAACACCGATGCCTTCGGTTGGCTGGAGCGCAGCCGCGAGGTCTTCGACCTCATCGTCATCGACTTCCCCGACCCCAGCAATTTCGCACTGGGCAAGCTCTACACCGCCAGCTTCTACCAGCTGGTGGACCAGCATCTGGCGGCCGGCGGCTTTGCCGTGGTGCAGACCACCTCGCCCCTGATTGCCCGGCGCAGCTTCTGGACCGTGGTGAACACCATCGAGTCCGTGGGCCTGAGCACCACGCCCTACCACGCCCATGTGCCCAGCTTCGGCGAGTGGGGCTTTGTGATCGCCTCACGCCGTCCCTGGCAGGCTCCGCGCGAGCTGCCCCCCGGCCTGCGCTATCTGAGCCCCGAGGTCCTGCCGGGCATGCTGCAGTTCCCCCCCGATATGGCGCGGGTGGAGACGGGCGTGAACCGGCTGTCCAACCAGCTGCTGGTGCAGGAGTTCGAGGCGGAATGGGGCAAGCACCATTGAAGCGGGCGGGTCTGCGACGCCGCAGCTTTGTGCTGGCGGCTGCTAGCACCCTGCCGCTGGCGGCCTGCCAGGCACCGCCCCCCGCGCTGCAAGGGGGCTGGGTCGGCGCCAGCCCCGAGCGCGGGCATCGACTGCGGGGGGCGGACCAGGCGGCGCGCTGGGGCGAGGGCCCGCTGCGCCGGGCGCAGGTTCTGGTGGTCGGGGGCGGCGTCGCAGGCCTGGCCTGCGCGCGCCAGCTGGCCCAGGCCGGCGTGGACGTGGCCCTGCTGGAGCTGGAAGACCAGGCCGGCGGCAATGCCCGCGCTCACAGCCTGGGCGGCCAGGCCTGCCCCCTGGGTGCGCACTACCTGCCCCTGCCCGGCGGCGAGGCCCGCGAAGTGCAGCGCCTGCTGCACGAGCTGGGCCTGGCGCGCCAGCATCTGGGGCGCACGGTCTATGAGGAGCGCCATCTCTGCCATGCGCCACAGGAGCGTCTGTTCTACCAGGGCGCCTGGCACGAGGGTCTGCTGCCGCCCCACGAAGATGAGCCGCGGCGCTTGGCCCAGTACCGCGCTTTTGCTGTGGCGGTCGACCGCGCTCAGCGGGACCTGGGCTTTGCCATGCCCTCGCACCGCGCACCGTGGACGGCCGGCCACGCGGCCCTGGACGCGCAGAGCTTTGCCCAGTGGCTGGATCATCAAGGCCTGGATGAGCCCGGCCTGCGCTGGTATCTGGACTATTGCTGCCGCGATGACTACGGGGCCGACAGCCGCGAGGTCTCGGCCTGGGCCGGCATCCATTACTTCGCCAGCCGGCATGGATTTCATGCGCCCGGCGATGCGCCCTCCGAGCGCGAGGCGGTGCTGACCTGGCCCGAGGGCAATGCCTGGCTCACCCAGCGCATGGCCGCCGATCTGGGCGAGCGCATCCACGGTGCACGCACGGTGCTGCGCGTGCGCGAGCAGCGCGACGGCGTCGAGCTGCTGGCCTGGAACGAGCAGGCCCAGGCCCCCGAGCGCTGGCAGGCCTCGCAGCTGGTCCTGGCCACGCCGCTCTTCATCGCCCGCCGCCTGCTGGAGCAGGCGCCCGAGCCCCTGCAGCAGCTGCAGCTGCTGCTACCTTATGCCCCCTGGTTGGTCAGCAATCTGCGCCTCAAGGTGCCCGAGCTGCTGGCCCGGCCGGGCATGGGCCAAGCCTGGGACAGCGTGGTCTACGGCAGCAAGGCCCTGGGCTATGTGGACGCGCGCCATCAGAGCCTGGACCCCACGCCCCGCCCGGGGCTGATCACGCATTACTGGGCCCTGCCCCGCCACGAGCGCGGCGCCCTCTTGCAGGGCCGCTGGGAGAGCTGGGCCCAGCGCGTGATCGCCGAGCTCGCCAGCACCCATGCCGACCTGCCTCAGTCCGTCAGCGAGATCGCCCTGGCGCGCTGGGGTCATGCGATGGCGATTCCGGTGCCGGGCCTGCGCGGCTCAGCCGCCCTGGCGGCCCTGCGTTCACGGGCCTGGGGGCGGCTGCACTTTGCCCACAGCGATCTGGCGAGCTACTCGGTGTTCGAAGAGGCCTACACCCAGGGCTGCGAGGTGGCCAGCCGCCTGCTGCAGCACGCTCGGACTCAGCCGCGCAAGAGCTCCTGAGCCTGCACGGTCTGCGGCTCGAAGGCCGGCAGCAGCCCATCCATCAAGGCCCGGGCCTTGGCCCCATTGTCCTGGCCGAGGTTGCAGACATACACATCCACGGTCACCGCCCGCAGCTCCGGCCAGGTGTGCAGGGCCAGATGCGATTCGGCCAGCAGCACCACACCGGTGACGCCACTCTGGCTCTCGCCCGGGGCGGGTGTGAAGCGGTGAAAGAGCTCGCCCACGGCCTCGAGCCCGACATGGGCCACGACCTTCAGACACAGCTGACGCAAGGCCTGGACATCGCTCATCAAGGGCAGATCGGCGCGACAGCCGCGCAGATCCGCCACCAGGTGCAGGCCTTGCATGGGATGCGCCAGCCCCTGGCGCCTCAGCCGCCGGTCACGGGCGGGAAGAAAGCCACTTCGGCCCCATCCGCGACCTCGGCCTGCTCATGGCTGAGCTGCTGGTTCAGCGCACAGCGCAAGGCACGCTCGCGCGACAGGGCGGAGGCATGCGGCTCCCCGCGCGCCAGCAGCTGATCCCGCAGTGCGCCCAGGGTCAGACCCGGCTGCCAGTCCAGCGTCTCGCTGGCGCCCAGGGCCTCGCGCAGGGCCGCAAAGTAGCGCACGGTGATGCTCATGACAGCAGCTCGCTGAATGGAATGAAGCGCACCATCTGGCCGGGCTCGATGAGCTGGCCGGGCGGGTTGTCCACCAGGCCATCGCCCCAGACGGCCGAGGTCAGCACGCCCGAGCCCTGATTGGCGAAGAGATCCAGTCCACCCGCCGCATTGAGCCGCACGCGCATGAACTCGCGCCGCTTGTCGGCCTTGGGCCAGGCAAAGTCGGCGCGCAGGCTGAAGCCCTTGGCCTGCAGCGCCGAGGCGCCTTGCAGACGCAGGATCACGGGCCGCACCAGCAGCAAGAAGGTGATGAAGCTGGCCACCGGGTTGCCAGGCAGACCGATGAACCAGCTCTCGCCCACCCGGCCGAAGGCCAGGGGCTTGCCGGGCTTGATCGCAATCTGCCACAGATCCAGCCGCCCCTCGGCCTGCACCGCCGGGCGCAGATGGTCTTCCTCGCCCACCGAGACGCCGCCAGACGTGATGATCAGGTCCGCCCGCGCGGCCGCCTCGCGCAGCGCGGCGCGGGTGGCGTCCAGGCTGTCGGGCACGATGCCCAGATCGATCACCTCGCAGCCCAGGCCCTGCAGCAGGCCACGCAGGGTGAAGCGGTTGCTGTTGTAGATGGCGCCGGGCTTGAGCGGCTGGGGATTGTCACTGGGCATGACCAGCTCATCGCCGGTGGAGAACAGGGCCACGCGCGGGCGGGCGGCCACCTGCAGCGTGGCCGCGCCCACCGAGGCGGCCAGGCCCAGGGACGCGGCATCGAGCTTATGGCCCACGGCCAGCACGGTGGAACCCTGCTGCACATCCTCGCCACGGCGGCGGATGTGCTGGCCCGGGCTGGGCGGGGTCTTGACGCGCACGCCGCCCTCCACGACCTCGCAGAGCTCCTGCATCACCACGCAGTCCGCCCCCGGCGGGATGGGCGCACCGGTGAAGATGCGCGCCGCGGTGCCGGGCTGCAGGGGCTGGGGCACGCTGCCGGCCGGCACGCGCTGGCTGATGGGCAGCAGGTCGGCGGCGGCATCGATCACGCGCAGGGCGTAGCCGTCCATGGCCGTGTTGTCGGCGGGCGGCACGTCCAGGGTGGAAACCACCTCGGCGGCCAACACCCGGCCCAGGGCGTCAAAGGTGGAGACGCTCTCGACACGGCCCAGCGGGGCCACGGCGCCCAGCAGGCGGGCGAGCGCCTCGTCCAGGCTCTGCAGCGGGGGACGCGGAGCGGCGGACTCAGACATGGGCTTGGATGAAGACCTTCACTTGCGCCACATCGGCCGGCAGCACGGTGACGCGCTTGGGCAGGGCCTCGATATTCTCGAGGCCCGCGGGGCGCGGCGGCTCAAGGCCCAGGGCCTCGCGGATGGTGGCCGCAAACTTGGCCGGCAGCGCGGTTTCAAGCACCAGCATGGTCGTGCCGGGCTCGCGCTGCTCCAGCGCCACCTTGAGGCCATCGGCCGTGTGGGTGTCGATCAGCTGGCCGTACTGCTGGTGGCACAGACGGATCGTGGCCAGGCGGTCGGCATGGGTGGAGCGGCCCGAGCTGAAGCCGAAGTCGGCAATGCGGGCCTTGTCCTCGGCGCTCAGCACAAAGCCGCCCGCCTGCGTGAACAGGGCCTTCACGCGCGCACCGTCGCGGCCCAGCAGGTCGGCGATGAAGCGCTCGAAATTGCTGGCCTTGGAGATGTCCATGGAGGGGCTGGAGGTCTCGTGCGTGTCGGCGCTGCCGCGCGGGCGGTAGACGCCGGTGCGGAAGAACTCGTCCAGCACATCGTTCTCATTGGTGGCCACCACCAGCTTGGCAATCGGCAGGCCCATCATGCGGGCCACATGGCCGGCGCAGACATTGCCGAAATTGCCCGAGGGCACGGTGAAGCTGACCTGCTCCTCATTCGACTTCGTGGCCTGGAAGTAGCCCGCGAAGTAGTAGACAACCTGGGCCAGCAGGCGCGCCCAGTTGATGGAGTTGACCGTGCCGATGCGGTACTGACGCTTGAAGTCCAGATCGTTGGAGACGGCCTTGACGATGTCCTGGCAGTCGTCGAACACGCCCTCGACCGCCAGGTTGTGGATATTGGCGTCCTGCAGGCTGAACATCTGGGCCTGCTGGAAGGGGCTCATGCGACCATTCGGGCTGAGCATGAAGACATTCACGCCGGCCTTGCCGCGCATGGCGTACTCGGCCGCGCTGCCGGTATCGCCCGAGGTGGCGCCCAGGATGTTGAGCGTCTCGCCACGGCGACCCAGCTCGTACTCGAAGAGCTGGCCCAGCAGCTGCATGGCCATGTCCTTGAAGGCCAGCGTGGGGCCGTTGGACAGGGCTTCGAGCGCCAGGCCCGGCTCCAGGGTCTTGAGCGGCGTGATCTCGGGCGTGCCGAAGACCTCGGCCGTGTAGCTGCGGCGCACGAGGACGCGCAGATCCTCGGCCGGGATGTCGTCGATATAGAGGCTCAGGATCTCGAAGGCCAGGTCGGCGTAGGCCAGGCCGCGCCAGCGCTGCAATGTCGCGGCGTCGATCTGCGGGTACTGCGTGGGCAGGTAGAGACCGCCGTCCGGCGCCAGGCCCTCCAGCAGGATGTCGCAAAAACGTCGCTCGTCGTGGTCCCCGCGGGTGCTGATGTACTTCATGGTGGCCGGCAATGATGGAAGCCCGAAGTCTATACGGCTGGCGCGACCTCCCCGGGGATCGGGTCAGGCCGCCAGGAGATCCAGCAACTGCCGCACCGGCGCCCGGTCGAGCACGGCGCGCCGGTACAGCAGGAAGTAGCTCTGGCGCAGCGGCGCCGGGCCGGCAAACGGCGCCACCAGCAGGCCAGCGTCGAGCTCCGCCTGCACCAGCAGGCGCGGTGCCAGGGCCAGGCCGCCGCCCAGGCGCGCCGATTCCAGGCACATCATGCCGTTGGCGAAACTGGCACTGCCCAGCAGCTCGGGAACGATCAGCTGGCTGGCCTGCAGCCAGCGTGCCCAGCTCGGGTACTCGGTCATGCCCTGCAGGGGGCGATCATGCAGCAGCCTCAGGCTCGACCAGTCGCTGCCGGCATCCAGCGCCTCCAGGCCCAGGCTTTGCAAATAGCCAGGGCTGCAGACCGGCACGACCTCGCAGCTGAACAGCTCACGGCTGCAGACCTCGGCGCCCACACCCGGCTGATAGTCCAGCAGCAGGTCCTGGCGCTCGGGATCCCGATCCAGCTCGGTCTCGATCTCGAAGTGGCAGCAAGGCATGGCCGCCATCAGCGCCGGCAGCCGCGGCAGCAGCCAGCGATGGCACAGGAGCGGCCGCACCGCCAGGCGCACCGTCTCCAGGCGACGGCCCCGCAGGCCCAGGGTGGCCTGGCGCAGCCGGCTGAAGGCCTCGCTGACCTCGGGCAGGTAGCGCTCACCCTCGGGCGTCAGGCGCAAGCCCTTGGCCTCTCGCACGAACAGCTGTACATCGAGGTACTCCTCCAGCTGCTTGACATGCAGGCTGACCGCTCCGGCCGTGACGAACAGTTCCTTGGCAGCCGCGGTGAAGTTGAGCTTGCGCGCCGCGGCCTCGAAGGCGCGCAGCGCGTTCAGCGGCGGCAGGCGCTCCTTGAGCTTGGGACGCAGGGACTCGAGCGCGGCGCGGGAGCTGGACATGACGGAAACCAAGGACCTCAGCGATAGGGGGTCTGAGTGTAGGGGCGCTGAGCGGGCGCCGCACCCCAGTCCTTGTTGGGCTCGGCCTGCATATGGAACACCAGCTCCGCTCCCGCCGCCAGGGCCTCATGCGCCAGCACGCTGCTGTGATGCTCGCGGCCATTGAGGGTGACACGTCCGACATAGACGTTCTCTTCGGCGTAGTTCTCGGCGCGCACGCTGAACACCCGGCCGTTGGGCAGCCGCAAGCGGGCCGCACGCACGAAGGGCCGGCCGATCACGTACTCGTTGCTGCCCGGCGCCACGGGGTAGAAGCCCAGGGCACTGAACAGCAGCCAGGCCGACATCTGGCCCAGGTCGTCGTTGCCGGCCAGACCGGCTGCGCCGTTCTTGTACTGGCTGGGCACGATCTGAGCCAGCCGCGCCTGGGTCTTCCAGGGTGCGCCGGCGAAGGCGTAGAGGTAGGCGATATGGTGGCTGGGCTCGTTGCCATGCGCGTAATGGCCGATCAGGCCGGCGATGTCCTCCATATGCGAGTACATCTTGGCATTGGTCTCGGCCTCGAAGATCTCGTCCAGGCGCTTCACCAGGCCTGCATCGCCACCCAGGTTCGCGACCAGGGCCGCGCCGTCGTGCGGCACGTACCAGGAGTACTGCCAGGCGCTGCCCTCGGTGTAGTCGCTGCCGTAGCCGGCGGCCGTGGGATCGAAGGGCAGGCGGAACTCACCGGCACTGCTCTTGCCGCGAACAAATCCGGTCTGCGGATCCAGCAGATGTCGGAAGCTCTGGGCGCGCCGGTAGTAGGTGGCGGCGGTCTCGGCCTCGCCCAGTGACTCGGCCATGCGCGCCAGCGTCCAGTCGTCGAAGGAGTACTCGAGGGTCTTGGACGCGCCCTCGCCTTCCAGATCAAAGGGCACGTAGCCGTACTGCAGGTAGTCGCCGATGCCGCCATATGGCGCGTACTCGGCGCTGGCACGCATGGCCTGCAGCGCACGCTGAGGATCGAAGCCGCGCACGCCCTTGAGCCAGGCGTCGGCGATCACCGGCAAGGCGTGGTAGCCGATCATGCACCAGGTCTCCAGGCCGTGGAACTGCCAGACCGGCAGGATGCCGTGCGGGCTGTGCGCCTGCGAGACCAGCAGGGACTGGATGAAGTCGCTGTTGCGCTGCTCGCTCTGGCACAGCAGCAGCCAGGGATGCAGGGCACGGTAGGTATCCCACAGCGAAAAGGTGCTGTGGTAGCGGAAGCCTTCGGCGCGGTGCACTTGGTTGTCCGGGCCGCGGTACTGGCCGTCCAGGTCCATGAACAGGCTGGGCGCCTGAAGCGCGTGGTACTGGGCCGTATAGAGATTGCGGCGCATGGCCTCGTCGGCCTCGATCTCCAGCACGCCCAGGGCCTCGTCCCAGGCCGCGGCCGCAGCGCGGCGCTCGGCGTCGAAATCCCAGCCCGGCATTTCGGCAAGATTGGCGATGGCCTGATCCTCGCTGACGGTCGAGATCGCGACCTTGACCAGCAGCTGCCCCTGCGGCAGTTCAGCGCCGAACTCGAACACGCCCAGCAGCTTGGTGCCTTCGAGCACCCGCTTGTCCTGCGGCGCACGGCCCGGCGTGCGAAAGCCTCGGTAGGCGATGCCGTCCTCGGTGTTGTGCAGCTCGCTGCGCAGCAGGGGCTGGGAGAACTCGATGGCGAAGTGCAGCTGGCGCCCCGGCGCCCAACCGCGCGTCTGGCGCATGCCGGTCACCAGGCGATCGCCGCGCAGGCGCAGACGCGCCCACTGGTTCTTGTCCTTGTGGTCGTAAAGGCTGGTGCGCAGATCCAGCAGCAGCTTGCCGGCGATGCCGCTGCCGTAGTGATAGCGGTGCAGGCCAACGCGCTCAGACGCCGTCAGCTCCACATCAATCTCATGATCCAGCAGGCGCACCGCGTAGTAACCCGGCTCGCCGCGCTCCAACTCGTGCGAGAAGCGCGAGCGATAGCCGCTCATCGCGCGCTCAGGATAGCCTGGCTCCAGCCGGGTCGCGCCGGTGAAGGGCATCAGCAGCACATCGCCGAGATCGCCATGGCCGGTGCCCGAGAAATGGGTGTGGGAGAAGCCAAGGATGGACTCGTCCTCGTAGCGGTAGCCCGCGCACCAGGGATAGCTCTCACGGTGCGAGCGATGGGCGGTATCCGGACCCAGCTGCACCATGCCGAAGGGTCGGGTCGCGCCGGGATGGCAGTGGCCATCACCACCCGTGCCGATGAAGACGTCGACAGCGGCGCTGGGCGAATCAGGAGCGGCAAGGGCGCGGGCGGCAAAGATGGACATGGATCGCAGGGTGTTCTTCTGGGTTGGGCGGCAGGCTCCAGGGCACTCGCCGCAAGTGACGTCATCCTAATCAGCAGCCCGCGAGGCGGCATCCGATACTTTCTGAGCCTGTGCCCCAGTTTTCATCCTCGCATCCGCACTCGCACGGCACACCCAGGAATCCTGCACCCCGCCCCCAGCTCTTCTCCATCGCCAAGCGCGGGTCGTCCTCCGAAGATCGCAGCCCACCCCGCCAAGAAGGCAGTGTCTTAGAACATTGGAGGACGACAGATGAACCCCCGCCCGATAACCCTTGCCGTGACGGCCCTGCTGAGCTTGCAGGCCTCCCAGACCCTGGCGCAAGCCACCGAGACAACGCCCAGCAGCAACGCCGAGGCCGTGCAACTCAAGCGCGTCCTCGTCACCGGCAGCCACATCCGGCGCCTCGACAAGGAGGGTGCCGCGCCCGTCACCGTCTTCACCCGTGAAGATATCGAGCGCACCGGCAACACCTCGGTAGGCGACCTGATGCGCGAACTGAGCATCCAGGGCTCCCTCAACATCAACGAGAACCAGCTCAGCGGCTACACGCCGGGCGCGCAAAGCATGAACCTGCGCGGCCTGGGCGGCCAGTCCACGCTGGTGCTGGTGAACGGTCGCCGCCTGGTGAACTATCCGCGCGCGGCCGGCGCCGAGTTCTTCGGCGACCTCAACTCCCTGCCCATGCATGCAGTGGAGCGCATCGAAGTGCTGCGCGATGGCGCCTCCGCGCTCTACGGCTCGGATGCCATCGCCGGCGTGGTGAACTTCATCCTGCGCGACAACTACCAGGGTCTGGACCTGGATCTGCAGGTCGGCGAGTCCAAGTACAAGGACGCCGGCCGGCGCACCGTCTCGGCAGTGGCCGGTTTCGGCGAACTCCGCGAGCAGGGCTTCAATGTCTGGGGCAACGTCGAGCTCTCGCAGCGCGACCCCTACTTTCAGGGGCGCCGCAAGGACAGCTACATCGGCAATCGCGATGCACGCCCCTGGGGCTGGCTCAATGACCTGAGCCGCTACAGCACCTACGGCAATCTCAACCTGCCGCTGAAGGCCCCCAAGGACGACCCCGTCACCGGCCGCAAGCAGGTGCGCACCCTGCTGATCCCGCTCAACAAGGCCTGCGATGCCGCACGCCTGTACGAGCACCCCAACCCGATCTTCGGCGGCAAGGCCTGCTGGTTCGACGAGTTCCACGACACCCAGACCCAGGCCGGCAGCGAATCGGAGCGGCTGGCCTTCAACGGCCGCGCCAGCTTCCTCATCAACGACAGCACCGAAGGCTTCGTGGCCCTGACCGCCACCCGCAACACGGCCGATGTGCGGCGCATTCCCGAGCTCTATGGGCCCTGGAATGAAGTGAAGCTGGGCCCGAATCACCCGCAATACCCCAAGGCAGCGGATCTGCCCGCCGGTTTCAGCCTGGACGATATCGCGGCCACCCAGATCACCTACAACTTCGCCGATGTGGGCGGCGCTGGTGCCCATGTGGTGAGCGAGTACCGCAACCTGAACGCCGGCCTGCGCGGCAGCTTCGGCGACTGGGATTGGGACACCGGCCTGAGCGTCCAGCGCGCCCGCGCCGATGCCACCCGCGTGGGTGAGCTGCTGAAGGACCCGGTCCACAAGGCCATTGAAAGCGGCGCCTACCGCTTCGGCGGCCCCAACCCGCAGTCCCTGCTCGACAGCCTGCAGGGCAAGACCACCGACGCCTTCCGCACCAGCCTGCAGACCGTCGACGCGCGAGTGTCCAACGCCAAGGTCTTCAAGCTGCCGGCCGGTTCCGTGGGTCTGGCCCTCGGTGTCGAGAGCCGCAAGGAGTCCTACTGGGCCAAGCTTGACCCGCTGGCCAGCACCGGCGCCTTCCTGAGCATCGTCACCATGCCGGACGGCTGGGACATCAGCCGGCGCGTCAACGCCGCCTACGGCGAGCTGAGCATCCCCCTGCTCAAGACCCTTGAAGCCCAGGTGGCGCTGCGCCACGACCGCTACAGCGACGCTGGCGGCGCCACCAAGCCCAAGCTTGCGCTGAAGTGGCGCCCGGCTGCCGAGCTGATGCTGCGCGCGACCTATGCCGGCGGCTTCCGCGCGCCCAATGTGCTGGAGGTGCGACCGCTGGAGATCCAGAGCCTTGGCTCGGTCCGGGACCCGCAGCGCTGCGTGGGCAGTGACTGCGACGCCTTCCCCGTGGTGGCCAACGGCGGCAACCCCGCACTCAAGCCCGAGCAGGCCAAGAGCTGGTTCCTGGGCCTGGGCTACGAGCCCCTGCCCGGCCTGAGCTTCACGCTGGACTACTGGAAGATCGAGCGCGATAACGAGATCGTGGACGCCAACCCCCAGTACATCCTGGACAATCCGGACAAGTTCCCCGGCGCCGTGATCCGCGCCCCGCTGGACCCGCTGGACCCGCCCGAGTACAAGGCCGGCAAGATCAGCTTGATCAAGGCCATCAAGCGCAATCTGGCCCTGACCCGCACGGACGGCCTGGATTTCGAGGCACGCAAGTCGCTGCGCACCGAAGGCTGGGGCCGCTTCGACTTCAAGGCCGAGGGCACCTATGTGCTGAACTTCGCCAGCAAGGAGACGCCGCAAGCCCGCTGGGAAGAAACCCAGGGCATCTATGGCCAGCCCCAGCTGCGCTACGAGTTGGGCGTGGACTGGAGCCTGGGCAACTGGGGCCTGGGCCTGCAGCGCCGCACGGTGGGCAAGTTCAACAGCAGCAATCCGGAGCGCAGCGACTACTGCGCCACCGCCAAGCGCAACAACAAGTCCACCGACTGGTGCCGCATCCCGGCCTTCTCGACCTACGAGTTCGCGGTGCGCCACAAGGGCCTGGTCAAGGGACTGGAGCTGCAGCTCCATGTTGACAACCTGTTCAACAAGACCCCGCCGCTCAATATCGACGACGGCAGCCAGCGCATCTTCGGCGGCCTGCACAGCTCCATGGGGCGCTATGTGCAGCTGAGCGCCCGCTACCGCTACTGATCGCCAGCAGCACGCCACCACAAAGCGCCCCGCCCCCGCGGAGCGCGCTCATTGACAATCCCCACCACCATGCCTATCACGCCTTCCGCACGCATCGCCGCCCTGGTCCTGGCGGCCGCACTCGGCGCCTGTGCCAGCCCCACCCAGCACGACGAAGCCTGGACCCGCGTTGCCAGCCCGACGCTGGACTATCGCCCGGACGCCTCACCGGGGGCCAAGGCCTTTGCCGCCCTGGTGCCCGATCCCCAGGCCTATCTGCACGACATCGCACGCAAGGTCGCCCGAACCCTCTACAAGAACCCGGCCGACGTGCCGGCCTTCTCCACGCTGGAGCTGCGCATCGAGCGCTGGGAGAATGAGCCCAAGGGTATTGCCTGGAAGGCCGGCGAGCCGCCGCGCATCACCGTCAATGTCAACGCCTACTACCTCGAGAAATACGCCGCCGATGGCGGCAATGTGGCCGAGGAAGTGCGCGGCATCCTGTTCCACGAGATGACGCACGCCTACCAGCACTACACCGGCATGGCTCCCCAGGCCATCGAAGGCGTGGCCGACCTGGTGCGCTACAAGGCCGGCTACCAGCCGCCCCGCCACCGCAAGACCGGCGGCAGCTTCAAGGACGGCTACAAGACCACCTCCTTCTTCTTCGCCTGGCTGGAGGAGCACAAGGGCTTCCGGGACTTCGGTATCTGCTTCAACGCCAGCGCCAGCCCCAATGGCCCGGCCAGCGGGCAGGTCACGCCCTGGAGCTGGGAGGCCGCGACGGCCGCCTGCACCGCCGGCGGCCGGATCGACGAGCTCTGGAGCGAGTACCAGGTCTGGGTGGCGCAGAACCCGAGTCAGACGCAGCGCTGAGCGGCATGGGTATGCAGCGTCGCCAACTACTTCTCAGCGCCGCGCTCGGTGTCGGCACCGGACTGTGGCCCGACGCCCAGGCTGCCGCGTCGGTGCCTGCCTCGGGCGTGTTGCGCCTGGCCTTCAAGGCTGCCGAGACCGGCTTCGATCCGGCGCGCATCTCGGACGGCTATTCACGCGCGGTCACCGGCCACATCTTCGAGGCCTTGTACGGCTACGACCACCTGGCCCGGCCGGTCAAGATCCAGCCCCTGACCGCCGCCGCGCTGCCTGAGATCAGCGCCGACTTCCGCACTTTCACCATCCGACTGCGGCCGGGCATCTACTTCGCCGAGGACCCCGCCTTCAAGGGGCGCCGGCGCGAGCTGGTGGCGGCCGACTATGTCTACAGCTTCAAGCGCATCGCGGACCCGGCCTGGATGTCGCCCATGCTGCCCTTCGTGCTGACGGCCGGCATGATAGGCATGGACGAGTTGCGCGCCGCCGCCCTGGCTGGCGCACCCTTCGACTATGACCGTGAGATCGAGGGCCTGCGCGCGCTGGATCGCTACACGCTGCAGATCCGCTGCCGCGCGCCGCGTCCGCGCCTGCTGGAACGCCTGGCGAGCTCGGACATCTTCGGGGCCGTGGCCCGCGAGGTCGTCGAAACCTACGGCCGCGATGTGGACGCGCATCCGGTGGGCACCGGGCCCTTCCGCCTGGCCGCATGGCGGCGGAGCTCGCGCATCGTGCTGGAGAAGAACCCGCAGTACCGTGAACGCTTCTACACGGGCGAGCCCGCCGCCGACGATGCCGAGGGTCAGGCCTTGCTCAAACGCTTTGCGGGCCGCCGCCTGCCCCTGGTGGAGCGGGTGGAGATCGCCATCATCGAGGAGGATCAGCCGCGCTGGCTGAGCTTCCTGAACGGCGAGTTGGACGTGATGGCGGCTCCGGGCGATGGCGTGCCGGCGGCCTTCATTCCCCACGCGATCCAGCATGGCCAGCTGGCACCGCAGCTGCAAAAGCGCGGCATCCGCCTGCACCGCCAGCTCAATGCCGACTGCTCGCTCTATTTCTTCGGCATGACGCATCCGGTGATCGGCGGCCTGGAGCCCGAGAAGATCGCACTGCGGCGCGCCATCAGCCTGGGCATCGATGTGGAGCGCAATATCAGCCTGCTGCGCCGCGGCCAGGGTGTGCCCGCGCAATCGCCCATCGTGCCGCACACCAGCGGCTACGACCCCGCCTTCAAGAGCGAGATGAGCAGCTTCGATCCGGCGCGCGCGCGCGCCCTGCTCGATGCCTACGGCTACAAGGACAGGGACGGCGACGGCTGGCGGGAACGGCCCGATGGCCAGCCCCTGACCCTGGAGATCGCGACCACGCCCGACAGCGGCGCCCGCCAGGCCGACGAGTTGTGGCGCATCAATATGCATCGCCTGGGCCTGCGGGTGAAGTTCCTGCCGGCCAAGTTCCCCGAGCATCTCAAGGCGGCGCGCGCCGGCAAGCTGATGATCTGGGGCTTCGCGGTGCAGAGCGATGTCCCCGACGGTCTGGCTGCGCTCGCCCGCTACAACGGGGCGCAGGCCGGCTCGCAGAATGTCTCGCGCTTCGCCCTGCCCGCCTTCGATGCCGTCTACGAGCGCCTGGAGGCCCTGCCCGACGGCCCGGAGCGCGAGGCCCTGTTCCTGCAGGCCAAGCGCCTGGCCGTGGCCTATGCGCCCTACAAGATCACGGCCCACCTGCTCAGCAACGACCTGACCCAGCCCTGGGTCAGCGGCTACCGTCGCCCCCTGTTCTGGAGCGACTGGTGGCAGTACGTGGAGGTCGGGCAGCTCAGCTGAGCTCGATGCGGCCGAGCCAGTCCTGGAGCTGGCCGGCCGTGGGCGGGCAGGCGCCCGCACCCAGGCAGGCCAGGGTGCCGCCCGCCACGGCACTGCGCAGATGCTGCTCGGCCCCGGCCTGGGGTGCCTGCATCAGGCTGTACAGCAAGGCGGCCATGGAGGCATCGCCGGCGCCGACGGTGTCCACCACCTCGATGCGCGGCGCGCGAGCCCGCAGCGTCTGCGCCCCCAGGTGCAGCTCCGCGCCGGCGGCGCCCAGGGTCAGCAGCACCAGCGCCTCGGGGTTCCAGGCGCGCAGCCGGGCCAGCCCGGCGCGCGGGTCGGCGCAGCGGAACAGGCCGCAAAGGTCTTCGTCCGATACCTTGATCACGTCCGCCAGCCGGCACATGCGCTCCAGCATGGCGTCGTAGCGGGCGTCCATCGCCACGCGGAAGTTGGGGTCGTAGGCGATGCGTCCGCCCGCGGCCTTGAAGGCCTGGGCCTGCTGCAGCAGTTGCTCGGCCAGCGGCGGTCGCGCTAGGCTGATGCCTCCGAACAGCGCCCACTGCGCCGCCTGCGGCCAACCCGTCGGCAGATGCCGGGCGTCGAAATGCAGATCGGCGCTGTTCTCCCCCACGAAGAAATAGCGCGGGGGATCGGTCTGGTAGACCAGGGCCAGCAGCGGCGGCCGCTCGAGCTGCTGCAGGAAGCGCAGATCCAGACCGGCCTCCGCGCTGGCAGACCACAAAGCCTGGCCCAGCACGTCGGCGCTGACCGCGCCGGCGAAGGCGCTCGTCATGCCCAGACGGGCCACGGCGCGCGCCACGTTCCAGGGTGCGCCGCCGCAGCTGCTGCGCCATTGATCGCCATCGCCGCAGCGAACCATATCGGTCAGCGCCTCACCGAAGGCGATGAAGCGCGGCAAGGCGGCATCGCACGCAGGATGAAGTTGCGCGCTCATGCGCCCGTCTCCCTGGAAGCTGCCCTGAAGGCGGCCACCAGCTCGTAGCAGGCACCCATGGTGTGATAGTCGGTCTTGCCGGCCGGGCTCTTCTCGTCGCTGTAGGCACTGTTGTCAGCGCGCAGGATGCGGAACCAGGCGCCATGGCGGTGGTCGATCATGTGCTGCCAGCTGTAGGCCCACAGCCGCTCGTACCAGTCCCAGAAGCGGGCCTCGCCGGTGCGCAGCGCCAGCAGGCCCGCGGCGGCCAGGCTTTCCGCCTGCACCCAGAAGTACTTGTCGCTGTCGCAGACCTCGCCCTGCAGGCCGAAGCCATAGACCATGCCGCCATGCTCGGCGTCCCAGCTGCGCTGCAGCGCCGCGTCGAACAGCTCGATCGCGCGCGGCAGCAGCCAGTCCGAGGGACCGGCCAGATGCGCGGCATGGCGCTCCATGATCAGCAGCAGCTTGGCCCATTCGGTCAGATGGCCGGGCTGGTAGCCCCAGGGCCGGAAGATATTGCTCTTGTCCTCGCGGTTGTAGTCCCAGTCCACCGACCAGTCCGGGCGGTAGTGCTCCCAGATCAGGCCGCCGGCAAGCGCGGCCTGGCGCTGCGTGATGGCGCGCGCCAGGGTTTCGGCGCGGTGCAAATAGCGCTGCTCACCGGTGGCCTCGTAGGCGGCCAGCAAGGCTTCGCAGGCGTGCATATTGGCGTTCTGCCCGCGGTAGGGCGAGAGCTCGCGCCAGTCGGCACTGGCTTCGTCGGCATAGAGCCTCGCAGCCGGCTCCCAGAAGCGCTGCTCCATCAGGGCCCAGGTCTCATCGATCCAGGCCCGCGCATGAAGCTCGCCGGCCATCAATGCGTGGGCATAGGCCAGCATGACGAACGCCAGGCCGTAGGCATGGTTGCTGCCATCCAGCACCCGGGCCTGGCCCTCGTGCCAGTCCAGCAGCCAGGCATAGCCGCCGGTCTGCGGGTTGCGATGGGCGCCGCGCAGGAACTCCAGTCCATGGCGCATGGCGTCCTGATGCCGGCGCTCGCCGAACTCGCGCCAGGCCATGGCCTGGTTGAAGATGAAGCGCGTGCTGCTGACCAGGTGACGCTGGCGCCGGTCATAGACCTGGCCGTCATCACGGTAGAAGTGGAAGAAGCCGCCGCTCGCGTCGACACAGCGAGGATCGTAGAAGTCCAGCGTGTGTCGCACATGGGCCAGCAAGGCCACTGGCTGGCGGAAGTCGGGCTGAGGAGGAACGGGCATGAGCTGGGAAAGCGCGGTCGATCAAGCCGCTATTACACGCCAGCCGACGCCCCGCGCCAGCCCAGGGCGGCCCGAGGATTGCTACAGCCCGCCCCCCAGGGAAACTCAGGCCAGCTCTTCCTTGCGGATGCGCACGATGGGCGCCAGCACCGTTTCCAGGGCCTGCATCTGGGTCAGGGCCTTGTCCATGCGGCCTTCCAGGGTCTCATGGGTCAGGATGATCAGATCGGTCTGCTTCTCGCCCTCGCCGGACTCGCGCTGCAGCACGGCGTCGATGGAGATGTCGTGCTCGGCCAGGATGGTGGTGATGCGCGAGAGCACGCCGGCCTGGTCGGCCACGACCAGACGCAGGTAGAAGCTCGTCGCCACCTGGGCCATGGGCAGGATGGGCGTGTCGCTCATCGCATCGGGGCGGAAGGCCAGATGCGGCACGCGGTGCTCGGGGTCGGCGGTGTGCAGGCGGGTGATGTCCACCAGGTCCGCCACCACGGCCGAGGCGGTGGGCTCGGAGCCGGCGCCCTTGCCGTAATAGAGCGTGGTGCCCACGGCATCGGCCTGCACCAGCACCGCGTTCATCGCGCCTTCCACATTGGCGATCAGGCGCTGGGCCGGGATCAGGGTCGGGTGCACGCGCAGCTCGATGCCGGCCTCGCGGCGGCGCGCGATGCCCAGCAGCTTGATGCGGTAGCCCAGCTGCTCGGCGTACTTGATGTCGGCGGCCTGCAGCTTGGTGATGCCCTCCACATGGGCCTTGTCGAACTGCACCGGGATGCCGAAGGCAATGGCGCTCATGATGGTGGCCTTGTGCGCAGCGTCCACACCCTCAATGTCGAAGGTGGGGTCGGCCTCGGCATAGCCCAGGCGCTGAGCCTCCTTGAGCACCACGCCAAAGTCCAGGCCCTTGGAGCGCATCTCCGAGAGGATGAAATTGGTGGTGCCATTGATGATGCCGGCGATCCACTCGATGCGATTGGCCGTCAGCCCCTCGCGCAGCGCCTTGATGATGGGAATGCCACCGGCCACCGCGGCCTCGAAGGCCACGATCACGCCCTTGGCATGGGCGGCGGCAAAGATCTCGGTGCCATGCACGGCCAAGAGGGCCTTGTTGGCGGTGACCACATGCTTGCCGGCGGCAATCGCCTCCAGCACCAGGGTCTTGGCCACGCCGTAGCCGCCAATCAGCTCGACCACGATGTCGATCTCGGGGTTGGCGATGACCTTGCGTGCATCATCGACCACCTCGCAGGCGTCGCCCGCGATGCTCTTGGCGCGGGCCAGGTCCAGATCGGCCACCATGGCGATCTCGATGCCACGGCCGGCACGCCCACGAATCTCTTCCTGGTTACGGCGCAGCACCTGGAAGGTGCCGCTGCCCACGGTGCCAATGCCCAAGAGGCCGACTTTGATCGCTTTCATCTGGAGTCTCAATTCGTCTGGATTAGGTTCGTTCTTCAACGGCCGGCGCGCTTGCGGTAGTGCGCCAGGAACCGTTCGATGCGGCCCACCGCGTCCTGGAGGTCGTCGGAGTTGGGCAGGAACACGAGGCGGAAGTGATCGGGGGCGATCCAGTTGAAGCCCGTCCCCTGAACGATCAGCACCTTTTCCTCGGCCAGCAGCTCGTAGGCGAACTGCTGGTCGTCCTCGATCGGATAGATCTTGGGGTCCAGGCGGGGGAACATATACAGCGCCGCTTTGGGCTTGACCACGCTGACGCCAGGAATCTGGCTCAGCAGCTCATAGGCCAGATCGCGCTGGCGGCACAGGCGGCCACCGGGGGCCACCAGGTCCTTGATGCTCTGGTAGCCGCCCAGGGCGGTCTGGATGGCCAGCTGCCCCGGCGTGTTGGCGCACAGGCGCATGGAGGCCAGCATATTGAGGCCGGTGATGTAGTCCTTGGCATGGCGTTTCTCGCCCGAGACGATCATCCAGCCGGCGCGGTAGCCGCAAGAGCGGTAGTTCTTAGACAGGCCGTTGAAGGTCAGGCACAGCACATCGTCGGCCAGCGAGGCAATGCTGGTGTGCACATGGCCGTCGTACAGCGTCTTGTCGTAGATCTCGTCGGCCATGATGATCAGCTGGTGCTGACGCGCGATCTCGACGATCTCCCGCAACAGGCTCTCCGGGTAGAGCGCACCCGTCGGGTTGTTGGGGTTGATGACGACGATGGCCTTGGTGTTGGGCGTGATCTTGGACTTGATGTCGTCGATGTCCGGGAACCAGTCGCTGCTCTCGTCGCACACGTAATGCACCGGATTGCCGCCGGAGAGCGCCACCGCCGCGGTGTAGAGCGGATAGTCGGGCGCGGGCAGCAGCACCTCGTCGCCGTTGTCCAGCAGGGCGTTGAGCGCCATCACGATCAGCTCGGAGGCGCCGTTGCCCAGATAGACGTCGTCCACCGTGACGCCGCGGATGTTCTTTTCCTGGCAGTAGTGCACCACCGCCTTGCGCGGCGCGAACAGGCCCTTGGAATCCGTATAACCCGCAGCCGCCGGCAGGTTGCGTATCATGTCCTGCACGATCTCGTCCGGGGGCTCCAGGCCGAAGGCGGCGATATTGCCGATGTTCAGCTTGATGATCTTCTGGCCCTCTTCCTCCATCTGCCGCGCCTTGTCGAGCACGGGCCCACGGATGTCGTAACAGACATTGGCCAGCTTGCTGGACTTGGCAATGGGCTTCAAGACGGACGCTCCTGATGAGGGATGAGATCGGACAAAGAAGAACCCGCGATTTAAACACAGGGTTTGCGCCGTTATCGGGCGTAACCCGCAGCAGCACAGCATGAAGTTCCAACTCGACGAGCAGCAAGGCGGCAACAGCATTTCGCGCCAGGAAGGCCAGAAGGTCTGGGTCAACGGTCAGGTTCACCAGCGCAGCCTGCTTGTGCCCTGGCGCGGCGAGGTCCAGGCATGGGATGCGGCGCGCTTCGAGGATCTCGGCGAGGCCCACTTCGAGCGCATCCTGGCGCTCAAACCCGAGCTGGTGGTGTTTGGCAGCGGAGCCCGGCTGCGATTTCTGCGCCCGGCCATCTATCGCTGTCTGATTGACGCGCGCATCGGCGTGGAAACCATGGACATGGCGGCCGCCTGCCGCACCTACAACGTGCTGGCCAGCGAGGGCCGCAGCGTGCTGGCGGCCCTGCTGATCGAGGCGCAGGGCTGAGCTGACACCGCACTCGCCAGACCTCGGGCCCGGCCGGGCGGGTGGGGCTTGCCGTTCACCGTATAATTAGCGGCTATGCCCTTTCGGGCACACTCACTACAGAACGCCTCATGACGCCAGCGCTCAACAAACCCCTCCCGGAAATTGAAGCTCTTGCCACCGGCGGCGTGAAGTTCACGCCGAATGCCTTCCTGGGTCAGGCCGTGGTGCTGTACTTCTACCCGAAGGACAACACCCCGGGCTGCACGACCGAAGCCATGCAGTTCCGTGACCGCCACAAAGACTTTGTCAAGGCCGGCGCCGTGGTGCTGGGCGTGTCGCGCGACAACATGGTCTCGCACGACAAGTTCAAGCAGAACCTGGAGCTGCCCTTCGAGCTGATCGCCGACACGGAAGAGAAGCTCTGCCACATGTTCGGCGTGGTGAAGAACAAGATCATGTACGGCAAGAAGGTCAAGGGCATCGAGCGCTCCACCTTCCTGATCGACGCCCAGGGCATCCTGCGCGAAGAGTGGCGCGGCATCAAGGTCGCCGGCCATGTGGACGAGGTCCTCAAGGCCGTCAAGTCGCTCAAGAAGGACGCGGCCTAATCCCAGCGACATCAGTTCGCCAGTATCCCCGCAAAGCCGGTGCAGCCCCAGGGCCTCACCGGCTTTGTTGCATGGGCGCAGCGCCGCACGCGGTGTCACCCCCGCTGTGCATAATCGAGCCCATGCCCTGGTGCTCCCCTGCCTCCCAACGCGATGAAAGCCGTGCAGCACGCTGCGCGGCTTTTTGCTTTTGGAGCGCGGCCACCTATCTTTTGCCTTTGAACCCCGGGCCCTGAGTTCCAGGTCCTGCCTGCCATCACATGCCACTGCCCAAGCCCCCGACCAAGCGCGCCAGCCTCCTCGAGCCCTCCGCCTTTGCCGCCACGCTGGCGGTGAGCAAGCCCGCCCCGGCCCCAAGTCCGGCCGGCAAAGCCAGTCCCAAGACCGCGAGCAAGCGCGCCGCTGCGGCGCTACCGCCCGCACTGCCGCCGGTCGCCAGCGCCGCGCCCGCCGCGCAGCCCTCGGCTCGCAAGCCCGTCAGCGCACCGGCCCCGGCGGCACGGGCGCAGACCGTGGCCAACCCGGCTCAGCCCCCGGCACCGACCAGCCCTCAGCCCAAGCCCGCGGCCAAGAGCAAGCCGGCCTCCAAGGCCCGCAGCGCCAGCAAGCCCAAGCTCTTCGTGCTGGACACCAATGTGCTGATGCACGACCCGATGTCGCTGTTCCGCTTCGAGGAGCACGACATCTACCTGCCCATGATCACGCTCGAAGAGCTGGACGGGCACAAGAAGGGCATGACCGAGGTCGCGCGCAATGTGCGCCAGGTCAGCCGCGACCTGGACGCCCTGGCCGCCAGCCTGCAGCAGCACACCCTGGAAGAGATGGCCCAGGGCCTGCCGCTGGACGGCACCGGCCACCGCGAGGCCGGCGGCAAGCTCTTCTTCCAGACCCAGCTGCTGGACACCCCCCTGCCCCAGGGCCTGCCCCAGGGCAAGGCGGACAACCAGATCCTGGGCGTGGTGCAGGCGCTCAAGACGCAGCAGCCGGACCGCGAAGTCGTGCTGGTGTCCAAGGACATCAATATGCGCATCAAGGCCCGCGCCCTGGGCCTGGCTGCCGAGGACTACCGCAACGACAAGACGCTGGAGGATTCGGACCTGCTCTACACCGGCGTGCAGGCCCTGCCCGCCGACTTCTGGGAGCGCCATGGCAAGACCATGGAGAGCTGGCAGCAAGGCGGCCTGACCTACTACCGCATCAGCGGTCCCCTGGTGCCTTCGCTGCTGGTCAATGAGTTCGTCTATCTGGAGGCGCCGGGCGCCGCACCGCTCTACGCCAAGGTCACCGAGATCACCGGCAAGACCGCGGTGCTGCGCACGCTCAAGGACTACGGCCACCAGAAGAACGCCGTCTGGGGCGTGACCGCGCGCAACCGCGAGCAGAACTTCGCCTTGAATCTGCTGATGGACCCGGACTGCGACTTCATCACCCTGACCGGCACGGCCGGCACCGGCAAGACCTTGATGACCCTGGCCGCGGGCCTCTCCCAGGTGCTGGATGAGCGCCGTTACAGCGAGATCATCGTCACCCGCGTCACCGTGCCGGTGGGCGAGGACATCGGTTTCCTGCCCGGCACCGAGGAAGAGAAGATGAGCCCCTGGATGGGCGCCCTGGACGACAACCTGGAAGTGCTGGCCCGCGGCGACTCCAGCGCCGGCGAATGGGGTCGCGCCGCCACCAACGACCTGGTGCGCAGCAAGATCAAGATCAAGAGCCTGAACTTCATGCGCGGGCGCACCTTCCTGAACAAGTTCGTCATCATCGACGAGGCGCAGAACCTGACGCCCAAACAGATGAAGACCCTGATCACCCGCGCCGGCCCCGGCACCAAGATCGTCTGCCTGGGCAACCTCGCCCAGATTGACACGCCCTACCTCACCGAGGGCAGCTCGGGCCTGACCTTCGCGGTGGACCGCTTCAAGGGCTGGGCCCACAGCGGCCACATCACCCTGGCCCGCGGCGAGCGCTCGCGCCTGGCCGACTTCGCCTCGGAAGTGCTGTGAGTCCTGCGGCGTGAGTCTCTACGTCAGTGATCTGGACGGCACCCTGCTGGACCGCAGCGGCCAGCTCTCCAGCGCCACGCGGGCGGGCCTGGCCCGCCTGCTGGATGAGGGCCTGGTCTTCACGGTGGCCAGCGCCCGCCACGTGGTGTCCATCCAGCGCCTGCTGGAGGGCCTGCCGCTGCGCCTGCCGGTGATCTCCTCCAACGGCGCCTACCTCAGCGATATGGCCAGCGCCCGCCACGAACTGGTGCATGCCATGGCGCCTGAGCTGGGCCAGGCCCTGCTCGCCCTGGTGCGGCGCCACGGGCTCACGCCCTTTTGCGCCACCCATGGCCCCAAGGGCGACCAGCTCTTCTGGCAGAGCACGCACAACGCCGGCCAGCAGGCCTTTGTGGACGAGCGCATCAAGAATGGCGATCCGCGTCTGCGCCAGACACCGCGCCTGGAGCAGGAGCTGCGCGACCCGCTCGTCACCCTGGTGGTGGTGGATCGGCACGCGCCCCTGGAAGCCCTGCAGGCCGAGATCGAGGCCTTGTGTGGCGAGGCGGTGCAGACCCATCTGAACGAAGACCTCTACCTGCCCGAATGGCCCTGGCTCACCGTGCACGACCGGCGCGCCACCAAGGACCAGGCCATCCACACCCTGGCCCAGCGCTACGGACTGGCCGAGCGCGAGATCGTGGTCTTTGGCGACCATATCAACGATGTGTCCATGATGCGGGCCGCGCACCGCGGCATTGCCATGGGCAATGCCATCGAGGCGGTCAAGCAGGCGGCGCGCCAGGTGATCGGCCCCAATCACGAGGACAGCGTGCTGCGCTTTCTGGAGAGCGACTGGCGCCGCGGCGCCTGAGCCCGGGTCTGGACCTTCAGTCCTGCAGACTCTCGCCGGCCTCGGCCGAGCCCTCGTGCGCACGCAGCTGCGCAAAGATGAAGGCCGCCAGCGCAGCCATCACGCCGATGGCCAGATAGGTGCCGCGAAAGGCCGACATCAGGGGCACGCCCGCCTGGTGCCCCGGCCCCACCCCGACACCGCCCGAGAACAGCAGCAGCAGCGCGCTGGAGGTGGCCACGCCCAGGCTCATGGAGAGCTGCATCACCACCGAGAGCAGGCTGTTGCCGCTGCTGGCGGTGCGCGCGTCCAGCTCACCCAGCGTCAGGGTGTTCATGGCCGTGAACTGCAGGCTGTTGACCATGCCGAACAAGGCCAGGTGCAGGGCCAGGGCCCAGACCGGACCGCCGACCGGCACCAGGGCGAAGCTGGCGATCATGGCGCCCAGCAGCACGGTGTTGAGCACCAGCACGCGGCGGTAGCCCCAGGCGCGGATCAGGCGTATGGCCACGGTCTTGCTGGCCATGGCCCCGGCCACCGTGGGCACCATCATCAGACCCGCCGCGCTAGGCGAGTAGCCCAGACCCAGCTGCAGAAAGAGCGGGGTGAGAAAAGGCGTGGCCCCGCTGCCCAGGCGGGCGAAGACATTGCCGATCAGGCCGATGCGGTAGGTCGGGATGCTGAACAGCGCGCGCTCGAACAGAGGCTCGGGCGTGCGCGCCGCATGTAGCCAGTACGCCATCATGCAGGCCAGACCCGCCACCAGCATCACCAGGCCGATGGCCGTGCCGATCACATGCTCGCCCAGCCCCTGCAGAGCCAGGGACAGCAGCACCAGGCCGGCGCTGAAAAGCGCAAAGCCGCTGCCGTCGAAACGCCGCGGCGCGCTGGAGCGCAGCTGGGGCATGTAGCGAAGGCTGGCCAGCACGCCCAGCAGACCCACGGGCAGATTGATCAGGAAGATCCAGTGCCAGCTGACGTACTCGGTCAGAAAGCCGCCCAGGGCCGGTCCCACCAAGGGCCCCACCAAGCCCGGCAGGGCGATGAAGGTCATCACCGGCAGGAACTCATCTTTGGGAAAGGCGCGCAGCACCGTGAGCCGCCCCACCGGCACCAGCAGAGCCCCGCCCACGCCCTGCAGCACCCGGGCCGCCACCAGGGCGGGCAGCGAAGGCGAGAGCGCGCAGGCCAGGGAGCCGCCGCTGAACAGGGCGATGGCCCACAGGAAGACGGTGCGTGTGCCGAAGCGGTCGGCCAGCCAGCCCGAAGCCGGGATCAGCATGGCCACGGTCAGCAGGTAGGCCACGATGGCCGACTGCATGCGCAGCGGGTCCACCCCCAGGTCCCGCGCCATGCCCGGCAAGGCGGTGTTCAGGATGGTGACATCCAGGGTCTGCATGAAGAAGGCCAGGGCCACCACCCAGGGCAGGTAGCGGCGCGTGGCAGCGTCGAGCTCGGGGCGCTCGGAGTCGGTCTGGGACATGGCGCAAGTATCGCGTTCGCTCCCGGGCTCGCCCAGAAAAAAGCCCGCCGGGCCGGGGCCGGACGGGCGCTATGCGCAGGCTCCAGACAGGCTCAGGGCTTGCGCAGTTCCTCGAAGAAGGCCTTGGAGTTGCTGTCGCGCTGCAGGAACTCACGCACCAGCTCCGGCGCGGGCTTCTGGCCGCCATTGCCCAGCACGATGTCACGGTAGCGCTTGCCCACCTCGGGGTTCAGCTTGTTGCCATTCTGAAAGGCCGTACGCAGATCCATGGCCAGCACCAGGCTCCAGAGATAGCCGTAGTAGCCGGCGCCATAGCCGCCCGCAATATGCGCAAATCCTGCCGGGAACATGGTGCCCGGCACATGGCCCAGGGGCGTGGCGCCTTCCATGCGGGCCCACAGCGGCAGGGCCTGCTGGGGCTCGCTGCCATAGAGGGCCAGGTCATAGCTGGCATACAGGTGCTGACGGCCATAGAAGCTGCCCTTGGCAAAGCCCTTGGCGGCCACGGCCTGATCGATCAGGGCGTCGGGTACCGGCTTGCAGCCGGGGCAGACCTCCTGCATCAGCTTGAGCACCTGCTTGTCATAGACCCAGTCTTCCAGCATCTGCGAGGGGGCCTCGACGAAGTCATGCATCACCGAGGTGCCGCCCTGCGCCGCGTAACGGGTGGCCGAGAGGTTGTTGTGCACCGCATGGCCCAGCTCATGCAGCAGGGTTTCCATCTCGTCCAGGGTCAGGCCTTGACGGTCGAAGTTGACCACCAGGGCCGCCGTGGGCGTGCGCTGGATGCGGGTGGCGCTGCTGCGCAGCGGCCAGACCGCGGCGTGGTTGTACTTGCCCTCGCGCGGATACAGGTCCACATAGAGCATGCCCAGGCTCTTGCCGCTGGCCACATCGCTCACCGCGTAGGCCAGAACCTCGGCATGCCAGGTCTTCACCTTCACCGGGGTGTAGCGCACGCCCATCATCTTCTCGATCACACGCAGGGTGAAAGCCAGGCTTTCCTGCGGCGGGAAGTACTGACGGAAGGCCTCCTGATCGACGCTGAAACGCTGCTTGCGGATGCGCTCGGTGTAGAAGCTGGCATCCCAGCGCTGCACCGTGACCGCCTCGGGCGCCAGCCCCAGATGCTCGGCCTTGGCCTGGCGCAGGGCTTGCACATCGCTGCGCTCGCCCTCCACCACCGCACTCTTCACATCGTCCAGGAAGCGTTGGGCGGTGGCGCCGTCCTTGGCCATGCGGCGACGCAGATTGAAGTCGGCGTAGTTGCTGAAGCCAAACAGCCCGGCGTACTCGCGCCGCTTGGCGGCGATTTGGTCGAGCAGCTGCAGATTGGCCTCGCCCCCCTCGTTCACCTTGGCGCGCCACATGCGCTCGCGCGTGGTCTCCAGCTCCGCGCTCTGCATCACGGGCACATAGCTGGGATAGTCCACCCCCAGCACCACACGCCCTTGCTCATCACGCGGCGCCTTCTCCCATACCGCAGCGGGCACACCCTTGAGTTCCGCCTCGGCAAATGCCAGCTTGATGCCGGCATCACGGATGTTCTTGTCGAACTGCTGGTTCAGCTCGGTCAGCTGATCCGACAGCTGCTTGGCGCGCTGGCGCTGCTTCGGCGGCAAGGCCACACCCCCATCCTCGAAGGCGGCCAGGGCGGCAATCACCAGCTCGCGGTCGATGGCGTCGGCCGTGGGCGCCCGCTTGAGCGCCTTGTAGAGCTTCTCGTTCTGGCTGAAGCTGGACGAGAAATCCGCCCAGCGCAAGGAGCAGGCCTGCGCGGCCTCGCGCACCGCCTTGCTCGGATGCACATGCAGCATGAAGTCCAGGGGGTACTGGGTGTCTTCCTGGAAGGCATAGAAGTCATCGAAGGCCGCCAACCAAGAGGCATCGACCTTGCGCCGCTCCAGCGCCTTCAGGCGCTGCTGCGCGGCCAGCAAGCCCTTGTCGCAGGCGGCCTTGACGGCCGGGGCGCTCTGGTAGATCGGGAGGGCTGCCGGGGCCGGCCCACGTGCCAGGGCCTGTGACGCGCCCAGTGCCACCAGGCCGCCCAGCAGCAAGCGGCCATGCATCTTCATCTTCATGCTCTTATGCTCCTTGCCGCAAGGCTGCGGCACGCGCGGCGATTGTGCCGCCGGGCCGAGGGCAGGCACGCCCGCCTTGCGACGGACGGCCAAAGCAAGGGAGCGAAGTGCGGCGACGCCTCAGTTCGCCACCAGCTCGCGGATCTGCTGCAGGGCGCTGGGATCCTCGATGGTGGTCAGGTCGCCCGGATCGCGGCCCTCGCACACGGCCTGGATGGCCCGGCGCAAGAGCTTGCCCGAGCGGGTCTTGGGCAGCACGTTCACGAAGCGCACCCGCGCCGGCCGCGCCACGGCGCCCAGCTGCTGGTCCACCTGCTTCATGATGGCGCCCTCTTCCTGCAGCGCGTCCACAGCCGGGTTCTTGAGCACGGCAAAAGCCATGGCCACCTGGCCCTTAAGCGCATCGGCCACACCCACCACGGCCACCTCCGCCACATTGGGATGGCTGGCGATGCTCTCCTCGATCTCCCGCGTGCCCAGGCGATGGCCGGCCACATTGATCACATCATCGGTACGGCCCAGGATGAAGTAGTAGCCGTCCGCATCGCGCAGGCCCCAGTCAAAGGTGGAATAGACCTGCTGCCCCGGGATGCTGGACCAGTAGGTCTTTACATAGCGCTCGTCGTCGCCCCACACGGTCTGCAGGCAGCCCGGCGGCAGGGGATAGGCAATGGTCAGCACGCCCTTCTTGTTGGGCTCGCGCAGCTCCTCGCCGGTGTTCTCGTCCAGCAGGCGCACGTCATAGCCATACATGGCCCGGCCGGGCGAGCCGAAGCGCGTGGGCGTGGGCGCCACGCCGTGGGCCACGGTCAGGATGGGCCAGCCGGTCTCGGTCTGCCAGTAGTTGTCGATCACGGGCTTGCCCAGACCCTCGCAGATCCAGCGCGAGGTGGGCTCGTCCAGCGGCTCACCGGCCAGGAAGAGCGCGCGCAGCGAGGACAGGTCGTACTTCGTCAGATAGGCCGGGTCCTGCTTCTTGAGCACGCGCACCGCCGTGGGCGCGCTGAACATCACCGTGACCCGGTACTTCTCCACCAGCTGCCACCAGATGCCAGCATCGGGGCGGGTGGGCAGGCCCTCGAACATCAGCGTGGCCATGCCGGCCAGCAGGGGGCCGTAGATGATGTAGCTGTGGCCCACCACCCAGCCGATATCGCTGGTGCTGAAATAGGTCTCGCCGGGCCGGCCGCAGAAGATGTGCTGCATGCTGGCCGCCAGAGCCACGGCATAACCGCCGGTGTCGCGCTGCACGCCCTTGGGCTTGCCCGTGGTGCCGCTGGTGTAGAGCGTGTAGCTGGGATGCTCGGCCGGCAGCCAGGCGCAGGGCACGCGGGCGTCCAGATGTTGCTCGCGCAGGGCCGCGTAGTCCAGGTCCCGTCCGGCCACCAGGCTCATGGGCGCCAGACCGCGGTCCACCATCAGCACGGCCTCGGGCTTGTGGGCCGCAAGGGTGATGGCCTCGTCCAGCAGGTGCTTGTAGGGCACGACCTTGCCGCCGCGGCTGCCGGCGTCGGCGCTGACGATGAGCTTCGGGCTGGCATCCTCGATGCGGCTGGCCAGGGACACGCTGGCAAAGCCGCCGAACACCACCGAGTGGATGGCGCCTATGCGTGCGCAGGCCAGCATGGCAAAGGCCGCCTCGGGAATCATGGGCATATAGATCAGCACACGGTCGCCCTGCCCTACCCCTTGAGCCTGCAGGATGGCGGCCATGCGCTCCACCTCGCGCTGCAGCTGGGCAAAGCTGTAGACCCGCTCCTGCTCCACCTCGGTGGAGACCCAGATCAGCGCACGATCCTCGGGGCGCTTGGCCGCATGACGGTCCACCGCGTTGTAGCAGAGATTGGTGCGCCCACCCACGAACCAGCGCGCAAAAGGCGGGCGGCAGGTGTCGCAGACCTGCTCGAAAGGCTGCTGCCAGTCGATCAGCGCGGCCTGCTCGGTCCAGAAGGCATCGCGATCGCGCAGCGAACGCTCATGGAAGTCTTGATAGGGATCCCGAACCTGATTCGTCATCGCACTGTCTCCTGAAGCATCTCGTAGTGGCACGCGGGTTACGGCTCGGTTTCATATTTCAGGCAGATGCACTGACTGCAGCCTGACCCGCTCGCGACATTCTTCACGCTGCCCTGATGACTTGAAACATCTTTGCGCAGGCTCAAGCCCCTGCAGGGGCGGCTTCGGCCCCCTCCTGTGTTCAAATTCGGGTTTGTACTGAATTTTCACGAGAGGCCCGGGGACTTACCCGCAGGGCCCACCCATATCGCTTGACCGTCTGCAACGCCCCCGCCTAAGCTGCGCGCCGACCACCATGTTCGACGCCAGCCGCGCCGCCCCTTCTGCCGCCCCTCGACAGCGACTGCACAGCCTTACGCGGGCTGGCGGCTTGCTGCTGTCGTGCGCGCTGCTCCTGGGTTCGGCACAGGCGCAGCAGCTGCCCACGGCGGCGCTGCCGGCCCAGGCCGCGGCCTCACAGGGCAGCGCCCAGCCCGCCAGCGATGTGGTCAGCCGTTTCCTGATCGAGCGCGGCATCCTGGGACAGGCCGCCAACGAAGGCCTGCTGGGCCAGGTGCGGGACAAGGCCTCGGAACTCGTGCTCTCGTCCATGAACTTCCTGGGCGTGCCCTACAAGCGGGGTGGCAACTCCGCCGAAAGCGGCTTCGATTGCTCGGGCTTCACACGCCATATTTTCGAGATGAGCGTGGGGCTGGTGCTGCCGCGCCGCGCCGATGAACAGGCCAAGCTCTCCAGCCTGCTGCCCATCAAGAAGGACGAGCTCAAGCCGGGCGATCTGGTGTTCTTCAACACTATGCGCCGCACCTTTTCCCATGTGGGCATCTATGTGGGCGACGGCAAGTTCATCCACTCTCCGCGGGCCGGTGGCAAGGTGCGCGTGGAAGACATGCGTGATGCCTACTGGGCCAAGCGCTTCACCGGCGCACGCCGCGCCGACCTCGGTGCCGACAAGGGTGTGAGCGCCACGGCGCTGAACTGAATGCCCTCGCGACCGCGGTCGCGGCTCCGCTACAGTGATGCCTCTCTTGCCGCATCGCCATGAGCCGACTGACTGCCGAATTCTCCCGCCTGTATCTGCAAGACGCTGACAGCCTGCTGAGCCCCGAAGGGCACAGCCGGGCGCTGGTGCTAGCACTGCGCGCCCCGGCCGACTGGAGCCGGCTGGGCCAGGTCTGGAACGGCGTCCAGCAAGACCTGGACCTGCCCGCACCCGCCATCGCCGTCTCGGGGCGCGATGCCATCCAGCTCTGGTTCTCACTGGCCCAGGCGGTGGATCTGGGTCAGGCTCAGCGCTTCTTGCAAGGTCTGCAGCGCCGCTATCTGGCCGATCTGAGCGCTCAACGCCTGGAGCTGCTGCCCCGGACCGAAGCCGCAGGCACGCGCCACGCGGCCCGGGTGCCGGCGGAGCAGTCCGGCGCTGAAGGTCATTGGTCGGCCTTTGTGGCCGCGGACCTGGCCCCGGTGTTCGCCGACACGCCTTGGCTGGACCTGCCGCCCAGCGAGGACGGTCAGGCCGATCTGCTCAAGACCCTGGCCTCGATCAAGCCCGAGGCCTTTGTCGCAGCCCTGGCCCAGCTGGCGCCCGCGGCGGCACCGGATGCACCGGCCTCACCGGCGGCGTCGGCCCCGGCGGCCACTGGCGCCGGCGCTGCCAGCACGGGCCGCATCGAAGACCCCCGGCAGTTCCTGCTGCAGGTGATGAATGACGCCAGCGCGCCCCTGGCCCAGCGCATCGAGGCGGCCAAGGCCCTGCTGAGCGCTCCGGCGGCGCGCTGAAGCGGCCCCGGCCGGGACCGCCACACGCTGGCGCTCAGAAGGCGGCGATGCCGGTCTGCGCACGGCCCAGGATCAGGGCATGGATGTCATGCGTGCCCTCGTAGGTGTTGACCACCTCCAGGTTCACCAGATGGCGGGCAATGCCGAACTCGTCGCTGATGCCGTTGCCGCCCAGCATGTCGCGCGCCATGCGGGCGATGTCCAGGGCCTTGCCGCAGCTGTTGCGCTTCATGATGGAGGTGATCTCCACCGCGGCCGTGCCCTCGTCCTTCATGCGGCCCAGACGCAGACAGCCCTGCAGGCCCAGGGTGATCTCGGTCTGCATATCGGCCAGCTTCTTCTGGATCAGCTGATTGGCGGCCAGGGGCTTGCCGAACTGCTGGCGGTCCATGGTGTACTGGCGCGCGGTGTGCCAGCAGAACTCGGCAGCACCCAAGGCACCCCAGGCAATGCCGTAGCGGGCGCTGTTCAGGCAGGTGAAGGGGCCCTTGAGGCCGCGCACCTCGGGGAAGGCGTTCTCCTCGGGGCAGAAGACCTTGTCCATCACGATCTCGCCGGTGATGGAGGCACGCAGACCCACCTTGCCATGGATGGCCGGGGCAGACAGGCCCTTCCAGCCCTTCTCCAGCACAAAGCCGCGGATCTGGCCGCCGTCGTCCTTGGCCCAGACCACGAAGACGTCGGCGATGGGACTGTTGGTGATCCACATCTTGGCGCCGCTGAGCTCGTAGCCGCCGTCCACCTTGCGGGCACGGGTGATCATGGAGCCGGGGTCGGAGCCGTGGTTGGGCTCGGTCAGGCCGAAGCAGCCGATCCACTCGCCACTGGCCAGCTTGGGCAGGTACTTCTGCTTGGTGGCCTCGCTGCCGAACTCGTTGATGGGCACCATCACCAGGGAGCTCTGCACGCTCATCATGGAGCGGTAGCCCGAGTCCACGCGCTCCACCTCGCGGGCGATCAGGCCGTAGCAGACATAGTTCAGGCCGGCGCCGCCGTACTGCTCGGGAATAGTGGGGCCCAGGAGGCCCAGCTCGCCCATCTCGCGGAAGATGGCTGCGTCGGTCTTCTCATGGCGGAAGGCCTCGAGCACGCGCGGGGCCAGGCGGTCCTGGCAGTAGGCGCGGGCCGCATCGCGCACCGCACGCTCGTCCTCGCTGAGCTGCTGCTCCAGCAGCAGCGGATCGTCCCATTGAAATCGTGCCTTGTTGCTGGCCATGGTGAAAGTCTCCTGCGTGAATGCCATGCGCCGGGCGCGAGCGGGCGCCGGCTTGATGGCTGCCAGTATTCCGCGTGCAGCCATTCGTGTCCAATACGAATAAGCCATTCAACAATAGGCAGCACATATGACACTCTCCGCCCCTGCCGCCGTGGATCTCAAGCGCGTGGAACTGCGCCATCTGCGCTACTTCCTGGCCCTGGCCGAGGAGCTGCACTTCGGCCGCGCCGCCCAGCGGCTGGCCATGTCCCAGCCACCGCTCTCGGTCGCCCTGCAGCAGCTGGAGTCGGCCGTGGGCGCACGCCTGCTGGACCGCGACAGCAAGGGCGTGCGCCTCACGCCGGCGGGTCTGGCCTTTCAAGCCAGCGCCCAGTCGCTCCTGGGCCGCTTCGAGGAGGCCTGCTCCCAGGCCCGTGAGGTACAGGCCGGCGAAATCGGCCGGCTGCGCCTGGGCTTTGTGGGTTCCACCCTGTTCCATGGGCTGCCGGATTGGCTGACAGCCTTCCAAGCCTCCCACCCCAGGGTGGAGGTGGTCGTCGTGGAGCTCAACTCCCAGGACCAGATTCAGGCCTTGCTGCAGGAGGAGTTGGACCTGGCCCTGCTGCACAGCGACCGCCTGCCCCCCAGCCTGGACAGCTGCCCCCTCTACGACGAGCCCTTCATGGCCTGCCTGCCCGCCAGCCATGCCGCCGCGCAAAAGCGGCGGCTCACGCTGTCCAGCCTGAGCGACCAGCCCTTCATCCTGTTCTCGCGCCGCGGCTCACCGGACTATCACGCCCGCATCCTGGAGATGTGCCGTCAGCAGGGCTTCTATCCCCGTCTGCAGCATGAGGGGCGGCACTGGCTCTCGGTCGTGTCCCTGGTGGCGCGCGGGCTGGGCGTGTCCATCGTGCCCGCGGCCTTTCGTGAGGCCGGCATCCAGGGCGCGGTGTTCAAGCCCCTGGCCGAAACCATGGACCGCAGCCATGTTTTCGCGGCCTGGCGGCGCGACTCCGCGGCGGGTTTGCGGGAGGCCTTTCTGGCGGCCCGCCGCAGCGGCTGAGGAGCGTCGGCACACACCGCGGCAGCAAGTCCCGCAAGGGGTTCAGCAAGCGCGGCTCGAAAAGCCCGAGGGCTTTGCGACAATCCACGCCCATGCTCGACGTCGTTGTCCTCTTTTTTGCCCTCGGGGTTTTCGCGCGCGTGGTCAAGAGCGATCTGCGCCTGCCGGAAGCGTTGTACGAAACCCTCACCATCTATCTGCTGCTGGCCATAGGCCTCAAGGGCGGGCTGGAGCTGAGCCGGCAACCCCTGATGGACCTGCTGCCCCAGGTGCTGGGCGTGATGATTCTGGGCGCCCTGGTCCCGCTGGCGGTCACGCCGCTGCTGCGCCTGGCCGGGCTCAAGCCCGTGGATGCGGCCGGCCTGGCCGCGCATTACGGCTCGGTCAGCGTCGTGACCTTCGCCGTGGCCCTGACCGCGGTGCAGCGCGCTGGCCTGCCCTATGAATCACACGCCGCCCTGTGGGTGGCGGTGATGGAAGCGCCGGGCCTGGTGGTGGGCATCGTGCTGGCCCGCCTGGCACTCAAGCGCGCGGATACCGGCAGCGGCCGCATACGCTGGGATCTGCTGGCCCATGAGGTGCTGCTGGGCAAGAGCGTCTTGCTGCTGATGGGCGGCTTGCTCATCGGTGCGGTGGCGGGAGACGCGGGCGTGGCGCCCATCAAGGCGGTGTTCATCGACCCCTTCAAGGGCGTGCTGGCCCTGTTCCTGCTGGAGCTGGGCCTGGTGGCGGGCGGCCAGCTCGGGGCGCTCAAGCGCCATGGCATCAAGCTCGTGCTCCTGGGCTGCGCCCTGCCACCGCTGCTGGCCCTGGCCGGCGCGACCGTCGGCATGCTGCTGGGGCTGCAAGTCGGCGGCGTGACGCTGCTGGCCACCCTGGCGGCCAGCGCCAGCTATATCGCGGCACCGGCCGCGCTGCGCGTGGCGGTCCCCCAGGCCAATACCGGGCTGGCCATCGCCTGCGCCCTCGGCGTCACCTTTCCCTTCAATCTGCTGGTGGGCATTCCGCTGTACCTGCACCTCGCTCCGCACTTCACGCGATGAACAACAAGCACCACCCCAAGACCAAGCTGACCCTGGTGGCCGAGGCCGCGCTGGAGCCGCGCCTGCTGGCCGAGCTCAAGCGCCACCAGGCCCATGTCTGGACCATCAGCGAGGTGCGCGGCGCCTTTCCGGAAGGGGAGCGCGACGGCGACTGGGAAGCCAACCGCACCATCGAGATCAAGGTGATCTGCGAGCCGTCCGTGGCCGATGCGATTGCCGACGCGGTGCTGGCCAAGTACGCGCAGGACTACAGCGTGGTGATGTACTTCAGCGATGTGAGCGTGCTGCGCGCCGAGCGCTACTGAGCGGGCCCAAGCCCTGCCGGCTCAGGGCAGCACCGCGGTCACTTCGATCTCCACCTTGGCCCGGTCCTCCATCAGACCAGCCACCTGCACCGCGCTCATCGCAATGCCGTACTCGGTGCCCAGCACCTCGCGGTAGACCTGCCCCACCTCGCGACCGCGTGCCAGGTATTCGCGCTTGTCGATCAGATACCAGGTCATGCGGGTGATGTGCTGGGGGGTGGCACCGGCCTCGGCCAGCACGGCCTTGATGTTGAGCAGGGTCTGGCGCACCTGGGCGATGAAGTCATCGCTCTCGAACTGGCACTGCGCATTCCAGCCAATCTGGCCGGCCACATAGATTTGGCGCCCGCTGGCGGCCACGCCATTGGCGTAGCCGCGTGGCGGGGCCCAGCCGGCGGGCTGAAGAATCTGCTTGTTGGTGTTCATGGCTTGTCTCCTACGGCGCGTTCCAGGGCGGCGCGCAAATCATCGGGAAAGGGCTGGGCCTTGTGCGTCTCCAGCGAGGTGCAGACCAGCACCTGGTCAAAGCGCACCCGCGGGCCGTCAAGGCCCTCGAACACCACCCGCAGCGCCAGGGAGCTGCGGCCCAGCTTCTCGATGGCAATGGTCTGGCGCAACACATCGCCCATGCGGCTGATGCGCTGGAACTCGGTGTCCAGCCGCACCGTGGGCAGGCCCACGCGGCGCGGCCCCAGCAGCTGCGCATAGTCCACGCCCAGACCCTGGGTGTGCCAGTCCTCGATCAGCGCATTGAGCATCTCGAAGTAGCGTGGATAGAAGACGATGCCCGCCGGGTCGCAGTGGCCGAAGCGCACCAGCTCCTGGCGTTCGAAAACAATCGTGTCCTTGCTCATGGGCTCAGACCCCCAGATAGCGGTGCCAGAGGCCGTGATCGGCATCCAGGGCCGCCGAATCGCCCTGCCAGACCACGCGGCCGCGCTCCAGGATGCTGTGCTGGTCGGCCAGACGGATCAGGCGCTTCACATACTTGTCCACCACCAGAATGGTCTGGCCCGCGGCACGCAAGGTGGCCAGGCAGCGCCAGATCTCCTCGCGGATCAGCGGGGCCAGGCCTTCGGTGGCCTCGTCCAGAATCATCAGGCGCGGATTGGTCACCAGGGCCCGGCCTATGGCCAGCATCTGCTGCTCGCCGCCCGAGAGCTGGTTGCCCATATTGCTGCTGCGCTCCCGCAGGCGCGGGAAGAGCGCGAACACCCGCTCCACATCCCAGGGATCACTCGCCCCGCTGCGGTTGGCGGCAAAGGCTTCCAGATGCTCGCGCACCGAGAGATTGGGGAAGACCTGGCGCCCCTCCGGCACGATGGCCAGGCCCAGGCGCGCGATGCGGTCGGCGCCCCAGCCCGTCACGTCCTCGCCGGCAAAGCGGACGCGGCCGCCACTGGGCGCCATCCAGCCCGTCAGGCATTTGAGCGTGCTGCTCTTGCCCATGCCATTCCGGCCCAGCAGGGTCACAACCTGGCCCTGCTCCACCCGCAGATCCAGTCCGAACAGCACCTGGCTGCGGCCATAGCAGGCCTCCAGGCCCGATACCTCGAGCAGACTCACAGCGCGGCCTCCAGTTCCTCGTCCTCGCCCAGATAGGCCTTGCGCACCTCGGGGTGCTCGCGGATGGCCTGGGGCGTGTCGCTGGCGATCACCCGACCGAAGACCAGGGTGGAGATGCGATCGGCCAGGCGGAAGACCGCGTCCATATCGTGCTCCACCAGCAGCAGGGTCAGGCCCTCGGCCTTGAGCGAGTGCAGCAGGGCCACCATGCGCTCCGACTCGTCGGGCCCCATGCCGGCCATGGGTTCGTCCAGCAGCAGCAGCCGGGGCTGGGCCGCCAGGGCCAGGCCCACCTCCAGCTGGCGCTGCTCGCCATGGGCCAGGCTGCCGGCCACGCGGTCGGCCTGGCTAGCCAGGCCGATGCGCGCCAGCAGCGCCTGGGCCTGGGCGTAGACGGCCTCATCACGCAGGGCGCTGCGCCACCAGGACGGCCGGCCGGGCCGGCGCGCCTGCAGGGCCAGGGCCAGGTTGTCGAGCACCGAGAAACGCTTGAAGATGCTGGTGATCTGGTAGCTGCGCACCAGACCCGCCTGCACGCGCCGCGCCATGGGCTGGCGGGTCAGGTCTTGCCCATCAAAGACAATCTGGCCCGCATCCGGTGCCAGGGCGCCCGAGATCTGGTGGATCAGCGTGGTCTTGCCCGCACCATTGGGGCCGATCAGGGCGTGAACCTCACCGCGCGCCACCTCGAAGCTGGCGTCGTCCGTGGCGGCCAGGGCACCAAAGCGTTTGACCAGATGCTGCACCCGCAGCAGGGCTTGGGACTCAGCCATGGTGCTTGGCTCCACGCTTGAAACTCAGGCCGGCCAGGCCGCGCGGCGCGAACAGCACCACGCCCAGCAGCAGCACGCCCAGTGCCAGCTGCCAGTGCAGGGTGTAGCCGGCCAGCAGCTCCTCCAGCAGCAAGAAAGTGGCGGCCCCCAGCGCACCGCCCCACAGCGAGCCGGCTCCACCGATGATGACCATCACCATCAGCTGGCCCGACTGCGACCAATGCATGATGTGGGGCGTCACCAGACCGTTCAGATTGGCGAGCAAGGCGCCCGCGAGGCCGGCAATGGCGCCCGCCAGCACGAAAGCCTGCCACTGCAGCTCGAACACCCGCCCGCCCACGGCGCCGATGCGGGTCTCGTTCTCCTTAGCCCCCTGCAGCAGCCAGCCGAAGGGCGAGTTCAAGAGGCGCTGCATGCCCAGCAGGACCGCGGCAAAGAGCAGCAGCACCACCCAGTAGAAGCTGGCGTCATCGGCCAGATTCAGGCCCGCAAGGCTGGAGCGCGCCGCCAGGGGCAGGCCATCCTCGCCACCATAGGCCTTGAGCGAGACCATGAGGTAGTAAAACATCTGCGCAAAGGCCAGGGTGATCATGATGAAGTACACCCCCCGCGTGCGCAGGCTGATGGCGCCGATCAGCGCCGCAGCAAGACCTGCCACCAGCATGGCTGCCGGCCAGGCGATCCAGGCCGAGCTGATGCCAGCGTCCATCAGGATGCCCACGGTGTAGGCGCCCAGGCCCACAAAGGCCGCATGGCCAAAGCTCACCAGGCCGCCGAAGCCCAGGATCAGATTCAGGCTGGAAGCCGCGATGGCGAAGATCAGCACCCGCGTGGCCACGCCCACATAGAACTCCAGGCCGAAGGCGCCAAGAATGGGCGGCAAGGCGGCCAGCAGGGCCAGCAAGGGCCAGATCCAGCGTCCGGCGCCGTGGTGATGCAGAAGGCTTGTACGCATGGTCCTCATCCTCGGGCGGGGAACAGGCCCTGGGGCTTCCAGAAGAGCACGGCCGCCATCAGCACATAGATCAGGATGGAGGCCAGGGCCGGCCCCAGATTGGAGGCCACCTCGGGCGAGGCCAGCTGGCGCAGCAAGGCCGGCAGCAAGGTCCGGCTGCAGGTGTCCACCAGCCCCACCAGCAGCGCGCCGACCAGGGCGCCACGGATGGAGCCGATGCCGCCGATCACGATCACCACAAAGGCCAGGATCAGGATGCTCTCCCCCATGCCCACCTGCACCGCCAGCAGCGGCCCCAGCAGGGAGCCGGCCAGGGCGCACAGGGCGGCGCCAAAGCCGAACACCGCCGTGAACAGCCAGCGGATGTTCACACCCATGGCCGTGGCCATGGCGCGGTTGGAGGCCCCGGCGCGCACCCACATGCCCCAGCGGGTGCGGGTCACCAGCAGATAGAGCAGCAGGGCCACGGCCAGACCCACGCCGATGATCAGCAGGCGGTAGGCCGGGTAGTACAGACCCGGCAGCAGTTCCACCGGACCGGACAGGGCTGCGGGCAGGTTCAGCATCACCGGCTGCGAGCCCCAGATCATGCGCGTGCCCTCATTGATCATCAGGATCAGGGCAAAGGTGGCCAGCACCTGGCTCAGGTGGTCGCGCTGGTAGAGCCGGCGCAGCAGGGTCACCTCCAGCAGCATGCCGAAGGCCGCCGTGCCCACCAGGGCCGCCAGCACCGCCAGCAGGAAGGAGCCGCTGGCCGCGGCCACCGCCGCCGCCAGATAGGCACCCACCATATAGAGCGAGCCATGGGCCAGATTGATCATGTCCATGATGCCGAACACCAGGGTCAGCCCGGCGGCCAGCAAGAACAGCATGAGCCCGAACTGCAGGCCGTTGAGGGCCTGCTCGGCCACCAGAATCCAGTCCATGGCGGTGGGCTCAGCTCTTCATCTTGCAGGACGCCGCATAGGCATCCGCGTGGTTGCTGAAGATCTTGCCCAGGGTCTTGTTGGTGACACGGCCCTGGCTGTCCTTGACGATCACGCGCAGGTAATAGTCCTGCACCGGGTACTGGTTGTTGTTGTACTTGAAGGGGCCGCGCACGGAATCGAACTTGGCAGCCTTGAGTGCCTTGAGTACCGCGGCGCGATCATCGACATTGCCTTTGACGTCCCGCACCGCGGCCGCGATCGATTGCGCCGCGTCATAGCCCTGGGAGGCGTAGAGCGAGGGCAGACGGCCGTATTCCTTCTGGAAGTCCGCCACGAACTTCTTGTTGGCGGCATTGTCCATATCGTGGGCCCAGTGCGAGCTGTTGAACATGCCCAGCATGGGTTCGCCCACGGCCTTGATCACATCCTCGTCGGCCGAGAAGCCAGGGCCGAAGAGCGTGATGTCCTTGGACAGGCCGGCGCCCACGAACTGCTTGATGAAGTTGATGCCCATGCCCCCGGGCAGGAATATGTACATGGCATCCGGCTTGGCGGCGCGGGCCTGGGCCAGCTCGGCCGAGTAGTCCAGCTGGCCGAGCTTGGTGTAGATCTCGTCCGCCACCGCGCCCTTGTAGAAGCGCTTGAAGCCGTTGATGGCGTCTTTGCCCGCAGGATAGTTGGGCGCCAGCAGCACCACCTTCTTGAAGCCCTTGTCCATCACGGTCTTGCCGACCGCCTCATGCAGGTTGTCGTTCTGCCAGGCCACGTTGAAGAAGTAGGGGTTGCACTGCTCCCCGGCGTACTGCGAGGGGCCGGCATTCGCCGACACATAGGGCACCTGGGCCGCGAAAACACTGGGCCCCACGGCCAGCATGATGTTGGAGAACACGATGCCGCTCATGAAGTCGACTTTGTCGCGCTTGAGCAGGCGGTCCGCCGTCTGCTTGGCCACATCGGGGTTCTGCTGATCGTCGGCCACGATCAGCTCGACGGGCAGGCCGCCAAACTTGCCACCCGCATGCTTGAGCGCGAGATTGAAGCCATCGCGGATGTCCACGCCCAGACCGGCGCCGGGGCCGGAGAGCGTGGACAGCAGACCGATCTTGACCTTGTCGGCCGCCCAGGCCGAACCGGCCCCGGCACCCAGACCCAACAGCAGGGCCGCACACAGCACAGCATTCGTCGTCTTCTTGCTCATCGTCGTTCTCTCCGGTTATTGGGCTTCTTGACGCAGACGGAAACGTTGCAGCTTGCCGGTTTCGGTGCGCGGCAGGCTGGCGCGGAACTCTATCGCACGCGGGTACTTGTAGGGCGCAATGCTGGCCTTGACGAAGTCCTGCAACTCCTTGATCAGAGTGCTCTCCAGGGCCGGGTCTTGCCTCAGGGCATCACCCTGGCCATCGCGCAGCACGACAAAGGCCTTGACGATCTCGCCGCGCTCCGGGTCCCGGGCCCCGACCACCGCACATTCCGCCACCTTGGGATGCAGCAGCAGGGCGCTCTCCACCTCGGGGCCGGCGATGTTGTAGCCGCCGGAGATGATCATGTCGTCGGTACGGGCCTGGTAGACGAAGTAGCCCTGCTCGTCCATCAGATAGGCGTCGCCCGTCAGATTCCAGCCGCCCTGCACATAGCGGGTCTGGCGCTCATCGGCCAGATAGCGGCAGCCCGTGGGGCCCTTCACCGCCAGACGACCCACCTGGCCGGGGGGCAAGACCCGGCCCTCATCGTCCAGGATGCAGGCCTGGTAACCCGGCACCGGCCGGCCGGTGGCGCCGGGGCGGGCCTCGGCCTCGGTGTGGGAGATGAAGATGTGCAGCAGCTCGGTGGCGCCGATGCCGTCGATCATCTCGATGCCGGTGGCCTCTTTCCAGAGCGCGCGGGTGGCGGCCGGCAGGGCCTCGCCAGCGCTCACGCACTGGCGCAGGCTGGACAGATCATGGCCGCCCACCTGGGCCGCCATGGCGCGGTAGGCAGTGGGCGCGGTGAAGCAGATGGTGGCGCGATATTGCGCGATGGCCGGCAGCAGGGCTTCGGGCGAGGCCTTCTCCAGCAGCACGGTCGAGGCGCCGATGCTCATGGGAAAGAGCACCAGGCCGCCCAGGCCGAAGGTGAAGGCCAGGGGCGGGCTGCCGATGAATTTGTCCTCGGGCCGCGCGCGCAGGCAGTGCACCGGCCAGCACTGGCAGATGGCCAGCACATCGCGGTGGAAATGCATGGTGCCCTTGGGCTGGCCCGTGGTGCCCGAGGTGAAGGCGATGATGCAGCAGTCCTCGGCCGCGGTGTCCACATTGGTGAAGTTCGCCGGCTTGGCCGCCGCACGCGCTTCCAGTGCACCCGCGCCACCGTAGTGCAGCACCTGCCGCAGCGTGGGGCACTGGGCCTGGGCCAGCTGCAGCTCCTCGGCCAGGCGCTCGTCGCACAGGGCGTGGCTGACCTCGGCCTTCTGGATCACCTGCACCAGCTCCTTGGCCCGCAGCAGGGGCATGGTGGCCACGGCGATCGCGCCCACCTTCATGATGGCGAACCAGCAGGCCGCCATCATGGGCGTGTTGGCACCACGCAGCAGCACGCGGTTGCCGCTGACCACGCCCAGATCCTCCACCAGCACCCGGGCAATACGGTTGGCCTGGGCCTGCAGATCGGCATAGCTCCAGCGCAAGCCACCCGCGCCCTCCATGCACAGGCGCTCGCCCTGCCCTTCGCGCACCCAGCGGTCCAAAAGGGCATCGGCGCAGTTCAGGCGCTCGGGAAACTGCAGACTCGGCAGCTCGAACAGCAGCTCCGGCCACTGGTCTTTGGGAGGGAGGCGATCTCTTGCAAAGGTATCCAGGTGGGCGGTGGTGCTCATAGCGCTTTAGCCGTTCTTCAAAAGGTCTCGACCGATGATCAACTGCTGGACTTCACTGGCGCCCTCGTAGATCCGCAGCGCACGGATCTCCCGGTAGAGCGACTCCACCACCTCGCCGCGCCGCACGCCGCGTCCGCCGTGCAGCTGCACGGCGGCGTCGATCACGCGCTGCGCGTTCTCGGTGGCCATCAGCTTGGCCATGGCGGCCTCGCGGGTGATGGTCTGGCCCTGGTCGCGCTGCCAGGCCGCGCGATAGACCAGCAGGGCCGAGCTGTCCACGCCACAGGCCATATCGGCCAACTTGGCCTGGGTCAGGGGCAGATCGGCAAGAGTCGCGCCAAACATGGCACGCTCGTGCGATTGGCGCAGCCCTTCTTCCAGGGCGCGGCGCGCAAAGCCCAGGGCCGCGGCGGCCACCGAGGTGCGGAACACATCCAGGGTGCGCATGGCCACCTTGAAGCCCTCACCCGGCGCGCCGATCATCTGGCTGCGCGGCACGCGGCAGTTCGTGAACTTGAGGCGCGCCAGCGGGTGCGGCGCAATCACCTCAATGCGCTCCGCAATCTCGAAGCCGGGCAGGCCGGCGTCCACGATTAAGGCGCTGATGCCGCGGGCGCCCGGTGCTTCCCCCGTGCGCGCAAACAGCACATAGAAGTCCGCGATGCCCCCGTTGGATATCCAGGTCTTCTCGCCGTTGATCACATAGTCATCACCATCGGCCACGGCGCTGCATTGCATGGCTGCCACGTCCGAACCCGCCTCGGGCTCGGAGAGCGCGAAGGCCGCCAGGGCCTCGCCGCGCGCCACGCGCGGCAGATAGCGCTCACGCTGGGCCGGCGTGCCCTGCAGGGAGATGGCGCCCGAGCCCAGGCCCTGCATGGCAAAGGCGAAATCGGCCAGGCCGTTGTAGCGCGCCAGGGTTTCGCGCAGCAGGCAGATGGCGCGGGTGTCTATGGCCTGGCCCGCACCCTCGGCCACCGCATGCTGCAGCCAGCCGCCCTGCCCCAGGGCCTTGACCAGGCTGCGGCATTCGGCGTCCACATCCTCGCCATGCGCAGGACCCAGATAGGCGGCGCACCAAGCGTCCAGCGACGCCGCCAGCTCGCGATGCCGCGGCTCGAAAAAAGGCCAGTCCAGGTGTTTGAGATGCATCTCAGTCTCCCTGGAACTCGGGCCGCTGCTTGGCCACGAAGGCGTGATAGGCGCGGTGGAAGTCCTGGGTCATCATGCAGATGGCCTGGGCCTGGGCCTCGGACTCGATGGCCTCGTCCACACCCATGGCCCATTCCTGGTGCAGCATCCTCTTGGTCATGGCATGGCCGAAGCTGGGGCCGCTGGCGATCTCGCCGGCCCAGCTCAGGGCGTTTTCCAGCAGCAGCTCGGGCTCCAGCAGGCGGTTCAGAAAGCCCCATTGGTAGCCCTCCTCGCCGCCCAGGCTGCGTCCGCTGTACAGCAGATCCGAGGCCCGGCCCTGGCCCACGATGCGCGGCAGGATGGCGCAGGCGCCCATATCGCAGCCGGCCAGACCCACGCGGGTGAAGAGAAAAGCCGTCTTGCTGCGGGCCGTGCCCACGCGCAGGTCCGAGGCCATGGCCATGATGGCGCCGGCCCCGGCGCAGACCCCGTCCAGCGCCGCGATGATGGGCTGGGGGCAGGCGCGCATGGCCTTGACCAGATCACCGGTCATGCGGGTGAAGGCCAGCAGATCGGGCATGCTCATCTTGGTGAGCGGGCCGATGATCTCGTGCACATCGCCGCCCGAGCAGAAATTGCCGCCCGCGCCCTGCAGCACGATGGCGCGCACCTCGTCCACATAGCTGAGCGTGCGGAAGAGATCGCGCAGCTCGGCATAGGACTCGAAAGTCAGCGGGTTCTTGCGCTCCGGGCGGTTCAGGGTGATCAGGCCCACGGCGCCGCGCTGCTCCCAGAGGAAATGCTGGGGCCGGTAGTCGGCCAGGCTCTGGCGATTGCCGGTGATCAGATGTTGGTCCATGAGGCGTTCACTTCCTTGTGGTTTCGGCCAGATGCGTCTTCAAGCCGGCCAGCAGCTCGTAGACCTGGCTTTTCTGTTCCTTGTCCCAGCCGGCCATCAGCTCGACGATCCAGCCCTCGTGCGTGGCGGCCATGCGCTTGAACTGGCGCCGGCCGGCCGCCGTGAGCTTGACCGTGAAGCTGCGCCGGTCGCTGGGGTGTGGCTCGCGCTGCACCAGGCCTTCGGCCTCCAGCTGGTCGGTGATGCCGGTCACATTGCCGCCGGTCACCATCAGGCGCTGAGAGAGCTCGCGCATGCTCAGGCCGTCGGGGTGGCGCTCCAGCTGGGCCAGCAGGTCGAAGCGCGGCAGGGTGGTGCCGAAGTCGGCGCGCAGGCGCTGGCGGATCTGATCCTCGATGCGCGTGGTGCAGGCCAAGAGGCGCAGCCAGAGCTTGAGGGCCTGGTGATCGCGGTCATTGACCCGCGATTCCAGATCGGGTTCGGGCAGGGCGTCGTCCAGCATGTCGGGCCTCACATCACCTCGCCACCGGCCACGGCAATCGCCTGGCCGGTGATGCTGGCACTGCCCTCGCCCACCAGCCAGGCCACGGTGGCGGCCACTTCCTCGGGCTGGATCATGCGGCCCTGGGGATTGGCCGCGGCCAGCTCGGCGCGGGCGGCCTCGGCCGTGCGGCCGGTCTTGGCCATGATGGTCTGCACCGCCTGGGCCACGATCTCGGTCTCGGTGTAGCCGGGGCAGACGGCATTGACCGTGATGCCCTTCTTCACCGTCTCCAGCGCCAGGGCGCGGGTCAGGCCCAGCACCCCATGCTTGGCCGCGCAGTAGGCCGCCACATAGGCATAGCCCTTGAGCGCCGCGGTGCTGGCCACATTGACGATGCGGCCGAAGCCGCGCTCGCTCATGCCCGGCAGCACCGCGCGGCTGCACAAAAAGGTGCCGGTGAGGTTCACATTCAGGAGGCGTTGCCAACTCTCCAGCGAGGTCTTGGCCAGGGGCGCGGTTTCCACCTGGCCGGCGTTGTTGACCAGGATGTCCACGGGACCCACGGCAGAAAAAGCGGCAGCAAAGGCCGCGGCCACGCTGACCTCATCGCCCACATCGCAGGCCTGGATGCCCACCTCGCCTCCAAGGGCCTGCTGCTGCGCCCGCAGCCGCTCCAGGCTGCGACCCATCAGCGTGACGCGCAGGCCCTGGTCCAGCAGCTGCCGCGCCACGGCCGCGCCGATGCCGCTGCCGCCGCCGGTGATCACCGCATGTCGCTGCGCGCTCATACGCCCAGGGCCTTGTTGGCAGCTTCAGCGGCGGCGGCACCGCCGCCCTGGGCACGCTGGCGCTCGAACTCGCGCTCCAGCTGGGTCTTGCCCGAGATGTATTGCTGGGGCCAGTCCAGACCCGGGCCGCCCAGGTAGCCGATCTTCGCGGCCTCGCTCAGGGTCCAGGCCGGGTTGGCCAAGTGCGGACGCGCCACGGCGCAGAGGTCGGCGCGGCCGGCCGCGATGATGCTGTTCACATGATCGGCCTCGGAGATGGCGCCCACGGCGATGGTGGCGATGCTCACCTTGTTGCGCACGGCTTCCGAGAAAGGCGTCTGCCACATGCGGCCATAGACCGGCTTCTCGGCCTTGCTGACCTGGCCCGAGGACACATCGATCAGGTCCGCGCCCGCGGCCTTGAAGGCCGCGGCAATCTGCACCGCATCCTCCGGCGTGGTGCCGCCCTCCACCCAGTCATGGGCCGAGATGCGCACCGACATGGGCCGCTCCTGCGGCCAGATCTCGCGCATGGCGGCAAACACCTCCAGCGGGTAGCGCAGGCGGTTTTCCAGCGCACCGCCGTACTCGTCCTCGCGCCGGTTGGTCAGCGGCGAGATGAAGCTGGAGAGCAGGTAGCCGTGGGCGCAATGCAGCTCCAGCCAGTCAAAGCCGGCGGCGGCGGCACGCCGGGTCGCGGCCACGAAGTCGGCCTTGACGCGGTCCATGTCCTCACGCGTCATCGCCCGCGACGTCTGGCTCACGCCCGGCAGGTACTGCTGGGGCGAGGCCGAGATCAGCGGCCAGTTGCCCTGCTCCAGCGGCTGGTCTATGCCCTCCCAGGCCACGCGGGTGGAACCCTTGGGCCCGGCATGGCCCAGCTGCATCGCGATCTTGGCCGTGCTGTGCGCATGCACATGGTCCACGATGCGCTTCCAGGCGGCGGTCTGGGCCTCGTTCCACAGACCCGGGCAGCCGGGGGTGATGCGCGCCTCGGGCGAGGTGCAGGTCATCTCGGCAAACACCAGGCCGGCGCCGCCGGCGGCGCGCGCGCCCAGATGCATCAGGTGATAGTCGCCGGGCAGGCCGTCCTGGCAGCTGTACTGCGCCATGGGCGAGACCACCACGCGGTTCTTGAGCCGCAGGCCGCGCAGGCTGAAGGGCGTGAACATGGGCGGCACGGCCTGCTGGCCATCCAGGCCACTGCGCTGGGCCAGCCATCGCTCATAGTCTTCCACATAGCGCTTGTCGCGCAGGCGCAGGTTCTCGTGCGAGATGCGCTGCGAGCGGGTCAGCAGGGAGTAGGCGAACTGCTCGGGCGCCAGGCGGGCATGGCGCTCCACATTCTCGAACCACTCGGTGCTGTTGCGCGCGGCATTCTGGATGCGCAGCACCTCGATGCTGCGGCTGGCCTGGTAGGCGGCGAGCGCCTGATCCAGATCGCCCGCGGCGGCCTGGATATCGCGGGCCAGGGCAATGGCGTCTTCCAGCGCCAGCTTGGTGCCGGAGCCGATGGAGAAATGCGCGGTGTGAGCCGCATCCCCCATCAGCACCACGGGCACGCCGTCCTCGGCGCGGCGGTGCACCCAGGTCTTGCAGACCACGCGCGGGAAACGAATCCACTGGGCCGAGCCGCGCAGATGCGAGGCGTTGGAGATGAGCTTATGCCCGTCCAGCACCTCGGCAAAGAGGCGCTCGCAGAACGCAATGCCCTCCTCCTTGCTCATCCGCTCCAGGCCGGCCGCCTGCCAGACGGGCTCGGGCGCTTCCACGATGAAGGTGGAATGCGTGGCATCGAAGCGGTAGGCGTGGGCTTGGAACCAGCCCCAGGGCGTCTTCTGGAAGTCGAAGGTGAAGGCGTCGAAGAGCTTGGTCGTGCCCAGCCAGACAAAGCGGCAGCGACGCAGATCGATATCGGGCTGGTAGGTGGCGGCGTACTTCTGGCGCACGCGGCTGTTCAGGCCGTCGGCCGCGATGATGAGGTCGGCGTCCTGCACCGCGCCGTCGTCGGGGATGTCCGCCTCGTAGCGCAGCTCCACGCCCAGGGCTTCGCAGCGGGACTGCAGGATGTTGAGCAGCTTCTTGCGGCCGATGCCGCAAAAGCCGTGGCCGCCCGAGACCATGCGCCGACCCTCGATGTGCACGGCGATATCGTCCCAGTGGTTGAAGGCGTCCAGGATCTCGGCCGCGGTCTCGGGGTCGGCCTCGCGCAGCGCGGCCAGGGTCTGGTCGGAGAAGACCACGCCCCAACCGAAGGTGTCGCCCGCGCGGTTGCGCTCCAGCACGGTGACCCGGTGGGCCGGGTTCTGCTTCTTCATCAGCAGCGCGAAATACAGGCCGGCGGGACCGCCGCCGATACAGGTGATGCGCATGATGGGCGTCGCCTTGCTTGAGCCGGGATGCAGGCAACTTTAGGCATCGATAGTTTAGACGTCAAGCAATTTACCCAGACATCGGACCTGGGACTTACCCCCGTGGCCATGCGCCGTGCAGGGCCTTGCGCGGCCCTTGTGTAAATCCTCGCGCCTTGTTGGAATTAACCGACACCACGCTTTTTCAAGCCTTGTTAAGGTGCGCGCCGCCCGGGCAAAAGCGCTGGGCACAAGGAGTAGCAGCACGATGAAACGCCTCTGGGATATCTCGCCCCTGGTGGCTCCCGACGCGCCGATCTTTCCCGGCGACGAGCCCTATGCCCTGCGCTGGACCGCCAGGCTCTCACCGGACTGTCCGGTCAATCTCTCGGCCCTGAGCATGTCGCCCCATGTGGGCGCGCATGCCGACGCGCCCCTGCACTACGCCGACGGCGTGGCCAGCGCCGCCGAGGTGGATCTGCACCCCTACCTCGGCCCCTGCCGCGTGATCCACGCCATCGGCTGCGGAGCGCTGATCCGCATCGAGCACCTGGCCCATGCGGCGGCCGATCTGCCCGAGCGCGTGCTGGTGCGCTGCATGCAGCGCGCCGACACGGTCTGGAACCCCAACTTCACGGCCTACGCCCCCGAGACCGTGGCCTGGCTGGCCGAGCGCGGCGTGCGCCTGATCGGCCTGGACACGCCCTCGGTGGACCCGGCCAGCAGCAAGACCTTGGACAGCCACCAGCAGCTGCTGCGCCTGGACCTGCGCGTGCTGGAGAACCTGGTGCTGGACGACGTACCCGAGGGCGACTACGAGCTGATCGCCCTGCCCCTGAAACTGGCCGGTGCCTGCGCCTCCCCGGTGCGCGCCGTGCTGCGTTCCCTTTGATGGAGTGAGCATGAAGACGAGAGACGACGCCCTGGCCCGCGACGCGGCCGACCCGCTGCGCGGCCTCAAGGCCCAGTTCGATCTGCCGCCCGGCATGATCTATCTGGACGGCAATTCCCTGGGCGTGCTGCCCAAGACCACGGCCGCGCGCGTGCAGGAAGTGATCACCCAGGAATGGGGCCGCGACCTCATCAAGGCCTGGAACACGGCCGACTGGATGCACCTGCCCGAGCGCGTGGGCGACAAGATCGCGCGCCTGGTGGGAGCGGCGCCGGGTGAGCTGGTGGTGGCCGATTCCACCTCGCTCAATCTCTACAAGGTGCTGGCCGCAGCGCTGGAGATCGTCAAGACCGACGCCCCGCAGCGCCGCCTGATCGTGTCCGAGCGCAGCAACTTCCCCACCGATCTCTACATCGCCGAAAGCCTGTGCCGCCAGCACGGCTTCACGCTCAAGCTGGTGGACGGCGTGGACGAGATCCCCGCCGCGCTCAATGCCGAGCTGGCCGTGCTGATGCTCACCGAGGTGAACTACCGCAGCGGCTACAAGCACGATATGAAGGCCCTGACCGCCGCGGCGCATGCCGCGGGCGCGCTCACCGTCTGGGACCTGGCCCATTCGGCCGGCGCCGTGCCGGTGGACCTCAAGGGTGCGAATGCCGACTTCGCCATCGGCTGCGGCTACAAATACCTCAATGGCGGCCCCGGCGCGCCGGCCTTTGTCTGGGTGCATCCGCGCCATGCCGACCGCTTCTGGCAGCCGCTCTCGGGCTGGATGGGCCATGCCGCGCCCTTCCAGTTCACGCCGGACTACCGGCCCGCGCCGGGTGTGCGTCGCTATGTCTGCGGCACGCCCTCGGTGATTGCCACCTCGGCCCTGGAATGCGGTGTGGACACGGTGCTGGCCGCCGAGCCCTTGGGCGGCATGGTGGCGCTGCGCGAGAAGTCCCTGGCCCTGACCGAGGCCTTTGCCGCCCTGGCCGAGGCGCGCTGCGCCGAGCTGGGCATCTATGTGGTCTCGCCGCGCGAACCGGCACAACGCGGCAGCCAGGTCTGCCTGGCCCTCAAGGCCCCGCTGCAGGAGGCCGGCTATGCCGTGGTGCAGGCCCTGATCGCGCGCGGCGTGATTGGCGACTACCGCGCCGGCGACCCGGCCCGCCTGGACGCCATGCCCCATATCCTGCGCTTCGGCTTCACGCCGCTGTACATCGGCTTCACCGAGGTCTGGGATGCCGTGGAGCATCTGCACCAGGTGCTGGCCAGCGGCGAGTGGCGCGAGGCCCGTTTCAACCAGAAGGCTGCCGTGACATGACTTGCCCCATCCACCACACCGAAAACATCGTTCGTGAGGAGAAGGCCCAGCTCGACTTCTCCAAGGACATGAGCTACGGCGACTATCTGCACCTGGACCAGGTGCTCAGCGCCCAGCACCCGCTCTCGCCCGAGCACAACGAGATGCTCTTCATCGTGCAGCACCAGACCTCGGAGCTGTGGATGAAGCTGATGCTGCACGAGCTGCAGGCCGCCGTGGCCAAGGTCGCGGCCGACGAGCTGCCCGAGGCCTTCAAGATGCTGGCCCGGGTCTCGCGCATCATGGAGCAGCTGGTGCATGCCTGGGACGTGCTGGGCACCATGACCCCGCCCGAGTACAGCGCGCTGCGGCCCTATCTGGCCAATAGCAGCGGCTTCCAGAGCGCGCAGTACCGCCGCATCGAGTTCATGCTGGGCAACAAGAACCCGGCCATGCTCAAGCCCCATGCCCACCGGCCCGATCTGCTGGCCCAGGTGCAGACGGCCTATGAGGCACCCTCGCTCTACGACGAGGTGCTGCGCCTGATGGCGCGGCGCGGCATTGCCGTGCCCGCCAGCCACACCCAGCGCGACTGGACCCAGGCCTATGCCGCCGACGAAGGCGTCAAGCAGGCCTGGCTGCAGGTCTACCGCGCGCCGCGCGAGCACTGGGACCTCTACCAGATGGGCGAGGAGCTGGTAGATCTGGAAGACGCCTTCCGGCTCTGGCGCTTCCGCCACGTCACCACGGTGGAACGTGTGATCGGCTTCAAGCGCGGCACCGGCGGCACCGGCGGCGTCAGCTATCTGCGCAAGATGCTGGATGTGGTGCTCTTCCCCGAGCTCTGGGCCCTGCGCACCGAGCTTTGAGCGCCGAACGCCCCGCGGCGGCGGGGTGCGGGGCGGGCTTCTACAATCCGCGCACCGCTTGATTCACAGCAAGCGCCGCGTGCCCATCCGGCACGCGGCGTTCTTATTTCCGGAGACGCCCGACCATGGATACCCGAACCGCCCCCCAGGCCCTGCGCATCGAGCGCGTTCGCGACGCGCTGCGTGCACAAGGCGCCCACGCCGCCCTGGTCCCCTCGGCCGATCCGCACCTCTCCGAATACCTGCCCGAGCGCTGGCAGGGTCGTCAGTGGCTCTCGGGCTTCACCGGCTCGGCCGGCACCCTGGTCGTGACCCTGGAGCGTGCCGCCGTGTTTGCCGACAGCCGCTACTGGTCGCAGGCCGAGCATGAGCTGGCCGGCACCGGCATCGAGCTGGTCAAGGTCAACACCGGCGCGGCCAGCCATTACATCGACTGGATCCTGGCCCAGCTGGTCGCCGGCCAGACCCTGGCCGTGGACGGTCAGGTGCTGGGCCTCGCCCTGGCTCAGCAGCTGCGCGCCGCCTTGGCGCCCGCCGGTCTCACCCTGCGCAGCGATCTGGACGTGGTGCAGGCGGCTTGGGACGAGCGTCCCGCCCTGCCCGCGGCCCCGGTCTATGAGCATCTGCCGCCCGAGGCGGCCGTCAGCCGGGCCGACAAGCTGGCCCAGGTGCGCGCTGCCATGGCCGCGCGCGGTGCCAGCCACCACTTCATCTCCACCGTGGACGACGTGGCCTGGCTGCTGAATCTGCGCGGCGCCGATGTGGACTACAACCCCGTCTTCATGGCCCATCTGCTGCTGGATGCCCAGAGCGCCACCCTCTTTGTGGGCGCCGGCAAGGTGGACGCGGCCCTGAGTGAGCGCCTCGCGGCCGATGGCGTGAAGCTGGCCGGCTATGAGCAGGCGGCCGCGGCCCTGGCTGCCCTGCCGGGCGAGGCGCGCCTGCTGCTGGACCCCAAGCGCGTCACCCTGGGTCTGCGCGAGGCCGCTCCCGCGTCGGTGAGCATCATCGAGGCCATCAACCCCAGCACCCTGGCCAAGAGCCGCAAGACCGCCGAGGAAGCCGTCTTTGTGCGCCAGGCCATGGAGCAGGACGGCGCCGCCATGTGCGAGTTCTACGCCCGCTTCGAAGCCGCCCTGGCCCGCGGCGAGCGCCTGAGCGAGCTGACGGTGGATGAATGGCTTACCGCCGCGCGCGCCCAGCGCCCCGGCTTCAAGGGCCTGAGCTTCCCCACCATCGCCGGTTTCAATGCCAATGGCGCGATGCCGCACTACCGCGCCACGCCCGAGTCCTATGCGCAGATCGAGGGCAACGGCCTGCTGCTGATCGACTCCGGCGCGCAGTTCCTGGGCGGTACCACCGACATCACCCGGGTCTGGCCCATTGGCCAAGTCAGCGATGCCCAGAAGCGCGACTACACCCTGGTGCTCAAGGGCATGATCAATCTGAGCCGCGCCGTCTTCCCGCGCGGCACGCTCAGCCCCATGCTGGACGCCCTGGCCCGTGTGCCCCTGTGGCAGCACGGCCTAGACTACGGCCATGGCACGGGCCATGGCGTGGGCTATTTCATCAATGTGCACGAGGGCCCGCAGAGCATCTCCAAGGCCGTGCCGGATGCAAACATGGCCATGGAGCCGGGCATGATCACCTCCAACGAACCCGGCCTATACCGCCCGGGCCAGTGGGGCGTGCGTATCGAGAACCTGATCCTCAATGTGGGGCACGAGACACCCGAGAACGGTCAGTTCGGCGAGATGCTGGCCTTCGAGACCCTGACCCTGTGCCCCATCGACACCCGCTGCATTGCCCGCGGTGTGCTCAATGCCGAGGAAGTGGACTGGCTCAATCGCTACCACGCCGAGGTTCGCCGCCGCCTGGCCCCGCTGCTGAGCGGCGCGGCCCTGGACTGGCTGAAGCAGCGCACCGAGGCGCTGGTCTGATCGTCCTGCGCCGGCTGGCGAAGCCGAGCGCAAGAGCCTAGACTCTGTACAGGATAGACGCGGGGCGGCATGGCGCCGCACCCGTCACATCCCTACGGAGGCTCAAATGCGGCAGTCCAGCAAGCGAGTGGTCCCGGCCATGCCCGGCGCTTATTCCCAGCCTCCAGCCCCGCCCCCGCTTCTCTTCTCCCACGGTTTCTCCGAGGACGGCTTGCATCGCGGCCTGCTGATCGTGCTGCTGGCGCTGGCCGCCCTGGCCACGGTGGAGGCGCTCAACACCCGTGTGGCCGTCTGGCTGCTGGAACCGGTGCTGGTTCAGGTGCCTGCGGGGCGTTGAGGGCATTGAGGGCGCAGGGGCCGCTCGGTCCGCAGGCCCGCGCCAGACGGCCTACATCTGCCGGAACAGATGCAGATAGCTGCGGCTGACCGGCAGGATTTCGGGGCGGCCGCGCAGATGCAGATCCGCCGTTTCATTGGGCCCGCGGGTCACATGGCTGATCGCGTGCAGATTCACCACCACCGAGCGGTGCACCTGGGCAAAGGTCTGGGGATCGAGTTGCTCGATCAACTCCCGGATGGGCGTGCGGATCAGGGCTTCACCTTCCTGCCAGACCACCAGGGTGTATTTTTCATCTGAGCGCATGAAGATGACCTGGTCCACCGGGATCAGCTTCAATGTCGAACCCACCGAGGCCCGCAGCCACTGCAAATAGGCGGGCTGGCTGGGCGGCGTTGCCGCCGCGGTGGCCCTGCGCAGGCGCTCATCCAGCTGTGCCAGGGCAGCCTCCATCGCCGCCTCCAGCGCCGCGCCGCCGCCACGGGTGCCCCCCGGCTGGCTGGCCAGCCGCTCTTGCAGGCGCTGCACCGTGTCCCGCAGGCGGGCGGACTCCACCGGCTTGACCAGATAGTCCAGGGCCCCTTGCTCAAAGGCCTGCACCGCATACTGCTCATAGGCCGTCACAAAGACCAGCTGCGCCCGCCGCGCCAGCTGGCGCGCAGCTTCCACACCGCTCAGACCCGGCATATGCACGTCCAGAAACACGATCTGCGGCTGCAGTTGCTCAAACAGCTCCACGGTCTCACGCCCGTTGCGCGCCCGGGCCACCACACGCAACTCGGGCCAGGCCTGAGCCAGGGCACGCTCCAGGCTGTCTCGCAGCAGGGGCTCGTCATCGGCAATGAGCGCGGTGGGGGCGACATTCAAGTTCATGGCTGAAATTCGATCTCGGCGCGCAGGCCATGCGGACGATTTTCCGTCAGGTCCAGGCGTGCGGAGCTGCCGAACGCCAGTTGCAGCCGCTCACGCAGATTGCGCAAGCCCGTGCCGCTGCTGCCGGCCGAAGCGCTGGAGTCGGTCAGCCCTCTCCCGCTATCGCTCACCCACAGCCTCACAGGCCCGTCGCTCCCCTCGCGCCGCCCGCCCAGCTCGATGACACCGCCCTCCTCGCTCGGGTCGATACCGTGACGCACCGCGTTCTCCACCAGGGTCAGCAGGGCCATGGGCGGAAAGCGAAGCGTCCGCAACTCGGCCGGCACCTCGATGCGGTAAGCCAGACGGTCCGGCATGCGCAGATGCATGAGCTCCAGGTAGGCCCGCACCAGGCCCAGCTCGTCGCCAAGGCTGGCACTCGGATCTTGAAGACGCGGCATGGCCGCGCGCAGATAGGCAATCAAGCTGCCCAGCACCGGCGCCGCCTGCGGGGATCCGGTCTCGACCAGGGCGCGGACATTGGCCAGGGTGTTGAACAGAAAATGCGGCTCCACCTGCGCCTGCATCAGGCGCAAGCGAGCGTCCAGGGCGCGGCGCTCCAACTCGCTGCGCTCCAGCTCAAAGTGCAGCGCCTGGCTGCGCGCTTCGGCATCCCGCTGACGGTAAAGCGCTCCCATGGCCAGCAAAGGGCCGATCAAGAGGCCGGATCCGGCAATCCACATAAAGCCCAGCAGTCGCCCCTCGCTGCGCAAGAGACTGGCGAAGTCCCCACCCACCGACACCAGATAGACCAGCAAGGTGCCAGCCGGAACCGCCGCCACCACCACCACCACCTGAAAAAACCAGCGCGCCAGCCAACGCGGCAGACGCCGTGGCCACTGCCCGGCTGCGGCAAAGGCCAGCAGGCTGAGCAAGCCCACGAACAGCGTGCGCCCGAGCAACACGGGCGTTGGCGTGATGAAGATGGGCGCCAGCAACAGGGCCGCGACCACGGCCAGGCCCAGGGCGACGGCAATGCGCCCGGGCGTCAGCGTGGCGACAAAAGCCTGCCAGGCCTCGCGATGGCTGGGCAAGGGAGAGCCGGGGGATGGAGATGGCGCCGCTGAGAACATGCCGGCACGATAGCGTGCCCGGCCACAGCACTCCAAGCCCGTGCCGGGCGTGGCGCGACGAACGACGGAATCACGGCCCTCAGCGGCGGGCCGGCACTGGCGTCCTGGGCCGGCTCAAGGCTTCCTGGAGCCGCACATCACCACATCGCGGCCGGCGCTGATGGCAAAGCGCAGCGCCTCGGCCGGTGAAGCCCAGCCATAGCCACCGGCCAGGTTTTCGTCCCTGAACATCTCCTGCCTGGCGGCGTTTTCACCGCTGCGCAAGCGCATCACCACCACCGCGGCCACATAGCCAAAGCTGCGCGGTCGCTCCATGGCGCCGGCGTAGATGCGGAAATCCCCGGCATCGACTTCTTCGAAATGCATGCTGCCCTCCCTGGCCGCCAGTGGCCGACTGCTTGACTGCGCTGCAACTATGGCTGCCACGCAGCGTCAGCGCCATACAACCGAAGGGGGCCCTCCGATGGGGGGCTGCTCAGGCCCCGCCCAGCCGGGGCGCAGCAGGGGCTGCCTCCAGAGCCGGCGCATCGCTCTGGTCCTTGAGCGCCACCCCGGTCTGGCCCAGGCGGCGGGCCTCGCGCAGCAGCCACAGCAGCTTGCGAGCGGCCTCGGCCGGCGCCAGACCCTCGGCCCGCACATTGGAGATGCAATTGCGCTCGGCATCGCTGCGCCCGCGGCGCGGCGCCCAGGTGAGGTAGAGGCCCAGGCTGTCCGGCGAGCTCAGGCCGGGGCGCTCGCCAATGAGCATCAGCACCGCCTGGGCGCGCAGGCGCTCGCCGATCTCGTCGCCCAGGGCCACCCGGGCCTGGCGGGCGATCAGCACCGGCCCCAGGCGCAGGCTCGGCCCGGCACGCTCGCGCAGCGCGGCCAGCACGGCGGGCGCATGGCGTTGCACGGCCAGGGCCGAGAGCCCGTCGGCCAGCACCGGCTGCAGCTCGATCTCGCCCCAGCGCCCGCAGGCGGCGTCCAGGGCCGCGGCGCTCTCGGGCGCCAGGCGCCGCCCCAGATCGGGGCGCATCAGGTAGCGGGCGCGGTCGGGCGCGGCGCTGTGCAGGCACAGCGTCTCCCAGCCCTGCCCCGCCAGCTCGGTCTGCAGCGCCGCCTCGTCCAGGGGCAGGTGCACCGCATCGCGGGCCAGGGCGTGGTCCACGCCAAAGGCCAGCACATCGCGGCTGCGCTGGGCGGCGCCGCTGCGGCCCAGGGCGATGCGGGCGCGGGTGAGCGCGCGCAGATCGGCCCAGGCGGCGTCGCTGTGGGCAGGCAGCTCGGCGGGGTCGTCACTCATGCCAGCAGGGGCTGGCGCAGCCGCGCCAGCGCCGGGTGTTGCGGGCCCACGGGCAGCAGGCGGCCCTGCGTGTCCACTACCCCCAGGCCCTCCAGCCAGGCCTGGAACTCGGGCGCGCGCCGCAGGCCCAGGGTTTCGCGCAGATAGAGCGCGTCGTGGAAGGAGCTGCTCTGGTAGTTCAGCATGATGTCGTCGGCCCCGGGCACGCCCATCACGAAGTTCACACCGGCCACGCCCAGCAGGGTGAGCAGATTGTCCATATCGTCCTGGTCGGCCTCGGCATGGTTGGTGTAGCAGACATCGCAGCCCATGGGCAGGCCCAGCAGCTTGCCGCAGCAATGATCCTCCAGACCGGCACGCAGGATCTGCTTGCCGTCGAACAGGTACTCGGGGCCGATGAAGCCCACCACCGTGTTGGTCAGCAGGGGCTTGAAGGCCCGCGCCACCGCATAGGCCCGGGCCTCGCAGGTCTGCTGGTCCAGGCCGTGGTGGGCGCCGGCCGAGAGCGCACTGCCCTGCCCGGTCTCGAAATACATCAGGTTCTCGCCCAGGCTGCCCCGTCCCTGGGCCAGAGCCGCGGCCTGGGCCTCGCGCAGCAGGGCCAGATCGATGCCGAAGCTGCGGTTGGCGTCCTCGGTGCCGGCGATGGACTGGAACACCAGGTCCACCGGCACGCCGCGCTCGATCAGGGCCAGGGTATTGCTCACATGGGTCAGCACGCAGGCCTGGGTGGGTGCATCCAGCTGCGTGATCAGCTGGTCCAGCAGGCGCAGCAGGCCCTCCAGCTGCACCAGGCTGTCGCTGACCGGGTTGATGCCGATGACCGCGTCACCCGCGCCGTAGAGCAGGCCGTCCACGATGGCGGCGGCAATGCCGCGCGCATCGTCGGTGGGATGGTTGGGCTGCAGGCGCACCGCCAGATGACCGGGCAGGCCCAGGGTGTTGCGAAAGCGGGTGACAACCCGGCATTTGCGCGCCACCGCGATCAGGTCCTGGTTGCGCATCAGCTTGGAGACGGCCGCCACCATCTCGGGCGTGAGGCCCGGGGCCAGGGCGGCGAGCACGGCGCTGTCGGCCGCGTCCGACAGCAGCCAGTCGCGGAAGTCGCCCACGGTGAGATGGGCGACAGGGGCGAAGGCCGCGGCATCGTGCGTATCGACGATGAGGCGCGTGACCTCGTCGGCCTCGTAAGGCACCAGGGCCTCGTTCAGAAAGGCCTTGAGCGGCAGCTCGGCCAGGGCCAGGCGGGCGGCCATGCGCTCGGTGGCGCTGCCCGCAGCCAGGCCGGCCAGCTGGTCGCCCGAGCGCAGGGAGCTGGCCCGGGCCAGCAGGCTGCGCAGATCCTCGAAGTGCCAGAGCATGCCGCCCAGAAGCTGTCGATACGCCATGCAGCCAGCCTAGCGAATCGCGTGCCAGGGCGCTACCGTGCAGCCCCGCAACGCGCTGCGGGACTTCAGGCCAGGCGCAGCGCCATGATGCCAGCCAGGATCACGCCGGTGCCGGCCGCGCGCTGCCAGCCAAAGCGCTCACCCAGCAGCAGGCTGCCGATCAGGGCCGCAAAAAGCACCGAGGTCTCGCGCAGGGCCGCCACCGTGGCCACGGGCGCGTGCATCATGGCCCACAGGGCGATGCCATAGCTGCCCAGGGAGGCGGCCGTGCCGCCCGCGGCGGGCTTCCAGCGCGCCGCCATATAAGCCCGCACCTGGTCCAGGCGATCGCGGCGCTGCCACAGCACCAGGCTGAGATAAGGCAGACCGTCCAGCAGAAAGAGCGCCGCCACATAGGAGGCGGCCTCGCCATTGGCGCGCACGCCCAGGCCGTCCACCACGGTATAGGCGGCAATGAAGACGGCATTGATCAGGGCGTAGCGCATCGCCTTACGGCGCCGGGATTCATCGCCGCCGGCCGAGCCCGCCTGGGCCAGGCCCAGGGTCAGCACACCCAGGCTGATGGTCAGCACGCCCACCCAGGCCAGGGTGGACAGCCGCTCGCCCAGCAGGGCATGGGCGCCGAGGGCCACCAGCAGGGGCGCGCTGCCGCGCATCAGCGGATAAGTCAGGCCCAGATCGCCATGCTTGTAGGCCCCGGCCAGGGCCGTGTAGTAGCCGATGTGAATCAAGGTGGAGGTGATTACATAAGGCCAGGCGGCTGCCTGGGGCAGGCCGGTGAACAGCAGCAGGGGCAGGGCCAGTATGGTGCCCAGGCCGTGGATCAGGGCGGTGTTGAGCGCCTTGTCGGGTGCGGACTTGATCAGCGCGTTCCAGCTGGCATGCAGCAGCGCCCCAAGCAGCACGGCAGCGAGTACGGGCAGGCTGATGTCCACGACCCAGCGTCTCAGGCGCTTGCCAAACGCTTGCGGGTGCGCTCGCGGCTGTTCATCACATGCTCGAACATGGCCTGGCCGGCCGCCTCGGCATCGCCCGAGGCGATGGCCTTGACGATCTGCCGATGCTCGCGGGCGTAGATCGCCATGGATTCGTGGCTCAGGTTCTGGCGCCGGAACATGGTCAGCTCCTTGGTGAGCTTGCGGTAGACGGCGCAGAGCTTGGCATTGCCCGAGAGCTCCAGCATGCGGTCATGGAAGGCCAGATTGGTCTCGTGGAACAGGGCCGCGTCATCGCTCTTGGCAGCCTGCTCCATGGTGTCGGCCATGCGGCGCAGCTCGCGAATCTCGGGGGCGCCCAGGGTCTGGGCCAGCTTGCGGCCCACATACTGGTCCATCATGGCGCGCAGCTCGAAGATCTCCAGCGCCTCCTCCAGGGACACGGCGCGCACAAAGACACCGCGGTTCTTCTCGGTGCGCACAAGGCCTGCCTCTTCCAGCATGCGGAAGGCCTCGCGTACCGGTGCGCGAGACACGCCCAGCTGCTCGGCCAGCAGCTGCTCGGTGAGCTTGTCGCCGCCCTTGAGGGCGCCGGACAGGATCTGCTGCTCGATATGCGCCTGCACCAGACTGGCAAGCGAATTGCACTGCAGTTGTGCGATCAGGGGCTGGATCTGGCGGGGGCTGTTCATGGCGGACTCCAGTGTATAGACCCGACTACAGATTGTCGACAATCGACAACATTCAACCTACAAAAACCCTTGGCCTTGATCTTGCATTGCCTGTGTGACACGGGTTTGTCATTTGCAAAAGCCATAAACGCGGCTGTCCTTTTCTGCCACGGAGATCAAGATGACGTTCGCCAAGAAGTTCATGGCCGGCCTGCTGGGCACGGTTTTCGCCACCGCCGCCATGGCGGCCGACAAGGTGCAGCTGACCGTGTACACGGCGCTGGAGACCGACCAGTTGAAGGCCTACCAAAGCGCCTTCAACCAAGTGCATCCCGAGGTGGACATCAAGTGGGTGCGCGACTCCACCGGCGTGATCACCGCCAAGCTGCTGGCCGAGCAGGCCAATCCGCAGGCCGATGTGGTGTGGGGCGTGGCCGCCTCCAGCCTGGCCCTGCTGCAGAACAAAGGCATGCTGGAGCCCTACGCGCCGCTGAACCTGGACGCAATCATGCCCCAGTACCGCGACAAGTCCGCACCCCCGGCGTGGTGGGGCATGAATGTGTTCGGCGCCACCGTGTGCTTCAACACCGTCGAGGCCAAGAAGCGCAACATTCCCCTACCCACCAGCTGGAAGGACCTGCTCAAGCCCGAGTTCAAGGGTCAGGTCGTGATGCCCAACCCCGCCTCCTCCGGCACCGGCTACTTCGACGTCGTGGCCTGGCTCAAGCTCTGGGGTGACGACAACGGCAAGGGCGGCGGCTGGAAGTACATGGACGCGCTGCACGAGAACATCGCCCAGTACACCCACTCCGGCTCCAAGCCCTGCAATATGGCCGCCGCGGGCGAATATGTGGCGGGCATCTCCTTCGAGTACCGCGGCCACACCAACAAGGCCAAGGGCGCCCCCATCGAGCTGGTCTTCCCCAAGGAGGGCCTGGGCTGGGACCTGGAGGCCTTCGCCATTCACAAGGGCACCAAGAAGATCGCTGCCGCCAAGAAGCTGGCCGACTGGGCTTCCAGCAAGGACGCCATGAAGCTCTATGGCAAGAACTTCGCCATCACCGCTCAGCCCGGCGTGGCGCCCAAGCTGCCCAATATCCCGGCCGACTATGAGTCGCGCCTGGTGAAGCTGGACTTCAACGAGTCGGCCATCGCGCGTGAGCGCGTGCTCGCCGAGTGGACCCGCCGCTACGACGGCAAGAGCGAGAAGCGCAAGTAAGTCCGGCGCCCTTCAGAACGGCAGGTCCACCATGAGCGTCTCCACCCCCTACCTGGAGCTGCAGGACCTGGGCAAGCGCTTTGGCGCTTTCCAGGCCCTCAGCGAGATCCAGCTGAGCATCCGGCGCGGCGAGTTCGTCTGCTTTCTCGGCCCGTCGGGCTGCGGCAAGACCACCTTGCTGCGCATCATCGCGGGCCTGGAGCAGCAGAGCTGCGGCCGCCTGATCCAGGACGGCCGCGACATCTCGCGCGAGCCGCCCGCGGGTCGCGACTACGGCATCGTCTTCCAGTCCTACGCCCTGTTCCCCAATCTCACGATTGCGGAGAACGTGGCCTATGGCCTCAAGGGCCAGACCCGGGCCTGGCGACGCGCCCGCGTGGAGGAGCTGCTGGATTTGGTGGGGCTCTCGGGCACCGGCGCCAAGTACCCGGCCCAGATGTCGGGTGGACAGCAGCAGCGCGTCGCCCTGGCGCGGGCCCTGGCCACGGCGCCGGGTCTGCTGCTGCTGGATGAGCCGCTCTCGGCCCTGGACGCCCTGGTGCGCGTGCATCTGCGCAACGAGATTCGCGCCCTGCAGCAGCGCCTGGGCGTGACCACCATCATGGTGACCCACGACCAGGAGGAAGCCCTGGCCGTGGCCGACCGCATCGTGGTGATGAATGCCGGGCGCATCGAGCAGGTAGGCACGCCGCTGGAGATCTACCGCCAGCCCGCCTCGCCCTTCGTGGCCGACTTCGTGGGCAAGGTGAACCGCCTGGAAGCCGTGTCCGAAGGAGATCACTGGGTGCGCTGCGGCAACAAGCGCTGGTACTGCCCGCCGGGCTCCGGCGGACAAACTGCCGCCTTTCACCCTGGCGCACGCCTGGCGCTCTATCTGCGACCCGAGGACCGCATGATCGAGCAGCAACTGCCCGAGGACCACCCCGGCCTGTGCTGGGGCAAGGTGCAGCAGGTGGAGTTCCTGGGCGGCAACTGCCTGGCTCGTATCGCCATCGAGGGCCTGGACAACCAGCCGGTGGACCTGCAGTTCTCCCTCAACCAGATGGACGAGTTCGGCGTGGCCGCAGGTCGGCAGCTGCGCTTTGCACTGCGCACCGACCGCCTGCGCGTGTTCCCGGCCGCCGGCAGCGCATCGTGAACAGCACCCCGACCTCTTCTCTGAGCATGTCCATCGCCTCCCGCCCCCTCGGTCCGCAAGACGGTGCCGCGCGGGCCGCGCCGCGCCAGAGGGTGCCGCTGGCCGAGCGCCTGGCCCAGCTGGGCCTTTTGGCCCTGTGCGCCCTGCTGCTGCTGGGCCTCGGTGGCCCGCTGGCGGCCCTGCTGGCCCAGGCTTTCAGCCAGGGCGGCCAGGGTGGTGCATTCGCCCATTTCTGGGTCTATCTGGGCTCGCCGGGCCTGCTGTCCAGCTTGTGGAACAGCCTCTGGGTCTCGGTGATGGTCACCCTCATCGTGCTGCCCCTGGCCTTTGTCTTCGCCTACGGGCTCACACGCAGCGCCATGCCGGCCAAGGGCCTCTTGCGCAGCATCAGCCTGCTGCCCCTGCTGGCGCCCTCCCTGCTCTCGGCCATCTCCCTGATCTACTGGTTCGGCAACCAGGGCGTGGCCAAGAGCCTGCTGCAGGCCCTGGGCTTCGAGAGCATTTACGGCGCACCGGGCCTGGTGCTGGCACAGTGCTTCGCGGTCTTCCCCCATGTGCTGATGGTGCTGGTCACGGCCCTGAGCCTGGCCGATGCGCGCCTGTACGAGAGCGCCGACGCCATGGGCGCCTCGGCCTGGCGCAAGTTCATCACCATCACCCTGCCCGGCGCCAAGTACGGCCTGGTCTCGGCCGCCCTGCTGAGCTTCACCCTGGTGATCACGGACTTCGGCGTGCCCAAGGTGATTGGCGGCGACTTCAATGTGCTGGCCACCGATGTGTTCAAGCTCGTCATAGGCCAGCAGGACTTCCAGCGTGGCGCCGTGGTCGCCCTGCTGCTGCTCACGCCCGCCGCCCTGAGCTTTGGTGTGGACCACTGGCTGCAGCGCCGCCAGACGGCCATGCTGGGCGCGCGCGCCGTGGCCCTGGTGCCTAAGCGCTCGCGCGGCTTCGACGCCCTGATGCTGGCCTTCTGCGCCCTGATCGCGGCCCTGATGCTGGCCATGTTCCTGATGGCGGTCTATGCCTCCTTCGTCAAACTTTGGCCCTACAACCTGAGCCTCAGCCTGGACCACTATGTGGTGGGTATCGTGGACGCGGAGCTGGGCGACGCCCTGTTCAACAGCCTGAAGCTGGCGGCCGGCAGCGCCCTGCTGGGCCCGTTGCTGGTCTTTCTGGGCGCCTATCTGCTGGAGAAGACCCGCGGCCTGGCCCCGCTGCGCAGCCTGGTGCGTCTGCTGGCCAGCCTGCCCATGGCCGTGCCCGGCCTGGTGCTGGGCCTGGGCTATATCTTCTTCTTCAACGCGCCTGCCAACCCGCTGAGCTTCCTCTACCAGAGCGGCGCCCTGCTGGTGCTGTGTACCGTGGTGCACTTCTACACCACGGGCCATATGACCATGGTCACCGCGCTCAAGGCCCTGGACCCCGAGTTCGAGGCCGTCTCGGCCTCGCTCAAAGTGCCTTTCTACACGACCTTGTGGCGCGTCACTCTGCCCATCTGCCTGCCCACCCTGATCGAGGTCTCGCGCTACTTCTTCGTCAACGCCATGACCACGGTCTCGGCCGTGGTCTTCCTCTACTCGCCCGACACCAAGCTGGCCTCGGTCGCCATCCTGAACCTGGACGAGGCCGGCGAAATCGGCGCGGCCACCGCCATGGCGGTGCTCATCGTCGGCGTCTCGCTGGCCGTGAACTGCCTCTATCTGCTGCTGGGCCGCTGGGCCCAGGTGCGCACCCAGGCCTGGCGCCAGCGCTGAAGCCCGGCGCCCCTCGACACACCCCCAAGACTCATCCGCCATGGACCGCGACAACATCCTCCTCACCCCCGGCCCCCTGACCACCACCCTGCGCACCAAGCTGGCCATGCTCAAGGACTGGGGCTCCTGGGACACCGACTTCAACGCCCTCACCGCCCGCGTGCGCGGCGAGCTGCTGGACATCCTGCACGCCCGCGACAGCCATGTGCTCGTGCCCCTGCAGGGCAGCGGCACCTTCAGCGTGGAAGCCGCCGTGGCCACCGTCGTGCCGCGCGACGGCCATCTGCTGGTGCTGGACAACGGCGCCTACTGCAAGCGCATGGGCCGCCTGGCCAGCCTGATGGGTCGGCGCACCACCATCGCCAGCCGCTCGGAAGAGGCGCCGGTGGACCCGCAGGAGCTGGAGCGCCTGCTGCTGGAAGACCCCAGCATCAGCCATGTGGGCCTGATCCATTGCGAGACCGGCACCGGCATCGTCAACCCGCTGGCCGAGATCGCCGAGGTCTGCGAGCGCCTGGGCCGCGGCCTGATCGTGGACGCCATGAGCAGCTTCGCCGCCCTGCCCATCGATGCGCGTGCCCTGCGCTTCGACGCCCTGATCGCCGCCAGCGGCAAATGCCTGGAAGGCGTGCCCGGCATGGGCTTCGTCTTCATCCGCAAGGCTATCGTGGACGGCTGCGCCGGCAACAGCCACTCCCTGGCCATGGACCTGCACGACCAGCATGCCTATATGGAACGCACCGGCCAGTGGCGCTTCACCCCGCCCACTCATGTGGTGGCGGCCCTGGCCGAGGCACTGAGCCAGTACCGCGAAGAAGGGGGCCAGGCCGCGCGCCTGGCGCGCTACCAGGCCAACCAGCGCGTGCTGGTCGAGGGTCTGGCGGCCCTGGGCCTCCAGACCTTTCTCAAGCCCGAGCTGCTCTCGCCCATCATCCTGACCTTCCGCGCGCCCGAGCATGCGGACTACGACTTCAAGGCCTTCTACGCGAGCGCCAAGGCCCAGGGCTTCATGCTCTACCCCGGCAAGCTCACCGAGGTCGAGACCTTCCGCGTGGGCTGCATCGGCGCCATCGGGCCGAAGGAAATGCAGCAGGCCGTGGACGCCATCGCCCGCGCGTTGCAAGGCATGGGCGTGCGGGCTGCGGCGGCCTGACGCGCCCCGCCCTCGCCTCCTCACATCGCCACTGAAAACTCATGACACAACAGCACTCCGATCGCCTCCAGGCCGTGGTCTTCGACTGGGCCGGCACCATCATGGACTTCGGCTCGCGCGCGCCCATGGGCGCCTTCGTGCGCCTCTTCGAGCGCTTCGGTATCACGCTCACCGTGGCCCAGGCCCGCGGCCCCATGGGCATGGCCAAGTGGGACCATATCCAAGCCCTGGGCCGCCTGCCCGAGGTGGCCGCGCAATGGCAGGCTCGCCATGGCCGCCCCTTCAGCGATGCCGATGTGGACCATCTCTACGAGGTCTTCACGCCCATGAATGCGGCCGTGATCCCGGACTTCGCCGACTTCATCCCCGGCGCCCTGGACACGGTGGCCACGCTGCGCGCCCGGGGCTTGAAGATCGGCTCCACCACGGGCTACAACCGCCCCATCATGGAGGTGCTGGCCCCCATCGCCGCGCGCGCTGGCTATGCGCCCGACAACCTGGTCTGCGCCGGCGACCTGGCAGCGGGCCGCCCGAGCCCGCTGATGATGTACCGCAGCTTTGCGGATCTGGGCGTGTGGCCTCCGCACACCGTCGTCAAGGTAGACGACACCGGCGTGGGCCTGGCCGAGGGCCGCAATGCCGGCACCTGGGCCGTGGGCGTGGCCGTCAGCGGCAATGCCGTGGGCCTCTCGCTGGCCGAGTGGCAGGCCTTGCCCGCCAATGAGCAGCAGCACCTGCGCGAGCGGGCCACGGCCCAGCTGATGGCCGAGGGCGCGCACTATGTGGTGGACAGCGTGGCCGAGCTGCTGCCGGTGCTGGAGCAGATCCAGGCCCGCCTGGACCGCGGCGAGCGGCCCTGACAGCGCAAGCGGCGCCATAAAGCAAAAGACCCGCCGAGGCGGGTCTTTTGCTTGCTGCTTGGCGGAGAGGGAGGGATTCGAACCCTCGGTACGGGGATACCGTACGCCTGATTTCGAGTCAGGTACATTCGACCACTCTGCCACCTCTCCTAAATCGGTGCCTGACTCTCAGCCTTCGCTGTCAGCCAGTGAGTGAAGCCCGCAAGTATAGCGAACTTTTCAAAACACGCAAAGCTTTCAGGCGCACAAGAGCTCCACACCGCCCATATAGGGGCGCAGCACTTCGGGCACGCTGATGCTGCCGTCGGCATTCTGGTAGTTCTCCAGCACGGCCACCAGGGTGCGTCCAACCGCCAGGCCCGAGCCGTTGAGCGTGTGCACCAACTCGTTCTTGCCGGCCGCGTTCTTGAAGCGGGCCTGCATGCGGCGGGCCTGGAAGGCGCCCATATTCGAGCAGGAGCTGATCTCGCGGTAGGTGTTCTGCGCCGGCACCCAGACCTCCAGGTCATAGGTCTTGACCGCGCCAAAGCCCATATCGCCGCTGCACAGCAGCACCGTGCGGTAGGGCAGACCCAGCTTCTGCAGGATGGCCTCGGCGTGCAGGGTCATCTCCTCCAGCGCGGCCATGCTGTGTTCGGGATGCTCGATGCGCACCATCTCGACCTTGTCGAACTGGTGCTGGCGGATCAGGCCGCGGGTGTCGCGGCCGGCGCTGCCGGCTTCCGAGCGGAAGCAGGGGCTGTGGGCCGTGAGCTTGATGGGCAGCTCGGCCGCGTCCAGCACCTGCTCGCGCACGGTATTGGTCAGCGAGATTTCCGAGGTGGAGATCAGGTACTGCTCGGCCGCCTGGTCCTCACCGCCGCGCAGCACCCAGAACATGTCTTCCTTGAACTTGGGCAGCTGGCCCGTGCCTTCCAGCACCTCGCGGTTGACGATATAGGGCGTGTAGCACTCGGTGTAGCCATGCTCCTGGGTCTGCACGTCCAGCATGAACTGGGCGAGCGCGCGGTGCAGGCGCGCCACCGGGCCCTTGAGGAAGGTGAAGCGCGAGCCGCTGAGCTTGGCGCCGGTCTCGAAGTCCAGGCCCAAGGGGGCACCCAGGTCCACATGGTCCTTGATCGCGAAGTCGAAGCTGCGCGGCGTGCCCCAGCGGCGCACTTCCACATTGCCCGTCTCGTCGGTGCCGGCCGGCACGCTCTCGTCCGGCAGATTGGGCACGCTCATCAGCATGGTGTTGAGCTCGAGCTGGATGGCCTCCAGGCGCTCGGCGCCGGCCTTGAGCTCGTCGGCAATGCCGCCCACCTCGACCATCAGGGCCGAGGCATCCTCGCCCTTGCCCTTGGCCATGCCGATCTGCTTGGACAGGCTGTTGCGGCGCGACTGCAGTTCCTCGGTGCGGGTCTGCACGCCCTTGCGCTCGGCCTCCAGGGCCTTGTAGCGCTCCACGTCCAGATAGGGCTGGGGATTCTTGCGGGCATTCAAGCGGGCAATGACCGCATCCAGGTCCTTGCGCAGCAGGGTGATATCAAGCATGGGTTGTCCTTTGTTCGTCGCGATTCTAGGGAAGCAAAACGGCGCCACCGTGTGGGGCGCCGTGCTCATGAAAGGTCAGAGCGCCGGCTTCAAGATCGGGAGGAACTCACTTCGGCCATGGACTTGTCGCCCAGGCCCATGGGCAGGGGGAAGCGCACATGCTCTTCAACGCCGGGCAGGCTGCGCACGCTGGTGGCGCCCAGGGCACGCAGGCGCGCGATCACGGCCTGGACCAGCACATCGGGCGCCGAGGCGCCGGCGGTCAGGCCCACGCGAGCCCGACCCTCGAACCACTCCGCCTTCAGGTCTTCGGCCGCGTCCACCATATAGCCCGGCGTGCCCAGACGCTCGGCCAGCTCGCGCAGGCGGTTGCTGTTGGAGCTGGTGGGACTGCCCACCACAATGACCACATCCACCTGGGGTGCCAGCACCTTGACGGCGTCCTGGCGGTTCTGGGTGGCGTAGCAGATGTCCTGCTTCTTGGGCTCGCGCACCTGCGGGAAGTGATGCTTCACGGCGGCCAGGATCTCGGCGGCATCGTCCACGCTCAGCGTGGTCTGGGTCACCACCGCCAGCCTGCTCGGGTCCTTGACGCGCACATGGGGCACGTCCGCAGCCTCTTCCACCAGGTAAATGCCGTCGCTGAGCTGGCCCATGGTGCCTTCCACCTCGGGATGGCCCTTGTGGCCGATCATGATGAACTCATAACCTTCCTTGCGCAGCTTGGCCACCTCCACATGCACCTTGGTCACCAGGGGGCAGGTGGCGTCAAAGACATTGAAGCCGCGCTCGGCCGCCTCGCGGCGCACCGCCTGGCTCACGCCATGGGCGCTGAAGACCAGGGTGGCGCCGGGCGGCACCTCGGCCAGGTCTTCGATGAAGATGGCGCCGCGCGACTTCAGATCGTTCACCACATAGGTGTTGTGCACGATCTCGTGGCGCACATAGATAGGCGCACCGAACTTGAGCAGGGCCCGCTCCACGATCTCGATCGCGCGGTCCACGCCGGCACAGAAACCACGCGGTTCGGCCAGCAGCACTTCCTGGGTCACAGCGCCCGTCATCACAGCACTCCGATCACTTGCACTTCAAAGCTCACCGGCTGGCCGGCCAGCGGGTGGTTGAAATCAAACAGCAGCCAGTCCTCGCCCAGCTCGCGCACCAGGCCGGCATAGCTGCCTTGCCCGTCCGGCGTCGGGAACTGCACCACATCGCCAACGTGGTACTCCTCGTCCGGATCGCCCAGCTGACGCAGCAGGGACAGCTTGACGCGCTGCAGCATCTCCGGATTGCGCTCGCCGAATGCTTCGCCGGGGGCCAGGTCAAAACGGGTTCGCGCGCCCTCGGGCAGGCCGATCAGCCGGGCCTCGATGGCCGGCGCCAGCTCCCCCGTGCCCAGGGACAGGGTGGCGGGCTTGTCATTGAAGGTATTGACCAGGTCCGCGCCATCTGGCCCCGAGAGGCGGTAGTGCAGGGTCAGGAAGGATCCGGCCTGGATGAGATTCTGGGTCATGGTTTGTTCGCTAGACTGCGCGGGATTTTAAGGCCCAGGCCTTGACCCTTTTTGTTGTTCCCGCCCAGCGCCCTCAGACCATGCCGCTCGACCACCTGCCGCCCGAGGCCCGACCGCGCGAAAAGCTGCTGGCGCGCGGCCCTGCCGCCCTGGCCGACGCGGAGTTGCTGGCCCTGCTGCTGCGCACCGGCACGGCCCAGCGCCCGGTGCTGCAACTAGCCCAGGACCTGCTGGACGGCTTTGGCGGCTGGCACGGCCTGCTGCACGCCCAGGTGGCCGATCTGGCCCGCATCAAGGGCCTGGGGCCGGCCAAGCAGGCCGAGATTGCCGCCCTGCTGGAAATCGCCCGGCGCTCTTTGCGGGCCGAGCTGGCCCAGCGCCCCGTCTTTGATTCCCCGGATGCCGTCAAGCAGTTCCTGCGCCTGCAGCTGGATGGCCATGGTCATGAGGTCTTCGCCGTGCTCTTTCTCGATGCCCAGCATCGCCTGATTGCCCTGGAGGAAATGTTCCAGGGCACGCTCACCCAGACCTCGGTCTACCCACGCGAGGTCGTCAAGCGCGCCCTGGCCCTGGGCGCCGCCGCCGTGATCCTGGCGCACAACCACCCCTCGGGCGTGGCCGAGCCCTCGCGGGCCGACGCCCAGCTCACCGAGGCCCTGAGCAAGGCCCTGGCCCTGGTGGATGTGCGGGTGCTGGACCATCTGGTGGTGGGCGCCGGTGAGCCCGTCTCCCTGGCCGAGCGGGGGCTGATGTGAACGCCAAGCTGCGCCTGTCCAGCCTGCAGGACCTCAAGGCCTTGCAGCGCGAACTGCAGCTGGCCCGCCGTCTGGCCGAGGAAGAGGCCGAACGCCGCGCCGCCCAGGCCCGGCTGCTGGCGCAGGAACAGCGTGCCTTCGAGCTGGCCGTGGGCGCGGTGACTGCGCTCAAGCCTCAGCACCGCGAGCGCGTGGAGCACCAGCGCCCCCTGCCCGCGCCCGAACCCCTGCAGCGCGAGGCGGATGAGCGTGCGGCCCTGCTGCAGGCCCTGTCGGACGACTTCGATGTGGACTCCCTGCTGGAGACCGACGAGACCCTCTCCTTCCGTCGCCCCGAGATCGGGCCCGACACCGTGAGGAAGCTGCGCCGCGGTCACTGGGCCCTGCAGGCCCAGATCGATCTGCACGGCCTGCGCCGCGACCAGGCGCGCGAGGCTCTGGGGGGCTTTATTGCCGACAGTGCCAAGCGCGGCCTGCGCTGCGTGCGCGTGGTGCATGGCAAGGGCAATGGCTCGCCGGGCCGCGAGCCCGTGCTCAAGAGCCGGGTGCGGCGCTGGCTGGTGCAGAAGGCCGAGGTGCTGGCCTTTGTCCAGGCCCGCGCCAGCGATGGCGGCAGCGGCGCCCTGATGGTGCTCTTGCAGCCGCTCTGAGCCTGGCGGCTCAGACGTTGCGCATCCAGTCGGCCGTGCCCATGAAGGATTCGCTCAGGCGGCGCTGCAGCTCGGGGTCGAGCTCGCACTCCGCCATGGCCTGCATCATGCAGGCCATCCACTGGTCGCGCTCGGCAATGCCGATGCGAAACGGCATGTGCCGCGCGCGCAGCCGGGGGTGGCCAAAGCGTTCGACAAAGTAATCGGGTCCGCCCAACCAGCCGCAGAGAAACCAGAAGAGCTTGTCACGCGAGCCCTCGGTGCTGCTGGGATGCAGGGCCCGCAGCTCGGCATAGGCCGGCTCCAGGTCCATCAGATCGTAGAAACGGTCCACCAGGGTGCGCACCGCGGCCTCGCCCCCCACCCATTGATAGGCCGTGGTGACACCGGCCGGCACGCCGGTCTTGCTGTCCTGCTGTGTCATGCCGAATCGGCTTTCAGCTCAGCAGGCGGGCGGCCAGCGCCTTGATGCCCTGGGCGGCATCGCTGCCCGGATAGTTTTCCAGCAGCAGATGGCGCTTGAGTACGGCCTGGCGCACCGACACATCGGAACGAACCTCGCCCATCAGGTCCAGCCTGAATGGCTGACCCGAGCCCACGAAGCGCTGCAGCACCTGCTGCAGCTGCCCGCAGATCAGCTTGCCCTCACCGGGTCGACCCGCCTGATTGACCAGCAAGCCCACCTGGCGCCGCCCCTGCTGGGTGGCCAGCACCTTGATGGTGGCGTAGGCATCGGTCAGCGAGGTGGGTTCGGGCGTGGCCACCACCAACACGTCCTGGGCCATGGCCACGGCAAACAGCACCACATCCGAGATGCCGGCGCCGGTGTCCAGCAGCACCCAGTCAAAGCGCGGTTTGACCTGTTCAATGATGCTCAGCAGCTTGTCGCGCACCTCGGGCGTGAGGCGGGAATACTCGACCATGCCCGAGCCGGCCAGCAGCACCGAGAAACCGCCCGGCGCAGGCAGGATGGCCTGGTCCAGCGTGGCCTTGTCGGTGAAGACATCGTGCAGGGTCAGCTTGGGATGCAGGTTCAGCACCACATCCAGATTGGCCAGACCCAGATCGGCATCCAGCACCAGCACGCGCTGGCCCTGGGCCGCCAAGGCGGCCGCCAGATTGGCCGTGACAAAAGTCTTGCCCACGCCCCCCTTCCCGCTTGTGACGGCCAGCGTGCGGGCGCCCGCACGCGGCCGCGCAGGGGATGCAGCAGGAGCAGTTGTTGTACTCATTCACTATCCTGTTGCGTTACAGCAAACAACATGCCTCTCTCCTCCGCGCTGACCAGAGAGTCGACGTGAGGTTCCAGACAGGCGCGGTTGCGACCCTCGGCCTTGGCGCGGTAGAGCTGGCGATCGGCCCGCTCAATCCACAGCAAGGGCGAAGACCTCACCCACTGAGGCGCGAAAGCGCCTCCCAAGCTCACGGTGACCTGGAGCTGCTGCCCCGGCGACACCTCAAGCCTTTGATCAGCCACCCGCTCACGCAGACGCTCCGCCACGGTCGCACCGTAGCTGTGCGGGCAATTGGGCAGGATGATGGCGAACTCCTCGCCCCCCACGCGAGCCACCGTATCCATGGGACGCACGGTCTGGCTGATGGCGCGCGCCACCGCCTGAATGACCAGATCGCCAGCGGAATGACCATAGGTGTCATTGACCGCCTTGAAATGATCGATATCCAGCATCAGCAGCAAAGCCGGTTCGCCCGAGCGCGCCACACGGTCCACCTCGCGGGCCAGAGCCATCTCGAAGCTGCGGCGGTTGGACAGGCCCGTCAAAGCGTCCTTGCTCGACAGGTCGCACAAGGCGTCCAGCACGCCCTGCAGCCAGACCTGGCTGTAGGGCTCGGCTTCGGGCAGAAGCGCGCCGGCCTGCTGTAGCAGTTGCAAGGCCGACTCCAGCTGCAAGGAACGGGCGTCGATCGGCAAAGGGGGTGTAGACGTGGTATCCAAGGCGCTCATGGAGGGAGTCCGGCCAGTCTAGCAGCGAGCAAGTGGGGGCAAGCCGAGAAAAAAGACCAGCACATGCCACCCACTTCGCACTATCTTGCGCCACAAGGCCACAGACACTGGCGCAAGATGCAAAATCAAGGTCAATCCGCTTGACGCCGCGGTCCCATCCCCACGACCATCATCGAACAACGCGCAAAAAAACATGGCTGGCACTGAATCCATCGACCACGAGTTCAGCTTCAGCCGTGCGGACTTCGACCGCGTGCGCCAGCTGATCTACCGCCACGCCGGCATCAGCCTGCACGAGGGCAAGCACGCCATGGTCTACAGCCGGCTCTCGCGACGCTTGCGCGACACCGGACACCGCAGCTTTGCAAACTACCTGCAGTGGCTGGAGTCCACCACGGGCGCAGAGGCCGAGCAGGAGTGGCAGGAGTTCGTCAACTGCCTGACGACCAACCTGACCTCCTTCTTCCGCGAGGAGCACCACTTCCACGCACTGGCCGATGACCTCAAGCCCCTGGCTGGCAAGCCGGTGCGCATCTGGTGCTGCGCCGCCTCCACCGGCGAGGAGCCCTACTCCATCGCCATGACCTGCCACGAGGCCCTGGGCGGCAGCGCCTCGGTGCAAATCGTCTCCAGCGACATCGACACCAATGTGCTCAATACCGCGCGTCGCGGGGTCTACAGCGCCGATGCGCGCGGCCTCTCGCAGCAGCGTCTGAAGAGCTATTTCATGCGCGGCACCGGGGCGAACGCCGGCCGCATCAAGGTCAAGCCCGAGCTGCAGCGCTGGATTGAGTTCCGCACACTCAACCTCATGGATCAGCAGTGGTCCCTGGGTGATCCCTTTCAGATCGTGTTCTGCCGCAACGTCATGATCTATTTCGACGCCCCCACCCAGCGCAAGGTGCTGGAACGCATCCACCGTGTCATGAAACCGCACGGCCTGCTCTTCGTCGGCCATTCCGAGAACTTCACCGAGTCGCGCGACCTGTTCAGGCTGCGCGGCAAGACGATCTACGAGAAGGTCTGAGCCGTCCCAACGTCCAACACACCGACGAAAGCCTGAACCACCTCATGACTACGTCCCCGCCCCCAGCCAGCCAGTCCGGCCTGAGTCTCAGCAGCGGCGCCGGCGCTGCACGGGTCGCACAGCTCAAGGCCCAGGCGCGCAAGGCCGGCGAGGCCTCGTTCTTCTTTTATGACGCGCACTTCAAAAATGCCGCCGTCAAGGTGTTGCCCGGTGAGTACTTCGTGGACAACGAAGACCTGCTGGTCATGACCACCCTGGGCTCCTGCATTGCCGCCTGCCTCTGGGATCGCCAAGCGCAGGTCGGCGGCATGAACCACTTCATGCTGCCCGAGGGCACGGGCGACTCCGGTCGCTATGGCTCCTATGCCATGGAACTTCTGATCAACGAGATGATGAAGCGCGGCGCCTCCAAGAGCCGCATGGAAGCCAAGATCTTTGGCGGTGGCGCCGTGATCGCGGGCATGAACACGATCAATGTGGGCGAGCGCAACACCAACTTCGTGATGGACTTTCTGAAGCTGGAGCGCATCCCCGTGGTATCCAAGGACGTGCTGGATGTCTATCCACGCAAGGTCTGTTTTCTGCCGCACAGCGGCAAGGCCATGGTCAAGCGCTTGGCCCCGACAAATACCGAAGCCCTGATCCAGCAGGATCGCAGCGCGGCCCAGAAGGCCCAGCCGGTGGTCGCCACAGGCGGCTCCATCGACCTGTTCTAAGGCGGCGCCCGTTTTCTGGAGTAGTGAAGATGTCAAAGACCAAAGTCGTGGTGGTGGACGATTCGGCCCTGGTGCGCTCAATCCTGACCGAGATCATCAACCGTCAACCCGATATGCAGTGCATAGGCGCCGCGGCCGACCCCCTGGCCGCCCGCGAAATGATCCGCACGCTGAATCCCGACGTGATCACGCTGGACGTGGAGATGCCCAAGATGGACGGGCTGGATTTCCTCTCGCGCCTGATGCGACTGCGCCCCATGCCCGTGGTCATGGTGTCCACGCTGACCGAGCGTGGCGCCGAGGTCACGCTCAAGGCCCTGGAGCTGGGAGCCGTGGACTTTGTGGCCAAACCCAAGATCGGGGTGGCCGACGGCATCCGGGGCCTGGCCCAGGACATCACGGACAAGATACGCATCGCCTCCAAGGCGCATATCCGACGCGCGCCCGCCCCGACTCCGGCACCGGCCGCCGGTGGCGCACCGGCGCCGGCCAAGCCTGTCAGCGTGGCCAGCATCGGCCGCCTGTCCACCGAGAAGATCATCTTCATCGGGGCCTCCACCGGCGGCACCGAAGCGACCAAGGACGTGCTGGTGAACCTGCCGGCGGACTGCCCGGCCGTCGTCATCACCCAGCACATGCCGCCGGGCTTCACCAAGAGCTATGCGGCGCGGCTGGACGGCCTGTGCAAGATCCGCGTCAAGGAAGCCCAGGACGGCGAGCGCATCCTGCCCGGCCACGGCTATATCGCGCCGGGCGGCATGCATCTGAGCGTGGAGCGCTCGGGCGCCAACTACATTGCCCGCGTGCAGGACGGTGAGCCCGTGAACCGCCACAAGCCCTCCGTCGAGGTCTTGTTCAATTCAGCCGCCCGTGTGGTGGGCCCCAATGCCCTGGGCATCATGCTCACCGGCATGGGCGCCGATGGCGCCAAGGCCATGAAGGGCATGAAGGACGCAGGCTCCTACAACTTTGTTCAAGACGAGGCCAGCTGCGTGGTCTTCGGCATGCCGCGGGAGGCGATCGCCGCAGGCGCCGCTGACGAAGTGCTGCCGCTGTCCCAGATCGCACCGCGCCTCATTGAGCGCCTGCGCAGCACCGCAGGCATGTCACTCAACCGCGTCTGACGCGGAACGCCGGGACGTGACATAGCTCACGGTTCCGGCTACTGGCATCCGGACTGCCTCCGGCCTGTCATCTGGGAGCGGCAAGCTGCGCGCCTGCGAACCGCACGCCCGCCGCCATGAACGCCCCGCTCCCCCTGCACTGCCTGCCCCCGCTGCGTGCGCAGACCTTGATCCAGCACGAGTTGCTGAGCACCTTGTTTCAGCCCATCATGCGCTTGGACAAGGGAGAAATCTACGGCCACGAAGCCCTGGTCCGAGGTCCTTCGGGCAGTCCCCTGGAGTTTCCCGACGCCCTCTTCGCCGCCGGGCGCCGCGAAGGCCTGAGTGCAGAGTTGGAAATGCACTGCGCGCTGCAGGCCTTGCGCGACTGGTCGGCCCAGGAGCTGCCGGGCAAGCTTCTCCTGAACATGAGTGCCTCGGCGCTGGCGCATGCCAGTGCGCCCTCCCAGTGGGCGCGGGGCCTGGAGACCTTGCGGGAGCTGAGGATCGCGCCCAGCTCTCTGGTGATCGAGCTCACCGAACACGAACGCGTTGCCGATATCGAAGGGCTGCGGCGCACCCTGGCGGGGCTGCGGCAGCACGGGGTTGGCATTGCCCTGGACGACTTCGGAGACGGACGCTCTTCCCTGCGCCTGTGGTCCGAAATCCAGCCCGATCTGGTCAAGATCGACAAGTACTTCAGCCATGACCTGCCGGCTCATGCCGAGAAGCTGCAGACCTTCCGTGCCCTGCTCCAGCTGGCCGAGACCTTCGGCGCGCAGCTGGTGGCCGAGGGCATAGAAACTGCCGAGGAGCTGCGCGTGCTCCGCGACCTGGGCGTCAGCCACGGCCAGGGTTGGTTCCTGGGCCGCCCCACGGCAAGAGGTATCACCGTGCCGCCCGAGCCGGCCCTCGAAGTGCTGACCAGCAAGGACATCGCTGTGCTGCCCGAGCTGCGGCGCGCCGCGGCCAGCGGCGTCACGGCCGAGCGACTGGTTCTCAAGGCGCCGGCCGTCGCACAGGACTGCAGCCACGAACAGCTCTATCGCCTGTTCGAGGCCCATGAACAGCTTCACGCCGTGGCCGTGATCGACGAGGCGGAGCGCCCGGTTGCCCTGGTGGACCGCAGCCAGTTCATCGCCCGTTGGGCCAAGCCCTTCTTCAACGACCTCTACGGCAGGCGCGCCTGCACCCTCTTTGCCAACAGCACGCCGCTCATCGTCGATGCCGACACGGGCATCGAGGCCCTGACCTCGATACTGACCTCGACCGATCAGCGCTATCTCAAGGAGGGATTCATCATCACGCGGCGCGGGCGCTACCTGGGCCTGGGTACGGGCGAGCAGCTGGTTCGCTCGGTGACGGAAGCGCGCATCGAGGCTGCCAGGCACGCCAACCCCCTGACCTTCCTGCCGGGCAATATTCCACTGAGCCAGCACATCGACCGCCTGATCGCCAGCGGCCGCAGCTTTGTGGCGGCCTATGCCGACCTGAACCACTTCAAGCCCTTCAACGACGAGTACGGCTACTGGCGCGGCGACGAGATGATCCGCCTGCTCGCCAGGGTCACCAGCAGCCACTGCGACAGCCAGCGCGATTTCGTGGGCCATGTGGGCGGCGACGACTTTGTCGTGCTGTTCCAGAGCGAGGACTGGGAACGGCGCTGCGAGGACATCGTGGTGCGCTTCAACGAACTGGCCCGCAGCCTCTTCGATCCCGAGGCCCTGCAAGCCGGCGGCATCCTGGCGGAGGACCGCCACGGCGAGCGCCGCTTCCATCCCTGCACCACTCTGTCCATCGGTGCGGTGCGGGTGGCACCGGGCAGCCTGAGCCGCCCTGAAGAAGTCGCCAGCGCCGCCGCTGCCGCCAAGCGCCATGCCAAGCATGGCCGGCTCAGCATCTATGTGATGGAAGCCTGAGCCTCACTCGGCCAGGAACAGGGACTGAAGGTCGCTGAGAAAGTCGAAGCCCAGGGGCGTGGGCGCTAGGCGGGTCGGGTCGGGCTGCAGCAGGCCCTTGGCGCGGGCGCGTTCCACGGCTGCATGGATGCTGCTGGCGCCCAGGCCGGTGCGCTCCAGATAGGTCAGCAGGGGCACACCGTCCTTCAGGCGCAGGGCATTGAGCATGAACTCGAAGGGCAGCTCGGCCACACCCACCTCATGCTCGTTGGACACGGCCTGGCCCTCCTGGGCCTTGGCCATATAGGCGGCCGGCTCGCGCCAGCGCACCTGACGCAGGATGCGGTGGGCGAAGCTGAGCTTGCTGTGCGCGCCCGCGCCAATGCCTAGGTAGTCGCCAAACTGCCAGTAGTTCAGATTGTGGGCGCAGCGATGGCCAGGCCGGCCATAGGCCGAGACCTCGTAGCGCTCCAGACCCGCGGCCGCGGTACGGGCCGTGATCAGGTCCAGCATCTCGCTGGCCAGGTCGGGGTCGGGCAGATGCTCGGGCGGCCGGCTCGCGAACATCGTGTTGGGCTCGATGGTCAGGTGATAGACCGAGAGATGCGGCGGCGCATAGGCCAGGGCCGTGTCCAGCTCCAGGGCCAGGTCTTGCAGGCCCTGGCCCGGCAGGGCGTACATCAGGTCGATATTGAAGGTCTCGAAGCAGCTCGCCGCCTCGCTCAGCGCGGCGCGGGCCTGTTCGCTGCTGTGCACCCGGCCCAGGCGCTTGAGCTGGGCATCGTCAAAGCTCTGCACCCCCACCGACAGGCGCGTGACGCCCGCCTCGCGGAAGCCCTTGAAGCGCTCGCGCTCAAAGGTGCCGGGGTTGGCCTCCAGCGTGATCTCGCAGTCCGCCTCCAGGCGCAGCCGCGCCCGCAGATCCGAGATCAGCTCGGCGATCTGCTCCGGCGCGAACAGGCTGGGCGTGCCGCCGCCAATGAAGATGCTCACCACCGTGCGCCCCCAGATCAGGGGCAGGGCCGCCTCCAGATCGGCTCGCAGGGCCGCCAGGTACTGGCGCGCCTGCTCGGCGGGCAGCTCGCGCCCCTCGCGCCACTCATGCGAGTTGAAGTCGCAGTAAGGGCATTTGCGCAGGCACCAGGGCAGGTGCACATAGAGGGACAGCGGGGGCAGCGCCGCCAGGCTCAACTGCCCGGGGCGCATAAGCTTGATGATCTCGGCCATGGTGGGTACTGCGGGGGCCGGGCTCAGCCCAGATGCCAGGCCTCGCGCATCTGCTTGAGCAGATCGACCGAGGCCAGGGCCCGGTGACTCAGCGCATTTTTCTGCACGGCGGACAGCTGGGCCACGCTGGCGCCCAGCGCGGGAATGAACATCAGCGGGTCGTAGCCAAAGCCGCCCTCCCCTTGCGCCGCGTGCAGGATCTCGCCCTGCCAGCGGCCCATGGCGATCAGGGGCTCGGGGTCCTCGGCCGAGCGCACGGCCACAAGGGCGCAAACGAAGCGCGCGCGGCGATCGACGAGATCAGCCATCTTCTCCAGCAGCACCGCGTTGTTCTCGGCGTCGCTCTTGGGCCGGCCGAAGAGCGTGGCATAGCGGGCCGAGAGCACGCCCGGCGCGCCGCCCAGGGCCTCCACGGCCAGGCCCGAGTCGTCGGCCAGGGCCGGCAGGCCGCTGGCACGCGCCGCGTGGCGGGCCTTGGTCAGCGCGTTCTCCACAAAGCTCTCGAAAGGCTCCTCGGCCTCGGGAATGCCCAGCGAGCCCTGGGTCACCAGTTCCACGCCCCGCGGCGCAAACAGGGCCTGCAGCTCGCCAAGCTTCTTGGCGTTGTTGGAAGCCAGGACAATCTTCATGCCGCCGCCAGCGCCGCCTTCTGTGCGGCCAGCAGTTCGCGGATGCCCTTCTCGGCCAGGTCCAGCAGGCTGTTCATTTCGGCACGGGTGAAGGCCACGCCCTCGGCCGTGCCCTGCAGCTCCACAAAGCCACCGGCGCCGGTCATCACCACATTCATATCGGTGTCGCAGGCGGAGTCCTCGGTGTACTCCAGATCCAGCAGGGGCACGCCGTCCACGATGCCCACCGAGATGGCGGCCACCGCGTCCTTGATGGGCGAGGCCGTGATCTTGCCCTGAGCCAGCAGCCAGCTCACCGCATCGTGCGCGGCCACATAGGCGCCGGTGATGGCCGCGGTGCGGGTGCCGCCATCGGCCTGGATCACATCGCAGTCCAGCGCGATGGTGCGCTCGCCCAGCGCGCCCAGATCGAACACGCAGCGCAGGGAGCGGCCGATCAGACGCTGGATTTCCTGGGTGCGGCCGCTCTGCTTGCCACGGGCGGCCTCGCGGTCGCCACGGGTGTGGGTGGCGCGCGGCAGCATGCCGTACTCGGCCGTGACCCAGCCCTCGCCGGAGCCGCGCTTGTGCGGCGGCACCTTTTCTTCCACCGAGGCGGTGCACAGCACCTTGGTCTCGCCAAACTCCACCAGCACCGAACCTTCGGCATAGCGGGTGTAGTGGCGGGTCAGGCGCACGGGGCGCAGCGCATCGGCCGCACGGCCGCCGGCGCGCGGCGCCGCTTCGTTCTTGCTCATGAAATCCTGGTCCTCAATTCAGCTGTTCTTGCGGCCGCGCTGCACGATGGTCTCGCGGATCTCGCGCACCGTGCGCTCGATCTCCTCATCGTCCAGATGCCCCTCGGCACCGGCGGCCTGTATGGTGGAGGCGAAACCCTCATCACCCAGATGCTGGGTGGAAACGCTGTCCTCCAGCTCATCCTCGCCCTCCCATTCCACGGCCAGGGCGGTGACATTGTCGCAGCGCGCGCCGCCAAGGCGCAGGGCCTGCTCCACCAGCTCGGGCACGGCATCGGTGATGACGCGCTCGCCCAGATGCGAAACGATCTCCGGCTCGGGCACCACACTCCACAAGCCGTCGGAGCACAGCATCACACGATCACCGGGCACCAGAGCCAGGGGGCCGCTGACGTCCACCATGGGCTTGCCGGGACTGCCCAGGCAGGTGAAGAGCACATTGCGATTGAAGCGCTCCGACCCGGGCGTGCTGCGTCCCAGCGCTTCCTGAAGCTCGGAGTAGGAGTGGTCGCGGGTGCGCGCAATCAGCTGACCGCCCCGCACCATGTACAGACGCGAGTCGCCGCAATGTGCCCAGTAGGCCTTGCCCTCCTGCAGCAGACAGGCCACGACCGTGGTCCGCGGCGTGTCGCTGAGTCCGCGCTGCGAGCCGTACTGGAGCAAGGTCTGGTGCGCGATCAGCACGCCGTCTTGCAAAAAGCGAGCGGGGTCCTGGAGCTTGGGACGAGCATCGCGCTGAAACAGGGCCGCCAGTGTCTGAAGCGCGATCTGGGCGGCCATTTCCCCCTCGGGATGACCGCCCATGCCATCGGCTACGGCAAACAGGCCCGCCTCCCGGGTATAGCAATAACCCATGCGGTCTTCGTTCTTCTCGCGCCCACCGCGCCGGCTGACCTGATACACCCCAAACTTCACGCGCGCTCCCGCTTCGGCGCCAGCGCCGCATGTTCAGGCCCTGTTCGAGCCAAGATATCGACCAACCCCAAGCCCAGGCACATCAGGCCTTGGCTCCGGACTTGAGGTTCTCCAACTGCAACTTGAGCCGCTCGCTGAAGCTCAGCTTGGTGTAGCGACGCTCCGTCTCCCGCGCCAGCTCCTTTTGCAGAGCGAACACGCTCTGCGGCCGGGCCAGGGGATCCAGGGCCATGCACCACTCCGTCACCTCCAGCAGATTGTCCGAATAGACATTGCGCAGACGCGAGAGGCTCAAGGCCAGTCGATCCTTCTCCAGGCGCTGCGGCGCATCATTGGGCGGATAGCCCTGCATGCAGGCATAGATGCAGGCGCCGATGGCGTAGATGTCGGTCCAGGGGCCCAGCGAGCCATCGCGGCGGTACATCTCGGGCGCGGCAAAGCCCGGGGTGTACATGGGGCGGATGAAATTGCCTTCCTTGCTCAGCACCTCGCGCGCCGCGCCAAAGTCCAGCAGCACCGCCTTGTTCTCGTTGGTGATCAGGATATTGGCGGGCTTGATGTCCAGATGCAGCATCTTGTGCTGGTGCACGATGCGCAGGCCGCGCAGGATCTCATCGAAGAGACTGCGGATGGTGGACTCGCGGAAGACCTTGTCACGCTTGAGATCTCGCGCGGTGACGATGAAGTCCTGCAGGGTATCCCCCTGCAGATAGTTCATCACCATGTAGACGGTCTCGTTCTCGCGCAGGAAGTTCAGCACCGAGACCACGCTGGGATGCGAGATCTGAGCCAGCGAGCGGCCTTCCTCGAAAAAGCTGCGCAGCCCGAGCCGGTACAGAGGCTGCTTCTCGGGCTTGACGCGCGGCGTCAACTCGCCCGGCGAGCGCTCGGCCAGCGACGAAGGCAGGTACTCCTTGAGAGCCACCAAGTGGTGCTCGGGATCTTCGGCGAGATAGACCACACCGAATCCGCCTGCCGCGAGCTTCTTGATGATCTGGTAGCCCCCAACTACCGTACCCGCCGGCAGGGGTGCCGGTTTCGGCTTTGACATAATCGTCCGCGTCTTCTTTAGCTCTACCGATTGCGTGATGCCAGTCTACAGCATGACGGGTTATGCCAGCGCCAGCTCGCAACCCGCCTCCCAGGGGGAATCCAGTGCCGCCCCCGCCGCCAGCGTGACGGTGGAACTGCGCTCGGTCAACGGGCGTTTCCTGGATCTGGGCTTTCGCATGCCCGAGGATCTGCGCGGCCTGGAACCCGCCCTGCGCGAGCTGATCGGCGCCGCCTTCAAGCGCGGCAAGATCGAGTTGCGCATCAACACCCAGCGCGAGTCCGAGAGCAGCTGGCCCCAGCCCCAGCCCGAGCAGCTCAACCGCCTCTCCCGCCTAGAGTCCACGGTCCAGGGCTGGCTGCCGCAGGCTCGTCCCTTGAGCGTCAACGAGGTGCTGCACTGGTGCAAGAGCGGCGGCGCCAGCGAGAAGCTGGACGAGGCCACGCTGGAAGCCGCGCGTGCCTGCGTGGCCGGCCTGGCCGAGGCTCGTGAGCGCGAGGGCGCCAAGCTGGTGGCCGTGCTGATGGAGCGCATCGCCCGCCTGCGCGAGCTGGCTCAGCAGGCCGAACCTCTGGTGCCGGCCGTGGTGCAGCGCCAGCAGCAGCGCTTTCTGGAGCGCTGGCAGGAGGCCCTGGCCAGCACGGGTGCCGCCCAGAGCGTGCCCCAGGAACAGCTGCAGGAGCGTGCGCTCAACGAGGCCGCGGCCTATGCCATCCGCATCGATGTGGCCGAGGAACTGGCCCGACTGCGTGCCCATCTGGACGAGATCAGCCGCCTGCTCAAGAAGGGCGGCGAGATCGGCAAGCGCCTGGACTTCCTGATTCAGGAGCTGCACCGCGAGGCCAATACCCTGGGCTCCAAGTCCGCGGCACTGGAGCTCACCAATGTCTCGGTGGAGATGAAGGTGGCCATCGAGCAGATGCGCGAACAGGTGCAGAACATCGAGTAATCCACAGCCCCGCCCGGCCGCGCGTCTGGCGGCCTGCGCGCCTCGGTTAAAATTTCCAGCGAAATCATGGGCTTAGGCCATCGCCCAGGCCCCAACCGACGCGCCACGAGCGCCATTTCATGGAATATCCCGGCAATCTCTTCGTCGTCGCCGCTCCCAGCGGTGCCGGCAAATCCAGTCTGGTCAAGGCCTTGCTGGAGCTCGACGCCAAGCTGGCCGTCTCCGTCTCCCACACCTCGCGCGCGCCACGCGGCCAGGAGCAGCATGGCCGCGAGTACTGGTTCATCACGGCCGAGGAGTTTCGCGCCAAGGTCGAGCACGGCGACTTCTTCGAATGGGCCGAGGTGCACGGCAATCTCTACGGCACCTCGCGAGCCGGCATCGAGAAGCGCCTGGCCGATGGCGAGGACGTGGTGCTGGAGATCGATTACCAGGGCGCGCTGCAGATCAAGCAGCTTTTTCCCCATGCGGTGCTGATCTTCATCCTGCCACCCAGCTGGGAGGAATTGATGCAGCGCCTGAACCGCCGCGGCGATACCGCGCCCGAGGTCATCGCCCAGCGCATGGCCAATGCCCGCGTGGAGGTGGCCCAGGCCCAGCACTTTGATTTCGTGGTGGTCAATGCGGTGTTTGACACCGCGGTTTTCGACCTCAAGACCATCGTCCACGCACAGCGGTTAAAATACGCCGCTCAGCGCCGCAACCGGTCCACCGTGTTCCGCGCGCTTGATCTCCCCTGAACCACAAGACCTGGAAACTGCCATGGCCCGCATCACCGTCGAAGATTGCCTGTCCAAGATCCCCAACCGCTTCCAGCTGGTTCTGGCCGCCACCTACCGCGCTCGCATGCTGAGCCAGGGCCATACCCCCAAGATCGAGAGCAAGAACAAGCCGGGCGTGACCGCGCTGCGCGAGATCGCCGCCGGTGAAGTCGGCGTCGAGATGCTGCGCAAAGTGCCGGTCTGAGCCTTTGAATCCCCCGCTTGGCGGTGCTGCGGCACCGCCACAGCCAGCAAAGGGCGCCCAGCAGGGCGCCCTTTGTCTTTGGGCAGGCTCGGGCGATGACGGCATCGGTTAAATTCGCGTCATGGGTTTTCGATCGTTTGCCGCCTCCTTGCCTGCCGCACTGACCGGTCTTTCCGGCACGCGGCCCGTCTTGCGCAGCCAAGCTGAGCCTACGCCGGCCGAAGCGGCCTCCTTCGATGCCCTGGTACAGCGCCTGGCCTACCTGCCCAAGGCCGACATCAAGCGCATTCGCGAGGCCTACAAATTCGCGGACGAGGCGCATCTGGGCCAGTTCCGCGCCAGCGGCGAGCCCTACATCACCCATCCCATCGCGGTGGCCGGCATCTGCGCCGAATGGCGCCTGGACGCCCAGGCCATCATGGCGGCCCTGATGCACGACGCCATGGAGGACTGTGGCGTCACCAAGACCGAGCTGATCGAGCGCTTCGAGGCGCCCACCGCCGAGCTGGTGGATGGTCTGACCAAGCTGGACAAGCTGCAGTTCTCCACCCGCGAGGAATCCCAGGCCGAGTCCTTCCGCAAGATGCTGCTGGCCATGGCCCGCGATGTGCGGGTCATCCTGATCAAGCTGGCCGACCGTCTGCACAATATGCGCACCATGCAGGCCATGGCGCCGGACAAGCGCCGCCGCATCGCACGCGAGACCCTGGACATCTACGCTCCGATTGCCCATCGCCTGGGCCTCAACCAAATCTACCGCGAGCTGCAGGAGCTGTCCTTCAGCTTCATCAATCCCTGGCGTCACGCCGCGCTGCTCAAGGCGGTGGGCAAGGCGCGCGGCAATCGCCGCGATCTGGTGGCCCGCATCGAGCGCGATGTGGTGAAGGCCTTTCATGAGGCCGGCATCAAGGTGGAGATCCAGGGTCGCGAGAAGACGCTGTTCTCCATCTACAAGAAGATGCGCGAAAAGCACCTGAGCTTCGCCCAGGTCAGCGACATCTTTGGTTTTCGCATCATTGTGGACGAGCTGCCGGGGTGCTACCTCTCGCTTGGCGTGCTGCACCAGCTCTACAAGCCCCAGCCCGGTCGCTTCAAGGATTACATCGCCATCCCCAAGCCCAACGGCTACCAGAGCCTGCACACCACCCTGGTCAGCCCTCTGGGCACGCCGGTGGAGTTCCAGATCCGCACCGAGACTCAGCATCTGGTGGCCGAGAAGGGTGTGGCAGCGCACTGGATGTACAAGAGTCGCGCCGACGGGCAGTCCACGCAGCAACTGGGCGCGCACTGGCTGCAGTCCCTGATCGACATCCAGGACGAGACGCGAGACGCCAATGAGTTCCTGGAGCATGTGAAGATCGACCTCTTCCCGGATGCGGTCTACGTCTTCACGCCCAAGAGCAAGATCATGGCCCTGCCCAAGGGCGCCACGCCGGTGGACTTTGCCTACGCCATCCACTCCGATGTGGGCGACCATTGCGTGGCGGCCCAGATCAATGGCGAACCCGTGCCCCTGCGCACCGAGCTGCGCAGCGGCGATGTGATCGAGATCGTCACCGCTGCGGGCGCCCGCCCCAATCCGGCCTGGCTCAGCTTTGTGCGCACGGGCCGCGCCCGCTCCAAGATCCGTCACTTTCTCAAGAACCTGGAGCAGGAAGAATCGCGCGATCTGGGCGAGAAGATGCTGGCCCAGGCCTTGCGCGCCGAGGGCCTGGCCCTGCCGTCGCTTGACGACGAGGATCAGGACGCCGCCCAGCTCTGGCAGCAACTGGCCCGCTGGGCCGGCAACCGGCAGGTGGATGAGCTGCTGATCGAGGTGGGCCTGGGCCGCAAGATCGCCTCCATCGTGGCCAAGAAGCTGGCTCGCATGCTGGCCGAGCAGGGCCAGCGCCCCGACGCCGTGATGCTGAGCATGGGCCGCTTCGTGGCGGCCGAGGACGCTCCCACCCAGGGCACGGTGCTGCTGGATGGCAGCGAAGGCGCCTCGGTGCGCCTGGCCCCCTGCTGCCGCCCGATTCCCGGCGATGAGATCCGCGGCTATCTGGGCCGCGGCGAGGGCCTGATGGTGCACACCGCCGAATGCGCGGTGGGCCGGCGCCTCTACCAGCGCGATGCCGAACACTGGATCGCGGTGAGCTGGGCCGAGGAGCCGAGCCGCAGCTTCGAGGCCGGCGTGGCCGTGCTGCTGCAAAACGGCAAGGGCGTGCTGGCCCAAGTGGCCCAGGCGGTGAGCGCGGCCGAAGCCGACATCACCCACATCTCCATGAGCGACGAGTCCCAGCAACGCGAAACCGCCGAGATGAGCCTGCTGCTCTCGGTGCGCGACCGTCTACACCTGGCCGATGTGCTGCGCACCCTGAAGCGCAGCCCCGCGGTGCTGCGCGCCTGGCGCATCAAGCCGCAGGCCTAAGATTCAGCTTCCTCGGTCGGCTTCAGCGCTTGGGCGCGGGATAGCGCACCTCCAGCACCTCGAGCTTCTCGATGCCACCCGGCGTCATCAGCTGCACCTCGTCGCCCTCGCGCGCCTTGAGCAGGGCACGCGCGATGGGCGAGATCCAGCTCACCTCGCCCTGCAGGCTGTCGCTCTCGTCGATGCCCTTGATGGTGATGGTGCGCTCCTCGCCCCGGCCGTTGGCATAGGTGACGATGGCGCCGAAGAAGATCTGGTCGCTGCCGTGATGCAGGCTGGGGTCAGCCACCTCGGCAATGTCCAGACGCTTGGTCAGGAAGCGCAGGCGGCGGTCGATCTCGCGCAGGCGCTTCTTGCCGTAAAGGTAGTCGCCGTTTTCCGAGCGGTCGCCGTTCTTGGCCGCCCAGGACACGATCTCGACGATCTTGGGCCGCTCCACATCCAGCAGCGCCATGAACTCGGCGCGCAGCCGCGCATAACCCTCGGGCGTCATGTAGTTGCGCGTACCCTGCGGCAGAGGCGGCAGGCCGACCTCGTCGCCATCGTCCTCGTCCTGATGCGTGCTTTCCTTGGTGAATGCCTTGCTCATGGCGTGTATTGTGTCGCGAGACCCAAGCCCCTTTGCGGAGAGCGCGCGCATGAGCACAGCAGGCCCCCTGGCGGGATATCGCGTGATCGAGTTTGCCGGCATCGGCCCTGGCCCCTTCGCCGGCATGCTGCTGGCCGATTTGGGCGCCGATGTGGTGCTGATCGAGCGTCCCGCGGCCCAGCGCAGCCTGGGCGGCGGCGGGGCACTCAACCGCGGCAAGCGCTCGATCTGCCTGGATCTCAAGCGAGCCGAGGCCCGTGAGGCCGCCCGCGCCCTGGTGCTGGGCGCCGACGCTCTGATCGAGGGCTATCGCCCCGGCGTGATGGAGCGCCTGGGCCTGGGCCCGGCGGACTTCGAGGCAGCACATCCGCGCCTGGTCTATGGCCGCATCACCGGTTGGGGCCAGAGCGGCCCGCTGGCCCAGACCGCCGGCCACGACATCAACTACGCGGCGCTCAGCGGCGCCCTGTCGATTGCCAGCCGCCGCGGCGTGGCGCCCAGCCTGCCGGCCACCATGCTGGGCGATCTGGGCGGCGGCGCGCTCTTTCTGGTGATCGGCCTGCTCAGCGCCCTGCTGGAGGCTCGCCGCAGCGGCCGCGGCCAGGTGGTGGATGCCGCCATCGTGGACGGCTTGAGCTGCCTCAGCGCCCTGCTGCTGAGCCTGCGCGGCCAGGGCCTGTGGCAGGACGATCCCACGCAGAACTTCTTTCTGCACGAGTCGCCCTTCTACGACTGCTTTGAGTGCGCGGACGGCCACTACTTAAGCCTGGGCGCCATCGAACCCGCCTTCTACCGCGAGCTGCTGCAGCGCCTGGAGCTGGCTGACGAAGATCCGGCCCGGCAGTACGACACGGCCGACTGGCCGCGACTGCGTGCCCGGGTGGCGCAGCGCCTGCGCGAGCGCACGCGCGACGAATGGGTGGGCCGCTTCGAAGGGAGTGATGCCTGCGTGGCCCCGGTGCTGAGCCTGGCCGAGGCTGCCGCCCACCCACACCAGCGCGCGCGAGGCAACCATGTCGAGATCGATGGTCATTTGCAAGCATGCGCCGCGCCGCGCTTTTCGCGCAGCGGCATTCGCGCACCCCAGGCAGCCCCCCTACCCGGGCAGGACGGCATGGCCCTGCTGCTGGAGGCGGGCATCACCGCCGAGCAAGCTCAATCCCTGCTGGGTGACGACCTGGCCAGCGGACACTGAAGCAAGAAGTCCAAAGAAAAACGGGTCAATTCCCTAAGGAACTGACCCGTTTCAAATATGGCGCGGCTGGCAGGATTCGAACCCACGACCCCTTGGTTCGTAGCCAAGTACTCTATCCAACTGAGCTACAGCCGCACGACTAAAAACGACTTCAACTTCGGCCAGCGCCTCGTCGTGGTGAGGCATTGACCTGAATGAATCCCGAAAGTACCCCGGATGACTCCGGGAGGCTCTCGATATTCTGGCGCGGCTGGCAGGATTCGAACCCACGACCCCTTGGTTCGTAGCCAAGTACTCTATCCAACTGAGCTACAGCCGCACGACAAAACGATCACATCTTCTTCGGCCAGCATCTCGTCGTGGTGAGACATTGGCCTGAGTTGAATTTCGAATTCCCCCGGGATGGCTCCCGGATTCCCTCGATATTCTGGCGCGGCTGGCAGGATTCGAACCCACGACCCCTTGGTTCGTAGCCAAGTACTCTATCCAACTGAGCTACAGCCGCCGAAGCCCTCAACTATAGCACGCATTGCTTTGCCATGACCAGTATTTGAAGAATTTCTTCATGAATCGGCTCAGTGCAAGGTGGCGGCCGCCTCGAAGCAGCGCGCACGGCGCTCGGCATCGCCGTCGCGATTGGCGAGCTCCGCCAGGCTCAGCCAGCTGCGGCGGCGTGCGGCGGCCGAAAGGCTGCGATCCTCGGCCGCCTGCTCCAGAGTCAGACGGGCCTTGCCCCAGAGCTGGCGCTCGGCCAGCACATGGCCCAGGGCGTAGGCCAGTTGAGCGTCACGCGGAAAGCGCTGCACGGCCGACTCGAGGCGCTGCAACCACTCCGGGCCCAGGCCGGGGGAGGCAGCCACCAGGGCCTCGGCCAGCACCGCGCGCTCGTCGCTGCCCAGCTCATCGAGCTGATCCCAGAAGGGACGCAGCCAGCCGCGCCCATCCTCCGGCGCACCCAGGCTGGCAGCACATTGAGCCGCCCGCCCCGCCACGAACACATCACGGCGATCGGAGGCATCCAGCTGTTGCCATACCAGGCGCAGCTGATCCACATCGCGGGCCCCATCCAATGCCTCCGAGGCCAGAGACCGCAGCAAGCCTTGGGCGGCGACCTTGGAAAAGCCCTGGTGCTTGGCCAGCAGGCGCGCCGTGCGCAGGGCATCGAGGGGCTGCTTGGCCAGGCGAGCGGCCTGCAAGCGCAGGCGCAGGGCCTGGGTACGGCGTGCAACACCGGGCCCCAGTTCGGCCAGCAGTTCCAGCGCCCGGGAGGCATCGCGATCATCCAGCGCCCATTCGGCCGCCAGCAGGCGCGCGCCCTCTTCGGAGGCCTTGGCCTGGGGCTCGTTGCGCGCCAGATCGAGGGCCAGACGCAGTTGTTCGTCGCGCCGGCGCTTGTCTTGCAACCGGTGCGCGCTCTGGGCCGCCAGCAGATGCCCAAGGACCATGAAGGCCGCATCGGGCTGCTCGCCGGTCTGGGCCTGGATGCTGAGCGCGCGCTGCACGGCTTTTTGTGCCCGCCCGTAGCGAGCACCAAAGAACTCGGACAAGGCCTCGCGCAGGGCCAGCTGCGCACTGCGCTCGCGCTGCGCCAGACGCCATTCGCGCGCACGCCGAGGCAGGCTGGTCAGGGCGTTGATCGTATGGATCACGGTGACCAAGGCGAAGCAGCTGCCCACCAGCGCCAGGAGGAAAAGGTTCAGCGAGACGTCGAGCCGCCAGCCCTTCCAGTAGAAGCTGGCCAGGCCGTCATTGCTGCCCAGGGTCAGGGCGGCCACAACGGCCGCCGCGAAGAGCAGCACCAGCCAGATGATTGTGCGCATGCGCCCTCCCCTCAGCGGCCGCCGGCCGCGGCGGCCAGGGCCGCCAGCGTGTCGTCCGGGCGCGGCACGCTGACCTGCCGGGCCTGCCCTTGAACTTGGCGCAGCAGCTCCGCGGCGTTCTGGACCTTGCGCGAGCGGCCGTCGAAGTAGCGCTCCAGCAGTTGCAAGGTCTCGCGCAGATCCCCCTGCGCCGTGTCGTACTGGCGGCTGAGCAAGGCCAGGCGGGCGTTGAGCAGCCGCAGCTTGAGGTTCTCACGCAGGAAGAACGCCTGTTCAGGCGCCAGCAGCATGGCCTCGGGGTGGTCGATGCGACTGACGCGCAGCAGGGACTTGGCCTCGACCCAGGCCTGGGCACTCCACAGACGCCAGCGCTCGCCGGCTGCGCTCAGCCACTGCTCCATCAACCCTTCAGCAGCGGATGCGGCCGCGCCGGGCGGCTGGGCCGCCGCGGCAGGCGCTGCCGCACGCGCCGCGCGCGGCGCGCCCCCGGCGTCCGGGCCGGACTTGTCAGCCATGGCCAGCAAAGGCAGCTCGTCCAGCAGGCGCACCACCTCATCCAGACGTATGGCCAGGGTGGAGACATCAACCACGCTCACGGCGCGAACGCGATCCAGATCCCGCACCACGGCGCGGCGCACGCCTTCCAGGCGCGGCTGCTTATAGCGCTGCAGGCGCTCATCGGCCTGACGCAGGGCGGCCACCAGGGGCTCGGCGCTGCCGGTGATGCTGGTTTGCTGCAGGGCCACGCGCAGCGAGGCCTCGATATCACCGATCACGTTCTCGTCGCGCGAGCGCGACATGGACTGGATCAACTCCTCCAGCTGGCCACGCTGTAGCGCGACTTCCGCCAAACGCGCCTCCAGCAGGGCCGTCTTGGCTGCGGTATCACGGGTCAGGTCTTGCGCCTGGCGAGCCAGATTGCGGGCTTCGCTGGCCTCGCCCTGGCTGGCCGTTTGGCGCCGGACCAGCTCCTGCTCCAGGTCTTTGAGACTGGCCTGGCCCTGCCAGGCCAGGCCCAGAGCGGCCAGGGACAGCACGGCCAGACCTAGCGCCACGGGTGGCAACCAGGTCGGAGAGGTCGGGCCGGCAGCTGGCTCGGGCGGGGCGGGGGGGGAGTTGTTATCGCTCACGATCAAAATTGTAGGGCTGGGGCTCGGCCTCACCTCAGCAGGATGCAAAGGCCTGGGCTACGGCAGCAGCTTCGGGTCGCGCCAAAACCACATGCCCCATACCGAGGGTACGGGCGCGATCAGCGATGCGCGGGTGGGTGGCAATGGCCTGGGCACTCGACCAGTCCTGCGCAGGCCCGGCAAGTTGCGCGAGATGCCCGATGGCCTCGGCACTGCTGAAGAGCCAGACATGGGCGGCGGGCTGCGCCAGAGCCTGGCTCAACAGGGCCTGCTCCGCAGCATCCAGCCGCGGACAGCCACGGCGGTACACGCTCAGGGCCTGCAGGCGGGCGCCGCGCTCCCTGAGACGATCGGCTAACCATTCGCGTCCGCCCTCGCCGCGCAGCACAAGCGCCAGGCGGCCCTGCCAGTCCTCGCCGGCCAAGAGCGGCCAGAGATGCTCGGAGTCCAGGCTGGCCGCGTCGGCGGGCGGCTGCACCAGCTGCCCAGCCGGCACGCCGGCCCCCAGCAGGGCCTGGGCGCTGCCAGGCCCCACGGTGGCGGCCAGGGTGGCGGCCGGCCAGCTCGCGCCCGCGGGCCGCTGGGCAAAGAAACCCGCCACCGCATTGGGGCTCACGAACATGGCCAGGCGCGCCTGCGGCAGCAGGGCCCAGGCCTGGCGGGCGGCGGCGCCACCATCGGCCGGTGGGGCGATCTCCATCAAGGGCAAGGCCCGCGCCGGCACACCCAGAGCCGTCAGCCGGGCCAGCCAGGCGGGCGCCTGCGGGCGCGGCCGGGTCAGCAGCAAAAGGCGCGGCGCTTGGGAATTCATGGCCAGACGCCGCCGGGCGCAGCGGCGCTCAGACGGCCGCCGGCAGATAGGCCTGGGCGCCGCGCTCGCGCAGCTGGGCCGCCGCGCGCTCGCCTAGGGCGCGGGCGGCGGCCTCATCGGCCACCGGCTCGGTCAGGCTGAGCTTGAGCAGGGGCTGGGCATGGTCCTCGGCGTGGCCCAGGGCCACGTCCAGGCGCAGACGGCCGTCGGCCTGCCAGCGGCCATGGGCAGCCAGGGGCATGCTGCAGCTGCCGCCCAGGGCGCGCGAGACCGCGCGCTCGGCCTGGGTGGCCAGGGAGGTGGGCATATGCACCAGGGCCTGCAGCTCGGCCCTGAGCGCCTGCGCGTCGGCGCGCAACTCCAGGCCCAGGGCGCCCTGACCGGCACAGGGAATCATCTCGTCCTCGCTGAAGCAGGCGCGGATGCGCTCGCCCAGGCCCAGACGCTTGAGGCCGGCAGCGGCCAGCACGATGGCGTCGAACTGGCCCTCGTCCAGCTTGCGCAGGCGGGTGTCCAGATTGCCGCGCACCGGCTCGATCTGCAGATCCGGCCGCAGGGCCTTGAGCTGCACCACGCGGCGCAGGCTGGAGGTGCCCACGCGCGCGCCCTGGGGCAGGGCCGCCAGATTTTCGTAGCGCGGCGAGACGAAGGCGTCGCGCGGGTCCTCGCGCTCCAGGATGGCAGCCAGCTCGAAGCCCTCGGGCAGCTCCATGGGCACATCCTTGAGCGAGTGCACGGCCAGCTGAGCCCGGCCCTCTTCCAGCGCGGTTTCCAGCTCCTTCACGAACAGGCCCTTGCCGCCCACCTTGGACAGGCTGCGGTCCAGGATCTGATCACCCCGGGTGGTCATGCCCAGCAGGCTGACGCCCAGGCCTCGCGCCTCCAGCACGGCCTTCACATGCTCGGCCTGCCAAAGTGCCAGGCGGCTCTCGCGGGTGGCGATCACCACCGACGAATTTTTCAATGTCTCGGTCATGTCAGCATGCTAGCGCAGTGCGGCAGTGCACAAGAAACTGCTACAGTCAGATTCCAGTAACTTCGTTACATGACCATTACGGTCACCACCGCACCAAGCCCAGACGAGCCCGCCATGCCCGCACGACCCGCCGCCGCCCAGCCCACGACGACGAAGACTCGCAACAGCAAGCCCCGAACCAGCACCGCTGGCACCCCGCCCAAGCGCACGCGGGATGACAAGGACCTGCCGCTGCGCGAAGACATCCGGCTACTCGGCCGGGTCCTGGGAGAGGTGATCCGCGAGCAGGAGGGCCGCGAGGCCTACGAGCTGGTCGAGCAGATCCGCAAGCTCTCCGTGGCCTTCCGCCTCAAGCGTGATGCCCAGGCAGGAAAGAGCTTCGACAAGCTGCTCAAGAGCCTCTCGGGCGAGCAGACGGTGAGCGTGATTCGCGCCTTCAGCTATTTCTCGCACCTGGCCAATATTGCCGAGGACCGCCACCATGTGCGCCGCCGCGAGATTCATGAGCGCGCCGGCAGTCTGGCCGCAGGCTCCCTGGGCCATGCCCTGGAGCGCCTGCACGAGGCCGGCGTGCGCCCCAGCGAGATCGCCAAGACGCTGCAGCACGGCTTCATCTCGCCGGTGCTGACCGCCCACCCCACCGAGGTGCAGCGCAAGAGCATCCTGGACGCCGAGCGCGCCATCGCGGAGCTGGTGGAGCAGCGCGACAGCCTGCACACCGAGCGGGAAAAACAGGCCAACGAGGCCCTGATCCGCGCCCGCGTCACCCAGCTCTGGCAGACGCGCATGCTGCGCTACTCCAAGCTCACCGTGGCCGACGAGATCGAGAACGCGCTCTCCTACTACCACGCCACCTTCCTGCGCCAGATCCCGCGTCTGTACACCGAGCTGGAGCAGGCCCTGCCGGGCCATGAGCTCAAGAGCTTTCTGCGCATGGGTCACTGGATTGGCGGCGATCGCGACGGCAATCCCAATGTCACGGCCGCCACCCTGCGCCAGGCCCTGCAGCGCCAGAGCGAGGTGGCCCTGCGCCACTACCTGACCGAGCTGCACGAGCTGGGCGCCGAACTCTCCATCTCGGCGCGTCTGGCGCAGGTCACGCCCGCCATGCAGGCCCTGGCCGAGCGCAGCCCCGATCGCAACGAGCATCGCCTGGACGAGCCCTACCGCCGCGCGCTCACCGGCATGTACGCCCGCCTGGCCGCCACCCTGCACGCGCTCACCGGCACCGAGGCCCTGCGCCACGCCGTGGCCCCGCAAGACCCCTATGCCACGCCCGAGGAGCTGCTGGCCGATCTGCGCGTGATCGCCGCCTCGCTCAAGAGCCACCATGCCGAGGCCCTGATCGCGCCGCGCCTGGCCCCGCTGATGCGCGCGGTGCAGGTCTTCGGCTTCCACCTCGCCACCCTGGATCTGCGCCAGAGCTCGGACCAGCATGAGCTGGTGATCGCCGAGCTGCTGGCCGCGGCCCGCATCGCGCCCGACTACGCGGCCCTGGACGAGGCCCAGCGGCGCGCCCTGCTGCTGCAGTTGCTGGCCGATGCTCGCCCCTTGCGTGTGGTCGGCCATGCCTACAGCGACAAGACCGAGGGCGAGCTCGCCATCTTCGAGGCCGCGCGGGAAGCCCTGACCCGTTTCGGCCGCGAGGCCCTGCGCCACTACATCATCAGCCACACCGAGACGGTGAGCGATCTGCTGGAAGTGCTGCTGCTGCTCAAGGAAGTGGGCCTGATGCGTGGCACCCTGGACAGCGCCGGCGCGGTCAGCGACCTGATCGTCGTGCCCCTGTTCGAGACCATTGGCGATCTGCGCCTGGCGTCCACCATCATGCGGGAGTTCTACGCCCTGCCCGGCATCCACGCCCTGGTGCAGCGCTCGGGCGGCGAGCAGGACATCATGCTGGGCTACTCCGACTCCAACAAGGACGGCGGGGTGTTCACCAGCTCCTGGGAGCTCTACCGCGCCGAGATCGCCCTGGTGGAGCTCTTCGCCGAGCTCAAGAAGAAGGGCGCCATCACCCTGCGCCTCTTCCACGGCCGCGGCGGCACGGTGGGCCGCGGCGGTGGCCCCAGCTACCAGGCTATCCTGGCCCAGCCCCCGGGCACGGTGAACGGCCAGATCCGCCTGACCGAGCAGGGCGAGGTCATCGCCTCCAAGTACGCCAACCCCGAAATCGGCCGGCGCAATCTGGAAACCCTGGTGGCCGCCACGCTGGAAGCCAGCCTGCTGCACCCCACCAAGAATGCGCCGCAGTCCTTCCTGGACGCGGCCCAGGAACTGTCGGACGCCTGCTTCAAGGCCTATCGCGGCCTGGTCTATGACAGCAAGGGCTTTGCCGAGTATTTCTTCGCCGCCACGCCCATCCGCGAGATCGCCGAGCTGAACATAGGCTCGCGCCCCGCCTCGCGCAAGGCCACCCGCGCCATCGAGGACCTGCGCGCCATCCCCTGGGGCTTCAGCTGGGGCCAGGCCCGCGTCACCCTGCCGGGCTGGTGCGGTTTCGGCTCGGGCGTGCTGGCCTTCCTGGGCACGGGCGCCGGCCGCGAGGCCAAGCTCAGCCTGCTGCGCCGCATGGTCAAGCAGTGGCCCTTCTTCCGCACCCTGCTCTCCAACCTGGACATGGTGCTGGCCAAGACCGACCTCTCCATCGCCCAGCGCTATGTGGAGCTGGTGGAGGACAAGCGCCTGGGCAAGCGCATCTTCGCGGCCATCCAGGCCGAGTTCGAGCGCACCCAGGAAGCCCTGGCCCTGATCACCGGCGAGAGGCAGCGCCTGGCCGCCAACCCGGCCCTGGCCCGCTCCATCGAGCACCGTTTCCCCTATATCGATCCCCTGCACCATCTGCAGGTGGAGCTGATGCGCCGCTACCGCGCCGTGCCCCCGGACAAGCGCGCCGAGGACCCGTCCATGGAGCGTGTGCAGCGCGGCATCCATCTCTCCATCAACGGCATCGCCGCAGGTCTACGCAATACCGGATGACGCTGCATTTGACTCGCGTCAACGCACGCACCTAGGCGGCCAGCCAAGATTTCTCCTGCCACCCAGGCACCCATCCAAGGGTGCCTGGGATTCATTCCAAGGAGATATCTCGGTCATGAGCGACACCAACACCTCCTACCGCGAGCTGACGCGACGCGTCAGCAGCAATCTCGCCACCCTGCGCTCGGGCACACCCGAGGTCATGAAGGCCTTCGGTGACCTGGGGCGGGCGGCCACCGCCAACGGCGTGCTGGACAGCAAGACCAAGGAGCTAATCGCCCTGGCCCTGGGCGTGGCCGCGCGTTGTGATGCCTGCATCGGCTTTCATGTGCAGGCCTTGGTGCGCCTGGGTGTGAGCCGAGAGGAGCTGGAGGAGACGCTGGCCGTGGCCACCTATATGGGTGGCGGTCCCTCACTGATGTATGCGGCCAACGCGGTCGCTGCCTATCAGGAGTTCGCTGACGCGAAGCAAGCTTGAGCCTGCAGGCACCGCGTTCCGGCGCTGGCCCTGCTCGTATAGTGGCGGTCCCGCCGGAGCCCCGCCTTGCCCAAACATCACCTCCTCCTGATCGACCCCCAGAACGACTTCTGCGACATCCCCGGCGCCAGCCTGCCCGTGACCGGCGCCGATGCCGATCTGCGCCGCATGGCGGGCCTGCTGGCAGCCCGCGGCGCGGACATCGAGGCGGTGACCGTCACCCTGGACACGCACCGCCGCCTGGACATCGCCCACCCCGGCTTCTGGACCACGGCCGGGGGCGGCGCGGTACCGCCCTTCGCCACCATCAGCGCCGCCCAGTTGCGCGCCGGGGCCTACCGCCCGCGCGAAGCCGGCGCCCTGCCCCGCGCCCAGGCCTATCTGGACGCCCTGGAAGCACGCGGCCGCTACACCCTGATGGTCTGGCCGGTGCACTGCGAGCTGGGCAGCTGGGGGCATAACGTGCATGCCGGCCTGCAGCAGGCCCTGGTGGACTGGCAGCTGACACGCCAGCGCCATGTGGAGTTCGTGCTCAAGGGCCTGAACCCCTGGACCGAGCATTACAGCGCACTGCAGGCCGAGGTGCCCGATCCCGCCGATGCCGGCACCCAGCTCAACCAGGCCCTGCTGCAGCGCCTGGACGGCTGCGACGCGCTGTGGATTGCGGGTGAGGCCAGCAGCCACTGCGTCAAGGCCACGGTGGAAGATTTGGTCGAGCACCTGCCCTCGGGCCGCGTGGACAAGATCACCCTGATCATCGACGGCATGAGCCCCGTGGCCGGCTTCGAGCCCCAGGCCGCCGACTTCCTGGTCCGCATGCAGGCACGCGGCCTGCGCCTGGCGCGCAGCGCGGAGCTGCTGGCATGAGCATGAACCACCCGGGAGCGCCCGTGATCTCCAGCCTGCTGGAGACCGATCTCTACAAGTTCACGATGTGGCAGGCCATGCTGCATCGCCACCCGCAGACCCAGGCGGAATACGCCTTCTGGTGTCGCAACGAGCCGGCCTTTCCCCTGGCCGAGCTGCTGCCCGAGCTCGACCGCGAGCTGGACCATCTGTGCTCGCTGCGCTTCGGCCGCGAGGAACTGGACTATCTGGCCTCGCTGCGCTTCATCAAGAGCGACTTCATCGACTTCCTGCGCATCTTCCAGTTCCAGCGCGACTTCATCCGCGCCCGCGCCCTGCCCTCGGGCCAGTTGGAGATCATCGCCCGCGGCCCCCAGGTGCATGTGATGGGCTTCGAGATCTTCGTGCTGGCCCTGGTCAACGAGCTCTACTTTCGCCGCCTGGGCGGGGCCGAGGCAGCACTGGCCGAGGGCCGGCGCCGTCTGGACGAGAAGCTGGCCCAGCTGCGCGTGTTCGGCGCCCAGGAGGCGCACGGCCGGCGCCACCCCTTCGAATTCTTTGACTTCGGCCTGCGCCGCCGCTACAGCGGGGCCTGGCAGCGCGAGGTGATCAGTCGCCTGGCCCGCGAGGCCCAGCCCTTCTTCAAGGGCACCTCGAATGTGCTACTGGCGCGCGATCTGGGCCTGGTGCCCATAGGCACTATGGCGCACGAGTATCTGCAGACCTTCCAGGCCCTGGACTCGGTGCGCCTGCGCGAGCATCAGAAGGCCGCGCTGGAGAGCTGGGTGCAGGAGTACCGGGGCGATCTGGGCATCGCCCTGACCGATGTGGTGGGCATGGACGCCTTCCTGGCCGACTTCGATCTCTACTTCGCCAAGCTCTTCGACGGCCTGCGCCACGACTCGGGCGACCCGGTCTGCTGGGCCGAGAAGGCCCTGGATCACTATGCCAAGCTGCGCATCGACCCGCACACCAAGCGTCTGGTCTTCTCCGACAGCCTGACCCTGCCCAAGGCCCTGGAGCTCTACCGCCGCTTTGCCGACCGCACCCAGCTGGGCTTTGGCATCGGCACCCACCTCACCAACGATCTGGGCCTGCGTACCCTGCACATCGTGATGAAGCTCACCCAGGCTAACGGCCAGCCCGTGGCCAAGCTCTCCGACAGCCCGGGCAAGACCCTGTGCGAGGACGCGACCTTTCTGGCCTATCTGCGCCAGGTCTTCAAGCTGCCTGCAGGCTGAACGCCTGGCCGCGCCGCGGACGTCAACGCCTTACGGCCAGCGCGCACCTTGCAGCGGCTTGCGCCTTTGTCATCCGCGCAAGCCCGCGGCCAGGGCTTCCCGCACCGCCGCCACCTGCCGGCGCGACACCGACAGCCACTCGTCCACATGGGCAATGCGCACGGCCCAGCCCGGCTCCAGTGCGCCGTACGCGGTGTTCTCGTCCTCGGACTCGCCGCCATGGCGCTCCAGCTCGCGTACCGCGCTGCAAGCCACCAGGGCATTGCGGTGCACGCGCAGAAAGCGCGGCGCCAGCCGCGTCTCCAGCTCGGAGAGGCTGCCGTCCATCACATGGATATGAGTGGCGGTGCGCAGGGTCAGGTACTTCTGCTCCGCCTTGATATAGAGCACCTCGCTCACCGGAACGCGCAGCAGGCGGCCGCGCTCGGTCAGGGTGATCACATCGCCCTCCGGGGCGCTCGCCTCCGCCTCACGCCCGGCACGGGCCGCGGCTCTCTCGGCCAGACGCTCGGCCACACGCGCCAGCGCGGCCTGAAGGCGCTCGCGGCGCACGGGTTTGGTCAGGTAGTCCACCGCGTCAAGCTCGAAGGCGCGCAAAGCATGCTCGGCGTGCGCGGTGACGAAGACCACCGCGGGTCGCTGGGTCTTCTCGCGCAGGGTGTCGGCCAGCTGCAGGCCATCGGGGCCGGGCATCTGCACGTCCAGCAGCACCAGGTCACAGCCATGCTCCTTGAGCCAGAGCTGGGCCTGCGAGGCCGTACCGGCCTCGGCCACCACCTCGGCACGCGGCTCCTGACAGGCTTCCAGCAAGCCCCGCAGGCGCGCACGCGCCAGCGGCTCATCATCGACCAGCAGGACCTTGAGGGCGGGCGTGGTATGCATGGCAAAAGCGGTTCAGCGGGGCAGGATGATGCGGACAGTGAAACGCCCAGCCTCGGGGCTGAGCTCGAAACGGGCGGCCACATCATGCATCAGGCGCAGACGCTCGCGCAGATTGCGCAGGGCCAGGCCATGCCCAGGCTGCCGCGCTGGCGCCTGCACGGTGTTGCGGACCAGGATCTCGACCTCGGAGCCGCGCGCGCGCGTGCGGATCTCGACCTCGCCGCCCTGCTCGTTGGGCTCCACGCCGTGTCGCACGGCGTTCTCCACCAGGGGTTGCAGCAGCAGGGGCGGCACACGGGCTGAGCCGGCGGCCGGATCCAGCTGCCAGCTCACACGCAGGCGCGCCCCATGGCGGATCTGCTCGATATCGAGATAGCGGCGTGCCAGCTCCACCTCGGCATCCAGGCTGACCACGGCGTCCGTCTCGGCCAGGGCCGCGCGGAACAGCTCGCTCAGGTCCTCCAGCACGCCCTCGGCGCGCTGCGGGTCGATGCGCACCAGGGCAATGGCGGTATTGAGCGTGTTGAACAGAAAGTGCGGACGGATGCGGGCCTGCAACTCCACCAGACGCGCCAGATCATCGGCCGGCCGCTGTGCCCGCTGTCGCTGCTTGAGCCAGTACAGCAGCATAGCGGCGGACACCAAGCCGGCCAGGGCCACGCTGAGCAGTCGGAAAGCGCTGCTGGCCTCGCCGCTGGCCAGGCTCAGCAGCTGCCAGCCCAGGGAAGCACACATGGCCCCCAGCAGCAGCGCCAGGCCCCATTGCCAGCGCTCGCGCCAGCGGGCGAGCTGGCGCTGCAGGGCGCAGATCAGCAGCAGCCACAGCAGCACGCCCGAGAGGCTGACCACGGTGCCGCTGCTGACCCAGGCCATCCACTGCACCAGATCGCGCGCGGCCAGGGCCATGCCCAGGCCCAGCATCAGCTGCACGCCCAGCACGGCACGCAGCACCAGGCCCGCATGGCAGACATCGAACACGCTCTGTGCATCGAAGGGTGCCGAGCCTTGCTGGGGCGCCCGCGAGGGCTGGCTACCTTCCCCCGCCACCGCGCCGCGCGCGCGCGGCGCGTCTTCCGTCTTGTGTGCTCGTCCCGTCATGGTTCGGTCGGCAATTAGAATCCTTGTTCCGCCATTGTCGCCTCTGCGCCGTGGCCCGCGCCATGCGGGCACCCCCCGGCGCCCTGCCACGAGCCCGCCACCGATGTCCTCCGTCTCCGACAACCAACTCGCCAACAAAGCCCAAGCCTGGTCCGCGCTCTTCTCCGAGCCCATGAGCGAGCTGGTCAAGCGCTACACCGCCAGCGTGTTCTTCGACAAGCGTCTGTGGAAGGCCGACATCCAGGGCAGCCTGGCCCACGCCGAGATGCTGCATGCCCAGGGCATCCTGAGCGCCGAGGACCACGCCGCCATCCAGCGCGGCATGGCCCAGATCACAGGCGAGATCGAGGCCGGCCAGTTCGAGTGGAAGCTGGACCTGGAGGATGTGCACCTCAATATCGAGGCCCGCCTGACCGAGCTGGTGGGCATCGCCGGCAAGCGCCTGCACACCGGCCGCAGCCGCAACGACCAGGTGGCCACCGATGTGCGCCTGTGGCTGCGCGACGAGATCGATGAGCTGAGCCTGCTGCTGCGCGCCCTGCAAAGCGCCCTGGTGGAGGTGGCCGACAAGAACGCCGAGGTCATCCTGCCGGGCTTCACCCATCTGCAGGTGGCCCAGCCCGTGGCCTTTGGCCACCATCTGCTGGCCTATGTGGAGATGTTCGCCCGCGACGCCGAGCGCCTGGCCGACGCGCGCCGCCGCGTCAACCGCCTGCCCCTGGGCGCGGCGGCTCTGGCCGGCACCAGCTACCCGCTGGACCGCGAGCGCGTGGCCCGCACACTGAAGATGGAAGGCGTGTGCCAGAACAGCCTGGACGCCGTCTCGGACCGCGATTTCGCGATCGAGTTCACGGCCGCGGCATCGCTGGTGATGGTGCACATCTCGCGCCTCTCGGAGGAGCTGATCCTGTGGATGAGCCAGAGCTTTGGCTTCATCGACATTGCCGACCGCTTCTGCACCGGCTCCAGCATCATGCCGCAGAAGAAGAACCCCGATGTGCCCGAGCTGGCGCGCGGCAAGACCGGCCGTGTGGTGGGCCATCTGATGGGCCTGATCACCCTGATGAAGGGCCAGCCCCTGGCCTACAACAAGGACAATCAGGAAGACAAGGAACCGCTGTTCGACACGGTGGACACCTTGAAGGACACCCTGCGCATCTTTGCCGAGATGGCCGGCGGCATCACCGTCAAGCCCGAGGCCATGGAACGCGCCGCGCTCAAGGGCTATGCCACAGCCACCGATCTGGCCGACTACCTGGTCAAGAAGGGCCTGGCCTTCCGCGACGCCCACGAGATCGTGGCCCATGCGGTCAAGACCGCCATCCAGGCCGGCGTGGACCTCTCCGAGCTGCCCCTGGCCGAGCTGCAGAAGTTCGATGCCCGCATCGGCCAGGACGTGTTCGAAGTGCTGAGTTTGCGCGGCTCACTCAATGCCCGCAACATCCTGGGTGGCACCGCGCCCGAGCAGGTGCGCGCCCAGGTGGCCCGCCACCGCGCCCGCCTGGCCTGAAGCCGCGAGGAGCAGGCTGTTCTGGGGCCCTTCAGGGGAATGCCATGTTCAAGGCGCGTCTCGGCCTGTGGCTCGGCGTGCTGGTTGCGGTTGTGGCAACACAGTTCGCCATCGTGGTCTGGTTGGTCAACCAGTCGGAACTTGATCGATCACGCAGCCTGCGCGGCAAGGATGTACTCGTCCAGTACCTGGAACTCTCATCCAACAAGCAGAGGCTGAAGGTCTGGTTTGCGCAGTACCTCCTGACCGACTCAGCGCCGGTGGCGCAACGTGATCTGTACCTTCAGCGCATGCAGGCCAGTCTGGTCGAGCTCGGGCGGCTTAACGCCATGGAGGCGACCGATGCCAGCGACCTGGCAATCGAGACAGTGTCTCGCCAGACCCTCGTCGCCCTCCAAACCAATTTTGAAGCACTGCGAGAGCAGATTCTCAAGGCTCAACCGCAGGTCGCGCGGCCAGACCCGGATACCGAGAGGGCGGCAGTGTGGGACGAGATGCTGAGCGTTTTCGACATCTCGCAGGGTCAGGACATGCGCACCCTGATCGCCGATGCCATCAAGGTACAGATGGTGCACAGCCGTGAGACCGAAGCAGCGGCCCAGACCGCCCTCAGCCGATCCCGGCATTTGGCCCTGTTCAGCATCCTGTCGACCATCGTGCTTTCAGTGGGCTTTGTCGCCTATTTCGCTCTAGACATACGTCGCCGCATGGCGCCCTTGCTCGACGGCACACAGGCCCTACAAGCCGGTCGGATGGACCACCGCATTGCCATTCACGGCCGCGACGAGTTCGACCGCCTGAGCATGAGCTTCAATCGGATGGCTGAGGAAATCCAGCTGCACCGTGCCAACGAGGTCAGCCAGCGCCAGCGCCTTGAGGATGCCGTAACACAGCGAACACAGGATCTGCATGCGGCGAACCAACAGCTGCTGAACATCGACCGTTCCCGGCGACAGTTCTTTGCCAATATCAGCCATGAGCTTCGCACGCCCACCACCGCCCTTCTCGGCGAGGCGGAAGTCAGCCTACGACGCAGCGGCCATCCGGAGCATGTCTATCGCGAAGCACTCGAGAGGATTGCCACGATCGCCCGTCAGCTTGGAGCCCGCATTGCCGAGCTCATGGCTGTGGCCCGTCAAGGCGAAGCGAGCCAGGGCATGGATCTTCAAACCATCCATGCCCATGCGCTTTTGCGTCAGGCACTGGAACAACATCGGGGCGCTGCAGCAGCAGCCGGACATCGGCTAGCCTTGAACCCGTTACCGGAAGTGCCGTCAGACTTGCGGCTGCGCGGCGACAGCGAGAAGCTGTCTCAGGCCCTGACCATCCTACTGAACAACGCCATACGCTACACCCCAAGTCCGGGCCAGATCTGGCTGGGCGCGCAGTTGGACGAAGGCGTCCCGCCAAGCCTGAGTCTGAGCGTCGAGGACAACGGCATCGGTCTGTCCCCGGAGGAACTCGACAAGGCGTCGGAGCGCTACTGGCGCTCTGATGCAGCGCGCAGCATACGTCCGGAAGGGATGGGGCTGGGCCTGGCTATCGCCGAAGACATCGCGGTCGCCCATGGTGGCCGGCTTCGCTTGTCCCACCGCACAGCGGGGGGCTTGGTCGTTCAGATCAGCCTGCCCCTCGAAAGAGCCTGAAGATCAACTCATGCCCCATCTACTCGTTGTAGAAGACGACCGAAGAGTCTCCGACTTCCTCAGCCGCGGCCTGCGTGCCGAAGGCTACCAGATCACGGTGATCGAGCGAGGTGACCTGGTACAGAAGTCGGTCGAGCAGCTTGAGCCCGACCTGATCCTGCTCGACGTGATGCTGCCGGGTATCAACGGTGTAGAGGCCTGCCAGCGCCTGCGCGCCGCACGCGTGCGCACGCCGGTATTGATGCTCACCGCTATGGACGCTCTGGAGGACAAAGTCGCTGGCCTGCGCTGCGGCGCGGACGACTACCTGACCAAGCCCTTTGCATTCGACGAGCTGCTGGCCCGCATCGAGGCCCTGCTGCGGCGGGTCGATGCTCACATGGAAGAGGCGGGCAAGAGCCGTCTGCGGCAGATCAGCGTGGCGGACGTGGTGCTGGACTTGGAGCGGATGCAAGTGCGCCGCGACAACGGCCTGGTGCCGATGACAGCGCGCGAACTCGCGCTGCTGGAGTTGCTGATGCGCCACCCTGGCCGGGTATTCAGCCGCGAGCGCATCCTCAACACGATCTGGGGATACAGCGAGGATCCATTGACCAACGTGGTGGACGTGTATATCCGCCGCCTGCGCGCCAAGCTGGACGAAGGGCGCGAACAGCCTCTCATCCTGACTGTCCGCGGCCTGGGCTACAAGATCGACAGCGGCCCCGGCTGAGCAGGATGGCCATACTCAAGGGCACCGGCGATCAGAGGACCGCTCAGTTCGGGGTATAGGGCAAGGAAGAGTGATGGAGCACGATGCGCACCACACCGCTGTCGTCCTTCTTAAAGGTCCAGGTCTTGTCAACGGTGGTGCTCTGTCCCTTGGCGTCCGTCAAGACCACTTTGCCCATCGTGCTTGCGACATCGCCGTTGATGTGAACAGCAGCGTTCACAATGTCCACCTTCTTCCAACCCTTGAGTGCGAAGCCGCTGTCATTCGGGAAGTTGGTATCGCCGCCGACAAAGTAGGCAAGAGCCCCCTCCTTGGTGGTGCGGAAGGTCTGGGGAGCCACTGTCAGGGTCGGCTTGAAGAGCACGGGGCCCAGGTTGTAGCCGTAGGCGGCGTCAAGCACTGCATTGGCCGTGGTCTTGGCTTTGGCCAGGCCACCACTTTGGAAGTCATCACTGATCTTCACCAGCGCATCACCCCACGCCTTCTGTGCCGCCCTGACTTCAACCAGCGTGATGTTGCTGTTGTAGACGCGTGGCTCAGTGCTCTGGGCCTGCGCCAGGCTAGGCACCGCAGCAGCGAGGGACGCACAGAGAATGAAACTGTTAGCAAGAACGTGCTTGATCATGATGATGAGTTCGCTGGACTAGCGCACAAGACGCTTGTGAATGATTCTGCGACGGCAGACGCCGTGGCAGCTCTGCTCCGGCAGAGCGATCCGAAGACACCCGCTCTGCACCGCCCGCATTGAAGCAAGCTCTCCTGATCTCTTCGGTGAACTGCAAATGAATGGCGCATGCCAAGCAGATGAACGCCAGATGAAGCTCAAGGCCTGCGGTCAACGCATGGGGCGCCCGCGTGATTCTTGATGCCGCGCACAGACAAGCCACAAGGCCCCGCAACCTCCAGCCACGAATTGCGCTACGCTGCGACCCATGAGCCCTGTCACCCTCGAATGGACCGATGCGCTGTCTCTCAAGCAGCCGCTGATCGACGAGACCCACCACCAGATGGTGGACCTGATCAATGAGCTGGCCGCCGTGCTGTCAACGGACGCCAACCCCCTGCCAAGCTTCCAGCGCCTGCTGGAGCACACCATCGAGCACTTTGGTATGGAAGAGCGCTGGATGGCGGCTACAGGTTTCGAGCCAGACAACTGCCACAGCAGCCAGCACAAGATGGTGCTGAACGTCATGCACGAGGTGGTGCGACACGCAACCGAACTCAAGGATCTCGAACCGATGCGCATCGTCGTCGGCGAATTGGCGCAATGGCTGCCAGCCCACGCCGAGATGATGGACGCGGCCCTGGTCTTCCACATGAGCCAGGTCGGCTACGACCCGGCGAGCGGCAGCCTGGCCCAGCCCCTGGCGCGGGAGACCGCGGCCATCAGCGGCTGCGGCAGCCAGGGCTGCAGCGACTGAGCGCCGGCCTCAGACCAGATCCAGGGGCAGCGCCGTGCTGCTCTTGATCTGCTCCATCGAGAAGGCCGAGGACACCGAGCGGAAGTCCGAGACCGCAATCAGCTTCTTGTAGAACTGGTCATAGCCCTCGATGCTGGTGCTCACCACCTTGAGCAGATAGTCCACGTCCCCGCTCATGCGGTGGAACTCCTGCACCTCGGGCATGTCCGCGACCAGGGCCGCCAGGCGCTGCAGCGAGGCCTCATCATGGCGCGCCAGGCGCAGACTCACGAACACCGTGACCGGCAGGCCCACCTTCTTGCGGTCCACCAGGGCCACCCGGCCGGTGAGCAGCCCCTCCTCCTCCAGGCGCTTGATGCGCTTCCAGCAGGGCGTGCTGGACAGGCCCACCCGCTCCCCCAGCTGGGCCACAGGCAGCGTGGCATCCTTTTGCAGTTCGGCCAGGATTTTCCGGTCTATGCGATCAAGCATCTGCACCTCCGTAGAACGAAATTCTCTCCGGGCGGATTTTGAAGGGAAATTTGGAACGTTTTTCTGCCAGGCGGTAAATAGACTTTGGCAGCCCCGAGATTGCCGCAAGGACCGCTGCCGTGACCCCTTCCCTGTTCCTGGACGCCAATGCCACCACCCCCTGCTGCCCGGCCGCCCGTGCCGCGGCCCTGCGGCTGATGGAGCAATGCTTCGGCAATCCCAGCAGCAGCCATAGCGAGGGCCTGCGGGCCCGCCATGAGCTGGAGCGCGCGCGCCGCGCCGCGCGGCAGGCCATCGGTGCGGGCACCGGCCGCTGCATCTTCACCAGCGGCGCCACCGAGGCCATACACACGGCCGTGTTCAGCGCCCTGCTGAGCCTGCGCCAGCGCCGCGAGGCCGGTCAAGCCATAGCCCCGCTGCTCCTGGTCGGCGCCACCGAGCACAAGGCCGTGCTGCAGGCGGTCTCGCACTGGAACGAGGCCCTGGGTCTGAACCTGGAAGTGCGCCTGCTGCCGGTGGACGCCCAGGGCCGGCATGAGCTGGCCCGGCTGCGCGAGTGGCTGCCCCAGACCGCCCTGCTGTGCACCATGGCCGCCAACAACGAGACCGGGGTGATCAGCGATATCGCCGGCATCGAGGCCCTGCTGCGGGCGGCGCAGAGTCCCGCCCTGTGGCTGGTGGACAGCGTGCAGGCCCTGGGCAAGCTGGCACTGAATCTGGACGCCACCCGCATCGACTACGCCAGCTTCTCCGGCCACAAGCTCTACGCCCCCAAGGGCGTGGGCCTGCTCTATGTGCGCGAAGGCAGCCCCTACCACCCGCTGATGGTGGGCGGCGGCCAGGAGTCCGAGCAGCGCTCGGGCACCGAGAACCTGCCGGGCATCGCCGGCTTTGGGGCGGTGTTTGAAGCCCTCAACGAGGGCCGGCTGTTTGCCAGTGCCGACCGACTTGAGGGCTATCGCCGCGACTTGGTGGCAGCGCTGAATGAGGCCTTTCCGGGTCTGGAGTTCAACGCCCCCTTGGACCTGTGCCTGCCCACCACGCTCAATTTCGCCCTGCCCGGCGCCAGCAGCAAGCAGCTGATGAACCTGCTGGACGCCAGCGGTGTGCAGGTCAGCGCCGGCAGCGCCTGCTCGGCCGGCAAGGCTGCGGGCAGCCATGTGCTGGACGCCATGGCCCGCCCCGACTGGGCCAGCCGCGGCGCCATTCGCCTCTCCTTTGGCCCCATGGACGAGCCCGAATTCATTGCCCAATGCTGCGCGGCCCTGCGCCGTGCGGGCGAAGTCTGGGCCCGCCTGAGCGAAGACTGCAAGACCGCCGAGGCTGGCGCCGCCTTGCTCAGCCCTACAGAGGACTCGGCTGAGGATTGCATCGACCTGGGCTGGCAAGACCTGGCACAGCATCTGCGACAGCAACCCGAGACCCTGCTGATCGATGTGCGCGAGGCCTATGAGCAGCAGGCCGGCCTCCTGCCCTGCGCACTGTCGGAACTGCCCCAGCTCCATCTGCCCTTGAGCCGCTTCGCCCAGGCGTTGACATCCCGGCCCGAGCTGATGCAGCGCCCCGTACTGCTGCTATGCCGCAGCGGCAAGCGCAGCCGCGAGGCTGCCCTGCATCTGCTGGCCTTGGGTCACGGCGCGGTGTGGCAGCTGGCCGGCGGCCTGGCGCTGTGCCCACGGCCTCAGCCGGCCTGAACCTGTCCAAGTACGAGGCTCAGGCCTCGCGCAGGCAGTCCACGATCTTGAGCCGGGCCGCCCGCCAGGCCGGAACAAAGCCGCCCACAAAGCCCATGAACAGGGCAAACAGCAGGGTCTGCCAGACGATGGTGGGCGTGAGCCGGAACTGGAAAGCCAGCTCGGCAAAGGTCTGGAAATTGGTGGTACTGATGTTCACCGTCTGCATCAGGGCGGCGGCCGCCAGGCCGATCAGCCCGCCCACCAGGGACAGCAGCATGGACTCGCCCAGAAAGGCCAGCAGCACCGCGCCGCGCCGGAAACCCAGGGCGCGCAGCGTGCCGATCTCGCCAATGCGCTGGGCCACGGCCGCGAACATGGTGATCATGGCGCCCACGATGGCGCCGATGGAAAAGATCACCGACAGCGAGGTGCCCAGAATGCTGATGAAGGTGGCCAGGGCCTCGCTCTGCTCGGCGTAGAAGCGCCGCTCGGGCTTGGCCTCCAGCTGCAGGCGCGGATCGGCCTCGATGGACGCCTTGATGGCCTCGAACTGCGTCGGCTCCTGCAGCCGGAACACCACGGTCGAGAAGGCATCGCGCCGGAAGGCCTGCAGCATCTGCTCGGCATCGCCCCAGATCTCGGAATCGAAGCCGCTGCCACCGGCGTCGAATACCCCGACCACGGTCCAGTCGCGGCCGGCAAAGCGCAGGGTCTCGCCCAGGGCCGCGCCCTGGAAGCCCTGGGCCACGGCGCGGCCGGTGACGATTTCGGAACTGCCCGGGCGGAACATGCGTCCCTCCAGCATCTGCACCGAAGGCCGCAGCTGCAGGCCCTGGGCCGAGGTGCCGCGCACCGTGACATTGCTGGGCTTGCCGCTGCCGCGCTTGGGCAGGTTGTTGAGCACCACGGGCTCCTTGCTCAGCAGGGGGCGGCCCAGGGTGTCGGTGGCGATGCCGGGCAGGCTCTCAACGATGGCGGCCTGGCTGCGTGCGATGCCGCTGTTGATCTCGGCGCCGGCGCCCTTGCGCAGCACGATCACATTGTCGGCCTGCCCCGTGGCCACCAGGGTGTTGCGTATGCCCTCGCTCATCATCAGCACGGTGGCGAACACATAGATCACCAGGGCCATGCCCCCGGCCGTGAGCAGGGTGGTGACGCGACGCACCCAGAGATTGCGCGCGATATAGCTCAGCGGCACGGCCTTCATGCCAGGCTCCCCAAGGCTGCGAACTCAGGCCACATGGCGCAGCCCCTGCACGATATCGATGCGGCTCATGCGCCAGGCCGGCCAGGCGGCTGCCACCACGCCCACGATCAGGGCCGCCAGCAGCTGCAGGGCCATGGTCATGCCCGAAACCTGGAACATGGGGAACAAGGTGCCCGCCGCCTGGGCAAAGGCGGCCGCCATGGGCAGGGTCAGCAAGAGGCCCAGCACCCCGCCGGCCAGGGCGATGGTCAGGCTCTCACCGAACAGCAGCTTGACCACAAAGACCGGCGGAAAGCCCAGGGCCTTGAGCGTGGCGTATTCGGCCAGGCGCTCGCGGGCCGTCATGGTCATGGTGTTGGCCATCACCGCCATGATGATGAGCACGATGATGTAGCTCACCGCCTGCACCGCCACCAGAATCGCCTCGCTCATGGATACGAAGCTGAGCTGGAAGGCGCTTTCGGTCTCGGTCAGGGTTTCGGCCAGGGAGTTCTTGAACTGCGCATCCACGCGCTGCGAGACCTGGGCCGCGTTCTGCGGGTCGTCGATGCCGATGATGTAGACCCCCACAAAGTCCGCCCGATTGCCCAGGCGCTTGCGCAGGCTCTCATTGATGAGGCCCCAGTGGAAGAGCATCTGGTTCTCGTCGGTCTTGGCCTCGGCCCCGTCCCAGATGCCGCGCAGGGTGAAGGTCCAGGTGCCCGGATAGATGGTGCCGCGCAGCGGTATCTGGTCGCCGATCTTCCAGCCGAACTTGTCGGCCAGCTTGCGCCCCACGATGGCGCCCTGGCGATCGCGGATGAAGGCCAGGCGCTCCTCGTCGCTGAGCCGGTACTCCGGGTAGAGCGCCAGATAGCTGGCCGGCTCCACCGCGAACTGCGGAAAGAAGTTGCGCTCCGTGATGTAGATGCCGCCAAACCAGTTGGCCCAGGACACGCTGCTCACTCCCTCCACGGCCCGCAGGCGCTGGGCATAGGACAGCGGCAGCGGAAAGGTCAGGGATATGGCGCTGCGCGAGACCAGGCGCGTGCTGCTGCTGGCCTCCACGCCCGCATACCAGGCATCCACAATCGTGCGCAGCAGACCAAAGGCCGAGAGCGCCACCACCAGACCCACCAGGGTCAGCAGGGTGCGCAGCTTGTGGCGAAAGGCGTTCTTGAGCAGCAGGCGCAGCAGGAACATGGCTTCAGTCCCCGCCGCTCATGGCCTCGTCCGGCACCAGCACACCCTTTTCCAGATGGATCAGGCGCCGCGCACGGGCGGCGGCCTTGGGGTCATGGGTGACCATGACGATGGTCTTGCCCAGTTCCCGGTTCAGCCGCTCCAGCAGGTCCAGCACCTCGCCGCCGGTGCTGCGGTCCAGGTCACCGGTGGGCTCGTCCGCCACGATGAGGCTGGGATCGCTGACCAGGGCGCGGGCAATGGCCACGCGCTGCTGCTGCCCGCCCGAGAGCTCGTTGGGGTAATGGTCCAGCCGGTCGTCCAGACGCACCATGGCCAGGGCGGCCTGGGCATGCTCGCGGCGCTGCCGGGCCGAGAGCCCCGTCAGCAGCAGGGGCAGCTCAACGTTCTCCAGCGCCGTCAGCACGGGCATGAGGTTGTAGAACTGGAAGATGAAACCCACATGGGCCGCGCGCCAGTCGGCCAGCGCGCCCTCCCCCAGGGTGGCAATGTCCACGCCGCCGATCACAATGCGTCCGCTGCTGGGCTGGTCGATGCCGGCGATCAGATTGAGCAAGGTGCTCTTGCCCGAACCGCTGGGGCCCATCAGGGCCACGAACTCGCCGGCCTGCACCTCCAGGCTCACGTCCAGCAGCACCGGAATGTCCTGCTGCCCGCGGCGATAGGCCTTGGACAGGGACTCGATGCGTATCAGGGGCTGGGCGCGCTCGCTCATGGCTTGGCCGACACCGTGACCCGGGCACCGCCGGCCAGCTTGGGGCCAGGCTCCAGCACCACCCGATCGCCCGACTTCAGGCCCGCGCCCGAGATCTCGACCAGATCGCCCAGGCTGCGGCCCTTCTTGACCTCCAGCGCCTCCAGCTGATCGTGCTCACCCTCGCGCTTGAGGCGCAAGAGCCATGTCTTGCCCTCCCGCTCCTGCAGGGTCTTGGGGTTGACGGCCAGCACCGGCTTGAGCTCCTCGGCGGCCGGCTTCTTGGACAGGAACACCACCTTGGCGCTCATCTCCGGCAGGATGCGAGCATCGAGCTGATCAAAACGCACCTTGGTCATAACCGTGGCCTTGGCCCGGTCCACCGTGGGCACGATGCCCGCCACCTGACCCTGGAAGCGTTGGCCCGGCAGGGCGTCCAGCGTGATCTCCACCGGCTGGGCCGGCGCCACCTTGGCCAGGCTGGACTCGGAGACATCGGCCTCCACCTCCAGCGTGCCCAGATCGGCCATGGTGACCACCGCCCCCTGGGAGCCCGCGGCATTGGAGAAGGGGGTGATGATGTCGCCCACATTGGCGTTCTTCACCAGCACCACGCCATCAAAGGGCGCGCGGATCTCGGTGAAGTCGCGGTTGACCTGCTGCAGGGCCAGCTGGGCCTGCGCCTGCTGCACCGCGGCCTGGGCCGAACCCACACCGGCCTGGGCCGCGGCCAGACCGGCCCGCGCCGCATCCAGGCGCCGGCGCGCGGCATCCAGGGCCTGGCTGGACACAAAGCCCTGGGCCTGCAGGCTCAGGCTGCGCTGGTACTCGGCGTCCGCATTGCTCAGCTCCACCTGGGCCTGCTGCGCCCCGCTCTGCGCCTGACGCGCGCTGGACTCGGCCAGGCGCACGCCCGCCAGCGCCGCCCCGATGGAGGCCTGCACATCGGAAGCATCGATGCGGGCAATCAGATCGCCCTTCTTGAGCACCGAGCCCTCGCGCACATTCAGCTCCACCAGGCGGCCACTGGCCTTGGAGGCCACGGCCGCACGGCGCTGGGCCACCACATAGCCCGAGGCGGTGAGCTGGGCGTACTGGGCCGCCGGCGTGCTCTGCAGCACCGAGCTGACGCGCACCTCCACGGGGCGCGGCGCCAGCAGCACGGCGGCCGCACCCACGAGCACCAGCCCCAGCAGAATCCAGCGCCAGGGAAGCCGGCGGCGCTTTGTGGCCCCGCCTGAGGCGTTCCGGTCGAGCTTCAGACCAGCCAGTCCTGCGGGGGAAGATGCATCTGCCATGGTTTCGCAACGAGCCTGCAATAGCCCGCAAAAGTTGTTGTGGAGCGTCTGGGGAGCACTGCGGTTTGCCATTGTGCACAAAGCAGATGAAGCTTCGCTGTCCCTCAAGAACTGTCCCCCAGGGCCCAGCGCTCTTGGGCCTTCCTGCTGTCACGGCCTGACGCGGGGGCCGTGATAATCCGATTCACCATGTCTGCGCCCACCGTCCCGCCCCTGCCCGATCGCCTGATCGCGCACCTGGACATGGACGCCTTCTACGCCTCGGTGGAGCTGCTGCGCTACCCCGAGTTGAAGGGCCTGCCCGTGGTGATCGGCGGGCGACGCGACCATGCGCCACGCCTCAGGCCCGATGGCACGCGCGAGTTCGCGCGCCTGCGCGACTACACGGGCCGCGGCGTGGCCACCACCTCCACCTATGCCGCACGCGATCTGGGTGTGTTCTCGGCCATGGGCCTGATGAAGGCCGCGCTGCGCGCACCCGACGCCATCCTGCTGCCCACCGACTTCGAGCGCTACCGCCACTACTCGCGCCTGTTCAAGGCCGCGGTGGCCGAGATCGCGCCCGTGATCGAGGACCGCGGCATCGACGAAATCTACATCGACCTCAGCGAGGTGCCCGGCGCCCGCGAGGCCGTGGGGCACGACCCGCTGGGCGGCGTGCGGGCGCTGGCGCGCGAGATCAAGAATTCGGTCTTCAGCGCCACCGGCCTCACCTGCTCCATCGGCGTCACGCCCAACAAGCTGCTGTCCAAGATCGCCTCCGAGCTGGACAAGCCCGACGGCCTGACGGTTCTGACCCGCGATGACATCCCCGGCCGCATCTGGCCCCTGGCGGTGCGCAAGATCAATGGCATCGGCCCCAAGGCCGCGGCCAAGCTCAATGCACTGGGCATCGAGACTGTGGGGCAGATCGCCGCGGCCGAACCGCTGTGGCTGATCCAGAACTTCGGCAAGAGCTATGGCGCCTGGCTGCATGAGGCCTCGCACGGGCGCGACAACCGTCCCGTGGTCACGCACAGCGAGCCCGTGTCCATCAGCCGCGAAACCACCTTCGAGCGCGATCTCCACGCCGTGCATGACAAGGCCGAGCTGGGCGCCATCTTCACCGAGCTCTGCGAGCAGTTGGCCCGTGACCTGGCGCGCAAGGGCTACCAGGGCCGCACCGTGGGCCTCAAGCTGCGCTTCGAGGGCTTTGTCACCGTCACCCGCGACCTGACCCTGGACCAGCCCATCGCCGATGCCGCCGCCATCCGCCGCGCCGCGGGCAGCTGCCTCAAGCGCGTGGACCTGAGCAAACGGCTGCGCCTGCTAGGCGTGCGCATCGGCAATCTCAGCCGCCCGGGAGAGGCCCTGCAGCTCAAGCCGGCGCGGCGCGCCCCAGCCCGCAAGCCGGGGCCGAGCGAGGACAAAGCCGCGCCACGCCTGGAGAGCCTGGAGTTGTTCTGAGGTCCGGCGCGGGTCATATGTCGATTTTCTTTACAGGCTGGGCCCTGTTTGACGCACCAACACAGGTTTTCGAGCTTGCAGCAGGCATGCCTGCCCCACGGTGCGGCGCACGCATCGAAGAGGCCCACCTGTTTGGGCGCGAATATTGCTTGCTGTTCGCGAACCACCGTCGTGGCGCTCAAAACTCTTGGAGACCTGCATGAAAACCAGTCATTTGTTTTTGACTCTTGCGGCTGCTGTCACGTCCTCCGCGCCCGCCGTGGCGGGCCCCCTTCTTTTCGACCAAAACGTGACCGCCGTGATCTTCGGCTCCGGGAACGCGAACGGCAGTTTTACGGTGGATCGTGCCGAAGGCATTGAATTGGGTCTGCGTGCCAAGGTGCGCTATCCCACACCCGCCAATCAGTTCAACAGCAACGGCGATGGCAGCTACGACCATGAGGCCGGGGGCGGTGGTGCCGGCAATGTACGCGCGAAATGGAATTTTGAGTGGTCCATCAATAGCGACCTGACAGGTCAGCTGGGCCGGAATCTCAGCCAACTCAGCTACCGGCTGCAGTTGGACTTCGACCCGGGCGTCGCCACAAGCTTCCTGGCTTTTGACCCGATCAAGGGCGTTGCTTGCGCGGACCACTCCTTCGGCAACAACGGCAGCACGGAATCCAACGATCAGCGCACCGTGTGTGACGGAGGCGTTGGCTCACTGGCGCAGCAAACCGCCTACGCGTCTTTTGTGGCCGGCAACAATCTGGTTCAGAACTCCTGGAATCTGGACTTCTTCGACAACGGCTCCAACTGGGTCTTTGATCCCAATCTCGATGGCCAGTACACCTTCACACTGGAGGCGCTACAAGACTCAAGTGTGCTTGCCAGCACCAAAATTGATGTGTTCGTGGGCCAAGGGCCACAAACTGTGCCGCTGCCTGGCACGCTGGCACTGGGTTTGCTCGGCTTGGGCCTGATGGGCAGTGTCCTGCGGCGGCGCCCGCGCTGAAGGCCCCCAGCCCTGAGGCCCGCCCACCTTCGGGGCGCTCAAGAACCGGTCAGGTGCTGGGCCCGACGCTCAGCGCCGCGTGGGCAGGCTCCAGAGCCAGGCGGCCACCGCCGCGCAGCCCGCGGCCGGCAGCCAGCACCAGGCCAGGGGCAGGGTGTAGCCGGCCCAGATCGAGCTGAGCGTCATCATGACGGTGGCGATCTGCTTGGCGCGCAAGGGCACGGCGCGCGTGGCACGCCAGTCGCGCACCACGGGGCCCAGGCGGGGATGGTTGAGCAGCCAGTCCTCGGCGCGGCGGCTGCCGCGCGAGAAGCAGAAGGCCGCCAGCAGCACAAAGGGCGTAGTGGGCAGCACCGGAAGAAAGATGCCCACGATGCCCAGCGCCAGGCTGATCGCGCCGGCCAGTACCCAGAGCAGGCGCCACCACACCGGCCGGCGCGGCGGTTCGATGTGCATGACGGCGGGCGCGGGATCGGGCGACATGCCGCGCAGTGTAGAAGGCTTCAGCAGCCCCCGCTCGGCCGCTACAGTTGGCGCCCTATGAGCAGCGAGCAATTCCTACGTTTTCCGTCGATCGATGGCTTGCGCGCTTTCGAGGCCGCAGCACGGCTGGGCAGCCTGGAGCGGGCGGCCGAGCAGCTGTGCATCAGCGCCAGTGCCGTGTCCAAGCGCATCTCGACACTCGAAGAGCTGCTGGGCGTGAGCCTGCTGCTGCGCTCGACCAAGCCCCTGACCTTGACGGCCGCGGGCAAGGAGTACCTGCCGCAGCTGCGTGCCGCGCTGGAGCTGCTGGCGGCTATTCCGCTGCACCGGCGCGCGGTGCAGCGCGTGGAGCGCCTGCGCATCGCGGCACCGCCCACCTTTGCTCGCCAAATCCTGGTACCCGCCTTGCCGGGCTTCACCACGGCTCACCCGGAAATCGAGCTGGAGCTGCTGCTGTCCACCCCCTTCCTGGACGAAGCCGCCCCCGAGGCGGAGGTCGAGATCGGCAACAGCCTGACAAGCGCGGGCGGCAGCGAGGGCCAGGTCTTGATGCTGGGCCAGGTCACGCCCTTGCTCGCGCCCGCCCTGCTGCAGCGGCTCGAGCGAGAAGGCACCCCTTTGCGCGAACCGGCCGATCTGTGCCATGCCCCGCTGCTGCGCACCCCGATCGAGCCCTGGACACCGTGGCTGCGCGCGGCCGGCCTCGACTGGCCAGAACCCAGCCACGGCACACGCTTTGTCGATCTGGGCCTGACGCTTGAGGCGGCGGCCTGGGGCCAGGGCATCGCGCTGGGTCGACCCAGCCTGGCCGCCGCCTGGTTGGGCAGCGGGGCCTTGCTGAGACCCTTCGCGCTGAGCGTGCCTGCACAAAAGCCCTATGTGCTGCATCTGCATGCCGCCGAGAGTGAAGGAGCACGGGCATTCGCCGCCTGGCTGGCCGGCTGCTGCGCCGCCGCCGAGCTGGCCGCGGGCGACAGATCCGCCTGATCCGATCCGGCTGACCCGAGATCCGCCTCGGGGCGTCAAGCCATCAGCGCGCTGGTGCGCCGCGCAGGGCCGTCGGCGCCAGCGTGGCCACCGACTTGAAGGCCGGCTTCGCGAACAGATAGCCCTGCATCAGATGGATGCCGGCATCGAGGAGGTAGTCGCGCTCCGCCGGCGTCTCTATCCCTTCAGCGATGACCTCGATGCGCATCTCGGCGCAAAGCCGGACCAGGTGCTTGACGATGGCCTGCCTGGGCTTGCTCGCGTCGATATGGCGCACCAGATCCATGTCGATCTTGATCAGATCGGGCTGGAAGTCGGCCAACAGCTTGAGCCCCGCGTAGCCGGCACCAAAGTCGTCGATCGCGGTCTTGAAGCCGCAGCGCTTGTACTCGCGCAGAATCGCGGCAAACCAGGGTCCATCTTCAACCCGCTCGCCTTCCGTGACCTCAAAGATGATGCGCTCTACCGGAAAGCCATGCGTCTGCGCCGCACGCAGCGTGGTGCGAATGCAGAGCTCGGGCTTGTAGATCGCGTTGGGGAGGAAATTGATGGACACGCAATCCTGGATGCCGAGCTCGGCCGCGCCCTTGATCGCCTTCACCCGACACGCCTGGTCGAAGCGGTATCGGTTGTGATCATTGACCTGGGACAGCACGGATTGCGCAGACTCGCCGGCAGGGCCGCGCACCAGGGCCTCATGCGCAAAGATCCGAGCGGCCTGCAGATCCACGATGGGCTGATAGGCGAAGTCAAACTGGAAGCCCAGCCGCTCGGCCTTGCCACAGTCCTCGCAATCCGCCACCGTGCCTTCCAGGGGCCGGAATCCGGCAGGGAAGGAAGCGTTCGGGCGATGCACGTGGAGGGCAACCATCGATTGATTCTGCCATCCAGGAGCGCGTTTTCGCACGCCGGCCACGGTCGGCACCTGAACAACTTTCGCCGCTCGCCTGAAACTCTTTCATGCCCGCCTCTGCTGCCTTGCCCTAGCATGCAGACGGGTTGAGTTCAAGAATATCGGAGACGCCCGCCATGCCCGTGATCACCTGCATCGAAGACCTGCGCGTCCTGGCCCAGAAGCGCGTGCCGCGCATGTTCTACGACTACGCCGATTCGGGCAGCTGGACCGAGAGCACCTACCGCGCCAACGAGAGCGACTTCCAGAAGATCAAGCTGCGCCAGCGCGTGGCCGTGAACATGGAGAACCGCAGCACCGCGGCGCGCATGGTGGGCGTGGATGTGAAGATGCCGGTGGCCATCGCCCCCACGGGCCTGACCGGCATGCAGCATGCCGATGGCGAGATCCTGGCGGCCCAGGCGGCCGAGGCCTTCGGCATTCCCTTCACGCTCTCGACCATGAGCATCTGCTCCATTGAGGACGTGGCGGCCCACACCAAGGCGCCCTTCTGGTTCCAGCTCTATGTGATGCGGGACCGCGACTTCATCGAGCGCCTGATCGACCGGGCCAAGGCCGCCAACTGCGGCGCCCTGGTCCTGACCCTGGACCTGCAGATCCTGGGTCAGCGCCACAAGGACCTGAAGAACGGACTCTCGGCCCCGCCCAAGCTGACCCTGCCCAATCTCATCAATATGGCCAGCAAGCCGCGCTGGTGCCTGGGCATGCTGGGCACGAGCCGGCGCCAGTTCGGCAATATCGTGGGCCATGTGAAGGGCGTGGAGAACATGGGCTCGCTCTCGGAGTGGACCGCCAAGCAGTTCGATCCCCAGCTCAACTGGGGTGATGTGGAGTGGATCAAGAAGCGCTGGGGCGGCAAGCTCATCCTCAAGGGCATCCAGGATGTGGAAGACGCCAAGCTGGCCGCCGACTCGGGCGCAGACGCGCTGATCGTGAGCAACCACGGTGGCCGCCAGCTCGACGGGGCCGAATCCAGCATCCAGGCCCTGCCCCGCATCGTGGATGCGGTGGGTTCCCGCATCGAGGTGCATATGGACGGCGGTGTGCGCTCCGGCCAGGACGTGCTCAAGGCCTGGGCCCTGGGCGCCAAGGGCACCTACATCGGCCGCTCCATGCTCTATGGTCTGGGTGCCCTGGGGCGTGAGGGCGTGAGCAAGGCCCTGGAAATCATCCACAAGGAGCTGGACCTGACCATGGCCTTCTGCGGCCACACCCAGCTACAGGGCGTGGACAAGAGCATCCTGCTGCCGGGCACCTACCCGGGCTGACGCCGCTCAGCGCGGCGCACGCTCCAGCAGCTGTAGGGCATTGGCCAGGGGCCGCAGCGCCGGCTCATTGAGAGGCCGCGCCATGGCCAGCTCGCCGCGCAGCAGCCAGGCCGTGCTGCCGCCGCCATCCAGATTGAAGGCCTGCACCGCGCCCAGGGCCTGCAGAGTCTGAGCCAGACGGCTCAGACTCAGGCCCAGCACCGGCGGGCGGCGCCCCTCGGCCAGCACGATCAGCAGATGGCGACCATCGGCCTCCAGGCCCAGGGCGCTGCGCGGATGCGGACGGGCGCAGAAGGCGGCGCAGGCGGCATCGTCCGCGGGGCTGCGCGCACGGCCGGCATCCACCAGCCAGGGCGTGCCCGCCACCACCAGCTGCCAATCGGGCCGATAAGCAGCATGGCCCTGCAGCAGGATCTCGCAGCGCTGGGCGGCATCGCAGGCCAGCAGCGGGCTGCTCTCGCGCTGCGCGGCCATCACCGAGGCCCAGGGTTGACCCTCGCTGAGCGTGAGCCCGCGCGGCGAAAACTCGCGGTCAAAGAAGCTGGCATTGAGGCTGATCAGGGCTTCGCGGGCGCCGCTGAAGGCATCCAGCGTGCGGCCGCGCTCGGTCTCGGGCGTGAGCCGCAGACGCAGGCCCGGCGCCGCCAGATCCAGGCGCAGCACATGCAACTGGGTCTGCGGCCAGGGCGACCAGCGCCTCAGCTGCAGGCCCGGGGCCAGATCTTGCCAAGTGGGGGGCTGCGCCAATATCGGCTCAGCTCGAGTCGGAGGCGGCGCCTTGATGTGGTCCGCGCTAGGCTGCGGACCGCTGGCACAAGCTGCCAGCCAGAGTGCCAGCACCATGGGTACAAGCCGCCACACCAGCGGTGCCACCCTCGACGCCGGCACAAGCTTCAGGCCGCGGCCTTCTTGGCCACCAGGGTCAGGATGTCGTAGCTGGCCACCAGCTCGCCGCGCTGGTTCATCACCTGCACGTCCCAGGCCACCACGCCCTGGGGCGGCTGGTCGGGGCGGTTGCCACGGTCGATGCGGCGCTTGCAGGTCAGGCGTGCCTGGATGGTGTCGCCAATGGCCACGGGGTTGACGAAGCGCAGGGTGTCCAGGCCGTAGTTGGCCAGCACCGGCCCCGGCGCGGGCGAGACGAAGAGACCCGCCGCTGCCGAGAGCACGAAGTAGCCATGCGCGATGCGCTGGCCGAATTGCGTGTCCTTGGCCGCGATCTCGTCGAAGTGCATATAGAAGTAGTCGCCCGAGATGCCGCCGAAGTTGACGATATCGGCCTCGGAGACGGTGCGGCGGTGCGTCAGCAGGGAGTCGCCGATCTGGATCTCTTCGAAATGCTTGCGGAAGGGATGGATGGCGTCTTCCTGCACCTTGCCGCCGCGCTGGTACTCGCCGGTGATGGCGCTGAGCATGGTGGGCGAGCCCTGCACCGCGCAGCGCTGCAGATAGTGCTTGACGGCGCGGATGCCGCCCAGCTCCTCGCCGCCGCCGGCGCGCCCCGGGCCGCCGTGCTTGAGCGCGGGCATGGGCGAGCCATGGCCGGTGCTCTCCTTGGCCGCGTCGCGGTCCAGCACCAGGATGCGGCCGTGGAAGGCGCCGGCATGCATCACGGCCTCGGCCGCGAGCGACGGGGTCTTGGTGACCACCGAGCCCACCAGGCTGCCACGGCCCTTGGCCGCCAGGGCCAGGGCCTGGTCGAAGTCTTCATAAGGCATCAGGGTGGAGACGGGGCCGAAGGCTTCCAGCTCGTGCACGGCCTCGTTGACAAAAGCGTCGCGGCACAGCAGCAGGGTGGGTGCGAAGAAGGCGCCCTGCTCCACGCCCTCGCCCACCGGGGCGAAGCCGTCGCGCGCGCCGAACACGATCTCGTTGCCCGCGCTCAAGGCGGCCAGGCGAGCGGCCACATCGGCCTGCTGCTCCTTGGAGGCCAGCGCACCCATGCGCACGCCCTCGACCGCCGGATCGCCCACCTTGATCTTGGCCAGGCGTTCGCGCAGCTGGCTGGCCAACGCATCGATATGGCGGGCCGGCACGATGGCGCGGCGGATGGCCGTGCACTTCTGGCCGGCCTTGGCACTCATCTCGCGCGCCACTTCCTTGACGAAGAGCTCGAACTCCGGGTCGCCCGGCTCCACATCGGGCGCCAGGATGGCGCAGTTCAGGCTGTCGGCCTCGGCATTGAAGGGAATGCTGCGGGCGATCAGGTTCTTGTTGACGCGCAGCATGGCCGCGGTGTCGGCCGAGCCGGTGAAGGTCACGACATCGGTTTCGAGCAGGCGGTCCAGCAGATCACCCGAGCCGCCGATCACCAGCTGCAGCGCGCCCGCGGGCAGCAGGCCGGACTGCTGGATCAGGCGCACGCAGGCCTCGGCCACATAGCTGGTGGCGGTGGCGGGCTTGACGATGCAGGGCATGCCCGCGAGGAAGCTGGGCGCGAACTTCTCCAGCATGCCCCACATGGGGAAGTTGAAGGCATTGATGTGCACGGCCACGCCGCGCTTGGGCACCAGCACATGCGAGCCCAGGAACTGGCCCTCGCGGCCCAGGGCCACGGCCGGGCCCTCGTGCACGATATTGCTGGAGGGCAGCTCGCGCCGGCCCATGCTGGCATAGGCAAACAAGGTGCCGATGCCGCCCTCGATATCGATCCAGTTGTCCGCACGCGTGCCGCCCGTGTGGGCCGAGATGGCGTACAGCCCCTCCTTGTGCTCCATCAGATAGGCCGCCAGGGCCTTGAGCTGGGCGGCGCGCTGCTGGAATGTGAGCTTGAGCAGGGCCGGAAGGGCCTGGCCGCGGGCATAGGCCAGGCTCTCGCCGAAGTCGATGCTTTCCGCATGCGTCTGGGCCACGGTACGGCCGTTGATGGCGCTGTGCAGGGCACGCGAGGCGGTGGTACCGACCCAGCGGTCGGCGATCAGGCTCTGGAGGATGGGGGTGGACATGGCAAAACCTCGGGGGACAAGGAAGACGAGCCCGCGGCGGGGCTCGTCATCGGGGGCGTCTAGCCGCTCAAGCGACCGGGATCAGGGAACGTACTTCCAGGTCCCGTTCTCGATCTTCACCATCACGCGGGCGCGCTGGTCCAGGCCCAGGTGGTCGGTGGGCGACATATTGAACACGCCATGCGCCGCGGGCAGTTCCTTGACGGATTCCAGCGCGTCGCGCAGGGCCGCACGGAAGGCCGGCGTGCCGGGCTGGGCACCGGTCTTCAGCGCCGCGGGAATGGCGGCCTGCAGCAGCATGCCGGCGTCCCAGGCATGGCCACCGAAGGTGCTGACCGAGCCCTTGCCAAAGGCGGCCTCGTACTTGGCGATGTAGTCGCTGGCGCTCTTCTTCACCGGATGGTTGGCCGGCAGCTGGGCCGCCACCAGCACCGGGCCGGCGGGCAGGAAGGTGCCTTCCACATCCTTGCCACCCACGCGCAGGAAGTCGTTATTGGCCACGCCATGGGTCTGGTAGAACTTGCCGGTGTAGCCGCGCTCCTTGAGCGCCTTCTGCGGCAGCGCGGCCGGCGTGCCGGAGCCCCCGATCAGCACCGCGTCGGGCTTGGCGGACATCAGCTTGAGCACCTGGCCGGTGACCGAGGTGTCATTGCGGTTGTAGCGCTCATTGGCCACGATCTTCAGGCCCTTGACGCCGGCAATCTTGGCGAACTCCTGATACCAGCCCTCGCCGTAGGCATCGGCAAAGCCGATGTAGGCGGCAGACTTGACCCCGTTGTCCACCATGTGCTGGACGATGGCCAGGGCCATCATGATGTCGTTCTGCGGCGTCTTGAAGACCCACTTCTTCTTGCCGTCCACGGGCTCCACGATGCGGGCCGAGGCAGCCATGGAGATCATGGGCGTGGTGGCCTCGGCCACGGCGTCAATCATGGCCAGGGAGTTGGGCGTGGTGGTGGAGCCCACGACCACGTCCACCTTGTGTTCCGTGATCAGCTTTCGGGTGTTGGAAACGGCCGCCGTGGTGTCGGAGGCATCGTCCAGCACGATGTAGTTGATCTTCTTGCCGGCGATGGTCGTGGGCATCAGGGTGAAGGTGTTCTTCTCCGGAATGCCGAGCGACGCAGCCGGCCCGGTGGCCGACACCGTGACGCCCACATTGATATCGGCATGTGCTGCCAGGCCCAGGCCGGCCAGACTGGCCGCCAGCAGGGACTTGATCAGGGTCTTGCTCTTCATCGTCTATGTCTCCTAGGGTGGATGGGTGCTCTTGTGGCTCGGATAAAGGAAGAGGCGCGGTGCTCAGGCGGGGGCCGGCGCCACTTGGGTATCGGGAATCTTGACCGAGCCCAGGCCGCCGAAGAACAGGTCGGCCACCATGGGCGCCACCGACTCGTAGCTCAGCTCGCCATCGGGGCGCAGCCAGGTGAAGGTCCAGTTGATCATGCCGAACAGCAGCATGGTCAGGGGCTTGTGCAGGCGCTGGTCCTGCAGCTCGGGGCGCACCGCGGCCACCGCGTCCGCAAAGGCGGACACCACACGGCGCTCCACCTCCAGAAGACGGGCGCGGTCCTCGGGGTCCAGGAACTTCACGTCCTCGGTCAGCACGCGGTGCTGGTTCTGGGCCTGCCCATACTCGCGCACGAAGCGGCCGATCAGGGCGCGCAGATGCGCCTCGGGCGCCAGCTGCTGGGCCCGCACCTCCTGCACCAGGGCCTCCAGGGCCTGCACATGGCCCTCGCAGATCTGCATCAGCAGCTCATGCTTGTCGCGCACATAGTGGTAGAGCGTGGGCTTGGAGACCTGGCAGGCCTCGGCCACCTCGTTCATCGAGGTACCGGGATAGCCCTGGCGTGCAAACAGCCGCGCGGCGGCAGCGAGGATTTCCTCGCGGGTGGATTCAAAACCGGGGGCGCGTCCTCGGGCCATGGATGTTCAGCAGACTTCAGCGTTCGTCGAAGGAAATGACCACCCGCTCGGTGAGCGGATGGGCTTGGCAGCTGAGGATAAAGCCTGCGGCGATCTCCGCCTTGTCCAGCGCGAAATTCTTGTCCATGCGCACCTGCCCCTCCATCAGCTTGCAGCGGCAGGTGGAGCACACGCCGCTCTTGCAGGAGAAGGGCACGTCCATGCCGGCGCGCGCGGCGGCGTCCAGCAGGCTGGGGTCGCTCTTGCCGAACTCGATCTCGCGGCTCACGCCGTCGCGGATCACCAGCACGGTAGCCTGGGCGGCATCGCCCTCACGCACCTCGTGCGGCGCGGGCTGGCCGGTCTGCATCTCCACGGTGCCGAAGCGCTCCACATGGATGCGATCCTCGGCCACGCCCGCGGCCTTGAGCGCGGCCTCGGCCGCCTCGTTCATCTCGAAGGGGCCGCAGACATAGGCCTGGTCGATGCTCGAGGCCGGCACCAGGCTGGCAAAGAAGGCCGCCAGCTTGCCGGCGTCCAGGCGGCCGGCCTGCAGCGGCGCGTCCACCGCCTCGCGCGAGAACACATGGTGCAGGGCCACGCGGGTCAGGTAGCGGTTCTTCAGATCCTCCAGCTCCTCCTTGAACATGGTGCTGGCCTGGCGGCGGTTGCCATAGATCAGGGTGAAGCGGCTGCCGGGTTCACGCGCCAGCACGGTCTTCATGATGGAGAGGATGGGCGTGATGCCCGAGCCCGCGGCAATGCCCACATGATGGCGCCCTGCCCCCTCGACCGCAGCCCCCTCGCGCTGCAGGCCGAAACGCCCTTGGGGCGGAAAGACCTGGATCACATCGCCCGCCTTGAGCTGCTCATTGACCCAGGTGGAGAACTTGCCGCCCTGGACCTTCCGCACACCCACGCGCAACTCGCCGTCGTCCACCCCGGCGCAGATGGAGTAGGAGCGGCGCAGATCCTGCCCGTCGATCTCCTGCCGCAGGGTCAGGTATTGACCCTGGGTGAAGCGAAAGGTCTCGGCCAACTCCGAGGGCAGCTCGAAGCTCACGATCACGGCCTCATCGGTATCGGGCCGGACCTCGCGCACACGCAGGGGGTGAAAGTGCAGGCTCATGGTCAGATGGGTTTGAAATGTTCAAAAGGTTCGCGGCAGCTCAGGCAGCGGTACAGGGCCTTGCAGGCGGTGGAACCGAAGGCGGAGAGCTTCTCGGTCTGCTCGCTGCCGCAGCGCGGACAGGCCAGCTTGGTGAGCGCGGCGCGGTGCACCAGACGGATGGGCTGCGCGGCACCACTGGCCAGGGCATTGGCGGGACCGGGCGGCGCGATGCCGTAGTCCTTGAGCTTGCGCCGGCCTTCCTCGCTGATCCAGTCGGTGGTCCAGGCCGGGGCGCGCTGCATGGTGATGCGCACCTCGCCAAAGCCGGCCAGTGCGGCGCGTACATCGTCCTGGATCAGCTCGGTGGCGGGGCAGCCCGAGTAGGTGGGCGTGAGCACCACCTCCAGACCCTCGGTTCCGTCCTCCAGCAGCCTGAGGTCGCGCACGATGCCCAGCTCGCACAGGCTGATCACCGGGACCTCGGGGTCCGGGATCTGGCGCAGCACCTCCCAGGCGGCTTCCAGCCGGCCACAGGCGGGGCCGCGCTCGGCCGGGCTCGTCACCACACGCCTCCGGGGTAGGCGCGCTGCAGGTACTGCATGGTGGCCAGCATATGGCCCAGATGCTCGCTGTGGATGCCACGCCGGCCCTGGCTCTGGTAGGCGCTGTCCTTGGGGCAGTCCAGCCCCGCATCGGCCAGCACCTCACAGAACTGCGCCCGCCACTCGTCCTTGAGCGAGGCCCAGTCCGGGCCCAGGCCCTGGGCGGCGGCGGCGGCGTCCACCGCATCGCTGTCGAAGAGCTCGTTGCAATAGGGCCAGAGCGTGCCGAGCGCGGCGCGCATGCGGGCGCTGGACTCCTCGGTGCCGTCACCCAGGCGCAGCACCCAGTCGGCGGCGTGCTGCTGGTGGTAGGCGGCTTCCTTGACGGCCTTGCCGGCGATGGCGGCCAGCTCGGCGTCGCTGGAGCCCTCGAGCCGGCGCCACAGCAGCAGCAGCCAGGTGGAGACCGCGAAGTTGCGCAGCACGGTGAAGGCGAAGTCGCCGCGCGGCAATTCCATCAGCACCGGGTTCAGGTACTGGCGCTCGTCGCGCAAAAAGGCGAGCTGGTCCTCATCATGCCCCTGGCCGTCAAGCCGGGCGGCATGGGTCAGCAGGGCACGGGCCTGGCCCAGCAGGTCCAGGGCCATATTGGACAGGGCCAGGTCCTCCTCGAGGATGGGCGCATGCCCGCTCCACTCGCAGATGCGCTGGGCCAGCACCAGGCAGCTGTCGCCCAGGCGCAGCAGGTACTGGACTTGGGGGCTTTCGCCCACTTGGATTGACTGTTGGCTCATGCCAGGGCTCCCGCCGGGCCGCCCCAAGGGAGGCCGGCGCCCCCTCGGGGGGCAGTGAACAAAGTGAACGTGGGGGTCGTCATCACATTACATGTGGTTGACCGACTCGGGCAGCTCGTAGAAGGTGGGGTGGCGGTACACCTTGTCTTCCATGGGATCGAAGTACATGCCCTTCTCGCCCGGGTCCGAGGCCACGATCTGGCTGGACAGCACCACCCAGATGCTGGTGCCTTCCTGGCGGCGGGTGTAGACGTCGCGCGCCATCTGCAGGGCCATCTTGGCGTCGGCGGCGTGCAGGCTGCCGCAATGCTTGTGGTCCAGGCCCGCCTTGCTGCGGACAAAGACTTCCCACAGCGGCCATTCGTTTTGGGTGTTCGCGCTCATGCTGCTTGTTCCTTGGTAGCTTGTTTGCGGGCATGGGCCAGGGCGGCGTCGCGCACCCAGGCTCCGTCTTCCCAGGCCTTGACGCGGGCGCCCAGGCGTTCGCGATTCAGCGGCCCCTCGCCATTGACCACGCGCCAGAACTCGGACCAATCGATCTTGCCGAAGTCATGGGCCTCGCGCTCGGCGTTCCACTTCAGATCGGGGTCGGGCAGCGTGATGCCCAGGATCTCGGCCTGGGGCACGGTGGCGTCCACGAACTTCTGGCGCAGCTGGTCATTGGTGACGCGCTTGATGCCCCAGCGGATGGACTGCTCGGAGTTGGGCGAGTCCTTGTCCTCGGGGCCGAACATCATCAGGGCCGGCCACCACCAGCGGTTGACCGCGTCCTGCACCATGGCCTTCTGCGCAGCCGTGCCCTCGCGCATCATGACCAGCAGGCTCTCGTAGCCCTGGCGCTGATGGAAGCTCTCCTCGCGGCAGACGCGGATCATGGCCCGCGCATAGGGTGCATAGGAGCAACGGCACAGCGGCACCTGGTTCATGATGGCCGCGCCATCCACCAGCCAGCCGATCACGCCGATATCGGCCCAGTTCAGCGTGGGGTAGTTGAAGATGGAGCTGTACTTGGCCTTGCCCGTGTGCAGCGCGTCCAGCATCTGGTCACGCGAGGTGCCCAAGGTCTCGGCCGCGGAATACAGGTAGAGGCCGTGGCCGGCTTCGTCCTGGATCTTGGCCAGCAGGATGGCCTTGCGCTTGAGCGTGGGCGCGCGCGTGACCCAGTTGCCCTCGGGCAGCATGCCCACGATCTCGGAATGCGCGTGCTGACTGATCTGGCGCACCAGGGTCTTGCGGTAATGCTCGGGCATCCAGTCCTTGGGCTCGATGAAATCGCCCGCGGCGATGCGGGCCTCGAAGGCCGCTTCGCGCTGCGCCTCCTCGGCGCTCTTGATCTTGCTGCTGGGAGCGTCCTGGGGGCCGACGCTCATCGCCTGGGTGTACATGGATGAACTCCTTGCTGGCTCGCTGCTGCGGGGAAAGGTTCAGGCGCCCTTGGGGCGCTTGTCGACCACACGCCGGGCCTTGCCGACCAGGGTGCGTTCGATGGAATCGGGCTGGCCGACGATGACCTTGGTGGACACGCCGATCAGGGTCTTGATGCGGTGCTGCAGGGACTTGGCGATGGCTGCCGTGTCCGCGCTGCCCACGGCCGCGGCCTGCAGCTCGCAGTGCACCGCCACCTCGTCCAGATGGCCCTCACGGCTGACCACGATCTGGTACTGGCCGCTGAGCTGGGCCTCTTGCAGCACCAGCTCTTCCACCTGGGTGGGGAACATGTTCACGCCGCGGATGATCAGCATGTCATCGCTGCGACCCACGATCTTGCCCATGCGGCGCATGCTGCGCGAGGTGGGGGGCAGGAGGCGGGTCAGGTCGCGGGTGCGGTAGCGGATGATGGGCAGGGCTTCCTTGGACAGAGAGGTGAAGACCAGCTCGCCCTCCTCGCCATCGGCCACCGGCTCGCCGGTCTCGGGGTTGATGATCTCGGGATAGAAATGGTCTTCCCAGATCACAGGGCCGTCCTTGCTCTCGATGCACTCATTGGCCACGCCCGGGCCCATGACCTCGGACAGGCCGTAGATGTCCACCGCGTCGATGCCGGCCTTGGCCTCGATCTCGCGGCGCATGGCCTCGGTCCAGGGCTCGGCGCCGAAGATGCCCACCTTGAGCGAGGACTCGCGGGCGTCCAGCCCCTGGCGCGTGAACTCCTCGATGATCACCTGCATATAGCTGGGCGTGACCATGATGATGTCGGGCCGGAAATCCTGGATCAGCTGCACCTGCTTCTCGGTCTGGCCACCGGACATGGGGATCACGGTGCAGCCCGCTGCTTCAGCGCCATAGTGCGCGCCCAGGCCACCGGTGAAGAGGCCGTAACCGTAGGCGATGTGGATGATGTCGCCCGGGCGGCCTCCCGAGGCGCGGATGGAGCGCGCCACCAGACCCGCCCAGGTCTCGATATCGCGGGCCGTGTAGCCCACCACCGTGGGCTTGCCCGTGGTGCCCGAGCTGGCGTGGATGCGGGCCACCCGCTCGCGCGGCACGGCAAACATGCCGAAGGGGTAGTTGGCGCGCAGGTCCTGCTTGGTGGTGAAGGGGAACTTGGCGATGTCCGCCAGGCTCTTCAGATCGTCCGGGTGCACGCCCTTGGCATCGAAGGCCGCCTTGTAGTGCGGCACGTTCTCGTAGGCGTGCTTGAGGCTCCACTTCAGGCGCTGCAGCTGCAGGGCCTGCAGCTCGTCCAGGCTGGCTTTCTCGATCGGCTCCAGATCACCTGGCGCGGGGGTCTTCACGGGCATGGGTCTTGTCTCCTCGGTGTGTTCTTCAGCCGGCCGCCAGGCCCGGCACCACGGGCTTGCCCTTGATGCGGTAGGAGCGGCCGCGGAACACCGCGATCAGTTCGTCGCGCTGATTGCGCACGGTGATGTCGTAGACGCCGGTGCGGCCCGCCAGCGAGACTTCGCTGGCCACGGCCGTCAGCCGGTCGCCGGCCCGGCTGGGCGCGACGATGTCCACGTTGAAGCCCGATGCCACGGTCAGCTCGTTGTACGAGTTGCAGGCAAAGGCGAATGCCGTGTCGGCCAGGGTCGTGACCAGGCCGCCATGGCAGATATCGAAGCCGTTGAGCATGTCCTCGCGCACCGTCATGGCCGCCGTGGCGCTGCCCGGCCCCACGGCCAGGATCTCCATGCCCAAGCCGGTGCTGGCCCGGTCATTGGCCAGCATGGCATCGCGCACCGCCTCGGCAATGGCTTGAGCTGTCATGGCGGCACTCAACGGTCGGTGAAGCTGGGCTTGCGCTTTTCCAGGAAGGCACGGGTGCCCTCCTGGTAGTCCCCGGCAAAGCCCAGACGGCTTTGCAGCAGGGCCTCGTTGCGCAGCGCGGCCTCGAAGTCCAGCAGCAGGGCGTCATCCAGCGCCTGGCGGGTGGCGGCCAGGGCCTTGACCGGCATGCTGGCCAGCTTCTGCGCCAGGGCCATGGCCTCGGCGGCCAGCTCGGCGTCCGGCAGGGCGCGGTAGATCAGGCCGATGCGCTGGGCCTCGGCGGCGGGCAGCTTGTCACCCAGCAGGGCCAGCTCCAGGGCCTTGGCCCGACCCACTAGGCGCGGCAGCAGCCAGGTGCCGCCGCAGTCCGGAATCAGGCCGATCTTGGAGAAGGCCTGGATGAAGCTGGCGCTCTCGGCCGCCAGCACCAGGTCGCAGCCCAGGGCCAGGCTGGCGCCGGCGCCGGCGGCCACCCCATTGACCGCGGCGATCACGGGCACCGGCATGGCCCGCAGGCTCAGCGCCATGGGGATGTAATAGTTGTTGAGCAGATGGCCGATGTCCTTGGGCGCTTCGCCGGCCGCCATGGGCGGCTTGATCAGCGGATCGGACAGATCCTGGCCGGCACAAAAGCCCCGCCCCGCGCCCGTGATCAGCACGCAGCGCACGCTGGCATCGCGCGCGGCGAGCTCCAGCGCATCGCGCAGCTGCACCAGCAGGGCCGTGGTGAAGGCATTGAGCGCCTGCGGCCGGTTCAGGGTGAGCAGGCGCACGGCGCCCTCCTGCTCGATCTTCAGCAAGGCCTCGTCCGGGCCTGTTTGTGCTGGGGTCATGGTTTGTCTCGCTCCATCGCCGCCGTCTTGTCTTGCCTGGGGTCAAGCATTCATTGACCGACCGGTCGGTAGATAGTAAGGTCCACCTTGATTTGGCGCAAGAGCCCAGACCCCGCAAAGCCCTAGCAAAAACCCCTAGCCCCGCAACCCGGAGCCCGATATGCCCTGCTATGCCATCGATGGCCTGATCCCCGTCGTTCACCCCAGCGCTTACGTCCACCCCACGGCGGTCCTGATCGGCGATGTGGTGATCGGCCCGGGCTGCTATATCGGCCCCTGCGCCTCGCTGCGCGGAGACTTCGGCCGCATCGTGATCCAGGAGGGGGCCAATGTGCAGGACAGCTGCGTGGTGCATGGCTTCCCCAAGTCCGAGACCGTGGTGGAGCGAAACGGCCATATCGGCCATGGCGCGGTGCTGCATGGCTGCGTGGTGCGCCACGACGCCCTGGTGGGCATGAACGCCGTGGTGATGGACGAGGCCGAGGTGGGCGCCTTCAGCATCGTGGCCGCCTGCGCCTTTGTGCGGGCGGGCCAGAAGCTGCCCGAGAAGTCGCTGATCGCCGGCCTGCCGGCCAAGGTCATGCGCGAACTCAGCGAGGACGAGATGCGCTGGAAGCGCCAGGGCACCGAAACCTACCAGCAGCTCACCCGCCGCTGCCAGGCCAGCCTGGTCGAGGTGCAGCCCCTGGCCGCCGAGGAGGCCGGCCGCCCGCGCCTGCAGGACAACGATTACGGCACCCTGCAGGCGCTCAAGCGCGAGAGTGGCTCGGGCAGCACATCGGCCTGAGCCTGTGCAGGCCCGCCCGGTTCAGCCCGCCGCCTGCCCTTCGCCCAGGCCCCGCTGCATGGGCTTGTAGGGCCGCGGCAGCGTGGGTTCCGCGGCCACCATGCCCTGGCTGCGCGCGGCCGCCGCCTGGCTGAGCGGCGTGATCAGACGGGCCTCGGGCAGGTTATGCCAGTAGCGCTGAGGCATTTCCTTGCGCATCTGGGCCAGCTTGAGCCGGGCCGGGTTGAAAATGTGCTGGTAGTAGGTGAGCCAGAGCGCGGCGCCTGCATCGGGCGCGGGGGCCTCCTCGCGGCGGGCGCCGGGGCGGAACTGCAGGGCCTGGCCGTCCCACTCCACACAGCGCTCGGGCGTGAGGATGGCCCAGCGCATCTGGGCGAAGCGGCGCCGGAAGAAATCGGCATTGGCCTCGACGATATGGTGCTGGGGCTCGAACCAGGCGATATGCCGCGGCTCCCCACCGGGCTCTCCACCTTGCTCCCCCTCCCAGACCGGGGTGAAACGCACAAAGGCCCGCATCTTGTGGATGTCACGGTCCACCGCGCGCGCCATGCCCTCGGCCAGGCGCCAGTCGGGGTCCAGCGGGTCGCCGCGCAGGCGCGGCTCATGGGTCAGGCGCCAGAGTAGGCGGTACATCAGGGCAAAGCGGCGCGGCTCGCGGTGCAGCAGCACGCGCTCGCACAGGGCCACAAAGGCCGGCGGCACCCGCACCAGGGAGGCCGGCGGCTGGGGGGCTTCGGCCGCCGCCGACGCATCGAGTTCTGAATCGGCGCCCCAGAGCGTGCCTTCATCCTCACAGGACCAGACCAGGGCTTCGGGCGGCACGCCCTGCACCAGCAGGCGGCGTGCCGCATGCTTGAAGCCGGCGATGTCGGTGGGGCCGTCGAGATGAATGGTCTGGGGCATGGGCACTCCTGGGGCGGTCGGGCTGGATGGCGGGCTCGATAGCGGACTTGAGATCAGGCGAACAGCTCGCCCTGGCGCGGCGGCAGCAGGGCCGCGGGCGCGCCCGGCCCGCGGCTGGCCGGGCGGTGGCCGTCCAGCAGCACAAAGGGCAGCAGCTTGCTCAGGTTCAGCCGTGCGCGGCGCAGATCCTCTAGGCGCAGGCGGCGCACCTGCCGCGCCTGCAGCAGGCGCTCCACCATGCCCGGCCCCAGGCCTGGCACACGCAGCATCAGCTCGCGCGGCGCGCTGTTCAGATCCACCGGAAAGCGGGCCGGATGCGCCAGGGCCCAGGCCAGCTTGGGGTCCACATCCAGGCGCAACAGCCCCTGACCGTCCAGGGCCAGTTCCTCGTGCGCATAGCCGTAAAAGCGCATCAGCCAGTCGGCCTGGTAGAGCCGGTGCTCGCGCAGCAGGGGTGGCGGCTTGAGCGGCAGGGCCTGCGCCGCGTCGGGAATGGGGCTGAAGGCCGAGTAATAGACCCGGCGCATGCGGTAGCCGCGGTAAAGCGCGGCGCTGGTGGCCAGGATGCTGCGGTCATCGCTGCCGTCCGCGCCCACGATCATCTGGGTGCTCTGGCCCGCGGGCGCGAAGCGCGGCGGCCGTGCCGGCCGCGGCCGGGCACCGGGCAGCACGCGGATGGGCTGCACCGCCGGCTCGCGCGCGGCCTCAATGCCGCTGCGCAGCCGGCCCATGGAGCGGCGTATGGCCTGACCGTCCTTCTCGGGCGCGAGCGCGCGCAGGCCCTGCTCGCTGGGCAGCTCGATATTGATGCTCAGCCGGTCGGCATAGCGGCCGGCGCGCTCCAGCAGCTCGGCGCTGGCATCGGGAATGGTCTTGAGATGGATGTAGCCGCGAAAGCCATGGTCCTCGCGCAGCTGGCGCGCCACCTCCACCACCTGCTCCATGGTGTAGTCCGGGCTCTTGACGATGCCGCTGGACAGAAACAGGCCCTCGATGCAGTTGCGTCGGTAGAAGTCCAGGGTCAGCTGCACCACCTCCTCCACCCGGAAGCGCGCGCGCGGCACATTGCTGCTGGCGCGGTTGACGCAGTAGAGGCAGTCGTACTGGCAGTGGTTGGTCAGCAGGACCTTGAGCAGGGAGATGCAGCGGCCGTCCGGCGCATAGCTGTGGCAGATGCCCATGCCCTCGGTCGAGCCCAGGCCGCGGCCGTCGGCCGAGTCGCGCTTGTCCGTGCCACTGGAGGCGCAGGAGGCGTCGTACTTGGCGGCATCGGCCAGGATGGCGAGTTTGCGATTCAGGTCCACGGTGGGCTCGGCGGCAGGGCTAGGTTTGATACTGTACAAATATACAGTTATTTGATTGGCCCTGCAGGCGGGGCGGCCCTCTTCAGCCCTCGTCGGCCCTCTTCGGCCCTTGCGCGCAGCCCGACCCCAGCACCGGCGGGCCCCGCAAGTGCGGGCACAATCGGCGCCATGTCAGAGCGCGTGATCCCCGTGATGGACTTGCGGCAAGCCCAGGTGCCGCCCCTGCCCTTGCAGCCCCTGCCCGAAGGCGCCCTGGTCGCCGACGCCCTGGGGCGTGCTCTGCACGATCTGCGCATCTCCGTCACGGACCGATGCAACTTCCGCTGCAGCTACTGCATGCCCAAGGAAGTCTTTGATCACTACCACCAGTTCCTGCCCCATGCGGAGCTGCTGAGCTTCGAGGAAATCACGCGCCTGGCCGGCATCTTCGTGGGCCTGGGCGTGCGCAAGCTGCGCCTGACCGGTGGCGAGCCCTTGCTGCGGCGTGGCATCGAGAGCCTGATCGCGATGCTGGCCGCCTTGCGCACACCCGAGGGTCAGGCGCTGGACCTGACCCTGACGACCAACGGCTCCCTGCTGGCGCGCAAGGCGGCGGCCTTGAAGGCGGCCGGACTGCAGCGCATCACGGTCAGCCTGGACGGGCTGGACGACGCCGTGTTCCAGCGCATGAACGATGTGGGCTTTCCCGTGGGCGAGGTGCTGCGCGGCATCGAGACGGCGCTGGACGTGGGCCTGGGGCCGGTCAAGGTCAATATGGTGGTCAAGCGGGGGGTCAACGAGGACCAGATCCTGCCCATGGCCCGTCATTTCCGCGATCACTACGGCGGCGCGGTGGTGCTGCGCTTCATCGAGTACATGGACGTGGGCGCCACCAATGGCTGGCGCATGGACGAGGTCCTGCCCTCGCGCGAGCTGCTGGCGCGGCTGCAGGCCGAGTTCCCCTTGCGCCAGCTTGATGCCGCCGCGCCGGGTGAAACCGCCGAGCGCTGGGCCTATGCCGATGGCCGCGGCGAAATCGGCCTGATCTCCAGCGTGACCCAGGCCTTCTGTGGCGACTGCAATCGCGCTCGCCTGTCCACCGAGGGCAAGCTCTACACCTGCCTGTTCGCCCATGCCGGCCATGATCTGCGGGCCCTGCTGCGCGGCGGCGCCAGCGATGCGCAGATGCGCGCCGCCCTGGGCGCACTCTGGGCGCGTCGCGATGACCGCTATTCGCAGCTGCGCGGTCAGGGGCAGGCCCTGCCGGGCGATGGCAGCCGGCGCGTCGAGATGCATTACATCGGCGGCTGAGCGTCACTCACTCATTTCGCACATGAGCCCCGGCCAGCCCACACCCTTCACCCTGCGGCGTGCGCTCAGCGACTGGTTCACCCCCCGGCTGCGGCGCCAGCTGCTCTGGGCCCTGGTGGCCGCCCTGGGCCTGCCCTGGCTGGTGGGCGCCTGGGCCAAGCAGTTCATTCAGCCGGGCCTGCACAACGATGCGGAGCGCGCCGCCCAGCTGGTGGACTTCATGGTGCTGGGGGGCATCTTCTTCGGCCTGTCCATGATCGTGGTCTGGCTGGTCGGCTGCTGGGTGGTGGCCGTGATGAAAGGCCCCGCCCTCCAGGGTGACGAGTTCCCGGGAGCCCCGGAGCAGGACGGACCGGGTCATGGCGGTGCTTGAGCGCCAGGACCTCAGCGGCCTGCTGCTGGCCGGCGGCGAGGGGCGCCGCATGGGCGGGCAGGACAAGGGTCTGCTGCCCCTGCATGGCGAGCCGCTGGCGGCCCATGTGCTGCGCCGCCTTGCCCCCCAGGTCGGGCGGCTGCTGGTGAGCGCCAACCGCCATCAGCCGCAATACCTGGCACTGGCGCGGGCGCTGGACCCGCAGGCCCAGGTCTTGAGCGATGAGCGCAGCTTGTGTGGCGGCGAGGCCTTTGCCGGTCCGCTGGCCGGCATGCTCGCCGGCCTGCTTGCCTGCCAGACCGAATGGCTGCTGTGCACGCCTTGCGATCTGCCCGCCCTGCCCCAGGACCTCGCCGCGCGCCTGTGGGCCGGCAGCCAGGCCACGGCCGGTGGTGCACGCCCGCTCGCCTTTCCTCGTGATCGCGAGGGGCGGCTGCATCCCGCCTGCTGCCTGCTGCGCCGCGATCTCGCCCCCTCCCTGAGCGACTATCTGGCCCGGGGCGGGCGCCGCGTGCGCGAATGGATGCACAGCCAGGGCGCGATCGAGGTGGCCTTCGAGCATCCCCAAGACCTGCGGGCCTTCGCCAACCTCAACCACCCCGCCGATCTGGCGGCACTGCAGGCCCAGCCAGCGCTCCATGCCGCCCCGCCCGAATGCTGAACCTTCTTTCCCCCGAGGCTCTGATCCTGCCGGCCGACATCAAGCTGCGCATGCTGCGCGAGAGCGATCTGCATGAATACAAGCGCTTGCGCGACGCCATGCTCTTGGCTCATGACGAGGCCTTCACCTCCGACGCGGCCAGCGAGCGGGGCCGCAGCGCCGAGAGCTACCGCAACCGTCTCAGCCAGGCCAATGGCGTGGGCTGCATGTTCACCGTCACGGCCTGGCAGGCAGAGCAGCTGGTGGGCGCGGTGAGTTGCGAGCGTGAGGGCCGGGCCAAGATCCGGCATATCGCCCATGTGGTGGGCATGATGGTGGCCGATGAGCACCAGGGCCGCGGCCTGGGCCGGGCCCTGCTGTACTGCGCGCTGCGCCTGCTGGGTGCCGAACCCGAGATCCGCATGGCCACGCTGAGCGTGAGCAGCGGCAACCAGGGCGCCATACGGCTCTACGAGTCCCTGGGCTTCAGGCGCTACGGCCAGCTGCCGGGCGCGCTCAAGCTGGCCGATGGCCGCCTGATCGGCAAAGACCTGATGGCCCTGGATCTGCCGCCCCCGCCCTGAAGCCGCGGGACGGGCGCCTCACAGAACCGTGTGCAGCACCGTGCCGTTGGCGGCCCGCCATTCATAGTCCATCTGGCGCGCGGTGCGCCGCGCCAGGTCCACCGAGGCGAACTCGGCCACCAGGTGCAGGCTCAGGTCGATACCCGCCGAAATGCCGGCCGAGCTGAAGAGGCGGCAGCGCCCGCCATGGTGCACCCAGGGCCGGGCCTCCACCCAGCGCTGATGCACCACCACGCGCAGCAGGGAGCCCGAGGCCTGGGAGACGGCCTGCAGATCCTCAAGATCTTCCCAGTGGGTGGTGGCCTCGCGCTCGTTGAGCAGACCGGCCTTCTCCAGCAAAAAGGCGCCGGTGCAGATGGAGGCCAGGGCCTTGAGCTGCAGGCTCTGGCGCACGAGCCAGTCACTCAGGCCCGGGCGCGCCAGCTCGGCCGTGACCACGCCGCCGGGCACGATCAGCAGGTCCAGCGGCGGGGCCTCGCTGAAGACATGCTGGGGCGTGACCAGCAAGCCGCCGCGGGCCCGCACCGGCGCCAGGCTGGGCGCCAGGGTCAGCACCTCGAACGGCGGCGCAGCCTGCGGATCGGCCCGGTGAACCAAGCGGCTGGCGGTATTGAAGACCTCGAAGGGGCCGGCAAAGTCCAGCACCTCCACCTCGTCGAACAGATAGATCCCGAGCCGCATGCGCGCATCCCCGTTGTGTCTGTCCCCAGCATAGTGCCGCGGCCCCCACGGGCGCAGCATGGATTGCCCCAAGGTCCAAACAAGGCCTAAGCACGGCCAGAGCCCATGCTGTCCCCTAAATCCTCCTGACACGATAGGGCGGGGCCGCATCCCTACAATGCGCCCAGCCCCAAACCGGGGCTGTCGTCGTTTCTGAAGCCAGCTCCGAGCACGCATGCAGCTGCCCCTGATCGCCCCCGGCAAAAAGTTCACCCAGCCCCGCCCCCCCGGCTCCGCCGACGCCCTGCTGCTGGCCCGCTATGCGCGTCAGCAGCGCGAGGCCGGCCGTCTGTGCGCCATCATCACGGCCGAGCCGGCCGACACCCAGCGCCTGGAGCAGGAGCTGCGCTTCTTTGCGCCCGAGCTGCGCGTGGCCGTCTTCCCCGACTGGGAGACCCTGCCCTATGACACTTTCAGCCCCCACCAGGACCTGATCTCCGAGCGCCTGGCCACGCTGTGGCGTCTGTTGCAGGGCCAGGGCAAGCCGGTGGAGCAGCGCGAGGTGGATGTGGTGCTGATGCCCGCCAGCACCGCCCTGGTGCGCCTGGCGCCCACCAGCTTCCTGGCCGCGACCACCTTCCAGTTCAAGCAGAAGCAGCGCCTGGACGAGGCCTCGCTGAAGAGCCAGCTCACCCTGGGCGGCTACAGCCATGTGAGTCAGGTCGTTTCGCCCGGCGAATACGCGGTGCGCGGCGGCCTGATCGACCTCTTCCCCATGGGCTCGCCCGTGCCCTACCGGGTGGACCTGTTCGGCGACGAGGTGGACTCCATCCGCACCTTCGACCCCGACAGCCAGCGCAGCCTCTATCCCGTGCCCGAGGTGCGCCTGCTGCCCGGCCGCGAGTTCCCCATGGACGAGGCGGCGCGCAAGGCCTTCCGCGCGCGCTGGCGCGAGAAGATGGAGGGCGACCCCACCCGCGCCCGGCTCTACAAGGACATCGACCAGGGCATTGCCACCGCCGGCATCGAGTACTACCTGCCCATCTTCTTCGAACAGACCGCCTCGGTCTTCGACTACCTGGGCAGCGGAACCGGCCTGGCCCTGCATGGCGAGGTGGACGAGGCCCTGAACCGCTTCTGGACCGACACCCGCGAGCGCCACCGCTTCCTGCAGCACGACCCCGAGCGCCCCATCCTGCCGCCCGAGGAGATCTTCCTGAAGGTGGAGGAGTTCTTCGGTCTGACCCACCCGCACCCGGTGCTGGCGGTGCGCGGCAGCGAGCCGGTGGACTATGCGCGCCCCCTGCCCGATGTGAGCGTGGAGCGCGGCGCCCAGGAGCCGCTGGCGCGCCTGGCCGCGCACCTCAAGAGCACGCCGCACCGCGTGCTGCTGCTGGCCGAGAGCGAGGGCCGGCGCGAGAGCCTGCTGGAGCTTCTGCGCGACAACAGAATAGACCCGCCCTCGGTGAAGGACCTGGCCGAGTTCGAGGCCGATGCGAGCGAAAAGTTCGCCATCACCGCCGCGCCCTTGGCGGCTGGCTTCTTCTGGCATGAGCCTGACGAAGGCCGTGCCCTCCAGCTCTTCACCGAGACGGAGCTCTTTGCCACCACGCCCACGACGCGGCGGCGCCGCAAGCAGGAGCAGGTCAGCGACGTCAATGCGCTGATCAAGGACCTCTCCGAGCTCAAGGTGGGCGACCCCGTGGTGCATACCAACCACGGCATCGGCCGCTACCAGGGCCTGATCAATATCGATCTGGGCGAGGGCCCCAGCGAGTTTCTGCATCTGGTCTATGCCGACAAGGCCACGCTCTATGTGCCCGTGGCCCAGCTGCATCTGATCAGCCGCTACACCGGCGTCAGCGCCGAGGAGGCGCCGCTACACCGGCTCGGCTCCGGGCAATGGGAAAAGGCCAAGCGCCGCGCGGCCGAGCAGGTGCGCGACACCGCGGCCGAGCTGCTCAACCTCTACGCCCGCCGTGCCGCGCGCGAGGGCTTTGCCTTCCGCTACTCGCCGCATGACTACGAGGCCTTTGCCGCCAGCTTCGGCTTCGAGGAAACGCCGGACCAGCGCGCCGCCATCCATGCGGTGATCCAGGACATGATTTCGCCCAAGCCCATGGACCGCCTGGTCTGCGGCGATGTGGGCTTTGGCAAGACCGAGGTGGCGCTGCGCGCCGCCTTTGTGGCCGTGATGGGCGGCAAGCAGGTGGCCCTGCTGGCGCCCACCACCCTGCTGGCCGAGCAGCACTACCAGAATATCGCGGACCGCTTCGGCAAATGGCCGGTCAAGGTGGCGGAGATGAGCCGCTTCCGCTCCAGCAAGGAGATCAAGGCCGCGATGGAAGGCCTGGCGGACGGCAGCATCGACATCGTGGTCGGCACCCACAAGCTGCTCTCTGGCGATGTGGAGTTCAAGCGCCTGGGTCTCCTGATCATCGACGAGGAGCACCGCTTCGGCGTGCGCCACAAGGAAGCGATGAAGGCCATGCGGGCCGAGGTGGACGTGCTCACCCTCACCGCCACGCCCATCCCCCGCACCCTGGGCATGGCGCTGGAAGGCCTGCGCGACCTCAGCGTGATCGCCACCGCGCCGCAGCGCCGCCTGGCCATCAAGACCTTTGTACGCACCGAGATGACGGGCGTGATCCGCGAGGCCGTGCTGCGTGAGCTCAAGCGCGGCGGCCAGGTCTACTTCCTGCACAACGAGGTCGAGACCATCGAGAACCGCAAGCAGAAGCTCGAGGAGCTGCTGCCGGAGGCGCGCATCGTCGTGGCCCATGGCCAGATGCCCGAGCGCGAGCTGGAGCGGGTGATGCGCGAGTTCGTGGGCGGCAAACACAATGTGCTGCTGTGCTCCACCATCATCGAGACCGGCATCGATGTGCCCAGCGCCAACACCATCATCATCAGCCGGGCCGACAAGTTCGGCCTGGCCCAGCTGCACCAGCTGCGCGGCCGCGTGGGCCGCTCCCACCACCAGGCCTACGCCTATCTGATGGTGCCCGATGTGGAGGGCCTGACCAAGCAGGCGGCCCAGCGCCTGGAGGCCATCCAGAATATGGAGGAGCTGGGCTCGGGCTTCTATCTCGCCATGCACGATCTGGAGATCCGCGGCGCCGGTGAGGTGCTGGGCGAGAACCAGAGCGGCAACATGATGGAGGTGGGCTTCCAGCTCTACAACGACATGCTCTCCCAGGCGGTGCGCGAGCTCAAGGCCGGCCGCGAGCCCGATCTGCTCTCCCCGCTCTCGGCCACCACCGAGATCAATCTGCACGCCCCCGCCCTCTTGCCCGACGCCTACTGCGGCGATGTGCATGTGCGGCTCTCGCTCTACAAGCGCCTGGCCACGGCCGAGAAGAGCGAGCAGATCGACGCCATGCTGGAGGAGATCACCGACCGCTTCGGCAAGCTGCCCGCGCAAGGCCAGACCTTGTTCGACACCCACCGCCTGCGCGTGCTGGCCAAACCCTATGGCGTGCTCAAGATCGATGCCGCGCCCACGGTCATGAACATCAACTTCCGGCCCAACCCGCCCATCGACGCCATGCGCGTGATCGAGCTGGTGCAGAAGAACCGCAATATCAAGCTGGTGGGCAATGACAAGCTGCGCATCGACAAGGCGCTCAGCGATCCCAAGGACCGGGCGCAAGCCATCCGCGAGGTGCTGCGCCTGCTCGGCCAGCCGACCACCAAAAACTGAGATCACGCGAACCATGCCAACACACCGCCACCCCGTGCTCAAGGCCCCCAGCCCCGCAGCGATCAAGCTCGAATTGCTGCGCGAGCTCTTCCCCCAAGCCTTGGAGACCGCCCCCGATGGCAGCGTGCGCGTCAATGCTGCCGCCATCCAGCAGGCGCTGGACCCAGCCAACCCAGGCGGCATCCGGGTGGAGGAAGATGGCTATGAGCTGCGCTGGGTGGGCAAGCGCGAGGCCTATCACAGCGCCTTTGTGCCACCCCAAAAAATCCTGCAGCCGCTGCCCGATGACAGCCAGGATTGGGACAACACCGGCAACCTGCTCATCAAGGGCGACAACCTGGATGCCCTGCGCCTGCTGCGGCACAGCTACTTCGGCAAAGTCAAGCTGATCTACATCGACCCGCCCTACAACACCCAGAGCGATGCCTTCATTTACCGCGACGACTTCAGCGCCCGCCAAAGCGAGGTGTTGAGCGCTTTGGGCTACAGCGCCGACAACATCGACTACATCAAGAACATCTACGGTGCCCGCACCCACAGCGGCTGGCTGAGCTTTATGTACCCGCGCCTGCTGCTGGCCAAAGACCTGCTGCGCGACGATGGGGTGATCTTCATCTCCATCGATGACAACGAGCAGGCACAGCTGAAGCTGTTGTGTGATGAGGTTTTTGGCCAGGAAAATTTTGTGGCCCAGCTAGTCTGGGAAGGCGCAAACAAGAACGACGCAAGGCAAGTTGGTACTGTCCACGAGTACGTTTTGATCTACGCGAGCAACCGTGATGCGCTGCCGCGAGACTGGGGAATCAAGAAGGAAGGGGCTGACCCGGTGTTTGCGGAGGTGGCCCGCCTCAAGGCAGTGCACGGAGAAGACCACAACGCGGCATCCGAAGGATTAGGCAACTGGTTCCGCGCAATGAAGTCCACGCCTTCTTACATGCTGCGGCGCTTCCGCTACATCGACTCTCATGGCGCCTACAAGGAAGACGATCCAACAGCGCCTGGGGGAAGGAAGTTCAGCCTTATCAACCCGAAGACGGGCAAGGTGATCCCCCTGCGGCGCAACCGCGGCTGGGCATTCGATCAAGCTGAGTTTGACCGACTTGTCGCCGATGACCGCATCTCGTTCATCACGGATACAAGCGTGATGGTTCGACGCTATCTGCACGAAACCGACTCACTGACTCCACCGAGCGTCTACTACCAAGCCGCCAGGTCCGCTTCTGAAAGGTTGGGGAAACTTTTGGCTGAGAACGTTTTCGACTTCCCGAAGGACGAAACGGTTTTGTGCAAGTTCATTGAAATGGCCACAGATTCAGCAGACGACAACTGCATCGTTGTTGACTTCTTTGCAGGATCAGGAACGACAGCTCATGCCGTATGGAAACAGAATATCTCTGACGGAGGTAAGCGCAAGTTTGTCCTGGTCCAAATTCCTGAGCCCATTGAACCCAAGAAGCAAAAGGAGGCGTACGCTTTCGTGACCGAAACTTTGGCCAAACCCGAGGCCACGATTTTCGAGATCACCGCCGAGCGACTCCGCCGCGCCGGGGCCAAGCTCAAGGCCGACAAGCCGGATTTGGATACCGGCTTTCGGGTGTTCGAGTTGGCGGATGACCCGGATGCCTTGATCCTGCAAAAGCCCTTGAGCGAGGCCACTCAAGACGACCTGGCCACGCTGCAGGCCAGCATTGCCACGCCGCAGCCCGCGCAATTGCCGCGCATCCTCTACAACCTCTTGCTGGCCGAGGGCCTAGCCTTGTCGACCCGCATCGTGCCCTTGCGCGAGCAGGCGCTGTACCGGGCAGCCGATGTGTTGCTGATCCTGCACGAGGTGGACACCGAAGCGCTGGGCCAAGCGCTGGCGCAGATGAAGGCCGAGGGCACCCCCATCCAGCACCTGTGCGTCTATGCGCCCTGGGTGCAGGACAACAACTTCCTGCTTGGCGCCAAGACCCTGCTCGAAACCCTGGGCCTGTCGGAAGACAAGCTGCGCCTGCGGGGCTGAGCGATGAGCGCGCAATTCCAGTACACCCGCCTGGCCTACCAGGCGCAGGCCGTGGACAGCGTGTTCCAGGTCTTCACCGATGTGCGCTTTGTGCCGCCCGGCAGCGTGCACGCCAACCCGACCTATGTGGCGCATGAAGCGCAGCGCACGCTGCAGGCCAATATCGAGCGCATCCGGCAGGCGAACGGCATCCAGACCGGGGCGATCGACGTGCCGCACACGCCCACACCGGCGCTGTCGCTCGATGTGTTGATGGAAACCGGCACGGGCAAGACCTTCACCTTCATCGAGACCATCCACCGCCTGCGCCAGAACTACGGTCTGTCCAAGTTCATCGTGCTGGTGCCAAGCAACGCGATTCGTCAGGGCACGATCAAGACGCTGCAGACCACGGCGGCGTTTTTCGCCCGCGAGTACGGGAATCAGAAGATCAACGTATTCAATTATTCGGACAAAACAGTCAAGGGCTTCATCCACGCGGCCAATGCTGGGATCTCGGTCATGGTGGCCACCTACCAGTCGTTTGCGGGTGACAACAAGGTCATCAACAAGCGCGGCGTGGAGTCCAATCTGTTTGGCCGGGCCAAGAGCTATATGGAGGCGCTGGCCGCCATCCGCCCGGTGCTCATCATCGACGAGCCACACCGCTTTGACGGCAAGGTGGTCAAGGAGTACCTACCCAAGTTCAACCCCATTCTGACCCTGCGCTTTGGGGCCACCTTCAAGCGCGATGAGTTCAAGAACCTGATCTACACCCTGGACAGCCTGGAGGCGTTTCGCCAGCGCCTGGTCAAGGGCATCACGGTGGACACGGTGGGCTCGGGCGCCGACATGGCGCAGACCTTGCTGCTGAACCAAGTGAGCGGGAGCGCCAAGGCGCGCACCGCGCAGGTGCGCTACCAGACGGCGACGGGGAAGACGGCAAGCATCACGCTGCAGGCCAAGGACAACCTGGGCGAGAAGACCGGCCTAGCCTGGCTGGAAGGTTATGTCGTGGAGGGCATCACGACCAAGGAACTGCTGTTCACCAACGGCTTTACCCTGCCCCTGGGCGAGGCCACCGGCTACGGCATGTTGGCCGATGAGGTGCAGTCATTGCTGGTGCAACGCACGGTGGCCAACCATTTCGAGCGCGAAGAGGCGCTGTTCAAACGCGGCATCAAAGCCATCAGCCTGTTTTTCATCGACGCTGTTTACAAGTACCTGCCCGACGGCCAACGGCCGGCCGTGCTGCGCGAGACTTTTGAGCGGCACTACCTGGCACAGCTGACCGAGTTGCTGGCACGGCCCGACCTGGACCCCGACTACCGCGCCTATCTGGCGCGTACCACAGCCGATGTGAGCCGGGTGCACAAGGGTTACTTTGCCCGCTCGCACAGCGAAAAGGGCGAGGAGGAAGCCATCAAGCTGATCCTGCAGGACAAGGAGAGGCTGCTGTCTTTTGACACCGACCTGCGCTTCATCTTCTCGATGTGGGCGCTGCAAGAGGGTTGGGACAATCCCAATGTGTTCACGCTGTGCAAGCTGGCGCCGAGTGATTCCAAGATCACCAAGCTGCAACAGATCGGCCGGGGCTTGCGCCTGGCTGTGAACCAGCAGCTGGAACGCGTGAGCGTCGACGATGCCGCCTTCGACGAAATCAACGACCTGGTGGTGGTGGTGCCGGCCAGCGAGGGTGATTTCGTGCGGGCCATTCAAAGCGAGATCGCCGCGCACAGCGTCAAGCGCGTGTCTCAGCAGCTCAGCCACGAAGTGCTGCGGCTCAACGGCATCATCGCGAGCGACAACCCCTTCATGACTGTGGCCTTGCTGGGCGCTTTGGCCCAGCAGGGCATCGCCCAGTTGGATATGGCCAGCGGCACGGCCACGCTGGTACTGGACAAAGCCCCTTACCAAGCCCGCCGGGATGCGCTGGAGAGGGCTCTGCTGGCGCAGGTGCCGGGCTTCACGGCCGGGCAGGCCAAACAGTTGGTCGAGTACCTGGACGCTTACTACGATGGCGCGGGGCAGATCAAGGCCAAGAAGCCGCAGGCTGCGCCGCAGCTGACGATTCGGCCTGAGCAGTACCAGAAGTTCAAACACCTGTGGGAGAACCTCAACCGCCGTGCCGTGCTGCGCTACGACTTGGACACCGAGGCCTTCAAGACGCATGTGCTGCAGCGCATAGCCAGCGACTTCAAGGTCTTGCCGCTTTCAGTCAGCGTGACACGCACGACTGGGGTGGAAACGATCAACGAGGCCCGCAGCGTGCAGAGCCCCTACTTGGTCAAGCCCCACTCGGTCTACACACTGGCGCAGTTCGTACGCGAACTGGCGAACATGACGCGCTTGTCGGTGCACACCGTCGCAGACATCTTGCGCCGCATGCCTGAAGACAAGTTTGCCCAGATCCAGCACAACGAAAACCGAGCGCTGCTGCTGTTGCGCGATGTGATGCAGCGTTGCATCCACGAGCTGGTGATCAACAAGGTCAGCTACGCCCTGCGCGAAATTCGCGTTGAAACCGCGCTGACCGACAGGACCGGGCAATTGCTCAAGACCATCCCTCTCAGCCTGTGCGGCAAGGAAGAGCACGCCATTGGCGACTCCAGCGTGCGTGATCGCTCGCTGTACCAGGACGCCCTGATGCCGGTAGACAGCCAAATTGAACGCGACACGGTGGATGCATCTAACCACACGCAGATCACCGTATTTGCCAAGCTGCCGCGCATCAACATCCCCACGCCGGCGGGCAACTACAACCCAGATTTCGGCTATGTGCTGACGCGTGGCGGCCAAGCGCAATCGCTTTACTTGGTCGTTGAAACCAAGGGCTATGACTCCACGCTAGACATTCCTCAGGACGAGCGCTGGAAGATTGACGCCGCACGTCAGTTTTTCGCGGCGCTTCAAGCCGAAGGGGTGAATGTGCGCTTCAGTACGCGCATCAACACTGAGAACTTGGGTCAGATCATTCAGCAAATTGATGCACAGGTTTAGGACCCAACCCGCTTGAATCTCATGAGTGAATCTTTTCAAAACCTCCCCGCCCTAATCACCCAGGGCTTCACGCCCCCACTGCGTCTCGCCGATTTCCGCATCGCGGCCTTCGACATGGACTCGACCCTGATCAATATCGAGTGCATCGACGAGATCGCCGCCGCCGCGGGCAAGAAGGCCGAGGTGGCCGCCATCACGGAGGCCGCGATGCGCGGCGAGATCACCGACTTCAAGGACAGCCTGCGCCGCCGCCTGGCCCTGCTCAAGGGCGTGCCTCGGTCGGCGCTGGAGCAGGTCCTGACCGAGCGCCTGCAGTTCAACCCCGGTGCGCGCGAGCTCTGCGCCGCGCTCAAGGGCGCCGGGCTCAAGCTGCTGCTGGTCTCGGGCGGCTTCACCTTCTTCACCCGCTTTGTGGCGGCCGAGCTGGGCATGGACTATGTGCGCAGCAATGAGCTGGCCTTCGACGCCACCGGCGCCCTGACCGGCGGCCTGGTGATGCAGCCCTGGGGCGAGATCTGTGACGGCGAGGAAAAGCGCCGCATGCTGCTGGCCTGCTGCGCCGAGATCGGCGCCGATGCCAGCACCCAGGCCATCGCCGTGGGCGACGGCGCCAACGACCTGCCCATGATGGGCGCCGCCGCCCTCTCCGTGGCCTATTGCGCCAAGCCCAAGGTGCGTGAACAGGCCATGGTGGCCATCAACAGCGGCGGGCTGGACAGCCTGCTGACGGTGCTGCGTTGAGAGTTCCGGTCGAGCTCTCCAAGGCCCTGCGCCTGCTCAACCACGGCCCCACGGTGCTGGTGGCCAGCGCCCACGAGGGGCGGCGCGATGTGATGGCCGCGGCCTGGAATATGCCGCTGGACTTCAGCCCGCCCAAGGTGGCGGTGGTGATCGACAAGAGCACCTACAGCCGCGCGCTGATCGAGGCCTCGGGCGAGTTCGTGCTGGCCGTGCCCTGCGCGGCCCAGGTGGATCTGGTCTGCGGCGTGGGCCAGCACTCCGGCCGCGAGATGGACAAGTTCGCCCACTACGGCATCGCCACCGCTTCAGCCAGCCGGGTCCAGGCCCCGCTGGTGGAAGGCTGCCTGGCCTGGCTGGAATGCCGCATCTACCCCGAGCCGCACAACCAGCAGACCTACGACCTCTTCCTGGCCGAGGTGATCGCCGCCTGGGCCGAGGACTGGGCCTTCAAAGACGGCCACTGGCAAGACCTGCCCCCCGAGCAGCGCGCCCTGCACCATCTGGGCGGCGGCAACTTCCTCACCAGCGGCGGGCCGGTGCTGCAGGGCCGGGGCTGAGGTCGATTACGGCGCTGACAGCAAGCCGCCGTGCAGGGGCCGCGCCGAGATCACGGTGCCGTCCTCATCGGCATAGAGCCAGTCACCCGGACGCACCCAGACACCGCCGCCGATCTGCACCGCCACATCGGCCAGGCCCTGGCCCCGCCGCTCCGTGGGCAAGGGCATATGGCCCAGGGACAGAATGCCCAGCTCGGTCTCGCGCAGCTCGGCCAGATCGCGCACGCAGCCGTGAATCAGCAGACCGGCCCAGCCGTTCTTGGCCGCGGCCGCCGCCAGATTGCCGCCCAGCAGCGCGCGCTTCATGGAGCCGCCGCCATCCACCACCAGCACCCGGCCCCGGCCCGGCGACTCCACGGCCTGCTTGACCGCGCTGTTGTCCTCCAGGCAGCGCACCGTGGCGACAGGCCCGGCAAAGTCCACATGCCCACCGTAGCTGCGGTAAAGCCCGCCGGGCAGTACCCGAAAGGCCCCGCTCTCATCGCCCTTGTGGGCATCGCAGAGATCGCAGGTCGAGAAGGCAAGAGGCAGCAGACTCATCGAGGGGCTCCGTGCATGAACGCGAAACGCTGAGCCCGCGGGCTCAGCCGGCGAGGTTATCAGCCCTGGGGCGCCAGCACGAAGATGGCAGGCTGGCCCTGCAGCTGCACGCGCTGGCCGGCGCGAATCTTGGCGGTCTTGCGCGACTCGGCCTGACCATCCACCCGCACCTGGCCCTCGGTGATCATCATGCGGGCGTGGCCACCGCTGTCCGCCAGGCCCGTGGCCTTGAGCAGCTTGTCCAGCTCGATGTACTCGCCGCGCAGTTCAAAGGAAATATCTTGCATGGCGTGATTGTCGTCGAGGGGCTTGGGGCCGGCGGTGCTACCGTTGCATACCGCCCGCTGTGCTTCAGTCGCCCCGTGCCCTGATACCGTGTTTGATCTCAAGACCCTCGCCCTGTTTCTCGTCACCGCCGTCGCAGAGATCGTGGGCTGCTACCTGCCCTATCTCTGGCTCAAGCACGGCAAAAGCGCCTGGCTTTTGCTGCCGGCCGCCCTGAGCCTGGCGCTGTTCGCCTGGCTGCTGACCCTGCACCCGACGGCCTCCGGCCGGGTGTATGCGGCCTATGGCGGCGTCTACGTCTTCACCGCCCTAGGCTGGCTCTGGCTGGTGGACGGCATTCGCCCCACGAGCTGGGACCTGATCGGCGGCCTGGTGGCGCTGGCCGGCATGGCCATCATCATGTTCGCGCCACGCCAGGCCTAGGGGCGATGCGCCCCTGATCGGTGCCAAAGCGTCCGACAAGGCTCCGGTTCAACTCTTGAGCGCCCCCGCGTCAAAGGCGTCAAAACCATGTCGGGTGATCAGGCGCTGATAGCGTCCGCTTCGCACATAGTCGCGAAACTGCTGATCGAGAACGTTCAGCAGGTGCTGGCTGTGGGGTCGCCCCCGTACCACCCCGACCAGCATCGGTAGTTCGGCAAGAGCGGGTTCCTGCCAGAGCGGCTCGCGTGCATCACCTGGGGGCGTCAGTTTCAGCTGGGTCAGCAGATAACGCCCCACAGCCCGCTCCAGCAGGACCAGATCATGTCGCCGCAGCGCCAGCATGCGCAGATTGAGCTCGTCACTGAGGCCGGGCTTCACCACCATTCCTGCGGCATGAACCTGGGGTGGATAGGCATAGTCGCGCACGCCTGCCACCTCACGCCCACGCAGGGCCGCCACGCCCAGACCATCAGCACGCCAGTCCTCGCGCCGGACATACAGACCCAGGCGGCTGCTGAACCAGGGCAAGCTCGCCAGCAGCCGGTGTTGCTCGATATCCCCCGGCCAGGCCAGCAGGACCAGATCAACCGCGCCCTGCTGAATCTCGATACCCAGGCGCGCCCAGGGGCGGAACACGACATTCGGTTCATAGGCTGTGGGCGCCAGCAGCTCGCGCAGCATCTGCACCGCGCCGCCCTGCCCGGGCAGCTGTGTCGAGGCATATGGCGGGTACTCGGTCGTGAAAACTTTCAGGCGCTGCGTCTTGGCAGGCACCGCGCCGAGGCCTTCGCTCCACGCGCAATCCGCCAGCATCGAGGCAAGTAAAAAAGCACGACGGCGCATGGACCATGCAGGAGAAGCCACTTGCTTATCAGGCTATCAGAAGCAGACCGAACCGCATGTGCACAAGTGCGCAGCCACCGCGCGCAAGTGGCTTGCGGCCTGCTGCATCTGTCGACCTACGAACTCGAGGACGCGCTGATGGCCAGCCCCCGAACGCCGCCTTGACTAAGCCGCTCTTTCCAAGCACTCCAGCGCGGAGCCACCGACCGTGTTCACGGCCGCCGCGCCGGCAAGACACGGCCTGACGGAGCCTCCATCACCACAGGACTGCCGGACTCGGAGCCGAGCTGCATGCGCACGCCCATGCCCCGGCCAGGCCAGGCCAGGCCCCGGTCAGGAACCAGCCAGGCGCTGGCGAGCCGCCTCGCGGATGGCGCTGAGCGTGCTGCGGCTGGTCGACACATCCGCGTCCAGCTTCAGATGCAGCAGCGTGGGCTGCTCGGGGTGGGCCAGGGCCTCGCACAGCGCGGACTCGAAGTCTTCGGTGCGCGCCACGCGGGCGGCGCGCCAGCCATAGGCCTGGGCCAGGGCGGCGAAGTCGGGGTTGAAGAGATCGCTGCCCGAGACGCGGCCCGGATACTCACGCTCCTGGTGCATGCGGATGGTGCCGTAGGTCCCGTTGTCCACCACCACCGAGATCAGGCGCCGGGCGCCATAGCCGGTGGCCGTGGCCAGTTCCTGGCCGTTCATCAGGAAGTCGCCATCGCCGGCGATATTGACCACCCAGCGCTGCTGGATCAGGGCCGCGGCCACGGCCGCCGGCAGGCCATAGCCCATGGCCCCGCTGGTGGGCGCCAGCTGGCTGCGGCCGTGCTGGTGCAGGGCCGTGTAGGCGTGGAAGCGGTGTAGCCAGCCGCTGTAGTTGCCGGCGCCATTGGTGAAGAGGGTGCCCACGGGCAGGCGCGTGGAGAGCTGGCGCACCACCTCGGCCATGTCCAGCGGGCTCACCGGTGTGGACTGGCGGTTGGCGGCGTAGTCGGCATTGGCGCTGCGCGTCCACGCGGCCCAGGGCATGGCCTCGGGCGGCGACAGCTCGGCCAGGGCGGGGGCGGCGCAGCCCATGCTGGCATTGATCATCAGATCCGCCGCATAGACACGGCCCAGCTCCTCCGCCCCAGCGTGGATGTGGATCAGCTGCTGCTGCGGGCGCGGCGCCTGCAGCAGCGTGTAGCCGCCCGTGGTCATCTCGCCCAGGCGCGGGCCCAGGGCCAGGATCAGATCCGCCTCGCGCACCCGCGCTGCCAGCTTCGGGTTGATGCCTATGCCCACATCGCCGGCGTAGTTCGGATGACTGTTGTCGAACAGGTCCTGGAAGCGGAAGGCGCAGCCCACAGGCAGCTGCCAGGCCTCGGCAAAGCGCTGCAGGGCGGCCGTGCTCTGGGCCGTCCAGCCACCGCCGCCGGCAATGACCAAGGGGCGTTTTGCGGCCGACAGACGCTCGCGCAGCTCGGCCAGGGCAGCAGGCGTGGGCGCGGCCTCGGCGGCGCGCACGCGCGGCAGCACGGGGACACTCGTCGCACGCGTCAGCATGTCCTCGGGCAGCACCAGCACCACGGGGCCGGGCCGGCCCTGCAGAGCGGTGTGGAAGGCGCGCGCCACGTACTCGGGCAGACGGTCGGCATCCTGCACCTCGCCCACCCACTTGGCCATGCCCAGCGTGCCGGGCCCGAACATCTGGCGGTAGTCCAGCTCCTGGAAGGCCTCGCGGTCGCGCTGCTCGCTGGCCACCTGGCCGATGAAGAGAATCATCGGCGTGCTGTCCTGGAAGGCGGTGTGCAGGCCGATGCTGGCATTGGTGGCGCCGGGGCCGCGGGTCACGAAGCAGATGCCGGGCCGGCCCGTGAGCTTGCCCTGGGCCTCGGCCATGAAGGCCGCCCCGCCCTCCTGGCGGCAGGCGATGAAGCGGATCTGCTCGCGGTGCTCGTGAAAGCCGTCCAGCACAGCCAGATAGCTTTCGCCGGGCACACCGAAGACATCGGTCACGCCCTGGGCGATCAGGGCTTCAACCAGGGCATGGCCGGCAAGGCGGGAGGTGGTGGGGCTCATGCCGCCCGACTGTAGCCAGCCTTGGGCAAGACCGGCATGGGGGCGGCCCCTGGGGGCCCGCGGCGTTGTAACGACGCGCGGCCCATCGCCTCTGGCCTCAGGCCGGCTGCGCCACGCTGCGCCGCACAATGCTCAGGCCCACCATCGCGGCCGAGCCTATGCCCAGCCCCAACGCCAGGGCCGCGCCGCTGAAGACCCCGGCGGCATGGCCGCGGTCCAGCAAGGCGCCAAACACCGGGGCGGCCAGGGCAAAACCCAGATCCAGGCCCGAATACACCGTGCCATAGACCCGGCCCGTCGCGCCCGGGGGCGCGGCGCGCTTGATGAGCATGTCGCGCGAGGGACCGGCCAGGCCCGTGCCCAGGCCGGCGAGCGCGGTGAGCACCAAGGCAGCGAGCGGCGGCAGCCAGCCGCTGGCCGTCAGCAGCAGGGCCAGGGCCGCGGCAGCCATGGCCGCGGCAATGGTGCGCTCCAGGCGCTGCACCCGTGCCACCAGAAAACCGCCCACCACCATGCCGAGGGCGCCGCAGAGCATATAGCCCGTCACCACATAGGCGGTCAGGCTCAGCGGCAGGCCATACATCTGGCCCAGGGCCGGGCTGGCAAAGCTCTGGATGGCGGACAGCGCCGCCGTGGTGAAGAAGAAGAAGCTGAAGCACAGCCAGACCGAGGGCAGGCGCAAAAAGGCCATGGGGTGCTCCTCGGCAGGCGAAGCCCCGGTCGCCGTCTTGGACGCATGGGCCCATTGCCCCTGCCGGTCATCCAGGGCCGCGCGCTGCCACCACAGCAGGGCCAGCACCGCCAGGGCCAGCAGGGCGGTGCCCAGATAGGCATGCCGCCAGTTGCCCGTGGCCTCAGCAATGCCGATGGAGAAGACCGGTGCCAGAGCCCAGCCCAGATTGCCGCTGATGCCATGCACCGAGAAGGCGTGTCCCAGGCGCGCCTGGGACACCCGCTTGTTGAGAATCGTGAAGTCCGCCGGATGGAAGGGCGAGTTGCCCAGGCCGGCCAGGGCGGCCGCCAGCATCAGGCCGGCAAAGCCGCCGGCCAGGCCGGCCGCCAACGAAGCCAGTACAAAGCAAAGCATGGCCGCAAACAGCACCGGGCGGGCGCCGATGCGGTCCACCACAAAGCCCGCCAGCGCCTGACCCAGGCCCGAGATGATGAAGAACACCGTGACCAGCAGACCCAGCTCCGAGTAGCTCAGGCCAAAGTCGCGGATGAAGGCCGGAAACAAGGGCGGCAGCAGCAGGTGGAAGAAGTGGGAGCAGCCATGGGCCAGGCCGATCAGGCTGATGGTGCCGTAGTCGCGTCGGGCCTGCGACGGGCCTTCTTGTGTGAGTACATCGGTATTCATGAGCCCAATGTAGGCGCCCGGCCCAAGACAGAGTTACGATAGTTCGACAGGCTCTATCGTTTTTCCGCCAAACCCAGCCGCCCCACGCATGCGCCGCACCAGTTTGCCGCCCGCCGACCCGCTGCGCTTTGCGCCCAGCGCCGAGTGCCCCTTGCGTGGCAAGGCTCGCCTCATGGCCCACAACATGGACATCCAGCCCCATCACCACGACTGGGGCCAGCTGGTCTTCTCCATGGCCGGGGCGGTGCGCGTCAGCACCGAGCCGCTCGGTTCGCCCACGCCGCGGCGCAACTCCCCGCAGGACGCCGAGGCCCTGCTGTCCTGCAACTTCATCGTGCCGCCCTCGCGGGCGGTCTGGATTCCGCCTCAGGTGGTGCATGCCGTCACGGCCATCGAGCAGGCCGATCTGCGCACCCTGTATCTGCATGCCAGCCAGCTCGACAGCACGCAGCCTCCCTGGTCGCAATGCCGGGTGCTGGAGGTCTCGCCCCTGCTGCGCGAGCTGGTCCTGCAGCTGACCCTGGACCCCGATGCCCGTCCGGAAAACGCCGCGGCGGGCGAGCGCGCGCGCTGCATCAATCACCTGATCGTGGACGAGCTGCGCCGCGCGCGCAGCCTGCAGCTGGGCGTGGCCCTGCCGCGCGACAAGCGCCTGCGCCGCCTGTGCGAGGCCCTGATCGCGGCCCCGGCCCGCCACGCCAGCCTGAGCGGCTGGGCGCGCGAGGTGGGGGCCAGCGAGCGCACCCTCTCGCGCCTGTTCCGCGAGCAGCTGGGCACGGGCTACACCCAGTGGCGCAGCCAGGTGCTGCTGGCCCATGCCCTGTCTATGGCGGCCCGCCACACCCCCATGAATCTGATCGCGGCCGAGCTGGGCTATGCCAGCGCCAGTGCCTTCACCGCCATGGTCACCCGCACCGTGGGCATGCCGCCCAGCCGCTTCTTCGCCGAAGCCTGATCAAGCCCCTGGCCCGGCGGCGGCCGCGGCGCGGCGCCTAAAATCGCGCCATGAGCCAGGTTCTTTTCGACTACACCCGCCAGGACGCCGCGGGCGAGAGCTGCACCGCCCACGCCTGGGCCAAGGTCCCGCCCCCGCTGAACCCCAGCCAGCGCCGCGAACTCAAGGCCCGCGCGGCCGCCCTGCTGAAGGCCCGCAATGCGGTGCTGGTGGCGCACTACTACGTGGACGGCGATCTGCAGGACCTGGCCCTGGAGACCGGCGGCATCGTCTCCGACTCCCTGGAGATGGCGCGCTTCGGCCGCGACCACGCGGCCCAGACCCTGGTGGTGGCCGGCGTGCGCTTCATGGGCGAGAGCGCCAAGATCCTCAGCCCCGAGAAGCGGGTGCTGATGCCCGATCTGGACGCCACCTGCTCCCTGGACCTGGGCTGCCCGGCCGAGGAGTTCGCCCGCTTCTGCGACGCTCACCCGGACCGCAAGGTGGTGGTCTATGCCAACACCAGCGCCGCGGTGAAGGCCCGCGCCGACTGGATGGTCACCAGCTCCTGCGCGCTGGAGATCGTGTCCCACCTCAAGGCCCAGGGCGAGAAAATCCTGTGGGCCCCCGACCGCCACCTGGGCCGCTACATCCAGGAGCAGACCGGTGCCGACATGCTGATGTGGAACGGCGCCTGCATCGTGCACGACGAGTTCAAGGGCCTGGAGCTGGACCTGCTGCGCGAGCAGCACCCGGACGCGATGATCCTGGTCCACCCCGAGTCGCCCAAGAGCGTGGTGGACAAGGCCCATGTGGTGGGTTCCACCTCGGCCCTGATCAAGGCCGTGGTCGAGGGCCAGGCCCACGAGTACATCGTAGCCACCGACAACGGCATCCTGCACCGCATGCGCCAGCTGGCGCCCGGCAAGGTGCTGATCGAGGCGCCCACCGCCGGCAACAGCGCCACCTGCAAGAGCTGCGCCCACTGCCCCTGGATGGCTATGAACGGCCTGCAGGGCGTGGTGGACTGCCTGGAGCAGGGCCTGGGCGAGATCCAGGTGGAAGAACCCGTGCGCGCCCAGGCCAAGGCCTGCATCGACCGCATGCTGGACTTCACCGCCGCCCTCAAGGCCGGCAAGCTGCCGGGCCTGCAGCCGCATCTGGGCGCGGCCTGAGCCTGCTCGCTCACCCCGCGAGCGCACAGATGCGGGGGGCGAAGCCGGTTTTTTTCGGGTCTGCAGCGGCTATAAACGCCCTATCGTTGCCGCCGACATCCAGGACAGGAGCATTGCGCCATGACCGACTTCACCTCCCTGCACAACCATCACGAACGCGAGGTCTTCAACGAGGTGGTGGCGCAAGCCGCCGACTTCCCCGATGTGGCCGGCAATGAGGGGCTGCTGGTGGATGTGGCCTGCGTGGCCCTGAACCGCCTGCCCCCGCGCTACATCCGCCACCAGGTGGACTTCGCCTTCTATCTCACCGAGTCCGAGCGCCTGGAGATGAATGTGGCGATCCGCGACGCGGTGAGCTACGCCTTCAACTTTGTGCGCGCCCGCAGCGCGCTGCGCAGCCGCGGCTGACGATGCCGCACCGCGGCCCTTGCGCCGCGGTATCTCTCAGGCGCCGCGCCAGCTGCGCTCGGCAATCAGCACCGTGGGGAAGCTCACCGGCAGGGTCTGCGGGTAGTCGCGGCTGTAGTGCAGGCCGCGGCTCTCGTGGCGCAGCAGGGCCGAGCGCACGATCAGCTCGGCACAGTCCACCAGATTGCGCAGTTCCAGCAGATCGCGGTTGACGCGGAAATTGGCGTAGTAGTCCTCGATCTCGTCGCGCAGCAGGTGGATGCGGTGCAGGGCCCGCTCCAGGCGCTTGGTGGTGCGCACGATGCCCACATAGTTCCACATCAGGAGTCGCAGCTCGTCCCAGTTGTGGGCGATCACCACCTGCTCGTCGGCATCTTCCACCTGGCTTTCGTCCCAGGCCGGCAGGGGCGCGGGCGCGAGTTCGGCCTGGCCTAGGATGTGGTCGGCGCAGGTCTGGCCCAGCACCACGCACTCCAGCAGGGAATTGCTGGCCAGGCGGTTGGCGCCGTGCAGGCCGGTGTAGCCGGTCTCGCCCACGGCGTAGAGGCCCGGCAGATCGGTCTGGCCGCTCAGATCGCTGACCACGCCGCCGCAGGTGAAGTGCACCGCCGGCACCACCGGAATGGGCTGACGCGCGATGTCGATGCCCAGGGCCAGGCAGCGCGCGTGGATGGTGGGGAAATGCTCCTTGAGGAAGGCCTCCCCCAGATGCGTGGCGTCCAGCCACACATGGTCCAGGCCATGCTTCTTCATCTCGAAGTCGATGGCGCGGGCCACGATATCGCGCGGCGCCAGCTCCATGCGTTCGTCGTGCGCGGCCATGAAGCGAGTGCCATCGGGCAACTTCAGATGCCCGCCCTCGCCGCGCAAGGCCTCGGTGATCAGGAAGCTGCGCTCCTGCGGGTGATAGAGGCAGGTCGGGTGGAACTGGATGAACTCCATATTCGCCACCCGGCAGCCCGCGCGCCAGGCCATGGCGATGCCGTCGCCGGTCGAGGTATCGGGATTGGTGGTGTAGCGATAGACCTTGCCCGCACCGCCCGTGGCCAGCACCACGGCGCGCGCCGCCAGGGTCTCCACGCGCTGCGCGTCGATGTCCAGGGCATAGATGCCGTAGCAGCGCGGTGACTCCTGGCGCTGCACATGGCGCGAGGTGATCAGGTCCAGCGCCATCCAGCGCTCGCGCAGGCTGATATTGGGATGGGCGCGCGCCGCCGCCAGCAGCTGGTCATGGATGGCCTTGCCGGTGGCATCCGCCGCGTGGGCGATACGGCGCACCGCATGGCCGCCCTCGCGGGTCAGATGCAAGCCCAGGGGGCCGTCATCGTCGGGCGTGAAAGGCACGCCCTGCTCCACCAGCCAGGCCACGGCGGCCGCGCTGCGCTCCGCAATGAAGCGGGCCGTGGCCTCATCCACCAGACCGGCCCCGGCCTCGCGGGTGTCGCGCACATGGCTGTCTATGCTGTCGTCACTGCCCAGCACACCCACGATGCCGCCCTGGGCCCAGGCCGTGGCCGCCTCAGTCAGATCGCGCTTGGCCAGCACCACCACGGGCACCTGATCGGCCAGGTGCAAGGCCACGGTGAGGCCGGCCAGGCCGGCGCCAACAATCACTACGGGAGCCCCAACAGCAGTCATTCCGTCGCGCACCCGGCTTTGCTTTTCATCGGGGCGTCATGCAAAAGAGATGGCGGATTCTAGAAGCCCCTCAAAGACAAGGCCGGCGCGGGGCCGGCCTTGGTGGCGGGAGATTGGGCGCGCCGCCTTCAGTGCACCACGCGCCCGAAGCTGAACTCGCCCGCCTCCACGCCCACCGGAATCACATCCTTGGGCCCGAAGCGGCCCTGCAGGATGAGCTTGGAGAGCGGGTTCTCGATGCGCTGCTGGATGGCGCGCTTGAGCGGCCGGGCGCCGAACACCGGGTCGAAGCCCACCTTGGCCAGCTCGTCCAGGGCCTCCTCGCTCACATCCAGCTTCATCTCCAGCTTGTCCAGACGGGCCTCGAGCTGGGCCAGCTGGATGCGGGCGATGGACTTGATGTGTGCCGCGCCCAGGGCGTGGAAGATCACCGTCTCGTCGATGCGGTTCAGGAACTCGGGCCGGAAGTGGCTCTTGACCTCGCCCCAGACCGCCTCGCGGATCACCTCTTCCGACTCACCCGCCAGCTGCATGATGTGCTGCGAGCCGAGGTTGGAGGTCATCACGATCACGGTGTTCTTGAAGTCCACGGTGCGGCCCTGGCCGTCCGTCAGGCGGCCATCGTCCAGCACCTGCAAGAGCACATTGAACACATCCGGGTGGGCCTTCTCCACCTCGTCCAGCAGCAGCACGCTATAGGGCTTGCGGCGCACGGCCTCGGTCAGGTAGCCGCCCTCGTCATAGCCCACATAGCCCGGGGGCGCGCCGATCAGGCGGCTCACCGAGTGCTTCTCCATGAACTCGCTCATGTCGATGCGGATCATGTGCTCTTCGCTGTCGAAGAGGAAGCCGGCCAGGGCCTTGCACAGCTCGGTCTTGCCCACGCCCGTGGGGCCCAGAAAGAGGAAGCTGCCCAGGGGACGGTTGGGATCGGACAGGCCGGCACGGCTGCGGCGGATGGCATCGGCCACGGCCACGATGGCCTCGTCCTGGCCCACCACACGCTCGTGCAGCTTGGCCTCCATCTTGAGCAGCTTGTCGCGCTCGCCCTGCATCAGCTTGGACACCGGAATGCCGGTGGCGCGCGAGACCACCTCGGCGATCTCCTCCGCCCCTACCAGGGTGCGCAGCAGCTGGGCGCGGCCCGCGCCGCCGGCGGCCTTGCCGGTTTCCTTGTCCTGGGCTTCCTTGAGGCGCTTGTCCAGCTCGGGCAGCTTGCCGTACTGCAGCTCGGCCACCTTGTTGAAGTCGCCCTTGCGCTTGAGCTCCTCGATCTGGAACTTGATCTTGTCGATCTCTTCCTTCACATGGGCGCTGCCCTGGGCCTGGGCCTTTTCATGGGTCCAGATCTCTTCCAGGTCGTTGTACTCGCGCTGCAGCTTGAGCAGCTCTTCCTCGATCAGGCCCAGACGGCGCTGCGAGGCCTCGTCCTGCTCCTTCTTGACCGCCTCGCGCTCGATCTTGAGCTGGATCATGCGGCGGTCCAGCTTGTCCATGACCTCGGGCTTGGAGTCGATCTCGATCTTGATCTTGGCCGCGGCCTCGTCGATCAGGTCGATGGCCTTGTCGGGCAGGAAGCGGTCGGTGATGTAGCGGTGCGAGAGCTCGGCCGCGGCCACGATGGCCGGGTCGGTGATCTCCACGCCGTGGTGCACCTCGTACTTCTCCTGCAGGCCGCGCAGGATGGCGATGGTGGCCTCCACCGTGGGCTCGTCCACCAGCACCTTCTGGAAGCGGCGCTCCAGGGCAGCGTCCTTCTCCACATACTTGCGGTACTCGTCCAGCGTGGTCGCGCCGATGCAGTGCAGCTCGCCGCGGGCCAGGGCCGGCTTGAGCATATTGCCGGCGTCGATCGCGCCCTCGGCCTTGCCCGCGCCCACCATGGTGTGGATCTCGTCGATGAAGAGGATGATGCGGCCCTCGTCGGCGGCCACTTCCTTGAGCACGGCCTTGAGCCGCTCCTCGAACTCGCCGCGGAACTTGGCGCCGGCCAAGAGGCCCGCCATGTCCAGCACCAGCACGCGCTTGTCGCGCAGGGAGTCCGGCACCTCGCCATTGACAATGCGCTGGGCCAGGCCCTCGACGATGGCCGTCTTACCCACGCCCGGCTCGCCGATCAGCACCGGGTTGTTCTTGCTGCGACGCTGCAGCACCTGGATGGCGCGGCGGATCTCGTCATCGCGGCCGATCACCGGATCCAGCTTGCCCTGGCGGGCGCGCTCGGTCAGATCCAGGGTGTATTTCTTCAGCGCCTCGCGCTGGCCCTCGGCCTCCTGGCTGTCCACCTTCTGGCCGCCGCGCACGGCTTCCACCGCGCTCTCCAGGGCCTTGCGGGTCAGACCATGGCCGCGGGCAATGCCGGCCAGATCGCTCTTGGCGTCCGCCAGCACCAGCAGGAACATCTCGCTGGCGATGTAGTGGTCGCCACGCTTGGCGGCCTCCTTCTCGGCCGCCTGCAGCAGGCCGATCAGGTCGCGGCTGGGCTGGACCTGCTGGCCCTCGCCCTGCACCTGGGGCAGGCCGGACAGGATGCTGTCCAGCGCCGCCTTGAGCGCCGGCACCTTGACGCCGGCACGCTCCAGCAGCGCACGCGGGCCGTCCGCCTGGGCCAGCATGGCGCTGAGCAGATGGGCCGGCTCGATATAGGGGTTGTCGCGGGTGACGGCCAGGCTCTGGGCCTCGGCCAGGGCTTCCTGAAAACGGGTGGTGAGCTTGTCGACTCGCATGGGATGGTTCCTCCGTTGGCGAGCAGATAGGACTCTGCACGGCGATTTCAAGACCGCCGCGTGATTCAGGGCTTGAGCAGGATCAAACGCATCATTGCCAGACCCAGGGCCGCCGCCCCCAAAGAGCCCAGCACATGGGCCGCGCTATGCGCCAGGGCCCAGCCGAACTGGCCACGCTGCAAGAGAGCCAGGGACTCGCCCGAAAAGGCCGAAAAGGTGGTCAGCCCGCCCAGAAAGCCCGTGACCAGCAAGAGCTTGAGCAACTCATTGGGCTGGCGACCGAAATACTCCAGGGCCATGCCGATCAGCAGCCCGCCCGCCAGATTCACCAGCAATGTGCCCAGGGGAAAGCCAGCCCAGCGGGCATTGAGCCAGACCCCGGTCTGCCAGCGCAGCAGGGCCCCGGCGGCGGCGCCCAGGGCCACGGCGACGGCCGGTGCCCAGCTCATGCGGCGGCGTTGGCCGAGGCAATGCCCCAGCGCGCCAGGGCCGCATCGTCGCTCTCGCGGGCGTCCACCCAGCGGGCGCCCTCGGCCGTGTGCTCCTTCTTCCAGAAGGGGGCCTGGGTCTTGAGATAGTCCATCAGGAATTCGGAGGCCTCGAAGGCCTGGCCGCGGTGACGGCTGGCCACCAGCACCAGCACGATCTGGGCGCCGGGCGCCAGCGGGCCCACGCGGTGGATCACCCGCGCGGCGCGGATCTCGAAGCGGCGAAAGGCCTCGTCCACCATGGCCTCGATGGCCGCCTCGGTCATGCCGGGGTAATGCTCCAGCTCCATGCAGCTCAGGCTGCCGCCGCCGTCGCGCACCGTGCCCACAAAGCTGACCACGGCGCCCACCTCCCCGTCGCTGCCGCGCAGGCGGGCGGTCTCGGTGCTCAGGTCGAAGTCCTCGGTCTGTATGGCCACGCGGGCCGCGGTGTCGGCAGGCATGGCGGGATTGTGGCATTGCGCCACCACCCTCAAGCCCCGGGCCCGGCCTGCAGCTCGAACTCCAGCAAGACCTCGTCCTGCACCGCCAGCAGGCCGCCGGGCAGGGCAAAGGGCTGCAGGCCCAGCTCGCTGTGGCGCAGCACCAGGGACCCGGCCAGGCGGGGCGCGTCGGCCTCGCCGCTCAGGCGCAGCGCCACATCCGACTCATGCTGCTGGGGCCCACGCTGCCAGCGCACCCGGGCCGCCAGACGCGGTGGCTCGCCGCGCAGGGCCAGCAGTTCCAGACGCAGCGCCGGATGGCGCTGCGCATCCACGCCGCGCGGGCCCAGCAGATTGGCCCGGGTGGCGGCCACGGCCGCCTCGTCCAGCGGGCTGGCAAAGGCGGCGCCGGCGGCGGCGCGCTCGGCGGGCGCGTCCAGCTCGATGTCTTCCCAGCGCAGGCGCAGCGCGCCGCGCACCGCCGCTAGGGCGGCCGGGCCCTCGATCCGCTCCGGCCACCACAGCCAGCCCTCGAAGCGCGGCACGGCGATCACATGGTTGTGGCCCAGGCGGGCCAGGCTGCCGGCGCGAAACACATAGACCCGCAGCCGCGAGCGCTCGGGCTGCAGGCGCAGCAGGCGGCCCGCGCCGCTGGGCGGCTGCTTGACGAACTCGGGCGGCCAGGGCGGGCTCGCCTCAAGTTCGCTGCCCGCGGGGCGGGCAGGCGGCACCGGCGCGCTGGCGCAGCCGGTCAGGGCCGCGCCCAGGGCCAGCAGACAGTGGCGGCGCGCGATCACGCGCCCTCTCCCGCCGCCTCGCCAAGCGCTTGCAGCGCCGCCCGGTCCAGCAGCTCGATCTCGCCATAGCCCAGGGCCAGCAGCCCCTGGGCGGCCAGGGCCTGCAAGGCCTTGCTCACGCTCTGCCGGCTCACGCCCAGCATCAGGGCCAGCTGCTCCTGCGGCAGGCGTAGGGGCCGCGGCGTGCCGCCGGGCGCGCGCTGGCCATAGCCCTGGTCCAGCAGCAACAGGCGCTTGGCCAGGCGCTGCGGCAGCGGCAGGCGGGCAATATCCTCCAGCACCTCGAAGCTCAGGCGCAGCTTGGTGCAGGCCAGCACCGCCAGATCGCGCCAGCAGGCCGGGTGCTGATCCAGCCAGGCCTGCAGGCCGGTATGCGGCACCAGCCAGACCTGGCTCGCGCCTTCGGCCACCGCGTCATGGGTGCGCGGCCGACCGTCCAGCAGTGAGATCTCGCCAAACCACTGGCCCGGCTCCAGCCAGGCCAGCAGGCTGGGGCGGCCATCGGCCTGGGCCGCGCCCACCTGCAGCGCGCCCGAGAGCACGCAGCACAGGCCCTCGGGCCGGTCCCCACGCTCGAACAAGGCCTGCCCCGCGCCCAGGCTGACCCGCCGCCCGGCGCGCAGCAGCTGCTCTTGCAGCTGGGGGGCGCAGGCGGCAAACCAGGGGTGGCCGCGCATCAGGGTCTCTTCGGCCGGGCTCAGGGCGGAGGATGGGGCGGGCAGGTGCATGATGGGGAAAGCTCGGGGGCGGGTGGCGCACCATGGGGCAGCACGGGGCGCCAGTTTGTCGGAAATTTGACAGTCCTGCGTCCGGGCTCACACTAGCATGCGCCGCCACGTCGAACAGCATCCACAAGAAGGAGACGCTCATGGCTGCCAGCCCCTTCCGCCCCGCCCTGGACCTGATGGTGCAGTACGCCCGCTACCACCGCGACCGCCGCAATATCGCCACCCACTTCATCGGCATTCCGCTGATCGTGTTTGCCATCGGCGTGCTGATGGGTCGGGCCCAGTTCAGCCTGGGCGATCTGAGCCTGAGCGCCGCTTGGCTGCTCTGGGGTCTGTCCACCCTCTGGTATCTGAGCCGCGGCGCCCTGCTGCTGGGCGCGGCCACGGCCGCGGTCAACGGCCTGCTGATGGCCCTGGCCGCACCGCTGGCCGACCACAGCCTGAGCACGGCCCATTGGCTGGCCTGGGGCCTGGGCAGCTTTGTGCTGGGCTGGATCTTCCAGTTCGTGGGTCACTACTACGAGGGCAAGAAGCCGGCCTTTGTGGATGATCTGGTGGGCCTGCTGGTGGGCCCCATGTTTGTGGTGGGCGAGGCCCTGTTCGCCCTGGGCCTGCAGCGCGGCATGCTGGCCGAGATCGAGCGCCAGGCCGGCCCCACCCATCTGCGCGATCTGACGCGTCCCGCCGCGTGAGTGCACCCTGTGACCAGCCCTTGGGCCCCGTGCTCATCATGGGCGCGGGCTCGGTGGGCTGCTTTCTGGGCGGCGTGCTGGCCCAGGCCGGTCACGAGCTGCATTTCGTGGCCCGGCCCCGGGTGCTGGAGGCCCTGCGCACGCAGGGCCTGCGTCTGAGCGATCTGGAGGGTCGCCAGATCCATCTGCCGCCCCAGACCCTGCATCTGCACGCGCAGCCACCGGTCGGACTGCGGCCCGCCCTGACGCTGCTGTGCGTCAAGAGCGGCGCCACCGCCGAGGCCGCGCGCCAGCTGGCGGCCTGCCTGCCGCCGGGCAGCGCCGTGGTCTCCATGCAAAACGGTGTGGGCAATGTGGAGCGCGCCCGCGAGGCGGCGCCGGCATTGCACTGGCTGGCGGGCATGGTGCCCTTCAATGTGGCCGAGCAGGCCGCCGGGCATTACCACCGCGGCACCGCGGGTGGCCTGGCCGCCGAACAGCATGCGGCCCTGCAAGCCCTGAGCCCGGCCCTGGCGGGCTTTGGCATCAAGCTGCGCCTGCAGCCCGATCTGCGGGCCTTGCAGTGGGGCAAGCTGCTGATCAACCTCAACAACCCGGTGAATGCGCTATCGGGCCGGCCCCTGCGCGCCCAGCTGCTGGACCGCGGCTACCGGCGCTGCTTCGCGGCCCTGCAGGCCGAGGCCCTGGCCCTGCTGCAGCAGGCCGGCATCGCGGTGGCCGCGCCCACGCCCGTGCCGCCGCGCCATCTGCCCGCCCTGCTGCGCCTGCCCACCCCGCTGTTTCGCCTGCTGGCGGCCCGCATGCTGCGCATGGACAGCAAGGCCCGCTCCAGCATGGCTGACGACCTGGCCCGGGGCCGCAAGACCGAGATCGACGCGCTGTGCGGCGAAGTCGTGCGCCTGGCCTGCCGCGAGGGCCGTCAGGCCCCGCTGAATGCCCGCATGCAGGCCCTGGTGGAAGCCTGGGCCCAGCGGCCCCGCCCCTACGGCCCCCGCGAGCTGGAAGAGGCGCTGGGGCTGCGCTGAGCAGGGTCGGGCTCAGCCCCTGGCCAGGGCCAGGCTCATATGCACCTTGCCCTTGAAGCTGCCGTCCTTGCCGCCGTCCGTGCCGCTGTCGGTGCGGATGGCCCGGGGCTGGGTGCCCCAGCTCACAAAGCCCACCGAGCGGTAGAGCCGCAGCGCCGGCTCGTTGCCCTCGGTCAGCGTGAGGTTCAGCATCAGGACCTCGGGCCGGGCCGCGGCAGCGGCAATCGCGGCCTGCATGAGCGCCAAACCGACACCGCGGCCCCGCTGCGCGGCCTGCACATACATGCCCAGGATCAGGGCGCCATGGCGGGTCTTGGGCTTGGCCGAATACTCGATGGCCACCGTGCCCACCAGCCGCCCCTCCTGCCAGGCGCCGAAGCAGGTGCCCAGACCTTCGGCGCTGCCGATGCGCTTGATCCACCAGGCCTCGGGCTCGGCCCGCCGCTCCGCCGCCGTGGTCGTGAAGGCATCCGGCGCCTGCTCATAGGCTTCCAGCATGAGTTCGCGGTAGGCCGCCGCGTCGGCGGGGGTGAGAACGGTGACTTGCATACCGGGCGTCCATCAAAGGGTTCGGGTGAAGAGGCCTCGGTATAGCACGGTGAGGGGCAAGACCTGGCACTGAGGTGGGGCCGCTCAGGCGCAGATCCAGTGGCATGGCGACCGAGACGGCATGCGGCGTTCCCCGTGCTCAGAAAACGGCCGGCGGCGGCCCCAAAAGCCCGCCCCAACGCCCGCCCCCACCGTACCGACATGCTCCAATGCGGCTGTCGAGGAGCTGCACCATGGCCGAGAACCTGATCTTGAGTGGCTACGCCGAGGACTGCCCCAGCGAGCTGCTGGCCGCCATCGATGCCGGCCTGCATGCCCACAATCTGGCGGCCGCGCCGCTGGATCAGGTGCGGAGCCTGGCTGTGGACATACGGCTGCCGGATGGCGCGCTGCTGGGCGGCGCGCTGGGGCGCAGCTGGGGCCTGTGCTGCGAGCTGCAGCAGCTGTGGGTGCGGGAAGATCGACGCGGCCAGGGCCTGGGCGCGACGCTGATGCGCGCCTTCGAGGCGCAAGCCGCGGCGCGCGGCTGCGAGCTGATCTACCTGGAGACCTTCAGCTTTCAGGCGCCCGGCTTCTACCGGCGGCTGGGCTATGAGGAAGCCGCCTGCCTGGAGGGCTTTGCCCCGGGTCTGGCCAAGTACCTGATGCGCAAGCGCCTGGAGTGCGCTGCACCTTGAGTGCAGCGCGAGTGCCCGGCCTCAGGCTCAGGCAAAGATCCAGTAGAGCAGGCCGAGAATGATGGCCCACTTGCCGATGTAGTAGGTCGGGCGGCTCTTGGCCTTGAGGGCCTTGCCCCACAGGCGCACCTTGTAGGCATAGAAGAAGAATTTGTTGAGCCCGCCCACGGGCTCGCCCTCCACGTTCTGGGTGGCAGCGGCCGTCATGACCACGCGGCCAAAGAGGCGGTTGAGCCAGCGCACCGGGGCGAAGAAAACCGGTCGCTCCACATCGCAGAACAGGATCACGCGCTGCTGATCGGTGCTGTTCTCGGCGTAGTGGATATAGGTCTCGTCGAACATCACCGCCTCACCGTCCTTCCAGTGATAGCGCTGGCCATCCACCTCGATGAAGCAGCCGGGCGAGTTGGGCGTGGTCAGGCCCAGGTGGTAGCGCAGCGAACCGGCATAGGGGTCGCGGTGGCGCTGCAGACGGCTGCCCGGCGGCAGGGAGGCGAACATGGCGGCCTTGACGCTGGGGATCTGGCGCAGCAGCTCCACGGTCTTGGGGCACAGGGCCTGGGCCGAGGCCAGGTCCTGTCCATACCACTTGAGGTAGAAGCGCTTCCAGCCGGTACGGAAGAAGCTGTTGAAGCCGATGTCGTTATAGGTGGCCGCGGCCTTGATCTGGCCCTCTTCATTGAGCTTGAGCGCTTCCTCGCGGATCACTTCCCAGTTGCGCTGCAGCAGCTCCAGCTCCTTGAACTCGCGCGTGTCCAGATAGGGCGTGGCCGGGGCTCGCGAGAACAGGTACATCAGGGCATTGATCGGGGAGATCAAGACCGTGAAGTCGGTCAGGGCCCGGGCCAGGCCAAAGCGCACCTTGCCACGGAAATGGGCATAGAGCGCCGAGGCGATGAAAATCAGCAGCACCCAGTAGCGCAAGGGAATCGAAGACATCTGTGCGGCCTCGGAAAGAAACGCGGAAGGCCGTGATTATCGGCCCTGTCGCGCGCCTAGCCCGGGCTGCCCAGAATGACGCTGGAGGCCTTGAACAGGGCCAGCACAGCATCTCCCTCGGCCAGACCCAGCTCGTCCAGGCTGGTCTGGGTGATGGTGGCAGCCAGGGTCTGGCCGCCTCCAATGTCCACCAGCAGCTCCGCGTTGACCGCGCCGGCACGCAGGGCCGCCACCGTGCCACGCAGCTGATTGCGTGCCGACAGGCGCAGGCCCGCGCCCTGCGACGCGCCATCGGTCGGCGGGCGCGCGATCATCACCGCCCCGGCCTGCACCAGGGCAAAGGCCTCGGCCCCCACCTGCAGGCCCAGCTGTTCGGTGCTCTCATGGCTGATGATGGCCACCAACTCGGCCCCGCCGGGCAGGGCCAGCCGCAGTTCGTCATTCACCGCACCGCGGGTACAGGCGCTGATGCGCCCCAGGAACTGGTTGCGTGCACTGGTTCTCATGGTCAGCATCCTGAGCAGGGGAAAGTCCTGGCCCAGCTCGCCGCCCTCCGCGCTGAGCTGCTGCACAAAGCGCTGGTGCAGGGCCTGCAGCCGGGCATGGCGCGCCACCAGCTGCTCGCCGCGCGCGGTCAGGCGGGTGGAGCCGCCGCCGCGCCCGCCCGCACTGCGCTCCAGCAGGGGCTGGCCGGCCACATTGTTCATCTGCTCCACCGCGTCCCAGGCGGCCTTGTAGCTCAGGCCCACTGCCTTGGCCGCCTGGCTGATGGAGCCCAGGGCGCCGATCTCGCGCAGCAGGGCCAGGCGCAGCTCGCCGCCCAGCTTCTCGCCACCCAGGCTCAGCACCAGGCTGGCCTCCAGGGACAGGGCGCCCGCGGCGGGCTCGGGCTTGGTCGGGCGCTTGGCCCTGCCGCTCATAGCAGCCGCCCCTGGTCCATGCGCAGCAGCTGTTCGGCCAGGGCCTCGGCGTCTTCCTCGTCGTGCGTGATCAGCAGCATGGGCAGGTCCAGGCTGTTCAGCAGGCCCAGCAGCTCCTGGCGCAGGCGGCGGCGCAGCGGGCTGTCCAGGGCCGCGAAGGGCTCGTCCAGCAGCAGGGCCTGGGGCCGGCCCACCAGGGCCCGGGCCAGGGCCACGCGCTGGCGCTGGCCGCCGGAGATCTGCTCGGGGTAATGCTCGGCCAGCTCGCTCAGGCCCAGGGTCTGCAGCCAGTGCGTGAGCTCGGGATGCGCCAGCCCCCGCGCGGGATTGCGCCAGCCCCCGGCCAGGCCGAAGGCCACGTTCTGCCGCACCGTGAGGTGGGGAAAGAGCGCGTAGTCCTGGAACACATAGCCCAGGCGGCGCTCGCGCGCCGGCAGGTTCAGGCCCCGGGCGCTGTCCTGCAGGCTGCGGCCCAGCAGGCGCACATGGCCGGCATCGGCGCGGGCCAGCCCCGCGATGATCTTCAGGGTCTGGCTCTTGCCGGCACCCGAGGGGCCCAGCAGCACCAGGCGCCGCGCGTCGCTGGCAAAGCGGGCCTGCAGCTCAAAGCGCCGCCCGGCCTGCTCGAAGACGCGCCGCACATCCACATCCCAGATCACCGTGCCAGCCCTCCCCCGGCCACCCGGCCCGGCGCCAGGCGCCCGGCGCTGAGCAGCACCACGATGCAGGTGATGGAGGTCACCAGCACCAGGAAATTGGCCGTGGCATCCTGCCCCGCCTGCACCGCCTCGTACACCGCGATGGACAGGGTCTGGGTCTCGCCCGGAATGCTGCCGGCCACCATCAGGGTGGCGCCGAACTCGCCGGTGGCGCGCGCGAAGGCCAGCAGCAGGCCGGCCAGGATGCCGCGCCAGGCCAGAGGCAGGGTCACGCGGAAGAAGATCGCCAGCTCCGACAGGCCCAGCACCCGCGCGGCCTGCTCCAGCTGCGGGTCCACCGCCTCAAAGGCGGCCCGCGCCGACTTGAAGACCAGGGGAAAGGCCACCAGGGTGGCCGCGATCACCGCGCCCTGCCAGCTGAAGATCAGGTTGATGCCGAACTCGGCCTGCAGCCAGGCGCCGATGGGGCCGTTGCGCCCGATCAGCACCAGCAGGTAGTAGCCCAGCACCGTGGGCGGCATCACCATGGGCAGAGTCAGGAGGGCATCCAGCAGCTCGCGCCCCGGAAAGCGCAGGCGCGCCAGCGCAAAGCCCACCCCCACACCCAGCAGCAGGTTCAGGGCCGTGGCCCAGCCCGCCACCTTGAGCGTGAGCAGCAGGGGGATCCAGGCCTCTTGCATCAGGGCTTGCCGAAACCGTATTTCGCCAGCACGGCCTGGGCCGCCGGGCTGAGCAGAAAGGCCACGAAGTTCCGCGCCTCGCCCGCCCGCGGGCTGCTCGCCACGGGGGCGGCCGGGTAGAGCACCGGGGTCTCGGTGGGCACGGTCAGGGCCAGGCGCAGCTTGTCGGCCATCAGGGCGGCGTCGGTGCCATAGACAAAGCCGGCATCCACCTCGCCACGGGCCACATAGTCCAGGGCCTGGCGCACATGGTTGGCGCGGATCATCTTGGGCTCGAGCACGGCCCAGAGCTGGGCCTTCTCCAGCGCGGCCTGGGTGTAGCGCCCCACCGGCACGCTGGCGGGCAGGCCGATGGCGATGCGCGCATAGACGGGCTGCACCAGATCGGCCAGTGATTTGGGCACGGACCTGGCGCCGGCCGGCACCACCAGCACCAGGGTGTTGGCGGCAAAGTTGCGGCGCTGCTCAAGCCGGACCAGCCCCAGCTGCTGCGCCTGATCCATGGTCTCCTGGTCGGCGCTGGCAAAGACATCGACCGGCGCCCCCTTGGCGATCTGCTGCAACAAGGCCCCCGAGGCGCCGAAGTTCAGGCGCAGCCTCTGCCCCGGGTGCTGGGACTCATACAGAGGCGCCAGCTCCCGGAACGCCGGGTTCAGACTGGCCGCGGCCGAGACAGTCAGCTCGCTCGCCCCGGCCTGCCCGGTCGACAACAGACCCAGCACAGCAAGGCCCAAGAGCCTGCGGGACATCCGGCGTCGGAACATGGTCGAGCGCCCGCCAGCGGGCCGGTCAGTTTCGATATGTAGCAGTGTACATAACGAATCAAGCCCAGAGCTGCAGCACCTCCTGAGGCCCGGGCTTGCGCTGCGCCCCCTCGGGCCGCTTGGCCGGCGTGCCCAGGGCCAGCCAGCCCACCAGGGTCTCGCCGGGCTCGCAGAAGGCGGCGGCAATCTGCGGATTGCGCACCTTGGCGCCGCTGAGCATCTTGCCGCCATAGCCCAGCAGATGGGCCGCACTCATGAACTGGGCCAGGGCGCCGCCCAGGGCCACCCATTGCTCATGGGCCGGGACCTGGGGATGGCCCAGATCGATGCGGGCCACGATGGCCACGCTGACCGGCGGGCGCAGGGCGCGCTCGGCATCCATCTGCGCGCCCTCCTCGCCCTTGCCCGCGGCGCGCGCGGCCTCGGCAAACAGCTCGGCCATGCGCTGACGCGCCGCGCCACGGACCACCTTGAAGCGCCAGGGCACCAGCTCGCCGTGATCGGGGGCCCGCAGGGCCGCGCGGGCCATCAGCTCCAGCTCCTCGGGGCTGGGGCCGGGCTCCAGCAGATGCTTGGGGCCCACCGAGTAGCGTCCCAGCAGGGCTTGCAGGGCCAGGTCTTGCGCTTGGTTCATGAACTCACCGCACAGGCTGGTGGCGGAGGGGAATGGGAGTCGAACCCACCCGGCGGCGCGTGGCACCACCCACCGGGTTTGAAGCCCGGCCGACACACCGGTGTCGTCTCCCCTCCGCAGCATCCGCACCCCTGGGGTGCGGTCTGAAATCGTCCGGCATCATGCCCTGGTTTCGGCCGCGAACAGATTGGACTCGCTGCGCAGCTTGTGCACATCGCCCACCCGGCGAAGCAGGCCCACGCGGTCGAAGTATTCCAGGATCTGGATCGCGCGCTTGCGGCCCAGGCCCGTGGCGTCGCGGAAGGCCGCGGCCAAGACCTGACCCTCGCTGCGCGCCGCGATCTCACGCGCCGTGGCCGCCAGTCTGCGCATATGACCCAGGTCGTAGTAGAGGTCTTTCACCACTTGATGCACCTCGCCCTGCTGGGCCAAGCGGGCCAGGGTGGTGCGCATCAAGGGCTCGGGCTCGGCGCTGTCGCGCGCCAGATCGCGCGCCCAGGCGCCCTCGAAGCCGGCCTGGGCCAGCTGGGGCGCCACCTTCTGCGCAATGCGCTGCTCGGCGGCCGAGAGCCGCACCCCATGCTCGGGCAGATGCACAAAGGCGCCGCGCAGGGCCAGCCGTCCCTGCTCGCGCAGGCGCGCCAGCAGCGCGCGCCACAGGGGCTCGGGCAGGCGCGGCGCCGTCAGGCGGCGCAGGCGCGCGGCCTCGGGCCCCAGCTCATCGGGCTGGCGGGCATGAAAGTCGCTCAAGGCCGCCAGCAGCTTGTCGGCCAGCTGGGCCGCAGCGGCCTCGGACAGGGCCCAGGCGGCCTCGCCCTCCTCCACCCGCAGGGCCGCGGCGATCTCGGGCAGGGCCTCGCGGCGCAGGCCCTCGGCGCGGGCAAAGCGCGCCAGGTCCAGGCCCAGGGGCGCGGCCTGCAACAGGGTCTGCAGGCGCTGGGCGGGCTCGGCCGCCTGCAGGGCTGCCAGCTCGGCAAGACGCTCGGGCGTGCGGCGGTAGCGCGTGGGCGCAAAGGGATCAAGCACCACGCCGCCGGCCAAGGTGCGGCTGGCCGAGGCATCGCGCAGCACCACGCGGTCGCCGCGCCAGGCGCCCACGGGCTCGCGCAGCAGCAGCTGCACCAGGGCTTCGGCGCCGGGCTGGAGCTGATCACCCTCCAGCAGAGCCACGCTGCCCAGCACCGCGCGCGCACCCAGATGCACATGCACGGGCGTGCCCGAACGCAGGGCCTTGGCCTCGCCGGGCCACAGGCGCAGGCGCGCGTCCAGGCGCTCGGTGGCCAGGGCCACCGCGGGCTCGCACAGCCACTGGCCGCGCTCGATCTCGTCCTTGGACAGGCCCACCAGATTGGCGGCGCAGCGCTGGCCGGCCTGGGCCGCCTCCACCGCCTGGTTCTGCGCATGCAGGCTGCGCACGCGGGCACGCCGGCCGCGGCCATCGGGCGCCAGGGCCAGCTCCTCGCCCACATGCACGCGGCCCGCATGCGCGGTGCCGGTGACCACGGTGCCCACGCCGTCCAGGCTGAAGGCGCGGTCTATGGCCATGCGGAAAGCCTGCCCACGTTCGGCCGCGCCGTCCCGCGCGGCCGCATGCGCCTGGGCGGCTGCGGCCAGATGCTCGCGCAGCGCCGCCAGGCCCTGGCCCGTGGGCGCGCTGACCTCGAAGACCGGGGCCTCGGCCAGACCGCTGCCCGCCAGCAGGGCCGCGATCTCGCCGCGCAGGGCGGCCAGACGTTCTGCATCGGCCCGGTCGCACTTGGTGATGACGACCGCGCCGCGCGTCAGGCCCAGCAGGCTGAGCACGGCCAGGTGCTCACGGGTCTGGGGCATCACGCCGTCATCGGCCGCCACCAGCAGCAGGGCATGGGCTATGCCGGTGGCCCCCGCCAGCATGGTGTGGACCAGACGCTCGTGGCCGGGCACATCGATGAAGCCGATGCGCTGGCCATCGGCTGGAATGTCCAGGAAGGCGTAGCCCAGCTCGATGCTGATGCCGCGCTTCTTCTCCTCGGGCAGGCGGTCGGTGTCCACCCCGGTGAGGGCCCTCACCAGGGTGGTCTTGCCGTGGTCGATATGTCCTGCGGTGCCGACGATCATGGGCGCTTCACGAGAGGGTTCAGATTTCCTTGGCGGAGATCGTGTACTTGAAGCTGTCGGGGGCCAGCTCGTCGAAGCGGCCGCTGCGGTTCTCGCCCTGCGGATACATCAGGAAGGGCAAGGTGGTCTTGGCGGCGCTGCCGGGCAGGCGCAGATCGTGGCCGCTGTTATAGGCCACCCAGTTGCCCTCCCAGGCGCCGAACAGGCCCTTGTTGACGGGCGCGACCAGGGGGTGGGCGGGGTCCTTGATCCACTCCGGCGTTTCCTGGCGCATGACCTTGAGCACGTCCGCCGGGTCCATGGCCACCCAGCCATAGGCCTTGAGGAAGACCTCGGCGCGGCAGTGCTGCGCGCTCTTGAGGTTGGCGGAACTGGCACCCAGCTCGCGGTAGCCGAAGGCCGAGGGCGCCAGGCGCAGGCCGTAGACATCGCGGGCCGGCACGCCCACGGCGCGGCACAGGCCCACGAAGATGGCGTTGAGGTCGGCGCACTTGCCGGCCAGATTGCCGGTCTCCAGCATGGTGCGCACATCGCCGGTGCCGCAGCCGCGGGTCTTGGGCTCACGATGGGCCTTGGCAATCACCCAGCGGTAGATGGCCTGGGCCTTTTCCACATCGGTCCTGGCGCCCTGGGTGGCTTCCAGCGCGGTCTTGAGCACGATGCCATCCACCGGCACCAGCTCGGTGGCGGCCAGATTGGCTCGCAGCACCGCGGGGTCCTCGCTGACGCGCCCCGGGCGGCTCCAGTCCACCGCGCGGCTCTGGGTCTGCACGCGGCTGACCAGGCTCAGGGTGGGCGTCTTCAACGATTCGGGGAACTCGGCATAGAGCATGCGCACGCCGCGCGCCGGGTCGGACACGATGCGGCTGACGCTGGCATTGCCGGTCCAGCTGTGGTCCAGGCTGCGCTGGTAATCGGTCTCGATGTCCGGCAGGGGCAGCCAGAGCTTGGTCAGCCCCTGATGGTCGGCCACGCTGACCTCCAGGCTCATCTCGAAGCGGCGCCAGGCGCCGGGCTGGGGCGCAAAGCGGCGCTCGCCACCAGCGGCCGGGGTCTGGGTCTGAGCGAGGGCAAGACCCGGCACCAGGCTGGCGCCCACGCCGGCCGCGACGGCCTGCATCAGATGACGACGCTTGAGTTGATTCATGGCATTTCTTCCTTCAAGTCCTTGTTCAGCCCAGCAGGGGCTCGATCCACTGCCGCGCTTGCGGTCCGGTCCAGTCCAGCTCGCCAATCACCGAGAAGGCCGCACGGCCGTCCCGCGCGATCAGCACGCTGGTGGGAAAGATGCGCACGCCATAGGCGCGGGCCACGGCGCCGTCGGCGTCGCGCAGTATGGGCAGGTCCACCGGCATCTGCTGCACAAAGCGACGCAGGGCGGCATCGGTCTCGCGGTGGTTGACGGCCAGCACCTGCAGGCCGCGCGCCTCGTACTTCTGCGCCAGCAGCTCCAGCGAAGGCATCTCGCTGCGGCAGGGCTCGCACCAGCTGGCCCAGAAGTTCAGCAGCACCACCTTGCCGCGCGCCTGGGCCAGCTCGAAGCCCGGCCCCTCGAAGCCGGGCAGAGACACCGGCGGCGTGGGCGTGCGCGCGGGCCAGGGCCGGCGCAGCGCGCCGTCCTGGGCCTGGGCCTGGGGCAGCAGGCTGCATGCGCCCAGCCCCAAGAACGCCGCCGCCATGCGCAGGGTGTCACGTCGTGCGGCCTTCATCCCTGCAAGGCCTCGCTCAGAGGGCCCAGCTGGGCCAGGAATGCGGCCTCCTGGTCCAGGCAGCGGCAGTCCAGCCAGAGCCGGTCTTCGGCAATGCGGCCGATCACGGGCAGGGGCAGGCCGCGCAGGGCCACGCTCAGGCGCTCCAGGGCCGTGCCCAGGCCGCGCTTGCCCACGCCGACCGGCGCCACCGTGAGACCGGCCGAGGGCAGGCGCTCCACCGGCAGGGAGCCCGAGCCGATCTGGCCCAGCATGGGCGCCACCGCCACCGTGTAGTGCGGGGCCAGGGCTTGCGCCAGGGCCGGCTGCAGGCGCTGCGCCTGGGCCTCAATCTCGGCCAGGGGCCGGGTCAGCAGGCGCAGGGTGGGCAGATCGCGGGTGAGGCGGTCCGGCCGCAGGTACAGGCGCAGCGTGGCCTCCAGCGCCGCCAGCGGCAGCTTGCTCATGCGCAGCGCGCGCTTCATGGGGAATTTGCGGATGCGCTGGATGTAGTCGCGCCGGCCCACGATGAGGCCGGCCTGGGGGCCGCCCAGCAGCTTGTCGCCGCTGAAGGTCACCACGTCCACGCCCGCGGCCAGCATCTCCTGGGGCATGGGCTCGCGCGGCAGGCCCCATTGCGCCAGGTCCACCAGGGCGCCGCTGCCCAGGTCGGAAACAAGCGGCAGGCCATGCTCATGGGCAATGGGCGCCAGCGTGGCCTCGTCCACCGCCGCGGTGAAGCCCTGCACCTGGTAGTTGCTGGTGTGCACCTTCATCAGCATGGCGGTGCGGGCGTTGATGGCGCCCGCATAGTCGCGCGCATGGGTGCGGTTGGTCGTGCCCACCTCCACCAGGGTGGCGCCGGCGCTGGCCATCACATCGGGCATGCGGAAGGCGCCGCCGATCTCCACCAGCTCACCGCGCGAGACGATGACCTCGCGCCCGCCCGGGTGGGCCGCGGCCAGGGCCGCAATGCTGAGCAGCACGGCCGCGGCATTGTTGTTGACCACGGTGGCGGCCTCGGCACCGGTGAGCTCGCACAGCAGGCCCTCGATCAGATCGTCGCGGTCGCCGCGCCCGCCGGTGGCCAGGTCGTACTCCAGATTGTTGGGGCCGGCCATCATGGTCAGCAGCTGCTGCAGGGCCGAGTCGGCCAGCAGGGCGCGGCCCAGATTGGTGTGGATGACGGTGCCGGTGAGGTTGAGCACCGCACGCATGCGGCTGGCCAGGCGGGCCTGCACGCGAGCCTCCAGGGCCGCGGCCAGGGCCTCGGGCGCCAGGGCCTCGCGCGCCAGCTCGGCCGCCAGCACGCGGGGGCGCAGCGACTCGAGCAGGGCACGGGCTTCATCGGCCACGAGGCGGTGGCCTTGGGTCTCGATCAGGGCCGCCACCGCGGGCAGGCGCAGCAGACGGTCGACGGCGGGCAGGTCCTTGGCTTCGGCTTTGCCGGGTGCCTTGGAGCCGTGAACCACGGACTCTTCGGGCGCAGCCATCAGGACCTCCCGCCCGGATCCGGCGGTGCCGTGTCAGGATCGCCGAAGAGCAGCATCAGATTGACGCCGCGACGTTGCAGGCCCGTGTCCGAGACCAGCAGGTCCAGGGTCACGGAGGCCAGATCGTCGGCCATGGGCTCCACGCGGTTGTCGCGCTCCATGTGCACGATCTTGAGATAGTGGCCGCATTCCTCGCAGCACTCGGCCTGCACCACGGCGGTCTCGGCGCTGCTGGCCCCCTCCTCGTCCAGGCCCTGCAGGGCGCGGAAGCTGATGCCCTTGGTGCTCTGGCAGTTCGTGCACTTGATGCGCACATAGTGCCACTGCGCCGCACAGAGGCTGCAGCTGAGGTAGCGGGTGCCGGTGGTGTCCGAGCCCAGGCGGGTGATGCTGGCCGTGGGCCGCGAGCCGCAGCAGGGGCACAGGGTCGGGTCATCGATGCGACCAAAAGGCGCCACGCGATCCTTGCCATGGCGCGCCTGCACCTGGCCCACCAGGCGCACCCAGTAGAGCTGCAGGCCGGCGGCGATCAGCGGCGCCGTGCCCAGGTCCAGGCCCAGCATCACGCCGGACAGCAGGCGCTCGGCCTGCAGTTCCAGGTGGGCGTCCTCGGCCTCGGCCAGGCGCAGGGCGGTATCGCGCGCCGGGCCGGCGCCCACGCGGGCCGCCAGCTGGCGCATCAGGGCCCTCAGGTCCTCACGCCAGGCCGGGTCGCGCGTCCAGGCCTGCTCACCGGCGCTGGGCAGCAGGGGCAGACCGCTGTTGGCGGCAGCCTCGATCTGTTCGGGCGTGGGCAGGGCCACGGGCCGCTCGCTCTTGAGCAGCTCGTGTTGGCAGCGGGCCAGCTCGGCGCAGAAGAGCAGGTAGTCGCGCATGGCATGGCCTTCGGCCAGCTGGCGCAGGCGCAGCTCGCGCTCGGCGAAAACGCCGGGCTCGGGCAGGCGCAGCTGGGTGATCTGCTCGCCTGCCCGAACGGCGATCTCTTCGGGCGACAGCAGCCGGGTTCCGGCCGTCAAACTCATTGCAGGGGGTCCGATCTCTGAACGCGGGTGAGCGGACTCATTTGCCGCGGGTCATTTCTTTGTGCCACAGGGCGTGATTCTGCCGCGCCCAGGCCTCAGTCACGGTGCCGCGCGTCATGGCACGCACCGTGCCCTTAACCCAGATGGCCGCGTAGACATGCATGATCACGCCCAGGATCAGCGCGACCGCGCTGGCGGCATGGATCACGACCGCGAAGCGCCGCGCCAGGATGGGAAAGCTGTCCGCAAACCAGGGCTGCCAGAACATGATGCCGGTCACCAAGAGGGCCAGCAGGCTGACGGCCATCAGCCAGAACACGCCCTTCTGGCCGGCGTTGTACTTGCCGACCGGGGGCATGGCGGCCTTGTTGCCGCGCAGCATGTCGCCGCTGTGCTTGACCCATTCGCGATCGGCCTCATTGAGCAGGTTTTCGCGCCACAGGCGCACGAACATGCCCAGGAAGGCCAGCACCATGGCCACCCCGATGAAGGGGTGGAGGATGCGGGTCCAGACGCCGCCGCCAAACAGATTGCTCAGAAAGAACAAGCTGGGGTGGAAGAAGGCCAGACCCGAAAGACCGGCCGCGATGAAGAGCAGCGCAATCACCCAGTGGTTCATGCGCTCGCCATCCGAGTAGCGTTGCAGAAGTTTGCTCGCCATGGTGTGTCTCCTTCAGGCGTCAGCCTTGTCGTCTTCCTTGGCTTCCACCGGGCCCACCTTCATGTAGTGGAAGAAGCCCGCCACGGCCGCGCCGATCATGGCCGCCACGGCCAGGGGCTTGGCCGCCCCCTTCCACAGCGAGACCAGGGGACTGATCTTCGGGTCCTTGGGCAGACCGTGGTAGAGCTCGGGCTTGTCGGCATGCTGCAGCACATAGACCACATGCGTGCCGCCCACGCCGGCCGGGTCGTAGACACCGGCCTGCTGGTAGCCACGGTCCTTGAGGTCGGCCACGCGCTCGGCGCCGTAGTCCAGCATGTCCTCCTTGGCGCCAAAACGGATGGCGCCAGTGGGACAGGCCTTGACGCAGGCGGGCTCCAGACCCACGCCCACACGGTCGGAGCAGAGGCTGCACTTGTAGGCCTTGCTGTCCACCTTGGAGATGCGGGGCACGTCAAAGGGACAGCCGGTGACGCAGTTGCCGCAACCCACGCAGTGCTCGGAGATGAAGTCCACGATGCCGTTCGTGTATTTCACGATGGCGCCGGGCGCCGGGCAGCTCTTGAGGCAGCCCGGATCCTCGCAGTGCATGCAGCCGTCCTTGCGGATCAGCCACTCCAGCTTGTTCTGCTCCACCTCCACTTCCGAGTACCGCATGACGGTCCAGGACTGGGGCGTGAGATCACGCGGGTTGTCGTAGGTGCCGACGGTGTCGCCCACATCGTCGCGCAGCTCGTTCCACTGCATGCAAGCGACCTGGCAGGCCTTGCAGCCGATGCAGGAGCTGACGTCGATGAGCTTGGCGACCTCCACCCCCTGCCGTGCCTGGGGCGGCGGCGTGGTGGTGGCGGACCGCTTGGCAATGTCCAGCGATTGCAGAGATGACATGGCGGTCCCCCTCAGGCTTTCTCAATATTGACGGTGAAGCTCTTGAACTCGGGCGTCTGGGTGTTGGCGTCGCCCACAAAGGGGGTCAGCGTGTTCACCAGATACCCGGGCTTGGCCACCCCGACAAAGCCCCAGTGATTGGGCAGGCCCACCGTGTGCACCTTCTTGCCATCCACCTCCAGCGTGGGAATGCGCTTGGTCACCACCGCCACGGCCTTGATGAAGCCGCGCTTGGACGAGACCTTGACCATGCCGCCGTTGGCGATGCCCTTCTCCTTGGCCAGCTCCTCGCCGATCTCGACGAATTGCTGGGGCTGGATGATGGCGCTGGTGCGCACATTCTTGGTCCAGTAGTGGAAGTGCTCGGTCAGGCGGTAGCTGGTCGCCACATACGGGTACTCCGAGGGCTTGCCAAAGGCCTCCATATCGCCCTTGAAGACGCGGGCGGCCGGGTTGGCGCGCGCCTTGTCGTTCTTGGGATGCATGGGGTTGTTGGCCAGCGGCGACTCGAAGGGCTCGTAGTGCTCGGGCAGGGGCCCATCCACCAGTCCCGTGGGTGCGAACAGGCGCGCCACGCCCTCGGCCGTCATGATGAAGGGGCGCACGGCCTCCTCGTCATTCGGATTGGCGTCGGGGCGGATGTCCGGCACGTCGGAGCCGCCCCAGCGCTCGCCATTCCAGGCGATCAGGCGACGCTTGCCGTTCCAGGGCTTGCCCGTAGGATCGCAGGACGCGGCGTTGTAGAGCACGCGGCGGTTCGCCGGCCAGGCCCAGGCCCAGTTCAGCGTCTGGCCGATGCCCCAGGGATCGCTGTTGTCGCGGCGCGCCATCTGGTTGCCCGCCTGGGTCCAGCTGCCGGTGTAGATCCAGCAGCCGCTGGCGGTGGAGCCGTCGTCGCGCAGCAGGCCGAAACCGGCCAGCTGCTCGCCGGCCTTGGCCAGCACCTTGGTCGGGTCCTTGGGGTCCGTGACGTCCGCGAGCGCCCGACCATTGAACTCCATGGCCAACTCGTCCGCCGCAGGGCTGTGCGGGATCTTGTAGGGCCAGGTCAGGTTCAGGATGGGATCGGGGAAGGCGCCGCCCTCCTTCTGGTACATAGACTTCAGGCGCAGGAAGATCTCGGCAATGATCTCCGCATCGCCCTTGGCCTCGCCCGGAGGCTCGGCGCCCTTCCAGTGCCACTGCAGCCAGCGGCCGGAGTTGGTCAGCGAGCCATCTTCCTCGGCAAAGCAGGTGCTGGGGAAGCGGAAGACCGTGGTCTGGATCTCCTCGGTCTTCACATCGTTGTGCTCACCGAAATTGCGCCAGAACTCGGCGGTCTCGGTATTGAGCGGATCGATGATGACCAGGTACTTCAGCTTGGACAGGCCGTCGATGATCTTCTTCTTGTTGGGGAAGGAGCCCACCGGGTTGAAGCCCTGGCAGATATAGCCATTGAGCTTGCCCTGGTTCATCAACTCGAAGGCCTGGAGCACGTCATAGGTCTTGTCCCACTTGGGCAGATAGTGGAAGGCCCAGTCGTTCTCCTTGGTCGCGGCCTTGCCCCACCAGGCTTTTTGCAGACTGACGAAGAACTTGGGGTAGTTCTGCCAGAAGCTCATCTGGTTGGGGCGCAGGGGCTTGGTGGCCCGAGGCTTGTAGTAGGTCTCCAGGTCCTGCTCGGTCTCGCGTGGCAGGCTCAGATAGCCGGGCAGCGAGGTGGAGAGCAGGCCCAGGTCCGTCAGGCCCTGGATATTGCTGTGACCGCGCAGGGCATTCATGCCCCCGCCGGGCAGGCCGATATTGCCCAGCAGCAGCTGCATCAGCGCGCCGGTGCGGATCATCTGCGAGCCCTGGCTGTGCTGGGTCCAGCCCAGGGCGTACATGATGGTCATCACCTTGCCCGGGGCCGAGGTCTCGGCAATCATCTCGCAGCACTTGAGGAACTTGTCCTGGGGCGTGCCCGTGATCTTGCTGACCAGCTCGGGGGTGTAGCGCGAGAAGTGCCGCTTCATGACCTGCAGCACGCAGCGCTCGTGCGTCAGCGTCGGGTCGACCTTGGCAAAGCCCTTCTCATCGAGCTCATAGGTCCAGCTGGCGTTGTCATAGCGCCGCTTGGCCTCGTCATAGCCCGAGAACAGGCCGTCCTCGAACTTGTAGCCCTCGTTGATGATGAAGCTGGCGTTGGTGTAGTGCTTGACGTACTCGTGCTGGATCTTGTCCTTGCTGAGCAGGTAGTTGATGACACCGGCCAGGAGGGCGATGTCAGACCCCGCCCGGATAGGGGCGTAGTAGTCGCTCATGGCGGCCGAGCGCGTGAAGCGCGGATCCACCACCAGCAGCTTGGCCTTGTTGTGATGCTTGGCCTCGATCACCCACTTGAAACCGCAGGGATGGGCCTCGGCGGCATTGCCGCCCATGATCAGCACCAGATCGGCGTTCTTGATGTCAACCCAATGGTTGGTCATCGCGCCGCGTCCGAACGTCGGGGCCAGACTGGCCACCGTCGGTCCGTGTCAAACGCGGGCTTGGTTGTCGAAGACCAGCATCCCCAGGGACCGCATCGCCTTGTGGGTGATGTAGCCCGATTCATTGGAGGATGCCGAGGCACAGAGCATGCCCGTCGAAAGCCAGCGGTTGACGGTCTTGCCGTCTGCGTTCTGGGCGATGAAGTTGGCGTCGCGGTCGGCCTTCATCAGCTTGGCCAGGCGATCCATCGCCTCCCCCCAGCTGACGCGCTTCCATTCCTTGGCGCCGGGCTCGCGGATCTCCGGCCACTTCAGACGGTTGGGGCTGTGGACAAAGTCCAGCAGGCCCGCGCCCTTGGGGCAGAGTGTGCCGCGGTTGACCGGGTGATCCGGATCGCCCTCGATGTGGATGATCTCGCTGGTGACGTTCTTGGCCTTGTCACCCAGCGAATACATGATCAGGCCGCAACCCACCGAGCAATACGGGCAGGTGTTGCGGGTCTCGGTCGCCCGGGCGAGCTTGAAGTTGCGCGCTTCGGCCAGGGCGGCGGTGGGCGAAAAGCCCAGAGCCACCAAGCTGGAGCCAACCAGCCCCGCGCTGCTCACCCGGAAGAACTGCCTCCGGTTCATGTCCATTTGATCTTGCCTCCTGGGGTCGCCCCCAACAGTTCTTAGGTATTGGCCGTCACGCGACACTCCTTCGGATTGCCGCACAAAAGCACCCCGCTTGTCCATCCGGAGGCTGTACCGAGACAAGTTGGCAGGGGGTCGCGACAATTTGTCGCAGACTCCAACCAACAAGGCTGGGGCACGGGGTCGGCTCTTGCCTGTCTTGACGCACCGCAGCAAGCGGGGCAGGCTACAGTGAGGCGGCGATGAACAACAAGCCCCCTGCTCCCCACCCAACCATCGCCTGGCCGGGCAGCGCCGTGCTGGTGATCGACGACGAGGAAGGCATGCGCAACTTCCTCGCCAAGACCCTGGCCCCCCGCTGCGCCCAGGTGCTCACCGCGGCCAGCGCCGAAGAGGGCGAGGCCCTGCTGCGCCAGCAGCGCTTTGACCTGATCGTGCTGGACATCAGCCTGCCCGGTCGCAGCGGCCTGGCCTGGCTGCGCGAGCTGCGCACGACCGGCAATACCTGCGAGGTGATCCTGATCACGGCCTTTGCCGATCTGGATACCGCCATCGAGGCCCTTCGCATCGGCGCCTCGGACTTCATCCTCAAGCCCTTTCGCACCACGCAGCTGCTCAATGCCGTCAAGCACTGTCTGGAGCGGGCCCGCCTGACCCGCGAGAACTTCGTGCTCAAGCGCACGCTGCAGACCGAGCTGGGGCGGCCGCAGCCCGGCCCCGCCAGCCTGCGTGGCCAGTCGCCGCAGATGCAGCTGCTGCGCGAGAGCCTGGCACGCGCCGCCCTGGTGGACAGCACGGTGCTGCTCAGCGGCGAATCCGGCACCGGCAAGGAACTGGCGGCCCAGGCCCTGCACCATGGCAGCGCCCGGTCCCGGGCGCCCTTCGTGCCGGTGAACTGCGCCCTGATGTCGCCCGAGGGCGTGGAGGCCGAGCTCTTTGGCCACGGCACGCGCGATGGCCTGCTCTTCTACGCCCAGGGCGGCACCCTCTTCCTGGACGAGGTGTCCGAGCTGCCGCTGGCGGCCCAGGGCAAGCTGCTGCGGGTGCTGGAAGAGCGTCAGATCCGGCCCGTGGGCAGCGAGCAGCAGATTGCGGCCGATCTGCGCATCATCGCGGCCAGCAACCGCAATCTGGCCGGCGAGGTGGCCGCCGGACGCCTGCGCAAGGACTTGTATTACCGGCTGCAGGTGGTGGAGCTGCGCCTGCCGGCACTGCGCGAGCACAAGCAGGATATCCCCTTGCTGGTGGAGCATTTCGTGGCCGAGCTGGCGCCGCGTCTGTCGGCCGAGCCCATCACGCCCAGCCCCGAACAGCTGGCCTATCTGCAGCAGTACGACTGGCCGGGCAATGTGCGTGAGCTGCGCAATCTGATCGAGCGCTCGCTGATCCTGGGCTCGCTCAATCTCTCGGCCCTGTATCCGGCCATGGAGAGCGCACCGGCCACCACCGATCTGCAGACCCTGGAGCGTCAGCACATCCTGGCCGTGCTGGGCTCGGTGCAGGGTGACAAGGCCCAGGCCGCGCGCCTCCTGGGCATCTCCAAGCGCACGCTGGAGCGCCGCTTTGCGGACTGGGCGGCCCAGTGAGCCCGCGATGAAACAGCCGCTGAGCCTGCGCACCAAGCTGCTGCTGCTGAGCCTGCTGCCCTTGTGGGCCGTGCTGCCCCTGCTGGGCCTGATCCTGGTGTACTGGGGCGATGCGGCCTTTGACCGCCTGCTGATCACCAAGGTGCGCAGCGATCTGGCGGTGGCCAAGGGCTATTTCGAGCGGGTGCAAGGGGAGATTGCGGGCGGCACACGGGCAGCGGCCAGCGCCCACCGCCTGGTGCATCTGCTGCAGAACCAGCGCCTGCAGGACCTGCCCGCCCTGCTGGCCGATGCGCGCCGCGAGCACCAGCTGGAGTTCATCAATCTGCTGGGCCCGGAGGGCGAGCTGCGGGCCAATGAATTCGGGCTGGTGGCGCCGCAGGGGGCGCCCCTGCCGGAGCTGGTGGCGGACAACAACGGCAACCTGGCCTCCGTGGCCCTGCTCCAGCCGGAGCTGCTGCAGCAGATTGCGCCGGCCCTGGGCGACCGGCTGGGCATCCCGCTGCTGCCCACGCCCAATGCCGCACCCAGCGAGCGCAGCCGCGAGGAGCGCGCCATGGTGCTGATCGCGCGCGCACCCATCCACGACGCCCAGGGGCGGCTGCTGGGCCATCTGCTGGGCGGCGTGCTGCTCAACCGCAACCTGCCCTTCATCGATCATCTCAACGAGATCGTCTACCCCGAAGGTGCCCTGCCTGCGGGCAGCCAGGGCACGGCCACCTTGTTTCTGGAGGATGTGCGCATCTCCACCAATGTGCGCCTGTTCGAAAGCTCACGGGGCGAGCGTGCCATCGGCACACGCGTCTCCCAGCAGGTTCGCGAGCAGGTGCTGGGCAGCGGCGGCACCTGGCTGGCACGGGCCTTCGTGGTCAAGGACTGGTACATCTCGGCCTATCTGCCGCTGAGCAACAAGGATGGTCAGCGTGTGGGCATGCTCTACGTGGGCTTTCTGGAACGCCCCTTCCAATGGGCCAAGTACAGCGTGCTGGCCGGTGTGGCCTGCGTCTTCCTGGCCGTGATGCTGCTCGCAGCCTGGGTCTCGCTGCGCTGGGCGGGCAGCATCTTCCGCCCCGTGGAACGCATGGCCCGCACCATGGCCCGGGTCGAGTCCGGCGAGAGCGATGCCCGCGTGGGCCTCCTGCCCGCACGCGACGAGCTGGGCAGCCTGGCCGGGCATCTGGATCATCTGCTGGACACGGTGGACGACAAGACCCGCGCCCTGCAGCGCTGGGGCGAGGAGCTGGACCGCAAGGTGGCCGAACGCAGCGCCGATCTGGAGGCGGCACAGACCCAGCTGCTGCACAGCGAGAAGCTGGCCACCGTGGGCCAGCTCACGGCCAGCATTGCGCATGAGATCAACAACCCGATTGCCGTCATCCAGGGCAATCTGGACCTGATGCGTGAGCTCCTGGGGCCGGCCGCCGAACCGGCGCGGGCCGAAATCCGCCTGATCGACCAGCAGATCGAACGCATGCGCCTGATCGTCACCCAGCTGCTGCAGTACGCCCGCCCCGGCGAGTACGCCGGCTATGTGGAGCCCGTCGATCCGGGCGAGGCCCTGGACAGCAGTCTGCTGCTGGTGGAGCACCTGCTCAGCCGCGCCCGCATCCAGGTGCGGCGCGACTACCGGGCCCGCCGCAGCGTGGGCATCAACCGCCAGGAGCTGCAGCAGGTGCTGATCAATCTGATGGTTAATGCCGCCCAGGCCATGCCGGACGGCGGGCGCCTGAGCCTGAGCACCGAGGACTGGGACGGGCCGGCGGGCGCCGGTGTGCGCATTGCCGTGTGCGACACGGGGCCGGGCCTGAGCCCCGAGATGATGGCGCGCCTGTTCCAGCCCTTTGTCACCAGCAAGGCCGAGGGCACGGGCCTGGGCCTGTGGATCAGCCGCAGCATTGTGCAGCGCTACCAGGGCGAGCTGCGCGCCGAGGCCGATCCCGAGGGCGCCTGCTTCAGCCTGCTGCTGCTCAGCGAGCCCACGCAGGCCGCCTGAGGCCTCAGCTGTTCTTGGAGATGGAGATGGTGGGGAACTTGCTCGAGTAGTCCTTGGCCTGGGCGGCGATCTTGACCGCCACGCGACGGGCCAGGGCCTTGTAGAGCCCGGCTTCCTCCCCCTCGGGCGCAGCCACCACGGTGGGGCGGCCGGCATCGGCCTGCTCGCGGATGGACAGGGACAGCGGCAGCCCGCCCAGGTACTCCGTGCCGTACTGCTCGGCCATCTTCTTGCCACCGTCCTGGCCGAAGATGTGCTCCGCATGGCCGCAGTTGCGGCAGATGTGCACCGCCATGTTCTCCACGATGCCCAGGATGGGCACGCCCACCTTCTCGAACATCTTCAGGCCCTTCTTGGCATCGATCAGGGCGATGTCCTGGGGCGTGGTGACGATGACCGCGCCCGTGACCGGCACCCGCTGCGAGAGCGTGAGCTGGATGTCGCCGGTGCCCGGCGGCATGTCGATGACCAGGTAGTCCAGGTCCTGCCAGCGGGTCTGGCGCAGCAGCTGCTCCAGGGCATTGGTGGCCATGGGGCCGCGCCAGATCATGGCCTGATCATCGGCCACGAGAAAACCGATGGAATTGACCTGTACGCCATGCGCCAGCTTGGGCTCCATCAGCTGCCCATCCAGGCTCTCGGGCGCGCCGCTCACGCCCATCATGGTGGGCACGCTGGGGCCGTAGATATCGGCATCCAGCAGGCCCACGCGCGCGCCCTCGGCGGCCAAGGCCAGGGCCAGATTGGCAGCCGTGGTGCTCTTGCCCACGCCGCCCTTGCCCGAGGCCACGGCAATGATGTTCTTCACGCCGGGCAGCAGCTGCACGCCGCGCTGCACCGCATGGGCAATGATCTTGGAGGACAGGCTCACGCTGACATTGCCCACGCCCGGCACCGAACGGGCGGCGGCCACCAGGGCCGCACGCAAGGCATCCAGCTGGCTGGCGGCCGGATAACCCAGCTCGACCTCGAAGGACACATCGCCGCCGGCGGACACCCGCAGCTGCCGCAGCTGCTTGGTGCTGACGTAGTCCTGGCCCGTGTTGGGGTCGATGACGCCCTGAAGGGCCTGCAAGAGCGAGGTTTCCGAGACTTGAGTCATGGCTGGCATTGTTCTAGAAGAGGCGGCGCAGTCTAGCCCAGGGCTCATGCCCCGTCGGCCGCGCGGGACATCTCGGCCCCAACCCACCAGCGCATCAGCCGCGCCTCAGCTGCGTACCAGAGCCAGCAGCTTTTGCAGTTCCGCCAGCGATTGCGGACGCACGGCGCGCCCCAGCTCCTGCCCCCGCTCCAGCAAGATCAGGGTGGGCCAGAGCTTGACGCCGAGGCTGCGCCCCAGCGCTCGACCGCGGCCGTCCTCGATCTTGAGGCGGCGCAAGGCGGGCCGTGCGGCCAGCGCCTGTGCGATCAGGGGCTGGGCGGCCTGGCAGTGGCCGCACCAGTCGGTGCCGAACTCGATCAGGACCGGTCCGGCCATGGCTTCCAGATCGGCCAGCGTGGGCGCCTGGGGCTCATAGGGCAATACGGGAAACTCGGACATGGCGATGCGGTGGTGACACAAAGACAAAGAGCCGGTCGGAACCGGCTCTTGCTGCATGGACTCAGGCCTGAGCCCGCCGCGCTCAGCCGAAGTTGGCTTCGGCGAACTGCCAGTTCACCAGGTTCGAGAAGAAGGTCTCGACGAACTTCTGGCGCAGATTGCGGTAGTCGATGTAGTAGGCATGCTCCCACACGTCCACGGTCAGCAGGGCCGTGTCGGCGGTGGTCAGCGGGGTGCCAGCGGCGCCGGTGTTGACGATGTCCACCGAGCCGTCGGCCTTCTTCACCAGCCAGGTCCAGCCGGAACCGAAGTTGCCCACGGCGCTCTTGACGAAGGCTTCCTTGAAGGCCTCGTAGCTGCCCCACTTGGCGTTGATGGCCTCGGCCAGCTTGCCGCTGGGGGTGCCGCCGCCATTGGGCTTCATGCAGTTCCAGAAGAAGGTGTGGTTCCAGATCTGGGCGGCGTTGTTGTAGATGCCGCCGCTGGAGGTCTTGACGATCTCCTCCAGGGTCTTGCTCTCGAACTCGGTGCCCTTTTGCAGATTGTTCAGGTTGACCACATAGGCGTTGTGGTGCTTGCCGTGGTGGAACTCCAGCGTTTCCTTGCTGTAGTGCGGTGCCAGGGCATCGATGGCGTAAGGCAGCGGCGGCAGGGTATGTTCCATATCAATCAACTCCTCTTGACTCGTGGGTGGTTGGATCTTGGGTCGGCGGCCATTGTAGGCAGCTTGCCTATGACCCCATGCGGGTGCCGAGAACCTCGAGGCTGGCCTCGCCGTCCGCCAGCACCGCCTTGACCTGCTGACCGGCATGCAACTGGCCCACCGAGGCCAGCGCACGGCCCTGACCATCGTCCAGCCAGGCATAGCCCCGCGCCAGCACGCGCTTGGGATCCAGGGCCTGCAGCCGCGCCTGCAGGGCCGCCAGCAGCAGCTCCTGCCGGCCGATCAGCGCCCCGCTGGCGCGCTGCTGGCGCTGAGCCAGCTGGGCCAGGGTTTGCTGCTGCCGCTCCACCCGCCTTGGCAAGGCCTGACCCCAGCGCTGCTCCAGCAAGGCCAGGCGGCGGCGCTGCTGGGCCAAGGCGGCGCTGGGCCGGGCCAGCAGCAGGCCGGCGCGGTCCAGGCGCTGGGCGGCCTGGTCCAGGCGCTGGTCCATGCGGCGCTGCAAGGCACTGGCCAGGGCGCTCAGCCTATCCAGCTCCACCGCGCGTGCCGGCGCCGCCAGCTCGGCCGCGGCCGTGGGCGTGGGCGCGCGCAGATCGGCCGCCAGATCGCACAGGGTCACATCGGTCTCATGACCCACGCCGCAGACCAGGGGCAGGGCCGAGCCGGCCACGGCCCGCACCACCCGCTCGTCATTGAAGGCCCAGAGGTCCTCCAGCGAGCCGCCGCCGCGGCACAGCAGCAGCAGGTCCAGCCCGTCCTGCGCGGCACGGGCATTGGCCAGGTGCAGGGCGCGCACCAGGGCTGGCGGCGCCTCGGGCCCCTGCACCGGGCTGGGATAGATGATGACCTCAACCTGGGGGGCGCGGCGGCGCAGCGCGGTCAGCACATCGTGCAGGGCCGCCCCCGCGGTGGAGGTGATCACGCCGATGCGGCGCGGGAATCCGGGCAGGGGGCGCTTGACCGAGGGATCAAACAGCCCCTCGGCCTCCAGCTTGGCCTTGAGGCGCAAAAACTGCTCGTACAGCGCCCCGGCCCCGGCGCGGCGCATGCTCTCCACGATGAACTGCAGCTCGCCACGCGGCTCGTACAGGGCCAGGCGCCCGCGCAACTCCACCAGCTGACCATCGCCGGGCGTGAAGTCCAGGTAGGCGCCGGCGCGCCGGAACATGGCGCAGCGCAGCAGGCCGGCCTCGCCCTCGGCATCCTTGAGGCTGAAGTAGCTGTGACCGCTGGCGGCCCGGGTAAAGCCCGAGATCTCGCCCTGCACGGTGCAGACGGCAAAGCGGGCGTTGAGCGCATCCGAGACCGCGCGCAACAGGCCCGCCACACCCCAGACCACCCGTGGTGATGCGGCTTTCCAGGGCTCAACCATGCGCAAACCCAGTATTGGCGCGGGTCGAGAACTCCACAGCCGCGCCAGATGGGGCCTGGCGGCCCATTCGCCCCGTCACGACCACGTCATACGCGCATAAACGCTTGTTTTTCAAGAGTTTTTTCCTGCTCAAAAATTAGGCAATCTAAGCCGAGGCCCGATTTCACGGGCTCGCCGGGTCCGCCGGAACAGCTTGCCCACAAAGTTATCCACAGGCTCGGTGGATTGCGACGGAGCCTCGGGCAAGACCTGACCCGCCTTGGTTCGCCGCGGCCCGGCTTGGGGCCATAATCGCGCGCAGCTTCACCGGGCGCGCTCGCCGCTGGCGGGCCGTCGCAGACCAAAGGGATAGACGCCTTGTTTTCGATCATACAAGCGGCCGGCTGGCCGATCTGGCCGCTCCTGCTGTGCTCCGTCGTGGCCCTGGCCCTGATCATCGAGCGCTTTGCCAGCCTGCGTGGCGCAAAGATCGCCCCGCCGACCCTGCTGGACGAGGTGATCTCGGTCAGCAACCAGCAGCTGCCCAGCGCCGAGGTGGTGAACAAGCTGGCGGAGAGCTCGCTGCTGGGCCAGGTGCTGGCCTCCGGCCTGCGCGCCGTGATCGCCGAGCCGCGCCTGCCGGACGCCCGCCTGCGCCAGACCTTCGAGCTGGCCGGCCGCGCGGCCATCCACAAGCTGGAGCGCTACCTCAACACCCTGGGCACCATTGCCACGGCCGCCCCTCTGCTGGGCCTGCTGGGCACGGTGGTGGGCATGATCGAGATCTTCGGCAGCCAGAGCCCCACGGGCGGCAACCCCACCCAGCTGGCTCATGGCATCTCCATCGCGCTGTACAACACGGCTTTCGGCCTGATCGTGGCCATTCCCTCGCTGATGAGCTACCGCTATTTCCGCGGTCGGGTCGAGGGCTATGTGCTGGAGATGGAGCAAGCCAGCGAGCGCTTCATGGCGCACCTGACGCGCTTCACCCAGCAAGCCGCGGCCCAGGCCCAGATGCAGGCGCAGGCCCAGGCCTCGCGCACCGGCCTGCGCTGAGGCGCGGCGCCACACACCGTTCGCGAGGATGCAGCGATGAAGTTCCGTCAACGCCCCCACGATGAACCGGAGATCAACCTCATCGCCTTCATCGATGTGCTGCTGGTGGTGCTCATCTTTCTGATGATGTCCACCACCTACAGCAAGTTCACCGAGCTGCAGATCACCCTGCCCACGGCCGAGGCCGAGGCGCTGAAGGAGCGGCCCCGCGAGGTGCTGGTCTCGGTGTCGGCCGACGGCCGCTACATGGTCAACCGCGAGCTGGTGGACGGGCGCGCGCCCGAGCTGCTGGCCGTGGCCCTGCGCCAGGCCTCGGGCGGCAATGCCGAGGCCATGGTCATCGTGTCGGCCGACGCCGCTGCAGCCCACCAATCGGTGGTCAATGTGATGGACGCGGCACGCCGCGCCGGGCTCTCACGCCTGACCTTCACGGCCCAGACCCAGGGCCGATGAGCGCAGACAGCAGCGCCCCGGCCGAGCGCCTGCAGCGCGCCTGGCGCGAGGGCGGCGTGCTGGCCCAGCTGCTGCGCCCCCTGGGCGCGCTCTACGGCCTGCTCAGCGGCGCCCATGCCGCGCTCTACCGCTGGGGCTGGCGCAAGACCGAGACCCTGCCCGTGCCCGTGATCGTGGTGGGCAACTGGATCGTGGGCGGCGCCGGCAAGACCCCCACGACGCTGGCCCTGCTGCAGCTGCTGCGCGCGCAAGGCATTGCGGCCGGCGTGATCTCGCGCGGCTATGGCCGCGATGAAAGCCTCACGGGCCCGGTGCATCTGCTGCGGCGCGCAAGCAGCGCCCGCGAGGCCGGGGACGAGCCCCTGCTGATTCATCTGCGTAGCGGCGCGCCGGTGGCCGTGGGCCGCGACCGCGTCGCCGCCGCGCGTGCGCTGCTGGCGGCGCATCCCGAACTACAGCTGCTGATCAGCGATGACGGGCTGCAGCACTGGCGCCTGCCGCGAGCCCTGAGCATTCTGGTTTTCGACGAGCGCGGCCTGGGCAATGGCCGCCTGCTGCCGGCCGGGCCGCTGCGGCAGAGTCGGCCACTCTCGCGCGAACCCCAAATCGTGCTCTACAACGCTCCGGCCCCCAGCACCCCCCTGCCCGGCCATCTGGGCCGGCGCCGCCTGGCGGGTGCCGTGCGCCTGCAGGACTGGTGGCAGGGCCAGCCCGCCCGGCTGGAGACGCTGCAGGCGCTGCGCGGCCGCGAACTGCTGGCGGCGGCGGGCCTGGCCCAGCCGCAGCGCTTTTTCGGCATGCTGCGCGAGCAAGGCCTGCAGATCCGCGAGCTGCACCTGAGCGACCACCACGACTTCGCCTCCCTGCCCTGGCCCGCGGACACGCCTGAGCTGCTGATCACGGAAAAGGATGCGGTCAAGCTGGACCCGGCACGCCTGGGCAGCACCCAGGCCTGGGTGGTGGCGCTAGACTTCAGGCCCGACGAATCCTTTGAGCAGGCCTTGCTGGCCCTGCTGCCGCGCTGAGACAAAACCATGGACAACCGATTGCTGGAAATGCTGGTCTGCCCCATCTGCAAGGGGCCGCTGGAGCTGCAGCGCCACGAACAAGTGAGCGAGCTGATCTGCCCGGCCGACCGCCTGGCCTTCCCGGTTCGTGACGGCATCCCGGTGATGCTGGAGAACGAGGCACGTGCCCTGGATACGCCGAGCCCCGCCGCCCCCAGCTTGAGCGCCGTGCGCCCGGCATGAGCTTCACCGTCATCATCCCGGCCCGGCTGGCCTCCACCCGGCTTCCCAACAAGCCGCTGGCCGACATCCACGGCCTGCCCATGATCGTGCATGTGGCGCGCCGAGCCGCACTCTCCCAGGCCGGCCAGGTGGTGGTCGCCACCGATGCGCCCGAGGTGCTGGCGGCCTGCGCCGCGCATGGCGTGCAGGCCTTGCTAACGCGTGCCGACCATGTCTCGGGCAGCGATCGCCTGGCCGAGGCCTGCGAGCAGCTCGGCCTGGACGGCCGCGAGCTGGTGGTGAATGTGCAGGGGGACGAACCCCTGATCGCGCCGGCCATGATCGACGCCTGTGCCAGCCTGCTGGGCCAGCGCGAGGACTGTGTGATGGCCACGGTCGGCCACGCCCTGGATGAGGCGTCCGAGTTCGCCAACCCCAATGTGGTCAAACTGGTCACCGATGCCCGTGGCACGGCCCTCTATTTCTCGCGGGCACCCATCCCGTGGTGGCGCGACGGCAGCCCGGAGGCGCCAGGCTTCAAGCCGGGCTCGGTGCTGCGCCATGTCGGCCTCTATGCCTACCACGCCGGCTTTCTGCGCCGCTTCCCGGGTCTGGAGGTCAGTCCGCTGGAGCAGATCGAGTCGCTGGAGCAGCTGCGCGTGCTCTGGCATGGTGAGCGCATTGCGGTCCACATCAGCGCCGACAAGCCCGGCCCGGGCGTGGACACCCCCGCGGACCTGGACCGCGTGCGGCAACTGATGCCCGAGCTCCGCAGCTGAGCCGCGGCGTTACAGCCAGATGACAACAGCGGCCGACGTCAGCCGGCCGTAGGCCCCAGCGTGCTATCCTCGCCCGCAGTTTGCGAGGGCGTCGGCGCGAGACGGGGCCCTTCTTTTTGAAAATCGAGGAGACCCCGTGCGACTGATTCTTCTGGGCGCCCCCGGCGCCGGCAAAGGCACTCAAGCCGCCTTCATCTGCCAGAAATTCGGCATTCCCCAGATCTCGACCGGCGACATGCTGCGCGCCGCCATCAAGGCCGGCACCGAGATGGGCCTGGCCGCCAAGAAGGTGATGGACGCGGGCGCCCTGGTCAGCGACGACATCATCATCGGCCTGGTCAAGGAACGCATTGCCCAGCCGGACTGCGCAAAGGGCTTTCTGTTCGATGGCTTCCCCCGCACCATCCCCCAGGCCGACGCGATGAAGGCCGCCGGCGTCAAGCTGGACTATGTGCTGGAGATCGATGTGCCCGACAGCGCCATCGTTGAGCGCATGAGCGGCCGCCGTGTGCACGTGGCCTCGGGCCGCACCTACCATGTCAAGTTCAACCCGCCCAAGGTCGAAGGCAAGGATGACGCTACGGGCGAAGAACTGATCCAGCGCGACGACGACAAGGAAGAGACCGTCAAGAAACGTCTGGAGGTCTACCAGGCCCAGACCCGTCCCCTGGTGGACTACTACTCCAGCTGGGCCGCCACCGGTGACGCCCAGGCGCCCAAGTACCGCCGCATCGAGGGCATCGGCTCGGTGGACGAGATCACCGCACGCGCCCTGGCTGCGCTGGGCTGAGCCACACAGCGAAGCGAGACAGGCATGGGGCGCCGCCCCGCGTCACGGGCTGCCTTCCGGCGGCCTTTTCTTTGGGCCACAATTGACGTTTACGTCAACGTAACTCAGACAGACACAAGGAGACAGCGATGGAAATCGCAGGCAAGGTATTCATCGTCACCGGCGGCGCCTCGGGCCTGGGCGAAGGCACGGCCCGCATGCTGGCGCGCGAGGGCGCCCAGGTCGTGATCGCCGACTTGCAGGTGGAGCGCGGCGAGGCCCTGGCGGCCGAGCTGGGCGGCGCCTTCGTCAAGGCCGATGTGAGCCAGGAGGCCGACGGCCAGGCCGTGGTGGCCAAGGCCGTCTCGCTGGGCAAGCTGATGGGCCTGGTGAACTGCGCGGGCATCGCCCCTGCCGCCAAGACTGTGGGCAAGGACGGCGCCCATGCCCTGGCCCTGTTCGCCAAGGTCATCAATGTCAACCTCGTGGGCAGCTTCAATATGATCCGCCTGGCCGCCGAGGCCATGAGCAAGAACGAACCCGAGGCCACGGGCGAGCGCGGCGTGCTGATCTCCACCGCCTCGGTGGCCGCCTATGACGGTCAGATCGGTCAGGCCGCCTATGCGGCCTCCAAAGGCGGCGTGGTGGGCATGACCCTGCCCATCGCCCGCGACCTGGCGCGCAACGGCATCCGCAATATGACCATCGCCCCTGGCATCTTCGGCACGCCCATGCTCTTCGGCATGCCCCAGGAGGTGCAGGATGCGCTGGCCGCCAATGTGCCCTTCCCGTCCCGCCTGGGCAAGCCCGAGGACTATGCCAAGCTGGTGCACCAGATCATCACCAATGACATGCTCAACGGCGAGGTGATCCGCCTGGACGGCGCCATCCGCATGGCACCGAAGTAAGCCCGCTCCTCGCCCCATAAAAGAAACGGCCTCCGATTGGAGGCCGTTTGCTTTGCAGGCGGGTAGGCCCGATTACTTCTTGGAGCGGGCGTGGATGGTCCACAGGCGAGCCAGCTCGCCGGAACCGTCGGTGCCCTTCACGCCGCGCCAGGCCTGCTGGGCCTTGGCGGAGTCGCCCGCGGTGAACAGAGCCAGGCCCTGGTAGTACCTGGCGTCGTCCGCGCGCTTGAAGTTGCCCTTGGCGATGCCGGCGTCCACCAGCTTCAGGCCACCGGCCTTGTCACCGGCAAAGACCTGGGCCAGACCCAGCTTGATCAGCTCGTCGCCCGACTTGGAGTCGTTGGCGGCCTTCTCGGCCTCGGCATAGCCGGCCTTGCCTTCGGCAATCTTCTTGACCATCAGGTCCAGCAGACGCTTGTGGCGCGCACCCTCGGCGCCCTGGCCCAGGATGTTGGCGGCCAGGCCCTGCTCCACCACGGTCTTGCCTTCGGCCGGGAAACCGGCCTGGGCGGCCAGCTGGGCCATTTCCATATAGTCGTCGGCCGTCTTCATATTGCCGGTGACCAGCTTGAGGCGGTAGACATCCAGGCCGAAGCGGGGCGAGAAGCCCTTCTTCTGCGGCAGGCCGCCCAGAATCTGCGCCCACAGCTCCTTGCGGGGGTAGTAGTTCAGCAGCTTCTCGGTGGCCAGGGCCTCGGTGGCGCCGTCGTTCTTCTTTTGGGCTGCGTAAAGCAGCAGGTTCAGCTTGTCCTGGCTGGGAACCTTGCCGGCCTTCTCTTCGGCCTGCACCTCGGCCAGCGTGTCCTTGAGCACGGCCGTCATGTCACCCGACTTGAACTGGGCCTGCTGCTGCACGGTCTTCATGGTGGCGCTGGCGCCACCGGCTGCGAAGTACTTGTTGGCCCATTCCAGCGCCTTGGGCGCGTTGTTGGCGCGCAGATAGGTGCCGGCAATGGCTTCCATGTACTGCAGCTGCTGGGGCGCACCCAGACGGCCCTTGATCACCTCGAAGGCGCGGGCCATGGAATCTGGATCATTGGCGCCCATGGCGGCCGAGAAGCGCGTGCCTTCAATGGCATTGTTCTCGGCGGGGGTGCGACCACCCACAGCCTCGGCATCACGCAGCTTGGCCAGGGCTTCCTTGTGCTTGCCGGCCTTGATCAGGGCGGCGGCGTCCTTCAGATGCTTGCCCACTTCGGGGCGCACGGTTTCCTGGGCATAAGCCTGGGAAAAACCGATCTGGCCCTGCGGGCCCATGCCCAGCATCAGGGCGGCAGCGCCGACGGCGGCGCCGGCCAGGGTCTTGAGTTTCATAGCTGTGTTGCTCCTCGCGAAAAAAAACGCGCCGCCCTCGCGGACAGCGCGTTCCATCAATCACTTGATCATCAGTTGATGAACTGCTCGTTGCCGATCATGCCCATCTTCTTGACGCCCAGACGCTGGGCCGAAGCCATGACCGCAGCAACGGCGCCGTAATCCACCAGCTTGTTAGGCTTGATATGCACTTCCGGCTGGTCTTCAGCGGCAGCCACCTCATTCAGCTTGGCCTCAACGGCTGCATGATTGGGCAGTGCCACGCCATCCCAGCTCACCGTGCCGTCGAAGTCGATGAAGACCTCGTGCACGACCGGCTCACGGGTCGGCGGCGGCGGGTTGCCGGCGGGCAGATCCAGGTTCACCGAGTGCAGCTGGATGGGGATGGTGATGATCAACATCACCAGCAGAACCAGCATCACGTCAATCAGGGGCGTCGTGTTGACGTCCATCATGACTTCCGGTTCATCGCCACCCGACGAGCTACCTACGTTCATTCCCATGTTCTAGCTCCTCGCGCCGATCAGCCGCCACGAGCCGGAGGCTCGGTGACGAAGCGGATCTTCAGGATGCCCGCACGCTGGCAGGCCACCATCAGGCGACCAACAGACTCGTAACGAGCCTTGTCGTCACCGCGGACATGAACCTCCGGCTGGGGGTTCAGCACCGACACCTTCTTCAGGCGCTCCACCAGTGCCTCGTTGTCGGGCACCAGGACGGTGTTCCAGTAGACGTCGCCGTCCTTGGTCACCGACAGCTCAATGTTCTCCGGCTTGGTGACGCGGATGACGTTGGTCTCCTTGGGGAGAGACACCGCCACCGACTGCGTCACCACCGGGACGGTGATGAGGAAGATGATCAGAAGGACCAACATCACGTCCACCAGGGGCGTGGTGTTGATCGCTGAGACCACCTCATCCTCGCCGGAAGACGATCCGACGTTCATTCCCATGATGAGGCTCCAGAGAGTCCGACGATCAGCGCTTGACGGCGCGGTTGCCCATCAGCACGCCGTGCAGATCGGCGGAGAAGGCACGCACTTGGGCCATCACGGCCTTGTTGCGGTTGACCAGCCAGTTGTAACCCAGCACGGCCGGAACGGCCACGGCCAGACCGATGGCGGTCATGATCAGCGCGGCGCCCACGGGGCCGGCCACCTTGTCGATCGAAGCCTGGCCGGCCACACCGATGGCGGTCAGCGCTTGCAGAATGCCCCACACGGTACCGAACAGGCCGATGAAGGGAGAGGTGGAACCCACGGTCGCCAGGAAGCCCAGGCCCGACTGCAGGCGGCTGTTGACTTCGCTCACGGCGCGCTCGATGTTCATCGTGACCCAGCTGCTGTGGTCGATGTTCTCGGTCAGGGCGCCTTCGTGGTGCTCGGAGGCTTCCACGGCGGTCTGAGCGATGTAACGGAAGGCACCGGTTTCGTTCAGGCTCTTGACGCCTTCAGCGATGCTGGCCTTCTTGAAGAAGGTGGCGCGCACTTCCTTGGCTTCCTTGCCCAGCTTGTGGGTGTCCCACAGGCGCACGAACAGGATGTACCAGGAACCCATGGACATCAGGGCCAGCACGACCAGAACAGCCTGGTCGACGGCGTGGCCGTGCGTGATCAGTGCCTTCAGGCCGTAGGGATTGTCAGCCGGCTTGGCGGCAGCGGGAGCTGCTTCGGCGGCGGGAGCGGCGACAACTGCAGGAGCGGCCGAGGCTGCATCGGCAGCTTGGGCAGAAACAGTCAGGGGAGCCACGGCCAGGGACGCAGCAAATGCGATCGCGGCGAACAGGCCGGAGATACGAGAGATCATGGAGTCAACTCCTACGTAGAGAGATCGAGAGATCGGAACTCAGGTGAGAAACTGGGGCCGGCTCGTGACCGGGCCCCGGTAATTTGGATGAGGCGCCTGGAAGGCTTATTCGATGCGGAACTGGAATTCCTGCTCGAACACATGGTCGCCCGGGCACTCGTAGGTGTCCTTGAGCGTGTCCGAGATGGCCTGGATCAGGGCGCGTTGAGCACGTCGATCCACACCACCACGCAGGGAGGCAATTTCCACGCTGACCACGCGGCCGGCCTTGACCGTGGCCGTGGCACGGTACAGCGCCTCGCCACTCCAGTTCACTGCCGGCACCTCGGGCTTGCCCATCTTGGTGCAAACCATGCCAGCCGTGATCTTGGCGGGCTTGGGCGCCGGGGCGGGCGCGGCGGGTGCGGGCGGCGGGGTCGGTGCCACGTCGCGCGTGGGCGGCGGGGTGTTGCTGACCGGTGCCTGGATCGCATTGGGCGGCGGCGGCGCCGTCACCTGCACTTCAGGCGGCGGCACGAAAGGCGGCGGCGGCGCCTTCATGTCCGGCGGCGGCGGCACAACCTTCTCGGGCGGCGGCGGCGGCTTGACCTTCTCTTCCACGACCTTCACGTCGATGGGGCCGGCCACTTTTTCCACGGCCTTATGGACCAGACCACTGGCCAATGCCCAAATCATCAGCACGTGAATCAGGATCACGATGCCGAGCCCTGTGAAGCGGGACGCGCCCTGCTTCTCCTGCGCAAAGTTCATGCGCGCTCCTTCATCAAACTGCGAAACACTTCCATCGGTGCAAATCGGTGATCAGCGCCGTATCGCCCCAGCAAGCAAGACGGCATACCAGGATGCCGTCGCCGCAGCAGCGAATCCCCGAATACCTTCTGGGCGCAAGGGCCGGTTTTGTATCACAACCACGCCACGCCTTTTCGACCCCCTCCCCGACCTGCGGGAGCGCATCGCGGACACAAGGCCCAGGCGTGACGAGAACGAACACTCACAAAAAAATCAGCCCGACGGTTCCAGGACCGCGGGCGACCCAGCCCGAATCGGTGGCTGTAACACTATTACAACAACCCCTTCGGACAGGGCGACATCTTAAACCAAGCTGACAACGCCCCCCCTGGGGCTTACCCGAGCAAGACCGCCTGTGCGAATAGCGGAATTTCACTTGATTCCATCGCAGCAGCCTCGTTCGACCGGTGCGAATTCAGGGCATCACGCTGATGCGGCATTGCAACATCAGCTGCCAATGCCTGTCACCAAGTTACAAGCGATTTCAGCCCTGCATGCACATGCCGGCGCGGAGTTTACTGGATACCAGTTTAATACCTCCATGAGTGGTGGTTTCAGCCCGCATGCGCAACGACACCCGGTAGGCGGGGTACCGCAGCCAGCAGCTTGCGGGTGTAGGCCTGCTGCGGCGAACCCAGCACGGCGGCCGTGCTACCGGCTTCCACGATGCGTCCCGACTGCATCACCGCCACCTCGTCGGCGATGTACTCCACCACGCCGATGTTGTGCGTGATGAAGAGATAGGACAGCCCCCGCTCCCGCTGGAGCTCGCGCAAGAGATTCAGGATCTGGGCCTGCACCGACACGTCCAAGGCCGAGGTGGGCTCGTCGCAAACGATCAGCCTGGGCTCCACGGCAAGAGCCCGGGCGATGGCGATGCGCTGACGCTGCCCCCCGGAGAACTCGTGCGGATAGCGTTCCAGCGCATCGCGCCTCAGGCCCACCTGGTCCACAAGGGTCTCCAGCACCTGACGCCGGGCCTGGGCGTCCAGCTCGGGGCGCAGGGCCAGCATGCCCTCCTCCAGCAGCTCCAGCACGCGCATGCGCGGATTCAGGGAGGCAAAGGGGTCCTGGAAGATGATCTGCACCTGACGCCGCGCCTCGCGCAGGGCATCCCCATCCAGCGTGAAGAGATCTCGCCCATCCAGCAAGGCCTGACCCTCGATCTCGGCCTGGCGGCGCAGCAGCTGCACGATGGCCTTGCCCGAGGTGGTCTTGCCACAGCCGGACTCCCCCACCAGGGCCAAGGTCCGGCCGGCCCGCAGGGTGTATGAGACGCCCTTGACGGCCTCGAAGTAGCGGGCGCCGGCGCCAAACAGCCCACCGCTGAGGGCAAAGCGCACCTTGAGGTCGCGCACCTCAAGCAGAGGCGTGGCCTCGGTCTGCGGTGGTGGCGACGCCTGAGCCCGAGCGGGCGGCTGAACCGCAGGCGCTGCGGGAAACTCCTGCGCATGGGTGTAGAGGCGGCAGCGCACGGCATGGCTGGCGCTCAAGGCCTGCAACTCGGGGCGATGCTGGGCACAGGCCGGCAGCGCCCGGTCACAACGCGGCGCAAAGCGGCAGCCTTCAAACTCCATCCACAGCGGCGGCACGGTTCCGCCGATGGCCGCCAAGGCCTCGCCTCGCTTGGCCGAGTCCGGCAGCGCCTGGAGCAGGAGCCGCGCATAGGGATGCTTGGGCGCGGCAAAGAACTCGGCCGCGGGGGCCACTTCAACAATCTGCCCGGCGTACATCAGGGCCACCTGATGGGCCATGCCCGAAACCACCGCCAGATCGTGCGTGATCAGCAGCACGCCCAGGCTGCGCTCGCGCTGCAAGTCCTTGAGCAGATCCAGGATCTGCGCCTGTATGGTCACATCCAGGGCCGTGGTGGGCTCGTCGGCGATCAGATAGTCCGGCTCAGCCGCCAGGGTCATCGCGATCATCACGCGCTGCTTCTGCCCGCCCGAGAGACGGAAGGGGTACTCGTCGATGCGGCGCTCGGGCTCCGGAATGCCCACGCGATGCAGCCACTCGATGGCCTTGGCGCGCGCCGCGGCACCGCGCAGCGTGGTGTGGGTCTCGATGGACTCGACGATCTGCTCGCCCACCTTCATCACCGGATTCAGGCTGGTGGAGGGCTCCTGGAAGATCATGCCGATGCGCCCGCCGCGCACCCGGCGCATCTGCGCCTCGGGCAGGGCCAGCACATCCTGGTCGTCGAGCAGCACGGCGCCATCGGTCACACCGCCGTTGTCGGGCAGCAGACGCATCAAGGCCAGCGCCGTCATGCTCTTGCCGCAGCCCGACTCGCCCACCAGGGCAAAGGTTTCCCCGCGGGACAGGCTCAGCTGCATGCCATCGATGGCGCGCACCAGGCCGGCATCGGCGTCCAGCGCCACCTTGAGGTTGTCAATCTTCAGCATGGCGGTCTTCAGGTCTTGGCGATGGGCTTGAGCACGCGGGGGCGCAGGCTGCGGGCGCGCGGATCGAAGGCGTCGCGCACGCCATCGGCAAAGAGATTGGCGGCCAGCACCAGGGCCACCATGAAGGTGAAGGCGGCGGCAAAGGGCCACCACACCACGGGGTCGCGGCTCATCTCGTTGCGGGCGAAATTGATCATGCCGCCAAAGCTGTTCATGGAGGGGTCCACGCCCACGCCCACATAGGACAACACCGCCTCATAAAGGATGAGCGAGGAGAACTCCAGCACCGTGACGATGAGCATCAGATGGGCCACATTGGGGAAGATATGGCGGCGCATGATGCGCAGATGGCTCACCCCGAAGGCCGTGGCCGCCTGCACATAGTCCAGCTCACGCAGCTTCAGCGCCTCGGCACGCAACAGCCGGCACAGACCGGCCCAGCCCGTGACGCCCAACACCATGCACAGCAGGAAGAGCTTGAGATCTCCCCGCTCCACCCCGGTCTCGAAGAGCTCGGGATGCTTGTCCAGGAAGACCTGGACCATCAGCACACAGGCCGCGATGAGCAGGATGTTGGGGATGGAGGACAAGACCGTATAGATGTACTGCACCAGCTCGTCCACCCAGCCCCGGAAATAGCCGGCCATGATGCCCAGGCCCACGGCCAGGGGCAAGGTAGCCAGCGTGGCCAGGGCGCCGATCACGAAGGCGGTGCGAACGCTCTTGAGCGTCTGGTAGAGCACATCGTTGCCGGTGATGTCGGTGCCAAAGACGTGATAGCGCCCGATCAGCGCGGCAACCATGCCGACGAGCACGCTCAGGGCCAGCAGCGCCCAGGCCGCGGCACGCCAGGGCAGGCGTGACTCGCCGCGCCAGAGCTCGCCGCAGGCCGCGGCAAAGGCCATGCAGCGATGCCGGCCGTAGAACACCGCGCCCAGCGCGCACAGCAGCAAACCACCCAGCAGCCCAGCCGCGGCGCCGCCCAGGGCGCGCAGGCTCACATCGGCCAGCCACTGGCGCGGCGGATCGCTCAGATGTGCGCCGCCGAAGCGCAGGCGCGGGGCGCTGCGCACCACCTGCCCGTCCACCTCCAGCGACTCCTTGGTAAAGCCCTCGTAGTGCAGGGGCAGCGAGTAGGTGGACTCACGCCCCTCCAGCGCCGGGGCCAGCAGCGCGTCCAGCAAGGAGCGCACGCGCACGTCATAGGCGACGGCGGAGGCCGTGCTGCCGGCAGCGGCCGGCAGGGGCAGACGGTAGTGCACGCTGTCGGCCAGCGTCACCAGCAAGCCGGCCGCCAGCACCACGGCCGAGGCCATGGCCGGCGCACCGGCAAAGGCCTTGGCCCAGGTGGCGCGCAGATTGGCGTCGCGGCGCACCATCAGCACATAGGCGAACAAGACCGCCATCAGCAGCCAGATGGCGGCGTCGGTCCACAGAAGCACGAATTTCGGCATGATGCTCAAGTCCTCAGCCCAGGCGCACGCGCGGGTCGGCCCAGGTGTAGGCCAGGTCGATCAGGATGTAGGTGGCGATGTAGAGCAGGGAGCCCACGAAGACCATGGTGCGCACGATGGCGAAGTCCTGCTTGCTGATGGCCTCGATCACATAGGCGCCCAGACCCGGGATGCCGAAGAAGCTCTCGAACACCAGGCTGCCCATGAAGACGTAGGGCAGATAGCCACCCGCGCTGGTGATGATGGGGATCAGGGCATTGCGCAGCACATGGCGGTACATCACCACGGTTTCCTTCAGGCCCTTGGCCCGGGCGGTGCGCACATAGTCCTTGGCCACCTCCTCCAGCAGCATGGCCCGGTACAGACGGGCCTCGGCGCCCAATCGGGCCAGGGCCGAGAGCAGCACCGGCAGCACCAGGAAGCGCACCACGTCCAGGCCCGTGGAGTAGCCCGAGATGGGCGCCAGCTTGAGCACGCGCGAGAAGAAGTACTGGCCCACGATGATGTAGAACAGGCTGGAGATGGAGAGCAGCAGCACACAGCTGATCACCCCCCATAAATCCAGCCGGGTGTTTCTGAAGGTCACCAGCAACAAGGCAAAGGCCGTACTCGCAATGACCTGCAGCACGAAGATGGGCAGGGCCAGCTGCAAGCTCACCCACATGCGGGTGGCGACCTCGTGGCCGATGTCGCCCGCGCTCTCGCCATCGGCGCGGCCGAACTTGAGCGTGAACAGCGAGACCGAGCGCTCCCAGAAGATGGTGTCGGTGTAGCGCTGCACGCCCTCGCGGGCCTCGTTCACGTACAGCGGCTTGTCATAGCCGCGCTCGGCCTTCCACTTCTCGATCAGCTCGGGCGTGACGCGCTTGCCGCCAATGTTCAGGCGCGCCATATCGTCGGGCGTGTTGACCGTGAAGAACAGGAAGAAAGTGGCCAGATTGACGCCCAGCAGCACCAGCAGGCCGTAGCAAAGGCGGCGGAAGGTATAGCGGATCATGTTTGTGCGGGGCTCAATCAGGAGGCAGGGGCGTCGTCGACCAGACGGCCGCGCGCATCCAGGCGTTCACGCCGCTGCAGGGCGCGTCGGGCCAGCCACACGGCAAGGGCCCCGAGCAGGACCAGCACCGCCAGCGGCCAGAGCACAGGCTCGTTCCAGAGGCGCACCTGGCTGGCGCGCTGCTCGGCATCCAGGCGCAGATAGCGCGCGTGGTCGCGAACCAGGATGGCGGGCTTGGAGTTCTTGATCCAGCCATGCACGGCCGCCGAGGCATAGGGATAGAAGCCGAAGCTCAGCGGGGCGTCGTCACGCAGCAGGCGCGTCATCTCATCGATCACCCGCTGCTTCTCGGGGCCGTCGTCCAGGTTCTTGAGCTTGGCAAAGAGCTTGTCGAACTCCGGGCTGATGTAGTTGGCGGTGTTCTCGCCATCGGACACGCTCTTGGCATTGGGGCCGTAGAACAGGAAGAGGAAGTTTTCCGCGTCCGGATAGTCGGCATTCCAGCCCAGCCAGAAGACCTGGTGCTTGCCCTTGCGCACCTTGTCCTGGAACTGGTTGTTGTCGGTGGCACGCACTTCCAGCTGGATGCCCAGCTTCGCAAACTGCTTGACCACCCAGTCGATCTCGGGCTTGCGCTCGGGCGAGGCCGGAGCGTAGTAGTCATAGTTCAGAACCAGGGGGCGGCCCGACTTGGCATCGCGGCCATCGGGGTAGCCGGCCTCCACCATCATGCGGCGGGCATCGTCGATGGAGCGTCGCACGGCGCGCCCGTCGACCCAGCGATGGGTCACCGGGTTCACGCCCTCGGGCGTGCCCTCGCGCGAGCCCGGGATGCCCTGGGGCAGCAGGCCCTGGGCGGTCTCACCGGCCTTCTTGGGGAAGACCTTGGAGTACTCCTCCCAGTCGATGGCAATCGTGATGGCCTGGCGCAGCAGGCGGTTGCGCTTGCGCTGCTCCGCGGTCTCGCCCCAGCCAATCACCGGGTCCAGCATATTGAAGCTGATCCAGTAGCTGTTGACGTCGCTGTACTGCTCAAAGTCAAAGCCCTTGGCCTTGTACTGGGCGCGCACCTCGTCGGAGTCATCGGCCTCGACCAGATAAGACTTGCCGGTGTCCGTGCGCTCGAAGACCTCAAGGTCGTAGTAGCCGTCGCGGAACTTGTTGCGCTGAGGCGTGGCCTCGCGCTCCACGGTCAGCACGATCTTGTCGATGAAGGGCGTGGGTTTGCCGCAATCGGCCAGCAGACCCTTTTTCTCATCACCCGGCATGCCCTCGCAGGGATAGGGCTCGCCCCGGTAGTTCGGGTTCTTCTCCATCACGATGCGCCGGTCCTTGGCGTACTCGGTCATCATGTAGGGGCCGGTGCCCACGGGCCAGACGTCCAGGGTCAGGCCACGCTCGGCCATGCCGGGCTGGGCGTAGAAGGCATCCGCCTCCCAGGGCACAGGGGCCAGGAAGGTCATCTGCATCCAGTACTTCCACTGCGGGTACTTGCCGCGGATCTTGAGGCGCAGGGTGTGCTTGTCCAGGGCCTCGGCGCCCTCCAAGGGCCAGCGGCGAAAGTCCAGAAAGGGCTTGTCCAGGCTGGACGGATCCAGACCCTGACGCAGCTTGGCGTCCTCGCGCTTGATCAGCTCCCCGTACTCCTGCAGGCCCTGCACATACTCGGCAAACACGCCATAGATGGGCGCGGTGATGCGGGTGGTGGCGTGCCGCTTGATGGCATAGACAAAGTCCTCGGCCACCAGCTCGCGCGTGCCGCGCTCGGCGAAGTCCCAGGGCGTGCGCCGCTCACCCAGCTCACCCGCGCGCATCTGGTGGTAGAGGTACTCGCCTTGGGCATTGCGGGCAAAGGCCGGATGAGGCGCGTACAGGATGCCCGGCTTGATGGGCACGTCGTAGATGCTCAGCGCAATCTGCTCACCGGGCGCGTCGTCCGGCAGCGGGCGTCCCTGCTTGTCCAGATACTTGGGCTGCACCACCTCGGCGGCCGTCTTGGGCACCAGGGTGAAGGGTCGCTTGAGGTAGTGGTAGCCGTAGAGCGGCTCGTAGACCTGATAGGTCACGGCCGTGTCATTCGACCAGTAGGACGCCGTAGGGTCCAGATGCCGAGGCGTGTTCTCGATCATGGCCGAGTACACGAGATTGCGGCTCTCGTCGCCCTGGTTCCAGGGGCTGTTGTTGCAGGCGCTCAGCGCCAGCGTGGCGGCCAGCGCCGCGGCAGCGCAACGCGCCGTCGCAGCCAGTCCTCGAAGCACTTGCATGCGGAGCAACCCATCCTTCCAGCAACAGCGGATGCGAGGGCTTGCGGGTCCGCCCCGTCGCATCCTTCAAAAAACAACGAGCCTCCCGGACAGTGCGGCTCGTGGCCGCGTGTGCAGGAGGCAAGGCCCACCATCATAAGGGCAAAGGCTGAGGCAACACCCCGCAGGCGCGGGGCCGGGTCTTACCGGCTTGAAGGACGCTTGGCCTCGTGCTCGGCCTCGTGACTGCAAGCCTCGTCGCAGTCGTGCGCGTGCTGGTGATGCGCCGGGTCCGGGCCCCAGATCATCAGGGCCTCGCGCCCCTGCACCACCAGATCCATCTTGGCGCCCACCGGCAGGCAGACCTTGGTGGGCACATGGCCGAAGGGCAGGCCCGTCAGGATGAGCAGGCCCGGGCAGCGTTCGCGCACCGCGGCAATGGCGCTCTTGAGCGTGTAGCCGCGGTCCAGCGGCGACTTCTTCCAGGCGCTGAACTCGCCCAGCACCACGGCCTTCTGCGCCTGCAGCACCCCGGCCTGGGCCAGCTGCAGCAGCATGCGCTCCACGCGGTAAGGGTGCTCGTTCACATCTTCCAGAAAGAGGATGCCACCCTTGATCTTGGGGAAATGCGGCGTGCCCAGCAGGGAGTTCAGCACGCAGAGATTGCCGCCCCAGAGCGTGCCGCGCGCGTGCAGGCCGTCGAAGCCGGCCTCGGTGCGAAAGCCCACGGCCTCCAGCAGGCCCTGCATGGCTTCCACAAAGCAGTCGCGGGTGATCTCATCCACGCCACCCTCGGCCTCCTCGCGGCCGAAGTCGTCGCAGGCCAGGGGGCCGGCCCATAGGCCAAAGGCCTCGGCGCTGCGCAGCTTGGTGTGGGCCAGCAGACCCAGATGCAGGGAGGTCAGATCGCTGTGGCCCACCCAGCGCGTGCCGCGCTCCACGGCGCGCGCCAGCAGGGCCCAGTCGATCTGGTCCAGCAGGCGGGTCAGGCCATAGCCGCCACGGCTGGCCAGGGCCACCGAGGGCGCGGCCTCGGCCACGCGGTGCAGGGCCGCCAGGCGCGTGGCATCGTCACCCGCAAAGCGCTGGTGGCGCGCCAGCGCGTCGGCATCGATCTCGACCTCGAAGCCGAGCTGACCCAGGCGCTTGGCGGCGCGCTTGAGGGGCTGGCTCTTGGCCAGCACGCCGGCGGGGGTGTAGAGGGTCAGGGAGCTCATGGTTGTTCGGGGTCCAGGTGGGTGGCGTCGCCGGTGGGAATGGGGGTATCCGCCTCGGAGGCCGCGGCCTGGGCGGCCAGGCGACGCTGGCGGGCGGCGGCGCGACGCTCGGCAAAGAACTCGCGCAGCAGGCGCGCCGAGGGCTCGGCCAGCACCCCGCCCACGATATGGGTGTGGTGGTTCAGCTGCTTCTGGCCAAAGAGATCGAGCACCGAGCCCGCCACCCCGGTCTTGGGGTCGGGCGCGGCAAAGACCACGCGCTTGAGCCGCGCATGCATCATGGCCATGGCGCACATGGCGCAGGGCTCCAGGGTCACGAAGAGCTCGCACTCCGGCAGGCGGTAGTTGCCCAGCAGGGTGGCCGCATGGCGCAGCGCCACGATCTCGGCATGGGCCGTGGGGTCGTGCGTGGTGATGGGGCGGTTGTAGCCGGTGGCGATCACCTGGCCGGCCCGCATGATGACGGCGCCCACCGGCACCTCGCCCACCAGCAGGGCGTTGTGCGCCTGGTCCAGGGCCAGACGCATGGCGTACTCGTCGGCGGGGGTGGGGCTCAGGTTCTGCATGAGGCCGGGCAGTGTAGCAAGCGGCGGGCCGCTATCCTTGCGCCCGTATGCAAGACGCCCTGTTTCCCGAGGAGCTGCTGACCCCGGCCGTTTCGCCCATGGCAGCCACGGCGCCCCCGGCCAGCGCCGGCCTCAAGGTCCGCCCACAGCCCGTGGATGAGGCGCAGCGCGCCCTGGCCGCCGCCCTGCCCCGCGAGATCCATCTGGGCGGCTCCTCCTGGAGCTACCCCGGCTGGGCCGGCCTGGTCTGGGACAAGGCCTACGCCGAAAGCCTGCTCTCGCGCCACGGCCTGGCCACCTATGCGCTGCAGCCCCTGCACCGCGGCGTGAGCCTGGACCGCGGCTTTTACCGGCCCTTGAGTGCCAGCCAGTACGAACGCTATGCGGCCCAGGTACAGGCGGATTTCCGCTTCACGGTCAAGGCACCCAGCCTGGTGAGTGACGCCCTGGTGCGCGCCGAGGGCAGCGGCCGGGGCCAGCAACTCAACCCGGTCTTCCTGAATCCCGAGCTGGCCTTGCAGGAATTCGTGCAGCCGGCGCTGGAGGGCCTGGGCCCCAAGATCGGCGCCCTGGTCTTCCAGCTCAGCCCGCTCACACCCCAGATGCTGGCCCGCATGCCCGAGCAGCTGGAGCGCTTGCGAAGCCTGCTGCGCGCCCTGCCCGATCTACGCAGCGCCACGCCCGAGGGCGTGATCGCCGTGGAGGTGCGGGACCCCGAATGGCTCACGCCGGACTTTGCCGCCGTGCTGCGCGAGTGCGGCGCCACCTACTGCCTGGGTCTGCACCCCAAGCTGCCGCCCCTGGCCCAGCAGCTGCCCCTGCTGCGTGCGCTCTGGCCCGGCCCCCTGGTCTGCCGCTGGAACCTCAACCGCCTGCACGGCCCCTATGGCTATGAGGACGCCGGCCGCAAGTACGGCGCCTTCGACCGCATGCTGGACCCCGACCCCGAAACCCGTGAGGCCCTGGCCCGGGTGATACGCGGCACGGCCGGCGCCGGCCACAAGGCCTATATCAGCATCAGCAACCATGCCGAGGGCTGCGCCCCCTTGAGCGTGCGCGCCCTGGCCCAGGCCCTGGTCCAGCCCCTGGTCCAGGACAGGGCGCCCAAGCGCTGAAGCCAGGACAGCGGCTGCGGAAAAGAAAAGTGGCGCGCAAGCCCCAGGGGCTCGCGCGCCATCGCGCTGGGCATCAGGGCCCCGTAGGACGGGGCCGCAATCCGCTGCCTCAGCCGCGCAGGGCGGCCAGGGCGGCGTTGAAGGTCTTGGACGGGCGCATCACGGTGGCCAGCTTCTCGGTGTCGGGCTTGTAGTAGCCACCGATGTCCACCGGCTTGCCCTGCACCTCGGCCAGTTCCTTGACGATGGTCTGCTCGTTCTCGCTCAGGCTCTTGGCCAGGGGCGCGAAGTGCTTGGCCAGCTCGGCGTCGTCGGTCTGGGCGGCCAGTTCCTGGGCCCAGTACAGGGCCAGATAGAACTGGCTGCCGCGGTTGTCCAGCTCGCCGGTCTTGGGGCTGGGGCCCTTGCGGTTGTCCAGCAGCTTGCCGGTGGCCGCGTCCAGGGTCTTGGCCAGCACCTTGGCCTTGGGGTTGTTGTTCTTCAGGCCCAGGTCTTCCAGGCTCACGGCCAGGGCCAGGAACTCACCCAGGGAGTCCCAGCGCAGGTGGTTTTCCTCCACCAGCTGCTGCACATGCTTGGGCGCAGAACCGCCGGCACCGGTCTCGTACATGCCGCCACCCGCCATCAGGGGCACGATGGACAGCATCTTGGCCGAGGTACCCAGTTCCATGATGGGGAACAGGTCGGTCAGGTAGTCGCGCAGGATGTTGCCGGTGGCGCTGATGGTGTCCAGGCCGCGGATCACGCGCTCCAGGGTGTAACGCATGGCGCGCACCTGGCTCATGATCTGGATGTCCAGGCCAGCCGTGTTGTGCTCGTGCAGGTACATCTTGACCTTGGTGATCAGCTGGGCCTCATGCGGGCGGTAGCTGTCCAGCCAGAAGACCACCGGCATGCCGGAGTTGCGGGCGCGGTTGACGGCCAGCTTGACCCAGTCGCGGATGGCGGCGTCCTTGACCTGGCACATGCGCCAGATGTCGCCCTGCTCCACGTTCTGGCTCATCAGCACCTCGCCGGTCTCCAGGTCGGTGATGTTGGCCACGCCGTCTTCGGGGATTTCGAAGGTCTTGTCGTGCGAGCCGTATTCCTCGGCCTGCTGAGCCATCAGACCGACGTTGGGCACCGTGCCCATGGTCTTGGGATCGAAGGCGCCGTGCCACTTGCAGAAGTTGATCATCTCCTGATAGATGCGGGCAAAGGTCGACTCCGGCATCACGGCCTTCACGTCCTTCAGGCGGCCGTCGGCGCCATACATCTTGCCGCCGGCGCGGATCATCGCGGGCATGGAGGCGTCGACGATGATGTCGTTGGGCGAGTGGAAGTTGGTGATGCCCTTGGCCGAGTCCACCATGGCCAGCTCGGGGCGATGCTCGTGGCAGGCGTGCAGGTCACGCTTGATCTCTTCTTGCTTGGCGCTGGGCAGGGTGGCGATCTTGTTGTAGAGATCGACCATGCCGTTGTTGACGTTCACGCCCAGCTCGTCAAAGAGCTTGCCGTGCTTCTCGAAGGCTTCCTTGTAGAAGATCTTCACGCAGTGGCCGAAGACGATGGGGTGCGAGACCTTCATCATGGTGGCCTTGACGTGCAGCGAGAACATCACGCCGGTCTTGTGTGCGTCCTCGATCTCGCGCTCATAGAACTCCAGCAAGGCCTTCTTGCTCATGAACATGGAGTCGATGATCTCGCGGTCCTGCAGCGCGACCTTGGGCTTGAGCACGATGGTCTTGCCGCTCTTGGTCAGCAGCTCCATCTTGACGGTGCGGGCGCGGTCCAGGGTCATGGACTTTTCGCCGTGGTAGAAGTCGCCGCCATGCATGTGCGAGACATGCGAGCGCGAGGCCTGGCTCCACTCGGCCATGCTGTGCGGGTTCTTGCGGGCGTATTCCTTGACGGCCTTGGGCGCACGGCGGTCGGAGTTGCCCTCACGCAGCACCGGGTTCACGGCGGAGCCGATGCACTTGTTGTAGCGGGCGCGGATCTCCTTTTGTTCCTCGGTCTCGGGCTTCTCGGGGAAGTCGGGGATCTTGTAGCCCTTGTCCTGCAGTTCCTTGATGGCCGCCTTGAGCTGGGCCACCGAGGCGCTGATATTGGGCAGCTTGATGATGTTGGCCTGGGGCTTGAGGGTCAGCTTGCCCAGCTCGCTCAGATTGTCCGGCACGCGCTGCTCTTCGCTCAGGCAGTCGGCAAAGGCACCCAGGATGCGGCCCGCCACCGAGATGTCACTGGTACCCACCTTGATGCCTGCCGGCTCGGCAAAGGTCTGCATGATGGGCAGGAAGCTGGCCGTGGCCAGCAAAGGGGCCTCGTCGGTCAGCGTGTAGATGATGTCAGGCTGCTGGGTGCTCATGAGTGTTGTCCTGTAGTTCTTGCGCTGCACCCGCTCACAGTGCAGCAGCGACACAAAAATCACACCCTGCGCCACGAGGCACAGAGATGTTCACGCCGCATTTTCCTGCAATTTGACTCCACGATGCGAAAAACGCTGCAAGCGCTGCCATGACAGGCCCGCGTAAAGAAAAGCCGCTGCAAGGCAGCGGCTCTACGAGCATTCGGAGGCAGGCAGTTCGCAGCGCCTGAGACCAGCATTGAGCCCGCCCGCGCCCAGCTTGATGCCCACACCCACGCTGCCGCTCTTGGAGCTCTGGCTGTTGCTTTCCTGCGTGGTGTTCTGCGCGGCCAGGATGTTGATCTGGTCCTCGGCCTGGAGCCGGGTCTTGCCCCCAGCCTGCACCGTGCTGCCGCGCAGCGTCAGGTCGCTGTCTGCGCCGCCGCCCGTGGCGCGGATGCTGATGTCGCCGCCGGCCGTGACGCTGCTGCCCCGCGCCAGGTCCGCGCTGCTGCTGTGCTGGCTTTGGCTGCGGCTGGCGCCCAGGGTGAAGCTCAGGCCGATGCCCCCGGCCTTGTCGGCGGCGTTGCCGTCGGTCATGACCGACGAGCCGTCCGGATTCTTCTGGCCCGTCGGCACCTGGCCCTGGCCGCCCTTCACCGCATCCACCGCCTGCTTGGTATTTATCGCCACATTGGCCGCAGCCAGGGCCTTGACGCGCGAGTCGCTGCTCTGGCCGGCCGCCTTGATCTGGCTGCTCGCGCTTTGCACCGCGTTGAGTACTGGGTTGCTCACGGCCACCTCAGTGTTCATGCGGGTTGGCGGGATTTTGCAGGTCCGACTAGATACAGCTGTCTAGTCTGGCGCGCAATGCCTCTTCAAACTCAGCAATGGTGAACTCCTTTCCGGAATTCAAATATCCTGCATCATCGTAAACGGAATTACCAAATTTCTTGCAAATTGAGTACACCACCACAGCGGCAAACAAATCATCACCTCGAGTGCTAACAGCCCCCAAAAATCTCGCAGAGTTTGGTATCCGTTCGTCTATCGCTTGCTCATCAATCGACACCCAACACCACTCATTTTCAGCAGCGCCCTTCACGTAGGAGTTTTTATGACAAGGACCAACCGGCTCAAATGTTACCGTCGGCACTTGTTGCTTAAAGTAAACAAAGCCATCTTTTATAGCAACCATTAACTCATCATGCGTGGGATTGGTTGCCATGGGTATAAAAGAATCTCTCATGGTGCACCCGGAACCTTCATAGCAGAGCGGGTCAATATTACCCAGCCATTTGTGGTTTTGATATTAATGTTATTGACAACCCCCTCATTCAATACGTTTGCAATCGGCGACCCTGGCTTCACCCAGCTTGTCACATCTTGAGTCGCGACACCCGCCTTAGTTGCATCAACATACATATCCCCAACTTGGCCGGCCTTACTCATTTGATTGGCGCCGCTTATTACATTTCGTTGAACTGCCGTCATACCATTGCCTGTCACCTCCTTCAGGCTAACAGGTACGCCATTGAGCCAGCCATCAATACCTGGGGTGTTGGAAGCCGGTTGCCCTACGAACTTTCCACCTTTGAAGGCAACAATATCAGCAGCCTGAGCGGTTTCCGCTGCACTCATCGCATTGGGCACAACTTCACCGGCTTTCGGGGCAGGTAAGCGCTTCGCGAACTCACTCCACTGCGCATGGTTGAGGTAGTTGTTCTGCGCCGCATTGGCCGCCGTGTTGGCTGCGGTATTGACGCTCGCCGCCGTGCCGTCACCGGTAGCCAGGGCGCCCGCCACACCGCCCATCAAGCTGGCAAAGGCGACGGTCTCTGCGGCTTTGCCGGGATCCCCCGAGGGGTTGAACCACTGGGCCGCCGACTCCCCCACCATGGCGCCGGCATGGCATCCAGTTTGTGCCGCAGCGGCACTGCTGATCTCAGGCTTTCAAAGCGTCCAGCGACAGCACGGCATCGTAGTCAGGCCAGTCTTCGCGAGCACGCTTGAGCACGCCCTGCATGAGCTCATCGAGCTCGGGCACAGCTTGCTCGGGTGGAAGCTGGTCAAAGGGTGCGGCCATCAAGGGATGATCCAGCCTCGGGTTGGCCAGTCCTTCCCATTCGCGCAGCCGGAAGATGAAAAGGATTTCCACCGGGACGCGCTCCAGATGCCTGTCCTGGTTGAAGTCGTAGGAGTTTTTTTGGCTCTCTTTGCCGGTTTGCCACGTGTGGCGGTCGCACGCGGCCAGCAGGCAAGGCACCAGATCGTCGGGGTTGGGCGTGCGCCAGTGGGCCAACAGCGCTTCGTAGATCGGCTCGTCGTAGGCATAGCCCGGCCACTGGTGTGAGACATCGCCCACCCAGTCGGCAAACAGGCGCAGCATGAAGGCTTGGGCGCGGCGGTGCTCCTCTTCGTATTCGATCACCAGCTGGTGCCCACGATTGAGCGCCGCATGGGTCAAATAGCCTTGGTGGATCACGGCGTCTTTCCAGCCAAGCATCGCCATCGCGGCCATCATGTTGGCGGCGGTTTGGATGGAGAACATCCGAAGGCCGCCGTCTGGATGCTGCGGGAACAGGATGCCGTATCGATAGTGCCAAAAGAACGCTTGCTTGATGCCAACTTGGTAGTAGCGTATCCAATAGGCCAAATCAGGCCTCCAACTCGGGTTGTCTGGCGCAGTTGCCAATGCTCGGCATGCTTGGACCCTTGCTAGCCTTTCTGTGGTGTAGTCTGTTATGTTGCGCTTGTTCGGCAATTGTTGTGAGGGCGCCGCATCCTCTCTGGTCACGTACTCACGAATGGCGTTTCGATGAAAATCTTCGTGAGTGAGTGCTTTCGCAATGCGCCCCAACACGCTTTTGTAGGAAGGCCACTTTGGGTTCACACCCATGCGATCACATCGGTTCATTTGCTGGGCCATGATTCCACCTTGAATTCTGCGACGCCTGTTGTGCCGGGAGCTGGCAGCCCCACTTTGACGGTGACACCTTATACCTTAAAGCCATCCGTACTTAGAGCGACCCGAGTTCACCTCGGCCAGCACCGAGCGCTACGCCTTTTGAACATCTAACTCATCCCACAGCGGCAACAAACCCAACTTCTCCATGTGAGTTCCGAAATCCACAAATGGCTTAGAACCTATATCAGCAAGCGAAAACCATGTGGCTTCGCATTCTTGGCATACGTAAACATCCTGCCCGGTCTTCTTTATCTGCGCTACAGCTATATCACCTTGCTCGCATCTAGGACACAACATTTCCAGCTCCTTACTTATTGAACGGGATAAGCAGTAATTATTTTACTCGTTCCAGGCCGTACAATGATTTTAATGTTAGTTTCGCCGGCAGTGCCAATAACTCGCCCCATTGGAACGACATACGCACCAGGGTCATTTGGCAAAGGATTACCTTTCGCCAACCACGCTTCATCTACTAGCCCCAGGATTTCTTTTCTATCCACATTGAAAACAGTGTGCGTTGTTTTGTTCGGATTCGGTACAGCATGGTCAAGAACGTGCTGCACACGATTGCCGTGCACTGAACCCGGTCCATAGTCAACACCTGCAGGCGTTGTCCAGGTTCTTGTGCCTTTGTCAAAGGTAAGCTCAACAACCTTCGGTGCACTGTTTACCCCACCCGCCGTTCGCGCCTCCGCAATCACCAGCTGCAACTCTTGAACTACCGCAGCTGGATCGGCACTTCTCACCGCGTTGGTCAGTCTGGCAGCCGCCGCAGCTGTCGCCCCCGAGCCAACAACGGGCGCCGTAACTCCAGTTGTTGGCACACCACCTGCGATTTCAATTGCACCGATGCTGATGTCTGTCATCAAGCTAGTGCACGCCGGTGTGCCTATGCCGCTGCCGCAGGCAGCCACCAAGGCCCGGCCCACATGCACCAACACCCCAGCCCCCGTCGCTGTCGCCCCCACCATCAGCGCACCTCTCATGATGGCGGTGCTGCTTTGCACGTGCTCAGCACCCCACTGCAGCGCGTTGAGCGCCTGCCCCAGATCATTGACCTGGCGCTGGATCAGCCGGTCCGCAGTCGCGCCACCCAACACCGCGCGCACCTCGGGGCTTTGCAGGTCTTGCAACGCCTGGGCCATGTCTTGCACCCGCGTGCTGCACGCTTGCGGGTTGGCTTTGCATTGGTCCACCAGGCGCCCCACAGGCTTTTGCTGCCCACCAGCGCTTTCATTGCCCAACAGCAGCCGGCGCAGGCTGTCGCAGCCCACCTTGCAGTTCTCCAACTGCGCGATGGCGTTCTTCAGGTCGCGCGTCTCCAGGTAATTGTTCTGCACCGCGTTGGCGGCTGTATTGGCCGCCGTGTTCACGCTCGCTGCGCTGCCGTCTCCCGTGAGCGCGCCAGCGGTGGCGCCCATGAGCTTGGCAAACTCCAGCACCTCGGCCTCTGTTTTGGTGCCGTTGGGGTCGAACCACTGTGCCGCCAGTTCACCCACCGTCGCACCAATGGCGCCGCTGTGGCAGCCTTGCGACCCACCACCCGCTGCACCTGCCAGGCAGCCCCCCAGCGCGTGCGCCAGCAGTTGGCCAGCGGGGTTAAGCACGCTTTTCCCTTGCGCATCGGGCACCGTCATGCTGCCAATGGCTTGGGCACCAAACGCCCCTGCCGTGCTGGCCATCGCCCCCACCAGCGCGGTCCTGATGCTGTCCTCCAAGCTGGCTCCGGTCAACGTGCTGTTGATCGCGGCACTGGCCACATTGCTGATCACGGCTTTGCCCAGATTGGCAGCGAAGCCGCTGTTCTGCGGTGTGATGCTGGCCAGGGTCTGACCATTGAGGGTCAGGGTGTTGGACAAGCCGTTGAGCGCTCCTGCCGTGAGCATGCTGGTCAGCAAGTTCTTGATGCTGTCCTTGCTGCCGAGTTCCTTGAGCGTCTTGCCAATGTCCCCGCCGTTGTTCACCAGGCTGACACTCGCACTCGCGGCCAGACCTGCAAACCCTGCATTCAGGGCCGCTCCGGCGGCCGTCAGGCCGCCTGCGCTGGTCGCCAGGGTCACACCGCCGAGGGTGGTGGTTCCCGCGGTCGTGGAGCCAAGCAACTCAACACCCATGCCGCCCGTGGCCCAGGCCACCGCCAAGGCCACAAGCGCTGCACCGGCTCCGGTCAGCCCCTGCTGCTTGTAGCTCCATTCACGCTGGGCCAGCTCCACCTCGCTCCATTTGATCGAAGGGTGGCTGCGCAGCTGTTCAAGGTAGGCCAAGCCGGGTTGCTGGCCGGCCAGCTTCTGCACCTGCTCCTGCAAGCTGGGCACGGCTGCGCCACTGCCCGGTTCGGCCACGCGCGGCAGCTCAATACTGAGCTTCACACCGGCGTCAACGCTGACCGTTCCCAGCAGCTCACTCATCTGCCCCGTGCTGCGGTCGTGACCCTGCCCCTCCTGCTTCTGCCAGACGCCGCCCGTGACCGCACGGCTTTGAGAGCTGGCCTGGTCCCTCTCAATCGCAGCACCAATGAGCAGCTCGCCCGTCGCCCCCTCACCGGGCCTGCGCACGAACGAGATCTCTGGCGCCTGAATGCGTGCACCGATCAGCTCGGTACGCTCACCCACGCCTATCCGGACCGCTTGGTCCGAGACCAGCTCCGTGCGCACGGCCTGAGTCTTGAGGCTCAAATCCTGACTCGATACCTTGCGGTAGCCGATCCCGGCAAAGCTCGAACGGCTGGTGCTGTCGGTCAAGGTCTTATGGGTGTTTTCTGCGGAGTACAGCAGCGTCTTGTCCACGCCCTCCACGTGCAGAAGACCCGTGCTGTCGAACTTCGCGCCCACACTGATCACGTTCTGCCCCAGCACCTCAATGGCCTGGCCTTCAAGCGTCGTGCGCACCGCCGTGGCCTTGAGTTCCTCGTGCTGGGTGACCGTTGTCTTCTTCTTCAGACCGCCCCAACCCCGCTTGGTCGAACTCGTGGTCCAGTTCCGCTGCTCGGTGTCCGTGTTGTGATCCAGCAGGACCGTGCCCGCCGAACTCACACTCACTTTGCCCTGCACCGCACTCAGATCCGTGGCCTGCAAGTGCACTTGCGTGCCACCGTACAGGGTCACGCCCTTGTCGCCCTCAATGCGCGTCTTGTTCAGAGTTTCCAGGCTTTGAATGGTGACGCCGTCGACGAGCTTTTGGCTCTGGGTCTGGGTGCTTCCCGTTGTGATGCTCTGAGCTGCGATCACGGCTGTTTGGCCGGCCGCGCGAAGCTGTGTGTCGACCAGGTCCACACTGCCCTGCTTGGATTGCAGCAACAGTGATCCGCCAGCCCTCAGCGCTGATGCTTTAACACTGACGTCGCCTTGGACCTCAAGCCTCACCGTGCCTTGCCCCGCCACGAGCAAAGAGCGGTCAATGCCCAAGTTCGAAGCCGTGATGGCAAGACTGCGGCCCGCGATCACCTCGCTGTTGCTGATGTCTACCTTCTGACCGCTCAAGGCCACACTGACGCCTCGAATGCCGCCCCCGCTGCTGCTGATATTGAGCGCCTTGACGTCAACCAGTTCCCCCGCGCGCACCTGGCCTTGGTTCGTGAAGTCGCCGCTCAGCGCCATCTCCACGCGCTTGCCGGTGATCAGCGCCCCGCTGGGCTGCAGATCACCCTCGCGCGGCAGCAGGTAGACCTGGGGAACCAGCACGCGCTGGCGGCTGCCGTCGGCCAGGGCCACCTCCTGCTCCACCAGCCAGACCAGGTCGGTGGTGAGCTGGCTCATCTGCTCGGCGCTCAGGGCCACGCCGGGGCGCAGCTGGTGCTGCTTGGCAAAGCTCGCGCCGTTGTCCAGCAGGGCGCGGTACATGGCCTCGTCGCTGCTGTAGCCCGGCAGGAAGCTGGCGCCCGTGAGCTGCCCCAGTTGCTCGCGCACCAGGCGCTGCTCATAGAAGCCGTCACCCAGGCGCTTTTGCGTGGTGGCCGGGTCGGCCGCCACGGCCTGCAGCAGGTAGTCGCTGGACAGCCATTCGCGGTAGTTGGCGAACTGCGGGTCCGTCTCCACCAGGTAGCGCGCACTCGATTCGCTGCGCGTCTTGAACAGGCTGTTGCTGGGCAGGCCCAGCCCCACGGGCACGCTGCGCGCCAGGCCGGCGCCGCTGAAGCTCGCCGCCGCTCCGCGCAGGGTCTGAGCCGCGGCCGCGCCGGGCGCGCGTCCGCCCCCAAGGCTGCCGGCATTCACGGCATCCACCGCCGCCGCCTGTGCGGCCTGGCGCAGCTGCGAAGCCTGGGCATCCGCCCCGCCGGCCTGGGCTTGCAGCGCCGCCCGCAGCGCGGCCTGCACCCCGGCGCGGGCCGACTGCGAGCCCGCCTGCACATTGGCGTCCACGCTGGCCGCGCTGCCGGCCCGCACCGCCTGGGCCGTGAGGCCGGCATCCTGACGCCAGCCCGCCGCGGCGCCCGCATCGGGCCCGGTCTGCGCTGCCGCCGTCACGCTTTGCGCGGATGGCCCGGTCAAGCCACCGAGGCCGGCGCCACCGGATGCCTGCACCGCCACACTGCCGGCGCCCGCTTGGGCACCGGCGCCTGGACCGACGCCCACGCTACCGGCCTGCGCGCGGCTGCCGGGCGCGCTTGCTGCGGGCAAGCTGGCGCCAGCGTGAGTGGGCAGGGTCAGCGCCACCTGACGCTGCGTGCCATTGCCTGGGTCCGTGACGGTGACGGTACGGTTCAGATTGTTCACCGCAGCGCCCGTGATGGCCACGCCATCACGCCCCTCGACAATGCTCATGTCGTTAGTAATTTGGGCGCCCGTGATGCGCAGCTGTCCCCCCACAGTGATTCGAGCCGCCGACGACTGAGTAGCTTCAGCAGAGCCACCTTTCACGAGCTCCGGCATGAAGCGGGCATAGCTCGGTTTCTCAGCAACGAACTCTTCCCAGGCTTGGCCCGGATGCCGCCCTCGGATTTTGTCGCCGCCCTCGAAACTAATCCCTGTGATTACGCCGTTCTCAGTTTCGCTAGTTGTGTACGGCTCAAAGACAATCAGGTCATCCTTCAGAATGCGATCGTTGAGAACAAGGGCTGGTGCGCCTTGTATCTGATATGCACGCCCAGGATTTGCGAGGACGAAATCGCCCCAGGCTCGCATAACCGTTCGGCCATTCAGGTACACCCACTCGTCAACGGCGACGTTGTCCGTGCAGGTGAAGCCGCTATCTCCGCCGCATTCGTAGTAAACCGGGTAGTACCCAACAAACCGAACCCGATCACCCAGCGGATCGCCTGCGGCCCTCCACATCAGATACGGATTCACATTCCGCACATCCCCAGCCTTCAACTGCAGGTCACCGATCGCCTCGATGGTCGCCCCGCTATTGAGAACCGTCCCGCTGCTGGTGATCTGCATATCCCCACCGCTGCGAATCAGCGCCTTGCTGTCGAGCAGGCGCACCGGCGTGTTGCTGCTGCTGCTGTCCTGCCCGCTGCCTGCCCCCGCATGCACGCTGCGGTTGACCAGCCCCCCGGTGAGGTCCAGCTTCAGCCAGCGGCTGGCTTCCAGCGTGGCGTTCTCGTTGAGCAGACTGGCGCCGGACAGGCTCAGGTCGCCGTCCGCAAAGATCAGGGCGCCGTCCCGGTTGCTGATCTCGCCGCTGAACTTGCCGTCCAGGGAGCGGCGTGCGGCGATCACCGCGGCCTGGGCGCCTTCCCGCTCATTGCGCAGCGAGGCGGCATCCAGGGTGATGTCACCGCCGTAGAGGCGGCCGCTGCCAAGGTTCAGCACCTGGCCCGCGGTGATGGCCACGCCCTCGCCGTCGATCAGGCCCCGGTTGCTGAGCGTGCCGCTGCCGGCATTGAGCAAGGTGAGGCGGCCATTGAGTTCGCCGCCGGCCTCGTTGTCGATCTGGACGGCCTGGATGCTCAGGCTGCCCCCGCTGCGCAGCACGCCCTGGTTGCTGAAGCGGCCCGAGAGTCCCAGGCTCAGATCACCCGCTGCCTGCAGCTGGCTGCCCGCGCCGTAGACCCAGTCCCCGTTCAAGCCCAGCAGGCTCAGCGAGCCCCGGCTGCTGATCTCGCCGCTCACGCCGCCCACCAGCTCACGCACCGAGAGCTTCAGCGCGCTGCCGGCCCAGATGCGGCCGCCCTGGTTGTCCAGCGAGAGCGCCGAGACCTGCGCTGAGGCCCCGCCGTCGCTGAGGCTCAGCTCACCCACGGCCCCGATCTGGCCCGCCGCATTGTTGACGCTCTGGCTCAGGCTGAGCTGCAGATCGCCGTTGGCCCGCAGCTGGCCGTTGCGGTTGTCCAGCTGGGCGGCACTCACGAGCAGGTGCCCGCCTTGCAGGCCCTGGTCCTGGCCGGCGGTGTTGCGGTTGTCGATGCCGCGGTCCACCCGCAGCGTCAGGGTGTTGCCGCCGTACACCAGGCCCCCAGCGTTGAGCAGCTGCTGGGCCTGAGCGTCCAGCCCCTGGCTGCCCACCAGGCGCCCGCCCCGGTTGTCCAGGGTGTCGCCCACGGCCAGCGTGAGGGTCTGTGCTGCGATCTCGGCACGGTTGCTGAGCTGGGTCACGCTCAAGCGCGCCGTGCTGCCGCTGCTCATGCCGTTTTCATTGAGCAGGCTGGCAGCGTTCAGATCCAGCTTGCCCACGGCATGCACGCCCGTGGGGCTGCTGATGGCGGCATCACGCGTGTTGTTCAGTGCGGCGCCCTGCAGCTGCAGGTTCAGATCGCCTTCGGAGCGAATCAGCCCACCCTGGTTGTTGACCGTGCCGCTGCGCAGCTCCAGCAGCTCTTTGGCCAGCAGGCGAGCGCCGCTGTTGTCCAGCGACTGGCCCTGGCTGTCCAGCAAGAGTCGGCCGGCGGAGATTTCGCCCTGGCGGTTGCTCAGCGGGCCGCCGCTGCGCAGATCCAGTTGCTGGGCCGCCTGCAACTGGCCTTGCAGATTGTCCAGCCCTGCGCTGAGGCGCAGCGTGGCACCCGCGTCCAGGCTGGCAATGCGCCCCTGCTGGTTGCCCAGCGATGTCGCCTCCAGATGGAGGGCCTGTTTGGCCACCAGGCTGCCGCCTTGGTTGAGTACGTCCGCGCCGGCCTTGAGTTGCAGCGCGCCCCCGCTGCCCACCTGACCGCCGGCCCGGTTGTCCAAGCCGCCCAGCGTGAGCGTCATCTCGCCGCCGCTGCGCAGCTGACCGCCCTGGTTGTCCAGTCCCGCGTCGGTGGAGAGCACCAGCGCCGCCTCGCTCTGCACCAGACCTGCGCCGCCATTGCTGAGGCTGGCGCTGTGCAGCTGCATCGGGCCGCGGCTCATCAAGCTGCCGCCACGGTTGTCCAGCTGGCCGCCCACGGTCAGGGTGGCCGCACCGGTGCTGAGCAGCTTGCCGGCTTGGTGATCCAGGCTGGCGGCCTGGAGCGTGATGTCATGTGCCTGGGTCTGGCCCTGGGCCAGATTGACAGCGCCCGTGGCGTTCAGCTTCAGGGTGCTCGAGGCCAGAATCTTGCCGGCCCGTCCCTCAAGGCTGCCCAGCTGCAGGCGGAGTTCGCCGCTGCCGGCCTGGGCGATGCGCCCGCCCGCGTTGTCCAGATGTGCCGCCTCCAGGTGCAGCAAGCTGCCTTCCGCCTGAATCTGCCCACCGGCGTTGCCCAGCTGGCCCGCCATGCGGGCCAGCAATGTGCCGCCGCTGCCGCGCTGCGTGAGCGTGCCGCCGGCGTGCCGCCATTCGCTGGCCTGCAGGTCCACGGTGGCGCCCTGCAGGCTGGCCCCCTCGCTGCTCAGCACCCCAGCACTGCGCAGCGTGAGGGCCCCCGGGCTGGACAGCAGGCTGCGGTCCAGGGCCAGCGGGCCTTGGCGGCTGCTGAGCGTGATGGCAGCTGCCTGAACGCGGCTGCCCTGCAACTGCAGCTCGGCAGCACTGGCATCGAGCGTACCGGCAGCCAGCAGGCTGCCGCCTTGCTGCAGGCCCTGGCTGGTCTGCAGGCTGAGGTTGCCTTCACTGCCCAGGATGTTGTCCGCGCGCAGGCCCGCCGCCAGCGCTCCGCTGCCGCTGATCGAGCGGGCGTTCACGCCGAGATGCCCTTGGGCCGCCACGGTGCCGCTGTTCTGCAGCCCCCCTCCCAGCTGGAGCCGGGCCTGGCCCTGGGCGTAGAGGCTGCCGCTGTTGATCAGGTCAGCGTCGAGCTTGAGATCCAGCAGCCCGCCGGCCTGCACTGTGCCGGTGTTGCTCAGGGTCTGGGCCTGGAGCTTGAGATCCTGCTCGGCACGAAGCAGGCCCTGGCCGGCGTTGTCCAGCCGCTCCAGCTGCAGATCCAGGCGCTTGGCGCTGAGCTGCCCATCACGGTTGAGCAGGGCGCCCGACTGCAGCTGCAGGGCCTCCTGGGCCTGCAGGACGCCTGCCTGGTTGTCCAGCGCGCCCCGCAGCGTGAGCTGGGCCTGGGTGCCGGCCAAGAGCTGGCCGCCCTGGTGCTGCAGGCTGTCGGCCTGCAGCGTGATCTGTCGGGCCTGGGTGCGCGCCTGGCTCAGATCGGCCGCTCCGCCAATCTCCAGCTGCAGATCGCCGGTGGCAAGGATCTGGCCTTCACGGCCTGCCAGCGAGCCGGCCTGCAGCTGCAGCAGGCCGGCGCCCGCCTGGACGATACGGCCCTGCACATTGCCCAGCGAAGCGGCTTCCAGCGTGAGGCCCTGGCCTGCGGCCTCGATACGGCCCCCCTGGTTGTCCAGATGACCGCCCAGCGTGGCATTCAGATGGCCGCTGGCCGTGCTTTGCAGCAGCTGGCCGCCGGCATGGCGCCAGTCCTGGGCCCTGATGTCCACCTGGGCCGCGCTCAGGCGGGCACCACGGGTATCCAGCGCCGTGGCGGCCTGCAGTTGCAAGGCCGCAGCGCTGCCGAGCTGCGCGCCCTCCAGGCTCAGCTCGCCGCTGCGAGCCTGCAGCGCGATCTGGCTGGCCTGGGTCTTGCTGCCCTGCAGGGCCAGCTCGGCCGCGCTCAGGCTGAGTGCGCCCGCCGCCAGGCTGCTGCCGCTGTGTTGTAGCTGCCCCTGGGCCTGCAGATGCAGCGCACCGCCGGGCGCCAGGCTGTTGTCGGGACGCAGGCCGGCCGCGAAGCTGCCGCTGCTCGCCACGCTATCGGCCTGCACGCGCAGATCGCCCGCCGCGGCCACGGTGCCGCTGTGCTGCACGTGCCCGGCCTGAATTCGGGCGTCTCCTTGGGCGTAGATCAGGCCGCTATTGCGCAGCTCGGCGCCCACCTGCAGGGTGGCCGCGCCGCCCGATTGCAGGCGACCGGCGTTATGCACGCTGTCCAGCGTCAGGCTCAGGCCCTCTCGGCCCTGAAGCAGGCCCTGTCCCAGATTGTCCAGGCGGCCGCCGCTGAAGCTGAGCTGGCGGCCATCCAGCTGCCCGTCCTCGTTGCGCAAGCTGCCCGCCTGCAGGGTGAGCGCCGCCGTGCTCTGCAGCAGGCCTTGCCGGTTGTCCAGACCTGCCGCTATTTCCAGCCGGGCATCGCCCAGCACCAGAGTCTGGGCACCTTGGTGGTTCAGACTGGCGGCCTGCAGCGCCAGCTGCTGGGCCTGGGTCTGGGCCTGGGACAGATCGGCCACGCCCGCCATCTGCAGGTCCAGCCGGCCCTGCGCCAGCAGCGCGCCGCGCTCGCCCAGCAGGGTGTCGGCCTGGATGTTCAGGGTGCCGCCTTGACCGGTCTGAACGATGCGGCCCTGGCGGTTGTCCAGCTGCGCGGCCTGCAGCTGCAGGCGCTGGCCATTGGCCACGATCTGCCCACCGCGGTTGTCCAGGCGTCCCGTGAGGCGGGCCTCGAGCGCGCCGCCTGCGGCAAGCTGGCCGATCTGCCCGCCCGCATTGAGCCAGTCCACCGCCTGCACGCTGAGCTGGGCCGCGCTGAGCTGGGCGCCCTCGGTGCGCAGCTCAGCCCCGCTGTGCAGACCCAGATCGGCAGCCACCGCCACCGTGGTCCGGTCCAGGTTCAGCGCGCCCCCACGGGCGCTGGCGCTGAACTGGCCGGCCTGGATCTGGGCGCCCTGCAGCTGGAGCTCGGCCGCGTCCAGGCTCAGCAGCCCGCCCGCCATCAGGCTGCCGGCATGCTGCAAGCGCTGGCCAACGCTGAGGCGCAGCGCCGAGGCGCCGTCCAGCGTGTTGTCCGCGCGCAGACCGGCCGCAAACAGACCGCTGCCCTGCAGGTGGTCCGCCTGCACCGTGAGCCCAGCGGCCGCGCTGCTGCTGCCCTGCTGGTTCAGCTGGGCGGCGCTGAGCCGGGCGTCCCCCAGCGCACGGATGCGGCCACTGTTGTCGAGCACACCGCGGCTGCTGAGCACCAGCGCGCCCTTGGCCTGCACGCTGCCGGCATTGAGCAGGGTGTCGCCCTCGAACTGCAGCTGGCCTTCGGCCGCCAGCAGGCCCTGGCCGCTGTTGCGCAGGGTCTGGACCTGCAGGTCCAGATTCCGACCGGACAGGTGGCCATCGAGGTTGTCCACCAGGCCGGCCCGGACCGCCACATCGCCCGCCGCGAGCACGCGACCGGCGCCGTTGTCCAGGGTCTGGGCCTTGAGCTTGAGCTGCTGACCGCTGTGCTGGATCTCGCCACGACGGTTGTCCAGCGACCCGGCCTCCAGCGTGAGCACCTCGGCATTGCTCTGGATCAGCCCGCCCTGATTGTCCAAGCGCCCCTGGAGCATCAGCTGCTGCGCCTGGGTACCGCTGAGCCGGAGCTGGCCGCCCACATGGGACCAGTCGCGAGCGCTGAGGCTCAGGCTGCGGGCCGTGAGCTGGGCGCCATCGGTGTTCAGGCTGCCATCGGTCTGCAGGGCCAGCTGGCCCGTCACCTGCAGCTGGCCACGGCTGAGATCGAGCGAGCCAGCGCTGTTGATCGACAGCGCGGCCGCCAACTGCTGGCCCTGCAGGGCCAGGCCCCGCCCCGCCCCCAGGGTGAGCTGGCCGCCCTCCCCCACCCGCCCATCAGCGCCCAGGCCGGCCGCGAGCGTGGCGCCCGCGTCGGACTGCAGGCGTCCATCGGCATGGGCCCGAACGTCCCCCTGGGCCGCGAGCAGGCCGCGCAAGCGCAGATCGCCACCGCTGTCCAGATCGAGCCGAGCGCCGGCATAGCTGCTGCCCCCCAGATCCGCGCTGCTCCGGGCATCCAGGCTCATGGCAGCGCCGGCACGCAGCTGGCCCTCGCTATTGAGCTGCCGGGCCTGCACGCGCAGATCCCGATCGGCGCTGATGCGACTGTCCGCGCCCTGGCTGAGGCCGGCCTGCAGCTGCAAGCGCACGTCCCGCCCCGCCAGCACCGCAGCGCCCGACTGGTTCAGCGAAGCCGCCTCCAGGTCCAGCGTCTCGCGCGCGGCGATCACGCCGCCGGCATTGCTCACGACCGCCTGGCCGCGCAGCGTGACCGCACCGGCCGCCGACTGGATCTGCCCGCCCTCGTTGAGCAGCTGCTCGCCCACCCGCAGCTGCACGCCGGCATCGGCCGACAGCTGCGCACCCCGGTGATCGACGCGTGCGGCACTCAGCAGGGCTTCGCCGCTGCTGCCCGCGCGGGCCTGTCGCAGATCCAGCTGGCTCCCGCCCTGCAAGGCCAGCGCACCAAGCGATTGCAGCGTGGATTCCCGCAGATCCAGGCTGTCGCCGCTCACGCGCAGCGCACCACTGCCGTACTGCTCCAGGCGCGCGCCGCGCGCACGCAGCTCGCCGGCTTGCAGCGGGAGCTCACTGCCGTTGCCGGCCACGCGTGCACCTTCGAGATTCAACAGGCCACTGATCTGGATCTGTGGCGCCTGACTGCCGAGATGGAGCCACTCGCCGCCTCGGTTGTCCGCGGTGGCCGCCTGAATCCGCAGCTGGCCGGCCACCAGGCTGGCGCCTTGGGTGCTGATGTCTTGCTGGAGTTCGGCGCTGAGCAGCGTCTGGGCACTGAGCTGGGCCCGGTCGGCCCGCAAGCTGGCTCCGCTGAGCCGCAACTCCCCCGCCTGCGCCTGGGCGCCGCGCAGATCCAGGCTGGGTGCTTGCATCTGCACAAGCCCCGGGGCCAGCAGCAGCCCGCCGTGCTGCTGGGCTTCGCTGGCCTGCAGCCGCAGTTCGGCAGTTCCTTCCAGCTTGCCATCCGTCTGCAGGCCGGCAACGGTCACGCTGCCAGCCTCGCCCTGCACGCGCTGACCCTCCACCGTGATGGAGCCCTGGCTGGCCATCCAGCCCGCGTTGCGAACCCCGTCGCGCCCCTGCACCTGCAAGCTGGCCCCATCGCCCTGGGCGTAGAGCGTGCCGCTGTTCTCCAACCAGCCCTGGGCGTTCAGGGTCAGGGCTTGCCCCTGCATCTGGCCGGCCTGCCGCACCCCCAGGCCGGCCTCGGTGCCGACCAGGGTGATGCGCTGGGCATAGATGCCGCCCAGCGCGCTGCTGTCCAGGGCATAGCGCGGCGTGTCGCCCAGGGCCACCAGGGTCTCGCCGACGGGCGCGCCCTCTGCACTGGTCTCGCGGGTCCCGGTCGTGATGCGCAGGTCCTGGGCCCAGATGCCGGCATTGAGCTCGACGGCGCGGGCCAGCACGGCCGTGTAGTCCGTCTGGCTGGCATCCAGCCCCTTGCCCTCGATGCGGACTAGGCCGCCCTGCACGCCGAAGCCGCTGATGCCGCCATCCGCCCCGAGGCGCACGGCGCCGGTGGTGAGCGTGGCGCGGCTGGCATTGATGAAGCCGCTGCCGTCCACCTGGATGCCGGCCGGGTTGGCGATGATGAGTTCGGCGCGCTGGCCGGCGATCTCCACAAAGCCCTTGAGCTGGCTGGGCTGGCCGCTGTTGACTTCGTTGAGGATGACCCGGGCGCTGCCACGGGTCAGCCAGGGGTTGCCCTGGACCCAACCGCCCAGCTGGGTGGCGGCGTCACGCCGCGCGTTGTTGAGCACCACGCCCTTGTCCTGGACGTCGAACTGGCTATAGCTATTGCGCGAGACACCGGCGGCGCTGGGCGTCTGGATATTGACCAGGGGCGTGCCATTGGCGGTGGTGAGCACCGTGGGCTGCTGGTTCTTGGGCGCGCTGGCGTCCGGGCGGATCTGCGCCCAGACCGCGCCGGGTGAACCCAGGCCCACCCCGCCGGCCAGCAGCAGGGTGCCCAGGGCGGCCATGGCGCGCGGGGCCCGACGGCGCCGCCGCGCGGGGCTCTGCCCACTGCTCTTGCTCTGGCTGTTGGCGGTTTCCGCAACGGCCATCAGCTGGCCGCGCTGCTTGTTGAAGACGATGCGGTACTGGAGGCGGTTCATAGCGAGTAAGTCAGGTTGAAGCCGGCGTTCAGGCGTGCTTCGGGAAATCGTTCGGGTTGGCGCAGGGGCATGCCGGCGAAGACGTCGAGGTACAGGCCTTGCCAGCGCCAGCGGGTGCCCAGCACCAGGCCGGCCAGGTGTCGGCCGGCCAGGCGTTCGGCGCCGGGGCCGCCCGCCACCCAGCCCTGGTCCACGCCGGCATAGCCGGCCACCAGGCTGCTGAGCGGCAACTCGATCTCGGTGCGCCAGAGCAGGCCGTTGTCGGCGGACAGGCTGCTGTCGCTGCCAAAGCCGCGCACCGTGTAGCGCCCGCCAATGGCGAAGCGGTCCTGGGCGACCAGGGGGCGCTGGGCCAGCTGGCCGCGCCACAGGCTGTTGAACTGGGCCTTGCGCTCGCCCAGGGTGAGCGGCAGGTTCAGGCTCAACTCGCCCTGCAGCAGGGCCAGGCGGGAGCTGCCTTCGCCAAACTCTTCCTCCGGCGCGGGCAGGGCCGAGAAGGCGCCGGTGCCGCGGCGCAGGCTCAGGTTCAGCTCGCTGCTGCCTCCCCCCTCGCCGCTGCGCTTGAGCTGCAGACCCGCTTCCCAGCCGCCCACGCGGCGGCGCTGCACCTCGACCTCGGTGTCGTCGATGTAGTTGCGCGAGCCACGCGAATAGAGCTTGGCCCAGACGCCAAACTTGTGGCGAGCGTCGCGCCAGAGCGTGGTGCCGAGCTTGATCTCGCCGCTGTCGCTGCGACCACGGTAGACATAGTCCTGGTTGGCGCCGATCACCACCTGGCGGTAGCCGCTGCGGCTGAAGTTCAGGCTCAGCAGGCTGTAGCCCCAGGGCAGCGAGTAGTGCAGCACCTGCCCGCCGTTGCCGCTCGCCGGGCCCTGTGAGCCGCGCAGTGAACGGTCCACCCGGCCCAGATCGCGGTTGAGCGTCAGGTAGAAGAGGTCGTTGAGGGTGAGCAGATGGTCCAGCGAGGCGGTCAGCCCCAGCGCATGGCGTCCGGTGGCGGCGCTGCCTCCGTCATCCAGCGCCAGCTGCAGGCGCCAGGCGCGGCCGCCCTGGTAGCTGACGGCCAGGTCACTCATGCCCGGCTCCTGGCTGCTTTGCGCTGGCGCGACCTGAATGTCGGCCTGGGCCCCCGGCACCCGCTGCAGGTTTTCCAGGGCCTGCTCCAGGTCCCGCAGATTGATCAGCTCGCCAGGGCGGGTGGGCAGGGCATTGCCCAGGCGCAGCTGGGGCGAGCTGCCCTCGCGCACGCGAATCTGGTGCAGGCGGCCTGGCACCACCTGCAACTGCAGGCGGCCGGACGACAGGTCCTGGGCCGGGGTGAGCACGCGCGTGGTGATATAGCCTTGCGCGATCAGGGCGTCCTGCAAGCGGCTGAGCAGGATGGATACGCCGCGCACCCCCAGGCAGCGCCCCTCGGGCGGGTCATTCCCCTCGGGGCCATTCAGGGCGGGCCGCAGCACATGTTCCAGCGCCGCCAGGCCTTCGAGGCCCAATAGCTCGACGCGCTGGATTTGGAAGCAAGGAGTTTCGGGCGTGGCCGCATCGAGGCGTTCGCGCGCCAAGCTGGTCGCCCGAGGCGGGGCGTCTTGCAGCCGCACATCGGGCTCGCGCTCAAGCTGCCTGCGCTGTTCGGCCTCGCGCTGTTGCTGCAACTGCTGCTGGGCGGCCGGGTCCGGCACGGCCACCGGCACCTGGCCCTGCGCGGCAGCAAGCCCGCAGGCTCCCAGCGCCAACACCATCCATACCCCACGCGCCGGGTGACCGGCCGCCCCTCCCAGGGCACATTTTGCATTCATGAACACTGCCTGATTCGTGGCCACGAGGGCCCCAAAGGCAGTGCACAAAGCAGCTCACGGATCAGGGTATTGATCCGGCAACCCCGCTATCTCGGCCCAGAGCGGGCGAGACCGGAGGCTTTGCGTCACCGGCTCGCGCCGGCTTTGCCTTTGGTAATGAGATTAATGGCTACAAATGGTAGCGATCAAACCGTTGGCGGGTATCGCCCCTTGGGGGGCTTACTCCCACTCGATGGTCGCGGGCGGCTTGGAGCTCACGTCATAGGTCACGCGGTTGATGCCGCGCACCTCGTTGATGATGCGGCCCGAGCAGCGCTTGAGCAGGCTGTAGGGCAGCTCGGCCCAGTCGGCGGTCATGAAGTCGCTGGTCTGCACGGCGCGCAGGGCCACCACATAGTCGTAGGTGCGGCCGTCGCCCATCACGCCCACGCTCTTGACCGGCAGGAAGACGGTGAAGGCCTGGCTGGTGAGCTCGTACCAGGTCTTGCCCGTGGCTTCGTCGCGGGTGTTGCGCAGTTCCTCGATGAAGATCGCGTCGGCGCGGCGCAGCAAATCGGCATATTCCTTCTTCACCTCGCCCAGGATGCGCACGCCCAGGCCCGGGCCCGGGAAGGGATGGCGATAGACCATCTCGGGCGGCAGGCCCAGGGCCACGCCCAGCTCGCGCACCTCGTCCTTGAACAGCTCGCGCAGCGGCTCCAGGAGCTTGAGGCCCAGCTGCTCGGGCAGGCCGCCCACATTGTGGTGGCTCTTGATGGTGGTGGCCTTCTTGGTCTTGGTACCGCCACTCTCCACCACATCGGGATAGATGGTGCCCTGGGCCAGGAAGGTGGCGCCCTTGACGGCCGGGCGGCCGTCACTCCCAGCCTTGCCTTGGCCGCTGGCCTTGAGCTTCTCGGCCTCGGCCTTGAACACATCGACGAACAGGCCGCCGATGATCTTGCGCTTCTTCTCAGGATCGGTCACACCGGCCAGCTGGCCCAGGAAGAGCTCGCTGGCATCCACGCGGATCACCTTGGCGTGCAGCTTGCCCGCAAACATGTCCATGACCATATCGCCTTCGTTCAGGCGCAAGAGGCCGTGGTCCACGAAGACGCAGGTCAGCTGGTCGCCGATGGCGCGGTGGATCAGGGCCGCGGCCACGCTGGAATCCACACCGCCGGACAGGCCCAGGATCACCTCCTCATCGCCCACCTGCTCGCGGATCTTGGCCACGGCTTCCTCGATGTAGTCGCCCATGATCCAGTCACCCTTGCAGCCGGCGATCTCACGCACGAAGCGGGTGAGCATGGCCTGGCCCTGCACGGTGTGCGTGACCTCGGGGTGGAACTGCACGGCGTAGTAGCGCTTCTCTTCATTGGCCATGCCGGCGATGGGGCAGCTGGGCGTGGAGGCCATCAGCTTGAAGCCCGGCGGCAGGGCCGTGACCTTGTCGCCATGGCTCATCCAGACCTTGAGCATGCCGTGGCCCTCGGCCGTGGCGAAGTCCTGGATGCCGTCCAGCAGCTTGGTATGGCCATGGGCGCGGACCTCGGCATAGCCGAACTCGCGGGTGTCGCTCCAGCTCACCTCGCCGCCCAGCTGCACCGCCATGGTCTGCATGCCGTAGCAGATGCCCAGCACGGGCACGCCGGCGTCCCACACGGCCTGGGGCGCGCGCAGCTCATGATCCTCGTAGGTGGAGGCATGGCTGCCCGAGAGGATGATGGCCTTGGGCGCGTAGGCGCGGATGAAGTCGTCGCTGACGTCGTTGGGGTGGATCTCGCAGTAGACATGCGACTCGCGCACGCGGCGGGCAATCAGCTGCGTCACCTGGGAGCCGAAGTCGAGGATCAGGACTTTGTCGTGTTGCATAAAAAGATCCAATCAAGAAGCCCGGGCCAGGGGCACCGGGTTGGCCTGACGACCGAAATGGCGCCAGGCGAAGAACAGGGACGCCGCTTGCAGCAGGGCGCAGAAGTAGAAGGGCGCGCCAATACGCCAATCGCCCTTGGGCAGTTCGGCCACCAGATACATCAGACTCATGCCCAGGATGGGCGCGAGCACCGCCATCACGCTGTTCAGCGAGGACACGGCCCCCATGGTCTGCCCCTGGGTCTTGGCATCGGCCGCATTGGAGATCAGGCTTTGCAGGGCCGTCGATGCGGCAAAGCCCAGCACATTGAAGACGATCACGGCATACATCACCCAGCCCGCGGTCGCGGCCCCCCAGACGAAGTTGGTGATGACGCTGGACGCCAGGCCCAGAACCACCAGTCGCTGCGGGCTGAAGAGCTTGAGCAGGCGCGGCAGCAAGAAGCCCTGCACCAGCACCGCCATGGCGCCGACGGCGAACAGGGAGAGTCCGTTTTCCTTGGGGCCCCAACCGAACTTGAAGCTGGTGTAGATGACCCAGCTGGTGTGCAGAATCAACTGGGCCAAGCCGGACAGCGCAATCACGAAGACCAGGGTGCCCACGCCCTTGAGCGCCGCCAGCTTCTTCAAGGAACTGACCGGATTGGCCGTTCGCCACTCGAAGGGACGGCGATGCTCGGGCGCCAGAGACTCGGGCAGCACGAAATAGCCGTAGAGCCAGTTCAGCAGGGCCAAGCCACCCGCCACGTAGAAAGGCAGGTGCAGATCGATATCACCCAGCAAGCCCCCCATGACCGGACCGAGGATGAAGCCCATGCCGAAGGCCGCGCCCAGCATGCCAAAGCGCTTGGCGCGATCTTCCGGCGCGGTGATGTCCGCCACATAGGCATTGGCCACCGAGGCATTGGCCTGCATGGCCCCCGAGAACAGGCGCACCACGATCAACATCCACAGCGCGGTGGCCGAGGCAGTGACCAGAAAGCTCAGGGCCAGACCGGAGAAGCCGATCAGCAGCACCGGCCGGCGCCCGAAGCGGTCGGACAGCGCGCCCAGAATGGGCGCCCCAAAGAAGTTGGCAATGCCGAAGGCGACGCTCACCGCCAGATAGGCCAGGGTGTGCTCGGCCGGCGTCGTGGCAAAGGTACCGACCAGCGGTGGCAGCACCGGAATGATGAGGCCGATCGAGATCATGTCGATCAGCACCGCGATCAGGATGAAAGACATGGCGGCCTTGCGGCCGCCATGCTTGGAATCCTGCTCGCCGGAAGGTACGGTCACCGGCTCGCTCAAGACTTGCTCACTCCAGGCGGTAGTTGGGCGCTTCCTTGGTGATCTGCACATCGTGCACATGGCTCTCGCGGATGCCTGCCGAGGTGATCTCGACAAACTCGGCGCGCTCGTGCATTTCGGCAATGCTGGCGCAGCCGCAATAGCCCATGGAGGCGCGCAGGCCACCGGCCATCTGGAAGGCGATCGCGACCATCGAGCCCTTGTAGGGCACGCGACCTTCGATGCCCTCAGGCACCAGCTTGTCCGCGTTGGGATTCGTGGTCTCGTCGTTTTCCTGGAAGTAGCGGTCGGCCGAACCGGCCTTCATGGCGCCGATGGAGCCCATGCCGCGATAGCTCTTGTAGGAGCGGCCCTGGTAGAGGATGACCTCGCCCGGCGCTTCTTCGGTGCCGGCGAACATGCCGCCCATCATCACGGTGCTGGCTCCGGCGGCGATGGCCTTGGAGATGTCGCCCGAGTAGCGGATGCCGCCGTCGGCGATCAGGGGCACGCCCGTGCCCTTGAGCGCGGTGGCCACATAGTCGATGGCGGTGATCTGGGGCACGCCCACACCGGCCACGATGCGGGTGGTGCAGATGGAGCCGGGGCCAATGCCGACCTTGACGCCGTCGGCACCGGCTTCCACCAGGGCCAGGGCGGCCGCGCCGGTGGCGATATTGCCGCCGATCACGTCAATTTGCGGGTAGTTCTTCTTGACCCAGCGCACGCGCTCGATCACGCCGGCGCTGTGACCATGGGCCGTGTCCACCACGATGGCGTCCACACCAGCTCGCACCAGCAGCTCCACGCGCTCCTCGGTGCCCTCGCCCACGCCCACGGCCGCGCCCACGCGCAGCTTGCCCTGGGCATCACGCGCGGCATTGGGGAAGTTGGTCTGCTTGGTGATGTCCTTGACGGTCATCAGGCCGCGCAGCTCAAAGGCGTCATTGACCACCAGCACGCGCTCCAGCTTGTGCTGGTGCATCAGGGCCTTGCCTTCTTCCAGCGAGGCACCCTCCTTGACCGTGATCAGGCGCTCGGCCGGGGTCATGATCTGGCTGACCGGGGCGTCGTTGCGGGTCTCGAAGCGCAGATCGCGGCCGGTGACAATGCCCACGACCTTCTTGCCCACCAGGACCGGGAAGCCGGAAATGCCGTGCTGCTCGCTCAAGGCCTTGACCTGGCGCACCGTGGTCTCGGGCGTGATGGTGATGGGGTCGCGCAGCAGGCCCGACTCATAGCGCTTGACGCGCGCCACCTCGGCGGCCTGCTGGGCGGGCGTCAGATTCTTGTGCACGATGCCAATCCCGCCCTCCTGGGCGATCGCAATCGCCAGCCGCGCTTCGGTCACGGTATCCATCGCGGCAGAAACCAGAGGCAGGTTCAGCCGGATATTGCGGGTGAGTTGGGTGGCGAGGCTGGTGTCGCGGGGCAACACCTGGGAGAAGGCAGGCACCAGCAACACGTCGTCGAAGGTGAGTGCTTTTCCGAGAAGGCGCATGAGAAAGCTCCAGACGCAAAGCGGCATTATACGGAATGTGTCCACCGGGCCGGCAGCGACTGGCGGATTGCGCGGCGCGGTGGCCGCGAAGATGCAAAGCGTCACGATGGCGGCGCCCCGGCGCCGGGAGCGCTGGCTACACTTCGCGCTAGATCGACCGGAAGCTCACGCCATGTCCCACAAGCCTCTCTCGCACCCTGCACGACCACAGCCCCTGCTCGCTCTGGGACTGGCGGCTCTGGCGCTGCTACTGGGCTTGGGCAGCCCTGCCGCGGAGGCCCAGACTCAGTGGAAGTGGCGCGACGCCTCGGGCAAGGTGCTCTACAGCGATCTGCCACCGCCGGCCAATGTGCCCGAAAAGGACATCCTGCAACGCCCCCCCGGAAAGCGTGCACCTGTGCTGGTGCGCCCCATTGCGGAGGCAGCACCGCCGGCCACGAGCCCAGCCTCCGCGCCAGCGCCCAAGTCGGCCTCGGCGCCCAGCCGGGCGGAGCAGGAACGCCAGGCGCGCGCCCGGCAAGAGCAGGAACAGCAGGCCCGCAAGCAGAAGGACGAAGAGCGCCGCGTGGCCGAGCAGCGCGCCGAGAACTGCAAGCGCGCCACCAGCCATCTGCGCATGCTCGAAGACGGCATGCGCATCTCGCGCCGCAACGAGGCGGGCGAAACGGAATTCCTGGACGAGCGCCAGCGCGCCGAAGAAGCGCAGCGCACACGCGCCATCATCAGCAGCGACTGCCGCTGAAGCGCGCGCCCCGACTCAGATCTCAGATCGCCCCGGCCTTGGGGCGGTGGCGCGAGACGATGCGCCGGCCCGTGGCGCGATAGCGCTGGCGCCGCGCCTCCTTGGGGTCCACGGTCAGCGGACGGTAGAGCTCGATACGGTCTCGCTCGCGCAGCGGCGTGTCCAGCGGCCGCACCCGGCCCCAGATGCCAATGCGAAAGCCCGCCAGGTCCACACCGGCCAGGGTCTCGCAGCCGCTCAGAGCCTGGCCCAGGGTGCAACCGGCCGCCAGGTCCAGCCACTGGTGGCGAACATCGCCCGCCACCGGGCTCCAGACCAGTTCCACCCGCAGCCGCGGCGCCGATTCAGCGGGGACCATAGATCACCTCGGCCCGCTGCACAAAGCGATCCACAAAGGTGTTGGCAATGCGATCGAAGACGGGGCTCACCACGGCCTCCAGCGCACGGCTGGAGAAGGCATAGCGCAGCTCGAACTCGATCTTGCAGGCCTTGTCGGCGTCAGCATCCGCGCCGGGCTTGTTCAGGGGGATGAACTGCCAGACCCCATCCAGCTGCGAGAAGGGGCCATCAACCAGGGCCATCTCGACCCGGCTGTTGCTCAGATGGGTGTTGCGGGTGGTGAAGGCGTGTTGAACCCCCGCATAGGCCAGCGACAGCCGGGCGGTGATGCCATCCTCGCGCTGCTCCAGCAGCTCCGCCTTCTCGCACCAGGGCAGGAACTCGGGATAGTGACTGATACCGGTGACCAGCTGGTACATCTCCTGCGGGGAGTACCACAGCAGCACGGACTTCCTAACGTGTTTCATGGCGCTTCTTACAATGCCGGGATTGTATTGGGCGCAAGCGCCCCAAGATCCGAGCCCATGTCCATCGCAGAAAACCGTCGCGCCCGATTCGAATACCACATAGAGGAGCAGTACGAGTGCGGGGTCGTGCTCGAGGGCTGGGAGATCAAGGCCATACGCGCCGGCCAGGTCCAGCTCACCGATGGCTACGTGATGATCAAGAACGGCGAGCTCTACCTGATCGGCTGCCGCATCAATGCCCTGCGCAGCGCCTCCACCCATGTGAACCCGCAGGCCGACCGCACCAAGAAGCTGCTGCTCAAGAAGGACGAGATCCGCCGCCTGGTGGGCAAGGTGGAGCAGCGTGGCTTCACGCTCGTGCCGCTGAACCTGCACTACAAGGGCGGTCTGGTGAAGGCCGATATCGCCCTGGCCAAGGGCAAGAGCCTGCACGACAAGCGCGAGACCGAGAAGAAGCGCGACTGGGAACGCGAGAAGGGCCAGCTGATGCGCCACAAGGTCAGCGGCAACGGCAAACCCGGCCGCAACTAAAGAGAGCACCATGCAAGCCGACACCTACCGCCCCATCCCCCGTGCACAGTTGTCGGCCCTGCTGGCCGCGGCCCCCAAGGCCGAGCTGCATCTGCACATCGAGGGCACGCTGGAGCCCGAGCTGATGTTCGCCCTGGCCCGGCGCAACAGCATCACCCTGCCCTACCCCGATGTGGAGGCGCTGCGCCGCGCCTACGATTTCAGCGATCTGCAGAGCTTTCTGGACCTCTACTACGCCGGGGCTGGCGTGCTGCAGACGGCGCAGGACTTCGAGGACATGGCCTACGCCTACTTCGAGCGCGCCGCGGCCGACCGCATCCGCCGCGCCGAGATCTTCTTCGACCCGCAGACCCACACCCACCGCGGCATCGCCCTGGCCACCGTGATGGCCGGCCTGGAAGCCGCTATTGCCCGCGCCGAACGCGAGCTGGGCCTGAGCATCGCCCTCATCCCCTGCTTTCTGCGCCACCTCAGCGAGGAAGACGCGCTGCAGACCCTGGACGCCCTGCTGCCCTACCGCGAGCGCCTGCTGGGCGTGGGGCTGGACAGCGGGGAGCGCGGCAATCCACCCGAGAAGTTCGCGCGCGTGTTCGAGCGCGCCCGGGCCCTGGGCCTGCGCATCGTGGCGCATGCCGGCGAGGAAGGCCCGCCCGCCTATATCTGGGGCGCGCTGCAGACCCTGGGTGCCGAGCGCATTGACCACGGCGTGCGCTGCCTGGAAGACCCGGCCCTGGTGGAGGAACTGCGCCGCCGCCAGGTGCCGCTGACGGTCTGCCCGCTATCCAATCTGCGCCTGTGCGTGGTGCCGGACCTGGCGCAGCACCCGCTGCCCGCTCTGCTGGACGCCGGGCTCAAGGTGATGCTCAACTCGGACGACCCGGCCTATTTCGGCGGCTATCTGGGCGCCAATCTGGACCAGTGCTTCGAGGCCCTGCCCCAGCTGGATGCCCGCCACGCCTACACCCTGCTGCGCAACAGCTTCGAGGCCAGCTTCGCCAGCCCCGAGCAGCAAGCCGGCTGGATCGCCGAGCTGGACGCGGTGTTCGCCAGCTTCAGCGCGGACGCAGCACGCTGAGGGCCTGCGCCAGATCGGCGCGCAGATCGGCCTCGGCCTCCAGGCCGATGGCAAAGCGCACGATGCGCTCGGCCGGATAGGGCAGGCCCAGATTGCGGCTGCGCCGCATGTCATAGGGCACGGCCAGGCTCATGGGCCCGGCCCAGGAGTAGCCGATGCCGAAGAGCTGCAGCGCGTCCACAAAGGCATCCACCTCGGCCGGCCCGTATTCGGGCTGGAAGACCACGCTGAACAAGCAGGCCGCGCCCCCGGCGCTGAGGGCCTGCCAATGCGCATGGCCGGGCGAATCCGGCAGGGCCGGGTGCAGCACGCGCGCCACCTCGGGCCGCTGGGCCATCCACGCCGCCAGGGCGCGGGTGCAGGCATCCTGGGCGCGGTAGCGCAGCTCCAAGCTGGGCAGGCCGCGCAGCACCAGCTCCACATCGTTCTGACCCAGGCCGTAGCCCAGGTGCTCATGCGCATGGTTGAGCCGCTCGTGCAGGGCCGCGTCGCGGGTGACGACCGAGCCCATCAGCACATCGGCCCCGCCCGAGGGGTACTTGGTCAGGGCCTGCATGGAAATGTCCACGCCCAGGCCCGGCGCCAGCTCGAAGGGCTTGAAGGCCACGCCCGCACCCCAGGTGTTGTCCAGGGCGCAGACGATGCTGCGCTCACGGCAGGCCGCCACCAGGGCCAGCAGGTCCGGAAACTCCAGGGTGATGGAGCCGGCCGCCTCCAGCCAGACCAGACGGGTCTTCTCGCTCAGCAGGGCCTTGAAGCCGGCCACGTCCAGCGGATCGTAGACGCGGTGGGTGATGCCGAACTGCGGCAGCCAGGACTCGGTGAGATAGCGGTTCTGGCCATACACGTTGTCGGGCACCAGCACCTCGTCGCCGGGGCGCAGCAAGGCCATGGAGACCAGGGTCACGGCGGACAGGCCGCTAGGCGTGAGCAGGCAGTGCGTGCCGCCCTCCAGGCTGGCGATGCGCGCGGCCAGGGTGTAGCTGGTGGGCGTGCCGTGCAGGCCGTAGCGGTAGCTCAGGCCGTCGCGCGGCCGGGGCTTGTGCAGATCGGCGGTGTTCTTGAACAGCACGGTGGAGGCCTTGTAGACCCCCACCGGCACGGCCTCCCAGCCCTCGGGGGCGCGGTAGGCATGGTGGATCTGCTCGGTGGCAATGGCACGCTGGCGGCTCAAGATCGGTCCTCGCTCGACAAAGAAAAAAGGCGGGCCCGGGGCCCGCCTTGATTCTCCGCGATTGCCGCGCCTCAGATGGGCATGGCCACCAGATCGTGGCCCTCGGCCGCGACGATGCGCGCACGCGTGAACTCGCCGACCTTGAGCGTCTTGCTGGCCTTCTCGGGCGGCAGCAGGCGCACGGTGCCGTCGATCTCGGGCGCGTCGGCATAGCTGCGGCCCACGCCACCCTTGCGACCCAGGGCCGGGGCGGAGTCCACCAGCACCTGCATGGTGGCGCCGATGCGCTCGCGCAGCTTGGCGGCCGAGACGCGCTCGGCCACTTCCATGAACTGGGCGCGGCGCGCCTCGCGCACGGCCTCGTCCACGGCGCCGGGCAGCTCGTTGGCGGTGGCGCCTTGCACCGGCGAGTAGGCAAAGCAGCCGGCGCGGTCGATGCGGGCCTCCTGCATGAAGTCCAGCAGGTACTGGAATTCGGCTTCCGTCTCGCCAGGGAAGCCGGCGATGAAGGTGGAGCGGATCACGATCTCGGGGCAGATCTCGCGCCAGCGCTGGATGCGCTCCAGATTCTTCTCGCCATTGGCCGGGCGCTTCATGCGCTTGAGCACATCGGGATGGGCATGCTGCAGGGGCACGTCCAGATAGGGCAGGATCAGCCCCTGGGCCATCAGGGGCAGGATCTCGTCCACATGCGGATAGGGGTAGACGTAGTGCAGGCGCACCCAGGCGCCATGCGCCTTGGCCAGCTCGCCCAGACGGGCCACCAGATCAAAGAGCTTGGTCTTGACCGGCGTGCCGTCCCAGAAGCCGGTGCGGTACTTCACGTCAACACCATAGGCGCTGGTGTCCTGGCTGATGACCAGCAACTCCTTGACGCCGGCCTCGAACAGGGCGCGAGCCTCGTTCAGCACATCGCCGATGGGGCGCGAGACCAGATCGCCGCGCATGCTGGGGATGATGCAGAAGCTGCAGCGGTGGTTGCAGCCCTCGCTGATCTTCAGATAGGCGTAGTGCTTGGGCGTGAGCTTGATGCCCTGGGCGGGCACCAGGTCCACAAAGGGATCGTGGGGCTTGGGCACATGGGTGTGCACCGCGTCCATCACCTCCTGGGTGGCATGCGGGCCGGTCACGGCCAGCACGCTGGGGTGGACTTCCTTGATCAAGTTGTCGCCACCGGCCTGGCCGGCCTTGGCACCCAGGCAGCCGGTCACGATGACCTTGCCGTTCTCGGCCAGGGCCTCGCCAATGGTGTCCAGGCTTTCCTTGACGGCGTCATCGATGAAGCCGCAGGTGTTGACGATCACCAGATCGGCACCGGCAAAGGTCTTGGAGGTTTCATAACCCTCGGCGCGCAGCTGGGTCAGGATCAGCTCGGAATCGGTCAGGGCCTTGGGGCAGCCCAGGCTGACGAAACCGATTTTGGGAGCCGTGCCGGGCGCTGCGGGCTGGGACGGGCTCAGGACGGGGGTATCGCTCATGATGCCCCGATTGTCCCTCAAGCCGGGCGCAGCGCGCCCGGCGCTAGGTGCATCTCAGGGCTTCTTGCCCGGAAAACCCGGCATGCCGGCCATGCCGGGAAAGAGCGCGCCCGCCTGCTTCATCTGCTCCTGCATCTGCTCGAACAGGGTCTTGGACTGCTCCAGATAGCCGCCCATGAGGTTCTGCATGACCGGGTTCTGGGCCGTCATGAACTGGGTCCAGGCCTCCGGGCTGAAGGGCAGACCCTTGCTTTGCTCGGCAAACTTGCTTTGCAGCTCCGTAAAGGACTGCATGTTCTTCTCGAGATAGGCCCCCATCACGCCCTGCATGGCATGGCCATAGAAGCGGATGATCTGTGAGAGCGCGGCGGTGGAGAACATGGGCACGCCCCCGGTCTCTTCCTCCAGAATGATTTGCAGCAGGATGGAGCGCGTCAGGTCCTCGCCGGTCTTGGCGTCGCGGACCTCGAACTCCTGCGCCTCCAGCACCATGGCCTTGACGTCGGCCAGGGTGATGTAGCTGCTGCTGCGGGTGTCGTAGAGGCGCCGGTTGGGGTACTTCTTGAGCACCCGCAGGCCTGTCGTCTCCTCGGCCTTGCTGGCGGACTTGCCGCTGCGGGCAGTGGCCATGGGTTCTCCCTTCGAATGCAATGGAATTTGCCCGCATTCTAGGAGCCCGCACCCCCGACTCCGGAGGGGTTTTCCCAGGCGCGGCGTGGAGGCTCAGGCCGGCTGCGTGAAGAAGAAGACCTCGGCAATCAGGCCTTCGCGGCAGCGATACACCACGGCGAGTTCATGGGGCGTATCGCCACGACCATGAACCACCTCATGATCGACCACCATCTCGGGCAGTACCAGGCGCTGGCTGACCTCGGCCCGGACCGCGGGCTGGGCAAAAGGGCCCGCCGCATAGCGCGCCCTGAAGGCGGCCATGCCCGAGAGCCGGGGCTCGGGCTCGGGCGGGTGCCAGACCTTGACATCCTCGCTGTAGCAGGCGCAAAAGGCCTCCAGGTCCTTGCGGTTGTAGGCCTCAAGCTGAGCCTGGGCCAGCTCGGCGGGGCTGCGGATCGGGCGGGGTGTGGAAGCTGCGGACATAGGTATTGGCATTGACGACGAAGGCACGGATCCGAGCCCGTGCACAGGCTGCGATTCTGGGCCCCGTCAAGGATTCCGTGGGGGCAGCGTCTGGCGCCCCCGGCTTTGAGATAAGCTGGTTTCGTGTCGCCCACAGCCTCCCTGCCATGAGCCGGAATGCCGAGCCCCTGATGCTGGACCACGCCGCCGCCAGCGCCAAGCCAGGCCGCAGCTGCGCCACCTTGCGGCATCTGCTGGCGACTGCGGAGGCGCGCGCCCTGCCCCCACGCTGGCAGCGCGTGCTGGCGTGGCGCTTCCAGCACCCGCGGCTGCTCGCAGCGTGGCTGGGCGGCCTCGGCGAGGCCGAGGCCGCGCGCGACGCCTCGTCACGCTGGCTGTGCAGCCTGATGTATCTGCGTTTTCAGTGCCTGGAGGTCCTGGGCCAGGGCCAGCCTCTGGGGCCCGAGTTGCAGCGCCTGCAAGCCCTGAGCCTGGAACAGGGCTGGAATCCCGAGCAAGCACGGCTGCTGTGTGCCATGGGACGGCTGGCCTACAGCCGGGGTGACTATGGCGAAGCCGCGCAATGCTGGTCCGCCGCCATGCAGCTGGCCCGCTTGAGCGAGGTGGCCGATGCCGAGGTGGAGGCCCGGGTGGGCCTGGGCCAGATCTATGACGCCTTGGGCAATGGCCATACCGCCGCCCGCCTGCACGGCGATGCCGCCCGGCTGGCCGAGTCCTTGCAGGACGACTACCTGGTCAGCAAGGTCGCCATCAACCAGGGCTTCAATTTGCGCGTAATCGGGCGGGCCGAGGCTGCCGGCCGGGCTTTCGAGCGCGGCCTGGAGGCGGCGCGGCGCGGCGCCATACGCCATTACGAGGGTGAATGTCTGTGGCAGCTGGCCGACCTCGCCCTGCAGCAGCAGGCGCTGGAGCTGGCCGCCATCCGCGTCGAACAGGCGCGCAAGCTGGCCGAGGCCGCCGACAACCGCTGGCTGCTCAGCGGCGTCTACCGCACGCTGGCGCAAGTCAAGCTCGCCCAAGGTGAGTCGGAGGCGGCGCGCAGCGCCTTCGAGCGGGCCCTGACTCAGGCAGAACAGACCGGCGCGCGTCGCCAGGCCGCCGACTGCCTGGACGCCCTGGCCCTGCTGGCCGAGCAGGCCGGTGATTTGAGTCGGGCCCTGCGTCACACCCGAGCGGCCAAGGCCTTGCAAGCCGGTCTGCTGGACCAGCTGCATGTGGCCGAGAATCTGGACGCCCTGAGGCAGTACGACCTCAGCGAACCGCCGCCCCTGGAGCGCATGCTGCTCTTGAGCGAAGAGCTGCAGCAGATCGATGCCGACCGGGCACAGGCCCTGCAGCGACTGACCCAGGCCGGTGCCCTGATCCTGCGTGCCGATGTTGTCTCGGTCTGGTACTGGCCCGACGGCGCCGCGGTGTCGACAGCCGACGCCGGCCTGGCCCCGGATGCAAGGCCTCAGTGGCAGCGCTATGTCGAGACACTGCGGCAGTCGCAGCGACCACCCCTGGACATCCGGGTGCTGCATGATTTGCGCGCCCATCCCGATGTAACGGCGCTGCGCCCGGTGCTGCAGTCCCTGGGCCTGGGTTCGGCCATCGAAGTTCCGCTGCGGCAGCAGGGACGCTGGCTGGGCCTGCTGCTGCTGGCCCGGCAAGGGCCGCCCCGGCCCTGGTCGCGTGAAGATGTGTTGCTGGCCTCGCACCTGGGCTCGCTGTGCAGCCATATCGAGGCCAAGCACCAGACGCAACTGGCGCACGAGGCCCTGCTGCAGGCCAACCGCACCCTGGAGCAAAGGGTGATGGAGCGGACGGCCGAACTGGAGTTCAGCAATCATGCCTTGGCACTCGCGAATGAATCGCTCACCGCCGCCACCCTGACCGACCCGCTCACCGGGCTGCACAACCGGCGCTTTCTGGAGCAGCACATCGCGTCGGATCTGGGGCTGGCGCAGCGCGATGTCGTGCGCACCGGCCTGCATATCGTGGCCTATCTGATCGACATCGACCATTTCAAGGCCATCAACGACCGGCATGGCCATGGTGTGGGCGACCAGACCCTGGTGGAGGCGGCCCGGCGCTTGAAAGCCGTCTGCCGCCAGTCCAGCTATCTGGTCCGGCTGGGGGGTGAGGAGTTCCTGCTGGTGGATCGCGGCATGGAAGCCGAGCAATCACCCCACTTGGCCGAACGCATCTGCGAGGTGTTTCGGGCCCGGGATTTTGAACTCGGCCCGCTGCGCTTGCGGGTCCGCTGCTCGGTGGGCTTTGCCTGCTTCCCCTTGGCACGCGAACAGAGCATTCTGAGCTGGCACGAGGTTCTGGAACTGGCCGACCAGGCCATGTATCAGGTCAAGCGTGAGGGTCGCGATGGCTGGATGGGCATCGCTCCAGCCCCCGGGCGAAGGCTGCCCCCCGAAGCACAGCCCCTGAGCGAGCTGCTGGCCAGCGGCTGCCTGCAGGCCATGCGCGGCCTGGGCGCAGCCTCCGCACCAGGCTGAAGACCTGCCCCATGAAAAAGGGCGGCCAGCGGCCGCCCTCGTCATGAGCCCGGATCCGATCAGCGGACCACCGCGATCTGCTCGCGAGCACCACCCTTGTAGGTGAACAGGGTCAGGGCGCCGTTCTTGATGTCGCCCTTGTTGTCGAAGGCGATGGTGCCCGTCACGCCCTTGTAGCCCTCGGTCTTGGCCAGCACCGGCAGGTACTTGGCCGGCTCGGCGGAACCGGCCTTGACCATGGCAGCCACCATCACGTTCACGGCGTCGTACACATAGGGGGCGTAGATCTGCACGTCCACCTTGTACTTGGCCTTGAACTTGGTCTTGAACTCGTCCAGCGACTTCTTGGATTCGCCCTCGACACCACCGGCCTCGGCGCAGACCACCTGGCCGTCGGCCATGGTGCCGGCGGAGAGCTTGGGCAGCTCGCCGGTGCAGATGCCGTCGCCACCCATGAACTTGGCATCGATGCCCAGCTGCTTCATCTGGCGCAGCATCGGGCCGGCCACCGCATCCATGCCGCCGAAGAAGACCACGTCGGGCTTCTTGGCCTTCAGGGAGGTCAGGATGGCGGTGAAGTCCGTGGCCTTGTCACTGGTGAACTCGCGGCCCACGACCTTGCCGCCCGCGGCCTTGACGCCCTTCTCGAACTCGTCGGCCACGCCCTGACCGTAGGCGGTGCGGTCGTCGATCACGGCAATGCTCTTGCCCTTGAGCGTGGTGACGGCGTACTTGCCCAGGGTGCCACCCAGATGCACGTCATCGGCCACCACGCGGAAGGTGGTCTTGTAGCCGTTGCGGGTGAACTTGGGGTTGGTGGCCGAGGGGCTGATCTGCGGAATGCCGGCGTCGCTGTAGACCTTGGAGGCCGGGATAGAGGTGCCGGAGTTCAGGTGACCCACCACGCCATTGACCTTGGCGTCGGCCAGCTTCTGAGCCGCGGCCGTGCCCTGCTTGGGGTCGCCAGCGTCGTCTTCGGCCAGCAGCTCGAACTTGGCCTTCTTGCCGCCGATGGTGACGCCCTTGGCGTTCAGCTCCTCGACGGCCATGCGGGCGCCGAGTTCGTTGTCCTTGCCCAGGTGGGCAATCGCGCCGCTGGTCGGGCCCACATGGCCAATCTTCACCACCAGTTCCTGCGCCATCGCCCCACTGCCCAGGGCCAGCAGCAGCAGGGAGACGCTCGTCTTCAAAGCAGGTTTCATCATGGAAAGTCGCTCGATACAGTTTGTGCTGCCGAACCGGCGAGCCGCGGAGAATGCGGTAGAGGACGCGCGGGCTTCGTCCCTCGTCGAGCCGGCGGGATTCCCGCTCGCTCTCTCTCGAAAACTGGGGACCCTGGCCGTCACTCGCCCAGATAGGCGGCGCGAACCTTGGGATCGTTGAGCAGGGTCTTGCCCTCGCCGGTCATGGTGATGAGGCCGGACTCCATCACATAGC
>NZ_SNXE01000007.1 GCF_004362405.1 Roseateles asaccharophilus
GGCGATCTGCGCAACTCCAAGGTCATCGACATCATCCGCGAGCTCCAGAGCTACGGGGTGGAGGTCTTCGTGACCGACCCTCAGGCCGAGAGCGAGGAAGCCGAGCACGAGTACGGCGTCAAGCTGGTGGCCTGGGACGATCTGCCACGGGCGGACGCCATCGTGGCTGCGGTGGCGCACCGCGAGTTCGCTGCCCTAAGCCTGGAAGACCTGGGCAAGAAGCTGGTGAAGAACGGTGCCTTCGTGGACGTGAAGGCGGCGTTTGACCAGCGCGCGCTCGCCGAGGCGGGCTACAAGGTCTGGCGCCTGTAAAGTAGCGGCTGGAGCTCCGGCCCGACAAGCGCGGCAGCCGCTGGGTGCCGCGCTTGTTTCATTTGAGAAAGTAGAAGCATGACCATCCTCATCACCGGCGGCGCCGGCTTCATCGGCAGCAATTTCGTGCTGGACTGGCTGGACTCGGCCGAGCACCGCGATGAGACCGTGGTGAATCTGGACGCCCTGACCTATGCGGGCAATCTGGAGAACTTGGCGGCGCTCGAAGGCAACCCGCGCCACATCTTCGTCAAGGGCGATATCTGCGACCGCGCCCTGATCGACCGCCTGTTGGCCGAACACCGGCCGCGCGCCATCGTGCATTTCGCGGCCGAAAGCCATGTGGACCGCTCCATCCACGGCCCCGGCGCCTTCATGCGCACCAATGTGGAAGGCACCTTCACCCTGCTGGAGGCCGCCCGCGCCTACTGGGGCGCGCTGGAGGGCGAGGCCAAGGCGGCCTTCCGCTTCCACCATGTGTCCACCGACGAGGTCTATGGCTCGCTCAAGGCCGAGGATCCGCCCTTTGCCGAGACCAACCCCTACGAGCCCAACAGCCCCTACAGCGCCAGCAAGGCCGCCAGCGACCACCTGGTGCGCGCCTGGCACCACACCTATGGCCTGCCGGTGCTCACCACCAACTGCTCCAACAACTACGGCCCCTATCACTTCCCCGAGAAGCTGATCCCGCTGATGATCGTCAATGCCCTGGCCGGCAAACCGCTACCGGTCTATGGCGATGGCCAGCAGATCCGCGACTGGCTCTATGTCAAGGACCACTGCAGCGGCATCCGCGCCGTGCTGGCGCGCGGCCGCCTGGGCGAGACCTACAACATCGGCGGCTGGAACGAGCAGGCGAATATCGACATCGTCAAGATCGTCTGCGCCCTGCTGGACGAGCTCAAGCCCTCGGAGCAGGGCCCTTACAGCCGCCTGATCACCTATGTGAAGGACCGCCCCGGCCACGACCGCCGCTACGCCATCGACGCCCGCAAGATCGAGCGCGAGCTGGGCTGGCGCCCGGCCGAGACCTTTGCCACCGGCATCCGCAAGACCGTCGAGTGGTACCTGGCCAACCCGGGCTGGGCCGAGCGCGTGCAAAGCGGCGCCTACCGTGACTGGGTCTCCCAGCAGTACGGCGGCGAGCAAGCCTCCAAGGCCTGAGCAAGCGCCGCCATGAGCCACAAGATCCTGCTGCTGGGCAAGAACGGCCAGCTGGGCTGGGAGCTGCAGCGCGCCCTGGCGCCCCTGGGCGAGCTGATCGCCCTGGACCGCCACGAGGGCGGCGACCTGGCCCAGCCCGACACGCTCCGGGCCACGCTCAAGCACCATCGCCCCGATGTGATCGTCAATGCCGCGGCCTACACCGCCGTGGACAAGGCCGAGAGCGAGCCCGAGCTGGCTCTGCAGATCAATGCCCGCGCCCCAGGCCTGCTGGCCGAGTACGCCGCGGCCCAGAACGCCCTGCTGCTGCACTACAGCAGCGACTATGTGTTCGACGGCAGCGGCAGCGCCCCGCGCGACGAGGCCGCCGCGACCGGGCCCTTGAGCGTCTACGGCCGCAGCAAGCTGGAAGGCGAGCAAGCCATCGCGGCCAGCGGCTGCCGCCACCTGATCCTGCGCACCAGCTGGGTCTATGCGGCGCGCGGCGGCAACTTTGCCAAGACCATGCTGCGCCTGGCCGCCGAGCGCGAGCAGCTCAAGGTGATCGCCGACCAGATCGGCGCGCCCACCGGCGCCGATCTGCTGGCCGACCTCAGCGCCCATATGCTGCGCACCACCCTTCAGCGGCCCGAGCTGGGCGGTCTGTACCACGCCGTGGCCGCGGGCGAAACCAGCTGGCATGCCTATGCCTGCCATGTGATCGAGTTTGCACGCGCGCGCGGTGTGTCCCTCAAGGTGCCGCCCGAGCAGGTGCTGGCCATTCCCACCACCGACTACCCCACACCGGCGCAGCGCCCCTTGAATTCGCGCCTGTCCACGACCAAGCTGCAACAGGCCTTCGGCCTGCGCCTGCCGCCCTGGCAGCAGGGGGTGGAACGCATGCTGAACGAGATTCTTTGAAATTCTCCGAGGAGACCGCCATGACAAACCGCAAAGGCATCATCCTGGCCGGTGGCTCCGGCACCCGTCTGCATCCGGCCACCCTGGCCCTGAGCAAGCAGCTGCTGCCGGTCTACGACAAGCCCATGATCTATTACCCGCTGTCCACGCTGATGCTGGCCGGCATGCGGGACATCCTGATCATCAGCACCCCGCAAGACCTGCCCCGCTTCGAGGCCCTGCTGGGCGACGGCGCGCGCTGGGGCCTGAATCTCAGCTACTGCGTGCAGCCCAGCCCCGACGGCCTGGCCCAGGCCTTCATCCTGGGTCGCAACTTCGTGGGCGGCCAGCCCAGCGCCTTGGTGCTGGGTGACAATATCTACTACGGCGCCGACTTCCAGAGCCTGCTCGACGAAGCCTCCGAACGCACGCAAGGTGCCAGCGTCTTTGCCTACCATGTGCAAGACCCCGAGCGCTACGGCGTGGTGGAGTTCGATGCCTCGCGCCGCGCCCTCTCCATCGAAGAAAAGCCCAAGGCCCCCAAGAGCAATTACGCGGTCACGGGCCTGTACTTCTACGACGCGCAGGTCTGCGACATCGCTGCCAGCATCAAGCCCAGCCCGCGCGGCGAGCTGGAGATCACCGACGTCAATGCCCAGTACCTGCGCCAGGGCGAGCTGAATGTGGAAATCATGGGCCGCGGCTATGCCTGGCTGGACACCGGCACCCACGACAGCCTGCTGGAGGCCGGCCAGTTCATCGCCACCCTGGAAAAGCGCCAAGGGCTGAAGGTGGCCTGCCCCGAGGAAATCGCCTTCCGCAGCGGCTGGATCACGGCCGAGCAGCTGGAGCGCCTGGCCCAGCCCCTGCTCAAGAACGGCTACGGCCAGTACCTGATGAAATTGGTCAAAGAGCGCGCCTTCTGAGTTTTCCTGCCCCCATGCTCAAGATCACCCCCACCGCCCTGCCCGAGGTCCTGATCGTGGAGCCGCGCGTCTTTGGCGACGCCCGCGGCTTCTTCACCGAAAGCTGGAACGAGCAGCGCTTCAACGAGGCCACCGGCAACACCCTGCGCTTTGTGCAGGACAACCACTCCCGCTCGGTGCGCGGTGTGCTGCGCGGCCTGCACTACCAGCTGCCGCCCCATGCCCAGGGCAAGCTGGTGCGCTGCGTGGCCGGCGCCGTCTTCGATGTGGCGGTGGACCTGCGCAAGAGTAGCCCCAATTTCGGCAAATGGGTGGGTGCTGAACTCACGGCCGACAACCAGCGCCAGATGTGGATCCCGCCGGGCTTTGCCCACGGTTTTGTGGTGCTCAGCGAGACGGCGGACTTTCTCTACAAGACCACCGACTACTACGCCCCCCAGGCCGAGGGCTGCGTGCGCTGGGACGACCCCGCCATCGGCATCCAGTGGCCCGACTTCGGTGGCGCCCCCACCCTGGCCGAGAAAGACGCCAAGGCCCCGCTGCTGGCCGACGCCCGCCACTTCGACTGAGGCGCCTGCAGCCCGCGCGGGCCAGCAACAACAAACGCGGCCGAGGCCGCTTTTTTGTTTTGCTTTGGCGGGGCGCCGTGGCCCCGCTTTCACCAAGCTCAGACCGCCGCGGCCCGGCCAATCCCGTGGTACTCGATGCCCAGGCCCTTCATCAGGGCCGGCTCATACAGATTGCGGCCGTCAAAGATCAGCGGGTTCTTCAGCTGGGCCTTGATGGTGTCGAAGTCCGGGGTGCGGAACTCCTTCCACTCGGTCACGATCAGCAGGGCGTCGGCGCCGGGCAGGGCCGCCTCGGCGCGGTCCACAAAGACAATGCCCTGGCGCCCGGCCAGCAGGCGCTGCGCCTCCTGGCTGGCCACCGGGTCATAGGCGCTGAGTGTGGCGCCGCGGCGCAGCAGCTCGTCGATGATCACCAGGGACGGCGCCTCGCGCATGTCATCGGTATTGGGCTTGAAGGCCAGGCCCCAGAGCGCGAAATGCCGGCCCGCCAGATCCTGACCAAAGCGCGCCGTGACCTTGTCCGACAGCACACGCTTCTGGCGCTCATTGGCCGCTTCCACGGCCGCCAGCACCAGCAGGTCCTGACCGTTCTCATGGCCGGTACGCACCAGGGCCTTCACGTCCTTGGGGAAGCAGGAGCCGCCATAGCCCGCACCCGCATAGAGGAACTGGTAGCCGATGCGCGGATCGCTGCCAATGCCACGGCGCACCAGCTCGATATCGGCGCCCAGCTTCTCGGCCAGCAGGGCCAGCTCGTTCATGAAGCTGATGCGCGTGGCCAGCATGGCATTGGCCGCGTACTTGGTGAACTCCGCGCTGCGCACGTCCATCACCATCAGGCGGTCGTTGTTGCGGTTGAAGGGCGCGTAGAGCGCGCGCATCATCAGCGTGGCCTGCTCGTCGTCCGAGCCCACGATGATGCGGTCCGGCCGCATGAAGTCCTCCACCGCCGCGCCCTCTTTCAGGAACTCGGGGTTGGACACCACGGCATAGGCCACATCGGCGCCGCGCCGGGCCAGCTCCTCGGCAATCGCGGCACGCACCTTGTCGGCCGTGCCCACGGGCACCGTGCTCTTGTCCACGATGACCTTGTAGTCCGTCATGCGCTGGCCGATGGAGCGCGCCGCCGCCAGCACATATTGCAGATCGGCCGAGCCATCCTCATCCGGCGGCGTGCCCACGCCAATGAAGAGAATGGTGCCGTGCTGCACCGCCTGGTCCACATCGGTGGTGAATTGCAGACGGCCCGCCGCCACATTGCGGCGCACCACCTCCAGCAGACCCGGCTCGTGGATGGGGATCTCGCCCGCATTCAGCACCGCGATCTTGTCCGGATTCACATCCAGGCACATCACATGGTTGCCCATCTCGGCCAGGCAGGCGCCCGTGACCAGACCCACATAACCGGTGCCAATGGCGGTGACTTTCATGCGTGCAGACTCACTCTCGTGTCAGTTGGAGGCCGGGCCAGATTCTGGGCTCAGAGTTTGAAATATTCGCGATACCAGGCCACAAAGCGGCGCACGCCCTCCTGCACCGGCATGGCGGGGCGGAAATCGGTCCAGGCGGCCAGTTCCTCCACATCGGCATGGGTGGCCGGCACATCGCCGTCCTGCAGGGGCATGAAGTTCTTTTCCGCCGTCTTGCCCACCGCCTGCTCGATGGCCTCGATGAAGTCCATCAGCGGCGTCGGATTGTGGTTGCCGATATTGAAGACGCGGTACGGCGCGTTGGAGCGTGCCGGGTCGGCCGCCACCGGGTCGTAGCCCGCGTCCGGCGTGGCCACCCGGTCCAGGGTGCGCACCACGCCCTCGGCGATATCGTCGATATAGGTGAAGTCGCGCACCATCTTGCCGTGGTTGAACACATCGATGGGACGCCCCTCGATGATGGCCTTGGTGAACAAGAACAGCGCCATATCCGGCCGGCCCCAGGGCCCGTAGACCGTGAAGAAGCGCAGGCCCGTGGTGGGCAGGCCGAAGAGATGGCTGTAGGTATGGGCCATCAGCTCATTGGCCTTCTTGGTGGCCGCATACAGGCTCACCGGATGGTCCACCCCGTGATGCTCGCTGAAGGGCATGCGGGTGTTGCCGCCATAGACGCTGGAGCTGGAGGCATAGACTAGATGCTGCACACCGTTGTGGCGGCAGCCCTCCAGGATGTTGGTGAAGCCCGAGACATTGCTCTCGATATAGGCATGCGGATTCACCAGCGAATAGCGCACCCCGGCCTGGGCGGCCAGATGCACCACGCGGTCGAACCGGTGCTGCTTGAACAGCGCCTCCATGCCCGCGCGGTCCGCCACGTCCAGCTTCACGAACTCAAAGCCGGGCTTGCCCGTGAGCCGCGCCAGGCGGTCATGCTTGAGCTGGGGGTCGTAGTAGTCGTTCAGATTGTCCAGGCCCACCACCTGGTCGCCGCGGGCGAGCAGGATCTGGCTGACATGCATGCCGATAAAGCCGGCCGCGCCGGTAACCAGGACTTTCACGCAATCTCCTCAGGCAATCTGGGCAGCCGGGCGCAGGGCCGGCAGGGTGGCGCGTATTCTCACCGAAGCCCAGGCCCAGATCGCTGACGCGGCGCCCCCGAATCAGGGGCCCGCCACCACACTCGCCGGACTAGGGGGATGCGCATCACCGTTTCGCCACAAAGCCAACCCTAGAATCCCCCCAACGTTTTCCAACCGATCTTCTGGCCCATGTCGACCAAGCCCCTGATCCACCTCGTTGCCGGCGCCCGCCCCAACTTCATGAAGATCGCGCCCATCGTGCGGGCCCTGCAGACCGACGGCCGCCTGGCCTGGAAGATCGTGCACACCGGCCAGCACTACGACCGCGATATGAACGAGGTGTTCTTCGAGGAACTGGGCATCCCCACGCCCGATGTGCGCCTGGGCTGCGGCGGCGGCAGCCATGCCGAGCAGACCGGCAAGATCATGCAGGCCTACGAGCAGCTCTGCGCCAGCGAGAAGCCCGATGCCTGCCTGGTGGTGGGCGACGTCAACTCCACCCTGGCCTGCTCCATCGTGGCCAAGAAGGCGGGCATCCCCGTGGCCCATGTGGAAGCCGGCCTGCGCAGCGGCGATATGAGCATGCCCGAGGAGATCAACCGCCTGGTGACGGACGCCATCACCGACTGGTTCTTCGTCACCGAGCCCAGCGCCCTGGCCCACCTCAAGCACGAGGGCAAGCCCGACGAGGCGGTGTTCGATGTGGGCCATGTGATGGCCGACAACGTGCTCTACCAGGCCCACAAGCTCGCCAGCCCCGGCTTTGATACCAGCGGCTTCGAAACAGACGCCTTCAAGCGCGCGCACCCGCGCTACTGCGTGGTCACCCTGCACCGCCCCAGCAATGTGGACAGCCCCGAGTCCCTGCAGCGCGTGGCCCAGGTGCTGCGCGCCGTGGCCGCCGAAATCCCCATCGTCTTCCCGGTGCATCCGCGCACCCGCGCCAATATCGAGAAGCACGGCATTGAGCTGGGTGCCAACATCACCCTGCTGGGCCCCCAGGCCTATATGTCCTTTCTGCACCTCTGGAAGGACGCCGCCCTGGTGCTCACCGACAGCGGCGGCCTGCAAGAGGAAACCACCGCCCTGGGCGTGCCCTGCGTCACCATGCGCGAGAACACCGAGCGCCCCATCACCGTGGACGAAGGCAGCAACACCCTGGCCGGCACCCAGCCCGAGGCCGTGATCCGCGCCGCGCTGGACGTGATCCAGGGCCGCGTGGCCAAGCGCGGTCGCCGCCCCGCCCTGTGGGACGGCCGGGCGGCCGAGCGCATCGTGGATGTGCTGGCGCAAAAGCTGGGCGCATGAGCATCATGGTCACGCCCACCGGCCCGCGGCAGGCCCAGCGCATCGAGATGATGGGCTGCTACGTCGACAACCTGTCGATGGAAGACACGCTTCAGACCATCGAGGGCTTCATCGCCAGCGGCCAGCCCCACCAGCATGTGGTGGTCAATGTGGACAAGCTGGTCAAGGCCCAGAAAGACCCCGAGCTGCGCCGCATCATCAATGAATGCGCGCTCATCAACGCCGACGGCATGCCCGTGGTCTGGGCCTCGCGCCTGCTGGGCAAGCCGCTCAAGGAGCGCGTGGCCGGCGTGGACCTGTTCGACGCCCTGATGGGCCGGGCTGCGGAGAAGGGCTGGCGCGTCTACCTGCTCGGCGCCAAGGAAGAGATCGTCTCCAAGGTGCGCGAGATCTACGCCCAGCGCTACCCGCAGCTGGTGTTTGCCGGCCACCGCAACGGCTACTGGAAGCCCGAGCAGGAGCAGCAGGTGGTGGACGAGATCACCGCCGCCCGCGCCGACCTGCTCTTCGTGGCCATCAGCTCGCCCAAGAAGGAGCAGTTCCTCGGGGCCTACCAGGCGCAGATGAAGATCCCCTTCGCCATGGGCGTGGGCGGCACCTTTGACGTCTTTGCCGGCAAGGTCAAGCGCGCACCGGTGTGGATGCAGAAGAGCGGCCTGGAGTGGTTCTACCGTTTCCTCCAAGAGCCGCGCCGCATGTTCCGACGCTATTTCATCGAGGACATGGCCTTTGTGGGCATGTTGGCCAAGGAACTGCGGCGACGCTGAGCCCGGCTATTTGGGTGAAGCGGTGAAATCTGCCCCCTTGTTCCGGGGCAAGAGCGCCGCACTGCAGCGGGAGTGAGCAAGAATCTGGCCCTGGGCCGGCCATGCTACTGAACGAGCAGGCTGAGCCGCCCACACCCAGGAGCAGTACACCATGACGCTCGCACGCCCATTCCAGCTTTCCGGTATCGCCATCGGCTTGGTCTTGCTGCTCAGCGCCTGCCAGCAGACCAGGCCGGTTGAGCCCGACACGGTTCTCAGCGAATCGCCAGCTGCCGCTGGCACCGACTGCACGGCGAGCCCCGCCGACTGGCTGAGCAGCATGCCCGCGCAGCAGCGCCGCATCCTGCCCGCCGATTGCAGCAGCGCCAGCCCCGGCGCCCTGCTCTTCTCCTGGGGCTCGCCCGGTGATCGCAACGGCAGCATCCCCTTCGGCTTCACCGTGCGCAGCCGCGGCGGCGCCCAGGTGATGAGCCGCAGCGACCTCAGCGCCCCCCGGTTCATCCTCGAACAGGGCCTCCCCGCCGGTGACTACGAATGGGCGGTCAGCTACACCAATCAGCGCGGCGTGAGCAGCAGCAGTCAATGGCGGCGCTTTCGCGTGGAAGCGCCCGTGATGGCGGCCGCCATGCTGGCCACGGACGGCAGCAGCAATAGCAAGGCCCTGAGCGCCCGCAGCGCGCAGGCCGCGCCACAACAAGCCATTCCGGACGGCGCCACCCTCAGCCACACCATCACCGGCAAGGCCAGGCCACGCCTGCTGCCCGCGGGCAGCAGCTTTGCGGGCATCGCGGCGGCTTCACGCACTCCAGAGAATGTTGCGGTGTTGGACTCGCTCAGGGCCAGTGCGAGATTCGCGCTGTCGCAGCCGCTGCCGGCGGCGCCGCTCGCAGTCGTGAACCCAACCGCACTACAAGTTTCACAACTGGAACGGAGCGTTCATCAAACGTCCCGGAGTCAACGCGCTTACATTGAGACGCTTTCCGTCATCGGAAGAATCGACAATAACGCCGCGATGCTGGCTTCAGCAAAGCAGCGACTGATGGCACTCGCGAGCTGGGCGCCAGACGGCGTGAGCGGCGAAAAGATCAACGACCACGCCAATCGCGAAATCTATCTTGCCCTGGCCACTGGAATCGACCTGATTTGGGACTCCCTGACAGCCACCGAGCGCGCGCAGATCACAGCATCCTTGCGCACCCGCACGATGCAGGCTAGTGAGGCGCTGGCGTATCTGGATCGGGAGCCCTACGAGTCGCATCGCCTGACCAATGTTCGCGGCATCAATCAAGCCCTGCTGCTGGCCGCGGGCATGCCGGGATTCCCAGAGGCCCAGGGCCTGCTGGCCCGCAACTGGGACCTCAGCCGCTTCACCCTGGGAGCCTGGGGCGACAAGGACGGCAGCTTCGGCAACGGCATTGCCTATGGCTGGTACGCCTTTATCAACACGGTGCCCTATGTAGCCGCCGTGCGCAGCATCACGGGTGTCGATCTGTACCAGCTGCCCGTCCTGCGCCGCGCTGGTGAGCAGCTCATCGCCTTCACGGCGCCGCATCACCGTCAGCCCAGTGCTTTTGGCGATGGCGCCGAAGTCGCCGATCATTACGTCAACTACGCCTCCAACTACTACCGGCTGCACGCGCAAATGACGCGCGACCCGGTGGACGCCTGGTACTGGCAGGTCAACCCGGCCAACCTCAGCCGCACCAATGAGCCGCAGATCTGGCAGCTGCTCATGCTGGGCGTGGACAGCAGCCCCCTGCCCCGCCCCCAGGCGCCCACCCGCAACAGCTGGTTCTTCCCCGACGCCGGCCTGGCGGCCGTGCACAGCAACAGCGCCCAGTCGGCCCGCAGCAGCCTGTTCTTCCGGGCCAGCCGCTTTGGCGCCTTCAACCACTCGCATGCCGACCAGAACTCCCTGGTCTATGTTTCGCAGGGCCAGCCCCTGCTCATCAACGCCGGCTACTACCCCTACTACAACTCCCCCCACCACAAGAGCGTGACCCGCGCCACGCGCTACAAGAACGCCCTCACTTTTGACGGCGGCTTCGGCCAGAGCGAGAGCCGCCTGGGCGCCACGCGGCCCAGCGATCCCCTGCACAGCATGGACGCCAGCGGCGAGTTGCTGCGCGCCGAAGAGCGCGGCCAGCTCACGCTGCTCACGGGCGACGCCACCCTGGCCTACCGCGCCGTCAATCCCGCCACCGGCACCTGGGTGCCGCTGCTGAACAATGCCGTGCGCAGCGTGGTCGTGGACCGCGCCAACGGCCTGGTTTTTGTGTACGACTGGGCCACCAGCACCACGCCCCGCCGCTGGGAGCTCAACTACCACTCACCCAATGCCTTCAGCGCCGACGCCGCCACCGTGCGCGCCAGCAATGGCAGCGCCTCGGTCTGTCTGGACCGTCACGGCCCGGCCAGCAGCTTTGCCCAGACCATGGCCTGGGATGTGGCGCCCGAAGTCAGCCAGCCGGCCCAGGCCCATGGCCGCTTCACCCTGCTCAACCCCACTACCGAGCTGGCCCACCTGACCGTGCTGCGCGAGGGCTGCCGCATCCAGCCGCTGCAGGTGCAGCAGCAAGGCACGCGCATCCAGGTCACCCTGGGCGCGCAAACCGTGGTGTTCGACAAGCGCTCGGTCAGCGTGCCTTGATTGCCACATGATGGCGGGCCATGTGGCTGCCGCAGGTTGAGCAAGCATCATCAAGGCGATTGACGGGAAGTGCTTCAATCCCGCGAGGTGAGAGGCGCCCGAGCAGCCACTCTCGCTTTGTCACAGGCGAACCAGATAATCCCGCCATGCATCTAAAGGCCTTCGTAAAACGTCTTCTTCCGCACTTACCGCGCTGGGCTCAACAGAGCATTCGAAAGCGTGCCGAGCAGCAAAGGCTGGCTCAACACGCTGCGCGCAAGCAAAGAACACAGGTCTTGCTGGCCGACGTGATTGCACAGCTTGAAGGCTTTGAGTTCGGTAGCGATGTCATCGTGCATGGCTCCATCTCCAACATCGGCAAGATGGACAAGCCCGTGCCAGCTCTGGTGGAAGCGTTGCTGCACCTCGTGGACACCCGGCATCACACCTTGCTCGTGCCCGCCCTGCCCTACAACACGACCATGAAGGAGTATCTGGACGGCCTGGCCAACTTTGATCTTCGCAGCGCCAAGAATGCGATGGGTGCCATCTCGAATCTGGTCATGGCCATGCCCGGCGCCATGCGCAGTCTGCACCCCACCCATTCTGTCGTGGCACTGGGCCCGCAGGCGCTGGCTTACACCCAGGATCATCAACGCGATTCCACACCCTTTGGCCCGCACAGCCCCTATGCCAAGCTGACCGCAAGGCGCGGCAAGATCCTGCTGGTCGGCGTGGGCTTGAACTCGGTGACCTGCTTCCATGTGTACGAAGACCTGCTGGGTGCAGACTGTCCCGTTCAGGTCTACCTGCCGAACAGCTACACCGTGCCTTGCATCGATGCACAAGGGCAAAGTCTCAGCATCAACACGGTCGCCCACAATCCGCAGGTTTCCGCGGTGCGCGACTGCGAGCGAGCCCGCCCCTGGCTTGAACAGGCAGGGGCCATACGATCCGTGCCGCTGGGCGAGGCAGAGCTCAGCCTCATTGACGCGTGGCTCTTCACCAGAACCCTGCTGGAACGTCTGAAACAGGGTGAGTCCATCTATGGCAAGGTGAGGCTCAAGCCGGAACAGATCGCTGCAATTGACAGGCGCCTGCGCGAGTTGGACCCATCCAAAGCATGAAGATCCTGCTCACCCTCGATTACGAACTGTTCTTCGGCACCCAGACCGGCAGCACCGAACACAGCATCATCAGGCCCACCGAGCAGCTGATGCAAATGGCGCAGGCGCTTGGTATTCCCCTGGTGTTCTTCGTAGACGTCGCCTATCTGCTGGCCTTGAAGCGCGAGATGCGCAAGAGCCCACAGCTCGCCCGCGACTACGACGCTGTCTGCAAACAAATCCAAGCACTGGGCCATGCCGGCCACGAAATACAGCTGCACATCCACTCCCACTGGGAAGACTGCGAATGGTCGAGTGGCAGCTGGCAGATGGATACCCGCCGCTACCGGCTTCACGATTTCCCGGAAGACGAAATCGTTCGCCTGTGCAAGGTCTACAGCGATGAGCTCCGGAACATTGCGGGGCCTGACCATGTCTTTGCCTACCGGGCAGGCGGTTGGGTGGTCCAGCCCTTCGAGAAAATCTCTGCCGCCCTCGCGGCTGTCAATGTACGGATCGACAGCAGCGTATTCCCTGGCGGTACAGCCGATGCCAACGAGCATCGCTTCGACTTCCGGGCTGCCCCTTCCCATGGGCATTGGCGTTTCTCCAACGACCCCACGCAGCCGGACCCGTCCGGGCAGTTCCTGGAAGTGCCCATCTCCAGCACCGCCGTACCTCCATCATTCTTCTGGCGCCTGGCTTGGCACAAAAAGCTTGGTGGCGCGACGGCCCGACAGTTCGGTGACGGGCGCGCCATCGGCCCGGGCAAGTCGGACATGATCAGGAAGCTCTCGCGGGCAAGTCACAGTGTGGTCTCCATGGATGGCTTCAAGAGCTCAATGCTTGAGACTGCACACCGGCAGTACGAGCGTGCAGGCGCCAGTGAGTTGGTCGTGATCGGCCACCCCAAGGCGCTCTCGCCCTACAGCATGGTCAAGCTCCAGCGCTTCCTCACAGAGCAGCGATGCCGCAACACGGTGGGCTATCGCCCCTATTTGGCGGAACTGCTCTGACTGCCCGGCAAGCACAAGGCGGGATCAAGCGAAGCTGATCTGCAAACTGGTCCTCAGCTCGCAGCGGCTCGCCTGAACCCGCCAGCGCAGCACTGTGCAGGGCTGCTTGCTGGCATACACCTCCGAGTACCAACCCAGCGGCAAGGGTAGGCCCTCGCCCTCATGCACGGAGCCCTCACCTGCCTGTGTCCCCTCGACATTGAGCAACACCTCAGTGCCTTCGGACCGCAGGGCAAAGCCATGCTCGCGCACTTGCACCGACCAGCCAGGCGCGATATGCCAATGCCAGTCCAGCCGATGCAGGCCCTGGCTTTCGATCCGGTCAAGCAGCTCGATACGCGCAGCGCCCGGCTCAAAGCAAACGCGACGGGAGTGTCTGACCGGCTTGGGCAGGCGCTGATAGCCATCATGTGTGGCCTCAAGCACCAGCTGACCCGCAGGACCTCGCTCCAGCGCATGGACCACCGCACGGACGTGCCGCACCCACATGAACCTGCCACCACTCACCGCCTGGTCAAGATCATCCACACACACCGTGTTGTGCGCACGAGTGCTCCGGAAGTAGTCACGCCACTCGCGCTCAGCGCGGTACGAATATGTGCCCGGGTCCACCAGTAGCGGCCTCCCGCCCACGCTCAGGCAGAGCTGCAGGGCATCGGCATGGCCGTGGGCGGCAATGCCCAGATAGCCCAGCGGCCCCACATCCACCAAGCCTTTGATCTCGCGCGCCGTGCCCGGCGCCGATTCGAACAGCTGGTAGCCCCCCTCGGGGAAGGCCAGACCGGGCTGGCGCTGAGTCTGGGCCGCGGGCCGCGCCAGGCCGGCATAGAACCACTGCGCCTCCTGGCGGCCCTGGGCGTGCAGGCCCTGCACCCAGTCCGGGCGGCCGAAGAGCAAGGCCCCCTTGTGCAACATGGCGGCAAAGCCGGCATGCGCGCCGTCCGGGTGCAGGCGCAGCACCTGGGCGCCATCGGCATCGCCCACCTGGGGCACATGGCCGCCGGCATCCATCACCGAGCGGATGAAGCAGCACATGGCCGCCATGCGGTCCAGATAGCTGGCCGAGAGCGGTTGCCCCGCCACCGCGGCGCAGCGCTCAGCCACCGCGAAGAAGTCATACACAAAGGCCGCGTACTCAAAAGCCTGCTCGCGGTTGACGCCGTCCTCGGTGGTCTGCAGCACGATCTGCTGCTCCAGCTCGCGGCGAGCCCGCTCGCCCAGGGCCCGCACCCGCGGCCAGCAGGGCCAGGTCTGCGCGCCCACAAACACCCCAGCCAGCTCGCCGATCAGGTGGTTGTTGGCCGAGGAATGGCGCGAGTAGTGCTCGGCAATGCCCAGCACATGGTGCTGGATGCTGGCCAGCCAGTCGCGCAGCAAGGCCTGACCCTCGGCCCCGGCAAAGAGGCTGGAGCGCTCGCCATCGATCAGCTGCCAGACCACCGACCAGTTGATCAGGCGCAGCGCGTACTCCAGCGAGCTGGTCCAGTTGGGCCCCGTGTCCGGCGGGCACTGCTGCAGCCAGGCGCGCAGCTGCTCGCCCAGCAGCTGCAGCGGTTCTGGTCCGCCACCACCCAGCGCATGCGCCTGGGCCAGGGCCACCCAGTGCAGGTGGCGGTTCAGCTCCCACACGAACTTGATATCGCCCACCTGGGCCCGGTTTGTGAGCGAGATCGCGTGGCTGGGCACGGCGGGCGCCTGCACGCCGGTGAGCGGGCAGCGATTCCACTGCGGCACCCGGCCCACAGCGTGGAAGCTGGTGGCAAACAGCCGCACCTCGCCCTCGGCAATGCGTGCAGCCTCGGCCCGCACCAGGGCCACGGCCTCGCGGCTGGCTTCGTCCTGCGCCGCTGCCAGCGCCTGCGGCACCTTCAGCCAGCGGGCCGCGGCCGGCGGCGCATCCGCCACCTCGAGCCGGCGCTGACGCTGGCCCAGCAGGCGCAGCGCGCGTTTGCGACCCGCCTCCTGGGCGCGATGCACCACCTCGGCTGGCGTCATGCAGCGCAGGCGGTTCCAGAACCAGGCCAGCCGGCCTTGGGCTTCAACGCTGCTCACTTAGTTGACCTTTTGGGTTCGAGCACTTGCTCGTAAATGAAAGACAAGCGTTCCAGCACGAGCGGCGTCGAATAGCAAGCATCCACCCTTGCTCGCGCTGCAGTCCCAAGCTCCTGGCAATACTGCTCGTCAGCTAACAATGTGCTTAAGGCCCTCGCCAAACCGTTCACATCCCCCGGCTGAACCAGTAAGCCATGCACGCCATGCTCGATGGCCTCTGGCACGCCGCCAACTGGCGACACAACAACCGCCTTCGCAAAAGCCATGGCTTCCAACATGCCCATGGGAAGGCCTTCGTGATAGGACGGCAGCACATAGATCTGGCTGCGCGCAAACTGCGAAAACTTCTGCTCGCCGGCAACCCAGCCCAAGACTTCGACATGCTGGTCCAGGCTCAACTCACTGATCCGCGCTCTGAGCCTGCCAAGATCGCCATCGCCGCCGATGGCAAGCCGGGCATGAGCATGCGTCTTCACCACATCTGCAAACGCGGTCAGCAAGTCATAGACGCCTTTGGTTTCCGAGGCTCGTCCCAGAAAGAGGATCCGCCCCGGCTCACCGGGTACCAACTGATGCTGCGCAGGCATGTCAACCGGATTTGGCAGTACCGAGATGCAGGCTGTGGGCGCCAGCGTACGCAGATAGTCGGCCCATGACTGCGAAAGTGCGATTAGGTGAGAGCTTGTGCGCAAAGTGTTTAGCACGCGCTCACGCAAGCGTGGCGAGGCTTCTTCCTCGACAAAGCGCCTGAATCCACCACTGTGAAGGTGGAAGACGGTCGGCACGCCGCAGCGGCGCGCCAGGGCCAAATAGAGCGCCTTACGCTTGAAGCTGCCGTGGGAGGACACGTGCGCATGCACGAGACTCACCCTCCCGGTCAGCAAGAGCAAAGCGATTCGCCCGCCCCCAAGCACAGCACGGCCAAGCTTGGTAAACAAGCTACCGCCGCGATGCGTGCATACGTAAACAACACCTTGGCGGGGAAAAAAACCGGCTCGTCGATAGACGGCGACCACAGACGCAACGCCGCCCTGCCCATCGGGGTCTGTGCCGATCATCAAAACACTCTGAACTGACATCACAGCTTTCGTGAACATCGAAGCAAATCAAACCACCAGCCAACGCACGTTCTCACAGACCGAGCCCTATGCCATCCAACCCTCATTAACTGCCCCACTAGGCACCGCGACTTCCTTAAATGGGATGGGCAAGAACGGGTCAAGCGGGGCGCTCGTGCAGCCAAGTACCGCAGCGACAGTCACCACTTGCCACGAAACCCATGCCCAAGCCCCCTGAGCGGGCGAGCGCTTTTTCAGAGCAAGCAAGGCGACAAGTAGCAGAGGACTTGCCACCACACAGGCCAATACAAGCGAAGGACTGATGCCGACGATTGCTCCGGCCATCGCCCCCACCACCGACACGATCCAAGCTGCCAAATTCACAAACACATACCACTGCTTTCGGACGGCCAAATCCCACCATGGTCTACCCCAGGCGGCTCGTAGAAAGGCGCCACCCGCTTTGGCACGCCCATTGCGCCAGAGCCGAATCAACATTGCCGCATTCGTCTCGGCGTGTCCCTGATGTTGAACCGCAACGGCATGAAGCCGTTTAAGACGCCAGCCAGCGGCACGCAGCCTGGCGCCCAAGTCGGCCTCTTCGTACGCTTTCAACCAACGGTTCGCGAGGTATCCAACTTGCTCAATCGCCAAACGTCTGTAGAGCCCGCCGCCACCGAGTTCATGCACCTCAATATCGCTCTGCTGCTCTGCTGCCAGCCGCGCCCGTCGCGCGTCGGACTGCGTGCGCACTGCTTGATCAATAAGACGCCCAGCCACGCCAGCGAGCCCCTTGTCTTCCTCCAACGCTTTCATGGCGATGGCGAGGAAGCCGGCGTTTAGCTGCATGTCAGCGTCCAACACATAGATGAACTCACCGTTGGCCACTTGGTACCCGAGTTGCACTGCTGCGCCGCACCCTCGATCCGCAAGACGCTCGAATTGAACGATACGGATTGGGTACTGGCTCGCGATCTCGACAGTCCGGTCGTTGGAAAGCGAGTCCACCAAGACCACCTCAGCGTCAAGTCCACGTGTCGCTGCCATCACCGAATCCAGGCACGCGGCGATACGCTGCTCTTCGTTCAGAGCCTTGATCAAGATGCTTATCAAAGGTCGGCGAGCAGCCGTCTGCGCTCCGCTCACGTGAACGCCTCCCGAATTTGGGAAGTTCCGGGACAACACAGCGATGCAGGCAAAGCGCCCGCCGACAACGCCGCCCAAGAGAGCCTCTCTACGGCACCCGCGAGGCACACGCTCTCGCACGGCCTCCGCCAAGTAGATCGCCTCATCGCTCTCTCCAGCGAAGCAGCCCTGGTGAAAGAACGGCCGCCCAGGTGAACCACCACCGAATACTCGCGACTCGGCGCCACGCTAGGAACAACAAGCCTGGAGCCGCCCAGCGGCGCCCGCGCCGGATCGACTCGCGAGCCATGGAAACCCGGGCGTCTGCAACCAGTTTCAGAGAGGACCAGACCAAGCGGGTGGGTACTTTGCCCGTTCGCGCTCGCTCCTCAAGGCGCTCCAGATAAGGAAACAAGCGATCAAAGACACGCGATGAAGACAAGCTAGAGGGCAAGTCAACTCGATAAAGTGCGATGCAATAAGAGCCAAATTGAATAGGGGACGTCTCGGCCAACCTAAGCCAAAAGTCAAGGTCTTCGCCGAGAGACTCGCCCTCAGGAAACCAAGTTTCGAAAGATCCGAAGTACTCGCGACTAATCGCAATAGAGCTAGTATAAAACACCATCCCCGCCCGCAAAATTTCCCCAGGCAGATCCCTAATCTCCCGAAACTCTACTGATATCGGGTGCGGAGCAAATCTATAGCCTGAGACTTGGCGATCAGAAACCCTGACATAGGAACCAGCAAGCACCTTTGCCTCAGGAAACCTAGCAGCAATATCACCAAGTGCGGCAAGTGCTTGAGGATGCAAAAGATCATCAGCATCCAAGAAGAGAATCCAAGTGCCAACAGATGCCCGAACTCCGTTGTTCCGCGCGGCCGAAACACCTGCGTTGGCTTGGCGGATCAGACGGATACGCGGATCTCCTAACGCAATAACACGTGCCGGCCCCTGATCCCGCGAACCATCATCGACAACTACGATTTCAAAGTCGCCCGCGCCGACCTGCCCCAAGACAGATTGAAGCGTGGCCACAATAAAGTCTTGCTTGTTATATAGCGGAACGATGATGGACCACTGTGGCCGTGGCTTCTCAGTGGTAGATCCTTTCAAGTCGCGCTCCCGGCAATCGATGGTTTGGCCACACTTCGCCCCCCCTCCGGTGCCCCCGCCAAAAGCATGAGGAAGACCAAGTGCATCAATGATTCGTTACTTAGTCGTTCCAAGCTGAAAGGCACCTCACTGATACTGCGTATCAGGATCAGCAGAAATAGGCCAAGAGCGAAACCGTTGTATGCGGCCAAGCGCGTCCAGAGCCGCCGAACCAGCGCTATGAAGTAGGCTGCAAATCCAAGTGCACCCACGAGTCCGGAAGCCGCCAATACATTGATGTATTGATTGTGGGCATGGAACGCCGCAGGTACTCCAATAAGCATGCGGAAGTAGGGATCCCAGATCGTGGGGCCGTAGCCAAACCAGACGTTGCGACTGAAGGTGTCGAGCGCGATGGCCCAAATTTCATTGCGGCCAGTCAGGGTCAGCATATCCCCGCCCGCGCGGGTAGTCAGGAAACGATCCACCTGACTCTGCAATAGCCCCGCAGCCAATACCAGCCCTAAGGCTGCGACAAAGAAGCCAACTCCGATCAAGAGCAGTTGAATCCCGTGGCGCCGACGCGGGTCTGCCAAGGCTTGGCGTAACTGCCCGCGCCGTTCAAGCGCCAACAGCCCCCCCCAGCAAAACAGTCCAGCCAGCCAACTGCTCTTTGACTGTGTCAAAAACAGACTGATCAGCACCAGCAGGACGGCACAACGCTGCAAAACGCGTCGCTCGAATGGCAGGGTGCGCAGAGCAAGCAGCAAAAGGACACAGAGCGGCCCCATTGCATTTGGGCTCGCAGCCATCCCCGAGTAGCGCCATGGAAAGGCAGGGATCAAACCGCCCACATAGGGCGCCAGGACCATCTCGCGCCGCACAAAGAGCATCAGCAAGCTGAGGCAGACAAAGACGAGCAGGGCATTACGACAGACACGAATGGCGGTCCAACCGCCCTTTTCGTCCGTAGTCATTGCTGCCATGCCAATGATCAGTGAGTAAAGGTATTCGTGTTCGATGCTGGGTCTAGTCCCGAAAGCCGCTGGCAAGGCCACCGTGGCCAGCCAGCAGCATCCGAAGGTCAGCATCAACCCGATAGGACGCCCAGGCACCCGCGGCTGAAACGCGAAGCGAGCAAGGCGCTCGAACGATGCCGCCAACAGAAAAAGAATCAGGCCGCGCTGCAACCACTTTGCCCAGCCGGTACCCTCGCTCGCACCACTAGGCATCAAGACCTGAGCATCCGGCAACATCAGATTTCGGCCAGAGCTTGTGGTGTTCGCAATCATCACGATCACCATCACGACGGCGAAATAGACCACAAACCCTTGCGGCTTGCGGGTCCCCGCATGCAGCGCCCCCCCCACCGCAAACACCGCCGCCACCGCGAACAGCAACGCCGCTCCGATGTAGATGGCATAGAAGACAACGACTTCCATGATCGGTCAAACCTCCTTCGCGCCCAGGCCGGCACGCGCCGCCCAGGCCTGGCCGAAGGCCGAGGCCTTGGGCATGAAACGTTGCAACAGACTCAGCGCCGGCGCACCCAGCAGGCGCGGCCACACCAGCAGGAGCAGGGCCCAGGCCAGCAGGCCGGTGGCCACCTGGGCACCGCCCCACAGCCAGGGCCAGGTCTGCAGCCAGGGCGCCAGGGCCTGTTGCACAGCCACGGCCGGCAGCAGCACGGCCAGCAGCATGGCCAGGGTGCGCCAGGCCAGCTGGCCCAAGGCAGCAGCCCCCAGGCCCAGTGCGTGCGCCGCGGGCAGCAGCATGAGCGCATAGCGCAGCCAGAACACCGCCGCGGCCACCAGGGCCACCCAGGCCACACCGCGCCCGCAAGCCCATAGAAGGGCGGGCACGGCCAGGGCCAGCAGGGGCAGCTGCAGGCCCACTTCCAGCCATTTGCGCCCGGTGTTCCAGAGCACGGGCGTGCTCAGGGCCCAGGCCAGGTAGGCCGGCATGCCCAGGGCCAGGGCGCTGAAGACGGGGCCGCTTTCGGCCCAGCGCTGGCCGTAGAGCACGGCAATGATCTGCGGGCCGCTCAGGGCCAGCAGGGCAAAGAGGGGGGCCAGCACGATCCAGATGAAGCTCTGCACTTCCAGGTAGCCGCGGGCCATGCGCGGCCGGTCGTCCTGCAGCCGGGCGCCGGTGGCCAGAAAGGCGGGCTGCAGGGCGGAGATCAGCAGGCCGTTGGGCACGGTGGCCAGGTTGTAGCCCACGGCGTATAGCCCGGTGCTCTGGGCGCCGGCCAGGCGGCCCAGCAGCAGGCGGTCGAGGTTGGTAAGAGCCCAGTTGCACAGATTGGTGAGCAGCACGGTGGCGCCCACGTCGAGGTACTCGCGCGGGCGTTCGATGCGCAGCAGGGGCCGCAGGGCATGGGGCCGGGCGCGGTAGGACAGCAGCAGACCCAGGGCGGCCTGCAGCACCCAGGCGGCCACCAGGGCCCAGACGCCCTGCCCCCAGGCGGCCAGAGGCAGGCCCACCAGGCCATAGGCCAGGGCGTAGCTGAGCAGCTGGATCTTGGCCAGGGCCTTGAACCGGAGTTCACGCCGCAGCAGATTGGTGGCGGTAGCCGCCATGCCGTTGAGCAGGCAGCACAGGCCCAGCCAGCGCATGACCTCGGCCACACGGGGGTCGCGCAGCCATTCGCCCATGAGGCCGGCGCCCAGGATCATGAGCAGCAGGCCCGCCAGGCCGCTGAGGCATTGCCAGGTGAAGACGAAGCGGATGACGCGCTCGTCGATCTGGGGCTTTTGCATCAGGCTCCAGCCCAGGCCCACCTCGGACATGAAGGTGGCGACCAGCAGGCCGATGGTGGCCAGGGCAAACAGGCCGTAGGCCTCGGGGCCGAGCAGGCGGGCGATGGCGATGTTGACCAGCAGCTGCAGCGCAAACTTGCCCACGCTGCTGATCAGCCCCCACTTGGCGGCCGAGACACTCTGGCGCGCCAGCTCGCTCATGCGCGCGCCGGGGCCGCCGCTCGCCGCGGGCAGGGTCTCATGGGCTTCAGCTCCGCGGTGCCAAGCGGCCGAACACGCGCGCGGCAGCGTCGGGGGCCAGGGCCTGGGCCAGCTCCTGGACATAGCGCTGCTGCAGCTGCAGGGCCCTGCCGGTGTCACGGTCGATGGAGGAGACGCGGATGAGCATGCCGTCGGGGATCAGGCCGCGCACGCCATAGCGCAGCTGGGCCAGCTTCTGCTGGCTGGCGGAGGTGACGATCTGGTCGCCCACCACCACCCAGTAGGTGATGGGCTCATGGCGATCACCCAGGGCCGACTCCAGCTGACGCACGGGCAGCTCGGCCCCGGCGCCCAGCGGGAGCTGGGTGGGACGGTTGCTGCGAATCTGGAAACCCTGCGCGGGGTAGCAGACTTCGGGGCGGTGCAGGCGGGTGCCGTCGGACTGGTCACCGCCATAGGCCACGGAGAGCATGATGCGCTGGCCCGTGCTGCGGTCAACATAGGTGCGGCTGAGGACCTGGTTGTAGATTTTGTCCAGGCGTGCCTGAACATCGGGCGCCGGCAGCACCACGGGCATATGGGGGTCGATCTCCCATTTGCCGAACTGCTTGGGGAAGAGCTGCTCCAGATCGGGCTTGCCCACCCGGTCGGCCACATGCACGGTGGGCTTCATCCACACGGCACCCGCAGCGCCGACCAGCATGCAGGCGGCGATGAGGGCCACGACCGCCGGCTTGAGCCGGCTGGGCGCGGCTGCGCTGCTGCTTGCCACGGTTGTCTTGCTTGCCTGCGCTGTCATTTCGCCACGCGCTCCCGGGGCCAGATGAGATTGAGCAGCTTGTCCACCACAAACATGAGCAGCAGGGCCACGATGAAGAGCACCATGCCGGCGAAGCCGTGGATGAAGCCCTGACCGGCCTCGTCACCGAAGTGGTAGGTCACCAGCACCAGGATCATGACCCGCACCACATTGGCGACAAAGGAGATGGGAATGAGCAGCACGGCCAGCGTGATGTTGCGCCCCACCGAGGTGTAGTTCATGAGCTTCATGTACAACATGCCCAGGGCTTCGAGCGTGAACATGGAGTTGAGGCCGGCACAGGCGTCGGCCACCAGCAGCTGGTAGGGGCCTACAGTGAGGATGACACCGGCCCGGCCCACGGGATAGCCGGTCACATAGAGGATGTTGGAGGCCACGGCGGACACGGCGGACTTGAGCGGCGTGGTCAGGGCCGTCACCAGCACCTCGGGCAGCGGCACCATGAAGAGCATGAAGAAGAGCGGGAACCACACTGCCTTCAGGGCACGCGTGCCCAGCAGCAGGAGCACCATGGCGGCCAGCAGAAAAATCTGGGCCAGGATCTCCAGCATCAGAATGCCCTGGGAGCGCCCGAAGGCGAAACTGGCGCAGCCCAGCAGCAGCAGGGGAAGGCCCAGACCGTAGCTGGGGCGCACCGGCGCGCTCCACAGGGCGCCGCGCTGCTGATACAGCAGCCAGCAGCTCACCGCCAGGATGATGGGGCCGTGGCCCTGCTCGTCCGACACCCAGACGGTGCGCGAGAGGTCGAGGTAGCTGGGCAAGAACACGGCCAAGTAGGCCAGGGCCAGCACGAGCAGGCAGCCGATGTCGGCACGGCTGGGCGCGAAGGCTTGCGGCGGCGCCGTGGCGTCCACACGATCAGGCTGGGCTGCCATCATGGTCTACATTCGTTCAGCTGTGGTCGTTGAAGACGGCGCCGGTGACGTTGACACCGGCATCCTGCATGGACCGCACCAGGTGGCGCACGCCATCGAGGGTGGAGGCATCACGCCGGGCCAGGGGCAGCGCGGCACCGCAGCGGTTGGCGACGACCAGGGCATCGGCCCCTTGGTCGGCGGCGGGGGTGTCCACGATGACGTAATCGAACTTGCCGATGAGCTCTCGCATGAGCAGGCCGAAGGCCGGGCGCTCAATCAGCTCCAGCGGGTTGGGCGGCACGGCGCCCACCGGCAGCACGAAGAGACCGGGCACGGCGGTAACGGTCTGAACCAGGCGGCCCGTAGCGCGTCCCGCCAGGATGCCGGACAGGCCGACATCGTTGCTCACCGTGAAGAGCTCATGCAGGCGCGGGCTGCGCATATCGGCATCCACCAGCAGGGTGCGTCCGCCCAGCTGTGCCAAGCAAACAGCCAGATTGGCCGCCACAAAGCTTTTGCCGTCGCCACGGTTGGCACTGACCACCGCGAGGGCCTGTCGAGTCGACTGCCCCTCGGGGAAGACGCGCATGATGACTTGGCTGCGCAGCGCACGGAAAAACTCGGCCTGCGGGCCATAGGGCTGGTTCAGGGTGACGAGGTCGGCGTGCGCAGACTCCTTGCCAAGAGCGGCCGGATAGTGGAACTGCTGGGCCAGGGCAAACATCACATCGTCGGCACTGGCAAAGCCCAGGGCGATGGCGGCCTCGCCGAAGCGGACATTCTTCTCCTGCTGGTAGGCCAGCACGCGGGCCACCTGGTCCGCGGAGAGATTGCGGGTCTCGGCAATGATGGCCCCGATGGAGCGATCGTGGACAGCCGGCTGCTCGACAGCGGCGGCTGCAGGGGTCGCGTCAGACATTCTTGTTCTCCAGTCTCAGCACTATCGCAATGCTCACTTGGCGGGCTGCTGGGCCGCACCGCCGCCCAGCAAGCGCTTCTGGGCAGCTGCCACGGCCAAGCGACCGGACTTGCCGCTGGCGTGGCCCGGCAGCACGCCGAGCACTGGAATGCCGAGGCCTTCCTGCAGATCATCCACGCAGCGGGCGCGACGGTCGGCCAGCTCGCGGGCAAAGGCGAGCAGCACGCCCAGCAGCAAGCCACCCACCACGCCCAGCACCAGGTTGAGCAGCAGGATGGGGGATGAGGGTGTGAGCGGGGGCACGGCCGTGCTGAGCTCGTTGACATTGCTCTGGGTGGCCTGGCTCTCCAGGCTGCTCTGGTTCAGGCGCTGCAGGATCAGGTCGTAGGCGCGCTGGTTGTGCTCCACATCGCGCTGGAGCACGGCCACATCGTCGCGAACCTGCTTCAGGTGCAGCACCTTCTGGCGCTGGGCATCGAGCTCGGCACGCAGCTTGGCCTCGCGCTGCGTGTTGATGGTGCTGGTCACGCCCACGCCGCCGGCCACGCGGCGACTTTCCTCGGCGATCTTGGTGCGCAGCTCCTCGATATTGGCGCGCAACTCGATGACCTGGGGGTGGCGATCGCCCAAGCGGGCATTGAGCTCCTGCAGGCGGGCCTCCTGGCGCGACAGGTCGGAGCGCAGGCCGCCCACGATGGGGCTGTTCAGGACCTCGGGCAGGCGATCACCGGCGGTGCCGGTGGCTTGGGCGTTGCGGCTGTTGGACTCGGCCGACAGGGCCTGCATGGCCACCAGCTGCGAGGACAGCTCATTCAGGCGAGCCGTCTCGACGTCCAGGCGCTCATCGGAATTGACGATGCCCTTCTCGTTCTGGAAAGCACTGAGTTTGGCCTGGGCGGCTTCAAGCGCTTCGCGGGCTTCCTTGGCGCGGGTGTCGAAGAAGCTGCTGTACTGGCGCGCGGGGTCGACCTTGAGCTCGACCGATGTGGCCAGATAGGCTTTGACGAAGGCATTGGCCATGGCGGCCGCGAACTGTGGATCCTGGGCCTTGTAGGCCACCGAGATCACGTTCGATTCCTTGGACGGCTTGACATCCATGTTCTTCTGGATGTTTCCGGCCAGCCAAGCCTCGATATTGCCCTGCCCCTTGGTGGCTTCCTGCCACTGCTCGCGGATCGCGGGCAGCTCGGTGAGCCTGAGCATGCGCACCACCTTCTGGGCCACGCGCTCGCTCTGGATGATGTCCACCTGGGTGGCCATAAAGGCTGGCGTCACCAGGGAAGGGTAGCCCATGGCCGTGAAAGGATCGGGCTTGCTGTCCACCACGACGCTGGCCACGGCGGTGTACTGCTTGGGCAGCACCAGACTCAGCACAATGGCCAGGGCCAGCACGCCGCCGAACACATAGGCGATCAGGCGCCAGCGAGCGCGCAGGATGGAGAGAAACTGTGTGAAGGTCATTGACTCACCTTTGCCTGGTTAGAACAGGCTCTCGCGCACATAGACCACGTCGCCGTCCTTGAGCGCCTCGTCCATGGCGGGCTGCAGGATCTGCACCTTGCCGCTGGCGTCCTTGCGGTGCACGCGTATGCCCTTCTCGGTGCCGCGCTGGGTCAGGCCGCCGCCGCTGGCCAGGCTTTGCATCAGGGTCATGCCGCGCTCCAGGCGCATGGCGCCGGGGCGCTGCACCTCGCCGTAGATGTAGACGGTGGGCGCGCGGTCCACCCAGAGCACATCGCCGTTGAGCACCACGATGTCCTGGCCGCGTCCGCCGGGAGCGAAGACGCCGGGCAGGTCGATCTCCACCCGGTAGGGCTGGCCGCCCCGGATGCCGCTGAGCACCAAGATCTCGGCGCCGTTGGCGGCCACGCCGCCGGCATTGGCCAGCAGATCGGTCAGGCGGGTGTCGGCCACTTCAAGCGGGTAGCGGCCGGGGCGGTTGACATAGCCCAGCACGCTGGCCTGGTTGCCCTTGACCTGCATGACCACCAGGGTGACCTGGGGCTGCTTGACGAAGTTGCCGCTGCGCAGGCCCTCGGCAATCATGCGCTCGGCCTGGCTGATGCTGGCCCCGCCCACGCGCACCGTGCCCAGCAGGGGGAAGGAGATGAAGCCGTTCTCGCCCACCCGGGTTTCCAGGCTGAGATCGGGGTTCTGATAGACGCTGATGCGGATCACGTCGCCGGCACCCAGGCGGTACTCGGCGGCGGCGCCGCTGACACTGCCCACGGCGGCAGGCTGGCCGGCCTGGGGCGCCTGGGCCTGGGCGGCCGTGCCGGTGGCCAACAGGGCCAGGCCCAGAAGCACACCGGCCGAGGCCTGCTGCAGCGCACGGGCCGCGATATGCGGAAGGCGGCGAAGGGAGGTGCTCATCGTGCGCTCCAGGGTCGTCAGCGTCTTCGTCATCATCATCTTTACTTCAGGCCCATGCCCTTGGAGATGGTGTTGGCGTCCAGGCCGCTGGCGGCAGGGGCAGCAGGGGCGGCCGGGGTGGTGGCTGCAGCCGGGGCGCTGGCGCCAGCAGCAGCACTGCCGGGCGCGCCTTCGGCAAACTTGCCCACGTACTCGATCTTGGCGGCCTCGCGCAGGGCCTTGACGTCCTTTTGCAGCTGCTCGGCCTTGCGCTGGTTGAGCAGGAACTGCTCGATGGCGGGGCGGGCGCGGGCCTCGTCCACGGGCTGGCTGCGCGAGCCGGCCAGGAAGAGCACGGTGAGGCCGTTGGGGGTCTGAGTGAGCGCGGAGTCGCCGTCCTTGAGGCGGGCGATGGCGTCCACGCTGGCCAGGGGCAGCTGCTCGGCGGCGCGCACGGCCTGGTTGGCGGCAAAGCGGATATCGCGAGATTTCAGATATTCGACAAACTCGCCCATATTCTTGGCGCCCTCGAGTTTGGCGCGAATCTCGTCAAACTGTTCGGGCTTGGCTTCGATGGCCACTTCCTGCAGGCTGTAAATACGCCGTTCCTTGAACAGAGCGGGTTTGTCGTTGTAGTACTTGGCAATTTCTTCGTTGGTGGGCTTGGCCACGCTTTCGCCCACGCGATCGAAGTAGGCACGCGCCACGATCTCGCGCTTGGCGGCCTCGATCTGCTGCACCACGCGGGGATCGCGATCGAGCTTGAGGTCCTGGGCCTTCTGCAAGGCCAGCTCTTGCTCGATCAGGCGCTCCAGCACCTGCTTGCCGGCGGCCTCGGCCTGCTCGGGCCTGAGGCCGGGCTGGCGCTGCAGCACGAAGTTGATCTGATGGACGGTGATCTCTTCCTTGTTGACCTTGGCGGCGGTCTGCGAGGCTTTCTCGCCCTTGTCGCCACCGCCACAGGCGCTCAGGGCCAGCACGGCGGCGGCAGCCAGGACCAGGCCGGCGCAACGAGGGGCCTGCACACGGCCGGACTTGTGAATGCGCGTTGTCATCATCGTCATCAGCTTCATGGTGTTCTTGTCATCCTTCGCTTGTCGTCTGGGCTGCGCCCGGGCCATCGATACGCCATCCATGCTGCAGCGCACAAGGCACGCCAGACACGGTGGCCGAGTGTAGCTTTGCAAAATGACAATTGACTCTCCCCAATATGGGCGCTGGCCGCTGCAAACCGGGTCGGGGCTGCGGGCAGCTCAAGGGGAAAACCCCCATGAAAAAGGCCGCTCACGCGCGGGCGTGGCGGCCATTCATTTGCGGAAATATGTCTGCACCGCGGCACCCACCCCCGCAAACAAGGGGTGAGGTGGATCGGGCGCCTGGAGTTTCTGCCGGGTTTCAGTGAGCTGGCGGGGCGCTCAGCATTTGATGCCGGCGTGCAGGGCCACGATGCCGGCGCTGAGGTTGTGCACATCCACATGGCCGAAGCCGGCCGTCTTCATCATGGCCTTGAGCTCGGCCTGGGGCGGGTGCATGCGGATGGACTCGGCCAGGTAGCGGTAGCTCTCGGCGTCGCCCGCGATCATCTGGCCCAGCTTGGGCAGGATCTTGAAGCTGTACCAGTCGTAGGGCTTGCGCAGGGGTGCGGCCACCTGGGAGAACTCCAGCACCAGCAGACGGCCGCCGGGCTTAAGCACGCGGCACATCTCGGCCAGGGCCACGTCCTTGTGGGTCATATTGCGCAGGCCGAAGGCCACGCTGACCAGGTCGAAGCTTTCGTTCTTGTAGGGCAGCTTCTCGGCGTCGCACAGGTTGGTGGGCAGCACCAGCCCCTCGTTGAGCAGGCGCTCACGGCCCTGGCGCAGCATGGCCTCGTTGATGTCGGTGTGCACCACCATGCCGCTCTCGCCCACCTTGCGGGCAAAGGCGCGGGAGAGGTCGCCGGTGCCGCCGGCAATGTCCAGCACGCGCTCGCCGGGCTTGAGATTGGCCACGGCCACGGTGTAGGCCTTCCAGGCCCGGTGCAGGCCCATGGACATCATGTCGTTCATGATGTCGTACTTGGAAGCCACGGAATCGAAGACGCCGCGCACGCGGCTGGCCTTTTCGCGCTCGTCAACGGTCTGGAAGCCGAAGTGGGTGCTGCTCATGGTTTTCAGCTCCGTGGGGAATCAGTGGTGGGTGTGGCTGCCGCAGCTGCCGCCCGAGGCCTTGGGGGCCATGGGGGCGTCGCGGTCCAGGCCGGCCGCGGCGAGCTTGGCCTGGTAGTCGGCCCAGAACTCGGCCTCGCGGCTGCCCAGCTGGTAGAGGTAGTCCCAACTGAAGATGCCGCTGGCATGGCCGTCGCTGAAGCTGGGGCGGATGCCGTAATGGCCCACGGGCTCCAGCTCGCTGATGCCCACCTCGCGCTTGCCGGTCTGCAGAGTTTCCTGGCCGGGGCCGTGGCCCATGACCTCGGCCGAGGGCGAGAACACGCGCATCAGCTCGAAGGGAATGCGAAAGCGCGCACCGTCATTGAAGGCGATCTCCAGCACCCGCGACTGCTGGTGCACGGTGATCTCGGTGGGCGTGGGGGTGCTGGGCGTGAGTCCGGCCATGAAGCGGGCGTTGCGGTTGCTTTGCGGGGCTGCAGGGTCGGCAGTGTAGCCGCCCTACCCCGGGAGAAACCCGCAAGGCCCTGAAAACCCGGCCCGGGAGGGCCGGACCGGGTTGTGGCTTACCAGCCCAGGCTCAGGCTGTAGCTGCCGGCGCCGCCGCTGTAGTGCAGCACGCGCACATACAGGGTGACGGTGGCGCTGCCGCCGTTGGCGAAGCTCAGGCTGTCGCTCTGGCCGGCCGGGTTCTCGCTGGCGCGCAGCTGGCTGCCGCTGGCGTTGTAGAGGAAGAGATCGTAGTCCAGCGTGGCGCCCTGGCTGAGGGTAGCCCTCAGGGTGCGGCCGGCGGGCAGGTCGATGCGGTAGTAGTCGGTATCGGTGCTGGCCGAGATGCCACCGCTCACGGTGGCCGGGGCGCTGATGCGCTGGGCGGCGCTGAGGCCGTTGTTGGGCTCGGCTTCATTGACCGTGCTCCCGCCTCCGCCGCCGCCAAGAACGGCGGTGATGGCCGCATTGGCATCCAGCAGACCCACGCCGCACTGGCTGCAGCTGCCCGGGAAGGGCCGGGCGCTGCTGCGCAGGGCAGCGGTGATCTGGTCGGGCGTGGCGCCGGGCCTGACGCTGTAGAGCAGCGCGGCCACGCCGGCCACATGGGGTGCGGCCATGGAGGTGCCTTGGTAGAAGGCGTAGTTGTCGGCGCCGGGGGTGCTGGTGCCAGCGTTCAGGGTGGAGAGGATGCCGTTGCTGGCGCTGGAGCGCACATCGCCGCCCGGCGCCGCCAGGGTGACCACACTGCCGAAGTTGGAGTAGTAGGCACGCGCGCCATAGCGGTCGGTGGCGGCCACGGTCACCACGCCGGCGCAGCTGGCGGGGCTGAAGTTGGCGGCGTTGGCATTGGAGTTGCCGGCCGCCACGATGACGCTGGCACCGCGGGCGCGGGCGCCATTGACGGCGTTCTGGGTGGTGGTGTCGCAGGCACCGCCGCCGCCCAGGGAGAGATTGAGCACCTTGGAGGGCGTGGCGTTGGCCGGGACGCCGGCCACGCTGCCGCCCGAGGCCCAGGTGATGCCGTCGGCAATGTCCGAGGTGTAGCCGCCGCACTTGCCCAGCACGCGGATGGGCTGCACCTTGGCATTGAAGGCAATGCCGGCGATGCCCAGGGCGTTATTGGTCTTGGCGGCGATGGTGCCGGCCACATGGGTGCCGTGCCAGCTGGAGTTGGTGGCCGGGCGGCCCACGCCGCATTCGCCCGCGGCGGTCCAGTCGCCGGGGTCGCTGGCATCGGCATCGCGGCCGTTGCCATCGTTGGCGATGGAGGTCTGGGTGATCATGTCGTAGCCGGCCACGGTCTGGCCGGCCAGGTCGGCATGGGGCCGGATGCCGGTGTCGATGACGGCCACCACCACGCCCGTGCCGGTGGCACGGTCCCAGGCGGCGGGAGCGCGGATGCCGCCGGTGGCCTCGAACAGATCCCACTGCGAGGCATAGCTGCTGTCATTGGGGGTGAGCAGCGGATACATCATGCGGTCGGGCTCGGCGTACTCGATGTCGGCATCGGCCGCCTTGAGCTGGGCCGAGAGCTGGCGCAGCTGCTCCAGGCTGAGGGCGCGGTCGAGCTTGAAGACATGGGCGCCGGTGCCCATCTGCCGCAGCACGCGGAGCTGGGCCCCCAGGGGCGCGGCCAGGCTCTGGGCGCGGGCGGCACGGCTTTCAAGGCGATCGGCGGCCACGCTGCGGGCCTGCAGGGCCATGCCGCCGCCGGACTGCTGCACCAGGGTGCTGCCGTCGCGGTACTTGATGATGAGGCGGTCGCTGCGCTCGGTGTGCGCGGGCTCGGCGGCTTTGTCGATGTCCTGGGCCGAGATGCCGGCCAGGGCGGGGCTGAGGGCAGCCATGCCCAGCGCCAGGAGGGCGCTGGTGGATTTCAAACGCAACATGCTGAGGTCTCCAGATGAGCGCCCGGCAGGATTCCGTGCCCACCGGGATGAAAACGGCGGTCGCGTGGACCGCCGGCCGTCCAGCCCCCGGCAGGGTGCTCAAGGGGCCGGCATCGCCCCGACCGGATGGGGTCGTCGCGATGTCGGCGCAGTGTAGGAAGGCTGTTCGTGCGCCAATCGCCCACCCTGCAAGACCTGACAGGGGGACTTACCCCAGGGCCTCACGCAGAGCCCGATCCAGCGCGTCCAGGTCCAGCGCAGGGGCCACGCGCGGCGCACGCAAGGCCTGGCCCCAGATGGGGTTGGGGAAGTGGCTGTCGTCCTCGAAGCGGGCGATCACATGCCAGTGCAGATGCGGCACCACATTGCCCAGGCTGGCCAGATTGATCTTGCTGGGCTGGAGCCGCTGGCGCAGCAGCTGCTCGATGCGGGCGACGGCCTCCATGCAGTCCTGGCGCTCGGCGGGGCCGAGATCGCTGAATTCGGCCACATGGCGGTTCCAGATCAGGCGGTAGAAGGCGGGGAAGGCGGGGGTGTCGGTGACCCGCACCACACGCCAGGACGGGGTCTGTGCGATGAGCAGGCCGCCGCTGTCCTGGCACAGGGGGCAAGGGGTCGGTACGGATGTCATGGGGCTGGGATGCAGATCTAAGATGGACTCACTGTATTCGCTATTCGCATGATGACTGCATGAGGACTGGAACCGCATGAGTGCCGCAAAACGCATCGCCCCCTCCCCGTCCGCGGCCCGTCGCGGCAGCTTGCTGGCCCTGGGCGCCGCCCTGCTAAGCGGCCTGCTACCCGCGGCCAGCCAGGCCCAGACCGCCTGGCCCAACAAGCCCATACGCTGGATCGTGGCCTACCCGGCGGGCGGCGGCTCGGACTTCCTGGCCCGCCAGCTCGCACCGCAGCTGGGCCGGCAGCTGGGCCAGACCCTGGTGATCGAGAACCGCCCCGGCGCGGCCGGCATCATCGGCACCGATGCGGCCGCCAAGTCCGCCGCGGACGGCTACACCATCGCCACCGGCGACAACGGGGCCATGGTCTTCAACAGCGCCATGTACAAGAAGCTGCCCTATGCGCCCAGCGATCTGGCGCCGGTAGGCTTTATGGCGCGATTCCCACTGATCCTGGTGGTCAATCCGGCGGCCGGCTTCAGCTCGGGCGCGCAGTGGCTGGCCGAGGTCAGGAAGAACCCGGGCAAGTACAGCTATGCCTCGCCCGGCGTGGGCAGCCCGCACCATCTGGCCATGGAGCTGGTGAAGGAGCGCAGCCGCAGCTTCATCGTGCATGTGCCCTACCGCGGCACGGCCTTTTCCACCCAGGATCTGATTGCGGGCGTGGTGCCCATGGGCATTCTGGATACGGCCGCCGGTCTGCCGCATATCCGCTCGGGCAAGCTCAAGGCCCTGGCGGTGCTGAGCCCGCGCCGCATTGCCACTCTGCCCGAGGTGCCCACCATGCAGGAGCTGGGGCTACAGGGCGTGGATGTGGCGGCCTGGCAGGGCTTGTTCGTGCCGAGAGGCACGCCCGAGCCCATCGTCCAGCGCCTGACGGCCGAGATGCACAAGGCCATCAACACGCCCGAGGTCCGGGCCAAGCTGGAGGACTTCGGGCTGGAGGTGGCACCCGGCGATGCCGCCAGCCTGGCGCGCTTCATCGAGCAGGAGCAGCGCAGCTGGCATGCCCTGATCCGGGAGCGCAAGCTGTCGGCGGACTGAGCGAGGTCGGGCCGCGCAGGCCCTGGTCAACGCGGTCTGCGGGGAACGACGCCGGGCGCTTTGGGAATCAGCTCCCATTCCCGGCGCACCCGCTCGTAGAAGGGTCCCAGGCCGGCACGCACCCAGATCGGCCTGACGGATTCGGCGAACAGCCCTTCATGCAGGGCCTGACGCAAGGGGCCCAGCAGCGCGGGCGAGAGGCCTGGATGGCAGGCCAGCCAACGGTCGACCTGAGCCAGGACGAAGACCCGCTCGACCCGGGGCTCGCCGGGACTCTCCAGAATGCCCGGCCGCTCATCGCTGAGCAGATAGTCAAAGCGCTTGCGCTGCAACATGCCCGCACGCTGGGCCACCGGGGAGACCGGCTCGTAGCGGATGTCGGCCGAGCCCAGCAGATCAGCCAGATCCGCGATGTCCACCGCGCCCACACGATAGGGGCGCAGGTCCTCGATATTGGACACCGCCGGGGCGCCCTTGAGGGCATAGACCGCCAGCTTCAAGGGCGCCACACGCGCCACATAGCTGATGGTCTCGGCCTCGCCGGGCGAGAAGTTGAGGGCCAGACCACAGCTGCCCGGGCTGTTGGGCAGGGTGGCCGAGATGCGGCGCCTGGGCATCAGGGTCACGGTGAGGCTCACGCGATGGGGCGCCAGCAGCGCCTGCAATGCCTCGATGTAAGGGCCGCCCGGCCGGCCATCGCGCAACTCGATAAAGGGGGGGTCGGGTTCCGCGAACACCTGCAGCGTCTGCCTGGCCGCGGCGGGCGACAGCAGTCCGCCAAGGAGCACGACCGCGCCGATCAGGCTGCACCTCAGTTTCATGCGCGGGTGACCAGCTTCACCGGCGACTGGATGATATTTGGCAGCTCGGACTGACGGGTCCGCATCTGCAAGGCCTTGAGCACGACGTCCAGCGCGTATTCGGCCTGCTTGGCTGGAAACTGATCCACGGTGGCGAGGACAGCACCTTGCGCGATCAGCGGCCTGATGGAGGGAATGTTGTCGTAGCCCGAAACCAGCACGTCGGCACTGCGCTTGAGTTCCTTCAGGGCCTGCACCGCGCCCAGGGCCATATTGTCATTGCCGCACATCAGGGCCTTGATATCGGGGGCAAGCCGCATCAGGTCCAGCGCGGCCGTGTGGCCCAGTTCTCGGGTCCAGAAGCCGGACCGGACGGCCGCCAGTTGCAGCCCCGCCGCGGAAATGGCGGCACGGAAACCGTCGCTGCGGGACTTGGCGTTGATGGAGCCCGGCGGGCCCTCGATGATGCCCACCTGACTGCCGCGTGGCAGTTGCTTGGCCACATGCTCGCCCACGGTCCGGCTGCCCAGAAAGTTGCTGGGGCCGACGAAGGGAATGCTGACACCGGCCGTGGCCAGGGCACGATCATCCAGCTTGTTGTCCAGATTGAGCACCAGCAGGCCGGCCTTGAGCGCCTTGAGCAGAACGGGCAGCAGGGCATTGGAATCCGCCGGCACGATGACCAGCGCCTGCGCACGCCGCTCAATGGCCTTGAGCACCAGGCGCTCCTGGGTTGCCACATCGGTCTCGCCTTCAATGCCTTCGACCGTGAGCTCGTAGTCGGCCTGACGCTTGGCCTGATGGGCCCGGGCCCCCTCGCCCATGAGCACAAAGAACTCATTGCGCGTGGCCTTGAGGATCAGGGCCACCTTGAAGCGCTCCGAACTCGCCAGGGCAAGATGCGGAGCGGCAAGGGCCCCGAGGGCGGCGAGCAGCAAACCGCGGCGCGGGTCGAGACCGACCTTGGCGGAATGGGCTGTCATGCTGAACCTGCTTGTTCTGTACTGCGACCCCCGCAGATTACCAGCGCCCTCTGACAGTCGCTGCGGCATCCGTCACAGAAGAACGCGATGGAGAGGCCGGCCAGGCCGCGGACAACACGCGTGCGACGAATTCGCTTCATCACGCAAAGAACCAGCTCATCGCACACAAGGCACGTTTCATCGCAAGCAACTAGGCCGTGACACGGCTCGACTCTTAGGCTGAGCGCCAGCCAGCAGGCTCTTACCGAATCTGCCGCTGGCCCTTCAGTTCAAGGAGTCAACGATGTTCACGAAGAAACCCGCCACTGCGGCCGCCCTGCTCGCCCTGTGCCTGAGCGCCCTTCTGACCGCGCCCGCGCAGGCACAGCGCAGCACGGATCTGCAGCGTGTTGAGGTGAGTGGCCAGCCCACACCCCGCACCGATGTCGCGAAGGCTTGCCCCGACATCGGCGAGACGCTGCAGCGTTCGCTCGCCCGCGTGGTGCATCTGGAGCGGCGCACCGGCACTGTGAACGTGGACTTCAGTCTGCGTGAGCAAGCCGTGACGCAGGTGAGCTCACAGGGCGGGCCGTTTGAATACCATGCCGCCATCCGACGGGCCGTGCGAAGCCTGGACTGCCAGGGCAGCACTCAGGCCACGGCCTCATACCGCTTCCAGATCGCCTTCACACAGGAAGATGCGGCGGAGCAAGACGGTCCGCGCGTGGCCGTGCTGCTACCGCGGCATTGAGAACAGGCCGGCGCTCGCCGGCCGATGGCTTCGCCAGCTTCACGCCCACCAAAAGGTGGGCGAGAGCCTCGCCGCAACGGGCGAGGCTCAGACCAGCACGCGCTCGATGCCGCCCTGGTTGGCGCGGGCCACGTACTCGGGCATCCAGTTTTCGCCCAGGATCTGGCGCGCCATCTCGACCACGATGTAGTCGGCCTCCAGCAGGCCGTTCTGCAGATCGTTGCCGTAGCGGTTCAGGCCCTGCAGGCAGCTGGGGCAGCTGGTCAGGATCTTGAGGTTGTCCTGGGCGCCGACCTTGCCGCTCTCGCGCAGCTGGGTCTCGGTCTTGCGCAGCTCCTCTTCCTTGCGGAAGCGGATCTGGGTGGAGATGTCGGGCCGGGTCACGCCCAGCGTGCCGCTCTCGCCGCAGCAGCGCTCGCTCTTCACCACCTCGGGGCCGACCAGGGCCTTGACCGTCTTCATCGGCTCCTGCTGCTTCATGGGGCTGTGGCAGGGGTCGTGATAAAGGTAGGCCTGCTTGGATTCGAGGGTGATGCCCTTTTCCAGCAGGTATTCGTGGATGTCCACGATGCGGCAGCCGGGGAAGATCTTCTCGAACTCATAGCCCTGCAGCTGGTCGTAGCAGGTGCCGCAGGACACGACCACGGTCTTGATGTCCAGGTAGTTCAGGGTGTTGGCCACGCGGTGGAAGAGCACCCGGTTGTCGGTGATGATCTTCTCGGCCTTGTCGAACTGGCCGGAGCCGCGCTGCGGGTAGCCGCAGCACAGATAGCCCGGGGGCAGCACGGTCTGCACGCCGGCATGCCAGAGCATGGCCTGGGTGGCCAGGCCCACCTGGCTGAACAGGCGCTCGGAGCCGCAGCCGGGGAAGTAGAACACCGCCTCGGTCTCGGCCGTGGTGGCCTGCGGGTTGCGGATGATGGGGACGTAGTCCTTGTCCTCGATGTCCAGCAGGGCGCGGGCGGTCTTCTTGGGCAGGCCGCCCGGGAGCTTCTTGTTGATGAAGTGGATCACCTGCTCCTTGATGGGCGCGGTGCCCACCGTGGCGCGCGGTGCCGCCGTCTGCTTCTTGGCCAGGCCCTTGAGCAGGTCGTGCGCCAAGCGCTGCGCCTTGAAGCCCACGCCCACCATGGCGCTGCGCGCCAGCTTGATGGTCTCGGGGTTGGTGGCGTTGAGCATCAGCATGGCCGCGGCATTGCCGGGGCGGAAGCTCTTCTGGCCCATCTTGCGCAAGAGATTGCGCATATTCATGGTCACATCGCCGAAGTCGATCTTGACCGGGCAGGGGCTGGCGCATTTGTGGCAGACCGTGCAGTGGTCGGCCACGTCCTCGAACTCCTGCCAGTGCTTGATGGAGACGCCGCGGCGCGTCTGCTCCTCGTAGAGGAAGGCCTCCACCAGCAGCGAGGTGGCCAGGATCTTGTTGCGCGGGCTGTAGAGCAGATTGGCGCGCGGCACATGCGTCGCGCAGACCGGCTTGCACTTGCCGCAGCGCAGGCAGTCCTTGACGCTGTCGGCAATGGCGCCGATATCGCTCTGCTGCATGATCAGAGACTCATGCCCCATCAGCCCGAAGCTTGGGGTGTAGGCATTGGTCAGATCGGCAAAGGTGCCGTGGGTGGAGGCTTCGGGCCGCAGCAGCTTGCCCTTGTTGAAGCGGCCCTCGGGGTCGATGCGCGCCTTGTAGTCGGCGAACGGCGCCAGCTCGGCCTCGGAGAGGAACTCCAGCTTGGTGATGCCGATGCCATGCTCGCCCGAGATCACACCATTGAGCGAGCGCGCCAGCTTCATGATGCGGGCCACGGCCTCATGGGCCGTCTGCAGCATCTCGTAGTTGTCGGAGTTGACCGGGATATTGGTGTGCACATTGCCGTCGCCGGCGTGCATGTGCAGGGCCACCCAGACGCGGCCGCGCAGCACCTCCTTGTGGATGCGCTTGGCCTCGTCCACGATGGGCGCGAAAGCGCCGCCCGCAAAGATGCTTTGCAGGGGCTTGAGAATCTGCGTTTTCCACGAGGCGCGCAGGCTGTGGTCCTGCAGCTGGTCGAAGAAGGAGCGCTCCTCGCCACGGGGCAGGTCCAGCCCATCCATCCAGCCCTGCCACAGGGCGCGCACCTCGGCCAGCAGGGCCAGGGCCTGCTGCAGGCGGTCTTCCAGCAGCTCGGCGCTGGGGATCTCGCCGGCGTCGTCGCTCTTGCCCAGGGGCAGATTGCCGCGCTCGAACCAGGCCGCCAGCGCATCCACCAGGGCCAGCTTGTTGCGCAGGCTCAGCTCCACATTGATGCGCTCGATGCCCAGGGTGTACTCGCCCATGCGCTCCAGCGGGATCACCACGTCTTCATTGATCTTGAAGGCATTGGTGTGCTTGGAGATGGCGGCCGTGCGCTTGCGGTCCAGCCAGAACTTCTTGCGCGCATCGGCGCTGATGGCCACAAAGCCCTCGCCCGAGCGGCCATTGGCCAGGCGCACCACCTCGGAGGTGGCACGGGCCACGGCGTCGGCATCGTCGCCCACGATGTCGCCGATCAGCACCATCTTGGGCAGGCCACCGCGCTTGCTCTTGGTCGCGTAGCCCACGGCCTTCAGATAGCGATCGTCTAGATGCTCCAGGCCGGCCAGGATGGCGCCGCCGGGCTTCTTGGCCTCCGCGAACATGAAGTCCTTGATGTCCACGATGGAGGGCACGCAGTCCTTGGGGTTGCCAAAGAACTCCAGGCAGACCGTGCGGGTGTGGGCGGGCATCTTGTGCACCACCCAGCGCGCGCTGGTGATCAGGCCGTCGCAGCCTTCCTTCTGGATGCCGGGCAGGCCGGCCAGGAACTTGTCGGTGACGTCCTTGCCCAAACCTTCCTTGCGAAAGACACGGCCGGGGATGTCCAGGCGCTCGGTACGCTCCAGCTTCTTGCCCGAGGCATCGAAGTAGCGCAACTCGAAGCTGGCCACTTCCACATCATGGATCTTGCCCAGGTTGTGGTTCAGGCGATGCACCTCCAGCCACTTGGCCTCGGGCGTGACCATCTTCCAGCTGGCGAGGTTGTCCAGGGCCGTGCCCCAGAGCACGGCCTTCTTGCCGCCGGCATTCATGGCGATATTGCCGCCGATGCAGCTGGCCTCGGCCGAGGTGGGGTCCACCGCGAACACAAAGCCGTGCTGCTCGGCCAGATCGGCCACGCGCTGCGTGACCACGCCGGCCTCGCTGAAGATGGTGGCCACGGGGCGATCCAGGCCCGGCAGCTGCAGCATCTCCACGCCGCGCAGGGCCTCGAGCTTCTCGGTGTTGATGACGGCGCTGTTCCACACCAGGGGCACGGCGCCGCCGGTGTAGCCGGTGCCGCCGCCGCGCGGGATGATGGTCAGGCCCAGCTCGATACAGCCCTTGACCAGCTGGGCCATCTCGGCCTCGGTGTCGGGGGTCAGCACCACAAAGGGGTACTCGACGCGCCAGTCGGTGGCGTCGGTGACATGGGCCACGCGGGCCATGCCGTCGAACTTGATATTGTCCTTGGCCGTGTGGCGCCCCAGCAGCTTGACGCTGCGGCGGCGCAGCTCGGCGGTGCGCTCGAACAGGCTGGCGAATTCCTGCACCGCGCTACGCGCCGCGCTCAGCAGCTCGCCGACCAGGGCATCGCGCTGGGCGTCGGTGCTCGGGTCGCGGCGCTTTTGCACCTCGCCCAGCCGGTGCTCCAGGGCCTCCACCAGCAGGGCGCGGCGCTTGGGGTTGTCCAGCAGATCGTCCTGCAGATACGGGTTGCGCTGCACCACCCAGATATCGCCCAGCACCTCGTAGAGCATGCGGGCGGAGCGGCCGGTGCGGCGCTCCTGGCGCAGCTGGTTCAGCAGCTCCCAAGCACGAGACCCGAGCAGGCGGATCACGATCTCCCGGTCGGAGAAAGAGGTGTAGTTGTAGGGAATCTCGCGCAGACGCGGCGCGTCGCTGACATGCTCTGGCGCCAGCGAGCTGGCAAGGGCGGCGGGAACAGGCATCGGCTGATGCGGTGCATTCATGGCGACCGGGCGCTGTGCGCACCCTCGGTTGGCTGGCAATCCCTCAGGGACTTCCGGCGAGCTGGAATTTGGCAGGCGGGTGGGGCCGACGCCGCGGAGCTTGTGGCCCCTGGCAGGGGAGCACGCATCACTCCCAGGCGTCAGGCCGCAAATCCTACCGCAGCGCAGCATGCCCGCCGCGGCATAGGCCTTTGTTCCTGCCGCCAAACTGCACCAAGATGACGCATTCGCGCACGAATTACATCCGATTGCAGCACCAGGCCAGGGCCCGGCCCTATTGCCCCCCTGTCGCGTCCATGTCACAACATGGCTGTCACAATTGTCAAATAGGCTGCGCGCAGCCGCAAAAGTCCGATTGCTGGCAACCAAGTTACTTCGAATTACGGAGCACCCCCGACAATGATCAAGACCAAGTCCCTGCAACTGGCAGCCACTTTGCTGGCCGCCGGTCTCGCGAGCAACGTCCAGGCCCAGACCGAAATCCAGTGGTGGCACTCCATGGGCGGCGCCCTGGGTGAATGGGTCAATGACCTCGCCAAGGACTTCAATGCCAGCCAGAAGGACTACAAGATCGTGCCGACCTTCAAGGGCAGCTACGACGAGTCCATGACCGCCGCCATCGCCGCCTTCCGTGCCGGCAATGCGCCGCATGTGCTGCAGGTCTTCGAGGTGGGCACCGCCACCATGATGGCCAGCAAGGGCGCCATCGTGCCCGTGGGCGAGGTGATGAAGAAGGCCGGCGTGACTTTTGATCCCAAGGCCTATGTGCCCGCCGTGGCCGGTTACTACACCGCCCCCAACGGCCAGATGCTGAGCTTCCCCTTCAACAGCTCGACCACCGTCCTGCACTACAACAAGGACGCACTGAAGGCCGCCGGCGTCAACCCTGACCAGCCGCCCAAGACCTGGTCCGAGGTGGCCCTGGTGGCCGCCAAGCTCAAGGCCAGCGGCCACAAGTGCCCCTTCACCACCAGCTGGCAGAGCTGGACCCAGCTGGAGAGCTTCTCCGCCTGGCACAACGTGGAATTCGCCACCAAGGGCAATGGCTTCGGCGGCACCGACACGCGCCTGGCCTTCAACTCGCCCCTGCATGTGCGCCACATCGAGAACCTGTCGAACATGGCCAAGCAAGGCCTGTTCGTCTACAAGGGCCGCGGCAACTCGGCTGACGCCACCTATGTGTCGGGTGAGTGCGCTATGACCACCGGCTCTTCGGCGCTGTATGGCAACACCAAGCGCAATGCCAAGTTCGCCTTCGGCATCTCCACCCTGCCCTACTACCACGATGTGGCCGGCGCACCGCAGAACACCGTGATCGGCGGCGCCAGCCTGTGGGTGATGTCCGGCAAGAAGGCCGAGGAGTACAAGGGCGTGGCCCAGTTCTTCGCCTTCCTGTCGCGCCCGGAAGAGGCGGCCAAGAGCCACCAGCGCACCGGCTACCTGCCGCTGACGACTGCCTCTTACGAGATGACCGAGAAGAGCGGCTTCTACAAGGCCAACCCCGGCACCGATGTCTCGGTCGAGCAGATGATCCGCAAGACCACCGACAAGTCGCGCGGCATCCGCCTGGGCAACTTCGTTCAGATCCGCACCATCATCGATGAGGAGATGGAGCAGGTCTGGGCCGGCAAGAAGAGCGCCAAGGAAGGTCTGGACGCTGCCGTCAAGCGCGGCAACGAGCAGCTGGAACGCTTCCAGAAGGCCAATAAGTAAATCCTGAAACCGTCGTCGGCCGTGGCAGCTCTGCCTGCCGCGGTCCCTTGACCCGCCCCCCCGGTTCACCGGGCGGCGGGTTTGATCTTTTCTGAAGGACCCGTGATGTCTGTAGAAAAAAGAGTCCTGTTCCGATCGCGCTGGCTGCCCTGGCTGCTGCTGGCGCCGCAGGTGGCCGTGATCACCATCTTCTTCTTCTGGCCCGCTGGCCAGGCCCTGCTGCAGTCGCTGCAGCAGCAGGATGCCTTCGGCACCTCCGTCGAGTGGGTGGGGCTGGAGAACTTCCGCAACCTCTTCAATGACGAGAGCTACCTGGCCTCCTTCAAGATCACGGCCCTGTTCTCCGCCCTGGTGGCGGTGTGCGGCCTGTCGGTGGCCTTGATCCTGGCGGTGATGGCGGACCGCGTCATCAAGGGCGCCATGGCCTACAAGACCCTGCTCATCTGGCCCTATGCCGTGGCCCCGGCCGTGGCCGGCGTCTTGTGGCTCTTCATGTTCGCCCCCTCCATCGGCGTGGTGTCCTACACCCTGCAAGCCATGGGTCTGGACTGGAACCACCTGCTCAACAGCAATCACGCCCTGACCCTGATCGTGGTGGCGGCCGTCTGGAAGCAGATCTCCTACAACTTCCTGTTCTTCCTGGCGGGCCTGCAGTCCATCCCCAAGTCCCTGATCGAGGCCGCGGCCATCGATGGCGCCAGCCCGGCACGCCGCTTCTGGACCATCGTCTTCCCCCTGCTCTCGCCGACCACCTTCTTCCTGCTGGTGATCAATGTGGTCTACGCCTTCTTCGACACCTTCGCCATCGTCGATGCCACCACGCATGGCGGCCCCGGCAAGGACACGGCCATCCTGGTCTACAAGGTGTACTACGACGGCTTCAAGGCCCTGGACCTGGGCGGCTCGGCCGCTCAATCGGTGGTGCTGATGGTGGTGGTGATCGCCCTGACGGTGCTGCAGTTCCGCTTCGTCGAAAAGAAAGTGCAGTATTGATATGGTTGAACGTCGTCCAGCCCTCACCCTGCTGGCCCATCTGACGCTGATCCTCGGCGTGCTGATCGTGGCCTTCCCGGTCTATCTGACCTTTGTGGCCTCCACCCAGACGGCCGAGCAGATCGCGCAAAGCCGCCCGCTGTCCCTGCTGCCCGGCGACCATATGCTGGAAACCTGGAAGCTGGCCCTCTTCGGCGGCGAGACCAGCGCCGGCAGCAAGATCCCGGCGGCCCTGCCCATGCTGAAGATCAGCCTGATCAGCGCCCTGGTGATCTCGATCGGCAAGATCGCGATCTCCCTGCTCTCGGCCTTTGCGATCGTCTACTTCCGCTTCCCCTTCAAGCAGTTCTTCTTCTGGGCCATCTTCGTCACGCTGATGCTGCCGGTGGAAGTGCGCATCGGCCCGACCTATGAGGTGGTGGCCGATCTGGGCCTGCTCAACAGCTATGCGGGCCTGACCGTGCCCCTGATCGCCTCGGCCACCGCCACCTTCCTGTTCCGCCAGTTCTTCATGACGGTGCCGGACGAGCTGGTGGAAGCCGCCCGCATGGACGGTGCCGGCCCGATGCGCTTCTTCAAGGATGTGCTGCTGCCCCTGTCCAGCACCAGCATCGCGGCCCTGTTCGTGATCCAGTTCATCTATGGCTGGAACCAATACCTCTGGCCCCTGCTGGTGACCACCGAGGAAAGCATGTACCCCGTGGTGATGGGCATCAAGCGCTTGGTCGCGGGCGAGTCCTACACCGAATGGAATGTGGTCATGGCCACCGCCCTGCTCGCGATGATCCCGCCCGCCCTGGTCGTGATGCTGATGCAGAAGTGGTTCGTCAAGGGCCTGGTTGACACTGAAAAGTAAGAGATAGATATGGCAAGCATTTCCCTGCGCAATGTGGTCAAGCGTTATGGCCACGGCCCCAAGGCCAACCAGGTGATCCATGGCGTCAATGCCGAGATCAAGGACGGCGAGTTCATCGTGATCGTGGGTCCCTCGGGCTGCGGCAAGAGCACCTTGCTGCGCATGGTGGCCGGTCTGGAAGAGGTGTCCGACGGCGAGATCGCCATCGGCACCCGCGTGGTCAACAATGTTGAACCGGCGGACCGCGACATCGCCATGGTGTTCCAGAACTACGCCCTGTATCCGCATATGAGCGTGTTCGAGAACATGGCCTATGGCCTGAAGATCAAGAAGGTGCCGCTGGACGAGATCAAGGCCCGCGTGGACAAGGCGGCCAAGATCCTGGAGCTCTCGCACCTGCTCGACCGCAAGCCGCGCCAGCTCTCCGGCGGTCAGCGCCAGCGCGTGGCCATGGGCCGCGCCATCGTGCGCAACCCACAGGTCTTCCTGTTCGATGAGCCGCTGTCCAACCTCGACGCCAAGCTGCGCGCCCAGACCCGTCTGGAGATCCAGAAGCTGCATGGCGAGCTGGGCGTGACCTCGCTCTTCGTGACCCACGACCAGGTGGAGGCCATGACCCTGGCCCAGCGCATGATCGTGATGAACGGCGGCCATATGGAGCAGATCGGCACGCCCGAGGAGGTGTACAGCCGCCCCGCCACCACCTTTGTGGCCGGCTTCATCGGCTCTCCGCCCATGAACCTGCTCAAGGGCCAGGCCCAGGGCAGCAGCTTCACGGTGGGCGGCGTCACCCTGGCCCTGCCGGCACCGGCACCGCGTGACGGCGAACTGATCCTGGGCCTGCGCCCCGAGCATCTGGATCATTGGAACGCCGCGAATGGCTGGGCCTTCAAGGTCGAGATGATCGAGATGCTGGGGGCCGAGCGCCTGATCTATGGCCGCCTGGGCACCGAGCAGTTCACGCTGCGCATCGACGGCACCCTGACCCCGCCCAAGATGGGTGACACCCTGATGCTGGAAGTCAGCGCCAAGCAGCTGCATTGGTTCGACCCCGCAACGCAGAAACGCGTGGAGTGATCACGATGAGCGCCTGGCCCATGCCCTTCTGGATCGCGCACCGCGGCGCCGGCAAGCTGGCGCCGGAGAACACCCTCGCGGCCTTCCGCGAGGGCGCGCGCCATGGCTGGCGCGCCTTCGAGTGCGATGCCAAGCTCAGCCGCGACGGCCAGCCCTTTTTGCTGCATGACGCCACGCTGGACCGCACCACGCCCGAGCGCGGTGTGGCCGGCGAACGCGACTGGGCCGAGCTCGCACGCATCGATGCCGGCGCCTGGCACAGCCGCGCCTATGCCGGGGAACCCATCCCCAGCCTGGACGCACTGGCCCGCTACTGCTTGGCCAACCGCTTCGCGCTGAACATCGAGATCAAGCCCACGCCCGGCACCGAGCGCCACACCGGCGAGGTGCTGGGCCGCGAGGTGCTGCGCCTGTGGGCCGGCTCGGGCACCCTGCCCCTGTTCAGCAGCTTCAAGCCCGAGGCATTGGAGGGCGCTCGTGCCAGCGCGCCCGAGGTGCCGCGTGGCCTGCTGGTCGACAAGCTCTGGGACGGCTGGTTCGCCACCGCCCAGGCCCTGGGCTGCGCCGCCGTGATCACCAACTACGCCTTGATGGACCGCGCCCTGGTGCAGCAGTTGCACGCCGCCGGCATGAAGGCCGTGGTCTACACGGTCAACGACCCGGCCACCGCGCAGTGGCTGATCGGCAATGGCGTGGACGGCATCATCAGCGATGCGGTGGATCGCTTCTCGCCTGCGGGGTGAGTGACGCGGACGGGGGGCATCCGCAGCTTCTGGCACGCGCCGGCGAACTCTGAGAGGAGGCCCCACTCAGCCCGCAGAAACGCCAAGTTGCTCGTGGGCTTACTCCTCCTGCGTGCGCTGTTTATCGCGGTCGGTTCAGCGTGTCTGGGATGAAGCCCTCATTGGAGAGCGCTCGGATCACGCCACGAATCAAGAAGTTGTTGGCGAAGCCGACCGTGTACTGCCGAGCCCCCTCGCGGATGGGGGCGAGCATGCCGCGCTCGACCAGTTTGCCGACCTGGTAAGTTCGACTACGTTCGTTCAGCTCAGGCATGGCATCTTTCAGGTCACTAGTCTTGGCCACGCCAAGCCTCGCTGTCGCCAGCAAGATCCGCTCTTCCATCTGGGTGACCAGCTCACGCTCGCGGGCGTAGTGCAGCGCGGGCGTCAAGATGCGCTCGATGAGGTAGTTCGCATCCGTCAGGCGGTCCACCTTGCGCAGCTCATCCAACATGCCGCTGAGCACGTACACGCACCACGCCTCGCGCCCCTCCATCGTGCCGATGTCGGCCTTGGCCAGCATGGCGTAGTACTGGTCACGGTCATTGCAGAAGATGGCTGTCGGATTGAGCACCCGACCACCTGCCTTTACGTTGAATCCGTACTTGATCAGCAGGGTGTAGGTCAGCAGGCGCACGCAGCGGCCATTGCCGTTGCCAAAGGGGTGCACCCATGCGAAGCGGTGGTGGGCCAAGGCCACTTTGATGAGGTCGTACTTGGCAGGGTCCGGGTGATTGATGAACTGAACCAGCTCCCCCATGTACTGCGGCACGGCCACTGCCTCGGGGGGCACGTGCTCGGATTGCGAAATCTTGACCGGCCCTTGTCGGTAGGCACCGGGGTTATCGTCGCCCTCGCGTTCCAGCCCCTGCACCGTCATCGCATGCAGTTCACGGATGAAGTGCTCGGTGACTTCCTGCCCCGGCGCGAAATGCTCTTCGATGAAGCTCATGGCCTCTTCGATATTGGCCATCTCGCGCAGTTGGTCGCTCAGCTCGGCGGGCTGGGCCTCCAACCGGCTCTCCACGTAATCGGCCAGCGTGGTGTGGTTGCCCTCGATGCGGGCCGAACCCAGGCTCTCCAGCATGTGGAAGATGTGCTTGAGCTGAAAGAAGACCGGCGCCGGGGTACTGCCGCCCAGTTGCAGGCGACGCAGATGCTGCAACTCGGTCACCACATCGACCAGCGGAGAGTCGAACGCGGGGTTCAGCAGGCAAAGGTCATGATGATGAAAGGCTGGCATGTCCGGAGCTCTCCAAAAGAACTCGGGAAGTCTGGCACATTATCTACAAGCTGTTAAGTTTACATCTGCAATTTTCAGCTTTTTATCAAGCAAAAACAATAGCTTACGGCATCCACTTGACATCAGGATTAGCAAAACTTCTTGTCAGTCATCTGCAAATCACGCCAACAACAACGACATCAAAGAGCCGCAATCCGCGCATACACACAGGTGTCGCGCGGCTCGCCGGCCGTGTTCAGCGCGTCGCGGCGCAGCACACCCTCCAGCTCGAAGCCGCAGCGCTCGGCCACCGCGCGGCTGCGGGTGTTCAGCGCGTCCGCACGGATCTCCACCCGGCGCGCGCGCAGCTGGGTGAACGCCATGTCGGCCAGGGCGCGCACGGCCTCGCTCACATAGCCCTGGCCCTGGGCGCTGCTGCGCACCCAGTAGCCGATCTCAAAGCGCCGCACGGCCCAATCGAGGCGGTGCAGGCCGGTGCCGCCCAAGAGGCGCCCGGCCTGGCCCTGCGGCCCCTTGAGATAGAACTGGTAGACCAGATCGCTGCGTTCGATGAAGCGCGCCACCTGGTGGCGCACCACGGCCTCGCTGTCCTCGACACTGGGCGCCGTCTGGGCCCAGATCATCCAGGGCCTGAGCTCGGCCAGGGACTCGCAGATGGCCGCATTCAGGGCCTGGCCCAGGCCGATATGGGGCATGGCAATCACCAGTCTCTCGGTCTCCAGGCGCTCCGGCACCTGGATCAGCACGGGGTCGGGCAGGCTCATGGCCGGGGCTCCTCTTGGGGCGACTTCATCATCACTTGCTGGGCTGCAGGCTGGGTTCGGCACTGGCCGGGTCGGACGGCGGCTCCGGCACGCTGTCCTCAGGGCTGGGCAGCTCGCGCACGGCGCGAATCACGCCATGACGCCAGACCAGGGCCGTGAGCAGCACGGCGCCGGCGCCGGCAAAGGCCAGGGCCGCGCGCAGGCCCAGATGCTCGCCCAGCCAGCCCCCGATCAGGGCACCGGGCCCCGCCGGCAGCAGGATCAGCCAGCGCATGGTGCTGGTCATGCGGCCCAGCAGGGGCGCGGGCGTGACCGCCTGGCGCAGGGACAGGAAGTTGATGAAGATCAGCACCGCCCCGATACCAAAGGTGAAGAGCATGAAGGCAAAGGCGGCGATGCCCAGGGCATTGGCTGGCGCCACCGAGAGCAGCAGCCAGCCCAGGCCGCAGACGCCAAAGCCCGCGATCAGGCTGGGCCCGGGGCCCAGACGGCGGCTGATGCGGTGACCAAAGACGCTGGCCAGCACCGTGCCCGCGCCCAGGGCCACATAGCTCAGGCCCACGGTCTGGCCCGAGAGGCCCAGGGTGCGCGTGGCAAAGAGGATCTGCACCACCAGGGCCGCGTTGTGGAAGAGCTGCCAGCCGCCCACGGCGGCGGCCAGGCTCACCAGCAGGCGCTTGTTGCGCACAAAGCGCAGGCCGGCCTTGAGGTCACGCCAGAAGTCCGCGTCGGGCTGCACGCGCAGCTGCTCCTGCACCTTGATGCCGCGCAGGATCAGGGCCGAGATCAGCACCAGCACCGCATTCACCGCCAGGGCCATGGGTGCGCCCATGAGCTTGATAAGCGCGCCCGCCAAGCCGGGGCCGGCGACCTCGGCACCGGACGAAGCCAAGGCATTCTTGGCATGGGCCTCCACCAGGCGCTCGCGCGGCACCACCTGGGTCAGCACGATCTGGGCGGCGCTGCCGGCCGTGGTGTAGACCGTGCCCAGCACAAAGCCCACCGCATAGAGCCAGGTCATGGACAACCAGCCCATCCATGCGGCCACGGGCACGGTGGCCACGACCAGGGCCAGGCAGGTCTCGCCCCAGATATAGACCGGCAGCTTGCGCACCCGGTCCAGCCACACGCCCGAGGGCAGGGAGAAGAGCACAAAGGGCGCGATCTCCATGGCCGTGAGCAGGCCCATCTGGGTGGGGCTGGCGTTCAGCAGCAGTGCCGCCGTCAGCGGCAGGGCCAGCATGGTGATCTGCCCACCCAGGGAGCTGATCAGGATGGAACTCCAGAGGCGGCGGTAGATACGGTCGCGCAGCAGATCCCCGGGAGGCAGGGTCAGGCTTTGCTTGAGCCGGTCAAACCAGGGCGTGGGCCGGGTCGACATGGGAATCTCCAGAATCGGCGCCACAAGCGAGCTCCAGACCGGGAGCTCTCAAAGGCTGGCGCCAAGATAAACAAGACGGGGAGCGGCGGGGAAGCGCGGTGTCCCCGAAAAGGCAGCGCGGAGCGCTCAGGCAAACAAGCCGCGCGCGACCACCGGCGCCACGGCAAGGCCCGTGGTGCGGCATCTGGTGCGATCGAGCAGCTTGGTCATGGCCGGCTTGGGAGTGAGCAAGCATCGTACAGGCTCGCTTGACGCCGGACAAGTTCGGGCCGCCTCAGCCCGGGCGCTGATCGCGCAGCGGACGGCGCTGCGCGCCCCAGAAACGGCCCTCGCGGCGATAGCCCAGGCGCTCGTAGAGGCCTATGGCCACGTCCTCGGGGTCGGCGCAGATCACCAGGCGCTCCAAGCCCATGCGCTCCACACCGTGCAGGCTGGTCGCGGCAATCAAGGCGCTGCACAGGCCGCGGCGGCGCCAGTCCGGGTGCGTGCCCACAAACTGGAAGCGCCCCAGCCGGCCTGCGTGGAACAGGCCGCAGTCGGCCACCAGGGCGCCGCTGGCGCGGTGGCGGATGCCAAACCAATGGCCCCGCCCCGCTGCCTGCATGGCGGCATAGCGCCGCATCTGCCTCAGACGGAACTCACGGTAGCGGTCGCCCTCGAACCCCGGGGGACGGCTGGCGCATTGCAGGTCCACGACCTCGACCTGCCGCCCTGGCCGCCCCAGATCCAGCATCTGGAACTCGAAGTCCGACGCCAGCGGGCGACTCGGGGGCCGCAGCTGAGCGGCCCCGGCGCTGAGCTGGGCCGTGGCAAAGATCTCGAAGCCGGCCGCCTGCCAGCTCAGCAGGGGCTCATGGGGAGCGCGGGCATCGAAGCCTATGGCCACATGGCCGGACTGCGGCATATGGCGGCCCACCTCGTCCTCGAAGCGTGCCAGCCAATGCGCCAGATCGGCATCGCGCGGCGGCTGCGGCAGCACCAGACAGTTGCCCCAGTAGAAGAGCGGGTTGTCCGGCGTGCGCAGCACCAGGCAGTCGGGCCGCGCCTGCACCAGGCCGTCGAAGCGGATGAAGATCAGCTCGGTCTGCCAGCCCAGGGAGAAGCTGGCGGGCGAAAGCGGCACGGCATCGGATTCGAGACTGGGACACATGCCCGCAAGCCTAGCGCGAGCACGGCTGCCCGCCCAGTGCCCAGTGCCCGGAGCAGGGCCGGCCCCTGCAGCCCCCGGGCAGCCTCAATAGCCCACGGCCGCGCCATCGCGGCGCGGGTCGCTGGCCGCCACATAGCCCTCCACTGCCGGGTCGCCCAGGCGCCAGATGAACTGGCCGGCGCCGAAGTCCTGGTAGCTGTCGTGGATGTCGCCGATCTCGTGCCCCAGGGCGCGCAGACCCTCGATGGTCTCGGGCTTCATGCTGGGCTCCACATTGATGGACAGGCCCTCGTTGAAGCGCCAGCGCGGCGCGTCGCAGGCGGCCTGGGGATGCTGCTTGTAGTCGAGCATGCGCACCAGGGTCTGCATATGGCCCTGGGGCTGCATATTGCCGCCCATCACGCCATAGCTCATCACCGGCTGGCCGTTCTGGGTCAGGAAGGCCGGGATGATGGTGTGGAAGGGGCGCTTGCCCGGCGCCACCTGGTTGGCGAAGCCGTCTTCCAGCGTGAAGCCATGGCCGCGGTTCTGCAGCGAGACACCATAGCCCGGCACCACCAGGCCCGAGCCGAAGCCCATGTAATTGCTCTGGATGAAGCTGACCATCATGCCGCTCTCGTCGGCCGTGGTCAGGTAGATGGTGCCGCCCTTGACCGGGTTGCCGGCCTTGAAGTCCTGGGCCTTCCTGGGGTCGATCAGCTTGGCACGCTCGGCCAGATAGGCCGGGTCCAGCATCTGGGCCGGCGTCATCGCCATCGCGGCGGGCTCGGCCACGTATTTGTAGACATCGGCAAAGGCCAGCTTCATGGCCTCGATCTGCAGATGCTGGGAGGCGGTGCTGTCCACCGCATGCTGGGCCACATCCAGATGCTTGAGGATGCCCAGGGCCATCAGGGCCGCGATGCCCTGGCCGTTGGGCGGAATCTCGTGCAGGGTGTGGCCGGCATAGTCCTGGCTAATGGGGGTGACCCACTCGGGCTGGTAGGCCGCGAAGTCGGCCGCGGTCATCGCGCCACCGGTCTGCTTGGCAAAGGCCTCCACGGCCGCAGCCACCTCGCCGCGGTAGAAGGCCTCGCCCTGGGTCTCGGCGATCAGGCGCAGGGTGCGTGCCGCCGCCTTGAACTGAAAAAGCTCACCCACATGGGGCGCGCGGCCCTTGGGCAGAAAGGCCTCGGCAAAGCCGGGCTGGGCCACCAGCTCCTCGACCTTGGAGGCCAGGGTCCACTTCTGCTGCACGATCACCGGCACCGCATAGCCGCGCTCGGCAATCTCGATGGCCGGCGCCATCAGATCGGCAAAGGGCAGCTTGCCAAAGCGCTGGCTCAGAGCCACCCAGCCGGCCACCGCGCCGGGCACGGTGACGGCATCCCAGCCGCGCTTGGGCAGGCTCTTGGCCTCAGCGCCGTACTTCTTGCGGAAATAGCCCACATCCCAGGCCTGGGGCGCGCGGCCCGAGGCGTTGAGGCCATGCAGCTGCTGGCCGTCCCAGAGGATGGCAAAGGCGTCCGAGCCCAGGCCGTTGCTGCAGGGCTCCACCAGGGTCATGCAGGCCGCAGTGGCGATGGCGGCGTCCACCGCATTGCCGCCCTGGGCCAGGATGCGCAGGCCCGCCTGCGCCGCCAGCGGGTGCGAGGTGGACACGATAGTGCGGGCGAACAGCGGGCTGCGCTGGCTGGGGTAGCCGCTGTTCCAGTCAAAGGCGTGCTGGCTCATGGTGATGAAGAACTCCGGAAGCAGTGGGGGCGGAAGTGACGAGTCCCGATTGTGAGAGCTGGCCCATCGCAAGAAAAGCTAATATTTCTTGCCTCTATCACAAGACTTTCTTGCCATGCCCAGCCTGCGTACCCTTCGCTGCTTTGTCGCCGTGGCGCGCCAGGGCTCCTTCGCCGCCGGCGCGGCCGAGGTGGCCCTGACCCAGGCCGCGGTGAGCCTGCAGATGCGCAATCTGGAGGTCGAGCTCAAGCGCACGCTCTTCGACCGCGGCGGCCAGGGCGGGCGCTCGGCCCAGCTCAATGCCGCGGGTCAGGCCCTGCTGCCCTGGGCGGAGCGCATGCTGGCCCTGGATGCGCAGCTGCACGAAGAGCTGCGGGACGCTGCCCAGCGCGCCGATCCCATGCAGGGTGCCTACCGGGTGGGCGCCGTGGTCTCGGCCGTCGCGCCACTGGCCCACGCGGTGGTGGCGCTCAAGCAGGCGCACGCGGGTCTGGAGCTCAAGTTGGTCTCGGCCAAGTCGGGCGAGCTGGCGGCCCAGGTGCAGGCCGGCCAGCTCGATGCCGCCGTGCTGGTGCGGGGCCCGGGTCGCATTGCGCCGGGGCTCGCCTGGATTCCTCTGTATGAGGAGGCCCTGGTGCTGCTGGCGCCGGCCGATGCGGCGCGCCAGAGTCCCGCCCGGCTGCTGAGCCGCAGCCCCTTTCTGCGCTTTGACCGCAGCGAGCGCACCGGCGTGCTGGTGGAACAGGCCCTGCGCCGCCTGGGGTATCCCAAGCGGCAGGAGTTCCTGGAACTCAACTCCATCGAGGCCCTGGCCGAGCTGGTGCGTCAGCGCGTGGGCGTGGCCCTGCTCCCCCTGCTGCGCAAGGCCGGCTGGGAGCAAGACCCGGCACTGCGCGTGCTGCCGCTACCGGGCCTGCCGCTGCGGCGCAGCCTGGGCCTGCTGTGTCGGCGCAGCGTGCGCGGGCCGCTGACCGATGCCATCGTGAAGCAGTTCGGCAGCCACTTGTAAGACATTGCAAGCAGCTCGCCAGGGGGTCAACTGCGGGTCTTCCGCCCTCGTTGTGTCACTACCTTTCACCACTCCACGGAGAGTCACGATGAGCACCCTGAAGACCACCCTGAGCACCGCCCTGCTGGCCCTGTCTGCCGGTGTTGCCCTGGCACAAGCCCCTGCGGCTCCGGCGGCCACGCCGGCTCCCAAGACCGAGGCCAAGGCCGAGGTGAAGGCTGCCGCGAAGGCCGAGCCCAAGGTCGAAGCCAAGGTGGCCGCACCGGCTCAGGCCGCAGCCTCGCAGGCTGCCGCCAAGCCCGCCGCCAAGGCCGAGACCGCCAAGGAAGCCACGGCCAAGCCCGCAGCCGCGGCGGCCGTCAAGCCTGAAGCCAAGACCGAGACCAAGCCGGCCGCCAAGCCCTGATCACATCGGGTCCGCGCCTCAACGGCAAGACCTGACCCCCGCGGAGCTGCGGCTCCGCCCCCCGCCGCAAGGTTCACCCCTTGCGGCGCTGCGCGTTCTGGTGAATCCGGAATGCGCGCTGCGCGGCAAGGATCGCTCTGTCGACCTTGTTGTTCTTCTTCTCCGTGGTGTGCTCCGTTTCAGAGCCCCTTGTCGCGCAACACCATCAGCAAGTCTGGGCAGCCTTCCTCATTGCCCGAACCATCACCCCGCGCCTGCACAACGAAGCCATGACGCTCGTAGAAGCGCCGCGCTCCCGCGTTCGCCTCGAAGGTATGGAGCTTGAGCGGCCGTGGCAGGCGTGCCAAGGCATGCATCAGCAAACGCGTGCCCAGGCCGCGTCCCATATGGTCGGGATGCAGATACAGCTGATCGATCCATGCACCCTCCTCCTCGGCAAGCTCCGGTGCCTCGCTGAGAAAGCCCAGCACTGGCCCCTTGATCGTTTCGCTCACGACCCAGGTACGTCCCGCTGGCAGCAGGATGTCGGCCACCCAGCTCCGCACCTCGGCCTCGGTGTGGGACAAAGGTGCATAGGCCAGGTAAATGCGGCGGGCCGCCAGATAGAGGCTGGCGATCGGCTCGGCATCCCGGGCGCTGGCCGGCCGGATTTCATGGCTCATGGCACTATGTTTGCTTGCATCGCTGGACCGCCATACTGACACAAGCCATGAGCACGACCACTCCCCTGCACCACATTCCCGGCCGTACCAAGAAGCTGCCCCCGCTGCGCGTGGGTGTGGGCGGTCCGGTGGGTTCCGGCAAGACCACCCTGGTCGAGGTGCTGTGCAAGAACCTGCGCGAGCGCTACGACCTGGTGGTGGTCACCAATGACATCTACACCAAGGAAGACCAGCGCCTGCTCACCGTGGCCGGCGCGCTGGAGCCCGAGCGCATCATGGGTGTGGAAACGGGCGGCTGCCCGCACACCGCCATTCGCGAGGACTGCTCCATCAATCTCGAAGCGGTGGACCGCCTGCTGGAAAAGTTCCCGAACGCCGACATCGTCTTTGTGGAGAGCGGGGGCGACAACCTGGCCGCCACCTTCAGCCCCGAGCTCTCGGACCTGACCATCTATGTGATCGATGTGGCCGCGGGCGAGAAGATCCCACGCAAGGGCGGCCCCGGCATCACCAAGAGCGATCTTTTCGTGATCAACAAGACCGATCTGGCGCCGCATGTGGGCGCCAATCTGGAGATCATGGAGGCGGACACCCGGCGCATGCGCCCCACCAAGCCCTTTGTGATGAGCAATCTCAAGACCGGCACCGGCCTGGATCAGGTGATTGATTTCATTGAGACCAAGGGCCTGCTGAAGGCCGCCTGAGTGCCGCGCGGGCTACGACAGCCCGCGACGGCACGCCACATCAGGCCAGGCTGAGCGGCACGACCTTGCGTTCGCTGCCGCCGGCCACGTCCACATGACACAGACCCGGACAGCCCTGCTTGCTGCCCACCGCCACATCAAAGACCTCGCGGGCGCAGTCGTGGCAGCAACCACAGGCCGAGGCCACCCGGGTTTCGTCCTGCAGGAGCTCGAAGTTCCGGATGCCGGCGTCCACGGCATGGCGGATGTCGCGGTCGGAAACTCGGTGGCAGAGGCAGACGATCATGGTGGCGTGAGCGGGCTGGAACGCCCGGCGGATCAGGTGTCCGGGCGTCACGCACTCTAAAGCAAATGCGAACCTTTCTCAATCATATTCGCAGCAAAGACCCGCGCCGCCGCCGGGATTTGCGCAGAAAAGTCATCAACAAACCCTACGAATGACAAAGGCCGCGGCTGAGCCGCGGCCTTGCTGATGTCGCCGGCCCATCGCGGGCCGGTTCATCAAGCGGGTTCAGGACTCGCCACCGCCCATCTGGGACTGCAGGTAGTTCTGCTCGCCCACCTGCTTGACCAGTTCGATCTGGGTTTCCAGGTGGTCGATATGCTCCTCGGTGTCGCTGAGGATGTCTTCCAACAGCTCGCGCGAGACATAGTCGCGCACGCTCTCGCAGTAGGCGATGGCTTCCTTGAGCAGGCCGTGCGAGCCCATCTCCACACGCAGATCGCAGCTCAGGATCTCCACGGCGCTCTCGCCGATATAGAGCTTGCCCAGGTCCTGCAGATTGGGCAGGCCCTCAATCTGCAGGATGCGGTCCATCAGGCGGTCCGCATGCTTCATCTCCTCGATGGACTCCTGGTACTCGTGCTTGGCCATGCGCTCGAAGCCCCAGTTCTTCAGCATGCGGTAGTGCAGGAAGTACTGGTTGATCGCGGTCAGCTCGTTCTTGAGCTGTGCATTGAGGTATTCCAGAACCTTGGCATCGCCCTTCATCTTCATCTCCTTCTTGCGGACTGGCGAGCATTGTGCGCCCGCCTGCGCTTGAGGGCGGACAAGACCCGACCCCGGCGCATTGCATGCGAAGCGTTTGCAGCTGCGGGCCAGACCGCCGCGCAGCCCCTCCTTGGTGGGATGCGCTTTGTGCTTGCTATTGCGAATAGTTCGCATTTAAGATGCGAGCATGAGCACCACCGTCCACACCCTGCCGCGCCAGACCCTGGCGCATGAGCCCGGCATGCCGGCCGCGTCCTCCCTGGGCCTGCCCCCGCCGCAGCCGGGCCGTCGCCGGCTCAGCAGCCAGTCCCTGATGGGTCAGGAGCGCGAGATCGAGATCGAGCATGCCGGACAGCTCTATCGCCTGCGCCTGACCTCGCTGGGCAAGCTCATCCTCACCAAGTGAGGCTGCGGCCACGCCGACGGGGCTGAGCGCCCCGCAGCGCGACCTCGGTCGCCCCATCCTTCAACACGCCAGCCTTGTGCCAGCCCGCCACGCCGCCCCACCGGGGCGCCCTGGGCCGGGACCACCGGCTTCGGACGCTCCGGGGGACGCTCATGCCGACCCTGAACAGGAGCGTTCACCCATGCACGCCAGCCCCGCGCCCGACCACGGCGCCGTCCGCCACGCCTTCCGCCTGGCCCGCCAGGAACGTCAAGTCCGCCACCGCGAGCTGGCCGCCCAGCTGCAGCTCAGCGAGGCCGAGCTGCTGGCCGCCCATCTGGGCGGCTTCGACCCCCAGGAATCCCCGCTGCAGGCCCGCCGCCTGCGCCCCGAGTGGGCCGAACTCATCGCCGCCCTGGAGCCCCTGGGCGAGCTGATGGCCCTCACCCGCAACGACAGCTGCGTCCACGAGAAGGTGGGGGTCTACCGCCACAGCAGCCGCCAGGGTCCCGTGGGTCTGGTGCTGGGCGGCGCCATCGATCTGCGCCTCTTCTACGGCCACTGGTGCCACGGTTTCGCGGTGCAGGAACGCCTGGCCGATGGCGCCCTGCAGCGCAGCCTGCAATTCTTCGACGCCGCAGGTGCGGCCATCCACAAGGTCTTTCTGCGCCCCGAGAGCGACTTGCTGGCCTATGAGGCCCTGTGCGAGCGCTTCGCGGCCCCGGACCAGCAGCCCGGCCTGCAGACCGCGCCGGCCTGGCAGGAACCCGCCGAGCGTCCCGACGCCGAGATCGACGCCGCCGCCCTGCGCCGCGACTGGGCTTCGCTGCGCGACACGCACGACTTCTTCGGTCTGCTGCGCCAGCACGGCGTCTCCCGCACCCAGGCCCTGCGCCTGGCCGACCCAGCCTATGCCCTGCCCCTGGCCACGTCCAGCGCGCTGGAGCTGCTGCAGCGCGCCGCGCAGCAGGGCGTGTCCATCATGGTCTTCACCGGCAATCCCGGCATGATCCAGATCCACAGCGGCCCGGTGCAGCGCGTCGCGGTGATGGGGCCCTGGATCAATGTGCTGGATCCCAGCTTCAATCTGCATCTGCGCGAGGACCATATCGCCAGCGCCTGGCTGGTGCGCAAGCCCACGGTGGATGGCCTGGTCAGCGCCCTGGAGCTCTTCGACGCCCAGGGCCGCAACATCGCCATGCTCTTTGGCGAGCGCAAGCCCGGCCAGGCCGAGCGCTGCGACTGGCGCGCCCTGCTGGACAGCCTGGTCGAGGCCCGCCCCGCCCCGGACGCCCGCCCGCAAGGAGTGGCGGCATGCTGAGGCGGCGCCCGCTCCTGGGCCTCGGTACCCTGGCCCTGCTGGGCACGCCCGCCCTGCGCGCCCACGCCGGCCCTGCCCCGCGCGTCGTCAGCATCGGCGGCGCGCTCACCGAGCTGATCTACGCCCTGGGCGCCGAGCGCCTGCTGGTCGGGGTGGACAGCACCTCGATCTTTCCCGCCGCGGCCCAGCGCCTGCCTCAGGTGGGCTATGCCCGCACCCTGGCCGCCGAGGGCCTGCTGGCCCTCAGCCCCAGTCTGATCGTGGCCACCGAGGAAGCCGGCCCGCCCGCCGTGCTGCGCCAGCTGGAGGCCGCGCGCGTGCCCCTGCAGCTGCTGCGCTCGGACTACCGCTTCGAGGGCGTGCTGGCCCGCACCGAACGCCTGGGCAGCCTGCTGGGCCGCGAAGCCCAGGCGCGCGAGCTGCGCACTCGCCTGCAGGCCGAGTGGGCCCAGGCCCAGGGCGAGCTGGCACGGCGCCGCGCCGCCGGCACGGCCGGGCCGCGCGTGCTCTTCGTGATGGCGCATGCGCCGGGCCAGCTGCGCATGGCCGGCCAGGAAACGGCGGCCGAGGCCATGCTGGCCTATGCCGGCGCACGCAACGCCCTGCAGGGCGTGCAAGGCTACAAGGCCCTGAGCCCCGAGGCGGCCATTGCCGCGGCGCCGGACCTCATCCTCAGCACCCAGCAGAGCCTGGACCTGCTGGGCGGCAGTGCCGGCCTGCTGCGGCAGAACGGCCTCGCCCAGACGCCCGCCGGCCAGGCCGGTCGCGTGGCGGCCATGGAAACCATGGAGCTGCTGGGTTTTGGCCCGCGCCTGCCCCAGGCCTTGGCACGCCTGGTGCCCCTGATCCACGGCGCCGCCACCACCCGGACCTGATGCACCATGGCCGCCATCCTGCCTACCGCGACGGCGCTTGCGCGCCCCTCGGCCATCCCCGCCACGGGCGCGCGGCTCTCGCGTCCGCTGCTGCTGACCCTGGCCCTGCTGCTGGCCCTGCTGGCGGGCCTGCAGTTCGGCGCCGTGCCCCTGCAGGCGCGTGACTGGCTGCATGGCCCCTGGGCCGAGGGGCCCGTGAGCGCCAGCGCCCATGTGCTGTGGCAGCTGCGCCTGCCGCGCCTGCTGCTGGCTGCCAGCGTGGGCGCGGCCCTGGGCCTGGCCGGGGCGCTGGCCCAGGCTCTGTTCCGCAACCCCATGGCCGAGCCGGGCCTGCTGGGTGTAAGCAGCGGCGCCGCCGCCGCGGTGGCACTCAGCCTGACGGTGTTCGCAGGCCTGCAGCTGGCCCTGCCACCAAGCTGGCGCCTGTGGCTGCTGCCCCTGCTGGGCTTTGTGGGCGCCCTGGGCGTTTGCCTGCTGCTCACCCGCCTGGCGCGCTGGCTGGCCCCGGGCTCAGTGGCCGCCCTGCTGCTGTGCGGCCTGGCCCTGCAGGCCCTGAGCTTTGCGGTGGTGGGCCTGTGCAGCTTTCTGGCCAATGATGAGCAGCTGCGGGCCATCAACTTCTGGACCCTGGGCTCGCTGGCCGGTGCCCACTGGGGCATGGTGGCCCTGATGGCCGCCACCCTGGCCCTGCTCGTGCCCCTGGCCCGGCGCCTGGCACCCCAGCTCAATGCCCTGGCCCTGGGTGAGGCAGCGGCCGGCCATGTGGGCGTGGATGTGGACGCGCTGCGCCGCCGCGTCGTGGCCGGCATCGCCCTGCTCAGCGCCCTGGCCGTGGCCTGGTGCGGCAGCATCGGCTTCATCGGCCTGATGGCGCCGCATCTGGCGCGCCAGCTGGTGGGCGCCGACCAGCGCCGCGTGCTGCCCTGCGCCATGCTGGCCGGCGCCCTGCTGCTGGTGCTGGCCGATACCCTGGCCCGCAGCGTGGCCGTGCCGGCCGAGGTGCCGGTAGGCGTGTTCAGCGCCCTGATCGGCGCGCCCTGGTTCCTCTGGCTGCTGCGCGGCGCCCTGCGCCGCCAGCCGGGAGCGCTGTGATGGCGCCGCCCCTGCTGCAGCTGCAGGCGGCCGAGCTGGCCCTGCCCGGCCGCCCGGCGCCCGCGCCCATGGGCCCCTTCTCGCTGAGCCTGCGCGCGGGCGAGCGCATCGCCATTCTGGGCCCCAGCGGGGCCGGCAAGTCCAGCCTGCTGCGCCTGATGGCCGGCGACAGCCCGGCCAGCCGGGGCCAGGTCTTGCTGGAGGGCCGCACCCTCGCCGACTGGGACCGCGCCGCTCTGGCCCGACGCCGCGCGGTGCTGCCCCAGCAGCAGGGGGTGGCTTTCGGTCTGCCGGTGGAGCTGGTGGTGAGCTTGGGTCGGGTGGCGCTGGGCGCGGACCCGGGCGGCGAGCGCATCCTGCGCGAGGCCCTTGCCGCGGCCCAGGCCAGCCATCTCTGGGGCCGGCGCTTCGACACGCTCTCGGGCGGCGAGCAGGCCCGGGTGCAGCTGGCCCGCGTGATGGCCCAGGCCTGGGACCAGCGCGAAGGCCTGCTGCTGGTGGACGAGCCCCTGGCCGCCCTGGACCCCGGCCTGGTCCAGGCCCTGATGGACGGCCTGGCGGACTTCGCCGCCGCGCGCGGCCATGCCCTGGTGGCCGTGTTGCACGACCTGAACCTGGCGATGAACCACTTCGAGCGACTGTGGCTGATCAAGCAGGGCCGGGTGCTGGCCGACTGCGACGCCCTGCCCGCCGCCCTGCCCCTGCTGGAGCAGCTCTACGACATGCGCCTGCGCCTGCTGCGCGACGCGCAGGGCCTGGCCCTGCTGCCGCTGCGCCAGGCGGCCTGAAGCCCCCGATCCGCACCGCCCCGCCCCGTCCATGTCTACGCAAGCCTGAACCATGTGCGACAAGCCCAATATCTTCAGCCCGCTGCTGGCAGCGCAGGACGATGCGCCCACACGGCCCGCCCTGCCCGCCGCCCTGAAGCAGCGGCTCGAACCCTGCAGCGAGGCGCGCGAGCTGCGCGAGGCCCTGCGCGGCTCGCGCCGGCGCCGTCTGTGGGAGCTGCCCAGCCAGGCCCTGTGCCCGGTGATTGGTGTCTGCCTGCCCATGCCGGTGCTGCGCCGCCGTCTGGGCAAGAGCCTGGGCGGCGTGCCGCTGAACACCGACTACGACCTGCACTGCGGCGCCATCAATGAGTGCGCGCGCCGCAGCCCCATCGCCGAAACCCTGCAGCGCGAACTCGATCAGCGCTACGCCCAGGCCCTGCGCCAGGCCGCCCAGCACAAGAGCGCCGAGGCCCTGGGCCGCTGGTGGCAGGCCGCCCAGAACGGCAGCGATGTGGCCGGCTCGCTCTGGGCCACCCTGACCCACGCGCGCTGCGAGCCCGAGCTGCAGGAGCAAGTGCTGCGCGACATCCATATGCTGCAGCACCAGGTGGGCGCGGCCAACCGTGCCGATCTGCAGCGCCTGGAAGCCCTGGCCGACGAGAACCAGGTGCTGGCCCGCGAGCTGGCCCAGGCCCAGTCGCGCAGCAGCCGCCTGCTGGCCGAACGCCAGCACCAGATCGAGGCCCTGGAGGCCGAGCGTCTGCGCCTGCGCGGCGAGCTGCTGGCGCGCGACAGCCTGCTGGCCGGCCTGCGCGAAGAGTTCGCGGCCCTGGAAGCCGCCATGCCGGGCCTGCGCCACCGCCAGGAGCAGGCCCAGCAGATCCGCCAGCAGCAAGAACGCATGCACCAGCTCGAACGCGCCCTGCTGCATGCCCAGCAACAGCTGGAGCGCGAGCAGCGCCGTCGCCAGGAAGCGCTGCAGGCCGCGCCCCAGCAAGCCGTGCCGGTCGAGGCCGCGGCGCGGACCGAACCGGTGCCGGTGCCGGTGCTCAACGAGCGCGCCGTGCTCTGCGTGGGCGGGCGGCAGTCGGTGGTGCCCATCTACCGCCAGCTGATAGAGCGCACCGGCGGGCGCTTTCTGCACCACGACGGTGGCGAGGAAGACGCCGTGGCCAAGCTGGATGCCAGCCTGGCCGCGGCCGATCTGGTGATCTGCCAGACCGGCTGCATCAGCCACGATGCCTACTGGCGGGTCAAGGACCACTGCAAACGCCACGGCAAGCGCTGCGTCTACATCGAGTCGCCCAGCGCCAGCAGCCTGCGCCGCGCCCTGGGGGCGCTGGAGCAGATGGCGCCCGATACGCCTCTCAAAGAGCCCCTCAAAGAGCCCCCCGATCCGCCGCCCGCACAGCCCGCGCTGGCGCCAAGGATGGCCGCACCTAGTGGCTCAGAAAGCGATCCGTCCTGAGCACGCTCTCGGGCAGATAGGGCTCGTGGGACTTGCGGAATGAGCCGTCACGCGCCGCCTTGCCCAGGGCCTCGCGCAGCAGTTCCCGATCGCGCTGCGGCAAGGAGCGCAGAGAGAGATAGGCGCCCGAGCGTATGGGGCTGAGCCCGCGCAGCTCGTGATAGCGGAACTCGCCGGCGCTTTGAGCGGCCTGGCCGTCCAGCAGGGCCGAGTGCATCAGCGAGGCCGGCAAGATGGTGAAGTCCACCCGGCCACTGCGCAGCATGCGCTCCACGATCTCCAGATCGGCAACATAGTCCACCCGCCCCCCCGCCTCCAGCTCGCGCAGCAGCGCCTGGTATTCGTCACCAAAGCTGTAGCGCCGCACCATGGCGGCCCGCCATTTCGTGTCCTTGAGCAGGCCCGCCACATCGCGTGGAATCTCGCCGCGCACGCTCTGATGGGTGACCAGCACCGGCGTCAGGCTGTAGAAGTGCACAAACTCGGCCCGTCCATCGCGCTCGCGTGTCTGCGATGAGGGCGTGAGCATGTCGGCGCTGTGCTGTTCGAAGAACATCTGATCGGCCCGTGCACGGGGCACGACCGGAAACTCGAAACTGCAGCCGATGCGCCGGCCCACGGCCCTGAGCCAATCGGGATAGATGCCACGCACGGCATCGCCCTCGACCATCATGCTGAAGCCCGTGGGTGCCGCCGGCACCACGATGGGTCGGGAGCACTGCGCCCCAGCCGCCGCCCCCTGCAGCAGGGCCACTGCGGCCGCCAGGCTGGCGGCCAGGCGGCGAAAAACTGGCGTGCGGGAGGGCTGCATGGGCGCACTGTAATGGACTGTGCCGCCACATCACGAGCTGCACTCGCACCAGCCCCCCCCACTGGGGCTCAGGACTTGCCCGTCTGACGAAGGGCGGCGCAGGGATCCTCACGCTGCGCCTTGGCGGTGCGCACCACCCGGTCATACAAGGCGGTCTGGGGCTCGGCGGCGGCCGGGCCGGACGCCTGCTCCAGATAGGCCTGCACATGGATCTGCTCGGCCGGCACGCCGGCGGCCTGCAGGTACAGGGGCACGGCCAGGTCCCGCCGCACATGGCCATTGCCGGCGATCAGGATCACGCGCTCGGCCCCGGCGGCGCGGGCCTGCAGCATGGCCTGGGCCATGGCCGCATCACGGCCGCGCTGGGCCAGCACCATGCCGGGCAGCAAGCGCGCGGGCATGGCGCCGCAATGACCTTGCTCGATCTCGGCCTGCAAGGCCTGCTGCTGGGCCGGGGCCCAGGGCGTGGCGAGCTTGAGCGGCAGCAAGTCCTCGGGCCAGGCGGCCTCACCCTGGCGCACCAGGGCGCGAGCCTGCTCACGGCTGATATTGCCGCCACGCAGCTGGGCCTGGCCGGCCAGCGCCGCCTCGAACAGGGGCTTGTGCAGGGGCCAGCGCCAGCCCTGGCGGTCCAGGCCGCCAGCCTGGCTCTGGGCCTCGGCCTCGCGTGGGGCCGCGGCCAGGGCCGCGTCCTGGTCCCGCCCCATCTGCTCAAACACCACGGTGCTGCGCCGACCGTCGGCCAGCAAGCGGCGCAGCTGGGCCGCGCGCTCCAGATGGTGGGCAGGGTTGTCATGCACCTCGCCCAGCAGCACGAAGGGCGCGGTGGGCAGAGGAGCTGCGGGCGCCGTAGCAGCCGGCCGCAGCGCGGCGCAGGCGCTCAGCAGCAGCGCCGGGGCCAGCAGCAAAGCAGCACGCAGAGCCGGTCTGGACAAGCGGGCGCGGTGACTTGGGGCACTTTTGATCATGATCGGGTTCTCTCGTTCATTGGCATCGACAGCGGACCTGGCAAGCGGGCTTGCACAAGCCGTGTAAGGGACTGGAGGCTGGCGAAAGGACAAGAGAGGCTGATGGCGTCCGAGCTGGCGTGGCTATTGTCGCGTCACGGCGCGCTGCCGTCCCTGCCCCGCAAGTCGTCGGCCGCGTGGCGAGTCGCGGCCTCGTGGCCCCTGGTGAAGCAGCGGGTTTCGTGATGAAGCGCACAAACCAGTCAGATACCACCTGAGCAAGGGGTATCCCTAGTTTCCCGGCGTCGCAAGAATGCGCCCACACACCCAAAAGGGGCGAATTCACAAACACGCAAGGGAATACATGATGTCCGTGCAGAAGCAAGCTTTCGGCAAGAAGATTGGTATGCATTCGGTCCTAGGCCTCCTGGTCAGCCTGGCCTGCAGCGGCGCCATGGCCCTGCCCACCATAGACTTTGGCGTGGCCAAGTCCTACAGCGGCTTCTTCTTCGGCGACGTCAACGGTGCCACCGATGTGGAGGGCCGCCTGGCGGTCGGGGGCAATCTGAACCGCGGCTTCGACATCGGCTACCGCAACCCGCACAACTCCAGCGCCCCCACCCTGGTGGTGCAGGGCAATGTGTCCATGAGCAGCCAGTGGGGCGGCAACAGCGGCACGGTCTACAACGGCCCGACCTACAGCACCGACACCAATGCCTCCATCGGCCCCAGCACCGGCGCCTGGATCACGCAGAAAACCGCGATCGGCAATATCGTCTACGGCGGCAGCCTGAGCGCCGCCAGCTGGCAGTACGGCAGCGCCACCAAGAACGCCAGCTTCCTGGACTTCGCGGCGGCCAAGACCCAGCTCAGCGGTCTGTCCAGCCAGCTGGCCGGCCAGGCTCAGAACGGCAGCTGGAGCTTTGCCAACGGCGGCATCAGCCTGGTGGGCGATGGCAGCTCCAGTGTCCAGGTCTTCAATCTGGGCAATGTGGGCGACATCAAGAATCTGAGCCTGAGCAATATCAAGGCCGGCGCCCATATCGTGATCAACAGCAGCGCGTCCAAGGTCACCTTCGGCGGCAATCTAGGGGGTGACAAGGCCAACTCCGCGGACCTGCTGGCCCTGCACCGCGACCGTGTGGTCTTCAATCTGGGCAATGCGACGGACGTGAGCGTCAACACCTTCCTCAATGGCAGCGTGCTGGCCGTGAATGCCAATCTGACCGGCTCGGGCCATCTGGAAGGCACGGTCATCGCCCACTCCATGGGCCCCTCGGCCAATGGCAGCAAGCTGGAGCTGGGCTACGAGCCCTTCGTGCCCACCACCCCGGTGCCCGAGCCCCAGACCTACGCCATGCTGCTGGCCGGCCTGGGCGTGCTGGGCTTTCTGAGCCGTCGCCGCCAGCGCGGCGGCTGATCATCCAAGCCGTCACGCACAGCACATGACAAAGGGCCTCGACGAGGCCCTTTTCTCATGGTGCGTCGGCGAATGCTTCAGGAGGCGCGCGGTCGCAGCAGGGCCAGCATGGGCGAGGGCTTGGTGACCGAGGCATCAAAGGGGTGCGAGACCTGGCCGCCCATGGCGCTGAGGATCTTGCGCACATAGTGGCGGGTCTCGGCATAGGGCGGCACGCCGCGGTAGCGGTCCACCGCACGCTCGCCGGCGTTGTAGGCCGCCAGCACCAGGGCCACATCGCCCTCGAAGTAAGCCATCAGCCAGCGCAGATAGGCCATGCCGCCACGGATGTTCTGCACCGGATCGCTGGGGCGCTTCACATTGAAGCGCGCGGCCGTGTCGGGAATCAGCTGCATCAGGCCCTGGGCATTCTTGGGCGACAGGGCCTGGGCGTCGAAATTGGACTCGGTGGCCATCACCGCCAGCACCAGGTGCGGCGCCAGCTGGAACTTGGGCGCCTCCAGATTGACGAAGCGCACGATGGGCTCGGGCGCATTGGGTGGTGGCGGCGGCGGCGCGAGCGGCTTGGCCGCCGGCGCGGGCTTGCGCGCGGCCACGGCCTGGGCGGCCAGCGGGGGTGCCTCGCCATCGGGCGGACGCAGACAGGGCGGCGGAGCGCCCAGGGGCTCCCCCAGGCGGGCGGCCATGGCCTGGGCCTGGGGCAGGCCCTGCTCCGCTGCCGCGGCAAAGAGATAGGCGGCCTGGGCATCATCGCGGGCGATGCCGCGGGCATTGGTCAGCATCCAGGCCAGGTTGTACTGGGCCACGGCATCGCCAAAGCGCGCGGCGCGACAGTAGAGCTGGGCCGCCAGCACCGGGTCACGCGGCAAGCCGTTCTCGCCATGCTCGGCCGCCTCGGCCTCCTGGCGCCAGCGCAGCACCTGGGACGGCACCACGGGGCCGCTCTCCGCCCGCGGCATGGTCGGACGGGGCAAGGATTCCAGCGTCAGCATGGCCTCGGTCTGGGCCCGGGCGGGCTGGTGCACCAGCACAGCCAGCCCCAGCAGGGCGCATGCACCTGCCACGGGCCTCGGAAACGGCAACGCTAGCCTCGACAGCTTGAACATGGCCGCCAGTCTAGCCAGCCTTGATGCCTTCTTGATGCGCTGCCCCCCAATATGAGCGGCCTCTTGAGGGGCGGCGCCGCAGACTGAAGGCCTCGCAAGTACAGGCCGGTTCCACAGTCCGGCCCCGTCCATGAAGCCCATTGCCATCCTGCAGCATGAGCCCAGCCAGGGCCCCGGCTATCTGAGCCAGGTCCTGCGCGAGCAGGGCCTGCCCCACTCCCTGTTGCACGCCACCGAGGGCGAGCCCCTGCCCGAGCGCGCCGACGGTTTCGCGGGCCTGGTGCTGCTGGGCAGCAACCACGGCGCCAACGAGGAGCAGCTGCCCTGGGTGCGCGCCGAGCTGGCCCTGCTGCGCGATGCCATCGCCCGCGGCGTGCCGGTGCTGGGCCACTGCTTCGGCGCCCAGCTGCTGGCGCGGGCCTTGGGCGCCCGGGTGCAACGCAATGCCCGGGCCCAGATCGGCTGGAGCCGGCTCTGGACCACGCCGGGCGCCGGCCGCGCCCTTTTCGACGGTGCCACCCGGCCCTGGACCTTCAACTGGCATTACGAGGGTTTCGAGATTCCGCGCGGCGCTCAGCGCCTGCTCTTCGGCCGCCACAGCCTCAACACGGGCTTTGCCGCCGGCCCGCATCTGGGCCTGCAATGCCATCTGGAAATCACGCCCGAGAGCCTGCGCGCCTGGTGCGCCGAGGGTCGCCATGAGCTGGCCCACCCCAACGAGACCGTGCAGTGCGAGGCCGAGCTGCTGCGCGATCTGGGCCCGCGCTGCGCCCTCCTGCACCAGGGCGCCCGCGCCGTCTACCGCCACTGGCTGGAGGGCCTGGAGCGCCCCCTGAGCCTGGCCGTGCAAGGCCCGGTCAGCCGGCCGGACAGCCGCTGCCTCATTCTGCAGCAGTCCAGGGCTTATCTTTAAGAATCAAGGGCTTGCGAGCCCCATCTAATGCTCGCTCACAAACTTATCCACAGCAGGCGGGGATAGTCTCCCCGCCACGCGGCCCGGCTCCAGCCGCGTCCGCTCAGGGCATCAGCCGGTAGCCCACCGCCGTCTCGGTCAGCAGATGGCGGGGCTGGGCCGGCTCGGCCTCCAGCTTCTGGCGCAGATTGCCCATATAGACGCGCAGATAGTGGTTGTCCTCCACATGGCTGGGGCCCCACACGGCCTTGAGCAGCTGGCGGTGGGTGAGCACCTTGCCGGCGTTGGCGATCAGATGGGTGAGCAGGCGGTATTCGGTGGGCGTGAGGTGCACGGCCTGACCCTCGCGCAGCACCCGGCGCGCGGCCAGGTCCACCTCCACGCTGCCGAAGGCAAAGCGGCTGGCCGGCGCCTGGCCGGCCTGGGCCGCCACGGCCTGCGCGCGACGCTGGGCCACGCGCACCCGCGCCATCAACTCGCCCACCCCGAAGGGTTTGGTCAGGTAGTCATCGGCGCCGGCGTCCAGGGCGGCGATCTTGTCGCGCTCGTCGGCGCGGGCCGAGAGCACGATCACCGGCACGGCCGACCAGCTGCGCAGATCCTGCAAATAGTTGAGCCCGTCGTCATCGGGCAGGCCCAGGTCCAGGATGATGAGTTCGGGGTGGCGGGTGCCGGCGTCGATCAGGCCCTGACGCACGGTCTCGCACTCATGGACCTGCCAGCCCTCGCCCTCCAGGGCCAGACGCACAAAGCGGCGGATGCTGGGCTCATCCTCGACGATGAGGGCGGTGGGTTTGGGTTCGCTCATACGCGGGCTGTTCGCTCCATCTCTTCTTCTCGCGGCAGGGCCGGCGGCTGCCCCAGGGGCAGGGTCAGCACAAAGGCGGCACCGCCCAGCGCCGAACGCTCGGCCCAGATGCGACCGCCATGGGCCTCCAGGATGGCACGGCAGATGGCCAGCCCCAGGCCCACGCCGGGAATGCTGGACTCGCTCTGCGCGCGGGTGAATTTCTCGAACAACGCTTCTTCCCGGCCCGCCGGCAGACCCGGGCCGTCGTCGGCCACGGTCAGCTGTAGTTGCGCATCCTGGATCCTGGCCGAGACCTCGATATGGCTGCCAGGCGGCGTGTACTTGGCGGCGTTCTCCAGCAGATTTGCCAGCACGCGCTCGATCAGGGCGGCATCGATCTCGATCAGGGGCAGATCCGGCGCCAGCCGGGTCTGGACATGATGAGCGGCCAGCACGCTGTGCATGGACTGCAGCGCGGCCCCCAGCACCTCGTCGACAGGTTGCCACTCGCGGCGCAGACGCACCGCCCCGCTCTGCAGCCGCGCCATGTCCAGCAGATTGCTGACCATGGCATTGATGCGCTGCGACTCTCGCCGCAAGGAGCCGGCCAATTCAAACCCCTGGGGCGGCAAATCCGGCAGCGCGGCCAGGGTGTCGGCCAGGCCGTAGATCACGGCCAAGGGCGTGCGCAGATCGTGCGAGAGCGCCGAGAGCAGGGAGTTGCGCAGGCGCTCCGACTCGATATGCACCAGGGCGTTCTGCGCCACTTCCACGTAATGCACACGCTCCAGGGCCTGACCGATGATGCTGGCCATGGTGTCGAGCTGGGCGCGCCGCTCGGGACGCAGCACGGCGTCCAGTCCGCGCGGGCGAAGGCACAGCACGCCGCGCGTGCGCATGGGCGCGGCCAGCGGCAGGTAGAACCAGGGGCTGCCGGGCAGGGTGTCGGTGGCCAGGCCGGCGGCCTGGCCATGATCCAGGGCCCAGCGAGCCGTGCCCGCATCGGGCGCCTCCCCCTCCCCCGCCACGGGCTGCAAGGGCAGGGGCGCATGCAGCTGCTCATCCAGGCCCAGCACCAGGATCTGCACACGGCCATGCAGCTCGCGCGCCAGGCGGTCCTGGGCGATCTGCGCCACCTGCTCGGTCTGCAATGCGCCGGCCAGCTCGCGCGTGAGCTCGAACAGGGCACGCGAGCGCGCCTCGCGCTCGGCCGCCACCTGGGCCTGGTAGCGCAGATGTGCGGTCAGCTGGCCCACGATCAGACCCACCGCCAGCATCACGCCGAAGGTCAGCAGGTACTGCACGTCAGACACCGCGAAGGACAGATGCGGCGCCACATAGAAGAAGTCGAACAGGCCCACGCTCAGAAAGCTGGCCAGCACCGCCGGCCCGCGCCCCAGGCGCAGCGCCACGCCCAGCACCGTCAGCAGGAAGAGCATGACGATATTGGCCTCGTCGAGCAGGTTCTGCAGCGGCCAGGACAGTGCCGTGGTGAGCGCGCAAGCCACGCCGGCCAGCCCGTACCGGACGCCCTTGCGAGTCGCCCCATCCCAATCCGGCGGAGCCGGCTGCGGCTCGCCCCCTTGGCCGACGGCCGGCGGCAGGCCCACCTCGATCAGGTCGACATCCGGCAGGGCCTGTGCCAGTTGTTCGTACAAGGGGCGAGCGCCCAGCAAGCGGCGCCAAGCGGGCAAGGCCTGACTGCGCCCCAGCACCAGCTTGGCCAGGTTGTGCTCGCGCGCATGGGTAGCCAGCGCGGCCACCTTGTCCTGGGCTTGCAGCACCGCAGTGGCCGCGCCCAGCTCCTGGGCCAGGCGCATCTGGCGCAGCACGCGCTCGCGCTGCGCATCCGGCAGGCGCTGCAGCGCTGGCGTCTCCACATAGACCGCATGCCAGGACACGCCCAGCTGCTGGGCCAGGCGCGCGCTGCTGCGCAGCACATGCTCGGCGCGTGGCGTGGGTCCGACCGCACAGAGGATGGCGGCCTCGGTGCTCCAGACCTGGCTGATGGCCTCGTTGCTGCGCCAGGCCTGCACATCGTCCTCGACCCGGTCGGCGGTGCGGCGCAGGGCCAGCTCGCGCAGGGCCATCAGATTGCCCTTGCGGAAGAAATGCTTGGCCGCGCGCTCGGCCTGCGCGCCCATATAGACCTTGCCGGCTTTCAGGCGGCTCAGCAGCTCGTCGGCCGGGGTGTCGACCAGCAGCACCTCGTCGGCCGCGTCGAAGAAGCGGTCGGGCAGGGTCTCCTGCACCCTCACGCCGGTGATGCCGCCCACCACATCATTGAGGCTTTCCAGGTGCTGGACGTTGAGGCTGGTGTAGACATCGATGCCATTGGCCAGCAGCTCCTCCACGTCCTGCCAGCGCTTGGGGTGGCGGGAGCCGGCCACATTGCTGTGCGCCAGCTCGTCCACCAGGATCAGCGGGCGCGGCTGCCCCTCATGCACCAGGGGTTTGAGCCGGGCCAGGGCGCCGTCGAGGTCGAACTCCGGCAGGGTGCGCCCACGGTACTCGACCTGACGCGGCGGCAGCAGGCTCAGACCGTCGATCAGGGCCGCGGTCTCGCTGCGACCATGGGTCTCCACCACACCCACCAGCACCTGACGGCCCTCGGCCAGCAGCTTGCGCGCCGCCAGCAGCATGGCGTAGGTCTTGCCCACGCCGGCCGAGGAGCCGAAGTAGATGCGAAGCTTGCCGCGCGCGGCCTTCGCTTCCTCAGCGCGCAGCCGCTGCAGCAGCGAGTCGGGGTCGGGTCTTGAGTCGGCAGGCATCGCTCAGCGATTGTCGTCCAGCGCCAGGTTCAGCTTCAGCACATGCACGCGCGGCTCGCCCAGCACCAGCAGGTCGCGCGGCTCGGTGTGGGCCTCGATCAGCGCCTGCACCTTGTCCAGCGGCAGGCCGCGCTCACGCGCTACCCGGGCCGCCTGGTAGCGCGCCGCGGCCATGCTGATGTGCGGGTCCAGGCCGCTGGAAGAAGCCGTCACCAGATCGACAGGCACCGGGGCCTTGTTGTCCGGGTCCGCGGCGCGCAGCGCCTCGATGCGGGCCTTGACGGCATCGGCCAGAGCCGGGTTCAGCGGCCCCTGATTGGAGCCCCCGGACCCTGCAGCGTTGTTGGCCATCGGGCCGGTGGCCGAAGGACGGCCCCAGAAGTACTTGGGCGATGTGAAGTTCTGGCCGATCAGCTCGGAGCCGACGGTCTTGCCGCCGACCTCGATCAGGCTGCCGGCCGCCTGCCTGGGGAACAGGCCCTGTGCCACGCCGGTGACGGCCAGGGGATAGAGCAGGCCGGTGATGGCCGAGAGCAGCACGAGGCTGACAAGCGCGGGACGCAGATGGGCTTTCATGATGAAGCAGCCTCCTTAGACGAGATGCAGAAGCACCAGCAGCCAGTCGATGAGCTTGATGCCGATGAAGGGCACGATCAGACCGCCGAGGCCGTAGATCGCCAGATTGCGGCGCAGCAGGGTGGCGGCGCCGACGGCGCGGTAAGGCACGCCCTTGAGCGCCAGCGGGATCAGGGCCACGATGATCAGCGCGTTGAAGATCACCGCCGACAGAATGGCCGAGCTGGGGCTGTGCAGACCCATCACATTCAGCGCGCCCAGCTGCGGGTACACGCCCACGAACATGGCCGGGATGATGGCGAAGTACTTGGCCACATCGTTGGCGATGGAGAAGGTGGTCAGCGAGCCGCGCGTCATCAGCAGCTGCTTGCCGGTCTCCACCACTTCCAGCAGCTTGGTGGGGTTGGAGTCCAGGTCCACCATATTGCCGGCTTCCTTGGCCGCCTGGGTGCCGCTGTTCATGGCCACGGCCACATCGGCCTGGGCCAGGGCGGGCGCGTCATTGGTGCCGTCGCCGGTCATGGCCACCAGGCGACCCTCGGCCTGGTAGTCGCGGATCAGCTTGAGCTTGGCCTCGGGCGTGGCCTCGGCCAGGAAGTCGTCGACGCCCGCCTCGGCCGCGATGGCCGCGGCGGTGAGCCGGTTGTCGCCCGTGATCATCACGGTCTTGATGCCCATGCGGCGCAGCTCGGCGAAGCGCTCCTTGATGCCGCCTTTGACGATGTCCTTGAGCTCCACCGCGCCGAGCACGCGGGCGCCATCGGCCACCACCAGGGGCGTGCTGCCGCGGCGGGCGATCTCGTCCACGGCCGTGGCCACCTCACGCGGGAAGCTGCCGCCCAGGGACTCCACATGCTTGCGGATCGCGTCCTGCGCACCCTTGCGCAGTTGGCGGCTGCCGCCGGCCAGGTCCACACCGCTCATACGGGTCTGGGCGGTGAAAGGCACGAACTGCGCCTCCAGGCTGCCGATCTCGCGTTCGCGCAGGCCGTAGCGGGTCTTGGCCAGCACCACGATGGAGCGACCCTCGGGCGTCTCGTCGGCCAGGGAGGCGAGCTGGGCCGCGTCGGCCAGCTGGGCCTCGGTGACGCCCGGGGCCGACACGAACTGGCTGGCCTGGCGGTTGCCCAGGGTGATGGTGCCGGTCTTGTCCAGCATCAGCACGTCCACATCGCCGGCCGCTTCGACGGCGCGGCCCGAAGTGGCGATCACATTGGCCGCCATCATGCGGCTCATGCCCGCCACGCCGATGGCCGAGAGCAGGCCGCCGATGGTGGTGGGGATCAGGCAGACCAGCAGGGCAATCAGGGCGGTGACCGAGACCACGGTGCCGGCACCCGCCACCTCGACGCTGAAGATCGAGTAGGGCAGCAGGGTCACGGTGACCACCAGGAAGACCAGGGTCAGCGCCACCAGCAGGATGGTCAGCGCGATCTCGTTGGGCGTCTTCTGGCGCTTGGCGCCCTCCACCATGGCGATCATGCGGTCCAGAAAGGACTCGCCCGGGTTCACGCCCACGCGCACCACCAGCCAGTCCGAGAGCACGCGGGTGCCACCGGTCACGGAGGAGAAGTCACCGCCAGACTCGCGGATCACCGGCGCCGATTCGCCGGTGATGGCGCTCTCGTCCACCGAGGCCACGCCCTCGATCACCTCGCCGTCCAGGGGGATCAGGTCGCCGGCCTCCACCAGCACCACATGGCCCTTGCGCAGCTCGTCCGACTGGGTCGGGTGCCACTGCGCGCCATGCCTGGGCTCATGCAGCTTCTTGGCCCAGGTCTTGGTCTTGAGGCCGCGCAGCGAGGCCGCCTGGGCCTTGCTGCGGCCCTCGGCCAAGGCCTCGGCGAAGTTGGCGAAGAGCACGGTGAACCACAGCCACAGGGCGATGGTCAGTATGAAGCCCGAGCCCTCGCCACCGCCTGCGGTGGCGCTCGCGGCCTCGCCGGCCAGATGCGGGTTGCCCAGGCTGGCCAGCCACAGGCCGCTGGTCAGCAGGCTGCCCGCATAGACCACGAACATCACCGGGTTGCGCCATTGAACGCGCGGGTCCAGCTTGGTGAAGGCCTCCTTCGTGGCCTGGCTCACCAGCTTGGAGTCGAAAAGAAAGTCCTTTTGTTTCATAGCGTGCTCACTTCCAGAGCATCAGGTGTTCGACGACCGGGCCCAGGGCCAGCGCCGGCACATAGTTCAGCAGGCCGACCAGCAGCACCGTGCCGATCAGCAGCACGACGAAGAGCGGACCATGGGTGGGCAAGGTGCCGCTGCCCACGGGAATGCGCTTCTTGGCCCCCAGGGAGCCGGCAATCGCCAGCACCGGCACGATCACACCGAAGCGGCCCAGCCACATCGCGAGGCCCAGCAAGGTGTTGTAGAAGGGCGTGTTGGCCGACAGACCGGCAAAGGCCGAGCCGTTGTTGTTGGCCGCCGAGGTCAGGGCGTAGAGGATCTCCGAGAAGCCATGGGCGCCCGGATTGGCCACTCCGGCCTTGCCCAGCGGGCTCAGCACCGCGATGGCCGTACCCACCAGCACCACGATGGGCGTGATCAGGATGGCGATCGAGCTCATCTTCATCTCATAGGGCTCGATCTTCTTGCCCAGGTACTCGGGCGTGCGGCCGATCATCAGCCCGGCGATGAAGACCGCCAGCATGGCGAAGACCAGCATGCCGTAGAGACCCGTGCCCACGCCGCCGAACACCACCTCGCCCAGCTGCATCATCACCAGGGGCACCATGCCGCCGATGGGGGTGTAGGAGTCGTGCATGGAGTTCACCGCACCGCAGGAGGCGGCGGTGGTGACCACCGCGAAGAGCGTGCTGGCATGGATGCCGAAGCGGGTCTCCTTGCCTTCCATATTGCCGGCGCCCGCCTCCACGCCCTGGGCCTGCAGCAACGGGTTGCCCGCCTGCTCGGCCGCCGTGGCGATCACCACGGCGGCGATGAACATGACGCTCATCGCGGCCAGGAGGGCCACGCCCTGGCGCTGGTCGGAGACGATGCGGCCGAAGGCAAAGCACAGCGCCGCCGGGATCAGGAAGATGGCCAGCATCTGCAGCAGATTGGACAGCGGCGTGGGGTTCTCGTAGGGATGGCTGGAGTTGGCATTGAAGAAGCCGCCGCCATTGGTGCCCAGCATCTTGATGGCCAGCTGCGAGGCCACCGGGCCCATGGCGAGCTGCTGGGTCTCGGTCTTCTGGTCCTCCATCAGCGGCTGACCCTGCGCATCCAGCAGGGGCTGGCCTTGCGCATCCAGCTTGGGCGTCTGGTAGGCCGTGGCCTCAAGGGTCTGAACCGTCTTGTAGGGCTCCAGGTTCTGCAGCACGCCTTGACCGACGAAGAAGATGGCCAGCACAAAGCTGATCGGCAGCAGCACCCACAGGGTGATGCGGGTCAGGTCGGCCCAGAAGTTGCCGACATCCTTCTTCAGCTTGCCCGCGAAGCCGCGCATCAGCGCGAACACCACGGCGATGCCGGTGGCGGCCGAGACGAAGTTCTGCACCGTCAGCGCCAGCATCTGGGTCAGATAGCTCATGCTGGCCTCGCCGCCATAGCCCTGCCAGTTGGTGTTGGTGACGAAGCTGACCGCGGTGTTGAAGGCCGAATCCGCCGTCACCGCCGCCATGGCCTGCGGGTTCAGTGGCAGCAGGTCCTGGAAGCGCTGCAGCGCATAAGCAGCCAGCAGGCCCAGGAAGTTGAAGAGCAGCAGCGCGATGGCGTACTGCTTCCAGTGCTGCCCCTGCGCCGGCTTCACGCCGGCCAGCTTGTACAGCAGGCCTTCGACCGCGCCCATCCAGCGCGGCAGCCGTCCCTCACAGACGGCAACCAGCCACTTGCCCAGCGGCCAGGCCGCCAGCAGCAAGAGGCCCATGAACAGGGCCAGATTGATCCATGCCAAGCCGTCCATCTCAGAACTCCTCGGCGCGGACCAGGGCCACGATCAGATAGACGAACAGCCCCGCAGCGATGATGCCGCTGGCCCAATACAGTGCGCTCATGGCTGCTTGCCCTCCAGCTTGTGGCTGGCGGCGGCCAGGCCCAGGGCCAGACCGAACAGCAACAGGCTCAAGCCCAGAAATACCCAATCCATCGTGCTCGACTCACGCAAAGTGATGATGCGAGCAGCTTAGAAAGAGCCGCCTCAGGGTGTCGTAGAAGCTGGCGGCGGGGGTATCAAGAAAGCATAAAGACACCGCGCGAGGCCCCGGCTCAAGGCCGCCGCGGGGCCGGGCTTAGCGCAGGGCAGCCAGACATGCCCACAGGCACTCGAATGCCCCTGCGCCGATGCCGGGACAGGCGCTGCCCCACGCCCCTCGCCGTGGTGTGGGCACAATCGCCAACCCTCAAGCCCACACAGCCCCCATGCAAGCCTCCGCCCCCATCGCCGTGATCGGCGCCGGTCTCGCCGGCCTCAGCTGTGCCAGCGCCTTGCAGGCCGCGGGCCGGCGCGTGCAGCTCTTCGACAAGAGCCGCGGTCCCGCCGGCCGCATGAGCACCCGCCGCGGCGAGGACTGGGCCTGCGACCATGGCGCGCAGTACTTCACCGCGCGCGATCCGCGCTTTCAGGCCGAGCTGGTGCGCTGGACCGAGGCCGGCGTGGCCGCGCTCTGGACGCCGCGCCTGCAGGTGCTGGGCGGCCAGGCCGGCCACCAGCCCGATGCCAGCCTGCAGCGCTGGGTGGGCCAGCCCCAGATGACGGCCCCGGCGCGCTGGCTGGCCGACAGCCTGCCCCTGCAGCTGGAAAGCACGCTCCAGGCCCTGCGCCCCGCGCCGCAGGGCGGCTGGCAGCTGCAGTTCGCCGAGCAGGGCTGGCGGCCCGAAAGCTATGCGGCCGTGCTGCTGGCCCTGCCCGCGCCGCAGGCCGCGGCTTTGCTGAACACCCTGCCGGCGCCGGCCACCACACTGGCCGCGCTGTGCGCCCGGGTGCGCATGCGCGGCTGCTGGGCCCTGATGCTGCAGTACGAGCAGGCGCTCGCCCTGCCCTTTGACGCCGCCTTCGTCAACGAGGGCCCGCTGCGCTGGATCGCCCGCAACAGCAGCAAGCCCGGGCGCAGCGGTGCGGAGAGCTGGCTGCTGCATGCCGAGGCCGAGTGGAGCGAGGCGCATCTGGAAGAGGCGCCCGAGACGGTGGCGGCCACCCTGCTGCTGGCCTTCGCCGCCCTGGGCGGCGCGGCGCCGCAGCGCTGGAGCCTGCACCGCTGGCGCTATGCCGACAGCGCCCCGGCGCTGGACGCGGGCCATGGCTGGCAGGCCGAGCTGGGTCTGGGCCTGTGCGGCGACTGGCTGAACGGCGGCAAGGTGGAAGGCGCCTGGCTCAGCGGCCTGTCCCTGGCGGAAGCCCTGCTGGGCACGCGCTAGCCCCCCTAGCGGGCGCGCGCCTCGAACCAGCGGCCCAGCAGGGCCCGCTCTTCCTCGGTGATCTGGGTGGCATTGTTCAGCGGCATGCTGCGCTGCTGCACCGTCTGCTGGTAGATCTGCTGGGCATGCTGCTCGACCAGCTCGGGCGTGTGCAGCTGCATGCCTTTTTGCGCCAGCTGGGCGTTGTGGCACATCACGCAACGCTGCTCGATCACCGCCTGCACCTGGGCCAGGGTGGGCACCGGCGCGCTGGCAGCCACCGGCGCCCGGGGCGCGGGCGCCAGGGCCAGGATCAGCCCGGCCAGCACGGCCAGGGCCGCCACGATCAGGGGCCAGGCGTTGACGCCCTTGTGGCGCTTGACGAACCAGGTGCGCACCAGCACGCCCACCAGCATCAGGGCCAGCAGGGCCAGCCAGTTGTGGGCATGGCTGTAGAGCTGGCCGTAGTGGTTGCTGAGCATGGCAATCAGCACCGGCAGCGTGAAATAGGTGTTGTGCACGCTGCGCTGCTTGCCGCGCTGGCCATAGATGGGGTTCACCGGCCGGCCGGCGCGCATATCGGCAATCACCTGCTTCTGGCCCGGGATGATCCAGAAGAAGACATTGGCGCTCATCATCGTGGCGATCATGGCGCCCACGATCAGGAAGGCCGCCCGCCCTGCGAAGAGCTGACAGGCTGCCCAGGCCGCAAAGGCGATGAAGACCGCGATCAGACCCAGCACCCGGCCGTCATTGCCGATGCTGCCGTCCTGCTTGTGGCCAAAGCGGCGGCAGATCTGGTCATAGACCAGCCAGCCCGCGGCCAGAAAGCCCAGCGAGGCCAGCACCGCCTGCCAGGGTGCGGCCCAGGCATGGACCTGGCGGTCGATCAGAAAGCTCTCGGCATTGAAGAGATACAGCAGCACGAAGAGCGCAAAGCCGCTCATCCAGGTCCAGTAGCTCTCCCAGTAGAACCAGTGCAGATGCTGGGGCAGATTGGGCGGCGCCACCATGTACTTCTGCGGGTTGTAGAAGCCCCCGCCGTGCACGGCCCACAACTCGCCGTCCACGCCCTTGGCCTTGAGCTCCGGGGCCTCGGGCTTGAGCAGGTGGTTGTCCAGCCAGACGAAGTAGAAGGAGGCGCCGATCCAGGCGATGGCCACGATCACGTGCAGCCAGCGCAGCAGCAGATTGGCCCAGTCGAGCAGATAGCTAGGTTCCATACCTTGAGCAACAAGCAACGAATGGGCCGGCTACCACTGCGGGCGCTGTAATCCGGCCAGACGTCGCGCCACCGGAGCAAAAGTCCGGGCGCCGCGGCGACGTGGTGTGGGCAGAAGTGTATACAGTTTAAAAACCACGGATATCGCCCGGACACCCGGCCGGTAGCAAAATTTCGAATCCGTATCAGGTCCGGAGGCAGGCCATGAGGCAGCATGGGGAGTACCACATCGAATGGCGTGAGCCCATCTTGTGGGTCCGCTACCAAGGCACCTGGAATGTGCAGGCGGTTGAAGCCCTGCATGCCGACGTCCGCAGCTTCTGGACGCAAGACCCCCAGCGGCGCTGGGCCATGCTCACCGACGCACGCGAGTGGGAGGGCGGCACCCCCGAGGTATTCGCGCGCTGGTGGGACTTCTTCACGGATGCCGTGGCGCACGGGCTGGACGCGGTGAGCGATGTGCTGCCCTCCAGCTTCCACGCCCTGCTGGTGCGCGACCTCGCCGAGCGGGCCCAGGCCATCACGCGTTTTCAGCACAGTGCCAGCGTGCAAGAGGCGCAGGCCTGGCTGGCCAGCCAGGGCTATGGCAAGGTGTGACCCCCGGCTTGTGCGAGCCGAGATGCAGCGAGCTTGGTTTGCGTCAAATCGCCGTCACAAAGCGTCTGCACAATGCGAAGCACGGAGGCGGAAACCGGCTGCAGATTGGGCAGAGACCTGGAACCCGTGACCAGCGCCGACGTACCCCATGCACACGCCCCACCCTCAAACGGTGGGGCGTTTTTCTTGCGTCAAGCGGCGGGGGGCGGCTGACGCACGTCGGGCCCTGCCTTGCGGCGCGGCGGCCGTAGACTGGGGCTCCCCGCCGCCCTGGACACCACGCGCCGCCATGACCGCCCTGCCCCCGGATCCGCTGCACGCCGCCCTCGACGCCCTGTTTGCCGACACGGCCGACCGTCCCGCGCCGGGCTGCGTGCTGGGCGTCTGGCGCGAGGGCGAACCGAGCTGGATGCGGGCCTATGGCCTGGCCAGCCTGGAGCTGGGTGTGCCTTTGCAGGCGGACAGCCGCCTGCGCATCGCCTCGGTGTCCAAGCAGTTCACCGTGGCGGCGGCCCTGCTGCTGGAGCGCCAAGGCCGGCTGAGCCAGCAGGACGATATCCGCCAGCATCTGCCCGAGCTGCCCGAGCTGCCCCAGGTGGTGCGTGTGGGCCATCTGATGCGCAACACCAGCGGCCTGCCCGATATGCTGGAGCTGCTGCGCCTGGGTGGCGTGGGGCTGGACCAGCGCGTTGATCGCGAGCAGCTGCTGCAGGCCCTCGTGCGCAACGGCCATCTCAACTTCGCACCGGGCAGCCGCTTTCTCTACTGCAACAGCGGCTTTGCCCTGCTGGGCCTGATCACCGAGCGTCTGAGCGGGCGCAGCCTGGACGCACAGCTGCGGGAGGCCTTCTTCGATCCCCTGGGCATGCAGTCCACCCGCATGGTCGTGGAGAGCGACCTGCCCCTGCCCGGGCTGGCGACACCCTACCTGGGACACGGCCCGGGGCAATGGCGCCGCGCCCAGCATGGCTTCGAGCACGGCGGCGAGGGCGGGCTGGTGTCCTGCCTCGGCGATCTGCTGCGCTGGGCCGCACACCTGATGCGGCCGGTGGACGGTGTCCCCGATCTCTCCGGCGCCTTGGCGGAGGGCCAGCCCCTCAGCGAGGGCGGGATGTCGCCCTACGCACATGGCCTGGAGCATGGCACGCTCGACGGCATGGCCACGCTGGGTCATGGCGGGCTCTGGCCGGGCTTTCGCACCGAGTTCCTGCTGCTGCCCGCGCAGCGTCTTGCCATTGTCGTGATCAGCAACGACGGCATGCTCAACCCCTACAAGAAGGCGCGCGAGGTGGCGCGCCTGCTGCTGGATCGGCCCACACCCATCCCCACGGCCCGACCCGGCGCGGCCGAGGCCGAGGCCTTGACCGGCGAATGGCTGGATGCCCAGGCCGGCGAGTTGCTGACGCTGAGCACGGCGGGCTCGGGCGCCCCGCTCATGGCCCAGCAGTGGGGCACGCCGTTCGAGCTGCAGCAGCAGGCCGACGCTCGCTGGCTGCCCCTGCGCGGGGCCTACGAGTTTGAGATCCCCGCGCCCGCCCTGGACGAGCAGGGGCGCTTGCGTCTGCGGCTGGGTGCCGGCCGCGAGGCCCGCCTGCAGCGCCTGGCACAGCGCCCGGAGCTGCCCACGGGCCTGGACGGCGTGTTCTGCAACCGCGATGCGGGCCTGCGCTGGCAGATCCGAGGCTCGCAGCTGCAGGTCGAAGGGCCGCTGCTCAAGCCCGCGCGCGCCTGGACGCTGCGTGGACTCAGCGAGGATCTGGTCGAGCTGCAAAGCCCCGGCTACTGGATGCAGGGCAGCCAGCTGCTGCGCCTGCAGCGCGATGCGGCCGGTCGCATCTGCGGGTTCAGCCTGGACAGCGCCCGTATCAAGGGCCTGCTTTTTCAACGCTGCGGCTGAAGCACCACAAGCTCTGTAAAGCTTTGGCAAAGCCGGTGCTGCGGCCGCACGCCAGCGGCCGCTTCATGCGAAGCTGGCGCCCCTTGCAATGTCTCCCCTGCCTCACGTCCCCCCCATGTCCGCCCGCCCCTGCTCCCCTTGCGCCGTCACAGCCCTGTCCCTGGCGGCGGCTCTGCTGCACCTGAATCCGGCCTGGGGCCAGGACGCCGCGCCCGCTGCGGCCGTGGGCGAAACACCGGCGCCGCGCCCGGCCACATCCGCTGAACTTCAGCCCGCCCGACCCGCGGCCACGCCGGCATCACGGGAACGTCTGGACCGCGTGGAGGTGCAAGGCGGCCCCAGCGACAGCACCCTGCGCCGGTCGGCCACCGCCGCCAAGATCGTCATCGGGCGCGAGGAGATCGAACGCTTTGGCGACAGCAGCGTGGCCGATGTGCTCAAGCGCCTGCCCGGCGTCACCATTGGCGGCCGGCCGGGTCGGGGCGGCGAGATCCGCATGCGCGGCATGGGCGGGGGTTACACCCAGATCCTGGTCAACGGCGAGCGCATGCCGCCGAGCTTTTCCCTGGACCAGTTGCCGCCGGAGCAGATCGAGCGCATCGAGGTGCTGCGCGCACCCACGGCCGAGTTCGGTGCGCGGGCCGTGGCCGGCACCATCAATATCGTGCTGCGCGAAGCCCTGCTCAAGCGCCTCAACGATCTGCGGCTGAGCCTGGGCTCGGAGCGCGGCCTGCTGCAGCCCCAGCTGTCCTGGACACGCAATGACAAGCTGGGTGAGGCGGGCCACGCCTACAACCTCAGCCTGATGGCCGGCGAACAGCGCCGCCGCGACGATGTGGACACGCGCATCGGCACCTCGGATATCCGCGGCGGCGCGCAGAGCGTGCTGCACAAGAGCGGCCAGAGCGAGGAACTGCGCCGCAACCTCAATGCCCATGGGCGCCTGCAGCTGAAGCTGGATGGCGGCGCCCAGCTCACGCTGATGCCATTCCTGGTGCAGCACCGCAGCCGCACCGATAGCGAGATCCAGCAAAACCCGGCCCAGAGCTATGCACGCGCCAGCACCGAGGGCCTGAGCGAGTTCAGCATGCTCAGGCTGGGCAGCCTCTACAACCAGCGCCTGAGCGAGGACAGCCGTCTGGAGCTGCGTGCGGGGCTGGGCTCGGCCCGGCTGGACAGCGACAGCCTGCGACGTGAGTTTGCGGGCGCCGCCGGTGACGGGCTGCCCCTGCGCAGTCAGCAGGATGTGCTGAACAACCGTGATCGCTCCCTCAATCTGGCCGGCAAGCTCTCGCAGCAGCTGGGCCAGATCGGGGGCGTGGAGCACAGCCTGGTCAGCGGTCTGGAGCTGGAGAGCAACCAGCGGCGCCAGCAACGCAACAGCCTGCAGAACGGTGAGCCCCGGCCCGAGCTCAGCGAGTTTGGCGACGACTTCGACGCCTCCACCCTGCGCCTGGCGGCCTATGTGCAGGATGAATGGAGCCCGAGCAAGCAATGGTCCGCCTATGCCGGCCTGCGCTGGGAGGGCATACGCACCCGCAGCAGCGCGAACAACTACGCGGTCAGCAACAGCTCCCAGGTGCTCACGCCCCTGCTGCACGCCGTCTGGAAGCCCGAGGAGAAGAGCCGCGACCAGGTGCGCATGAGCCTCACGCGCAGCTACCGGGCCCCCAATACCCAGGACCTGATCGCCCGCCCCAGCATCAACAACCAGTACCCCAGCGGCGCCAACACCGCCAACGAACCCGACCGCGCCGGCAATCCGAGCCTGCGACCCGAAACCGCCCTGGGGCTGGACCTGGCGCTGGAGCGCTATCTGAGCAAGGGGGGCGTGCTCAGCGCCGGGGTCTTCGTGCGTCGCATCGACGATCTGATGCGCAATGTGACCCGGCTGGAGACCGTGAGCTGGTCCGGTGAACAGCGCTGGGTCAGCCGTCCGCAGAACCTGGGCAAGGCCCTGAGCAGCGGGGTCGAGCTGGAAGCCAAGTTCCGCCTGGACGAGTTCTTCGACGAGGCCCTGCCCATCTCGCTGCGCAGCAATCTGAGCCTCTTCCGTTCGCGCGTGGATGAGATCCCCGGGCCCAACAACCGGCTGGATCAGCAGCCGCGCTACACCGCCAATCTGGGCGCCGACTACCGCCTGCGCAGCCTGCCCCTGCAGCTGGGTGCCAGCCTGAACTTCACCCCCGACAATCTGCTGCAGCAAAGCCTGCTGCAACAAAGCCGCAGCGACCGCAAGCGCGTCTTCGACGCCTTTGCGCTGTGGAACATCGATCGCGACTGGGCGCTGCGCCTGTCGGCCAGCAATCTGGCGCCGCAGGACTATGGCAGCGGCACGATCATCAACACGGGCGAGCAGCTGATCACGACCGACAACTACGGCCGTACCTTCACCACCTGGCAGCTGCGGCTGGAAGTCAAGCTCTAGGAACTGGGAAGCTCAGCGCCGCACGGGGATGCAGAGCCAGCAGCGGAAGAGGCCGGTGTCCGGCTCCTGCGCGCCATCGGGCTCGTCATAGAACTCGAAGCAGGGACGGCCGTCGCACTGGTAGCCGCTGGCCGGCAGCCACTCCCGGAAGAGTTCGGCCCAGGCCGTGCCGATCTCGCGGCCATCGCCGCGAAAGCGCGTCATGGCGTAGAGGCCACCGGGCAGATCGGCCAGGCTCACGGCCGGGTGGGCGGTCTTGAAGTCCGCGTCCACGCCCACCGCCGAGTCATAGCGGCAATGCGCGGCCGGCGTGATGCCGGGATCGTCATGACCAATGCCATAAGTGGGGCGCTGGTCAAGGCCCTCGGACTGCAGCCAGGGCAGCACGCGCTGGTACCAGAACTCGGTGATGCCCGGGCCGTAGGGGCCAATACGGCGCATATAGGCGATGCGTTGCGGGGCCAGGGTCTTGATCTCAACGTGCATGATGAAGCGTGAGTGCTCGGTGTTGAACAGGGCTTCATCATCGGCAGCCGCCGCTTCGCCGTCCTGATCCGGATTGCGATCTTGCCGCGCACGCGGCCCCAGCTGGCGGCGCAGGTCTTCCACATACGCGGCCCAGCGCTGGGACGAGCCGGCACGCCAGGCACTGGGCGTGCAGCCAAATTGCAGCTTGAAGGCCCGCGAGAAGGCCTCGCCCGAACCAAAGCCCACGGCCAGGGCCAGCTGCAGCACGCTGCGCTGCGGATGGAGGGTCAGGCCTTGCGCGGCCGCCTCCAGGCGACGGCGCTGCAGATAGGCGCCCAGGGTCTCACCCGTCCAGGCAGCAAAGAGCCGGTGGAAGTGAAACGGCGAGAAATGCGCCAGCTCCGCCAGGGCCGCCAGCTCCAGCGGCGCGTCGAGGTGGGCATCGATATGGTCCAGCACCCGGTTCATGCGCCGCGCATAGGCGAGGCAGTGCTGGGCGGGCGTGGGCTCGGACGCCACCGTTGGCGAGCTGGTTGGCGAGGTCGTGGGGATGGTCGATTCGGGCGTCATGCGGGGCAGAGCTTAGCCCCGGCACGAAGGCTTCGGGTGGATCCCAGACACGGGAGCGGACCAACGGACGCCTGAGCGCCCTGGCCGCAGGGGCGAGCGCAATGGCCGCAGCCGGCACACCCGTTCATGAGCCGCAGCGTGTGACTTACCTGGGCCGCCCGCCTCGCTCAAGCCACCCACAAGAAAAATGCCGCCACGCGGGCAGCGTGGCGGCTCGGAGCGCATAGAGCGCAGGGATCGTTTGCGGCAAGCCGCAGCGGCGGCTTACTTGCCGCTGGGCACCTTGCCCTCGACGCCCTTGATGTAGAAGTTCACGCCGGAGAGGAACTTGTCGTCCGCGACCTCATCCTTCTTCAGCACTTCCTTGCCGTCCTGACCGACGATGGGGCCCTTCCAGATGGAGAAGCTGCCGTCCTTGAGGCCGGCCTTGATGCTGTCCACCTTGGCACGCACCTCGGCGGGCACGACCTCGTTGACCGAGACCATGTCGATGGCGCCTTCCTTCACGCCCCACCAGGCATGCTTGCCCGGACCGGCGCTCCACTTGCCCTCCAGGGCCTCACGCACGGCGCTGATGTAGTACGGGCCCCAGTTGATGACGGCCGAACCCAGGTGGGCCTTGGGGCCGTAGGCGGTCATGTCCGAGTCCCAGCCGAAGGCGTACTTGCCATTCTTCTCGGCGGTCTGCAGCACGGCGCTGGAGTCGGTGTTCTGCATCAGCACGTCGGCGCCACCGTTGATCAGGCTCTGCGCGGCCTCGGTTTCCTTGGGCGGGTTGAACCACTCATTGACCCAGACCACCTTGACCTTGATCTTGGGGTTGGTGCTCTGCGCGCCCAGGGTGAAGCTGTTGATATTGCGGATCACCTCGGGGATGGGAATGGAACCCACCACACCCAGGGTGTTGCTCTTGGTCATGGCGCCGGCGATCACGCCGGCCATATAGGCGCCCTCATAGGTGCGCGAGTCATAGGTGCGCATGTTGTCGGCTTGCTTGTAGCCGGTGGCATGCTCGAACTTCACGTCCTTGGCGTCCGGCGCCACCTTGAGCATGGGCTCCATATAGCCGAAGGTGGTGCCGAAGATCATCTTGTTGCCCTGGGCCACCATGTCGCGGAACACGCGCTCGGCATCGGCCGCCTCGGGCACCTTCTCGACGAAGCTGGTGACGATCTTGTCGCCGAATTCCTTCTCGAGAGCCTTGCGACCGTTGTCATGCGCGAAGGTCCAGCCGCCATCACCCACCGGGCCGACGTAGGCGAAAGCGATCTTCAGCGGCTCGGGCTTGGGCGCCGGGGCCGAGGCGGCCGCCGAGGCTGCGGGAGCGGCCGGTGCGGCCTCTTCCTTCTTGCCGCAGCCCACCAGGGCCGCGGTGGCAGCCAGGCTGGTCCAGCCGGCAAGTTTGAGCAGATCGCGCTTGGTCTTCAGGGTCATGGGAGAGTCCTCCGGTAGGGATGAGTCAGGAACCAGGAAAAAAGGGCTTGCCCAGCGAGGCAGGCATGTTCGCACGGATGAAGCTTGCATTGCTGGAGATCAGCACCAGCACCACGATGGTGGACAGATAGGGCAGCATCGAGAGGAACTGGCTCGCGATCTGCACGCCCTGGCCTTGCAGATGGAACTGCAGCATGGTGACGAAACCGAACAGATACGCACCCAGCAAGACCCGTGCCGGGCGCCAGGTGGCAAAGGTGGTCAGGGCCAGGGCGATCCAGCCCTTGCCAGCAATCATGCCCTCCACCCACAGCGGGGTGTAGATCACCGAAACATAGGCACCCGCCAGGCCGCAGAGCGCACCGCCGGCCATGACCGCGGCCAGGCGGATGCGGCGCACCGGATAGCCCAGGGCATGGGCCGACTCGGGCGACTCGCCCACCGCACGCAGCACCAGGCCAGGACGCGAGCGGTAGAGGAACCAGGCCAGGGCCAGGGTCAGGGCAATCGCCAGATAAACCATGGGGTGATGGCGGAACAGGGCCGGCCCCACAAAGGGCAGATCACCCAGCAGAGGCAGCGAGAAGCTGGGCCGGGTGCTGAGCTTGGCCTGCACATAGCCAATGCCCACAAAGGCCGAGAAGCCCGTGCCGAAGAGGCTCAGGGCCAGACCGGCCGCATATTGGTTGGTGTTGAGGTAGATGACCAGCAGGCCGAAGACCAAGGCCAGCAGGGAGCCGGCGCCCATGCCGGCGGCAAAGGCCAGCACATCGCTGCCCGTGTGCACCGCGGTGGCAAAGCCGGCAATCGCGGCCACCAGCATCATGCCCTCGGCGCCCAGGTTCACCACCCCGGCACGTTCATTGATCAAGAGGCCCAGGGCCGCGATGGCCAGCAGGGTGCCGGCGTTCATGGCCGCGGCAATCAGGAGTGCGTAGCTTTCCATCAGGCGGCCTTTCGCACGGCGGCCCAGCGCAGCCGGTAATGGATCAGGGTGTCACAGGCCAGCAGGGCAAAGAGCAGCAGACCCTGGAAGACCCCGGTGATGGACTTGGGCAGCCCCAGGCGCGACTGCGCCAGCTCGCCGCCGATATAGAACATGCTCATCAGAATGCCCGAGAACACGATGCCCACCGGATGCAGACGGCCCACAAAGGCCACGATGATGGCGGCGAAGCCATAGCCCGCCGGCACATAGGGCGTGAGCTGGCCCAGCGGGCCGGCCGCTTCCAGCGCCCCGGCCAGACCGGCCATGCCGCCGGACAGCAGCAGGGCCGTCCAGAGCGCGCGGCGCGAGGAGAAGCCCGCATAGCGGGCCGCGGCCGGCGCCAGACCGCCCACCTGCAAGGCATAGCCCGCATAGGTGCGGAACAGCAGCAACCAGAATGCCGCCACCGCGGCCAGAGCGATCAGCACCCCGATATTGACCCGCCAGCCCTCGAACAGGCGCGGGATCTTGGTCACCGCCAGAAAGCTGATGCTCTGCGGAAAGTTGTAGCCGTTGGGGTCTTTCCAGGGGCCGTAGACCAGCCAGCTCAGCAGCAGATCGGCCACATAGACCAGCATCAGGCTCACCAGGATCTCATTGGCATTGAAGCGGTCGCGCAGCAGGGCCGTGAGCGCAGCCCAGGCCGCCCCACCCGCCACACCGGCCAAGAGGATGAGCACCACGATGCCGCGGCCGGTGTCAGGTGTTGCCTGCATGGCCACCCAGCCGCCGGCCAGAGCGCCCACGATGAACTGCCCCTCGGCCCCGATATTCCAGACATTGGAGCGGAAGCACACGGCCAGGCCCAGGGCGATGAGGATCAGGGGCGTGGCCTTGATGCCCAGCTCGCTCCAGGCATAGGCGCTCTTGATGGGCTCCCAGAAGAACATCTGCAGGCCGCGCATCGGGTCCTTGCCCAGCAGCACGAACAGCCCCAGGCCCAGCAGCACCGTCAGGGCCAGGGCCAGCAGGGGCGAGCCCAGGGACATCCATTTCGAAGGCTGCGGGCGCAGCTCAAGCTTCAGCACGGGCACCCTCCTCCACGGCAGCCTGGGGCTGCACCTCCCACAGACCGCTCATCCACATCCCGACTTTCTCCACCGTCGCCTCGGCCACCGGCAGGGCCGGCGAAAGCCGCCCCTTGGCCATGACCACCAGGCGATCACTGATCTCGAACAGCTCGTCCAGCTCCTCACTCACCACCAGCAGGGCACAGCCCGCATCGCGCAGCTTGAGCAGCTCGCCGCGGATCTGGGCCGCCGCGCCCACATCCACGCCCCAGGTGGGCTGCGCAATGATGAGCACCTTGGGTGCGGCCTCGATCTCGCGGCCCACGATGAACTTCTGCAGATTGCCGCCCGAGAGGCTCTTGGCCGCGGCATCGGGTCCGCCGGCCTTGACGCCAAAGCGCTGGATCAGGCCCGCGGCCATGCGCTGCAGCTCGGCGGTGGCGATGAAGCCGCCGGGGCGCAAGGCCTCGGTGCGGGTGAGCAGCAGGTTCTGCGCCAGGGACAGCGTGGGCACGGCCCCGCGCCCCAGGCGCTCCTCGGGCACGAAGTGCAGGCCCTGGCGGCGGCGGCGGCGCGGGCTGGCGCGGGCGATGTCTGCGCCGAACAGCCTCACACTGCCGGCGGGGGCGCGGGGGTCCTCGCCCGAGAGCGCGGCCAGCAGCTCCTGCTGCCCATTGCCCGAGACGCCCGCCACGCCCACGATCTCGCCGGCATGCAGGCGCAGGGCGATGTCCTGCAGATCGGTGCCAAAGGGGCTGGACTTGGCCAGGGACAGGCCTTGCAGCTCCAGGGCCAGCGCCCCCACGGCACGCGACTCATGGCGCAGCTGGGGAGGCTCGGCGCCTATCATCAGGCGCGAGAGCTGGGCATTGCTCTGGCTGCGCGGGTCCACCTCGCCGGTGACGCGGCCGCCGCGCAGCACGGTGCAGTGGTGGCAGAGCTCGCGGATCTCGTCGAGCTTGTGGCTGATGTACAGAATGGCGCAACCCTCGCTGCTGAGCTGGCGCAGGATCATGAAGAGCCGCTCCACCGCCTGGGGCGTGAGCACCGAGGTGGGCTCGTCCAGGATCAGCAGCTGGGGCTTGGTGAGCAGGGCCCGCACGATCTCCACGCGCTGGCGCTCGCCCACCGAGAGGCTGTGCACCGGGCGCTCGGGATCGACGTCCAGGCCGTAGCTGGCCGCCACCTCGCGGATGCGCTGGCGCACCTCGCTCAGCGGCACGCTCTTGTCCAGGCCCAGCCAGACGTTCTCGGCCGCGCTGAGCGTGTCGAAGAGCGAGAAGTGCTGGTAGACCATGCTGATGCCCAGGGCCCGCGCCTGGGCCGGGCTCTTGATCACCACCTCCTGACCATTCCAGCGCATGCGCCCGGCATCGGGCTGCACCGCGCCGTAGATGATCTTCATCAGCGTGGACTTGCCCGCGCCGTTCTCGCCCAGCACCGCATGGATCTGGCCGGGCTCCACCCGCAGCGAGATATCGTCATTGGCCTTGACGGCCGGGTACTGCTTGCTGATGCCACTCAGTTCGAGGCGCAGTGTCATGTTGGCTCGCTCTCAGGATCGCGCCTGAAGCGCGGAACACCGGCCACATAGCTGGCCACCAGATTGCGTTCGTCCGACAGGGTCAGCCAGGCGAACACCCGCTCATGCAGGCCGCGCACCACGGCGTCGCGCGCCTGGGCCACCGGGCCGCAGGCCCAGTCCCAAACACAGACGTCGGCCAGTGTACCGGCCTCGAAAGCGCCGATTTCCTGCTGCAAACCCAGGCCCTGGGCCGCGCCCAGGGTGGCGGCGTGCAGGGCCGCCCAGGCCGTCAGGCGGCGGCCGCCCAGGGCCTGCATCTTGTAGCCGTCGGCCAGGGTGCGCTGCATGGACAGCGAGGTGCCGCCGCCCACATCCGAGGCCGCGCTCACCGTGTAGCCCGCCTCGCGCGCGGCCACCCAGTCGAAGAGCCCGCTGCCCAGGAAGAGATTGGACGAGGGGCAGTGCGCCACCTGGGCGCCGCTGGCGGCCAGCACGCGGCGGTCTTGCTCGTCGAGCCAGATGCCATGGGCCAGCACCGCCCGGGGGTGCAAGAGGCTCTCACGGGCATAGACGTCCAGATAGCTGCGTGCCTGCGGGAAGAGCCGGGCCACCCAGGCCACCTCGTCGCGGTTCTCGGCCACATGGGTCTGCATATAGAGCGAGGCGTCGGCGCGGCACAGGGCGCCGGCCATGGCCAGCTGCTCGGGTGTGCTGGTGGGCGCGAAGCGCACGGTCACGGCATAGGCCAGGCGCTCGCGCTGGTGGTAGCGCTGGATCAGGTCCACGCAGTCGCGCTCGGCGCCGGCCACATCGTCGCGCAGCGCGTCCGGCGCATGGCGGTCCATCAGCACCTTGCCCGTGATCAGTCGCATGCCGCGCACGGCCGCCGCCTCGAACAGCATCTCGGCCGAGACCTTGTGCACCGTGGGGAAGACCACGGCCGAGGTCGTGCCATGGGCCAGCAGCGCGTCCAGAAAGCGCTCGGCCCCCAGGCGCGCCACGGCCGGGTCGGCATAGCGGGTCTCGGCCGGGAAGGTATAGGTGTTCAGCCAGTCCAGCAGCTCGGTGCCGTAGGAGGCGATCACATCCAGCTGCGGGCAGTGCACATGGGTGTCGATGAAGCCCGGCAGGATCAGGCGGCCGCGGTAATCGCGGCGCTGCCAGCTGGCGTCGGGCTCGTGCGCTTGCACGCCGGCGATGCGGCCGTCGGCGTCGATCAGCAGCCAGTGGTCGGGCCGGTAGCGCACCGCCGGGTCGTCCAGCGCGGCCCAGGCGGGCGTGGCGCTGAAGTCCAGCAGGTCGCCGCGCAGGGCCTGGCGGCCGCGTAGGGGCGCAGGATTCGTAGGGGAAGGCATGTTCATAAGGCGAAGCCTGCGATTGTCTCAGGCCGGACTCAGGCTTTGACGCGCGCGGCAGCGGGCGCACGCGCGACCAGGCCCCGCGCGACCTCGCGCACCTGCTCGCGCAACCAGCGCTGGGCGGCATGGCCATGGCTGCGCTCGTGCCAGAGCTGGTAATAGGCCATGGGGGGAAAGCTCACGGGACAGCGCACGATGCGCACCGGCAGCCGGTCCAGATAGCGGCTGCAGAAGAGCCGGCCCGTGGTCAGCACCAGCAGGCTGCGGGCCACCATTTCGGGCAGCTGACCAAAGTGCGCGCTGCGCACGGCGATCTGCCGGCTCAGGCCCAGCTGGGCCAGATGCTGGTCGATCACGCCGGGTTGGCCGGGCGACAGCGGCATGGGCGCCAGATGCTGGCAGTCCAGCCAGCGCTCCACACTGAGGCTGCGCGACTTGGCCAGGGGGTGGTTCTCGGCCACCAGGCAGACCACCTCGTCGGACAAGAGGCGGCCCAGATGCAGCTCCTCCGGCGGCTCCAGCCAGTTGCCGATCACCAGATCCACCTCGCCCCGGGCCAGGCTGGCGCGGTAGTCGTACTCGGCCGAGAGCGGCTGCAGGTCCAGCTGCACAGCCGGCGCCAGGCGCTGCAGATGCGCCACCAGCTCGGGCAGGAAGAGCGGGTCCAGATAGTCGCTGGCGGCCAGGCGAAAGCTCAGGCGCGCCGTGGCCGGCTCGAAGCCGGCCCCGCGACCGGCGCGCTGGCGCTCGCCGAACAGGGTCTCGGCCTCGCGCAGCAGGGCCGCGGCCGGGGCCAGCAGCTCCAGGGCCGTGGCCGTGGGCGTCATGCCGCCGGCACCGCGCACCAGCAGGGCGTCGCCCGTGAGCTCGCGCAGCCGCCGCAGCTGGGCGCTGACGGCGGGCTGGCTGCTCTGGAGCCGCAGGGCGGCCCGGGAAACGCTGCGTTCGCTGATCACGGTGTGCAGAACCCGCACGAGTTGAAGCTCGATCTTGTCGAAGAGCGCCCGGCCACTCATATCGTTTCCTTGATACCTACTATGCTTGAACGCATATATTCCCAGGAAAGCAAGTTGCTAAGGTGCGGGATTGTCCCGAGACTGTCATCGCCACAGCCGCCCCGCACGCCGCCCAATGCCGCCCAGTTCCGTCCACGCCGCCATGACGCCCAGCAGCCGCCCCATCCGCTTCTTCCACCGCGGCGAGATCCGCGAGGTCCAGCACCTGCCCACCACCACCACGGTGCTGCAGTACCTGCGCGAGCACGCGCATTGCAGCGGCAGCAAGGAGGGTTGCGCCGAGGGCGATTGCGGCGCCTGCACCGTGCTCGTGGGATCGCTGGACGCGAGCGGCGAGCGGCTGGCGCTGCGCAATGTCAATGCCTGCATCCAGTTCCTGCCCACACTGGACGGCCAGGCGCTCTTCACCGTCGAGGATCTGGGCGGCGCCCAGGATCTGGGCCCGGTGCAACAGGCCCTGGTGGACTGTCATGGCTCGCAATGCGGTTTCTGCACCCCCGGCTTTGCCATGAGCCTGCAGGCCAGCTATGAGCGCCACTGCCAGGCCGGCACCCGGCCCAGCCGCCAGGCGCTGGCCGACGATCTGGCCGGCAACCTCTGCCGCTGCACCGGCTACCGGCCCATCCTGGACGCCGGCCAGCGCATGTTCGAGATCCAGCCCGCGCGCCGTCTGGATCTGGCCCCCGCCACCGCCGCCCTGCAGCAGTTCCGCGCCGACCCGCCCCTGCACTACCAGGCCGCCAGCCCCGCCTTTGGCGGCCGGCTGGACCGCTTCGATGCGCCGCGCAGCCTGGAGGACTTCGCTGCCCTGCGCGAGACCCGGCCCCAGGCCCGGCTGCTGGCCGGCGCCACCGACATCGGCCTGTGGGTCAACAAGCAGTTCCGCGATGTGGGTGATCTGCTCTACATCGGCACGGTGGAGGCACTCAAGCACATCGAAAGCACCACGCTGGCGGACGGCCGCCCGGCCCTGCGCATCGGCGCCGCGGCCTCGCTGGAGGCCGCCTGGGGCGCGCTGACCGAGGCCGTGCCGGCCCTGCGCGAACTCTGGCTGCGCTTTGCCTCGCCCCCGGTGCGCCTGGCCGGCACCCTGGGCGGCAATATCGCCAATGGCAGCCCCATCGGCGATGGCGCGCCGGCCCTGATCGCCCTGGGCACCGAGCTGCTGCTGCGCCGCGGCGCCCAGCAGCGCCGCCTGCCCCTGCAGGACTTCTACCTGGACTACATGAAGAACGCGCTGCAGCCCGGCGAGTTCCTGGAGGCCCTGCTGGTACCGCTGCCCGGGCCCGACACGGTGCTGCGCGCCTACAAGATCTCCAAGCGCTATGACAGCGATATCTCCGCCGTCTGCGCGGTGCTGAGCCTGGATCTGGAAGGCGACACGGTGCGCGAGGCCCGCCTGGCCTTCGGCGGCATGGCCGCCATCGTCAAGCGCGCCGCCGCGGCCGAGGCCGCGCTGCGCGGCCAGGCCTGGAGCGAGGCCAGCGCCCAGGCCGCCGCTGCGGCCCTGGGCCAGGACTTCCAGCCCATGACGGATCTGCGCGCCAGTGCCGACTACCGCCTGCAGGTGGCCCGCAATCTCATCACCCGCTTCTGGCTGGAAACCCGGCCCGACAACCCGCTGCCGGCCGGCGCCACCAGCGTCTGGCAGGCCGCCCAACACGGGAGCCTCAGCGCATGAACAAGCCCAGCGATCTGCCCCAGGCCGCCCTGGCCCAGGTGGGCGTGAGCCGGCCGCATGAGTCGGCCGCCCTGCATGTCAGCGGCGAGGCCCGCTACACCGACGACATCCCCGAGGCCCAGGGCACCCTGCATGCGGCCCTGGGCCTCTCGCCCCTGGCCCATGGCCGCCTGCTGGGCGTGGACCTGGAGCTGCTGCGCCGCCAGCCCGGCGTGGTGGCCGTGCTCACCGCCGCCGATCTGCCCGGCGAGAACAACTGCGGCCCCCTGGTGCACGACGACCCCATCCTGGCCGATGGCGAACTCAGGTACCTGGGCCAACCGGTGTTCGCGGTGATCGCCACCGATCGCGAGCTGGCGCGGCGCGCCTGCGCGCTCGCCAAGCAAGCCATCCGGGCCGAACCCCTGCCCCCCATCCTGACGGCGCGCGAGGCCCATGCCGCGGGCCAGTATGTGGTGCCGCCCATGCATCTCACGCGCGGCGAGCCCGCCGCGGCCCTGGCGAGCGCGCCGCAGCGCCTGGAGGGCGAATGGTCGGTGGGCGGCCAGGAGCAGTTCTATCTGGAAGGCCAGATCTCCTACGCCCTGCCCCAGGAGGGACAGAGCCTGCTGCTGCACTGCTCCACCCAGCATCCCAGCGAGATGCAGCAGCTCGTGGCCCATGCCCTGGGCTGGAGCGCGCACCAGGTGCAGGTGCAGTGCCGGCGCATGGGTGGGGGCTTTGGCGGCAAGGAGTCGCAGTCGGCCCTGTTCGCCTGCGTGGCGGCGGTGGCGGCCATGCGCCTGGGCCGGCCGGTCAAGCTGCGCCTGGACCGCGATGACGACTTCCTGATCACCGGCCGGCGCCACGGCTTTGACTACCGTTGGCAGGTGGGCTTTGACGAGCAGGGCCATATCCTGGCCGCCGAGATCGAGCTGATCTCCAACTGCGGGCACAGCGCCGACCTCTCCGCCCCCGTGATGGCCCGGGCCCTGTGCCATTTCGACAATGCCTACTGGCTGCCCCATGTGGCCATGCATGGCTTTTGCGCCCGCACCAACACCCAGAGCAATACCGCCTTCCGCGGCTTTGGCGGCCCGCAGGGCGCCCTGGCCATCGAGATGATCCTGGACTCGGTGGCGCGCCGCCTGGGCCTGGACCCGCTCCTGGTGCGCCAGCGCAATTTCTACCGCAGCGAGGGCGGCCGGGATGTGACGCCTTATGGCCAGCAGGTCGAGGACAACATCCTCGAACCCCTGACCCAGCGCCTGATCGCGCAGTCCGACTACTGGCAGCGCCGCGCCGCCATCCAGGCCTTCAACGCCACGAGTCCCGTGCTCAAGAAGGGCCTGGCGCTGACACCGCTGAAGTTCGGCATCTCCTTCAATGTGGTGCATCTGAACCAGGCCGGCGCCCTGGTCCACATCTACACCGATGGCTCGGTGCTGGTGAACCACGGCGGCACCGAGATGGGTCAGGGCCTGAACACCAAGGTGGCCCAGGTCGTGGCGCATGAGCTGGGCGTGGATCTGGGCCGGGTGCGCGCCAGCGCCACCGACACGAGCAAGGTGGCCAACACCTCGGCCACGGCCGCCTCCACCGGCGCCGACCTCAATGGCAAGGCCGCCCAGGACGCCGCCCGGCGCATCAAGACCCGGCTCATGCCCCTGGCCGCGCGCCTGCTGGGCTGCACCGAGAGCGAGCTGTGTTTTGCCGGCGGCCGGGTGGCCGGCGGCGGGCGCGAGATCGGCTTTGCCGAGCTGGTGTCCAAGGCCTATCTGGAACGCTTCCAGCTCTGGAGCGAGGGCTTCTACGCCACGCCGGGCCTGCACTGGGACCGCAGCCGCCTGCAGGGCCGGCCCTTCTACTACTACGCCTATGGCGCGGCCGTGGCCGAGGTACTGGTGGACACGCTCAGCGGCGAGAGCCGGGTCTTGCGCGCCGATGTGCTGCACGATGTGGGCCAGTCCCTGAACCCGGCCCTGGACATCGGCCAGGTCGAGGGCGCCTTTGTGCAGGGCATGGGCTGGCTGACCATGGAAGAGCTGAAGTGGCACCCGCAGACCGGCCTGCTGCTCACCCACGCGCCCAGCACCTACAAGATCCCCACGGCCAATGACATGCCGCTGGACTTCCGCGTGGCGCTCTTCGATGCGCCCAACCGCGAGGACAGCATCCACCGCAGCAAGGCGGTGGGCGAGCCGCCCCTGCTGCTGCCCTTCTCGGTGCTGCTGGCCATCAAGGACGCGGTGGCGGCCACCGGCCCGGTGCGCTGGGATCCGCCACTCAGGGCCCCGGCCACAGCCGAGGCGGTGCTGCGCGCCCTCCTCAGCCGCCCCTGAGGGCGGATTTCAGCGCCGCTGCACCAGCGCCAGCAGGTGCAGGGTCTGCTCCACGCGGGCGCGCTCCACCTCGTGATCCACCAGCACCACCCGCGCCCGCCCCGGCAGATCCAGGGCCGCCTCGATGCGCCGAGCCAGCTCCGCGGCGCTGCCCGCCCCCACGCCGGGACGGCATTGCAGCCAGAGCGTGTAATGGGCCCCGGGGGGTTGGGTCACGATGTCCTGCGCCCCCAGCCAGGCGGCGCGCACATCGCGCTCACGCAGCAGCAAGGTCCTGAGCCGGCGCAGGCCGTCCTCATCCAGCGCCAGGGGCACGCTGCGCTCCCAGCAGGGCGTGGCGGCAAACTGCGCCCAGGCCTGCTGCTCCATGGCCTCTGCACGGGCATAGCGCTCACGCCACAAGGGTCTCAATCGGGCAAGCATGGCGGGGTCGCTGCATCGATCCATCCACTGCCGCGCCAGGCAGGCCGCACGCCAGGCCTGGCCGGGATGCTCCTGGTAGAGCCGCTCCAGCCAGTCGGCCACCCGTTCCTGCGGCGTGCCCAGCGGCGCGTGATGCGTGAGCAGGCTCAGCAAGACCTGCTCATGCCGCGGTGAGAGCTGCAGCGCACGCTCCAGCACCGGGCTGGGGTCCCGCTCGCTCAGGGCCTTGAGTCCGGCGGCCCATCGCAGCAGATCCTCGACCCCCAGCATGTCGTTGACGGTGGCTCGCGCCTGGAAGGCACGCACATCGGCGTGGAGCGCACGCAGTTGCTCGCCATGGCGCTGCCAGTCCTGCCGGTGCTGCTGCCACCACCGTGCATCGAGTTCCGCACCGATGCGCTCGCGTGCCCGCCCCAGCAAGGTGAGCGCACTGCGCGTGGAACTCGGCGCCAGGCTGGTGGCCCGCTGCTTGAGGGCGGCCAGGCGATCCTTGAGCACCGGATGGGTGTCGCTGGGGTCGGCCGGCGCGCGCAAGACCTGGCGCAAGGCCTGCTGCAGACGCTCGGGCTCGCTCAGATGCAGCAAGGTGCTGGCCATCTGCGCATGCGGTGCCGCAGGCGCACCACCCTGTCGCAGGCGGGCCAGTCGCCACCAGTGGCGCCAGAAATGCTCTTCATAGAGCCGGCTCTTGACCGCCACCTCCTGCAAGGTCTGGCCGAAAAGCTCGGCACCGAAGATGCGCGCCGCCACACGGTCGGCCGCATACTCGTCCTCGCGGGCCAGCGCAAAGCTCATGGCATCGAAGCGCGGCGCATACCAGCGCACAAAACCCGCCAGCAGCCAGGCCATGGGCGAGGCATCGTCTTGATAACGCGCCAGCAGGCGCGACCAGGCGGCACGGCTGCGGTAGATCCAGGCCGAGAGCTGGCCATGAGACTCGCGCAGATGTCCGTATTCATGCGCCAGGACGGCGAAGACGCGGCGCGGCTCCATGGCCGCCAGCAAGGGCCAGCCGATGAGCAGGTAGTTGCGGTGGCGCAGACCCATGCACAGCGGACGCTGCACGATGGCGGCATTGAAGTCCTCGGTGATCAGCACCGCGTGCAGCGGGGGGCCCTTGATCTTGTCGCGTATGCGCTCCAGGCCCTCGAAGAGCTCGGGCGCCTCCTCGGCCGTGAGCCGCTGGCCCTCGGGCTCCCTGAAAGGCACCCGCAGACCGCTGACCGTGGCCCACAGCAGACCCAGACAGGCCAGCCCCGGGCCCAGCATCCAGCCTCGGAACTCCCCCTGGATCAGCGACCCGGCCAGCCAGAGCAGCCCGCCCAAGGCCAGCAAGCCCAGCAGGCCGATCAGGGCATAACCCAGCAATGCGAACGCCAGCACACGGCGGCGGTAAGCCTGTGGCTGATCCTGGCTGGCCTGCTCGTGCAGGCGCACCCTGTGTACATAGTCGGTGTATTGCAAGCGCCTTCCTCCGCGGCGCCGCCTCCCGCCAGCCCGCAAAAGGGCGTATTTTCGGGGCGCGGCCGGCCAAAGGCGACCGGATCGGGCTTGAAGCTGTTACAGGCCGTGAATTAAGGCGCGCAGGCCCGGCGACCGGGCGGCGTCGGTTCAGGCTTCGCGCGCCAGGTCGCGCAGACCGGCCAAGTCCAGCAGCTGGACGGTATAGCCCGCCACGGCAATCAGCCCCTTCTCCTTGAGCTGCCGCATCATGCGAGACAGGGTCTCGGGCGTGATGGCCAGCTGGGCAGCGATATCGCGCTTGCGCTCGGCCAGACGCAGCTGAGGGCGCCCTTCGGACTGCTGCAGCAGCCAGGCCACCAGACGCTTCTCGGCATCCTTGTGCATCAGATCATGGGTGGCGGCGGACAGGGCACGCACCGTCTGCGCCATGGCCACCAGCACGCGTTCCTGCAACTGCGGCTGGCGCAGCATGAGCTGGCGCATGGCGGGCAGCGGTAACTCCACCACACGGACCGGGCCCAGGGCCTGGGCATCCTGGTCATGGCCCTCCATCAGCCAGGCACTGGCGAGATCCACCCAGGCCGGCCCACGCAGGGTGCGCTCCAGCTGGAAGCTGCCGTCCTCGCGCTGCTGCCCCAGGCCCACCGTGCCCTCCAGCACGGCGACCAAGCCGCGCGCCGCATCGCTGCGGCTGAACACGCGGGCGCCAGCCGCCAAGTCCCGCGGCTCCGCCATGAGCTGCAGGGCGGCCAGAACCTCGGAACTCGGGCGAGCGCCGCCCAGCAGGGTTTGCCAGCGCTCTGCCAGCGCCCCTTGCTCGATACCCGGCAGACCCGACAGCCCCGAGGGCGGCAGGACGGGCGGTGCATAGGCATGCAGACTTTGCAGCGATGAACTCACGACGCGAGGGGCTCAAGGCGCTGGGGGTGGAACATGTGCGCAATGTGCGCCAAGCCCGCAGCCGGGGCCTTGCGCTGGGTCAAAACTCCGGCCCGCCTTGAAGCCCCTCCCCCGATACCAGGGACAAGCGGAGCGCTTGTCTCCAGCCCCCTACACGATCAAGAACGCCCGGAAGTCGTTGACATTGGTGAAGGTCGGGCCGGGCGAGACCAGATCGCCCAGGGGCGCGAAGAAGCCATAGGCGTTATGGGCCTCCAGCTCGCGCTGCGCACTCAGCCCCAAGGCGGCCGCACGCGCCAGGGTGTCGGGCGTGAGCAGGGCGCCGGCATTGTCTTCCACCCCGTCGATGCCGTCGGTATCGGCGGCCAAGCCATACACCCCCGGCTCGCGCTGCAAGGCAATCGCGGCGCCCAGCAGAAACTCGGTGGCCCGGCCTCCGCGACCACCTCGGGTGCGCAGCGTGACCGTGGTCTCGCCCCCCGAAAGCAGCACGCAGGGCTTGCGAAAGGGTGCATCACGTCGGGCCACGGCACGCGCCAGCGCGGCGTGCACGCGCCCGACTTCGCGCGACTCGCCCTCGATGGCGTCACTCAGGATATGAGCCTCCAGACCCAGCTCACGGGCGGCCCGGGCCGCGGCCTCCAGGCTCTGCTGGGGCGTGGCCAGCATGCGGAACTCATGCCCAGCCAGGCGCGGATCGCCCGACTTGGGCGTCTCGAATGCCCCAGACTCCAGACCGGCCTGCGCCACCGGCGGCAGGTTCAGCCCATAGCGACGGCAGATGGCCAGGGCGTCCGCGCAGCTGCTGGGATCGGCCAGCGTGGGCCCCGAGGCGATGACGGCCGGATCGTCACCGGGCACATCGCTGATGGCCAGGGTCAGCACGCGCGCCGGCCCACAGGCCAGGGCGAGCCGGCCGCCCTTGATGGCCGAGAGATGCTTGCGCACGCAGTTCATCTCCTCGATGGAGGCGCCGCTGCGCAGCAGCTCGCGGTTGATGTCCTGCTTGTGCTGCAGGCTGAGTCCGGCGGCCGGCAGGCTCAGCAGGGACGAGCCACCGCCTGAGATCAGGCACAGCACCAGGTCATCCGGCCCCAGCCCCTGGCACAGGGCCAGCATGTCCTGAGCGGCCTGCTGGCCCGCGGCATCCGGCACCGGGTGGGCCGCTTCCACGACTCGCAGGCGCCGCGGCCGGTAGCCCGGCGGCACATGGCCGTAACGTGTGACCAGCAGACCCGATAGCGGAGCCTGCTCGGGCCATGCAGCCTCCAGGGCCTGGGCCATGGCGCCGGCCGCCTTGCCTGCCCCCAGCACCAGGGTGCGCCCCCGGCGGGGCGGATCGGGTAGCTGAGCTGCCAGAATGTTCAGCGGCAAGGCCTGCGCCACGGCCACCTCAAACAGATGTCGCAGGAGCGCTCGGGGATCGGCGCGCCAAGAAGATGCTGTAGACATCGGCGGATTATGCGCAGCCGGTCCACCAAACACAGGCCCAGCGCGTTGACAGGCGCACAGCTCAGGGAAGCCTTATGCCACCGACCCACCTCTTCAGCACCCCATCGCGATGGCGCCTGCGCAGCCTGCCGCTCTGGCTGGCCATGGCATTGCCCTGGCCGGCGCTTGCCGAGGTCTGGCAGTGCCGGGATGCGCAAGGCCAGATCAGCTTCTCGGACCGTCCCTGCCCCAGCCAGGGCCAGGCACTGGACGCGCGGCGCCTGCAAGGCAATGTGGTGGAGGCGCCCAGGCGCGCTGCCGCTTCACAGCCTGCCTCGGCAGCCACGGAGTCCCAGGCCAGAAGCGAGCCCGTCAATGACTGCCCCGGCGACCAGGAGCTGCGTGATATGGAGGTACGCGCCAACTCCCGCAGCCTGGGCGACGCCGAGCGGGCATTCATGCAGGACGAAATCCGCCGGGTGCGCCAGTGCCGCAAGGGCCAGGGCCGCTACTCAGCGGAGGACTGGCGCATCAGCCGCGAGGCACGCGCGGCCCAGAGCAGCTCCAATGCCGCCGACGCAAGGCGCCGTGCCGAGGACATGCACAGCGCCGCGGACCCGGCGGAGGGCGAGCGCATTGCCAAGCAGCGGCGAGCAGAGCAGGAGCTCGCGCGCCCACGCCGCCCGGCACCTTGCCTCAATGGATGGGAGCCAGGTTGCGCAAGGCCTTGACGGCGCCCTCGCCCACCGAGGCGCCGAAACGCTTGGCCAGGCGCTCGGCCACATTGTCGCGAGGGGTGTAGTCCACCACCTCCTCGGCCTTGACCAGCTCGCGGGCCACATAGTCCAGATTGCCCAGACCGTCGGCCAGGCCCATGCGCACGGCCTCCTCGCCGTTCCAGAACAGGCCGGAGAAGGTCTCGGGGGTTTCCTTCAGGCGCTTGCCGCGGCCCTCCTTGACCACGGTGATGAACTGCTGGTGGATCTGGTCCAGCATGGCCTGGGCATAGGCCTTCTGCTGCGGGTTCTCGGGCGAGAAGGGATCGAGCATGCCCTTGTTGCCACCCGCCGTGAGCAGCCGACGTTCCACGCCCAGCTTGTTCATCAGGCCGGTGAAGCCGAAGCCGTCCATCAGCACGCCGATGGAGCCCACGACCGAGGCCTTGTCCACATAGATCTCGTCGGCCGCGGCCGCGATGTAGTAAGCGCCGGAGGCGCAAACCTCCTCCACGACGGCATAGACCCTCTTGCCATGCTTGGCCTTGAGGCGGCGGATCTCGTCGTTGACGATGCCGGCCTGCACCGGGCTGCCACCGGGCGAGTTGATGCGCAGCACCACGGCCTGGGCGCCCTTGTCCTCGAAGGCATTCTTGAGGGCCGAGATCATCAGCTCGGCGCTGGCCTCCGAGTCCACGGCAATCTCGCCACGCACCTCCACCAGGGCCGTATGCGGCGTGGTCTGGGTGGCCCCGGGATGGCGCTGGGCGAACATCAGGTAGAGGAGGCTGGCAATCAGGGCCAGCCAGGCCAGGCGGAAGAAGCTGCGCCAGCGCCGCTCGGCGCGGCGGTCACGCAAATAGTCACGCGCAAACTGCGCCATCAGATGTTCGTAGGCCTCGCCGCCGGCGCTGGCGGGTGCGGCGGCCCGGGACGGTGTGCCTATCGGGTCGGCAATCGGGGGCGGCAGATCGTCGTGGGGATTCATGGTGGCTTCTTCTACTCCTCGAAAGCCGGCTTGGTGTCGCGGCTAGGATACCAATAGACCTGACCCTCACGCTCGGAGACGGTGATCTTGGTCAGGCCCATGCGCCCGCACATGCCGGTGACGCAGCGCCCGCTGCGCGGGTCGTACACAGCGCCGTGGATGGAGCACATGATGTACTGCTTGTCACGGTCCAGGAACTCGCCCTCCTGCCAGTCCATCTCGGTGGGCACATGGGCGCAGCGGTTCAGATAGGCCACCACCTCGCCATCAAAGCGCAGGGCGAAGGCGCGTGCGGGCTGGTTCCACTGCAGCACATCGAAGCTGTGGGCGCGGCCACGCTCCTCCAGCGCCTCGGAGGGGCACAGGGGCAGGCCCTGGGATGGGGTGTCGGGTTCGTTCATGCTCGTCAGGCGTTCTCGATCAGCCAGGCGTGCAGCTGGGGCACGGTATGGGCGATGTGCAGGGGCCGGTACTCGCCAAAAGTGCTGTGGTCATGGGCACCATAGCCGACGCCCACGCTGGCGGTGCCAGCGTTCAGGGCCAGCTGCAGGTCGTGGCTGGTGTCGCCGATCATCAGGGTGCGCTCGGGCTCGGCGCCAAACTCGCGCATCAGCTCCTTGAGCATCAGCGGGTTGGGCTTGCCGGCGGTCTCGTCGGCGGTGCGGCTGCCATCGAACAGCGCCCCCAGCTCGGGCGCCACCTTGAGCGCCTCGTCCAGGCCGCGCCGGCTTTTGCCGGTGGCAATGGCCAGCCAATGGTGGCGGGCCTTGAGGGCTTGCAGCATGGCCAGCGTGCCCTCGAAGAGCGTCACCGCATGCTGGGCCGCGAAGTAATGATGGCGGTAGCGCTGCCCCAGCTCGGGGTAGCGCGCCGGGTCCAGGCCCGGCACCGCGTGGGCCAGCGCTTCGTGCAGGCCCATGCCGATCACATAGCTGGCCTGCGCGTCGCTGGGACGCGGCAGGCCCAGGTCCTCGGCCGCGGCCTGGATGCAGCGGGTGATCAGGGCCGTGGAGTCGAACAGGGTGCCGTCCCAGTCGAAGACGATCAGGTCGAAGCGTTGCGGTCGGGTGCTCATGCGGTGGCTCTCAGCGCGCCCAGCAGGCGCTCGCATTCGGGGGGCAGGGGCGCCAGCAGCTCGATCTCGGCGCCGCTGGCGGGGTGGCTGAACTTCAGGCGCCGGGCATGCAGAAACATGCGCTCGAACTTGAGCGCTCCGCGCGCCAGCTGGCGGTTGGCCTCGAACTGGCCGTACTTGGGATCGCCCGCGATGGGATGGCCCTCATGCGCCAGGTGCACGCGGATCTGGTGGGTGCGGCCGGTCTTGATGGTCACGTCCAGCAGGCTGTAGGCCGCGCCGGGGAAGCGCTCGACCACCCGCACCAGGCTGATGGAGCGCTTGGCCTGCTCGGCCTGGGGATCGTGCGAGCTGGTGACGGCGCGCACCCAGCGCTCGCCATCGCTGCCCACGAACTTGAGCAGGGGCACGTCGATCACCTTCTTGTTCTCGGCCCAGTCGCCGAGCACCAGGACGGCATAGGTCTTGCCGGTCTCGCGCTCGCGGAACTGGTCCTGCAGGGCGACCAGGGCGCTGCGCTTCTTGGCAATCAGCAGCAGGCCCGAGGTTTCCTTGTCCAGGCGGTGCACCAGCTCCAGGAACTTGGCCTGGGGCCGGGCCTGGCGCAGCTGCTCGATCACACCAAAGCTCACGCCCGAGCCGCCATGCACGGCCACACCGGCGGGCTTGTTGACGGCAATCAGGTGCTCGTCCTCGAACAGCACCGGGAACTCCTTGGCCGGCACATAGTCGGGCTTGGCCGTGGCGCGCTCGGGCAGGCGCACCGGCGGCACGCGTACCTCGTCGCCCAGGGACAGCCGGGTGTCGGCCTGGGCGCGGCCCTTGTTGACCCGCACCTCGCCGGCGCGGATCACGCGGTAGATATGGGTCTTGGGTACGCCCTTGAGCTCGCGCAGCAGGAAGTTGTCCAGTCGCTGGCCGGCCGAACCCTCGTCGATCAGCACCCGGCGAACCTGCAAAGTTGGCGTTTGCTCACCGGCCGGCGCGGCAGGCTTGGGGGCCCTGGGGCTGACCCCAGCTTTAGGGCCCGCTTTAGCCCCTATAATGTTCCGAACCACAATTGCGCCGTAAGTATTTGATTTGCCTGATTTTACGGGCATTAGGACCACGGCGCAGGCGTGGCGGGCCGGCAAGATCGGCCCATAAGGTGATGCAACGCGCGCTCGAGGCGGCGGGCCCTGTCCCCAAGTGACCGGGCGGTTGTCGACAGCGCGTGGCAGCGCAGATTTGCAAGAACCCCGTCGGGGCCGCCAGCTGTTTGAAGACGGCGGGCTCGGCGAAGAAAAAGGTTTACAAGGCCCGAGGCCTTGAGCCCGCCCCTTGTGGACGCGGCCCAGACCTCGGACCCGCGTTTGTTGTCAGCTTCAGTCCTAGCGGATGAGCCATCCTCCAACCTCCCCCACCCCCCGCCGCTGGCGGATGCAGCCCCGGTCGCCACTGACCGGCGCGGCGCGCATCCTCGGCCGTGGCCGGGCCGCGCCCCTCGCGGCGCGCTGGGGAGCGAGGCTTGCGGCACCGCCTGCTGTTGAACAGCTCTCGCACGCGCCAACGCCGGCGGCCTGATCGACGCATACGTCTCGATCACCACCAGTCCAGGGCGATTCCTTCCTCGGTTCTTTCACGTCTGCACGTGCATCGATGAGTCGCCCGCCGGCGCAAGCTCCGGGCGATATGTGCGATGTAGCGCACGCCGTCCACGGGGCTCAGCGAGCCGCGGGGGGCGTGCGAGGAGTGTGAAGACATGAAACGCATGCTGATCAATGCGACGCAGCAGGAAGAGCGTCGCCTGGCCATCGTCGATGGCCAGAAGCTGCTGGACTTCGAAACCGAGATCGAAGGCCGCGAACAGCGCAAGGGCAATATCTACAAGGCCGTCGTGACCCGCGTCGAGCCTTCGCTCGAAGCCTGCTTCGTCGACTATGGCGAGGACCGCCACGGCTTCCTGCCCTTCAAGGAAATCTCCAAGCAGTTCTTCCGCGACGGTGTGGATGTGCGCTCGGCCAAGATCCAGGACGCCATCAAGGAAGGTCAGGAACTGCTGGTCCAGGTCGAGAAGGAAGAGCGTGGCAACAAGGGCGCGGCCCTGACCACCTTCATCTCCCTGGCCGGCCGCTATCTGGTGCTGATGCCCAACAACCCGCGCGGCGGTGGCGTGAGCCGCCGCATCGAGGGCGAGGACCGCGAGGAGCTCAAGGAAAACCTCGACCAGCTCGAGTACCCCAAGGGCATGAGCCTGATCGCCCGCACCGCCGGCATCGGCCGCTCCGCCGCCGAGCTGCAGTGGGACCTGAACTACATGCTCAAGCTCTGGACGGCGATCGATGACGCCTCCAAGGGCGGCAAGGGCGCCTTCCTGATCTACCAGGAATCCAGCCTGGTGATCCGCGCCATCCGCGACTACTTCACCGCGGACATCGGCGAAATCCTGATCGATACGGACGATCTGTACGAGCAGGCCAGCCAGTTCATGAACCACGTGATGCCCGACCAGGGCCATCGCGTGAAGCGCTACCGCGACGATGCGCCGCTGTTCAGCCGCTTCCAGATCGAGCACCAGATCGAGACGGCCTTCAGCCGCACCGTGAACCTGCCCTCGGGCGGCGCCATCGTGATCGACCACACCGAGGCCCTGGTCTCCGTGGACGTGAACTCGGCCCGCGCCACGCGCGGCGGCGATATCGAGGAAACCGCCACCCGCACCAATCTGGAAGCGGCCGACGAGATCGCCCGCCAGATGCGCCTGCGCGACCTGGGCGGCCTGATCGTGGTGGACTTCATCGACATGGAAGAGTCCAAGAACCGCCGCGACGTCGAGCAGCGCCTGCGCGACGCCCTGCGCCAGGACCGTGCCCGCGTGCAGTTCAGCTCCATCAGCAAGTTCGGCCTGCTGGAACTCTCGCGCCAGCGCCTGCGCCCCGCGCTGAGCGAAGGCAGCCACATCACCTGCCCGCGCTGCAACGGCACCGGCCACATCCGCGACACGGAAAGCTCGGCCCTGCAGATCCTGCGCATGGTCCAGGAAGAGTCCATGAAGGACAACACCGCCGCCGTGCACGTGCAAGTGCCGGTGGAAGTGACCAGCTTCCTGCTCAACGAGAAGCGCACCGAGATCACCAAGATCGAACTCAAGCAGCGCGTCACCGTGCTGCTGGTGCCCAACAAGCATCTCGAGACGCCCAACTACAAGCTGGAGCGCCTGCGCCACGACGATCCGCGCCTGGAGAATCTGCAGGCCAGCTACACCATGATCGAAGAGGCGACCGACGAGGTGGGCATCACCCGTCGTGACGCTGGCGAGAAGAAGAACAAGCAGGAGCCGGTGATCAAGGGCATCCTGCCCGAGCAGCCGGCCCCCGTGGCAGCGCCCAAGCCCGCACCGGCCCCGGTCGCGGCCGCCCCGGTCGCGGCGCCCGCCCCTGCCGCAGGCAGCGGTTTCTTCGGCTGGATCAAGAGCCTGTTCGGCGGCGCTCCGGCGCCCGCCCCCGCCCCCGCGGTAGAAGCCAAGCCGGCCGAGAGCGAGCGCGCCGGCAAGGACGGCAAGCGCGGCGATGGTCGTCGTGGCGAACGTGGCGAGCGCGGTGGCGAAGGCCGCCGCGGTGAGCGTGGTGAGCGTGGCGACCGCAGCAAGCGCGGCGAAGGCCAGGCTGCCAAGTCGCAGGATGGGCGTCCGGAGCGCGGTGAGCGCGCCGAGCGGGGCGAACGCGGTGCTGAGCGCAACGGCCGCCGCAACGAGCGCCAGGAGCGCGATGCCAGCAGCGCCAAGCCCGAGGGCCAGGAGCAGCAGCGCAACGAGCGCGGCGAACGCGGTGACCGTGGTGGCGAGCGCCGCCCGCGCGGCGAGCGCAAGGAGCAGCAGGGCCAGCAGGCCAGCGCCCCCCAGGCCGCCCTGGATCTGAACGCCACGCCGCTGGCCGCCGAGCACGAGGCTCCGCCCGCCTTTGTGGATAGCCAGGCCGAAGGCCAGGACGGCAGCACGGCAGCGGGTGACGAGCGCCAGGGCCGCCGCCGCCGCCGTCGTGGCGGCCGCGGTGAGCGGGGTGCCGAAGGCGCCCTGGAGCAAGGCCAGCAGAGCGAGCTGCCCATGGCCGCCGAGGCGACGGGCACCCCGGTCGAAACGACCGGCGAGCTCGAGACCGAAGGCAGCGAAGCCCGCCCCGAGGGTGACGACGCCGGTGAAGGTCATGGTCGCGACGGCCGCCGCCGCCGTAGCCGTGATCGCTATCGCCGCGAACGCCGCGAAGACCAGGCCCAGGACGGCCAAGCCGTGACCGAAGGCGCAGAGGCCGGTGCCCAGGCTGCAGCCGACGCTGCGCCCCAGGCCGCGCCGATCGAGACCGCCGCTGCCAGCACCCCGGCCGCGCCCGCCGCCCCGGTGGAGCACCCGGCCCCTGTGGCCCAAGCTGCCGCCCCGGTGGCCGTGCCCAGCTTCGTGCTGCCACTGGCCGATCTGCACGCCGTGGCCGAAGGCGCCGGCCTGCAGTGGGTCAACTCGGATGCCGAGAAGATCCGTCAGGCCCAGGAGGCCATCGCGGCCGAGCCCAAGCCCGTGCATGTGCCGCGCGAGCGCCCACCCCTGGTGGTGGTCGATGAAGGCCCGCTGGTGCTGGTCGAGACCCGCAAGGATCTCTCCCAGATCAAGCTGCCTTTCGAGCAGTAAGCGTGGCGCTTTGCCCGCGAGACCGGCTAGGCCGGTCCTTCGCGGGCCTTAGCCGCAGAAATGCAAACGCCGCCTCGGGCTCAGCCCGGGCGGCGTTTCCTTTGGAGCGTCGGACGCGGATCAGCCGCGGGTCTCCACTACCACAAAGGCTGCGGCGTACTCGGTCTCGTCCGTCACACTCACATGGGCCCGCAGACCCTTGGCCTCGAACCAGGCGGCCAACTCGCCGTGAAGGCGGATCTCGGGTTTGCCGCTCGGGGCCTTGACGATCTCGCAGGCGCGCCAGGTCATGGGCATGCGCAGCCCTAAGCCTATGGCCTTGGAGAAGGCCTCCTTGGCCGAGAAGCGCGTGGCCAGATAGGCCACGCCACGCGCCTCCACCGTGGCCAGGCGCTCCCGAAAGACCTCGATCTCGTGCGGCCCCAGCACCTTCTCGGCAAAGCGCGTGCCGCGCCGCGCCAGGGTCTCGCGGATGCGACGGATGTCGCAGATATCGGTGCCGATGCCGTAGATCATCAACTACCTGTCAGGCATAGGCGCGCTGGATGGCGCGCTGGTACTCGCGCACGGTTTCGGCGTAACCCAGCTCCAGGGCATCGGCGATCAGGGCGTGGCCGATGGACACTTCCTGCACGCCGGGCACGGCACGCAAGAAGTCCGTCAGGTTTTCGCGGTTGAGGTCATGGCCGGCATTGATGCCCAGGCCCACGGCCAGGGCCGCCTGGGCGGTGGCGGTGAAGCCGGCCAGCACCTCGGCCTGGCGCTCGGTACCCCAGGCGCTGGCGTAGGTCTCGGTGTAGAGCTCGATGCGGTCGGCGCCCAGCTCGGCCACAAAGGGCATGGCCTGCGGCACCGGGTCCATGAACAGGCTCACGCGCACGCCCAGACTCTTGCACTCGGCCACCAGGGGGCGCAGCCGCTCCATATCGGCGGGCAGGTTCCAGCCATGGTCGGAGGTGAACTGATCCTCGCTGTCGGGCACGAAGGTCACCTGATGCGGGCGGACCTGGCGCACGAAGTCCATCAGGTTCTGGGTGGGATTGCCCTCGATGTTGTACTCGGCCTGGGGCCAGTCCTTGCCCAGCAGGGCGGCCAGCTCATGCACGTCGTGCGTGCGAATGTGGCGGCCATCGGGCCGGGGGTGCACGGTGATGCCCTGGGCACCGGCCAGCAGGCAGAGCTCGGCCGCCTTGCTCACGCTGGGAATGCCCAGGTGCCGGGTGTTGCGCAGCAGGGCCACCTTGTTGACATTGACCGAGAGCGCGCAGCGCCCGGCGTCGTGGCGGGAATCAGGAGCGACCAAAGGGTTCATGGCAGAGTCCGCCCGGCCGTCCGAAGGACTCTGCAGGCCCCCTCGGGGCGCAGCGAAGGAAGAGAGCGTGGGGGCATATGTTTCACTCCATGAGCTTCTGCACGTCCAGCAGGACCTGGCGCGTGCGCAAGGGCTTGTGGCCCAGATGATATTGAAGCAGGCCGCGCAGCGCGGCGCGCAGGGCCTGGGCAGGTGCGCCCTCGCAGGCCTGATGCAGGGCCGCGGGGCTGCCGTGCAGCAGGGCCGCCTGCAGCTGCACCAGGCTGGCGCCGCGCAGGGCCGCGGGGTTCTCGGCCTCGGCCGCCAGCACGCCGGTCTCGGGCGAGATGGTGTAGAGCCGCTCCAGCTCCAGCGGGGTCTGGCGCGTGCCGCTCAGGCTGAGGTCGGGCAGCAGGCCCACCTCGGCCAGCAGGCGCAGCTCGAAGGCGCGCAGGGCCGGCTCATCCAGGCGGGCCAGGGTCTGGGCATAGGCTTCAAAAAGCGCGGGATGCGGGTCCTGACGGGCCAGGAACTTGAGCAGCAGCTCGTTCAGGTAGTAGGCACTGAAGAGCGCCGCGCCGGCCGGCAGGGTGTGGCCGCCCACCCATTCGGCACTGCGCAAGGTGCTGACCTCGGCCGCGGCCTCGCCCTTGGCCGGGCGCGAGAGCCCGACCTGGATGCGCTGAAAGGGCAGCAGCACCGCGCGCAGCTGCGAGTAAGGGCGCTTGGCCCCCTTGGCCACCACGGCCAGCCGGCCCTGCTCGCGGGTGAAGAGGTCCAGCACCAGGCTGGTCTCGCTCCAGTCGTAGTGGTGCAGGACGAAGGCTTGCTGAACCGCAGGCGCTTTGGCCCTGGATGCGTTCACTCGTAGCCGTAGCTGCGCAGATGCTCTTCGCTATCGGCCCAGCCGGAACGCACCTTGACCCACAGCTCCAGGAAGACCCGGCCGTCGAACAGATGCTCCAGCTCCTGGCGGGCCTCGGAGCCAATGCGCTTGAGCAGCTCGCCGCCCTGGCCGATGACCATGCCCTTGTGGGCGTCGCGCTCCACGATGATGGAGGCGGAGATGCGGCGCAGCTCGCCCTCGTCCTCCCACTTGTCGATCACGACGGTGGAGGTGTAGGGCAGCTCGTCGCCGGTGAGGCGGAAGAGCTTTTCGCGGATCAACTCGCTGGCGAGGAACTTCTCGCTACGGTCGGTGAGCGCGTCCTCCTCGTAGAACCATTCCTGCTCGGGCAGGTAGGGCTTGAGGATCTTGAACAGGCGGGTGACGTCGGCCGCCTTCTTGGCCGAGAGCGGCACGAACTCGGCGAAATTGCGCCGCTCCTGCATGCTCTTGAGCCAGGGCGCCAGCTCGGCGCGGCGGTGCACGGCATCGAGCTTGTTGGCGATCAGCACCACGGGGCGGTCTTCGGGCAGCAGGGACAGCACCTTGGCGTCGTCAAGGCCGAAGCGGCCGGCCTCCACCACGAAGAGCACCAGGTCCACATCGCCCAGCACGCCGTGCACGGTGCGGTTGAGATTGCGGTTGAGCGCAGCGTTGTGCTTGGTCTGGAAGCCGGGCGTGTCCACGAACACGAACTGGGCCTCGTCCAGGGTGCGCACGCCGGTGATGCGGTGGCGCGTGGTCTGGGCCTTGGCCGAGGTGATGCTCACCTTCTGACCCACCAGGGCATTGAGCAGGGTGGACTTGCCCACATTGGGGCGGCCCACGATGGCGATCAGGCCGCTGCGGCGGGCGGGCGTGACACCAGCATCGCTGGGCGCCGGGGAGCTCTTGTCTTCGGTCATGGGGTGTCGGCTCGTGGCCGCCTTCAATCCCGCAGCCCGGATCCGGGCTTGTCGCGGGCCATCAGTTCGTCGAGCAGGCGACGGGCGGCATCTTGCTCCGCGGCGCGGCGCGAGCGGCCTTCACCCTGGGTGGCCAGGCTCAGGGCCGGCACCGCGCATTCCACGGCAAAGGTCTGGTTGTGGGCCTGGCCACGGGTTTCGGTGATGCGATAGCTGGGCACGGCCAGGCGGCGGGCCTGCAGCCATTCCTGCAAGGCAGTCTTGGCGTCCTTGGCCCAGTTGTCGCTGCCGCTGCTGGCGATCAGCTCGCCCAGTAGGCCGCGCACGACCTCATGGGCGGCCTCGTAGCCACCATCCACAAAGGCGGCGCCGATCAGGGCTTCCAGGGCATCGGCCAGGATGGAGGGGCGCTGCGCGCCGCCGCCGCGGGCCTCGCCCTCGGAGAGACGCAGCACCTGGGGCAAGCCCAGCTGCAGGGCCAGCTTGTGCAGGCTGTCCTCGCGCACCAGATGGGCGCGGATGCGGGTCAGGTCACCCTCGTCGGAGCCGGCATAGCGCTCGTAGAGCAGGCTGGAAACAGCCAAGCTCAGCACCGCGTCCCCCAGAAACTCCAGGCGCTCGTTGTGATCGGCACCGAAGCTGCGGTGGGTGAGCGCGCGCACCAACAGGCCGAGATCACCGAACTGGTGACCCAGGCGCTGCTGCAGGGATTCGAGGGACGACAAGGCAACCATGGGAGGAACGATACAACAGAGCCCGCCGGACTTCAGTTCGAGTGGCCTTGGTACTTGATCAGCAGGGAGACGGGGCCAAAGAGCTCGATCTGGCGTTCGTAAGCAAAGGAGATGCGCACCTTGTCGTTCTCCTTGCTGACCACCAGATCGTTGCCGGTGATGCTCTGGATGGAGTACTCGATCTGCTTGATGCGCTCGAACTCGGCCTTGGCCGCCGGCACCGTGCCCGGGTTGTTCTTGGCGATGCGGTTGATCGCGTTCTGGATGGTGTAGTACTCCATCACCGTCGGCACCACTTTGGCCACGACCACGCCGCCGCAAGCCAGCAGCACGGCCCAGAACAGCAGGCCCAGCAGGCTGATACCCCGCGCGCGGGAACGCTTCATACTTTGCTGACGCATTGATCCATTTCCTCCATCAGGCCCGGCTCCTCGCGCGGCACATCAGTTGAAGCTGCCGATGCGCTTGAGGCTACCGAAATTCATCCAGACGAAAAAGGCCTTGCCCACGATGTTCTCGTCCGGCACAAAGCCCCAGAAGCGGGAGTCCCGCGAGTTGTCCCGGTTGTCCCCGAGCACGAAGTAGTGTCCGACCGGCACCGTGCAGCGTACACCCTCGGGGCTGTAGCGGCAGTTGTCCTGATAGGGGAAGGGACCGTCGCGGCGATCGGCGCGGAACAGGGGCTCGCGTCGCGGATCAACCAGGATCTGGTGCTCCTTCTCGCCCAGCTTCTCCAGGAAGTGCGGGCGGTAGGCGCGGCTGTCCTCGTCGTAGAAGTCACCCTGGGGCTGCAGCGGTGCCGCCTGCCCATTGATGTAGACGCGCTGGTTGATATAGGCCACCTCGTCACCGGGGATGGCCACCACACGCTTGATGAAGTCCAGGCTGGTGTCCTCGGGATAGCGGAACACCATCACATCGCCGCGCTGCACATCGTTGTTGGCGATGATCTTCTTGTTGATCACCGGCAGGCGCACACCGTAGTGGAACTTGTTCACCAGGATCAGGTCACCCACCAGCAGGGTCGGCACCATGGAACCCGAGGGAATCTTGAAGGGCTCGAACAGGAAGCTGCGCAGCAGGAAGACGATGAGGATCACCGGGAACAGCCCAGCCGTCCAGTCCAGCCACCAGGGCTGGCGCAGCACCTCTTGCCGCGCCCCTTCCACATCGCCATCGACGCGGGCGATCCCCTGTGCACTCAGGGCCGCCCGACGCTGGGCGTCTGCCTCGCTGAGCCGGGCAGCGGCCCGCTCACGCGCCGGTGCGAAGTGGAAGCGCTCAGCCAACCAGTAGGCCAGAGTGACCACGGTCAGGATGAACAGCAGCAGCGAGAAATTGCCGCTCCAGTAGCCGGTATACCAGCCGCCCAGGTAGGCGATCAGGGCGGCGTAGAGAATTCCGGTCAGAGCACTCATCATCGACTTCTGTCGTTCCTCAGTCTTCAACTTGGAGAATGGCCAGGAAGGCTTCCTGCGGCACCTCGACGGAGCCGATCTGCTTCATGCGCTTCTTGCCGGCCTTTTGCTTTTCAAGCAGCTTGCGCTTGCGGGTGATGTCACCGCCATAGCATTTTGCCAGCACGTTCTTGCGCAACGCCTTGATGTTCTCGCGCGAGATGATGTTGGCGCCGATGGCGGCCTGGATGGCCACGTCGTACATCTGGCGCGGGATGATCTCGCGCATCTTGGCCGCCACCTGGCGACCGCGGTACTGGCTCTGCGAGCGGTGCACGATGATGGACAGCGCGTCAATGCGGTCGCCGTTGATCAGCATGTCCACCTTGACCACGTCGGAAGCGCGGTACTCCTTGAACTCGTAGTCCATGGAGGCGTAGCCTCGCGAGACGGACTTCAGCTTGTCGAAGAAGTCCAGCACGATCTCGGCCAGCGGGATCTCGTAGGTGAGCATCACCTGACGGCCGTGGTAGGCCATATTGATCTGCACGCCGCGCTTCTGGTTGGCCAGGGTCATGACCGGGCCCACATAGTCCTGCGGCATGTACAGATGCACGGTCACGATGGGCTCGCGGATCTCGACGATCTTGCTCTGCTCGGGCATCTTCGAGGGGTTCTCGACCTCGATCACCTCGCCATCGCCCACCACCACCTCGTAGACCACGCTGGGCGCGGTGGTGATCAGATCCTGATCGAACTCGCGCTCCAGACGCTCCTGCACGATCTCCATATGCAGCAGGCCCAGGAAGCCGCAGCGGAAGCCGAAGCCCAGAGCCTGCGACACCTCGGGCTCGAAGCGCAGCGAGGCGTCATTGAGCTTGAGCTTTTCCAGGGCGTCGCGCAGCGAGTCGTACTCGCTGGCCTCGGTGGGGTACAGACCCGCAAAGACCTGGGGCTGGATTTCCTTGAAGCCCGGCAGGGCTTCGGAGGCGGGACCCAGATTGTTGGGCAGCTTCTTCTCGAGGGTGATGGTGTCACCCACCTTGGCGGCGGCCAGTTCCTTGATGCCTGCGATGATGAAGCCTACCTCGCCCGCATTGAGCTGATCGCGGTTCTCGCTCTTGGGCGTGAACACGCCCAGATGCTCCACCGGATAGACGGCGTCGGTGGCCATCATGCGGATGCGTTCGCCCTTGCGCAGCGTGCCGTCCACCACGCGGACCAGCATTACCACACCCACATAGGCGTCGTACCAGGAGTCGATGATCATGGCGCGCAGCGGCGCCTCGATCTGGCCCTGCGGCGGCGGCATGCGCGCGATCACGGCCTCCAGGATGTCGTCGATGCCCATGCCGGTCTTGGCCGAGCAGGGAATCGCGTCGCTGGCGTCGATGCCGATCACGTCCTCGACCTCGGCCTTGGCGTTCTCGGGATCGGCCTGCGGCAGGTCCATCTTGTTGAGCACGGTGACGATCTCGACACCGAGATCCAGGGCCGTGTAGCAGTTGGCCACGGTCTGGGCCTCGACACCCTGGCTGGCATCCACCACCAGCAGCGCGCCCTCGCAGGCCGAGAGCGAGCGGCTCACCTCATAGGAGAAGTCCACATGGCCCGGGGTGTCGATCAGGTTCAGGTTGTAGACCTGACCGTCGCGAGCCTTGTACTGCAGGGCTGCGGTCTGGGCCTTGATGGTGATGCCGCGCTCACGCTCGATGTCCATGGAGTCCAGCACCTGGGCCTCCATCTCACGGTCGGAAAGACCGCCGCATCGCTGAATGATCCGGTCGGCGAGCGTGCTCTTGCCGTGGTCGATGTGGGCGATGATGGAGAAATTGCGGATGTGGTTCATGCTTTGATTCGCGATGCAGAAGCCGGACAAACAACGGCGAAGCCGTTGCGACGGAAGCTCATATCGCGAAGCGATGTGAAGGCGCGGGAGCGCCGTGCTGAAGTCAAAAAAAAGGCACGTCGAAAGAGGTGACGCGCCTTCCAACAAAACTTATGGCAACTGCTTGTTGGGCCTTCATTGTAGCCAAAAGCCCCTGGCAGAAAACCGCGCCGCCCCAGGATTGGCCGCCGTTGCAGACCGCCAACAGGAATTTATTCACAAGTTATCAACAGACTGCTGTGGGTAGCCTGGGGATAGCTCAAGCCAGCCTTGCTTTGCATCGCGCGCGCAGCGCAAACAAAGCTTAAGCACCCCGGATTCTATCTGAGTACCCACACAATCCGCATTGCCACGCACAAGTTAGCGACTGCCAACCCTTGAAATCCGGGGCGGCGGGCTCTCACCAAGTGAAAAGACCCGCCACCGCACTTGGTTGGCAAGGGCTCAGCGCCCCGGTCGCAGCAGCAGGTAGTTCACCACATTGCCTCGGCGGACCAGCAGATTGATCAGCTTGGCCTTCTCCAGCTTGGCGATCACGGCGTGGAACTGCTTGGCATTCTGGATCTCGGTGTTGTCCACAGCGAGGATCAGATCGCCTTCGCGCAGGCCGGCGCGAGCGGCAGCCCCCTCCACAGATTCCACACGCACACCGCCGCGCAGCTTGAGCTCACGCTTCTGCGCCTCGCTGATGTCGGTCACGGCCAGCCCCAGGGCGGGAGCCGGCTTGGGCGCGGGCTCCACATTGCGGCGCGCGCTCTCATCTTCGAGTTCGGCCACGGTGATGGGCAGGTCCTTGTAGGCACCTCGACGGAACACCTGCATGCTGACCTTGCTGCCGGGCTTGGTCGCGGCCACGATGCGGCGCAGATCGGCGGCGCGCTCCACGGCCTTGCCATCGAACTTGAGGATCACGTCCCCACCCTCCAGGCCCGACTTCTCGGCCGGACTGTCCTCCAGCACGCGTCGCACCAGGGCGCCCGCCGGCTTGCCCAGGCCGATGGCCTCCGCCACCTCCTTGCTCACATCCACCGGCTCCACGCCGATGCGTCCGCGCACCACCTTGCCGGCACTGCGAAGCTGCTCGGCCACACGCATGGCCTCGTCAATCGGAATCGCAAAGGAGATGCCCATGAAGCCACCCGAGCGGCTGTAGATCTGGGAATTGATCCCCACCACCTCGCCACGCATATTGAGCAGCGGGCCGCCCGAGTTGCCGGGATTGATGGCCACGTCGGTCTGGATGAAAGGCAGGAAGTCGCCGGTGTCTCGCGCCTTGGCGCTGACGATGCCGGCCGTTACGGTGCTGTCAAAGCCAAAGGGCGAGCCTATGGCCAGCACCCACTCACCCACCTTCAGGCGTGAGACCTCACCGATCTTCACCGCCGGCAGGCCGCTGGCCTCAATCTTGACCACGGCCACATCGGTACGCGCGTCGGCGCCAATGAGGCGGGCCTTGAACTCCCGCTTGTCCGTCAGCGTGACCCAGACTTCGTCCGCACCGTCCACCACATGGGCATTGGTCATCACCAGGCCGTCAGCACTGAGGATGAAGCCGGAGCCCACACCGCGGCGCTGGGGGGCATCCTCGTCCTCACCCTCCCCGCCCCCGCGTGGGCCACGCTGGTTCGGCACGGGGATGCCGAAGCGGCGCAGGAACTCGAGCATCTGCTCGTCCATATTCGGCGCGCCGGCGGCACGCCGCGCACGCTCTGCGGTTCGGATGTTGACCACCGAGGGCGCGCTGCGCTCCACGAGTTCGGTGAAGTCGGGCAAGTCGCGGACGGCCTGTGCCTGCGCAGCGGGCACGTTCATAGCACCCAGAGGCAGCAGGGCCGCAGCGGCGCTGCGCAGCAGGACACGACGGAAATTCATGGCAATTGGCATCATCGGAATCTTGGCTGAATGAACCCGGTGCTTACCGGACACGCAAGCATCGCACACAGGCGCTCATTGTGTGCGACAGCGGCCGTAGACGCACAAGGCGCCCCCTCAGGTCCAGGGCGGCGCCCCCTCTTCCCCGGCACGCTGCTGGACCGCCACATACAGCGTGGCGCGCAAGGCCTGCCAGTGCGCGGACTGGTCGGCGCGACACAGCGCCAAGTAGCGCCCAGGCGCCCAGCCCCGGGTCGAGCGGATATGCAGCAGCAGCCAGTCGTCAAAGTCCAGCGCCACACGTACATGAACGGCGCGCTCTTCCATATCGCCCGGCGCGCACGCGGCGCCTAGATGCCAAGCCTGACCATCCCAGCGCAGCCGCAGGGGCACATGCCCGGCCAACATCCAGCCCAGCCAGGCAGCGGCGGGCAGTATCAGCAGAGTCAGACCGAACCAGCAGGCCTCGGAACACCGGGGGCGGTCCGCCACGGCATCATGGCTGGCCAGGGCGAACGAGAGGGCAGCGGCTGCCACGGCAAAAACGAAAGCGGCTGCCCAACGCAGCCGCTTTTCAGGCCCCAGATCCAACGCGAAGGCGCTGGCATGACGGGGCGGGGCCTCCATGGGCCCGACCTCAGACCCGCTTGAAGATCAGCGTGCCATTGGTACCGCCGAATCCAAAGTTATTCTTGGCGGCGTACTCGATCTTCATCTCCCGCGCCGTGTTGGCGCAGTAGTCCAGGTCGCACTCGGGATCCTGGTTGAAGATGTTGATGGTGGGCGGCGCCACCTGGTCGCGCACGGCCAGCGCCGTGAACACCGACTCAATGCCGCCCGCGCCGCCGAGCAGATGCCCGGTCATGGACTTGGTGGAGCTGACCGCCAGCTTCTTGGCGTGATCGCCGAAAGCCAGCTTGATGGCATTGGTCTCGTTGACGTCACCCAGCGGCGTCGAGGTGCCGTGGGCGTTCATGTACTGCACCTGATCCGGATTCAGGCCTGCATTGCGCAGGGCCGCGCGCATGGAGCGCTTGGGGCCGTCCACATTGGGCGCAGTCATGTGATAGGCATCGGCACCCATGCCGAAGCCTGCGAGTTCGCAATAGATCTTGGCGCCACGCTTCTTGGCGTGTTCGTACTCTTCCAGCACCAGCACGCCGGCGCCCTCGCCCAGCACGAAGCCGTCGCGATCCTTGTCCCAGGGGCGGGACGCGGTCTTGGGGTCGTCGTTGCGGGTGGACAGGGCACGGGCGGCCGCGAAGCCGCCGATACCCAGGGGCGAGACGGTCGACTCGGCACCGCCGGCGATCATCACGTCCGCATCCCCGTACTCGATCAGGCGACCCGCCTCGCCGATGGCGTGCAGGCCGGTGGTGCAAGCAGTCACGATGGCCAGGTTGGGCCCCTGGAAACCGTACTTGATCGAGACATGGCCCGAGATCATGTTGATGATCGAGGCCGGCACAAAGAAGGGCGAGACGCGGCGCGGGCCGCGGCTCATCAGCTCGGCGTGGGTTTCCTCGATCATCGGCAGTCCGCCGATGCCCGAACCCACCAGCACGCCGATGCGCTCGGCCTGCTCTTCCGTCAGCTGATCATTGGTGGGCAAGCCCGCATCCTGCACCGCCTGCACAGACGCCGCCAATCCGTAGTGGATGAAGGTGTCCATGGTGCGCGCCTCCTTGCTGGAGAGATAGGCGCTCACATCGAAGCCTTTGACCTCGCCGGCGAACTGGCAGGCAAAGTTGCTGGCATCGAAACGGGTGATGGTGTCAATGCCGGACTTGCCAGCCAGGATGTTGGCCCAGCCCTCAGACACCGTGTTGCCCACGGGGCTGATCAGGCCAAGACCGGTGACGACAACGCGACGACGGCTCATGCGGTAAGGGATCAGTTAACGGAAGACAGACCTGGGCGCGACAGCGCTCGTCAGGCCTTCTGGTGCTTGACGGCGTAGTCGATCGCCAGCTGCACGGTGGTGATCTTCTCGGCTTCTTCGTCCGGGATCTCGATGCCGAACTCGTCTTCCAGGGCCATCACCAGTTCCACGGTGTCCAGAGAATCGGCGCCCAGATCAGCCACGAAGGCCTTCTCATTGGTCACATCGGCTTCGGGCACGCCGAGTTGCTCGGCGATGATTTTCTTGACACGTGCTTCGATATCGCTCATGACTCCTCCAGGAGGGGTTTGCTAGGAACAGCCCGGGATTCTAAGGCCTCTAGGGTGGCGCACCTAAGTTCAGGCTTGACGACACCCCGGAGCACCTTCACCGGCCGGGCGAATCCGGTGGGCGGGGCCGCGAAGCGCCCGCCACAGTCTCTCAATTCATGAACATGCCGCCGTTGACATGCAGTTCGGTGCCGGTGATGTAGCCGGCACCCGACGAGGCCAGGAAGGCCACCGCCGCGGCAATCTCCTCGGGCGCGCCCAGGCGGCCCAGCGGAATCTGGCCCAGCAGCGCAGCCTTCTGGGCCTCGGGCAGGACCTCGGTCATATCGGTGGCGATAAAGCCCGGGGCCACGCAGTTCACGGTGATGCCGCGGCTGCCCAGCTCACGCGCCAGGGCGCGGGTCATGCCGGCCACGCCGGCCTTGGCCGCCGCGTAATTGGCCTGCCCCGGATTACCCGATGCCCCCACCACCGAGGTGATGCTGATGATGCGGCCAAAGCGCTGCTTCATCATCGTGCGCATCACGGCGCGGCTCATGCGGAAGACGGCCTTGAGATTGGTGTCCAGCACCGCATCCCAGTCCTCGTCCTTCATGCGCATGGCCAGGGTGTCGCGGGTGATGCCGGCATTGTTGACCAGCACCTGCAGGCCGCCATGGGCCTTGACGATCTCGTCCACCGCGGCCTCGCAGGCCGGGCCATCGTTCACATTCAGCACGATGCCACGGCCACCCTGCGGGGCCAGGGCCTCGCCGATGGCGGCGGCGCCGGACTCGCTGGTGGCGGTGCCGATCACGAGATAGCCCTGGGCGGCCAGGTGTTGCGCGATGGCGCGGCCGATACCGCGGCTGGCGCCGGTGACCAGCGCGACTTGCTTGCTTTCGCTCATAGATTCTTCTGTTTCTCAGCCCAGGAGGTTCTTGGCCTCGGCCAGGGAGGCCGGGTCCAGCACGGTGCAGCTCTGCAGCTCGGCGTCGATACGCTTGACCATGCCGGCCAGCACCTTGCCGGGGCCGCACTCGATGACGTGCGTCAGGCCGCTGGCCTTGAGCGCCTGCACCACCTCGACCCAGCGCACGGGGCCAAAGGCCTGGCGGTAGAGCGCGTCACGCAGGGCGTCGGCACTGTCGGTGACGGCCACATCGATATTGTTCACCACCGGGAAGGCCTGAGCGGCGAAGCTGATCTCGGCCAGCTTGGTGCGCAGCACCTCGGCGGCGGGTTTCATCAGGCTGCTGTGGAAGGGCGCGGACACCGGCAGGGGCAGCGCGCGCTTGGCACCCGCGGCCTTGAGCAGCTCGGCAGCTTTCTCGGCACCGGCCTTGCTGCCGGCAATCACGGTCTGCTTGGGGTCGTTGAAGTTGACGGCCTCGATGACCTCGCCGCTCTCGGCCGCGGCCTGAGCACAGCCGGCGCGCACGGCCTCGCCGTCCAGACCCAGGATGGCATACATGGCGCCTGCGCCCACCGGCACGGCCTGCTGCATGGCCTGGGCGCGCAGACGCACCAGGGGCAGTGCCTGGCCCAGGCTCAGCGCACCGGCGGCCACCAGGGCCGTGTACTCGCCCAGCGAGTGGCCGGCGGCCGCAGAGGGCTGCAGACCGGTTTCGGCCATCCAGGCGCGGTAGCAGGCGATGCCGGCGGTCAGCATCACGGGCTGGGTGTTGGTGGTCAGGTCCAGCTGGTCCTTGGGGCCGTTCTTGATCAGGGCGCCAATGTCCTCGCCCAGGGCCTCGGAGGCCTCGGCCAGGGTGCGCAGCACCTCGGGGTGATCACCCCAGGCATCCAGCATGCCCACGGCCTGGGAGCCCTGGCCGGGAAAGACGAAAGCAAACTTCGCAGTCATGTGTTCTTGTCTCGTGGCTTGAATCAGAAGTCCAGCAGCACGGCGCCCCAGGTGAAGCCGCCGCCCACACCTTCCAGCAGCACGGTCTGGCCGCGCTGGATCTTGCCGCTGCGCACCGCGGCGTCCAGCGCCAGCGGGATGGAAGCGGCCGAGGTATTGCCATGCTCATCAACGGTGACGATGAGCTTGTCCAGCGACATCCTCAGCTTCTTGGCGGTGCCCTGCATGATGCGGATATTGGCCTGGTGCGGGATCAGCCAGTCGATGTCGGCATCGGTCTTGCCGGCCTTCTCGAGCACCGAGCGCGCCACCTTCTCCAGCACGCTCACCGCCAGCTTGAAGACGCCCTGCCCGTCCATCTTCAGGAAGGGATGGCCGGTCACCGCGCCGCCCGCCACCTGGCCGGGTACGCAGAGGATGTCCACATGGCGGCCATCGGCATGCAGCTCGGAGGCCAGAATGCCCGGCGTCTCGGAGGCGCCCAGCACCACGGCGCCGGCGCCATCGCCGAAGAGCACGCAGGTGGTGCGGTCCTTGAAGTCCAGGATGCGCGAGAAGACCTCGGCGCCCACCACCAGGGCCTTGCTCGCGGCGCCACTCTTGATCATGGCGTCGGCCACGGTCAGGGCGTAGACGAAACCCGAGCAGACGGCCTGCACATCAAAGGCCGCGCAGCCCGCCACGCCGAGCTTGCGCTGCAGCAGCGCGGCGGTGGAGGGAAAGACCATGTCGGGCGTCGAGGTCGCGACGATGATCAGGTCGATGTCCTCGGCCGTGATGCCGGCCGACTCCAGGGCCGCACGGGCCGCCGGCAGGGCGAGGTCGCTGGACGTGACCTCGGGCGCCGCGAAGTGGCGCGCCCGGATGCCGGTGCGCTCGACGATCCATTCGTCCGAGGTCTCAATGCCGTCGCGTGCCAAACGCTCGCTCAGCTCTGCATTGCTCAGCCGCTGCGGCGGCAGAAAGCTGCCGGTGCCGAGGATGCGGGAATAACGGGGTGAAGATGTGGAAGAGGCGCTCATGCAGCTTGTGAGGCCGTTTGCGGCCCCTTGTCTCCTGCATCGCCATCGACCTGGGCAGGCGTGGCCTGCAGCGTGGCGATGATGCGGTCGTGAACCCGGTCCAACAACCGGTTACGGGCGGCATCATACGCCCGGTTCAGCGCCTGCTCGAAAGCGAAGGCGTCGGCCGAGCCGTGGCTCTTGAAGACCAGGCCACGCAGGCCCAGCAGCGCCGCGCCGTTGAAGCGGCGGTGATCCAGGCGGTGCTTGAAGCGCTTGAGCACGGGCAGAGCCAACAAAGCCGCGGCCTTGCTCAGGGGGCTACGACCGAACTCCTCGCGCAGCATGGTGCTGATCATGGTGGCCAGTCCCTCGGAAGTCTTGAGGGCCACATTGCCCACAAAACCGTCGCAGACCACCAGATCGGTCGTGCCCTTGAAGATGTCATTGCCTTCCACATTGCCGTGGAAGTTGAGCAGGCCCGCGGCACCGGCATCGCGCAGCAGTTCGCCGGCGCGCTTGATGGTCTCGCTGCCCTTGATCACTTCCTCGCCGATGTTCAAGAGGCCCACGCTGGGCTCCTCGCGCCCCTCGACGGCGGCCACCAGGGCCGAGCCCATCAGGGCGAACTGCAGCAGATGCTCGGCCGTGCAGTCCACATTGGCCCCCAGATCCAGCACCGTGGTGTAACGCCCGGTCTGGTTGGGCATGACAGTGGCGATGGCCGGACGGTCGATGCCGTCCAGGGTCTTGAGCAGGTAGCGGGCCACGGCCATCAGCGCCCCGGTATTGCCAGCCGAGACGCAGACCTGGGCGGCCGCGGGCGCGCCGTCGGTCGCCTTGAGCTGCTGAATGGCCACGCGCATGGACGAATCCTTTTTGCGGCGCAGCGCCACCTCGACCGGATCGTCCATGGTCACCACCTCGCTGGCGGCCACGATGGTGCAGCGAGGCCAAGCGGCCGCATCGGCCAGGGCTTCGGGGCGCCCCACCAGGAGCAACTCGGCCTGCGGGTGCGCAGCGAGGAAGGCCCGGCAGGCCGGCAAGGTCACGGAAGGCCCGTGATCACCCCCCATGCAGTCGACGGAAAGACGCACGGGCTGGCTGGAATCGTAGGAATGCATCAGGGCAGGAAACTGCGGTGCAGGGCTGATGTGTGAAGGCGCGACCTTACGCGAGGCCACGGTGAGCGACAAGCGGGCTCACCCGCAAGCGAAAGCAAAGGCACAAACACAAAAACCCGGCACCGCAGCATGCAGTCCGGGTCTTGCTTACCTGCTTCCTGGCACCGCGGTAAGGCGGCGCAAGCAAGATTTAGGCGTCAGCCTTGGTCTTCAGGACCTTGCGGCCACGGTAGAAGCCGTTGGGGCTGATGTGGTGACGCAGATGCACTTCACCGGTGGTCGGTTCAATCGCGGTGCCCGGGTTCACCAGAGCATTGTGCGAACGGTGCATGCCACGCTTGGAAGGCGACTTCTTGTTTTGCTGAACGGCCATGATTTTCTCCTAGGGCTTCGGTGCCTGAGGCTCGCATGCCAGACCCTCTCGGATCCGCTACCGCCGCCCCATGATTCGACAGTTGTTCGACGCTTTTTGCGCTCGTCGACAAGAGCGCCCGGCGACCGCTGCACACACAGGCTTCGCACCCACATGTCAGGCAGCCAAGCTGCCCACCAACGACCCTATTACCGGGAAAGCCCGAAAGTGTAGCACAAGCCAGCCGACATGCCTAGCCGGCGGATCGTGCTCACTTCTTCTTCAACGCCGCCAGCACCGCAAAAGGATTGGGCTTCTCACTCTCGGCCTGCTCCAACTCGGCCTCGCCCACCGCCTGGGGCAGGACTTCCGGACAGACCTCGTGGCGCGGCACCAGGGGCAGGTCCAGCAGCAACTCATCCTCGACCAGCTCTTGCAGATCCAGGGCCCGCGTCAGGGCCAGCACCTCGTCCTCGCTGTCGGCATCGAGCTCGGCAGCCTCGGCCTCGTCACGCACAAAACGGAACCAGCGCGAGAACTGCAGGTTTTCGCGCACCGGCTGTAAGCAGCGCTGGCAGCTCAGGGCCACCTCGGCCGAAGCCTCCAGCAGCATCCAGGTCTGAGCCTCGCCACCGCGCGGCTGGCGCAGCTCGCCGCGCACCGACCACTGAACGGGCGACCAGCCCGCCGCTGGTGCCTCGGGCGCGGCCGCCTCGGCCAGGCGCTCCAGCTCGACGGCCGGCCATTCGCCGGACAAAGACTGACCATCACGGGCCAGGGCGGCCACATCGAGCTTGCGGGGAGAAGGCGGCTTGCTGGCGCCGCGGGCACTGCGCGTATTCATGCCCGCAAGTGTAGAGGGCCGCCCGAGCGCGATGGGACAATGCCGCACATGTCATCACCCGCCCGCCACGCGCCGCAGCGCCTGATCCTGGGCAGCAGCTCCACCTACCGGCGCGAGCTGCTGCAGCGCCTGCGCCTGCCTTTCGAATGCCACAGCCCCTCCATCGACGAGAGTCCTCTGCCCGGCGAAGCCCCGTCCGACACAGCCCGGCGCCTGGCCCTGGCCAAGGCCCGAGCCGTGGCCGTGCAGCAGCCGGGCGCCGTGGTGATCGGCTCGGACCAGGTGGCCGAGCTCGATGGGCAAGCCCTGGGTAAGCCGGGCAGCCACGAACGCGCCGTGGCCCAGCTGCGCGCCATGAGCGGCCGGCAGCTTCAATTCCACACTGCGGTGGCCGTGCTGGATGCGCAAGGCCAATGCGTGGGCGAGGCCCTCAGCACCGTGCGGGTGCGGCTGCGCGTGCTCAGCGAGGCCGAGATCGAGCACTATCTGCGCGCCGAGCAGCCCTATGACTGCGCCGGCAGCGCCAAGGTCGAGGGCCTGGGCATCACCTTGCTGGAGGCCGTGGAGTCCGACGACCCCACCGCCCTGATCGGGCTGCCGCTGATCGCCACCACCACCCTGTTGCGCCGCGCGGGCTTTGCCCTGCCCGGCACCGGAACCACCGCATGAACGCCAAGCAAGACAAGCCGACCGGGCGGCTCTACCTGATGCCCAACACCCTGGACTTCGGCGTGCCGGGTGCCGAGATGCCGCTGGACCATGTGCTGCCGCGCCTGGCCCTGGAGGTGGCAGCCCGCCTGCGCTGCTGGGTGGCGGAGAACGCCAAGACCACGCGCGCCTTTTTGAAGCGGGTGGACGCCCTGTGCCCGCTGCAGCAGCCCCTGCAAAGCGTGCAGATCGCCGAGCTGCCCCGCCCCCCAAAGGGCGGCGGCGCACACAAGCCGCTCAAGGACGCGCAGTCCGGCGGCGGCAAGAATGAGTGGCAAGCCCTGCTCGCCCCCGCCCTTCAGGGCGAGGACCTGGGCCTGATCTCGGAGGCCGGCCTGCCCGCCATTGCCGACCCCGGCGCCCAGCTGGTCGCCGCAGCCCATGCGGCACAGATCGAGGTGGTGCCGCTCGCCGGCCCCAGCTCGCTGCTGATGGGCCTGGCGGCCAGCGGCCTGAACGGGCAGAGCTTTGCCTTTGTGGGCTATCTGCCCGTGGAGGCTGCGGCACGGGTGGCGCGCATCCGCGAGCTGGAGGCCCTGTCGGCCCGCCAGCAGCAGAGCCAGCTGATGATCGAGACGCCCTACCGCAACGAGGCCTTGCTGCAGGCCCTGCTGGGCGCGCTAAAGCCACAGACGAGGCTGTCGGTCAGCTGTGGCCTGAGCCTGGCTCAGGGCTTCACCCGAAGCACCACGGTGGCGCAGTGGCGCGCTCAGCCCGCCGCCTTGCCCGACAAGGTACCTGCCGTGTTCGCGCTGCTTGCTTGAGCCCAGCAAAAAGGGCGCCGTCGGCGCCCTGTGTCTTTATGATGTTGCGCGAGCTCAGGGTTGCTGAGCCTCGGCTTGCACCGCCGCCTGAGGCGCCGGCGCAAGCGCGGGCTGGGGCGCCGGCTTGGCGCCGAAGAGGGCCGCCACCTTCTTCTTGGGCTTGATATAGGGCGAGAGGCCGCCACGGCCGGCTGCAGCCGTGGCCGGCGCCGACTTTTCCCAGGCCGGCTTGGCATCGTCGGACAGGCTGGGCTCGTAAGGCTTGTCGAAGAAGGGGTCGCGCGAGGCCGGCGCGGGGCGCGGCGCACGCGGCGCGGGGGCGGGGCTGGCCGCGTAGGACGAAGCACCCGACGACTCGCCATAGCCTTCGCGGCGCGGCGCACGACGCGGACGCTCGTCTTCCAGCTCCAGGGCTTCGAGCTCGATCTTGCGCTTGGTCAGCTTCTCGATCTCGGCGGTCAGGCGGGCGTCGGCCTTGGTGACCAGGGTGACGGCAATGCCCGAGGCGCCGGCGCGGCCGGTACGACCAATGCGATGCACATAGTCCTCGGCATTGAAGGGCACGTCGAAGTTGAAGACGGCGGGCAGGTCGGCGATGTCCAGACCACGGGCGGCCACATCGGTACAGACCAGCACGTCTACCTCGCCGCGCTTGAAGGCGTCCAGGGCCTTGAGGCGCTCGTCCTGGGACTTGTCGCCGTGCAAGGCATTGGTGCGCAGACCATCGCGCTCGAAGGAACGCGCCAGGCGGGCACAGCCCAGCTTGGAGTTCACAAAGACAATGGCCTGCTTGATCTGGCGCTCGCGCAGGATGTGGATGATGGCGCGACGCTTGTCGTCGTCTTCCACGCTGAAGAAACGCTGCTCCACGGTAGAGGCCGTGGCATTGGGCCGTGCCACCTCCACCAACTCGGGGTTCTGCAGATAGCTCTGGGCCAGGCGCTTGATCTCGGGCGAGAAGGTGGCCGAGAACAGCAGGGTCTGGCGCGCCTTGGGCAGGTAGCTCAGGATGCGCTGCAGATCAGGCAGAAAGCCGATGTCCAGCATGCGGTCGGCTTCGTCCAGCACCACATACTCGACCTGGTTGAGCACCGCGTTCTTGGCCTCGATATGGTCCAGCAGGCGGCCCGGGGTGGCGATCAGCACCTCAACCCCGCCCTTGAGCTGCAGGGTCTGGGGCTTCATGTCCACGCCGCCAAAGACGCAGGCCACGCGCAGATTGGTGTGCTTGGAATAAGCCTTGACGTTGTTGGCCACCTGGTCGGCCAGCTCGCGGGTGGGCGCCAGCACCAGGGCGCGTACCGGGTGCCGGGCCGGTGAGGCGCTGGCGTTTTCATGCTTGAGCATGCGCTGCAGCAGGGGGATGGAGAAGGCCGCGGTCTTGCCGGTGCCGGTCTGCGCAGCGCCCATCACGTCGCGGCCGCTGAGCACGATCGGAATGGCCTTGGCCTGGATCGGCGTCATGGTCGCGTAGCCCTGGTCGGCCACGGCGCGCAGCAGCTTGGCATCCAGCGGCAGCGTGTCGAAGCGGGCGGGCGGCGGAGTGATGGTTTCTTCGGTCATGGGGCGGGATTATCCCCCAGGGCGCTTGTCCAGCGGGATTTCACCAGGGCTCAACGCTCGCCCAGGCGTGATTTGTCCATGCTGCTTGACGCACGAAACACCAGCCACTTGGGTGTACGGAAACGCACGATGCGCCAATACAGACCCACGTACAGCACGGCAAACACCAGCATGCAGGCAGCCAGCATGACCGTGGAACGCCAGAACAGCAAAGCCGGCACCAGGGAGGTCAGGCACAGCATCCACAGATAGGGCGCCGTCATGGAGTTGCGACGGGTCAGCGCACGCGCATCACGCGCACCCACGGCCCAGCGCATGAGCCGGCGATAAATCAGTGAGTGGAGATGGATGCCATCGGGCTCGCCAGGCGAGGCGTCGCGCAGGAAACGGCGCCGGTAGATGGAGAACACGGTCTCGAACACCGGATAGATGCAGACCATCAGCGGGAACAGGGGCGAGACCTCGGCATGACGCGCGATCAGCAGAATGCCAATCTCGGCCAGGAAAAAGCCCATGAAATAGGCGCCGCCGTCCCCCAGGAAAATCAGGCCGGCCGGGTAATTCCAGACAAAGAAGCCCAGGATGGCGCCTACCCCAGCCAGAGCCCACAGCGTCAGCTCCGTGTCACCCAGCTGGTAAGCCACATAGGCAAACACCAGCAACATCAGGCTGACGCACATGGAGGAGAGACCATTGAAGCCATCGATGATGTTCACCGAATTGGCCACACCCGCCACCACAAAAACCGTGACCAGGGTGGCACCCACGGTGGTGGCCACCACCCAGTCCAAGCCGGGAATGTCGGTGCGCGTGATCAAGGCGCCGAGAAATGTGCCCCCAAGCGCCGCCGACACGGCCGTGGCCAGCAAACGCTTGGCCGGCGATACGCGCTTGGTGAAATCCTCCACCAAGCCCGCACCGAAGGCCGGCAGGCCGCACAGCAGGATCAGCAGACCCAGATGCTCGTACGGCATCGAATCCAAGCCGAACCCCAGCAGCACGCAGGCCGCCAAGCCCGAGAAAATGCCCACACCCCCGATGCGAGGCACGGGACGGGCATGGAACTTCTGAGGACCGGAAAGATCATGGTCCGCCGAGAGATGCCCATGTTTGGCCGACGAATGGACCACCAGCAGCGTTACAGCCGCCGCGACCACAAAGGAAACGAGCAGGAACAACATATGGCCGCGAGTGTACGGGCCGATCCCCAAAAAGCCGGCCCCGAGCAGACCAAACCGCCCCTTAGAATGTCGCGCCTAGCTCACACCCGGCCTGCCCTGCGGCACGGTCGGGATCGTCACGAGATGCTTCAATCGCCGAGACCACTCATGAATGTCCGCGCCTCTCGCGCCCGCCTGAACCTGCGCCCCCTTGTGGCAGCCCTCTTGGCCGCAGCGTCGCTGGGCCTGGGCAGCCTGCCAACCCAGGCCGCCCCGCTCTCCAACAGCACGGATCAGGAAGAGTCCGGCATGGGGCCGGTGCGACTCAACAGTGGCAGAGCCACCGGCTCCGAGGGCATGAGTCTGCGCGAGAACGGCAGTGCACAGAGTACCTTGCGTGAGCGCAAGCCCGCCCCCTACAAGCCGGGTGAATTCGAGATCTATGTGAACAAGCTGCTGGGCTGGGAGCCAGTGAACTCTCGAATCCAAGGCAGCGATACCCAGGCACAGAGCGCGACTGGCGAGCCAGAGCGCGAACTGCTGGTCAAGCGTCTGGGTGCAGAGCTCATGATGCCTAGCGCGACGGACGACGCTCCGCGGCAAGTCCCGCTGGACTATGTGATCGGCATCGGCGATGAGGTGCAGCTCACCCTGTGGGGCTCGGTCGATGCAGACCTGCGCCTCACCGTGGACAACGCCGGCCGCATCGTCGTGCCGCGCGTAGGCCCCATCCTGGTGGCTGGTCTGCGCTATGCCGAGCTCAACGAGGCCATCAGCCGCCGTGTGGGCCAGGTCTTCAAGAACTTCCAGGCCAGTGCCTCGCTGGGTAGGCTGCGCGGCATCCGCGTCTATGTGACCGGTTTTGCCCAGCGCCCCGGCAGCTACAACATCAGCAGCCTGTCCACCATCGTCAGCGCCCTGATGCAGGCCGGCGGCCCCTCGGCGGCCGGTAGCTTCCGCCAGATCGAGCTGCGCCGCGCCGGCAAGCCCGCGGTCAAGTTCGACCTCTACGACCTGCTGCTCAAGGGCAATCGCGCCGCCGACCTGCCTCTGCAGTCCGAGGATGTGGTGCATATCGGTCCCGTGGGCGCGCAACTGGCCGTGCTGGGCAGCATCAACAAGCCGGTGATCGCTGAGATCAAGCCCGGCGAGACGATTGACGACGCGCTGAACATGGCCGGCGGCTTCAACCCCGTAGCCGATCGCAGCCGCATCTCCATCGAGCGCCTGAGCGAGCGCAACGACCGCCGCGTCACCGAGCTGGCCCTGCCGGCCCAGTCCTCACAGCCGCTCAGCAATGGCGACATTCTTCGCGCCTTCAGCAGCGTGGCCGCCACCCTGCCCCAGCACAAGCAGTACAAGCGCGTGCGTGTGGAAGGCGAGGTGCAGCGCCCCGGCGAATATGTGCTGGCCCCCAACAGCACCATCAACGAAGCCATCCAGGCCGCCGGCGGCATGACCCCGCTGGCCTATGTCTTCGGCACCGAGTTCTCGCGCGAGAGCGTGCGCATCAAGCAGCAAGAGAACTACGAGCGCGCCCTGCGCGATCTGGAAACCGAGTTCGCCCGCGCCACCAGCACGCAGCGCGCGCTGACCGCTGACGAGAGCGCCGCCCAAGCGGCCCGCGCCACCGGCACGACCCGACTGATCGAGCGCCTGCGTGCCGTCAAGCCCACAGGCCGCGTGGTACTGCAACTCAGCGCCGACGCGACCAGCCTGCCCGAACTCACCTTGGAAGAAGGCGACCGCATCATGATCCCGCCGCGCCCCACCACCGTGGGCGTGTTCGGCAGCGTATTCAACAACGGCAGCTTCCTCTGGAAGAGCGGCAGCTCGGTGGACGACGCTCTGCGTCTGGCCGGCGGCCCCACCCGTGGCGCCGACACCAGCAGCACCTTTGTGCTGCGCGCCAACGGCAGCGTGATCAGCGCCCAGCAGACCAGCGGCGGCTGGGTCAGCTTCGGCAGCGCGCTCGCGAATGTGGCTGCCCTGCCCGGCGACACCGTCTTCGTGCCCGAAGAGATGAACAAGACCACATTCATGCAGTCGGCCAAGGAATGGACGCAGATCCTGTATCAGTTCGGTCTGGGCGCAGCAGCCTTGAAGACCATCAAGAACTGAGCGCGACAAGCACAACAACATCTGGCCTGACCCCGCCTGGAGCCATCCAACCGTGACGCAGAACAACAATGCTCAACCGCAAGCGCACCCCGCCGACCACAACCCCTGGAACGAAGACGAGGGCGTAGACCTTCTGGAGCTAGGCTCGCACCTGCTCAACAAATGGAAGCTGCTGGTTTCGGTGCCTTTGCTCGTCGGTACCCTGACCTTAGGGGGCACCTACCTCATCAAACCCACCTTCACGGCGCAAACAATCTTCCTCCCCCCCCAGCAACAACAAAGTTCAGCCGCATCCGCACTTGCATCTCTCGGTGCGCTTGCCGGCCTCGCAGGCGGCGCAGGCAGCCTCAAAACGCCAGGCGACCAATACGTTTCGCTGATGCAGAGCGCGAACGTGGAAGACCGCATCATCGACCGCTTCAAGCTCATGGCGCTTTATGAGGCGAAGTTCCGCTTCGAAGCTCGCAAGGAGCTCGAGCAAAACGTTCGCATCAGCCTGGGAAAGAAGGACGGCTTGATCACAGTAGAAGCCGATGCCAAAGATCCGCAGTTGGCCGCCGATATGGCCAATCAGTACGTCGCCGAATTGCGCCGGCTGACATCGGAACTAGCCCTCACCGAAGCGCAGCAGCGCCGTGCCTTTTTCGAGACTGAGCTCAAGAACACCAAGACCAAGCTCGCCGAGGCACAGCAAGCACTCCAAAGTGGTGGCTTTAATGCCGGCGCCATCAAGGCCGAGCCCAAGGCCGCAGCGGAGAACTACGCACAACTTAAAGCTCAGTTGACCGCCGCCGAGGTTCGCCTACAAGCACTGCGCCGCACCCGAACCGACACTGCCCCCGAAGTGCAACAACAGGCCAGCTTAGTTGCCGCTCTACACGGACAGTTAGTCAAGCTCACGACCAAGACTGATGACAGCCCCAGCGCCGACTATGTCAGCCGCTATCGGGAGTACAAGTATCAGGAAGCTTTGTTCGAACTATTCTCCAAGCAGTACGAGATCGCGCGATTGGACGAGAGCCGCGATGGCGGCTCCATCCAAGTCATTGATGTGGCAACACCGCCCGAACTAAAGAGCAAGCCAAGGCGCGCCATCACCGCCGGCATTGCTTGGCTACTTGCGCTGACTGCTACTAGCATCTTCTTTATTGTCAACCACCGCAAACGGCCCACATAAGCCATCACCATGGGTTGGACCACGGGCGAACATCTGCTACATTCACGCGTTCAATGAGTGAACAATCGTCCCGCCCGACCGAGCAAGCAGGGACTAGTGCATTGGACGGCCACAGTCTCGCTGCGCTCAGATTACTTGCGCGTGCGCCGCTGCAGTCACAGCGCGAACTAGCGACAGCTCTCGGCATGAGCCTTGGGCGCACTAACTTTGTTCTGCGGGCATTGCTCGAGAAAGGGCACGTGAAAGTTCGCAACTTCCGAAAGAGCGGCAACAAACTCGCGTACGCCTATGTTTTGACGCCATCCGGCATTGCGGAAAAACTGCGTCTTACGCGTCGCTTTATTCAACGGAAGGAAGAAGAGTTTGAGCAACTCAGGCTAGCGATTTACGAACTCAAGGCAGAACTAGAGACAGGCTCAACAACGCAGAAGAATTGTGAGAATGAATGAAAGCGACCGTAATTGGATCTGGATATGTTGGCCTAGTTACTGGCGCATGCTTGGCTGACGTTGGCAACGACATCGTTTGCTTAGACATCGACACACGCAAGATCGCCATGCTCGAGGCTGGCGATGTGCCCATCTACGAACCAGGGCTCAAGGAACTGATCGAGCGCAATGCGCGAGCAGGGCGACTACGTTTCACCACGGATGTGCAAGTCGCCGTGACCCACGGCGATCTGTTGTTCATCGCGGTGGGCACCCCGCCTGGCGAGGATGGTTCGGCTGACCTGCAGCATGTGCTGTCTGCCGCACGTGGAATAGGCAAGCATTTGCGCGGCAACCAAGTGGTGGTCAACAAGAGCACTGTCCCCGTCGGCACTGTCGATCTGGTGCGAAACGCAATACAGCACGAGCTTGCAGTACGCGGTACTGAGCTGCGCTTTTGCGTACTCTCCAATCCGGAGTTTTTGAAGGAAGGCGCAGCAATCGATGATTTCATGCGCCCCGACCGAATCGTCATCGGTGGCGAAGAGCCCTGGGGCTTGGAGCTGCTTCGCGCGCTCTACGCCCCCTTTGAGCGCAATCACCCCAAGGTGATCACGATGGATGCACGCTCAGCCGAGTTAACGAAGTACGCGGCAAATGCCATGCTCGCCACACGCATCAGCTTCATGAACGAGCTGGCACTGTTGGCCGATCAAGTGAACGCCGACATTGATCATGTCCGCCGAGGCATCGGCTCAGACCCGCGCATCGGCACACACTTCCTGTACGCCGGCTGCGGGTACGGTGGCTCCTGTTTTCCCAAGGACGTCCAAGCATTACTTCATACAGGGCAAAAGCATGGGCAACCTATGCGAATTCTGGACGCCGTTGAGAAGGCTAACGAGCATCAGAAGCGGGTTCTCGTCGAAAAACTGGTGGCCGAATGCGGTGACCTGTCAGGATTGACTGTGGCAGTGTGGGGCCTGGCGTTCAAGCCAGAAACCGACGATATGCGCGCGGCGACAAGCTTGGTCGTTGTTCCTGAACTATTGGCTCGCGGCGCGGCGGTAGTGGCCTATGACCCTGTTGCTACCGAAACCGCGGCCAAGGAGTTGCCGAGGTCTGATCGCCTGCGCTTTGCCGAATCAGCCGATGCGGCAGTGGACGGTGCCGATGCCCTGCTGATCGTCACTGAATGGAAAGAATTCAGGAGCCCGCGCCTTGAGCGCCTAGCCAGTGCACTGCGGCTGAAAGTCGTGGTGGACGGCCGAAACATCCTTGATCCGCGACAGGCCCGCGCGGCTGGACTGACCTATCTCTGCATTGGACGACCATGATCAATTTCGCCATCATCGGCTGCGGCCGCATTGCCAAGCGCCATGCCGAACTGCTCGGCACTGGGCAGATTACAGGCGCTCGCCTGGTCGCCGTTTGCGATATCGATTCGACTCGCGCCCAGGCTTTCGCCGAGCGCTTTGGCGTGCCTGGATTTACCAGCATTAGCGAGATGCTGACCGCTCCTGGCATTGATGCTGTAGCAGTGCTGACGCCAAGCGGCATGCATGCCGAGCACGCCATCATGGCTGCAAATGCAGGCAAGCATGTCGTGGTCGAAAAACCAATGGCACTCCGCTTGGAAGACGCGGACGCCATGATTGCTGCCGCCGACCGAAACAAGGTCCGCTTGCTCGTCGTAAAGCAGAACCGCTTCAACGTTCCGGTTGTCAAGGCCTACGAGGCACTGAGTGCCGGCCGTTTTGGCCAACTGGTACTGGGCACGGTGCGCGTACGCTGGTGCCGCGATCAGGGCTACTACGCACAGGACGCTTGGCGCGGCACCTTCGCTCAAGATGGTGGCGTGATCGCCAATCAGGCCAGCCACCATGTCGACATGCTGGGCTGGTTCATGGGCCCGGTGGAGAGCATTCATGCACGCGGCGTGCGCGCACTAGTGGACATCGAAGCCGAGGATACATGCGTCGCCACAGTCAAGTTTCGCAGTGGCGCCGTCGGCGTCATCGAAGCAACCAATGCCACTCGACCCAAAGACCTGGAAGGCTCGCTGTCGATACTCGGTTCCGGCGGTACGGTTGAGATCGGCGGTTTCGCTGTGAACAAAATACGCCATTGGAACTTCGTCGCCCCCCGGGAAGAGGACGCCGAGGTGATGGATCGCTTCTCGGTCAACCCACCCAATGTGTACGGCTTCGGTCATCAAGCCTATTACGAGCATGTCGTTGCTGTACTGGAAGGCCGAGAGAAAGCGCTTGTTGACGGCCACGAAGGCCGGGCTAGCCTGGAACTGGTCGCCGCACTGTATGAGTCCATGGCCAGCGGCCTGGAAGTCTCGTTGCCTCTCAAAACCGAGCATAGCCGCCTCGGGCGCGCCTGACCATGAGCCGCGCTCCCACGCTGCTGCAAGCCTCCATACGGGACGTGACCTGCGGTGAAGGCGTCAAAATCGTCCAACCGGCGAACGTCTATGAGTGCACGCTTGGCGATGGCTGCTTCGTCGGCCCCTTCACCGAGATCCAGAAAGGCGTGACGATCGGCGCGCGCACACGCGTCCAGTCCCACAGCTTTATCTGCGAGCTCGTGTCAATCGGCGCGGACTGCTTCGTCGGCCATGGTGTCATGTTCATCAATGACGCCTTCTCTGTCGGCGGTCCGGCCCGCGGGCGGCGCGAACTATGGAGGTCCACCGAGATCGGTAACCGTGTCTCGCTCGGCTCGAACGCGACGATCATGCCTGTGCGGATCTGCGACGACGTGGTCGTGGGCGCCGGTGCGGTCGTCACCCGCGACATCACCGAACCCGGCTTCTACGTCGGAAACCCGGCGCGCCTGCTGCGTGCCATGCCAAGCAAGGATTGAGAACATCATGGCTGACACAGTCCACGTGCCTTTCGCAGATCTGCACGCCCAGTACCTGACCATCAAGAGCGATATTGATGCAGTCATCGCCGACGTGATCCGGACCTCCGCCTTCATCCGGGGCCCTTACGTCGACAAGTTCGAAGCCGCGTTCGCGGACATGATGAACGCTAAACACTGCGTGTCCTGTGCCAACGGTACAGACTCGCTTTACATCGCGATGCACGCTTTGGGCGTTAAGCCTGGCGACGAAGTGATCGCGCCAGCGCACAGTTGGATTTCGACGACCGAGACGATCACTCAGGCCGGCGGCAAAGTAGTGTTCTGCGATACCGACCCGCTCACCCACACGATCGACACGTCTAAGCTGGCTGCATTGGTGACACCGCGCACGGTCGGCGTTATCCCGGTCCACATCTACGGGCAGCCTGCCGACATGGACCCGATCATGGCCATTGCGAAACAGCACGGCCTGTGGATCTTGGAAGACTGTGCGCAGTCGCACTTGGCACGCTACAAGGGCCGGCTGGTCGGCACCTTCGGCAATGCCGCCTCGTTCTCGTTTTATCCGGGCAAGAACCTCGGTGCGATGGGCGATGCAGGTGCTGTGACGACCAACGATCCGGAACTCGCCAAGCGCATGGCCATGTTCGCGCGTCATGGTGGCCTGACCAAGGGCGACCACCAGATCGAAGGCATCAACAGCCGTCTGGACGGCCTGCAGGCAGCGATCCTGTCGGTCAAACTGCCGCACCTACCCAAGTGGACGCGGGCTCGCCAGCATTGGGCGAATGTCTACACCGAGCGGCTGAGCGGCATCCCGGGCGTCAGCGTCCCCGCAGTTGCCGAGGGCCGCGAGCCGGTCTGGCACCTTTATGTGATTCGCCACGAGCGTCGCGACGCGTTGGCCGCGCACCTGAAGTCCAAGGGGATCCAGACCGTCATCAACTACCCGACTGCCCTGCCCTTCCTGCCTTGCTACGCGCCGATGGGCCACAAGCCGTCGGACTTCCCGAATGCCCACCGCGATCAGAGCCGCATCCTGTCACTGCCCATCTTCCCGGAGATGACCGAAGCGCAGATCGATGCTGTGGTCGAGGCCATTCGCAGCTTCGATGGAGCCGCCGCATGAAGCTCGCAGGTAAGAAAGTCCTCGTCACCGGCGCCGATGGCTTCATCGGCTCCCACCTGACCGAGCACCTGGTCCGGCAGGGTATCGATGTCCGTGCATTCGTCTACTACAACAGCTTCAATTCTTGGGGTTGGCTGGACGAGTCCAGCGAGGACGTCCGCAAGTCACTGGATGTGTTCGCCGGCGACATCCGCGACCCGAACGGCGTGCGCGCCGCGATGCAGGGTTGCGACGTAGTGCTGCACCTCGCCGCACTGATCGCGATCCCCTACTCCTACCACTCTCCCGACACCTACATCGACACCAACGTCAAGGGCACACTCAATATCGTTCAAGCCGCACGTGACCTGGGCGTCGAGCGGGTCGTGCACACATCGACGAGCGAAGTCTACGGCACAGCGCGCTTCGTCCCGATCACAGAGGAGCATCCACTACAGGGCCAGTCTCCCTACTCGGCTAGCAAGATAGGCGCAGACCAAATCGCGCAGAGCTTCTTCCATTCGTTCGAGACCCCGGTGACGACCATACGGCCGTTCAACACCTATGGCCCACGCCAATCCGCACGTGCGGTGATCCCGACGATCATCACGCAAATCGCCGCCGGCGCGCGTCAACTCAAGCTTGGCGCCCTGCATCCGACACGTGACTTCAACTACGTGCGCGACACGGTGCGCGGCTTCCTGGCGCTGGCCGAGTGCGATGCAGCCGTGGGCCAGGTCGTCAACGTCGGCAGCAACTACGAAGTCACCATCGGTGATACGGCGGCATTGATCGCCGAGTTGATGGGTCGTGAGGTCGAATTCGTCAGCGACGAGCAGCGCATCCGTCCGGCGGGCAGCGAAGTGGAGAGACTGTGGGCCGCGAACGCAAAGGCTCGCGAGCTCGCGGGCTGGACGCCCGAGTATCCCGGCGTAGAGGGCCTCAAACGCGGTTTGGCCGAGACCATCGACTGGTTTACCCAGCCTGAGAACCTGCGCCGCTACAAGGCCGGCGTCTACAACATCTGACACCTCAGGACCGCGCATGTCCATCGCTCCAACCGTTCTCGACCGCATCCAGCGTGTCACGCAAGCACCAAAGGTTGCGCTCCATGAGCCAACCTTCGGCGGCAATGAGTTGAAGTATGTGACCGAGTGCATCCAGACAGGCTGGGTATCTTCAGTCGGCGAGTATGTCAACCGTTTTGAGCGCGAGTTGGCGGCCTACACCGGCGCGGCACATGCCGTGGTCGTCAGCAACGGCACCTCCGGACTACAGGTAACTCTGGAGCTGGTTGGAGTTCGGCGCGATGACGAAGTGCTGGTGCCGGCTCTGTCTTTCGTGGCGACGGCTAATGCGGTGCGCCACTGCGGCGCATGGCCGCACTTTGTAGACAGCGACGTGTGCACGCTCGGCATTGACGTGGCCAAACTCGAGGCTTATCTCCGCGATATCGCCGAGCAACGCAATGACGGCTGCTATAACCGCCGCACTGGCCGCCGTATTGCGGCTGTCGTGCCAATGCATACCTTCGGCCACCCGGTGGACATGCCAGCGCTGGTGGAACTCGCTGAGCGGCATCGCCTGGAGATCGTCGAAGATGCCGCCGAGTCGCTAGGCAGCTGGATAGGTGACAGGCACACTGGCACCTTCGGACGTTGCGCAATGCTGAGTTTCAACGGCAACAAGATTGTCACCACCGGCGGCGGCGGCGCGATCATCACAAACGATGGTGCGCTGGCCAAGCGCGCCAAGCATGTCACCACGACGGCCAAGCAGCCTCACCCATGGGCGTTCTTCCACGACGAGGTGGCCTACAACTTCCGCATGCCCAACCTCAATGCGGCCATGGGCTGTGCGCAGTTGGAGCGGATCGGACAGTTCCTTGAGGCCAAGCGATTGCTCGCCAGCCGCTACGTAGACGCTTTCCGTGATGTGCCGGAGGTTAGCATGTTCCTAGAACGCCCCGGTACCCAGGCCAATTACTGGTTGCAGACGCTGCTGCTCGCGCCCGAAGTGGCGGCGCAACGCGACGAGATACTCGCTACGACGAATGCCGCCGGCCAAATGACCCGCCCCGTCTGGGAGTTGCTTTACACCCTGCCCATGTATAGCTCCTGCGAGCGCATGGCCACACCGGTGGCGGACGATCTCGCCCAGCGCGTCGTCAACCTGCCCAGCAGCCCGCAGCTGATGCCGGGGGTGGTGTGAGCGCTCGTCGCAAGATCGCCGCGGTCACAGGAAGCCGCGCGGAGTACGGCCTGCTGTACTGGGTCCTGAAGGACCTACAGGCCTGTCCCGACGTGGAGCTGCAGCTGATCGTGACCGGCATGCACCTAGCGCCGGAGTTCGGCCTGACCGTGAGCGAAATCGAGCGCGATGGACTGCCTATTGCGCGGAGGGTGGACATGCTGGTGAGCGGCGACACGCCGACCAGCACGGCCAAGTCGCTTGCACTGGGTGTGCTCGGAATGTCGGATGCACTCGGGCACCTGGCGCCGGACATCATGCTGGTGCTCGGTGACCGATTCGAGATCCTCGCCGCAGCACAGGCCGCGATGATCCACAACATCCCGATCGCACACATTGCTGGCGGCGACACGACCGAAGGCGCGTTCGACGAGGCGATCCGGCATGCGATCACCAAGATGTCGCACCTGCATCTGGTAACAACCGAGTCCTCCGCACGGCGAGTGCACCAGATGGGCGAGGACCCGGTACGCATAAGGATCGTCGGCAGCCCAGGGCTGGACCATCTGAACCGGCGGCCGCTACTGGACCGCGCTGCACTCGAGGCGGCGCTTGGGGCACCGCTGGGTCACCGCAACTTGCTGGTCACCTTCCATCCCGTCACGCTCGAGGCCGGCGAAGGACTGCGTCAGCAGCAAGAACTGCTTTCGGTTCTGGCCGCCATGGGCAACGACACCGTGTGCTGGTTCACCTTGCCAAACGCGGACACGGGGGGCCGCGCTCTTGCCGCCGATCTGCGGGCCTGGGCCGCCGGCCGCGCCAACGCACATGTCTTTGCTTCGCTGGGACAATTGCGTTACTTGAGCTTGATGTCGCAGGCCGACATGGTCATCGGCAACTCTTCAAGCGGGCTGTACGAAGCCCCGTCATTCAAGTGCCCCACTGTCAACATTGGAGATCGCCAGCGCGGCCGGCTGGCTGCAGCCTCGGTATTGCATTGCGAGCCACACGCGAACAGCATCGCCGCGGCAATTGAACGTGCCTGGACGCTGGACTGCACCAGCGTGGTCAATCCATATGGAGACGGCCACTCAAGCGCCCGCATAGTGCAGGCGCTGCTCGAATTGCCGCTGGGCGAAGCATTGCTCAAGAAGCAGTTCCATCTGATCCCCTCGAACTGAGAACGCACGTCATGAGTTCATCCGTCTTCTTCATCGCCGAAGCTGGCGTCAATCACAACGGGTCGCTGGATCTGGCCCGCCAACTCGTCGACGTCGCAGCCGAAGCCGGCGCGAACGCGGTGAAATTTCAGACCTTCAAGGCCGAGAACCTCGTCACTGCCGCGGCGCGCAAAGCACAGTACCAGATCGACAACACGCAGGAAGACGGCGGACAGCTCGCGATGCTGCGTCGACTGGAGCTGGCTCACGAGGACCATGAGGCTCTGCTAGCGCACTGCCGCGACCGCGGCATCGCCTTCATGTCGACCGGCTTCGACTCAGAGAGCCTGGCGATGCTCGGCACGCTGAACATGCCCGCGCTCAAGATCCCGTCCGGGGACATCACCTGTGGTCCATTGCTGCTGCAGGCCGCACGTCTCCGTCAGAAGCTGATCGTGTCCACCGGCATGTCCACGCTTGGCGACATCGAACAGGCACTGGCTGTCATCGCCTTCGGCTTGACGCACGACGGCACGCCGTCGTCCCGTGCCGAGCTCGAGGAAGCCTATAGCAGTGCCGAGGGCCGGCAGGCGCTGCGAGACCACGTCACGCTGCTGCACTGCGTCACGCAGTACCCGGCACCGGCCAGCGCTGTTCACTTGCGGGCGATGGACACCATGCGCGAAGCCTTCGGCCTGCCGGTGGGCTACTCGGACCACACACTAGGCCTGGAGGTCTCCATCGCGGCAGTGGCGCGCGGCGCCACCGTGATCGAAAAACACTTCACGCTGGACCGGACCATGCCGGGCCCGGACCACGCGGCCTCGCTGGAACCCGCAGAACTCAAGGAACTGGTGCGCTGCATCCGGACCGTCGAGCAGGCGCTGGGCAGCACGATCAAAGGGCCCGCGCCTGAGGAGCTCGGCAATCGCCGTGTCGCCCGCCGCAGCGTGGTGGCGGCCCGCCCGATCGCCGCTGGTGAGTCACTGACGCTGGACAAGCTGACAAGCAAGCGTCCGGGAGAGGGCATCTCGCCGATGGACATCTGGTTCCTCGGAGACCGCACCGCGCGCCGCGACCACGACTTGGACGACCTGATCGCCCCATGACCTCGCCTTGTTCCGTCATTGTGATCGGTGCCGGTGGACACGCGCGCGTGGTGGCTGACGCACTGCTTTGCGTTGGCGTAAGAGTTCTGGGCTTCACTGATGCCGATCCTAGTAGGTGGAACCAGACGAGCTTCGGGCTGCCCATACTTGGTGGCGATGATGTACTCGCGAGCTACGATCCCACTGCAGTTTGCTTGGCCAATGGCCTGGGCATGGTCGATGCTCAAGGAGCAATAGTCCGCCGCCAAGTGCAGGTCAAGTTGGCCACGCAGGGCTGGCGCTTTGTTGCGGTACGCCATCCGTCGGCAGTCATTTCGCCTCGCGCACTGCTGGCTGAGGACGTTCAAGTACACGCCGGTGCGGTCATACAAGCCGGTGCTTCGGTCGAAGCCGGCGCAATCGTCAATTCCCGGGCAGTCATCGAGCACGATGTACGCGTGGGTGCGTGGACGCATGTAGCGCCTGGCGCGGTGATCTGCGGTGAGGCGCAGATTGGCTCAGGCGCGCATATCGGTGCCGGAGCCGTCGTAAGGCAAGGCATAGAACTGGGGAACAACGTGCTGGTTGGCGTGGGCGCTGCCGTCGTTCGCCATCAACTAAGTGCAACCGTGCTGGCCGGCGTGCCCGCGCGACCCATGGATTGGAAGACATGAAAGACTGGGAATCCGCCCTTGTCCGGCCAGAGACGACGCTACGAGAGGCACTTGAGACCATTGATCGTACTGGTGCCCAGGCTGTGCTGGTCGTCGATCACACTCGCCGATTGCTCGGCACATTGACCGATGGTGATGCGCGCCGGAGTCTGCTGGCCGGTTTAGCCCTGTCCGCTCCAGTGTCCCAGGCCATGTTCCCGGACCCGACCTGCATCAGCCAAGGTGAGACACCACAAAGCATCCTGTCGACGATGCGTCGAACGGGTTTCCATCAGTTGCCCATCATCGATGCCGAGCGCAAGGTCGTAGGCTTGGCCTTGATCAACGACTACCTAACTGCGATTCGGCGAGAGAACTGGGTAGTCATCATGGCTGGCGGGCTTGGCAGCAGGCTTCAGGAACTCACGCGAGACGTACCCAAGCCAATGTTGAAGGTTGGTTCTCGCCCCATACTTGAGACCATTATCCGTAGCTATGCCGACCAGGGATTTCACCGCTTTTACTTGGCAGTGAACTACAAGGCTGAGCAGATTGAACAGTACTTTGGGGATGGCAAGGCATTGGGCGTGGACATCCGCTACTTGCGAGAGAAGCAGCGTCTTGGCACTGCTGGCGCGCTGAGTCTGCTTCCGGAACGTCCGGAACAGCCCTTTATCGTTACCAACGCGGACCTACTAACGAAGGAAAATTTCGGTCTCATGCTGGATCAGCATGAGCAAGCGCGGGCGCAGGCCACAATGGCTGTCCGGAACTATGAGATGCAGGTACCGTTCGGCGTGATCAAACTTCGTGACGGCTTCATCGAATCCATTGAGGAAAAGCCAATTCACCGCTTCATGGTTAGTGCGGGGATCTATGTGTTGTCGCCAGCAGCGTTGAATTTGGTGCCGGCGAACGAGTTCTTCGACATGCCCTCGTTGTTCGACGCAATGTTGGCAGCCAATATGCCCACCCGCTCACATCAGATGGATGGCTACTGGCTAGATATCGGCCGGCTGCCCGATTACGAGCGGGCCAACCTCGATTTTCACGAGGTGTTTCAATGATCGACGGTCTGCGTGTTCTGGCGATTATTCCCGCTCGCGGCGGTTCAAAGGGTATTCCAGACAAAAACATCGCGCCGCTTGGCGGCATGCCGCTCATCGGCTGGACAGTAAAGGCGGCCCGCGCGTCGGAGCACATCGATGAAGTGATCCTATCGTCCGATGATGACAAGATCATCGATGAGGCACGCAAACTCGGGTGCAACGCTCCGTTCAAGCGCTCGCCAATGCTCGCCACCGACACAAGCGCCTCGATAGACGTCGTCATGGACGCGCTTGACAGGACACCTGGATACGACATCGTTGTGCTGCTACAGCCAACTTCGCCGTTGCGGACGGCAGCTGACATTGATGGCTGCCTGCGCGCTATGGTTAACACCGCGGCGCCCGCTGCGGTGACAGTGCGACCGGCAGCAGATCACCCCTATCTCGTATTCAGTCAGGACGACCAGGGGCGCTTGAGCCACTTTACGCGCCCCCCCGAGGGCGCCAGCTTGCGCCGGCAGGATCTGCCGAACGCTTGGTGCCTGAATGGCGCAGTCTACGCAGCCCGCTGCGACTGGTTGCGTGCCAGCCGCAGCTTCCTATCCCCGCAGACAGTAGGCTTTCACATGCCAACTGACCGCTCCATCGACATCGACACGCCGGACGACCTTGCCAGAGTCCGGTCCCTTGTTCCATTCGCTTCCTGAGCGGCCCAACCCGAGAGGTCAAAATGAAGAAACGCGACGTTATCAATCAGTACAAGCTGCCAACCGAAGTTCGGTTTTGCAAGTTGTGCACCATGTCCAACCAACGTCCGCGGATTACGTTCGATGAACACGGCGTCTGCTCGGCTTGCAACTTCGCAAATTACAAGCGTAACAAGATCGACTGGGCAGAACGCGAGCGCGAATTGGTCGATCTTTGCAACCGCTATCGCAAGGGCAACGGCGAGTACGACGTCATCGTGCCCTGCAGCGGCGGCAAGGACGGCAGCTTCGTCGCCCACATGCTGAAGTTCAAATACGGCATGAATCCGCTGACCGTCACCTGGGCTCCGCTAAAGGCAACTGAGATCGGCCGTCGCAATCTCGACGCTTTCATTCAATCGGGATTCGATAACGTTCTGGGCACGCCCAACGGCAAGGTTACGCGCAAGTTGACACGTCTGGCGCTGCAACATCTGGGAGACCCGTTTCAGCCGTTCATCTACGGCCAAACCAACTATCCCATGCACATGGCGGTCAAGCACAACGTGCAGCTCATCATGTACGGGGAAAACGGCGAGGTAGAGTATGGCGGTGACATGAAGAACGCCTTCCGCCCGGATCGCGACATTCAGGATCATGACAAACACTATTTTTCTGGTCTTCCACCCGAATTCTGGATCGAGCATGGTGTCACCCAAGCCGATCTGAAGCCGTTCATGGCGCCAAGCTATGAATCGCTAATGAACAACAAGACACAGATCCACTTCTTCGGTTACTACAAATTCTGGGATCCCCAGGAAAACTTTTACTACTGCCGCGAGAATACTGGATTCCAGCCCAACACCGAGCGGTCGGAAGGCACCTACTCGAAGTACGCTAGCTTGGACGACCGCATCGATGGCTATCACTATTTCCTGGGCTACATCAAGTTCGGCATTGGCCGAACAACATCGGACACTGCGCACGAGATTCGCGATGGCAAGATCAGCCGCGAAGAAGGTATAGCGCTGGTCAAGCGCTATGACGGCGAGTTTCCCCGCAAGTACTACCAGGAGTTTCTGGACTATTGCGGCATCACAGATGAGGAATTCCAGGAGGTCGTCGACAGCTGGCGTTCGGACCATCTGTGGGAGAAAACAGCCGACGGCTGGCAGCTTAAGCATCCTATCTGGAACGAGGGCTGACCCACAGCGACATCTCATGAGAACCCGCCTCATCCCGCGCCTCGATATCAAGGGGCCAAACCTGATTAAGGGCATCAATCTGGAAGGCTTACGCGTAATCGGAGCCCCCCAGGACTACGCTCGAAAGTACTACGAGCAGGGCGCAGACGAATTGCTCTATGTCGACGTGGTGGCCAGCCTCTACGGACGCAACAGCCTGCACGACATCGTGCGTCGGGCAGCACAGGATGTGTTCGTCCCCTTGACGGTTACGGGCGGGCTGCGCTCAGTCGATGACGTTCGCGACATGCTGCGCGCTGGGGCAGACAAGGTCGGCATTAACACCGCCGCAACCAAACGCCCCGAGCTAATCAGTGAGGTGGCGCGCAAGTTCGGCTCGCAGTGCATGGTGCTCTCCATTGAGGCCAAACGCGTTGCATCTGGTCGCTGGGAGGCCTACACCGACAACGGCCGCGAGCCCACGGGCATGGATGTCGTCGAATGGGCGCAACGTGGTGTCGAACTCGGTGCGGGCGAGATCCTGCTGACATCGGTAGACCAAGAAGGAACGCGCGAGGGCTTCGACCTAGCGCTACTCGCGGCGGTTGCGGGAGTGGTTCCTGTGCCCGTTATCGCCAGCGGTGGAATGGGCCAGCCGCAGGATGCAGTGAAAGCAGTCAGAGAAGGGCGGGCGGATGCGGTCGCGATGGCCGACATCCTCCACTACAACCGTTCGACGCTCGGGGACATCCGAACCGCAGCGTTGGCCGCAGGCGTAGGTGTGAGAACTCAATGAAGAAGACCGTCACCATCATCGATTACGGCGTTGGCAATCTTCTGAGCGTCACGCGGGCCTTTGAACATTGCGGCGCCACCGTGAAGCTCGCCCACGATGCCTATGACATCGAACGAGCAAGCCACCTCATTTTGCCAGGCGTTGGTGCGTTCGCTGACGGCATGCAAGGGCTCCGGGATCGCGATCTCGTCGAGCCTATCCGTCGCTATGCAGCCTCGGGACGTCCACTCATGGGGATTTGCCTGGGTATGCAGATGCTGGCCACTGCAAGCGAGGAATTCGGCGAGCACGAGGGCCTGAACCTGATTCCGGGCCGCGTGCGTGCAATACCGCGCGTCGCGGTAGACGGCTCCGCGCTGAAGACACCGCATATCGGCTGGAGCCCGCTCTACAAGCAAGCCCAGGTTGACTGGACCGACACCATCCTCGCGGATACCGTGCTCGAAAGCTCGGTCTATCTCGTCCACTCGTTCGCCGTCGAGCTCGACGATTCAGCAGATCTGTTATCCCACTGCGTCTATGGCGGGCATCGCATCTCGGCCGTGATCCGGCGCAACTCAGTCGTCGGTTGCCAGTTCCATCCAGAGAAGAGTGGCCCAGTTGGACTGAAGATCATCGCCGGCTTCCTAACCCAGGACGAGCTGGACCGGGCCTCGGTGACGTAGTGGCATCCTTCCTGCGCAGCGGCGGCATCTACGTTGGTGCCGCGGCGATGAATGCGATCATTCCTTTCCTCGCCCTGCCGCCTCTCGTCCGCACGCTGGGTCCCGAAGAGTTCGGCAAGGTGGGGGTCTACCTTGCGCTGATCAACATCGCCACGGTGGTAGCCGGGCTGAGCGTGCACGGCATCATCAGCGTCGTGCACTTCAGGGATGGCGCACATGCTGTGCCGGCCTATGTGCGGGGCGCATTGCGCACCGTGGCACTGACGGGGTTCCCGCTGCTATTGGGCTGCCTGCTTTTCGCCCCGCTTCTCGAACGCCTCACCGGGCTAGCGGCCGGCTGGGTGTGGACCATCGCGCTGGTCGCGTGTGCCCAGTTCATCGTGTCGCTGAGCATGGCCATTTTCCAGGCCCGGGAGCAGCCACTTCGCTACGCAACGCTGCAGGTGGGCGTTACGGCCGGATGGGCTGCGCTCTCAATCCTGCTCGTGTGCAGCGCCGGCATGGACTGGGTCGGTCGGGCCCTAGGCCAATTGATCGCCACGATGGTCGTCGCGCTGGGGGCGCTGTACCTACTGCACCGTGAAGGCATGCTGTCGGCATCGACCGGGACAGCGCCGCTGTCCGCGCTGCTACGCTTCGGGTTGCCGCTGGTGCCTCACTCCATCGCGGGCGCCATCATGGCGGGAGCAGATCGGCTGCTCCTTTCCAGCATCGGTACGACGGAGATGGCGGGACAATACTTCGCGGCCTTCCAGATAAGCGCCGTGATTACCGTGGGCGCAGCAGCGATCAACCAGGCCTGGGTGCCCTGGATCTACCGTCGTCTCGCGTCGCCCTCACGCGAATCTGCTGTCGAGATCGTCCGCGCCACTTTCGCGCTGAATGCCGCCTTGCTGCTTGCCGCGCTAGTGCTAGCGCTAGCCGCGCCCTGGATAATTAAACTTGTCGCAGGCGAGCACTACGCCGAAGCCGTGCCCGTATTGCGTTGGCTGGCGCCTGCCGCGGCCTTTTCCGGCATGTACTACTTCGTCACGAACTACCTTTTTTACACCGGAAAGACAGGCGTGCTGTCGACGATCACGTTTTTCACCGCCGCGCTGCAGGTCGGACTGCTGCTGGTCTGCGTACCGAGGTGGGGCATCAGCGGCGCCGGGTTCTCAACACTGGCTGCCGCTATGGTTTATTGGATGGCGACTTGGTTCGCCGCGCATCAGGTCTCGCCCATGCCGTGGATGAACGCTTTTCGCAAAGGGCCGTCGGCATGACAGCCCCCTCCCTGGACGCGCGCGCCATCGCCTCCCATGTGCTTGCCATCGAGCGGGGACTGGACTTGGACTCGCCGGATTGGCGCGTGGGCGACGTCCACCTCTGGCCGCTCTACCGGCTCGAGCTGTACCGTATGCTATTTGTCTGCCATGCCGGTCCACCCAGCAAGGGCGTACGCCGGCCGGAGATCGGGCCCGTATTCCGCCGCACCGAATCCTCGTCGCCTGCCGCAGACGCGGACTCGCCAGTCTGGCTGGTGTCCGACGGCATTTCGTTTGCGGCGCTGGGCGATGACCAGATGGAACGCTTCTGCGGTCCGCTGCACCAAGCCCTGCGCGACATAGGCGTCGATTCCGTGCTCGTCGACCGTGGCAGCCCGCAACGGCGACGAGGTACCACGCCTACGCGCTGGTGGATGCCATTGACGCATCGCGCCAAGTTGTCCGGTGCGCTGCGGGCCGCCTTCTTGCCGGACCGCCGGCACCAGCGACTTGTCGAACAGGTCCGACTTGCTGCCGGACGCTCGGGAATCGTCTTGCCGCCCCTTAGCGCCAAGCGGTTCAACGCAATGACCAACGCAGTGCTGTCGCTAGCCTCGACGTTAGCAGTAAGGATGCGGCGCGAGCGGGTGCGTGCAGTGTTTGTCGTCGGCTACTACGACGTCGGTGGCTACGCGTACGTCCTGGCGGCACATCGGGCGGGCGCCGCCTCAATCGACGTGCAGCATGGCGTGACTGGCGACCTGCACATGGCCTACGCCGACTGGCACGTCGAACCGGCCGGCGGCCTCGCGTTGCTACCCCGCTTCTTCTGGTGCTGGGCCGATGACGATGCCCGAGTCGTCGAGCGCTGGGTGGGATCTCATGCGTTGGCAACCCGCCAGGCATTCGTCGGAGGCCACCCGTTCTTGGAAGCCTGGCGCACGGGTTCGATCCGCTTGTCGGAGGATGCGCAGCAAGCGCTTGACCGCCTGCGTATCAGCGCCGAAGGCCGCCCGCCAGTGCTGGTGACCCTCCAACCTCACCTGACGACGGAGGAATCGCTGGCGCCACTGCTTCAAGCGTGGATCCAGCAGCCCAAGGTCGCGTGGTGGCTGCGGCTGCATCCGTTGGCGACAGACGATCGCGCGGGCATCGAAGCGCTGCTGGCAAGTCATGGTGTCACACACTGGAACATCACTGACGCCACCTCGCTGCCCCTGCCGGTGCTTTTGCGGGATACAGCCGCGCACGCCACTCACAGTTCCAGCACTGTCATCGAAGCAGAGTTGCTCGGCATCCCTTCGCTCGTGTGGTCGGACTACGGCGAGCAACTCTTCGAGGCTCACATCCGCCGCGGTGTGGCCATCCGTGTGTCCGATGGCGACAGCTTCGTGCGCACGCTGCCGCAGCGCTGCGATATTGCACATCATTCGATCTCCGCTTCAGAGCCGTCGCGACTGACTGGCGTCCTGCAAACCATCCTCCAAGCCGCACAATGATCGTCATCGTCGACTACAAGACCGCGAACCTCGGTTCCATCGTGAACATGTTCAAGCGCATCGGCGTCGCCGCACGCGTTGCAGAGCGACCTGCCGAGCTCGACGGCGCCACTCACATCCTGCTTCCGGGCATCGGCCATTTCGACACCTGCGCGCGTAATCTACGCCAACTGGGGTTTGCAGACGCACTTGCGCCGCTCGTACATGAGCGGCGTCTGCCGCTGCTCGGCATCTGTGTCGGTGCGCAGTTGCTGACGCGAGGTAGCGAAGAAGGCAACGAGCCCGGCTTGGGCTGGATCGATGCTGACACGCGGCGTTTTCCCGCCATCGACCGGCCCGACTACAAAGTGCCGCATATGGGCTGGAACCTCGCCGAGCCGCCAGCACCCCATGCTCTGTTCATGAACTTCGAAGGGCCGGCACGCTTTTATTTCGTCCACTCATACTTCATGAGCGCCGACCGCCCCGAATCAGTGCTCAGCCGCACGACACACGGCGTCGAGTTCGCCTCGGGCATCACGCGGAATAACATCGCCGGTGTCCAGTTTCACCCCGAGAAGAGCCACCGCTTCGGTATGCAGTTACTGCGGAATTTTGCTGCCACGCACAGCCCCGAGGGAGTCCGTTGAGATGCTGCGCGCTCGTTTCATTCCCACGCTGTTGCTAAAAGGCAGCGGCTTGTACAAGACGGTGAAGTTTAAGAACGAGACATATATTGGTGACCCGATCAACGCCGTTCGCATCTTCAACGACAAGGCCGTTGACGAACTGATCCTGCTGGACATAGACGCGCATTCGCACGGTCGTGGCCCCAACTTCGATCTAATTGCCGACATCACCAGCGAAGCCTTTGTGCCGCTCTGCTACGGCGGTGGCGTCACGACACTGGAGCAGATTGAGCGCCTATTCAAACTGGGCGTAGAAAAGATTGCCATCAATTCCGCTGCAGTCGGTGCACTAACGCTAGTTTCGGAAGCCTCTAAGATCTACGGCAACCAGAGCATTGTGGTCGGTATCGACGTAAGAAAGAGCTTCTTCGGTAAGCACGAACGCTTCATCAAATCTGCCCAGGTCAATACGAAGGAAGACCCAGTCGATGTCGCCCTCCGCGCGGAACACGCCGGCGCGGGCGAGTTGATGGTCTATAGCGTAGACCGCGACGGCACAATGCAGGGCTACGACATCGCCTTGACACGCAGCGTGGCACAGGCGGTGCAGGTTCCTGTCATTGCCTGCGGAGGTGCTGGCAGCTTGGCCGACATGATCCAAGTAATTGATGAAGGACACGCGGCTTCGGCCGCCGCCGGCAGCCTATTCGTTTTTCAGGGCAAGCATAGAGCGGTTCTGATCACCTATCCAGAAGAACAAGCGCTGGCGCAGGCCATCGCCCACAGCAAATCATTCGAACAACCATGAACAGCGCTTACCAAATTTGCACGCGATGCGTGATGGACACCACCGCTCCGGGAATTGAGTTCGACTCGACGGGGATCTGCAACTACTGCAAGAGCCACGAGGAGAAAGTCGCGGCGACGCCGCTGTATCAAGGCGGTGCCGAAGAAAAACTCAGGCAACTGGTAGCGCGCCTGCAGTCGGAGAAACGGGGGGAATATGACAGCATCGTCGGCCTGAGCGGCGGGGTTGACAGTTCGTACGTGGCCTATCAGGCCGTCAAATTAGGTTTGAAGCCTCTGGCGGTCCATTTCGACAACGGATGGAACTCAGAGCTTGCCGTCAAAAATATCGAACAAATCGTCAAGCGTCTGGGCTTAGACCTGTTGACCTTTGTCATCGACTGGGAAGAGTTCAAGGACATCCAGCGATCTTTCTTCAAGGCCCATGTGATCGACATTGAGATGGTGACCGATCACGCGATTTTCGCGGCCATGTACCAGATCGCCAATAAGCACAAGATTCGCTACATCCTGTCAGGCACGAATGCGGCCACTGAAGGGATCATGCCAGCGGCCTGGCAGCACTTCAAGTTCGACCTTCGCAATCTCAAGGCAATCCACAGGCAGTTCGGCACGCGCCCCATCAAGCGTTACCCGACGCTGAGCGTTTGGGAAATGGCCTGGAATCATTATGTACGTGGCGCCAAGTCAGTCAGCCTGCTGAACTACTTGCCCTACCGCAAAGACGAGGCCATGCGCACGCTCAAGGACGAATTGGGTTGGCAGTATTACGGTGGTAAGCATTACGAATCGACATTTACAAAGTTCTATCAGGCCCACATTCTTCCAGCCAAATTTGGCGTCGACAAACGCCGCATCCATCTCTCGGATCTAATCATGAATGGCGAGGTGACGCGCGAGGAAGCGCTTTCAGATCTCCATAAGCCGCTGTACGAGCCGTTGCAACTGGAACAGGACCAAGACTACGTACGCAAGAAATTGGGATTCTCCAAAGAGGATTTCCAAGCTTACATGTCGTCCCCCCCCGTCAGTCACTACGAATATCCGTCGTACGCCAAGCTAGCGCAGCGACTCGTGAGTGTCCACAAAAAGCGCCTACATAAGTGACTAGCAACGGCCTCCTCGGGGCAGCCTCACCCGACCGCCCACGGCGTATGCTGTGGGTCTGGTACGGGCTTGTACTCGTGGCGACGTGGAATGCGGTGCTGCGCCCCTCAGCGAACATTCCGATTACCCCGTACTACTTGCTAATGCCGTTCGTCGGTGCCCTGATGGTTTCACGCTCTGCTTGGGCCAGTCGCTGGTTTCTATGGCTTGCACTTTTCGGGGTTTACGGTTTAGTCGTAGGCACGTGCTACGGCGTGCCGGTGAGCATGCAGGCCGCACAGTTGCTGAAGTACGCACAGTTGACCACCTTCTTGGGACTCTTAGTCTGGCTCGGTCGAATCGACCCCGGTTCCCGGCACCGACTTCAAAGAATAGTGCTTGCACTGACGGCGACGGCCTTCGTCATTGCTTCAATCCAACAGCTTACGGGCCTAGAGTTTCCCACCGTTGTAAACGAGGAGAGTAGCCTATGGCTGAACACCTTCTTCTTTACGCCCAACGATCTGGCGCTCTTTCTGTGCGGCGCGTTCTGCCTCGTGCTCTGCAGCGACAATGCTCTATGGAAAAAGACTCTTTTCTTCTTGGCGTTTATTGCACTGAACTTGCGCAACGATGCTAAGGCAGCAATCTTGGCTTCGCTCTTGATGATCGGCATGTTTGCACTGTTATTAGCATGCCGAAGCCTAAATATAAGACCGTTGATTGGTCTCTTGACCCTCGTCGTACTGATGCCCCTGTCCGTAGTCGCCATGAACGACACCATCGTTAAGATTGGAGAAACGGAGTTTGATTTCATCCAGCTTTTTCAAGACCCACTGAATCGACTCGCTAATCTAGAGCCCTATGATCTCGGCGGTTCCATCTTTGACCGAACGGACGCGCTTATCCATTCAATCGAGGCGCTCAAATCGAACCATTGGCTTGGACTCGGGCCGGCAGGCTCCGTGCACACGCTCTCGTTGCCAAACTTCGAGCTATTAACTGCTAAGAGCCTACACAACGCCATTGCTGAGGTTTTGATCGAGTTTGGACCAGCTGCACTGATGCTGGCATTTATTCTGCTTCGCCCTTACGCTCAAGCCTTACTAAGTAAGCGACCAACGCCCCACCAGATGGGATTGATGTGCTTTGTAGCAGCCGCACCACTTCTCTCGGTGTCCCAGTCATCTGGCTACATCTCAAACTACGCATTCTGGCTAACTGCATATCTTATATGGAGCCCATGGAGCGATCGAAAGACTAGCGCACCATTTATGCTGCCAACAATCGCCCCATACTCACCTATACCCGTTGATTCTCGCGCAAGGGCCATTCACTAATGACTCTAAAAATTGCCGCCTTCTTTCAGCACATGCCCCCCTACTCGGGGGCGGCAGCGCTTCGTGGCCAGTCCATCATGTCGGGGCTGACACAGATTCCTGAGTTGAAAGGGGCGCACATCAAAGTACACACTTCCATTCCCTCACCGACATTGATGGCTGGCGTGGAGGTTGTCTCGCTCGGCACGCCGGAGGTGGAAAACTCGCTGTCGCTCAAGCGACGGCTGCTTGGGGAATTGCAGATGGGTTGGCGGGCGGCGCGCAGGCTTTTCGCCGGCGAAGGACGGCCTGACATAGCAATCATCTCTTCCCCCGGCTACCTTGCCGCCTTAGTCATTGCAGCCTATTCGCGCTGGCGCCGTGTACCCTATGTGCTGGAAATGCGTGACATCTACCCGCAGGTGTATGCGGAAGCCAGCTTGATTCGACGCGAATCTGCCCTGTACCGCTTCTTCTCCGGTCGTTCGCGCCAGTTGTACCGAAAGGCGCGCTTGGTAATTTGTGCAACACAGGGTTTGGCGCGCGAGGTCATGCACGACGAACCGTCCGCCAAGGTCGCCTGCGTTTACAACGGCTTCCCTGCCGAACTGCTCGAACGCTCGGCCCATAAGCACTCGCGTTTCACGGTCTGCTTTCACGGCGTGTTGGGTTACTTCCAGGACGTAGACACCTTGGTGGCGGTGGCCGAACGCCTAGCTGAGCACAACATCGACATGCTCGTAATCGGGTATGGCCGCAAGGAATCGCAGTTGCAGGCTTCAACACTCTCGAATTTGCGCTTCCTTGGTCGTCAGCCCTTCGATGCCACGATTGCCGAGATCGAACGCTGCCATCTTGGCCTGTGCTTGCGCCTGGACGACGGCATTTCCAAAGACGCCTTTCCCGTCAAAGTGTGGGAGTATCTCGGCTTGGGCATCCCTAGCGTAGTTACGCCGCCTTGCGAGGCCGGTGACTTCCTTACCGCGCAGGACTGCGGTGTCGTCCACGCCGCAGGGGATGTGGGAGCCATCGTTTCTACCGTTCTGGCGCTGCGGGACAGCCCCGCCCGTTGGCAGGCGCTATCGAATCGGTGCAGGTTGGTCGGACGCAGCTATACGCGCGCCGCCACCGGGCTAGCCGTCGCCCGCCTCATCAGTGAAACCTTGGACGTCAGCACTGCCCCGGCTGCGAAGTGATGGACTTGGGCCCCAACAACAAGCCAGACGCTGGCAATGTGCGAGGCCTGTTACCCAGATCAGGCGCTTTGCTCGCGGCCCTCGTGCTTACGGGCTGCGGCGGAGGCAGTGGTGGGGACGAAGTCGGCAGCACCTCGGCGGCATCGACACTATCGGTCTCAGTGGCAGCCTGCGACGCCGCCGCGTACGATTCGGGCAAGCTGCTGTACATCGTGACGGAGCAGCGGTGCGCCATAAGCGAAGCGGGCACAACCATTCAGCTTCGTTACGGCTCGCCAGCCACCGAGGCCGTCAGCCTTTCGCTGAAACTGGGCCAGGAGCAACCTGGGGTCGATATTCCCGGTTTGGGCAAGCGCCAGGTCGGTCTGTTCCGATCCGGGCAATGGCGCAGTTTCCCCAACGAGCGGGCCTGGATCGCGCGGGACGGTGCCGGGCTGGTGGTACTCAACGGCAGCCTGTACTTGTTGGGCGGCTGGACCAACGGCCCGGTTACCAGCGAGGTCTGGCGCACAGACGATGTGGCCAACTGGACCTTCCTCGGCAACGCTCCCTGGAAGGGCCGCCATGGCGCGGCGTGGCTCAGCCACAAGAACCAGATGTGGGTGATTGGGGGCGACCTTTTCACCGATGTCTGGTCATCGCCGGACGGTATCCAATGGGAACAAGCCACCGCCGATGCCGGCTTTGGTCCGCGTTATACACCCAACGCTGCCGTGATCGCGGACGAGATCGTGCTCTACGCGGGTCAGGACTGGACTCCCATTCCATGGTGCAACGATCGGCCCGATTGCGTCGCCCGCGGCAATCGTAGCGTTTGGAAGTCTGCAGACGGCAAAACCTGGACCGAGATTCTTGCGCAAGTCCCCTGGGAGGGCCGCGCTCTCATCCACGGGTCGGTCGTCCACCAAGGACAGATCTACCTCATTGGCGGCGGCCTAAAGGTCGCGCCGCCCAATGAGCGCTACCAGGAAACCTTCGTGGAGTACACCGACATTTGGTCCTCTCCCGACGGAATCCGCTGGACGCAACGACTGCCCAGCGGCGCGTTTCCGGGTCGCAGCCATTTCTCGGTGGCGCATACCGCCAAGGGGTGTTTCGTCTCAGACGGCTCCGTTGGCACGCAAGCCGCCCTGTCCAACGACTTGTTCTTCGCTGCGGACTGCATACGGTTCGAGCGACTGCCGGTCCCCCAAGAACTGCCTGTGCGTCACGCCAGTTCCTTGGTCGACTTCAATGGGTCGCTGGTGCTGCTCGGTGGCCCGAACTATGGGAATGCCGGCACTTCAGTCTGGCAGTACTTCCCATAGCCGATTTCCCTTCAGCACGGCGGAATCAGCGCTGACCTCCTGCATAGCTCAGCGGAAGCTCGGCTAGCAGCGTCCGCACCGCCACGCCTGGCTTAGCCACAGCGGCGCCCTGGCTAGACGCGACGAATCGCGCGATTGCCTCACTGTCCCCCAACTGATCGCCTAGTTGAGCGATCCGTAGGGCCGCGATCGATGTGGGAACGGTGGTGTCCTTGTCCCCCAACAATTCCTCGTGGAGCTTCTCCCCGGGCCGTAAGCCCGAGAACTCGATGCGGATTTCCTTCGGGTCCTTACCGCTCATCTGAATCATTGTCCGGGCCAGGTCAGCAATTCTCACCGGCTCTCCCATGTCGAGCACAAAAACCTGCCCTGCCCCTCCCATGGCACCCGCCTGCACTACCAAGCGCGCGGCCTCGGGAATAGTCATGAAATAGCGCGTGATGTCCGGGTGTGTCACCGTCAATGGCCCGCCACTGGCGATCTGGTCTTTGAACTTGGGGATCACGCTCCCGCTTGAGCCAAGCACATTACCAAAGCGCACCGCCATGAAGCGCGTTCTCGGGTGATCCTTGGCCATGCCGGCAAGCACCAGCTCCGCCGCCCGCTTGCTAGCCCCCATCACATTGGTCGGATTCACGGCCTTGTCGGTGCTGATCAGCACAAAGCGCTCCGCCCCCTCTTCGGCCGCCGCCTGGCAGGCGTTGTGCGTGCCCAATACATTGTTGCGCACACAGGCCCAAGCGTTTTCTTCTTCCATCAGCGGCACATGCTTGTAGGCCGCGGCGTGGAAGACGATTTGCGGCTTGTATTTGCCGAAGACGTAGCGCAGATGCTCCAGGTCCTTCACATCGCCCACCAGACGCACCAGGGGGATGTGGGGGAACTTCTCGCCCAGCTCCTGCTCGATGGTGTAGAGCGCGAACTCGCTCAGCTCGTAGAGCACGATGCTTGAGGGGCCGTAGCGCGCCACCTGGCGGCAGAGCTCGGAGCCGATGGACCCCCCGGCGCCGGTGATCAGCACCACCTTGCCGTTCAGACATTCGCTGATGCCGCCTTCGTCCAGTTCCACGGGCTCGCGGCCCAGCAGGTCTTCGGGCTCGATATCGCGCACTTGGTCCACATGGCGGCCGGCCAGCAGCTCCTGGCTGCTGGGCACGGTGAGCACGGGCAAGCCCGTCTGGCCGGCCAGGTCCAGGGCGCGGCGGCGCTGGGATGTGCTGGCCGCAGGCATAGCCACGATCAGGTGGGTGATGCCGTGCAGTTCGGCAAAGTGCCTGGCCTGCTCCAGCGTGCCCAGCACGGGCACGCCGGCCACGCGGGCGCCGCGCTTGGCCGGCGCGTCATCCAGATAGCCCACCACCACCCAGCCCTGGCTGTGCTGGATGCCGGCCACCAGCAGGCGGCCGGCGTCGCCCGCGCCCATCACCAGGGCGCGGCGCTGCTCCTGGGCACTGCCACTGATGCGGCTGCGCATATGCTCATAGAGCATGCGGTAGCCCATGCGCAGCATGGCCAGGCCCATCAGGGTGAAGAGCGGGTGCAGGGCCAGCACGGCGCGCGGCACCTTGCTGAGCTGGGCCATCAGCACCACGGTGGCGCCCACCAGGCCGGCAATGGCGCAGGCCAGGGCCAGGCGCTTGACCTCGCCAAAGCCCGAGAATCGCCACATGCCCTTGGGCACCTTCAGGCCCTTGAGCACCAGGGCGTAGAGCAGGACCAGGCCCAGCAGCACCCAATGGTCATAAGCCGGCCGTGCGCTGAACCAGCGCTCGAAGCCCAGGCGGAAAAGATAGGTCGCCTGCCAGGCCAGAGCCATCACCAGCAGGTCCAGGCCCAGGGCCAAGGCCTCGCGATGCGGGCGGATGCGGGTTAGCAAGGCATCCAGGGACAACCAGTTCATAGCGTCAACAACAATTCATCAGGGGCGCAGCGCGCCCAGGGTGGCCAGGATCACGCGGAGATCGCTGCGCAGCGTGGCGCGTCGCACATAGGCGGCGGCCAGGCGCAGCTTGGTGGGCATCACCACCTCCACATACTCGCGCTCGGGGTCGGCCGCGGCGGCCAGCAACTCGCTCTCGTTGCGAAAGCTCAGCGAGGCCGGATCGGTGATGCCCGGCCGCACCGAGAGCACGATCTCGCGCAGCTTGGGGGGGTACAGCGCCACATAGCGCGGCACCTCGGGCCGCGGGCCCACCAGGCTCATGGCGCCACGCAGCACGTCCCAGAGCTGGGGTAGCTCGTCCAGCTTGGCCGCACGCAGGACGCGACCCGCGCGGGTGATGCGCGGATCCACGCCCACGGTGATCTGCAGGCCCGCGTTGTCCACCCGCATGGTGCGGAATTTGTGGATGAAAAAAGGCCGGCCGAAGCGCCCTACCCGCTCCTGGCGGAAGAACACGGGGCCGGGCGAATCGAGCTTGACCCACAGCGCGATCAGCAGCAGCACAGGGGCCAGCAGCAGCAGGCCCAGGGCGGAGAGCAGCAGATCGAAAGCGCGCTTGGCCATGGGCTCAGCTCAGGGCAATTTCGCGCACGGCAGCAATCACGCGCTGCACATCGGCATCCGTCATCGCGGTGTAGAGCGGGATGCTGAGCATGCGCTCATAGGCCTTTTGCGAATGCGGGAACTGCTCGGGCGTGAGGCCGTAGCGGTCGCGCCAGTAGGGATGCAAGTGCAGAGGGATGTAGTGCACGCTGCAGCCAATGCCCTTGGCATACATGCGCTCGATGAAGACATCGCGCTCGACGGCGCAATCGTCCGCCAGCCGTAGCACATAGAGGTGCCAGCTGTGCGTGTCGCCTTCCGGCGCCTGCGGCGGCAGGATCAGGGGCAGGTCGGCAAAGGCCGCGTCATAGGCCGCGGCAATCTGCTCGCGCCGCAGCTGAAAGGCCGGCAGGCGCTTGAGCTGGTGTAAGCCCAGGGCCGCGGCGATGTCGGTGAGGTTGTACTTGAAGCCCGGCGCCACGATCTCGTAGTACCAGCTCGGCACCTTGGCGGTGAAGCGGTCGAAGGCGTCGCGGTTCATGCCGTGCAGGCGCATCACCTTGGCGCGCTTGGCCAGCTCGGCATGGCGCGTCACCAGCATGCCGCCCTCGCCCGTGGTCATGGTCTTGTTGGCATAGAAGCTGAACACCGTGGCGTCGCTGCCCAGGGTGCCGATCAGCTCCTTCTCCAGGGTGGTGGGCAGGGCATGGGCCGCATCCTCCACCACGCGCAAGCCGTGTTTGCGGGCGATGTCCAGCACGGCCAGCATGTCCACGGCCAGGCCGGCATAGTGCACCGGCACGATGGCTTTCGTGCGCGGCGTGATGGCGGCCTCGATGGCCGCCACATCGATGTTCAGCGTGGCGGGGTCGATGTCCACCAGCACCACGTCCGCGCCCAGATAGCGCACCACCTCGGCGGTGGCGGTGAAGGTGTGGGTGGTGGTGATGACCTCGTCCCCTGGGCCAATGCCCAGGGCCTCCAGCGCCAGATGCAGGCCGGCCGTGGCCGAGTTGACGGCGATGCACTCGAGCTGCGAGTCCTCGGCGTTCTGGGTCAGAAAGGCGGCGAAAGCCGCCTCGAACTGCTTGGCCTTGGGGCCGGTGGTGACCCAGCCGCTCTTCAGCGTGTTCACCACCTCGGCAATCTCCTCCTCGCCGATCTCGGGCAGGGCGAAGGGCAAAAAGGCTTGTTCAGTGCTCATACAAATTCGATTCGGCAGAGCCGCACACGGTTGGCAGTCCGCATTTTCCCAGCGGGCAGCGTCGGTCCGGCTTCGCCGGCCGACCGGTGCCGCCCCCTGGAGGGGGCGCGCGCAGCGCGTAGGGGGTGAGTCAAGGTTTCTCTATGACGGCCAGCACATGGGTGCGCAGCCAGGGAATGCTGTTGAAGACGGTGTAGGCGGCGGGATGGGCGCGGCAAACCAGACGGGCCAGCGGCGGCGCCAGGGTCAGACGCTGCCAGCGCAGCCGGCCCTCGGGAAAGAGCGCACGCACCCGCGCCAGGGGCACGCCCCGCACATCGCGGTTGCGTGGATTGTCGACGATGAAGTCGTACCAGAGCACCGCCCCGCCCGGCCGCAGCCAGCGCCACATGGCCTGGGCCAGGGCCTGCTGCACGCCGTCATCCAGGATGGAGGAGAACACGGTGGACTGCAGCACCAGGTCCTGGCTGGCCTCACCCACCCCCGCCTGCGAGGCATCCCCAAGGCTCAGCTGCACGGGTGCGGGCAGCACGGCCCGCGCCAGGGCATGGCGCTCGGGCAGCAGCTCGATGCCGGTGAGGTGCTCGGGCGCCAGGCCCAGGCGCAGCATCTCCAGCAGATTGCCCCCGGCGCCGCAGCCCACCTCGGTGAGCCGCCACTGCTCGGGTCGCCCGGGCCGGCGCGCCAGCTCGCGCAGCAGGGCGCGCTGGCGCTCCTGCAGCATCTGCCAGACCTCGGGGCGCAGCAGGCTGTAGCGGTCATGCGCCACGGTCTCGGCCCGGCGCGCATAGCGCTGGGCAATGGCGTCCAGTTCCTGCTGCTTGCGCGGCGGGCTCATGACACGGCTTCGATGAACCGGCGCGCCAGCACCGGGTAGGTGTGGTGGGCCAGCACAAAGGCGCGGCCGCGCTCGCCCATGGCGGCCCGCTCCTGCGGGCTCAGCGCCGCCAGTTGGCGCAGGCCCTGGGCCACGGCCTGGGCATCCTCGGGCGGCACAGTCAGGCCGGCGCCGGCCTCGGCCACGGGGTCGTTGCCGGCCTCCACCGAATGCAGCACCGGGCGGCGCGCCATCATGTAGTCCATCAGCTTGTTGGGGGCGATGCCAAAGCGGTAGATGGGCGTTCGCTGCCAGCCGATGTAGGCGATGTCAAAGGCCGCCAGCAGGGCCGGGATCTGGGCCTTGGGAATGGCATCGAACATGGCCACCTGGGCAATGCCCTCCTCACGCACCCGCGCGGCCAGGCGCGCCTTCTCATGCCCGCCGCCCACCATCACGATGTGCAGGGGCGGCTGACCCGCGCTGTCCTGGGCCTGCAGCAGCTTGGCCGCGTCCAACAGCACGTCCAGGGCATTGGGCAGGCCGTGCGAGCCGGCATAGCCCACCACCAGCTTGCCAGCGGCGCGCTGGGTGGCGATATGGGCCGCGATGTCGGAGCGCAGGCCCGGGGCCTGACTCTCGTCCCACTCGTCCAGCGTGATGCCGTTGGGCACGATGTGCAGCTTGCTCAGATCCAGCCCATGGGCGGCCATGTGCTGCTGCACCTTGGGCAGCATGGAGACCACGCGGTCGGCGTCGCGGTAGGCATCGTTCTCGGCCTTCTGGCACAGCAGGGCAAATGGATGCCAGGGCGACATGCCCGAGAGCTCGATGGGCGAGAGCGGCCAGAGGTCGTGCACCTCGTAGACCAGTTTGGCCTGGGCTAAGCGGGCCACTTTGCGGGCCACCCACACATCCATGGGGTAGGTGCTGGAGGCGATCACCACATCGGGCGCGAAATCGCGGGCCAGGATGTCGGCGTCCTTGGCCACATGGCGGCAGAAGGCCCAGATATTGCGCAGGCGCCCGAAACCATTGCCCGCGTAGGCAGGGGTCTCGTACCAGCAGTAGGCAATGCCGTCCAGGGTCTGGCCGCCGGCCTGGGGCTGGCGGCTGCGCACATGCGAATGGCTGGCGGCCAGCACCAGCACCTGGTGGCCCATGCGCACCCACTCCCGCGCCAGGTAGTAGGGCCGGTACTCCATGCCCAGTTCGGGCGTGCCGGCGTAATGGTTGATCAGCAGAATCTTCATCGGGGGGCGGCGGCGTGCGCCGGCGGGGGCGTGAGTTCGGTCAGGCGCGCCACAAAGCGCTCCACGGCCGGGGGAAAGAGTCCATGGCCGGCCACCCAGGCGCGGTTGGCGCGGCCGGCGGCCTCGGCGTCCAGGCCCTCTAGCACCGCCAGGCTCAGGCGCGCGGGCTCGTCCAGGATCAGGCCCTGGCCGGCCTCCGGCGCGATCAGCTCGCGATTGGCCGGCAGGTCCGAGAGCAGGGGCAGGCATTCATGCGCCATGGCCTCCAGCACCGAGACGGCCACCGAGTCGCTCTCCGGCAGGCTCAGGTACCAGCGGGCGCGTGCATACCAGCCCGCCTGGGTCTTGGCATCCAGGCGGCCCAGAAACTCCACGCGCTCGGCCAGGCCCAGCGCGCGCACCTGGGCCTCCACGGCCGGGCGCAGCGAACCGTCGTTGGCCACGGCCAGGCGTGCCTCGGGCTGCTCGCGCGCCACAGCGGCAAAGGCCTCAATCACCCGCTCGGGCCGGTAGAGAGGCTCCAGGCCGCGGTTGGCAAAGAAGAGCCAGGGCTGCTTCTTCGCGCCCTGCTTGGGCAGGACCTCCAGGCCGAAGGGAAAGGTCATCACCTCGCCCGCGCCCAGCTCGCCCTGCATCACCGCCGTCATATGGCGCGAGTCCGAGGTGCACAGCCGCGCCTCACGCAGCGCGCGCCGGGTGAGCCAGCGGTAGGCCGCGCCCTGGCGGGGGGTCACCAGGATGTCGCTACCCCAGGCCGAGGCCGCGATCTGGGCACGCAGACGCCAGCCGGTGCGCGCGGCCCAGGCCAGGGTGCCGTGCGAGGTGAGGTAGTGGGCATGGATCCAGTCGGCATCGACCTTGGAAAGCCAGGCGCCCAGGGTGGGCAAGGTCTTGATCACCGCGATATTGCCGCCGCCATGCGCGCTGGCGTGGCCCAGGGCCAGGCGGCGCTGGGGCGGCAACAGGCTCTCGAACTCGGGCAGAAAGCCGCGGCTGGACGCCGCCCAGAGCTCCACCCGGGGCGCCAGGGCCCGTGCCCACTTCAGCAGATGCGGGCTTTCGCCATCGCCCAGCAGGACCAGTCTCATCGGGGAACCTCGTTGGCCCAGGCTTCGTAGTGCGGCGCGAGCTCGGGGTACTGGGCCAGCAGGGTCGCATCACGCTCGCGCACATCACCCACCTGGCGCGCGGGCTGGCCGGCCATGATGGCAAAGGCCGGCACCTCGCCGCGCAGCTGGGCATAGGCGCAGATCAGGGCACCGCGGCCGATGCGGGTGTTGGCCTCGATCAGGCTGTGCGGGCCCACGAAGACATAGGGGCCGATCTCGATGGGCCCCTGGATATAGCCCGGCGCCGGCCCGCTGTGGCTGGCATAGGCCCGACCCAGCAGGCGGATGGAGCGGTGCGAGCTGTGGGTGACGATGCTGCAGAAATTGGTGATCTGCACGCCCTCGCCTATCGTGAGCCCGGCCGTGGCATCCAGGAAGTTGAACTGGCCGATGAAGACATGGTCGGCCAGGCGCAGACCGGCCTCGCCCTCGATGCAGGTGCTGGGGGCGATGCGGCTGTGCGGCGCCCCACGCTCACCGAAGATCATGCGGAAGAAGAGCTGGCGCCACAGGGCGCGGCGCACGCGGTTAAGCCAGGCTCTCATCGGCAGGCCCTTGGGCAGTGGTGGTGGCGGTGGCCTTGGTGAAGGCGGGAAAACGCTTCCAGGTCGCCAGCGACCAGAAGAAGAAACCGAAGTACAGGGCCATGGCGGCCGACACGCCCCAGGCCGCGCCAATCAGGCCGCCCAGCTTGAGGCCCAGGGCCAGACCAGCCACGAAGAGCAGCTGCCCCACCAGGGCCAGACGCAGGGCCCAGCCCTGGGCCTGCCAGGCCATGGTGGCCACCGACAGCGGCGAGGCAATGAAGTGCAGCGCGATATAGGGCGCCAGGGCCTGAGCCAGATGGCCTGCATCCACCCAGCGCTCGCCAAAAGCCCAGGCAAACAGCGGCCCGCCCCAGAGCAGCAGGACGAGCAGCAGAGGAAGGGCCAGCACGGCCAGGGCGGCCAGGGCCTGGCGCACCAGGGCCAGGGCCTCGGCCGGATCGCGGGCGTTCACTAGGCGGGGATACAGGGTCTGGGACAGGGCGCCGCCCACCAGGCCGGCCGGTGCCTTCAGATAGCGCAGGGCCAGGGCCCAGTAGCCCGCCGCGGCATCGCCGGCCAGGCTGGTGATGATGAGCAGGGCCAGGCTGTCCTGCAGGGCGCCGGCAAAGGCATGCGGGGTGTTGAGCAGGGGGAAGTCGCGATGCTTGCGCGCCAGGGTCTGCAGCGCCGCGCGCGGCTGCGCCAGCAGGCCCAACCAGCCGCCCTGCGGCGCCGGACGCGCCAGCAGCGCGGCCGCGCCCAGGCCCGCCAGGCTGGCGCCCAGCAAAAGGCCCCAGGCCCCCAGGCCCGCCAGGCCCAGGGCCAGCTGCGCCACCGCGCCACCGCCGTACTGCAGCACGCGCGCCACGGCCAGCTGGGCATAGCGCTGGGCACGCGTGGCCCAGAGCGTGAGCCACTGGGCCGCGGCACCGGCCAGCACGGCCAGGGGCAGGCCCAGGGCCAGGTCATAGTCCTGCCAGGCCAGCAGCACCACGCCGGCCACCGCGCTGGCCGCCGTCACGCCCAGCAGCACCCGCAGGCACAGGCCCATCAGCAGGGCGGCCGGCCCCTCCTCCCGCTCCAGCGGCAGGGCGAACTCATAGCGCGCGCAGCCCACCACCGCCACATTGGTGGCCAGGGCCCAGAGCAGGGCGAACTGGCCGAATTCGGTGGGCGAGTACAGGCGCGTGAGCCAGGGCCCCAGCAGCAGGGGCAGGGCCTGGGCCAGGGCGCCGCCGGCCAGCAGGGTGAGGGTGGAGCGCCACAGCCCCCCGGCGTGCATGAAGCTCAGGCCTCCAGGGCGCGGCGCAGGGCCGCGATCACCTCATCCTGCTGGGCCTCGCTCAGATCGGGGCTCATGGGCAGGCTCAGCACCCGGTCGGCCGCGGCCTCGGCATGCGGCAGGCTCAGCTCGGGCCGCGCATAGGCCGGCTGGCGATGCAGGGGCTTGGGATAGTGGATGGCCGTGGGAATGCCCTGGGCCTGCAGGGCCTGCTGCACCGCGGCGCGGTTCTCCACCATCACGGTGAACTGGGCCCAGACGCAATCGCGGTCCGGGCGCACGGCCAGGCGCTGCAGCGGCAGGCCGGCCAGGGCCTGCTGGTAGCGCTCGCCCAGGGCCAGGCGGCACTGAATTTCCCAGTCGAAGCGCTCCAGCTTGGCCAGCACCACGGCGCATTGCAGCGTGTCCATGCGGCCGCCCACGCCCACGCGGATGTGGGTGTAGCGCTGGCTCTGGCCATGCACGCGGATCTCGCGCGCCGCCTGGGCCAGGGCCGCGTCGTCGGTGAAGAGCGCGCCGCCATCGCCATAGCAGCCCAGGGGTTTGCTGGGGAAGAAGCTGGTGGCGCCAAAGGTGCTGAGGCCGCAGCTCTTGCGGCCCTTGTACGTGGCACCAAAGCTCTGGGCCGCGTCCTCGATCACCGGGATGCTGCCGGCCACGGCGCGGATCTCGTCCATATCGCAGACCTGGCCATAGAGGCTCACCGGCATGATGGCGCGGGTGCGCGGCGTGATCAGGGCGGCGATGCGCGAGGCGTCGATGTTGCAGGTGTCGGGCTCGATGTCGGCATAGACCGGCACCGCGCCCAGCAGGGCGATCACCTCCACCGTGGCGGCAAAGGTGAAGGGCGTGGTGATGACCTCGTCGCCGGGCTTCAGGTCCAGGGCCATCAGCGCGATCAGCAGGGCCTCGGTGCCGCTGGAGACCGTGATGCAGTGCTGCACGCCCACATGGGCGGCCAGTTGCTCCTCCAGCTCCTTGACCTCGGGGCCCATGATGTACTGGCCATGGTCCAGCACACGCTGGATGCGCGCGTCCACGCTGGACTTCAGCGCGGCGTACTGCGATTTCAGATCGATAAAGGGCAGGCTCAAGAGATCAGCTCCACATGCTCGCCGTTCAGGCGGTAGCGTTCGCCGGTGGCCGGGCAGCTCGCCAGGCCCGCGGCATCGAATTGCAGGCGCTCGCCGTGGCGGCTCATCCAGCCGATGCGCCGCGCGGGCACGCCCACCATCAGGGCATGCGGCGCCACATCCTTCTGCACCACGGCGCCGGCGCCGATGAAGGCGTACTCGCCGATGGTGCTGCCGCAGACGATGGTGCAGTTGGCGCCCAGGGTCGCGCCCTTCTTCACCAGGGTGCGGCGGTACTCGTGCTTGCGCACCACGGCCGCGCGCGGGTTGTAGACATTGGTGAACACCATGCTGGGGCCGCAGAAGACCTCGTCCTCCAGGGTCACGGCGTCATAGATCGAGACATTGTTCTGCACCTTGCAGCCGTCGCCGATCAGCACATCATTGCCCACATAGACGCCCTGCCCCAGCGAGCAGCCTGCGCCAATGCGTGCGCCCGGGCTCACATGGGCGAAATGCCAGACCTTGGTGCCCTCGCCCAGCTGGGCGCCTTCGTCGACGATGGCGGATTCGTGTTTCCAGTAGCTCATGCGGCGGGGCTCAGAAGACCAGGGGCAGGCCCACGCGCTGGCCGTCGCGCGCGCTGCGGTAGGCGGCGATCAAGATCTCCAGCGAGCGCAGGCCCTCGTAGCCATCCACCTCGGCGTGAGCCTCGCCACGCAGGGTGCGGATCACGTTGTCGTAGTAGAGCGGGTGGCCGAAGCCGTAGACGCTGCCGGTCTCATAGCTGGCGTTCTTGACCGCCTCATCGTCCGGATGCGGCTCGGCAAAGGCCCAGTGCTCGATCTTGTTGACCGCAGTGCCGCCGATCTTGACCGTGCCCTTCTCGCCCAGGATGGTGATGGAGCCTTCCAGGTTCTGCGGCCAGGTGAGCATGGTGACGTTGATGGAGGCCAGGCCGCCGTGGCGCAGGCGCACGCTCATCACGCCGGTGTCCTCGGCCTCGATATCGCGGGCCAGGGTGGCCGTATAGGCGTGGACCGAGTCCACCGGCCCCACCAGCCAGTCCAGCAGGTCCACATAGTGGCTGGCCTGGTTCATGAAGGCACCGCCGTCCAGATCCCAGCGGCCGCGCCATTTGGCGGCGTCGTAATAGCTCTGCGGCCGGGTCCAGAACACATTGACCGTGCTCATATAGATGCGGCCGAAGCGGCCCTCATCGATCGCTTTCTTGACCAGCTGCACCGTGGCGTTCAGGCGGTTCTGCTTGACCACGAAGAGCTTGACCCCGGCGTCGCGGCAGGCCCGCACCATGGCCTGGCCCTCCTCGAACTTGGTGGCCATGGGCTTTTCGCTCAGCACATGCACGCCGGCCTGGGCCAGGCGTATGGCTTGCTGCGAGTGCAGGCCCGAGGGCGTGGCCAGCACCACGATATCGGGCTGGCTGCCGGCCAGCAGCGCGTCCAGCGAGGCAAAGCCGGCCGCGCCGGTGGTGGCCACGGCGGCGGCCAGGGCCTCGGGCTGGGTGTCGCACACCGCCACCAGCTCGGCACGCTCGCCATGCTTGGCGATGGCGGCGAAATGGTTGTGGGCAATGCGGCCGCAGCCGACCAGGGCAAAGCGGATCTTGCGATCCAGGATGGGGAGCGAGACGGGCATGGAAGGCCGGATTCGAGCGGAACTCGGGATTCTAAGAGGCCCGGCTAAAATCGCAGCAAATTCAACGAGTTGATGATGACCCAGCACACCCCCGCCACGCCGCACCACGCCCCCGCCGCTGCGGACGAGAACCAGCTGATCACGGAACGCCGCGAGAAGCTGGCCGCCCTGCGCGCCAAGACCGCGGTGCCCTTCCCCAACGACTTCAAGCCCCAGCACCGCGCCCTGCCCCTGTCCCAGCAGTACGGCGAGCTGGACAACGAGACGCTGGAGCCGCAGGGCGTCCAGGTCAGCGTGGCCGGTCGCCTGATGCTCAAGCGTGTGATGGGCAAGGCATCCTTCGGCACCCTGCAGGACGCCACGGGCCGCATCCAGCTCTTCGTCACCAAGGACGGCGTGGGCGAGGAAAGCTACGAGAGCTTCAAGCACCTGGACCTGGGCGACATCGTGGGTGCCGAGGGCACGCTCTTCAAGACCAAGACCGGCGAGCTGTCGGTGCGCGTCAGCACCCTGCGCCTGCTGACCAAGAGCCTGCGCCCCCTGCCGGACAAGTTCCACGGCATGAGCGACCAGGAGCAGAAGTACCGCCAGCGCTATGTGGACCTCATCACCGACGAAGACGCCCGCAAGCGCTTTGTGGCGCGCAGCAAGGCCGTCTCCTCCATCCGCAGCTTCATGGTGGACCAGGGCTTCCTGGAGGTCGAGACCCCCATGCTGCACCCCATCCCGGGTGGCGCCAATGCCCGTCCCTTCGTGACCCACCACAATGCGCTGGACCAGGAGATGTTCCTGCGCATCGCGCCTGAGCTCTACCTCAAGCGCCTGGTCGTGGGCGGCTTCGAGCGGGTGTTCGAGATCAACCGGAACTTCCGCAACGAAGGCGTCTCGGTGCGTCACAACCCCGAGTTCACGATGATGGAGTTCTATGCGGCCTACTGGACGCACCATGATCTGATGGACTTCACCGAGCAGGTGCTGCGCCACGCAGCCATCGCCGCCACCGGCAGCGCCGCCATCAGCTATGCCGGCCGCCCCGTGGCCCTGGACAAGCCCTTTGCCCGCCTCTCGGTGCGCGACTCCCTGGTGGCACATGCCGGCCTCAGCGAGGCCCAGGCCGATGACGCCGAGCTGCTGCGTGCCAAGCTCAAGGAGCTGGGCGAGGAAGCGCCCAAGCACTGGACCCTGCCCGAGCTGCAGTTCGGCCTGTTCGAGGCCGCGGTGGAAGAGAAGCTCTGGGAACCCACCTTCATCATCGACTATCCCGTAGAGGTCTCGCCCCTGGCCCGCGCCTCCGACACCAACCCCAAGATCACCGAGCGCTTCGAGCTCTTCATCACCGGCCGCGAGTACGCCAATGGCTTCTCCGAGCTGAATGACGCCGAAGACCAGGCCGCGCGCTTCCAGGCCCAGGTGGCCAACAAGGAAGCCGGTGACGACGAGGCCATGTATTACGACGCCGACTTCATTCGCGCCCTGGAATACGGCATGCCCCCCACCGGCGGCTGCGGCATCGGCATCGACCGCCTGATCATGCTGATCACGGACTCGCCTTCGATCCGCGACGTGATCCTCTTCCCCGCCCTGCGTCGGGAAGGCTGAGCGACCTCAGGCGCATGACAAAAGCGGCTCCTCGGAGCCGCTTTTTTTGTGCCCATGGCGCAGGCCGGCCCCATGGAGCCGGCTTGACGACCACGCTTACTGGGCGCTCTTGGGCTGACCGGCGAGACGCTCCGCCGACACCGCCCGAGCACGCTGCAGGGCCTGCAGCTCGCCCAGGTCGGGATTGTTGCTGTTCAGCAAGGCCAGCTCGCCGCTGGCGCGGGCGCGCTCCAACTCGGCCACGACCTCGGCACGGGTCTTGGTCGAGGCCACGCTGCGCACGCTCGGGCTGTAGCTCTCGCTGTCCACGCGGGCGATCTCGCCGGCGGCGCGGGCACGCTGCAGCTCGGCCTGGACTTGTTCCCGGCTCAGGCCCTGGGCCATGGCGGCGCTGGCGGCGATCAGGGACAGGGCAACAACACTCAGCTTCTTCAACATGATGGGTACTCCTTGGTAGTCGGTTGACGGAACCGGCTGCGGGCGCTGTGCCCTGCAATCACCGTGTCCATGGCCGCAACTGTAAAAACTAACCACCAAGTAAAAAACTAGCCCAGCATGAATTGACCATTCAAAGAATCAGAAGAATCCATGACAAGCCGCGCGGATTCAAACAAGAGTGCGAACAACGCTCAAACCTTGCCCGACCAGGTGCGCGCCAGCGCTTCAAAGTCCGCGATGGGCATGGGGCGCCCATAGAACCAGCCCTGGAAGGCATGGCAGCCCTGCTCGGCCAGCAGATCGCGCTGGGCGCGGGTCTCCACGCCCTCGGCGATCACCTCCAGACCCAGGCTGTCGCCCATCTGGATGATGGCCCGGGCGATGGCACGCGCATTGGGCTCCTCCAGCAAATCACGCACAAAGCTCTGGTCGATCTTGAGCTGGGTCAGGGGCAGACGCTTGAGGTAGGCCAGGGAGGAGTAGCCGGTGCCGAAGTCGTCCAGCGAGAACTGCAGGCCCAGGGCGCGCAGCTGCGCCATCAGGCCGATGACGGCCTCGGTGTCCTCCAGCAGGGCACTCTCGGTCAGCTCGATCTTGAGACGCCCGGCCGGCACGCCGCTGCGCGCCAGCTGCTGCTGCATCAGGCCCAGGAATCCCTTCTGGCGCAGCTGCAGGGCGCTGAGGTTGACGGCCAGGGTCAAGGGGGCCAGCGCCGGATCCTCGGTCCAGCGCGAGAGCCAGGCGCAGCATTGCTGCAAGGCCCATTCGCCCAGGGGCGCGATCAGGCCGGTCTGCTCGGCCAAAGGGATGAACTGGGCGGGGGAGATAAAGCCCCGCTCTGCGTGCCGCCAGCGCATCAACAGCTCGCCCCCCATCAGGCGGCCGTCCCGGGCCACCTGGGGCTGGCAGTGCAGCTCCAGCTGCTGCAGATCGACGGCGCGGCGAAGCTCGGCCTCCAGCAGGGCGCGCTCGGCCATGGCCGCCTGGGTGGCCGGGTCGAAGAAGCACAGGCGATTGCGCCCGGCGGACTTGGCCTGGTACATGGCGTGGTCGGCATGCTTGAGCAGCTCCTCGCAGTCGCCACCCTCCTCCCCCCACAGCACGATGCCGATGCTGGGCGTGCTGTGGTGCTGCTGCCCGCCCAGGGTGTAGGGCTGGCCCAGCACGCGCAGCAGCTTCTCGGCCGCCGCCTCGGCATGCAGCACGGCGTCCTGCTGCTGGACCCCCAGGTCCTGCAGCAGCACCACGAACTCATCCCCGCCCCATCGGGCCACCGTGTCGTCGGTGCGCAGCACCGCCTGCAGGCGGCGCGCCACGTCCTGCAGCAGCCGGTCGCCAATGCCATGGCCCAGGGTGTCGTTGATGGACTTGAAGTTGTCCATGTCGATGAACATCACCGCGCCGCGCCGCGCCTTACGCCGGCTGGCGGCCAGGGCCTGGCGCAGGCGATCCAGCAGCAGACGACGGTTGGGCAGCCCCGTCAGCGCGTCGTAAAAGGCCAGACGCTCGATCTCGGCCTCGGCGCGCTTGCGCTCGGTGATGTCGCGGGTCAGGCCGATGAAGCGGGTGCGGCCCTCGTGCTCGATGCGTGACACCGCCAGACTCATGGGGAAGACGCTGCCGTCGGCGCGCCGCCCCTCAACATCCCGGCCCTTGCCAATGATGCGCGCGGCGCCGCCGGCCAGATAGCGGGACATATAGCCGCCATGCTGGCGAGCGTCGTGCTCAGGCATCAAGATGCTGACATTGCGCCCCAGCACCTGATGCGCCTGATAGCCGAACATGGCGCAGGCCGCAGGGTTCAGGGATTCGACACGTCCCTGCGCGTCGACGGTGATCACACCATCCACCATGTTTTCCAGCACGGCCTGGGTGTAGAGGGCCTGGCTGTGCAGCCGGTCCTGACCCGCGCGCAGCTCCGTGATGTCCAGATGCGTGCCCACCAGTCGCAGCACGCGGCCCTGGGCATCACGCGCCATCACCCGCCCCCGGCTGAGCACCCAGATCCAATGCCCGTCGCGATGACGCATGCGGAACTGCGCCTCGTACTGGTCCGACTCGCCCTCCAGGCTCAGCTGCAAATGGGTCTGCACCAGGGGGGCATCGTCCGGATGCAGGCGCTCGTGCCAGCTCCGTACCGTGGACTCCAGGGTCGACTCACCCAGCATGGCGCAATAGCGGGCGTCAAAGCGCGCCGAACCACTGGCCACATCCCAGTCCCACACGCCCAGGGCGCCGCCCTCCAGCGCCAGAGACACCCACTCCGCCGCCTCCTGCTCCTGCTGCTTCTGGCGCTGCTGCAGATCGAAGATCAGGCGCTGGCGACGTTGCCACAGCATCAGGGCCAGCACCGAGAGCAGGCTGATGGACAGGCCCACGGCCAGCACCGCGGCGCGCTGGCGTCGCCAGGGCGCCTCCAGCGCGTGCACAGACCGCCCCACGGCCACCACCAGGGAGGGACGCGGGTCCAGGCCCGCGGGCCGCACACTGCGCACCGACATGAGTCGCAGATCGCCGCTGACCACGGCGCGCATGCGCTGCAAGCTGACATCGCGCCCTTCCAGCAAATGGCGATACAGCACACTGTCCTGGCGCGCGCTGAAGTCCTCGCCCAGCCAGCGGGGCTGCTCGGGCAGCAGGGCAAACAGGCGCCCTTGCTCATGCACCAGGGCGCTCCAGGTTTCGGCCGAGGGCTGCGCGGTGCGCAGCACCGCATCGAAATAGCTGGGGGCAAGCAGGGCGCTCACCGCCCCCTGCCAGCGTCCCTGGGCGTCACGCAGGCCCAGGGTCAGTGTCAGCGTCTGCTCCCCGCCGTCGGGCCTGATCTGCGGCGCAGCGATATGGAGCCGGCCGGCCTGCGGGCGCTGGGCGCGGGCCAGCTCATAGCCCGGGCGCAGGACCTCTACCAGGCTGGGCAGGGCGCTCGCGGAGCTGGCCTGCACGCGTCCCTGCTCATCCATGATGCTCAGGGCATGCACCCCGGGCATGGCCTCTGCCAGCGTGTGCAGCAGGGGCTGCAGCTGCGCCAAGGCATCCCCGCTGCGCTGGGCGCGCTGCCCGTCGATGGTCAGCAGGGCGGTGTTGATGCCGATGAGCTGCTGGGCCACCACGCCCTCCAGGGACTTGACCAGGCCCTCCAGCTTCTCGCCCTCGTGCCTTTGCAGCGCATCCCGCTCGAACTGCAGCCACCAGATGGCCCCAGCCCAGGCCAGACCCAGCAGGACGAGCAAGCCCAGCCATTGGCGGGAGCGGCGCCCCAGGCGGGCGATGAAAGGGATGGACGGACTCATGGCGGGCTCAGCGAACCCGCGACCATAGCGGCCGGCCCTGGGGCGCGGCTTGACTCACATCAAGCTGCGCCGTCGCTCAGGCGTTTCAGCGATGCTTGAACTCGGGCTTGCGCTTGTTCATGAAGGCATCCATGCCTTCGCGCTGATCCGCCGTACCGAACAGGGCATGGAAGTAACGACGTTCGATCTTCACCCCATCGCTCAGCGGCCCCTGGAAGGCCTGATGCACCAACTCCTTGATCAGGGCCACCGAGGGCGCGCTGAAGCCGTTGATGGTCTCGGCCGCGGCCAGGGCCTCGTCCAGCAGCTTGTCGGCCGGCACCACGCGTGCGACCAGACCGGCGCTCTCGGCCTCGGCCGCGTCCATCATGCGTGCGGTGAGCAGCAGGTCCATGGCCTTGCTCTTGCCCACGGCGCGCGGCAGGCGCTGAGTGCCGCCGGCACCGGGGATGATGCCCAGCTTGATCTCGGGCTGGCCGAACTTGGCACTGTCGGCGGCGATGATGAAGTCGCACATCATGGCCAGTTCGCAGCCGCCGCCCAGGGCGAAGCCGCCCACCGCGGCAATCACCGGCTTGCGCACCTGCAGAATGGTTTCCCAGTTCTTGGAGATCAGGCCGGTCTTGAAGGCGCTCATGAAGTCGTGAGGCGCCATGGTCGGGATGTCGGCCCCGGCGGCGAAGGCGCGCTCGGAGCCGGTCAGCACGATGCAGCCGACACCGTCATCGGCATCAAAGGCCAGCAGGGCCTGGCCCAGCTCGTCCATCAGCTGATCGTTCAGGGCATTGAGCTGCTTGGGCCGGTTCAGGGTGATCAGGCCGGTCTTGCGCTCACCGCTGCCACGCAGCTCGGTCAGGATGCACTCATAGCTCATGGGGTCTCCTCGTGATGTCTTGCTGTGGAAATTCGGCGCTCATTGTGCCGCCTGCAGCGGCGGCGCCTTGAGCATCAGGTCAAGATAGGTCTGTTCGTCCTGGGCAATGCGCAGGCGCAGCGGCAGGTACTGCAGGCTGGGGGCCAGCCAGACCTCGGCCTTGAGGTCCTGGGGACGGAGCTCCCGGTCGAGCAGCGGCCGCAGATGCCAGGCCGGCACCGGCCCCATGGGCGTGTCCAGCAGATCCTCGCCCAGCACCTCGTAGCGCCAGGCGTAGAGCCGGCGCGGCAGGGCCAAGGGCATGGACACGATGTGCCCGGGCGCTAGGCGCTCGCGCCCGGTCAGGAACAGCCAGGTCAGTTGCACGAACTGGCTGGCCGCGTCCTGCACGCCCTCGGGCAGGGGCTGCGGGCTGCCATCGGCCAGGTACAGCTGCCGGGCTTGGCGATCAAAGCGGAGCGCCACACGGCGACGCTCGCGCATCAGCATGCGGGTGTCTTCCTCGTAGCGATGGGGGCTGATGCCGGCCGCGCCCAAGAGGCCATCGCTGCTCATGCGGCGCTGGATCAGGGGCGCAAAGCGGGCCCCGACCAGGACCTCCAGATGCACCTGATAGCGCGCGCCCTGCCGCAGCCACTGCACCTCGGCTTCGCCCGTGACCTCGCCACGGTAGTTGCCGCTCAGGCGATAGCGCAGCTGGGTGGACAGCGGCCATTCCGGCCCGGGCTCGGTGGACGACTCCGCGGCGCTGGCCAGCGCCGACGCCGATGCCGATGCCGACGCCGATGCCACCTGGGCCGCTTCAGGCAGGGGCTCGGCCAAGGGCTCGGACGCAGCGCTGCCGCGGCGCTCCGGGCTTGCCGCCGCGTCGGCCACCGATGCCGCCGGCTCGGCCGGCGCCGCCACCGGCGCCTCGCTGGCCGCCAGGGCTGGCCCCGGCACCGTGATGGCCGGCTCGGGCTCCGGCCGTCTGGACTGCCCTGCGCGAGCAGCATCGGGCACCGAGACCACCGCCTGGGGACGCAACTCCTGCAAGAAGACCACAGCCAGCCGCTCAGGGAAGCGGTGGCGATCTCCACCCGTCTCCAGATGCCACAAGAGCTGACCCAGGCCCGCATGCAGGGCCAGGACCAGCGCCGCCACCAGGAGCGCCAGTCCGGTTCTGCGAGGCCAGGGACCGCGGCTCGCCGAGGGGTTCAGCCGCTCAGCCATGCACGACGCAGGCTCAGCGCCCGCGCCGAGGGTTTGTCGGCCGGGCTCAGGCGCACCGGGGCCTCCGCCTGCCCCTCCAGGGGAAGGTCAAGCGCCAGCTCCAGGAGGCGCTGGTCCCGCGCCAGCAGCAGGGCCAGGCGCTGAGGCGCCTCGGGGCGCAGGGTCAGCAGGGCCTCCTCCAGCTTGCGCAGGCGCCAGCCATTGCAGGCCAGGATTTCATCGCCCGCGGCCAGACCGGCACGCTGAGCCGCGGAGCCCTGCAAGACCTGCTTGATGCCCAGACCCTCGCCGCCCTTGTCCAGGCGCAGTCCCAGACGGCGGGCCAGGCAGATCTTGTCGCTCCCCCAGCGTAGGCCCAGGCGCTCCAGCAGCACCGGCAGGGGCAGATCGTCGGTGCCATGGACCCAGTGACGCAGCTCATCGGCACGGGCCGGGCCTCCTAGCTCGGCCGCGGCTTCCAGAATCTGCGCCTCACTCACCGGGCCGCCAGCGCTGCGCTGCCAGAGCAGGCGCATCAAGTCGTCCAGGCTGCTGGCCTGTGCCTCACTGCTGCGCAGGCTCAGATCCAGCGCCCAGGCCAGCAGGGCGCCCTTGGCGTAGTAGCTCACCGTGCTGTTGGGCGTGTTCTCGTCGGGGCGGTAGTAGCGCACCCAGGCATCGAAGCTGGCCTGGGCCAGGCTCTGCTGGCGCCGCCCGGGTGCGGCCAGCACGGCATTGAGCGTGCCGCTCATCAGCTTGAGGTAGCGGGCCTCGTCGATCAGGCCGGTACGCAGCAGGAAGAGATCGTCGTAGTAGGAGGTGAAGCCCTCAAAGAACCAGAGCAGCTCCGTGTAGTTCTCCTGCTCGTAGTCGTAGCGCTCGAACTCGGCCGGGCGCAGACGCTTGACGTTCCAGGTGTGGAAGTACTCATGGCTGACGAGTCCCAGCAGGCGCACATAGCCGTCGCTGAGGTCCGGCTGCCCGAGCACGGGCAGGTCCCGGCGTGACGCGATCAGGGCGGTGCTAGCCCGATGCTCCAGGCCGCCATAGCCCTCGTCCACCGCGTTGAGCAGGAAGACATAGCGTTCGAAGGGCGGCTTGCCGCAAGACGCCACGCCCGAACCGCGTCGCCCATGCCAGAAAGCGATCTGGGCCTCGCACAGGCGCTGGGTGTCGGCCAGCAGACGGTCGGCATCGAACACCGGCAGAGCGCCCGCCACCACCAGCTCATGGGGCACGCCGCCGGCCACGAACTCGCCGCGCCAGAAGCGGCCCAGCTCAAAGGGATGATCCAGCAGCTCGTCGTAGTCGGCCGCCTGATAACGCCCCTGCTCGACGGCCATGGCCGTGGCCACCTGCCAACCCGCGGGCAAGGGGCCCAGCTCGATGGCATGGGGTTCCTGCTCGCGCCCCTGGACCCGCAGACACAGGCTGCTGGGGTTGAAGAAGCCGCGCTGTGCGTCCAGAAAGGCCGCGCGCACGGACGAGTCGAAGGCATAGACCTGGTAGCTCAGCACCAGGGCCGCCCGGCCCTGGCAGTCCACCTGCCAGGCATTCTTGCGCAGCTGACGCAGCCCCAGCTCACGCTGTCCCTGGCGCGCGCTCAAGCCCTGCAGATGGCGGGCGAACTCGCGCACCAGATAACTGCCGGGAATCCAGACCGGCAGGCTCAGGGTCAGCCGATCGGACGGCGCGGGAATCGTGAGGGTGACCTGGAACAGATGCGCGTGGGCATCGGCAATCTCGACGCGATAGACGATCATCGTCAGCTACCCGCAGCCCCCAGGAAGCAGCACAGCGCGGCCACGGCGCTGAGGCGAAAGCGCAGGGTCAACCACGCCGAGGCCCCCAGGCCGGGGTACAGGCGCCGGTCCACCAGATAGCAGATCACCAGCATCAGGCCATGCAGCACCAGACCGGCATAAGCCGGCATCACCACCGCCACCCAGGCCAGCAGGGAGGGCACCACGCCCCAGACAAAGGGCATGGGCGAGGGAATCTGCTGGCGCATGGCCAATCCCCAGTGGATGCCGCCCAGAAAACTCAGGATCAGGGCGGCATAGGCCGACAGGCCCAGGGCCACGAAGGCATGGGCCTCCAGGCTGTAGCCGGCCAGCAACCAGATCAGCAAGGCCCCCAGCACAAAGGGAATCAGCCCGGCATAGCCCAGGCGCAAGGCCACCGGATTCAGGGGTAAGGGGCGGCCGGACTCGGCGGCCAGGGCGGCGGAGGGCATGGCGTGAGGCTTGCGATAAGTGATAAAGGGGGAGCGGGCCGTGGCCTCAGGAACCGGAGGCCGCCTTCAGCGCCGCCAGGCGACGCTCCAGCTGCTCGGCGCTGATGGCGCCCGGCACGCGGCTGCCATCCTCGAAGATCACGGCCGGCGTGCCATTGACCATATGCTTGCGCGCCAGCGCCAGATTGCGCTCCACGGCGGCATCGTCGCAACTCGCGGCCGCCTTGGGCGGCAGCTTGTTGTCCAGCATCCAGGCCAGCCAGGTGGCCTGCGAATCCTTGGCGCACCAGATATTGCGCGACTTCTCGGCCGAATCACCGCCCAGGATGGGAATCAGGAAGGTGTAGACCGTGATGTCCTTGAGCTCCTGCAGGCTGCGCTCGAAACGCTTGCAATAGCCGCAGTTCGGGTCGGCGAAGACGGCGATGCGACGCGTGCCCTTGCCGTTCTTCCAGACCAGGGCATCCTTGAGCGGCAGCGCGGAGAAATCGATCTGGTTGAGCTTGGCCAGACGCTCCTCGGTGAGATTGCGCCGCCCCTTCAGGTCGATCAGCTCGCCCTCGATCAGAAAGCTGCCGCTGGCATCGGTGTAGCGGATCTCATTGCCGGCGCGGATCTCCCACAGACCCGGCATGGCCGACTGGCGCACCTCGTCGAGCTTGGGCCAGTTGGGCATGCGCTCGGCGATGTTCTTGCGGATCTGGGCCTCGCTGGCCAAGGCCAGCGGTGCAGCGGCCAGAAGGCTCAGGGCCAGGGCCGTGTAGGTCAGAAGCTTCATATCGGGTGCTCGGTCGGGAGAGGAGAACGTAGGGGACGGGCCGCCTCAGGCGCCCAGGGCCCGCGCCGTCAGCCAGCGCTTCAGGGGCGGGAGTTGGTTCAGCAGGCCCATGCCACGGTTGCGCAGCTCGCGCAGACCCGGAGTCTCGCTCGCAAACAGGCGCAGCAGACCGTCGGTGAGCTCACCCATGGCCAGGGTGGGTGCCAGGCGCGCACGCTCATAGCGGCGCAGCAGGCGCTCGTCGCCCAGGGGGCGCCAGGCCTCGCGCTCGCGCAGCACCTGGGCCAGGGCGGCCACATCGGCCAGGCCCAGATTCAGCCCCTGACCGGCCAGGGGATGGACCACATGGGCCGCGTCGCCCAGCAGGGCCCAGCCGGGACCGCTGACGCGATCGGCCCGACCCAGACTCAGCGGCCAGGCGGCCCGGCCGCTGGCCAGGCGCAGCGGTCCCACGGCGCCCTCGGTGGCTTGCAGCAGGGCCGATTCGAATTCCGCCGGGCCGGCGGCCAGCAGTTCCTGGGCGCGCTCGCTGGGCAGGGACCAGACCAGGCCGTAGGAGCACTCGGCCTGCGGCCGCTCGAAGGGCAGCAGGGCCAGCACATCGGGAGCGCGGAACCACTGGCGGGCCCCCCCCTGATGCGGCTGCTCCACCACCAGGCGGGCGGCAATCGCCTGCTGGCCATAGCCATGTCGCTCAAAACGCACACCCAGGGCCTCGCGGGCCTCGGATTCCTTGCCCTCGCACAGGGCCGTCAGCGCCGCCGGCACCGGCGCGCTGACCCGTCGCACATGGGGCGCGAAGCTCAGGGCGGCGCCAAGCTGCTGTTCCAGGGTCGCGGCGTCCACAATATGGGCCAGCTCGCCCACGCCCTGCTGCCAGGCGGAGAAGGCCAGGCGGCCAGCGGCCTGGTCGCCGTGGATCTGCATCTCGTAGACGGGGCTCCAGGCCTCGCGCGGCAGGGTCTCCCAGACCCGCAGCTCGCGCAGCAGGGCCACCGAGCTGGCGTTCAGGGCATAGGTGCGCAGGTCTTCGCTGCGGGCCGGCTGTTCGCGGCCGAGCAGGGCCACGCGCAGGCCCTGGGCCGAGAGGGCCAGGGCCAGGGCGCGGCCCACACAGCCATCGCCGCGCACCAGCACATCGAACACTTCTCGCTCTTGCATGGGGGGCATTGTAGGCAGGCCGCTAAAATCCCCGTTTTACATCCGGCCCCCAGCGAAAGTCCCCCATGAGCCTCAAATGCGGCATCGTGGGCCTGCCCAATGTCGGCAAGTCCACTCTCTTCAACGCCCTGACCAAGGCCGGCATCGCCGCCGAGAACTATCCCTTCTGCACCATCGAGCCCAATGTGGGCGTGGTGGAGCTGCCAGACCCGCGCCTGCAGCAGCTGGCCGAGGTGGTCAAGCCCGAGCGCATCGTGCCGGCCATCGTGGAGTTCGTGGACATCGCCGGCCTGGTGGCGGGCGCCTCCAAGGGCGAAGGCCTGGGCAACCAGTTCCTCTCCCACATCCGCGAGACCGACGCCATCGTCAATGTGGTGCGCTGCTTCGAGGATCCGAATGTGATCCATGTGAACGGCAAGGTCGACCCGATCTCGGACATCGAGGTCATCCAGACCGAGCTCTGCCTGGCCGACCTGGGCACCGTGGACAAGAGCCTGGTGCGCTACAACAAGGTGGCCCGCGCCGGTGACAAGGAGGCGCAAGCCCTGGTCAAGGTGTTGGAGAAGTGCCAGGCGGCACTGAACGAGGCCAAGCCGGTGCGCTCCATCGACTTCAGCAAGGAAGAGCTGGTCCTGCTCAAGCCCCTGTGCCTGATCACGGCCAAGCCGGCCATGTTCGTGGGCAATGTGGCCGAGGACGGTTTCGAGAACAACCCCTTCCTGGACCGCCTCAAGGAATACGCCGCGGCCCAGAAGGGCCCGGTGGTGGCCATCTGCGCCAAGACCGAGGCCGAGCTGGCCGAGATGAGCGATGAAGACCGCGCCATGTTCCTGGCCGAGATGGGCCAGGACGAGCCGGGCCTGAACCGCCTGATCCGCGCCGGCTTCAGCCTGCTGGGTCTGCAGACCTACTTCACTGCCGGCGTGAAGGAAGTGCGCGCCTGGACCATCCATATCGGTGACACCGCGCCCCAGGCGGCCGGCGTGATCCACACCGACTTCGAGCGCGGCTTCATCCGCGCCCAGACCATCGCCTTCGAGGATTTCATCCAGTACAAGGGCGAGGCCGGGGCCAAGGAAGCCGGCAAGATGCGTGCCGAAGGCAAGGACTACGTCGTCAAGGACGGCGACGTGCTGAACTTCCTGTTCAACGTCTAAACCTGCGTGCAAGGGCCGGCAGCGTCGGCCCTTGCCACCGGTTCAATGCAAGAGGCTGTCCACATCGGCGCCCAGATCGCCGGCCGCCTCGATCTTGCTGCGCAAGAAGTCCAGATCCAGGTGCAGATGCGCCAGCAGCTCAGGCACGGCGACTTGCATGGCCTGTACCGGATCGTCATGGTGCTCGGCAGCATCGGCCAAGACCTCGGCCAGGTGCAGCACCGCGGCCATCAGTGAGAAGGGCTTGATCTCCAGCGGCGTGTTGGCATCTTTGAAGGCCTCGACCATCTTGTCCGGGAAGTGCCAGCGCTGGGCCAGCACGGCCGTCACATCGGCATGGGTGCAGCCGAAGCGATACATCTCCAGCGAGAAGCGGCTGCCCGGCTCGGCGGCATGAGCCTCCACATCGGCCACCAGGGCCGGCTCGCTCATGGCCATCAGCAACTGCCCCGTGCGCAGCATCAGGCCGGCCAGATAGGCGGTGTCCGCATCCAGTTGCAACACCCGCGAGAGCACACGGGCATAGCCGGCGGTCATGATGCCGTGGCGCCAGAACAGGGCCCGATCCAGACCTGACACCAAGGGGAACGCCCCGGAGATGCAGGCCGCCAGCGAAAGGTTGCGCAGCTTGTCCATGCCCAGGGCATGGGCCGCGTCCTCCAGGGTCGCCACATTGTGGGAGGGGCTGTAGTGCGCCGAGTTGGCGAGCCGCAGCACCTTGGCGGCCAGCGTGGAGTCCTTGCCCACCAGCTCGGCGATGGCAGCCAGGCTGATGTTCTCGTCGTCAAAGCTCTTCAGCAAACGACTGGCCACCTCGGGCATGGTGGGCAGGGCCTTGTGGTTCTTGGTGAAAAACTGTTCGGCAAGGGCGCTCACGACGATCTCCTTCGGTTCTGGGGATGATGTCCGGGCGGCCTCAGCATCGCCGTGGCCGTTGACCCAGTCTAGGCATATGCCGTCGCATGCGGAACCAGGACCCAGCGCTTCGGCGACAAGTCGGCCTGCCCTGTGCCAAACGCGCAACGCTCAGCTGCGGCGCGACGGCCGGGTGCCAGAGCTGCGCCTCAGGGCTGGAGCCCGTTCAGCTGGGCCCAGCCCGTCCACATGATCTGCAGGCCGATGCACAGCAGCAAAAAGGCCATGAGACGCGTCAACACCAGGGTGCCCACCTCGCCCAGCTTGGCCATCAGTACCACCGAGTTGCGGTAAAGCAGATAGATCAGACCCACGGTCAGCGTGGCACCCAGCATCGCCACGCCCGCACCAGCCAGGTAGAGCGCCGGCGTGCGGGGCAGACCGGCGCCGATGGCGATGGCCGCCGCGATGGTGCCCGGCCCGGTGGTCAGGGGAAAGGTGATGGGAAAGAAGCTGCGGCGCACCAGCTCGCTCTGCGACAGGCCGCCGGACTGGGAGCGCCGCACCGCCTCCTGCACCGAGTCGTCATCGCTACGACTGAGCATGCGCCAGCCGGAGCTGGCGACCAGAAGGCCGCCGCCTATGCGCACTATGGGCAGGGAAATGCCAAACAAATCCAGCACATAGGTGCCCACAAGCATGGAGCCGACGATGACAAACCAGCAGTTGATGGCCACCTGTCGGGCCAACTGCCGATTGACCAAGGGGTCGGTCCCGGCCGTCATGCTGAACACCGGGGCGCTGCTGAAGGGGTTCATGATGGGCAGCAGGGTGAGCGGCACCAGGAACAGGGCGTGCAGAAGATCGCTCAGCAGGGGCATGCGGAATCCCTCGGGGTCGGTGGGGCTGGCGCATCCTACTGCAAGCCCCCGCTCGGGGCATGCAGGTCCCGCGCGGTCATGCCCCCTTACATGGGCATGGCGTCTCTGGGCTAGGATGGGCTTCAGCGATTCATCCCGCCATGCCACAGCCGTACCCCCTGCTTCGTAGCTGGCCCCTGCAAGCCCTGGCGCTGGCCCTGGTCTACGCCGGACTGGGCTTGCTGGCGACTCAGCTGCGCCTCCCTCCCAACTACGCCGCCCCGATCTACCCCTCGGCGGGGCTGGCGCTGGCTGCGGTGCTGGTGCTGGGCTACCGCATGGCAGCGGGTGTGTGGCTGGGCTCGGTGCTGGTCAACCTCTGGCTGGCCTGGTCGGCGGGGCGGCAAGCCGGCCTGCTGCCCCTGGTCCTGGCATTGGGTGCCGCCTTGCAAGCCGTGGCGGGCGCCTATCTGGTCAAACGCTTTGTCGCCGCCGCACCGGCGCTGACCGAGCCACGCGAGCTGGGACGCTTCTACCTTCTGGGCGCCGCCCTGGCCTGCCTGGTGAGTTCCAGCGTGGGGTCGGCATCCCTGCTGGCCCTGGGAGAGATTCCCCCCGAGCGCTGGCTCAGCAACTGGGCGGCGTGGTGGGTGGGCGACACCATGGGCGTGCTGATTGGCGCGCCGCTGACTCTGTGTCTGCTGGCGCATCCTCGTGAGGCATGGGTCGGACGTCGCCGCAACGTCGCCCTCCCCATATTGTTCACAACCCTGCTGATGGGACTGGGCACCTACCAGCTGGTGCAGTGGGACGAGCGCCGGGAGCTGGACCTGTTCGAGCGTGAGGCCAGCACGGCTGGCACGGCCATGGAGCACGCCTTGCGCGAACCGCTGGGCGCCCTGGAGGCGACCCGGGGGCTGCTGCTGGTGGCGCCGGGCCTGTCACGCCAGGATTTCGAGCGCGGCACCGCGGCGCTACTTCGAGCCGATGGCGATCTGCGCGCCCTGGGCTGGGCCCAGCGGGTACCGCGTGATGCGCTGCAGGCCCTGGAAAAGAGCGCTCGCCTGGACGGCCTGCCCGACTATCGGGTCCATGACCGCCGCCGCCAGGGCGATCTGGCGCCGCCAGCGGACGAGGATATGGTGGCCATCCGGCTGATCGAGCCCCTGTCGCGGAATGCGCCCGCCCTGGGCGTGAACATCCGCTCCATCCCGGCCGCACGCGCGGCGCTTGAACGTGCGCTTGAGAGCGGCCGGCCCGCCGTAACCGCCGGCTTCCAGCTGTCCCAGGACAGTGCAACGGCCATTGGTGTGGTGGCCTACCAGGCGCTCTATCCGCAGGGCGCGGCCACCGGAACGCCCGCTCAGGCCCGCGGCGTCGTCTTTGCCACACTGCGTCCGGACCTGATGCTGCAGCGCATCGCCAAGACCATGCCCGAGGCTCTGGAGTTGTGCCTGATCGATCGAGAACCGGGCGCGGCCCAGGTCCGCCTTGCCGGACCCACGGGATGCGAGCGGCCGCCGCAGGGCAGCGAGCAGCACCGGCGGCCCCTGCGCTTTGCGGACCGACACTGGGAGTTTCTGGTGTACGCCCCCCAGGGACTGGGCGGCCGCACCGGGTATGGGAGCTGGGCCTTCGCCAGCGTTGGCCTGGTGAGCACCGCCTTGCTGGGCGCTCTGTTGCTGACGGTGACCGGGCGCGCCCGCCGGGTGGAGGCCCTGGTGGCACAGCGCACCACGGCGCTGGAACACGAGGTGGCGCAGCGCGAGGCCGCAGCAGCAGCCCTCAGCGCCAGCGAGCAGAGGCTGCGCTCCATCTTCGAGCAGGCGCCGATCGGCATCTTCTTCACCGATCTGGAAGGACATCCCCAGGAGGTAAATCCCCATTTCTGTCGTCTGCTGGGATACAGCGCCAAGGAACTGCGGGCCATGCGCACGCTCACATTCACCCACCCCGATGATCAAGAGGAGGATATGCGTCTGGCGGGTGAGCTGATCGCCGGTCGCAGCGAGATGTATCGATGCGAGACGCGCTACATCACCCGTGCCGGAGACACCCTGCACGTGCGGACCCGGGTCAGCCTGCTGCGCGATGCGCAAGGCCAGCCAGGCCGCCTGGTCGGTGTGGTGGAGGACATCAGCGATCAGCTGCGCATGCGGGCGCTGGAACAGGCTCGCGAGGCAGCGGAGGCGGCCAATCGGGCCAAAAACGAGTTTCTCTCGCGCATGAGTCACGAGCTGCGCACACCGCTCAATGCCATGCTGGGTTTCACCCAGCTGATGGATCTGGACCGCGAGCACCCTCTGTCGGAGCGCCAGCGCGGCTGGACCGCCCAAGTGCAGCAGGCGGGATGGCATCTGCTGCACATGATTGACGACATCCTCGACCTGTCCCGCATCGAGTCGGGCGCCCTGCGCCTGGAGCTGCAGGCGCAGAACCTGCCGGCCCTGCTGGACGATGCCCTGGCCCTGGTGGAGAAGCAAGCCGCCGCCGGGCAGATCAGCATCGAGAAGCAGCTGGACCCGCAAGCGGGCTATGCCCTGGGTGATGCGACCCGCATTCGCCAAGTGCTGACCAACTTGCTCAGCAATGCCATCAAGTACAACGTTCAGGGCGGACGGGTGCAGCTGAGCTCGCGGCGAGCCGATGAAGCCTATGTGGAGCTGAGTGTGACCGATACCGGGCTGGGTCTGAACCCGGCCCAGCTCGCCGCCCTGTTCCAGCCCTTCAACCGGCTGGGCCGGGAGCACAGTGGCACGGAGGGCACGGGCATTGGCCTGGTCATCTGCCAAAGGCTGATGGAGCTCATGGGCGGGCGGCTCACGGTGAGTTCCAGCGAGGGCCGTGGCTCGACCTTCACCCTGCGCTTCCCCCTGGCGACGCCAGCCAGCCCCCTACCCGCGGCGCCCGCCCTGGACAGCGCGTCGCCAGCAGCCGTGCCGAGCCGGCGCGTGCTCTATATCGAGGACAACGCGGCCAATATCGAAGTCATGCGCGGCATCTTCGCCCAGCGGCCCCAGTTCTCGCTGCAGGTCTGCGAGGACGGTGCCAGCGGGCTGGCCGCAGCGCTGGACGCGCCCCCGGATTTACTGCTGCTGGACATGCAGCTGCCCGACACCGATGGGCTGGCCCTGCTGGCCCGGCTGCGCAAGCATGCGGCGTGCGCCACGCTGCCCGTGGTGGCCGTCTCGGCCAATGCCTTGCCCGAGCAGATTGAACGCAGCCGGGCCGCCGGCATCCGGCATTACCTGAGCAAACCCCTGGACGTCCGTGAACTGTTGAAGCTGCTGGACCAGCTGCTGGCCTAAACCACTGCAGGCTCGCGTCCAAGCCATGCACAATAGGCACTCAAGCCCTCCCGACCATCATGAGCTCCACCGAACTCGCCCCAGCACCCTCGACCGCCCTGGTCACCACCGCAGCCACCGACACGGTGAGGCAATGCCTGACCTTCCGCGTTGGCGCCGAGGAATACGGCATCGACATCCTGAAGGTTCAGGAAATCCGCTCCTACGAGAGTCCGACCCGGATCGCGAATGCGCCGCCCTTTGTGAAGGGCGTGGTCAATCTGCGGGGGGTGATCGTGCCCATCGTGGACCTTCGTCTGCGCCTGGGTCAAGCCGCGGAGTACAACGGCTTCACCGTGGTGATCATCCTGAACGTGCTGGGCCGCGTGATCGGCGTTGTGGTGGACTCGGTGTCCGATGTGCTGGAACTGGGCACCGACACCATCAAGCCGCCGCCCGAGATGGGCGCCGCCATCGATGCCCGGCACATCACCGGGCTGGGCCGCATCGGCGACCGCATGCTCATCCTGCTCGATATCGAGCGCATGGTGGCCAGCCCTGATTTCGGTCTGGTCGACTGAGTCCATACCGGGCCCCAAGCCCGCAGCCCTGGCTGCTCTTGGCCCGAGCGCCAGGCTTCATGCGGGCTAGAGCGTTAGTAAACACCAACGCGGCGGGCAGTCACATCACGTCGCCGCGAGCCTGTGTGTCCGCACTTAGCACTCTCTTCGGTAGAGTGCTAATATAAGCATGTCGGGAGCCCTGGGCTCCCACTGGCTGGAGGATATGGAATGAGCAACCCCACCGCACTGGCTGTTCGCGACCCTTGGGCACTGGTTCCCTCGCTTGGCAATCTGGACGCCTACATCTCGGCCGTCAACCGCCTGCCGATGCTGACGCCCGAGGAGGAGCTGTCCTTTGCCCGCCGGCTGCGCGAGAGCGGTGATCTGGAGGCTGCGGGCCGCCTGGTGCTCTCGCATCTGCGCCTGGTGGTGTCGATCTCGCGCCAGTATCTGGGCTACGGCCTGCCCCAGGGCGATCTGATCCAGGAAGGCAATGTGGGCCTGATGAAGGCCGTCAAGCGCTACGACCCCGAGCAGGGCGTGCGCCTGGTCAGCTATGCCATGCACTGGATCAAGGCCGAGATCCACGAGTACATCCTGAAGAACTGGCGCATGGTCAAGGTCGCCACGACCAAGGCCCAGCGCAAGCTCTTCTTCAATCTGCGCTCCATGAAGCACAGCCTCAAGGAAGAGGCGGCCGAGGGCCAGACCCATCGCAACACGCTCACCGAAAGCGAGCTGGAGCATGTGGCGCGCGAGCTGAACGTCAAGCGCGAGGAAGTGCTGGAGATGGAAACCCGCATGGCGGGTGGCGATGTGGCCCTGGAGCCCCAGGGCGAGGACGACGGCGAGCAGGCCTTCGCCCCGATCGCCTATCTGGCCGATGAGCGTCATGAACCGACCCGCGTGCTGGAGTCCCGCAGCCGCGACGAGCTGGCCGGCAACGGCCTTGCCCGCGCCCTGGATGTGCTGGACGAACGCAGCCGCCGCATCGTCGAGGAGCGCTGGCTCAAGGTGAACGACGACAACTCGGGCGGCATGACCCTGCACGAGCTGGCGGCCGAGTACGGCGTCTCTGCCGAGCGCATCCGCCAGATCGAGGTGGCCGCCATGAAGAAGATGAAGAAGGCCCTGGTCGCCGCCTGATCTCGGCGCCCTGCCCCACCCAAGAAAAAGCCCCGGCATGCCGGGGCTTTGTTCATTCCGAGGCGGCCGTGGGCGGTCTTACTTCTCGGCCAGCAGCAGCTTGATATCGTCCACCAGGGCCTGGGCGCCCGAGCCATAGCGCGAGAACACGCGCACCCGGCCCTGGGTGTCGAAGATGAAGCTGGCCGCCGTGTGGTCGATGGTGTACGACCCTTCGGTCTTGCCCGGCACCTTGGAATAGAAGACCTTGAACTCCTTGGCCACGGCCTTGGTCTGCTCCTCGCTGCCGCGCAGGGCCACAAAGCTGGGATCAAAGCTCTGCAAATAGGCCTTGAGCAGCTCGGGCGTATCGCGCTCAGGGTCCACCGTGACAAAGATGCCCTGCACCCGCTCACCATCCGGCCCCAGGGCCTTCTTCACCTGGGCCAGCTCGGCCAGGGTGGTGGGGCAGACATCCGGACACTGGGTGAAGCCGAAGAACACCACCAGGACCTTGCCCTTGAAGTCGCCCAGGGTGCGCTCGCGGCCATCCTGATCGGGCAGTTTGAGCTCGCGCGCATAGGCTGCGCCGGTGAGGTCGATGCCCTTGAAGGCGGGCTTGCTGGCCCTGTCGCAGCCGGCCAGCAGGGCAAGAAGCCCGGCCGCGGCGGCCGAGAGCATGAGCCGGCGTGCCGGCTGGAGGACGGAGTTCTTCATGGCATCAGGCCCACAGGGGCGTCAGATAGTGGTCCAGCAGCAGGGCCGCAAACAGCAGCGAGAGGTGCCAGATGGAGAAGCGGAAGGTGGCACGCGCCAGCTCGTCCGAGTACTGGCGCCACAGCCGCCAAGCGTAGTGGCAAAAGCGCAGTCCCAGCACCAGGGCCGCGGCCAGGTAGATCCAGCCGCTCATGCCGGTCAGGAAGGGCAGCAGGGTGGCGGCCAGCAGCACCCAGGTGTAGAGCAGCACCTGCAGCCGGGTGAACTCCGAACCGTGAGTTACCGGCAGCATGGGCAGGCCGGCCTTGGCATAGTCCTCGGTACGGTACAGGGCCAAGGCCCAGAAATGCGGCGGAGTCCACAGGAAGATGATCAGGCACAGCATCAGGGCCTCCGGGCCCACCTCGCCCCGCAGGGCGGCCCAGCCCAGCACCGGCGGCATGGCCCCCGAGGCGCCGCCGATCACGATGTTCTGAGGCGTCAGTGGCTTGAGGATCACGGTGTAGATCACCGCATAGCCCACGAAAGTGGCAAAGGTCAGCCACATGGTCAGCGGGTTGACCCAGACCCACAAAATGGCCGAGCCCAGTGCGCACAGCAGGGCGGAGAAGGCCAGGGTCTGCGGCCGGCTGAGCTCACCCTTGGCCGTGGGCCGCCAAGCGGTGCGTTTCATCTTGGCGTCGATATGCTCTTCGATCAGGCAGTTGAAGGCGGCGGCCGCGCCTGCCACCAGCCAGATGCCTGCCGTGGCGGCAAGAATCACGCCCCACTCGGGCCCGCTGGGCCAGCCGGGAATGGCCAGGGCCATGCCGATCACGGCGCAGAACACAATCAGCTGCACCACGCGTGGCTTGGTGAGCTGGTAGAACTGGCGCCAGCGCGAGGCCTGCGTCGCAACAAGAGAAGCTTGATTCATAGGGGACCGGGATGCACGGCGCCCTGCCTGAGGCGCGCCAACAGAAAACTCAGCAAGGTGAGCAGCGCCGCAGCGCCGCCGGTGTGGGCCAGGGCGGCCAGCAGGGGCCAGTCCAGCACCACATTGGACAGGCCGCTGAGCAGCTGCCACGCAGCCAGCCCCAGCAGCCAGACGCCCCAAGGCCGGGCCTCGGCACCGCTGCGCCAGAGGCCCCAGGCCACGCCGACCAGCACCGCCAGCAGGACCACGGCCCCCAGGCGGTGCGCCATGTGGATGGCCGTCAGTGCGGCAAACGACAGCAGGCCACCCTCGGCGTTCTCGCCCAGAGCGCGCCAGAGCGTGAAGCCCTGTTCAAAGTCCATGGCGGGCCACCACTGGCCGGCATGGCACTGCGGAAACGCGTCGCAGGCGAGAACGGCGTAATTGGTGCTGACCCAGCCGCCCAGGGCCACCTGGGCCACGGTCAGCACAAACAAGACCAGCACTGCGCGGCGCAGGCCCGAGCCCAGCCGCAAGGGCCGCGGCGCATAGGCCTGCGCCTGCCAGGCCAGCAGGACGAGCAGCCCCAGGCCGCCCAGCAGGTGCAAGGTCACAATGGCCGGAAACAGCTTCATGGTGACCGTCAGCGCGCCAAACGCGCCCTGCATGCAGACCCAGACCAGGGTCAGCGTGGACCACCAGGGCGAAACCAGGCTGCCGGCCTGACGGCGCTGGCGCCAGCTCTGGATGCAGAGCACCAGGATCAGAAAGCCCACCCCACTGGCCAGGTAGCGATGGATCATCTCGATCCAGGCCTTGCTGTGAGTGACCGGCCCGGTGGGCATGGCCGTCTGGGCAGCCTGGATCTCGCCACGCGCACCCAGGGGGCTGAACTGTCCATAGCAACCCGGCCAGTCCGGGCAGCCCAGGCCCGAGTCGGTCAGGCGGGTGAATGCGCCAAAGATGACCAGATCAAAGGTCAGGAACAGCGTCAGCAGGGTCAGGGCACGCAGGCGCTCCGGACTGCCGGCGCGGGCCCGCGAGCGCAGGCGCAGCCACAGCAGGGGCGCGCCGCCCACCAGGGCGCCAAAGGCAAGCAGCTGGGCCAGCGGCGCCAGATTGACCAGATCGACGGAAGCATCCATGAGAATCTCAGCGCCCCGGCTGGTCCCAGGAAGCGCTGGCCTTGAGCAGGCGGCTCAGATCGCGCTTGAGCTTGGAGGGCTCGGGGTTCGAAGGGGCTCTCAACATCCAGCGCCCCATGGGATCCATCAGAAAGAAGTGATCCTGCAGCCCCTGCCCCGCGGCCGGCTTGAGCCAGGCCTGCAGCTGTTCGCGCGGCAGGCGCAGCACCGTGACGCCCACGCCCTGGGCCAGCGCCTCGCGCAGGGCCGCCGAGGGCTCAGGCGCGTCCTCGGGCAGCAGCAGCAGCTTGTCGACCTTGTCCCGCTCCTTGCCCAGCATCTCGCGCAGCTGTCGCTGGGTATAGAGCCGGTGCTCGCAGGCGCTGTCGCAGGCCTGTTCCTGCACCAGGGTGAGCAGCCACTGGCCCTTGAGGCTCTCGGCCGGCACGCTCTGGCCCTTCAGGTCTTGCAGCTGCAGCGTCGGCAGCTCGATCGGCGGATGGATCAGCTCGCCATAAGCCTTGCCCTGGGGCTTGAACACATAGAAGGTCAGATAGGAGGCGACGACCGGCGCTGCGCAGGCCAAGACGACCAGCAGCATCCAGAGGCGGCCACGCAGCGTTCGCTGCGACTCAGCCATGCTTCTGGGATCGGGCAGGCTGTGCACGGTCAGGGTCAGGCCCTGATCAGCGAGCTTGTCGGCGGCGGGGACGGATGAGTTGGAACCAGACATAAAGACCCAGGATCAAGGCGCCTAGCGCGAACCATTGAAAGGCATAGCCGTAGTGTTTCTGCACACCGGCATCAGGCGCCGGCCAATCGCGGAGCAGGCCATCCGTACCCGCCAACGCATCCCCTTGTTGCAGCACGGTCAGCGGCAGCAAGGGGCGACGAATCTCTTGGGCAAATGCCACGGCGTCGAGATTCTGCCGGATACGTCCGCCCCCTGCCTCGCCAAGCTGATAAAGCCGGGTCGGGGCCTCAATCAGACGCCCCTCGATTTCCACCTCGGCGGACTGCTGGGGCAGCTCGGGCAGGCGCTCGCGATCCCGGGCATCCCGCGGCAGCCAGCCGCGCTGTACCAGGATGGCCTCGTTGCGACCCACCAGTTGCAGGGGCGTGATCACATAAAAGCCGGTGCGCCCGGCCATGGGCCGGTTCTCCAGGTACACGGTATGCGCATCCAACCAATGGCCGCGCAAACGCACCCGCCGCTGCAACTGCTCGCGGGCCTGCGGCGGCGCAGCGACCAGCTCGACGGCGGACAGCGGCGCCCGCTTGGCCTGGGCCTGTTGCGCCTGCAGCAGGGCGGTTTTCTGGGCCGCCCGATCCAGCTGCCACCAACCCAGCCGCAAGGCCAGCCCCAGGCTCAGCACCGTGGCCAGCAGGATCAGGGCTCGCCCCCTCATGTCTGATCGACCCTGGTGGAATAATCCCACGTCATGAAATTCGTCCTTCTGCTTGCTTTGCTTGGCATTGTCGGCGCCCTGGGGGCGGCGGGCCTGTTCATGCTCAGGCGCAGCAAGGGCCGCAGCAGCATGGCTCGCGCCCTGGCGCTGCGTGTGGCCCTGTCGGTGGCGCTCTTCCTCTTCATCCTGCTGAGCTACTACATGGGCTGGATCAAGCCCACGGGCGTGCCTCTGGGCCGCTGAAACAAGAAACGCCGCACAACGCGGCGTTTGCTGCATTTCCCCCAGCGACACCCGAGGATCCGGCTTGGCCGGGCCTGCGGGTGTGCCCCCTTCAGGGGGCCGGCGCAGCCGGTAGGGGGTGGGCCGTCCTTACATCCAGTAGACGACGATGTACAGGCCGAGCCAGACCACGTCCACAAAGTGCCAGTACCAAGCCGCACCTTCAAAGCCGAAGTGGCGCTCGGGCGTGAAATGGCCCTTGTGAAGGCGCAGCGTGATGAAGAGCAGCATCAGCATGCCCACGAACACATGGAAACCGTGGAAGCCGGTCAGCATGAAGAAGGTGGAGCCAAAGATGCCGGAGTTGAGCTTGAGGTTCAGGTCGTTGTAGGCATGGGCGTACTCATAGCCCTGGACGACCAGGAAGATGGCGCCCAGGATCACCGTCATCCACATGAAGGCGATGGTCCTGCCCCGGTTGCCGGCGATCAGCGCGTGGTGCGCAATCGTCAGCGTCACGCCCGAGGTCAGCAGCAGGGCCGTGTTGATGGTGGGCAGGGGCCAGGGGCCGATAGTGCTGAAGGGCTCCACCGTGCCGCCAGGCGCGGCCGTTGCACCGGCCGAAACGCTGGGCCACAGGGCCTTGAAGTCGGGCCACAGCAGGGCATGTTCATGATTGCCCAGTGTGGGCACCGAGTGCACCCGCGCCCAGTACAAGGCACCGAAGAAGGCGGCGAAGAACATCACCTCCGAAAAGATGAACCAGCCCATGCTCCAGCGGAAGGAGACGTCGATGCGGTCGCTGTAAAGCCCGCCCTCGCTCTCGCGAATGGCATCGCCAAACCACTGCTTGAGCACAAAGGCCCACCACAGCAAGCCAAAGAGCAGCGAGTAGGCGCCCCACTGGTGGCCGTTGATCCACTGGCCCGCCCCCAGGATCACGAAGAACAGACCGATAGAGGCCATCACCGGATGCCGCGAAGGGCCGGGCACGAAATAGTAAGGGGTTGCTCCGTGGGGAGTCGCTGCCGACATCTGTTTCTCCTCGAACTAAATCAATCAGTCCTGCTAGATCCTCGATCCGCTCATGCTCCAGCGACGCCGCTGCTGATCACCCAGTTGACCAGCCACACCAGCACCAGCACGAACAGCGCAGCCCCGATGACACCGGCGATGATCACATGCACCGGATTCAGCTGAGCTACATCCCTGTCATAGTCGGCGCGCCTGCGCACACCGAAAAAGGCCCAGGCAATCGCCTTGACCGTCTGCAAGAAGGAACTCGGCCGAGCCGCAGCTTCCTTCAGATCCTGCCCCGGCTTCATAGCCGAGGCTGGGCTACCACCGCAGCCTGCTTTTGACCCTTGCCGGCCACCTCGAAGAAGGTGTAGGAAAGGGTGATCGTCTTCACATCGCGCGGTAGCTTGGGGTCGATGACAAAGGCCACCGGCCACTGCTTGGTCTCACCGGGTGCCAATGTGTACTCGTTGAAACAGAAGCACTCCAGCTTGTTGAAGTGGGATGTGGCCTGCTTCGGCGCGTAGCTCGGGATCGCCTGGGCGGACATGATCTTGTTCTGCACATTGCGGAACTCGTACATGACCGTGGTCAGCTCGCCCGGATGCACCTCCACATGGTTGACGGCCGGCTTAAAGTCCCAGGGGCCGCGGGCATTGGCATCGAACTCCACCGTGATCTTGCGGCTGTAATCGATCTGGCTGTTCTTCAGATCACTGGCCTTGATCACGTGCTGACGCTCGGAGAGCGACAGCACATTGATGCCAAGCGCCGTGCAGATGGCGTTGTAGAGCGGCACCAGGGCATAGCCGAAGCCAAACATCAGCAACACGATCACGCACAGCTTGCCCACCATGAGCCGGTTCTCCTGGCGCAGGGCCAGGGACATCCAACCGGGTTTGGGTGCGCTGCTCATACCGGAACCTCAGGCCCCCAAGAGGGCAATCTTGGCCACGAAGCCCAGGGCAAACACCGCGGCCACCGAGGCCAGAACCAGGGCCAGACGCAGATTGCTCTTGCGCTGCTGCGGATTGATGGCCATGACTTGCTCCTCAGCCCACGACCTTGGTCGCGGTGGCATCCAGCTTGGGCGGGTTCTCAAAGGTATGGAAGGGGGCCGGCGAAGGCACTTCCCACTCCAGACCCTCGGCCGCTTCCCAGGGCTTCTGCGGCGCCTTCTCACCCTTGCCGCGCATCATGGGCACGACCACGAAGAGGAAGAAGTAGACCTGCATCAGACCGAAGCCGAAGGCGCCGATGGACGCGATCATGTTGAAGTCGGCGAACTGCAGCGGGTAGTCGGCGTAGCGGCGCGGCATACCGGCCAGGCCGAGGAAGTGCATGGGGAAGAAGGTGATGTTGAAGAAGATCAGCGAGCCCCAGAAGTGGATCTTGCCGCGGGTCTCCGAATACATCACGCCGGTCCACTTGGGGCCCCAGTAGTAGACGCCGGCAAACAGGGCGTACAGGGAGCCGGCCACCAGCACATAGTGGAAGTGCGCCACCACGTAATAGGTGTCCTGGATCTGGATGTCGATGGGAGCGACCGCGCAGATCAGGCCGGTGAAGCCACCCATGGTGAACACGAAGATGAAGCCCACGGCCCACAGCATCGGGGTCTCGAAGGTCATGGAGCCGCGCCACATCGTGGCCAGCCAGTTGAAGATCTTCACACCGGTAGGAACCGCGATCAGCATGGTCGCGTACATGAAGAACAGCTGGCCCGTCACCGGCATGCCGGTGGCGAACATGTGGTGAGCCCAGACGATGAAGGACAGGATGGCGATGGAGGCCGTGGCATACACCATGGAGGCATAGCCGAACAGGCGCTTGCGGGCGAAGGCCGGCACGATCTGGCTGATGATGCCGAAGGCCGGCAGGATCATGATGTAGACCTCGGGGTGGCCGAAGAACCAGAAGATGTGCTGGTACATCACCGGGTCACCGCCGCCCGCGGGGTTGAAGAAGCTGGTGCCGAAGTGGCGGTCGGTCAGCGTCATCGTGATGGCACCGGCCAGCACAGGCATCACCGCGATCAGCAGATAGGCCGTGATCAGCCAGGTCCAGGCGAACATCGGCATCTTCATCAAGGTCATGCCCGGGGCGCGCATGTTCAGGATGGTGACGATGATGTTGATCGAGCCCATGATGGACGAGGCGCCCAGGATGTGCATCGCAAAGATGCCAGCATCCATGGAGGGGCCCATCTGCAGGGTCAGCGGCGCGTACAGCGTCCAGCCGGCGGCCGGTGCGCCGCCGGGCATGAAGAAGCTCCCCACCAGCATGATGGCCGCGGGGATCATCAGCCAGAAGCTGAAGTTGTTCATGCGCGCGAAGGCCATGTCGCTGGCGCCGATCTGCAGCGGGATCATCCAGTTCGCGAAGCCCACGAAGGCCGGCATGATGGCGCCGAACACCATGATCAGGCCGTGCATGGTGGTGAGCTGGTTGAAGAGCTCGGGGTTCACGAACTGCAGGCCGGGCTGGAACAGCTCGGCGCGGATCAGCAGCGCGAGGATGCCCCCCACCATGAGCATGGTGAAGGAGAACAGCAGGTAAAGCGTCCCGATGTCCTTGTGGTTGGTGGCGAAGACCCAGCGACGCCAGCCCGTGGGGGCATGGTGGTGGTCGTCATGGTGGTCGTGAACGCCGCCGTGGCCGTGATGGTCAAGCACTGCACTCATCTTGCTTTCCTCTTTCTGGACGTTCAGACGCTTACTTGCGGGCAGCCACGATCTCGGCCGGCTGCACCAACTGACCGGTCTTGTTGGACCAGCTGTTCTTGGTGTACGTGATCACGGCAGCGATCTCGGTGTCGGACAACTGCTTCCACGCCGGCATGGCGCCATTGGCAGCACCGTTGAGCATGACCTGGATCTGCTTGCTCTTGTCGTCGGACAGGACCAGGGCCGACTTGTCCAAGGCCTTGATGGGGCCGGCACCGGTGCCGTCGGCCTTGTGGCAGGCCGCGCAGTTGGCGGCATAGACCTTCTCACCACGGGCCACCAGGGCCGCCAGCTCCCAGACCTTGCTCGGATCATCGGCCTTGGCGGCCATTTCCTTCTTCTTGCCGTCGACCCACTTGCTGTAGTCCTCGGCCGAGACCACCTTCACGTGGATGGGCATATAGGCGTGCTCCTTGCCGCAGAGCTCGGCGCACTGACCGTAGTAGTCGCCCACCTTCTCGGCCTTGAACCAGGTGTCGCGCACAAAGCCGGGGATGGCATCCTGCTTGACGCCGAAGGCCGGCACCATCCAGGCATGGATCACATCATTGGCCGTGGTGATGATGCGCACCTTCTTGCCCACAGGCACGACCAGGGGGTTGTCCACCTTGAGCAGGTAGTTGTCGCCTTCGGGCTTGCCGGCATCCGACATCTCGCGCTGGGCGGCGTCCAGGGTGGCCAGGAAGCCGATGCCCTCGCCCTCGCCCTTCAGATAGTCATAGCCCCACTTCCACTGATAGCCGGTGGCCTTGATGGTGAGGTCGGCATTGGTGGTGTCCTTCATGGCCACCACGACCTTGGTGGCCGGCAGGGCCATCAGGATCACGATGATGAAGGGCACCACGGTCCAGGCGATCTCGACCTTGACGCTCTCGTGGAAGTTGGCCGGCACCGCGCCGCGGCTCTTGCGGTGCTTGAAGATGGAATAGAACATGACGCCGAAGACGGCGACGAAGATGACCAGGCAAATGACCAGCATCATGTTGTGCAGCCACATCTGGTCCGCGGCAATGCGGGTGACCGGCTCATGCAGGTTCAGCTGATTGACCTTGGGCCCACCCGGCAGGTCATTCACGGCCAGGGCAGCCTGGCTGGCCAACGTGGCTGCGAGGCCTCCCGCCAGTCGGCTGATACAGCGCCCCAGCGGATGCACTCGTGCGTTCATCATCGTCATGGTCGTCACTTCTGTTTCAAATTCAGCCCATGAGGTTCACGGCACCGCATCACAGCGCAGCGCCGCCAACCCCTTCGCGTTTTCCACCGAGATCTGATCCATGTACACACCCGCGGGTGCTACATACAACTGTCGCGCCGGTCATCAGGACCTCTGACCTGCGTCAAGCACGAACCACAGATCAGCTGGCAGGGATCCGATCGATGAGGAATTTTAGCCCCTGCCCCCCTGATATCCCCGTGGTCTTTGCCCCGGCTAGGTGCATGTACTGATTAGGGTTTGGCCGAGCCCCGCACCATGTTGCGCATCTGATCCAGCGAGACGCGGGTTTCCCCGCTCACCGCCAGCCGTGGGGCCGGTTTAAAGGCATGACCGTAGACCAGTTCCAGACTCAGTCGCAGGCGGCCATCGGGCCCGCGCAATGACTCCAGGGCATCCAGCAGACGGTTCCGCCAGGCCCGGCTGCGCAGACCCTCGAATCGCAGGGGCGAGAGATTGCCACCCAGAGCGCGCAAATCCGCCAGGGCCTTGGCCGGATCACCCCAGGTCAGGCTGATGCGCTCCTGGTCCATCACCGGGTCGGCAAAGCCGGCGTGCACCAACATATCGCCCACATCGTGCATATCGATCCACTCCGGCCCGGCGCTGGCCCACCCCAGGCGTTCGTAGAGCTGACGCAGCTCGCGCCAGCTGTCGGGCCCCAGGCAGGAGAACATCACGAAACCGTCCACGGCCAGGGCGCGCTGCCACAAGCGCAGCAAGGCCTCGGGATCCGGGCTCAGGTGCAGATACATATTGGCCCACAGCAGCTCGGCCGTGCCCTCGGGCACCTCGCCGGGCAGCCAGACCTCGACCGGCTCGCGCCCGCGCAGGGCGGCCCAGAAGCCACCCTTGCCTTGGGTCGCCTGGCTGCGCTCCCGCAAGGCCGACAAAGGCTCGCTGCGCAGCTGGCGCGCCTGGGGATAGGCCTCGCGCAGCAGGGCGTCGCTGGCCCCCAGATGGGCCGACCACTGCAGCACCCGCTGCGGCTGCAACTTGATCAGGGGCAGGCGCTCGGCCATGCGGCGGGCGATATCGGCATGCAGCCAGGGCGGTTCGGCCGAGGTCGCGAGCCGCCGCAGATGGCGACTCAGGGCGGTGGCATCGATCTGCTGGCTGGGCGGACGCTGGGCGGGCGCGGGGGCGGGGGACGACATGGGCGCCGAGTATATTGAGCCATGGAGCCCAGCGCCCTTCGCCCCGCCAAACCCTCGCTGCTCGAGCGGGCGCTGGCTCGCTGCCCTGGCCAATGCCTGGTGTGCCGCAGCTGGTCGAAGCAGCGCGTCTGCCAGCTCTGCCTGGATCGCTATACACGCCCCGCCCTGCGCTGCACGAGCTGCGGCCTGCGCCTACCCGCGGCAACCCTGGGCGGAATCCAGCATGCGTCCCCGCAATGTGGCCGCTGCCTGCAGCAGCCCCCACCGCTGGACCGCTGCATCGCGGCCCTGGACTATGCCTTCCCCTGGGACCATCTCTTGCTCCGGTACAAATTCCAGCAGGCCCTGCATCTGGGTGGGGCGCTGCTGCAATGCCTGGAGGCCGCCCTGGATCGCGAGCAGGCGCAGGCACCCGATCTATTGCTGCCCGTGCCACTGTCGACCGAGCGCCTGCGTGAGCGCGGCTACAACCAGAGCCTGGAACTCGCCCGCCCCCTGGCGCGGCGGCGAGGCTTGAACTGCGAGGCCAAGCTCTTGCTGCGCCTGCGCGATACTGCACACCAACTCAAGCTGCCCGCCGAGCAGCGGGCCGCCAATGTGCGGCACGCTTTTGCGCTGGAGCCGCAACAAGCCGGGCGGCTGCGCGGCGCCCATGTGGCCCTGCTGGATGATGTGATGACCACCGGGGCCACCCTGCACGAGCTGGCCCGCCTGCTCAGGAGAGCCGGCGCCACCCGCATCCAGGCCTGGGTGCTGGCGCGCACCGCTGAGTAGGCCTGCCCCAACAACTCACGCCATGTTCAACATCGTTCTGGTCCACCCCGAAATACCGCCCAACACCGGCAATGTGATCCGCCTGGCCGCCAACACCGGCTGCAGCCTGCACCTGATCGAGCCCCTGGGCTTCTCCATGGAGGACAGGCTGCTGCAGCGCGCCGGTCTGGACTATCACGAGTACACCCCGGTCAAGCGTCACGCCGACTGGCAGAGCTTTCTGAGCGAGGCCAAGCCAGACACCGAACGCATGTTTGCCTTCACGACACGCGGCAGCCAGCCTTTCGCCAAGGTGGCATGGCGCCCTGGCGACTGGCTTGTCTTCGGATCGGAAACCGCTGGCCTGCCGCCGGCCCTGCGCGACAGCTTCCCCACGGCACAACGGGTGCGCCTGCCCATGCGCCCGGATCAGCGCAGTCTGAACCTCAGCAATAGCGTGGCCGTCACCGTGTTCGAGGCCTGGCGCCAGAACGGCTACGCGGGTAGCGTCTGAGCCTTACTCGGCTTGCACACCGGCCGCCTTGATCATCTGCCCCCAGCGTTCGCGCTCGGTCTTCATCAGACTGGCCAGACCTTCGGGTGAACTCGCAGCGGCACTGAAGTACTGACTCAGCATCTTGGCGCGCACCTCATCGCTCTTGATCACCTTGACCAACTCCGCGGAGAGACGCTGCACGATGGGGGCCGACGTCCTGGCCGGTGCCAGCATGGCCTGCCAGGAAATCGCCTCAAAACCAGCGTAACCCAACTCCGCCAAGGTCTGCAGCTCGGGCAGGGAAGCGACGCGCCCCGCGCTGGTCACCGCCAGGGCCTTGAGCTTGCCGGCCCGCACCTGCCCCATGGCAATACCCGGCACCATGAAACCGGCATGCACCTGACCGGCCAGTATGGCGTTCACCACCTGCGGGAAGCCCTGGTAGGGCACATGGGTCATCTCGAAACCGGCACGGGTGCGGAAGGACTCCATGGCCAGATGCGCCGCACTGCCATTGCCCACGCTGCCATAGTTGAGCTGCCCCTTCTTCTCCTTGGCCAGGCGCACAAAGTCCGCCAAGCTGTTCACCCCCAGCTTGGGGTCGACCACCAGCACATTGGGGCTGGTTGCCACCAGACCAATGGGCTGCAGGTCCTTGACCGGGTTGTAGGGCAATTGCTTGGTCAGCAGGGGCGCGGTGACCAGGGGCCCTTGGATGGTGAACAGCAGGGTGTAGCCATCCGGTTCGGCCTTGGCGACGGCACCGGTGCCGATATTGCCGCCAGCCCCGGGCTGGTTGACGATGACCAGGGGCTGACCCAGGGCCTGCCCCAGAGGCTCGGCCACGGCACGGGCAATGATGTCGGGCGAACTGCCACCGGGGAAGGGAACGACCAGCTTGATGGGCCGGGCCGGCCAGGCCTGGGCCAGGACGGGCAGACTGGCCGCAAGAGGCGCAAGCGCGGCGGCCTGCAGCAGGGATCGACGTTGCATCGGGGGCACCTTCTTCATCAGATCAATGTTCGGATCGGGACTCGCGACTCATCAGACGCTCGACCGCCGCCACCGGACCCAGCCGGCCCTGCAGCACCTCGACAACCGCCGCCGTGATGGGCGTCTCCACCCCCAAGGCGCGGGCGCGCTCCAGCACGGTCGGCGCACTGTAGACGCCTTCGGACACATGGCCCAGCTCATTCAGGATCTGGGCCAGGGGCTTGCCGGCCGCCAAGCTCAGACCCACCTGGCGGTTGCGGGAGAGGTCGCCGGTGGCCGTCAGCACCAGATCCCCCATGCCCGAGAGCCCCATAAAGGTCTCGGTGCGCGCCCCCAGGGCCAGACCCAGGCGAAGCATCTCCGCCAGGCCACGCGTGATCAGCGCGGCACGGGCGTTCAGACCCGGCACACCGTCCAGCGCGGCACGACCGGAGCGCTCGGCCTGCAGCCGCAGACCGTCGGCGATGCCCACAGCAATGGCCATCACGTTCTTGACCGCGCCGCCCACCTCAACGCCCACCGGGTCGGCCGAGGTGTAGACCCGCAGGCGCTCGCTATGAAAGGCCTGCACGGCGCATTGCGCCAGTCCGGCATCGCCACAGGCGGCCACCAGGGCCGTGGGCTGACCGGCGGCCACTTCCTGCGCAAAGCTCGGCCCCGACAAAATGCCCGCCACCAGATCGGGACGGATCTCGCGCACGATCTCATGACCCAGCCGTCCACTGCCGGCCTCGAAACCCTTGCACAGCCAGAACACGCGCGCACCCGACGGCATCTGCGCCAACATGCCGCGCAGTCCGGCCATGGGCGTGGCGATCACGATCAAGCCCTGGGAGCCATGCGCCAGCGCCAGCCCCAGCTGATGCTGCAGCGCCAAACCTTGCGGAAGGGGGACACCCGGCAGATAGCGGCTGTTGCAGCCCTCTCGCTGCATCTGCTCGCAGGCGGCGGCATCGCGCGCCCACAGCAAGACCTCGTGCCGCGCCGCGGCTTGTATGGCCAGCGCCGTACCCCAGGCTCCGGCGCCAAGAACTGCAATCTTCATTTCGGGCTCGCTCGATGGCAAAACGCCCCCGCCGCTTGCTGCAGCCAGGGGCGTTGCATGACAGCTCAGGTCAACGGGATCAGTTGACGGCGCCCTGTGCCTCGCGCTGTGCCTGCTGGGCCTCGAACATGGCCTGGAAGTTCACTTCCGACAGGATCACAGGCGGGAAGCCGGCACGGGTGCAGACGTCCGAGACCACGGCACGCAGATAGGGATAGATCATCTGCGGGCAGACGATGCCGATGATGCCTTCCAGCTGTTCCTGGGGCAGATTGCGGATTTCGAAGATGCCGGCCTGCTTGGCCTCGATCAGGAACAGGGTCTTGTCACCGACCTTGGTGGTCACGGTGGCGGTCACGCTGACCTCGAAAAAGCCCTCGCTCACCGGCTCGGCCGCCAGCGCCAGATTGATGTCGACCTGGGGCTGGGTCTGTTCCAGCAGGATCTGGGGCGCGTTCGGCTGCTCCAGCGACAGGTCCTTCAGGTACATGCGCTGAATCTGGAACACGGGGGTGTTGTTGCTCTCGTCGGCCATGATGGTGATGTCGGTTCGGTTGGACCCGCCGGCCAATTGCCGCGGGCAGCAGGGCGCGATTATGGCCCAGGCGCAAGACCGCCCTGCTCAAGCACGCAAGGCCACAAGCAAGCCCCTCAGCCCGGGGGCACCGGGCCCGGGTCTTAGGCGCCCTGCAGCAGGGGCATCAGAGCGCCGCGTTGGTCCAGGGCGACGAGGTCATCGCAACCGCCCACATGGGTCTCGCCGATGAAGATCTGCGGCACGGTGCGGCGGCCGGTCAGGGCCATCATGGACTCGCGTTCAGCGGGGTTCAGATCCACCCGGACCTCATCGATGTTCTCGACGCCGCGCTGCTTGAGCAGCGCCTTGGCCCGCACACAGTAGGGGCAGACCTGGGTGGTGTACATCTTCACGGCTTGCATCAGCCTGGCTCCTGCACAAAAACAAAAGGCGCCGGTCCCCGCAGGGCCACCGGCGCCGTCGGGCCTCAGGCGGTCTTTTCGACCGGCAGATTGGCCTCACGCCATGCGGCCAGACCGCCGGCCAGCGGCTGGGCCTTTTCATAGCCCAGCTTGCGCAGCATGCCAGCCGCGCGGCCGGCGCGTGCGCCGGTGGCGCACAGCACCACAATGGGCAGGGACTTGTTGGAGGGCAGTTGCTTGGCGCCGGCTTCGATGCTGCCCAGGGGCAGATTCTTGGACCCAGCCACATGCGCGGCCGCGTACTCGGCGGGCTCGCTCACGTCCAGCAGCACCGCCTTCTCGCGGTTGACCAGGCGCACGGCTTCGGCCGTGGACACCGCTGCGCCAGCAGCACCGCGCACCAGGCTGGGCCACAGCAGCAGGCCGCCGGACACAAGAGCGGCCAGCACCAAATACCAGTTTTCGATCAGGAAATTCAAGATGTGGGGGCCCGGTAAGGATTGATGGAAGAGGCGGGATTATAAAAACAGCGCGGCCGCCGGCGAAGACCGGCGGCCGCGCGATAGGCTGAAGCCCGGCGCTCAGCGCAACTTGAAGGTGGAGACTGCGGCCTGCAGAGCCTGGGCCTGCTGTTCGAGGCTGCTCGCCGCGGCGGCAGCTTCTTCCACCAGGGCAGCATTTTGCTGGGTCATCTGATCCAGCTGTCCCACCGACTGGTTGACCTGTGCAATGCCGTCGCGCTGCTCACTCGCCGCGGCGCTGATCTCACCGATGATGTCGGTGACACGCTGCACGCTGGAGACGATCTCGGTCATCGTGCTGCCCGCGTCCTGCACCAGGCGACTACCCGACTCCACACGCTCCATGCTGGCGCCGATCAGGGTCTTGATCTCACGCGCTGCTTCGGCACTGCGCTGGGCCAGGGACCGGACCTCGCCCGCCACCACGGCAAAGCCTCGGCCCTGCTCGCCGGCACGCGCCGCCTCCACCGCCGCATTCAGGGCCAGGATGTTGGTCTGGAAGGCAATGCCGTCGATCACGCCGATGATGTCGCCGATCTTCCGGGAGCTGCTGTTGATGTCCTCCATGGTGCTCACCACCTGGGCCACCACCTCACCCCCCTTGGCGGCCACGGCGGCAGCGGAACCCGCCAGCTGATTGGCCTGGGCCGCCGCGTCAGCACTCTGGCGCACCGTCTCCGTCAGCGTCTGCATATGGCTGGCCGTATGCTCGAGGGAGCTGGCCTGCTTTTCGGTGCGCACCGAGAGATCATTGTTGCCTACCGCAATCTCGCGCGAAGCCACGGTGATGGAGTCCGTGCCGCTGCGCACATTGCTGACGATGCCAGCCAAACCCTGGGACATGGCGCGCACGGCGGCCAGCAGACTGGCCTCGGCACCAGGCGCCACCGTGATCTGTTGGGACAGATCGCCTTCCGCCATCTGGCGCATCACGTCTCGGGCGTACTCGGGCTCACCGCCCAGTTGGCGCCAGACATTGCCGATCAGCATCCAGGAACCCAGGCCCAGCGCCAGAACCACCAGCACGGCGCTGATGACAATGGCCGTCAGGCTGGACGACACGCCGCCATGAGCACGCTGCAAGCCCGCATCAAAGCCCTCGCTGGCCTGCACCCGCGCAGCCTTGAGCTCGGTCTCGAACGCCTTCAGCGCAGCCTGCATCTTGGGCACGGCCGCGGCCTGATCACCCTGCTTGATGCCCAGGAAGAGCTGGGCGGTGTCCACCGCCGCCGCATGGTAGGCCTCGAAGGCCGACTTGAGCTTGCCGCCCACCTCGGCCTTGCCCTCGATGCGTGCAATCGCATCCAGCAGCTTGCGCATGGATGCGGCTCGTTCGTTGGCCTCGTCAAGGCGCTTCTTCTCACCCTCGGCCACAGCGCTCTGGATGGTGGCCCCCAGGGCCTCCAGGTTGGACGCCAGCTGGGTGGTGGCATCCAGATACGGGAAATCGACCTCGCCGATGGCGCTGATCGCGGCCGAGGTACGGGATGAAAAGCCCCACACCACCGCAATCCCCACGGCAAAAATCAGGACCGCAAAGGCCGGCAGCAACCAGATCCGGGTACGGACATTCATAAGTTCAACTCCAAAACCGACGCGCCCGGCCACTCGGGACCCGGCGCGCCGTGAACGCTCCCAGCACGGTTTTCTTCTCGTTCTTCTTGAGCAGGGGGGCGCGAAGCCGCCCCTAGGACTCAGTCCACGGTCAGCACGGCCTTGACGCTTCCATCCACCGCCGACTTCTCCACATAGCCGATGGCATCGGGATTGGCCGCCACGAATTTCTTGACCTCGGCGCTGTTGGCCAGTTCCTTGGGCGGCGTGGCCTTGCCGGAGAACACCAGGCGCGACCAGGCTGCCTTGACCTGGGCAGACTGCTTGCCCGTGACCTTGGTGTAGAACTGTTCCCGGATGGCAGCACTTTCGGCCTGATCCACGGCGGCGGCCGTGCCCCCGCTGGGCAGGGTGTTGCTCTTGCCCAGGAAGATGTTGGACACCTGCTCGGCCGTCATGCTGGCGGCCGGGTTCTTGGGGTTGACGATGACCGCCACCTGGGCGGCTGCGCTGGTGATGAAGCCCAGACCCGACAGGGCAGCGGCCAGGACCTGCTTGTTCAGCTTGCTCTTATTCATTGTTTGGGTCCCCCGCCTCAGAACACAAAGTCCACGGCCAGGCTGTAGACGTTCACGCTGTCGCCCCCGAATCCGGGCTGTGCGCCGGTGAACAGACCATCGCCGCGCTTGGGCGTGACGCGATCGTACTGGGCCTTGAGCGCGATATTGCGCCAGGCATCCCAGCGCAGGCCCAGAGCCGTGGTGTTCTGCTCGGTGGACTGACCCGCCACCACCAGATTAACCCCGCCACGCAGGGTCGGCAGCGCGGCATCGATGGCCGGCACGCCCACGGCGGTCGGCAAGCTGCCCACATTGCTGCTGTCCACCTTGAGGCGCGACACCGTCACATAGGGCGTGAATTTGCCATGGCGCATGCCCAGGGTGCCGTACCAGCCCGTGGTGTCCGGCACATAGGAATCGGTGCGGCGCATGGTGTACTCGAAATTGGCCAGCCACTGGCCACGATCCACGGCCAAGCCGATGCCGGTGAAGCTCGCGTCCTTGCCATCCGCCGCCAACTGGTTGCCCACGGCCGAGATGCTGGGCACCGGAATACCGCGCAGGGTGCCGACCAAGCTGTTCAGGGTGTTGTTGTAAACGTGGAGCTTACCCTGCACATGACCCAGGCGCAGGGTGATGCCGCCATCGAACTCGGCTGTGGTGTTGAAACCCACCATGTTCTTGAGCTTGACCTTGGTTCCCTCGAAATGCGAACCCGCGACACCACCGAACAACTGGGCGCTCAGCGTGGTGGAGCCCAGACTCTTTTGGTAGAGCGCATCTGCCCCATCAAAGTTGCTGATAGGGACCTGGCCGTAGACATCGAGCGGCGGGCGCAACCAGGTGTTGGCGTAGCCCACGTCTCGGAAATCGGAGACGGCAAACAGCGGTGCACCCATACGACCGGCGCGCAGGGCCAAGCCCGGACTGAGCTGGGCCTTGACGAAGGCCCACTCCAACTCCGGTGTCCAGTTGCCTTTGCCATTCTGCTTGGTCAGCAGCTGGCCCGTGGCCGAGAACATGGGATTGAAACGGCCGGTGAGCTGCAAGCCCAGCTTGCTGTCCACCTCGCCGCTCCAGGACTTGTCGCCCCCACGCAGCTGGCCGGGGATGACGTACAGCGCCTTGTCGCTGCTGGTGCCAACCAAGCCGGCAGTGGCGAAACCCGAAAAGCTCCAGGCCGACTGCTGATTAGCCTGAGCCTGCGCACCGAAACAGCTGAGAGCGGCTGCCAGCGGTATCAAGCGCTGAGCCATCTGAGGCAACGACACCATGGTATTCATCCTTTTTGGTTTGACAACTTGATGGCGACTTCAGCGGCAGAAGCAATCGCTGTGCGCCTACCGCCCCAGGCCACGAGCAAATGATCGGCCCTTGGACTGGATTCTTGAACCCAATTTGGGGCCGATTTGCCTACTTTTGTGCTTTTTTGCCCCTGAAATGGGACTGCTACGAGCAGCCCGGACTGAGGCCACCGGGAAGTGACGCGCGACCGCTACAGGCCACAATAGAACCGAAAAAATACCAATACAAGAACAAGGTGACTGCTCGGGCACCCACGCACATCAACGGGGCTCAGCGCCCGGAGGCATGACCTCCTGCAGACAGTGCGGCCACGCGCCACCACTGGGCGGAGCCCCCGCCAACAAGGCTTCGCTGCGGCTCAGCACCTGCTGCGCAGTCCACCAGCCAGGATGCTGGCGCATGACATCGACGCGGCTCCCCCAGGGGGCCCAGTGCTCTGGCTCCGTGGGCCCCAGCACGCTGAGCAAACGGGCACCCACGGCCGCGGCTAGGTGGCCAGGCCCGGTGTCATTGCTCACCACCAGGGCGGCCCGGCGCTGCAGGGCCGCATAGACGCCGAGATTGAGCCCGGGCAGGCTCAGCGCCTGCGGGAAACGTTCGGCCGCCACCTGCTCCTCACCCGGTCCGGGACACACCAGCAGGCGCAGCCCGCGCGCCGAGGCCAGCCTGGCGAACTCAGCAAAATGGGGCCAGGTCTTGCTCAAGGTATCGAAGTCACCCGCCGCAAAGGGGCAGATCAGCACATAGGGCTCATGGACACCGTGCCGCGCCAGCAGCTGCTCCGCCAGCTCCTGCTGGGCCGGACTGGGTGTAAGCCCGATCTCGGCGGGCGGCAGGGGACGCTCAATGCCCAGAAAGCGGCAGGCCAGATCCCAGTAGTTCAGCAGGGCATGACTCTGCGCCGGCATGGGCCAGCTGCGTGACAGCAGCAAGGAGCGCGCCTCATGCCGGTAGCCCACGGCCCGCAAGCCGGCCAGGCGCATCTCCAGGGCGGAGCCAAAGGACCAGGGCAGGACCAGCGCATTGAGCCGCGAATCAAACGCGGGGTCGCCCATCTGCGCCTGCGCCCGCAGGGCGCGCAGCTGTGCGGCACGAGCCCGCGTCCCCTTGGCCAAGACATTCACCGACCAGGACTGCCCCTCCAGCAGCGCCGGAGCCCAGGCCTTGCCGACCAGCACGGGCGTGTAGCCATGCTGCTCCAACAGATGCAGCGCCGGTATGCCGAGCACCACATCGCCCACGAAATTGCGCAGCCGCACGATCACGGTCCTGGTGGCGGCTTGAGGGACCTGGGTCATTGATTTTCTTGGGCCTCGCGGGGCACTGTTGATCGATTGCAGAGAAAATTCTGCCAGCCAGCGCCGCGCCAGCCGACCTCCCCGGAAAAACAATTCATGAACAGCATCGCCCCCCTGCCCGCGTCCAAGGAACTTGCCCAGCTCCACGATCAGGCCTTGCAAGACCACGATGGGTTGCAGGAGCCGGCTGTCGATCAGGTGGACGAGCTCCGGCTCTGGATCGCACGCAACCACTTCTACAACAGCAAGCTGTGGGCCGAGGAAGACCTGGCGCGCCGCACCCAGGTCACCGACAGCGAGATTGCCGCCAACAAGCGCGCCATCGACCGCTACAACCAGGCGCGCAATGACGCCACGGAGCGCGTGGACGAGCTGCTGCTGCTGCGCCTGGGCCTGGTCGACGCTCAATCCGCACGCAGCGATACGCCGCGCTCCCTGGCGCCCGCCGGGGCCCGACTCAATAGCGAGACGGCCGGCACCATGATGGACAGGCTGTCCATCCTGGCGCTCAAGATTCACGCCATGCGCCGGCAGGTGGAGCGCCGCGATGTGGATGAAGCGCATCGCAGCAGCAGCCGCGCCAAGCTGGGACAGCTGCTGCAACAGCGCGAGGATCTGGGCAGCTGCCTGGACGCCTTGCTGGCCGACGCCGCCGCGGGCCGGGCCTTCTTCAAGGTCTATCGCCAGTTCAAGATGTACAACGATCCGCGCTTCAATCCGGCCCTGGTGGCCGAGGCCGCAGCGGCGCGCGGCTGACGCCAGCCTCAGTGCTGCAGCAGCCGGCGCAGGCCCTGGGCCAGCAGCGGCACCACGCTGAGCGCATTGCTTTCGTGCGGCACGCTGTTGCTGCTCCAGATATGGCGCACGCCCGCCGCGCGCAGCGCCGGCAGGGCATCGCCGTTGAACAGCGCATGGGTCACGGCGACATCGACCGAGGCTGCGCCGCGCCGCAGCAGCTCGGCGGCCGAGCCGATCAGGGTGCGACCGGTGGAGGCCATATCGTCCAGCAGCACCACGGCACGCCCGGCCACCGGCAGCTCGGGCAGGGCCAGGCTCACGTCATGATCGCCGTGACGCAGCTTGCGTCCCACGGCGTAGTCCAGGCCGCCCGCGCGGGCCGCTTCGCGGACCCACTGGGAGGACTCCTCGTCCGGCCCGATCAGCAGACCGTCCGGCACGCGCTGCGCGATCCAGGCCCCGAGCAAGGGGGCGGCCGACAAGGCCAGCCCCGCCCCCGGCGGCATCACCTCATCCAGACTGGCAATGCGGTGCAGATGCGGATCGATGGTCAGCACATGATCGAACTGTTGGGCGAGCAGTCGGGCGATATGGCGCTGGCTGACCGCCTCGCCGGGCGTGAACTCCATGTCCTGGCGCATATAGGCCAGGTAGGGCGCCAGCAATAAGAGTTGACGCGCGCCCAGCTCCCGCGCCGTGGGCGCCGCGATCAGCAACTCCACCAGCTTCTCATTCGGCTGCTGCAGGCCGCGCAGCAGCAGCACATGCGGCGGCAGGGGCTTGGGCAGCACAAGACGCAACTCGCCGTCGGGAAAACGGTGCCGGCCCACAAAAGCCAGCGGCACCGCCAGGGCTTCACTCAGCTCGCGCGCCAAGGGCGCCTCATCCTCGAACGCCAGCAGCAGGGTCTGCTCCATGGACTTCTCCTTGTGCGCACCAGGCAGCGGTGTCACGGCTTCAGAACAGGAAGGGGCTGCCGCTGGCGAATTCGCGCGGCAGTTCCTGGGCGCTGCCCAGGGCATAGCCCGAATCCTTCTGCGCATGTGCCAGGGCAAAGCGCAGATCGGCCTCGTACTGGGCATGGATGCGGTAGAGCGGCTCGCCCTGGGACACCCGATCACCCAGTTTCTTGAGCAGGTCCAGGCCCGCTGAGGGCACCTGGGGCGCACCGGCCAGACGGGCGATGCGGGCAATGCGCAGATTGTCGGTCGCAATCACCACCCCATCGCTCGCGGCGCAGACCTCGGCCCGCAGCTGCCCCGGCTGCAAGACCTGCTCGCGGCGCCCCTGGGCGTCGATGATGGCGTTCATCTGCGCCAGGGCCCGCCCCGAGTCCAGGATGTCGCGCGCGATCTGGAAGCCCTCGCCGCCCCGCACATCGGGATCAAACTCGATCATTCGGCCGGCCAGGCGCAAGGCCTTCTGACGCAGATCCTGGGGCGCGGAGGGATCGCCCTGCAGCACCTGCATCACATCGCGGGCCTCCAGCACCGGCCCGATGCCCCGGCCTATGGGCTGGCGACCATCCGACAGCACCACATCGAGCTGCAGCCGCAGGTGCTTGGCCACATATTCGAACAGCTTCTTCAGGCGCTGAGCCTCGGCCATGGAGCGCACCTTGGCGCTGGGGCCCACCGGAATGTCCAGCACCAGATGGGTGGAACCGGCGGCGATCTTCTTGGACAGGATGGAGGCCACCATCTGGCCCGGCGAGTCGATGGACAGCGGGCGCTCCACCGAGATCAGGATATCGTCGGCGGGCGAGAGGTCGGCCGTGCCGCCCCAGGCCAGGCAGGCATGGGTCTCGCGCACGATTTCAACCATGCGCTCGAAGGGCAGCTCCACACGCGCCAGCACTTCCATGGTGTCGGCCGTGCCCGAGGGCGAGGTGATGGCGCGCGAGCTGGTCTTGGGGCAGGTCATGCCGTGGGCCGCCACAATGGGCACCACCAGCATGGAGGTGCGGTTGCCCGGGATGCCGCCGATGCAATGCTTGTCCACCACCACCCCATGCCCCACCTGACGCTGCCAGTCCAGCCGGCGCCCCACGGCAATCATGGCCTCGGTGAGGTGCACGATCTCCTCGCGGTCCAGCTCATACTGGTTGGTGGCCACCACAAAGGCCGCCAGCTCCACCTTGGAGTAGCGGGCCTGGGCCACGTCGCGGATGATGGCGTGGATCTCTTCCTTGCTCAGGCGCTCGCCCGCGATCTTGCGATGCAGGGCCGCGATGGACTGCGGCGGCTCGGCATGGCTGACGCTGGCGCTGTGGCCATCGTTGACCCCCAGGCGGGCAAAGGCGTCTTCACTGACCCCCAGCTCGCAGCCCTTGACGATGTGCTCGTCACTCACCACATTGAGCACGGCCAGAATGGTCTGCCCATTGGCATGGACCTCGACCTTGGACAGGGCCTGAAAACCTGCGGCACGCACCACGGGACAATCGCGGTGCATATAGACCACGTTCTCGCGCCAGGTGTCGATGCCGACACGGCGGATCTTCAGGGCCTGGCTGGCGGAGCTGCTGACAAGCGGGCTGCTGCGATCACTCATCGCCCCAATGTAGCCCAGGCTCAGGCGCTAGCGCATGCCCGCGATCAAGGCCGCGCCAATCTGTTCGCGCAGATGCTCGGCCAGCGCGCGCCGGTCCGCATGGGCCGTGGCCTGGGCCGACAGCAGCTCCACCCGCACCGCCAGCTCGCGGGCGCTGGCGATACGCCACAGGCTCTGGGCCAGGCTGGTGTCACCGATGAAGCGTGCCGCCGTGCTGAAGGGCTCATGGGGCTCGTGCCAGCGCAGCACCACGGGCTGTATGGGCAGCTCGGTGGCGATGGCGGCCTGCAGCAGATTGGCATGGAAGGGCAGCAGTTCGGGCCCGGCCCCGGTCGTGCCCTCGGGGAAGACGGCCACGGTGTCACCGGCCTTGAGGGCCTCGGCCGTCTGGTGCACCACGCGCAGCGCATCGCGCTTGCTGGCGCGCTCGATGAAGAGGGTGCCCACGCCCACAACCAGGCGCCCGACCAGCGGCCAGTGCTGCACATCGCCCTTGGAGATGAAGCGCGCCTCCGGGAGCACCGCATGCATGGCCGCGATATCCAGCCAGGACACATGGTTGGCCACCAGCAGCTTGGCACCGGGGCGCCCCTGACCCACGACCTCCAGGCGCACGCCCAGCAGCTGCAGCAGGCGGCGCGACCAGGCGCCCACATGGGCGTGACGCTGGGCGGGCTTCAGGCTGCCGAAGCGCAGGCTGACGATCAAGAGGCCGCGCAGCACATGCAGGCTGACGCGCCCCAGGCGCCAGACGGCGATCAGGCTGCGCATTCGTGGGCGATGTGGCCGGCCACCAGGGTGTAGCGCACGCGGCCGGGCAGCTCAAAGCCGCTCACGTCCGCCGCAAACGGCGTGTACTTGCCCTGGCTCAGCAGGGCCTCGGGGCGCACGGCCCAGCGGGTCTGGGCGTCGAAGACGCAGATATCCGCCACCCCACCCTCCACCAGCCGGCCGGCGCTGGCCGCCAGCGAACCCAGGGCCGGGCCCAGCACCCGCACCGGCTCGGCCGTGACCGTGGCCAGGGCGCGCGCCAGGGGCTGCTTGTCGTCCTCGGCCCATTTCAGCGCCAGGCTCAGCAGCAGCTCCAGGCCGGTGGCGCCGGGCGTGGCCTCGGCAAAGGGCAGCATCTTCTCGTCCTCGTCCACCGGCATATGGTCGGAGACCAGGGCATCCAGCGTGCCGTCGGCCAGGGCGGCGCGCAGGGCGTCGCGGTCGCGGCCCTGGCGCAGCGGCGGGTTCAGGCGCATCGCGGGGTTGAAGAAACCGATGTCCATATCGGTCAGGTGCAGGGAGTTGATGGACACATCGGCCGTCACCGGCAGTCCCTCCTGCTTGGCCGCGCGCAGCAGGGCCACGCCGGCGGCGCTGGAGAGGCGGCACAGATGCACCCGCGCACCGGTGGACCGCACCAGCTCGAAGATGGTGTGCAGGGCAATGGTCTCGGCCGTCACCGGCACGCCGGCCAGGCCCAGGCGGGTGGCCACGGCGCCGCTGGCGGCCACGCCACCGGACAGCCAGGGATCGAGCGGGCGCAGCCAGACCGCGTAGTCATAGGTGGCGGCGTACTGGAAGGCGCGGGTCAGGAACTGGGTGTTCCTGATGGGGCGCTCGGCCTGGCCGAAGCCCACGCAGCCTGCCTCGGTCAGCTCGGCCATCTCGGTCAGCACCTCGCCGTCCAGGCCGCGGGTCAGGGCGCCCAGGGGAAAGAGGCGGCAGCGGCTGAGCTTGCGGGCGCGGAACTTGAGCATCTCCACCAGGCCCGGCTCGTCCAGTGCGGGGTCGGTGTCGGGTGGGCAGACCAGGCTGGTCACGCCACCGGCCGCGGCCGCGGCCAGCTCGCTCTCCAGCATGCCGCGCTGCTCCAGACCCGGCTCGCGCAGGCGCGCCGCCAGGTCCACCAGGCCGGGCGCCACCACCAGGCCGCTGGCGTCGATGACACGGGCGGCCTCGAAATCGGCCGGCACATCGCCCAGGGCCACGATGCGGCCGGCCGCGATGGCCAGATCGCCCACGCGGTCCAGGCCGGAAGCCGGGTCGATCAGCCGGCCGTTCTTGATCAGGATCTTCATGCTTCGTTCCCAGCGAGGATGCTCATGACCGCCATGCGGACCGCGATGCCGAAGGTCACCTGCGGCAGGATCACGCTCTGCTTGCCATCGGCCACGGCGGAGTCGATCTCCACGCCGCGATTGATCGGGCCCGGGTGCATCACGATGGCGTCGGGCTTGGCCAGAGCCAGCTTCTCGGGCGTGAGGCCGAAGTTCTTGAAGAACTCGCCGGCGCTGGGCAGCATGGCGCCGCTCATGCGCTCGTTCTGCAGGCGCAGCATGATGATGACGTCGGCATCCCGGATGCCCTCGGCCATGTCGTGGCAGACGCGCACGCCCATGTCCTTGAGGTCGCCCGGCACCAGGGTCTTGGGGCCCACGGCGCGGATCTCGGGCACGCCCAAGATGTTGAGCGCATGGATGTCGGAGCGGGCCACGCGCGAGTGCACGATATCGCCCACGATGGCCACGGTCAGATTGCGGAAGTCCTTCTTGTAGTGCCTGATCGTGTACATATCGAGCAGGCCCTGGGTCGGGTGGGCGTGGCGACCGTCACCCGCGTTCACCACATGCACATGCGGCGCACAGTGCTGGGCGATCAGATAGGGCGCGCCCGATTCGCTGTGGCGCACCACGAACATGTCCGCGTGCATGGCGCTCAGATTGGCCACCGTGTCCAGCAGGGTCTCGCCCTTGGCGGTGCTGGAGCGCGCGATATCGAGATTGATCACATCGGCCGAGAGCCGCTTGGCCGCGATCTCGAAGGTGGTGCGGGTGCGGGTGCTGTTCTCGAAGAACAGATTGAACACCGACTTGCCGCGCAGCAGGGGCACCTTCTTGACCTCGCGGTCATTGACCGAGAGAAAGGTGCCGGCCGTGTCCAGGATCTGGTGGATCACCGCCTGCGGCAGGCCTTCGATGGAGAGCAGATGGATCAGCTCGCCGTGCTTGTTCAGTTGGGGGTTTCGTTTGCTCAGCATGGTGTTCTCCCCGGCCTCACTTCACGTCGAAGCTGAAGCGGCCCTCAGCGTCGCGGGCCAGGCGCAGCTTCTGCTCCGGGCCCAGCGTGACGCGTGCGGCCGAGAAGGCCGGCTCGATGGGCAGCTGACGTCCGCCGCGGTCCACCAGCACGGCCAGGGTCACGCTTGCGGGGCGGCCGAAGTCGAAGAGCTCGTTGATCACGGCGCGCGTGGTGCGGCCGGTGTAGAGCACATCGTCGATCAGCAGGATGGGGCGGCCCTCCACCTCGAAGGGCAGCTTGGTGTGGTCGGCCGCGGCGCTCATGCCCTTGGAGCCGAAATCGTCGCGGTGCAGGGCGCTGGAGATCACGCCGGGCAAGCCCGCCAGACCCAGGTCCTTCTGCAGGCGCTCGGCCAGCCAGGCGCCGCCCGACCAGATGCCCACCAGGGCGGTGTTGGGCTGCAGCAGCCGCTGCACACCGCGCAGAAGGTCGGTGTAGAGCGCCTCGGCGTCGAGGAGAAGTGTGCTCATGGGTGTTCCCGGAAGAATTGTTCAAGAATCAGCGCGGCCGAGGCCGCGTCGATATCGCGCGCGCCCTGGCTCTCGGCCTCGACGCTGGTGTAGCGCTCGTCCACCTCGTAGACGGGCAGGCGGAAGCGGCTTTTGAGCTGGCGGCCGAACTTGCGCGCCCGCAGCGTGATCTCGTGCTCGGCGCCGTCCGGGTGGAAGGGCACGCCGATCACCAGGGCGTCGGGTTGCCACTCCTGGATCAGGCGGGCAATGGCCTCGAAGCGCGCCTCGCCCTCCTGCTGGATGCTGCGCAGGGGCTGGCCCGTGCCGCTGAAGCGCGTGCCCGTGGCCACACCGACCCGGCGGCTGCCAAAGTCAAAAGCCAGAAGAGACTGCGCGGTGGCCGGCGAGGCAGCGGAGGCGGGCTTGGCGGGCGTGGAAGAGGCCGCCATCATGCGTGACCCGCGTCCATGCTGAGCATGCGCGGGTCTATGCCCAGCAGGGACAGGGCCTTGTCATAGCGCTGCTCGACGGGGGTGTCGAAGATGATGGCCGGCTGAGCGTCCACGGTGAGCCAGCCGTTGCGGCCGATCTCTTCCTCCAGCTGACCGGCGGCCCAGCCGCTGTAGCCCAGGGTCACCAGCAGCCTCTTGGGGCCGGCGCCGTGGGCCAGGGCCTCCAGCACATCGCGGCTGGTGGTCATCTCCAGGCCGCCCGGCACGGCCAGGGTGGCGTTGTAGTGGCCGCCCTCCTCGTCCAGGGGCTCGTGCAACACGAAGCCGCGCTCGGTCTGGACCGGGCCGCCGTAGAACACCGGCCGCGCGGCCAGTTCTTCATCGGGCAGGTTCAGGTCCACCTTCTCGAAGAGATTGCCCAAGGTCAGAGAGATGGGCTTGTTGATCACCAGGCCCAGGGCGCCCTTGTCGTTGTGCTCGCACAGGTAGATGACGGTTCCGGCAAAAGCATCGTCCGCCATGCCCGGCATGGCGATCAGGAACTGGTTGGTGAGGGCCATCTGGTGCTTGGACATCCGGGCATTTTATTCTCTGGCCATGAGCAGCAAGACTTTGGACCATGCCCTGGTCTGGTTCCGGCGCGATCTGCGCCTGGACGACCAGGCCGCCCTCTATCACGCCCTGCGCCAGGCGCGCCGGGTTTTCTGCGTCTTTGTGCTGGACACGGCCATCCTGGACGCCCTGCCCCGGGCCGATCGCCGGGTGCAGTTCATCCTGCAGGCCCTGCAGCGGCTGGACGCGCAGCTGCGCGCGCAGGGCGGCGCCCTGATCGTGCGGCATGGGGCGGCCGCCGAGGAGATCCCGCGCCTGGCGGCCGAGCTGGGCGTGCAGGCCGTGTTCGCCAACCATGATGACGAGCCCCAGGCCCTGGCCCGCGACGCCGCCGTGGCCCAGGCCCTGGCCGCCCAGGGCCGCACCTGGCACAGCTTCAAGGACCATGTGATCTTCGAGCGCAGCGAGCTGCTCACCGGCGCCGGCAAGCCCTATGCCGTGTTCACGCCCTACAAGAACGCCTGGCTCAAGAAGGTGGACGAGTTCTATCTGCACGCCTACCCGGTGGCGCGCTACGCCGAGGCCCTGGCCCCTCATGCCCTGGCGCAAGGCGTGCCCAGCCTGGCCGAAATCGGCTTCCAGGACGCCGGCCTAGCGGCGCATCTGGCGGCCGACAAGGCCGAGACCCTGTTCGAGGACTTTCTGCAGCGCATTGACCGCTACGACCGGGCCCGTGACTTCCCGGCCGTCAAGGGCCCCAGCTATCTGAGCGTGCATCTGCGCTTTGGCACGCTCTCGATCCGCCGCCTGGCGCGCGAGGCTTGGCAGCGCATGACGGCCGGCGAGCGCGGCGCCGAGGTCTGGCTCTCGGAGCTGATCTGGCGCGACTTCTACCACCAGGTCATGCACCACTGGCCGCATGCCATGGGCAGCGCCTTCCGCCCCGAGTACGACAAGATCGTCTGGGAACAGGGCCCCGAGGCCGAGCGCCTCTTCGCCGCCTGGTGCCGCGGCGAGACCGGCTACCCCCTGGTGGACGCGGCCATGCACCAGCTCAACAGCACGGGCTATATGCACAACCGCCTGCGCATGGTGACGGCCAGCTTCCTGATCAAGGACCTGGGCGTGGACTGGCGCTGGGGCGAGCGCTACTTTGCGGAGAAGCTGCTGGACTTCGACCTGGCCGCCAACAACGGCGGCTGGCAATGGGCCGCCTCCAGCGGCTGCGATGCCCAGCCTTACTTCCGCATCTTCAACCCCGTGAGCCAGAGCGAGAAGTTCGACCCCGAGGGCCGCTTCATCCGCCGCTACCTGCCCCAGCTGGCCGAGCTGCCCGACAAGCTGCTGCACGCGCCCTGGCTGGCCGGGCCGCTGGAGGCCCCGGCCGACTACGCCCCGCCCCTGGTGCGCCACGACGAGGCGCGCCAGCGCACGCTGGCGCGCTACGGGGTGGTCAAGTCACGCGCCGTCTCCGACTGAGGCTCGGACCCGCGCCGGCGCGGGCGCAGGCGCTGCACCAGATCGTCCACATAGGTGAAGACGATGGGCACCACCAGCAGGCTCAGGAAGGTGGAGGTGATCAGACCGCCGATCACGACGATGGCCATGGGCGCGCGGAAGCTCGGATCCACCCCGATGCCCATGGCGATGGGCAGCATGCCCGCGCCCATGGCAATGGTGGTCATCACGATAGGCCGTGCGCGCTTGTGGCAGGCGTCCAGCACCGCCGCCATGCGGTCCAGCCCATGGTCGCGGCGCGCGATGATCACGTAGTCCACCAGCAGGATGGAGTTCTTGGTGGCGATGCCCATCAGCATGATCAGACCGATCATGGAGGGCATGGACAGGGCCGTGTGCGTGATGAAGAGCGCGAAGAAGGCGCCGGGCACCGAGAGCACCAGCGCCACCAGAATGGTGACGGGCTGGACGAAGTCCTTGAACAGCAGCACCAGCACGATGTAGATGCACAGCACCCCGGTCAGCATGGCCAGGCCAAAGCTGGCAAAGAGCTCCTCCATGGCCTCGGCATCGCCCACCGAGGTCTGGATCACCCCCGGCGGCAGGTTCTGCAGGCTGGGCAGGGCCAGTGCCTGCTTGGCCACCTCGCCCAGCGGCTGCTGGTTGAGCTCGATCTCGAAGTTGATATTGCGCTGGCGGTCATAGCGGTCGATCTGGGCCGGCCCGCTGGCGATCTCCAGCGTGGCCACATTCGACAAGGGCACCGGCCCACGGCTGCCCGGCACGGGGAGCCGCGACAGATAGTCCAGATCGCCGCGCACGCTGGCCGGCAGCTTGACCACGATGGGCACCTGACGTTCGGCCAGGTTGAGCTTGGGCAGCTCCTGCTCGTAGTCGCCGGCCGTGGCCACGCGCAAGGTCTCGGCAATGGCCGCTGCACTGACGCCCAGCTCAGCAGCGCGCGCAAAGTCTGGACGCACGATCAGCTCGGGCCTGGTCAGGCTGGCCGTGGAGGTCACGGCGCCGATGCCCGGAATGCCGCGCAGCTCGCGCTCGACCAGCTGCGCATGCTCGGCCAGCACCCGGCCATCCTCGCCCGCCAGCACCAGCACATACTTCTCTGAAGAGCCACCGAAACCCACCTTGATGCGCACACCCGGTATGCGCTCCAGCGACTCGCGCAGCTGCGCCTCGATGTCCTGCTTGCTCAGGCCCGGACGCTCGCCGCGCGGGCTCAGATTCAGGGTCAGCGTGGCCTTACGGACCTCGGGTGAGCCGCCCACCGCGAAGGGATCCGAACCGGCCGAGCCGCCGCCGATGGCGGTGTAGATCAGGCGCACATGGGGATGATTCTTGACAATGGCGCCCGCGGCCTCGGCCGCCTCGGCCGTCTGCTTGAAGGTGCTGCCCGGCGCCAGGGTGATATTGACCTGGGTCTGGCTCAGATCATCCGGCGGGATGAAGCCGGTGGGCAGCAAGCCCACCAGGCCCAGGGAACCCAGGGTGAAGACCGCGGTGGCCAGCAAGGTCTTGACCCGGTGCTGCAGGCACCAGCGCGCCCAGCCCGTGTAGCGCTGCAGCCAGCGCGGCTCATGCTCGGGACCGCGAGGGGGCTTGAGCAGATAGGCCGCCATCATGGGCGTGAGCATGCGCGCCACCACCAGGGAGAAAAAGACCGCGATGGCCGCCGTCCAGCCGAACTGCACGAAGAACTTGCCCGCCACCCCGCTCATGAAGGCGGTGGGCAGGAACACGGCAATCAGGGTGAAGGTGGTGGCGATCACCGCCAGGCCGATCTCGTCCGCCGCCTCCATGGCCGCCTGGTAAGGCGTCTTGCCCATGCGCAGATGGCGCATGATGTTCTCGATCTCGACGATGGCATCGTCCACCAGGATGCCAACCACCAGGGACAGGGAGAGCAGGGTCACGATATTGATCGTGAAGCCCAGCAGCTCCATGACAAAGAAGGTCGGAATGGCCGAGAGCGGCAAGGCCGTGGCCGCCACCAGGGTGGCACGCCAATCGCGCAGAAAGAACCACACCACCAGCACCGCGAGAAAAGCGCCCTCGTAGAGCAGGTACATGGAGCCCTCGTAGTTCTCCTGCACCGGGTCCACGAAGTTGAAGGCCTCCACGATCTCCACCTCGGGGTGGTCGCGCCGCAGCTCCTCGAGCGCCAGCTTCACGCCCTGGGCCACCTCGATCTCGCCGGCGCCGCGGCTGCGCGTGATCTCGAAACCCACGACCGGCTTGCCATTGAGCAGGGCCGCACTGCGCTGCTCGGCCACGGTATCGCTCACCGTGGCCAGCTGGTCCAGGCGCAGGCGCCGGCCATCGGCCAGGGCGATGTCCATGGCGGCCAGCTCCTGGGCGCTCTGCGCCGTGGCCAGGGTGCGCACCGACTGCTCGGCGCCGCCGATATCGACCCGCCCGCCCGAGGCCTCCTGCTGGAACTGGCGCAGCTGGCGCGAGACCTCGGCCGCCGTGGTGTTGAGCGCCAGCAGCTTGATCGGGTCCAGCTCCACGCGCACCTCGCGCGTGACACCGCCCACGCGGCTGACCGCGCCCACGCCCCGCACCGCCAGCATGCGCTTGGTCACCTGCTTGTCCACAAACCAGGACAGGGCCTCGTCATCCATGCGGCTGGACGCCACGGTATAGGTCAGGATGGGCGTGCCGCTGAGTTCCAGCTTGTTGACGATGGGGTCGCGCAGCTCGCCCGGCAGGTCGGAGCGCACGCGCGCCACGGCGGCGCGCACATCGTCCAGCGCCTCCTGGGTGGGCTTCTCCAGGCGGAACTCCGCGGTCACCGTGACCGTGCCGTCCTGGATGGTGGTGTAGATGTGCTTGAGCCCCTGCAGGGTGGCGATCTGGTTCTCCAGCTTGCGCGCCACCTGCGATTCCAGCTGTGCCGGCGAGGCGCCGGGCAGGGCCGCGGACACCGTCACGGTGGGCAGATCGATGTCCGGGAAGTTCTGGATCTTCATCCAGCGAAAGCCCAGCAGACCCGCCAGGGTCAGCATGATAAAGAGCAGGATGGCCGGGGTCGGATTGCGGATCGACCAGGACGAGACATTCAGCATGGCTTACTTCCCCGCGGCCGTGGTGGGCACGACCTGGACCAGGTCGCCATCGGAGAGGAAGCCCACGCCGCTGGCCACCACGCGCTCCCCGGCCTTGAGGCCCGAGAGCAGCTCGATGCGGTCTCCCACGCGCCGGCCCGTCGCCACCTTGGTCTGCTGCACCTTGCCCTCGGCGCCGACCTTGAACACATAGCTGAAGCCGTCACGCAGCAGCACGGCCGTCTGCGGCAGGCTCAGCACCCGGCCGCTGCCCAGCTGGATCTCGCCACGCACAAAGCTGCCGGCGCGCAGCCCGGACTCCATGGCGCTGGCGGGCAAATCTACATAGACCAGGCCGTTGCGCGTGGCGCTGTCCACGGTGGGCGCCAGCATGCGCACGCTGCCACGCAGCGGCGCCGTGCCAGCACCCGGCAGGCTGATCTGCACCGCCTGGCCGGGCTTGAGGCGCGGCAGCTCGGCGGCCGGCACCTCGGCCCGCCATTCCAGGCGCTTGCCGCGGATCAGGCGGAACAGCTCCTGCCCCTGCACCACGGCGCCCAGGGTGGCACTGCGGGCCGAGATCAGGCCGTCGTCCGGCGCCAGGATGCGGGTCTGGGCCAGGCGCAGCTCATCGCTGCGCACGCGGGCCTGGGCCGCTTCCGCGCGGGCCTTGGCGGTCTGCTCAGCGGTCAGGTATTGCTGCAGCTGCTGGGCGCTGAGCGCGCCGCTGCCGCTGGCCTGCAGGGCGCGGGCGCGCTCGGCATCCAGGCGCGCCCCCTCCAACGCGGCCAGGGCCTCGGCGGCGGCGGCCCGGCTCTGGGCCAGCTCGGCCTGCACCGTGTCGCTGGAGAGCTGGGCCAGCAGCTGGCCGCGGCGCACCGCATCGCCCACATTCACCAGCACTTGCGAGAGGCGCAGGCCCGAGATTTCGGCACCCACCACCGCCTCCTGCCAGGCCGCCACCGTGCCGCTGGCGCTCAGGCTCTGGGGCCAGTCCTGACCGTCCACCGCCACCAGCTGCACGCTCAGCGCCGGCCGGGCCTTGGCCGCCGCCGCAGCGCCGTCCTTGCCCGACTCGGCCGCCAGGGCCCAGCCGCCCACCAGGGCCGCGGCCAGGGCCGTGACCATCCACTTGCTGTGCTTGTTCATCTGCATCATTGCTGCTTCCTTGTTCTGCGGGCGCCAGGGGGCTCAGGGCTGCTGCCAGCCGCCGCCTCCGCTGGCCTTGTAGAGCGCGATCCAGGCACTCTGGCGCTCACGCTGCACCTGCACCAGGCTGGCCTGGGCGTTGAGGGCCAGACGGCGCGCGTCCTCCAACTCGGCCGCACTGGACAGGCCGCGCTGCCAGCGTGCCTGCGTGGCCTGCAGCGAGGCCTCGTAGCCGCGCGCACTGTCCTGGGCATGGCCCTCGCGGGCCTCGGCCGCGTCCAGACGCACCAACGCCTCCTCCACTTCGCGCACCGCGCCCAGCAGACGCTCCTTGTGCAGGGCCAGGGCTTCTTCGTAGCGGGCCTGGGCGGCGTCCAGATTGGCGCGGCGCGTGCCACCATCAAAGAGCGGCAGGCTCAGCGTGGGGCCGAGAGACCAGCCCTCGCCACTATCGCGCAGGCCGCCAACCCGCAGGGCGCCGCGTGAGAAGGAGCCCGTGAGGCGCAGCTGCGGATAGCGCTCGGCATCGGCCGCGCCGCGCTCGGCCCAGGCCGCCAGCACCTCGCGCTCGCTGGCGGCCAGATCAGGACGCTGGGCCAGCAGGGCCGCGGGCAGGGCCGGCACGGCAAAGCGCGCGCTCTGCGGCAGGCGGGCGCGGCCGTCGGTCAGACGCTCACGCAGGGCCGGCTCGTCCAGCACGGTCAGGGTCACCAGGGCCTTGATCTGCAGATCGCAGTCGGCGCGCTGGGCCAGCACGCGGCCGGCGGCCTCGGCGGCCGAGGCCTGCAGCAGGGCCGCGGCGGCGGGCGACTCCAGGCCCACGCGGGCCTTGTCCTGGGCATAGCCGGCGATCAAGCGCAGCGACTCGGCATCGCGCTGCACGATGTCCAGCAGGCGCTCGCAGCTGCGCAGGCCCAGATAGTTCTGCGCCACCTCGGCCGCCAGGCTGATCTTGGCCTGGTGCCAGGCCAGATTGGAAGCCGCGGCGCGCTCGCTGGCTGCCTGGCTCTGCAGGCGCTGGCGCGAGAAGAGATCCAGCTCCCAGCTCGCGTCCAGGCCCACAGTGCCCAGGCTGCGCGGGCCCTCGCTGCTGGGCACGGCGGCGCGGCTGCGGTTCAGCGAGCCACCGAGCCCAAGCTGCGGCAGGGCCCCGCCCTGGGCCGCACCGGCCGCGGCTCGCGCTTGGGCAATGCGCGCCAGGGCCTGCTGCAGGCCCGGATTGGCGCCCTCGGCCTGGCGGATCAGGGCCTCCAGCAAGGGGTCGTCGAAGCGGGACCACCACTGGCCCAGCTGCTCGCTGCTGCCCCCATGCGGCAGGGGGGCCTGCCAGGCGGCGGGCTGGGGCAGCTCGGGTCGCGGCGCCGGCCCCAGGGCACAAGCGCTCAGCAGCAGCGTCAGCAAGAGGCCCGGCAAAGAGCTGCGGGCGGGGGTAGTGGGCACTTTCACGACTTGGCGGACTTTCTGGTCTTGGAGGCCGGGGCGTCGGCGCGCTGGCGCAGCGCGATCTCGCATTCGATCAGGGCTTGGCCATAGGCCACCAGGCGGGCGAGCACCCGCTCGTAGGCGCCGGGTCCGCGGGCCACGCCCGGGCTCAAGGACTCCATGAAATCACTGGACATCCAGTAGTCATGGGCCATGGCGGTGAGCGCATGGGCCAGATGCTGCAGGCCCATATCGGCCTGGGCCAGGCCGCAGCGCTGGCGCAGCATCTCCACCAGGCCCTCGTGCAGGGGGGCGATATGGCGGCTGCAGAGCTCGTCGTAGACGGCACTGGGCTCCATCATCTCGCGGCCCATCAGGCGCATCAGATGGGCCAGGTCGGAGTCGGCCATGCGCAGCGGCAGCAGCAGGGCGCCGAAGAAGTCATGCAACCACTCGGACAGCGGCCGCTTGGCCTCGGGGGCGGGCATATGGGCCAGCACCTCCAGCATGGGCTGGATCAGGGCCTCGCGGTACAGGCCCTGCTTGTCACCGAAGTAGTAGTGGATGGAGGCGATATTGACGCCGGCCGCCTGGCAGATCTCGCGGGTGCTGGCCTTGTCAAAGCCCTTGCTGGCAAAGATGCGGGTGGCCTCGCGCAGCATGCGTTCGCGGGCGCCGGGCTTGGGGGTCTCGGATGCGGACATCCGCGCATGCTAGCGAATTCAATCAATCGATTGATTAAGACCCCATGAAGACCCCGGGAAATCCCGGAGTCCCCTCGCCGCCGGTCTCAGAACAGCTCGACGGCGCTGACTTGGCGGCTCTCGCGCATCTGCCCCTGCTCCACCAGGATGGCATGGCTGCGCACCTGGTTTCGGCCATGCGCCTTGGCATGGTAGACGGCGCGATCGGCGCGCTCGAAGGCACCGGCCGGCGCATCATCGGCACGCACCTCGGTGAACCCTATGCTCACGGTGATGCGTCCGACCTGGGGGAAACCGTACTGCTCGCAGTTGTGGCGCAGGCGCTCGAAGGCCTGCGCCGCATCATCATCGTCCTCGCAGCGCATCAGGACCACGAACTCCTCGCCGCCGAAACGGTAGAGCAGGTCATGAAAGCGGAAGCTGTTGCGCATGAGGCGCGAGAGCAGCAGCAGGACCTCGTCACCGATGAGATGGCCGTGCCTGTCATTCACCGACTTGAAGTGGTCGATGTCGATCACACCCAGCCAGTAACGCGGCTGGCGGCCCGCGGTCGGCACGGCCAGACGGCGACCGTCGTCGGCCAGGTCGCAGGCCTGCCGCTGCGGCGCGTTGAGCTCGCTGAGGGCCTTGAGAAAGCTCTCGTCAAAGGTCTTGCGGTTGAGCAGGCCGGTCAGGGTGTCGCGCTCGCTGTAGTCCAGCAGGCCCTGGAAGTTGTGATAAATGCGCAGAATGCTGCCGACCATGCGCTGGGCCGAGTTGCGCAGCGGCGCATCCGTGCCCAGTTCCAGCACACCCACCACTTCACGGTCGGTGGCCAGGGGAAATAGGGTCAGCCACTGGTCGCCCTGGCGGTTCTGCAGCACATGGCGCTCGCGCATGCACTCCAGACGCGCCGGCTGTGTGTGCAGGGCGGGCAGATGCTCGGCCTCGGTCCAGAACGCATCGGCGCTGGCCACGGCCTGATCGCCCTCCAGCCGGGCCCGTGTGAGCCAGCGCTCCTGACCGGCCTCTCCGACGATGCGGTAGATCGCCACGGATCGCGGCTCCAGCAGGTCGCGCAAGGCGGAGACCAAGGTCACATCCATGACGTCGCGGTCCCGGAATCCGGTCAGCTCCGCGAGATGCTCGACGACTTCAGACATAGCACCCTAAAACGCAAGCAAGGGCGGGCCCGCTGACGCGGGTCCGCCTTGATGAGATTCATGAGGGCCCGGGGCGGATGCTGCAATGCCAGCCGGGCATGTCTCGGCCGCTAGGCCAGTTCGGCTGCGGCGAGAGTGCCCGAAGTGTATCTGGCAATCAGGCTCAGCAACTGCTCTTCGTCATAGGGCTTGCCCAGGTAGTGCTCCACCCCGAGTTCCAGGGCATAGGCACGGTGCTTCTGGGCCGTGCGCGAGGTGATCATGATGACGGGCAGCCCGGACAGGCGGCTGTCGGCCCGGATATTGCGCACCAGATCGAAGCCGTCCATGCGCGGCATCTCGATGTCCGAGAGCACCACGGCAGGCAGCTCGTCGCCGGAGAGCTTCTCCATCGCGTCCATGCCATCCTTGGCCAGCAGCACGCGATAACCCTCGCGGTCCAGCAGGCGCTGGGTCACGCGACGCACGGTCAGCGAGTCATCGACCACCATCACCAGCGGCGCCAGCACCTCGGGCACATCGGCGGGCGAACTCAGCTGCGCGCTCTGCGCATTCTGCGCATGGGCGTGCGCTGCCGCGCCATAGGACTGCGACAGGGCCACGGGGTTGTAGATCAGGGCCACATCGCCCGAGGCAAGCAGGCTGATACCCGCAAGACCTGGCACGCGGCCCAGCTGCGGCCCCAGGTTCTTCACCACCACTTCCTGGTTGCCCAGCACCTCGTCCACATGCAGGGCAATGCGCTGATGGGCACTCTTGACCAGCAAGACGGGCACGCTGCGGCCAGCCAGCACGCCACGGCTGCTGTCACTCATCAGACCGCCCAGCCAGTAGAAGGGCAGCTGCGCATCGCCGACACTGATCTGACCCTCGGCATAGGCCTGCTCCACCCGCGCCAGCGGCATGCGCAGCACCGACTCCATCAGACTGGCCGGCACGGCCACCTGGTGTTCACCGTAGCGCAGCAGCACGACCTGGGTCAGCGCGGTGGTCAGGGGCACATGCAGGGCAAAAGATGCCCCCTGCCCCGGCGTCGAGATCACATCGATATAGCCGCCCAGGGTGTTGACCTCGGAACGCACCACATCCATGCCCACGCCTCGGCCGGCCAGCTCGGTGACCTCGCTGGCCGTCGAGAAGCCGGGCGAGAAGATCAGCTCGCTCAGAGCCTCTTCGCTAAGCTCGGCCCCCTGGGCGATCAAGCCCTGCATCTCACCGCGCTCGCGGATGCGGGCCAGATTCAGGCCTGCACCATCGTCGCTAAAGGTGAGCCGCACCTCATTGCCTTCCTGCGCCAAACTCAGCGTGATCAGGCCCTGCTCGGACTTGCCGGCGGCCAGGCGCTCGGCCGGGCTTTCGATACCGTGACTCACGCTGTTGCGCAGCACATGCTCGAAGGCGCCGGTCAGGCGCTCCAGCAGGCTGCGGTCCAGTTCGATATGACCGCCCACGATCTGCAGCTGAGCCTGCTTGCCGGCCTCACGGGCCGCCTGTCGCACCACACGGTGCAGACGCTCGGCCAGGCTGGCATCGAACTCCACCATGCGGGTACGCAAGAGATCATCCTGCAGCTCGCGGGTCAGTCGCGACTGGCCGGCCAACTCGTCCTGACCCAGCTGCACATTGCGCTGCAGGGAGCGCTGCAGGGTGGCGACGTCGCCCACCGACTCGGTGAGCAAGCGCGTCAGTTCCTGGAAGCGCGTGTAGCGATCGAACTCCAGGGGGTCGAAATCGCGACCGGCCTGCTTGGCGGCTTCCTGTTGCTGACCCAGCTGCGCCTCGGCCTGCAGCTCAAGCTCGCGCAGCTGGCTGCGCAGGCGCTCCAGGTTGTCGTCCAGATCCAGCAGGGAGGTCTCCATCTGCGAGAGTTCGGACTCCAGACGGGCGCGACGTATGCTGATCTCGCCGGCTTGGACGGCCATGCGTTCCAGCAGCGCACCGCGCACACGCACCATGCCGCCGCCCACCGGGCCGGCCACCGCTTCATCGCCCTGAGCAAGCGCGGGCAGCGCGCCGTCCTGGAAGCGCGACCAGTCGATCTGCGGGCCCGACTCCTCCTGCAGCGGCAGGGTTTCGATATCGTCCGCGCCAGCTTGCTGGTCCGCAGCCGCAGCCGGCACGGGCTCCGCGGGCAAGGCGGCAGGCACCGGCTCGGGGTCCGGCTCCTGCAGCGGGGCCGGCGTCTGCTTGAGCGCGGCCTGCAAGGCTTCGAAGCCGGCCTGCAGCTCATCGGCCAGGTCCTGCAGCACATGCAGATCGGGCGCGGCGAGCGACTCACGCTCCAGCAGGTGCTCCACCTGAGATTCCAGCTCATGGGCCTGCTCGCCCAGGCGCATGGCACCGGCCAGACGCGCACCACCCTTGAAGGTGTGCAGGGTGCGCATGGTCGCCGCGGCATGGCTGCGCGCCTGAGGCTGCGCCACCCAGTCGCGCAGCTGGGCATGCAGCTCGACCAGCAGCTCCGCAGCCTCTTCCTCGAAGAACGGGAACAGGGTGGGATCGATCTGGTCGGGCGTACCCGGCTCCACGGTTTCGTGACCGGCCTGCACGGCACGCTCGGCAAAGGCCGACAGCGCCGGAGCCGGCACTGGAGCGTCCATCAAGTCCATGGGCTCGGAGTAGCCCTGGGTCTCGCCATCACGCGGCTCCAGCGGCTCATAGGCCTGCAGGCGCTCCAGCCACTGGCGATCCACGGACTTCAGGAAACCGGCCGCAAACTGGTGCAGCAGGCGCCGCAGCTCGTCCGCTGCCCCGACGAAGAGCTGGGCGTCCTGTTCGCTGTAGCGCCCGGCGCGCGCGGCGCGGCCCAGGGCATGCTCCAGCTCACGGGCCAGGGCCGACAGATCCTCGAAGCCCACGGTGGCGGCATTGCCCGCCAGGGAATGGGCATGCGCCTCGGCATTGGCCGGGACCGGCGCCGCCAGCTCCAGCGCCCACTCGGCCAGGGCCGTGGACAGGCGGCGCGACAACTCGTCGGCCTCGTTCAGGAAGATGTTGAACAGCGCGATGCCTATGCGCAGCGGGCCGATGACCTTGAACTCTTCCTCGCGCTCTTGCTCCGAAGCAGGCTCGGGCTCGGGCACGGTCTCGGGGACGACCAAAGTCAGCTGCGGCGCCGCGGGCTCAGGCTCAGGCTCAGGCCCAGGCTCAGGCAGGGGCTCGGACAGCGCCTCAGCCACGGGCAGCTCCAGCACCTCGCCGAGCTCAGGCGGCTCGCCGGCCGGCAGCTCGGGCACTTCCACGGCCTCGCCGGGCTCGCTGCCCATGTCCAGATGCAGCTCGAACTCGGGCAGTTCGGCATAGGCCGCAGGTTCCGCCACAGGCGTCTGCAGATCCAGCTCCAGCGGCAGCTCGACCGACTCGAGCACCTCGGGCAGCTCCAGCAGTTCGGTCGGACCCGACGGCTCAAGGCGCTGCGGCGGCAGTTCGTGGTCCAGGCCCACCGGCTCGGTCGGCGCAAAGGCGGGCACGGCCGGCGCCACCAACTCGGGCTCGACCGGCTCGATGGGCGCATCGCCGGACAGCGCATCAAGCGGGAAGTCCAAACGCAGGGAGAGCTCGGGGGCGGGCTCGGGCTGCGCCCGCTCCGCTTGCGGCGGCGCGGCCGGCACGGGCTCGGCAAAGTCCAGCTCCAGCAGGTCCGCAACCGTGGCGGCCGGCTGATCCTGCACCTCGGGCAGGGCCAGGGCTGGCGGCTCCTCGCTGGGCTGCGGCTGCGGCGCGGACTCGGCCAGCGGCCAATCCAGGGGCAGCACGCGCCCCTCCAGCCGCAGGGCGTCCGCGCTGCGGCGCAGACCCTCGGGCCTGTGCATGGCGCCACGGTGTTCAGCGATGGCGGCGCACCAGTCGGCCAGATAGTCCAGTGCCTCGGCGCTGAAAGCCAGCAGGGCCGGGTCGGCCCCGGTCTGGGCGCTCAGCCGGTCGTTGTACAGCTGTTCACACGCCCAGGCGCCCTCGCCAAAGGCATTCAGGCCCACCATGCGCGAGCTGCCCTTGAGGGTATGGAAGGCACGGCGCACCGTGGTGAGCTCGGCCACATCCTGCGGCTGGGCTTCCAGGGCCGCCAAGGCGGCGCGTGCGGTGGCAAAGACCTCCTGCGCCTCTTCCAGGAAGATGGACAGCATGTCCTCGTCCAGCACGTCCTCGGACGCCTGGGGCAGCGGCGCGGGCGCCGGGGCGCGGGCCTCCAGCAGCTCGTTGAGCGACTGCAGGGCCTGGGCCGGCGCCTGGGCGGGATCTTCCAGCAGGCGCTGGGCCTGCAGGGCGGCCTGTGCCAGGCCGGCATCGTCCTCGGCGCGCGCCTGCAGCGACAGGCGCTCCATATCGCGCGCCAGCTCATCCGCGGGGCGGTCTTGCACGTCCTGCACCGCGGCCTGGGCCTGGCTCAGCAGACTGGGCTCGGCCTTGGCCTCGAGCGGCGGCAGGCTCACGGCATCGCTGCGGCGACCCATGAGCGGCGACAGCACACCGCTGGCTTCGTCGAAATGGAACATGCGCTTGGCCAGGGCCGGCTGCACGCTCAACATATCGATCAGGAAACCCAGGGCACCCAGATTGGTGGCAAGACGCTCAAAGGCCTCGCGCGGCCCGGGCAGGCTGGGATCAACCTCGGTATTGGCCAGCGCGTCCACCTCGTCGCGCATGCGCAGCGCGGCCTGGGCGGCCTGCGAGAGGCCCAGCACGCTGAGCACGCCGCGCATGGCCTGCAACTGGCCCGGCACCGGGATCAGCACCTGACGCTGGCTGGGGTCACGGAAATACTGGTCGGTCTCGCGCTCCACCTCGGACAGGCTGGCTCGCAACTCGTGCACCACGCTGCCCAAGGTCTGGCGGTCAGAGACCCGGCGGTACAGGTCCTCCATCCAGGCCTCGAGCGGAGCCGGCGCCTCGCCATGCGCCACGCTCTCGACCCGGCGCGCCAGCTGGCGCACGCGTTCGGCCTGTTCAGGCTGGTCGAAAGCCGCGTCCTCGAGCGCCGCCTCCACATACAGCAGGCAGGTGGCCACCTCCATGGCCAGATCCGGCTTGGGCGCCTGGCCCGAGCGCAGCGTGGCCACCACGGCCCGCTGCAGGGTCTGGCCCAGCACCTCACCGCTGGGGAAGAGACGCCCCAGGGATTCGGACAGGGCGGCAAACTGCTCGTCCAGGCCCGCCAGGCGGTGGTTCTCGCCCTCGGCGGCGGAGGACCAGCTGTCCTTGGCCACCGACACGCGGCGCTTGGCCTGGCTCACCCAGGCCGGGTCGATGCGCCCCAGCGAGTCGTCTTCGTAGTCACCCACGCTCTCGGCGGCCAAGCCGTAGCTCTGGCGCACGGCCTCCAGGCGGGGCGCCTGGCCGGGAGCCGGAACCTGGGCTCGGGCGCAGAAGAACAGCAGGTCCTGGGCCAGACGCTGTGAGGGCACTCCGCCGGCACGCAGCTGGGACAGCAGGCGCGAACCCAGACGCTTGGCATAGGTGTCCGGGGGCAGCAGGCCGAGCGCCTGGGCCTGGAACTGAGCGGCAGCCAACTGCCACAGGCAGCGCACCTGCATCTCGGAATGCGCGGCCGCCAGGGCGGCGCAGAGATCGCTCAGCTGGCTCGCGGGCTGCGGGCCGGGCTGGCGCATCTGGCGCAGCAGCGCGGTCTCGAAGGCGCCTCGCAGCGACTCCGGCGCCAGGGCCGGGCTGGTCTCTTCAAGGGGCAGCGCACGCCAGCTGAACTCCTGGGGCCAGAGATCGGCCGGGTGAATGCGATCCACACCATTCCAGGTCTGCAGCGCACGGTAGGCCGGGAAAAGTGCCAGGGCCGACGCCTTGTTGCCCGCCAGCAGACGGGCCACATAGGACAGCAGGGCAAAGTCGGCCTGCTCGATCAGCTCGACCACCGCCGGCTCCACGCTCTGGGGCGACTGGGCCAGGCGCAGCACGGCCATCTCGGCCGCGCGCAGCAGAGTGGCACCGGCGGGCAGACCCACCAGGGACAGCACGCCGGTGACCTGGTGCAGCTGCGCGGCGGCCGCCGTCAGCGGACCATGGCCGGCGCCCGACGCCGGCTCGCCGCCCAGCGCGCTGAAGCTGGAGCCGCGCTGGTCGCCGTCGCGCAAGAGGCGGCGCAGGGTCTTGTGTACCGACTCCAGCGAGCGACGCAGCTCTTCCTGAACCCAGGCCAGGGGGCTCAGGTCGGCCGGAAACTCCGAATCGCGCGGAAGGTCCATCCTCGAATCGATGCTCGCTGCCATGAATATGTCCCGCTCAGGAGACCTTGAATCGGGCCACCGAGGCGCGCAGGGCTTCCGCCGAACGCGACAGCTCGTGAACCATCTGGGCGGTAGAGCGCGTACCCTCCGAGGTCTGCTCGGTCACCGCGAAGATGTGCTGGATATTGGCGGCCACCTCGTTGGCGGCCTGCGCCTCGGACAGGGCCTGCGCCGAAATCTGCGCAATCAGCTCGTCCAGGCGACGCGACACCTTGTCGATCTCCTCCAGGGCCGAACCGGCCGCATCGGAGAGCTTGGTACCCTTGACCACACCCACGGTGGAGCGCTCCATGGCGGCCACCGCATCCTGGGTGTCGGTCTGAATGGTCTTGACCAGGGCGGCAATCCGGCGCGTGGCATCGCCCGAGCGTTCGGCCAGGCGCTGCACTTCTTCCGCCACCACCGAGAAGCCGCGACCGGCCTCACCGGCCGAAGCCGCCTGAATGGCCGCATTCAGCGCCAGCACATTGGTCTGTTCGGTAATGTCCGAAATCAGTTCGGTGATCTCGCCAATCTCCTGGGAGCTCTCGCCCAGACGCTTGATGCGCTTGGAGGTCTCCTGGATGGACTCGCGGATGGCATTCATACCGCCGATATTGTTCAGCACCGCCTGGCGGCCGGTTTCGGCGGCCTCACGGGACACGCGGGCCACCTCGGCAGTCTGCTGCGCCTGGGCGGACACCTCGTTGATTCGGTTCGCCATCTGCAGCACGGCCTCGCCGGTGGCGCGGATCTCATGCAGTTGCTCGGTGGAAGCCGCCAGCAGCTCGGTGGAGGTCTGGTCCACCTGGGCCGTGGTCTCGTTCACGCGAGCGGCCGTGCCCTGCACCTGACCCACCAGGCTGCGCAGTTCTTCCACGGTGTAGTTCACCGAGTCGGCGATGGCGCCGGTGATGTCCTCGGTCACGGTGGCCTGCTGTGTCAAATCGCCCTCGGCCACCGACTGCAGCTCGTTCATCAGTCGCAGAATTGCGGCTTGGTTGGCGTCGTTGACGCGCTTGGCCTCCTGCTCCTGCGCCTCGGCCTCGCGCTTTTGCGCCTCAGCCAGCAGGGCACGCTGAGCCTGATCGGCCACGTACAGGCGCAGGAAACCCACGGCACCACCCACCAGGGCGGCCAGCGAGGCCAGCATCAGACCGATCAGCCACCAGCTGGCGCCGCCCGAGCTTTCCAGATCGGCCGCGATCTGCTCCAGATGGCGGCGCATGGGCTCGGAGTCGGCCAGGATGGAGGTCTGGGCCTCGCGCACCGAGACCAGACCCTGCAGATTGGACAGAATGGCCGAGGCTTGGACGCGCGTGTCCTCGTACTGCTTGAGCAGCACCTCGATGCGTTCGCGCAGCTGAGCGTCGCGTGCGCCGGGCAGGCGCAGCTCCGGGTTGCCCTTGAGCAGACCCTCGGCAATTTCCTTGAAGGTGTTCAAGTCCTTGCCCAGCAGGAACACGGCCTCGGGGCTCACGCCTTCCTGGGTCAGGAATTCGTTGGCGCTCTTGCCGATACGCTGGGTCAGCATCACCAACTGGCCCACGGCCGAGATCTCGGCCACGGTATTGCCCTGCTGCAGGGCCAGGGAGGACACGGCCTCGGCGCTTTCCAGCAGGTCCGAGCTCTGGCGGTTGATGGAGCGCAGGGCCTGGCCCACCTGGGTCAGCACCTTCTCCTGGGCCAGCACGGTCTTACCGCTCTTGTCGGCCTTGGCGATCAGGGGCTCCACCTTGTCCAGCTCGCTCTGCACCGCGGCCACACCGCTGGCGCCCTCGCGCAGCTCGGGCGGCAGGGCCGTCAGCACCGCCACCGATTCACGCAACTCGGCAAAGGCGCCGGCATTGCCCACCAGGGCGGCCGACACGGACTTGGCCAGGCGCTGGGACTGCATCAGGGCCTGACCGGTCGCGCGAACCTGGGCGGCCGAACGGTTGGCGCTGATCAGGGCCACGCTCACCGTCACAGCCGAACCCACCAGACCCGCCGCCACCAGGGCAGTCAGCAGGCGCTGACGGCGCAGACGCGTCGCGCCCTGATCGACCTCGGGGCGCTCACTGCCCGCCGCCATGGTGCTGGCCCCGAAGGCGCTGGCCGTCTCGGCAAACTCCTGCGGCGCGATCTCGGTGGGCACGGCTTCCGAGATGATGGAAGCCGACTGCGTGGTCGGCTGGTCACCGGGCACGGAGCCACGGCCATAGGCATTGGCCGCGGACGAGTCGGCCAGCGCACCCGCCACCCCCTCGTTTTTGCCCAAGTTCTTGATCTTGTCCAGGAAGCTCATCTCACCCTCTTGTCGTCTTGACCACCCACCCCTCGCGCATGGAGGGCCGGGACTGGCCTTGTCAGGCCACTATCCGCAGGAACTGCTCGTGTTTGGCCAGGGATTCCAGGTCCAGCGCCTGCCAGCGCCGCCCCTGGGCATCCCGCCACTGGCCACCCGCAAAGCGTGGCCGCGTACCGTCATGCGCCGGCGTCTCCAGCGCTTGCAACTGATCGTCGGAACGCAGGCCCAGCAGTCGGTCGACCAGCAGGGCGCAGTTCACGTTCAGATCCGGATTCAAGGTCACCAGGCGCGCACCGTCGCTGCGCGCCGCAGCGGGCTCTCGCAGGCCCAGAAAGGCCGCCAGATCAACCACCGTGTGCAGGCCGCCCCGCAGATTGGCCACACCCAGCAACCAGGGCTGGGCATAGGGGACGGCGCGCAGGGGCACCGGGGTGAAGATCTCGCTGGACTGGCGCAAAGGCAAGAGCAGCGCAGCGCCGCCGGCCTCCACGGCCAGCCAGTTGGCGGACTGAGCCTGCTCTCGCGCCGCCTGCATGCGCTGCGCGAGGCGTTGTTGCAGTTCGCGCAGGGCTTGCTTATTGCTCATGGGGAATCAACCCAGGGCCTTGATCTTGGCCAGCAGGTCTTCGGCCTTGACCGGCTTGACCACATAGTCACGCGCGCCCTGGCGCATGCCCCAGACCCGGTCGGTCTCCTGGTTCTTGCTGGTGCAGATGATCACCGGCACATCGGCAAAGCGCTCGTCGCGCGTGATGGTGCGGGTGAGCTGAAAACCATTCTGGCCGGGCATCACCACGTCCATCAGGATAAGGTCGGGCTTTTCCTCGTCCAGGCGCTTGAGGGCCTCTTCGCCGTTTTCGGCGGTGCGCACCTGATAGCCGCGCTTGAGCAGCATCTCGCTGAGATGGTGCAACTCGGTCTTGGAATCGTCGACCAGGAGAATTTTCTGTATGGGCATTCGGGTTCCTCGCTGGGCCTCTTCAAGGGCGTTCGGGGAATAAAGGGATTCAGGCGCCGCGGCGGTGCTGACGCACCGCTTGCAGAAGCTGGTCTTTGGTGAAGGGCTTGGTCAGGTAGTCCTGCGAGCCCACCATGCGGCCGCGCGCCTTGTCGAACAGGCCGTCCTTGGAGGACAGCATGATCACGGGCACGGCCGCGAAATTCGGGTTGCGCTTGATGATGGCGCAGGTTTGATAGCCATCCAGCCTGGGCATCAGGATGTCGCAGAACACCAGATCGGGCCGGTAGTCGCTGAGCTTGGCCAGGGCATCAAAGCCATCCTCGGCCAGCACCACCTCGTGACCCGCCTGCTTGAGAAAGATCTCGGCACTGCGGCGGATGGTGTTGCTGTCATCAATGACCAGAACCTTGGCCACGGTGGCCGGCTCGATCATGGAAACATCGGGAGCCTGCAGATCCAAAGAACTCTCCTCAGGGGTGGGGCTCAAGGCCCTCAGATGCGGACCATCTCAAAGTCTTCCTTGCGGGCACCGCACTCGGGGCAAGTCCAGTTCATGTCCACATCGGCCCAGGCTGTTCCGGGCGCAATGCCATGTTCGGGGTCCCCTGCAGCCTCGTCGTAGATCCAGCCACAGATCAGGCACATCCAGGTACTTGCTTCGGTCACGGTCGCCTTGTTCGCTTGCTCACTACAATGACCAACGATTGTAGCCAGCCCACCTCCCCCACTCAGGGGATGAATAGGCGCGGATGCAACAAGCAGTTTGAGGCATAAGCGGTGCTTAGTCACACATTGTTCGGGTCCTGAGTAACAGGATCTTTCACCCCCCTCCTGACCATGAGCACAGCCGACTCTCCCCCCGACGCACAGCACGACGAGCAGGAAGCACCGGCGCCGGCCTGTGTGATGAGCTTCAATGCCAGCGAACCCAGCGGCGCCGCCGGCTTGGCCGGCGATGTGGCCACCATCGCCGCCATGGGCGCCCACGCCCTGCCCGTGGTCACCAGCATCCTGCTGCGTGACACGGCCGAGATCTTCGACCAGCATCCGATCGACAGCGATACCGTGGTCGAGCAGGCCCGGTCCATTCTGGAAGACATCAGCATCACGGCCTGGAAGGTCGGCTTTCTGGGCTCGGCCGAGGGCGTGAGCGCGGTGGCCGAAGTCCTCAGCGATTACCCGGATGTTCCCCTGGTCGCCTATCTGCCAGCCATCACCTGGCTGGACGAGGAACAGCAGCAAAGCTATCTGGACGCCTTCCGCGAGCTGGTCCTGCCCCAGACCCTGGTGCTGGCGGGCAACCACAAGACCCTGACCGACTTCCTGCTGCCCGACTGGGATGCCGACCGCCCCGCCTCGCCGCGCGAGCTGGCCGTGGCCGCCGCCCAGCATGGGGCCGAGCATGTGCTGGTGACCGGCATCACCCTGCCCAACCAGTTCGTGGACAACGTGCTGGCCAACGCGCAGGGGCCCATCGCCGGGGAGCGTTTCGAGCGTTTCGAAGTCAGCTTCGTGGGTGCGGGCGACACCCTGTCGGCGGCCCTGGCGGCCCTGTTGTCCGTGGGCGCCGAGGTGCACGAGGCCGTCGCCGAGGCCCTGTCCTTCCTGGACCAGAGCCTGGACGCGGGCTTTCGCCCCGGCATGGGCAATGTCATCCCGGACCGCTTCTTCTGGGCCCTGCCACCGGGTGAAGACCAGGAGGCCGACCTGCCCATCGCGGGCGAGGCCGAGGCGCCCGACTTCGCCGAACCCGAGCCCAGCAACCGCCCGCCACGGCGCATGCACTGATACAGCCAAGCGGCCCGGCGGCGGGCCGCAGCGCCTTGTGAGTCCAATCCCATGAGCAAGAACCAAGACCTGTTCGAACGCGCCCAGCGCGTCATTCCTGGCGGCGTGAATTCGCCGGTGCGCGCCTTCCGCGCCGTGGGCGGCACGCCCCGCTTCATCAAGCGCGGCGAAGGCGCCTACATCATCGACGCCGAGGGCAGGCGCTATATCGACTACATCGGCTCCTGGGGCCCCATGATCCTGGGCCACGGCCACCCCGCCGTGCTGGAGGCCGTGACGGCCGCGGCGCGCGAGGGCTTCTCCTTTGGCGCCCCCACCGAGCGCGAGATCGAGCTGGCCGAGGAGATCCTCAAGCTGGTGCCCAGCATGGAGCAGGTGCGCCTGGTCAGCTCGGGCACCGAGGCCACCATGAGCGCCATCCGACTGGCCCGTGGCGCCACCGGCCGGCCCAAGTTCATCAAGTTCGAGGGCTGCTACCACGGCCACACCGACGCCCTGCTGGTCAAGGCCGGCTCGGGCCTGGCCACCTTCGGCCACCCCACCAGCGCCGGCGTCACGCCCGGCGCGGCCCAGGACACCCTGGTGCTGGAGTACAACAACGTCGCCCAGCTGGAAGAGGCCTTCGCCCAGCATGGCGCCGAGCTGGCCTGCGTGATCGTGGAGCCCATTGCCGGCAATATGAACTTCGTGCGCGCCAGCCTGCCCTTCATGCAGGCGCTGCGCGAGCTCTGCAGCCGGCATGGCGCCCTGCTGATCTTCGACGAGGTGATGACCGGCTTCCGCGTGGGCCTGGCCAGCGCCCAGGGCCACTACGCCGGCCTGATCCCGGGCTTCAAGCCCGACATCAGCGTCTTCGGCAAGGTGATCGGCGGCGGCATGCCCCTGGCCGCCTTCGGCGCCAGCCACGAGATCATGAAGCACCTGGCCCCGCTGGGCGGGGTCTACCAGGCCGGCACCCTCTCCGGCAACCCGGTGGCCACGGCCTGCGGCCTGGCCACCCTGCGCGAGATCCAGAAGCCCGGCTTCTTCGAGGCGCTCTCGGCCAAGACCCAGCGCCTGGTGGACGGCCTGGTGGGCGTGGCCCGCGACAACGGCGTGCCCTTCAGCGCGGATTGCCAGGGCGGCATGTTCGGCTTCTTCCTGATGCCCGAGCTGCCGCAGAACTACCAGACCGTGATGAGCACCGACAAGGAGCGCTTCAACCGCTTCTTCCACGCCATGCTGGACGCTGGCGTCTACCTGGCCCCGGCGCTCTACGAGGCCGGCTTCGTCAGCGCCGCCCACAGCGAGGCCGATATCGCCGCCACCCTGGCCGCTGCCCGCACCTCGCTGAAGTGAACTCGCTGGCGAGCCGCCGCTTCGAGGCGGTGATCTTCGATATGGACGGTCTGCTGCTCGACTCCGAGCGGCCCATCCTGGAGGCCTGGCTGCGCCTGGCCCCGCAGCTGCGCCGCGAGGACTATCTGCTCACCGTGGGCCGCAACCGCCCCGACAGCCTGGCCGTGCTCAGCGAGCGCCTGGGCTCGGAGGCCGCCGCCCTGGCCATGTACGCCCAGGTGGATGTGGAATTGACGCAGCGTTTCGGCCCCGGCACCGCCGGCTTCCCGCTCAAGCCCGGCGCCCTGGCCCTGCTGCAGGCCCTGCGCGCGCGCGGCGTGCCCCTGGCCGTGGCCTCGTCCACCCGTCATGCCAAGGTGCTGGAGCGCCTGAGCCTGACGGGTCTGATCGACTTCTTCGGCCCCATCCACGGCGGCGATCAGGTGGCCCGCGGCAAGCCCCATCCCGATCTCTTCGAGCTGGCCGCGGCCAGCCTTGGCATCCATCCTGCTAAGGCCCTGGTGTTCGAGGACTCCAGCTATGGCGCGCGCGGCGCGCTCACGGCCGGGGCCGGCGTGGTGCTGGTGCCCGACCTCAAGGCGCCCGATCCCGAGATCGCGCCGCATTGCCTGCTGCTGGACTCGCTCGACGCGGCCCAGGCTCATATTCCCGATTGGTTCTGACCATGCACATTCACATCCTCGGCATCTGCGGCACCTTCATGGGCGGCCTGGCGGCCCTGGCCCGCGAGGCCGGCCACAAGGTCACCGGCTGCGACGCCAATGTCTACCCGCCCATGTCCACCCAGCTGGAGCAGCTGGGCATTGAGCTGATCCAGGGCTTTGGCGCCGAGCAGATGGCGCTCCAGCCCGATCTCTTCGTGATCGGCAATGTGGTCACACGCTCCAGCGAAGGGCGCTTCCCCCTGATGGAAGCCATCCTGGACGCGGGTGCCCCCTACACCAGCGGCCCGCAGTTCCTGGCCGAGCAGGTGCTGCAGGGCCGCCATGTGCTGGCCGTGGCCGGCACCCATGGCAAGACCACCACCACCTCCATGCTGGCCTGGATCCTGGAACATGCCGGCCTCAAGCCCGGCTTTCTGGTGGGCGGCGTGCCGCAGAACTTCGGCGTCTCGGCGCGCCTCGGCGAAGGCAAGGCCTTCGTGATTGAAGCCGATGAGTACGACACCGCCTTCTTCGACAAGCGCAGCAAGTTCGTGCACTACCGGCCGCGCACCGCCATCCTGAACAATCTCGAGCACGACCACGCCGACATCTTCCCGGACCTGGCCGCCATCGAGACCCAGTTCCACCACCTGGTGCGCACCGTGCCGCCCTCGGGCCGTCTGGTCGTCAACGCCCGCGAGGAGGCGCTGCAGCGCGTGCTGGACCGCGGCTGCTGGAGCGAGGTGCAGCGCTTCGGCGTGCGCAAGGAAGAGCCCGGCGCCCTGCGCGCCCGCGGCGAGCCGCAGGCCTTTGATGTGCTGCGCGGCGCCATGAAGGTGGCCCGCGTGGAATGGAGCCTGCTGGGCGAGCACAACCAGCTCAATGCCCTGGCCGCCATCGCCGCGGCCGAGCATCTGGGCGTGACACCCGAGCAGAGCGCCGCCGCCCTGGCCGATTTCCGCAATGTGCGCCGCCGCCTGGAGCTGCGCGGCGAGGTCGGCGGCATCAAGGTCTATGACGACTTTGCCCACCACCCCACGGCCATCCACACCACGGTCAACGGCCTGCGCCGCAAGATCGCGCCGTCCGAGCGCATCCTGGCCCTCTTCGAGCCCCGCTCCAACACCATGAAGCTGGGCACCATGAAGGCCCAGCTGCCCTGGGCCCTGGAGGAGGCGGACCTCGCTTTTTGCAACCAGGCCGGCCTGGCCTGGGACGCCAAGGAAGCCCTGGCCCCCATGGGCGCCCAGGCCCAGGTCTGCGAGGACGTGGAGGCCCTGGTGGCCGCCGTGCTCAAGGTGGCCCGTCCCGGCGACCATCTGCTGTGCATGAGCAATGGAGGCTTTGGCGGCATTCATGAAAAGCTGCTTGAAGGTTTGGCCGCCCAGACCTGAGGGTCGCCGCTGAGGCTTGGCCGGTCCACGCGCTACGCCAGTCATGATGAAGATTCGCTGAAAGCGAGTCCCCCCGGTTCGGGGGCATCAGACCGGCGGTCGCAGCCTGGCTGCGGAGATACTGCCGGACTCGCCATGGATGTCCCGCTCGCGCGCAGCGCCCTCGCCTCTCCTGCCCTCCCCCCGCCGCCCAGGCTGTGTCTGCTGGGGGGCTGCGAGCTCTTGATGGGCGATGGCGCAGGTGTCGAGTTCCCCTACGACAAGACCCGCCTGCTGCTGGCCCTGCTGGCCCTGGAGGCCCGTCCGCTGCCGCGTGAGCGTCTGGCCGAGCTGCTCTGGCCCCAGTCCCAGGGCGAGCAGGCCCGCGCCAATCTGCGCCGCGCCCTCTTCGACCTGCGCCGCCTGCTGCTGCAGCAGCCCGCCTCCGGCATGGAGGTGCTGCTCAGCGACAAGAAGCAGATCGCCCTGAACCCCGAGCTGGGCTGGCGACTGGACTGCCAGGAACTCAGCACCGAGCCTCCCGCGTTTTCCACCGACCAGCCCCCCAGTGCCGAGACCCTGAAGGCCCTGGAGGCCCAGCTCGACCTCTACCGCGGCCCGCTGCTGGACGGGCTGGAACTCGATGGACTGCACGGCCTGCAGGACTGGCTGAGCCCCCGGCGCGAGGCCCTGGCTCTGACGGCCGGCCGGCTGGCGCGCCGCCTGAGTCAGGGCTGGGAGCTGGCCGGGCGCCACAGCCAGGCGCTGGGCGCCGCCCGCCGCGGCCTGCTGCTCGACCCCTGGAATGAGGCCTTGCTGCGCGACTGCATGCGTCTGCAGGCCGAGCGCGAGCGCCCCGCTGCCCTGGCCCTGTTCGAGCAGTTCCGCCAGCGCCTGCAGGAGCAGCTGGGCCTGCCGCCCGAGGCCGAGACCCTGAGCCTGGCGGAGCAGCTGCGCCGGGCCCCGGTGGGCGGGAGCCCGAGCGCCTCGCTCAACCATCCCTCGGAGCGCCGTCGCATCGTGGCCCTGGCCTGCGAGCTGGAGCCCGCGCCGGGCGTGGAGGCGGAAGCCCTGAGCCAGCAGCTGCCCGCCCTGCAGACCCGCTTGCGCGAGATGCTGCAGGCCCATGGTGGCTTTGTGCTGCGGGCCGAGGGCGGCGAACTGCTGGCCTTCTTCGGCCATCCCCGCGCCCTGGAGCAGGCCCCGCGGCGTGCCCTGGCGGCCGCCCTGGCCCTGCAGGCCCATCTGTGCGGCAGACCGCAGCACCCCGCCCTGCTCTGCCCACGTCTGGGGCTGGAGGCCGGCTGGGTCTATGCCGACCCTCGCCAGGGCTCACCCGACAGCGCCGGCACCCTGAGCCGACAGGCTCGTCGCCTGGCCCTGCTGGCCGAGCCCGGCGAGATTCGACTGGGCAGCGCCCTGGGCAGCCAGGCGCCGGCCGGCTTTCGCCTCGCCGCGCTGGCCGAGGGCGGCGCACGCCTGCTGGGCAGCGAAGGCCTGATGAGCCTGCCCCGCCGTACGCCCCTGATCGGTCGCCAGCGCGAGCTGAGCGTGCTGATGCAGGCCTGGCGCCAACCCGAGCTCGGCCCCCAGGCCCTGCTGGTGCAGGCCGAGCCTGGCCTGGGCAAGACCCGTTTGCTGCAAGCCCTGCTGGAACACAGCGAGGCCACGGCGGCCCAACACCTGCTGCTGAGCTGCCTGCCCGAGTTCCAGCACAGTCCCTATCACCCCTTCATCACCAGCCTGCAGCAGCGTCTGAGCGCCCTGCAGCTGGCGCATGGCGAAGATGGCCCGAGCAGCCAGCGCCGCCTGCTGGCGGGCGTGGCGCCGGCCTTGCAGGATCAGCAGCCGCGCCTGGAGCGTTTGCTGCAAGGCAGCGACGGCACGCCATCGGGTCATGCCGAGCCCGACCGCCATGCGGACGAAAGCCTGCTGCTGGCAGCCCTGGGGCTGGGCCAGCCCGGGGGACCGGCCCTGCTGCTGGTGGAGGACCTGCACTGGGCCGACCCCTCCTCGCTCGGTCTGCTGGCCAGGCTGCGCCGCCTGCCCGCGGCGCCACGCCTGATGGTGCTGAGTTCGCGCGAGCCCGCCCCCAGCGCCCTGCCCGAACTGCCGGCCTTGCTGCTGGAGCCCCTGCCAGCCTCGCAGATGCAGCGCCTGATCGCGCATCTGGAATTGCGCGATCCGGCCCAGGCCGAGGCCGTGCTGCGCCGCGCCGAGGGCGTGCCGCTTTATGCCGAGGAATTGGCCCGCGCCCTGCAACAGGCGCCCGAGGAGCCCATGCCGGCCCGGCTCTGGGATCTGCTCGCAGCGCGGCTGGAGCGCGTGGGACCGGCCGCTCGCCAGCTGGCCCAGGCCGCGGCGGTGATTGGCACCCACTTCGAACCCGCCCTGCTGCAATGGCTGCACCCCGGCGAGCCGGCCCCGACTCAAAGTGCCCTGCTGCAGGAGTTGCTGGATGCCGGCCTGCTGCAGGCCGATGGCGGGGGCTGGCGCTTCCGCCACGCCCTGCTGCGCGACGCGGCCTACCAATCTCTGGCCCCCAGCCCACGCCGTGCCCTGCATCAGCGCCTGGCCGAAGGTCTGCGCGGCCCCTTCGCCAGCCTGGGTGCCGAGGCGCCCGAGCTGCTGGCCGCGCAGCTGATGGCGGCCGAGGATGCGCGGGCCGCGCATTACTGGCTGCTGGCCGGACGCCACGCCGCGGCGCTGTCGGCCCATGTCGAGGCCTGCCACCACTTCCGCCAGGGTCTCAAAGCCCTGGCCCTGCCGGGCGCACCGGCTTCAGAGGACATGGCGCCGGCCCTGGAGCTAGGCCTGGGCTTCGCCCTGATGGCCACTGAGGGCTATGGCTCGCCCAGCGCGCGCCAGTGCTTCGAGCGCGCCCTGGCGGGCGCCGCGGCGCAGCCGGCGGCACGCTTCCAGGCCCTGTGGGGTCTGTGGCTGGGCAGTCGCAGCGACACCGAGCCTGCCGAGCCGGACGCCGAGCGCCCCCTGGCCCTGCGACAGGCCCAGGGCCTGGTGCAGGAGGCTCGCGCCCAAGGCGATGCCGCGGCCGCGGTGCAGGCCGCCTACGCCATGGGCAACAACCTGCTTTTCCTGGGTCGACTGAGCGAGGCTGGGCGCTGGCTGGAGCGCGCGAGCCAGGACTCGCGCGGCCTCAATGCCAGCGCCCTGCTGGGCCGTTTCGGCGAACACGGCGGCATCACGGCCGGCGGCCTGAGCTGCTGGGTGCTGGCCCTGCAGGGCCGGGCGGAAGCCGCGCTGCAACAGGCCGAGCAGACCCTGGTGGCGGCGCGCGCGCTGCGCCACGCCCATACCGAGGCCTATGCGCTGGCCACCGTGGGCGTGATGCACCAGCGCCTGCGCCAGCCCGTGCTGGCCCTGCGCCGCGCCGAGGAGCTGCGGCGCCTGGCCCTGGCCCACGATATGGTGCTGTGGCAGGCCGTGGCCGGTCTGGTGAGTGGCTGGGCCCAGGCGGTGCAAGGTGATGCCGCAGGCCTGGCCCCGATACGCCAGGCCGCTGCCATGGCGGCGGTCGCCATGCCCAGCACCGAGGCCACCTTTTTGTCCATGCTGGCCGACGCCCAGCTGGCCCTGGGCTGGCATGCCGAGGCCCTGGACAGCCTTGAGCAGGCCCTGCCCAAGGCCCATCAGCGCCAGGAAGACTATCTGCTGCCCGAGCTCTGGCGTCTGCGTGCCCTGGCGGGGGCGGGCCTGGGCCATGAGGCGGCCGTCGTGCGCCGCGATCTGGCACGCAGCCTGCGCCAAGCGCGCCGCATGCAGGCCGAGCTGCTGCTGCTGCGCACCCAGCACAGCCGCCTGGCCTGGCAGGCGGCCGGCCCCTTGCACCGACGCGGCCTGGCCCTGCGCCTGCGCCGCCTCAGCGGCCTGGCCACCCTGGCCGATGGCCGCGACGCGGCCAAGCTGGCCGCCGACACGACGGACGCTCGACGCACGGCGGCATTCAACGCTGCGTCAACGCTCACTCCCTAGGCTTGCGGCATGGCCGCAGCAAGTGGCCAGCGGATGCCCCCGGCGCCGCCTCACACCACGCCACCTACTTCGGAGAAACCGCATGCCCACCCTATCCCTCGCCCTGCGCCGCTTCGGCACCGCTGCCGCCCTGATGCTGGCGGCCCTTCAGGCCCAGGCCTCGCTGTTCACGCTGAGCGGCCAGATCGACGAGGCCCGCTCGCCCTTTGACCATGTGGACACCGCCAGCTATCTGGGCAAAAGCCTGAGCGGCCGTTTCGAGCTGGACCTGAGCCGGGTGGACAAGAGCCTGGATGAGCAGCTCATCCGTGTGGAGCAGTACAGCTTCAGCATCCTGGACTACGAGATCGAGATCAACCCCAGCCGCACCCTGAATGCGGTGTTCCGCCAGGGCAGCCTCATGGGCCTGAGCGGCAGCCTGGGGGGCTACCCGGGCTTTCGCCTGAGCGATGGCGGCGACAACGCCGCACTGGCTCGCTTTGCACTGTTTGACGAAGTGATCACCGCCAAAGGTTACTACCGCATCGAGGCCGGCAGCAACCCGGTGTCCGAGCCCGCCAGCCTGGGCCTGGGTCTGGCCGCCCTGGCGGCCATGGCCTGGTCGCGCCGTCAGCGTCGCGCCACGCTGCCGCGCGGCTGAGCCCTTGCCGCGGCTGCGGCTCGTGGCCCGGGCCGCACTTGCCGCTACCATGCGGCCACCATGTCACAGCCGCCCCGCAAGCACCGCCCCCCTCGCGCCCAGCCCCTGGTCTCGGCCAGCCCGCCAGCGCCATTTCCGGGATCGAACACCCATGAGCCGGACAGCCACCCCGCCCTGCGCGATCGCTGTTTCGTGCTGATCCTCGTCGCCGTCAGCCTGGCCTTTGCCTGGATCCTGCTGCCGCTGTTCGGCGCCCTGCTCTGGGGCACGGCCATGGCCCTGGTCTTCGCGCCCATGAACCAGGCACTGCACAGGCGCCTGGGCGGGCAGAGCCCGACCCTGAGCGCCCTGATCTCGGTGCTCATCATCCTGCTGCTGGTCATCCTGCCCCTGATCCTCGTGGGCCTGTCCCTGGCCCAGGAAGCGGGGGCCCTGTATGCGCGCAGCAAATCCGGCGACTTCAGTTTCAGCACCCATCTGCAGCAGCTCTATGACGCCCTGCCCGCCTGGCTGACCCAGCTGCTGGACCGCCTGGGCGTGGGCAATCTCTCGGTGCTGCAGCAAAAGCTGGTGGCCGCCCTGAATCAGGGCAGCCAGTTCCTGGCCTCCAAGGCCCTGGGCTTTGGCCAGGACACCTTCGACTTCCTGGTCAGCTTCGTCATCAGCCTTTATCTGATGTTCTTCCTGCTGCGCGATGGCGAGGCCCTGCTGGCCCTGCTGCGCCGCGCCCTGCCCCTGAATGACCGCCACAAGGGCGCGCTGGGCGAGAAGTTCGCCACCGTGATCCGCGCAACCGTCAAGGGCAATATCGCCGTCGCCGCGGTACAGGGCGCCCTGGGCGGCCTGGCCTTCTGGTTCCTGGACGTGCACGCACCCGTGCTGTGGGCGGTGCTGATGGCCTTTTTGTCCCTGCTGCCGGCCGTGGGCGCCGGCCTGGTCTGGGCCCCGGTGGCCCTGTACTTCCTGGCCACGGGCGAAGTCGCCTCGGGCCTGGCCCTGATCGCCTACGGCGTGCTGGTCATCGGCCTGGTGGACAACCTGCTGCGCCCCCTGCTGGTGGGCAAGGACACCAAGATGCCGGACTATGTGGTGCTGATCTCCACCCTGGGCGGCATGAGTGTGTTCGGCCTCAATGGCTTTGTGATCGGCCCGCTGATCGCGGCCATGTTCATGGCCATGTGGGCCATCGTGGCCAGCGAGCGCTGAAGACAAGAAAAAGGCCGGCGTGCCTGAAGCACACCGGCCTGCGCAGCGCCGCTCGCGCAGCGAGCCTCAGCCGCGGCTCATGGTGGCGCGCAGGGCCTCGCTCAGCGCGCTCAGGCTTTCGGCCAGATGCGCACGCGTCTCCACCGACTGGCCGCCCTTGGCCACGGCCGCGCGCAGCTCGCCCTGCAGCTGGGTGGCGTTGTAGCGCAGCAGGCTCAGGGCATCGGCCGGCAGGGCCGGCGAGCCCTTGGTCAGCAGGGTCTGCAGGCGCTTGACATGCTCACGCTGCAGGGTGCGGCGCAGGCGGTCGATTTCGCTGCCACTCTTGAGCTCGCTCCAGATCGCGCCCTGCAGGGTGGCATAGACCTCGTTGAGCGAGATCATGCCCTTGCGCTGCTCGGGCTTCACATAGGCATTCAGGTCCAGCAGGCGCGAGGCGGTGCCGGCGCTCAGCAGTCGATCCAGGGCCACGCGCTGCAGGCCCCAGACCACGGCCGGAATGTTCAGCGGCGTGCCGCGGTCCCACTCGTTGTAGTCCAGGGTCAGGGAGGACAGCAGCTCGGGCTTGAAGCGGAAGCTGTCGGCGCTCATCAGGCCGGTGGTGATGAACTGCAGCGCCTCGCGCTGCTTGGCCGGCTCCACCGGACGGAAGCTGGGACGGCCCGTGGTGCCGGGCAGATCGCGCAGCGCATGCATGCCGCCCACGTACTTGCCGGCCAGCTCGGCCGCGCCATTGAGCTGGCGGAAGCCCGCCAGGATCTGGCGGCGCTGGCGCAGCGGATCGTCACCCAGCTGGGGCTTGCGAGCCTGCACGCGCTCCCACAGCTCCTGCGAGAGCTTCAGGCGCTTCTTGTAGTAGGCCAGCGGGTCGTCGCCCAGGTCAAAGCGGTTGGCCAGGGGATCGAAGCCATCGTAGGGACCGAAGCCGCCCGCATCGGCGTCGTCGGCATAGGCCAGCTTGGGCTCGGTGCTGCGTGCGGCAATGCGGGCCAGCTCGGCCTTCTCCTGCTCGGGCGCGATGGGCTTGTAGGCGTACTCGACGGCCCAGTAGTCATAGGCTCCCAGGGTGGTGGGATTGATGGTGGTCTTGGCCTCACCCTTGAGCGGCAGGTTGTAGGCGTTGTAGTCCATCACCGAGTTGGAGGTGCTGTTCACCTCGGTCCAGGCCCGGTCCTTGAGCTGGGCCTGGGTCACGGTGGTGGAGGCCTTGAAGTTGTGCTTCAGGCCGATGGTGTGACCCACCTCGTGCGCGATGGTGTCGCGGATCACGGAGTTGACGAAGGCCTCGGCCTCGGGGCTGTCGGGCGCGATGTCGCCGCGCGCTTCCAGCAGGTCCAGGGCGAAATGCATCTCGGAGGCGGCGCCGAGGGCGTAGTTGCAGAAGGCCGCGCTGCTGGCGCCGTTCTGCCAGCCCTGGCTGAGCTGGGCCAGGCGCTGCTCGCTGCTCATGCCCAGATCCTCGGCGATGAAGCGGCGCGAACCGCGCGCGAACACATCGCTCATCATGATGTCGGCATCCAGGATCTCGCCGGTGCGCGGGTCGGTGTGGCTGGGGCCGCGGGCAAAGCCCACATCGGCGCCCACGAACCAGCGGATGGAGGCGTGGCCGGCGTCCATATTGTCCCAATTGGCATCGTCAGGCTGCTGCTTGGCCACCACGGCGTTCTTGAAGCCGATCTTCTCGAAAGCCAGGTTCCACTGCAGGATGCCGGCCTCCACCGCGGCGCGGTACTTCACCGGGATGTTCTTGTCCATCCAGAAGGTGATGGGCTTGACCGGCTCGGACAGGGCTGCGGCCGGATCCTTCTTCTCCAGGCGCCAGCGCTGCACATAGTGCACGCGCGGGTTGGCCTTCAGATCACCGCCCAGATCGGTGAAGCTCTCCATGAAGTGGCCCAGGCGCGGATCGGCGTGGCGCGGCGCCATGGGCTGCTCGGGCAGGGCCAGGAAGTTGTAGACAAAGTCCACGAAGAGGCTGCGCGGATCGGGCGTGGACTGCGGCGGCGTGGGCACGGGCACCGGCGGCGGCGTCAGGGGCGGGGCCGGAATGCGCGGCGTGGCGAAGTGGGCACGGGCCGTCAGGGTGCTCAGGCCCTCGTCGGCGCGGGCCGCGGCGAAGGAGGAGTTGGCCTTGTCCAGTGCGAAGGGCAGACGGTAGGCCATCTCCAGACGGGTGGAATAGCCCGGGATGTCGTTGAACAGCAGGGCCGAGGCATCCACCAGCACCGACTTGCGCTCCGGATGCTCGGCGCTGGCCACGGGGGCCGAAGCCAGCAGGCTGGGCGAGAAGGCCTGCTCGATGGCGGCCTTGCTGCCCTGCTCGGCCACGGCGCGGAACTTGGTGTTCAGGGCTACCAGCTGCACCTGACGGCCCACCAGGCGGAACTCCGCCATCATGTCCATCATCATCTCGCTGGCATACAGGCCGCGCTCACCCACGGCGTTCGCGGTATTAGCCGTGAACAGGAAGGGCTTGCCCAGCATGGCCTTGGGGATCTCCAGCCAGACCTTCTCGTCCTTGCGCCAGATGGGGAAGAGACCGTTTTGCTGCTTGGCGTCCTTGATGATCTCGGCAAAGGGCTTGGGGGCCGTGGGATCGGCGGGCGGACGTGCAGCCTGGGGGGCCGCCTGAGGCGCCACCGCAGCAGCACCCGCATTCGTCGCGGCGGGAGCCGGCGCGGCGGCGGGCTTTGCGCCCCCAGTCGCTGCAGGCGCTGCAGTGGCGGCCTTGTTGTCGGCGGTGGTGCTGGCGCAGCCGCTAAGCAGAATCAGGGCGGCCGTCGCCACCAGGGTCAGACCGGATTTGTCCATGGGCTTCATCATCAGGCGCTCTTCTCTTCGTCTTGCGGCCGGCCCATCGCTTTTGGCCATGGCGGCACATCACGGAATTGTCAAAAAAGGCGCAACTGTTACCGTTCGCGCCGCGGGCGTCAATGCGTTGCCACGCAGCTTGGGCCTCGAATTCCGCCTCCTGTCACACCAGGCTGGGCGCTCTGCGCACAAATCCACAAACCAGCCGCCGGATCGGCCCTGGGTAGACTTCGCGACCATGTCTGCCCGCACCACGCATCTGCTTTATCTGCACGGTTTCCGCTCCTCGCCGCGCTCGGCCAAGGCCCAGCGCATGGCGGCCTGGGTGGCCCAGCAGCGCCCCGATCTGGTCTTTGCCTGCCCGCAGCTGCCCCCCTCGCCGGCCGCGGCCGTCGACCTGGCCTTGTCCCTGGTGCAGAGCTGGCCGCGCGAGCGCATGGTGTTGATGGGCAGTTCACTGGGCGGCTTCTACGCCACCGTGCTGGCCGAGCGCCTGGGCTGCCCGGCCGTGCTGCTCAATCCCGCGGTCGACCCGGCCCGCGATCTGGCCGCCTACCTGGGTGAGCAGAGCTGCTGGCAAAGCCCCGAGGATCCCGAGCAGCGCTTCTTCTTCCGCGCCGAGTTCGTGGACGAGCTGCGCACACTCAAGCCCGCCGCCATCACGCGGCCCGAGCGCTACCTGCCCGTGATCGCCAAGGGTGACGAGGTGCTGGACTGGCGCGAGATGCACGCGCGCTACGCCGACTGCCCGCGCCTCAAGCTGCTGGAAGGCAGCGATCACGCGCTCTCGGACTTCGACGATTACCTGGAAGAACTCTGCGCCTTTCTGGGGCTGATGCCGCGCACTTGATCTGCCGCAAGGCCGTGCCGCGAGACGGCCCGGCCGTCACAGGCCCGACATGGGGCCCGCCCAAGCTAGTCCCATGGATACAAGAACGCGCGGGCTGGCCACCCCTGTCTCCGGCCTGCTCCCAGGAAGTCGCGGACTGATTCTGGGCCTGGCGGACGAACACAGCATTGCCTACGGCTGCGCCCAAGCCATGCGGGCGGCCGGAGCCCGGCTGGTGCTCTCCTGTCTCAACGAGAAGGCCTATGCGGCCGTGACTCCGCTGGCCCAGGGCCTCGCCTCGCCCCTGCACTGCTGCAATGTGGAGCATGAGGGTGCCATCGAGGACTTGGTGGACGCCGCCGTGCGCGAGCTGGGCGGGCTGGACTTTGTGCTGCACTCCATCGCCTGGGCACCGCTGGCCGAGCTGCACGGGCGGGTGAGCGACAGCAGCGCCGCCGGCTTTGCGCGAGCCATGTCCATTTCCTGCCACTCCTTTGCCCGCCTGGCCCGCGCCTGCGAGCCGCATATGCCGCAGGGCGGCAGCCTGATCACCATGAGCTATCTGGGTGCCCATCAGGCGGTACCGCACTACGGCCTCATGGGCCCGGTCAAGGCCGCGCTGGAGAGCCTGGTGCGCTACCTGGCCCTGGAGCTGGGGCCACGCAATATCCGGGTGCACGCCATCTCGCCGGGGCCGATCCCCACCCGCGCCGCCTCGGGCATCGAGGCCTTCGACGAGCTGATGGATCGCGCACGCCAGCGCTCGCCCCTGGGGCGTCTGGTCAGCCTGGAGGAAATCGGCGCCCTGGCCAGCTTTCTGGCCAGCCCGGCGGCCTCGGGCATGAGCGGCCAGACCCTGTTCGTCGATGCCGGCGAGCACGCCACCCACTGAAATCCACCCCGCCGAGCCCAGACCATGAATGCACCAGAGCGCCTCAATGAGGACTGGACCCAGAACCTCACCTACGACGAACTGCAACCCGGCCAGAGTGCCCGCTTGGTGCGCACGCTGCAACCCGAGGACATCCAGGCCTTCGCCCTGGTCTCGGGCGACCACAACCCGGCCCATCTGGACGCCGAGTACGCCCAGGCCACCCGCTTTCACGGCGTGATCGCCCATGGCATGTGGGGCGCGGCCCTGATCTCCTCGGTGCTGGGCAACGACTTCCCCGGTGCCGGCACCATCTATCTGGAACAGACCCTCAAATTCGCACGCCCCGTGCACATCGGCGACACCCTGAGCATCCTGCTCACCGTGGTCGAGAAGCAGGACGAGCGCGGTCTGGTGCGCCTGAGCTGCCAGGCCAGCAACCAGCGCGGCGAGGAGGTCATCAGCGGCCTGGCCACGGTGCTGGCGCCACGGCACCGCATACGCCGGCCCCGGCCACGCCTGCCGGCCATGCATCTCTTCGATCCCCAGGCCCGGCTGGACGCCTGGCTGGCCCGCCTGCCCAGCGGCCCGGCCCTGCGCTGCGCCGTGATCCACCCCTGCGATGCCCCCTCGCTGCGCGGCGCCCTGCTGGCGGCGCAGCGCGGCCTGATCGAGCCCCTGCTGGTGGGTCCGGAGCGCCGCCTGCGCGCCCTGGCAGAGCAAGAGAGCCTGGACCTGGGCGGCCTGCAGATCGATGCCCAGGCCCACAGCCATGCCGCCGCCGCGCGTGGCGCCGAGCTGGCGGCCGCGGGCGAGGTGGGCCTGCTGATGAAGGGCAGTCTGCACACGGATGAGCTCATGCACGCCGTCATCGCCCATCCGGCCCTGCGCACCGAGCGCCGCCTCAGCCATGTGTTCCGCTTTGACGTGCCCAGCTATCCCAAGCCCCTGCTGCTCAGCGATGCGGCCATCAATATCGAGCCCAGCCTGCAGGACAAGGCCGATATCGTGCGCAACACCATCGAGCTGGCCCAGGCCCTGGGCATAGAGCGCCCCAAGGTGGCCCTGCTCTCGGCGCTGGAAACCGTGACCGAGAAGATCCGCTCCACCCTGGATGCCGCCGCCCTGTGCAAGATGGCCCAGCGCGGCCAAATCCGCGGCGGTCTGCTGGACGGACCGCTGGCCTTTGACAATGCGGTCTCGCCCGAGGCCGCCCGCATCAAGGGCATCGATTCCGAGGTGGCCGGCGACGCCGACGCACTCATCGTGCCCGATCTGGAGTCCGGCAATATGCTGGCCAAGCTGCTGGAGTACATGGCCGGCGCCTCCACCTGCGGCGTGGTGCTGGGCGCCACCGTGCCGGTGGCCCTGACCAGCCGTGCCGATGGCGCCGACTCGCGCATGGCCTCGGCCGCCCTGGCGGCCTTGGCCGCACGCCGCGCCGCCCCCGGCAGCCGGGCCTGAGCCATGCCCGCGCAGCGTGTCACCGAACCGCCCCTGGTGCTGGCGGTGAATGCCGGCTCCTCCACGCTGAAATTCGGGCTCTACCCGCTGAGCGCCGGCCCCCAGGGCTGGCAAGCCCTGGCCCCCCTGATCAGCGGCTGCTTCGAGGGCCTGCGGGACGGCGAGCGCTTGCGCCTGCTCTGCAGCCATCGGCCCGCGCAGCTTCTGCCCAGCCCAGCCAAGGGTCAGGCCATGCCGACGGCGCTGGCCGAGTTGCAAGCCCTGCTGAAATCGCTGCTGGGCGATCTGGGGGGCAGCCACAGGCTGCTGGCCATGGCCCACCGCGTGGTGCATGGTGGCGATCGCTACCGCAGCGCCGTGCGGGTGGATGCCCAGGTGCTGGAGCATCTGCGCGCCTACGAAGCGCTGGCGCCGCTGCACCAGGCCCACAATCTGGAGGGCCTGCAGGCGTTCTCCCGGCAGTGGCCAGAGCTTCCGCAGATCGCCTGCTTTGACACCGCCTTCCATGCCGATCTGCCCGCGCTGGAAACCCGCTTCGCCCTGCCCCGCATCGAGGCCCTGGCCGGCGTGCGGCGCTACGGCTTCCACGGCCTGTCCTACGACTACCTGAGCCAGTGCCTGGCGCGCCTGTCCCCGCGCAGCCGGCAGCCCGGCAGCCGGGCCCTGCTAGCGCATCTGGGCAATGGGGCCAGCCTGTGTGCCACGCGGGACGGACGCTCCCTGGCCAGCAGCATGGGCTTCTCGGCCCTGGACGGGCTGATGATGGGCAGCCGCTGCGGCAGCCTGGATGCCGGCGTGCTGCTGCATCTGCTGCGCCAGGGCTGGGACGGGCAGGCGCTGGAGGATCTGCTCTACCGCCGCTCGGGTCTGCAGGGTGTCTCCGGCCTGAGCGCGGACCTGCGGCAGCTGCGCGCCAGCGACAGCGAGGCCGCACGCGAGGCCATCGCCCTCTTTGGCTACCGCCTGCGGCGCGAGGCCTGGGCCCTGACGGGCCTGCTGGGCGGCCTGGATGTGCTGGCCTTCACCGGCGGCATTGGCGAGCATGACGCGCCGCTGCGCGCCGAGCTCTGCGAGAGCCTGGCTCCCTTGGGCCTGCGCCTGGATGAGGACGCCAATGCGCTCGCTGGCGAGGCGCAGAGGGCCAGACCCATTCATGCCGCCGACAGCACGGCGGAGATCTGGGTCGTGCCCACCGATGAGGGCCGCGTGGCGGCCCAGCAGGCAGCCTGCCTGCTGCGCCCGACGGGCAGCGCTCAGCCCGCGGACGGCGGCTGGGCCTGACGCAGCGCCCGGAGCGCCTGCAGCAAGTCATCCGGGCAGCGCCAGTCCAGATCCAGCGCGCCGGCATAGACCACACCCTCGTGCCCATCGAGGGTGATCAGATCCCCCTCGCGCAGCGGCGGCGTGGCTGGCGAAGCGTCGGCAAAGCGCACCAGCCGGGCCGACTCGTCAATCTGCAGCCCCGCACAGCCGACCAGGCAGACCTTGCCCATCTGCCGCGCGACCACGGCCGCGTGCGAGGTGCGCGCGCCCTGCATGGTGAGCAGGCCCTGGGCATGCTCCAGCGCCGCCACATCGCCGGTATCGGCATCACGGCGTAGCAAGACCACGGGCGCGCCGGCCGCGCAGCGTGCCCACGCGCGCTCCGCGTCCAGGGCAATCTCACCCACCGCCACACCGGGGCTGGCCGAGGCCGCACGACCGAGGATCTGGAGGGGCTGACCCGGCAGGGCTCGCAGATAGGGGCTGCGCAGCTGGGCCGCCTCGATGCCTGCGCAGCGCGCCAGGGCGGTGGGCGCGTCGATCAGCCCCTCGCGCAAGAGATCCAGCGCGATGCGCACCGCGGCCGTCGCGCTGCGCTTGCCGCTGCGGGTCTGCAAAAGATAGAGCCGGCCTTGTTGGACCGTGAACTCGAAGTCCTGCATATCGCCAAACTCGCGCTCCAGGGCCGCGCTGCTGGCCTGCAGCTGCGTCCAGATCGCGGGCAGCACCTGCTGCAGGACCGCGTCGCCATGGGCACTGCGCCGGCCAGACACCACATCCTCGCCCTGGGCATTGAACAGGAAGTCCAGCCACATTCCGGGTTCGCCCGTGGCCGGGTTGCGGGTGAAGCCCACCCCCGCCCCCGAGCTGGGACCGGCATTGCCGAAGACCATGGACTGCACCGTCACCGCCGTGCCGCCACCCTCGTCAATGCCATGCGCCTGACGATAGTGGCGGGCACGCGCCGAGTCCCAGGAACGCAGCACCACCTCGATGGCACGCGCCAATTGCTGCTCGGGCTGCTGAGGGAAGGGCTCGCCGACCTCTCGCGCATAGGCAGCCTGATAGCGCCGGCACAGGCTGCGCAGGCCGCGAAAGTCCAGCTCCCGCTCCTGGCAGGGCTCGACCTGCTCGGCCAGCAGCTCCTGCAGCAGGTCCTCGAATAGCGCGGCCGGCAGGCCGGCGACCAACTCGCCATAGCTGGCGATCAGGCGGCGATATGCATCCCAGGCCAGGCGCGGGTTGCCCGTGAGGCGGATCAGGCCCTGCACGGTCTGTTCGTTGAGACCCACATTGAGCAGGGTTTCCATCATGCCCGGCATGGACACGGCCGCACCCGAACGCACCGACAGCAGCAGCGGCGCGCAGGGACCGCCAAAACGCAGGCCGCTGGCGGCCTCCAGGGCGCGCAGGGCCGGGCGCCAGAGTGCGGGATCCCCGGCCCGCTGGCGCAGCTGGGGATCGCGACAGAAGTCGGTACTCAGCACAAAGGCCGGCGGCACGGGCAAGCCCATGCCCGCCATGCGCCCCAGGTTATAGGCCTTGAAGCCCAGCTGCTGCGGCCCGGCAGCGCTGGCATGGGCGCCATCACTGGCCGTGCTCAGGGTGAAGATGGGGGCGATATCGGCCTCCGAACGCTGCGGTGCATTCATGCCCGGACCCCCGCCTTGCCAAAGGCCAGCTCGCGCAATGCATAGGCCGCGTTGAGCAGACAGTCCGAGGCCCGTTCCAGCTGCTGGGCCAGTTCGTGAGCCAGCAACAGGGAGGCGGCATCGCTCAGCTCGGCCAGAATGCAGCGCTTGGCCTGGCGCAGCAGCTGATCGCATTCGGACTCGGCCCGCAGCACCCCCCAGCTCGCCGCGATGAAGGCCTCATGCTCCGTGGCCGCGCTGGCCGCGCTGAGGTGGCGCGCAATCGCCAGGGCCTTGACCTGTTCCTGAGCGGCCTGCAGCACCACCTCGGCCAGGCGCGCGAGGCTCTCGCGCACCTTCCGGTTCCAGCCCTCATGGTGCTCGCTGATCAGGCTGACCAGATAGGCGCACTCCTCCAGCGCGTCGGCAGCGTCATCGCTCTTCTCGATCATGCGTGCAAAGGCCAGCCAGCGCGGCTGACGCAGGGCACGCTCGCGCGCTGCCATGACCAGCTCGTCGGCCTCTCGCTCCCAGAGCTTGGCCCGTCGGGCGAGCTTGGCAGCGGCCTCCGGCTCATCGCTGAGCCGGTGACTGAGGGCCTCGCTGAGGGATGCCGCCAGGCTTTGGCAAAGGGCGGCATGCTCGGCCAGCAGATCAAACTCCGGCGCATGCAGCTGCAGGCGCCGCGCCAGCAGCAGCCGGGCCTCGTCGGCCACCTGGGCACGAGGTTGCTGCGCCTGCAGGGACTGGGTGCACAGGGCCAGCAACTCCAGCAGAAAGTCGGTGGCGCCAGCCTCGCCCAGCACCTCATCCAAACGCTCCCCCACACGGAAGGCCTGATCACCCATGGCCTGCATGGCCGAGAAGAGCAGCTGCTCGCCACCGGCGCGCAGCCAGCCCATATGGCCAACTTCGCGCGCCGCGGCCTGCTCCAGCACGCGCAGCGCGGCCGCCTTGCCCACGAACAGCTGCAGGCGCTTGCGCGCGCGGTTCCAGTCGATCAAGAAAACCACGCGAGCCGCGAGACCCTCCAGCTGCTGCAGCAGCTGGGCCTCGTCCTGGGCCTGGAAGCTGGCCGTGCCCAGCAGATAGGCTTCACCGCGGTTCAGCCCCTCGCTCAGGCGCGACTGCGGTGCCGACCACTGGGCACCCAGGGCCGCCAGCTGGGCCTGGAAGAAGGCAAAGCGGGCACGATGAAGATCGGAGTAGGTCAGCGTGATGCACTGTGCCTGCACCTGGATCACCAGCACATGTGCGTCATTGGTGCCGATATCGTTCTGGATCAGCAGGCGATCGGCCTCGCTGGTGGCGGCCGTGTCCAGGCCCGGGTGATCGAACTTGAGCCCGCGCGTGCGCTGCAGCCCCCGCATAAACGCCTGCACCCGTGGTCGGTCCTCGTCACGCAACTGCCAGACATGGGCCCCGTCGAGCAGCTCGCTGCACAGGCCGGCGGCCAGCAGGTTGAGCTGCTTGTGCAAGTCCATGACCAGCAGATGCAGGCTGTCACCCGCGTCAGGACCATGGAGCACGGCATGGGTGCCGGATCGGTGAGCCTTCTTGGCGCCGCGGTGGCCGTGGCTGAGCTGATGCAGCAAGGCGGTGCTGACCCGGGTGCCATGGCTATCAGCCAAGCAGGCCAGCCATGCTGCAACGCGCTCCCGCTCGTCCGCGGGCAGGGGCGCCGCGCCGGCAGAAACGGGCTCCAGCAAGGGACGCGCCATCACACCCAGATCGCGCTCCAGCTGTGCCATGAGCTCGGGCAGGGCTGGCAGCAACACCTCTTCGCCGTCGCGGCGCCCGCTGCCCGGCAGTTCCCGGCACCAGGCAGCGTCCAGCCCCGCCGCGGCCATCTCGGGACTCAGATCCGGCGGCGTTGCCTGCGGACTGAGCGCCTGGCTGACGGCCGCCTGCAAAAGCGTCAGGCAGAGCTTGAGGCGGTCATTGGCCGCCAGCGCGGCCTTGATCCAGGCTGGCAGCAGCAGGCTTTGCTGACCCAGGGAAGCGACGGCGGCGGACTTTTCCATGGCGCATGGGGCGGCCGGACCGGCCGAGGCAGTTGTGCTGCGGGCCAGTATGGAAACCGGAGCGTGACGAGGCCGTGACGCACCGGTGACGCCGCCGCAGCGCGTGCGCATCACTTGAGCCAGCGCAAGGCCGCGGCGGCTCGGGAGATCCGTCAGGTCCTTGCCAGCCGGCGCCGCCTACACTGCGGGCCGGCATTTCACGATGCCCCGAACACAACCCTCATCCAGCCGCCCAAGCCGCGGCGCACAAAGCCCCATGAAGCTTCAGAACAAGGTCTGCATCATCACCGGCGCCGCCCAGGGCATTGGCCTGGCCACCGCGCTCAAGTTCGCCCGCGAGGGCGCCACGGTCATCGTCTGCGACATCAAGCCCCAGGCCGTGGAGGAAGCGGCCGCGCAATGCCGCGCGCTCGGCGCCCAGGCCGAGGGCCATGTGCTGGACGTGACCTCGCGCGAGCAGGTGGACGCGGTGGTGGCCGCGGTGAAGGCCCGGCATGGCCGCATCGATGTGCTGGTCAACAACGCCGGCATCACCAAGGACGCGCGCCTGCAGAAGATGACGCTGGAGCAGTTCGACGCCGTGATCGATGTGAACCTGCGTGGCGTCTTCCACTGCGCCCAGGCCGTGGCCGACACCATGGTGGCCCAGGGCGGCGGCGTGATCCTCAACGCCAGCTCGGTGGTGGGCATCTACGGCAACTTCGGCCAGACCAACTACGCCGCCACCAAGTTCGGCGTGATCGGTTTCACCAAGACCTGGAGCCGCGAGCTGGGCCCCAAGGGCGTGCGCGTGAACGCCGTGGCCCCGGGCTTCATCGAGACGCCCATCCTCTCCACCATCCCCGACAAGGTGATCGCCCAGATGCAGGAGCATGTGCCCCTGCGTCGCCTGGGCAAGCCCGAGGAGATCGCCAATGTCTATGCCTTCCTGGCCAGCGACGAGGCCAGCTATGTCAACGGCGCGGTGCTGGAAGTCTCGGGCGGCATGACGGTCTGAGCGCCTGCAGCGCTCAGGCCTGCAGCCAGTCGCGCAACTGCGCCGCCAGGGTCTCGGGCTGCTCCAGCATCATCAGATGCCCGCAACCGGCCATCACGCGCTGACCCGCACAGGCCTTGAGCGCCCAGTCGGGCACATCCCAGCCCGCCCGTGAACGCTCGCCCGCGAGCAGATAGACCGGCTGGCGCGCAAACACCCGCTGCAGCAGCGCGGGGTAGTCGGCCGCGCCGGTGCGTGCCACGATGGCGCGCGCCATGGCCCGCAGGGTACCCACGGGCTGCATGCCCAGCCACTGCCGGGCCCAGTCCAGGCGCTGGGCGTCGGGAGAGCTGATGCCCGACAGCGCCAGCCAAGCGGCGGGATCGGCCAGACGCTCGGCCTGCATGGCCTGCAGCTGGGCATCATCCATGCGCGCCACGCTGGACGACCAGAAGGCGTCCTTGAGGCTGAAATTGCCCTCGATGCTCACGAGGCGCTCGACCCGCTCGGGCCATGCGTCGGCCAGGCAGGCCGCCAGCATGCCCCCGATGGAATGCCCCACCAGCTGCACCCGCCCCCCTGGGCCGGCGAGCCGGTCCATGGCGTCGCGCAGATGGGCCAACTGCGCCGCCAGCGTGATGGCCGATTCAGGCCGGGCCGCGTGCTCGCCATAGCCCAGCAGATCGGGGGCGCTGCTGACCAGTGGGGCCAGCATCGGGCCCAAATCCGGCAGGCGCAGGCTGCCCATCAGGCCGTGGATCAAAAGTACCGGAGCGCTCATGGCAAGTCCTCGCCTTCCTTTGTGTTGTCCTGTTGCGGAGAGCGCCGGATGTTAGCGGGCGGCCAGCCGTGCGGGCATGCCGCAGAGCGCGGCCGCCTTGCACTGGCTGCCATCCTGCCGGCCTCGTTAGGGCTGCAACGCAAGCCCTGCCAGAGAGCGCCAGCATCTTGACTTGAGTCAAGCGGGAGATGCAGGGCGCCTCCCTACACTTTCCCGCGAGACAGGACGCAAGGTCTTGTCCCGAACGGGAAGACCACTGGATGGCAGGTACCCTCTCCGATAACAGCGATCCCCTCTGGCACGCACTGCCGGTGGAGCAGTTGCAAGAGCACTTCGCGCTGGATCCACTGCGTGGGCTTGATGCCGACGCGCAACGGCGCGCCTGGGCGCGGCATGGTCCCAACACGCTGCCCGAGCCAGCCCCCAAGCCGCTCTGGCGCATCTTTGTGCGCCAGTTCAAGAGCCCGCTGATCTACATCCTGTTCATCGCCGCTCTGCTGGCGGTGGCACTGGGGCACCACGGCGATGCCGGGGTGATCCTGGCGGTGGTGCTGGCCAATGCCCTGATCGGCAGCTTCCAGGAGGGTCGGGCCGAGCGCTCGATGGCGGCGCTGCGCAAGCTGGCCACATTAAGGGTGCGGGTGCTGCGCGATGGCGCGGAACGCGTGCTGGAGGCACGGGAGCTGGTGCCCGGCGATGTGATGCTGCTCGGTGCCGGCGACGCCGTGGCCGCAGATGCCCGCCTGATCGATGCGGCACAGCTACAAGCAGCCGAGGCGGCCCTGACCGGCGAATCGGTGCCAGTGTCGAAATCGGTGCTGCCGGTGCCTGAGGCCACCGGTCTGGCCGATAGGCACTGCATGCTGTATTCGGGCACTTACATCACTGCGGGTCGAGCACGAGCTGTGGTTGTGGCCACCGGCGTTCACACCGAAGTCGGCCGCATCGCGGGTCTCACCGAACGCGCCGAGGAACCCAAGACGCCCTTGGAGCTGCGTCTGGAGCAATTCGGCCGTGCCCTGGTGGCGGCGGCGCTGGGCCTGTTTGCGCTGGTGCTGCTGCTGGGCCTGTGGCGCGAACTGCCGCTGTCTGAGGTGCTGATGGTGGCCATCAGCCAGATGGTCTCGATGGTGCCCGAGGGCCTGCCGGTGGCCATGACCATCGCGCTGGCGGTGGGCATGCAGCGCATGGCCGAGCGCGGGGCGATCATCCGGAGGCTCTCGGCGGTGGAGACGCTGGGCTCCACCACCGTGATCTGCAGCGACAAGACGGGCACCCTCACCCGCAATGAGATGACGGCCGTGGCACTGTGGCTGCCGGGTGGTCGCGAGCTTGCTGTCGGCGGCATCGGCTATGCACCCGAGGGCCGCTTGTCTGAGGGCGGCAAGCCCCTGGAGAGCGTTGACGAGAACACCCGCACCCTGTGCCTGGCGGCTGCCCTGTGCAATGACGCGCAGCTGCTGCCACCCGAGGATGAACGCGTCGGCTGGTCGGTGCTGGGCGATCCCACCGAGGGCGCGCTGCTGGTGCTGGCGCGCAAGGCGGGTCTGCCGCTCGACACGCTGCGCATGACGGCGCCGCGCGAGTCCGAGCTGCCCTTTGACAGCGACACCAAGCTGATGGCCACCCGGCATCGCATGGACGACGCGCCGCGCCGCGTGTGGATCAAGGGCGCGCCCGAGGCCGTGCTGAGCCTGTGCGCCGCAGACGGTCATGCCGCGTTGCAGGCAGCACGTGATGCCGCGGAGACCATGGCCACGCGTGCGCTGCGGGTACTGGCCTTCGCCACCGTGGACGCCGACGAGCTCGACCCGAGTGCCGGCTTCGAGGCCCTGGCCGGCCGCGCCCGCCTGCTCGGCCTCGTCGGCCAGATCGACCCGCCACGCGAGGAGGTCAAGCTCTCGGTGGCCGAGTGCCGCGCCGCAGGTATCAGGCCCATCATGGTCACGGGCGACCACAAGCTCACGGGCCTGGCGATTGCGCGCGAGCTGGGCATCGCGCGCGATGAGGCGCGAGCCGTCGATGGCCACGAACTCGAACGCATGGGTGAGGGCGAACTGCGCGACGCACTGCCCCATATCGCGGTCTTCGCCCGCGTGCAGCCCGCGCAGAAGCTGCGCATTGTCGAGGCCTTGCAGGCGCGCGGCGAGGTGGTGGCCATGACCGGCGACGGTGTCAACGACGCGCCCGCGCTGGCGCGTGCCGATGCCGGTGTGGCGATGGGCGTCACCGGCACCGAGGTGGCCAAGAATGCCGCCAAGATTGTCATCTCCGACGACAACTTCGCCACCATCGTGGGAGCGGTCGAGGAAGGGCGGGTCGTTTACGGCAATCTGAAGAAGGTGATCCTGTACCTCTTCGCCACCTCTATGGCCGCCTTGCTGGTGCTGCTGACCGCCTTGTTGGCCGGCTACCCGCTGCCGCTGGCTGCGGTGCAGATTCTCTGGATCAACATCATCACCGAAGGCACGGTCACGGTGAACCTTGTCATGGAGGCGCCCGACGGCGATGAGATGCGCCGCCACCCAATCCGACGCGATGATCCACTGCTCGGCCGTGACTTGCTAGCCCGCGTGGCGCTGATGACACCGACCATCGCCGCCGTGACCTTCGGCTGGTTCGCATGGCGGCTGTCGCTGGGTCTGCCCGAGATGCTGGTGCGCACCGAGACCTTCACCGTGCTGGCGATGTGTTGCTGGTTCAATGTGCTGAACTGCCAGTCTGCCACTGCCTCGGCGCTGGGCCCGCGTCTGCTGCGCAACCGCTGGCTGGCGATCGGCTTGTCGCTCAGCATTGCGCTACAGGCAGCCGTGCTCTATGTGCCCGCGATGAACGCGCTGTTCCACACCGTGCCGCTCCCGCTGGAGTCGCTGCTGCCCCTGCTGGCGCTGGCCAGCCTGGTGCTCTGGGTCGAGGAGGTGCGCAAGCTGTGGGTGCGCAGGGCACGTGGGAGCGCTGCATGACGCTGACCTGGCTGGCCATGCAATTCGCCCTGTGCGCCTTGCTGATCGCACGCGCCGGCTATGTGCTCAGCCGCAGCGCCGACGCGCTGGCTGAGGCCCATGGCTGGGGACGCGGCTGGGTCGGACTGGCACTGCTGGCCACGGTGACCTCGCTGCCCGAACTGGCCTCCGGCATCAGCGCGGTGGCCCTTGTCGACGCTCCCAATCTGGCGGTAGGCAATGCGCTCGGGGCCTGCATCGTCAACCTGCTGTTCCTGGTCGTGGTCGACGCAATGCAAGGCCGACAGCCCCTGTACCCTGCGGCCAGCGCGACGCATCTGCTGTCGGCCGGCTTCGGCGTCGTGATGCTGGGCTTTGTGACCCTCAGCCTGCTCAGCGGTGCACGCGCGCCGGCCGTGCTTCATGTCGGCATCTACAGCCCCATGCTGCTGGCGCTGTACCTGCTGGCGCTGAAAAGTGTGCATGCGCACGAACGTCAGTCCCTGCAAAGCGCCAAGAACGCGACTCCAAGCGCAGCGGCCGGCCAGACCCACCGCGAATGGCGGCGATTCCTGCTCGCGGCGCTGGTGGTGCTGGCGGCCGGTAGCTGGTTGCCCGAGGCTGCCGACGGCCTGGCCAGCGCGCTCGGCCTGTCGCGCAGCTTCGTCGGCACCATCCTGATGGCCGTCGTGACCACGCTGCCGGAAATGGCGGTGACGCTGGGCGCACTACGACTCGGCGCGCTCGACATGGCAATCGGCAACCTGCTGGGCAGCAACCTCTTCAACATCTTGATCTTGGCCGTGGGCGACGCCTTCTACATCCGCGGCCCGCTGCTCACCGACGCCGCTGCGGTGCATGCGGGCACTGCGGTGACGGCCCTGGTGATGACGGGGCTGGTCATCATCGGCCTGGTGATGCGCCCGCAAGGACATGTGCTGCGCGTGCTGAGCTGGATCAGCATCGCCCTGGTGGCCATCTATGTACTCAACGCCACACTGGTCTATCTGGCCGGGGTCTGAATGGGCGCGAACTCACCACGCCAGCGCAAGACCACACCCCAGGTTTGATCAACCGGACTGCCCCTCGCCCATGGAAGCCCTATGCACGGCACGTTTTCCGAATTCGCCCTGCTGCTCTTGATCTGCGCGCTGGCCGGCGCTGTGTTCGTGCGGCTGCGCCAGCCGGTGCTGATCGCCTACATCGTGGTGGGCATCGCGGTGGGGCCGGCGGCTTTCGGGCTGGTGACGGCGCATGATCAGATTGATCTGTTGGCCCAGGTCGGCGTGGCGGTGCTGCTGTTCGCCGTGGGCCTGAAACTCGATCTTCACCATGTGCGCCACATTGGGCCGGTAGCGCTGGCCACGGGCTTGGGGCAGCTCAGCTTCACCATCATCATCGGCTTCGCGCTGATCTTGGCCCTGGGAAAGAGTTGGATGGAGGCGCTGTACGTGGCGGTGGCGCTGACGTTCTCCAGCACCATCATCATCGTCAAGCTGCTCTCCGACAAGCGTGAGCTCGACAGCTTGCATGGGCGCATCGCGGTGGGCTTCCTCATCGTGCAGGACCTGGCGGTCGTGATCGCGATGATGGCGATGAGCGCCCTGCGGGGCACAGGCAGCGGGGATGCCGGCGGCGAGGACTTGGGCTTGACGGCGGTGCTGCTCTCGCTCGGCTGGCGCCTCGCGGCGGCCGCTGTGGCGATGTTCGTGCTGATGCGCTGGGTGCTGCCCGCCGTGGTGAGTGCGATGGCACGCTCACAGGAACTGCTGTTGGTGTTTGCCATCGCCTGGGGCGTGGCCTTGGCGGCCTTGGGCGAATGGGCAGGCTTCAGCAAGGAGGCCGGAGCCTTTCTGGCCGGCTTCTCGCTGGCTTCCACGCCCTACCGGGAGGCGATGAACGCGCGGCTCACCGGCATCCGGGACTTCCTGCTGCTGTTTTTCTTCATTGACCTCGGCGCCAAGCTGGAGCTCTCAGCCCTGGGTGCCGAAGTGCTGCCCGCGATCGTGCTGTCATTGTTCGTGTTGATCGGCAATCCACTGATCGTCATGGCCATCATGGGGTATATGGGCTACCGGCGACGCACCGGCTTCATGGCCGGGCTGACGGTGGCTCAGATCAGCGAGTTCTCCATCGTCTTCGTGGCAATGGGCATCACGCTGGGTCACGTGGGTGTGGCAGCCCTGAGCCTGACGACCCTCGTGGGTCTGGTGACGATCACGGCGTCCACTTACATGATCCTGTACGCACAGCCGCTGTATGAGCGCCTGTCACCCTGGCTGCGCATCTTCGAGCGCGCCCATCCTCAGCGCGAGACCGGTGGCGAGCCGGCGCTCACGCAAGCCCCGGACGCCATCGTCATCGGCCTGGGCCGCTACGGGCGGCGGCTGGCGCAGAAGCTGCACGAGGAGGGTGTTCGCGTGCTGGGCGTGGACTTCGACCCCGAAGTGGCCGAAGCGCCACCGCCCGCAGGCATTGAGGTGCGCTTCGGTGATGCGCAAGATCCCGAGTTCCTTGAATCCCTGCCTCTAGCCCACACGCCCTGGGTGATCAGCACCGTGCCCGATCTGCATTCCAACCGGCTGTTGCTGCGCGCACTTGCCGAGCGCGGTTATGGCGGCGATCTCGCCATCGTGGCGCGGGACGACGCCACCGGCGCTGCGCTCAAGAGCGCCGGCGTTCCCATCGTGCTCTACCCGGTGCGCAACGCGGTGGACTTTGCCGTGGAACACCTGAGTGAACTGATGCAAGCTGCACGCCCCAAGCCCGACAAGGAGACCCCATGAACCATCTTGGAACCATCCTCGCCGCCACCGACTTTTCGGGGCCGGCCCGCCATGCGGCCGAGCGCGCCGCTCGCCTGGCGCACGAGACCGGCGCACCGCTGACGCTGATGCATGTGCTGCCGGGCGGGCCGCTGCAGGAGCTTCGCCAATGGCTCGCTAGCGCTCACGCCATCGAGCAAGAGCTGCACGCCGAGGTACAGCGGCAGCTTCATAGCTTGGCCCTGGAGTTGCAGAGAAGCCAGCACCTGAGCCTGCGCGAGGTTTGCGCCAGCGGTTCGGTACTCGAAGAGATCGGCCGCGAGGCCGAGGCGCAGGACGCCGCACTGCTGGTACTCGGCGCCCGCGGAGCCGGTTTCCTGAGCCAGCTGGTGCTGGGCAGCACTTCTGAGCGTCTGCTACGCCGCAGCACACGACCCTTGCTGGTGGTGCGGCAAGCACCGCACGAGCCCTACCGACGGGTGCTGGTTGCCTTGGACTTCTCGCCGTGGTCGGCGCATGCCATCACGCTGGCGCATCGGGTCGCCCCCCATGCGCGACTGACGCTATTCAACGCCTACCAGGTCCCCTTTGAGGAAAAGCTGCACTTCGCTGGTGTCGACACCGCGACGATTGACCAGTACCGGCAGCATGCCCGTGCCGAGGCCACGAGGCGTGTGCATGCACTCGCAGCCGCCAGCGGCCTGAAGCCAGGGCACTGGGACCCCTGCATCGTCGAAGGCGAGGCCTGGCAGCGCATCGTTGAGCACGAACAGGAAAAGGGCTGTGACCTCGTGGTGCTCGGCAAGCACGGGCTGTCTGCCGCCGAAGAGCTGCTGCTGGGCAGCGTCACCAAGCATGTTCTGGCCGTGGGCAGCACCGATGTGCTGATCTCCACGGCGCACACGGCATGAATGACCTCGACCTGATAGACCTGCCCACCCTGGGTACGATCGCCGGCGGCTTGGGTCTGTTCCTGCTCGGCATGGGTCTGATGACCGAAGGCCTGAAGCTGGCCGCCGGCCCGGCCTTGCACCGGATCCTGGCCGGGGCCACGCGCACGCGGGTACAGGCCCTGGGGTCGGGGCTGCTGGTCACGGCCCTGGTGCAGTCCTCCAGTGCAGTCACGGTGGCGGTGATTGGTTTCGTCAACGCGGGCCTGCTCGCGCTGGGGCCGGCCTTGTGGGTGCTATTCGGCGCCAATGTCGGCACCTCGATGACGGGCTGGATCGTCGCCCTGATCGGCCTGAAGTTCAAAGTCGAGTTGCTGGCCATGCCACTGGCAGGCCTGGGCGCGCTGCTGCGGCTCGTCGGCGAGGGCCGGCGCAGCGGCGCCATCGGTACCGCGCTCGCCGGCTTCGGCCTGCTGTTCATGGGCATCGCCCTGCTGCAGCAGGCGTTCGCGGGGCTGGCCGGTCAAATCAGTCTGCCCCAAGACGACGGACCGCTCGGCGTGCTGGCCCAACTCGGCATCGGCCTGCTGATGACCGTGCTGATGCAGTCCTCCAGCGCAGCCATGGCGATCACCCTGACCGCCGCACAGGGCGGCTTGATCGGCGCCCAGGGTGCGGCAGCCGTGGTCATTGGTGCCAATATCGGCACCACAGTGACAGCGCTGCTGGCCGCCATCGCCGCCACACCGAATGCGCGTCGCGCCGCGCTCGCTCATGTCGTCTTCAACCTGCTCACGGGGGTGGTGGCGCTGCTGCTACTGCCCTGGCTCATCGGCATGCTGGGCCAGCTCAGGGAAGCACTCGGTCTGCCTCCGGACCCGGCCACGACACTGGCTCTGTTCCACACGACATTCAATGTCATGGGCATCTTGCTGATCTGGCCGCTTGCCAGCCCCCTGTCCACCTGGCTTCAGCAATGCTTCAGGGTCCGGGAAGAAGACGAGGCGCTACCCCGACACCTTGACGACACCGTGCTGGCCATTCCAACACTGGCATTGGATGCGCTGCAAAGGGAAACGGCCCGCGTCGGTGAAAAGGCGTTGGAACTGACACGCCGCACCCTGCGAGGGGCTCATATCGACAGCTTGAAGAGCGAGCAGGCCGCCTTGCTAGGCCTTGGAAAAGCAATCGATCAATTTGCCGATCGCCTTCGTCGCGCGGCCATGAGCAGCCAATCCAGCACACAGTTCGCAGACGTTCTTCGTTTGCAGCGCCACTACCTGGCCGCCGCCGAGCAGGCCCTTGTCGCGGCGACTCTGACACCGGCGCATCTTCCTGAAGCCAGTCCTGGCGATATGGCAGCCGTCTTCCAGGAGGCCGCCGAAGCCCTGCTCCTGGCTTGCCAGCCCGAGGCTGCACCCGAAGCACCGGGCCTGGAAGCGGCGCTCTCCGCCATGGAGTCAGGCTACGAGGCGCTCAAAACAAGTCTGCTGACCGCCGGCGTGGACGGTCGGCTGACCCTCGGGGACATGGAGCAGGCCCTCAGGCGCTACAGCGCGCTGCAGCTGGCCTTGCAGCAACTGCGAAAAGCAAAGCAGCGTCTCGGTAGTGCCCCTTTGGCCGCTTGAACAGCTTGCTCGGTCAAGGCCGCCGAACTCGAGGCCCGCCACGGAATCCACTGCCTGCACTTGCCCACCGCGCCTGTGGACAAGTCGCGGGACAAGCTGGGGTGGGCGGCTGCAAGTGCTTGATGCGCCTGGACTTATGGTGGCGTGCCGCAAAAAGTGGCAGCTTGCTCCGGGCTTGAACCCTGCTGGCCGCGGGGGAGCGGCGGCTTCAGCAAGGGCCTCAGTGGTGCCCTACAAGCCCGCCACGCCCCGCCACGGACGCCACCAAGCCGCGCTGGCTTCGGGCAGGCGCAGCAGCGCACGCAAGCGCGGGTCCATGGTCCTGAGCATCAAGCGTCTGAACCAGCCTCGCAGCCCCCAAGGCAAGGACAGCTTCACCACCTCATTCAGGCAGGCCCGTGCCAAGGTCTCGCCTTCTGGGCTGTGCGCCCACCGTTGGCTCTCGTAAAGCCGCTGAAAGTCTTGCCACTGGGCCAGGCTGCGGTGCGGCTCGGGCAAGCCCATCTCACGGCCGATCTCCCCCCAAAAGCCCAGCAAGCAGGCCAACTCGGCCTCGTCCAGCGGCTCACGGCCGGTGGCCGCATTCCAGCGGATAGGCTCCAGCATGAAGAGGGCCAGCACGTAGTGGAAATCGTCCGGTGCCGCCTGCACATGGGCATGCACGGCCCGCAAGCGCGCCAAGGCGGCTGCCCCCTGGTCGGACGCCAAGCCATGGACGACCAGTTCCCGGATCGTTCCCCTGGTGCGCGCCAGGCGGGCCAGGGTGTGGGGCACGAGATCGCTGCGCTGGTAGAAGTGAATCACCAGATCCGCCACCGCCATGCTGCGAATCAAGGCCAGATAGGTCCCAGCGCGAAACATCATGCGCCGACGCCGACCGTAGTAAAGCGAATGTGCGTCCATAGCCCGCAGAGTTTGCATCAGAGGCCGAGCCGCGAGCAGGGCTTCGCCATTTCAAACGCCATGCCGATGGACACCCCATGACGTCCGCCAGCCCCTCGCACGCTCGGCCGCGTCCCTGCCCATGCGGGCTAGGCTCGCTTGGGCCTTCCACCCGCTTTCCCGCCGGCTCATGGCATTGCATGCCAGCAACCTGTGGTCGGGGCTTAAGTCCTGGACATGCACTTCAGGGCGATGAACGGGGTAGCTTGGACGTCTGGAGTCGGCCAGGAGGAGTCGCTCGTCAGCGCAGTCTGACGGCCAGCAAAGTGCCCAAAGCCGAAATTGGTCGGGTGGCAGGAGGAGGCTGAATGCGGAAGCTCAGCAAAGGCCGCTTTGCGGCGGTACGTGAACAGGCAAAGAATCCAGCAGGCTGCGTACGGTACCCAGCTTGAGCGCACGGGTGTAGTCATGGTGGTGGCCACATCCGAGTGCCCCAGCAGCTCTTGCACGGCGCGAATATCGCTGCCGCTTTGCCGCAGAGGACCGCGCGCTGGCCAAGGGTCAAAAAATGATGGCAACATGGACCTCGCCTGCACACCGGCGAACACCAAAGCTGATGTAACAAGCTGCCGGATTTGCAGGCAAATTTAGTGCTGTATGCAAATACAGTAAATTTCAGGGGGAACGTTTTGCATCAAGCACTTAGGGGCACGCCCGTGCCCGCCGTTATGCAGCACTCGCCGACGTTAGGGCGCAGCGCCTGTCGCCCCATATCACGTTAGCCATCAGAATGACCAATCGTCTTCCATGTGTCAGTTGCGGTGAATCGATCCATCCCGATACCGCGGCGAAGAACGGCGGGTTATGCATGCCCTGCAAGGGTGGCTATCGCGAACAGATCGAGCAAGGGAAGCGCCGGCGCGAGGCGGATCGCATCTACGAGCAGAGTGCGGAACGGAAGCACTGGAAAGACCTCGTTCATCGGGTGCATCACTCCCCCGAAGGATTCAATGGCCTCGGCCGCGAAGAGAAGATTTACTTTGCCGTGTCCTGCCTCATCGGAGAGGTCTATAACGGCGGCTTCGATCAGTTCTTTTCGAATAGCGCGGGAGGAATGTACGGCGTAGCCCTAGCAGGGCTGCTGGAGTTGGAGGCCGATGAATCAGCTCGATTGCTGCTTCAGGCGAAGGAGATTCTCTTTGGAGACCAGTCTGTTCCAATGGATCAAGCTCAGCGCTGTAGGCTCATGCCGACCATCGGGAACGATGAGGCGCCGGAGGTCGCGCAGTTGGATCGGCTGGATAAGTTGTTCTACGAAGACCCTGACAAACTCGGCGAACGCTGCAGGGGGTTTGCGATTGACAGTGGGCTATACGCTGATGGCTAACCAGTCGCTCGAGCCGACTCGCGTCGGCAGGCCGCCGCTCGCGGCTCAGCTTCAACGTTGAGCCGCACTTGCGAAGTCATGCAGCACTCCATCACCCTGAATGTCCCGCTTGAGTCGCCGCCAAGCGATTGGGAAGCTATCGCGAAGGTTTATGCGACCTTGCCAGGCTGGCTGCCCGCTGAAGAATGGCCCAGCTGGTTTGGCCCGCAAGGCGGATCGAACTACATCACCGTCTCTGCGGAGCCGAGCGGTTTGCTTTTCTCAGGCGAAGTTGACAGGGAACTCTGGACAGGGTGGATTAGCTTGCTCTGCGCAAGGCTTTCGCTCGCACTTGGTCGTGAGGTCTGCGATGCCTGTATGTAGCGCGGTCCGGCTCAACCCTTCGCTGCAGCCGACCCGCGCCAGCTTCGCTGGCTTGGTCGGCTGAGCTCAAACGTTAGGCGGCATGAATACCCTGCGCTGGCTACTGATCGTTCCTCTTGGAGCAATCGGGTTCGCTATTGGCATCTGCGCCATCCTTCTTCTGTTGTCAGCTGTCACTTGGCTTTGCCCGGCAGAGCTTGTCATCTCGGGGTTATGCACGGCCTCGTGGTTTCCAGCCGCACAAGAAGTAGCCATTTCCGTCGGCGCGGCTATCGGGGCTGCTGCCGTAGTTGGCCTTCCGAGTCTTGCAGCACCTCAGAGCAAGCGTTTGGTCGCACTCGTCGCCTTTTGCGTTGGCTCAGCGTATGTCCTCAGTCTCTTGGTCATGGGTAGCAGCAGCGCACCCATCTGGGTTCCAGTGGCTTGTGCCATCGCAAGCGGAGCAGTCGCACTCTGGGTTGTCAGCGTTGGATCCAGGGGCAAGAATGCCGCCTAACCCTTCAATCAACCGGACGTCACCCGGCAAGCCGGGTGCCGCCGGTTATCTCAAACGTTGAACCGCATGAATGCGATCGTCGTCGGCGCCTACCTCCCTCGCCTCGATCCAGAGCGCCTTGCGCGCTACGTTGCCGAGGACAAGTGGCGCTACATCAACGTGGCTGTCCCAGACCTCCGCTCCAAGGGCTTCCTGAAGGACTTCACCGACGAGTACGTAGTTGAGCGAGCCCAAGAAATTGCTGACGAGACCCAACGCGAGCTTCAGCAAGCCGCGCTCTTCGAGATCGAGGTCACTGATAGCGACGGAACCTTTGATATTTCCGAGATCGAGGGTGCTTGGGAGCCATCGTTCCTTTCGCCCGACGGATCCATGCTCCTTGAACGCTTGGGCCTGAGCCCTGTCAACTCGCAGTCTTTTCGCGTGGCCTTCTGGATTCACCAGTGGAGCGAAGGAAATGAACTTGTCGGGTCGAATGGACCGCTCGAGCTCCCGCAGTTTGCGCCTATGCCCGAGCGCCTGTGGACGCTCGCTCCCTATGCGATCGTGGACTGAAATGCGGTTCAACCCTTCATTGCAGCGGACCTGCGCCAGCTACGCTGGCTGGTCCGCTGAATTTCAACGTTGAACAGCATGACCCCACAAGTCGCTGCCGCAGAATTTCGCTTGGTCATTGCCATGAGCGATCTCGTGGACTGGCCGGCAGATGACGAAGAACCCAAGTCAAACCATGCGCGACTTCAGGCAGTGTTTGATGCACTTGGTGCCCCAATCTCTGTCGCGCCGCTCGTCGCAGCCTATTTCAATGACACTGCCCGAGCAGGCCGTGGCGACGTGCATGTCTTCGAGTTCGATCCCAATGGGATCGACATACTGGCAATCGACACCTTCAATGATCCAACCGATCAGTTGGATCTGATCGAATTGTTCGTTAGGTGTGCGGACCACAAGGCGCCCCAGGTGTCCGAATGCGTTTGGAAGTACTTCAATGGTTGCACGGTTCAGATTTACGCCTCTCAACAAGCTGTTTGCTCCAGGCTGCGTGACGTTCTCGACAGCGACCAATTTCCCCGACCAATTGGCGGCGGAAGGTTTTTGCAGCGCCAAATCCGGCACGCTGCAGTTCAACCCTTCGCTCCAGCGGACGGCTTCGCCGCCCGCTGAGCTTCCACGTTAGGCCATCCACATGAGAGCGCTGGACCTCGATGCCGAGATCCTTCGCGGGGATTCCGCGGCTGGATTTGAGCTTGGCATGCACGTTTCCGAAGTGGACGACATTGTTAACAGCGCTGCATCTCTTCACCGAAGACCGAGTGTCGCTGAACTTCAGGCCAATTCCGGAGTATTGGTCGTCAGAAACTCATTCAATGCGGTCACGACCGTCTTCTTTGGCGATGACCAAGTTCGCCTTGCCTTCAATGCGGAAGGCCGCCTCTTTTGCATATTCCTGTTCAAAGGCTATCGGGGGGCCTATCGTCAAAGTATTCGCATCGGCACGCCGCTGAGGCTCGCAAATGCAGAACACCTTCTATTGTTCGATGAGGGTGATGAGATGAGCTACATCGACGACGGTAGTGGCGAAATCTTGCCTGGCATAGCATTCATCGGTAGGTGCAGCCCGTTAGAGGCTGATCCTGACCAGCCAATATTTGGCTTCTGCGTCCACGATTGGTCCAAACAGTAAGGTTGTTCGCCATGCAATCCACTGAGCGCGATAGGTTTAGTTTGCCATTCCAAGTGCAACACCATTGGCCTTGTATCTTCCCAAAGACCAACAACAAGAGTGAAGTCTGAGGTCTTCGCGGCCGGTGCGCCAAACCCGATATGCCTATGAGCATGCAGCTCGCGGGTTAGCCCAAGGTCAACGCGCCGGGCCTTTTTCATCAACCG
>NZ_SNXE01000008.1:0-161021 GCF_004362405.1 Roseateles asaccharophilus
GGCGATCTGCGCAACTCCAAGGTCATCGACATCATCCGCGAGCTCCAGAGCTACGGGGTGGAGGTCTTCGTGACCGACCCTCAGGCCGAGAGCGAAGAAGCCGAGCACGAGTACGGCGTCAAGCTGGTGGCCTGGGACGATCTGCCGCGGGCGGACGCTATCGTGGCGGCGGTGGCGCACCGCGAGTTCGCAGCCCTGAGCCTGGAAGACCTGGGCAAGAAGCTGGTGAAGAACGGCGCCTTCGTGGATGTGAAGGCGGCGTTTGACCAGCGCGCGCTTGCCGAGGCGGGCTACAAGGTCTGGCGCCTGTAAAGCATGAGCGGAGCCCGGGATCCCCGCCCCTTGATCCTGCACGTCGTGTATCGATTCGATACCGGCGGGCTGGAGAACGGCGTGGTGAACCTGATCAACCATATGGACCCCAGGGCCTACCGGCATGCCGTGCTGGCCCTGACCGAGGTCACGGACTTCCGGCACCGCATCAAGGTGCCGGATGTGCAGTACTTTGCCTTGAACAAGGCGCCGGGCCATGGCTTCTGGCTTTACCCGCGCCTGTACCGCATCTTCAAGCAGCTGCGTCCGGCCGTGGTCCACAGCCGAAATCTGGCCGCGCTGGAGGTGGTGCTGCCGGCCTGGGCGGCCGGGGTGCCGGTGCGCGTGCATGGCGAGCATGGTCGCGATGTGAGCGATCTGGATGGTTCCCATCGGGGCTACCAAAGGCTGCGCCGCTTTTATGGTGCCTGGGTGCATCGATTTGTGGCCCTGTCTCAGGACCTGGCCGGCTATCTGCGCCAGCGCGTGGGCCTGCCCGATCGCTGTATCAGCCAGATCTACAATGGTGTGGATGCTCGACGCTTCAACCCGGCTCCGGTCCGTGCCTCGATTGAGGGCAGCCCCTTCAACGCTCCCGAGCACTTCCTGATCGGGACGGTGGGGCGCATGCAAAGCGTCAAGAACCAGACCTTGCTGGCCCAGGCCTTTGTGCTGGCCCTGTCGCAGCGGCCCGATCTGCGCCCGCGACTGCGCCTGCTGATGGCGGGGGAGGGGCCGCTGCGAGCGGATGCACAGCAGATCCTGCGCGACGCCGCGTGCGAGGAGCTGGCCTGGCTGCCGGGCGAGCGCGGGCAGATCGAGCGCTGGATGCCTGGCCTGGACCTGTTCGTGCTGCCCTCGCGGGCCGAAGGCATATCCAACACCATTCTGGAAGCCATGGCCTGCGGTCTGCCCGTGATTGCGACCCGTGTGGGCGGCAATCCCGAACTGGTGGAGGAGGGCGTGACGGGCTACCTGGTCGAGTCTGACGATGTGACCGCCATGGCCGGGCGTATCGTGCAGCTGGCCGATGATGCTGCCCTGTGCCGCAGCCTGGGACGGGCAGGGCGTTCGCGGGTGGAGCAAAACTTCAGCCTCGACGCGATGGTGGGCGCCTATCAATCGATGTACGACGAACTGCTGGGCGCGCGCAAGCCGGCCGCAATGGCATTGAAGGGGAACTGAGCATGTGCGGCATCACGGGAATTGTCGATCTGCGGGGCGGGCGTGCCATCGAGCCGCATGTGCTGCAGCGCATGAACGATTCGCAGTGGCACCGCGGCCCGGATGAAGGCTCGGTGCACATCGAGCCAGGCTTGGGTTTCGGCCACCGGCGCCTGTCCATCATCGACATCGCCACCGGCCAGCAACCCCTGTTCAACGAAGATGGCTCGGTGGTGGTGGTCTTCAATGGCGAGATCTACAACTACCAGTCCCTGATTCCCGAGCTGCAGGCCCTGGGCCATGTGTTTCGGACCAAGAGCGATACCGAGGTCATCGTCCATGCCTGGGAAAGCTGGGGCGAGGACTGCGTGCAGCGCTTCCGCGGCATGTTCGCCTTCGCACTGTGGGACCGCAACAAGCAGACCCTCTTCATGGCGCGCGATCGCCTGGGTGTCAAGCCCATGCACTACGCCATTCTGGATGACGGCACCCTGCTCTTTGGTTCGGAGCTGAAGTCCCTGCTGGCTTACCGGGATGGCCGTGGCGGCATGAGCCGCGAGCTCGACCCCTTGGCGGTGGAGGAGTACTTTGCGCTGGGCTATGTGGCCGAGCCGCGCTGCATCTTCAAGCAGGCCCGCAAGCTGGAGCCCGGCTACAGCCTGTGCATCCGACGCGGCCAGCCGCTGCCTGCGCCGCGCCGCTACTGGGATCTTCGCTTCACGCTGGACCGCCAGATCGGCGTTGAGGAAGCCTGCGCCGAACTGCGCGAGCGCCTGGCGGAGTCCGTGCGCCTGCGCATGATTGCCGAGGTGCCGCTGGGCGCCTTCCTGTCCGGTGGCGTGGACTCCAGCGCGGTGGTGGCCACCATGGCCGGGCTTTCTGCGGGGCCGGTCAATACCTGCTCCATTGCCTTTGATGATCCGAAGTTCAACGAGTCCGAATTCGCCAAGATGGTGGCGGACCGTTATCGCACCAACCACCGCGTGGAGACGGTGCGCAGCGATGACTTCGACCTGATCGACCGTCTGGCCCGTCTCTACGACGAGCCCTATGCCGACAGCTCGGCCCTGCCCACCTACCGGGTGTGCGAGCTGGCACGCAAACATGTGACCGTGGCCCTGTCGGGCGACGGTGGTGACGAAAGCCTGGGCGGCTACCGCCGCTACCGCATGCATCTGATGGAAGAGCGCATGCGCTCGGCCCTGCCGGCGGGCATCCGCCAGCCCGTCTTCGGTCTGCTGGGGCGGCTCTATCCCAAGGCCGATTGGGCGCCCCGCGTGTTTCGTGCCAAGACCACCTTCCAGGGCATGGCCCGTACCTCGGTGGAGGCCTACTTCCATTCCGTGTCCATCCTGCGCGGCGAGATGCGTGATCGTCTTTTCAGCCCGGCCTTCAAGGCACAGCTCGGCGGCTACCAGGCACAGGCCGTGTTTGACCGCCATGCGGCCGAAGCCGGTACCGACGATGCCCTGGCCCTGATCCAGTACCTGGACCTCAAGACCTATCTGGTCGGCGATATCAACACCAAGGTGGACCGCGCCAGCATGGCGCATTCCCTGGAGGTGCGCGAGCCGCTGATGGACCACGAGCTGGTGGAGTGGCTGGCCACGCTGCCCTCGGACCTGAAGGTGCGCGGGCAGGAAGGCAAGTACATCTTCAAGAAGGCCATGGAGCCCGCCCTGCCACATGAGGTGCTGTACCGGCCCAAGATGGGCTTCTCGGTCCCGCTGGCCCGCTGGTTCCGCGGCCCCTTGCGGCAGCGTGTGCGTGACGCCGTGCTGGGCGATCGCCTGGCCGAGACGGGCTGGTTCGAGCCCAGCTATTTGCGCAGCCTGGTGGACGGGCACCAGAGCGGCGCCTACGACTACAGCGCGCCGCTGTGGACCCTGCTGATGTTTGATGGCTTCCTGCGACAGGTGGTCGATGGTGGCGAGGCCAGCTTGGGGGCCTTGCGTCAGAACGAGGAGGCTGGGGCCCTGTCATGAGTCTGCGTGTCTTGCATGTGCTGGATCACACGATCCCGCTTCACAGCGGCTACACCTTTCGCACCCTGTCCCTGCTGCGCGAGCAGCGCAAGCGGGGCTGGGAGACCCATCATCTGAGCAGCCCCAAGCATGGTGACGGGCTGGGAGACAAAGCCACTAGCGCGCTGGTCGAGAGCGTGGACGGCTGGCAGTTCCACCGTACCCCAGCGCCACGCGGCCTGAGTCCCTGGGCGCTGATGCGGCGCACGCGCGAGCGCCTGCTACAGGTCGCTCGCGAGCTGCGGCCGCAGATCATCCACGCCCACTCGCCGGTGCTGAATGCGTTGCCGGCCATCAAGGTGGCGCGCATCCTGGGCATTCCGGTGGTGTACGAGATCCGGGCCTTTTGGGAAGACGCGGCCGTGGATCACGGCACCACGCGCGAGGGCAGTCTGCGCTACCGCCTGACCCGCGCCCTGGAGACCTACGCCTTGCGCCGGGTGGATCATGTCTTCACCATCTGCGAGGGCCTGCGCAGCGATATCGTGGCGCGCGGTATCTCGGCCGACAAGGTGACCGTGATTCCGAACGCAGTGGACATCGAGAACTTCGAGCCCGGTGGCCAGGCCGACGAAGCGCTCAAGACCCGTCTGGGCCTGGCCGGCTGCACGGTGCTGGGCTTCATCGGCTCCTTCTATGCCTACGAAGGTCTGGATCTGCTGCTGCAGGCCCTGCCGGCCATCCTGGCCCAGCGTCCCGATGTGCGGGTGCTGCTGGTGGGCGGCGGTCCGCAGGATGCGGCGCTCAAGGCCCAGGCCGAGGCCCTGGGCCTGGGCGACAAGGTGGTCTTTACTGGCCGCGTTCCGCATGCCGAGGTCAATCGTTACTACGACCTGGTGGACGTGCTGGTCTATCCGCGCCACAGCATGCGCCTGACCGAGCTGGTCACCCCGCTCAAGCCCCTGGAGGCCATGGCCCAGGGCCGTATCCTGCTGGCCTCGGATGTGGGCGGGCATCAGGAGCTCATCCGTGATGGGGAGACCGGGGTGCTGTTCAAGTCCGGGGACGCCGCGGCCTTGGCCCGGGCCGTTCTGGGCCTGCTGAGTCGCCCGCACACCTGGGACGCATTGCGCGCACAGGGGCGCCGTTTTGTCGAGACCGAACGCAACTGGGCGCGCAGCGTGTCCAACTATGTGCAGCCCTATACCCGCCTGAGCGAGCCCAGGCATGGCTGAAGCTCGCCAGGCTGGCCCCAGCATCGTCGTGTTCAGCAGCCTGTTTCCCAGTGCTGCACAGCCCGGCGCTGGCCTCTTTGTGCGCGAGCGCCTGTTCAGGGTGGGGCGTCATCTGCCCTTGCAAGTGGTTTCGCCCCGACCCTGGTTCCCGCTGCAATCCTGCTTGTCCAAGCTGGGCATGGGCACCCGCGTGCTGCCCGCACGTGTGGAGGATCAGGCGCATCGCGTCTGGTTCCCGCGCTTTCTGTCGGTGCCCAAGATCGGCCGTCGCCTGGATGCCTTGATGATGGCGCTGGCCGCCTATCCCCGGCTGCGAGCGCTCAAGCGTTCCGGCGAGCTGGACTTGCTGGATGCCCATTTCGGCTATCCGGACGGCGCCGCTGCGGTCCGTCTTGGACGCTGGTTGAAGGTGCCTGTCAGCATCACCTTGCGGGGAACCGAGGAGCGGCATGCTCGCGACCCGACCCTGCGCCCCGAGCTTGTGCGCGCACTGCAGGGGGCGGATCAGATCTTCACGGTCTCCGACTCGCTGCGCCAACTGGCCCTGAGCCTGGGCGTGGAGCCCGCCAAGGTCAAGGTGGTGGGCAATGGCGTGGACCTGCAGCGCTTTCGCCGGCTGGACCGCCGGCAGTGCCGTGAGACCCTGGGCTTGCCCGAGGATGCGCCGGTCCTGGTCACCGTGGGCGGTCTGGTCGAGCGCAAGGGCTTCCACCGCGTGATGGCCGGCCTGCCCGAGCTCTTGCGCCAGCATCCGGGTCTGGTCTACCTGGTGGTGGGCGGTCCGAGCCCGGAGGGCGACTGGACCGACCGTCTCAAGCAGCTGGCGCAGGAGCTGGGCATTGCGTCCCAGATCCGCTTTCTGGGCGCGCTCAAGCCCGACGAGTTGGCGCCGGTACTCAGCGCCGCGGACGTGTTTGTACTGTCCACGCGCAACGAGGGCTGGGCCAATGTCTTCCTGGAGGCCATGGCCTGCGGCCTGCCGGTGGTCACCACCCGCGTGGGCGGCAATGCCGAGGTGGTGTGCGAGCCCGCGCTGGGTGAGGTGCTGCCCTTCGACGACCATGCGGCCTTGGTCCAGGCGCTTGATCGCGCGCTCAAGCGCGACTGGGACCGTGAGCACATCGTGCGCTACGCCCAGGCCAATACCTGGGACCGCCGCGTCGAAGTCCTGCTGGCCGAATTCGACCGCCTCGCGGCGCCGGTGCGGCCGCCGTGCTCGATGAACCGGGTCAGCAATGGCGGGCAAACAAGATGAGCATGGATCGGACCTCTGCATACACGCGTTTGGTGTCGGGACTGGTGTTTCCGCTGCATGAGCGGCTCAAGCACCATGAGTCGGTCGCCGTGCGCCGTGAGCTTGAGCGCAGCCAGTGGATGAGTGCGGCCGAATTGCAGGCGCTTCAGTTGCAGCGGCTGCGGCAGTTGCTGACCGATGTGGGCCAGCATGTGCCTTTCTACCGGGAGCTCTTCGCCAGGGAGGGGATCTCGCCCTCGGACTTCACGGAGCTGGCGTCCCTGCAGCGCCTGCCCTTCCTGACCAAGGCGCTCATTCGGGCCCACACCGAGGCGCTCAAGCATGAGCAGGCTCGGGACCTGGCGCGCTTCAACACCGGCGGCTCCTCCGGTGAACCGCTGATCTTCTTCATCGGCAAGCAGCGTGTCTCCCACGATGTGGCGGCCAAGTGGCGCGCCACCCGCTGGTGGGGTGTGGACATCGGCGACCCGGAGATGGTGGTCTGGGGCTCGCCCATCGAGCTGGGCAAGCAGGACCGTGTGAAGGCGGTGCGCGACAAGCTGCTGCGCACCGAACTGCTGCCTGCCTTCGAGATGAGCGAGGCCAAGCTCGACGGATTCATTGCCGCGATCCGCCGCAAGCGCCCGCGCATGCTCTTCGGCTACCCCTCGGCGCTATCGCATATCGCCAAGCACGCCAAGTCCCGCGGACAGCGCATGGACGATCTGGGCATCAAGGTCGCATTCGTCACATCGGAGCGGCTGTACGACGAGCAGCGCGCTGTGATCAGCGAGGTCTTCGGCTGCCCGGTGGCCAATGGCTATGGCGGGCGTGATGCCGGCTTCATTGCCCATGAGTGCCCCGCAGGCGGCATGCACATCACGGCCGAGGATGTGATCGTGGAACTGGTCGATCCGCAGGGCCGGCCCGTGCCGGTCGGGGAAGCCGGAGAGATCGTGGTCACCCATTTGGCCACCAGCGATTTCCCCTTCATCCGCTACCGCACCGGCGATGTGGCGGTGATGGATGACCGAACTTGTGCCTGCGGCCGCGGCCTGCCCATGCTCAAGGAAATCCAGGGGCGCACCACGGACTTTGTGGTGGCCGCGGACGGCACGGTGATGCATGGGCTGGCCCTGATCTACATCCTGCGCGACTTGCCCGGCGTGGCTGCATTCAAGATCGTGCAGCACAGCCGTGAGCGTTGCGAGGTGCTGATCCAGGCCGAAGCGGATGCGGATCGTCAAACCATGGTGCCCAGTGTGATCCGCGGCTTTCGTCAGCGCCTGGGCGCACAGGTGGAGGTCGATGTGAGCTTTGTCGACGGAATTCCTCCGGAGCGTTCCGGCAAGTTCCGTTACGTGATCAGCCACGCAGCATGAGGAGCAAAGCGCGTGCGTGACCTCATCATCGTGGCGATCTGCGTTTTCGGATCGCTGGTGGCCCTGCGCAAGCCCTGGATCGGCGTGCTGGTGTGGACCTGGCTGAGCCTCATGAACCCCCACCGCTATGCCTGGGGTTTCGCCTACGATGCGCCCCTGGCGGCCATGTCGGCCGCCTGCACCTTGCTGGGCTTGATGGCCACCCGCGACCGCCGCTGGCCCATCTCCAACGCGCCCACGGCCTGGTTTGTGGTCTTCATGGTCTGGATGACCATCTCCTGGTTGGCTGGCCTCAGCCCCAAGGACGACTACGAGCAATGGAACAAGGTCATGAAGATTGATCTCATGATTCTTGTGGCGATTGCCCTGATCGCGAGCAAGGAGCAGATCCTGGGCTTTGCCTGGGTGGCGGTGGGGTCTCTGGCCTTGCTGGGCGCGAAGGGTGGAGTCTTCACCGTCATGACGGGCGGCAACTACCGCGTTTGGGGCCCGCCGGGTTCCTTCATCGGTGGCAATAACGAGTTCGCGCTGGCCCTGGCCATCACCATCCCGCTGATGCGTTTCCTGCAACTGCAGCTTCAGTCCAAATGGGGCAGGCACGCGATGAGTGCCGGCATGGTGCTCTGCGCAGCAGCGGCACTGGGCAGCCACTCGCGCGGAGGGCTGTTGGCCGTGTCAGCCATGGGGTTGTTGATGTGGTGGCGAGGTCGAAATCGTTTTGTGGGCGGTGTAGTGATTGCCTGCATCGCGCTGCTGCTGGTGGCTTTCATGCCTGACCAGTGGGGGGACCGCATGCAAACCATCGAGACCTATCAAGAGGATCGATCGGCTATGGGGCGAATCGCGGCATGGAACCTCGCCTGGAATGCCAGCTTCCATTACCCCTTCGGTGTCGGCTTCAATGCCGCAAGGCAGGAGCTTTTCCTCGCCTTTTCGGACTACGGCCTGGAATTCGGTACGCCTGTGGCCCACAGCATCTATTTCCAGGTCCTGGGGCACCATGGTCTGGGTGGGCTGGCGATTTTCCTGATCATGTGGGTTGTGACTTACCGCTGGGCCGGCTGGCTCAGAGTGCACGGCGCGCAGATGTCCGAGACGAGGTGGGTCAGCGATCTCGGGGCCATGTGTCAAGTTTCGCTGGTGGGTTACGCCGTGGGCGGTGCTTTTCTCAGTCTGGCCTACTTCGACTTGCCCTATATCGTGATGGTGCTCGTCGTTGTCAGCCGGGCTTGGCTTGAGAAGCGGCGTTGGCAGACTGAAATCTATCCCCAGAGGGCTTGGTGGCATCGAGTCCCCGGACTGCGAGGCCCGGGGGGCGGTCTCAGTGAGGTCCAGATGCTTGAAGCCACTGCCGTGGGTTCGACGGAAAAGAAATGATCAATCGCATGCTCATGGGCTGGGCGTCGGGGCGGGCTCACCGGGCCAGGCTGACCACCCTGATTTTTCATCGCGTGTTGCCCACGCCAGACGCATTGTTTCCTGAGGAAATGCATGCTCTGCGATTCCGCGAGCTGTGCGACTGGCTCAAGTCCTGGTTTGAGGTCTTGCCTCTGGATGTGGCCGTGCGTCGCCTCAAGGACGGCAGCCTGCCCTCCCGTGCCTGTGCCATCACCTTTGATGACGGCTACGCAGACAACCACGATGTAGCGCTGCCGATTCTGCGCGCCGCCGGCTTGCCTGCAACGTTTTTCGTGGCGACAGGCTTTCTGGACGGTGGGCGCATGTGGAACGACACCCTGATCGAGACGATTCGGCGGTGCAAGCGGTCTTCCCTCAATCTAGAGGGTACGCCGGTGTCCGGCTTGGGCCGGCTGGAGCTGGGGCCTACTCCTGAGAGCCGGCGACGCGAGATCGAGCGGGTGCTCCAGGTCGTCAAGTATCTCGACCATGAGCAGCGCCTAGACTGTGTGAACACATTGGCCCAGCGGGCGGAGGTCGAACTGCCTGTGGACCTCATGATGTCGTCGGCACAGGTTCGCGCTCTTCATGAGCAGGGCATGCAGATCGGGGCCCACACCGTCAGTCACCCCATTCTGGCGGGGCTGCCGGATGAGCAGGCGAGGGCGGAGATCGCCGAGAGTCGGCGGGTCTTGCAGGACATCACCGGCCAAGCCGTCAGCCTGTTTGCCTATCCGAATGGCAAGCCCGGTACCGACTATTCCGAACGCAGCACCGAGATCGTGCGAGAGCTTGGATTTGAGGCGGCCGTCTCCACGCATTGGGGTGCTGCAAAACAGGGCTGCGACTACTTCCAGATTCCCCGCTTCACCCCGTGGGACCGTTCTCGCTGGCGCTTTGCCGCCCGCTTGCAGCGGAATCTGTTGACGGCTTGACGGGGCTGGATCCTCTGCAAAGCCCGTGACGAGAAATGGCGCCACCGAGAGGTGGCGCTGGGCATGTGCTCAGACTCGCCAGTCTGGCGACTTGGCGCGCAGCCACTGCTCCAACATCATCAGAATCCAGACCATCTCGCCGTAATAGCCCGGGTGCTCTGATAGACGGCTCCCCAGGAGTTCCTGGACGAAGCTCGAGTTGATCAAGCCTCGACTCGCCAGATGCTTGACCGAGTCCGAAGCCAGCGCATGCAGGGGCTGGTGGGTCAGCAGCCAGGGCCCGAAAGGCAGGCCGAAGCCATGCTTGGGTTTGCTGATGATCTCATCGGGCAGGAAGCCGCGCAGCGCCTCCTTGAAGAACCAGCGCAGCTTCTGGCCCTTGAGCTTGTAGTCATCGGGCAGGGTCAGAGAAAAGTTCAGCAGGTCTTCGCTGAGCATCGGAAACGCTACGCTGAGGCCGGCCAACTCCGTGGCGGCGCGCACCTTGGGCAGGTCACTTTCGCCCAGGGTGTAGCGCCAGTCGTAGGCGAGCGATCGATTCAGGTCGCTGCAAGTCTGCTCAGAGGCCGCCCAGGCCCAGACCTCTTCCTGATGGCGCAAAGGCGCAGCGGTATCGATCTGCGCCAGGAAGTCTGGCGTCAGCACACGGTCCACGCCCAGGCGCAGCAGCAGGTTGTACATCTGCAGGCGTCCCGGCATGGGCACCCGGGCTTGCTCGATATAGCTTTTTCCCTTGCGCAGCAGGGGCAGCCGGCCCAGGGGGCTGTCCACGAGCAAGGGCTCCAGCACATGCTGCCGCAGCGGGGCCGGCAGCCGCTCGTAGTAGCCAAACACCTTTTGCTTGGCATAGCGCGCATTGCCGCCAAACAACTCATCACCGCCGTCACCTGCCAGCAGATGGCTCACGCCCGCATTCTTGGCCTGCAGCGCGCAGTAGTAGGCCGGCAGGACCGAGGAGTTGCCGAAGGGCTGATCCAGCGAGGCGGCCATGTCCGGGATGCTGCGCACCAGATCGCCGGGGGTGACGTAGTACTCGTGGTGACGCACGCCGAAGTGGCGCGCGGCCAACCGGGCGTACGCCATCTCGTCATAGCCCTCGGCCTCGAAGCCGATGGAGAAGCCGTGGACCTCGCCGCCGCTGACCTGGCGCATAAGGCCTGCCACGGTCGAGCTGTCCGTGCCCCCGCTCAGAAAGCAGGCCGCGAGGCTGCCATCCATGCTGCTGGCGACCGAGTCGCGGAGCAGACGAAGGAATTCTTGCTTGAGTGTCTCGAAGGAGCGGCCTGACTGGGGCGCAAAACGTGGCGCCCACAGGGGCTTGAGTTCCGCCGTCCCGGCCACGAGACCATGCGCTGCCGGCACGCGTGAAACACCCTTGAAGATCGTTTCGGGGGAGGGAATGAAGTGGAAGTACAGATAGTCGAAGATGGCCTGTGGGTTGAGCTCGGTTTGCGGGCCAGCCAGGGCGTCGGCGCGGCGATGCGTGAGCACATGCTGGTCTTCGCCCTGCATCCAGCAACTGGGCTGCATTGCGAAGTAGTCGATCTTGTCCATGCTGAGGAGGCCTAGTCTGTCGAGGGGTGGTTGAAGTTTCAGTGGGCCCGGCCGCGCACGGCGTCGCGCGCAGACTTCCACAGATTCAATCCATGCTGTCGCACACGTTGCCAGGCACCGGGCGTGGGCAGTTCAACGGGCGTGTTGGCGATGCGTTGGTAGTGCTGCACATACAGTTGCCGCAGCACGGGCAGGCCATACTGCTGCTCGGCCACGAGCCGTCCAGCCTTGCCGATGCGTTGCCAGGTCTGCTTGTCCGTATCGCGCAGCACCCGCGTCAGAACACCGCCTCGAGCCATGTCGATGAACACGCCTTGCTGGACGATCTGCTGCTGGTTGGGGTGTTCGGTACAGACCACGGGCAGCCCCATGGCCATGGCCTCGATGTAGGCGATGCCGAAAGTCTCGAACAGGGAACCCAGCACAAAGACATCGGCCGCCGCGAGCAATTCGGGCAGCGCTGCATGCTCCACGGTCGTGAACAGGACGCGGTCGCCCAGTAGTTCGCGCCCCAGGGCCTTGATGCCGGGAGTCTCGGCGGACTCCTGACCGGCCACCACCAGGAAGTAGCGGTCCTTGAGTGGCGCCAACTCCCGGATCACATGATCCATGCGCTTGTGGTTGATGCCGATGGTGCCCACGCTGACAACCACTTCGGCGTCTGCTGGAATCTGGTGCCGCTCGCGGAAACTGCTGGGAAGGCCGGGTCGAAAGCGCTCCAGGTCCACGCCATGCGGGATCATGAAGGCCTTGTGCTTGGCGCTGAAGCGGTGGTTGTGTGGCGTGTGCTCCTGCACGAAGTCGCAGGGTGGCAGGTCGGCCGCCGGGATGGCTCCGCCATTGGAGAACACGATACGCGGCAGCCTGCGGAACAGGTGGCGGTTGGCGTGGATCAGGGTGCAAACCTCCTGCTCCAGGCAGTGGATGATGTCGTAGTCCCCGGCCAGCAGCGCGGGCAGGGCGGCATAGGCAAAGGTTTCATGCTCGATGCGGCAGCGTTCCTGCTCGCGCATCGAATCGGCCCAACGCGTCTGGCCGGCAATATGGATGTGCTGCAGCAGTGGGGAGTTTCGCGGCAGGCAGGGCGCGACCAGCTCTCGTTCACGCGGCTCACCGGCTCCCTTGAAGAGCGTCATGTCGACGTGACCGTCCAGCAGCTCGAAGAGCGAGCGTGCGAAGACCTCATGACCACGCGCAATCGTTCCGAGTCCGGAACACAGTAGGGCGACCTTCAAGCGGGAACCTCCTCCTTTGTTGCCGTCCACCTTCCCCTCGGAGGTTTTGAGCAGCGGGCATTTTGATGCCCCTCGGGCTGCTTATGGCGAAACCCAGGGCTAGAGGAGCAATAAATGCGCATCCGTCCACTTATCTGTGGGGGGGGGCTCCAGACGATTGGTGCAAGAATCCCAGGCCGTCTTTGACGAATTGCCAATTCGCCCATCACCAGGAATGCACTCCTCTCCAACGATTGCGGTCGTCATACCGAACTACAACGCTGAGCGATATCTGGCAGCAACCTTGCGATCCGTGCTCGCTCAACAAGGGGCGTTCCGTCTGGAGGTTCTGGTCGTCGATGACGGTTCGTCCGATGGCTCGGTGGCGATGCTCAAGCGCGACTTCCCAGAAGTGCGGGTGATCGAGCAGCCCAACGCCGGCGTCGCAGCGGCCCGCAACGCCGGTATCGCGGCGGCCACGGCGGAGTGGGTGGCTTTCATCGATGCCGACGACATCTGGCTGCCCGGCAAACTGCAGGCCCAGCTTGAACTGCTCGATGCCTGTGGCGATGCTGTGCGCATGTGCAGCACCGGCTGGCATGTGTGGACCACCCAGAGCGTGGAGCCCCCTGAGGATCTGCTTCGGGAGCTGGCGGCGCGCGTTTCGGGCGTGCCAGTGCATGCCGCAGAGGCGGCCCGTACCGCATGGCGATACACCGAGCTGCTTCAAGATTGTGTTGTGTGGACCAGCACGGTGCTGGCACAGCGCAGTCTTTTGCGCGAACTGGGCGGATTTGATACCGCGCTCAGGGTTGGCGAAGACTATGACCTATGGCTGCGTGCATCCAGACTCACGCCCATTGCCCGTCTTGATGCGCCACTGGCCTTGTATCGCCATCATGGCGCCAACATTACTCACAGGGCTCCGGAACGCAACTTCAAGGGCGAGGTGGTTCAGCGAGCCATTGATCGCTGGGGTTATCAAGGGCCGGATGGACGCGAAGCCTCGCGAACGGCTGTGCACGCGGGTCTCTCTCGGAGTTGGGCTGATTTTGCGGGGGCGCAACTGCTGGCCGGGCGCCGGCGCCGTGCGCTGCCGGCTGCATGCCGGGCGGTCAGACTGAAGCCTTCTTCCTTGCTGGGATGGACGGTTCTCTGCAAGTCCTTGCCCGGCTTGCTGCTCGCCGACAAGGCCGATCCCGGCCGGACACCGCAGGCATGAAGCGCGCCCGCACGCTGCTCAGGCGCTCTTTCTACCGTCGTGATCTGGCTGTGGGTCGCCAGGTGATGCACGGCGCCGCCTATCAGTTTGTCAGCATCGGTCTTCGCACCCTGATCACCATCGGCTCTACCGCCATCTTGGCCCGCCTGCTGTTGCCGGCCGATTTCGGCTATGTGGCGATGGCAACGGTGGTCACCGAATTGGCGGGGCTCTTGGGAGCGCTGGGCCTGAGCAATGTGCTGGTTCAGCGGGCCACCATCAACAGATTGCAGCTGGACACTTTTTTCTGGGCCTCGGTGGGGCTCGGTTGTGCACTGAGTGCGGCGGTGGTGTTGCTCTCATATCCGGCCAGCAGTTTTTTCGGTGACGCCAAAGTGGGTGAAATCCTCCGCGTCCTGGGCTTGAACTTCATCTTGGGCAGTCTCAGCATCGTTCCCACTGCAGTGCTGTCGCGCATGATGCGTTTCGGCACGGAGTTCTGGATTCAGAACACCACCATCATTTTGCGGACGCTGGCGGCGATCGCTGCGGCTGCGGCTGGTTGGGGGGCATGGAGTCTTGTGATCGGAGCCTTGGCTGGCAGCCTCATCAGCACGGTGTTGTATTTCATGGCTGTGCCATACCTGCCGCGGCTGCGCTTCAGTCGTCGGGTCCTGACCCAATCCTGGCGCACCAGCAGCGGCTACCTCGGCAACTCTAGCCTCTACTACCTCAACACCAATCTTGACCTAATGCTTGTGGGTCGGGCGCTCGGTGCTACCGCACTCGGCTATTACCAAAGTGCTCGTTCGCTCACGGACGAGATACGCGGTCGCATTGCCATGCCGGTACAAAACGTGCTGTTTCCTGCGTTTTCGGCGCTGCAGTCCGACCGGCCGCGCTTTCGTGCCCTGGTCATGCGCGCAGCCTTGTTGATGTCTGCCTTGGTGGTGCCGATCGGTTTTGGTGTGTCGGCGAACGCAGATGCCTTGGTGCGCACCTTGTACGGCACCAATTGGCTGGCCATGGTTCCGGTCATGCAGCTGTTTGGCTTGAGTGCCTCTATCCGGGCGGCCACGGCTATTGCTGCGCCACTGTTCGCAGCCAACGATCGGGTAGGACTTTCATTTCGGTACAACTTGGTTGGGACCATCATCATGGCCGTTGCAGTGCTCGGCAGCACCCCCTGGGGGGTCGAGGGGGTCTCCCTCGCAGTGGCTGTGTCGACCTGCTATGCCTTCGTGGGCATGCATGCCGCCTTTCGCCTGATACAGCTCGGTGTGAAGGACATGCTAAAGGTTTTGCTCCCCCCTTATGCGGCAGCAAGTGTCATGTGGGTCGCGACCAAGGCGGTGTTTGATCAAGCTTGTTTGCAGGAGTGCGGCGCGCTGCTTCAGCTAGTGGTGCAGGTCGGCTTCGGCGCCATGGTCTACCTCGCTATGGTGTTGCTGCTATCGGTGCCGTTGCGGCGGGAGGTGATGGCCGTGCTGCATCGACTGTGGCGGAACTGATGGCGCACCCGGCAAATGAGTGGTGTGTTGGTGAAAGGCCTGGCTGAGCCGGGACAGGTGAATTCGGGGCCGGCGACGACCCCTATCGAATCGGACTGATTGCGGATTGATTGGCTATGAAACTCCATTACTTCAAAGATCCGGCTGGTAATTTCGGCGATGACTTGAACCCCTGGTTGTGGGGCCGCTTGATTCCTGATGTTCTAGACGATGACCCTTCGGAACGCTTTGTCGGGATCGGTACCTTGCTGAATCACCGGTTGCCTGACAGCGGTCGTCTGCACATCATGGGCAGCGGCGCGGGTTACGGCCGTCCCATGCAGATCGATCAGCGTGTGCGTGTGCATGCCGTGCGTGGGCATCTGACGGCGAAGTCCCTCGGTTTAGCTGTTGAGACTGCCGTGGCCGACGCCGCCGTGCTTATCCGACAGGTAGAGCTGCCGCCTTTGACGCTTTCGCGCCAGCGCGTCGGCGTCATGTTCACAGGACAAAGTCTGGCTGCTTTTGACTGGATGACACTGTCGCAGCAGATCGGCTTGCATCCCATCAGTTGCCACTGGTCGGTAGACCGGGTGCTGGACGAGATCCGGCGTTGTGATGTGCTGCTCAGCGAGGCCATGCATGGCGCCATCATTGCCGACGCGCTGCGTGTGCCTTGGGTGCCCATCACCTGCAACCCTGACATCCTCGGGGCCAAGTGGCAGGACTGGCTGTCGGTGTTCGATCTGCCCTATCAGCCCAGCGCGATCCGCGCCCTGCATGCACCCCAGTCTGACGCAGGCTGGCGGGCGGGTCTGAAGCGGGTGGCCTCTGCCGTGGGGCTGGGCGCTGCTAGCACCGGTCCTCGCCCGAGTGCGGAATCAGACATCGGCCTGGCACGTGCCCAGTTGCTGGAAGCCGCGCGTCGTCCCGGCACTCTGAGCAGCGAGGCCGTCATGAATGCCAAGGTGCGTCGCTTTGTCGAATTGCTGGACGTCCTGCGTGCTGAGCGTCTGGCGCGCTGAAGATCGGGCAAAACGGCGCTAAGCGCAGAAGGACGAACGAGGCCAGTTATGTTGCAAACCAGCACGGCATCTCCCCCTATGGTTTCGGTCATCGTGCCGAACTACAACCATGAGCGTTTTCTGCGCCAGCGCCTCGACTCCATCCTGGGGCAGTCCTTCCAGGACTTTGAGCTCATTCTGCTTGACGATCTGTCCTCGGACGGCAGCCAGGCGCTCTTGGAAAGTTACGCGAATCATCCGAAGGTGGCCCAGCTCTGCTTCAATGAGCGCAATGGGGGGAGTCCTTACCGCCAGTGGAACAAGGGTCTAGGCTTGGCGCGTGGTCGCTATGTCTGGATTGCCGAGTCGGACGACTATGCGGCGCCTGATTTTCTGGAGCAGTTGGTGGCCGTGATGGAGCAATCGCCCGGCGTGGGTATTGCCTTTTGCAAATCGCTGAAGGTGGACGAGACGGGCCGCGAGATTGGTTCCACGGACGACTGGTTGGCCGATGTGGGTCGTGGGCTGGCGCAGTGGCAAACTGACTTTATCGCGGGCGGCCGGGAAGAGGCAGGGCGACTGCTGATCCAGAAGTGCATCATCCCCAATGTCAGCTCGGCCCTGATCCGGCGCGAGACCTTGCTCGCGGTGGGCGGCGCGCACGCGGCGATGCGCTACTGTGGTGACTATCTGACCTATGTGCGCTTGCTGGAGCGCAGCGATCTGGCCTATCTCGCACGGCCCTTGAACTACTTCCGATTCTCAAGCCAGAGCGTGCGTACCAAGATGGTTCATTCTTGGTTGCATGAGCGCGAGAAGTCCGAGGTGTTGTCGGAGATTGTCAAGGGTTTCGAGATCCCGAAGCCGGAGCTGGAATGCGTTCGCTTCGCCTATTTCTCCCAGCTGCTGCGCATATCTCGCTACGATCGAGCGTTCTTCTGGAACTTCGTACGCCATCTGCCCCAGTTCCAGTCGGCTGCCCGAAACTTCTGCCCGAGCTACTACCGGAGCTTGCTGGTGACCCTGGGGCGCATGCTGCGAGGCTCCATCGTCAGCCGCTTCGGCCCTTGAGACACTGGCTTTTGAGCGGTTGAACGGGGCCGGTGGGGTAGAGCTTGAACTGACTCTATTGGACTGAGGCAGAGGCGGCCGATGCCGGCTGTTCCGGCGGACTAATCCAGTGCCCTGACTTGCGCAACCTCTCCTCAAGTCCTTTCCGAGCGTAGCCTGCCGCCGCGGCAAGATGGGCTTGGTTGAGTGCAATATCGAAGGCCCCGACGTCGTACGCTACCAAGCCGATGTTGTAGATCGAAACGGGATTGTCGCCGGCACGGCGCTGGGCTTCTCGTAAGTGGGTCAGTACGGCATCGTCTTTGCCTTGCTTGGCCAAAAACTGGACGTACAGCAACCGAGCCACGTTGTCGTCTGGCCGATAGAGAACGGCGCGCTGGTAGTAGCAATCCACCGTGAATGTTGCCCCTGGGGGTTGATCCGTTCTGTGGCGCTCCCCGAGTTTTGCCATCGTGATCAGCGCCCGATGGTGATTGGGGAATACGTGCAGCGTATAACCGACGTCAGAGGCCATGGTCCCGTAAGTGGTGGTCGCCGGCTTGGTCATCGTCTCTACCCCAGGGGTGAAGTGCACGCGCTCAACCAGCGCCAGATTCTCCTTGGTAGCTGTTCGATAGTCGAAAGGGCCGTAGTGATTGACGAAGGGGTTTCCGCACTCCGACTGTGCTCGCGCGGTGGATGAAACACCGAACACGGCGAGCAGCATGACGGCAGAGGTGACGACGCGGAGCTGAATCATGTCTTTTCCCTGGCGGACGGTATTCAACGGAACCTGAGGGCGCGAGCCGCGCGAACAGCCTGCTTGCCGGCGAGTCTGATGCTAGAGGCCAGAAAGGGCAGCCAATCAAAGCGCTGCCGCAAGTAGGGGAAGCTGCTTCGATGTCCGGGCAGGCCCATGTACTTGTGCAAGGCCTGGCAATGGTGGACAAAAGCCAGCGGATCGCGTTCGGTGTCGTACCAGACGCTTGGCTGCAGCGTCTGCGGCCCGGCTTCGGGCCTCAGGCCCAGCGCCAGCTGGTATTCGTGCAGGGGCTGGTTGTAGCCAGCCTGTATGCACAGCTCCACCCAGAAGTCAGAGCGGCCGACTGTGGGCTCGATCACCCAGTAGCGGCCCTGAGGGTCGCGTTTGAGTTCCAGCGAAACCACACCGCTGAGCGGAAGACCTTCAAAAAACCGCTGGGACAATCGCAGCACTTCGGGTTCGTCATAGGTCTGGGCAATCGTCGTCTGGCCCCGTGCGGGGGGATGTGACGCAAGTTTGCGGCCCACCATGCCGCGAACGAGGCGGCCTTCGCTCAGCGTCAAAGCCCCGAAAAATATGGAGTCGTCCCCACCCGCGATGTACTCCTGAACCAGGATGGGCAGCGAGGCTTCGTGGCGCTGCAGCAGCTGCAAGAGCTCCTCATGGCTTTGCGCGATCTCGGTCTTGAAGGCCGATAGGGGGCGCACCGGCTTGAGTATGAGTGGCGGCTGAAACTCGCGTGCCTCGTCGGCTTGAGTCATGCGCGCAATGACCATGCTTCGCGGGTAATTGAGACCCTGGGCCCGGCTGCGAGCCTCCAGCGCGTCTTTGCGCTGCAGATTCAGCACGGTCTGCGCCTGCGGCAACCAGGCGACGCGATACAGCGGGCCAAGCAGTTCGGCGTGTTTGCCAATCTGCTCGACATGCCGGTCGTTCACCGCCAGCAGCACCACGTCCTGATAGGCACTCAGCTTCTGACGCAGGGCTGTGAGGGCGGCGGGGTACTCAGGCGCATTGAAGTGCGGCACGCTGAAATGCCCCTTGAGATAGCGGCTTCTGAGTCCTGGCTGGGTTGGGTCGTGCTCCGCCACATAGCAATCTATGCCAGCTCGTGCCAGCGCACGAAACATGGCAAGGCCGTGGCTGTCGGCCCCAAGAATCAGGGCCGCCGCCGAGCCTGGTGTGGGGGGCGCATCGGCTGCGGCCGTGTGGGGCAGCTTGAGTTCGGGCCTTGCAGACTTTCGGCCCAGGCTCAGGCGAATGCGGGGGCCGACCGAGCTCAGCATCAATTGCACGGGGCCCAAGGCGACAAAGGCGCAGCAGGCCACGCGGCTGGCCCCCATGCGCTCATGGACCTGTATCGATTGCGTATTGAACAGCGAAATGCGGCTGTAGCTTTGTTCCACGCCCTGAGCACGCAACTGGCCCGCAACTTCACTCCACAGCAGGGCTCCGGTACGGCCAAGGCGGTAGCGCGGCTCCACATAGACATCAAAGTCCCAGACGCTACGGCCATCTGCCGGCAAGGTGTAGCGGCAGCGAAACGTGTCTTCGTCGTAATGCCCGCGTGCAATCCAGATATGGCCCGCAAACTGCTCCTTGACCGTGGCCACGAAGCAGCTATGGCCGGCTTCGAAGCGCTGACGGTTGACTTCTTCGGAACGAGGAAAGGCCCCGGCGAAGTCGGTGCCAGCATGCACCTCGCAGACCCGTGTGCTGCCGCTGCTGCGAACCGGGCCCAGTTCTCGCAGTGGCTGCGTGCAGATGAGGTAGATGTCCATGCTGCCGCGGCCGCAAGTGAGCAGGCTGAACAGCCGCGAGCCCCAGTACAGCAGCTTGGTCCGCCAGCTTCGGGCCAGACGGGTCATGGGCATGTCCACCGCCGGGCTGCGAGGGGGCTGTGCCGTTGTGTTTGGCACTTCGCTACTCATGACGGGCGGGCGGCAAGCCATGCAGCCATTGCAGGGTGTGGTGTTCGACACGAGCCCGTCCCTCGGCGCTGGAGAAGGTGTGATCCTCCTGCGGCAGGTCGACCCGGCTGACGTGCTCGCCTTGCAGCAGCCCCTGCCATTGACGAGTCATGCCGGTGTATTCAAGAAACTCTTTCGCCGTGTGATCCCGCCCGCTGAGCAGGAGCAGGATGGGGCCCTGGAACTTGGCCCAGGCCGATGCCATGCGTTGCTGGAAGGGCAGGCTCGCGCCCTCGGCGGACCGGGAGTCTTCGCCCGGCTGCCGGCTTCCCATGGCATGCCCGATGTTCTTGATCAGACCCGCAATGGCCGTGCCAGCGACCTTGCCGCTCAGCAGCTTGCGCCAGAAGTCGGGGTCGGCGAGTCGCTGCAGATAGTAGTGCTTGAGGTGAGCACGGGCCAGACCCTGCGTTGAGCGAACCCAGGGGTTGGCCAACACCAGGCCGGCCACGCGGGCATCGCCGCCACGGGCCTGAAGGTAGAGCAGGGCAGCGGAGGCCGCGTCGCATAGCCCCCAGAGCACCACGCCCTCCAACTGCGGGCGGTTCTTGAGCAAGGCATCAATGGCGGCTCCGATATCGGGAGCAGACTGCTCAAAGCCTGTCATCGCCCCCGCCGAGTCGCCCATGCCGCGGGTGTCAAAGCGCATGCTGATATAGCCAGCCGCAGCGAGCTGTCTGGCCAGCAACACGAATTGCCGGTGGCTGCCCGCACGGTACTGGGGGCCGCCCACGATGATCAGCACGCCCAGTTTCGTCTCGACTTCTCCCTGCGTGGGGCTGCTGATGATGCCCAGCAGCGCTTGTCCTGCGCAGTCAAAACACAGGGCCTGCTCCCTGATGCCCTGGGCAGGGGCTCCGGGGCTGCCCGTCAATGCATGGCCGCCGCAATTCATGCGCAGTGCTCCAGGGGGCGGTAAGCCCTCTGATCTGCGCCAGACGCCTGTTGCAGCAGGCCGCGAACCGCGCCATCAATCAAGGCCGGGGCTTCTTCGATTTCGGTGGTCTGCCAGAACGCGGGGCCCGCGAGTTGCTCGGCATGCAGCTGCCAACCGGCTTCGCGCCAGCGCTCCTGGGTTTGTGCTGCCACCGGCGACCATTCACTCGGCTGCTGGCTGGCGAGCTCCAGCCAGACCAGGCGGGCCTGTTGATCTGTCGGCGTGGGGATGGGATTTAGGTTCGCCGCCTCGAGCCCCGTGCTGAGCGGCGCTGAAAGCCTGTAACCGGCGATCTCCACGCTTTGACCTTGGCTCAGCGCTTGACGAAGCTGGGCCATCAGCCCCTTGCCACTGCCGTCGAGCATCCCGCCAGCAACTTTGAGACGCAAAAACTGCTGCAGCACGGTCTTGCCCGAAGCGGGGGGCTGCACCAAAAGCAGATTCGGCGCTGAAGGCAGGCGCTTGGCCACGTCAACCGCGAGCAGGCAGCCCGCCCGCAGGCCCCAGATCCACAGTGGTGCGGGCTGCGGCTGCGCCTTCAGCCAGCGGCAGGCCTGCACCGCGTCGGCCACCCAGGCCTCCCAGCTGGCGTCGCCGAAGTCGCCGCTGCTGTCGCCACAGCCCAGAAGGTCTATCTGCAGGACCTCATAGCCTGCGGCCGCCATGGCCCTGGCCTGCAGGGCCGCCATGCGCCGAGACTTGTTCATCTCCTCCGCGAAGGGGTGGAGGTAAAGGATCTGGCCTCGCTTCTCCGGCCCTTGTGCGTCGTGGTGTATGCACAGCCGTTGCCCTCCCTGGCCCTCGGCTTCGAGAAAGAAGGCTTGCATGTGCACAGCTCGGGTTCAGACCGGAGGCGCCCTTGGCCTCAGGGCAGACGGGCCTGCACGAAGTCGCTCAGCGCGCCCACGGTGGCAAAGGTGGCGCCTTCAATCTCGTCATCCTCCACACTGATACCCAGCTGTTCTTCCAGGGCGGTGATCAGGCTGACGACCGCCATCGAGTCCAGCTCGGGAATGGCGCCCAGCAGTGCCGTGTCGCGGGTGAAGCTGGCGCTGCGTCCGTCCAGGCTGAGGACTTCGTCAAGAATTCGGAGAACTTGTTTCTGGGTATCCATATCGTTGCTGCTGTTCCTGCTGAGGCGGCGTACCGCTGCGGATGTGCGAACGCCTCCCTCAAGGCTGGCGGCATCTTAACTGTGTACCCCGGGCTGCCCAGCGCTGCGCAACCCCTTAGAACAAGGGGCCGCTGCATGAATTTCTCACATCCTGATCGCGTAATCTGCGCGGGCTCGCCGGAACATGGTGCAATGCGAGCCCGGCAGTGCCTCCCGCCGGAGGCGCAGTGCCACCCCGCATCCACGATCCAGTCACGATGAGCATGAGCGAGCGTTTGACCGTCGAATCCAGTCTTCTCCATGAACTTCCCCTGCTCCAGGCCGGCTTGCGTCCGGATGCGCCAGCCCTGGGCTATGCAGGCAAGACCCTGAGCTATGGCGAGCTCGGAGCCCAGATCGAGGGCTTTGCCGCCGGCCTGATGCTGCTCGGCCTGGGGCGTGGCGAGCGAGTGGCCATCTACCTTGAAAAGCGCTTCGAGACCGTGGTGGCCAGCTTTGGCGCGCCGGCGGCGGGCGGGGTCTTCGTGCCGCTCAACCCCCTGCTCAAGCCCGAGCAGGTGGGCTTCATCCTGCGCGACTGCGATGTGCGGGTGCTGATCACCTCGCCCGACCGTCATGCCCTGCTGCGCGAGGTGCTGCCCGAGTGCCCGGCCCTGCGCCAGGTGCTGCTGACCGATGGCGAGGACTGGCAGCGCCTGCTGGCCACACCGCCCCAGCCCGGCCACCGTGTGATCGACTCGGACCTCTGCGCCATTCTCTACACCTCCGGCTCCACCGGCCGCCCCAAGGGCGTGGTGCTGTCGCATCGCAATATGGTCACCGGGGCCAAGAGCGTGGCGTCTTACCTTGGCAACCATGAGCAGGACATCCTGCTGGCGGCCTTGCCTCTGTCCTTCGACGCCGGTTTCAGCCAGCTGACCACGGCCTTCCATGTGGGCGCCAAGGTGGTGCTGCTGAACTACCTGCTGCCGCGCGATGTGCTCAAGGCCCTGGAACGCGAGCGCATCACCGGCCTCACGGCCGTGCCGCCGCTCTATATCCAGCTCACGCAGATGGACTGGCCGCCGGCCATCAACGAGCGCCTGCGCTATTTCGCCAACACCGGTGGCCGCATGCCGCGCGAGACCCTGCAGCTGCTGCGCGAGCGGGTGCCGGCGGCCCGGCCCTTCCTGATGTACGGACTGACCGAGGCCTTCCGCTCCACCTATCTGCCGCCCGAGGAGGTGGACCGCCGGCCCGACTCCATCGGCAAGGCGATTCCGAATGCCGAGATCCTGGTGTTGCGCGAGGACGGCACGGAATGCGCACCCGAGGAGCCGGGCGAGCTGGTGCACCGCGGCCCCCTGGTGGGCCAGGGCTACTGGAACGACCCCGAGAAGACTGCCGAGCGCTACAAGCCCCTGCCGGCCGGCGTGGGCGGGCGCGAAGCAGGCCTGCAGCTGCCCGAGTACGCCGTGTTCTCGGGCGATACCGTGCGCCGCGACGCCGAGGGCTTTCTCTACTTCATCGGCCGGCGCGACGAGATGATCAAGACCTCGGGCTACCGGGTCAGCCCCACCGAGGTGGAGGAAATCCTCTACGCCACCCAGCTGGTGGGCGAGTGCGTGGCCTTTGGTGTGGACCATGCCAGCCTGGGTCAGGCCATCCAGGTGATTGCCACCGCGCCCGCGGGCGCCGAGAGCCTGGACCTGGCCGCCCTGCAGGCCGAATGCCGCAAGCGCATGCCCGCCTATATGGTGCCGGCCGGCATCGAGCAGCAGGCCGGCCCGCTGCCCCGCAATCCCAACGGCAAGATTGACCGCAAACTCCTGTCCACCGCCTGGGTGGAGAAGCATCTATGAGCGAGAGCGCCCCTGTCAGCAACAAGCCCGTCCATGCGCCCATGGCGCAGTTCCCCGTGGAGGGAGGCGAGCTGATCGTCGGCGGCCAGCCGCTCTCCCGCCTGGCCGCCCGGGTGGGCCAGACGCCGTTCTATGCCTATGACCGCGGTCTGCTGCGCCAGCGCGTGGCCCAGCTGCGCGCGGCCCTGCCGGCCGCCATCAAGCTGCACTACGCGATGAAGGCCAATCCCATGCCGGCCCTGGTGGGCCTGATGGCGGGCCTGGTGGACGGCATCGATGTGGCCTCCGGCGGCGAGCTCAAGGTGGCCCTGGACGCCGGGGCCGACCCGGCCGAGATCAGCTTTGCCGGCCCGGCCAAGCGCGACAGCGAGCTGCGCCAGTCGGTGGCGGCCGGCGTGCTGGTGAATGTGGAGTCTGCTCGCGAGCTGCCGGTGCTGGCCGAGGCCTCGCAGGCCCTGGGCCTGCCGGCGCGCGTGGCCCTGCGCGTGAACCCCGACTACGAGCTCAAGGGCTCGGGCATGAAGATGGGCGGCGGCCCCAAACAGTTCGGCATCGATGCCGAGGCCCTGGGACCGGTGCTGGCCGAGGTGGGCCGCCTGGGCCTGGCTTTCGAGGGCTTCCACCTTTTTGCCGGTTCGCAGAACCTCAAGGCCGAGTCCATCTGCGAGGCCCAGCTCAAGTCCTATGAGCTGGCCCTGCGCCTGGCCGAGCAGGCGCCCGCGCCCCTCAAGTTCCTGAACCTGGGCGGCGGCTTCGGCATTCCCTACTTCCCGGGCGAGGCCCCGCTGGAGCTGGCGCCCATAGGCGCCAATCTGCAGGCCCTGGTGGAGCGCGCGGCGCGCGATCTGCCCCAGGCCAGCCTGGTGATCGAGCTGGGCCGCTATCTGGTGGGCGAGGCCGGGGTCTATGTGGCTCGGGTGCTGGACCGCAAGATCTCGCGCGGCCAGGTCTATCTGCTCACCGATGGCGGCCTGCACCACCACCTCTCGGCCTCGGGCAATTTCGGCCAGGTGATACGCAAGAACTACCCCGCCATGCTGAGCCAGAACCGGGGCGAGACCCGGCGCGAGAGCGCCTCGGTGGTGGGCCCGCTGTGCACGCCGCTGGATCTGCTGGCCGACAAGATGGAGCTCACCGCCGCCGAGCCCGGCGATCTGGCCGTGATCTTCCAGTCCGGGGCCTATGGCGCCAGCGCCAGCCCGCAGGATTTTCTGGGGCACGCCAGGGTTGTCGAGGTGCTGTTGTGATCGATGTGAACCAGGATCTGCGTCAAGGTATGAAGACCGAGCGCGCTGCCTCAGCGCCTCGCTACAGCATCGTCTCAACCATGTATCGGTCGGCCGGATTCATTCCGGCCTTTTTGTCGCAGTGTCTGGAGGCTTTGAGAGCGATTCACTGTGAAGACTTCGAGATCGTGCTGGTCAACGATGGCTCGCCAGATGAATCTCTGGACGTTGCGCTCGCTGCCAGGGCGCAGATACCACGCTTGGTTGTCGTCGACCTGTCGCGCAATTTCGGCCATCACGCGGCAATGCTGGCGGGGCTCGGTGCGGCACGTGGAGAGCGCGTTTTCCTGATTGACTGCGATCTGGAGGTGTCGCCCGGCGTGCTCGTGGAGTTGGACGCGAAGCTGAACGAGACCAAGGCCGACATGGTGTACGGCTATCAGGAGGCGCGCAAGGGAGGTCGTTTTGAGAAGCTGTCCGGCGGACTTTTCTACAAGGGCTTCAATCTGCTGAGCGATACCCACATCCCGGAGAACGTTGCGACGGAGCGAGTGATGACTCGGCCATACGTAGAGGCGCTGCTGCGTATGGGGGACAAGAACCTATTTCTTGCCGGGATGATGTCGTGGGCAGGGTTCAAACAGATCGGCATCGTAGTGAAGAAGAAGCAGCGTGACGGGCGTAGCACCTACACCTTGAGACGCAAGCTGAGTCTGCTCATCAATGCCGTAGCCTCTTTCTCGGCCAAGCCGCTGATGTGGTTGTTCACCGGGGGGCTTTGTGTGACGGGATTGAGTCTCGCCTATGTGGTCTATCTCATTGCGCGCAAGATCTTCTTTGACGACGCACTGCTTGGCTTCACCTCTGTGATGGCGCTAACGGCACTGAGCCTGGGGGTGACGACAACCGGCCTGGGTCTGATTGGCATCTATCTTGGCAAGGTGTTCAGTCAAGTCCAGAACCGACCGACTTACATCGTTCGTGGGATTCACGGTCGGGACTGACGATGCAAACCTCTCCTCTACTCGACGATCACGCGGCCGCCTATCAGCCGGGCTTTGTTCATTACGAGGAGAATTTGATCGTTCATCAGGCCTATGGTGAACAGATCGCTGAGGTCATTCGCGAGAAGAGTGTGCGCCGCGTGCTGAGTCTGGGTATCGGACATCAGGCAGTTGCCGCAGCCATTCTTCCGACGCTTGGACCTATGGGTCTGCAGCGATACACCCTCGTCGATGCGTCTTCGGCCATCCTCCAAAGATTTCGCGCGGAACACTCGCCGCTTCCGCAGGGCCTGGAGTTGGTCGAGGCGTTCTTCGAGCAATTCCGTCCGGACGAGCCGTACGAATTGATCGAGGCGGGCTTTGTTTTGGAGCACGTGGACGACCCGGAGCTTTTGCTGCGCCGCATTCATGAGTTCCTGTTGCCCGGCGGGCGCGTCTTCCTCGCCGTGCCCAATGCCCGTTCTCTACACAGGTTGATTGGTCAGGCCGCAGGCTTGTTGGACGATGTCTATTCACTCAGCGAAGCCGATCGCGCGCTCGGGCATCAGCACTATTACGATTTGCCCGCGCTTCGCAAGCAGGTCGAGGCGGCGGGCTTGCGTGTCGAGCGCGAGAAGGGCTTGCTGCTAAAACCCTTCACGACCGCGCAGCTCAACAGGCTTGGGCTCACGCCCGCTGTTTGGACCGCGCTTCAGCAGGTGGCTGCGCCATTGCCAGAGTTGTCCAACGCCTTCCTGGTGGAGGCATCGCGATGAAGCCCCGCGGCCTTCTTCTGCTGAGCGCCGGTGGATTTCAGGGGCTCGCGCTGATCCAGGGCCTGCAGTCGTTGCATGGTCTGCGCCTGATCGTTGCTGACTCGTATGCAGACAATGTCACTCGCTTCTTGGCAGACCAGTATGTCGTTGCGCCGCCACTCAGCGATCAAGCAGTCTTTGAGCAGTTTCTGCTGAATCTGTGTCAAGAGCAGGACATCGAGCTGTTGCTGGCTGCTACCGACCACGAACTGCGGACGGTTGACCGTTTGCGCACTCGCCTGCAGGCAATGGGTGTCAGCGTGCTGGTCTCCACAGGCCGAGCGCTGGAACTTGGGCAAGACAAGCTTGCGTTCTATCGCTGGCTTGCCGAACAAGGTCACAGGGTGCTGCCCTTTTTTGAGCGGCCGGATGATCCGGCTGCGCCGGAGCTGTTGATCGGCAAAGCGCGTGGCGCATGGGGGGGGCGTGCGATGCTGCAGCATCGGCGCGGCCAGGAGATGGCGTCTCTGCCCGAGGGGTATGTCTGGCAGCCAATGCTGACGGACTTCGACGAGTACTCGGTTGACTTCTCGGTGCGTCCAGATGGAGCGCTCTCACCGCTGGCCTTCCGCCGGCGGTTACGAACCGTAGGCGGCTATGCCGTGGTGTGCGAGCCCGGCGCCCCCTCGGAGGTGAGCGTTGCCGCGACGGCTGCAGCGCGTGGACTGGCGGACTTGGGCGCGTGCGGTCCATTGAATCTGCAGCTGCTGCACTGGTCCGGCGGAGTCGCTGTGAGCGATTTCAATCCGCGCGGCGGAACCTCCATGGCCCTCAGCATTTCCGCAGGCCTGAATCCGATGGAGTTCCTGCTCCAAGCGTCACCGGATCCTGCTCCATGTGCCAAGCCGGTAGTGCTCCAACGCACGACTCAGCTGTTCCGCCAGCAACTGGTGCCGCGGTTGGATTTATCCGGGGTGCGTGGCGTGGTTCTGGATTTGGACGACACCCTGCTGGACCAGAAGGCATGGATGCTCGACAAGCTGCGGCTGACTTGGCGGGGCTTGGCGGCACACTTGCCGCCACAGGCCCAGTTTCTGTCGGACTGCTGGGCTCTGATCGAAGAGGGGCACCGTTCTGATCTGTTTGATCGGCTCTGTTCGCGATGGGGCTGGGGACAGGCTACTCGTGATGCATTGATCGAAGCCTATCGCGGGGCTGTTCCCCGTAAAGCATGTCTGTATCCCGAAGTCGATGGGGTGTTGGATCAGCTTCGACGTTCAGGCTACCGGCTGGCACTGCTGACTGACAACCCCGCCGCTTCGCAGCGGCAGAAGCTGCAAGTCAGCCGGCTCGATTCGCAGCTGGATGCGGTGATTTTGACGGCAGATCTGGGCTGTCGTAAGCCCGATGGCACGGCCTTTGCGGCTGCAGCGGAGGCATTGGCACTGTCACCAGCCGAGTTGGTGATGGTAGGGGACAACCTTTACCGTGATATCCATGGCGCTTTGTTGGCAGGCTATCGGCACGCCTTCCACTTGACCCGCGCCGGAGCCTTCTTCAACTTCGATGGGGCGCTATGGCGAGAACTCCATCCCGAGCAAGAGGCCTGGACTGCCGTGAATTGCCTACGTGACTTGCACGCACACCTGCCAAAGCTGCTTTGCACAGCAGGCACGCGTGATGAGGGGAATATATTTTGATTGATGCCCGCTACTACGAGCAGCACGAGCTCGAGGCGATGGGGTTTAAGCACCTTGGTGCTAAGGTGCAACTTGCGCGCACTTCCCGCTTCTATATGCCGGAGTACATTTCGCTCGGCGATTACTGCATCGTTGATGATTTTTGTGTGATTTCTGGCAATGTATCGCTCGGGCGCAACGTGCACATTGCGCACGGTTGTCGAGTTATTGGCGGGCGCGAGGGCATAGGTATGGCCGATTTCTCCGGCCTCGCTTTTGGCGTGACTGTGTTTGCACAGTCTGACGACTATAGCGGCACAGCATTGACGAATCCGACCGTTCCTATGGAGTACCGCAAAATCAGTCGCGCGCGCGTCGAGTTGGGACGGCATGTGATTGTCGGTGCGCAGTCCGTTGTATTCCCTGGTGTGTTAATGGGTGAGGGATCATCCGTAGGGTCCTGCAGCATGGTGACCAAGTCCACGGAGCCTTGGGGTATCTACTTTGGCGTACCAGCGCGCCGTATCCGTGGTCGCAAGCGGGACTTGTTGGAGTTGGAAGAACGCTATCTGCAAATTGATGCGGAGGCGCGTACAACAAATATGTCCGGCGGTGCATGATGGGGCACTTCATGACGAGGAGCCGCATGTGACCCGTGTTGTGGTTCTCCAATCCAACTACATCCCGTGGAAAGGCTACTTTGATCTGATCCGCGATGCAGATGTGTTTTGCTTTTATGACGATGTGCAATTCACCAAGAACGACTGGCGTAACCGCAATCGGATAAAAACCGCACAAGGCACACGGTGGCTGAGCGTCCCGGTGGGAACGGATCTGAATCGTCTGGTTTGTGAAGTGAGAATGAGTGACTCACGTTGGCAAGCTTCCCACTGGGAAAGTCTAAAGCAGGCGTACAGCAAGCAGCCCTATTTTCGTTACTATCGTGAGTTCTTTGAGGAGATTTACCGTGCTAGACAGTGGTCAAGTCTGTCTGAGCTGAATCAATATCTGGTACGGAAAATTTCCGCCGAGCTGCTTGGTATAAAAACCCGTTTTGATGACTCAAGAAACTATCAGACTGAGGGCAGGCGCCTTGAACGGTTGATGGGGCTGTTGAAACAGTTGCAGTGCAGTCACTATGTTTCTGGGCCTGCTGCCAAAGACTACATCGATGCCGCCGAATTTGAAGCGGCCGGCATCCAACTTGTCTGGAAGGACTACAGCGGTTATCCGGTGTATGAGCAACCCTATCCACCGTTTGAACATGGGGTCAGTATTCTGGATTTGTTGTTCTGTGTCGGCCCGAGTGCGCCGCAGTACATCTGGGGCTGGCGCAGTCCGCCTAGTGAAATATGAACCAGGCTAGGCTGACCTTGCAGCAGGTTGCACGCTACGGGATCGTTGGCTTGAGCGCCAATGCACTCGGCTATTTGCTCTACCTGGCTCTGACCGCAATGCATGTCGAGCCGGTTGTGGCGATGACCCTGCTGTATGTTGTTGGTGTATTGCAAACGTTCATTTTCAACAGGCGTTGGACGTTTGAACATGGTGGCAGGGTAGGCGTGGCTTTCAAGCGGTATGTCTTCCTATATCTGCTGGGCTATGGAATAAATTTGGCGGTGATGCGTCTGTTGGTCGGGGTCATGGGCTTGTCACATCAATGGGTGATGCTGGGTTTGGTTCTGGGGATGCCCTTGTTTTTCTTCGTTGGACAGAAATTCTGGGTGTTTGCGAGACCTGCGCAAGGGCGGGCTACGGAATGAGGTCCTTTCCACCCAGCATCAGGCGCCTGTTGTTTGGTGCATATTCCTATTCAGAAAACTTGCTGAGGCTGCTTCTAGAAATCTTGCCGCCACCACTACGCCACATGGTCTATCGCCTATTGCTTGGGCGTCTTGGATCGAATAGTGTCATCGATTATCAGTGTTACTTCCGCTACCCTTGGAAGATCAGCATAGGGAGGTCGACGTCCGTCAATCGTGGCTGTGAGTTTTATGGTTCGATGATGGATGGCAGGGCGCGTATTACGGTTGGTGATCATGTAGCGCTCGGGCCTCACGTGCGAGTGCTCAGCGCCGGGCATGATTATCGCGAGCTAGATTTGCCTGACACGTCGGCCAGTGTCGCGATTGGCGATCACGTTTGGATTGGCGCGGGCGCCACTATTCTGCCGGGTGTGACCATTGGTGAGGGCGCGGTCATTGCGGCTGCCAGCGTCGTCACGCGTGACGTTCCGCCCTACACCATCGCGGCCGGATGCCCGGCCAGGGTTTTGAAGAAAAGGACGATCAATGGTCACCATACCATTTAACAAGCCCTATATGACAGGCAAGGAGCTCTGGTATATCGCCCAGGCTCATGCCCAGGGACATCTGGCCGGTGATGGCGAGTTCACGAAACGCTGCTCACGCTGGCTTGAAGCACGTACCGGTGCGCGGCGTGCGTTGTTGACGCACTCCTGTACGGGCGCACTTGAGATGGCTGCGATTCTGGCCGGGATTGAGCCTGGCGATGAAGTGATTCTGCCATCTTACACCTTTGTCTCAACAGCAAATGCCTTTGTGCTGCGCGGCGCTACGCCGGTATTTGTCGACATTCGGCCGGATACGCTCAATATTGACGAGACAAAGATAGAAGCCGCGATCACACCTCGAACCAAGGCCATCGTGCCCGTGCACTATGCAGGTGTGGCTTGCGAGATGAACAAGATCATGGAGATCGCGCATCGCCATAACTTGCTGGTCATTGAGGATGCCGCCCAGGCTTTGATGTCCAATTACAACGGCCGTCCGGTCGGTAGCCAGGGCCATATGGCGGCGCTTTCATTCCATGAGACCAAGAACATTATCTCAGGCGAAGGTGGGGCGCTTTTGATCAATGACTCGCGTTTTATTGAGCGCGCGGAGATCATTCGTGAAAAGGGTACGAACCGTAGTAAGTTTCTGCGTGGGCAAGTCGACAAGTACACATGGACCGACTTAGGATCCTCTTATCTGCCAAGTGAATTGATATCGGCCTTTCTATTGGCCCAGACGGAAGAGGCCGATGGCATCACACAGCGTCGATTGGCATTGTGGGATACCTATCATCGTTTCCTTGAGCAGGCCGAACGTGACGGTTTGCTGCGCCGGCCCGTGGTGCCTCGGGACTGTGCGCACAATGCGCACATGTATTACGTCCTGCTTCGCGACCTGGAGCATCGTACCGATTTCATTGCAGAGATGCGAGAACGAGGAATCGGTTGCGTATTCCACTATGTCCCCCTGCATAGCGCACCTTATGGCGAGCGCATAGGACGCAGCGTTGGTGATATGTCAGTAACTAATGAATTCAGCCAACGCTTGGTGCGTTTGCCAATGTGGTTGGGCTTGGAAGAGTATCAAGCCAATGTGATACAGCAGCTGCTTGAAGTGGTGCGGCGATGACTGTCGTTTTGGCCCGATTTGGGCGACCGCAAGGCAAGAGCGAGAGTGGGTCCGGTCTCATCATTGCGGGTGTCGTTCTTATTGTTGCAGCACTGTTTCGTTGGGCTGTATTCGCCGGATTCTTTGGTTCCGATGAGGTGACATATCTTGGCGCAGCCAAGGGTGTACTTAGTGGCGAGTGGCCGCACTCGTCTTATATTGGATCGTTGCGTTACGGCGTCAATGTGCCTGTCGCTGCGTTCTTGGCACTGTTTGGTGTCAATGAATGGGGGGCGGTCGCATGGGGGTTTTTGGCATCATTGGCGGAGGTGTGGCTGGTTTATCTTATTGCGACGCGCGTCTGGAGCTCGCGCGTGGGATTGTGGGCCATGCTCTTGCTCGCGGTGATGCCCTTGCATGCTCACTTTGCAACGCGGCTTATGGCGGACTCGCCGCTCGCTCTGTTTCTGAGTTTGGGCGTGTGGTTTTTGGTGCGGGCGGAGTCTGGGAGCGGCCGCCTCGTTGACTATTTTTGGGCTGGGCTTGCATTCGGTGCCTGCTATTGGATTAAGGACGCGGGTCTATATGTTGCTGGAATGATGTTGATGGCTTACGCCCTGCTCTGTCAGCGATTCCACTGGCGCTGGGGCTGGCTTGTATTGGGCGTGCTATTGATGCTGTTGGGAAATATGGCACTGATGGCTTGGGTTCATGGTGACCCCTTGCATTTGGTGCACAGTGGGCGAAACAGCCTTGGCAGGATCGTTGAGACGAGTGGCCCATGGTTCTACTTGAAAGCGCTCTTTGTTGACATTCGCCATGTTGGTTTGGCGGGTTGGTTGTGCTTGCTGGGCCTAGTTCAAATGCTGCGAGGCCGGACTGTGGCTGCGAGTAGCCTCCTGGGCCAGAGGCTGATCGTGATATGGGGCCTAGGTTTCACACTGATCTTGTCTGCATTGCCCATTAAACAAAGCAACTACATACTGATGTTCGCCGCACCGCTAGCACTGTTGGGCGGATTGCTGCTGGCGAGCTTGAGTCGGCGTGTATCAGCAAGTATTTGCGGCATGGCCGTTGTTGTCGGGGGGCTGTTGGCTGCATTGCAACAGGCCTCATTGCATTCATTTACCGCAAACTCGTTGGCGGCAGTACGGCTGGCTGATGCGAATCCGGATATGCGAATCTATGTCCCGACCGGTGCGTTTAGAGCCGACCTCTATGCGCAGGCCCTGAATCAAACAAACCCCAGGCGCCAGCCGCTGCTCGAATTGGCGCAATTGGATCGTGATCTGCTGGGTGGCGGCGGGTCTGAAGCGTGGGTAATGCGGGACCCGCAGACTGAGGGCTGGGGTGACGCTAGGGATCACAACTGGAGCGAACGGAGCGAGTGTCTCAGCCGGCTGGCCTTGCATGTGGAGCCACAGCCGGGACTGGGCCTGGGTCGTTTGGTATCCGCAGCCATGCTGGCGATTTCTCACCATCTGCCCGCTATGGGTGGGGAGCGCATCCGGCAGCAACTGGGCGTAAAACCTGCGTTCTGGTATCGGGTGATACCGGGTTGCAGACCCTCTTGATGGCGGCCTCCCGGCCGCGCCTTGTCCTGGCGCATCCAACGGCTGTTCGGCGGAATCCTGTTCAGTCCGCCAACTCGTAAAGCGCCGACCCATCGGCGCGTCGCTCCACCAGCTTCACGGCTGGGGTGCGGGCCAGGTGCGGGATGCCACCGGCGCCCGAGACAAAGCGCAGCTTCACGCCCGCCACGGGCAGGATGCGCCAGTTGCCGTCGGCGCTGGGGTTGAAGGTCTTGGCGCTGGCCAGGTACTGGGCCACGGTCTCGCGGTTCTCATCGGGTGAATCGACCACGACGCGCTCGCCGCTGAGTGCGGGGAAGTTGCCGCCGCCGCTGGCGCGGTAGTTGTTGGTCACGACCAGGAACTCCGCCTTGGGGTCTACCGCCCGGCCCTGGTAGCGAAGATTGACGATGCGCTGCCCCTGTGCCTCGGTGCGCTGGCCCTCGGCCGTGTAGCGGGCGGGCTGGCTCACATCGATCTCGTAGCTCAGGCCCTCGATCATGTCGAAGTTGTAGGAGCGGAAGGCCGGCTCCAGCAGCTCCTGGGCAGCGGGCCCCTGGGGATCGATGCGGCGGAACTGGCCTGCCGACATCTCCAGCCACTCGCGCAGCTCGGCGCCGCTGATCTTCACCACCTTGACGGTGTTGGGGTAGACGTAGAGATCGGCCACATGCTTGATGGCCACCGGGCCGGCCGGGATGTCGGTGTAGTTGCCCGTGCCCTGGCGGCCGCCGGACTTGAAGGGGGCCGCGGCCGAGAGCAGGGGCAGCTTCTCGTAGGCCGTGCCCTGCACCGCGCGGCGGGCATACGCCAGCTGGGCCTGGGCCACCAACTGCACGGAAGGGTCGTCCACCACCTGGGCGAAATAGCTGTGGATGGGCGCCGTGGACTCGGCCACCTGGCTGCGCACATAGTCCAGTGTGCCCTGGTGCTCGGCGGCGATAAGGCTGGCCACCGCGGCATCGGCCTCCACCAGGGGCTGACGGGTCTTGCGATTGAAGATGGGGCGGATCTCGGCGCGGCTGCTCTGCACCTGCCAGCGGCCGCCGGCATCGCTCAGGCGCAGATCGATCACGCCCAGATGGTCGCCCCAGCGCCCGGGCATCACGGCCGGCACACCGTAGAGTGTGCCGCGCGCCAGGTCTACGCCGGGGAAGCTGGCAAAGGCCGGGCCGGGGAACTCGGCATGGGCATGGCCCAGCAGCAGCACGTCCACGCCCGGCACCCGGGCCAGCTGGGCGGCCACGTTCTCGGCCATCTTGGGCTGCTCGTGCTTCTCGATGCCGCTGTGGGCAATGGCTACCACCAGATCGGCGCCGCGCGCGCGCATCTCGGGCACCAGGCGCTGGGCGCTTTCCAGGATGTCCAGGGCGCGCACCTTGCCTTCCAGGTTCTGGCGGTCCCAGAGCATGATCTGGGGCGGCACAAAGCCGATCACGCCGATCTTGAGCGCTCGCTCGGCCCCGCTCTCGTCGCGCAGACGCCGCTCCAGGATCACATAGGGCGTGAAGGCGGGCTTGCCGCTGGCGGCCTCCACCACATTGGCGCTCACATAGGGGAACTGCGCGCCGCTGATGGCCTGGCGCAGAAAGGGCAGGCCGTAATTGAACTCATGGTTGCCGATGTTGGCGGCGTCCACGCCCAGCTGGTTCAGCACCTTGTAGGCGGGATGCACCTCGCCGCGCGGCAGGGGCCGCACGCGGGCGATGTAGTCGCCCAGGGGATTGCCCTGCAGCAGGTCGCCGTTGTCGAAGAGCAGGCTGTTGGGCGCCTCGGCCCGCGCCGCCTTGATCAGGGTGGCAGCCTTGGCCAGGCCGTATTCTTCGGTGGGGCGGTCCTGGTAGTAGTCGTAGTTGAGCAGATTCATGTGCACATCCGTGGTCTGCAGGATGCGCAGCTGAAGCTCGGCGGCCTTGGCGCTGAGCAGGCCAGCGCCCAGCAGGGCGGCGGCCAGAAGACGTAGGGGGAGCGAGGAGCTAAAGCGGGCAACGGTACTCATGGCGACGCATGCTAGCAGCGCGCGACGCGGCGGACTGCACGACCGGACTGCCAGATCGGACTGCCAGACGCCACGCCTCAGGGAAGGAAGAGCTCGAACACCGCGCCGCCCTCGGGATGATCCCGCAGCCGGCTGCGCCCCTGGCGACCATGGTTGATGTGGGCGCGGGCCACTTCCTCGCACACCCGCAGGCCCAGGCCCGTGGACGTGCTGCCCGGCGCCTCATCGCGCAGGCCCGGGCCGTCGTCATGCACCCGGAAGCACAGCCAGCCGTCCTCGACGGACAGGCCCAGCGTGATCTGGCTGCGGGCAAAGCGCAGGGCGTTGTAAAGGGCCGAGTCCAGCGCCAGATGGACCAGGGTGCGGTCGTAGAACCAGAAGGGCGGGTTGGCGTCGAGCTGCTGTGTCACCTGCAGCCGGCCGTGCAGCAGCATCTCGGCATCCGAGGCCAGCTCCATCAGCATCAGATCGGGCATTTCCTCCGCAGGGCTGGCCCGCAGGCCGCCTTCCTCGATGGCACGATGCACGGTCAGGAACTCCATGAGCCGGCGTGTCAGCATCAAGGCCTGCTCATTCGCCTGGCGTGCATGCGCATGGGCGGCTGCAGGCAAGGGCAGGCGGCCCAGCTGCCGCAACTCGTCGCTGAGTATGGCCAGGCGGTTCTTCAGGTCGTGAACCACCAGGGCGCTCAGGCGGGGATCCAGGCCGCTCGGGGGCATGATGGGGTCAGGCCTTGCCGCCCACGCGCTCGCGGAAGAATTTGCGAGCCGCGGCCACGCGGTCGTGCATGGGGTGGTGCAGCTCCAGCCGTTCGAGCAGTTCCCGGGCTCGGTCCCGGTGAGTCTGTCGAACCGCTTCGTCGGTCTGCCGGCCCATGACGATGAGGTGCAGGGTGCAGAGGTCGATCAGCACATTGAAGTTCTGGGGCGAGCGCGCCAGGATGCGCTCGCCGACCTCCAGGGCCTGGCCCAGCTCACCGCTGCGCTTGGCACGCTGCAGGTCCGTCATGGCCTGGGCCACCTCCTCGCTGGCGCGTTCGATCAGTTTGCGGCACTCGGCTTCGGCCGGTGTGCCCGCCGCCGCCCGCAGGGCGCTGGCCATGAGCAAGGGTTTGTCGCCGTGGTTGCGCGCCACCTCGCCGATGAGTTGCTGGCCCAGATCCGGGTGCCCCGTGCTCAAGGCGCTGCGCGCCAGCAGCAGTTTGGACGGACCGTCCAGCGCGGTGCCTTCGGTCTCCAGCGCGGCGGCCACCTCATCCATCAGGGCAGCCGCGGCGGTCTCGTTGCCCAGCTGTTGCTGGGCCTGGGCGCCCAGGGCCTTGGCCAGCAGTCGGGCCGGGCCCTGCTCGGCAAAGCGCTTGCCCAGTTCGGCGGCCAGGGTGGCGGCGCGGGCGGGCTCACCGTTGTCCAGCAGGGCCTGGGCCAGCAGCACGCTGTCCTGCGGGCCGGGATTGACGGCATGGCGATTCTTGGCCACGGCCTGCTCCAGCACCTTGACGGCCAGCTCGGTCTCACCCGCGGCCAGGGCCAGGCCACCCAGGCGCGTCTTGCGCTTGGCATTGGGCACCAGATCGGCCACGGCGCGGGCCGTGTTCAGGGCCGCCTCGGCGTCGCCCTGTTCCTCGGTGATCTCCAGCAGGATGTCGTAGGCGCTGGCAAAACTGGGTTGGGCGCGCGTGAGCCGCTCCAGCTCGGCGCGGGCTGCTTCGGGGCGTCCCAGCGCGCGCTGGGCTTGGGCATGGCCCAGCCGGGCCCAGGCCAGCTCGGAGTTGAGATCCAGGGCACTGCCATAGCAGGCCAGGGCTTCCTCGAAGCGAGCCAGGCGCATCAGGGCCTGGGCCTTGTGCTTGAGGCCCTCGCTGGAGAGTGCATCGCCGCGCTTGATGAAGGCTTCCGCCTCCTTGAGCACCTCATCCCACTTTTGTGCATCGGCGGCCAGCAGCAGGGGGGCCAGGGCTTGCTTGCGCGCGGTGAGCCCCTCGATGTAGCGGGCCAGCAACTGGTCGGTGAAGGGCTTGATGATGTAGCCGTCGGGCAGGAAGTCTCCCGCCGCCAAGACATCGCCACGCAAGGCGTTGGCTGAGATGAAGATCCAGGGCGCCACGGGGCTGAGCAGGCGGCCGCCTCGCGCGGCCTCCAGCAGCTGCTGGCCGTCCGGGCCATCCCCCAGGTTGTAGTCGCTGAGCACCAGATCCATAGGCTCGCTGCGCAGATGGCGCAGGGCCTCGGCCGCGTCGCCGGCCATGAGCACATGCTTGAAGCCCAGGCGGTACAGCGACTCGCGGATGATGTGACGCACCTGCTGCTGGTCGTCGATCACCAGCACCTTCATGGCGCTGTTGGGCTTGACGGCACGGGGCGTGTTCATCGTGGCCACAGCTTATGCCCTGAAACCGATTCGGACAACTGCCGGAGGCTTAGCGCTGCTTTTCCAAGCATCCCCCGAGCCCGAGGCCGGCTACCGTGCAGCCCGCCATCCCTCAAGCCCTCGCGGTGAGGCAAGACATGGCACCTTCCATTCCGGAACTACCAAGGCAGAACCACCCATGAACTCCAGCCCCGCCTATGGCGCTACGGCCGCTCGACCCGAGATACCCAGTTTGCCGCAGACTCAGAGCCCGGACGCCCGCGAAGCGCGCCGCTTCCAGCTCTCGCTGGCGCGCACCGAGTACAACTATATGCAGAGCTATCTGGAAGGCGTGCCGCTGTCGGCCGATCTGCCGGCGGGCGAGAAGTTCAACCCCGCCTACGAAGCCCAGGTGCTGCAGGTCTTTCTGGTGCTGAGTGCGAACTTTCAGCGCGCCGTGCTGCGCCTGCTAGAGCGCGAGCTTAGCGCCGACCTGCCCGAGGCCGCGCTGCAGCGGGTACAGCAGTGCTATGAGCAGCTGAAGAAGGACCTGGGCGGCTGGCATATCGGGCGCGATATCAAGGACCTGCAGGCCTTCTTCGAGGCCTTGGCAGCCCTGCCTGGGGCGCTCAAGGACCTGATGCATCTGCCCCAGGACCTTCTCAAGATGGCGACCGGCCTGGACGCGGTCTTCAAGGACTTTGCGGCCAACGGCCCCACCGCCTTCCTGAAGTCCACGCTCTTCGACATGCTCAACACCAGCCAGGGGCGCGACTATCTGCTGCCGCGCTCCCTGCAGGATTACCGCGATCTGATGCAGGACCTGCCCCAGCCCCTGATGCTGGACATCGCCCGCCAGGACTGGATGCCGGCCACGCCCACCGAGCCCTGCGAGCAGGACTGGTTCTTCGGCTGGCTGCAGACGGCGGGTTTCAACACCACCTTGCTGCGCGCCGTGGTCAGCCAGCCCGCACCGGGCAGCCAGCAGATGGCCCTGGCCGAGCTGCTGCGCAAGATGCCGGTGAGCGATGCCCTGCTGAGGGCCGAGCTGGGCCCGGGCGCCCCCAGCCTGGCCGAGGCCGCGGCGCGCGGCCGCCTCTTTGTGGTGGACTACGCCCTGCTGGAGGGGGCCTGGGCCGACAAGCTCAATGGCCGCCAGCGCTATCTGGCCGCGCCCATCGCGCTCTTCTACTGGAACCCGCAGCCGCCGGCCGGCTACCCGCCTTGTGCCGAGGGCGTGCTCCAGCCCCTGGCCATCCAGCTGGCCCAGCAGCACGATGCCGAGAGCGCGCCCATCTTCAGCCCGCGCGACAGTGCCGGCGCCAACGATGCCGGCGGTTACAAGTGGCAGCTGGCCAAGCATTTCGTCAATGTGGCGGCGGCCATCCAGCATGAGTCCATCGCCCATCTGGGCAACTGTCATCTGGTGATCGAGCCCATCGTGGTGGCGGCACACCGGCAGCTGGCCCTGCAGCATCCCCTGCTCAAGCTGCTGGAGCCGCATTTCCGCTTCACCATCAATATCAATGACTCGGCCATCCACAGCCTGATCGTGCCGGGCGGCGTGGTGGCCTGCAATGTGGGGCCGGCCATTGAATGCACCCTGAGCATGCTGGCCAAGGCCCGCAGCGAGTGGCGCTGGGACGAGAACCACCCCGAGCGCCTGTTCGCGCTGCGCGGCGTGGAGCGGCTGCAGCCCTTTGCCTTCCGCGAGGACACCTTGCTGCTGTGGCGCGCCATCCGCCAGTTCGTGGACGGCTATCTGCGCCTTTACTACCGCAGCGACGCGGATGTGCGCGCGGACGAGGAACTGCAGGGCTTTGTGGCCGAGCTGGTGGACCCGCGCTATGCCAGCTTCCAGGGCCTGGGCGGCCTGGTGCCCAGCGGCGACCCCAAGCGCCCCTGGCGCCTGGAAAGTCTCGACTACCTGATCGAGATGGTGGCCCAGATGATCTATATCGCCGGCCCCCAGCACGCCTCGGTGAACTATGCCCAGTACCCGCTGATGTCCTATGCGCCCAGCGTCACCGGCAGCCTCTACCAGCCCGCGCCCACGCGCTCGACCCGGCTGGAGAGCGAGCAGGACTGCCTGCCCTGGTATCCGCCGCTGGACCTGGCGCTCTACGGCCTGTCCTTCGAGTACCTGCTCAGCGGGGTGCAGTACGACCGTCTGGGCCAGTACGAGCACAACCCGCGTGATCCCTATTTCAGTGATCCGCGGGTGGCGCCCCTGGTGGCGGACTTCCAGTCCGCCCTGTCCCTGGCCGAGATCGAGATCCGCAAGCGCAACCAGGGCCGGCCCATGCCATACCCCTTCCAGCTGCCCTCGCAGATCCCCAACAGCATCAGCATCTGAGCCTATCCCCGACGGGCCGAGCGCCGGGCCGCCCCAAGCCGGCCCGCCCGGTCCGGGTCCGTGGTCCCGGGCCGCGGGCCCGGACGTCCCCTCGGGGGACCGTCCACGCCGAATGGCGTGGACGAGGGGCTCACAATCCAGCCCAGCGCCGCCGCCCCTCCCGCTTGGCCCGGTACAGGGCCTCGTCGGCGGCGGCCAGCAGCTGTTCGGGCTTGGCGTCCACGTCCGCCACCTGGCAGGCCACGCCCAGGCTGAGGCTCACATGCGGGGCCACACTGGACTGGGCGTGGGCAAAGCCCAGGGCCTCCACCGCGTCCAGGCAGGTCTGGGCCAGGCGCTGGGCGGCGGCCAGGTCGGTGCCCGGCAGCAGCAGGGCAAATTCTTCGCCGCCATAGCGCGCCAGCAGATCGCCGGCGCGGCTGGCCACGCCCTGCAGGCACTCGGCCACGGCCTTGATGCAGCGGTCGCCCTCCAGGTGGCCGTAGTGGTCGTTGAACTGCTTGAAGAAGTCGATGTCCATCATCAGCAGGGCCAGGGGGCTGCCCTGACGCTGGCTGCGGCGCCATTCCAGCTGCAGGCGCTCATCGAAGGCGCGGCGGTTGGCCACGCCGGTGAGCCCGTCGCGCATGCTCATCTGGCGCAGCTCCTCGGTGCGCAGTGCCACCTTGTTCTCCAGGCTCTCATAGAGCCGGGCATTCACCAGCGAGATGGCGGCCTGGCTGCTCAGCAGCTCCAGGCTTTGCTGGTGCCGCGTTGTGAAGGCGTTCTCCAGGCGCTGGTGCTCCATATAGACCAGGGCCACCAACTTGCCCTGTCTGAGCACGGGCAGGCAGATCACCGAGCGCGGCGCCTGCTGGCGCAGGTAGACGCTGTGAGCAAAGCGCTCATCCAGCTCGGGGCGGTTGAGCACCAGGGTGCGGCGGGTGAGGCGCACATAGTCGATCAGGGCGCTGGGCAGCAGGGCCTGGCCCTGGTCTCCCAGCTCGGCCAGGGGCATGCACAGGCGTTGCGAAGCCAGCTGGCCGCGATCATCCAGGCCGCCAATGGCCTCCACCACCAGGCCGTCCTCGTCCTCCAGCGCGATGGCGCCGCGCTCGGCGCCCGCATGCTGCAGCAGCACGCCTAGCATCTGCGGCAGCAGGGTGTCCAGATGGATCTCCTGGGCCAGCAGCTGGTTGGCCTTCATGAGGGCGTGCAGATCGATGCTGAAGCCGCCGTCCAAGGGGTCGCGGTAGCTGCCACCGCCATCGCTGCTGCGAGCGGTGCTGCTGCGGCGCCCCGGTCCGCGAGCCAGGACGAAGGGCAGCTGGGGCCACTCGTCCTCGAGCTGGCGGCATTTCACCAGGGCTCCCCAGCGCTGGAAGTGGTAGTGCGCCTCGCGCAGGAAATGGCTGGCCAGCTGGGGCTGGCCCTGGCTCATCCAGAAGCGGCCATAGGCCTCGTTGGCCAGGCCGGCGGCGGTGGTGAAGCCGGCTGCCTCGGCCGACTCGATGGCGCGCGCATAGAGGCTCATGGCCGAGCGTTCCTCCCCGCGCACGCGGGCCAGCTCGGCAGCGATCAGGTCGCGCTTGTGGGCGAAGTTGGCCGTGCAGCCCTCGGCCCAGGTCTCGAAACGCGCCAGCAGGGTCTGCGCCTGGAGCAGGGCCTGGCTGGCGTCCTCGGCAAAGCCCTCGCGCAGCCAGCCCAGGGCTGCATAGAAGCTGCCTTCCACCACCGAGGGGCTGTCGGGCAGGCAGGCCGCCACCACGGGCAGGCGTGGCAGGGCCAGGCGCCAGCTGGCGGCGTCGCCCATCAGATAGGCATGGCGCAGCTGGGCCACGCTGTAGAGCGCCAGCGGGATGGAGGGCGGCGCATCGGGGCGGTGGAAGAGCTCGCTGCTGCGGCAGTCCTCGCTGTCCAGGTTCAGGGGCGAGAGGGTCTGGCCGCGCAGGGCGCGCAGCGGCTGCAGCACACCGTGGCGCAGCATGGCCTCGGTGGCGCCCTGGCGGGTCTTGAGCAGGAACTTCAGGCTCTGCTCGCAGCGCGTCTGCAGATCGACCAGCTCATGGCCCAGGGCCAGGCGGTTGACCTGGCCCAGCAGGGCGCAGTAGCCGGCATCCAGCGGGTTCAGGCCGCTCAGGCCCATCTCCGCGCCACGGTCCAGCTTGGCCAGGGTCTCGCTGAGCGGGTCACACCAGTGCTGGTAGAAGGCCGAGAAGTACTGGTAGATGCTCAGGCGCACATGGGCGTTGTCGCGCAGCTCGGCCAGGCGCATGGCCAGGCGGCCCAGGGCATGGCATTGCGGGTAGGGCTTGCCCATGGCCGCGCTGGCGCTCATATAGGCCGCATAGGCGATGCAGCTGTAATCGTTCTGCCCGTGGCGCAGCGTGGTCTGCAGCATGCGGCTGGCATTGAGCACATAGGCGCCCAGGCGGCCGCACTGGTAGCTGGCATAGGCCATGGCATTGCACAGCTGCATCTCCAGCCGGTGCAGGGGCGAGACCATATCGGCCGCGTGCAGCACCGCGTCCTGGCCACGCTCGGCCAGCAGGGCCTCGGTGGCGGCGTACTCGGCCGGGAACAGAGCCATGGCGCCCGCATCGTCCGGGAAGGGGTGGTCCAGCTGGGCCAGGGCGTTCTGGATCACCGCATAGGCATCGGTGAAGCGGCCCTGGATGTGGTATTGGTCCACCTGCACCAGCTGCAGGGCCAGGCGGCCGGCCAGATCCGGGCAGGCGGCCAGGGCCTCGGGATAGAGACGCTCGGCGGCCTCGAAGTGACCCGCCAGGTACTCGGCCTCGGCCAGGGCCTGGTAGAGGGCCAGGGTCTGGGCGGGCTCGGTCTGCCAGGACTCGGGTGCGCGCAAGGCCATGGCTTGGCGCAGCAGGCTCACGGCTGCGTCATGGGCCGAGGCGGCCTTGGCCCGCAGGCCGGCGCGCAGGTTCAGGGCCAGCAGCCGGGCGCGCTCGGCGCCGTCGTCGATCAGGTCGACCGCCTGGTTCAGGCAGTCCAGGATCACGAAGAGGCGCTGCTCCAGCTCGGCCTCGCTGCAGGCGGCCAGCAGGCGGCGGCCGCAGCGCAGCTGCAGGGCCGGCAGCTCGGCGGCCGGGGTCAGGTCGTGCGCGGCCTGCTGCACGCGGTCGTGCAGAAAGCGGTAGCGCGCGCCCTCCAGCAGCTCGGGGCTGTGCTCGAACTTGTAGTCCTCGCCCAGGGGCAGCAAGAGCCCCGCCAGCAGGGCAGGGCGCAGCTGCTCGGCGGTGGCCTGCGCATCCTGAGCGCTCAGGATCATCAGCTCGCGCAGGTCCAGGCGTTCACCCAGCAAGGCGGCCTGGGCCAGCAGCGCCTGGGTGGCGCGGGGCAGCTCGCGCAGGCGCTGCAGCATCAGGGTGACGACGTTGTCCGTCATCTCGCGCTGGCGGATCTGATCCAGATCCCAGTGCCAGGCGCCCAGGTGCCGCTCGTAGCGCAGATCGCCATGCGCGTGCAGGCTGCGCAGGAACTGGCCCAGGAAGAAGGGGTTGCCCCGGGTCTTGTCCAGGCACAGCGCGGCCAGGTCGGCCACGGCCTCGGGTGTGCCGTGCAGGGTGTCGGCCAGCAGCTGGTGCACGCTGCCGGCGTCCAGGGGCTCGAGCTTGAGCGTGTGCAGGTGGCTGGGCTGGGCGCGTGCCAGGGTCTGCATCAGCTGGTGCAGCGGGTGGGCATCGTCCACCTCGTTGTCGCGGTAGGCGCCGATGATGAAGAGACCGCAGCCGACCGCGCCCTCGGTGCTTTCCTGCAGCAGTTGCTGCAGCAGGCGCAGGCTGGGCACATCCACCCACTGCAGATCATCGAGGAACAGGACCAGGGGATGGTCCGGTCGCGCCAGCGCATGCAGGAACTGGGTGAAGGCGATGTGCAGGCGCTGTTCGGTGTCCGCCGGGGGCAGGGGGGCCGGAGCGGGCAGGGGGCCGGTCAGCAGGCTTAGGTCGGGCAGCAGGGCGCCTACCACGGCGGCGTTGTCGCCCAGGCTTTGCAGCAGGAGGGCGCGCCAGTGCTGGCGGCGCTCGCGCTCTTCGGCAGCCAGCTGCTGCAGCAGCTGGCGCAGGGCCTGACCCAAAGCGGCATAGGGCTCGTTGCGGCTGTACTGGTCGCACTTGCCGCGCAGGAAATAGCCGCGCTGGGCCAGCACCGGGGCTTGCAGCTCCCCCACCAAGGCGGTCTTGCCGATGCCCGAATAGCCACCCACCAGCAGCAGCTCGGGCCGGCCCTGGCGCGCGCGCTCGAAGGCCTCGCGCAGCTCGCGGCTGGCCGCCTCGCGACCGTAGAGCTTCTGGGCGATGCACAGGCGCTCGGGAATGTCGGCGCGCGCCAGCACAAAGGGCTCGATGCGGCGCTGCTCGCGCCACTGCGTCAGGCAGTGCTTCAGGTCCTGCAGCAGGCCGTAGCTGCTCTGGTAGCGGTCGTCGGGATGCTTGGCCAGCAGCTTGTGCACCAGGGCCGAGAGGGCGGGCGGCAGCTCGGGGTCCAGCTCGTGCAGGGGCGTGGGGCTCAAGGCCAGCTGGGCATGCAGCAGGGCGATGGGATCTTCGAAGCGAAAGGGCTTGCGACCCGACAGCAGCTCGTAGAGGCTGACGCCCAGGGAGTAGAAGTCGCTGCGGTGGTCCAGCTCCAGGCCGGTGCGGCCGGTCTGCTCCGGCGAGACATAGTCCAGGGTGCCGCGCAGGGCCTCGCCCGGCTCCAGCTGCTGGGTGGCGCCCAGCGGATTCAGAGGCAGGGCCAGGGCGAAGTCGCAGAGCTTGATGCGCAGGCCCGCCAGGTCCACCAGCACATTCTTGGGCGCCACATCGCCGTGGATCAGGCCGTGCTGATGCACCGCGCTGACCGCCTGGCAGAGCTGCACGGCCAGGGTCAGGCGCTCTTCCAGGTTCAGGGACTGACGCTCGATCAGCTGCGCCAGGCTGCAGGCCGAGAAGTCTTCCAGCACCAGCACCGGGCGGCGCTCGGACTCCAGCAGGTCCAGTGCGCGGATCACCCAGGGCGAGTCCAGGCGCTGCAGCACCGCATGCTCGTGGCGCCAGCGCGCCACCACGGCCGCCGAAGGCTGTTCCCCGTCCAGGTACTTGAGCACCACGGTCTGCCCCTCGGGGCTGCTGGCGCGCGCCACCACGGTGGCGCCGTTGGCGTAGATCAGCTCGTGCAGACGGTATCCGGCAATGTGCATCGTGGCGGGAGTTGGGGCGGCGCAAGCCGCCGACCTGATGCTCGCTCAGAGCGAGAGAGAGACATTCCGGTTGACGACGCAGGGCGCCAAGCGGGCTCCTGCGAGTGTCGCAAAAATGCGTTACATCCAAGGATCGCCCTCCCCCGAAGGTAGGATTTTTTCACCAGGGTAAACCTGGGGGTGGCAGGGCATTGGGGCGGGCAGCGTAAAGTCGGCGACCTGGCTGCCTCCGCGTGTCGAGCCGCATGGGGCCTTGGCCGCCCCCTTGCTCAGTGGGGCTCGGCGGGTGTCAGCGCAACGGGGCTGGCACTCAGGCCATAGAGGGCCAGCATGCCCATCACATGGGCAATCGCCACGCCGGGCTCGCCGGCCTCGATGCGTCCGATGGTCTGTACATGAACGCCCAATCGCGTCGCGGCTGCAGCCTGGCCATCGCCGGCCTGAAGCCGCGCCTGCCGGGCCGCAGCCCCCAGGGTCTGGATGGCGGCCAAAGCGGCCGGATCGATCTCGGTGGAAACATGTTTGCCTCGGGCCATGGCGGGATTGTGGCCCATGGCGCTGAGTCCAGGCTCGCGAACCGATGAAGGACAATCGGGCCATGTCTCAGAACGTCCTTCGTGCCCCCGAACTGCTGCTGCCGGCTGGCTCCCTGGCCAAGATGCGTGCCGCCTACGACTTTGGCGCCGATGCCGTCTACGCCGGTCAGCCACGCTACTCGCTGCGGGCTCGCAACAACGAATTTCGCCTGGAGCAGATCGCCCAGGGCATTGCCGAGGCGCACCAGCGCGGCAAGAAGTTTTTTGTCACCAGCAATCTGATTGCGCACAACGACAAGGTGCGCACCTATCTGCGGGACATCCAGCCGGTGGTGGAGCTCAAGCCCGATGCGCTGATCATGGCGGATGCCGGCCTGATCATGCAGGTGCTGGCGCAGATGGAGAAGGGCCTGTTCCCCAAGGTGCCCATCCACCTCTCGGTGCAGGCCAATACGACCAACTGGGCGGCCGTGAAGTTCTGGCAGAAGGTGGGGGTGGAGCGCATCATCCTCTCGCGCGAGCTGAGCCTGGACGAGATCGAGGCCATACGCCATGAGTGCCCGGACATGGAGATCGAGGTTTTTGTGCACGGCGCCCTGTGCATTGCCTACTCCGGCCGCTGTCTGCTCTCGGGCTACTTCAATCGCCGCGACCCCAACCAGGGCACGTGCACCAATGCCTGTCGCTGGGAGTACGGCACCCAGCCGGCCAGCGAGGACTCCAGCAGCGGCGAAGCCGTGCCCGTGGGCACGCTGGAGAGCGATTTCAACTTCGCCGAAGCCCAGGCCGAGGCCGAAAGCAGCTTTTCCACCTGCGGCGGCGGTCAGCGCCACCCCGCGGCCGACAAGGTCTATTTCCTGGAGGAAAAGGGCCGCCCCGGCGAGCTCATGCCCATCATGGAAGACGAGCATGGCACCTACATCCTGAACAGCAAGGATCTGCGTGCGGTCGAACATGTGGAGCGGCTCACCAAGATCGGCGTGGATTCGCTGAAGATCGAGGGGCGCACCAAGAGCCTGTACTACGTGGCCCGCAGCGCCCAGGTCTACCGCCGCGCGATTGACGATGCCGCGGCCGGACGCCCCTTCAACCCCGAGCTGCTGCTGGAGTTGGAAGGTCTGGCCAACCGCGGCTACACCGGCGGACTGCTGGAGCGCCGCCCGGCCCAGGACTACCAGAACTACATCAGCGGCCACAGCGAGCTGCACCGCAGCCACTTTGTCGGGGAAGTGACCGCCGTGCGCGAAGACGGCTGGGTGCAGGTGCAGGCCAAGAACCGCTTCGCCGTGGGCGACCGCATCGAGCTCCTGCATCCCAGTGGCAACCGGGTCATTGAGCTCAAGGCGATGCAAAACCTGGACGGCGAGCCCGTTCAGGTGGCCCCGGGCGATCCGGTGCGCGTCTGGGTACCGCTGGGTCTGCCGGCCGAGGGCGGGCTGATCTCCCGCCTGCTCTGAACAACCCGGCTGGCCGTGGGTTCACGGGTCAGCCGCTAGAGTGCGGGCATGTCTGATGTTCATGCCACCCCGCCGATTCCGTTCACCAACGACTTTGCCCGCGAGCTGCCAGAGGCCGGCATCGCCTGGCAGCCGCTGGCGGCTCCACAGCCCAGCTGGCTGCATTTCAATGCGCCGCTAGCACTTGAATTGGGGCTGGACGCTGAGCGTCTGGGCGGCGCGGATGGCCTGGACTGGTTTTCGGGTCAGGTCTTGCCACCGGGTGCGCAGCCGGTCGCGCAGGCCTATGCCGGACATCAGTTCGGCGGCTTCTCGCCACAGCTGGGTGACGGCCGTGCGCTCTTGCTTGGCGACGCACTGAGCCCCAGCGGCCGTCGCTATGACCTGGCGTTCAAGGGCTCCGGTCCGACCCCCTTTGCCCGCCGTGGCGACGGCAAAGCAGCAGTGGCGCCGGTGCTGCGCGAACTGGTCATGGGCGAGGCCTTGCATGCGCTGGGGGTGCCCAGCACACGTGTGCTGGCCGCTGTACGTACCGGCGATTGGGTCCGCCGCGAGCGGGCCTTGCCTGGCGCCGTGCTGACCCGGGTGGCCGCCAGCCACCTGCGCGTGGGCAGCTTCGAGCTTTTCGCGGCACGCCAGGATCGCGGCACGCTCAGCAAGCTGCTGGCCCATGCGCTGCGACGCCATGACGCGGATCTGATCGGGCAGGGTAGCGAGGCCGAATTGGCCCTGGCCTGGCTGGACCGGGTGCAGCAGCGTCAGGCGCGGTTGGTTGCGCAATGGCTGGGTGTTGGTTTCATTCATGGCGTGATGAACACCGACAATATGACCATCAGTGGCGAGACGATCGACTTTGGCCCCTGCGCCATGCTGGAGGCCTACGAGCCGGGCGCCGTGTTCAGTTCCATCGATGAGCGTGGCCGCTATGCCTACGGCCGCCAGCCCTCCATCGCGCAATGGAACTTGGCTCGCTTGGCGGAGAGTCTGCTCCCCTTGCTGGGCGAAGACAGCGAGCGCGCCATCGCCGAGGCGACAGCCGTGATCGACCGCTTTCCGGCGCAATTCGGCGCCGCCTGGCATCAGGTCTTCGCGGCCAAGCTGGGGTTGCGGCGGCTGCCCGAGGACGACGCTTCACTGGCCGAGGATTTCCTTGCGCTGCTGGAGGCAGCCGAGGCTGATTTCACGCTCGGCTTCCATGCGCTTGCCGAGTTGGTTCCCCGACAGGATGGTACGGAGCGCGTTCATCCCTTGCTGCTCGACGCTCCGGCCTGGCAGACCTGGCAACAGCGCTGGCATGTGGCACTGCTACGGGCCGGCGAGTCAGTCGAACAGCAGCGCGAACGTCTGTTGAGCGCCAACCCCTGGCTGATCCCGCGCAACCACCAGGTCGAGGCCGTGCTGGCTGCGGCTAGCGATGCCAGCGATCTGGCGCCGTTGGCGCGCTTGCTGGCGGCTGTGCGTGAGCCCTACAGTCAGCGTGCTGATCGAGCCGATCTGGCCGCGCCGGCGGCGCGCGAGTTCACAGCGCGCTACCGAACTTTCTGCGGCACCTGAGCGGCTCGGATATGCCCATCGTTTCATGCCCGCCAAGGAGTCTTTGATGAAGAAAGTGCTGGCCATCAGTGGCAGCCTGCGTGCTGCATCCCGCAATACCGGCCTCTTGCGCTATGCGCAGGCCAACGCGCCGGAAGGCATGAGCATTGAGATCGCCGATCTGCGCGACATGCCCTTCTACAACGCCGACTTTCCGACGCCCACGCCGCCAGTTACGCGGCTGTTCGAGCAGCTTCGCGCGGCCGATGGCCTCTTGTTGGCCTGTACTGAATACAACTACTCGATCGCGCCGGCGCTGAAGAACGCGCTGGACTGGGCGTCGCGCGAGAAGGACAACCACCTTCTTGCCGGGAAGCCCACGGCGCTGTGCGGCGCGGCCGGCGGCATGGGGTCCTCGCGCGCTCAATACCACCTCCGCCAGGTCGCGGTCTTCCTGGACCTGCGCGTGCTGAGCAAGCCCGAGGTGTTCTCGAATGCCTTCGGCGAGAGCTTCAATGCAGCCGGTGATCCGGTCGACGAGAAGCTGCAGGGCCAGATCAAGCAGCAATTGCAGGCGCTGTTGGCCGTTTTGTAAGCAGCCAGCGCGACGCAGCACGCGGTTCCATCGCGGCCCAGCCTTCACAGCTTGGGGCACTGGCACCTGCTTATGGCGTGGAGGGCGGCTGTGCGGCTTCGCCCCAGCGCGCCAGGCTGCGGGTGATGAAGGCCTGCAGCTTGGGCAGACGCAGGCGGTCGGCCGGGTAGAGCAGATGCACCGGCCGGCTCGGCGGCTCCGTGCCCGGCAGCACCTGCTGCAGGCGGCCGGCGGCCAGGTCCTCGGCCAGCAATACCTCGGGCTGCAGCACGATGCCGGCACCCGCCAGCGCGGCGCGGCGCAGCGCGTCGCCATGGTTGGCGCCGAGCACGGCTTGTCCGGGCCAATGCACGGTCTGGCCTCTGGCGCTCTGCCAGCTCGAGCCCTGCTGCCACACCGTGTGGTGAAGGCAGCGGTGGCGTGCCAGGTCTTGCGGGGCCTGCAGGGCCGGCGCGCCGGCCAAGTAGGCGGGCGAGGCCGCCAGGATCAGGCGGTAGGGGAGCAGTGGCCGGGCGATCAGGCCCTCGGTGTGGACCGGGCCGATGCGAATGGCCGCGTCGAAGCCCTCGCCGATCAGGTCCACCATCGCATCACTGAGGTGCAGATCGGCGCGCAGCCCCTCATGCGCCTGCAGCAGCTCCGCCAGCAGCGGGGCGAACACGCACTGGCCCAAGGTCACGGGCGCCGAGATGCGCAGCAGGCCTTGGGGCCGAGCGGCATGGCCTTCGGCCACTTGCTCGGCTTGGCGCACCAGTTCCAGCACGCGCCGGCACTCGGCCAGATAGAGCTGACCTACCTCGGTGAAGGCCTGGCGACGGGTGCTGCGCTGGATCAGACGTGCGCCCAGCAAGGCTTCCAGCGCGGCCACATGCCGGCCCACCATTACCGGCGATAGGTCTAGCAGTCGGCCGGCCGCGGTAAAGCTGCCACTGTCAGCCACGCTCACCAGCACCTGCATGGCGCGGAGCTTGTCGAACTGGGTCATTGCGAATTATTTGTTTGTAGTGGATGAATTTTGAATCCATTTATCACAGACGGAGTGCTGGAAATAATGAACCCATCCTTCATTGACATTGGAGCCCGATCACGATGAGTAATCTGAACACCACAAACCGCCAGGCCGCCCCGCAAATCGTCGACAAGAGTCAGCCTCAGCGCATCCTGTTGGTGGGTGCCTCCGGCGTACTGGGCCAGGCGGTGCAGCGCCATCTGGGTTCCCGCCACGAGATCCTGACCGCTGGGCGCGGGAGCGGCCAGTACCGGGTGGATTTGCGCAGCGACGCAAGCGTCGAGGCCCTGCTGCGTGAACTGGGGCCGCTGGATGCTGTTGTGAGTACTGCCGGCGGCCTGCACTTCGGCCCCCTGACCGACATGACGGCAGCCCAGTTCGACAGCGGCCTGCAAGACAAGTTGTTGGGCCAGGTGCGCCTGGCTCTGGCAGCCCAGCACGTGCTGCGCGACGGCGGCTCCATCACGCTCACCGCCGGCATCCTTTCCCGAGAACCCATTCCCATGGGGGCCAATGCCAGCGCGGTGAATGCGGCGCTGGAGGCCTTTGCCCTGGCCGCCGCCATCGAGCTGCCGCGCGGCCTGCGCATCAATGTCGTGAGCCCCACGGTGCTGACGGAGTCCTTGCCGCAGTATGGTGCCTTTATGGCCGGCATGGAAAGCACACCCGCCGCGCGGGTGGCCCTGGCCTACCAGCGAAGCGTGGAGGGCGGATTGACGGGGCGGACCTTCAGCGTGGTCTGAGTGAGCGGGTGTCTGCCCATGAAAAAGGCCCGCCGAAGCGGGCCTTTTAGCATGGCGCGGGGCCGATCAATCAGACGCTCTTGGCCACGTCCGCGTACTCCTCGATCTGGTCGAAGTTCATGTAGCGGTAGACGCTGGCCTTGTCGGCGTCGATCACGCCCATCTCCTTCAGGTACTCCTCCTTGGTCGGCAGGCGGCCCAGGCGCGAGGCGATGGCGGCCAGCTCGGCCGAGCCCAGGAACACATTGGTGTTCTTGCCCAGACGGTTGGGGAAGTTGCGGGTGGAGGTGGAGATCACGGTGGCGCCTTCGCGGACCTGGGCCTGGTTGCCCATGCACAGCGAGCAGCCCGGCATTTCGGTGCGCGCACCGGCGGTGCCGAACGCGGCGTAATGGCCTTCCTTGATCAGCTCGCTCTGGTCCATCTTGGTCGGCGGCGCGACCCACAGCTTGACCGGGATGTCGCGCTGGCCGCCCAGCAGCTTGGCCGCGGCGCGGAAGTGACCGATGTTGGTCATGCAGGAACCAATGAAGGCTTCATCGATCTTGGTGCCGGCCACGTCGGACAGGAACTTGGCGTCATCCGGGTCGTTGGGGCAGCAGACGATGGGCTCCTTGATGTCGGCCAGATCGATCTCGATCACGGCGGCGTACTCGGCGTCCTTGTCGGCTTCCAGCAGTTCGGGCTTGGCCAGCCAGGCCTCGACCTTCTCGATGCGGCGCTGCAGGGTCTTGGCGTCCGCATAACCGTCGGCGATCATGTTCTTCATCAGCACGATATTGCTGGTGAGGTACTCCTTGATCGGCTCGGGGTTGAGCTTGATGGTGCAACCGGCGGCCGAGCGCTCGGCCGAGGCGTCGCTCAGCTCGAAAGCCTGTTCCACCTTCAGGTCGGGCAGACCTTCGATTTCCAGGATGCGGCCCGAGAACACATTCTTCTTGCCGGCCTTGGCGACCGTCAGCAGACCGGCCTTGATCGCGTACAGCGGGATGGCATGAACCAGGTCACGCAGGGTGACGCCGGGCTGCAGCTCACCCTTGAAGCGCACCAGCACCGACTCGGGCATGTCCAGGGGCATGACGCCGGTGGCGGCGCCGAAGGCCACCAGACCGGAGCCGGCCGGGAAGGAGATGCCGATGGGGAAGCGGGTGTGCGAGTCGCCGCCGGTGCCCACGGTGTCGGGCAGCAGCAGGCGGTTCAGCCAGCTGTGGATCACGCCGTCGCCCGGGCGCAGGGCCACGCCGCCGCGGTTGGAGATGAAGGCGGGCAGCTCGCGGTGGGTCTTGACGTCCACCGGCTTGGGGTAGGCGGCGGTGTGGCAGAAGCTCTGCATCACCAAGTCAGCGCTGAAGCCCAGGCAGGCCAGGTCCTTCAGCTCATCGCGGGTCATGGGGCCGGTGGTGTCCTGCGAGCCGACGGTGGTCATCTTGGGCTCGCAGTAGGTACCCGGGCGCACGCCCTGGCCTTCCGGCAGGCCCACGGCGCGGCCGACCATCTTCTGCGCCAGGGTGAAGCCGGCCTTGGACTCGGCGGGGGCTTGCGGCAGGCGGAACAGGGTGGAGGCGGGCAGGCCCAGGAACTCGCGCGCCTTGGCCGTCAGGGAGCGGCCGATGATCAGGTTGATGCGGCCGCCGGCGCGCACTTCGTCGAACAGCACATCGCTCTTGAGCTTGAATTCGGCGACGGTCTCTCCGTTCTTCACCAGCTTGCCGTCATAGGGCAGCACGTCGATGACGTCGCCCATTTCCAGCTTGCTCACATCGACTTCGATCGGCAGGGAGCCCGAGTCTTCTTGCGTGTTGAAGAAGATGGGGGCGATCTTGCCGCCCAGGGTCACGCCGCCGAAGCGTTTGTTCGGCACGAAGGGGATGTCCTGGCCGGTGGCCCAGATCACCGAGTTGGTGGCGGACTTGCGGCTGGAGCCGGTGCCGACCACATCGCCCACGTAGGCGACCAGGTGGCCCTTCTTCTTCAGGTCTTCGATGAATTGCATCGGGCCGCGCTTGCCGTCCTCCTCGGGCTTGAAGGCCGCGTCGGGGCGGGTGTTCTTCAGCATAGCCAGGTAGTGCAGCGGGATGTCCGGGCGGCTCCAGGCGTCGGGGGCGGGCGAGAGGTCGTCGGTATTGGTTTCGCCGGGCACCTTGAAGACGGTGACGGTGATCTTCTTCTCGACTTCGGGACGCGAGGTGAACCACTCGCCGTCGGCCCAGCTCTGCATCACTTGCTTGGCCCATGCATTGCCGGCCTTGGCCTTGGCGGCTACATCGTTGAAGTAGTCGAACATCAGCAGGGTCTTCTTCAGACCCTCGGCCGCCACACCCGCCACTTCGGCGTCGTCCAGCAGCTCGATCAGAGGATGCACGTTGTAGCCACCCACCATGGTGCCCAGCAGCTCGGTGGCCTTGGCCTTGGAGATCAGACCGACCTGGATGTCACCGTGAGCGACAGCGGCCAGGAACGAGGCCTTGACCTTGGCGGCGTCGTCCACGCCCGGGGGCACGCGGTGGGTCAGCAGATCCAGCAGGAAAGCGTCTTCACCGGCCGGCGGGTTCTTGATCAGCTCGATCAGCTCGGCCACCTGCTCGGGCGAAAGGGGCAGGGGCGGGATGCCGAGGGCGGCGCGTTCGGCGGCGTGTTGGCGGTAGGCTTGCAGCATGCGTACTCCGTTGGGGTCGGTTGAAGGGGCTCAGGGGGCGCTCGGTACGATGACCTTGAGCCCCTTGAAGTAGTCGCGGAAGAAACCCTGGTCGCGCGTGATCAGGCCGCTGCACTGGAGCAGGGCATGGGCACCAACCAGGAAGTCGGGAATCGTGCGGGGCGCGGCGGCGGAGCCGGGCAGGGCACCGGCCTCCTGCTTTTCGCGCAGGCGCTGCTTGTATTTGCGCTGCATCTCGCCGGCGCGGATGGCAGCGCGCTGGTCGATGGGCGAGAAGGCCAGGCCCATCTCCTCCAGCGCGTCCATGACCTCGGCGCCGTGGCCCAGGCCGGCGGTGACCTCGCTGAGCACCACATCGCAGACCACCACGGGGCCGCTGGACAGGGCCAGGCGCAGCGCAGCCTCGGCCGCGTCCGCGCGGGTGTCGTCTCCCAGCAGATCAATCAGCACCGAGGTGTCTACGGCCATCATGGTGTTCATGCGCTCCGCGTCAGGCCTCGGTCGGATCGCTCGGGGCGCGGCCGCGCAGCTCGCGCATGATGTCGTCGGTGCTGGTGCCCTCGGGCAGCTTGAAGCGGCCACGGGCGCGCGAGATGGCGTCGTCGACGTTCTTGCGCAGAATGATGCGGGCGCCGTCCAGCTCCACCTTGAGCGTGGTGCCCTTGGTCAGCCCCAGTGCGTCACGCACGGCCTTGGGCAGGGTGATCTGCCCGCGCTCTGCAACGGTGGCTTCCATGCGGTTGGCTCCTGGGTATGGCCTGAAAAGTATGGATGAATTCTACATACTTTCAAGGCCAACGGGGGGCATGCGCCCCCGCGCTACTCAGAGCTTGGTGACGGGGGCGGTCACGCGGGGTTCAATCCCCAGGCCGCCATGGTCCAGCGTGATGCCGGAGGCGGCTGCCGCGGCCTTGGCGGCCCTGGCGGCTTCAATGATCTCGCGCTGCTTGGGGTGGATGCACTCGTCCACCAGGCGTTGACCGATCTTGGTGTCCATCAGCATGGACTTGTTGCCAATCTGGATCATCAGGGTCTTGCCCGTGACGTCCTCCATGCGCAGCGCGCCGGTGCTGGAGAGTACGGGCTTCATGGTGAAGGTGTGCCGCTGCCAGGCCACGTCCAGGTAACCCGGCGTGGTGTTGCGGGTGATGCTGATGGACTGCTTGAACTCGCAGTCATAGGTGCCCAAAAAGGCCATTTCGGTGGCGGCGAGCTGGTCGGCATCGGCTTCGGCCAAGACCGGCGGCGGCGGGGGCAGTGGCTTGGCGGGCGCCTTGCGAGGGGCGGGCTTGGCCGCCGGCTTGGCTGCGGCGGCGGCCGGCTTGGCGCTGCTGCTGCCGGGCTTCGGGGCCGCGGGCGTCTGTGCCAGGGTGATGCTGGCGCAGGTGGCGCTCAACACGAAAGTCAGAAGGGATGCGAACTTCATGGCGATCAGGGGCGGGCGCCCCGACAGGGTGAAAACTTGTGCAGCAATGTAGCGCCAGTTGATGGCGCTGCCGCGGCGTGCAGGTGGGCGATTGTTACGGCATGTCCCGCCCGCTGGCTCTTATGCATTACCCGCAAGAGCTGGGGTGAAGTAGTCGCGCTCGACCTCGATGGGCAGGGGCTGGCCCGTCTGGTGGGCCCGTTCCAGCAGTTGCCAGTAATAGCGGTAGCTGGCGCGGTCGTGCAGCACGTCGCGGTACTGGATGGGGGCCCAGGCGGCAGCCTGGGCGGCATGGATGATGTCTATGGCCTCATCAATCTCGGCCGTGCTCGGGGCGAAGGCGTCGATGATGGGCTGGATCTGGTTGGGGTGGATGCTCCACATGCGGGTGTAGCCCAGCTCGCGGGCTGCCCGCTGGGCGGCTTCCTGGATGGCGCTGGGATGTTTGAACTCCGTGACCACGCAGTGTGAGGGTGTCTTGCCATGGGCGTGGCTGGCGGCGGCAATTTCCAGCTTGGCGCGCAGCACCAGCGGGTGGCTGAACTGGCCTTGCAGGCTCATGCCTGCGCGCGGGATGGCGCCGCGGTGGGCCGAGACGAAATCCATCAGTCCGAAGGACAGTGACTCAATGCGGGGCAGGGCGGCAATCTGCCAGACCTCGCGCAGTGCGCCATGGGTTTCGATCAGGGTGTGCAGGGGCAGCGGTTTGCGGATGCCGTGGCGCACCAGGGTGGCATCCACAAAGGCAATGGCCTGCTGCACCTCGGCCGCGCTCTGCGGCTTGGGCAGCATCAGATAGGCCAGTTTCTCGCCCGCCCGGGCGATCAGGCCGTCCACATCGGCTTCGAAACTGAGGTGATCCAGCGGGTGAACGCGGGCGCCCACACGGCCGAAGCGGTTGGCGGCGCTGTTGAGCAGTTCGGCCACGAGCAGAACGTGCTCCGCCTCGCCGCCAATGGGGGCGCCATCCTCGCAGTCCAGGGTGATGTCGAAGACCGGCCCCATCTCGCCCTGCAATTCCAGGCTCTTGCGCATGCGCGCCTCGACGCCGCAATAGTGATCCACCACGGGCAGGCGTGGAGCAGCATCACCTTCGTCAAACAGGGCAAGCTTGGGGTGCAGGGCGGTACTCATGGAAATCCTGGCCAGAAAAAAGGGCCAGCGTGGCTGGCCCTCTCAGTGTGAAGAAACATGACTGACGGCGCCAGTCCTGTTTTCGCTCAGGCGAGCGGGATCACAGCAGATGCTTGACGCCGTCCTGCTCGTCAGTCAGCTCCTTCAGGGTCTTGTTGATGCACTCTTGCGAGAAGGCATCAATTTCCAGGCCCTGGACGATCTTGTACTCGCCGCCTTCGCAGGTGACGGGGTAGCCGAACATGACTTCCTTGGGGATGCCGTAGGAGCCATCGGACGGGATGCCCATGGTGACCCACTTGCCGTTGGTGCCCAGGGCCCAGTCGCGCATATGGTCGATGGCGGCGTTGGCGGCCGAGGCGGCGGACGACAGGCCGCGGGCGGCGATGATGGCAGCGCCGCGCTTGCCCACGGTGGGCAGGAAGGTGTTGCGGTTCCACTCTTCATCGTTGATCAGGGCCTTGACGCCCTGACCGTCGATGGTGGCGAAGCGGTAGTCGGCGTACATGGTGGGCGAGTGGTTGCCCCACACGGCCAGCTTCTCGATGGAGCCCACGGCCTTGCCGGTCTTGGCGGCGATCTGCGAAGCAGCGCGGTTGTGGTCCAGGCGCAGCATGGCGGTGAAGTTCTTGGCCGGCAGATCCGGGGCCGACTTCATGGCGATGTAGGCATTGGTGTTGGCGGGGTTGCCGACGACCAGCACCTTGACATTGCGCGAGGCAACGGCGTTCAGGGCCTTGCCCTGCACGGTGAAGATCTGGGCATTGGCGGCCAGCAGGTCGGCACGCTCCATGCCGGGGCCGCGCGGGCGGGCGCCGACCAGCAGGGCGTAGTCGGTGTCCTTGAAGGCGGTCATCGGGTCGCTGTGGGCTTCGATACCAGCCAGCAGCGGGAAGGCGCAGTCTTCCAGCTCCATGATCACGCCCTTGAGCGCGTTCTGGGCCTTCTCGTCGGGGATCTCCAGCAGTTGCAGGATCACCGGCTGGTCCTTGCCCAGCATCTCGCCCGAGGCGATGCGGAACAGCAGGGCGTAGCCGATCTGGCCGGCGGCGCCGGTAACGGCGACGCGAACGGGTTTCTTGTTGCTCATGTGGAAGCTCCGAGAGAAGTGAAGGATTCGGTTTGTCGAGCCCGTCGCCGCCGGCGGAATTGGCCGGGGTGGCTGCGCCCGCGAGTTTAGGACAGTCCGAGGGTTTGCCCGAGCGCTGTCGACACGGATTGCACGCCCTTTGGCTGTAGCGCGTGATTATGCGCCGGGTTTGGGCTTTTTGTTCGTCTTATGTCTTATACAAGACATTAGTCAACTTTAGTGGACTTGATGCGCTGGCCTGTGTTGCAATTCGCGCCATGCCAGCCTCCCCGCAACTCCCTGCCGACACTGCGCGCGACACCGCGCGTGCGGAGGGTGCCCCATCTTTCAGTCCCTTGTATCGGCAGATCAAGGGGCTGATCATTGGCGGCTTGCAGGCGGGTGAGTGGAAGGCGGGGGAAGCCATTCCCAGCGAACTGGAGCTGGCGGCGCGCTTCGGTGTCAGTCAGGGCACGGTGCGCAAGGCTGTGGACGAACTGGCCGCCGAGAGCGTGCTGGTGCGGCGTCAGGGAAAGGGCACCTTCGTCGCCACTCACGCCGAACAAAAGATTCAATACCGCTTTTTGCGTCTCGTGCCGGACGAGGGGGCGGAGTCGCTGGGGCGGCAGTTGCTGGATTGCCGCCGACAGCGCGCGCCTGCGGCAATAGCCCGACAGCTGCAGATGAGATCGGGCGATGCGATGATTGAAGTGCGTCGCTTGTTGCACAGCAAGGGGCAGCCGGTCGTGCTGGATGACATCTGGCTGCCGGGTGCCTTGTTCAAGGGTTTGACGGCCGAGCGGCTGGAGCAGCATCGCGGCCCCTTCTACGGTCTGTTCGAGGCGGAGTTTGGGGTGCACATGATTCGTGCCCAGGAGAAGATACGGGCCGTTGCGGCTGATGCCGAGACGGCGGAGTTGCTGAAAGTGGCGGTTGGCGCGCCTTTGCTGAGCGTGGAGCGTCTTTCCTTCACTTATGGGGACAAGCCGGTGGAATTCAGGCGCGGGCTTTACAGCACTGCTACCCACTTCTACCGCAATGAGCTGAACTGAGTCTTGCGGCAGTTGCGGTGTGTGCATGGCGCACGCGACCGCCAGGATCTGTATTGCATTGCAATAAAATTGATTGGTTTCACGTTGATTACACAAGGTCGGACATGACGAACGCCACCCAAAGCGCTACAAAAAAGCGACCGGTCTATCGGAACATCAACCTCTTTACCGATGTCCGAACCTACCGCCTTCCGGCAGCCGGTTTTGTGTCCATCCTGCACCGCGTCAGCGGCTTGCTGATGTTCTTGCTGCTGCCCTTCATCCTCTGGATGTTTGACAACAGCCTGAGTTCCGAGATTTCCTACGAGGCCTTCACCAATGCCTTCGTGGCCGGCATCGGCTTCGTGCCTGCCTGGTTCGTGAAGCTGGTGGTGCTGGCCCTGTCCTGGGCGTATCTGCACCACTTCATTGCCGGTGTTCGCCACCTGTGGATGGACGCCACCCACAGCGTGAGCAAGCAGCAGGGCAAGTCCTCGGCCGTGTTCACCCTGGCTCTGAGCCTGGCGCTGACGGCCCTGGTGGCCGCCAAGCTGTTCGGCCTGTACTGATTTCAAGAAACGAGAGGTCTACCCAAATGAGTACCTTCGGCTCCAAACGCCTGGTGGTCGGCGCCCATTACGGGCTGCGCGACTGGCTGGCCCAGCGCATCACCGCCGTGCTGATGGCCCTGTTCACCCTGGTTCTGCTGGCTCGCTTCCTGATGCCTGGCGAGCTGGGCTATGACCACTGGGCTGCCATCTTCGCGCCGCAGTGGATGAAGCTGCTGACCTTTGTGACCATCATTGCACTGGCCTACCACGCTTGGGTGGGTGTGCGCGATATCTGGATGGACTATGTGCAGCCGGTGGGTATCCGCCTGGCGCTGCAGGTGTTCTCGCTTGTGTGGCTGGTGGCTTGCGCCGGCTGGGCGATCCAGGTGCTTTGGAGGCTTTGAGAAAAATGCAAATTGGGACCACGCTTGCAAAGCGCAAATTTGACGTCGTGATCGTCGGGGCCGGCGGCTCCGGCATGCGCGCCTCGCTGCAACTCTCGCTGGCCGGCCTGAATGTGGCCGTGCTTTCCAAGGTCTTCCCGACCCGCTCGCACACCGTGGCCGCCCAGGGCGGTATCGGTGCCTCGCTGGGCAATATGTCGGAAGACAACTGGCACTACCACTTCTTCGACACCGTCAAGGGTTCGGACTGGCTGGGTGACCAGGATGCGATCGAGTTCATGTGCCGTGAGGCGCCCAAGGTCGTGTACGAGCTTGAGCACTTCGGCATGCCTTTCGACCGCAACGCCGACGGTACGATCTACCAGCGCCCCTTCGGTGGCCACACCGCCAACTATGGCGAGAAGCCCGTGCAGCGCGCCTGCGCCGCGGCCGACCGCACCGGCCACGCCCTGCTGCACACCCTGTACCAGCAGAACGTCAAGGCCAAGACCCAGTTCTTCGTCGAGTGGATGGCGCTGGACATCATCCGCGACGCCGATGGCGACGCCGTGGGCGTGACGGCCCTGGAGATGGAGACCGGCGAGGTCCACATCCTGCAGGCCAAGACCGTGCTGCTGGCCACCGGCGGCGCCGGCCGCATCTTCGCGGCCTCCACCAATGCCTTCATCAACACCGGTGACGGTCTGGGCATGGCGGCGCGCGCCGGCATCCCGTTGGAAGACATGGAGTTCTGGCAGTTCCACCCCACCGGCGTGGCCGGCGCGGGCGTGCTGCTGACCGAGGGCTGCCGCGGCGAAGGCGCCATCTTGCGCAATGCCAATGGCGAGCGCTTCATGGAGCGCTATGCGCCCACCCTGAAGGACCTGGCGCCGCGTGACTTCGTCTCGCGCTCCATGGACCAGGAGATCAAGGAAGGTCGCGGCTGCGGTCCCAACAAGGACTATGTGCTGCTGGACATGACCCACCTGGGCGCCGAGACGATCATGAAGCGTCTGCCCTCGGTGTTCGAGATCGGTCACAACTTCGCCAACGTCGACATCACCAAGGAGCCGATTCCCGTGGTGCCGACCATCCATTACCAGATGGGTGGCATTCCGACCAATGTGCACGGCCAGGTGGTCGTGCCCAAGAACGGCAAGCACAACGACATCATCAACGGCCTCTACGCCGTGGGTGAGTGCTCCTGCGTGTCGGTGCACGGCGCCAACCGCCTGGGCACCAACTCTCTGCTGGACCTGGTGGTGTTTGGCCGCGCGGCCGGCAACCACATCGTCGACTTCAACCTCAAGACCAAGTCGCACAAGGAACTGCCCAAGGACGCCGCCGACCAGACCCTGGCCCGCCTGGCGCGCCTGGAGTCGGCCAGCAATGGCGAGTACGCCCAGGATGTGGCCAATGACATCCGCTCGACCATGCAGAAGCACGCCGGCGTGTTCCGCACCCAGGCCAGCATGGACGAAGGTGTGGTGCGCATCAAGGAAGTCGCTGAGCGCGTCAAGAGCATCGGCCTGAAGGACAAGTCCAAGGTCTTCAACACCGCCCGCGTCGAGGCGCTGGAAGTCGAGAACCTGATTGAGGCTGCCAAGGCCACCATGATCTCGGCCGCTGCCCGTCCGGAGTCGCGTGGTGCCCATGCCCACAACGACTACCCCAACCGCGACGATGCGAACTGGATGAAGCACACCCTGTGGTACTCCGAAGGCGATCGCCTCGAGTACAAGCCGGTGAACCTGCAGCCGCTGACCGTCGAGTCCGTGCCGCCCAAGGTCCGCACGTTCTAAGCAGCAAGGATTGAGAGCCAAGACATGAAGCGCACTTTCCAGATCTACCGCTACGATCCCGACAAGGACGCCAAGCCCTATATGCAGACCATCGAGATCGAGCTCGATGGCCATGAACGCATGTTGCTGGATGCCCTGGTCAAGCTCAAGGCCGTGGATCCCACGCTGAGCTTCCGCCGCAGCTGCCGCGAAGGCGTCTGCGGTTCGGACGCGATGAACATCAACGGCAAGAACGGTCTGGCCTGCCTGACGAATATGCGCACGCTGCCGGGCACCATCGTGCTCAAGCCGCTGCCGGGTCTGCCGGTCGTGCGCGACCTGATCGTCGACATGACCCAGTTCTTCAAGCAGTACCACTCGATCAAGCCCTTCCTGATCAACGACAACCCCTTGCCCGAGAAGGAGCGTCTGCAGACGCCCGAGGAGCGCGAGGAGCTCGACGGTCTGTACGAGTGCATCCTGTGCGCCAGCTGCTCGACCAGCTGCCCCAGCTTCTGGTGGAACCCCGACAAGTTCGTGGGCCCTGCCGGTCTGCTGCAGGCCTACCGCTTCATCGCGGACAGCCGCGACCAGGCCACGGGTGAGCGTCTGGACAATCTGGAAGACCCCTACCGTCTGTTCCGCTGCCACACCATCATGAACTGTGTCGATGTCTGCCCCAAGGGTCTGAACCCCACCAAGGCCATCGGCAAGATCAAGGAACTGATGGTGCGTCGCGCCGTCTGATCCTGTCGCATTGCACCCCGCTCACATGGATCACGCTGCTCCCGACGCGCTCATCGACGAGCGTTCGCTTTCCAAGCTCAAGTGGCGCTGCCGCCGCGGCCTGCTGGAAAACGATCTCTTCATCGAGCGCTTCTTCCAGAAGCACGAGAGCAGCCTGACCGTGTTCCAGGCCGAGGGTCTGCGCCAGCTGATGGAACTGTCGGACAACGATCTGATGGATCTGCTGCTGCGCCGCAAGGAACCCGAGGGCGAGCTCGACCGTCCCGATGTGCAAGAAGTCCTGGGCTTGCTCAGGACGCCTTCGTCAACGAATCCCAAGAAGTCATAAGGAATGCCCATGACCCCCTCTGACGTCAAAGCCACCCTGTCGTTCACGGACGGCAGCCCCAGCATGGACCTGCCCATCTACAAGGGTTCGGTGGGCCCGGATGTGATCGACATCCGCAAGCTCTATGCGCAGACGGGCAAGTTCACCTATGACCCGGGCTTCCTGTCGACGGCGTCCTGCAACTCGACCATCACCTACATCGATGGCGACAAGGGCGAGCTGCTGTACCGCGGCTACCCGATCGAGCAACTGGCCGTGAACTGCGACTATCTGGAAACCTGCTATCTGCTGCTGTACGGAGAGCTGCCGAACCAGAGCCAGAAGGACAGTTTCGTCGAGCGCGTGACCAAGCACACCATGGTCAACGAGCAGATGCAGTTTTTCCTGCGTGGCTTCCGCCGCGACGCGCACCCCATGGCCGTGATGACCGGTCTGGTGGGTGCCATGTCGGCCTTCTACCACGACAGCACCGACATCAATAACCCCGAGCATCGCGAGATCGCGGCCATCCGCCTGATCGCCAAGATGCCGACCCTGGTCGCGATGGCCTACAAGTACACCATCGGCCAGCCTTACATCTACCCGAAGAACGATCTCTCGTACGCCGGCAACTTCATGCGCATGATGTTTGCCACGCCCTGCGAGGACTACAAGCCCAATGACGTGCTGGTGCGCGCCATGGACCGCATCTTCACGCTGCACGCCGACCACGAGCAGAACGCCAGCACCTCGACCGTGCGTCTGTGCGGCTCCTCGGGTACCAACCCCTTCGCGGCCATTGCCGCGGGTGTCGCCTGCCTGTGGGGCCCGGCTCACGGTGGCGCCAACGAGGCCTGTCTGAACATGCTGGCCGACATCCAGCAGATGGGTGGCGAGGCCAAGATCGGTGAGTTCATCAAGCAGGTCAAGGACAAGTCCAGCAACGTCAAGCTGATGGGCTTCGGTCACCGCGTCTACAAGAACTACGATCCGCGCGCCAAGCTGATGCGCGAGACCTGCCACGAGGTGCTGAACGAACTGGGTCTGCAGAACGACCCGCTGTTCAAGCTGGCCATGTCGCTGGAGAAGATCGCGCTGGAAGACGAGTACTTCGTGGCCCGCAAGCTCTACCCGAACGTGGACTTCTACTCGGGCATCGTGCAGCGCGCCATCGGCATCCCCGTGCCGCTGTTCACCGCCATCTTCGCCCTGGCCCGCACGGTCGGCTGGATCGCCCAGCTCAACGAAATGATCAGCGACCCCGAGTACAAGATCGGCCGTCCGCGCCAGCTCTTCGTCGGTGCAGCTGCGCGCGACGTCAAGCCCATCGCCCAGCGCTGAGGCTTCAGGCCTGCGGCAAGCGGATCATGATCCGCTTGCCGGCGCTGCCGCACTACAACCCGCAAGCCGCGTGTCGGCCTGCGGGTTGTTTCATTTCGGGGTGGGGGCTGGCGGTTGGCTGTCGTTGGATGGCTCCGCCGTTTCGGCCTGGAGCTCGAAGTAGCGCTGTGCGCTGAAGGCGATGGTGCTCATCAGCACGGCGCCGCCAATCAGCAGGCTGAGCACCACAGCGATGATGGCGCCCCAGCCGCTCGGGCGTTCCGGCAATCCGGGGTTGTGCCGCTGCTGCCACTTCTCGTCGGGGGTGAGGCCGTAAATGATGGCGCTGAGCATGGCCGCAACCAGGCTCAGCCCGAGCATGGGCATCAGCAGCCAGCTCAGGCGATCATCCTGGCCCAGTGCTTCCATGCGTTGCAGCCCTTGCAAGCCCAGCAAGGTCGGCGGAATGTGCAACCAGCCTCCCAGGTCCTTGAAGCCGTACAGGTAGAAGCGGTGCAGACCCATGCTGCCCAAGAGCAAAGCCAGCCAGGTGCTGACGGTTTTGGACTTGTAGCCCGTCACGCTGTGGCCGCTCATTCTGGGCTGCTCTGGTCGCCCAGACCCAGCTGGCGCTGCATCAGCACCACATCGAGCCAGCGGCCGAACTTCCAGCCTGCGCTCTTGAGCACGCCGGTGTGCTCGAAGCCCAGTGCGGTGTGCACGCCAATGGAGCCCTTGTTCTCGGCGTCGCCGATGACGGCCAGCATCTGGCGCGCGCCGGCAGCCTCGCAGCGGCTGATCAGCTCGGCCAGCAGCAGGCGGCCCACGCCTTGGCCCTGGGCCTCGGGGTGCAGGTAAATCGAGTCCTCCACACAGAAACGGTAGGCCAGGCGGGGACGGAAATAGTTGGCATAGGCATAGCCCAGCACCTGCTCGCCGCGCACGGCGACCAGCCAGGGCAGCTGGCGCCCCAGCACCTCCTGGCGGCGACGAGCCATTTCCTGCTCGTCCGGCACCTCGGTTTCGAAGGTGCCGGTGCCGTGAAGTACCGCGTGGGCATAGATGGATTGGATGGCGGGCAGGTCGGCCGCAGTGCTGGACCGTATCAGCAGGGCTGGGGGCGTCATAAAGACTCTGGCGTTAGGGTTGTCTGAGTTTATAATGCCGGGTTTTGGTGCTGGTCGCTTGTTCGCAGGCCGCGGTCAAAAAGCCGGATGCGGGGAATCATCCCAGGGTATTTCGGCTGGCGCGAGTCTTGTGGGCGAGAGGCGTATCTACGGTGCCAAACCTTGCTTGGGGTATTTTTCGGCCCCGGGTTTTTCGATCTGCTCGCCCTGAGTGTCTCCTGGTGCGGTGGAACGCTTTAGAGATCATCAAAGGATTCATCATGGTCGTGATTCGACTCGCACGCGGCGGCTCCAAGAAGCGCCCCTTCTACAACATCGTCGTGGCCAACAGCCAGCAGCGCCGTGACGGCCGCTTCATCGAGCGCGTGGGCTTCTACAACCCCGTGGCTTCCGGCGCCGCCGAAAGCCTGCGCGTGGCCCTGGATCGCGTCAGCTACTGGACCGGCGTCGGCGCCCAGCTGTCGCCCACCGCCGCTCGTCTGGTCGAGCAGGCCAAGAAGGCTGCCGCCTAAATCACGGTGCTGAAGCAAGCCGCATCCTCCCAAGAGCGCGATCCTCTGGCCTGGCCCGAGGACGCTGTCGAAGTCGGGCGCGTGCTTGATGCCTGGGGCATCAAGGGCTGGGTCAAGATCCAGTCTTATTCCACCGATGCCCAGGCGCTGTTCTCCTCCCGGCGCTGGTTTCTCCAGCCGCCCGAGGGCAAGCCGGTGGCAAAGCCTTTGCCATCGGTTCTCAAGATTCTGTCGGTTCGCGAACACGGCGAGGGCATCGTGGCCCAGGCCGAAGACGTCGCGGATCGCAATGCGGCCGAAGCCCTGCGTGGCGCTCGCATCTTTATCTCTCGCTCCGCCTTCCCCAAGGCCGACCCGAATGAGTACTACTGGGTCGATCTGATCGGCCTGGCCGTGCACAACCGCCAGGGCGAGCTGCTGGGTGAGGTTGTGGGCCTGCTGGACACCGGCCCTCACAGCGTGCTGCGCATCGCGCCGCCGGGCCTGCCCCAGCCGGTCAAGCCCGACCAGGAGCGCCTGGTGCCCTTTGTCTCGGCCTTTGTCGATGAGGTGAGCCTGCCCGAGCGGCGCATCACCGTCGACTGGGGCTTGGACTACTGAAGCCCGCGCCGCTGACCGCGGCCGCCGGTCTGCCGTCGCGATGCGCTTCGACCTGATCACGCTCTTCCCCGAACTTTTCGGGCCGCATCTCAGCGTGGGCGTGACGCGCCGCGCCTTCGAGAGCCGCCAGGTCGATGTGCGCCTGTGGCAGCTGCGCGACTACGCCGAAGACAACTACCGCCGCGTCGACGATCGCCCCTATGGCGGCGGCCCCGGCATGGTGATGCTGGTCGAACCGCTGGAGCGCGCCCTGGCGGCGGTCAAGGCGCAGCGCCTGGCCGAGAGTGCTGAGGCAGCGCCCGCCATCATCCATTTCAGCCCCACGGGCCGTCGCATCGACCAGGCCCTGGTGCAGGAGCTGGCGTCCAGCCCCGGTGCCGTGCTGCTGTGCGGTCGCTACGAGGGCATGGACCAGCGCTTCCTGGACCGCCACGTCACGCTGGAGCTGAGCCTGGGCGATTTCGTACTCTCCGGCGGCGAGCTGCCGGCCCTGGCTCTGCTGGACGCCATCGCGCGCCTGCAGCCCGGGGTGCTCAATGACGCGGCCTCACACCAGCAGGACAGCTTCTCGGACGGCCTGCTGGACTGCCCGCACTACAGCCGTCCCGAGCTGCTGCACACGCCCGAAGGCGAGGCCCTGCCGGTGCCGCCGGTGCTGCTCTCCGGGCACCACGCCCAGATCGCGCGCTGGCGCCGCGAGCGTTCCCTGGCCCTGACCTGGGCCCGTCGCCCCGAGTTGATCGAGGCGGCTCGCCAGGCCGGCCGCCTGAGCCGGGCGGACGAGAAATTTCTGGCCACTTTGACGAAGCCCGACAGCCCGCTATAATGGTGGGCTTTTCGATCCTCTACCGGGCTGCGCGCTATAGTTTCAAGCGTGCGACAAGGTCAGTAACGGTGAGCAGATGGCGGGCTTCGTGCCCGACGGCTTGTCCACCTCAACCTGGCTTAAATTCCGCGCCGGCATGATCGCCTGGAGTGAAAACCCCATGAATCTGATCCAGACCCTCGAGCAAGAAGAAATCGCTCGCCTGAACAAGACCATCCCGGCCTTCGCCCCTGGCGATACCGTGATCGTCAGCGTCAACGTGGTTGAAGGCACCCGCAAGCGCGTGCAGGCCTACGAAGGCGTCGTGATTGCCAAGCGCAACCGCGGCCTGAACAGCAGCTTCATCGTCCGTAAGATCTCGAGCGGCGAAGGCGTTGAGCGTACCTTCCAGCTGTACAGCCCGCTGATCGCTTCGATCGAAGTCAAGCGCCGCGGTGATGTGCGCCGTGCCAAGCTGTACTACCTGCGCCAGCGTTCGGGCAAGTCGGCTCGCATCAAGGAGAAGCTGGCTTAATTGCCGCTTTCCCTTCGCAGAAAACCGCCCCTCGGGGCGGTTTTTTGTTTTCCGCCTTAAGCTTGCAGCCCATGTCCCGCCCGCCGATTCTGAATCCGCAAGCCGTGCCCGTGACGGGCGTCGACACCCACCTTCCCGCCGTGCCTGCCGCCGTCCTGAGCCCGGCCGCCCTGCGGCAGCGCTTCGCGGCACAGCCGGCCTGGCAGCCCGAGATCGCCGGCGATGGCGCTCGCTTTGCCCAGCGCGAGCCGGCCGCGGCCGCGGTGCTGGTGCCCCTGGTGATGCATGAGAGCGGCCTGCGTCTGCTGCTGACGCGGCGCACCGCACATCTGCGCTCGCATGCCGGCCAGATCAGCTTTCCCGGTGGCCGGGTTGAGTCCGAGGATGGTGGGGTGGTGGAGACCGCGCTGCGCGAGACGGCCGAGGAGATCGGCCTGCATCGCACGCAGATCGAGGTGATCGGCCAGCTCCCCATCTACACCACCGTCACCGCCTTCGAGGTCACGCCCGTGGTCGCTCTGTTGCGGCCCGGCTTCACGCTCACACTCGATGCTGGCGAAGTGGATGAGGCCTTCGAGGTGCCGCTGGACTTTCTGATGAATCCGGCCCATCACCAGCGTCATACCTTCCGGTGGGAGGGCGGCGAACGTCAGTTCCTCTCCATGCCCTGGCATCAGCGTGACGCCCAAGGGGTGTTGCGCGAGTACTTCATCTGGGGCGCCACCGCGGCCATGCTGCGCAATCTCTACCGTTTCCTGAGCGCCTGAGTCCCGTCCGCTCACGACAAGGGCTGGGCCGCGGCTATCATCCCCGCCCATGAACTTCTTTGCGGTCTTGTTCGCCCTGATCTGCGAGCAACTCAAGCCCTTGCCTCATGGCAATCGCATCCATGACGGCGTGATCTCCTGGGTCCGCTGGACCGGTCGCAATTTCGACGCCGGCCGGGAGCACCATGCCGGCGTGGTCTGGGCCATTACCGTCATCGGGCCGGCCCTGCTCACCGCGGCCGTGTACATCGCCCTGCGCCAGTTCAGTGTGGTGCTGGCCTTGGCTTTCGATGTCTTGCTGCTCTATCTCACCCTGGGCTTCCGGCAGTTCAGCCACTATTTCACCGATATCCGTGACGCGCTGGAGCGTGGGGACGAGCTGGAGGCGCGTCGCCTGCTGGCCGAGTGGCGCCATCTGGATGCCAGCGAGTTGCCGCGCACGGAGCTGCTGCGCCATGTGATTGAGCATTCCCTGCTCGCGGCGCATCGCCATGTGTTCGGCGTGTTCTTCTGGTTCGTGCTGCTCTCCACCCTGGGCCTGGGTCCGGCGGGCGCGGTGCTCTACCGCATGGCCGAATTCGCCAGCCGCTACTGGGCCTTCAAGAGCCGCACCCTGGATGCGCCCACCAATGAGCGACTGATGCAGCTCTCGCGTCAGAGCTTCGGCTGGATTGACTATCTGCCCTCGCGCCTGACCGCCACCGGCTTTGCCATCGTGGGCAATTTCGAGGAGGCGGTGAACGGCTGGCGCCGCGATGCCCGGCTGTGGCTGCATGCCAATGAGGGCATCATCCTGGCCGCCGCCGCGGGCGCCCTGGGTGTGCAGCTGGGCGGCTCGGCTGCGCCCGGTGTGACGCCGGATCGCAGCAAGACCTTCGAGGCCGGTGGTGATGCCGAAGCCACCAGCGCCCAGGGCTCCACGCCTGGCCAGGCTCCGGTGCTGGGGCATCTGCAAAGCGTGGTGGGCCTGGTCTGGCGTTCCGTCGTGCTCTGGATGCTGCTGCTGGCGCTGCTGACCCTTGCGAACCTGGTGGGCTGAGCGGTCTCGCCACGGCCTCAGGATTTACGGCTTACAGGGCTTGTGCGGATCCACAGGCCAATGAAAAAGGCCGGTTGCAGCATCTGCAACCGGCCTTTGCACTGATGGAGCTCAGTGTGCGAGCGCGTCTCAGGCCGTGGCCTGGATGCCGGCAATAGCCCACTCGCGGCTGCCGTCCAGCGGGCGAACCAGATGCCAGACTTCATCGAAGTTCTGTGCGGCGGCTTCGCTCTGCTCGCGGATCAGGCCCCAGAAGCGCACGCTGACGATCTGCTCGCCATGCTCTTCCACGCTCTCCAGCACCTGGGCATCCAGCTGCAGCACATCGGTGCGCTGCGCAGCGCCCTTGCGCTCCAACAGCTCGCTTTGGATTGCGGCGTACATCTGCGGCGTGGTGAAGCGGCGCAGATCGTTCTGGTCGCCCGCGTCGTTGGCGGCCTGCATGCGGATGAAAACCTGCTTGGCGATCTGCTCAAAGCCCGCGGCATCGAAGCCGGCGGGCACGGCGGGCGCTGTGGCGGCGGCCACCGGCGCGGCACCGCTGCTTTGAGGCTGCCAGGCCGACTGGGGCTGCTGCACCGGGGACGGGTTCTGTCCGGGGAAGGGCGCACCGGCACCCGCGAACTGCATGCCGCCCTGAGCGGCCATCTTCTTGGCGGCAAAGCGGCGCATCACGAAGCCGATCACCAGCATCAGCACCAGGCCCAGCAGGACCATGGTCATGATATTGGCCAGTGCCTCGCCGAAACCGAAGTGGCTGGCCAGAGCGGCCAGACCCAGACCAGCGGCCAGACCGGCCACGGGGCCCATCCAGCTGCGCTTGGGTGCTGCGGCTGCGGCGGTCCCGGCGGCAGCGGCCGTGGCGCCGGGGGCGGCAGCCTGCTGCGGCGCCGCGCTGTTCTGTGCCGGAGCATTGGAAGGCGCGGGTGTCGCGGGCTTGCCCGGCTGAGCGGGGGCAGACTGAGCGGGAACATCTCGCTTCATGCCGCCGCCGCTCAGGCGCTTGGCCTGCACGTCGCCGGCGATCAGGCTGAGGCTGACCGTGGCGGCCAGCAGACCGAGGGAGAGATTCTTCACGTGCGTTGCTCCTTGCTGTTGTACGTGTGGCTCGCAGCTTAACGATCACTTAAGCCCTTAAGCCGTATGGGGATGTTGGGGCGCCGGGGCCAGCTTCAAGAGCCTGCAGGCGAGGGCCTGTCAGGCGTCGCGCACATCGGCCAGCACGTTGCTGCCGAAGTCGGCGCGAGCTAGGTAGCGCAGCACCTTGGCGGCAGCCTGTTCTGGGCTGTCGAGCTGGCCATCGCGCTTGAAGCCGGCAAAGCGGGCCTGATCGGGGAAGCGGGCCGGATCGCCGCTGCGCAGCTGCAGCTGCATATCGGTATCGATGATGCCGGGCGCCAGCGAGACGATGCGGGCGCCGTTGGCGCGCTCGGCCTCGTCCAGGGCCATGGCCCGCGAGAGGTTGTCCATGCCGGCCTTGGCCGCGCAGTAGGGCGCGCTGCCGGCCATGGCGCGCCGGCCCAGGCCGGAGGAGATATTGAGGATCTTGCGCGGCACGGCCCAGTCGCGGGTGGCGCTGAGAAAGGCGCTGGACAGCAGCAGGGTGGCTTCCAGACCGACGCGCAACGCGCGTGAGAGCTCGGCCAGAGAGACGCCGTCCACCGGCCCCGGCTCCGTCACGACGCCGGCATTGTTGATCAGGGTGACGGCGCCGAAGCGCTTGGCGTCCTGGTCCATGAGCCAGGACTGAAGGCGCTCGGCCACGGGCAGCGGATCGCTCAGGTCGCAGCGCCATTGCTCCAGGCCGCCGAGTGTGGCCGCCTGGGCCAGGGCCGCGCTCTCGGCGCGCGCGATGCCGATGACTTGGTGCTGCGGCGCCAACAGCTGGCGAGCCATGGCCTCGCCCATGCCTCGGGACGAGCCGGTGATGATGAAGAGCTGGGTGCTGGCTGGGGTGTTCATGTCTGTCCTTGGGGGGGAGGGCTGGGCGTTCGTGAGGGCAAGCAGATTCAGAAATCGGCGGGGCAGTCCAAGGCCAGCCCATGTGTGGGCAGGGCCAGGGCGCAGGCATGCAGCATCAGGCGCGGCGCGGGGGCGCCGCCGTAGAGGCTGTCGCCCAGGATGGGGTGGCCCAGGGCCTGCAGATGCACGCGCAGCTGGTGGGAGCGGCCGGTCACCGGCTCCAGTTCCAGTCGGGTGCTGTCGCCCTCATGGTCCAGCACCCGCCAGCGCGTGCGCGAGGGTTTGCCCTGGGCATGGTCCACCTTCTGGCGCGGACGGTTGGGCCAGTCGGCGATCAGGGGCAGGTCAATCTCGGCCCATTCGTCCCGGGGGCCGTCGAGCCGGCCCTGGACCCGGGCCACATAGCGCTTTTCAACCCGGCGCTCGGCAAAGTCCAGGCTCAGGGCGCGCTGCATCTCGGGGCCGCGGGCAAAGAGCAGCAGGCCCGAGGTGGCCATGTCCAGACGGTGTACCACCAGGGCGTCGGGCAATATCTCGCGCAGACGGGCCCAGGCGCAGTCGCTTTCCTGGCGACCGGGCACGGAAAGCAGGCCGCTGGGCTTGTTGACCACGGCCAGCCCGGCGTCCACATGCAGCAGCTGCATCAGAACTGGTCGATCCAGCCCGATTGCAGGGCCGACTGCGGATTGGATCCGGCGGCGCGCACCTCGCGCAGCGCCAACTCGCTGTCCTGGCCCAGGCTCTTGAGCACACAGGCCGCCACCGTGCCGGTGCGCCCGATGCCGGCCGCACAGTGCAGCAGGACCTTGTCGCCCAGGCGCAGGCCATGGGCAATCTGCTCCACACCCGTGCGGAAGGCCAGCGGATCGCTGCCCAGGCCGAAATCCCGCATGGGCAGGTGCAGCCAGCGAAAGGGCAGGCGTCCTTCCGTGATGGCCTTGTGATAAGCGGGCGAGAGCTGGGCGACTTCTTCCAGCGGGTTCAGGCAGACCAGCAGGCTGAGTTGGCGCAGTCGCGCTTCGTCCAGGAAGGCGCCCCAGCTCTCCAGGCGGCCGGGCATGGATTGCAGCCAGAGCCGGCCGGGCAGGCTGGTATCGGGCAGGGAAAGAGGGCGGAACGGCATGCCGCTATTGTCGACCAGAGCGGCCGCAGATGGCCTGCACATGATCCGCACTTGGTCCGCCGATGCCCCCCCGATGGCCCGCAGATGGCGGCCCGGCGGGCGGTGCACACTCAGCGCGAGAGCTGGCCGAAGCCGGAAGGCTCGGCGAGATCGCCGAACTGGGAGGGGCTCGCGGCTCGCAGCCGGCGCGCTTGCTCACGTGTCGCGTCGCGACGGGCCAAGGCCTGATGGAGCTGCTGCTCGCTGAGCCGGGCGGCATCCTCCTGCGCCAGCTGCCGGTGGCAGGCCAGACGGCAGCGCAGCTCGGCCACCCGCAGGCAGCCCCCATCGCCGTCCACCGGCTCGGGCAAGAGCATCAGGGCCTGCTCGCACTGCTGGCGTCGCCGCAGCAGCTCGGCCAGGCTGAGTCGGCCGCCGCGTCCGTAGTAGTGACTGCCCAGGGTGGCGGCCAGCGCCAGCCCCGAGCGCAGCAGGGGTTCGGCTTCGTCGGCACGCTCCGAGAGCATCAGCACCCGTCCGAGCATCAGACTCAGGATGCAGCGCTGCTCCTCGCGCAGACGCTCATCGCGCAAGAGACCCCGTGCGTAGCTCAGATGCAGCATGCCGCGCAGCAAGGCCGCGTGGGCGGCTTCCCGCTCACCCTGCTCCAGCAACTCCTCGTGAGCCATGGCGGTGCTGAGCAGCAGATTGGCATAGGCCTGCAGCAAAGGCTCCAGCTCGCGGCCGTCGCGCGCCAGTGACAGGGCCTGCATATGCAGGGGCACCGCGTGTTCCACATCGCCCAGCCTGGCATAGACATGGCCGGCGCAGCTCAGGGTGCGGGAGAGCTGGGCATGCAGCTCGGGCTCTCGCGCCAGATCCAGGGCCTGAGTCACCAGGGGCAGGGCCTCATCGGCCAGGCCCAGCTCGGCCAGGGCCAGGGCGGCCAGATTGAGCGCCTGTATGCGCTGCGCCGGAGGATTGACCAGCACCGCCGCGCGCAGGGCCGGACGGTGCACACGCTCCAGCTGGCCTTGCCACCAGCGCGCCTGCGCCAGCAGCAGATGCAGTTCGCCACTCGGGGTGTCCACGCCGGCCGCAGCCAGGGCGGCCTCGGCCAATTGCTGGGCGCGCTGCCAGCAACGGGCTTGCAGCGCCTGTCTGATCTGCATGAGCTGGGGCGCATGCGCATCGCTTGCGTGTAGGGGGCAAAGCTGCGGCTTGTGAGTCTGTATCGTCATGGCCTGCCGCTGTCCGGTTCTGCCGATACCGATTTATCGGCCCATTCCATGGGAGCCATGCAGGGGGCTATCCCGCATGGGCCGGCTCCGGGCTGTGCGAGACTGCACAAGAATGCGCCGGACATCCGAGGCAGGAGCCGGCATGACGAGGGCATGGAGAGGGATGCGAGCATGGCCGACATGACAGCGGAACAAGACTGGGCCCAGCTCTTCGAGCTGGCACCGGTGTCCTTGTGGCTGGAAGATTTCAGCGCCCTGAGGCAGCTGTTTCAGCGCTGGCGTGAGCAAGGCGTGAGTGATTTGCACGCGCATCTGGCCGCCGACCCCGAGCGCCTGCGGCAGTGCAGTGCGGCCTTGCGGGTGCTGCAGGTCAACCGCCAGACCCTGCAGATGTTCGGCGCCCAGGATCTGGAGGCCTTGCTGCAAGGATTGCCGCAGATCTTTCGCGACGAGATGCTGGTGCACCACGCCGAGGACATGGTGCGCCTGTGGAACGGTGCGCTGGAGTACCGGAGTCAGACGGTGAACTACACCCTGGATGGGCGCCGGCTTGATGTGCTGCTGCATGTGCGTGTGCTGCCCGGGCATGAACAGGACTGGGGCCGCGTGCTGCTATCCCTCGAGGACGTGAGCGAGCGCGAGTGGGCCCGGCGAGCCCTGCTGGGCAGCGAGCGTTATGCCCAGGGGCTGTTTGAGCACTCGCCGGTTTCGCTGTGGGTGGAAGACTTCAGCGGCGTCAAGCGCTTGCTGGACGAGGTGCGTGAGCAGGGCATCACGGACTTCCGGACCTTTACCGATGTGCATCCGGATTTCGTGGAGCGCTGCATGGCGCAGATCCGCGTGCTGGACGTGAACCGGCAGACCCTGCGCATGTTCCGCGTGCCCGACAAGGCGGCCCTGATCGAGGCCCTGCCGCTGATCTTCCGCGACGAGATGCGCCGCCCCTTTACCGAGCAGCTGATCGATCTCTGGAATGGTCAGCTCCTGCAGCAGCGCGAGACGGTGAACTACAGCCGCGATGGCGAGATGCTGCATGTGCATCTGCAGTTCTCCGTCCTGCCGGGGCATGAGCAGGATTGGTCCCTGGTGCAGGTGGCGCTGACCGATATCAGTGCCCGCAAGAAAGCCGAGGCCTATCTTGAGTTCCTGGGCAAGCACGACGCCCTGACCAAGCTGCGCAATCGCAGCTTCTTCAACGATGAGCTCAATCGTCTGGAGCGGCGTGGCCTGGGACCGGTGGCGGTGCTGGTGGTGGATGTCAATGGGCTCAAGGCCGTCAATGATGCCTGTGGCCATGCGGCGGGTGATGCCCTGCTCAGGCGTGCGGGCGAGGTGCTGGCCAAGGCGGTGGAGGCGCCGATGACGGCCTCACGCATTGGCGGCGACGAGTTCGTGCTGCTGATGCCGGGCGCGGACGAGCAGGCCGGCGAGCAGCTGCTGCAACAGCTGCGGGAACTGCTGGAGCTCAACAACCAGTTTCATGGCGGTGAGCCGCTGGATCTGTCGCTGGGCCTGGCGGTCTGGCGCCCGGGTGAGCGCCTGGAAGCGAGCCTGCACCGCGCCGACACCCTGATGTATGAGCACAAGCGTCGCTACTACCAGACCCGTGAGCATGAGCGGCGCGCCGGTGCGGCACCTCCCTGAGCTGGGTGCGCCCGAGTCCTCAGGAACTCAGGAGACGATGTAGGCCGCGGCGCCCACGCTGAGCAGCTGCCCGCTGTGGTCCAGAAACTCCATGCGGGTGCTGGCCACCCGGCTGCCCAGGCGCAGCACCTGGGCGGTCGCGGTGAATCGCGGCCCGGTGGCAGGCCTCAGATAGTCCACCCGCAGATCGATGGTGCCCAGCTTGCTGAAGCGTGCAAGCCGGGTGGCCGGCGCCTCGTCCAGATGGCGTGCCCCGATGGCGGCCATGACGGCCAGACCGCCCATGGCGTCCAGCGTGGCGCTGATCACCCCGCCATGCAGGCGGTGATGCTGGTAGTGGCCGATGAGTTCCGGGCGCATGAGCACATGGGCCTGTACCGTGTCGGCCTCCAGGCTGTCCACCGTCAGGCCCAGGACCTGGTTGAAGCAGATGCGCGTTTCGAAAAGCTCGCACAAGGCCTGCACGAACTCCGGCTCAAACAGGGCGGAACGTGCCCCGCTCATCGGGCCTCGCCTGCCGGTGCATGGAGGTAGTTGCGGCGGATCTCGTCCAGCGTGCCCTGGCGCTTGAGCTTGTCCAGCGCCGTTTGCAGCTTCTCGGCCAGCCCGGGGTCGGACTGCTTGTTCAGCGCGAAGTAGTAGGCGCCCCGATCGCTGAGCCGCCACAGCGGCTGGACCTCGGACATGTCGGCACCCAGCTGACGCATATTCCAGGCCATGCCGACCTCGGTGTCCACCAAGGCCTCAGCATGTCCGGCCAGCAGGCTGCGCAGGGCCGAGGCGTTGTTGGACTGCTCCAGCAAGGCGCTGGCGGGCACGCCCGCGGCCTGCAAATCCTTGGCAGCCGCCTCGCCGCGCACCACGGCATAGCGTATCTGCGCGAGTTGTTTTGCATCGTGCAAGCGCTTGGTGCCATGCCGCCCGTAGACCCAGGTCACCCGGGGCAGCAGCGGGCCGATCCAGAGAAACTCCTGCTCACGCTCAGCCACCCGGGCGGTGGTGAAGACCATCACATTGGGGTGCAGTTGGGCGCTGCGATAGGCTCGCGCCCAGGGCACGGACTCCATCACACAGCGCAGTCCTGTCTCCGCACATAGCGCCCGGAGCGTGTCGGTGGCGATGCCGCGCAGCTTGTCGCCCTCGGTGTAGTTGTAGGGCGCCCATTCCTCGGTGAAGGCTTGCAGGACCTGGGGTTGCGCTTGTACAGCCGGCAGCCAGTAGCTCAGCAGACTCAGAGCCAAAATGCGGCGAAGCATGTTCATGCGGCACATCATGGCAGCATGCCATGACACCAGCATTTGTGAAGCGGCATCAACCCGCAATACTGCAGCCTGTCACATCTTGCGCGCTTCACAGATCGCACCACGGCGCTTAGAAATGGTGCCCCACGGTGAGGATCAGGCTCTGAGGGCTGGCGTCCCGGACCAGCGGGCTGCGTTGGACATCCCCGCGCAGGCTGCCCTGGCCCAGGGTTGCCGTCAGCGACCAGTCGCGGAGCGGGCGGTAGATCACCGAAGCGGATGCCCGCACATCGCGCAAGCCGGCGCCGGGCTTGAACACCGGGTAGCCGCTGGCCTGGGACTGGGCGGCATTGACGCCGAAATAGCTTTGGGTGTGGCGCGCATCGGCCCAGCTCATGGCCACGCCAGCGGCCACACGCAGATCGGGCCTCAGGGCGTGACCCCAGCTCACACCCAGGTCCAGCAAGGTGCCGCGCCCAGTGCGCAGGGAGGAGCTGAGATTGAATCCGCCGCCCAGTTCCTGGTTGTAGAAGGCGCCTGCCAGCAGCCGAGGTTTGAGGTCACCCATGCCGCGCAGCGCGCTGCTATCGTCTTCCTCGCGGCCGAAATCCATGCTCAGCCGCAGGCCGTAAACCTGGCCACTGCCGCCGGACACCCGGTAGCCCAGACCATTGACCACGCCGGCAAACCAGCCCTCGCGCCATTGGTAGTCCACGCTGGGCAGCACCCGCAAGCGCTCCTGATCGGAGCCGGCGTAGCGGGGGGCGTGGAGCATGACCGCGCCCGCCACCCCGCCTTGCTCCACGCCGGGCGGCAGCACATTGCGGAAGAAATCGCCCACCTGGGCCTGGGCTGCCACACTGCTGAGAAGGGCGACGCCCGCAAGCGCGGAGCGGAACAGGGATGGACTCATGGTGCAAAGACTGGGACACAGCCGGTAGCGGGGAATGCCCGTGTTTATAAACCATGAAGTAGTTTTTGTGAACTAACGGGTTTAATTTCTGTCCGCCGGGTCTGAACTTTGGAGCGACTCAGGACAGCAGATCCTGCATATAGGCCTTCTTGATGATGGCGCCGCGATGTTGGATGACTCGGGCCGCCAGCCGATTGCCGAAGGCCGCGGCTTCTGGTGCAGATTCGCCCCTGAGCCGGCGGCTGATGTAGCCGGCCCCGAAGGAGTCGCCCGCGGCCGTGGTGTCCACGACGCGTGGCACCGGCACCGTCGGGACCGACTGCCACGAGGCATCGGGCGTCTGGCGCACCAAGGTCGCCGCCTCACCACGCTTGATCACGAGCTCCGGTGTCGGCAGCTTCTGGGCATGTGCCAGCGCGGCTTCTGCATCATGGACACCCAGCATCTGCTGATGGTCGTCGAGGGTGATCAGGGCCATGCTCGCCAACTCGTAGGCACGGGCGAAGCTGGCATAGGCGCTCAAGGGGTCGGTCCAGAGGGCAGGGCGGTAGTTGTTGTCGAAGACGACTTGTGCGCCCAAGGCGCGCATCTGGGCCATCAGCGCGAATACGCGCTCACGCGCGGCGGCCGAGAGTATGGCGAGGCTGATGCCGCTGAGATAGAGCAGATCGAACTCGTGGCATCGCGCCTCCAAAGGCGTCTGCGGCACATCGAAATAGCGGCGTGCCGCGCTGCTGTCGCGCCAGAAGTGAAAGCTGCGCTCCCCCTTTTCATCCAGCTCAATCATGTAGAGGCCCGGCAGCTTGCCGGGGATCTGGCGTACCAGTTCCAGCGACAGGCCTTGCTGGGCCCAACGCTGCAGCAGGCCCCCGCTCAAGGGGTCGCAGCCCAGCGCTGTTGCAAAGCTCACCGTCGCGGCCTGGGGCTGTATGCAGCGCGCCAGGTAGATGGCGGTGTTGAAGGTGTCGCCGCCATAGGCCTGGCTGAACTGTCCGAAAGGTTCGCCCTGCAACTCGAGCATGCACTCGCCCAGCATGGCAACTTTTTGCTGACCCGCCCCCATGAAAGCCCCTATCGAAATGAAACACGGTTTCGATATTCTCATCGAACGATGATTGATTTTGAAACGGTACTCACCCTGATCTGAGCATCGCCATGAGAAGCCCGCACCCTTTGACGTCCACAGGCCACTTGTTGCTCACGGGAGCCGCAGGCCAGTTGGCGCAGGTCCTGCGGGGAGCGCTGGGATCCTTGTGTCAAGAAGAGGGCTTCTCCGGCATCCGCCTGAGTGACCGGCAGGCCTTGCCCGGGGTGCTGGACCGGCATGAGCAGTTCATTCGCTGCGACTTGTCTGATGGCGCGGCGATGCAGGCGCTGCTAGGGGACGTTTCCGCCGTGGTGCACCTGGGCGGCGTGGCAGGGGAGGGGCCGTTCGAGCCAATCCTCGAAGCCAATGTGCGCGGCGTGTACCACCTCTATGAAGCGGCGCGACTCGCGGGGACCCGCCGGGTGGTGCTCGCGAGTTCAAACCATGTGACGGGCTGCTACCGCCAGGGCGAGCTTCTGGACCCCTGCATCCACAGGCCGCGGCCGGATGGCTTCTACGGCGTCAGCAAGCTGTTTGGCGAACATATGGCGCAGCTGTACTGGGATCGCTGCGGCATTGAAACGGTCAACCTGCGCCTGGGGACGGTGGCCGCGGCGCCGCAGGACCGTCGAGCCCTCTCCACCTGGCTGAGCCATGGCGACTTCGCGCGTCTGGTCCTGGCGTGTCTGCGTGCGCCCCGCGTGGGCTGCCTCACGGTCTATGGCGTGTCGGGCAATGCCGCGCGCTGGTGGAGTGATAGCGGCTGGCAGACCTTGGGCTACGAGCCCCAGGACAGCGCTGATCCCTGGCAGCCCATGCTGCAAGACCTGGCCCCTCCCGAAGACACGCCGATGGCTTGGCTTCAAGGCGGCAGCTTTCTGTCCCTGGGTGAGTTTTCCCACGCGGTGGCTGGGCATGACGCCGGGGTGCCTGCGCCGCGCCTTGCGGCCAAAGAGTGATCACTTCTACAACGAGGAGACTTTGATGCGAGTACGTTCACGACTGATGGCCTGCTTCGGTGTGCTGACCCTGGGGGGCTGGTGCGGCCTTGCCGGCGCGCTGGAGCTGCGCTCGGCCGATGTTCACAACAGCGACGACTACCCCACCGTGGCGGCCGTGCGGCATATGGGCGAGCTGCTGAGCGCAAAAAGCGGTGGCAAGTTCAGGACCAAGGTCTTCAACAAGGGGGCCCTGGGCAGCGAGAAGGAAACCATCGATCAGGTCAAGATCGGTGCCCTGGAGATGACGCGGGTGAACATCAGCCCGATGAACGCCATCTGCCCCAAGACGCAGGTACCGACCATGCCTTTTCTGTTCCGCTCGGTGGAGCATATGCGCAAGAGTCTGGACGGCCCGGCCGGTGAAGAGATCCTGAGGAGCTGCGAGGCCCAGGGCTTCATCGGCCTGGCCTTCTACGACAGCGGCGCGCGCTCCATCTACGGCCGCAAGCCCGTCAAGACCGTGGCCGATGCCAAGGGCCTGAAGATTCGTGTGCAGCAGTCCGACCTCTGGGTCTCGCTGATCGGCGCCATGGGCGCCAATGCAACGCCGATGCCGATCGGCGAGGTCTACACCGGCCTGAAGACCGGCCTGATCGATGCGGCCGAGAACAATGTGCCGTCCTACGAGGGCTTCAAGCATTTCGAGGCGGTGAAGTTCCTCTCCAGGACCGAGCACTCGATGGCGCCCGACATGCTGCTGATGAGCAAGGTGGTGTTCGACAAGCTCAGCAAGGCCGAGCAGGACATGATCCGCGCAGCGGCCCGGGAGTCGGTTGCGTTCCAGCGCAAGAAGTGGGATGAGCAGGAAGCCAAGTCCCTGGCCCTGATCAAGGCGGCTGGCGCCGAGATCATCGAGGTCGACAAGGCCTCGTTCCAGTCCGTGATGGCGCCGGTCTACGCCAAGTTCATGACCACGCCCGACCTGCAACGCCTGGTCAAGACCGTCCAGGACACCAAGTGAGCGCGTCGGTGCTGAACAAAGCGGCAGCACCGGCATCCTCGCCCGCAGCCCTGTTCACCCGCCTTTGCGCCAGCCTCTCCAAGCTGGCGCTGGTGGCCGCGGTGGCGGGACTGCTGGCCGTGGTGCTGTGCGTGCAGTACCAGGTGGTCGGGCGCTATCTGTTCAACGACACGCCCACCTGGGCCGAGGCGCTGGCCATGCTGCTGGTGCTCTACGTCACGGCGCTGGGTGTGGCGGTGGGCGTGCGGGATGCCGGTCATATTGGGCTGGAGTCCCTGCTGGTCTTGTTGCCCGAGCGCCTGCGCCGAAAGCTTGAGATCCTGATCCACCTGCTGGTGGCGCTCTTCGGCGGACTCATGCTCAAAGCAGGTTGGCTGTGGACCACGCTCAAGTGGAGCGAGAGAAAGCCCATGCTGGGCGTGCCCGAAGGCATGGACTACCTGCCGCTGGTGATCGCCGGCGCGCTGATCGTGCTGTTCTCGATCGAACACATTGTCGCGCTGCTGCGCGGCCATCATGTGGAGCCCGCATGGAACTGACGATTCTTGGCTTCAGCTTCGCGCTGCTGCTCATCCTGGGCGTGCCGGTGGCCTTTGCCATCGGCCTGGCGTCGGTGGCCACCATCATCGCCGCCGGCCTGCCGGTGGCCGTGGTGTTCCAGAAGATGGTGGGTGGCATGCAGGTCTTCAGCTTCCTGGCCATCCCCTTCTTCGTGTTTGCCGGTGAGTTGATGCTGCATGGCGGCATCGCCGAACGCATCATCCGTTTTGCCAACAGCCTGGTCGGTCATGTGCGGGGCGGCCTGGGCATGAGCAATGTGGTGGGTTGCACCTTGTTCGGGGGCGTGGCCGGCTCGCCGCTGGCCGACGTCTCGGCCATGGGCTCGGTGATGATCCCGATGATGAAGAAGGAGGGTTACCACGCGGACTACGCGGTCAACGTCACCACGCATGCCTCGCTGGTGGGGGCGCTGATGCCGACCTCGCACAACCTCATCATCTTCACGCTCGCGGCGGCTGGCATTGCCTCGGTCAGCGTGTTCAGCCTGATCCTGGCGGCCTTGATTCCGGCCCTGCTGCTGACGGTGTGCAATCTGGTTGCCGCCTATGGCGTGGCCGTCAAGCGGGGTTATCCGACGCACGGCGCCTTTCCGGGCTGGCCCGCGGTGTTCAAAGCCTTCGGCGCCGCGCTGCCCGGCCTGCTCGTGGTGGTCATCATCCTGGTGGGCATCCTCAGCGGCGTCTTCACCGCCACCGAGTCGGCGGCGACGGCGGTGTTCTGGGCGCTGGCCATCACGGTGCTGGCCTACCGTTCGCTGAGCTGGGCACACTTCCTCAAGGCCTGCGCCAAGGCCTGCAAGACCACCGGCGTGGTGCTCTTCCTGATCGGCATCTCCTCGGCCTTCGGCTACTTCATGGCCTTGTATGAGGTACCGCAGAAGACCGGCGAGCTGATGCAGTGGGTGACCAGCGAGCCCTGGCTCATCTTCCTGATGGTCAATCTGCTGCTCTTTCTGCTGGGCACCTTTCTGGACATGGCGGCCACCATCCTGATCTGCACGCCCATCTTCCTGCCGATCTGCCAGAAGTTCGGCATGGACCCGACCCAGTTCGGCATCCTCATGCTGATCAACTGCTCGCTGGGCCTGAACACGCCGCCGGTCGGCACCACCCAGTTCGTGGGCTGTGCCATCGGGCAGATCTCGGTGGGCGAGGTGATGCGCTCCATCTGGCCCTTCTATGGCGCGCTGATCGTCACGCTGATGCTGGTGACCTATGTACCTGCGTTCTCGCTGTGGCTGCCGGGGCTGATGAAGTAAGCGATACAAGCGCTCCCGGCTCGCTTGTGCTTGGGTACGGTTCAAGCGGGCCGCAACCCCTAGAATTGAGGGTATGAAGCTCATGTTCATGCCCGCATGACACGCTATCGGTTCCAGGATTGCTTGATCGACACCGATAGGCATGAGTTACGGGTCTGCGGGCTGACCGTCGAAGTACAACCTCTCATCTTCGATCTGTTGTGCTACCTGGCGCGCCATGCCGGTAGAACGGTCACCAAGGATGAACTGTTGAGCGCTGTCTGGCGCTCCAGCTTCGTCACGGACTCGGTTTTGGCTCGGGCCGTCATGAAGGCGCGGCGCGCCATCAAGGACAACGCGGACAGCCCGCAGTTCATCATCACGGTGCGTGGTCATGGCTACCGTTTGGATGCAGCCGTCGAGACCGAGTTGTCCCCGCCGCTCGCTGGATCACGCCCGCTGCAGCCTTCGCAGGCCGTAGGTGCGGCGCAGCCCGCCGCCCGTGCAACCGAGCCCAAGCTGGACCTTGCGGTTCTGCCTTTCTTCAACGAGACATCCGATCCCGGCCTCTCCTGGGTGGAGCTGGGCTTGCCCAGCTTGGTCTACCACCAATTGCAAATGCGCTCCGAGCTGCGGCTGGTGCGCAGCGAGGCGGTCGACGCGTGGACGCGGCGATCGGTCTGGAGCGAGCAGGATGCCGCCCTGGCCTGTCGGCAGCTCAACTGCCGCCTGGCCCTGGTCGGCAGGGTCTCGCGGCGCGGCGATGGCATGCTGTCTCTGCACTTCCTGCTCGGTAGCGAAGCAGAGCTGGAACTGTCACGGAGCTTCGACGGCTTGGATCTGCTGACACTGGCGCAAAAACTGGTCCGCGAAGTGGAGTCCGCCTGTGGCGGTACACCGTCACCGCAGGAGGAATCATTCTGGGATGAGCAGAGCGCGCGCATCCTTGATCTCGCCGCCCGAGGCGAGTCGGAAAGAGCGCTCGCCTTGCTGGAGTCGTCCCTGCCTCGCATCAGGCCGGACCTCAGACTCAGACTGGTTCAGGCCCGCCTGCTGCGGGACCTGGCGCGTATGCAGGAATCGGTTGAGGTAGCCCAGGCGGCGCTGGCGGAAGCGGGTTTGGGTGGGCAGGCGGACCTGCAGGCCGAGTTGCTCGCCGAGCTGGGCCGCAGCGCCGTGATATCCGGGCAGATGGACGAGGCGGAGCGCTACAACGACCAGGCGCTTGAGCTGGTCCTGCAAGGCAAGGCCAGCATCACCACGCTACCCAATGTGCTGGTGGGGCGGGGCGAGCAGTTCAGATTCAAGGGTCAGGGCGAGGAGGCGGCCAAGGCTGCAGAGCGGGCCATCTCCGCCGCGCAGGCCACGGGCGATGTCTACTGGGAGCTCATTGCGCGCTGCCTGCAGGCCCATGCCCTGATGGCCACACAGCAGCTTGCCCGGGCCCGAGAGCAACTGCGCGGCGTGGCCCGGGAGGCAAGGTCACGCGACCTGCTGCGCGTGGAGCTCCAAGCCTATGTATCGTTGGGGGCCATCGAGACGGGCTCACGGCACTACGGTGCAGCCCTGGAGTCATTGAGTCGTGCTGCCACGCTGGCCCGGACCCTGGGATCGCGCGTTCGCTACATCACCAGCCAGCTGCAGAGCATGTTCGCCCTGATCGAGTCCGGGCGCCTGAGTGAGGCTGCGCAGCTTGTCGCGCGATTTGCCGATGAGGTTGGTGAGGAGATGCCCCAGAACTCTCGCGAGAGCCTGGAGCGAGCCAAGGCTCATCTGCTGTGGCGCACGGGTGAACAGCTCGCAGCGATCACCCAGCTGGAGGCCATGCTTCACATAGCTCGCTGCAGTCGCTGGTTCTCGCGCTGGAACAGCGCCTCCCTGCTTTGCAACTGGTATCTCGTGCGTGGTGAGGTCGCCAAGGCCGCCAGCGTGCTGGATGTTCTAGACGATGACAGCAATCCGGCGCGGCGGGCCCGATGCCAAGCCGCCGTCATGCTGAAGCAAGGCTTGCGGACACAGGCATTGGCCACGCTGCGCACCGTGTGGCTGACCGAATCCAGCGAGGGCGCGCCCGGGCAGGATTTGGCCGTGGATTTGGGCTGGTTGTTGATGGAGGAGGGGCTGGACACCGAGCTCGATGTGTTGATGTCCAGGGTGAGCGCGATGAGTGCCGAGCACGGCCCAACAGCCTTGCTGCAACTGGTGTTTGCCGCCAGAAAGCAAGGCCAGCCTCCAGATCCTTCATGGCGGAAATCCTTGGATGAACTGGTGGCGCGTCTGCCCGCCTTGCAGCGCCATACTCCGGATTTGTTGGCCTATCTGCGGTCTGCCGAGCTGTTCAGTCGTGCGCCCCCTCGCATGGCGCTATTGCTCAACGCAGCTTGTGACTGAAGTTTGCTCAGCGGCTGCTCCATGACACGGTGAAGTTCGGCAGCTTGCACCGCGCCATGGCTCGGGCAATCAGCGGTAGTAGCCCACGCTCAGCACGGACTTTCCGTCGGGCAACAGGCTCACGAGGCTGGACTTGCCCTCGATTCGCTTCGTCTGCGGGTTGGCCCATTCATAGTCGACCCAGCCTTCCCCCGGCTGTGACTTCGCGATCTCAATCATGCGCGCCATGAAGGCGAAGCCTTTTGCGTCGCGGACCGCCATCATGTGCTTGCCGACAAGCTTGTCATTGCCGCCATGGGCAAGTACCTTGCCTTCCAGGTCAGTGACGGCCACATAGAGATCCTTGCGCACCCACCGGACCTTGTCATTCATGTGTGAAGTCTTTGAATGCGCGCTCCGCACCGACTTGCTTCACGTGGCTGGTGGCTGCATCGGCCAGAGCGACAGCTTCTTGCTTGCTGCCGCGTTCTTGGGCCTGTGCACCCAGACAGAAGGACAGTGTCAAGGCGCCGAGACCTGCGGCGATGCTGCTTGTAGAGAACTTCATTGATCAGAGAATTCTTGTTTGAGTTGTAGATGAAATGGAGACGGATACTCACTGACGCTTTGCTTCTGGCTGCTCCTCCTCAATGTTTGCGTTGTTGATTCAGGTCTGAGAGTCGGCGCTCTGCCTCGCCTGCTCGGCGCTGATGAGCTGCAGGAAGGCCGCAGCCGCCATCGGCCTGCCCAGGAGATAGCCCTGGGCGAAGTCGCAGCCGAGGCTCCGCAGGACGTCGAGTTCGCGCTCGGTCTCCACGCCTTCGGCGACGGTCCGTATCCCGAAGGCATGTGCCACGTCCACAATCGCCTTGACCAGCTTGCGCGCGCCCTCGTTCCGGTCCATGTCCCTGACAAAGCTGCGGTCGATCTTGATCTTGCTGCAGCGAATGCGGTGCAGGTAGCTCAGCGAGCTGTAGCCGGTTCCAAAGTCATCGAGGGCCAGCTCATAGCCTTGCTCCCGGAGGCTGTTCAAGATGGAGTCGGCTGCGTCGACCTCCTCAAATGCGGCCCGTTCGGTGAGTTCGACCTGCATGGCGTCAGGCGTGAGCCCCAGTGTTTCTAGGCGGTCCAAGAATGCAGCCTTGGCCCCCTCCCGAACAAACTGCATGGCGCTCAGATTGACCGCTACTGGCGGTGGGACCACGCCAGCTTCAAGCCAGTCGGACCGGTCCCGATGCAGTCTGCCGAGGATGTGCAGCCCCATGTCTTCGGCGAAACCCGCGGTTTCCGCCAGCGGCACGAAGGTATCCGGGGGAATCGGGCCGTGTTCCGGCGAGTTCCATCGCACGAGCGCCTCGGCGTAACGCAGATGTCCGGTGCGAATGTCGTGAATGGGCTGGTAGTAGAGACTGAGCTCGCTGCGTTTGAGAGCCTGCCTCAGGGCATCGGTCAGCCTTGCGCGTTCACGCAACAAGCGCTCCTGAGCTTGTTTGTAGCGCGCGATCCTGCCGTGTCCCGTCACCCGGGCGGCGGCCAGCCCGGCGCTTGCTGCCCCCAGGGCCGAGGCAACCGTTGTGCCATCGCCCGGTAGCAGGGCCATGCCAATGCAGGCTGAGACGCGGACGATGGCGTTGCCAATCAGTATGGGCTCCGATGCAAGGGCTTGAATGCGCATTGCAATGCCATGCAGGCGCTCTTCTTGGCCTTCATTCATCAGTAGGGCGAACTCGTCGGCACTGATTCTGGCCAGGCAGTCGGACGACCCCGCCAGGACTTGCAAGCGTTGGGCAATGACCCGTAACACGGCATCGCCCTGCTGCGTGCCATACGCTGCGTTAATCAGTCCGAAGTCGTCAATGTCGATCAGAAAGAGGGCAGGGCTGGCTTGTGGCCGTTGCAAGCAGGCCTGGAGCTGCGCGCGCAGTTCCTCACGGTTGGCGCAGCCGGTCAAGGGGTCATGCCGTGACATCCAGGACAAGCTTTGCTGGGCCATGAGTGCGGCCATCGAGGCGCGCCTGGCACTCACGCAAGACGCAAGCCATGCGGCGGCCACGGCCACAGCGCCTACCGCGAGAAACACCCCGGTCCAGATTGCAATGCGGCTGGATGAGGCCTGGAGCGTCAGATAGCCCACCACGGCGCCCGAGGCGTAGACGTCCCGTGAGACCTGCAGCAGCACCAGGCCGTGGCCCCACTCCGGCGACTGCACGGTCCGACTTGCGATGAGTCTTCCGTCCAGTGCATAGAGCTCCGCGGTCGAAATGGTGCTGGACTGCATCAGGGCGTCCAGCACGGCCTGCGCGTCATCCAGGCTGTCAAAGATGAGTGCGGCGCTCAAGTTCCGAGCGAGCAGCTCAGCCGTGGCGCCAAGATCATCAATGGCGCTGGAGCGAAGTGCCTGGAACTGCACGGAAGCCAGCAGAATCAACAGGCTGCTGAGGGCAATCACCATGGCGGCCAGTTCGCGCGACAGGGCTGCTGTGCAGCGCGGCATTCGCAGCCGCTTGACTCGGCCAATTGCGCGCATGTCGGCCGCAGGCGTCGCGCTCTCGTACGAAGTTCTCACTGTAAGCATCTGCTCTCTCACGCTAGCAGGTCGGCACGGCGCTTGCCGATAGGCACGGTTCAGCCCCGTGCAAGAGGCCGAACCGCGATGGCTTGTGTGCCTAGGCTCAAGGCGCCAGCAAGACCTTGACCGATGCGTCGACGGCGGACTTCTCCAGATAGCCGATCGCAGCGGGGTTGGCCGCCAGGGCCTTCTTCAGAGCAGCACTGCTGTCGACGACCTTGGGGGGCTGCCCCTTGCCGGTGAAGATCATGCGAGACCAGTAGGCCTTCATGGCGCTGGCGTTCTTGTTGCTGGTCTCCTGATAGAAGGCATCGCGCACGGCATTGCCTTCCGGCAGGTCATGAATGGCCACGGCGCCAATGCCGGGAAGATCGGATGTCTTGCCCATGTACAGGCTCTCGGCGGTCGCCATGTCCAGGCTGCGCATGCTGCTCTTGGCGCTGGCCACCAGCACCCACTCGGCAGCAGTGGCCCCGGTGTGAAGTCCCAGCAATGCCAGCGCGGCGAGCAGGCCGCGGGTGCTCGTCTTGACGTTGTTCATGCTGTCCTCCTCAGAACACGAAGTCCAGGGCGACCGTTGCCAGACGCACCGTTCCCACCGAATCCGACATCTGCGCGGCACCGGCCAGGGCGCCGACACGGCTCATGGTCTGGGCATCGGTCGCGCCAAAGCTGTTGGTGCGCGGCTTGTACTGGTCCAGCTGGAACTTCAGGGCCACCGAGGGCGCCACATCCACGCGCAGACCCATGGACAGGGTTCGGTTGTCGGTGTTGGAGGTTTGGGCATAGGGGGCGCCCTGGGTGAAGCGCTGGTCCACCAGACTCTGGTACTGCGGCGCCGCGCTCAGGATGTAGCGCCGGGTGTCCGTCTTGCTTGCGGAGTAGCTCACATAGGGCAAGACGCGGTCGAAGCGGTAGCCGGCTGTCAGGTAGTAGGCCGCGGAGTTGGACAGCTGCGAGTCCGACTTTCGCTTCATGTACTCCGCCTGGACCACCACATTCCCGTTGTCATAGACCAGGCCGAGATCGGTGATGTTGAAGGGCTTCTTGTCACGGCGCAGGGCGTTGAACACCGAGTCGAAGTTGGTGAAGAGCTGGTTGCAGCTGATGTTGGCGCTGAAGCTGGCGCAGCTGGCAGCCGCGGGGTTGAGGCGGAAGCCGCGACCGGTCTGCGGCTGCGAGACGGCAAACAGGGTGCTGGGGGCCGCCTGGCCATCGGCCTGGTAGTTGGTGTGGCTGGCGTCCATATGGCTGACGCGGAAGGTCCAGCTGCCCGTCTCGGCGCTGAGGTTCAGGCCGGCCATATGGTTGAACTTGATGCCCGAGCCGCCCGCGAACTTCAGGTCATAGCCGCCGTAGTAGCCCTGCAGCGTGTAGGAGACCGCGCCCAGTTTGCCGCGGTAGATGGCATCGATGCCGTCCACATTGTTGATGGTCGCGGAGTTGTAGACGTCGGTCGGGGGGCGCACCCAGATATTGGCGTAGCCCACATTGCGGTAGTCAGAGCCCATCAGCGTGGGCGCTACAAAGCGGCCTGCGCGCAGGGACAGGGCGGAGATCGGCTTGTAGGCGATGTAGGCCCAGTCCACCGAGGGCTTGAAGCTGTTGTCCTCGTTTCGGCGCGAGAGCAGCTGCACCACGGCTTGCAGCTTGTCGCTAGGCCGATAGCTCAGCTGAACGCCGAGCTTGCTGTCGTTGTCGAACTCGTGGCTGGAGGCTGTGCCGCTGGGCAGACGGTTGTCGGAGCGGAACTCGATGTTCTCGTTGTTGGTCTGCACGGCAGAGAGCGTGCCGAATCCCGACAACACCAAGGTCTTGCTTTCGTTGGAGATCTCGGCGCGTGCGGCCGTGGCGCAGGTCAGTGCCACAGCCATGCCGAGCACGCTGTAGCGAAGTGAAGTGCTTTTCATGAGTCTTCTGGTCGGGTCAGGGAACAATGAACGCGACATCGAACCGACCGTCCAAAGGTTCGGCCTCGCGTTGAGCGGGTGCTCAAAAGGAATACGGCTGATGCAGCGCGTGGCTGCGCCGCGATCGGGCTGGTGCTCAGCCCCGGTGCCGGCAGGACAAGGCCTCAGCTGCTGGCGGTCTGGAAGCGCTGGGCGAGCGCCGACAGGCGCCTCGTCTGCTCCTCCAGGCTGGCGGCCGCCGCGGCGGCCTCTTCCACCAGCGCGCTGTTCTGCCGGGTGCTGTCGTCTATGCCGGTCACGGCGTGGCCGGCCTCGGCAATCCGAAGCGCCTGGTCCTCGCTGGACATGGCAATCTCGCGGATGAAGGTGGCCGTGGCCGTGACGGAGTGCAGCGCGCTCTGCATGGCGCCACCGGCGGCCTGGACACGGGACTTGCCTTCCGCGACCTGTTCCACGGAGGCGTCGATCAAGGCTGCAATTTCCTTGGCCGAGTCGGCTGCGCTGCGTGCCAGACGACGGACTTCGGCCGCGACAACGGCGAATCCTCGGCCGTTTTCACCAGCCCGCGCGGCTTCGATGGCGGCGTTGAGCGCCAGGATATTGGTTTGAAACGCTATGCCGTCGATCAGCGCCGTGATCTCGCTGATGCGTTGCGATGACTCGCTGATTGCGCTCATGGAGGTGATGGCTGCTGCCACAGCCTGGCCGCCGGCTTCGGCATCGATGCAGGCCTGCGCCGCGGTCTCGGCTGCCTTTCTGGCGTGACCGGCATTGTCCTGAACCGAGCTGGTGAGTTGACGCATCGATTGCGTCGTGACTTCTACGGCGTTGGCCTGTCGCTCGGTGCGCGCGGACAGGTCCATGTTTCCTGCGGCGATTTCGCTGGCTGCGTGCGTGATCTCGTTGGCACCGGCCCTGAGCTGATTGATCAGATCACGCAGCCCACTCGACATCGCTGCGGCTGCCGCCAGCAAGCTGCTGCCTCGCGGGTCGGCGTCAATGCCTCGCGAGAGATTCCCGGATGCAATCTCTTGCATCAGGTCACGCACAAACTCGGGCTCGGCGCCCAGCTGCGACCACACGCCAGCGATGATTCTCCAGGAGGCCACGATCAGGGCGGCGAGCACGATCAGGGCACTGATCAGTGTGGCCCGGATAATGTCTCGGACACCTTTGCGGCTGCTGTCCAGAACGGCATCGAATCCTGCTTGAGCCTGGCTCACTTCCGCGTCCAGGCGGGTCTGCAGGGCCTTCAGGCTCTCTTGCATGCGGGGTACGGCGCTCGCAGCCTCCCCGTCACCCGCGCCCAGCAGGATCAGCGCAGTCTCGCGTGCGGCGCCTGCATAGCTGTTCAGCAATGCGCCCAGTTCTTCGTCCAGCTCGGTGTGGCCCGGAAGCTTGCCGACGGCCTGCAGCTGCTGCTCGATACTCGCTCGCAGGCGTTCGGCGTCCTCCAGCCGACGCGGTTCGGACTCGCTGACCGCCGCCTGAAAAGCCGTCGACATGGGCTCGATCAGCGATTGCGCTCGGGTGACGCCGGCGAGGTAGGGATAGGCCTTGCTCCCCAGGCCCTCGATGTCATCGGTCGTGTGGCTCGCCACCGTGAGAATGATGCCCACGCTGATGGTGAAAATCGCGGCCGCCGTGGCAGGCAGAGCCCAGATACGTTTCTTGAATCCCATGATGGCCGGAGAAGGCTGGTGCACCGTTTTTTGCAGAGGTGCGCAGTCTCGGCCGCCGGCTGGATACCGTCATGATCGGTCCATGACCAATTCCTGATCATCGGATTCCCGGCATGCAAGCGTCCCTAGGATGAACGCCGCTGCCGGCGCCACAGGCGTGAGATGGTCCACAGATTCATGCTGAGCAGGCTGGCTTCCAGCAGCACGCCACCCACCGAGCCGACGCAGACATTGTTCACGAGCCAGAGCGTGGTGCCCACCAGCATCAGCATGCGCATGGCCAGACCGTGGAGGAAGAACAGGGAGAACGTGCCGATGCAGGAGGCCAGAATGGGCAGCATGGACAGCCAGCCGCTGTACAGCGCGTAGCCCATTCCGAGGCCCAGGGCGATGAAGAAGACGCCGACCGCTGGGCGGCGCCAGCGTATGGCCGCCATGGAGCGTGCCAGCGAGACCAGGCTGCTGGCAGCCGCGCTCGGGTGTCCCAGCATGGCGAAGTGCAGGGCATAGGCCAGGCACTCCAGGGCCATGAACAGCTTGAAGCGCCGGTCATCGGTCTGCCCGAAGCACAACAGGCCCAGCAGGAAGGCGGCATATCCCGCCAGCTGCGCCGGCGAGAGCAGATCCGTGATCGTGGGCATGGATTCGGCGTTGCGAGGGCCCAAGGCCGGCGCAGAGCGTTCAGTCGAGGGCCTGGTAGCGGAGCTTGGAAAAGCGCACGCGCCCCTGGCCCGCGGCGTAGAGGGCCGGCCGCAGGCTCATGAAACCGCCCGCAACATTGTGGTGATAGCCCGAGACCTCCATCTGCGTGCCGTACTTCCGCCAGCCGGACTCGCCCTCATGTCGGGTATGCAGGGTCAGGATGTGCTCCCTCAGGGTCAGGCGCATGCGCAGACGCCGGCCCTGGCCCGGGAGCAGGGAACCCCGTCGCTGATCCTGACCATAGCGATGCAGCCAGAAGCCCTGCTTGTCGACGCCCAGCCCGGCGTAGAGCTTGTCGTTGTAGAACAGGATCAGGCCGGCGCGGGCCTGTGGGTCCAAGTCCATGTCCACCTCGACCTGGAAGTGGCGATCGCCGCTCACAAAGCACAGCGGTGCGCCATTGCCGGGCCCGTCTCCCCGGCCCGCCAAGCTGAGCTGGCCCTGGCCAACCCGCAGGCGTTGCGCGTCCAGTGCGTCACCGCGGAAGAAGCTCCATTGCGGACCCAGGCTGGGTGCGTCGAAGTCATCGGAAAGCGCCATGCCATGTGGAACGGCCTCACCGCCGGCCGGCATGGGCAGGGCGGATCCTGCGTCCGCCAGCGGACTTCGATACCAGCCATCCGCCGTCCATTCGATGGGTTCCAGCAGGGTCTGCCGCCCCAGATTGCGGTAGCCGTTCTCGTAGCCGTGCAGCATCATGTACCAGTCACCGGGGCGCGGTCCCTCCACCAAAGTGCCATGGCCGCGGGACCACCAGGCTTCGCTGATATGACGGGTGCGAAGAATGGGGTTGTAGGGCGAGTTCTCCCAGGGCCCGTCCAGGGTTCGTGCGCGAGCATGGACCACCATATGGCCGGTGGGCGGTCCTGCCGTGCCGCCCAGAGCCGTGGTCATATGCCACCAGCCGCGGTGCCAGAGCATCTTGGGACCTTCCTGGGCGAAGCCCTCCACATCCCAGTCCTCGGGGTACTGCCAGCCCTCGTACACCTTCTCCAAGGGACCGACGGTCCGCAGCCCATCGTCGCTCAGGCGCACGCGCAAGCCGGCACTGAGGAACAGGAAACGCCGGCCCTGTGCATCCACCGCATGGCCGGGGTCGATCTTGTCGATACCCAGCGCCTGGGGCTTGGACCAAGGCCCCCGGATGTCGCCGGCGTGCATGACCCAGATGTCGTTGCCCCGGGGGTGTTTGGTCGGGATATAGAGGTAATAGCGTCCGGCATGCTTGATGAGCTCCGGTGCCCAGACACTGCCCAGATACTCGTGCAAGGCATGGCCCAGGGCTTGCCAGTTCACCAGATCACGTGAGTGCCAGATCAGCAGGCCCGGGTTTGCCTCGAAGGAGGAGTGGGTCATGTAGTAGTCGCGCCCATCCTTGAGCACCGTGGGGTCGGGGCGATCCCCGGCCAGCACCGGATTGAGGTAGCGCCCAGTCCCCAGATCCGCGCGGCGCTGTCCCTCGTGTCCCCGGGCCCAGACCAGGGGAGGGCGGGGCGTAGGCAAGGCGGTGCAGCCGGCCAGCAGGCCACTTCCCAGACCCCCGCTGGCGAGCAAGAGCCTTCGGCGCGAGATCGCTGGGCTCATGGCTTGGGGTCCCGATGCAAGGATGTCCAGCCGGCCTTCGGGCTCATATCCCGCAAGTCCCAGGCCGCCGCATCGAAGGGGCGGCTGCGCGGCGCGTGGCGTGGAAAGCCGCTGGACTGGGTTTCGCTGTCGATGATCTGGCCGCGCCCCTCGAGCACATCGGACAGCAGCTTGGCGTCAATCGGGTCCCGGTCCCAGGGCCGCGCGCCCGCCGTGTGCAGGATGCGGTCCTCGAGTTGGCGGGCGGGCAGGGCCTGCAGCCGGGGCGGGAGGTAGGCCGGGCGCGCCGCATCGCCCGCCGGCAGGATCTGCGCCGCTCCAGCGCTGTAGCGGCCGGTCAGGGGGACCGCAGCCCCCTGGCGATCATGGGCCAGGTTGTCGGCCAGGTAGAGCTCCACATCCCCTTGTCCGCCCAGGCTGAAGAGCGGCGTATCGGCCGGGGTGTCCGGTCCATGGCGCAGCACATTGCCCACCAGGGCGATCTTGCCGGTCTGATACGGCTGCCCCTGCCACTCATTGCCCAGCAGGTTGTAGTGGGCGGCGCGCGGGCCCGGGTTGTAGATCAGGTTGTTGACCATGGCCGCCTGGACGCCGCCCTTGAAGAGGGCATTGCGCTCGCGGTTGCTCGCATAGACATTGCCCAGCAGCAGCACGGCGCTGGCGTTGTCATGGATCAGGCTGCCCTTGGAGTGCTCGCCCTTGGCATGCACGCTATTGGACAGACCTTCGAAGATCAGATTGTTGCTGTAGGTGATGTGGTGCGAGGTCGCGAGCCGCCAGGCCGCCGGATCGGGGCCCTGAAAGCGCGGACCGCCGACGGAGAGGTTCTCGTCGGTGGCCCAGGACAGGCTGCAGTGGTCCACGATCACATGGTGGGCGCCCGCCTGGGTGCCGATGCCATCGTGATCATGGCCGCTGCGCGGTGCGCGTCCGTAGGCACCTGGGCGCACGCTGAGGTGCTGGATGATGACATCGTGGGCGCGTACGGCGATCCCGCCCTTGATGAGGCTGATGCCCGGCGCGGGCGCGGTCTGGCCGGCAATGGTGATGAAGGGGTGGACGATCTGCAGCTCACGCCCCCCGAGGTCGATCACGCCGCCCACCTCGAACACCACGATGCGCGGCCCCTTGGCCTCTAGGGCCGCGCGCAGTGAGCCCGGCCCCTGGTCGGCCAGCGTGCTGACCTTGATGATGCGTCCGCCCCGCCCACCCAAGGTGCCCACCGCCCAGCCCGCATGGGTGTGGGTGTGGGGGTTCAGCGGCGGCGCGAGCGCTGTGTCCGCGCTCGCCAGCGCGGGGGCCGGTATCTGCTCGCAGTCTGGCGCAGCGCTTCTGGGCAGGTCCAAGCCCGGCAGCTTGCGCGCGACTTCGGCGGACAGCAGGGCGGCGAAGAAGCAGGCGCCGCGGGCGCCCAGGTGAGTGTGGTCATAGCCGGGCTGGCCCGGCGCGGCCTGGGCCAGGGTCGGCGCGGCCGCCTCGCCCAGGGTCTGCAGCAGCTCAGCGCTGAGCCTGTGCAGGTCCAGCAGGGGAACATCCAGCTCCTGGGCGACGCCCCGCATGGCCTGAGCCCAGGGTTGCAGATCGTCCTGCAGCAGGCCCTGGCTGAACTGGCGCCGGCGCAAGGGCGTGACCAGCACAGGCTGCGCCTTGAGCGCGCGCACGTCCTCGACGTAGCGCGCCAGATTGGCGGGATATTCGCGTTGCAGGTCGGTGGAGCGGCCGGGCTTGCCCGGCTGGTCGTTGTGCCCGAACTGGATCAGCACCCAGGCCGGCGAGGCCTCGGGGCGCGCGCGCAGCCGGGCCAGGGCCCGCTCCCACAAGCCCTCGGCGCGGTAGCTGGCGCTGCTGCGCCCGCCGCGACCCAGGTTCAGGCACAGGGCGGCGGGCTCCAGGCGCTCGCAGAGCGCGTCGCCATAGCCCGTTTGCGGGGCCATGGTGCTGTCGCCCACGAGCAGCACGGTGGGCGGCTCGGCCCAAGCCGGCCCCGCTGCCAGCAGCAGGGTCGCCAGCGCGAGGTGTCGCATGCTCAGAACTTGTAGCGGGCGCCGAACAGGAACTCCCGACCGGTGACGTTGTAGACCACAGGGCTGTTGCGGCTGCGGCTGACGAACTGGTCCTTGGCACGGTTGTTCAGATTGGTACCTTCGAAGGTGAAGGTCAGGCGGTCATCCCACTCGTAGCTGAGCGACATGTCCACATTCAAGGCGGCATTGGTGCCCTCCACATCGTTGTTGTTCTGCCCCGGGACACGAGTCAGGAAGGCCGAGCGGTAGGAGGTGGACAGGCGCGCGCTGAAGCGACCGTCGTCGTAGTAGATCGACACGTTGGCCGAGCGGGGGGACAGCCCGATCAAGTTGTCCACGATCGAGGCATTGCCTGCCGCGCTGTCGCGATAGGCGACGTTCGACTTCACATAGGTGTAGTTGAACTGCATGCCCGTGTTGCTCAGGACGCCGGGCAGGAACTTGAAGGGCTGCTGCCAGTTCAACTCGATGCCCTTGAGCGAACCGCCCTCGGTATTGATCGGCGTGGTGATCGCGTAGACCGTGTCGGCGTTCTGCGAGTTCGGCAGCGAGGACAACGGCAGGCCGGTATCGCCGTAGCGCGTGCTGCCGCGCAGGCTCTGGATATAGGTGTCGATGTCCTTGTAGAACAGGCCGACGCCCAGGAAGCCTTCTTTGCTGAAGTACCACTCGCCGTTGAAGTCCAGCGTCTTGGCACGGTAGGGCTTGAGCGTGGGATTGCCCGCCGTGATGGTCTGGTTGGCCGTGTTCAGGGACATGCCCGGGTTCAGGTCATTCAGGCGCGGACGGGCCATGACCTTGGCCGCTGCAGCGCGCAAGATCAGCTCGCGCGACAGATTCAGGGCCACGTTCAAGGACGGCAGAACATCGGTGTAGCTCTGCGCCTCCTGGGTGGGCGTGCCATTGCCCACCGAATCAAAACCGGACGCCGTCTGCGAGGTGCGCACATAGCGAACGCCGACGTTGCCGCGCAGCGGCAGCGATGACACCCGCTCGCTGAAGTCCAGCATCACATACGCGCCTTCGTCCTTCTCGCTTGCGCCGAAGTTGTTGCCCCGGGCGCTGCCATTGCTGATGGACGTCAGCCGGAAGTCGCCCGGCCCGCCGGCTGGACCGCTCTTGAGGCAGTTGCAATAGATGTCGTAAGCCGCGGCGATGGCGCCGAGGTTGGGAATGATCCAGCTCGTCGGCACGCCGGCCGGCAGGTTCAGTCCCTTGCCGAATCCCGTCAGCGTGGTCGTCAGGCTGCTGGCAGCGACACCGCTTGGGGGCGCATACATCAGGGCCTCATTCGTGCGGCGCGACTCGAAGGTGTCGAAGACGAAGCGCTTGTAGCTCATCCCCGCCTTCAGGGTGTAGCGATCGGGCACCAGATCCCAGCTCAGATCGACTTGACCGTTGTCATTGCGATTGGTCGCGCCCAGGGGGCGGATGCGAATCTCGCTGCTCACCAGGGTGGCCGGCACCGTCGCGGCACCGGCTGCGGCGGTGACGAATCCCAGGCCGCCGGGGCTCAGCTCGGTGACGGAAATCGGATAGCTGATCACGGGCAGGCGGCTGTTGCCGCTGAAATCTATCGTGTAGCCATTGACGTTGTTGGCGTCCAGCGTGGTGGTGGTCTGCACCGGGTTGCGGAAGCGGCTCTTGCCCTGACCCAGCTTGACGCTCATGCGCAGGGTGTCGCTGAAGTCGTGCTCCAGGCTCAGCGTCGGCTGCACGAACTCGGTGGAGAGCTCGTCGAACCGGGACTCCGAGCGGATGTCCACGCCGTTGTACACACCGCGCACCAGCTCCCCGGAGGCGTCGTAGACGGACTGCAAGACGCTGGTCTGGGGCTTGCCGTTGGTGCCGGTGCGACTGAAGGAAATGGCCTGCAGGAAGTCTTCCTGGCGGGTGGCCTCGAGCTTGGCGTACATCAGGTCAGCCGACACCAGGGTGTTCTCACCGGGCCGGAACTGGAACGAGCTGGTGACGCCGAGCCGGCTCTGGTCATGCGTCAGCCGGCCATAGCGCGGCAGGCGCGGATGGAAGTTGGCCGCATTGTTGGAGGCGGCCAAGGCGGCCGGATCGGAGCCTGCCGTGGCAAACAAGCCCTGGCTGCTCACCCCATTGGCCCAGCGAACCGTGGAGAAACCCTCCTCCAGCACCTTGCGCTCGGAATAGGCCACGGACATCAGTGCCCCGAACCGGCGGCTTTCGTCCGTGAACGAGACCAGGCCCGCAACACGCGGCGTGGTCTTGCCCGACAGATCGTTGTAGCGCCCCTGCGCGGAGGCCGTCGCCGTCCAACCGCGCTTGAAGTCAAAGGGGCGCCCGGTCTGCAGATCAACCGTGGCGCCCAGCGAGCCCTCATCGACATCCGCTGAAGCACTCTTGCGGACCGTGATGCTGCTGAACAGCTCGGAGGCAAAGACATTGAAGTCAAAGCCGCGTGAGCGGTTGGCCCCGCCCGAGCTGTCCGTACCGCCGGTGGTGGCCAAAGCCTCAAGGCCATTGATGCGCACACGGGTGAAGTCCGCGCCCAGGCCCCGCACGGTGATGCTCCGGCCCTCGCCCGCATCACGATCAATCACCACGCCGGGAACGCGTTGCAGCGACTCGGCCAGATTGGTGTCGGGGAACTTGCCGATGTCCTCGGCCTTGATCACGTCGACGATGCCGCGGTCCTCGCGCTTCTTGTTCAGCGCGCTTTCCAGCGAGGCGCGGAAGCCCGTGACCACCACGGTTTCCATGGCCTGGGTCTGGGGCGCGGCGGCTTGGCTCTGGGCCCCCGCCGGCGCGAAGGCGAGCAGGGTGCCGCTGCCCAGCAGGCACAGGGCGAGGGGGTTGAGGCGCGGTGCGGTGGCCCGACGGCGGCTTTGCATGATCTTGTCTCCTACGTGTTGGTCGGCGCCCCGCTCACGTGGCTGGGGCGCATCGGTTCATGTCGCGGCCCGGCTGGGTCGCGATGTCGGAGGGCGCGCGCAGGGCGCCGCGTCAGCAAGGGGACCCGCGGGCGCTGCAGTGCGGCCGCGGGCCATGAGGTTTTAGAGGTAGTCCTCGCGGCGGGGCGAGAACTGGTCCAGCAGGCTGCTGTTCGGTTCCAGGGCCCGCACGCCATGTGGGGTCAGGCGGGGGGCCACGAAGGCATCGCCGGCGCGGATCACGCGCTTGACGCCGCCCACATCGCATTCAAAGGCGCCGCTGAGGCAGAAGGCGATCTGGTCATGTGCATCGTGCGCATGCACCGTGCCCACGGCACCCTGGTCGAACTGCACCAGCACCGACATCAGCTCGGGCGTGTGGCCGACGATCTTGCGGCGGATGCCGTCGCCCAGCTCGGTCCAGGGGGTGCTGGCGTCGTCAAAGTACAGAGGGCTGCTGCTGGCAGGTGGGGTGCTCATGGGGTCTCCGCTGTCTCATGCCCGCTCGTCGGGCGCGGTGTCGCGATGGGTCGCGAGCCTCGATTTGCAGCGACTATAAGCGCGGAGATTAAAAAATGAAACGACGGTTCACTAAATAGAAACCATAATTCCGGGAAAGTTCTAGCCTGCGCTAGGCTAGCAAGCATTCGATCCAGACCGGCACACCGCTCCCCCCTTGTTTCACCCCGCTGCCGGCGCCAAGGAGACCTTTCGATGGAAATCCGCCAACCGATCCACAGCGCGCATGCCCGCACGCTGGACACCCAGGGCCTGCGTGAGCAGTTCCTGGTCGAGCAACTCTTCAAGCCCGACGAGACCACGCTGACCTACAGCCAGATCGACCGCATCATCGTGGGCGGCATCATGCCCGTGAATCAGGCGCTGAGCTTCGCGCCGGAGCTGGGCCGCCACACCGGCACCGACTTCTTTCTGCAGCGCCGCGAGCTGGGCCTGATCAATATCGGCGGCGCCGCCCGCGTCAAGGTGGACGAGCAGAGCTTCGAGATCGGGCCCCGCGAGGCGCTCTACATCGGCCAGGGCGCCCGCGCGCTGGAGTTCCGCAGCCTGGATCCGGCCCAGCCCGCCAAGCTCTACTTCAACAGCGCGCCGGCCCACACCGCCTACCCGCACCGCAAGGTGACCCTGGCCGAGGCCTCGCCCGAGACCCTGGGTTCGCCCGAGACCAGCAACCGCCGCACCATCTACAAGTTCCTGGTGCCCGATGTGCTGCCCACCTGCCAGCTGCTGATGGGCATGACCCAGCTGGAGCCCGGCAGCCTGTGGAACACCATGCCCTGCCACACGCACGACCGGCGCATGGAGGTCTACTTCTATTTCGACATGAACGAGAACGCGGTCGTGTTCCACATGCTGGGCGAGCCCAGCGAGACCCGCCACCTGGTGGTGCGCAACGAGCAGGCCGTGATCAGCCCGAGCTGGAGCATCCACTCCGGCGTGGGCACCCAGGCCTACACCTTCATCTGGGGCATGGTGGGCGAGAACCAGGTCTTCAAGGACATGGACCATGTCCCGATGAGCGCCCTGCGCTGAGCCTGGAGAACTACATCGTGATCCTTGAGAACTTCAATCTGGGCGGCAAGGTCGCCATCGTCACCGGCTGCAACACCGGTCTGGGGCAGGGCATGGCCCGCGCTCTGGCCCAGGCGGGCGCCGACATCGTGGGCGTCAATGTGTCCGAGCCCAGCGAGACCCGCGCCGAGGTCGAGGGCCTGGGCCGGCGCTTTCTGGACCTGCGCGCCAATCTGTCCGACATCAGCTGCATCGAAGGCCTGATTGCCGAGGCCAAGGCCTGGGGCGGGCGCGTGGACATCCTGGTCAACAACGCCGGCATCATCCGTCGCGAAGACGCGATCAAGTTCAGCGAGAAGGACTGGGACGATGTCATCGACCTGAACCTGAAGACGGTGTTCTTCTTCTCCCAGGCCGTGGCGCGTCAGTACCTCTCGCAGGGCGGCGGCGGCAAGATCATCAATGTGGCCTCCATGCTGTCCTACCAGGGCGGGGTGCGCGTGCCGTCCTACACCGCCAGCAAGAGCGGCGTCATGGGCATCACCCGGCTGATGGCCAATGAATGGGCCCAGCACGGCATCAATGTGAATGCCATCGCGCCCGGCTATATGGCCACCAACAACACCGCGGCCCTGCGCGCCGACGAGGGCCGCAACACGGCCATCCTGGAGCGCATTCCGGCCGGTCGCTGGGGCGTGCCTGACGATCTGGCCGGCCCGGTGGTGTTCCTGGCCTCCAAGGCCTCGGACTATGTCAACGGCTACACCGTGGCCGTGGACGGTGGCTGGCTGGCGAGATAAGGCCCACCCCCTACGCGTTGCGCGCGCCGAGGCCAGAGGCCTCGGCCGGCGCCAGGCACAAACCGTCCCCAGGACTGCTTGAGTCCCGGCGCCGCCCCCTCAAGGGGCGCCCCCAAGAATCACCGACGGAGACACGGTGACATGTACGAGAACAAAAAACTGGGCTTTCTGTTCGTCCTGCCCTTTGTGCTGGGCGTGCTGCTGTTCAAGCTCACGCCCTTCGTGATGAGCTTCGCGCTCAGCTTCACGCAGTACGACCTGATCGACCCGCCCGAGTTCGTGGGGCTGCAGAACTACCAGGAACTGGCCACGGCCGATCCGCTGTTCCGCAAGTCCCTGGGCGTGACCCTGCTGTTTGCCACCCTGGCCGTGCCGCTGCGCGTGGGCTTCGCGCTCTTCATCGCCCATGTGCTGAACTTCAAGCTGCGTGGCATCAACTTCTTCCGCTCGGCCTTCTACATCCCCTCCATCCTGGGCGGCTCCATCGCGGTGGCGGTGCTGTGGCGCTTCATCTTCGCCAAGAACGGCCTGGTGAATCTGGTCCTGATCAAGCTGGGCCTGGAGCCCATCGCCTGGCTGGCGGACGAGCACTACAGCATGTGGACCATCGTGCTGCTCTTCACCTGGCAGTTCGGTTCCGCGATGGTGATCTTTCTGGCGGCGCTGCAGAACGTCTCGATCTCGCTCTACGAGGCGGCCGAGTGCGACGGCGCCAGCAAATGGCAGCAGTTCTGGAAGATCACCGTGCCCCTGATCACCCCGGTGATCTTCTTCAACATGATCATGCAGATGGTGCACGCCTTTCAGGAGTTCAACGGGCCCTATGCCATCACCGAGGGCGGGCCGCTGAGCTCTACCTATGTGCTGGCGCTCTACATCTATGACCAGAGCTTCCGCTTCTTCAATCTGGGCTATGGCGCGGCGCTGAGTTGGGTGCTCTTTGCCCTGGTGGGCGGCCTGGCCTTGTTCTCCTTCTGGAGCTCCAAGTACTGGGTGTTCTATTCGGGCGAGAAGGAGGTGAAGCGATGAGCCGACCTCTCGACACCAAGGCCGAAGTGGCGGGCCGAGCGCCGGGCCGCTCCCAAGCCGGCCCGCATCCCCTCGGGGGATCGACCGACGTAGCCGTCGGGCGAGGGGCCCGCCTGGTGCTGGGCCGCGACCGCGGCAATGCCTGGCTGCGCTATCTCGCGCTGATCGCGGTGGCCGTGCTCATGCTCTACCCCCTGCTGTGGCTGGTGGGGGCGTCATTCAAGAGCAACGCCGAGATCTTCACCGAGGTGGGTTTCTGGCCCAGCCGCTTTGATTTCGGCGCCTATGCCAAGGGCTGGAAGACCAGCACCGAGTACACCTTCGCCACCTATTTCCTGAACAGCTTCCTGATCACCATACCGCGCATCATCGTCACGGTGATCTCCTGCGTGCTGGTGGCCTATGCCTTCGCGCGCTTCGAGTTCTGGGGCAAGAAGTTCCTCTTCAGCATCATGATCGCCACCATGATGCTGCCCCTGATCGTGCTGCGTCTGCCCCAGTACCTGGTGTTCCGCGAGATCGGCTGGCTGGACAGCTACCTGCCCCTGATCATCCCGTCCGCCTTCGCCACCGACACCTTCTTCGTGTTCATGCTGGTGCAGTTTCTGCGCGGCATTCCGCGCGATATGGAAGAGGCCGCCCAGATCGACGGCTGCAACGCCCTGCAAATGCTCTGGCACATCATCGTGCCCCTGCTCAAGCCGGCCATCATCTCGGTGATCGTGTTTCAGTTCATCTGGACCATGAACGACTTCATGGGCCCGCTGATCTACCTGGCCTCGGTGGAGAAATACCCGGTCTCGCTGGCGCTGAAGATGAGCATCGGCGCCACCGAGGAGGTGGAGTGGGCCAATGTGATCGCGATCTCGGTCGTGGCCCTCATTCCCTCGGTGCTGGTGTTCTTTGCGGCGCAGAAGCACTTCATCGAAGGTGCCACCAGCAGCGGCGTCAAAGGCTGACGAAGAAAAGATTAGGACGGAGACAAGAACGTGGCACGACTGAGCCTCAACAAGATAGAAAAGGTCTACCCCAACGGCTTCAAGGCCGTGCATGGCGTGGACCTGGAAGTACGCGACGGCGAGTTCATGGTGTTTGTCGGCCCCTCGGGCTGCGCCAAGAGCACCCTGCTGCGCATGATTGCCGGGCTGGAGAGCATCAGCGGTGGCGAGCTCAAGATCGGCGAGAAGACCGTCAACGAGCTGGCGCCAAAGCAGCGCGGCATCGCCATGGTGTTCCAGAACTATGCGCTCTACCCGCATATGAAGGTCTACGACAACCTGGCCTTCGGTCTGAAGCTGGCGCACACGCCCAAGGCCGAGGTGGACCAGCGCGTGCGCCAGGCCGCCAAGCTCCTGGAGATGGAGCATCTGCTGGACCGCTATCCCAAGCAGCTCAGCGGCGGCCAGGCCCAGCGCGTGGCCGTGGGCCGGGCCATCGTCAAGAAGCCCGATGTGTTCCTGTTTGACGAGCCCCTGTCCAATCTGGACGCCAAGCTGCGCGCCAGCATGCGCGTGCGCCTGACCGAGCTGCACCGCACCCTGCGCGAGTCGGGCCAGCCCGCCACCACCGTCTACGTGACCCACGACCAGGTGGAGGCCATGACCATGGGCGAACGCATCTGCGTGCTCAAGGAAGGCGTGATCCAGCAGGTGGACACGCCCACCGCGCTGTACGACCGCCCGGCCAATGCCTTTGTGGCCAGCTTCATCGGCTCGCCCGAGATGAACATCCATGACGCGCGCCTGCAGGCCCTGGACGATGGCCTGGCCGTGCTGCTGGGCGGCCAGGTTCTGCCCCTGCCGGCGGCCAAGGCGGCCAGGCTGCAGGGCCGCCCGGCCGCGGCGGCCTCCATCAAGTTCGGCCTACGGCCCGAGCATGTCTCGGTGCTGCCGCGCCCGGGCGCCACCCAGGTGCAGGGCAGGCTGCGTTTCACCGAGCACATGGGCAGCGAGATCTTTGTGCACTTCGATATTGGCGATGTGCCCATGAGTGCCCGCGTGCCGGCCGATCAGCTGGGCGACCTGGCCGAGCAGCCGCGCGGCACGCCGCATGCCTTCTGGCTGCAGCTGGCCCAGGCCCATGTCTTCGATGCCGCCAGCGGCGCCAATCTCCTGCTGTGAAAAAAACACCCCCTACCGGCTCCGCCGGCCCCCTCAAGGGGGCGCATCCGCAGGCCCGGCAAAGCCGGATCCTCGGACGCCGCTTGGCTCGAGCGGCTGCTTGCGTCGCATGTGCCGCTAAGCCGCATGGAGAACTGACTTGCTAGATCGACGACATCTCCTGCTGGGCGCCGCCGCGCTGCCCCTGGCTGCGTATGCCCAGGCCCCCACCGTGCTGCGTTTCTCCTGGTGGGGCGGCGCGGCGCGCCATGAGGCCACGCTCAAGGCCATCGCCCTGTTCGAGCGCCGCCATCCCGGCGTGAAGATCAAGGCCGAGTACATGGGCTTCAACGGCTATCTGGAGCGGCTGACCACCCAGATCGCCGGCCGCTCCGAGCCGGACGTGATGCAGATCAACTGGGCCTGGCTGGCCATGTTCAGCAAGCGCGGCAATGGCTTCACCGATCTCGAGGCCCACCGGCAAGACCTGGCCCTGCACCAGTTCGAGGCCGAGGATCTGGCCATGGGCCGCGTGGCGGGCAAGCTCAATGCCCTGCCGGTGTCCTACAGCGCCCGCGTCATGCTCTGGAACGAGGCCGCCTTCCAGCGCGCCGGCCTGGCCTTGCCGCGCAGCTGGGACGAGCTCTTTGCCGCCGGCCCGGTGTTCCGCGCCAAGTATGGCGACAAGGCCTACCCCATCGATGGCGAGCTCTACGACATGATTCTGCTGGCCCAGAGCTGGGTGCAGCAGAAGTACGGCACGCCCTATGTGGACCCCACGGCGCCGCGCGTGGCCATGAGCCCGGCCGCGGCCCTGGAATGGGTGCAGGTCTACGAGCGCCTGGTGAACGAGCATGTGGCCGTGCCGCTGCCGCTGCGCGCGGCCCTGGGTGGCGCCGAGAAGCCCACCGAGCAGCAGCAGGACTGGGTGCAAGGCCGCTGGGCCGGCAACTACACCTGGGACTCGGTGATCGCGCTGCGCAACTCCACCCTGGACAAGCAGCAGAAGCTGGTGCTGGGCGAGTTCCCCACCCTGCCGGGCGCGAAAAACAGCGGCATGTTCGGCCGCCCCACGCTGATGTATGCCGTGGGCCGCAACAGCCGCCAGCCGGCCCTGGCCGCGCGCTTCATCAACTTCCTGCTGACCGACCCGGAGGCCGCCCAGTTGCTGGGCCGCACCCGCGGCCTGCCGGCCGCCAAGAACAGCTTCGAGCTGCTGCAGCAGGCCGGCAAGCTGCCGCCGCTGGAGCTGGCGGCCTATGAGCAGATCCAGGCCCAGCGCCGGGCGGGCCGCGTGCCCATGCCCTCGCCGCTGTTCGAGCATGCGCGGCTGCACAAGTTTATGCGCGAGGTCTTCGAGACCGTCGCCTACCGCAAGACCACGGCCGAGGCCGCTGCCAAGCGCCTGGTCGACGAGGGCAATGCCCTGCTCAACCGCATCAAGTGAAGCCATGAAGCGCACCGAACGCCAGCTCAAGTTCCTCAGCCGCCAGGACCCCGACACCGGCGCCCGCGTCACCCGCCTCACGCCCCTGGACGTGACCTGCCACCGCAACTACTTCTATCAGAAGTGCTTCAGCAATGACGGCAGCAAGCTGCTCTTTGCCGGTGGCTTCGACCATCCGGCCGGCAAGGACTGGAACTACCACCTGCTCGATCTGCAGAACCAGGTGGCGCTGCAGCTGACGGACCAGCCGGGTGAGAACAGCTTTGGCGGCTTTCTCTCGCCGGACGATAGATATCTGTACTTCGTGCGCCAGGAGCGCCGGCTGATCCGCCTGAGTCTGGCCGATCTCAGCGAGGAGGTGGTCTACACCGTGCCCGAGGGCTGGGTGGGCTATGGCACCTGGGTCAGCAACAGCGCCTGTACCAAGATGGTGGGCATCGAGATCCATGCCGACGATTGGTTCCCGCTCAACACCTGGCAAAAGTTCAATGAGATGTTCCACCAGAAGCCGCGCTGCCGGCTCTTCAGCGTGGACCTGGCCACCGGCGAGCGCCGCGTGATCCTGGAGCAGCGCGGCTGGCTGGGCCATCCGCAGTACCGCCCCTTTGACGACAACACCGTGGCCTATTGCCACGAGGGGCCGCACGACCTGATCGATGCGCGCATGTGGTTCATCAACGAGGACGGCACCAACCGCCGCTGCGGCAAGGAACACGCGCCGGGCGAGAGCTGCACCCATGAGTTCTGGGTGCCGGACGGCAGTGCCATGATCTATGTGAGCTACAAGCACGAGGCGCCCGAGCGCTGGATCTACAGCCTGGATCCGGTCACGCTGGAGAACAAGCTGCTCACCGCGATGCCGCAGTGCTCGCACCTGATGAGCAACCATGACGGCAGCCTGATCGTGGGCGATGGCTGCGGGCCGGCCACCGGCGACGCCAGCGCCAGCAACGAGATGCTCACGGGCGACCCCTATCTGCATCTCTTCGACCTCAAGGCCGGCACCACCCGCCCGATTGCCCGCCACGACAGCAGCTGGGGCGTCTACAAGGACAGCCGCCAGGTCACGCATCCGCACCCCAGCTTCACGCCCGACGAGAAGCAGGTGCTCTACAGCTGCGACGCCGAAGGCGAGCCGGCGCTGTACCTGGCCGATCTGCCGGCATGAGGCGAGCCGCGCTGGCGCTCTGCCTGCTGACCACGGCACTGAGCACACAGGCCCAGGCCCTGCTGCGGCCGCAGCTGACGGCCGAGCAGGCCGCGCGCCATCAGGCGGCAGACTATCTGCAGGGCTGGCAGCCGCAGCCGCTGGACCCCAGCGCCTGGCGGCCGGACTGGATCGTCGCGGCCGATGGCAGCGGCACGCACCGCACGGTGCAGGCCGCGCTCGATGCCCTGCCGGCCGCCGAGGCCGCCAAGGCCGGGGCGGCCGGGGAGGGGCGGCGGCGCTACATCCTCGTCAAGCCCGGCGTGTACCGCGAGCCCCTGTGTGCCCGCGGCAAGGCGCCGTTCACGCTCTACGGCGACCCGACCGCGCCGCGGCCCACCCTGGTGGAGGGGCGTTACAGCGCCCAGCCCAAGCCCGTGGGGCAGGCGGTGAATGCCTGCGTGGGCGCGGCCGAGGCTGCGAGCTACGGCACGGCCGGCAGCGCCAGCGTGGCCCTGATCGGCGAGGGCATCCAGCTGCTGCACCTGCGCATCGTCAATGACGCGATGGACGGTGTGCGCCTGGGCCAGGGCTATCCACCTGGCGCGGGTGAGCGCGGCGGCGCCCAGGCCGTGGCCCTGCTGCTGCAGGGCGACCGCCACCAGCTGCAGCAGCTGGAGCTGCTGGGCCACCAGGACACCTTCTGCGTGGCCCGCGAGGCCCAGCGTCCCGGGCCGGCCCGCGTCCATGTGCGCGACAGCCTGATCGCCGGCGATGTGGATTTCATCTTCGGCAATGCCAGCCTGGTGATCGAGGGCGGCACCGTGCTCAGCCGCGCCGGCCGCCGTGCGCCGGGCGAGCCCGGCCATGTGCTGGCGCCCAGCACCCTGACGAGCGAGCCCTACGGCTTTTTGCTCAGCGGCGTGCGCATGCGGGCCGAGCCCGGCCTGCGGGACGGCAGCGCCTCCCTGGGCCGCGCCTGGGACCAGGGCGTGAAGCCCGGCAGCTGGCGCGCCGATCTGCCGGAGGGCACACGGCCCAATGGCCAGGCCCTGATCCGCGACAGCGAGCTGGGCCCGCATCTGGGGCCCTGGGCGGCCAGCACCGCGCGCCGCCCTTTCGAGGCCGGCGTCAACCGCCTGAGCGAATTCAACAACCGCGCCGCTCCGCGCGACTGGGGCCGCGAACGCCTGGCGCTGGACGATGGCTGGGCCGCGGCCGAGGGCGGCACCACGGGCGGCAGCGCGGCGGCGCCCGAGGATGTGTACGAGGTCCACAACCGCGCCGAGCTGGAGCGGGCGCTGGCGGCGGGCAGCCGGCCCAAGATCATCCGCCTGCACCGCCGCATCGACCTCAGCCGCGACGCGCAGGACCGGCCGTTGGGCTATGAGGACTACCGCGACCCGGACTTCGACTTCCAGGCCTATGTGCAGACCTTTGACCCCGCGCGCTGGGGCCGGCGTCCGCCCGAGGGCCCGCTGGAAGAGGCGCGCAAGCGCTCGGTGCGGCGCCAGGCCGAGCGCGTGGTGCTGCGCCTGCCCTCCAACACCACCCTGATCGGCGTGGGCCCGGAGGCCGGCTTCATCAACGGCATGGTGCTGCTGGAGCGGGTGCAGAACCTGATCCTGCGCGGCCTGCATTTCGCCGATGCCTACGACTTCTTCCCCGCCTGGGACCCGAATGACAACGCGGCGGGCGAGTGGAACTCGGAGTACGACACCCTGTCCTTGCGCGGCGCCCGCCATGTGTGGATCGACCACTGCAGCTTTGACGACGGCCCGCGCGTGGACGGCCAGGCCCGCGTGGCCCTGGGCCGCCCCCTGCAGCATCACGACGGGCTGCTGGACATCACCCAGCAGTCCGATCTGGTCACCGTGTCCTGGAACCGCTTCAGCCGCCACGACAAGACCACCCTGGTGGGCGGCAGCGACGCCCACCGCCAGGACGAGGGCCGGCTGCGCGTGACTTTCCATCACAACCTCTGGGAGGCGGTGAAGGAACGCACGCCGCGGGTGCGCTACGGCCAGGTCCATCTCTACAACAACCTCTTCGTGGGCCGCAGCGCCGCGGCCGGCGGCGGGGACTATGCCTATGGCTACTCCATCGGCGTGGGCCTGCGTTCGCGCATCGTGAGCGAGGCCAATGTCTTCGAGACCTCGTCCGACATCCCCAGCCGCCAGCTCGTGCGCCTGCTCAAGGGTCAGGGCTTGCGCGACAGCGGCTCTGCGCACAACGGCCGGCCCATCGATCTGCTGGCCCTGCTGCGCGAGGCCCATCCCGAGGCCGCGTTGATCGAAGAGCCGGGCTGGAGCCCGCTGCTGCGCGGCCCGCTGGACCCCGCCGAGGCCGTGGCGCAGCGGGTGCGTGCCGGCGCCGGTGCAATAATCCAGTCCAATTGAAACGCCAGACCAAACAAAGCGAAACGGCATGGACGACGATCTGAACGAGGGCGGTAAACAACAGCCCGAATCGGTGGCGGCGGTGCTCAAGGTTTTCGCCATCCTGCAGGCCCTGTCCGAGCAGCGCGATACCGGCATCTCCGATCTGTCGGTGCGTCTGGCCATGCCCAAGGCCACGGTCTACCGCTTTCTGCAGACCATGAAGACCCTGGGCTATGTCAGCCAGGAGAGCGACAGCGAGCGCTACGGCCTGACCATGAAGGCCTTCGAGCTCGGCGCCAAGGCCTTGCAATACCCCGATCTGGTGGAGCTGGCCAAGCACCATATGCAGATGCTGGCCGACGCCACCGGCGAGACCGTGCACCTGGGCACCCTGATCGACTCCGAGATCATCTATGTGCACAAGGTGGACTCGCGCCATATGCTGGGCATGTACTCCCGCGTGGGTCGGCGCGCGCCCATCCACTGCACGGCCATCGGCAAGGTGCTGATGGCCTGGGAGCATCCCGAGCGGCGCCAGCGCGTGCTGCAGGGCGCGGAGTTCAAGCGCTTTCGCGACAAGACCATCGTCGAGCCCGCGGCCTTTGCCGCCGAGCTGGAACGCGTCAAGGCCCAGGGCTTTGGCGAGGACCGCGAGGAGTTCGACGACCACATCCGCTGCCTGGGTGTGCCCATCTTCGACCGCCTGGGCCAGCCCATCGCCGGCATGAGCGTGAGCTTTCCCACCTTCCGCTACGACGAGGCCAAGGCCCCCGAGGTGGTGAAGATGCTGCAGGACGCCAGCCGCGATATCTCGGCCCGCCTGGGTTGCAGCAAGTTCCCGCTTGATAGCAAGGCTGGCTAGGCCTCGTTTCCATCGCCAGCCCAGACAGGCCTGGCACGCCGCCGGCGCCAGCATGGCGCTTGGCGGCGCCACGAGGCCGCGTTTGGGGCAAGGACGTCAGTGCGCCAGTTTCAAGGTGGCCACACCGGCCACGATGAGCAGCACGCCGATATAGCGCATCAGCGTGCCCGGATCGCCATAGACCAGGACGCCCACCAGGAAGGTGCCCGCCGCACCGATGCCGGTCCAGACGGCGTAGGCCGTGCCCATGGGAATATGGCGCTGGGCAAGCCACAGAAAAAATCCGCTGCCCGCCATGAAGGCCACGGCAATCGCGATGCCCGACCACCGTGTCTGCGGCTCCTGCGCCATCTTCAAGCCCACGGGCCAGCCAATTTCAAGCAGACCCGCCAGAACCAGATAAATCCAACTCATCCCAAGCACCTTCCTGATTGGCCTGCGGCGCTGGCCGCTGGCGTTGCGGCGATCCTATGCCGCCAAACATGGCGTCGCCCCGGACATTCTCGGTGTTCTGTCGCCGAGAACGGTTCAGCAAGCCGAGGCCTGCATCCCAAAGGGCCTGAGCAACTCCGCGACTCGGCCCGTCCTGCACAAGCCAACGAATGCGGCGTTGAAGCGCTCCGCCATATCGGCCGTGACCCGTGCTCGACTCAGGCCAAAGGAGTAGGCCATGCGCACGACCACGCCCGCAAGCTGAATTTCACGCAGGGCGTGCTGGGCGATTCACTAGGCGATGAGGCCGCGTGGGCCAGCTTGAGCGACCGTAGGGCCTCAAAGAGCGTTTAGCCGTTCGCCTGAGGGTGTCTGCCAAGCCGAAGGTCAAGGTGTGTTCAGTGAAGACATGCCGGGCATTCGACTGACCTGACATCGAAATGCGCCTAGGCGAGAATCTGCGCATGGAGCAAATGAAGCCACCCTACAAGGTCCGGACGTGGGTCCGCGTGCTTGCCGCCATCGTCGTACTTCTCAGCTGTGTGGCTGTGGTCAATAACGTCCTGGTAGCACTTCACGAGAACCACTGGCCTCTGACCCTAGGTGAGGTCCCGGACTTGGTCCTTTCTGCAGGCCTGCTGACCTTGTTCGCCTGGGTGGCAGCCACTGGGCGGGTGCCGCGATGGACCAGTCGCTGGTTGGCACAAGACATGAATCGCATGCGTGCACCTGCACGTCGTTCGCGATGAATTGCGCGGACGCATAGCGTCCATACAAAGCAGTCGATCACCGACCACAGCCCCCATCGATGGCTGCGTCTCCAACGCCGTTAAGTCAATTCTGGTCCCTCGAGCCGAGCCGAGCCGAGCCGGGGCTCGCGAGCGACTCCTTGCGCCTGCCCAGCCGGCTGCCGCAAACACGAAGCCCGCCCTGCGATGTCGCTAGACTGTAGCGATCGGTCTTCTCTCGCCCCTTGCCAGCGATCGACACCCGCCTATGGACACTCCGCCCCTGCTTTGCGCACCATCCTTCGTCGACGCCGAACAGGTCGTCGCCGAGCCCTTGCGCTTCAAAGCCCGGCTGGCGATTGGCGAGGATGCCTATACCTCGCTGCGCATGATCAACCGCACCCGCGAGGTGTGGGATGTGCTGGGCGCTGCTGGCGCAGGTGCGGCGGTGGCCAAGACCGGCATGGTGGCGGGACTGCTGGGGGCATCGGCCACGCCGATCGGATGGGTGGCGCTGGCGGCACTGGCTTCCGGTGGCGCCTGCTACGGCATGTACCGGCTGCTGGGCAACACCAAGGGCGAGCGGGTCATCGAGATCCCCAAGTACCTCAACACGCCGCTGGACACCTTGGGCTTGGCGATCTTCGACATGATTGCGCCGCTCGCGCTTCGGCTGGCTGCGGTCGATGGCGAGATCGAGGCCGCGGAACGCGCATTCCTGATTCGCTATCTCGTCGATGACTGGGGCATGAATCGGCGTTTCGTTGAGCAGGCCGTGGCAGCCGTCGAGCCGCGGCTGATGGAGGGCTCGATCGAGTCGATGGCGGCGGAGGCCGCCGAGTTCTTGCATCTGAACCCGGATTGCAAGCACCAGGCCATTGCCAAGGATCTGGGCGCTTTTCTGCGCGCGATGCTGGAAACCGGTGGGCCGCTGAGTGAGGCCGAAGAGCAGGCGCTTGCCACTACGGTGCAACTGGTCGCCACCGCGCCACCGGGCGAGATGGCTGAGGCCTGGGCGCGGGCCATGACGCTTGCTGGCGCCGGCGCCGGGCAGGTGAAAACCGTGCTCACCGATGCGACCGGCTGGGCGCTGGAGCGCTTGCCCAGCGAAGAACGGATCAAGGCCGGTGCGAGTGAAGCTGCGACGCGGGCCTATGTTGCCGCACGGCAAGCGACCGACTGGACCCGAGATCAGCTGCCGAGTGGTGATCAGGTGAAAGTGGTCATGGGCGAAGCAAGCGCGCAGGCTCTCGCGGCAGCCCGCAAGGCTGCGGCATTGACGCGCGAGCGCTTGCCGAGCGCGGAACAGGTGAAGACGCAAGCGGCCGAGGTCGCTGGCTTGGCCGCCGAGCGTACGGCCGATGTGGCGAAGAGGGGGCTGGCCTGGGCGCAAGAAAAGGTGGCGGTTCGCTTGCCCAAACGGGACAAAGAGCCGCCTGGCGGCCAATAGGATCAAGCTACGGTCGATCGCGTCCTGCCCGGTCGCCGAGTTTGCCGTCGACAGTCGCTGATCAGGGTGCTTTCTGCGCCTGAGTGGCCGCTTTCGGGCACGCACGCGAACTGACACTTCTGGCCGGTTCCATGGGTTGCTGATCGAGCCGGAAAGCAGCTCCACAGCCCAAACGCGATGGCGTCGAGCTTGACCCAGGGCGACATCCCCAGAGGTGTATCAGCGCATCTTGTCCGGCCCTCAACTCGACGGCAGACCATCATGGGCACCCTTGCCAATGCGGCTCATCGCGAGCCTTGGAACAAGGGCAAGATCGTCGGCAGGAAGGCTCCGTTCAAGCTCAGTGATGGACTCAGACGGTGGTGTGTTCGGATGCATGAGCTTGGATGTTTGGCGGTGAGCCGGGCCCAAGTCGATCGAACAAAAGAAAAAGGCCTTGAAGATCAAGGCCTTAGAAGAGTTTGGTGGAGAGGAGGAGGATCGAACTCCCGACCTTCGCATTGCGAACGCGACGCTCTCCCAGCTGAGCTACCCCCCCACGGCGCGGGCCAGTATAGCGCTGCGAAATCGAGCTTGTGCTACCCGGTCTCATGGGAGTTACGGGTTTTCTGCCACTGCCGGCGGGCTTGGCTTTGCGACACTCGGGGCGAGCCTGGTGCCAAAACGCATGGCGTCGGTCGCACGATGCAGAGCGTCCCAGGGCTCGACTCAAGGAGGGTGTCCATGTCTGGCGCGTCGCCGCAGTGGTTCGATGAGCAGTACAACAACCGGGCTCGTGTGCCCGACAGCGCCCGCATCATGGCGCGCTGGACCGAGGCTTCGGCCCTGAGCCGGGAACTCTCGCCGCAAGCGAAGCTGGATCTGGCTTATGGCGCGGCGCCGAGTGAGCGACTGGACCTGTTTCCGGCTCAGGTCGATCAGCCCGCACCCGTCCTGGTCTTCCTGCATGGGGGCTATTGGCGAGCCCTGGACAAGTCGGACCACTCCTTCATCGCGCCCGTGTTCAGCGATGAGGGGGCCCTGGTGATCGTGCCCAACTACGCCCTCTGTCCCGCGGTGAGCATCGAGCACATCGCCCTGCAGCTCTGCCAGGCGCTGGCCTGGACCTGGCGCCATGTGGCCGATTACGGGGGCGATCCCAATCGCATCATCCTGGTCGGGCATTCGGCCGGCGGACATCTGGCGGCGATGCTGGCCTGCTGCGACTGGAAGGCCGTGGCGCGGGATCTGCCGCGGCATCTGGTCAAGGGCGTGCTGTCCATCTCGGGCTTGCATGATCTGGCGCCCATTCGTCGCACGCCTTTTCTGCAGGCCGATCTTGGCCTGGATGCGCGCGCGGTGCGACGGCTCTCGCCGGTGCATTTCCCGGCACCCCAGGCGCCCATCTACTGCGTGGTCGGCGCCCAGGAGAGCGAGGAGTTCCGGCGCCAGAATCAGTTGCTGCGCCAGGCCTGGGGCGAGAGCGTGGTGCCCCATTGCGAGGAGCTGCCGGGCCTGAATCACTTCGACATCCTGCGCGATCTGGTGGATCCGCAGGGCCGCAGTCACCAGCTGACGCGCAAGCTGCTGGATTTGCGCTGGTACAGCGCATTGCTCTGAGCCGGGGCCGGCTTCAGTGCTCCAGGCCGCCCAGGAAGTACTTGATCACGCCCTTGGCGGCATAGCCGACCAGGCCGAAACCCAGGCCCAGCAGCAGGATGAAGGTGCCGAAGCGGCCCGCCTTGGACTCGCGCGCCAGCTGGATGATGATAAATACCATATAGAGCATGAAGGCCCCGACCCCGAAGCTGAGGCCGAAGGTGGCAATCTGCTCTTCGCTGAAACCAAACATCAGAGGGCTCGCACCAGGTCGCGGTAGGCATGCCAGCTGGCATGACCCAGCAGCGGCAGCAAGGGAATCAGGCCCAGCATCAGCGTGAGCATGCCCAGCAGGCTGAGGCTCAGCAGCAGCAGGGCCCACAGGGCCACGGGCGCGGGATGCTCCATCACCACGCGCCAGCTGGTGTAGACGGCGCCCAGCACCGAGATGTCGCGATCCAGCAGCATGGGGATGGCCACCACCGTGGAGGCGAACACCGGCGCGGCCAGCAGCGCACCCAGACCCAGCCAGATCTCGAAGAGCATGCTGCGCTCATCCAGCACCACATGGCGTGCAAAGTCCAGCGGCGTGTCCACCGGCGCACTGGCCAGGGCCGTGATCAGGGAGGCAGAGGTGATGACCCAGCCGGCCCCTGCAAAGGCCAGCAGCAGGCCAAAGATCACCAAGCGGCCGCCGCGCTCGCGTTGCGGACGCCAGGCGCTGCGCACCGTGTGCCAGCCCGGGCGCTCGCCCCGCTCCAAGGCGCGGCTGATGGCATAAAAACCCGTGGCCAGAATGGGGCCGACGAGCAAAAAGGCCGAGAACGCCACGGCCAGCAGCCAGAAATGATGGCGTGCCCAAAACAGGATCAGGCCGCCCGCCAGAGCCAGCAGCAGGCCTTGCAACAGGGAAGGACCGGGGCAGGCCTTCAGATCCTGCCAGCCGCGCGCCAGCCAGCCCAGGGGGCGCAGCATGGGGATGGGGCGTACGCCAAAGGCGCGGGACTCCTGCAAGGCTTTTTCGGTGCTTCGCATCTTGGGGGGCATGCTGCCAGTGAGATCCGGTAAGGGCCTTGATGCGGGTCAAGGCTCGGGCCTGCCCGAGCTGGCTGAGGCCCAGGCCGGTGCTTCAGCCCAGTATCAGCGATCGCGCAGCGGCCCGCAGCTGGGTCTCACCACTACCCTCAAGCCGGACCGTGAGCGCCTGCGGCAAGAGCCGGTAATGTCCCTGCAGGGAGCGTTCGTAGCCGGGGTCGTAATGCTCGCGCATTAGGGCGCCAAACACCTCGGCCCAGTCGCCGGCGCGGGCCTGGGCCTGCCAGCGCCGCACGGTTTCGCGCCCGCGCAATTCCACCAGCCCGTCCAGCAGCGTGCAGAAGGCCTCGGGCGCCGCGTGGAAATGGGCGTAGTCCTGCATCAGCAGTTCCAGCCGGGCCGGCTCGGGCATTTCCACCCACAGGCAGCGGCCCTGTTCCCGCATCTGGCGGTGCAGGGTTTCGGGCACCCGCAGCTGGCCGATCTTGCGGCTTTCGCTCTCCACGTACACGGGCTTGCGGCAATCCAGGCCACGCAGCTGCTGCCAGAGCAGGGAATCAAAGGCCTTTTGGCTGGGCTGGGGTGCGCCGGGCAGGGCGCCGAGTACCGAGCCGCGGTGGCAGGCCGCGGCCTCCAGGTCCAGCACCTGGGCACCCTCGACGGCCAGGGCCTGCAGCAGGCGTGTCTTGCCACTGCCGGTGCGGCCGCACAGCACATGCAGATTCAGGCCCAGGGGCAGACGCTCCAGATCCTCGCGCACCTGCTGGCGATAGGCCTTGTAGCCGCCTTGCAGCTGGCGGGAGCGAAAGCCGATCTGGCCCAGAAACCAGTTCATGGCGCCCGATCGCTGGCCGCCGCGCCAGCAGTAGACCAGGGGGCGCCAGTGCTTGGGCTTGTCGCGCAGGGTCTCGTCCAGATGACGGGCGATATTGCGCGCCACCAGGGCGGCACCCAGCTTGCGGGCCTCGAAGGGCGACTCCTTGTAGAGCGTGCCGACGATGCGGCGCTCCTCGTTGTCCAGCACCGGCAGGCTGATCGCGCCGGGCAGATGGTCCTCGGCGTATTCGGCCGGCGAGCGCACATCGATGATGGCGTCGAACTGCGCCAGATCGGCCAGTGCGTCGGCACACTTGATCAGATGCCCCAGGCTCATGGTGGTGTCAGGCCGGCAGTGAGACCGCGTCCAGCAGCTCGGTCTCGACCTGCAGCTGGCTCTTGTTCTGTTGCAGGGCCGGGCCGTCGACCAAGAAGGTGTCTTCCACGCGCTCGCCCAGGGTGGAAATCTTGGCCAGCTGCAGATTGATGCCATGGCGCGCCAGCACGCGGGCGATGGCATAGAGCAGGCCGGCACGGTCGCTGGTACTGATGGACAGCAGCCAGCGCTGGGCTTTCTCATCGGGGCGCAGCGCGATGCGGGGCGTGAAGGGGAAGCTCTTGACCCGGCGCGACAGCCGCCCGCGCCGCGGTTCGGGCAGGGGGCCCTCGCTGTTCAGGGCCTGCGCCAGCTTGGCTTCCACCAGGGAGACCAGGTCACGGTGATTGAGGTCCAGATCGGGGCTGATGACTTGGAAGGTGTCCAGCGCATAGCCGCTGCGCGTGGTGTGGACCTTGGCGTCCAGAATGTTGAAGCCCGCACCATCAAAGTAGCCACAGATGCGCGCAAAGAGATCCTGTCGGTCCGGCGCATAGACCAGCACCTGCAGGCCTTCGCCCACCGGCGAGGGACGGGCCCGTACCACCGGGGCACCGCCGTCCACATGTCGCCACAGCGAGCGGGCATGCCAGGCCAGCTCGCCCGCCTCGTGCCGGGCAAAGTAGCTGAGCTCCAGCGTGGCCCAGAGTCCCGCCTCCGTGTCGGGCAGCATGGCATGCAGGGCCAGCAGCTGGCGTGCCTCCTGCTTGCGCGCCTCGATATCGGCGTCCAGATTGGGCTTGGCCCCACCCAGGGCACGCAGGGTCAGGCGGTAGAGGTCTTCCAGCAGCTTGCCCTTCCAGGCGTTCCAGACCTTGGGGCTGGTGCCACGGATATCGGCCACGGTGAGCAGGTAGAGCGCGGTGAGGCGGCGCGCATCGCCCATGCGCTTGGCAAAAGCCGCCACCACATCCGGGTCGGAGAGGTCCTCCTTCTGCGCCACGCGCGAGAGCGTCAGGTGTTCCTGCACCAGGAAGACCACCAGGGCCGTGTCCTCGCGCGACAGGCCGTGCTCGCGGCAGAAGCGCCGCGCCTCGGTGCCGCCCAGCTCGGAGTGATCGCCGCCGCGGCCCTTGGCCACATCATGGAAGAGGGCCGCGATGTAGAGCAGATGGGGCTTGTCGAACTGGGCCGCCAGCTGGGAGCAGGCCGGGTACTCGTGGGCATGCTCCGGGATGAAGAAGCGGCGCACATTGCGCAGCACCATCAGGATGTGCTGGTCCACGGTGTAGACATGGAACAGGTCGTGCTGCATCTGGCCCACGATGCGGCGGAACACCCAGAGGTAGCGCCCCAGCACCGAGGTCTGGTTCATCAGCCTGAAGGCATGGGTCTGGCCCTCGGGCTGCTGCAGGATGCGCATGAACAGGGCCCGGTTGGCCGGATCGCGCCGGAAGGCGCTGTTCATCAGCTCGCGGGCGTTGTAGAGCGCGCGCAGGGTGCGGGCCGAGAGACCCTTGATGCCAGGGGTCTGCTGGTAGACCAGAAAGGTTTCCAGGATGGCGTGGGGTTCGCGCTCGTACAGGTCGTCGCTGACGACTTCCAGCATGCCGGCACGGTCCAGGAAGCGCTCGTTGATCGGGCGCATCAGGGCTTGCTGCGAGCCCATGATCTGCTCTTCCAGATTGAGCAGCAGGATCTGGTTGAGCTGGCTCACCGCCTTGGCCGCCCAGTAGTAGCGGCGCATCAGCACCTCGGAGGCGCGCTGGCTGTCGGTGGAAGCGTAGCCAAAGCTCTGGGCCACGGCCGTCTGCAGGTCGAAGACCAGGCGGTCCTCGCGCCGACCGGCTACCGCGTGCAGGCGGCAGCGGATCAGGGAGAGCAGCCCCTCGTTGCGCTGCAGCTGCCGGCTCTCGAAGGGCGTGATCAGGCCGCGGGTGCTGAGCGCGTGCCAGGTCTTGCCCAGTCCGGCGGCGCGCGCGATCCAGATCAGCATCTGCAGATCGCGCAATCCCCCCGGGCTTTCCTTGCAGTTGGGCTCCAGAGCGTAGGGGGTGTCGTCGTACTTGACGTGACGCTGCTGGGCCTCCAGGCGCTTGGCGCGCAAAAAGGCCCGGGCATCCATGGCCTGCATCAGGCGGCGCTCAAACTGCTTGAACAGGGCCTTGTCGCCGGCCAGCAGCCGGGCTTCGAGCATGGCCGTCTGCACCGTCACATCGCCAGCGGCCTCGCTGATGCACTCGCCCAGGGTGCGGACCGAGGAGCCGATCTCCAGCCCCACATCCCAGCAGGCGGTGATGAAACTCTCCAGGGCGCTCTTGAGCGCGCCCGGCTGATGGGCCTCCATGCCGTCGGGCAGCAGCAGCAGCACATCGACATCGGAATGCGGGAAGAGGGCGCCGCGGCCATAGCCGCCCACGGCCACCAGGCCGGTGCCGGCGGGCAGGCCAGCCTGAGCCCACAGGGCTTGCAGCGTGGCATCAACCTGGCGCGCCAACTGCCGCATCAGCCGCTGAGCCGCCGTGACCGAGGCTTTCTGTTGCAGGAAGCTGGCCAGCAGGGCCTGCTTGTCCTGCTTGAACTGGCGCCGCAGCTCGGCGATATCCGGGCCCTGGCTCATGGGGGTGAGGGCGTTCAGGCGGCGGCCGTGATGAAGTCAGGCGGCGGCGGGCTGCCGGCCGACAGGGTCAGCACCTCGTAGCCGCTGTCGGTGACCAGCACCGTGTGCTCCCATTGTGCGGAGAGCGAACGGTCCTTGGTCACAATGGTCCAGCCGTCGCCCATCTCGCGGATCTCGCGCCGGCCCGCATTGATCATGGGCTCGATGGTGAAGATCATGCCCGGCACCAGCTCCTCCAGCGTGCCGGGGCGGCCATAGTGCAGCACCTGGGGCTCTTCATGGAACTTCTTGCCGATGCCGTGGCCGCAGAACTCGCGCACCACCGAAAAGCCGGCGTTTTCCGAGAAGGTCTGGATGGCATGTCCGATATCGCCCAGGCGCGCGCCGGGCTTGACCTTCTGGATGCCCTTCCACATGGCGTCGTAGGTGAAGGCGCACAGGCGCTTGGCGGCGATGGAACCTTCGCCCACCACATACATGCGGCTGTTGTCCCCGTGCCAGCCGTCTTTGATGACGGTGACATCGATGTTGACGATGTCGCCGTTCTTCAGGGGGCGGTCATTCGGGATGCCGTGGCAGACCTGGTGATTGATCGAGGTGCAGATGGACTTGGGGTAGGGCGTGTAACCCGGCGGCTGGTAGTTCAGCGGTGCGGGAATGGCCTTTTGCACATTGACGATGTAGTCATGGGCCAGCTTGTCCAGCTGCTCGGTGCTGACCCCGGGCTTGACATGGGGGGTCAGCATGTCCAGCACTTCGGAAGCCAGGCGCCCGGCGATGCGCATGCCCTCGATGTCCGCGCCGGTCTTGATGGTGATCGTCATGGGCGGATTATCTCAGAGGGGCCAAGCCCGCGTTGGAGTCTGCCCCCAATCCGTTCAAGCGACGAGGCCGGCCCAGGCGGCCAGAAGCACCGCGATGCCGAAGGCGATGCGATACCAAGCAAAGGGCGCGAAGCTGTGGCCCTTGATCCAGGCCATCAGCCAGCGAACCACGGCAAAGCCGGTCAAGGCCGCCGTGCCGAAGGCCACGGCCAGCGCGGCCCAGTTCTCAGGTGGCGCCTGCGTGTTGGAGGCGTATTCCAGCACGGCGAACGCGCTGGCGGCGAACATGGTCGGAATGCCGACGAGGAAGGCGAACTCGGCCGCCGCCGGGCGTGCGAGTGCGCCGGCCAGCATGGCCGCGAAGATCGCCGCCGCGGAGCGTGAGGTGCCGGGGAACACGCCCGCGACCACCTGGGCCAAGCCCACCCACACGGCCACATTCCAGCCGATATGCGTCTGCCCGGGGCGATGGGCGAGCGCGCGCTCGATGGCGAGCATCGCCACGCCGCCAAGAATCAAGGCCAGTGCCACCGGAACCACGGTCTCGGGCAGCTTCCAGCCCATCAAACGCACCGGCAGACCGACGCCAGCGGTGACCACGAAGGCCAGTGCGAGCTTGAGCAGGTAGTCGCGTTGCTCCGCCTGGCGCCAGCCCGCAGCGAGGCTCAGCAGTCGCTCACGGAACACTAGGGTGATGGCGAGGATCGCACCACTTTGGATCACGATATTGAAGAGGTCGGACTTGGGCCCGAGCCACTGCTGGGCAATCAGCAGATGACCGGTGGAGGAGATCGGCAGGAATTCGGTCAGCCCCTCCAGCACGCCCATGAAGGCGGCCTTGATCAATGGCATGAGATCCAACGCGTTCACTCCCTAAAACTTGATGCGGGCGGCGATGATAGCCGCCCCCGATGACTTGACCCCCTGGGGGTGCTTGACTACATTGCTGACCAATCAGTCAGTATTTCGATGCCCAAGTCCAGCCCATCGCGACCCACCGCCCAGCCCGCGCGTCAGCGTCGGAAGGAGGCGAGGCCTCAGGAGTTGCTGGCGGCTGCGCTGGAGTTCTTCGTGGAGAAGGGCTTTGCAGCCACCCGCGCCGAGGAGGTGGCGGCCCGTGCCGGCGTGTCCAAGGGCACGCTTTATCTCTACTACCCCAGCAAGGAAGAGCTCTTCAAGGCCGTGGTGCGCGAGAGCTTGGCGGTGCATATTGCCGAGGGGCATGAGGTGGTGGCCCAGCATCGCGGCAGCGTGGCGGACTTGCTGCGCTTCGTGATGACCGAGTGGTGGCGTCGTGTGGGGCAGGGGGCCGCGGGCGGCATCTGCAAGATCATGATCGCGGAGGCTCGCAACTTTCCCGAGCTGGCCCAGTTCTATGTGGACGAGGTGATTGCACCCAGCCACAGACTGCTCGGCAGCGTGCTTCAGCGCGGCATGGACAGCGGCGAGTTCAGGCCCTTGCCCCTGGCGGAGACGGTCCAGGTGCTGATTGCGCCGGTGCTGCAGCAAACCCTGTTCCTCAGTGCCTTCGGCGCCTGCCACATGCCGACGCCCTGGCCCGAGCCCATGGCAGTGCTTGAAGTGCAGATGGACCTGATGCTGGAAGGCCTTCTGCAACGCCCGCCTTCCGGTTGAGCGGGTGCCGCCGGGCTCCGGCGTGGTGCCCTGACATCAGACTCGCCGAGCGGCGAAATAGAATCCGCGCAGCATGTATTTGAAGGATCGCTCCACCATGAACGTCGAACAAGCCCGCTTCAATATGATCGAACAGCAGATCCGTCCCTGGGACGTGCTGGATCAGGGCGTGCTGTCCCTGCTGACCCTGCTCAAGCGCGAGGACTTCGTGCCGGCCGCCCACAAGGCCCTGGCCTTCATGGACACCGAGATCCCGCTGGGCCATGGCCAGTTCATGCTGGCCCCGCGCGTGGAAGCCCGTCTGCTGCAGGAGCTCAAGGTCACCCGCCACGAGAAGGTGCTGGAGATCGGCACGGGCTCCGGCTATATGGCCGCCCTGCTGGGCCACAAGGCCCAGAGCGTGATCAGCCTGGAGTCCCAGCCTGAGCTGGCCAAGCAGGCGGCCGAGAATCTCAAGCGCGCCGGCGTGCTCAATGTGAAGGTGCTGGCCCAGGACGGCAGCCAGGGCTTGCCGGCCGAGGCGCCCTTTGACGTGATCCTGCTGTCCGGCTCGGTGGCCGAGGTGCCTCGCGCCCTGCTGGAGCAGCTCAAGCCAGGTGGCCGCCTGGCCGCTGTCGTGGGCTCCGAGCCCGTGATGCGCGCCATGCTCTACACCCGTGTGGGCAATGAGTTCAAGACGCAGGTGCTGTTCGACACCGTGGTTCCCCGCCTGGCAGGTTTCGCCGAGGCCTCCGCTTTCAGCTTCTGATGCCGCGCCAACTGCCGGTCGGGGAGGCTGTCGGGCTGCTCAACTCGGCGCAGCCCCCCTTGCTGCTGGATGTGCGTGAGCCCTGGGAGGCCGGGCTCGCTCGTATTGCCACGGCGGGGCCGCAGTGCCTCATGCCCATGGGGCAGGTTCCGGAGCGTCTGGCAGAGCTGGACCCCTCGCAGTCCATCGTGGTTTATTGCCACCACGGGATGCGAAGTCTGCAGGTCGTCGCATTTTTGGAGCGCCAGGGCTTCGAAAACGTCTATAACCTCGCCGGCGGCATTGAGGCTTGGTCGGTGGAGGTCGACCCCGCAGTGCCGCGTTACTGACAGCGCCCCGTTCACGAATTCGCCCTAGCAAGGAAGACACATGCTCGCCGATCACAAGAAGACGAAGACCCCCATGATTCGAGCCGCAAGCGCCTGTGGGCGCCTGGCCCGTCTTCCCTTGGCCCTGGGCTTGCTGCTCGCGGGCGCGGCGGCGCAGGCGCAGAGTCTGCAGGAGTTGTACGAGGCGGCTCGCGCTTTCGACGCCTCCTATTTGGCGGCGCGTGCGCAAGCCGAGTCGGCCCAGCACCGTGCGGAGCAGGCCAATGCCCTGGCGCGCCCGACCCTGGGTCTGGGTTTGAGCGGCACGCACCAGCAGGCCGATCCGCCGAGCCGTTTCGCCACGGTCAACGGTCAGACGGTGCAGGTCAGCGGTGACCGTGTGGGCACCACCACCTGGCAGACCGGGTTGAACGCCAAGTACGCGCTCTACAACCGTGCCAACGCCCTGAGCATCGAACAGGCACGTCGCGCCCTGGGGGTCAGCCAGGCCGATCTGGAGGCCGCCGAGCAGGACCTGATCGTGCGCGTGTCCCAGGCCTATTTCGATGTGCTGGCGGCGCGCGACGTGCTGGCCGCCACGCGGGCTAACAAGGCGGCCAATGCCGAGCAGCTGGCTTCGGCCAAGCGCAATTTCGAGGTGGGCACCGCCACCATCACCGACACCCGCGAGGCCCAGGCACGTTTCGACCTGAGCACCGCCCAGGAGTTGGCGGCCGAGAACGATCTGCGCGTCAAGCGCGTCACCCTGGACCAGATCGTGGGCCGCAACGGCGTCGAGCCCAAGCCCCTGGCGCTGCCCGTCGCCCTGCCGGCGGTAGCGCCCCTGAATGTGGAGCCCTGGGTGAACCAGGCCGACGAGTTGCACCCGCTGGTGCGCAAGGCACGTCTGGGTCTGGAGGTGGCGCAGCTGGAAACCGGCAAGGCCCGCGCCGCCAATGGCGTGACCGTGGACATGACCGGCAGCCTGGGCGTATCGGATGCCCGTGGCTCCGGGGCCCAGCTCCCGGGCACCACCACGGCTGCAACCGTGGGTGTGCAGATGAATCTGCCGCTCTACACCGGCGGCTACAACCAGAACCGCATCAAGGAGACGCTCTCCCTGGAGGAGAAGGCGCGCAACGATTTGGACTTCGCCCGCCGCTCGGTGGCGGAGGGCACGCGCCGCGCCTTCCTGGGGGTGCAGTCCCTGCAGGCCCAGGTCAAGGCCTATGAGGCGGCCGAGGCTTCCAGCAAGCTGGCCCTGGAGGCCACGCAGCTGGGCTACAAGGTCGGCGTGCGCGTGAATCTGGATGTGCTCAATGCCCAGAACCAGCTCTACAGCACCCAGCGCGATCTGGCCAAGGCTCGCTATGACACGGTGCTGACCGGCTTGCGCCTGCGCCAGGCTTCGGGCCAGCTGCGGGCCGAAGACGTGGCGGCGGTGAACCAGCTGCTGGCCAAGTAAGCCGCACCGTCTCCTCTTGCACACCCCGCCGCAGCAGCCCTGCGACGGGGTGTTTTACTTTCCGAAGAGCCTGCCGCGGGCGGCCTCGGTGATGGCGACCACGCCCGGATGGGTGAGCCGGCGCTCCACCGAGATGGCATAGAACTCCTGCACCAGCTCATCGCTGCGCCCCAGCAGCTCGACCCCGTACTGCGCGCAGGTCTCCTGCTCCAGCACCGTGGGGGCCGTGAACACGCCCCGGCCCTGACGGCCAAAGGCATTCATAAGCGCCCCGTCGTCGAACTCCGCCAGCACATGGGGGTGCAGCTCGTGTCGGGTCAGCCAGGCCTCGAGCAGGGGGCGCACCGCTGCGGCCTGGCCCTGGATCAGCATGGGCGCGTCGTTCAGGCAATCGGGGAATCGGCCCTTGAGCTTTTTGCGCAGCGAGGGCGCGGCAAAGAAGCTCAGCGGGCTTGAGCCCAGGGCGTGATTGAAGGCCTTGACGCTGACCTTGTGGGGCAGGGGCTCGTCGGCCAGCACCAGATCCAGCTTGTGCACCGCCAGCTGGCCCAGCAAATCCTGGAACTTGCCTTCGTGGCAGGACAGGTGGAGGTCCTCCTCCACATTGAGGGCCGGTTCCAGCAGGCGGTAGGCCACCTGTTTGGAGACCGAGTCCGCCACGCCCACCTTCAGCTCCAGCTGGCGCCGTCCCTGACGCGCCTGGCGCAGCCGCGACTCCAGATCCTGGCCCAGGGCAAAGATCTGGTCGGCGTAGCTGAGGGCAAGCCGGCCCTCGTCGGTGAGCTCCAACCGGCGGCCGGCCTTGCGAAAGAGCTTGCGCCCCAGCCGCTCCTCGAGCAGCTTGATCTGGCTGGAGAGTGTTTGCGGGGTGGTGTTGAGTTGCTCACCCGCGCGCACGATGCCGCCCGCCTTGGCCGTGACCCAGAAGTACTGCAGATGCTTGAAGTTCATGATCGGGTGTCTTGAAGATTCGTATAAATCGAAATATACGGCTTGAAAAATCGAATTTACGCGAAGTATCGCCGAGTCTAAATTTCAGCCTGTCGATGCCTCATCGACGCGTTGTCTAGAAAGGACTTCAGCATGAATACCTCGCGTCAACCCTCCGAGCTCGGTGTCGCGGTGCTGCCGCAGCAGCAGGCTGCCGGGCGTCGCGAAGGACTTCTGGCCAGCCACCGCGTGCTGCGCAACACCTATGCACTGCTGGGCATGACCCTGCTGTGGGCCGCCGCGGTGGCGGGCGGCAGCGCCGCCCTGGGACTGCCGCGCCCCGGCATCCTGCTGACCCTGGGCGGCTATTTCGGCCTGCTGTTCCTGACCTACAAGCTGGCCAACAGCGGCTGGGGTTTGCTCGCGGTCTTTGGCCTGACCGGCTTCATGGGCTACACCCTGGGCCCCATCGTCAACCATTACCTGGGCATGAGCGGTGGTGGCCAGATCGTCACCCTGGCTCTGGGTACCACGGCAGCCACCTTCTTTGCCCTGTCGGCTTGGGTGCTGACGAGCAAGCGTGACTTCAGCTTCATGGGCGGCTTTCTGTTTGCCGGCATGGTGGTGGCGCTGCTGATGGGTCTGGCCGCCATGTTCTTCCAGCTACCCGCCCTGGCACTGGCGGTGTCCGGCCTGGTGGTGCTGCTGTCCAGCGGCCTGATCCTGATGGAGACCAGCCGCATCGTGCACGGCGGTGAAACCAACTACATCCTGGCGACGGTGGGCCTGTTCGTCTCGATCTTCAACCTGTTCTCTGCACTGCTGAGCCTGTTTGGCTTCGGCAGCAGCAACGAGTGATCAGCCGCCAGAGCTGAAACGATTGTGTGAGGACTCCCTGAGTCTTGGGCTGACGGCCTGAAGCGATTCAAGTCAATGAGCCACGCCGGCGCCGCTTTACCGCGGTGGCCGGCTCTTTTTTTTGCTGCGGTGCGACTGCGAGGGCTGTCCGGGGCTGCGGCCGGCCTGGCCGCCAGCGACAGCTTCGTCACCCCCGGGATCGCCATGATGCTGGCGCAGCAAGACCTGATCAGCGCGGGCTGGGTGAGGGCGCGGCACAATGCCGGCCATGCTTTATCTGCTCTCGCCCGCCAAGTCGCTGGACTATGAAACCCCCGTGCCGCCCGCGCTGGCGGCGCTGGCCACCGAACCTCAGTTCCTGTCCCAATCCAGCACCTTGATCGAGGTGCTGCGCCACAAGAGCGTGGCCGATATCTCGGCCCTGATGGAACTCTCCGAAGCCCTGTCCACCCTCAATGTGGAGCGTTACCGGGCCTGGGAGCCGCGCTTCACCGAGGCCAACAGCCGGCCGGCGGTGCTGGCCTTCAATGGCGATGTGTACGAGGGCTTGCAGGCCCACAGCCTGAGCCTGGCGCAGCTGCAGTGGGCCCAGGAGCATGTGGCCATTCTCTCGGGTCTGTACGGGGTCTTGCGGCCGCTGGATCGCATGCAGCCCTATCGCCTGGAGATGGGCACGCGACTGGCCACCGCACGGGGCAAGAACCTCTACGAGTTCTGGGGCGACAGCCTGGCCGAGCACCTGAACCGTCGCGTTGCGGCCAGCCAGGTACCCGTCATCGTGAACCTGGCCTCGCAGGAGTATTTCCGCGCTGCCGACCGCAAGCTGCTGCAGCCGCGCGTGATCGAGTGCCAGTTCGAGGACTGGAAGAACGGCCAGTACAAGATCATCAGCTTCTTCGCCAAGCGCGCCCGCGGCTTGATGGCGCGCTACTGCATCGAGAAGCGCATCGACACCCCCGAGGGCCTGTGCGGCTTCAATGTCGAGGGCTATGCCTATCAGGCCGAGCTCTCCACGCCTGAGCGCCTGCTGTTCCGGCGCCGTCTGGTCGACTGAGATCACCCCGGCTTGTTGCAGAATCGCGGCTCATGAATGCTGCACAGACCATCACGCCCGAGCTGCGTCAGTGGATTGTTGAACAGGCCCGAGCGGGTGTCGGTCCGGAGCAGGTGCTCAAGGCCATGATGAGCAGCGGCTGGGAAGAGGCCGTCGCCATCCAGGCCCTGGAGCAGACCCTGGAAGGCTATCTGCACCAGCACGCCAGCGCCAACAGCCTGCCACCGCCCTCGCGCGTGCCGTTGCCGGATCTGGCCGGCGCCCCGTCCAGCCTGGTGGTGGACGGGCATGAGATCAAGGTGCTGCTCACCCTGAAGAATCCGCAGCTGGTGCTGTTCGGCCATCTGCTCAGCGATCAGGAATGTGATCTGCTGCGCACGGCGGCTGCCGGCCGGCTGGCACGTTCGGAAACCGTGGCCGCCGCCAGCGACGGCAGCGAGGTCAATGCGGCTCGCACCAGCGAGGGCATGTTCTTCGAGCGTGGTGAGAACGAGATCTGCAAGCGCATCGAGGCCCGCATTGCGGCCCTGGTGAACTGGCCGGTGGAGAACGGCGAGGGCTTGCAGGTGCTGCGCTACCGCCCCGGGGCCGAGTACCTGCCGCATTACGACTATTTCGACCCGCGCCACGCCAGCACGCCCGCCATCCTGCAGCGCGGCGGCCAGCGCGTCGGCACCCTGGTCATGTACCTGAATACCCCCGAGGGTGGCGGCGGCACCATCTTCCCGGATGTGGGTCTGGAGGTGGCGCCGGTGAAGGGCAATGCGGTCTTCTTCGCCTATGACCGCCCGCATCCCATGACGCGCAGCCTGCACGGTGGCTCGCCCGTGCTGGCCGGTGAGAAATGGGTGGCGACCAAATGGCTGCGCGAGGGCCGTTTCGACTGAGGAGCGGGCTCGAATACGGGCGACGCGCCCGCCTTGCTGCCAGCCCATGTCCGACCCAGGCGTACGCCTAGAATCGGCCCGTCCTCACCGACTCACACACATCAAGATGAAGAAGACGCTGCCCTTGCTGGCCCTGGTGGGCCTGTTCACCCTCGGGGCCCCGCTGGCCCAAGCCCAGGCTCCCGGCGCTGGCTCGGCCTGGACCGAGACCGCCCAAGGGCGTGTGATCCCGACCGGGACCCCGCAGGCCAAGGCGAAGTCGACCAAGAAGAAGTCCGTCGCCGCGGCCAAGGGCAAGGCTGGCAAGAAGAAGGCCACGAAGGCGAGCGCCGCCCAGAAAGGCAAGAAGAAGACCGGGGCCAAGGCCCTGACCGCCTCCGGCAAGTCGCGCAAGACCGCGCGTTCGCTGCACTGAGCCTAAGGGAGCCGCAGCGCTCCCCCGCCTCAGCCGGGCGCCGCGCGGGGGGCACGCCGCAGGCGTGCCATCCAGGCCAGGCCGGCCAGTGCATTCACGAGCACGCACAGCCACAGCAGCAGGACCAGTGCCTGCGCTGGCGGCGTGCTGCCCAGTAACTGGATCAGCGCCAGCCCGCCCAGGCCGACCTGGCGCATGGCCTCCTGCCCCAGCCGCCCCGCAGGCTGCTCCAGCAGCCGGCCCAGCATCACCAGATTCAGGCCCAGGCCCAGCGCGGCCGCCAGGGCCTGAACGCGTCCCATCCCGGGTTCCACGGCCAGGAAATACACGCCCAGCACCAGCAGCAGGGCCAGTTGCAGCAGGCCGTAGCCGGCCAGGCCGGCGGGCAGCGCGGGAGCGTAGCGTTCGAAACGACTCAGGTCTGGCAGGGGCTTGGGGCAAGCCCGCAGGGCCGCGGCGGGACGCCAGGCCGGTGGCTTGAACCAGATGCGCAGGCGGTCGCCCCAGTTGTCGGCCAGGCGGGCGTCGCGCCAGAGATCAGCATAGGTTCGGGTGTTGGCGGTCCAGGCATTCCAGGCCTTGAGCTGGCCCAGCACGCCATAGACGATGGGCTCGTCCTCGCGCTCCTCCACAAAGGTGCCGAACAGCCGGTCCCAGAGGATCAGGATGCCGCCGTAGTTGCGATCCAGGCAGTAGTCGTTCTGGCCATGGTGCACGCGGTGGTTGGAGGGCGAGACGAAGACGCGGTCAAACCAGCCCAGCTTGCCCACCAGACGGGTGTGGACCCAGAACTGGTAGAGCAGATCGATCAGGCCCACCACCACGAACATCAGGGGCGGCACGCCCAGCAGGGCCAGGGGCAGGTAGAAGATCCAGCCCAGCAGAAAGTCGCTGCCGGTCTGGCGCAGCGCGGTGCTGAGGTTGTATTCCTCGCTGCTGTGGTGCACCACATGCGCGGCCCAGAGCACGGCCACCTCGTGGCCGAGGCGGTGCTTCCAGTAGTAGAGAAAGTCGTAGAGCAGCAGAGCGCCGGCCCAGGCCCAGGGCGAGCTGAGCGACCACTCGGGCAGCAGGGCGGCGTGTTGCCACACCGCGCTGTAGATGCCCAGCATCAGCAGTGAGGTGAACACCGCCACCAGCTGGCTGACGATGCCCAGGGACAGGCTGGACACGGTATCGGCCGCACGATAGACCTGCAGGCCGCGGCGGCGGCTCCACCAGAACTCCAACGCCATCAGGAGCAGGAAGACCGGGACCGCGTAGATGATGGGGTTCAGCATGGTGCCGCGCAGTCTAGGCCGCGGCTCAGCCCGGTTTGTGCCGGGCAAACCCGGGTTTGGAGGCGCGGGCCTAGGCGTTCAGATCAGTCCGGTCCAGTCCGGGCGGAAGTCGCGGCGCAGACGCCTCAGTACCGCCTCGGGCAAGGGGCCGCGTTGCACGGCGGCCAGATTGGCCTGCAGATGCGCCAGTTTTGCCGTGCCGGTCAGCGCGCTGGACACACCCGGCGCATGGGCCGCAAAGCGCAGGGCCAGCGCGGTCCAGTCGCGCTCCCCGGCCTCTTCCAGCAGGGTGTCGGGCAGGGCCAGGGCTTGCCAGCGGTCCCAGTACTGGCCCTCGGCATGATCACCCGGGCGCTGCGGCCGGTGCCAGATCGCGCCCGCCACGGGCCGCTTGACGATGAGGCCGATGCCGGCTTGCTCGGCCCGTTGCAGCGCCCCGCTCAGATTGATCTGGTCGCACAGGCTCAGCGAGGTCTGCACGCTGCCGAAGTCGCCGCAGGCCAGGGCGTGGGCCAGCTCGGCGTTGTCTCCGGAGTAGGCCGCCACACGCAGCTTGCCGGCGCGCTGGCAGTCCAGCAGGGCGCGCGTGAGCTCGGCGCGCTGCAGCAGGGGCAGGGGGCAGGAGTGCAGATGGGCGATGTCCAGCCACTCGCAGCGCATCAGGCGCAGAGCGCGCTCCACGCCCTGCACGATGCACGCGTAGCTCCAGTCGGCCACGCCTTCCACGCCATAGCCCAGCTTGGTGGAGAGCAGGAATTCGTCGCGTCTATGGGCCAGATGGCGGCCAATGCGCTCCTCCGAGAGTCCGTAGCTGCGGGCGGTGTCGATCAGGCTGATGCCCAGGTCCAGCACCTGGTTGAGCAGGCGGCCGGCCTCGGCTTCGCTCAGCCGGGCGTCCTGCAGATGCATGGCACCAAAGCCCAGGGCCGACACCTGGAGTCCGCTGCGCCCCAGCGGGCGCTGGGGCAGTGCGAGCTGTGTCATCAGCCCTTGACCCCGCCCGCGGTCAGGCCGGAGACGATCCAGCGCTGGGCCAGCAGAAAGACCAGGGTGATGGGCAGGCCCGAGAGCACGGCGGCCGCGGCAAAGTCGCCCCAGAGGAAGCGCTGGTCATGCAAAAAGTACTTGGAACCCACGGCCAGGGTCAGGTTGGACTCCTCGCGCAGCAGCACCGAGGCCACCGGGTACTCGATGATGGTGCCGATGAAGGCCAGCACAAAGACCACCATCAGGATGGGCACGGCCATGGGCAGCAGCACGCGGCGGAAGGCCTGCCAGTGCGAGGCGCCGTCCACCTTGGCGTTTTCCTCGATCTCCACCGGAATGGTCTCGAAATAGCCCTTGATGGTCCACACATGGGTGGCCACGCCGCCCAGATAGGCCACCACCAGGCCCGCATGCGTCTCCAGGCCCAGGGCGGGCACAAAGCTGCCCAGGGTTTCGAAGATGGCGTAGATGGCCACCAGGGCCAGCACCGGCGGGAACATCTGCAGCAGCAGCATGCTGTTGAGGATGCCGCCCTTGAACGGGAAACGCAGGCGCGCGAAGGCATAGGCCGCGGTGGTGGAGATGCCCACGATGGCCAGGGCCGAGAGCGTGGCCACCTTGATGGAGTTCCACAGCCAGGTCAGCACCGGGAAGGGCGGCTGCACCAGGGCGCCGTCCGGCCCCTGGTAGGGGATGCCCAGGGCCAGCTTCCAGTGCTCCAGGCTGATCTCGGTGGGGATCAGGCTGCCGGTGGCGAAATTGCCCGGGCGCAGCGAGATGGACAGCACGGCCAGCAGGGGGAAGAGGGTGATGGCGAGAAACACCCAGAGCAGGGCATGGGCGGCGAACACGCGCCAGCGGGCCTGCTTGCCTCGGACGATGGCCATTTCAATGCCCTCCCTTTTTCATCAGGCGCAGATTGATCAGGGACATCGCGGCCACCAGGATGAAGATCAGGGTCGAGATCGCGGCCGCCAGGCCGAAGTCCGAGCCCGAGTCGCGGAAGGCGATGCGGTAGGTGTAGCTCACCAGGATGTCGGTCTGGCCGGCCGGGATCTTGGTGGACAGATAGTCCGGCCGCCCGTCGGTGAGCAGGGCGATCAGCACGAAGTTGTTGAAGTTGAAGGCGAAGGCCGAGACCAGCAGCGGCGCCAGCGGCTTGATGATCAGGGGCGCTGTGATCCGGCGGAAATTTGTCAGCGGCCCGGCGCCGGCAATCGCCGAGGCCTCGTAGAGATCCGCCGGAATGGACTTCAGCAGGCCGGCGCACAGAATCATGATGTAGGGGTAGCCCAGCCAGACGTTGACGATCAGCAGCATGGTCTTGGCCAGCAGCGGGTCGGCAAACCAGGCCGGCTTCACGCCGAAGAGCGCATCCAGGATGGCGTTGATCTCGCCGAAGTTCTGGTTGAACAGGCCCTTGAACACCAGGATGGAAATGAAGCCCGGCACTGCATAGGGCAGGAAGAGCAGGGTGCGGTAGGTGTTGCGCCAGCGCAGGTCTTCCCAGTTGAGCAGCACGGCCAGCAGCATGCCGATGGCGGTGGCGAAGGCCACGGTCAGGGCCGAGAAGATCACGGTCCAGCTGAAGATGGACAGGAAGGGGCCGCGGAACTCGGCGTCCAACACCATGCGGGCGTAGTTGCGCCAGCCCACCGAGACCTTGTAGCCCGGCTGCAGGGTTTCGCCACTGGCGGCGGCGCTGAAGAAGCCGCTCTGCGCATCGGGCTGGAAGACCTGGCCGTCGCTCAGGCGCTTGAGGCCGCCATCGGCCAGGGCCTCGTAATGCGCTCGCAGCGGGCCGAACTCGCGCAGGCCCAGATAGCGCAGGCTGGCCAGCTCCGGCGAGCTCTCGCCGGGCAGGCGCAATTCCAGGCGCTGCAGGGCCTCGCGGTGGCGGATCAACTCGCGCAGCGGCAGGGCCTCGCCGAGGCTGATGCCACCGGCCGGCAGCAGCGCCTGCGGCGTGGTCTGGCCGCGCAGGGCCAGGGGCGGGCTCACCCACTGCGGCGCACCGCCCTCGCGCGGACCCAGGGCCAGGCGGTACTCGCCCCCGCCCACGGCGTGCAGGCTGTAGCCCAGCACGCGCTCCTCCACCACATCATGCTGTTCCAGCAGATAGGCGCGCACGCGCTCCTGGCTCAGCAGATGGGCCGAGGAGTAGTTGGTGAAGCCGATCTGCGTGGTGTAGAGCAGGGGGAAGGCGATGAAGATCAGCATGCCCGCCACCCCGGGGAAGAGGTAGCGCCAGGCCAGGGCGGCCTTTGAGAGGTAGATGTAGAAGCCGGCGGCAAACAGGGTCAGGGCGCCCAGGCCCCAGGCCGTCTGGCCGGCCAGGTACAGGCGCATCACCAGATAGAGCGCGGCCAGCATCAGCAGGCCCACCAGCGGCCAGTACAGGGCCTGGAGCAGGCGCTGGGCCCGACCCGGGGGCTGCACCGTGTAGGCCCGGGCCAGGGGCGAGCCGGCCGGCTGGGCAGAGAAGGCGGTGGTGGCGTTCATGGCTTGAGCTGCATGCGGGCGGCCGCGCCGTTCAGCGCGTCCTGGGGGCTTTGCAGACCGTTGGTGATGGCCTCCAGGGCCGCGTCCATGGCGGTCCAGAAACGGCCCACCTCGGGCACATTCGGAATGGGCTGGCCGGCGCGGGCGTTCTCCATGCTGGCCTTGATCAGCGGGTTGGCGGCCAGCTCGGCGTAGAAGGCCTTGTTGGCCGGCACGCCCAGGGGCACGTCGGCATCCAGCAGCTTGAGCGCCTCGGGCCGCAGCAGATGCTGCTCCAGGAACTCACGCGCCACGTCCTTGAGCTTGGAGGGCGCGGCGATCATGCAGCCCAGCACGCCCACAAAAGGTTTGCTGGGCTTGCCGGGCACGACGGCGGGGATGGGCGCCACGCCAAAGTCGATCTTGGCGCGGCGCGCGTTGTCCCAGGCCCAGGCGCCGGAGATCATCATGGCCACCTCGCCACGGGCGAAGGCGGATTCCATCTCGGCATAGCGGGCGCCGCGTGGCATATGGCCGTCCTTGATCAGGCGCTCGATCATGCGGCCGCCTGCCAGGGCGCCGGCATTGTTGACGCCCACCTGGGCGGGGTCGTACTCGCCGTCCGGCGTGCGGCCGAAGATCTCGCCGCCCGCGCCGGCCAGTAGGGGCCAGCTGAAGAAGCTCTTGTTGTAGTCCCAGAGGATGGCGCGCTTGCCCTTGCGTTGCAGCTGGCGGTCCAGCGCGATCAGCTCCTCGAAGCTGGCGGGCGGCTTGGGCACCAGGGCCTTGTTGTAGATCAGGCCCGTGGTCTCGATGGCCAGGGGATAGCCCCAGAGCCGGCCGCGGTAGCGGAAGGCCTGCCAGGCGGCGTCCTCGATCTCCGCGCGCAGGGCGGGGCCGGGGCGGATGGGGCTGAGCAGGCCGGCCTTGGCCCATTCGCCCACGCGGTCATGCGGCCAGCAAAAGATGTCCGGCCCCTTGCCGGCGCCGGCGGCCTGCTGGAACTTGTCGGTGGCGTCCACCGGATGCTCCACCACCACCTTGACGCCCGAGCGCTGCTCGAAGGCATTGCCCACCTGCTGCAGGCCGTTGTAGGCCTTGTCGCCATTGATCCAGACCAGCAGGCGCGGCGCGGTCTGGGCCGCCGCCCCCAGGGCGGCGCTCAGCAAAGCCGCGGCGATCAGGCCGCGTGCGGCGCGGCGCTTCATGCTGCGAGCTCCGGCGCGGCCTGGCGGCGGAAGGCGCGGCCCTGGGCGTCGAAGAGGTAGAGCGCCTCGGGCGGCAGCTGTAGCTCCAGCTGGTCGCCGCTGCGCAGGCGGTCATGGCCGTTGCGGCCCTCGAACTGGCAGGTCAGGGGCTCGTCCAGACCGGGGTAAGGGCAGTAGGCAAAGGTGGTGCCGCCCAGGGACTCGACAAAGGCCACGGTGCTGGGCAAGAGGTTCTCGCTGCCGCCCAGGCGAAGGTGCTCGGGGCGCACGCCCAGGGTCAGCAGGTCGCCGGGCTGGGCGCGCGTGGCGTCCACCAGGGCGCGCATGGTCTGGCCGCCGGCCAGGCGCAGCAGGGCCTCGCCCGGCGCGGCGCTCACCAGGGTGGCGGGCAGGAAGTTCATCTTGGGGCTGCCGATGAAGCCGGCCACGAAGAGATTGTCCGGATGCTCGTAGAGTTCCAGCGGCGTGCCCACCTGCTCGATGCGGCCCGCGCTCAGCACCACGATGCGGTCGGCCAGGGTCATGGCCTCCACCTGGTCGTGGGTCACGTAGACCATGGTGGTCTTGAGCTCTTCGTGCAGCTTGGCGAACTCATAGCGCATGCGCACGCGCAGGGCCGCGTCCAGATTGGACAGGGGCTCGTCGAAGAGAAAAACCTCGGGCTTGCGCACGATGGCGCGGCCGATGGCCACACGCTGGCGCTGGCCGCCGCTCAGGTCCTTGGGCTTGCGGTCCAGCAGATGCTCGATGTGCAGGATCTTGGCGGCATGGCGCACGGCGCGCTCGATCTCGGCCTTGGGCACCCGCGCCAGCTCCAGGCCGAAGGCCATGTTCTCGTAGAGATTCATGTGCGGGTAGAGCGCATAGCTCTGGAACACCATGGCGATGCCGCGCTCGGCCGGCGGCACATCATTGACCAGGCGGCCGCCGATGCGCAGCTCGCCGCCGGTGATGTCTTCCAGGCCGGCAATGCTGCGCAGCAGGGTGCTCTTGCCGCAGCCTGAGGGGCCGACGAAGACCATGAACTCGCCGTCGCGAATCTCCAGGTCGATGCCGTGCAGGATCTTGGTCTCGCCATAGGCCTTGACCACCGATTGCAGCTTCACGTCTGCCACAGGGCTACCTCCGGGCCGCGCACCGCGTGGGCGAGGCCTGTCTCCGTTGTAGGGGGAATCGATGCAGGGGGCTGCGCGCGACCGCGGGCCGCGGCCGGGGCCTGTACCGTGTTTGTAGAGAATATACAGGCTGACATGTAGTTCTACAACGGAATCAACCCTGATGGACCCGAGTGTTTACACATAAAATCAAAGGCTTAGACTGCTTCTGGGGATAACCCGATGTAGTCAAACTACACAAATCATCGGGCTTGGGGGATACTGGAATCCAAGGCGGACTCCCGCCGCCTTCCCGCCCGTCTACCGATTCTTGCCCCGCGCTGCCGGGCCTGCATTGCTGAACACCCGATGAACAACACGCTCGCCACCCGCAACGCCATGTCCAAGAAGCCTGCCTCCGACGCCGCCGATCTTGCCGCCCAGGCCTTTGCCACCGCCCTGGAGCGCGAGCTGGCCCAACGCGGCCTGCCGGGCGGCCCGGACCGCGACAGCCTGATGCGCGCCGCCGCCAGCGCCTGCCGTGAGCAGCTGGCCCGGCGCTGGGCCGTCACCCAGCAGGCCGACGCCGCGCGTGGCGAGGCCGCAGCGGTGCGCCGGGTGCACTATCTCTCGATGGAATTCCTGATGGGCCGCGCCCTGGCCAATGCCCTGGCGGCCCTGCAGCTGGATGCGCCGCTGCGTGCCGCGCTGCTGGCCCAGGGTCAATCGCTGTCCGATGTGCTGGAGCGCGAGCCCGATGCCGCCCTGGGCAATGGTGGCCTGGGTCGCCTGGCGGCCTGCTTCCTGGACTCCTTCGCGGAGCTGGGGCTGCCGTCCTTCGGCTACGGCTTGCGCTACCAGTACGGCATGTTTGCCCAGGGCATCCAGGGCGGCCGCCAGGTCGAGTCTCCGGACGACTGGCTGCGCGCCGGCAACCCCTGGGAGATCCACCGCCCCGAGCTGCGCTACCCCGTGGGCTTCGGTGGCCGCGTGCAGGTCGAGGAGGGCGGTGCCCGCCGCTGGCTGCCGGCCGAGACCCTGGTGGCCGAGGCCTATGACTTCATCGTGCCCGCCCACCACAGCGAGCGCGTCTCCACCCTGCGCCAGTGGCATGCTGCGGCCGAGGCGCCCATCGACTTCAAGGCCTTCTGCCAGGGCGACTATGCCGCCGCTGCCAAGCACCGCGTGGCCGCCGATGCGCTGAACTGGGTGCTCTACCCGGACGACAGCACCGAGGCCGGCCGCGAGCTGCGCCTCAAGCAGGAGGCCTTCCTGGTCAGCGCTTCGCTGCAGGACCTGATCCAGCGCCATCTGCGCGAGGGCGGCGAGCTGCGCAGCCTGGGCCGGCGCAATGCCATCCACCTCAACGACACCCATCCCGCCCTGGCGCCGGCCGAGCTGATGCGCCTGCTGATGGACGAGCAGGGCCTGGGCTGGGACGAGGCCTGGGCCATCACCCGCCAGGCCATCTCCTACACCAACCACACCCTGATGCCCGAGGCCCTGGAGACCTGGCCGGTGCGGATGTTCGAGGCCCTGCTGCCGCGGCATCTGGACATCATCTATGAGATCAACCACCGCTTCCTGGCCGAGGTGCGCCAGCGCTTCCCGGGCGATGAGGGCCTGATCGCCCGCGTGTCCCTGATCGATGAGGGTGGCGCCTACGGGGGCGAGCGCCGCGTGCGCATGGCCGCGCTGTCTATCGTGGCCTCGCACCGCGTCAACGGCGTGGCCGCCCTGCATTCCGAGCTGATGGTGCAGACCATCTTTGCCGACTACGCCCGGCTCTTCCCCGAGCGCTTCCACAACGTCACCAATGGCGTGACGCCGCGCCGCTGGCTGCAGCAGGCCAACCCGGCCCTGTCGGCCCTGATCGATGCGCGCATCGGCCGCGGCTGGCGCCAGGACCTGGGCCAGCTGGCCCAGCTCAAGCCCCTGGCCGCCGATGTGGGCCTGGGCCGTGAGCTGCAGGCCGTGAAGCGCGCCAACAAGGAAAAGCTGGCCGCGCTCATCCGCCGCGAGCTGGGCCTGGTGGTGAGCCCGGACAGCCTCTTCGATGTGCAGATCAAGCGCATCCATGAGTACAAGCGCCAGCTGCTCAACATCCTGCATGTGATCGCGCGCTACCAGGCCATCGTGGCCAACCCCGGTGCCGACTGGACGCCGCGCACCGTGGTGATTGCCGGCAAGGCGGCCTCGGCCTACCAGATGGCCAAGAGCATCATCCAGCTCGCCCATGATGTGGCCCGCGTGGTCAACAGCGACCCGCGCGTGGGCGACAAGCTCAAGCTGGCCTACCTGCCCAACTACGGCGTGAGCCTGGCCGAGACCATCATTCCCGCGGCCGATCTCAGCGAGCAGATCTCCACCGCCGGCACCGAGGCTTCGGGCACCGGCAATATGAAGTTCGCGCTCAACGGCGCCCTGACCATCGGCACCTGGGACGGCGCGAACATCGAGATGGCCGAGGCTATGGGCGTGGAGAATATGTTCGTCTTCGGTCTGCGCACCGAGGCCGTGGCCCAGATCAAGGCCCTGGGCTACGACCCGCGTCTGTATGTGGAAGAGAACCTGCAGCTCAAGCGCGTGATCGATGCCATCGCCCAGGGCGACTTCTCCAACGGCGACACCGGCCGCTACCGCGCCCTGGTGGACAAGCTGCTGGGCAGCGACCCCTATCTGCTGATGGCCGATTTCGCCGACTACCTGGCCGCCCAGGCCCGTGTGGATGCGCTGTTCCGCCAGCCCGAGGCCTGGGCCGAGCGCGCGCTGCGCAATATCGGCGGCATGGGCTGGTTCTCCTCGGACCGCACCATCGCCGAATACGTGGACCGGGTCTGGTCGGTGCAAAGCTTGCGCTGATGCCGACCACGTTGCTCGCCGCGGACGACCTCGCCCTGCTGGCGCGGGGCGAGCACCCGCGCCCCTGGCAGCATCTGGGCGCCCAGCTGCTGCCGGGGCAGGGCGTGCGCTTCGCGGTCTGGGCGCCGGCCGCGCGCCGTGTCAGCGTGGTGGGCGATTTCAATGGCTGGGACGGCCGGCGCCACCCGCTGCAGCGCCAGGGCGCGTCGGGCGCCGCGGGCGCTGAGTTCTGGGCCGCGCTTGTACCCGATGCGCGGCCGGGCCAGTTCTACAAGTACGAGCTGGAGGGGCCCGACGGCCGCCTGCTGCCGCTCAAGGCCGACCCCTATGCCCGGGCCGCCCAGCTGCGGCCCGACAGCGCCTCCATCGTGCCCGGCCCGCTGCCGGCGCGGCAAGACCTGGCCCCGGCCCGCCGCGCGGCCGACCGGCGCGATGCGCCGATCGCCATCTACGAGGTGCATCCCGCCTCCTGGCGCCGGCCCGATGGACGCTTCCCCAGCTGGGACGAGCTGGCCGAGCAGCTGCCGGCCTATGCCGCCGACCTGGGCTTCACGCACATCGAGCTGCTGCCCATCACCGAATACCCCTTCGACGGCTCCTGGGGCTACCAGACCCTGGGGCTGTACGCGCCCAGCGCCCGCTTTGGCCCGCCCGAGGGCCTGGCGCGCTTTGTGGCCGCCTGCCATGCCCGGGGCCTGGGCCTGCTGCTGGACTGGGTGCCGGCGCACTTCCCGGTCGATGCCCATGGCCTGGCGCAGTTCGACGGCACCCCGTTGTATGAGTACGCCGATCCGCGCGAGGGCTTTCATCGCGACTGGAACACCCTGATCCCCGATTTCGGCAAGCCCGGCGTGCGCCAGTTCCTGGCCGGCAGCGCGCTCTACTGGGCCGAGTGCTGGGGCGTGGACGGTCTGCGTGTGGATGCCGTGGCCTCCATGCTCTACCGCGACTACTCGCGCCCCGCGGGCGAATGGCTGCCCAATGTGCAGGGTGGGCGCGAGAACCTGGAAGCCATCAGCCTGCTGCAGCGCATCAACCGCAGCCTGGGCGCCGAGGCGCCCGGGGCCATCACCCTGGCCGAGGAGTCCAGCAGCTTTCCCGGCGTGAGCGCACCGGTGCATGCGGGCGGGCTGGGCTTCCACTACAAATGGAATATGGGCTGGATGAATGACACCCTGGCCTATCTGCGCGAGGACCCCATCCACCGCCGCTGGCACCACGACAAGCTGACCTTCGGCCTGGTCTACGCCTTCAACGAGAACTTTGTGCTGCCGCTCTCGCACGACGAGGTGGTGCATGGCAAGGGCTCCCTGCTGGGCAAGATGCCGGGCGACGCCTGGCAGCAGTTCGCCACCCTGCGGGCCTACTACGGCTTTATGTGGGGCCACCCGGGCAAGAAGCTGCTCTTCATGGGCCAGGAGTTTGCCCAGCCCAGCGAGTGGAATTTCGAGACCGAGCTGCCCTGGGCCCTGCTGCAGCAGCCGCGCCACGCCGGCATGCAGCGCCTGGTGCGCGATCTCAACCAGCTCTACCGCCGCGAGCCCGCGCTGCACCGCCTGGACTGCGAGGCCGCCGGCTTCGCCTGGCTGCAGGCCGATGACCGCGAGCACTCGGTGCTGGCCTGGGCCCGCTTTGACGGCGAGGGCGGGGTGGTGCTGGTGGTGAGCAACTTCACCCCGGTGCCGCGCCATGACTACCGCCTGCCGGTGCCTGCCGGCTTTGCTGCCTGGCGCGAGCTGCTCAATACCGATGCCGAGATCTATGGCGGCAGCCAGGTGGGCAATCTGGGCGCCAGCCTGCCCACCCGCGCCGATGGCAGCATCGCGCTGAGCCTGCCGCCCCTGGCGACCCTGTTCTTGAAGCCTGATTGAGATGAGCGCCCCTGCCTTGCCCGACTTGCTGGCCCCCGGCCGCCACGAGCCCTTTGGCGCCCTGGCGCGCGACGGCGGCGTGAACTTCGCCGTGTTCTCCGAGCACGCCGAGCGCATCGAGCTCTGCCTCTTCGAGGCCGGCGGCCAGCGCGAGCTGCGCCGCTACGCCCTGCACGGCCCGCATGACGGCGTCTTCCACGGCTTCCTGCCCGGCGTGGGGCCGGGCCTGGTCTACGGCCTGCGCGCCCATGGGTCCTACGCGCCGGAGCAGGGCCACCGCTTCAATCCGCACAAGCTGCTGCTGGACCCCTATGCCCGCGAGATCGTGGGCCAGTTTGGCTGGCGGGCCGAGCACCATGGTTATGAGCTGGGCCATCCCGAGGGCGCGCGCAGCTTCGACACCCGCGACAACGCCCTGCACGCGCTCAAGGCTCGCGTGCCCGCGCCGCTGGCGGATTCACCACGCGCCAGCGCGCCGCGCGTCGCGCCCGAGGCCGTGGTGCTCTACGAGGTGCATGTGAAGGGCTTCTCGCGCCAGCACCCGCAGATCCCACCCGAATTTCAGGGCACGTATACCGGCCTGGCCCATCCGGCCGCCATCGCGCACTTCAAGGCCCTGGGCGTGACGACGCTCAGCCTGCTGCCGGTGCACTACGCCATTGACGAGCCGCATCTGGCCGACAAGGGCCTGCGCAACTACTGGGGCTACAACTCCCTGGGCTTCTTTGCGCCCAGCCCGCGCCTGGCCCGGCGCGCGCACCGCGAGGACCCCGCGGCGGTGGCGGCCGAGTTCCGCGCCATGGTGGCGGCCCTGCACGCCGAGGGCCTGGAGGTGGTGCTGGACGTGGTCTACAACCACACGCCCGAGGGCAATGAGTTCGGCCCCACGCTTTCATTCCGCGGCCTGGACAATGCCAGCTGGTACCGCCTGGTGGCCGATGACAAGAGCCGCAGCGAAAACCTCACCGGCTGCGGCAACACGCTGAATGTGGCCCATCCCCGCGTCACCCAGTTCGTGCTCGATTCCCTGCGCTTTTGGGTGCAGGAGATGGGTGTGGACGGCTTTCGCTTCGACCTCGCCCCGGTGCTGGGCCGCGTGGCCGGTGGCGCCTATGAGCCGCAGGCCGCCTTCTTCACCGCCCTGCGCCAGGACCCGGTGCTCAGCGGCGTGCACCTGATTGCCGAGCCCTGGGATGCCGCCGGTTTCGATGGCTACCAGGTCGGTCGTTTTCCGGGGCGCTTCCTGGAGTGGAACGACAAGTTCCGCGACGCGGTGCGCGGCTTCTGGCTGGGCCGCGGGCCGGACGGCCGCGCCATCGGGCGCGGCGAGTTCGCGCGCCGCTTCACCGGCTCCAGCGATCTGTTTCATCATGCCCAGCGCCGCCCCACCGCCTCGGTCAACTTCATCGCGGTGCATGACGGCTACACGCTGAGCGATGTGGTGAGCTATGCCGCCAAGCACAACCACGCTAATGGCGAGGACAACCGCGACGGCCGCGACGGCGAGCTCTGCGCCAATTTCGGCGTGGAAGGCCCCAGCGAGGACCCGGCCCTGCGCGCCACCCGCGAACGCGTGCGCCGCGCCATGCTGGCCAGCCTGCTGCTGGCCCAGGGCACGCCCATGCTCAATGCGGGCGACGAGATCGGCAACAGCCAGGGCGGCAACAACAATGCCTACTGCCAGGACAACCCCACCGGCTGGCTGGACTGGCCCCAGGCCGACGCGGGTCTGAGCGCCTATGTGGGCGAGCTGCTGCGCCTGCGCCGCGAGCATGCCCTGCTGCACCACGGCCGCTGGTTTGTGGAGCCCCCGGGCGGGCCGGGCGACGCCTGCATCCGCTGGTTCACCCCCGGTGGCGCCGAAATGCAGGTGCGCGACTGGCATGATGGCGCGAACCTGGGCTTTGCCGGCCAGCTGCGCTGCCCCGACGGGCGGGCGCAAGATCTGGCCCTGATGTTCAATCCCGAGCCGCAGACCCTGATCTTCACCCTGACCCAGGGGCCTTGGACCCTGCTGCTGGACAGCAGCGGCGAGCTGCCGGCCGGCCCGCTGCGCCCGGGCCAGCCCCTGAGTGTGCCGGCGCGCAGCCTCTTGCTGCTGCGTGCCCTCTAACTTCCGCCCGACCCCCAGACGAGTCAAGACATGGACCTGAACCAACGCACCGCCGGCGTGCTGCTGCACCCGACCTCGCTGCCCGGCCCGCATGGCGCCGGCGACTTCGGCCCCGCGGCCTACCGTTTCGTGGACTGGCTGGCCAGCGCCGGCCAGGGCCTGTGGCAGATGCTGCCCACCACGCCCATCGGCCCGGGCGACAGCCCCTACCAGGGCGTCTCGGCCTTTGCCGGCAATCCCTGGCTGGTGGCCCTGGAGCCCCTGATCGAGAAGGGCTGGCTGAGCCAGCCGGCGCTGCCGGACTTCGAGGCCCTGAAGGTGGACTATGGTCGCGTCTGCCCCTGGCGCGAGCAGCAGCTGCGCGCGGCGGCGGCCGGCTTCTTGGCCCGCGCCAGCGCGGCCGACCGCCAGGCCTTCGCTGCCTGGTGCGACGCCGAGTCCGACTGGCTGGCCGACTATGCGCTCTTCATGGCCATCCGCTCGCCGCTCAAGGGCCAGCCCTGGTGGGAGTGGAGCCCGGCCCTGGCGCGGCGCGAGGCCGCGGCCCTGCAGGCCGCCCGCCAGAGCTATGCGGACGAAATCGCCTTCTGGCAGTTCGTGCAGTGGCAGTTCGATGTGCAGATCCGCGCGCTCAAGGCCTATGCCAATGAGCGCGGCGTGCGCCTGATGGGCGACCTGCCCATCTTCGTGGCCCATGACAGCGCGGACTGCTGGTCGCGCCCCGAGCTCTACCATCTGGACGAGCACTTCCGCACCACGGTGGTGGCCGGCGTGCCGCCCGATGCCATGTCGGCCGAGGGCCAGCGCTGGGGCAACCCGCTCTACCGCTGGGACCGCATGGCGGCCGAGAACTATGCCTGGTGGACGGCGCGCGTGCGCCGCGCCCTGGTGCAGGCCGATGTGTTCCGCATCGACCATTTCCGCGGCTTTGCGGGATATTACGAGATCCCCGGCGAGCGCATGGATGCCAAGGTCGGCCGCTGGCTGCCGGGTCCGGGCAAGGCCTTGTTCGACGCCATCGAGCAGGCCCTGGGCCGCCTGCCCATCGTGGCCGAGGACCTGGGCTTCATCACCGAGGATGTGCATGCCCTGCGTGATGCCTGCGGCTTTCCCGGCATGAAGATCCTGCAGTTCGGCTTTGGCGGCGATGGCTCGCATGAGTTTCTGCCGCATATGTGGCCGCGCGCCAGCGTGGCCTACACCGGCACGCATGACAACGACACGGCCCGCGGCTGGTGGAATGCCGCCAGCGCCCGTGAGCGGGCCTTTGCCGGCTCCTACTTGGCCTGCGGCGAGCACGATGTGCATTGGGCCCTGATCCGCGCCTGCTGCAACTCGGTGGCCAGCATGGCGGTCTTCCCCCTGCAGGATGTGCTGGGTCTGGGCAGCGAGCACCGCATGAATGTGCCCGGCGTGCTGGGCGGCAACTGGGGCTGGCGCTTCAGCTGGGAGATGCTGGATGTGGCCGGTGGCAATGAGCCGGCCCGGGTGCTGGGCCTGATCACCGCGGCCAGCGGCCGCGGGCCCTTCGAGCTGCTGCGCCTGCCCTGAGCGGTGCTGGCGGGCCGGCGTTTTCTAGCGTCTGTGGCTTGCTGATGGGACATCTGCTAAAGCGCTGCCGCTTGCCGATGAGCGGCCTGTACGCGATTGACTTTCGCTGAGCGGGTCGGGAGACCTCGCCCAGCATCAGGGCCGACTTTTCATTGTTGCGCCTTCGCCGCAATCAACGGTCTGTCAGCCGGGCTGCGGCACTGCTGTCCCTGCTTGCTGGGCGTGTGTCTTGTCCCCAGCACGCGTGCACGCGCCGGGCCGGTTCAGGTAGCGCTGTTCCTTCTTGCGTTGGGCTTGCAGTCCGAAGGCTGCCTGCGATCAGGATGTGAAATGCCCGCCCCGTCTTCCAAGGCCCTAAGGCCTTGCACGCATACGCTAAGCGGGCCACTGGTGCAGCGCTGGCCAATTGCTTGCGTCTTTTTTCACGACGCAATAGACCGTGAATCCCCATGAAAAAGATTTAAATGATAAAAATGATCCAAATCTGAGATCGGCCAGTTTCATCTGTGAAGGTGAGTGTGAGCTCATGAACGCACATTGCTTCAAGACTGTTTTTTCGACCCGGCTGGGTGCCTTGGTGGCGGTGGGAGAGCACGCGCTGACGCAGGGGAAGGCGGGTAGCGGGGCGGGTGGTAGCGGCGTTGGGATCGGGGCTGGCGCTGGGTCTGGCGCGTGGAGCTATGTGGGCGCGGTGGCGGTGGGGCTGGCGCTGACGAGTGCGGCCTGGGCACAGGCTGGGGCGCCGGCGCTGCCCAGTGGAGCGCAGCTGGCGCAGGGTGCGGCGACGGTGCAGACGGTGGCACCGGGGCAGATGCAGATTGTCCAGGGCAGCGACCGAGCGGTGCTGAACTGGCAGAGCTTCAGCGTGGGCAGCGGCGGGCTGGTGAAGATTGATCAGCCGACGGCGCAGTCGATGCTGCTCAACCGTGTGGTGGGTGCGGATGCGTCGCAGATTCTGGGACGAGTGCAAGCCAACGGACAGGTGGTGCTGGTGAACCCGAACGGGGTGGTGTTCGGGAAGGACGGCAGCGTGAGTGCGAGCAGCTTCACGGCGTCGACGCTGGGGATCAGCGATGCGGACTTCATGGCGGGGAGGCTGAACTTCAGCCGCAACGGCAGCCAGGCGGGGGTGCGCAACGAGGGACGGCTGCAAAGCGAAGCCGGAGGCTACGTGGCGCTGCTGGGCGCCAAGGTGGAGAACGCTGGAGAGATTGCGACGCGGGGCGGCGCGGCGGTGCTGGCGGCGGCGGAGCAAGTGAGCATCGCGCTGAGCGGTACGGGCAAGATCCGGCTGGCGCTGAGCCCGGCGGCGGTGGACATGGCAGTGAGCAATGCCAAGGAAGGGGTGATCGTCAGCGAAGGCGGGCAGGTGCTGCTGAGGGCACAGGCGGTGAACCAGGCGGTGGCGAGCCTGCTGCAGTCGGGGAAGATCGATGCGAGTGCAGGGCAGGGCGGAGAGGTGAGCCTGCTGACGGACGGCGGGCTGATCAAGGTGGACGGAAGCATCCTGGCCAACAGCACGCAAGACGACAAGGGCGGGGACATCGTGATCGGCCGGGACCTGCAGACCGGGGTGCTGGCCAAGCGCACAGACGTGTCGGGCTCGCAGCTGAGCAGCCGCGGCGGCTTCATTGAGACCTCGGGCGACTGGCTCAAGACCGATGCGGTCAAGGTGGAGGCAGGGCTGTGGCTGCTGGACCCGGCCGACATCGTGATTGACAACTTCTCGGGCAGCAACAGCAATATTGGCACCAGCACCAGCGCGCCGACGACCAGCTACACCCCGGTCAGCGGAGCGGCGGCCAGCCAGATTGATGTGGGCGTGATCAACACCGCGCTAGCCAGCGGCAATGTCGTGATCACCACCACCAACACCGGCACAGCCGGCGCCGGCAACGGCGACATCACGCTCAACGCGCCGATCAGTTTTGCAGGCTCTGGCAGCGGCAGCGTGGGCAATCTGACCCTGACGGCCGACCGGGACATCATCCTCAACGCCAGCATCAGCAACACCTATCGCACCACGCTCACGGCAACGCGCGACCTTCGCATCAACGAGAACATCTCGGCCCAGGACGGCATCACCGCGCGGGCCGGCCGTGATGTGTATGTGATGAAGAACTTTGGTGGCGGCACCGCCTCCAGCATCGAGGCGGCTTACAAGGGCGGCACGCCTGCCAATGGTTGGATGACGGGCACGGGCCAGGTGATCCTGGATCCGGCGGCGGTGCTGTCTTACAACTACGCCCTGACGCTGAACTCTGGGCTGGGCTACACCAGCTCGGGCAGCACGGACACCTCCAACGGAGCGCGGGTGAACTTCAGCGACAGCCAGCTGAACTGGAACAACGGCGCTAACCCAGGCGGCTGGGTGCGGCTGCGCGGCTTCCAGGACGTGAGCCTGAGCAATGCGCGCGGGGGCAGTGCGGCGGTGACCATCCCGAGCGGCACACTGGAGGTCCAGGCTCGCAACATCACGGTGGGCACCAACCTGTCGGCCGCGGACATGACGCTCAACGCCGGCATGTTCGAGAGCACGGCGGGGGCAACGCTGGGGCAGTACAACAACGGCAACTGGATCAACAAGCAGGGCGCGTTGACCCTGGGCAGCTCGGTGCTGGGCTACAGCGGCGTGCTGGACCTGCGCTCGGGTATCGCCAACGCGGGCACCGGTGCGCGCACCAGCATCGCGGGCAGCAATGTGGCCTGGAGCAATAGCGCGGCCGGAGCGCTGCGCTTGTACGGTTTTGACACCGTGACCACCAGCAGCGATGTCAGGGCCGGTTCGGTGGATGTGTTTTCCAACCAGATCAACCAACAAGGAAATATCAACAGCGCGGGATCGGTGCGCTTGGTGGCAGCCAGCTTCGATGCGGCGGGCAACCCGCTGGGCAGCCTGGCGGGCAACACCACCACGCCCACGGGCTGGCAGAACCTTAAAGGCGAGATCGACATCAGTGCGGGCAAGACCATCACCGGCACGAGTTTTGATTTGCGCAGCGGGGTGAACAGCAGCAACACCTTGTTGCGCAAGGACTTTGATGCCGCGCAGACCTTGATTGGGGTGGGAGGAACGCTCAGCAGCTCCACGGCGAGTTCGCTGTACCTGGCCGGCTTCAGAGACGTGAAGCTCCCCAATTTCACGGACATCACGGGGGCGGGCAGCTACCAGGTGTTTGCGCGCAATATCGACGCCAGCACCATCCCCGCGGGCAAGTTCAACGCCTTCACGCTCAGGCTGTGGGCGGGGCTGTACCAGGATCAGCTGGGCGTGAATCGCTACAGTTTCAACCAGGTCGGGCGCAACGGCGTGGGCATGGGCGGGGACAATAACAACGCCGGCACCATCACACTGCCCAGCAGCCTGATGGTCCAGAGCAGCGTGCTGGACCTGAGCTCGGGCCTGACGGGCGTGAGCGGCAGCCAGCGCGTGAACTTCAGTCCGAGCAGCCTGGGCCCCTATGTGGACCCGAGCAACCCAACCCGCTACACGGGCGCCTACTACACCACCAGCGGCGGTGTGAACACCCAGCGCCAAGGCGGGGCGCGCTACCTCAACCTGCATGGCTTCAACACGGTGAACCTGCCGGCCACACCGCTGAACTACGAGCAGGTGGACATCGGCGCCAACAATGTGGTGATCAATGCGGACATCAACGCGGGGCAGGGCAGTTGGTGGCCCTTGCCCTTTTACCTGTACATCCAGGCCGGCACCTACAACCCGACCACGGGCGTGTCGGGCGGCACCAATGCCGGCTCGGTCAGCTTCAACAACGACCCGGTGATCCGGGTGCAGGGCTACACCCCGGCCGGCTTCTACGGCACCGCCTCCAGCCCGCTGGGCTTCAACTCCTACCTGCAGATCATCAACGGTGCCACAGCCGCAGACTTCACGGCTCGGCTGGGCTACACCAAGGCGGACTACAGCGCAGGCGGCACAGGTGTATTCACCAACCTGACGCTGCAGAACTTCAGCAACACACGGCTGCAGCTGGAGAATGCCAGCGACAAGATCACGGTCAAGGACTACAACGGCACCGGCTCGATCAACATCACCCAGGCCAGCGGAGCCACGGGGGCGATCCGTATCTTCAATGACCTCTCGGCCGAGAACACGATCACGCTGAACGCCGGCAACGGCAGCATCCGCATGGGCAGCCAGGTGGCCAAGGCGCCCACCATCAGCCTGACGACGGGGGCCAACTCGGCGGCCAATATCGACGCCGACACCCTCAACGTCACCAGCAAGAACCTGGGCAGCACCCTGGTGGTGAACGAGGCCAACAACGTCACGCTGGCCAACTCCGGCGCGAACACCGACACCGGCAATATCGAGATCAACGCGCGCGGCGAGCTCAGCCTGGGGGCTAATTTCACGCGCAGCGGCGCCGGCAACACCGCCAGCCTGACGCTGCGCGCCGATGCGCAGTTCGGCAACACCCTCGACACGAGCACGGGCAACTGGCAGAGCCAGACCCTCAACACCGTGTTCAGCAGCTACAACAACGGCACCACCGGCGAGGCAGGCGGCGACGGCTATGGCGCCATCCGGGTGAGCTCGGCCCAGCCCACCCTGGTGCTGCCGTCTTTCCGTCAAGTGGCTGTGGTCGATGCAGCAGCCGGCTTCACTACACCGGCCAGCAACACGAGCTATTTCAGGCCCGACGGGACGCTGTACCCGAACAGCACCCTGCTGCCCCAGGGCAGCATCATCGTGCTGGGCGCGGGTGTGAGCCCGACGGCGGCCATGGACCTGATGACGGCCTCGGGCAGCCCCTACCGCATCAAGTCCACCGTCACGCAGGGTGGCTGGAGCGTGACGGCGGCCAACACCTTCTTCAACAGCAGCGGCGTGGCCTACGCCAGCGGCACCCTGCTGCCCGTGGGCACCGAGGTGTACTACAAGACCAGCACCGCAGCGCCCAGCGGCAATATCACCAACACCTACCCCAATGGCGGCAACAACGGCCAGCAACTGCTGTACGTGGTGGGCGGCTACACCACGACCAATAGCGTGAACACCGTGCCGGACTATGTGTCCAAGGGCACCAGCTTCACGGCCAGCTACAACTTCGGTGGCCTCAGTGCGAGTCTGGCGTCCTCCGCGACCACGATCGGTGGCGACACGCCCGTGGACGTGAGTCAGGCGGCCAACTACTACGGCAACCCTGTCTCGGGCACGAACAGCCGGCTGCACATGTCGGGGCAGTTCTACACCTTCAACCCCAGCGGCGTGCTGTCGTCCACGGGCTATCTGGACGGCACGCAGGCCGCACCCACCCAGATCAACCAGCTGGCCACGGGCACGGGCAACAACTCCACCACGGGCAATGGCTGGGACACGCGCTGGGGCACGGCCACGATCACGACGGCCGGCGGCGATCTGCGGCTGTTCAGCGGCCCGCGCCATGCGCTGGCGGGGCCGGGTTACGGCGTGGGCGATCCGGCCGACCTGAACATCTTCAACAACCCGGTGACCAATGATTTCGTCAACACCAAGTCCATCAAGGACTCGGCCTTTGCCTTGAATGCCGGCACGGGCAATCTGGTGGCCCTGGGCTTCCGTGACGTGCTGCTGGATCCGAGCGGGACGCTAAGCTCCAGCGGCAATGTGACCATTGGCGCGGCACGCGACATGGTGCTCAACAACAACAGCAATCTGGGCGGCAGTGGTTCGCTGACGACCCTGCTGGCCGGCGGCATGATCACCAACAAGGTGGGCGGTGTCTACAACACCCTGGGTGCCAGCACGGGTGCGGGCGCGTCCAACCTGATGGTGCTGGCCGGTGGCGGGGTGGATCTGCGCACCAATATGGCCTCGGTGGTGGGCAGCCTGCAGGACAACCCGCTGATGACGGGCGTGCTCGCCGGGGGCATGGCGCCCACGGGCAGCTTCAACATCATCGGCAGCAACAACCAGACGGCGGGTCTGGTGGTGGGGGACAGCTTTACCAATGCACTGGTCAATGATGTGACCTTTGATGGCACGGCCGGCATTCTGTACTCGGCCAGCACGCCGCTGAGCCGCACGGGCATCAACACCAAGCCGAACGCCTCGGGCAGCGGCAGCGTGACGGGCAACTACGGCGCCGTGACCCTGAGCACAGCCGGCAACACCGGCACGGCGGCCGACATCGTGGTCAACGGTGCGATCAACACCCAGCCCACGGGCGGCAATGTGCAGCTGACGGCGCAGCGCCATGTGCTGCAGGCGGCCGATGTGCGGGCCGGGGCCGGGGATGTGAGCCTCACGGCCAGCAGCGGCAGCATCAGCCGCACGGCAGGCACGGTGGGCGGCAATGATGTGGTGCTCAGCGCGGCCACCACGATCGGCAGCAGCAGCCAGTCGATCAGCACGGCGGCGGACACGCTGGGGCTGAACTCCGCCGGCAACCAGTTCGTGAGCGAGAGCAATGATGTGACGCTGGCGGCCAGCACCACGGGCAACGGCGCGGTGGTGGTGAGCGCGGGCGGCACGCTGACGGTGGGCAGCGCCAGCGGACTGAGCGGCATCAGCAGCGGCAGCGGTGAGGTCAACCTCAAGGGCAATGCGCTGGCCGTGAACGCCAACATCGCGACCACGAGCAACGCCTTCCTGGAGGCCGTGGGCAACATCACGGCCAACGGGGCCGGTCGCATCAGCGCCGCCGCCGCTGTGCTCAGCGCGGGCGGCAGCATGGGCAGCGCGGGCTCCAGGGTGCTGACCGCTGTGCAGCGCCTGGCCCTCAACGCCAATGGCGACAGCAGCACGACGGCCTTTGTGAGCGATCTCGACGGCGTGCAGCTCTCGGCCAAGGCGCCCAATGGTGGCGGCCTCGATGTGCAGAGCGCCAGCGGCAATCTGGTGCTGGACCGCTTCAGCCTCACGCCCGGCGCGGCCAATGCCCAGGGCTATGTCGCGCCCACCAGCTCCAGCGTGGGCGTGGACGGCACGGGCAATGTGAGCCTGCAGGCGGTGGCGGGCATGGTGGATGTGGCCAAGGATCTGAGGGCCGCGGGTACCGTACGGGTGCAGGGCAAGACGGCCGACGGCAGCACCGCCGTCATGCTGCGCAGCGGCGTGAGCCTGAGCAACAGTGCCACTGCGGGCCAGAGCACCACGCTCCTAGCAGAACAGGGCAATATTGCTGCAGAAGGTCCTGCCAGCGTGACGGCGGGCACTGGGGCTGGCGTGATCCAGCTGTTGGCCGGCAGCGATGCCAGCTCGGCCGGCTCGGTGGACGGCAGCAACCTGACGATCACCCAGAGCGGCGCGGGCACGGCCCAGGGCAACAACGGCACGGTGGGGGTGCTGGTACAGACCACGGGCAGCGGCGACGTGATGGGGCCCAAGGTCATCAACAACGGCAGCGGCAATGTGGTGTTGTCCGCAGGCTCTGCCCTGGCGGCCGGCAATGCCGCTGGCGGCCAGGTCAAGACCGTCAGCGGCAACAGCACGTCGCAGCTCGGCGGAGGCAAGACCTACGTCTACACCGGTGCTGCGGCCAGCTCCGGGGATCTGGAGCTCATCGACAGCAGCTTCAGCACGCTCTACCTCTCCCAGGTCGGCAGCAATCTGGCCAACGCTCGCACAAACACCGACTTCGCCGCCGGACCTCAGCACAACAGCGGATCCAACAGCCAGGTCATGGTTCGGGAGCAACTGACACTGACCGACCGGCTCAATGCTGCCAGCGTGCGTATCACCTATGGCGACGCCGATCCCAGTGCCACGACCGTCAAGGATGCCTTGAAAGCAGCCAATCGCAGTGGCAGCAACGCCATCGTCGAGACCGTGGTCGCAGGCGCCAACAGCTATCAAGTCACCCGCGACGCCATCATTGATGACCTGACCGTCCAGGATCCGGCTGCGAATGGGACGCCGCGGCAAGTGTTGCGCGATGGCGGCGGTGGCGTCCTGGCCTACGGCTACACGCTCAGCGGCAATCGTTATCAGCTGGTTGACAGCACACCGTCCAGTCCCACTGCCAGTTTGTTTGTCGACCCGAAGGCGGCCCAGATACGTGCCAGCGACAGGACGCTGGTCTACAACGCCCAGACACAGTCTCAGGACAGTTTCAGCAGCAGTGGCTTCCTGGCTGGTACAAGCTTCACGGTCACCGGTTTTGCAAGTGGGCGCAACGCGGGGCGCTACACCTCCAGCCTCAGCGCTGCGGGGGCTGGGCTCAGCAACTACAACATCAGCTACCTCAACACTGACCTGAACATCACGCCAGCCTCCCTGATCTTGCAGGCGGTTGCCACGAGCAAGGTCTACGACGGTAATGCATCTTCTTCGACGCCTGTCGCTGTCCAGGGATTACTGGCCGGTGACACCATCCAACTGCTGAGCCAGTCCTATCTGGACAAGAACGCTGGGACAGGAAAGACCTTGCAGGTGAATCCCGGCTACGTGATTTCCGATGGCGCAGCAGGTGCCAACTACATTGTTGAGCGACGCAGTGTAGATACAGGCGTCATACAAAAGGCATCCGCTGTGGTGCGAGCCAACAGCGCTCAGCGCAGCTACAACGGCCAACTGCAGTCGGTCAGCGGCTTCACTGCAAGCGGTCTGGTTGGTGGCGAGACGGAGTCGGTGTTGACCGGCGTGAGCACCAGCGGAGGTGTCGGCAAAAACGTAGGCCAATACGCCCATCGCGCTGCTGGTGCCGATGCCAACTATGAGTTGAGTTTTGTGGATGGATCTCTGACCATCGGCAAGGCAAGTGCCAGCATCGTGGCCACTACGACAGAACGTATCTACAACGGCCAGATGCAGGGGCAGGACGCGCCCACGAAGTCAGGCTTCTTTGCCGGCGATGATGTGCAGATTGCCGGACTGGCCAGTGCTCGCAATGCAGGCAGCTATGTGTCGGCACTGACGGTTTCAGGGGCGGATGTCGGCAACTACGACATCACCATCAGCAATGGCCCGTTGACTGTCTTCCCACGTCCTATCCAGCTGCTAGGGCTCACAGCCGCTGACAAAGCCTATGACGGCAATCGAAGCGCCAGCATCACCGGCGGGCTGTTCGACGACGTGGTTGCCGGTGAAACGCTGAATATCTTCGGCAGCGGCCTGTTCGATACCAAGAATGCCGGGACGAGCAAGACGGTGACTGTGTCCGATGTGTCCACGCTCTCCTTGAGCAATGGCAGTGGCGATTGGAGCAACTATCGCCTCACGAGCAGCGGCTCCATGCAAACCCTGGCCAACATCCTTAAGCGTACGCTGACGCTCACGCCGCAGGACGCGAGAACCACCTACGGCCAAATCCGTGCCCTGGATTACACGGCGAGTGGCTTCATTCCTGGCGAGAGTCTGATCGACGCTGCGGTATCCGGCGTGCTGCTCAGCACGGCGGGCTACCAGACAGGGGGGCGCACTGCGGATGCGGGTCTTTATGCCATCGTGGGCGAGGGCGGCAGTTCTCTGAATTACGACATCCGATGGTCGGCGACGCCCGGCACGCTCACGATTGACAAGGCCTCGCTGAGCTATTTGCCAACGGCTCATATGAAGCTTCTTACGGAAGCGGACCCGCAACTCACGGGTTTGCTCAGCGGCTGGCGTAACGGGGATACGGCGGCACTTGCGGGCGATCCGTCACAGATCAGTCTGCCTGGCTTGGTTCGGGCCCCTGGCGAGATTGCAGGTCAGTATCTGATCTCGGAGGCGAGTGCCGGATGGGCACGCAACTACAACATTTCCACGATTCCCGGACGTCAGTTCACGATCGTGCCAGCACAGACCGTGCTGGTTCCGATGAAGGATGTGGCGACAAGCTATGGCCTGTTGGGTGACACCACGCCAGCCCTCGATACTGGCAATGTGCGCTACCTCGCTGCTGATGGACGAACCATCATTCGTATGAGCCTGGCCCGTGCTCTGGGCGGCACCTACTTTTTTGCCGACGGTTTGGGCGCCGAGCTGAGGGTAACGCCCACCCTGACCGGAGCCTCCGCACTCTCCGCCAGAGGCGTTTACGCCGATGCGGTCACGAACATCAACAGCGGCACCTCGCTGTCGCTGGGCAACTTTCTGGGAGTCACCACCCAAGCCATGAGCTATCTGGTCAACGCAGCGCCTCTGGTGTTGCAGGTTAATGATGTCAGCAAGGTCTATGACGGCAAGCCCACGGTACTTCTTGGCAATGGCAATGTGAGTGCTACGGGACTGGTCAACGGAGACACGCTGGCATCGCTGGGTGGTGTACGGCTGTGGGGGCCGGGTCAGAATGCCCGCAATGTGGGCCGCTACGACTTCAGTGCGGTGCTGGCACAGCCCGAGTTGGCAGACAACTACACCGTGGTGCCGGCCAGCGCGAGCCTGAGCATCACCCCCGCTGCGCTCACGCTGAGTGCGAGCACCGACAGCAAGACCTACGACGGAAGCACACGCTCGGCCGCCAAGGTGCAAGTCGGTGGCTTGTTTGCCGATGATACGGTGGTGGCGGGCCAGTCTTATCTGAGCCCGCATGTGCTTGGCGCCTTGGGTAGCACGCTCAAGGTAGACGGCTACACGGTCAACGACGGCAATGGCGGGGCGAACTACACCGTCAGCACGCGAACAGCGGCGGGCAGCATCCTGCCCAAGGTGCTGCGCGCTCAGTTCGAAGCCTCGGACAAGGTGTACGACGGCACGGTGTTGACGGCGGTTCGCGCCAGCCGTGTCGAGGGCACGGTGGGCTCGGAGACACTACAGCTCACAGGGCAGGGGCGCTTCGGCAATCCAAACGCAGGCACGAACAAAGCGGTTGAGATTTTGCCGGCGGACTTGCAGTACATCGATGGCACGGGCCGCTGGAGCAACTATGCGCTGGACAGAACCAGTTACCAGGCGCTTGCCAGCGTGAGCCCGAGGCCTTTGCGCATGCGGGGCTCGGCGGTGCAAGACAAGGTCTACGACGGCACGGTTGGCGCGACGCTCTGGCCGGGCAGTCTGGAGGGTCTTGTTGGTAATGAAACCTTGAGCCTCCAAGGATGGGCAGCCAATTTCAGGAGCCCGGAGGTGGGCACAGGAAAACCTGTGGATGTTCGCTACCGGCTGGGCGATGGCAGCAACGGTGGCTTGGCAATCAACTATGTCTTGGAGCCGGAGGTGCTGACCGGCAATGTGCTGGCTGGTGACGCTGCCAAGCCTCAGCCCCCGCAGCCTTTGCCTCGGCCGCCTTGGGGAGGGCAGGCACGCGAGCTGCGTTGGCAAGCGCCGGATCCTTGCAAATTGGGGTTGTTCATGGAGAGCGACCGTTCTCCATGGGGCTATCACAACGACATAGCTGCCAAGTCGGCCGCGCAGTGTGGTTGCGAGAAGACGCAGTTGGAGCAGGTTGAGCTTTGCTACGAGCTCGCGTTGGATCGCCCCCGCTGAAGCCAGTCACTGAGCAGTCAATGCCTTCATTTAGCAATTCTTAAGACACCGAAATAGTGCGTTCTGGAACCATGCGCCCAGCAAAAATTGGGGATGTTCCATGAACGCACATTGCTTCAAGACTGTTTTTTCGACCCGGCTGGGTGCCTTGGTGGCGGTGGGAGAGCACGCGCTGACGCAGGGGAAGGCGGGTAGCGGGGCGGGTGGTAGCGGCGTTGGGATCGGGGCTGGCGCTGGGTCTGGCGCGTGGAGCTATGTGGGCGCGGTGGCGGTGGGGCTGGCGCTGACGAGTGCGGCCTGGGCACAGGCTGGGGCGCCGGCGCTGCCCAGTGGAGCGCAGCTGGCGCAGGGTGCGGCGACGGTGCAGACGGTGGCACCGGGGCAGATGCAGATTGTCCAGGGCAGCGACCGAGCGGTGCTGAACTGGCAGAGCTTCAGCGTGGGCAGCGGCGGGCTGGTGAAGATTGATCAGCCGACGGCGCAGTCGATGCTGCTCAACCGTGTGGTGGGTGCGGATGCGTCGCAGATTCTGGGACGAGTGCAAGCCAACGGACAGGTGGTGCTGGTGAACCCGAACGGGGTGGTGTTCGGGAAGGACGGCAGCGTGAGTGCGAGCAGCTTCACGGCGTCGACGCTGGGGATCAGCGATGCGGACTTCATGGCGGGGAGGCTGAACTTCAGCCGCAACGGCAGCCAGGCGGGGGTGCGCAACGAGGGACGGCTGCAAAGCGAAGCCGGAGGCTACGTGGCGCTGCTGGGCGCCAAGGTGGAGAACGCTGGAGAGATTGCGACGCGGGGCGGCGCGGCGGTGCTGGCGGCGGCGGAGCAAGTGAGCATCGCGCTGAGCGGTACGGGCAAGATCCGGCTGGCGCTGAGCCCGGCGGCGGTGGACATGGCAGTGAGCAATGCCAAGGAAGGGGTGATCGTCAGCGAAGGCGGGCAGGTGCTGCTGAGGGCACAGGCGGTGAACCAGGCGGTGGCGAGCCTGCTGCAGTCGGGGAAGATCGATGCGAGTGCAGGGCAGGGCGGAGAGGTGAGCCTGCTGACGGACGGCGGGCTGATCAAGGTGGACGGAAGCATCCTGGCCAACAGCACGCAAGACGACAAGGGCGGGGACATCGTGATCGGCCGGGACCTGCAGACCGGGGTGCTGGCCAAGCGCACAGACGTGTCGGGCTCGCAGCTGAGCAGCCGCGGCGGCTTCATTGAGACCTCGGGCGACTGGCTCAAGACCGATGCGGTCAAGGTGGAGGCAGGGCTGTGGCTGCTGGACCCGGCCGACATCGTGATTGACAACTTCTCGGGCAGCAACAGCAATATTGGCACCAGCACCAGCGCGCCGACGACCAGCTACACCCCGGTCAGCGGAGCGGCGGCCAGCCAGATTGATGTGGGCGTGATCAACACCGCGCTAGCCAGCGGCAATGTCGTGATCACCACCACCAACACCGGCACAGCCGGCGCCGGCAACGGCGACATCACGCTCAACGCGCCGATCAGTTTTGCAGGCTCTGGCAGCGGCAGCGTGGGCAATCTGACCCTGACGGCCGACCGGGACATCATCCTCAACGCCAGCATCAGCAACACCTATCGCACCACGCTCACGGCAACGCGCGACCTTCGCATCAACGAGAACATCTCGGCCCAGGACGGCATCACCGCGCGGGCCGGCCGTGATGTGTATGTGATGAAGAACTTTGGTGGCGGCACCGCCTCCAGCATCGAGGCGGCTTACAAGGGCGGCACGCCTGCCAATGGTTGGATGACGGGCACGGGCCAGGTGATCCTGGATCCGGCGGCGGTGCTGTCTTACAACTACGCCCTGACGCTGAACTCTGGGCTGGGCTACACCAGCTCGGGCAGCACGGACACCTCCAACGGAGCGCGGGTGAACTTCAGCGACAGCCAGCTGAACTGGAACAACGGCGCTAACCCAGGCGGCTGGGTGCGGCTGCGCGGCTTCCAGGACGTGAGCCTGAGCAATGCGCGCGGGGGCAGTGCGGCGGTGACCATCCCGAGCGGCACACTGGAGGTCCAGGCTCGCAACATCACGGTGGGCACCAACCTGTCGGCCGCGGACATGACGCTCAACGCCGGCATGTTCGAGAGCACGGCGGGGGCAACGCTGGGGCAGTACAACAACGGCAACTGGATCAACAAGCAGGGCGCGTTGACCCTGGGCAGCTCGGTGCTGGGCTACAGCGGCGTGCTGGACCTGCGCTCGGGTATCGCCAACGCGGGCACCGGTGCGCGCACCAGCATCGCGGGCAGCAATGTGGCCTGGAGCAATAGCGCGGCCGGAGCGCTGCGCTTGTACGGTTTTGACACCGTGACCACCAGCAGCGATGTCAGGGCCGGTTCGGTGGATGTGTTTTCCAACCAGATCAACCAACAAGGAAATATCAACAGCGCGGGATCGGTGCGCTTGGTGGCAGCCAGCTTCGATGCGGCGGGCAACCCGCTGGGCAGCCTGGCGGGCAACACCACCACGCCCACGGGCTGGCAGAACCTTAAAGGCGAGATCGACATCAGTGCGGGCAAGACCATCACCGGCACGAGTTTTGATTTGCGCAGCGGGGTGAACAGCAGCAACACCTTGTTGCGCAAGGACTTTGATGCCGCGCAGACCTTGATTGGGGTGGGAGGAACGCTCAGCAGCTCCACGGCGAGTTCGCTGTACCTGGCCGGCTTCAGAGACGTGAAGCTCCCCAATTTCACGGACATCACGGGGGCGGGCAGCTACCAGGTGTTTGCGCGCAATATCGACGCCAGCACCATCCCCGCGGGCAAGTTCAACGCCTTCACGCTCAGGCTGTGGGCGGGGCTGTACCAGGATCAGCTGGGCGTGAATCGCTACAGTTTCAACCAGGTCGGGCGCAACGGCGTGGGCATGGGCGGGGACAATAACAACGCCGGCACCATCACACTGCCCAGCAGCCTGATGGTCCAGAGCAGCGTGCTGGACCTGAGCTCGGGCCTGACGGGCGTGAGCGGCAGCCAGCGCGTGAACTTCAGTCCGAGCAGCCTGGGCCCCTATGTGGACCCGAGCAACCCAACCCGCTACACGGGCGCCTACTACACCACCAGCGGCGGTGTGAACACCCAGCGCCAAGGCGGGGCGCGCTACCTCAACCTGCATGGCTTCAACACGGTGAACCTGCCGGCCACACCGCTGAACTACGAGCAGGTGGACATCGGCGCCAACAATGTGGTGATCAATGCGGACATCAACGCGGGGCAGGGCAGTTGGTGGCCCTTGCCCTTTTACCTGTACATCCAGGCCGGCACCTACAACCCGACCACGGGCGTGTCGGGCGGCACCAATGCCGGCTCGGTCAGCTTCAACAACGACCCGGTGATCCGGGTGCAGGGCTACACCCCGGCCGGCTTCTACGGCACCGCCTCCAGCCCGCTGGGCTTCAACTCCTACCTGCAGATCATCAACGGTGCCACAGCCGCAGACTTCACGGCTCGGCTGGGCTACACCAAGGCGGACTACAGCGCAGGCGGCACAGGTGTATTCACCAACCTGACGCTGCAGAACTTCAGCAACACACGGCTGCAGCTGGAGAATGCCAGCGACAAGATCACGGTCAAGGACTACAACGGCACCGGCTCGATCAACATCACCCAGGCCAGCGGAGCCACGGGGGCGATCCGTATCTTCAATGACCTCTCGGCCGAGAACACGATCACGCTGAACGCCGGCAACGGCAGCATCCGCATGGGCAGCCAGGTGGCCAAGGCGCCCACCATCAGCCTGACGACGGGGGCCAACTCGGCGGCCAATATCGACGCCGACACCCTCAACGTCACCAGCAAGAACCTGGGCAGCACCCTGGTGGTGAACGAGGCCAACAACGTCACGCTGGCCAACTCCGGCGCGAACACCGACACCGGCAATATCGAGATCAACGCGCGCGGCGAGCTCAGCCTGGGGGCTAATTTCACGCGCAGCGGCGCCGGCAACACCGCCAGCCTGACGCTGCGCGCCGATGCGCAGTTCGGCAACACCCTCGACACGAGCACGGGCAACTGGCAGAGCCAGACCCTCAACACCGTGTTCAGCAGCTACAACAACGGCACCACCGGCGAGGCAGGCGGCGACGGCTATGGCGCCATCCGGGTGAGCTCGGCCCAGCCCACCCTGGTGCTGCCGTCTTTCCGTCAAGTGGCTGTGGTCGATGCAGCAGCCGGCTTCACTACACCGGCCAGCAACACGAGCTATTTCAGGCCCGACGGGACGCTGTACCCGAACAGCACCCTGCTGCCCCAGGGCAGCATCATCGTGCTGGGCGCGGGTGTGAGCCCGACGGCGGCCATGGACCTGATGACGGCCTCGGGCAGCCCCTACCGCATCAAGTCCACCGTCACGCAGGGTGGCTGGAGCGTGACGGCGGCCAACACCTTCTTCAACAGCAGCGGCGTGGCCTACGCCAGCGGCACCCTGCTGCCCGTGGGCACCGAGGTGTACTACAAGACCAGCACCGCAGCGCCCAGCGGCAATATCACCAACACCTACCCCAATGGCGGCAACAACGGCCAGCAACTGCTGTACGTGGTGGGCGGCTACACCACGACCAATAGCGTGAACACCGTGCCGGACTATGTGTCCAAGGGCACCAGCTTCACGGCCAGCTACAACTTCGGTGGCCTCAGTGCGAGTCTGGCGTCCTCCGCGACCACGATCGGTGGCGACACGCCCGTGGACGTGAGTCAGGCGGCCAACTACTACGGCAACCCTGTCTCGGGCACGAACAGCCGGCTGCACATGTCGGGGCAGTTCTACACCTTCAACCCCAGCGGCGTGCTGTCGTCCACGGGCTATCTGGACGGCACGCAGGCCGCACCCACCCAGATCAACCAGCTGGCCACGGGCACGGGCAACAACTCCACCACGGGCAATGGCTGGGACACGCGCTGGGGCACGGCCACGATCACGACGGCCGGCGGCGATCTGCGGCTGTTCAGCGGCCCGCGCCATGCGCTGGCGGGGCCGGGTTACGGCGTGGGCGATCCGGCCGACCTGAACATCTTCAACAACCCGGTGACCAATGATTTCGTCAACACCAAGTCCATCAAGGACTCGGCCTTTGCCTTGAATGCCGGCACGGGCAATCTGGTGGCCCTGGGCTTCCGTGACGTGCTGCTGGATCCGAGCGGGACGCTAAGCTCCAGCGGCAATGTGACCATTGGCGCGGCACGCGACATGGTGCTCAACAACAACAGCAATCTGGGCGGCAGTGGTTCGCTGACGACCCTGCTGGCCGGCGGCATGATCACCAACAAGGTGGGCGGTGTCTACAACACCCTGGGTGCCAGCACGGGTGCGGGCGCGTCCAACCTGATGGTGCTGGCCGGTGGCGGGGTGGATCTGCGCACCAATATGGCCTCGGTGGTGGGCAGCCTGCAGGACAACCCGCTGATGACGGGCGTGCTCGCCGGGGGCATGGCGCCCACGGGCAGCTTCAACATCATCGGCAGCAACAACCAGACGGCGGGTCTGGTGGTGGGGGACAGCTTTACCAATGCACTGGTCAATGATGTGACCTTTGATGGCACGGCCGGCATTCTGTACTCGGCCAGCACGCCGCTGAGCCGCACGGGCATCAACACCAAGCCGAACGCCTCGGGCAGCGGCAGCGTGACGGGCAACTACGGCGCCGTGACCCTGAGCACAGCCGGCAACACCGGCACGGCGGCCGACATCGTGGTCAACGGTGCGATCAACACCCAGCCCACGGGCGGCAATGTGCAGCTGACGGCGCAGCGCCATGTGCTGCAGGCGGCCGATGTGCGGGCCGGGGCCGGGGATGTGAGCCTCACGGCCAGCAGCGGCAGCATCAGCCGCACGGCAGGCACGGTGGGCGGCAATGATGTGGTGCTCAGCGCGGCCACCACGATCGGCAGCAGCAGCCAGTCGATCAGCACGGCGGCGGACACGCTGGGGCTGAACTCCGCCGGCAACCAGTTCGTGAGCGAGAGCAATGATGTGACGCTGGCGGCCAGCACCACGGGCAACGGCGCGGTGGTGGTGAGCGCGGGCGGCACGCTGACGGTGGGCAGCGCCAGCGGACTGAGCGGCATCAGCAGCGGCAGCGGTGAGGTCAACCTCAAGGGCAATGCGCTGGCCGTGAACGCCAACATCGCGACCACGAGCAACGCCTTCCTGGAGGCCGTGGGCAACATCACGGCCAACGGGGCCGGTCGCATCAGCGCCGCCGCCGCTGTGCTCAGCGCGGGCGGCAGCATGGGCAGCGCGGGCTCCAGGGTGCTGACCGCTGTGCAGCGCCTGGCCCTCAACGCCAATGGCGACAGCAGCACGACGGCCTTTGTGAGCGATCTCGACGGCGTGCAGCTCTCGGCCAAGGCGCCCAATGGTGGCGGCCTCGATGTGCAGAGCGCCAGCGGCAATCTGGTGCTGGACCGCTTCAGCCTCACGCCCGGCGCGGCCAATGCCCAGGGCTATGTCGCGCCCACCAGCTCCAGCGTGGGCGTGGACGGCACGGGCAATGTGAGCCTGCAGGCGGTGGCGGGCATGGTGGATGTGGCCAAGGATCTGAGGGCCGCGGGTACCGTACGGGTGCAGGGCAAGACGGCCGACGGCAGCACCGCCGTCATGCTGCGCAGCGGCGTGAGCCTGAGCAACAGTGCCACTGCGGGCCAGAGCACCACGCTCCTAGCAGAACAGGGCAATATTGCTGCAGAAGGTCCTGCCAGCGTGACGGCGGGCACTGGGGCTGGCGTGATCCAGCTGTTGGCCGGCAGCGATGCCAGCTCGGCCGGCTCGGTGGACGGCAGCAACCTGACGATCACCCAGAGCGGCGCGGGCACGGCCCAGGGCAACAACGGCACGGTGGGGGTGCTGGTACAGACCACGGGCAGCGGCGACGTGATGGGGCCCAAGGTCATCAACAACGGCAGCGGCAATGTGGTGTTGTCCGCAGGCTCTGCCCTGGCGGCCGGCAATGCCGCTGGCGGCCAGGTCAAGACCGTCAGCGGCAACAGCACGTCGCAGCTCGGCGGAGGCAAGACCTACGTCTACACCGGTGCTGCGGCCAGCTCCGGGGATCTGGAGCTCATCGACAGCAGCTTCAGCACGCTCTACCTCTCCCAGGTCGGCAGCAATCTGGCCAACGCTCGCACAAACACCGACTTCGCCGCCGGACCTCAGCACAACAGCGGATCCAACAGCCAGGTCATGGTTCGGGAA
>NZ_SNXE01000008.1:161119-163197 GCF_004362405.1 Roseateles asaccharophilus
GGTCGGCAGCAATCTGGCCAACGCTCGCACAAACACCGACTTCGCCGCCGGACCTCAGCACAACAGCGGATCCAACAGCCAGGTCATGGTTCGGGAACGCTTGAGCTTCACGGACAAAGTCAATGCTGCACAGCTTCGCATCACCTATGGCGATGCTGACCCCAGCAGCACGGCCGTGAAAGACGCCTTGAAAGCGGCCAACCAGCTCAACGGTAGCTCCATCGTCGAAACAGTGCTCGCTGGATCAAACAGTTACCAAGTCACCCGGGCGGCAATCATTGATGATCTCACCGTGACCGATCCCGCCGCCAACGGCAGCCCTCGACATGCGGGGACGCAAGCCAACGGCTTTGCCAGCGGCTACAACTACGGGCTGGCAGGCAATAACTTTGAGGTCAATACGGCGACGGGAACTGCCAAGCTCTTTGTCGATCCCAAGCGGGTGACACTGACGGCCAGCAAGACCTACGACGGCAGCACGGACATGACGGGTTACGTCACGATCAGCGGCCTGGTCGGTGGCCAGACCTTGAACTACAGCGGCGCGCGCGCCAATGGCAAGAACGTCAGCGCAGGGGTAAAGGCCGAGTTCATCAGCGCGATTACGCTGGCCGACGGTACGGGTGCGAATGCCGGCCTGGCTTCAGACTACATCCTGCCTGATCTCACACGTTCCAGCGACAACAACAGCGCGGCTGTGACGGCGCGCACCGTGACACTGAATGCCAGCAAGAGCTATGACGGCAAGACCGGTCTGAGCGGCAACCAGCTTGTCATTGGCAATCTGGTCAGCGGTGAGACGCTGACCTACCAGGATGCTCAGCTCAATAGCAAGAACGTCTGGGAAGCAGACCATGTCAGCGCGGTGACGCTTCTGGACGGTAGCGGTGGGGGGCTGGCCAGCAACTATGCCGCTCCGGATCTGAGCAAGAAGACAAGCGGCATCAATGAGGCGAAAGTCGACAAGGCACGCCTGTCGGTGGCGATTACCGGTGAGGCCCGCAAGGTCTATGACGGCGGCACGGAAGCCCAGCTGAGTTCGAGCAACTTTGCGGTGGCCGGGCTGGCTGAGGGGGATGCAGCCAGCATCGGCTTCGCCGATCCTGCAAAACCTGTCATGGGTCATTACGCCAGCAAGAACGTTCGCGACAACACCGAAGCGAACAAGGGCCGCGTGACAGCTGCAGTTGACAACAGCCTGGTTCAGCTGACTCAAGGTGACGCTCGGAACTACGATCTGCTAATGGGCGACGCCTCCGGGATTGTGGGCGTGATCACGCCCAAAGAGGCCAGCGTTGACGGCACTGCGACCAGCAAGATGTACAACGGGCAAGACCAGTCGCAGGCACCGGCTCAACTGACGGGATTCATTGAGGCTGATTTGAGTGCCGGCCGCATCGGCGTGGTGGGCGTGGCCACGGGGCGCAATGTCGGAACCTACACCTCGAACCTGTCGGTTGAGGGTGAGGATGCGGGCAACTATGTGGTGACTGTCCGCAATGCAGACCTGACCATCACCAAGAACAATCAGGCCCGTGTGGTGCTGACGGCCAATAGCGACATCAAGCAATACAACGGTGCGACGCAGTCGGTCAGCGGCTTCACGGCCGAGGGTCTGGTGGGCAGCGACACGGCGGACAACATCGGCGCGCAGGCCGGTGCCTCCGGCCGCAACGCCGGGGTGTACGGTACGAGCTTCAGCAATACCGATCAGCTCAAGGCCAACTACGAGAACGTGGAGCTCAAGGACGGCGCGCTGACCATCAACAAGAACAGCACGGCGCGCGTGGTGCTGACGGCCAATAGCGACACCAAGCAGTACAACGGTGCGATGCAGTCGGTCAGTGGCTTCACGGCCGAGGGTCTGGTGGGCAGCGACACGGCGGACAACATCGGCGCGCAGGCCGGTGCCTCCGGCCGCAATGCAGGGGTGTACGGTACGAGCTTCAGCAATACCGATCAGCTCAAGGCCAACTACGAGAACGTGGAGCTCAAGGACGGTGCGCTGACCATCAACAAGAACAGCACGGCGCGCGTGGTGCTGACGGCCAATAGCGACACCAAGCAGTACAACGGAG
>NZ_SNXE01000008.1:163294-241596 GCF_004362405.1 Roseateles asaccharophilus
GAACGTGGAGCTCAAGGACGGTGCGCTGACCATCAACAAGAACAGCACGGCGCGCGTGGTGCTGACGGCCAATAGCGACACCAAGCAGTACAACGGTGCAACTCAGTCGGTGAGTGGCTTCACTGTGACAGGCCTGCTGGGTGAGGATGCGGCTGACGTTGCCAAGGCCACCAGCGGTATCAGCGCCGGTGCGAGCGCGAAGAATGCCGGCCGTTACAGCACGGCCTTCTCGGGTAGCAATGCCGAGCTTGAGCAGAATTACGCCAATATCGAGAAGGTGGACGGCGCGCTGACCATCAACAAGAACAGCACGGCGCGCGTGGTGCTGACGGCCAATAGCGACACCAAGGAGTACAACGGCGCGACTCAGTCGGTGAGTGGCTTTACCGTCATGGGTCTGTTGGGTGAGGATGCGGCTGATGCTGCCAAGGCCACAAGCGGTATCAGCGCCGGTGCGAGCGCCAGGAATGCCGGCCGTTACAGCACGGCCTTCTCGGGTAGCAATGCCGAGCTTGAGCAGAATTACGCCAATATCGACAAGGTGGACGGCGCGCTGACCATCAACAAGAACAGCACGGCGCGTGTGGTGCTTGCCGCTACCGGCGGTACTGTGGAGTACAACGGTAGCCTCCAAGCGGTCAGCGGCTTCACGGCAGAAGGTTTGGTGGGGGCTGACAAGGCCGATAACCTGGGCGTTTCGTCTGGAGCGCAGGGGCGCAATGCCGGCCGTTATGGCACGGCATTCCAGAACACCGAGCAGCTTCAAGCCAACTATGCCAACGTGGAACTCCGTGATGCGGTCCTGGTGATTGAGCCCAAGACGGTCACATTGGCTTCGATTACGGCAGCGGACAAGGTGTATGACGGCAGCACGGCGGCCAGCATTACCCAGGCCACTGTGGTTGGCACAGTCGCGGGCGAGACGCTTTCGGTGCTCGGTGAAGGCCAGTTTGAAGACAAGAACGTCGGCCAAGCCAAGACGGTTAGCGTGGCGGACGTCCAGAGCCTGCGGCTGGTGAATGGTTCTGGTGACTGGCGCAACTACAAGCTGCAGACGGCGGGAGCGCTGACAAGCCGCGCTAGCATTACCCCAAAACTCCTGTCCGTGCTGGGTGGCAGCGTGGCCGACAAGGTGTTTGATGGCAATGTGAATGCGTCCTTCACGATGGGCCGGCTCGATGGCTTGGTTGGCCAGGAGACGCTGGTGGTTCAAGGCATCGATGCCCGTTTCCGTGATGCCCAGGTCGGCAGCGACAAACCGGTCGATGTGCGACTCAGTCTTGCCAACGGAGCCAACGGTGGCCTCGTGTCCAACTACATCCTGCCGGAACAGCTCTACCGGGCCGCTATCCAGAGCTCTGACCAGCGGCCTGTCGATCCGCGGCCTATTCCGCCCAAGGATGTTTCACCAAGCCGTGTGGCTTTCCTGCCACCTACTAGTGCAGGCGTTTCTTGTCGGGTGGAAGATTTGGAGGCTGAGTATCAACGCAGCGGTAGTGTTTCCGATGAACGGCTCAAGCAATGTGCTTGCGAACTGACTGAGGAGACCGGCGTGCTGATCTGTTATGCGCCGCAGTCCGAAACAGTCGCGGCAAACGTGGGGAAAGACCGATGAATTGCAAGTTCAGGTTGCGCCAGTTGTCACTTGCGGCTGTGCTTTTGGCCGTGGGCATGTCTCATGCGCAAACAGCGGACCCCGGTGCGGTCCAGCGCGGCATCGAGGAATCAAGCATTCCGCCCCGACCTGCTGCACCTGTGGAAAAGCCAGTCGTACCCGATCAAAAGCTCTCTGATCGTTTGGTCGAGGTGCAGGTTGAGGGAGCAGTGCTGCAAGCAAAGGTCAGAGAGTACTGGCAGCAGAGCCTGGGACAGCCTGTTGGCCTTCAGCAGTTGCTGGCGTTTGAAACCTGGTTGGCGGATCAGGCACGTCGTGCTGGTTATCTGGCTTACGCTCAGTCTGAACTTGAAACGGTGGCAACTGGCGGGCATCGTCTCAAGGTTAGGGTCGTGGCGCCCAAGGTCAGCAAGGTGACCGTCTCGCTCGCGAAGGCTCCGCTTGGCGAGGAGTACCGTGAACGCATTGAAGCGCGTATCAATCGTGTGGTGCGGGTTGGTGAACTCCTCGACGTCCAACAGTTGGACGAGTATTTGCCGGCGAGCACCTTTGACTTGCCCGTAGATCTGTCTGTGGTGCTCAGGCCTATCGGACCGGAACAACTTGAACTGATGCTCGAGATCGGCCCTCGTGCCGCCCCACCTGGTACGGTGGAGGTGTCCGCCTGGCAGATCAACAACCATGGCCTAAGTCAGTATGGACGCCCCCAGTTCATGGGTTCTGTCAGCCAAGTGGGCCTGCGGCCGGGAGATCAATTCAGCCTTCTGGGACTTGGTTCTCAAGGGGTGGCTTTTGCGCGCGCCGAATACGATGCGGCAGTGCCGAATCTGTACGGGCGGCTTCGGACTTGGGCGAGCATTTCCTACACACGAACGATCAAAGGGGGCGCTGCCGCGGTTTCCGGCAGTTCGCAAGAGAACGGGGTGGGCTATGCACACATCCTGCCGCTGGCGAGCGCGCACCCGTGGAAGTCGCAATACAGCCTGAGTCGCCGAAAGACCGATAGCCGGCTTACTGGCACGGAGCTCGAGATCTCGAATATCGCTGACAGCCAGCTGCGATGGAACCTGAGCGCTGAAACCTTACCGACGGCCTACCGGAATTGGCGTGCTGAATTGACCCTGGCGGCTGGCGACTACACCCATGTCAGCGGTGATCTGACCCCAGAGGGCGGGTATAGCTTTTTCCAGCTGGCCGGGCGCTATGGGTTTGCCCTCGGTGATGATGCCCGTTGGCGCATGGAGATGCGAGCGCGTGGGCAGTGGGCGTCCCGTAACTTGGACTCTTACAACCGTTTTGCCCTCGGTGGAGTGAACGGCGTGCGGGCCTACACAACTGCCGATGGCGTTGGCGATGAGGGCGCTCTGTGGAGTGTCGAGCTAAACCGACAAATTGCTCCTACGCAGAACCTGGGGGTCTTCTACGACGGAGGGGTGATCCGGCCGAACAAGAACGCTCTCGCAGGTAGCCTCAATAGCAGTTACACGCTCAATGCCGTGGGGGTGGCGTGGAACGGAAGTTATGGGAGTTGGGTGTGGCAGACGTCGCTGGCCAAAGGTTTTGGGGGCTACAAGAAGGCTGAATTCAATGAGCCTACCGAATCGAAGGCGAATGAGACGCGGCTTTATGCAGCACTTACCTACTACTTTTAACTGGACGGCAGATCTCGAGCGGGGATCGACTTTGTATGCATATCGCTTTGCTTGAAGACGAGCCAGATCTGGCCGCCGATGTACGCGCAATTCTGGAGCGCGAGGGGCATGTGGTCGTCACGTTCAGCAGCGGCAACCACATTATCAGGGGCCTTGCGAAAGAGCCTTTCGACTTGTTAGTGTTGGATTGGAATGTGCCAGGCCCTAGCGGGCTTGACGTTCTGATTCATGTCAGAAAGGAGTTGCAGTCTGCGGTGCCTGTGATGTTTCTAACCAGCAACTCGGCCGAGGATCAGATTGTTGTGGCACTGAATGCAGGCGCCGATGACTACTGTGGGAAGCCTCTACGCGCCTCTGAATTCACGGCCCGTCTGAGGGCCTTGGAGCGGCGCAGCCACATTGCCCGCGTGGGACGCACGGCTGAGACGATAGAGTTCGACGGCTATCAGTTCAATGAGGTCGAGCGATGTGTGGACATGGGCGCCGAGCAGGTCTTACTCACCGAGAAGGAGTTTGAGCTTGCGAAGTTGCTGTTTCAGAATCTTGATCGTCCCATATCGCGCTCGCAGATCATGGCGCATGTTTGGGGTCGGGAGGAGGACGTACTGTCGCGCACTCTCGATGTCCATGTCTCGTGGCTGCGGCGCAAGTTGAAGCTCGGGGCCGGCTTAGGCGGCTATCGATTGCTGGTTGTCCGTGGTTATGGGTATCGCTTGGTCAAGGGCGAGGAGGCCGCCGTATGAAGATTCGGGCAGCTTGGGCCTTCATGGGCCCAGTCGTTCTCACGAGCACTGCGCTGATGGCGGCGCCCGGTGCCGCGCCAGTTCCGAGGGATGAGTTCGTCAGCTACGAGGTTCGCGCCGGGGACAAGCTCCAACAGCTTGTTGCACGCTATCTCGAAGGGGCGGGAGCCCAACAGAAGCTGGTTGAAATCAACCGGCTCAGCAAGCCGGGCCTGTTGACGGTGGGACAAGTTTTGCTCTTTCCGCGCGATCGGTTGCGTCATGTTCCGGTCCCGGCTCAGTTGTCAAAACTGAGCTGCACGCAGATTGTTGAGGTGCGCGGCGAACACAGCCGTTTGCTGCGCCAGGGGGATACCGTGGATCAGGGGGCTGTCTTGCGTGTTCCCGCGTCTTGCCAAGCTGTTCTTGCCGTTGAAGGGGCGGGCAGAATCAGTCTGCCGGCCGGGGCGAGCGTACGTCTTTCCGCTTTGCGGCGTAACGCACTCGAAGCTTCACCCGAGGTTCAGATTGAGTTGCTGGACGGCCGGATTGACATCGAAGCCCAACAGCGAGGGCCCAAGGATGCGCCGTTCAATGTGCGGACACCCACGTCCGTCGCAGGGGTCCGTGGCACTGCATTCCTGGTGGAGTTTGATGAGAGCAGTCGAATCACCCGTGTCGAGGTGTCGCAGGGTGTGGTGGGAGCCCGTGGACTCAAGGAGGGGCAGGAAGTTCGGGTTGGTGCAGGCCAGGGTGTGGTGATCAGTGCGGACGGACGCACACAGGGCGTCGAAACCCTGCCTCCAGAACCGAGAATTAGCGCACTTGAGTGGGTATCTGGACAGTGGCAGGCCGCATTCGAAACTTCAGACAGTGTCAGCACGGTGCGTGTTGATCGGTCCGATCAAGCCAATGGCCTGCCGGAGGCCACGTCGGCTGTATCGGCTCGGGATGCAATTCCTCTTGGTGAGCTGTCGCCACAAGCCGTATTCATCAGCCTCCAGTCGCAAACTGCGGGCGGTTTGCAAAGTCCACGCCATCATGCGGCTCTTTGCAAGACGGCAGCGCCTGCGCCTGGGAGCGATGCATTGCCGCGTTGCCACGTGCGCTTTGACTTGTCCGGCCTTTCGCAGCCTCATCTGAGCGTGCAACGCCTGGGGGCTGGTGCTCCGACGGCAGTTGTGGATGGGCCGGTACAGAGTCGCCAGGCGCTACTCAGGGGATTGGTGCCCGGGCAGTATCAATGGTTCATCAGGGCTCTTGATAGTGAGGGCAGGCCGCAAAAATTGGAGGGGCGGTTTGAGTTGATGGCAGCGCGAGAGCCCTGATGCCGATTGCCCAGCCTTCGCCTGTGGCCACTCTCTGGCGCTGCTCTGCGGACCGGCGGCGCTTTTTGCTGGAGTGGTTTGCGTTGGCTGTGCTTGCGCTGGCAGCTGCTGTATTGCTGTGTGTGCGGGGCTGGGGGGGGAGCATCGGCCAATTGTTTTTCGATGCGGTTCAACGAATCGACCCGGCAGAGGCCAGTGCGCAGGTCCTCATTGTGGCCATTGACGATGCTTCGATTGATGAGCTGGGTGGCTGGCCAATTCCCCGTGACTCTTACGCAAAGCTCCTAGATCGTCTGGCCGATCCTCGTGAGAAACCTCGCTCCGTGGGGATCGATGTACTGTTCCTTGACCCACGTCCCGAGGATGCACAGCTGGCCCGGGCGATGCGGGAGCATCGCGTGTATTTGGCCATGGAGTATCGCGCTGGCCCGGATGGTGTGAGAGATTTGTCGCGCAAGCCCAGTGCAGAGCTCGAGCGGGCTGCCACGGGCATGGCGCATATCAATCTCGCGTTTGAGAAAGACGGTGTGATCCGCGGTGCCAAGCTGATGGAGGGCACGGTACCCCATTTGGCGCTTGCTATGTACGGAGCCGGGAGTTTTCCTGACTCGGTGGACAGCTATCGCAGGTTTCGCTTGTTCGATCCGGCGCGAGGGGTTCCGACCGTGAGTTTGTCGGACGTCCTGGAGGGGCGTACGCCTGCTGGATTGTTCAAAGATCGCCATGTCTTGGTAGGGGCCGTGGCGCCCAGCTTGGGCGACCACTATCCGACGGTCTATTCTGGAAGGGAGGGAGCCGGTACGCCAGGTGTCGTGCTGCACGCGGCGCTGCTCACCGGTCTGTTGCGGGGCGAATTGATCGAGCTTGCCCCGACATGGGTCGTTCTGCTTGCGACTCTGTTGGCCATCACCTTGGTGCTTGCTGGCTTGGTGCTATTGAGTCCCGGTCTTGAACTCCTGCTGAGCATGTTCGTCTTGGTCTCGACCCTGCTGCTCAGTGGCTTGGTACTGGCGTGGGGGAACGTGTGGATTGATCCAAGTGCCGTGATCATTGTGGTGCTACTGATCAAGCCTGCATGGGCCTGGCGACGCATGGAAATGATTGTGAGTTTCATGCGGCAGCGCGCGGGTCTGATCATGTCCGGGCAGGAGGGCTGGGTGCCGGAAAAGCGCTCCAGCGAGCGACTCGACACCGTGCTTCAGACATCGCGGCTGTTGGATCGAGCGATCCGGACCGTGAAGATGCACATGGGTTTCTTGCGCACAGTGCTGGATGCGAGTCCCAACCCCATGCTGGTCGTGGATCAAGAGCACGGCGTGTTGATGTGCAATACCCAGATGCAGGAGTTGCTACCGCCCATAGGAGAGGCAGTGCCTATCCCCTTGGCAACCCTGTTCTCGCACTTGCAGATGGACGGAGCGCACAGCTTGCCGCAGCTGGCCGAACGTCCCGTATTCATCAGTTTGGTTCAGCAGCATGGCACCGAGCGCCACTTCATACTTCGAGCGGCGAGTCTGCCCGCGGAGCGTGGCGGTCAGTGGTTGTTGGCCATGGCTGACGTGACGGAGATGCGCAGTCTTCAGCTTCAGCGCGATATGACCTTGCAGTTGCTGACCCACGATATGCGAACCCCCGTTGCATCGATCATCGCCCTGTGCCGTCGAGATGTCGCGGGCACGGGCGCACAGGTGGAGCATGTGCTTGGCATCCAGCGCCATGCCCAGCGTTTGCTGCGCCTGATGGATGACTTCATCATTTCGATTGCGGCGGAGTCGCCCCGCTATCAGATGAGTGAAGCCGTGTTTGACTTCCTGTTGGATGAGGCCATCGACGAGGTCAAGGATCTAGCGGAAAGCCGTCATATTGATCTTCACGTCAATGCCAGCGACGAACCGGCATTCCTGAGTTGCGATCAGCGATTGATCGTGAGAGTCCTCGCGAACCTCCTCGTCAACGCCATCCGGCATGGCCAGCCAGGCAGCGTCGTGAGCGTGAGCTATGCCCCCGTAGCAGTGCCTCCGGGATCTCGGTATCTTGAGTGCAAGGTTTGCAACCACGTGGCGCCGCGTAGCCGTCAAGCGGGTGCAGACGCACATCAGCGGGGTTTTGGGCTCGGGCGTCAGTTTGTTGAAACCGTTGTGCGTCGCCATGGCGGAGAAGTCACTTTCGAGGTGCCAGAGGTGGTGGGCCAACTTGCCAGTATCCGTCTTCGATTGCCGCTAGGCAGTGCGGCATGATCCCTCACGAGCGGCAACGTCGGCGCACGTTAGAGCACCTGCATTGATTTGCGCATTGAGTACGAACTGCTCAGGAGGCGTTTGGCTTCAAGCACATCCATGCCGCCTGCGCCTTGGCAAGCATCTATGAAGCGTTTGGGTGAAAGCCCATGTTTGTGAAGAATGCTTCTTGACTCGGCTGGAGCTTGCCGCAGCTCAGAAAGTATCTGGATCAGATTGGGGTTGCGGTCGTGGTTCATGAGGTTCAAAGACAGAAGTTGGCGGGGCTGGCTTGTCGTATGGAGTGATGCAATTCGGCCGATCCGGTCTGGCCGACGTCGTGTGTGCTTTCCTGCTGTACTCTCAGGGCTTCGATCGCCTTGTTCACCAGCCCCTCGTCGCACAAATAGCTGCTGACTTCCCGCGTCAGCGCTTCGATGACGATCTTGAGCGTCAGCGCTGGGTGCTTGCGTTCTTCGCTATTGATGTTGACGAAGACTAGGGTGATGCCGCGATGCATCAGCTCCGCGTAGTTGCTGCCCGCTGGCTGCAGTTCCAACTCTGCGGCCTCCAGGCTTTGCTGGCGTGACAAGATCCGCAGCACATCACAGCAAAGGTGCCTGATCACCTCGGTTTCCAGAAGTTCCATTTCCACCGATGTGGGCGCACCGAAACCGGCACCCAGCCGGGCGTAACGGTGTGCTTCGAGGACGCGAGCGATGCGCTGTTCTTGAATCGATCGAGTGGGCGCTAGAACATTGTCGTAACTGCTCCAGTTCGCCTCCCGCGCTCTTTGGAATGTGTAGTGATGAAGCTGATCCCGTTCGGGATCGCTCATCACTTCGGGGGCGTTGTGCGTGTCTTTGCCCTGCAGCACTTGGTTCTGCGATAGATAGTCCTTGGACCACTCGGCAATGAGCGAGGCAGCCGTTCGTGATCCTTCGGGTGCCGTCAAGCCCGCGCGGGCCAGCATGCGCGACATTTCGATCGCCACTTCCAGTGCTGGCTCGGCCTGTTGCAGAGTTCCGCTCACCGCTTTGGTGCGACGGTCATCAGCCGTGATGGAGTTCACGCTAAAGAGCATGTTCATGACTGCCTCTTTCTGTGCTGAATTGGTTGGTTCGGGGCTGCTGCGAGCAGGTGGCGTTGTCGCGCCCGAACCCTGTACTGATCTATTCCCGGTGGCGTTTCTACGTTCTCAGACACTCGGTTCCTGGCTTGGCTGCGCAGCCAACTCCTGAAACGTGTGGCGGCCTGGGAGCTCGATGCAGAAACTGCAGCCGTGTTCGGGTCGACTGGATACGGTGATTTGCCCGCCAAACAGGCCCTGGACGAGGTTGTATGCCACGCTCAGACCCAGTCCGTTAAGCCCAGCGCCCAGCTTTGTGCTGAAGAATGGTTCGAAGATGCGATGCATGGCATCCGAATCGATACCCTGGCCGCTGTCTGTGACATGCAGGCGCGTACAGCCCGACACCTGATCGCGTTCGGCGCTGAGCACGACGAGTCCCGTGCGGCTATCTGGATAGGCATGCTTGATCGCATTGTCCAAAAGAATCTCTAGAACCTGACTCAGCGCCTGGGGCGAACCATGCAGGGTGAGACCTTGAGGAATCCGGTTTACCCAGCTGATGCCGCCCTCCTTCAGCCGCCCAGCCATCACCTGAAGCACGCGGTCGGAGATCGTCCGCAGACCGAAGTTCTGAGGTGCCGTTTGTTCGGTGTGCAGCGCGAACTGCTTGAAGCTCGCGATCAGGGAGTCCGCCCTTGTCATGCTGCGCTCAACCAACGAGAGGCCCTGCGACAGATCCTGGCAGTACCTCACCCAGTCCGCGCGCTTCAGGCTCTGCTGAGCAAGGTGCGATGTGACTTCGGACAGTCGCCCCTGCAAGGTACTCGCGACCAAGCGACAGTTGCCTATCGGGGTGTTCAATTCATGTGCGACGCTGGCCACAAGCGTTGACAGAGCCTGAATGCGCTCCTTGGTCATGAGTTCTCGCTGTAGCAAGCTGGCGCGCTTCTGTGCCAATGCGTTGTCCAGTGCTACGGCCGTGTATCCACAAAGGCTGCGCCATATCAAGAGCTGCTGCGTGTCCAGAGGCAGAGCCCCAGGGCAGCGAAATCCGATGGCGCCCAGCGTCCGCTCTGCACAGATGAGCGGTGAAAGCACTTCGAAGGTCAAACCTTGCGCTTCACTGGCCTCGAGTTCTTGGCCTGATGAGTCAAGAAAGAGGCTTTGCCCGCTTTGAACACATTTCCGCCAGAGCTCCAGCCCACGGCCATGAGCCTCAATGCCCACGTCGTTGGCCGAGACCGCTGTCAGTTTTTCGCCCTTGCCGCCTTCGTTCATCCATAGCACCGAACAAGGCCCACCTAGCAGTTCGATGCAATGAAAATTGAGCACGTCGTGAATCCGATGAGGATCGAGTTCGTGCGTGATGGCTTGACCTACACCTGCAAGGTGATGCAGCACTTGCAGTGACGAGGCCAGGTTCTGCGAGCGAATGCTCTCAGCTTCGGCGAGCGTGCGTAGATAAGCTCTTTCCGAGCGAGCTTGCTCAATTTCGTGATGCAGGCGCAGGGCTTGCCGCGCAAGGGCGTTGCTGCTCGTCTGCTTGCGTTTGAGTTCCATGACGGCCCTCTCAAGCAGGTGATAGGCGCGCTCGTGCCCCCCGCACTCCGCAATGGCCTGCGCAGAGGCTTCGAACAATTCTGGCGCCGGGCTGCCTGCCGGAAGCCTTTCGGCTTGCCGCAAGGCATCCATGTACAGATTGACCACATCGGCCGCTGTGTATCGCGATGAGCCATGGCTGCGCTCTGAGCGGGCCGCCTCTGCCAAGAGAGCCAAAGCCTCGACCTCGTCCTGCGGTCTGCGTGCTCGTTGCGCCAGCTCCAGTCCTTGGCGGATGTGCTCATATGCGCCCGCATGATCGGATTGGGCCAGCATGGCCCTTGCCATACCGAAATGAGCCTGTATCAGCAGGTCTTGAGCGTCCCGGATCTGAGTGGAGCGATCAATAAGTGTGGCAAAGACATCTTTGGCGCTTGCCGCATCGCCTTGATCCAGCGCCGTCTGCCCGAGCGCCTCAAGTGCCAGGGCCGTCGTGCGCCCGTTGGGATGCCGCGAGCACAACTCAAGGCATTCGCTGAGCGTCGCACGGGCTGCAAAATGCCTTCCCAACCTTCGCTGGGCCTCACCGAGGTGCGCCAAACAAAGGCTTAGCAGTCCCGGCCACGCGCAACGCCTTGACAGTTCAATCGCCCGGGTCAGCCATTCAAGTGCCGTTTGGAACTCGCCCATGCGGCTGTAGGTGTGGCCCAAGTTGGTGGCAATGGTGATGGCGCGCCTCTGCTGTCCGGTCTCGATGGCATGTTCATGTGCCAAGGAGAGGTGTGACAGCGCCTGGGAGTACTGGCCATCCATGCCCGCACGCATGCCGAGGTAGTCGGCCACCGCCGCACTCTCAACGGCGGGGAGATCACTGATGTCCTGGGGCAACTCGTCGTCATACGTCGCCGCCAACTTCATGGCTTCATGGAAGATCGCTGCACGCGCACGCGTTGCAGCAAACACGGTCGTACGTTCGGGATCCCCCTTCGCGGCCTCCAGCGCCTGCGTCAAGGAATCCCACATTTCCGTACCGTCGCCGCCGTCAGCCGCTATATAGAAGCGCAGAAAGTGGCAATCAGCCAAGCCAATCGCATCCTCCAGAGCCGCAAACTGCTGTCGTGCCTGCAGCAGGCCAGCTCGTGCCGAGTCAGCGTCGCCCAAAAGCAAGCGGATCTCGGCCTTCAAAAGCAAGGACCGAGCCGTGGCGAGTTCAGCGTCGCGCCTGCTAATGCCGGCAGGCAGCGGCTCGCTGCCCAGGATGTCGACCAGTCGCAGCGCGAGCTCAGGATCGGCCTGGCGCTGCGCCCAGGCAAGTTGCAAACGCATCCGCCATACCAAGCTCGGGGGGGCTTGCTCAGGTGGCGATGTAACCCGCTCCAGGGCCAACCGCTGGCTCTGGGTGTAGAACAGCGCGAGCATGGACTCTTACCTCTCGTGTTGGACCTGGGCCTGGTGAATCAGAGAAAGATCACCAGGAACACGAGGCCTATGACCAAGAGATACGTTGCCCAGAAAAGGCCAGCTTCGGTCAAACCCGCTCGATGCCACAAGCTGTAGCCCATGGCGTCCGCATGGCGCGCAGGCCCTGACGCCGAGACCGCATGTTCAAGCATGCCTGTCTCGTTAGGGATCGAGGTGAGTCTGGTGTTGTCGTTCATAGCAGGGACCTAGGGGATGGAGTGCCTGCTATGGTCTAGGTTTTAGGGGGAGGGCGGTCTTAAAGATTGTTAACTAGGGGTTGCCATCCACTTCATTTCGCGAATGCGGTCACGCATTCAAGGGGATAGCTCCAGAACCATGGTGCTGCGTGAGGGAAGTTCGAGGCTGGCATGCAAGGGGTGAACGTGTCCACTGAGAACGTCCCGGCCGAGTCTGGCCTCGTTCAGCGTGTCGGCGAAGCGCTGCAGGTCCAGCGACATTGACCGCCTGTTTTTGTTGATCACAAGCATCACAGGCCTTTCCCCTGGCAGCCGTCGAAACAGCACGTAGATGCCATGCAGGGGGGCATAGTGGATCAGATGGCCGTTGTGAACAGCTTTAGCACCCTTGCGCCAGTTGAGCAGGCGGCGCAGCAGGTCCTTCGCCTCGCCCTGGCGCGGGCTCAGGCCGCGGCCGCTGAAACCATCCACCGTATCGCCGGCAAAGCCGCCGGGGAAGTCGGCCCGCACCCGGCCGTCGTCGCGCTGCTGCGGGCTGGTGAGCAGCACTTCGCTGCCGTAGAAGAACTGCGGGATGCGGTTGACCACGCAGAGATAGCTCCAGGCCATGCGCAGCAGGTCCATATCCTCGCCCAGCAGGCTGAACAGGCGCGGTGTGTCGTGATTGCCCTCGAAGACCACCAGGCGATTGGCGTCGGCGTAGACGAAATCATGCGCCAGGGTCTCGTAGAGCTTGTAGATGCCGCCTTCGCCCTGGTCCGCGTCCTTGAGCCCCGCGAGCAGGGCGTAGTGCAGCGGGAAGTCCATCATGCTGGGCGTGGAGGAGACATAGCCGTCGTGGTTGCGCTTGCCGCGCTGCCAGTAGGCCACGATGGCCGGGTGGCCGCTCCATTCCTCGCCCACGATGTTCAGGCGCGGGTACTCGCGCATCAGGCGGGCGGACCAGCGGGCCAGGAAGTCGCGGTCGGAGTAGGAGTAGGTGTCGGTGCGCACGCCCGACAGGCCCGCGTACTCGATCCACCACAGGCTCATCTGGATCAGGTAGGTGGCGAGCTGGGGCTGGCGCTGGTTGAGGTCGGGCATGCCCGGCGTGAACCAGCCATCGCTGAAGCGGCGCCGGTCGCTGGGGGCGGCATGCGGGTCCTGCCAGGTCACGCGGGCGTGATGCGTCTCGGTGTAGCTGGGCCACTGGTTGAGCCAGTCGGGCGCGGGCAGATCGGCCATCCACCAGTGGTGGTCACCGATATGGTTGAGCACGATGTCCTGGATCAGGCCCAGACCGCGCTGGCGCGCCTCGGCGGCCAGGGCGCGGAACTCCTCATTGCTGCCGAAGCGCGGGTCGATGCGGTAGAAGTCGGTGGCCGCATAGCCGTGGTAGCTGTAGCTGGGGCCGTCGTTCTCCACCAGGGGCGTGGGCCAGATCTGGGTGAAGCCCATGGCGGCGATGTAGTCCAGGCGCGCGCGCAGCCCGGCCAGATTGCCGCCGTGACGGGCGCCGGGATCGCTGCGGTCCACGCGCGTCTCGCGCATGGCCGGCGGAGCCACGGCCGGCTCGGCCCGCGCAAAGCGATCGGGCACCACCAGGTAGATCGCGTCCTTGGTGTCAAAGCCCTGGCGCTGGGCCGAGCCCGGCGCGCGGGCCAGCAGCTCGTAGGGCAGGCTCAGCAGCGGCGCGGCACTGCCGGGGCGGTGCAGCTGGATCTCGATATGGCCTGGGCGGCAGTCGGCTGCCAGCTCCAGCTCGATGAAGAGGTAGTTGGGGCTGGCCAGGCGCTGCTGGCCCAGCAGGCGCACGCCCGGGGCCTTGAGGCGGGCCTCCAGCGTGGCCAGGCCGGGGCCGTGCAGCATCAGCTGCAGCCGGGGTTCGGCCATGCCCACCCACCAGTTCGGCGGCTCCACGCGCTGCAGCGCGGGGGCGGCGGGCGCGCCGCCGGCGGTCTGCGAGCTGGCGAGCGCACCGAGGGCGGCGCCGGCGGCGGTGGTCTTCAAGAGGGTTCTCCTTGTCAGCATGGCGGGCTCAGGGCTTGAGAAGTCGATAGACCGTCACCGATTGTGGCGGCAGCGCCAGCCGGACCTGGCCGGTGGCATCGCTGCGCCGGGGCAGGGCCTGGGACGGGTATTCGGGGCGCAGCGCGGCCTGGGCCGGCAGCTGACCCAGGTCCAGATGCATGGGCTCGCGGCCGTAGTGGATCAGCACCAGGCTGTGCTCCTCGCCCCAGCGGCGCTGGAAGCTGAAGAGCCGGCCCTGCGCCAGCACCTGGGCCTGCTCGTAGCGGCCGCGGGCGATGGAGGGCAGGCGCTGGCGCAGGCCCAGCATGGCCTTGTAGAAGTTCAGCAGCGAGCCCGGATCACGCGCCTGGGCCTCGACATTGTGGCTGGCGATATTGGGCGCCAGGGGCCGGAAGGGCCGGCCGCCCGCCGGGCTGAAACCGCGGCCATCGGCGCTCCAGCTCATGGGCGCGCGCAGGGGCTCGTCGCCCGGCAGGCCCGCCACGCCGGCCATGCCGATTTCCTCGCCGTAATAGATGAAGGGCGTGCCCGGCAGCAGCAGATAGCTGGCGGCGGCCAGCTTGTAGCGCGCCTCGTCGCCCGCCAGCTGGTCCCAGATGCGGCGACCGGCAAAGATGTCGTGGTTGGCCAGCATGGTGGCCATGCCGGCCGGCGCGGTCTTGAAGTAGTCCGCCAGGGCCTGGGTGGCGGCCGCGTCCTCACCGCTGCTGGCCTTGAGGATCTGCTGCTCCAGCCCGAAGGCGAAGGCACTGCCGCAGACCTCGGGCCGGCCGTAGACCTGGGGATTGGCCGTGGCCTCGCAGACCACATGGCGGCGCGGGTAGCGCTTGATCTCGCGCTGCAGACGCTGGGTCAGGGCGCGGCTTTCGGGCTGGTCGTTCCAGTCGCGCGCATTGTTCTCCACCAGATGCGGCACGGCATCGAGTCGAAAGCCGTCCAGACCGCGCTTGAGCCAGAAGCGCAGGCTGGCCAGGTGGTAGTCCAGCACCGCGGGCTCGCGCATATTGAAGTCGGGCATCTGCGGCCCGAAGGTGGCGAAGTAGTGGGCGCCGCCCTCGGGCGTGGCGTACCAGGGGTTCTGGCCCCAGATGTCCCAGCCGCTGGGGGCCGGGTCTTGCCAGACGAACCAGGAGCGGTAGGGGCTGCGCGCATCGCGCCGGGCGGCCTGGAACAGGGGGTGCTGGTCCGAGGCATGGTTGATCACGTAGTCGATGATCACGCCCATGCCGCGCCGGTGGGCCTCGCGCAGCAGGCGGTCGAAGTCGGCCAGGCGGCCGTACTGCGGCTCCAGGGCGCGGTAGTCGGTGGTGGCGTAGCCGTGGTCGCGGTCGCTGCTGGCGGTGATGGGCATCAGCCACAGGCCGCTCACACCCAGGGCCTGCAGATAGGGCAGGCGCTGGATCAGGCCGTTCAGGTCGCCGATGCCGTCGCCATCGCTGTCCTGATAGGCCCGCACAAAGATCTCCATGAAGGCGCCATGCTGCCAGCCCTCGGGCAGGGGGCTGGGGCGGATCTGTGGCGGCACGGGGCGCAGGTCCGCTGGCGAGCCCACAGGGGGCGGACCGCCCGGGCCCGCCAGGGCGCTGCCGCCCAGCAGCAGGGCGGCGAGGGTGCTTGTCAGCGCAATTCGTCTCATGAATGTAGTTTGATTACTGACTCTGGCGCCGGAGGGCGGTCCACGCATCAGCTCATTTGTGGCGCGCAGCATAGCGGCAAGCGAGGCTCGGTGTAAGTCTGGGTCTTGCGGATATGTAGTTTTGCTACCATTTGCCGCCATCCGCTGACCCACGACGCCAGGACCACCCTGACCATGACCTGCTCCCCCACCCGCAGCCCAGCCCGGCGTCTTTTTATTCCGATGAAGGGGCGGCTGCGCAGCCTGAGCCTGCTGGCCCTGGGCTGCTCGGCGACGGCGCTCGCCGCGGCGGCGGGGCTGAGCGAGGCTGCGCTGCGCCAGGCCTGCGACGCAAGCGCCAGCAGCCGCCTGCTGCAGGCCGAGCAACTGCCGCCCCACGATGCGGCCGTGCAGATGCTGGAAGGGGAGGGCGGCGCGCGCGCCGTGGGCGACTTCATCTGGGCCGGTCTGCGGCCCGCCGAGCCGGGTTGGCGCTACCGGCTGTATCACGCCGCCACGGGTCGTTTGCAGGCCGCCCCCGGCGCGCCGGTGCAGGGTTTTGATGCCGCGCTGGAACTGCGCGATCTGGGGGCGCACACGCCCACCGGTACCCAGGCCTGGATCGGCCCGGGCCGGCGGCTGGCCCTGCCGCCGGATCTGCCGACAAGCACCTTGCGGCAATGGCTGCGCGGCCAGCTGCTGCTGGTGGCCGAGGACGCTCAGGGCCGCGTGCAGCAGCTCAGCGGCCTGCAGCCCGGGGCCTTGCTGGACGCGCTGTATGCCGCGGCCGAGCAGGCGCCCGCCCTGGGCCTGAGCCCGCGCGCGGCTGGCGGCTTCGATCTGCGCCTGTGGGCGCCCACGGCGCGCCAGGTGCATCTGTGCCACTACCCCGAGGCCGATGGCGCCGCAGGGCGCGTGCAGGCCCTGCGCCGGGATGCGGCCACGGGCCTGTGGCAGGGCCGGCTGCCCGCCAGCGCACGCGGCGGCTACTACAGCTATCTGGTGGAGGTGCAGGTGCGCGGGCTGGGCCGGGTGCTCAACCGCGTGACCGATCCCTACTCGCTGAGCCTGAACGCGGACTCGCGGCGCAGCTTCATCGTGGACCTGGCCGACCCGGCCTACAAGCCGCCTGGCTGGGATGCGCTACGCCCGCCCGCCCGGGTGGGCGGCAACACGGACATGGTGGTGTACGAGCTGCATGTGCGCGACTTCTCGCGCGACGATGCCTCGGTCAGCCCCGTGCGGCGCGGGCGCTACGAGGCCTTCACCGAGACCGGATCCCTGGGCATGCAGCATCTGCGCCGCCTGAGCGAGGCGGGGCTCACCGATGTGCACCTGCTGCCGGTCTTTGACATCGCCAGCGTGCCCGAGCGTGCTTGCGTGCAGCCCGAGGTGCCGGCCGAGGCGCCGCCCGACAGCGAGGCCCAGCAGGCCGCGGTGGTGGCGCAGGCTGGCCGCGACTGCTTCAACTGGGGCTATGACCCCTGGCACTTCAACGCGCCCGAGGGCAGCTATGCCAGCGACGCCAATGAGGGCGGACGTCGCATCCTGGAGTTCCGCCGCATGGTGCAGGCCCTGGCGGGCATGGGCCTGCGCACGGGCATGGACGTGGTCTACAACCACACGGCCGCGGCGGGCCAGCATGAGCAGTCGGTGCTGGACCGCGTGGTGCCCGGCTACTACCAGCGCTATGACGCCCGGGGGCGCATCGAGCGCTCCACCTGCTGCGACAACACCGCCACCGAGCGCCGCATGATGGGCCGCCTGCTGCTGGACTCGGTGCTGCTGTGGGCGCGCGAGTACCGCATCGCCTCCTTTCGCTTCGACCTGATGGCTCACCAGCCGCGCGCCCTGATGGAGCGCCTGCAGGCGCGGCTGCGCTCCGAGCTGGACCATGCCGTGCCCCTGATCGGCGAGGGCTGGAACTTTGGCGAGGTCGCCTATGGCGCCCGCTTTGTGCAGGCCTCCCAGCTCTCCTTGCCCGGCAGCGGCATCGCCACCTTCAGCGACCGCGGCCGCGATGCGCTGCGGGGCGGTGGCGCCTCGGATGCCGGGGCCCAGATGGTGAGCCGCCAGGGCTGGCTCAACGGTCAGTTCTATGCCCCCAACGCCCTGGGCGGCGGCGCGAGCCGGGAGGACCTGATGCGCAGCGCCGATCTGCTGCGCCTGGCCCTGGCTGGCAGCCTGCGCGACTACGAGCTGCAAGGCTGGGACGGCCAGCGCCGGCGCGGCGCCCAGATCGACTACGCGGGCCAGCCCGCCGGCTATGCGGCCGCGCCCGGCGAGGTGGTGAACTACGCCGACAACCACGACAACCAGACCCTCTTCGACCTCAATGCCCTGCGCCTGCCCCTGGACACCTCGCGCGAGGACCGGGCGCGCGTGCAGGTGCTGGGCATGGCGCTCACCGCCTTCAGCCAGGGCGTGGCCTATTTCCACGCCGGGGTGGAGACCCTGCGCTCCAAGTCCCTGGACCGCAACAGCTACGACTCGGGCGACTGGTTCAACCGCCTGGACTGGTCGCTGCAGACCAATCACTTCGGCACCGGCCTGCCGCCCCGGCCGGACAATGCGGCGCATTACCCCTGGATGCGCCCAGTGCTGGCGCGGGCCGATGAAATCCGCCCCCAGCCGGCCCAGATCCGCTGGACGGTGGCGGCCTTTGCCGATCTGCTGCGCCTGCGCGCCAGCTCGCGCCTGTTCCGCCTGGACAGCGCCGAGCAGGTGCGCCAGCGCCTGCGCCTGCACAACACCGGCCCCACGCAGCAGCCCAGCCTGCTGGTGGGCGAGCTCGATGGCCGGGGTCTTCCCGGCGCCGGCTTCCAGCGCCTGCTCTACGCGATCAATGCCGACCTCAAGCCCCAGGCCCTGGACCTGCCCGAGACGCGCGGCCAGGCCTGGCGCCTGCATCCGGTGCATCTGGCGCCCGAGGCGGCCGACCGCCGGCCCCGTGAGCAGGCGCGCTTCGAGCCCGAGCGCGGTCGCTTCGAGATCCCGGCGCGCACCGCCCTGGTCTACGTGCTGGACTGAGCCGGGGCAGCGGCGGGCTGCCGCGCTGGCAGGGCGGGGCCTATGGTGCTAGGGTTGCGATGCTGTGCCTGGGTCCAGGCACCGGAGGTGTTGCACCATGTCCGCACCCAGCTCTCGCGCCTTGCCGCTGCCTGGCCTTCTGCAGCGTCTCCTGCACGTCCTCTTTTTCGGGCTGTTGATGCTCTTGGCGGGCTGTGCCAGCCCGCCAGCGCTTGCGCCCTCGCCCCAGGGCCTGCTTAGAGACGATCTCTTCGGCGCGGTCGGCCCCGTGCCTGCGCCCCAGCAGGTGCTGGCCATGACGCCGGCCATGGTGGATTACGCGGAGCAGGAGATCACCGCGCTTGCACGCAGCAAGGGCTTGCGGCAGGGCATGCTCGATGCCTTGTACAAGCGCGGGCAGCTGCAGCTGGAGTACGACGACAGTCGCACCCGCAATGCGGCCGAGGCCTTTGAGGCGCGGCGCGGCAATTGCCTCTCACTGGTGCTGATGACGGCGGCCTTTGCCAAGCACCTGGGCCTGCCGGTGCGCTTCAACAGCGTGTTTGTCGAGGAGCTCTGGAGCCGCAGCGGTGACCTGTATCTGGTGGCCGGTCATGTGAACCTGAGCCTGGGGCAGCCGCGCCTGGAGCGCAGCGGCGCCCGCGTCTTTGATGTGGGAGAGCTGCTCACCATCGACTTCCTGCCCGCCGATCAGCTGCGCCGCCAGCGTAGCCGGGTGATCGAGGAGGGCACGGTGCTGGCCATGTACTACAACAACCGCTCGGCGGAGTCTTTGCGCGAAGGGCAGCTGGACGCCGCCTATGGCTGGGCGCGCGCCGCGCTGCTCAGCGATCCGCGTTTTCTGGCCGCCCAGAACACCCTGGGCGTGATCTACCGCCGGGCGGGGCATCCGGCCCTGGCGGAGCAGGTCTTCAGGCAGCTACTGCAGCAGGAACCCGCCAACACGCAGACCCTGTCGAATCTGGTGCTGGTCCTGCAGGAGCGCGGTCAGGCGGTGGAAGCCCAGTTGCTCAGCGCGCGGCTGCGCGAGCTGCAGCCCGAGCCCCCCTACAAGTTCTACGACCAGGGCATAGAAGCCATGCGTCGCGGTGAGTTCCAGGAGGCCAAGCGACTTTTCACGCGCGAGCTGGAGCGTGCGGCCTATGTGCACGAGTTCCACTTCTGGCTGGCCCTGGCCAACTACGGGCTGGGTCAGATGGACGAGGTGCGCAAGCACCTGGCCCTGGCGCGCGAGCACAGCACCACACCCATGGACCGTGAGCGTTACGCCGCCAAGCTGGAAAGCCTGCGCCGCGGCAGCCGCGCGGCGGAGCGCCTGCCGGGCTGAGGCGCTCAGGCGGGCAGGGGCGGCAGGCCGTGGCGCTGGCGCGCGCGGTTGCAGGCCTCGTCGCCCAGGCCCATGGGCGAGCGCAGCCCGAACTCGCGGCAGGGCGAGGGGCGCCACTCATAAATGCCGCAGCTGGCGCGCTCACCCACCGTGCCCACCAGGGCGGCACAGCGCGGGCGCAGATGGTCGCTGCCGCGCATGCGGGCCAGGCTGTCGTTGAGTTCGACGCACAGCCCGTCGGGCACGCAGCCCCCCTCGCTCTGCAACTCCTCGCGCGCAAAGTCCACACGAAAGCTGGCGCAGCAGGCGCCGCAGCTCAGGCAGGGGTTGGCGTTGTCGGATGCGCTCATGGCGCCAGTGTAGGTGTTGATGTGCGTACAGGCCTGCCCTTGACAAGCGCCATCAGCCCGTCACCGGGGAAGCACTCCGCAGTCCATGCACGGGTTGCTTAACACTCCTTAAGACACAAGGCGCGACCGTTCTTCGAACATGGCCGGCAAAGCGCTTGCCCAGTCGTGGTCGCTGGCAGTGGATTCGTGCCTGCTGGAAGTCCGTTCATCGCCTGGTGCACGCTTGCATGGCAAGTGCCGCTAGCTTTGCGGCAGACAAAAAGACAGGTGCGGGAGGATCAGCGTGGCCAGCGCAGAGGGTCTGTTCAGACCAGAAGTACTGCAGGCGGCTCAAGGCCAATGGCTGGGCAGCATTCGGATTGCGCGGCCGCCGAGCTTTGCCTGGGTCACCAGCATCGCGATGGCGCTGGCCGCTGCCCTGATCGCCTTTGCCGTGCTGGGCCAGGTGAGCCGCAAGGCGCGGCTGCCGGGCCTGCTGCTGCCCAGCGAGGGCCTGATCGGCGTGAGCGCGCCCCAGGCCGGCACGGTGGCCGAGTTGCTGGTGAGCGAAGGCCAGCAGGTGCAGGCCGGCCAGCCCCTGCTGCGCCTGAGCAGCCCGCGCCTGCTGACCGGCGGCGACGCCACCGCCCTGGCGGCCCAGGCCCTGGCCCAGCGCCGCAGCGCACTCGCCACCGAACGCCTGCTGCTGCAGCAACAGGCCCGCCAGCGCGATGACGCACTGAATGACCGTCTGCGCAGCCTGCAAACCGAGGCCCGCCAAGCCGAGGCCGAACTGGACACCCACCGCCTGCGGGCCCAGCTGGCGGCCAAGAGCCAGGCCCGCTTCGAGGAACTGGGCCGCAGCGGCTTTGTCTCCCCCGCCCAGACCCAGCAAAAGCACGAAGAGCTGCTGGACCTGCAACTGCGGGAACGCAATGCCCAGCGCAATAGCGAAGCCCTGCAGCGCGAGATCCAGAGCCTGCAGGCCGAGCGCCAGGCCAATCGCACTGCACTGGCCACCAGCCTGGCCCAGCTGGAGCGCAGCCTGGCCAGCCTGAGCCAGGAGGTGCATGAGAACGAGGCCCGGGGCGGTCTGATCGTGGCCGCGCCCCAGGCCGGCACCGTCAGCGCCCTGGTGCCTCACGCGGGCCAGGCCGTGCAGCCAGGCCAGACCTTGCTGAGCCTGGTGCCCGAGGCGCGGGCAGGCCATGACACCGGACACAACACCCCTGGCAGCTCAGCGGCGCCGCTACAAGCCCAGCTCTACGCCCCCAGCCGCACGGCGGGCTTTGTGCAGGCGGGCCAGACGGTGTGGCTGCGCTATGCCGCCTATCCGTATCAGAAGTTCGGCATGGCCCAGGGCACGGTGGCTGCGGTGAGCCAGACCCCCATCGCGCCTCAAGACCTGCCCGCGGGCCAAGCCCAGGCCCTGCTGGCGGCGGCCCAGAGCCAAGAGCCGCTGTACCGCATCACGGTGAACCTGGCCCAACAGCACATCAATACCTATGGACAGGCACAGGCCCTGAAGGCCGGCATGAGTCTGGAAGCCGATGTGATGCAGGAGCGTCGCGCGGTATGGGAATGGGTCCTGGAGCCCGTCTTGGCGGTTTCTGGCTCAGCAAAGAATCTGATCACTTCGCCTGTGAATTTAGCCAGCCCGGGAGGTTGGGAGGCGAGATTGGTGGATGCGTGCCGGACGCTTTCCGGTTTATGGATAGGAATCTATATGAAGACCATTTCAAATCAAGAGTCGAAGCAAGTGGGGATTTGCGTTGGCAACTCGCCCGAGCCAGGACTCGTTGAACTGACCGAAGACCAATTGGATAGCGTGGACGGCGCTTTGGCTCCGGTCGCCGTTGGCGCGGTCGCTGGTGCGTTCGGCGGCGCCCTAAGCTATGGCTTGGGCGCAGGCAGTAGTGCCACTGTTGGAGGGTACGTTGCAGCCGGTGTGTTTGGCTTCGTTGGAGGTGCTTTGGCCGGCGTCGGTGGTCTGACTGCAGGACTGGGCGGCACCTCAATCGGGGCGCTAGGCGGATGGGGGGCAACGTTCGGAGGAACTAAGATCAACGCCCCGAGACCCGCGTAAGTACTGCACGAAGGCTAGATGGCGGCAAACGTAGCACACCATCAAACCAAGCTAACCGCATTGTCGACCTTATCGCGACGCGGATCCGCAGCCAGCGCAGAACGGCCTACAAATTCGACTTCGTTAGCGCAGTAGAAACTGGTCGTGGACAAGAGTCGTCAGATGTGCAGCTAGCTTCGGGTGAAATACTAACAGGAATGTAATGGAACAACTTCTGTTCGCACTGATTGGCCCACTCCTTGTGCTTGCGAGCCTGCAAGCGCGACATACTTTGGCCCGAGCTCTGCCCTTCGCGCTCGCGGGTTGGATGGCTGGTGTCGCTGCTCTCTATTTGCAAAACGAGATTCTAAACGCTGATCTAGCCCTGCGAGTACTGGTGCTTACCGGGGCTTGCGTAGCTTGTGTGTGGTTTGGAAAATGGTCCGCGAAAGAGTCGCAGTAGATGTATTGAAGCCATCCATGCGACAAAGCAATGCTAGCCGTTAGGTCAATGGAAGTGGTCGCGACGCTGCCTCCAAGCTGCTGAGTGATCACTTTCTAGCGCGTCACCCAACTGAAAGTATTGAGCGCAATGAGCTTTATCCGCTTTACCGTAATAAATCTACTTCTGAATTTCATGTGTCTCATTGTTCCATCTGTAATTTATTGTCTTCGTTATGGCGTAGGTAATCAAATTGTTGGTGTGCTGATTTATGTGTTTTTAACCTCGGTGGGTACATTTTTTTCATCGAAGTTTATTGCTTCCGGAAGTTCGTATCACAGCAGGCTTGAGAGCCCAAGAGCCCGAGTGGACAAGACTGAAGTGGAACGAAAAATGGTCTTTGCAACCTTCATTATTCCCATAGGGCTCGGGGTATTTTCCATAGCGGGTGTTCTCGCCTCCAATAGCGCATCTCTCGACGCGTACGGGTGGATGATGATTGCATTGGGCGGGAATCTAGGGTTTGCGCTGGAGAGGCTTCACAGGTTCAGGGCGGAAGCGCGCTCTTGAATATGATCCTTGCCGGCTGGTAGGGTGTTGTGCTTCAGTTTTGAAATCGCCGTGCTACATGGATCTTGTTGGATTTTATTCATTATTCTTCGCGCTGCTGATTCCAGCTGTCTTCTCGGAAATTTGCAAAAACTGGAAGAGGATTGGGGTTGGAAACTATGCTGTGTGCATTTTTGCATTTGCGCTTGTTGTAACCGTAATATTCCTGGATCTAGCGGGCATGAAGCCTGTATATATGTCAATTTTGTGGGCCGCGGTCTCTACTGGCGCATTCTGGTATCGTGCCAAATGACGAACTCTTGATGATTAAGTAAATGATGCTCGTGGAAAAGCTGAGCATGTGGCCTCGGGAGTGATAGTCCAGCTAGCGCTGGCTGGCCTCGCCTTGTAGTCGGTAGTATTGCCGTCGCCCCAGCTCTTCCTTAAAGGCACTGGCAGTGGACTCAGTGCTACCCACTTTGTGAACTGCACCTCATCGCCGTCGCGGTTCTTCGTCCATCTGTGTTTGCAGCTGAGCTTGGGACCTTAGCGATAACTGCTGTAAACAACCCGCGACGCGTCGTATTTCACTTGAAACCTCTGCTTCAATCCGAAGCCGCCGAATGCGGCCTAGCTTGCCTGGCCATGATCTGCAGCGCGCATGGGCAGCATCAGGACCTGCCAGAACTGCGCCGCCGCTTTGCGGTGTCTCTCAAAGGCGCCAACCTGCGCCAGCTGATCGGTCACGCGGCCAGCCTGGGCTTCTCGTCGCGCCCGTTGCGCCTGGAACTGGCCGAGCTGAGCCAGCTGCAAACCCCCTGCATCCTGCATTGGGACCTGAACCACTTTGTGGTGCTCAAGAAGCTGGTGCGCGGCGGGCGGATGGCCGTGATCCTGGACCCGGCGGTGGGCGAGCGGCGCCTGAGCCTGGACGAGGTTTCGCGGCATTTCACGGGCGTGGCGCTGGAGCTGAGCCCGAACGCGGACTTCAAGCGCCAGGCGCCTGCACCCCGGGTGTCTCTGGCCGAGCTGACCGGCAAGGTTCAAGGCCTCAAACGCTCCCTGCTCCAGATCTTCGCCGTCGCGGTGGTACTGGAGCTGTTCGCCATCGTGGCGCCGCTCTTCAACCAGATGGTGGTGGACGATGTGCTCACGTCGGGCGACCGCGATCTGTTGACCGTGCTGGTGCTGGGCTTTGGCCTGCTGCTGATCGTGCAGACCGCCCTGGGTCTGGCCCGCAGCTGGATGGTGATCGTGCTGGGGCAGACGGTGGCCCTGCAGTGGATGGGCAATGTGTTTGCACACCTGGTGCGCCTGCCCGTGGCTTTCTTCGAGAAGCGCCATCTGGGCGACATCACCTCGCGCTTCGGCGCGGTGGGGGGCATCCAGCGCACGCTGACCACGGCCGCGGTGGAGGCGGTGCTGGACGGTTTGATGGCCGTGGCGGCCCTGGTGATGATGCTGATCTACGCACCGTTGCTGGCCGCGGTGGTGCTGGTGGCGGTGGGGCTCTACGGGCTGCTGCGCTGGGTGGGCTATGCCCCGCTGCGCGATGCGGCGGCCGAACGCCTGGTGATGGCGGCCAAGGAGAACAGCCACTTCCTGGAGACGCTCAGAGCCATCACCCCGCTCAAGCTCTTTGGTCGGGAGCAGGAGCGCCGGGCGCGCTGGCAGAACCTGATCGTGGATGTGCAAAACCGCGATGTGCGCACCGCCAAGCTGAACATGGGCTTCAGCACGGCCAATACCTTCATCTTCGGGGCCGAGAACCTGCTGGTGCTGTGGCTGGGCGCCAAGATGATCATGGCGGGCCAGATGGGTGGCGGGGGCGGCATGACGGTGGGCATGCTCTTCGCCTTCATCGCCTACAAAGGGCAGTTCACCGGCCGGGTGTCGGCGCTCATCAACTATGCGGTGGAGCTGAAGATGCTGACCCTGCACGCCGAGCGCCTGGCCGATATCGCGCTGGAGCCGCCCGAGAAGGACGAACTGCCCGAGCACGACCTGGCCCACTTGAGCGCCAGCATCGAGCTGCGCCGGGTGAGCTTTCGGTATGGGGAGGGCGAGCCCTGGATTCTGAAAGATGCCAACTTCAGGATCGAGGCCGGCCAGAGTGTGGCCGTGACCGGCGCCAGCGGCGCGGGCAAGACCACCTTGCTGAAGATCGCCCTGGGGCTGCTGCAGCCCAGCGAGGGTGAGGTGCTGTTTGGCGGCCAGCGCATCCAGCACCTCGGGCTGCAGAACTACCGGCGCCTGATCGGCACGGTGATGCAGGAGGATGTGCTGCTCACCGGCTCATTGGCCGACAACATCGCCTTCTTCGATGTGCAGCCGGACCTGCAGCGCGTTCAGGCCTGCGCCGCCCTGGCGCAGTTGCACGACGATATTGCCCGCATGCCCATGGGCTACCAGACCCTGGTGGGTGATCTGGGCAGCGGGCTCTCGGGCGGGCAGAAGCAGCGCCTGCTGCTGGCCCGTGCGCTCTACAAGCAGCCCCGCGTGCTGGCGCTGGACGAGGCCACCAGCCACCTGGATCTGCACAAGGAGCGCGCGGTGGCCGCCGCGCTGGCGGGTCTGCCGCTCACGCGTCTCATCATCGCCCACCGGCCTGAGACGATTGCCGGGGCGCAGCGGGTGGTGCAGCTGCGGGAGGGCCAGGTGGTGGAGGTGGCACGGGCGCTGCCAGCGGCAGAACCGGCCCAGGCTTGAATCGGCGCCTACGCCCTCAGCCCGGCGCCCGCACCACGGTGACGCTGCATTCCGCCTCGGCCACCACCTGGGCCGAGACGCTGCCCAGGTAGCGGCGCAGGGCAGAGTTGGCGCGGGCACCCATCACGATATGGTCCACGCCGGCCTTGGCCGCGAACTCGATGATGGCCTGGGCGGCGTCCGGCGCCTCCAGCACATGGAAGGTCAGGCGCGCGTCCTCCAGCGACAGGGCGCGGCTGATGGGGCGGGCCCAGTGCTTGAGGGCGATCAGCTGCTTCACATGCACGCTGCGCCCCTGGGCATCGGTGAGTTCGTCCATGCCGATGCGTGCCGTTTTCATGACGCTGACGCAGGCCAGGCGGGCGCCGGGTTCGGCATGCACCAGGCGGCGCGCGGTCTCCTGCAGCCGCGCCAGCAGCGCGGGCGTGGCGGACTGCGTGTCCACCGCCGCCATGATGATGGGGCTGCGCGAAAGCTGCTGATCCACCGAGGACGATGATGCGGACTCCCGCTGCGGCTCATGGCCCAGGGCGAAGAACCAGCGCTTGAAGGCCTTGAGCGCGCCGCTGCGCTCCAGCTTGTGGGCGCGCGCCGTCAGCGTGACGGACTCGGGGCGCTGCAGATCCAGGGCCAGCTGGGCCGCGCTCTGGTAGCGGCGCTCGGGCTTGACCTCCAGGCAGTGCAGGATGACTTCCTGCAGCCAGGGTGGCAGCTCGGGGCGTATGGCGCGTGGGGGCAGGGGCTCCACATAGAGCCGACGGCGCAGACCGCGCACCGAGCTGGGCTGGCCGAAGGGGCGCTCGCCGGTGGCCAGGTGGTAGAGCATCACGCCCAGGGCGAAAAGATCGCTGCGCGGGTCGTTGCGCACGAACTGCACCTGCTCCGGCGACATATAGGGGCCGGTGCCCATGGGCAGCTCGAACTCCTCCTCCAGCAAGTCGGGCAGATGGTCGTGACGCGAGAGCCCGAAGTCCACCAGCACCGCGCTGCCGTCCGGGCGGAACATGATGTTGCTGGGCTTGATGTCCAGATGCACCACATGCTGGCGGTGCAGATCGTGCAAGGCGGCGGCCACGCGCTGTCCGATGTCCACCACCTCATCCACGCTCAGCGGCGCTTCATCCAGGCGCGGGCGCAGGGACTCGCCCTCGATGCGCTCCATCACGATATAGGCTTGGCGGGTCCAGTCGCCCCGGGCCACGAAGCGCGGCACATGCGGGCCCTTGAGCACGGGGATGAGCATCTGCTCGACCTCGAAGCCCACGATGGTGGCCGGGTCCTCGCCGCCCTTGATGCGCGGCACCTTCATGATCAGGGGCATCTCATCGTCGGGCAGCGCTTGCACGCGGCTCACGCGCCAGAGATTGGCCATGCCACCCTGATGCAGGCGCTCTTCGAGGCGGAAGCCGTCAAGCACCATGCCCGGGCTCAGCGGGGTGGGCGGGGGAAGCTCCTGCACGCTGCTGGGACCTGTGCTCATGGCGGGGCGTTTGTGTTGGTTTCTATTCGCCGCGCGCCAGGCGGGACGCCAGGCGCTGGGCCACGGGTTCGGGCAGGCCGCTGGCGAGTATGCTGGCGGCCGCGCCCTCGACATCGTAGGGAACGCGCTGAAAGCTCAGCAGGCCGCGCTCACTGTCGAAGACAGCGTAACAAGCCGCCGGATTGCCGTCGCGAGGCTGGCCGCAGGAGCCGGGAATCGCCAGCCACTGGCGGTGGCTGAGCAGCGGGATCTCCACGCCGGCCACCGGCCTGAAGTCGCCGGCCTTGCCCGTACCGGAGAGGTGGTAGAGCATGGGCTCATGCATATGGCCGCAAAAGGTGTAGTGCGCCCGCGTGGCCTGCAGGCTGCGCATGGCTTCCAGGCGCCCCTGGATGTACTCGTAGCCCTCGGGATCGTAGGCGTTGGCATGCACAAAGAGGCACTCGCCCTCGCTGCGACTCAGGGGCAACTCGGCCAGGAAGCGCAGTTGTTCGGGATTCAGCCGATCTCGGGTCCAGCTCACGGCCGTTCGCGCGTCCTCGCGCATGGTGGGCAGGGCGCCCTGCGTGACGGCGCTGTCGTGATTGCCCTGCACCGCCACGGCCCCTTGGGCGACCAGCTCCCGCACCTGGTCGATCACCCAGGCCGGATCACCGCCATAGCCCACATAGTCGCCCAGCAGCCCATAACGCTCGCAGCCCTGGGCTCGGGCATCCGCGAGCACGGCCTCCAGGGCCTGGCGGTTGGCATGAATATCGGTGATGAGGGCCCAGCGCATGGGGACACATCTTGCCACGCAGGCCTGACACGACCCCAACAGACGAGCGGCCCGCGCACGGGCCGCTTTGCTTCGCGCTGGCGTTTAGCCGATGCGCCCCAGCAGCAGGTACTCCATCAGCGCCTTCTGCACATGCATGCGGTTCTCGGCCTCGTCCCAGACCACGGACTGGGGTCCGTCGATCACCTCGGCCGTGACTTCCTCGCCGCGGTGGGCGGGCAGGCAGTGCATGAAGAGCGCGTCGGGCTTGGCCACGGCCATCATTTCCGCGTCCACGCACCAGTCGGCAAAGGCCTTGCGGCGGGCCTCGTTCTCGGCCTCGTAGCCCATGCTGGTCCACACATCGGTGGTGACCAGATCGGCGCCGCGGCAGGCCTCCAGCGGGTCCTTGAAGACCTTGTAGCAGCTGGCGTCCTTGATGCCCGCCACGGCGGGGTCGATCTCGTAGCCGCTGGGGGTGCTGACATGCACCGTGAAGCCCAGGATCTCGGCCGCCTGCAGCCAGGTGTTGGCCATATTGTTGCCGTCGCCCACCCAGGCCACGACACGGCCCTTGAGGCAGTCCATGTCGATGGCGCCTCGGCGGTCCATGCCGCGCTGCTCAATGAAGGTGAACAGGTCGGCCAGGATCTGGCAGGGGTGGTATTCGTTGGTCAGGCCGTTGATCACGGGCACGCGCGAGTGAGCGGCAAAACGCTCGATCTTGCTCTGCTCGAAGGTGCGGATCATTACGATGTCGACCATGCGGCTGATCACGCGGGCGCTGTCCTCGATGGGCTCGGCGCGGCCCAGCTGGCTGTCACCGGTGGTGAGGTGCACCACCGAGCCGCCCATCTGGTACATGCCGGCTTCGAAGCTCACGCGGGTGCGGGTGCTGGCCTTCTCGAAGATCATGGCCAGGGTGCGATCCTGCAGGGGCTGGTACTTCTCGTAGTTCTTGAAGCGGCGCTTGATGATGGCGGCGCGGTCGAAGAGATGAGCGTATTCCTCGGCGCGCAGATCCTTGAATTGCAGGTAGTGGCGCATCAGGCTGTTTCCAGGTTTCATCGGCTGGGTTCAGGCTTTGGGCTGGGCCAGGAAGGCCTTGACCAGCGGCGCCAGGATGGCCACCACCTGGGCGGCCTCGTCCTCGCTCAGGATCAGGGCCGGCACCAGACGGATCACGCGGTCGGCGGTGACGCTGATCAAGAGGCCGGCCTCGGCGGCCTGGCCCAGCACGGCACCAGCCGGACGGTCCAGCTCGATGCCCAGCATCAGGCCCTGGCCACGGATCTCGACCACGCCGGGCACGCCGGCGAGCTCGCGCTCCAGGCCGGCCTTGAGGGCGGCGCCCACCCGGGCGGCGTGCGCCAGCAGACCGTCTTCTTCCATGATCTTCAGGGTCTCGACCCCGGCGCGCATGGCCAGCGGGTTGCCGCCGAAGGTGGTGCCATGGTTGCCCGGCTGCAGCACGCTGGCGGCGCGCGGGCCGCAGACCACGGCGCCGATGGGCACGCCCGAGCCCAGGCCCTTGGCCAGGGGCATCACGTCCGGCTGCATGTCGGCCCACTGGTGGGCGAACCACTTGCCGGTGCGGCCGATGCCGCACTGCACCTCGTCCAGCATCAGCAGCAGATCGTGCGCGTCGCACAGGCGGCGCAGGCCTTGCAGGAACTCGATGCGGGCCGGGTTCACGCCGCCCTCGCCCTGGATGGTCTCCAGGAAGATGGCGGTCACGTTGGGATGGCTCTTGATCGCGGCTTCGACCGCGGCCAGATCGTTCAGCGGCACGCGCACAAAGCCCTGTACCAGCGGGCCGAAGCCGGCGTGGACCTTGGGGTTGGCGGTGGCGGAGAGCGTGGCGATGGAGCGGCCGTGGAAGGCGCCCTCGAACACGATCACCTCGGGGGTGGTGTTGCCACGGTCCTGGCCGAACTTGCGCGCGATCTTGAGCGCCGCTTCATTGGCCTCCAGGCCGCTGTTGCAGAAGAAGACCTTGCTCAGGCCCGAGAGCTCGCAGAGCTTGGCCGCCAGCTGCTCCTGCAAGGGCACGTGGTAGTAGTTGCTGGTGTGGATCAGCTTGGCCACCTGCTCTTGCAGCGCCGGCACCAGACGGGGGTGAGCATGGCCCAAGGTATTGACCGCGATGCCACCCAGCGCGTCCAGATATCGTCGGCCGTTGACATCCCAGACCCAGCAGCCCTGGCCATGCGACAGCGCGATCGGCAGTCGGCCATAGGTTTGCATCACATGGGCTTCGGTGGGAGCAGCGGGCGCGGTAGCTGGGGCGTTCATCAACTTTCCATTCGAGGGGGAAGGGATGCCCCGGGGGTGGGGCAGGGGAGCCGATTCTAAGGGGCCGACTTGTCGATGAATCGCGCATGTGTCAAGAACTACCGAAGCTTTGTTCGGACTTCAGTGCCCACTGTGCTGCGGCGCAACACATCCAAGGCACAATAGCGGTCTTGCCGCAGCTGAGCGGCCTGTCATCACCGCTTCATGAGCCTGCCCCCCAAACCGCGCGAAGTCTTTATCCAAGGTCTGACCTTGGAGGGACGGACCTTTAGACCCAGCGACTGGGCCGAGCGTCTGGCGGGTGCCATGTCTTGCTTCCGCCCGGGTGGTGCGCGCAGTGGCCCAGGTGCCCATATCGGCTATTCGCCCTACTGCGTGCCGACGGTCATCAACGGCGTGAAGTGCGTGATCGTCAACGAGGCGCTCAAGGACATCGAGCCGATGGCCTGGGACTTCGTGATGAACTTTGCGCGCGACAACCGCTTGCAGGTCGTCGAGGCCTGTCTGATACCGGACGAGCCGCCCGTGAAGCCGGGCTCGTCCTCGCAATAAGTGACAGTACGGCATTGAAGCCTTGGGCCTGAGCTGATTTAATTGAGCGCAGCCGGGCGCGCCTCGCCCGCGCATTACAACCACCTCACACGTAATTCAGGTCGAGCCGGGCGGGCCGACCTCATGCCTCATGGAGTTCGCTTGAATTCGGTGCCAACTTGGGTGCTGCTGCGCGGACTCACCCGCGAGAGCGGGCATTGGGGAGCCTTCCCCCAATTGCTGCGTGAGCGGCTGGCAGTTCAACAGCCTGGCATTTGTGTCATGACGCTGGATCTGCCGGGTAATGGCTCGCTATACCGTCAAATCAGCCCGAGTCGGGTTCCCGATTTGGTGCAGGCCTGTCGTGACGAATTGCGGCGTCGTGGGTGTCACGGGCCGGTTTATCTCCTGGCCATGTCCTTGGGGGGCATGGTGGCCTGCGAGTGGGCGCTGAGTTATCCGGAGGAGGTGGCTGGCGCAGTTCTGATCAATACCAGCATGCGGCCTGCGGTGACCTTGCGCAGCCGTATGCGGCCGCTGAGCTATTGGAAACTGTTGGCCGGCGGCGTGCTCAGCTTGCGTGGGCGCTGGCGTGAGGCCAGGGTGCTGGCGGCAACCTCTCGCATGGTCGACAGGCCGCGTGAGGTGCTGGATGCCTGGGTCGACTTGCAGCGCCGGCATCCGGTGGCCTGGCGCAATGGTTTCAGGCAGTTGCTGGCTGCTCTGAGATACCAAGCCAGCAGGGGGCGTCCGCAGGCGCCTATGCTCCTGCTCTGCAGCCAGGCTGACGACTTGGTGGATTGGCGCTGTTCGCAGGCGCTCAGCCGTGCCTGGGGGGCGCCTTTGCGCATGCACACCCAGGCAGGTCACGATCTGGCGCTGGATGATCCCTCTTGGGTCGCTCAGGCGGTGGGGGACTGGCTGCGGGCGCAGCAGATGCACGCCATGGTGATTGGCGGCTCGCCTTCGCGTATCGCGGACCTGCAGGTGCAGCAAGGCTGAGCGTCAAATCCTCGACGCTTGGCGGCGTGTCTTCAGCGTCCGTTTGCTTGGCGCTCCAATGACAAAAGCCCGCCGAGGCGGGCTTTTGCTTTGCACCAAGTCTGGTTGTTTCAGGCGGCCAGCGCCTTGATCTTGGCGGACAGGCGGCTCTTGTGGCGAGCAGCCTTGTTCTTGTGGAAGATGCCCTTGTCGGCCACGGAATCAATCACGGCCTGGGCGGTCTTGAACAGTTCGGCAGCCTTGGTCTTGTCACCAGCGACCACGGCCTTTTGCACGTTCTTGATGACCGTGCGGAATTTGGAGCGCAGTGCCGTGTTGGCGGCGTTCAGCTTGACGTCCTGGCGTGCGCGCTTGCGGCCCGATGCCAGACGGACGGTTTTCTTCTTGGCTTTGGAAGAGCTTGCCATTTTGTGTATTTACCCAGATGGTGCAAAGACGGCGAGTGTAGCACTTTTGGGACTCGAAATGCAATGCCGCCTGACAACAGGCTCCATAATGCGGCCGCTTCGGTCATCCAAACCCTTATCCCGCATGAATCTTCTGCGCGCCGCATCCACAGTTTCCGTGCTGACCCTGGCGTCGCGTGTGACCGGTTTGATCCGGGAGCAGATGGTGGCGGCCATGTTCGGGGCCTCGACCTTGACCGACGCCTTCCAGGTGGCGTTTCGCATCCCGAATATGTTGCGGCGCCTGTTTGCCGAAGGGGCATTCTCACAGGCTTTCGTACCCCTGCTGGCGCGCACCCGCGCGGCCGAAGGTGAGGAGGCCACCCACGATCTGATCAATGCCGTGGCCACGGTGCTGCTCTGGGCCTTGATCCTGACATGCGTGTTGGGCGTGCTTGGCGCGCCCCTGCTGGTCTGGATGCTGGGGGCTGGTTTGCCGGAATCGGGGCGAGAGGCCGCCATCGTGATGACGCGCTGGATGTTCCCCTACATCGGTTGCATGTCCCTGGTGGCTTTGTCGGCCGGCATTCTGAATACCTGGAAGCGATTTGCCGTGCCGGCACTCACGCCGGTGCTGCTCAATCTGTCGGTGATCGCCTGTGGATTCTGGCTCTCGCCCTGGTTGCGTGAGCAGGGGGTGCAGCCCATCTATGCCCTGGCCATGGGTGTGATGCTGGGTGGTGTCTTGCAGCTTGTGGTCCAGATTCCGGCCCTGCGCGCCATCGGCGCCATGCCGCGCCTGAGTTTGGGGCTGGGCGCGCTGCGCCGGGCTTGGGCCAGTCAGGGGGTAAAGCAGGTGCTGTCCGCCATGGGGCCGGCTTTGCTGGGTGTGGGGGTGGCGCAGCTTTCCCTGGTCATCAACACCCAGATCGCCATCTTTGTGGCCGAGGGGGCGGCGTCCTGGCTGACCTTTGCGGACCGTTTGATGGAGTTTCCGACAGCGCTGCTGGGCGTGGCCTTGGGGGCCGTGCTGACGCCTCAGCTGTCCGCGGCCCAGGCGCGGGGTGATGCGCAGGAATACACGGCCATGCTGGACTGGGGCTTGCGCATGGTGCTGCTGCTGGCGCTGCCCTGTGCCGTGGCGCTTTTGCTGTTTGCCCAGCCCATGGTGGCGGTGCTCTACCACCGCGGCGCCTTCACGGCGCAGGACGTGGCCCAGACCAGCTGGGCCGTGATGGGCTACGGTGTCGGTCTGATGGGGCTGGTGGGCATCAAGGTGCTGGCGCCGGGCTTTTTTGCGCGCCAGGATATGCGCACGCCGGTGCGCATTGCCGTGATGGTGCTTGTGCTGACCCAGCTGCTGAATGCCTTGCTGGTTCCCTGGCTGGGGGTGGCGGGCCTGGCCCTGGCTATCGGTCTTGGGGCCCTGGTCAATGCGGCCTGGCTGCTGCGTGGCCTGCGCCGCTTGGGCAGCTACCAGCCTGCGCCGGGCTGGTTGGGCTTCACGCTGCGGGTGGTGCTGGCCAGTGCGGCCATGGGTGCCCTGCAGTGGTGGCTGGCGGGCTATTTTGATTGGGTCGCCCTAGGGCGCACGGAGCTCTTGCGAGCCCTGCTGATGGCGGCCAGTCTGGCGGCCTCGGCGCTGGTGTACTTCGCGGTGCTGGCCATTTGCGGGCTGAAGCTGCGCCAGTTCGTGCGCCGGGCCTAGACTCGCGCGCATGAGCGATTCGCCCTATCTCAAGCCGGCCTCGACGCTGACTTACTTCGCGGCCTTGGTGGCTGACGACGCGAGCTTGCACCTGCTGGAGGCGGCGGCAGCGATTGCCCAGGATCGCTATCCCGATTTTGATGTTCAGGCGGTGCTGGCGGAGGTGGATGAGCTGGCCCGGCGTCTGCACCAGCGCCTGCCGGCCGATGCGGCCCCTGCACACCGGCTGCGCCTGCTGAATCACTTCTTCAGCCAGGAGCTGGGCTTTGCCGGCAATCTGAACAATTACTACGAGGTGGACAACAGCTATGTCCACCGGGTGTTGCGAACACGGCGAGGCATCCCGGTCAGCTTGGCTGTCATCTATCTGGAGCTGGCGGCCCAGATCGGCCTACAGGCCTGCGGGGTGTCGTTCCCCGGGCACTTCCTGATCAAGCTGCAGCTGCCCCAGGGGGATCTGGTGCTGGACCCCTTGCGTTGCGAGCCCCTGTCGCGAGAGGCGCTTGAGGAGGCGCTACAGCCCTTTCGGGCGGACTGGACCTCGCCGCAGCCGCTGGAGCGTTTTCTCAGGCCTGCGACGCCGCGCCAGGTCTTGGCCCGCATGCTGCGAAACCTCAAGGAGATACACCGCAGCGAGGGTGACGCGTCGGCATGGTTGGCCGTGCAGCAGCGTCTGGTGCTTTTGCTGCCGGGCGAGGCCGCGGAATGGCGTGATCGCGGCCTGGCCCAGGAGGCGGTGGGGCATTGGCAGGGGGCGGTCGAGGACTTGCGCCGCTATCTGGAACTCAGCCCCGATGCGAGCGATGCGCCGGAAATCGCGCGGCGCGTGCAGACACTGGTGGCGCGTGGAGCGCCACCCATGCACTGAAGCGGGGCAGGGCGCCGCTTAGAATCGCGGCCGGTTGCGGTGCTGCCATCTGGGTGTGCCGCGGGACGAAGGTTGATCCTCTTTGAAGCAGATTCCGCTCTCGCTGGGCCCCGAGCCCGTGTACAGCTTTGACAATCTCATGCCCGGCGCCAATGCCGCGGCGCTGGCGCATCTGCAGGCGCTCACCCCCGGGGCGCCGCCGGTGTTCCTGTGGGGCGGGGCGGGCAGTGGCAAGACCCATGTGCTGCGCGCCCTGGCCGGTGCCTGGCAGGCAGCCGGTGCCCAGGTGGGCTGGTATGGCGCGGACACGGCCCTGCCCTGGGAGCTGCCGGCCCAGCCCAGCCTCTTGCTGCTGGACGACTGCCAGGACTATGACGCCGGCCAGCAGCACGCGGCCTTCCAGCTCTTTGTCGAGGCGGCCACCCATGGCCTGGCCGTGGTGGCCACCGGCACCGCACCGCCGGTGGACCTGGAACTGCGCGAGGACCTGCGCACCCGCCTGGGCTGGGGGCCGACCTTTGCCCTGCAGCCGCTCGCGGAGCAGGAGGTACGGGCAGCACTGCGCCGCGAGGCCGATCGTCGCGGCATCGCGCTCTCGGACGAGGTGATGGACTATCTGCTCACCCGTTTTGCCCGCAATCTCAAGCACCTGATGGGCCTGCTGGACCGGCTGGATGAGTTCGCCTTGTCCACCAAGCGGGCCGTCACCGTGCCCCTGCTGCGTCAGATGTTGGCCGACCAGGCCGAGCAAGAAGAAAAAGCATGAACCTCACCCTTTTTGATCTGGACGGGACCCTGATCCCGCACGACTCGGACCACGCTTTCGGCGGCTTCATGGTCGATATCGGCTGGGCCGACGGCGAGGAGTGGCGTCGGCGCAACGACGAGTTCTTTGCCGAGTATCAGGCCGGCGTCCTGAATCTGGATCGCTACATCGACTTTGCCAGCTCGGTCTGGCGCCAGCGCCCCCTGGCCGAGGCCCTGGCCGCGCGCGAGCGCTTCATGGCCGAGGTCATGGCGCCCATGCTGCTGCCCCAGGCCCGCGCCCTGGTGAAGAAGCATCAGGATGCCGGGGATCTGGTGGCCCTCGTCACGGCCACCAATGAGTTCGTCACCGAGCCCATTGCCGCAGCCTTTGGCATCGAGACCCTGATCGCGGTGCAGCTGGAGCGTGATGCCCAGGGGCGCTACACCGGCCGCGTGGAGGGTGTCCCTTCCTTCCAGGCCGGCAAGATCACGCGGGTGGAGGCCTGGCTGACCGGCTTGGGGCGACAATGGTCGGACTTCGAGCGCATCTACTTCTACAGCGACTCGATCAATGATCTGCCGCTGCTGGAGCGGGTCAGCGATCCGGTCGCGACCAACCCCACGCCGGCCCTGGCCAAGATCGCGAGCGAGCGCGGTTGGCCCCAACTGACTCTCTTCCCATGATCAAGAAATTCATCGACAAGCTGCTGGGCAAGCCCGCCGGCAAAAGCAGCCCCCTGGGCAAGCGGGTGGAGGTGCAGGTGGCCGAGCACCGCATTGATCCTGACTTGCTGGATGACCGAGCCGTCAAGGTGGTCCAGACCCTGGCGGACGCGGGCTTTGAAGCCTATATCGTGGGCGGCGCGGTGCGCGATCTGCTGCTGGGCATGCGGCCCAAGGACTTCGACGTGGCCACCAATGCCACGCCCGAGCAGGTCAAGAGCCTGTTCCGCCGCGCCTTCATCATCGGCCGGCGTTTCCGCATCGTGCACGTGGTCTATGGCCGCGGGCGCGAGCATGAGGTGATCGAGGTCTCCACTTTCCGCGCCCTGCTGGGCAGCGAGAGCGCCGAGCAGGTCAGCGGCAATGAGAAGACCTCCAAGGCCGAGCTGGCCGGCAAGAGCCATGTGGTCGATGCCGAAGGCCGGGTGCTGCGCGACAACGTCTGGGGTCCGCAGATCGAGGATGCGGCGCGCCGAGACTTCACGGTCAACGCCATGTACTACGACCCCCAGCGCCAGCTGGTGGTGGACTATCACGGCGGCCTGGGCGATGCGCGCAAGAAGGTGCTGCGCATCATCGGCGATGCCGAAACCCGCTACCGCGAGGACCCAGTGCGCATCATCCGCGCCGTGCGTTTTGCGGCCAAGCTGGGCTTCGAGCTGGAACCCAAGACCCGCAAGCCCATCCAGTCCATGGCGGATCTGCTGGCCAATGTGCCGGCCTCGCGCCTGTTCGACGAGATGATCAAGCTGCTGCAGACCGGTCACTCCCTGGCCAGCCTGGCCCAGCTCAAGAAGCTGGGCCTGGCGCGCGGCATCTTCCCCATCCTGGACGCCATGCTCACGCCGGAGGGCGACCTGCACGAGGGCCAGCGCGGCCAGTTCGTGCGCCTGGCCTTCGAGGACACCGACCGCCGTGTGGCCGAGGGCCGCGGCGTCTCGCCCAGCTTCATGCTGGCCTGCATGCTCTGGCATGAGGTGTCGGAACGCTGGGCGCGGCTGCGCGAGGCCGGGGAGGCGCCGGTGCCGGCACTCAGCCAGGCCATTGACGCGGTGTTCGATGCCCGTATCGGCGATATCTCGGGCCGCGGCAAGCTGGCCACCGATATGCGCGAGATCTGGATGATGCAGCCGCGCTTCGAGCGTCGCAGCGGCAACGGGGTCTACACCCTGGTGGAGCAGGCGCGCTACCGCGCCGGCTTCGACTTCTTGCGTCTGCGTGCCGATGTGGGCGAGATCGAGCCTGCCCTGGCCGACTGGTGGGAGGACTTTGCCCTGGGCAGCGAGGAGGAGCGCGAGGCCCTGCTGGAGCAGGCCCGCGAGGCCGACCGCCAGCGCCGTCCGCCCAAGGTGCACCGCCTGCCGCGCAAGGATGCTGCGGCTACGGCCGCCTCGGCAACGGTTGACTCGGGCGAGGGCGGTGAGGGCGCCGCCAGCGCCGGCCCGGCCAAGAAGCGCCGCCGTCGCCGTCGTCCGGCGGGCAGCAAGCCGGCCGCGACCCCTTCGGCCGAGTGAGTGGCTTGAAGCCGGCGGAGGCCCCGCTCGCCACGGCCTATATCGGCCTGGGTGCAAACCTGGGCGATCTACCGGCCACCTTGCGTATGGCCCTGGGCGCGCTGGCCGCTCTGCCGCACAGCCGGCTCGCGGCCGTCTCCGGCGCCTGGCGCAGCGCGCCGATCGAGGCGGGCGGCCCCGACTTTCTGAACGCCGTGGCACGGCTGGAGACCCGGCTCGCACCCCTGGTCCTGCTGGATGCGCTGCAGGCCATCGAGCAGGTCCATGGCCGCGAGCGGCCCTACCGCAATGCACCGCGCACCCTGGACCTGGACTTGCTGGCGCTGGATGATCTGGTCATGGATGAGCCCCGGCTGCAACTGCCGCATGCGCGCCTGCATCAGCGTGCCTTTGTGCTGCGGCCTCTGCTGGAGCTGGCGCCCGCGCTGACCCTGCCGGGCTTGGGGGCCTTGACCGACTGGCTGCCCGGGGTGGCCGATCAGCGCCTGGAGCGTCTGGCGCTGGAGCTCGTGCCAGTCTGAGGTCTGCTGAGCATCCTCGCCCGTGCCTCGGCCGTGGGTGCGCTGTGCAGATACACTCCCGCCTCCATCGCGTGACAAGACGATGACAAATCAATGACAAAGCGCGAATGCGCCGTGCCCGTTGCCGGGGTGCCCCCGCACGAGCCAGGAGAATCCTCACATGCTGTTTGGCAAGCTGCTGCCCCGAGAGGGCAATTTTTTTGAGCTCTTCAACGAGCACGGCCATCAGATCGTCGAAGGCGCGCGTGCCTTCATGCTGATGATCCAGAACTACAACGATCTGGACCTGCGCGAGAAGTACGCCGCCGAGGTGGACAAGGCCGAGCATGCCGCCGACCGCATCACGGCCGAGGTCAACCGCCTGCTGCACCGCACCTTCATCACGCCCATCGACCGCGAGCAGATCCACGGCCTGATCAATGCCATGGATGACATCCTGGACCTGCTTCAGGATAGCAGCGAGACCCTGTCGCTCTACGATGTGCGTTCCATCCCGGAGGAAGTGCTGCGTCTGGGTGAGCTTTCGGCCAGGTGCTGCGAGCGCGTGCAGCATGCCGTGTCCCTGCTGCCCAAGCTGAGCCAGCCGCAGACGGCCGATGCGGCCGTCAAGACCTGCGAAGAAATCGACAAGCTGGAGTCGGATGCCGACCGCGTGATGCGTTCGGCCATGTCCAAGCTCTTCCGCGAGCAGGAGGATGTGCGCGAGCTGATCAAGCTCAAGGCCATCTACGAGCAGCTGGAGTCCATTTCCGACCGTTGCGAGGACGTGGCCAACCTCATCGAGGGCATCGTCCTCGAGAACTCCTGATCGGAGCCGTCTTCCATGGAAACGGTTCAGATCGCCTTCTGGGTCGTGGCGATGCTGGTGGTACTGGCGCTCGCCTTCGACTTCATGAATGGCTTCCATGATGCGGCCAACTCGATCGCGACGGTGGTGTCCACCGGCGTGCTCAAGCCGCAGCAGGCGGTGCTGTTTGCCGCCTTCTTCAACGTCATCGCCATTGCCTTCTTCCACCTCAAGGTGGCCGGCACCATCGGCAAGGGCATCGTGGAGCCCGGGGTCGTGGACCATCATGTGGTCTTCGGTGCGCTGATGGGTGCGATTGCCTGGAACATCATCACTTGGTGGTACGGCATCCCCTCATCCAGCTCTCATGCGCTGATCGGTGGCATCGTGGGTGCCGTGATTGCCAAGGCCGGCGCCTCCAAGCTCATTGCCGGCGGCGTGCTCAAGACCGTGGCCTTCATCTTTGTGTCGCCGCTGCTGGGCTTTGTGCTGGGCTCGCTGCTGATGGTGATCGTGGCCTGGCTGTTCCGGCGTACGTCCCCGCTCCGGGTGGACAACTGGTTCCGCCGATTGCAGCTGGTTTCCGCCGGCCTCTACAGCCTGGGACACGGTGGCAACGATGCGCAGAAGACCATAGGCATCATCTGGATGCTGCTGGTGGCCTCGGGCTATATGGCCGCGACCGATGCGGCGCCTCCGGGCTGGGTGATCTACTCCTGCTATATCGCCATTGGTCTGGGCACCATGTTTGGCGGCTGGCGCATCGTGCGCACCATGGGCCAGAAGATCACCAAGCTCAAGCCCGTGGGCGGCTTCTGTGCCGAGACGGGCGGCGCCATGACCTTGTTCCTGGCCACGGCGCTGGGCATTCCCGTCTCGACCACCCACACCATCACCGGCGCCATCGTCGGTGTCGGTTCGGTCCAGCGCGCATCCGCCGTGCGTTGGGGGGTGGCGGGCAATATCGTCTGGGCCTGGATCTTCACCATTCCAGCGGCCGCCTTCATGGCCGGCATCTGCTACTGGCTGAGCTTCACGCTGTTCTGAGCCGGGGCGCTCCGGACGCAGCCTGAATTTGCTTGATGGCTGCATCGGCGTCGCGCCGCGAGGGGCGCTTTGCGCTATGCTCGCGCAGGTTGGCAAACGTTTGCCATTTCGAACCCATGGTCCAGCTCCAGCGCGCTAAGGCGCTGGCCCTGAGTTCGGCGCTCAGCCTTCACCGAGTCTGCAAGAGTCCTAGCCTGTGAGCACGATCAAAGATGTCGCGGCGCTGGCGGGGGTGTCCTTCACCACCGTCTCCCATGTCCTGAACGACACCCGGCCCGTCAGTGCCGACGCGCGCCGCCGCGTGCTGGCGGCCGTGGAGGAGATTGGCTACCTGCCCAGCGCCGTGGCGCGGTCGCTCCGCAAGAGCGAGACCAAGATCATTGGCGTGCTGGTGCCCAATGTGAACAACCCCTTCTTCGCCGAGCTGGTGGTGGGAGTGGAGGAGGGCTGCCGGCTCTCGGGCTACTCGGTCTTTTTGTGCAACTCGGACAACGACCCCAAGCGCCAGCAGCAATACATGCGCACCCTGCTGGAAAAGCGCATCGACGGCCTGCTGCTGTCTTCGGCCGGTGATGCCGAGGCCCTGGCTCGCATCTTCAAGCTGGCGACGGTGCCGGCGGTCACGGTGGACCGTGCCGTGCCCGGCGCGCGTGCCGATCGGGTCAGCGTGAACAACCAGGATGGCGCGTACAAGGCCGTGCGCCACCTTCTGGATCTGGGGCACAGGCAGATCGCCTGCATCAGCGGTCCCGCGGAGTTCGAGGTCAGCATGGAGCGCGTCGAGGGCTGGCGACGGGCCCTGCAGGAGCGTGGGCTGCCGGTGGACGGGAGCCTGCTCATCGAGAGCGACTTCAGCAGCGCCGGTGGCTATGAAGCGGCTCGTCGTCTGCTGCGTGACCGCGCCGAGATCAGTGCCGTCTTTGCCAGCAATGACATGATGGCCTTGGGCGTGCTACGTGCTGCGGCCGAGTTCGGGCTGCGACTGCCCCAGCAGCTTTCGGTGGTGGGCTTTGACGATATCGAGCTCAGCGCCTATGTCTATCCGGCGCTCAGCACCGTGGGCTGCTCCATCAAGGAGCTGGGCCGCGAGGCGGCCCGGGTGCTGATCGACCGCATCGAGAATCCCGGCGCACCACTCAAGGACGTGCAGCTGACGCCGCGCCTGGTGCAGCGTGAGAGCACGGCCGCGCCTGGCAGCCGCTGAGGCGCCACGGCCCCACAATCTGTAAGAGGAAGTCAAACCGATGAGCGATTCCCGCGCCGTCGCCGGCTCAGCCGCTGCCCATGTGGTGGTGGTGGGCAGCATCAATATGGACATGGTCTCGCACTCACGCCGCTTGCCGGCGCCGGGCGAGACGCTGATGGGCGAAGCCTTTGTCATGGCCCCCGGCGGCAAGGGCGCCAACCAGGCCGTGGCTGCGGCTCGCCTGGGCGCGCGCGTGGGCTTTGTGTCACGCGTGGGCACCCGCGCCCATGGCCGCGAGTTGCTGGCTGCCCTGGCCGAGGAGGGCGTGGACGCCCGCGGCGTGCAGCAGGACGAGACGGCCCTGCCGGGCATTGCCGTCATCATGGTGGCCAGCGAGGGTGGCGAAAACTCCATCGTCTATGTGCCCGGCAGCAATGCCCAGCTGCTGCCGGCCGATGTGCAGGCCGCGGCTCCCTTGTTGCAGGCCGCTCGCGTGGTGGTGGCCCAGCTGGAGGTGCCGGTTCCCGCCATCCGTTGCGCCTTCGAGATGGCCCGCGCCGCGGGGGTGATCACCATCCTGAACGCCGCGCCGGCCCTGGCCGAGGGCGCCGAGCTGCTGCCCCTGTGCGACTGGCTGGTGCTCAACGAGACCGAGGCCGCGCAATTTGCGGGCCTGGCCGTGGGCGGGCTGGCCGAGGCCGAGGCTGCCGCCCAGGCCCTGCTGGCGCGCGGTCCGCGTCAGGTGCTGGTGACCCTGGGCGCCCAGGGCGCTCTGCTGGCGGATGCTGCCGGCCTGCAACTGCTGCCCGCCCGTGCCGTGAAAGCCGTGGACACCGTGGGTGCCGGTGATACTTTTGTGGGTGGTCTGGCCACCGGCTTGGCCGAGGGCATGAGCCCGGTCGAGGCGGTGCGCCTGGGCCAGGCCGCGGCGGCCATCGCCGTCAGCCGCAGCGGTGTGCAGTCCGCCATGCCGCGTCGTTCGGAGCTGCAGCCATGAACAAGCCTTCTTCCTCGTCCCGCCTTCCCGTCATCTTCGACACCGACCCGGGCATCGATGACGCCATGGCCCTGAGCCTGCTGGCGCGGCATCCCGATGTGGATCTGCTGGCCCTTACCACGGTGTTTGGCAACGCCTCGGTGCAGACCACCACCACCAATGCCCTGGCCTTGTGCGGCCTGTACGGCCTGGACATTCCGGTGGCCGCCGGCGCCGCCGGGCCGCTCTCGCCGCTGGGGAGCCAGGACTTTCCGGCCCATGTGCATGGGGACGATGGGTTGGGCGGCATGTCCAGCCGTTTGCCGGCGCCGCGTCAGGGCGTGGATGCGCGGCCTGCCCATGAGCTGATCTGCGAGATGGTCAATGCCCGACCGGGCGAGATCAGCCTGGTGGCCGTGGGCCCCATGACCAATCTGGCCTTGGCCCTGCGCCACGACCCCTCCATCGTCAGCAAGGTGCGGCAGGTGGTGGTCATGGGGGGGGCCTTCGGCACCCATGGCCACGCCGGCAATGTCACGCCCGTGGCCGAGGCCAACATCATCAACGACCCCGAGGCGGCCGACCGCGTTTTCGGTGCCGAGTGGCCGGTGGTGCTGGTGGGCTTGGATGTGACCCAGGAAGTGGTCATGGACGAGGCCTATCTGGCCGGATTGCGCGGACGCGGCCAGGGCGTGGGCGACTTTCTGTGGCAGGCCACGCGCCACTATCAGGACTTCTATCATGAGCGCGATGGCATCGGGGGCATCTACTCCCACGACGCCAGCGCCGTGGCGTATCTGATCGATCCCTCGCTCTTCACCCTGCGCGGCGGCCCGGTCCGTGTGGTGACCGAGGGCATTGCCCGCGGCCAGACCATTCAGGCCTGGCGCCAGTTCGGCGAGCATGGCGGCACGGCCTCGCCCTGGAGCCTGTGCCCCAATCAGCAGGTCTGCATCGATGTGGATGAGCAGGGTGTGCTGGACCTGTTCTCGCGGGCCTTTGAAGAGCAAGACAACAAGGAGTAAGCCATGAGCACGATCAAGATCCTCAAGGGCCGCTGGGTCCTGACCATGGCGCCCGGCGCCCCTGTGCTGGAGCGCCATGCCGTGGTGCTGGAAGGCGAGCGCATCGCCGCCGTCCTGCCCTGGGACGAGGCCGAGGCCCGCTACCCCGCGGCCGAGCGCGTGGAACTGGGCCAGCATGTGCTGATCCCCGGCCTGATCAACGGCCACACGCATTCCGCCATGTCCCTGCTGCGCGGCGTGGCCGATGACCTGGCCCTGATGGACTGGCTCAACAACCACATCTGGCCGCTGGAGAAGAAGTGGGTCAGCGAGGACTGGACCTACCAGGGTTCCCTGCTCTCGGCCGCCGAGGCCCTGCGCGGCGGCGTGACCTATCTGAACGATATGTACTTCTTCCCGACCGCGATGGCGCGCGCCGCCCTCGATTCGGGCATACGCGCCGGCGTGTCCATCAATGTGATCGACTTCCCCACCGGCTATGCCAGCGGTCCGGACGACTACATCGCCAAGGGCCTGGCCGCCTACGAGCAGTTCAAGGGCGAGGCCCTGCTGGACTGGACCAGCGCGCCGCACGCGCCCTACACGGTCTCGGACGAAACCTTTGTCAAGCTGCGCCAGCTGGCTGAGCAGCATGAGCTGCAGATGCACTGCCACATCCACGAAACCCAGTTCGAGGTGGATGAGAGCGTCAAGCAGTTCGGCATGCGCCCGCTGGAGCGCCTGAACAAGCTGGGCCTGCTGAACGAGCGCATGATGGCCGTGCACATGGTCCACCTGACCGAGGCCGAGATCGAGATGCTGGCCGCGCAGAAGGTGCATCTGGTGCACAACCCCAACTCCAACCTCAAGCTGGCCTCGGGTGTGCAACCGCTCAAGGCCCTGGAAGCCGCGGGCGTCAACACCATCCTGGGCACGGACGGTGCCGCCTCCAACAACCGCCAGGACATGTTCGGCGAGATCCGCGCCGCGGCCCTGCTGGCCAAGGGCGTGACGGGCGATCCGCTCACCGTCTCGGCCCGCACGGCCCTGGAGATGGCGACCATCCGCGCCGCCAAGGCCATGGGCCGCGAGGCCGATCTGGGCTCGCTGGAGCCGGGCAAGCTGGCCGATGTGGTGGCCGTCTCGCTGGACGCGCTGGAGTGCCGCCCGGTCTATCACGCCGATGCCCAGCTGGTCTATGTGGCCGGCCGCGAGCATGTGTCCGATGTCTGGGTGGGCGGCCGCCAGCTGCTCAAGCAGCGCGAGCTCACCAGCATCGATGTGTCGGCCCTGCTGGAGCGCAGCGAGGCCATCGTCGAGCGCATGAAGACCGAGCGCTGAGCCTCGTTCTTTGACCAGGGCGTGAAACTTCGCCCTGGCCGCCGGGAGCGTGGAGCGCTCTCGGTAGAATCCCGAGCTTCTTCGATCTAGGTCCGCCTACCCGGCCCGGACCGCCGCGCGGGATTCCATGGCTTCCACCACAAAGCATCTGCTTTCCTTCGAGGGCGGCAACGCCCTTTCCTCCTTCCGGGCCCAGGCCTTGCTGCCGCAGCTGCAGGCCGTCAATGAGCGCATCACGGGCCTGGCCGCCCGTCATGTGCACTGGGTCTGGAGCGATGTGGCGCTCAGCGAGGAGGAGAAGGCCAAGCTGGCCGCGCTGCTGAACTATGGCGATGCCTATGCCGGCGGCAGCGAAGGCAGCCTGGTGGTGGTGGCCCCGCGCCTGGGCACGGTGAGCCCCTGGGCCTCCAAGGCCACCGATATCGCCCACAACTGCGGCCTGAACATCCACCGCGTGGAGCGTGTCACCGAGTACCGCATCACGCTGAAGTCCGGCCTGCTGGACGGCTTGACCGGCAAGGAACGCAGCCTGGCTCAGGACGAGCTGATCGCCTGCGCGGCCCTGCTGCATGACCGCATGACCGAGAGCGTGCTGCTGGCCCGCGAGGACGCCCAGCACCTCTTCGACGAGAAGAGCGCCCAGGGTCTGGCCCATGTGGACGTGCTGGGCCGCGGCCGCGCCGCCCTGGAGCAGGCCAACAAGGACTTCGGTCTGGCGCTCTCGGACGATGAGATCGACTACCTGGTCGATGCCTTCAACAGCCTCAAGCGCAACCCCAGCGATGTGGAGCTGATGATGTTCGCCCAGGCGAACTCGGAGCACTGCCGCCACAAGATCTTCAACGCCAAGTTCACGGTGGACGGCGAGGAGCAGCCGCTGAGCCTCTTCGGCATGATCCGCAACACCGAGAAGCTCAGCCCCCAGCACACGGTGATTGCCTACTCGGACAATGCCGCCGTGATGGAAGGCCACACCATCGAGCGCTGGATGCCGGCAGGTGATGCACGCGCCCCCAAGTACGAGGCCCGCGCCGAGACCGCCCATGTGCTGATGAAGGTGGAAACCCACAACCACCCGACCGCCATTTCCCCGCACCCCGGCGCCTCCACCGGTGCCGGTGGCGAGATCCGTGATGAAGGCGCCACCGGCCGCGGCGCCAAGCCCAAGGCCGGTCTGACCGGCTTCTCGGTCTCCAATCTGCGTCTGCCGGGTCTCAGCGAGCCCTGGGAGCAGGCCAATGTGGGCAAGCCCGAGCACATCGCCAGCGCCCTGCAGATCATGATCGAGGGCCCGCTGGGCGGCGCCGCCTTCAACAACGAGTTCGGCCGGCCCAATCTGGGTGGCTACTTCCGCGTCTTCGAGCAGGAAGTGGCGGGCGTGCAGCGCGGCTATCACAAGCCCATCATGATCGCCGGCGGCCTGGGCGCCATCCGTGCCGACCTGACCACCAAGATCGAGTTCCCGGCCGGCAGCCTGCTGGTGCAGCTGGGCGGCCCCGGCATGCGCATCGGCATGGGCGGCAGCGCCGCCTCCTCCATGGCGGCCGGCACCAATACCGCCGATCTGGACTTCGACTCCGTGCAGCGCGGCAACCCCGAGATCGAGCGCCGCGTGCAGGAGGTCATCAACCACTGCTGGGGCCTGGGCGCCGAAAAGAACCCCATCCTGGCCATCCACGATGTGGGCGCGGGCGGTATCTCCAACGCCTTCCCCGAGCTGGTGAACGACGCCGGCCGTGGCGCCATCTTCGATCTGCGCAAGGTGCCGCTGGAAGAGAGCGGCCTGGCGCCCAAGGAGATCTGGTGCAATGAAAGCCAGGAGCGCTATGTGCTGGCCATCGCGCCGGGCAGCCTGGAACTCTTCAAGAGCATGTGCGAGCGCGAGCGCTGCCCCTTCGCGGTGGTGGGCGTCACCACCGAGGCGCGCGAGCTGATCCTGGAAGACGGCGAGGGTGGTGAGCGCGCCATCGACATGCCCATGGACGTGCTGCTGGGCAAGCCGCCCAAGATGCACCGTGATGTGCAGCGCGTGGCCCGCGATGGCGGAGCACTGAACCTGACCGGTGTTGACCTCTCCAAGGTGGCGCTGGACGTGCTGCGCCACCCGACCGTGGCCTCCAAGCGCTTCCTGATCAGCATTGGCGACCGCAGCGTGGGCGGCCTCAACCACCGCGACCAGATGGTTGGCCCCTGGCAAGTGCCGGTGGCGGATTGCGCCGTGACCCTGGCCGACTTCAAGGGCTTTGCCGGCGAAGCCATGAGCATGGGCGAGCGCACCCCGCTGGCGGCGGTGAACGCGCCCGCCTCGGGCCGCATGGCCGTGGGCGAGGCCATCACCAATCTGCTGGCCGCGCCCATCGAGCTGCCGCGCGTCAAGCTCAGCGCCAACTGGATGGCTGCCTGCGGCGAGCCCGGCGAGGACGCCGCGCTCTTCGACACCGTTAAGGCCGTGGGCATGGAGCTGTGCCCGCAGCTGGGCATCTCGATCCCGGTGGGCAAGGATTCGCTGTCCATGCGGACCAAGTGGCCGGATGGGGATGTCAGCAAACAGGTCACCGCCCCGGTGTCCCTGATCATCACCGCCTTTGCCAGCGTGGCCGATGTGCGCGGCACCCTGACGCCCGAGCTGCAGGCCGGTGACACCTCGCTGATCCTGGTGGATCTGGGCCAGGGCAAGCACCGCATGGGCGGCTCCATCCTGGCGCAGGCCCTGAATCAGTTCGGCAATGAAGTGCCGGACTTGGATGACGCGGGCCTGCTCAAGAGCCTGGTGGCCGCGGTGAACGAGCTGCGCGCCGCAGGCAAGATTCTGGCCTACCACGACCGCGGCGACGGCGGCCTCTGGGCCACGGCCTGCGAGATGGCCTTCGCGGGCCATCGCGGCGTGAGCCTGAATGTGGACCTGCTGGTCACCGAGGGCGATGGCGTGAACGACAGCCGCGCCGACTTCGGCGACTCCAAGAACTGGGCCTCCCAGGTCAGCGGTCGGCGCGAGGAACTCACGCTCAAGGCCTTGTTCAACGAGGAACTGGGCGCGCTGCTGCAGGTGCGCACCGAGGACCGCGACGCGGTGCTGCAGGTGCTGCGCCAGCACGGTCTGTCCAAGCACAGCCATGTGGTGGGCAAGCCCAATACCAGTGGCAAGGTGGAAATCTGGCGCGATGCCAAGGCCGTGTTCAGCGCGCCGCTGGAGGCCCTGCACAAGCAGTGGGACCAGGTCAGCCACCGCATCACTCAGCTGCGTGACAACCCCGCCTGTGCCGACAGCGAGCATGAGCAGGCCGGCCGCGCCGACGATCCGGGCCGCCATGTGCACCTGACCTTCGAGCCGACCGAGGACGTGGCCGCCCCCTTCATCGCCAGTGGCGCCCGCCCCAAGCTGGCCATCCTGCGCGAGCAGGGCGTGAACTCGCATGTCGAGATGAGCTATGCCATGGCCCTGGCCGGCTTCGACACCTACGACGTGCACATGAGCGATCTGCAGTCGGGTGCGGCCTCGCTGCGTGACTTCAAGGGCTTTATCGCGTGCGGCGGCTTCAGCTATGGCGACACCCTGGGGGCCGGCGAGGGCTGGGCCCGCTCGGTGATGTTCAACCCGGTGCTGGCCGAGGACTTCCAGGCCTTCTTTGCCCGCGGCGACAGCTTTGCCCTGGGCATCTGCAATGGCTGCCAGATGCTGGCGGCGCTCTCGCCCATCATCCCGGGCGCGCAGGACTGGCCCAAGTTCACGCGCAACAAGAGCGAGCAGTTCGAGGCCCGTCTGGCCATGGTCGAGGTGCTGGCGTCTCCCAGCCTCTTCTTCCAGGGCATGGCCGGCAGCCGGCTGCCCATCGCCGTGGCTCATGGCGAAGGCTTTGCCGACTTCTCGCAGCGCGGCAATGCCGCCAAGGTGGCCCGCGCCCTGCGCTATGTGGACCACAGCGGCGCGCCCACCGAGGTCTATCCGCTCAACCCCAATGGCAGCCCCGAGGGCCTGACCGGCGTGACCACGGCGGACGGCCGCTTCACCGCCCTGATGCCGCACCCGGAGCGTGTGTTCCGCAATATCCAGATGAGCTGGACCAGCGGTGACAAGAGCGCGCTCAGCCCCTGGATGCGCATGTTCCGCAACGCCCGCAAGGCCATCGGCTAAGCCGGGACCGGCGCGGTCTGCGCTGAGCGCAAAAAAAGCCCGGCGAGCCGCGAGGCTCACCGGGCGAATGCGCGGGCTTCCAGACGTCGAAACAGGAGAAAAGCGAAGCCCGGCAACTGCGCTGTCGGGTGGAGGGGCGTGGGCGGACCGCTCAGTGCAGCGCGCCGTACTTGGGCGCGAAGTCCCGGGTATCGTCCTCGTCGTCTTCGGGCATGAGGCTGGCCGCTACCGGCGCCGCGCCATGCTGGGCCGGGCCGTCATCCAGCCGGGCCGGAAAATCGGGCTGCTGGCGGATGCGCTGGCGCGCCAGCTGGATGCTGGCGCGGAACTGCGGCGTCAGCTGGTCCAGGGCGTCCAGATAGGCCCAGTGGCGCTCGGGAAACTCGCGCCACCAGCTGACGATGCTGTCGGGGTCCTGAAGATCGAGATACATGATGGCGGGGCCTCGTGTTGCTCAAAATGCTGTATGAATATACAGTAAGTTCGAGCGATATGAAGTCTCGCGCCCTTGCCTCGCCGGAGGCTGCTGACAAATCGCGCTGACGCGCCCCAGCCGCGCGTGCCTTCAGGCCGCCAGTTGCGCCAGCAGCTCGTAGGAGCGCAGGCGGGCGCCAAAGTCGTGCAGGGCGCCGGCCACGATGAATTCGTCCGCGCCGGTGCGCTCGGCCGTGGCGCGCAGACCGGCACGCACCGTCACCGGCGAGCCCACCACCGATTCGGCCAGCATGCGGGCCACGCCGGCCTTCTCGGCCGGGGTCCAGAGGGCCTCCATATCGTCCACTGGCGGCGGCAAGGGGCCGCGCTGGCCGCGCTGCATGCCCAGAAAGCGCTGCTGCAGGGACGTGAAGAGGTGCTGCGCCTGTTCATCGCTGTCGGCCACGATCACATTGAGCCCCACCATGGCATGCGGCTTGGGATGGCGGGCACTAGGCCGGTACTGGCTGCGGTAGAGATCCAGGGCCTGCATCAGCAGCTCCGGTGCGAAATGCGAGGCAAAGGCAAAGGGCAGGCCCAGGTAGGCGGCGAGCTGGGCGCTGTAGAGGCTGGAGCCCAGCAGCCAGATCGGCACCTCGGTGCCCTGGCCGGGAATGGCGCGCACGACCTGACCCTCGCGGGCCGGGCCCAGATAGGCCTGCAGCTCCTGCACATCCTGGGGGAATCGGTCCTCGGCGGCGCTGCTCAGATGGCGGCGCAGGGCCCGCATGGTGGGGCCGTCCGTCCCCGGCGCGCGGCCCAGGCCCAGGTCGATGCGGCCGGGGAAGAAGCAGGCCAGGGTGCCGAACTGCTCCGCAATCGTCAGCGGCGCATGGTTGGGCAGCATGATGCCGCCCGAGCCCACGCGGATGCGCTCGGTGGCGCGCGCGATCTGACCGATCAGCACTGCGGTGGCGGCGCTGGCCACACCGTCCATATTGTGGTGCTCGGCCACCCAGAAGCGGTGGTAGCCCAGGGCCTCGGCGTGACGGGCCAGGGCCAGGCTGTTGTGCAGGGCGGTCACGGCATCGCTGCCGGCCACGATCGGGGCGAGGTCCAGAACGGACAGGGGCGGTATCTGCGACATGATCCCGGCAGTCTAGGCCCAAGGCGCCACACGATGTGGCGGTATGGACTTGACCCTAGGCGGCGCCTGGGCGGCGGGCGCTCGCAGTGTCGCCGGACGGGGTTTGCAGCACCGGGGCCGCATAAGGCAGGATGATCACAAACCGGGTCCCGCCACCCGGGCGTTCGAGCAGTTCCAGCCGTCCGCCCAGCACATCGTTGACGATGTTGTAGACGATGTTCAGCCCCAGTCCGGTGCCGCCGCGACCCAGCTTGGTGGTGAAGAAGGGGTCGAAGGCACGACGACGCACCTCTTCGCTCATGCCCAGGCCATCGTCCTCGACCAGCAGCTCCAGCTGCTGATCGTCCAGGGGGCGCGCCGCAATGCGCAGCTGGCCCTCGGCTCGCCCTTCAAACGCATGTACCAGGGCGTTCTGAAGCAGGTTGGACAGCACTTGGCCCAGAGGACCCGGGTAGCTGTCCAGTTCCTGAGGCAGGGGCCGCAACTCGGTCACGATGCGGTAGGGGGTGGTCTTCCAGCGCGCATGGGCCAGCCCCAGCACATCGCCCACCACATCGTGCAGGGCAAAGCGGCGACGCTGCTCGCTGGTCTGGTCCACGGAGAGCTGCTTGAAGTGCTGCACCAGGGCGCAGGCGCTGTTCAGGCCGCGCAGCAGAATGCCGTTCGCCACGGCCGTGTCGTTGAGGTAGGCCTCCAGGGTGGAGCGCCGCATATTGCCGGCCGCGAGCTGGGCCGCAATCTCACGGCTGCGGCTTTCCAGGGTGGAGGCCGTGGTCAGGCAATTGCCCAGCGGGGTGTTGAGTTCATGAGCCACGCCGGCGACCAGGGAGCCCAGGGCCGCCATGCGCTCGGCGCGCAGCAACTCGGTCTGCGCATGCTGCAAGGTGTCACGGGTCTGGGCCAGCTCCGCGGCACGGGCCGTCACGCGCGACTCCAGCTCCGCATTGAGCGCGCGCAGCCCACGCTCGGCCTGCAGTTGGGCGCTGATGTCCCGGGCCACACCGAGGAAACCGATCAACTCCCCCCGGCGCGAGTACACCACGCTGACGCTCAGGGACACTTCGAGCCGGCTGCCGTCCTGGCGAACCATGGTCCAGATCTGCGTGTCGCTGCCCTCCAGCAGCGCACGGGCAGCAAAGGCATCGCTCTTGTCGATCGGGCGCCCCAGATCACGGCTCAGCGCCGCGGCGCGGGCCTCAATCTCCTCGGGGAGATGCCAGGCCTTGGGGCTGCGCCCCATCACCTCCTCGGACCGGTAGCCCAGCATGCGTTCGGCTCCGCGGTTGAAGACGGTGATGCGGTCCTGCGCATCGGTGGCGATGATGGCGACTTCCGTCGCGGCATCCAGCACCGCCTGCAGCCCGTCGCGAGCCGCCTGGAGCTCTGCGTCGGCCTGGCGCTGCACCGTGATGTCGCGCCCCGTGCCGCGGTAGCCGCGGAAACTGCCCTCGGCATCGAAGAAGGGGGCGCCGGAGACGCTCAGGTAGCGCTTGCGGCCGTCTGCCGCGATCTGCGCGTACTCGAAATCCTTGAAGGTCTCGCGGCGCTCCAGGCTGCGCTTGTGGGCCTCCCAGTCCGTGCCGGGCACCAGGACGGGGGACTCCCAGCGCTTGAAGCCCAGCACCAGATCGGAGGAGGTGTTGGTGGCCTCTTCGGCCACGCGGGAGATGTAGGTGAAGCGCAAGTCGGCATCCTGCTCCCAGACCCAGTCGCTGGCCAGGGCCGCCAGAGTGCGAAAGCGCGATTGCGATTCCTCCAGCTCGGCCCGCATCAGCCGGCCTTGCTCGACCTCGCGGCTCAGGGCTTCGTTATCCCGGCACTGGGCCCGCCACATGCGGGTCAGCAGACCCACCAGCAGGGTGACCAGCGCACAGCCGCCCCACAGGGCCAGCAGGCTGGTGCTGAGCCCTGCGTCGCCGCCCCAGCCGGCCTGGGGGCGAGCGAGCAGCAGCCAGTCGGCGCCGGGCAGCCGGGCGGTCAGGATCACGCGTTCCGCCGCGGGCAGGCGCTGCAGCTCGGTCGAGCCCCAGATCAGGGCGCCGGGACGGCCCTCACCCTGGCTGGCATGCAGGGCCATCTCCAGCCCCGCCTCATGGGGCAGGCCGGCGGCTGCGATGAATCGCTGCAGATCGGCGACCACGGAGACCACGCCCCAGTAGCGCGGCTCGCCACGCTCGTCACGAAGGAAGACGGGGCTGCGTTGAATCACGCCCTGGCCCCCCTGCACCAGGTTCACCGGGGCGCGCAGCAGGGGCTGGCGCAGGCGCCGGGCCTCCTCGACCTGGGCCCACTGGGCCGGCACGCTGCGGTAGTCCAGGTTGAGCACCGCCTCATTGCCCGAGCGCGGGTAGACATGGCGGGCTACATCATCGGGGGCGGCCACCACACTGCGCAGATGCGGCAGCAGGGGCATGGTGCGTTGCAGCATGAGCTCGAAGCGCTGCTCGTTCAGACCGCCATCCACCTGGATCATGGTGCTCAGGCTCAGGGTGGGCGCGAAGGTGGATTGGCCGGTGGCCTCCAGGCGGTCGCGCAGCGCGGTCAGGCGCTGTTCCACCTGGCGGCGCTCATCGAGGGCGCGGCTGATCTGCTCCTGGTCTTGCAGCCAGAGGCCCAGTGCCAGACTCAGCAGCAGGCAGAGCCAGACGGGCCAGTAGACCAGCCACAAGGCCGGCCCCTTGAGCGCGGCGGGCCGGGCAGGGGCGGGCGGGGCGGCGGACAGAGGCGGCGGCAGGGCGGGGTGGGGGTCCATGAGGCTCCGTTCCACAGTACCACAAGGCCGTCGCAGTTTGGCACCCCTTCAACCCCAGGGGCAGCGGCCTGGAAGGCCTCAGGCTTGCACGCCGGGTACGGGTCGCTTGCGGTAGAACTGCATGGGCACGCCGACGCTTTCCTTGAGCACGCTCTTCTTGATCTTGCCCACCACATGCATCTCGCAGGGTTTGCAGTCAAAGCGCAGGGTCAGCTTCTCCTTGCCATTGATCAGCTGCATGGGCTCGGCGCGCACCGTGCCCTGCACGCCGGTCACACCCTTGGCCTGCTTGGGGCAGAGCGAGAGCGAGAAGCGCACGCAGTGCTTGGTGATCATCAGACTCACCTCGCCCAGCTCCTCCTGGCTCTCGTAGGCTGCGTCCACCACCTTGACGCCATGCTTCACATAGAAACGGAAGGCGGCCTGGTTGTAGACATTGGCCAGATAGCTCAGTGTGTCTTCGGGGTAGGGCGCGGGCGGCTCCACGGGCCGGGCGCGCGGCAGCCGGGTCCAGGCCTGGGTGCGGGCCTGCTCCAGGGCCGCGATGCCCTCGCGGCGCAGCTGATTGAGCACCGAGGCGGGCCAGAAGCCGGGCCGGCCGGCGCGCAGGGGCTGCAGGCTGATCTCGCGGGCCGCAAACACGGTGTTGCCCAGCTTGCCCAGGGCCTCGTGCACCGCGGCCTCGGCCTTGGCCGCGTCGCGAGCGTCCTGGTGGGCATGGACCAGCTCCACATAGGCGGCATGACCATCCTCGTCCTGCAGCTGCAGGGCCAGGCCCTCGGGCGTTTCCAGCAGCATCAGATCCGCGGCGATGCGGCGCTCGGCGGTGCGCTCGCTCTCGATCATGCGGTCCCAGGCCATGTCGCGGTTGCGCGAGAGCTCGGCGCCGCGGCGCAGGTCCTTGAGCGTGTCCAGGGCCTCATTGGGCCAGGCCCGCCAACGCGCACCGCCCAGGGGCTCCGCCACGTTCACCCGCAGGCCCACCAGCTCCTTTTGCAGGTCGAAGTAGGTGAGGGCGTCGCCATTGTTCAGCGCGCCCACACCCTCGGCCAGCTCCAGCTCGAAATGGTCGGCCGCCACCTTGCTGACCCAGCCCAAGGGCAGGCCGGCATGCTTGGGCGTGTCGAAGGCGCCGATATCGTCCTTGCGGCCGTTGACGAAGTAGTCGGTGCTGCCGCGGTTGAAGCTGCGCTCGGGATCCGGCGTGAAGAAGAGCGTGCTGCGGCCGCTGGAGGCGCGGGCCAGGCCGGGGCGCTCGTCCAGCACCTCGTCCAGCAGGCGGCGGTAGTGGCCGGTGATGTTCTTCACATAGGCCATGTCCTTGTAGCGGCCCTCGATCTTGAAGCTGCGCACGCCGGCATCGATCAGGGCGCGCAGATTGGCGCTCTGGTCGTTGTCCTTCATCGAGAGCACATGCTTTTGGTGCGCCACGATGCGGCCCTGGCTGTCCACCACCTCGTAGGGCAGGCGGCAGGCCTGGGAGCAGTCGCCGCGGTTGGCGCTGCGCCCGGTGTGGGCATGGCTGATGAAGCACTGGCCGCTGTAGGCCACGCACAGGGCGCCGTGCACAAAGAACTCCAGCACCGCGCCGTCCAGGCTGTCGGCCACGGCGCGGATCTGGGGCAGGGTGAGCTCGCGCGCCACCACCACCTGGGAGAAGCCGGCGTCCTGCAGAAAGCGCGCCTTCTCCGGCGTCCGGATATCGCACTGGGTGCTGGCATGCAGCTGGATGGGCGGCAGGTCCAGCTCCAGCAGGCCCATGTCCTGCACGATCAGGGCATCGGCGCCGGCCTCATACACCTGCCAGGCCAGGCGGCGGGCGCCCTCCAGCTCGTCATCACGCAGGATGGTGTTGAGCGTGATGAAGATGCGCGCGCCATAGCGGTGGGCATGGCGGGTCAGGCGTTCGATATCGGCCAGCTCATTGCTGGCGTTGTGGCGGGCGCCGAAGGCCGGCCCCCCGATATAGACGGCGTCTGCGCCGTGGTTGATGGCGGCAATGCCGATGTCGGCGGTGCGGGCCGGAGCCAGCAGTTCCAGGTGCTTGGGGGAGGCGCTCATGGCCCCGGGATTTTATCGATGCGATCCCGGTTGCAGCGGGTCTTCAGTCGCTGCTGCCCAGGGTGGCGGCGATCTGGCGGCTCTTGCCGCCGTTCCAGACCGTGAGCGTCACCTTCTCGCCCACCTGGCGGTTTTCCAGCAGGGTCAGCATATCGTCCAGATCGGCCACGGCCTGGCCGTCCACCGCGGTGATCACATCGCCGGCCAGGATGCGGCCGCTGCGGTCGCGCCTGAAGGGCTTGAGCCCGGCGCGGTCGGCTGGCCCGCCCTCGCTCACGCCCACCAGGGCCACGCCCTTGGGCAGGCGCAGGGCCTGGGCCAGCTGGGCGCTGCCGGCGGTCACGCCAAGGGCGGGGCGGATGAAGCGGCCATCCTTGATCAGGCGTGGCACCACGCGGTTGACCTCGTCCACGGGGATGGCAAAGCCGATGCCGGCGCTGGCCCCGCTGGGGCTGTAGATGGAGGTGTTGACGCCGATCAGGCGGCCGGCCGAGTCCAGCAGGGGGCCGCCGGAGTTGCCGGGATTGATGGCCGCGTCGGTCTGAACGGCGCCGCGGATGGTGCGGCGGTTCATGGACTCGATCTCGCGGTTCAGGGCGGAGACGATGCCCGTGGTCAGGGTCTGATCCAGGCCAAAGGGGTTGCCAATGGCATAGACCTGCTGGCCCACCTGCAGATCGCGGCTGGCGCCGAGCGGAATGGGGGCGAGCTTGTCGCGCGGCGCCTTGATGCGCAGCACGGCCAGATCGCGGTCCTCGAAGGCGCCCACCAGCTCGGCCTCGTAGCTGCTCTGGTCGGCCAGGGTGACCTTGGCGGCATTGGCGCCCTGGATCACATGGAAGTTGGTGACGATATGGCCGGCCTCGTCCCAGATGAAACCGCTGCCGGTGCCGCGCGGCACCTCGGAGACATTGAGCGAGAAGAAGTCGCGCTGGTAGGCCAGGGTGGTGATGTGCACCACCGAGGGCGAGGCCCGCTTGAACACGCGGATGTGGTTGAGCTCGGCGGCCTCCAGCGGGCCGCGCGGCGTGACCGGGCGCGGCTGTTGGGCCTGGGCGGCCGTGCCCAGCGCGAGGGCCAGGCCGAGGAAGAGCGTGAGGGTGGGAAGACGGCGCATGATGGGCGTAGCCTTAGACTGCGGCCCGATGATAAGACCTGACCCTGGCTCCCGCCATGAACGCCTGGACGCGCTGCGCGGCTTCGCCGTGCTCTGGATGGCGGTCTTCCATTTCTGCTTCGACCTGGCCTGGTTCCGCTATGCCGGCTGGGACTTCTACCGCGACCCCTTCTGGCTGCAGCAGCGCACCGCCATCGTCAGCCTCTTCCTGCTCTGTGCCGGGGCCGGCCAGGCCTGCGCGCTGGCGGCCGGCCAGCCCTGGGCGCGCTTCTGGCGGCGCTGGGCCCAGGTGGCGGGCTGCGCGGTGCTGGTGAGCCTGGGCTCCTGGCTGGTCTTTCCGCGCAGCTACATCAGCTTTGGCGTGCTGCACGGCATGGCCCTGATGCTGATCCTGCTGCGCGCCCTGGGCCCGCGCCTGCCCCTGGCCGCGCTCTGGCCCCTGGGCCTGTTGCTGGTGCTGCTGCCCCAGTTCGCGGCCCACCCGTTTTTTGACGCACGCTGGAGCAACTGGGTGGGCCTGGTGACGCGCCGACCGGTGACCGAGGACTATGTGCCCGTCCTGCCCTGGCTGGGCGTGATGCTCTGGGGCTATGCCCTGGCGCGCTGGCGTCCGGCCTGGCTGGCGGGGGGCATCGTGCCGAGTCTGAGGCCGCTGGCCGTGCTGGGGCGTTGGTCGCTGAGCTTCTACATGCTGCACCAGCCCCTGCTGATCGGCGGCCTGTGGCTGTTCCGGCAGGCGACAATAGGGGCATGAGCAGCGCCAACAAAGTACTTTTCGGTTTCCATGCCGTCACCGTGCGGCTGAAGACCGCGCCCGACTCCATCAGCGAGATCCATATCGACGCTAGCCGCCGCGACCAGCGCATGCGGCAGTTCGTCGAGCGGGCCAAGGAAGCCGGCGCCAAGCTGCTGGACAGCGATGACGAGCGCCTCAAGGCCCTGTGCGGCACCCACCGCCACCAGGGCGTGGTGGCCCGGGTCTCGGCCGTGAGCCAGGCCCGCACCCTGGACGAGGTGCTGGAGGATGTGGAGTCCGCTGAGGACACGCCCCTGATCCTGGTGCTGGACGGTGTGACCGATCCCCACAATCTGGGCGCCTGCCTGCGCGTGGCCGACGGGGCCGGCGCGCATGCCGTGGTGGCGCCCAAGGACCATGCCGTGGGGCTGAACGCCACCGTGGCCAAGGTGGCCAGCGGTGCGGCCGAGACCGTGCCCTATCTGATGGTCACCAATCTGGCGCGCAGCCTGAAGGAGCTCAAGGAGCGCAATGTCTGGGTGGTGGGCACCTCGGACCAGGCTGAGAAGTCCATCTACGACCTGGACCTCAAGGGCCCCGTGGCCCTGGTGCTGGGCGCCGAGGGCTCGGGCATGCGCCAGCTCACGGCCAAGACCTGCGATGAGCTGGTGCGCATCCCCATGAAGGGCGCGGTGGAGAGCCTCAATGTCTCGGTGGCCGCCGCCGTATGCCTCTACGAGGCCCTGCGTCAGCGCGGATAATCCCGCCCCCTCACAACAACCTCACTACAAGCCGAGTCCAGCATGGCCGTCATCGAAGTCAAACATCCCCTGGTGAAGCACAAGATCGGTCTCATGCGCGAGGCCGACATCTCTACCAAGAAGTTCCGTGAGCTGACCGGAGAGGTAGCGCGCCTGCTGGCCTATGAGGCCACGGCCGACTTCCCGCTGGAGAAGACCACCATCGAGGGCTGGTGCGGCCCGGTCGAGGTGGAGCAGATCGCGGGCCGCAAGGTCACGGTGGTGCCCATCCTGCGCGCCGGTCTGGGCATGCTGGACGGTGTGCTGGACATGATGCCCAATGCCAAGGTCAGCGTGGTGGGCCTGGCCCGGGACCACGAGACCCTGCAGCCGGTGAACTATTTCGACAAGTTCGTCGGGCATCTGGGCGAGCGCACGGCCCTGATCATCGATCCCATGCTGGCCACGGCCGGCTCCATGATCGCCACCGTGGACCTGCTCAAGGCCCGTGGTTGCAAGGACATCCGTGCCCTGGTGCTGGTGGCCGCGCCCGAAGGTGTGGCGGCCCTTGCCAAGGCCCACCCGGATGTGCGTTGCTGGACCGCGGCGATCGACAGCCATCTCAACGAAAACGGCTACATCATCCCCGGCCTGGGCGACGCCGGCGACAAGATCTTCGGGACGAAAGAGGGCTGAGACAGCCCAGTGGGCTGTCTCAGCCCTCTTTCGAAGTTCGGGGCGCTGCCCACTGGGCTGTCTCAGCCCTCTTTCGAAGTTCGGGGCGTTTCAAACCACCCCCAGCGCTCCCAGCACACCCCCGCCCAACACCAGCCAGACCAGGCCGATGCGGGTCTTGAGCACCAGCGCCACGGTGAGCGCCATCAGGGCCAGGGTGGCCCAGCGATGGCCGGGGTCCGAGACATAGGGCACGGCCAGCAGCCAGCCGGTGGCCAGCAGCAGGCCCAGGGTCAGGGGCGCCATGCCGGCGGTGAAGGCGCGCACGCCCAGGGTCTGCTTGTTCTCCCGCGCCCAGCGTGTCGCCGCCAGCACCAGGGTGGTGGAGGGCAGCATGATGCCCAGCATGGTGATCAGGGCGCCCAGCGGTCCGGCGGCGTTCCAGCCCAGCACGGCCACAAACAGGATGTTGGGCCCTGGTGCGGCCTGGGCCAGGGCGATGGAGCTGGTGAACTGGCTGTCGCTCAGCCAGCCCTGCTGGCCCACCAGGTAGCGGTGCATTTCGGGTGCCGTGGTGATCGCGCCGCCGATGGAAAGCAGGGACAGCAGCAGGTAGCGCAGGAAGAGATCCGCGTACTGCGCGGCGCTCAGGGTGTCGCCCATCATCGGTCGCCGCCCTCGCGGGTACGCAGGCGCCACAGGGCCAGGGCCATGCCCAATCCGCTCAGGCCCAGCACCACCCAGATCAGGGGCAACCGCGCCAGGGCCACGGCCGCAAAGGCGCCCAGGGCCAGCAGCAGGGCCCAGGCGCGCCCGACCGGGTTGTGCCTGAGGGAGGGCAGGAGCTTGAGCCCGGTGGCCAGGACCAGGCCGGCCGCCACGGCGCCCATGCCGCGCAAGGCGCCCGCCATGCGCTCGTACTCCAGCAGTGCGCCGGAGAGCGAGGCCAGGGCCAGCACGATGACACAGGGAATCGCCAGCATGCCGGCCAGGGCGGTCAGGGCACCGCGCAGGCCGAAGAAGCGGTCGCCAATCATCAGCGAGAGATTGACGATATTGGGCCCGGGCAGCACCTGGCCGATGGCCAGCATCTCCAGAAAGTCATCGCGGCTGAGCCAGCCCAGACGCTCGACCAACTCCCGCTGGGCCACGGCCAGCACGCCGCCGAAGCCCTGCAGGGCCAGGCGGTTGAAGGCCCAGAACAGGGCAGACAGCGACTCGGGCGCGGGCCGCGCTTCGCTCACCGCAGAACCTTCAACGCTTCCGGGTTGACGATGCGGCTGGGCTCACCTCGTATGAAATTGAGCACATTGTCAAACGCCGCATCAAAGTAGAGCTCGTAGCTGTCCTGCTCCACATAGCCGATATGCGGGGTGCAGACCGCGTTCTCCAGACGCAGCAGGGGGTGGCCTTGCAAGATGGGCTCGCTCTCGAACACATCGATGGCCGCCATGCCGGGCCGCCCCCGGTTGAGCGCCGAGACCAGGGCGCCATCGGCCAGCAACTCGGCGCGCGAGGTGTTGACGAAGAGGGCCGTGGGCTTCATGCGGGCCAGGTCCTCGGGCGTGACGATGCCTCGCGTGGCCTCACACAGGCGTAGATGCAGGCTCAGCACATCGCTGCTCTGGAAGAAGGCCTCACGACTCTCGGCTGCCAGATAGCCGTCGCTCTGGGCGGCCAGACGCGAGGCCTCGCTGCCCCAGACCTGCACCTGCATGCCGAAGGCGCGGCCGTAGCCGGCCACGAGGCGGCCGATCTTGCCGTAGCCCCAGATGCCCAGGGTCTTGCCTCGCAGCACCATGCCCAGCCCGAAATTGGGCGGCATGGACTGGGCCTTGAGCCCCGACTGCTGCCAGGCCCCATGCTTGAGATTGCCGATGTACTGAGGCAGGCGGCGCATGGAGGCCATGATCAGGGCCCAGGTCAGCTCCGCAGGCGCATGGGGCGAGCCCACGCCCTCGGCCACGGCAATGCCCAGCCGGGTGCATGCCTCGATATCGATATGACTGCCCACGCGCCCGGTCTGCGAGATCAGCTTGAGTTTGGGCAGCTTCTCCAGCAGTTGGCGCGGAAACTGGGTGCGCTCCCGGATCAGGACCAGCACCTCGGCGTCGCGCAGCCGCACGGCCAGCTGGCCCGTGCCCTTGACGGTGTTGGTGTAGACCTTGGCGTTCAGGGCTTCCAGCTTGGCGGCGCAGCGCAGCTTGCGCACCGCATCCTGGTAATCGTCGAGGATGATGATGTTCATGGCGTCTTCCGGAGCCGGATTCTGCCTTGCGTTGACGTACGCCGGCCTCGGGGTCTGCCGCAGCTTGGCGAGCGCCCGGTGCGCTGTGCGCGCACGCCGGTCCCCGAACCGCTGGCCTAGCGGGTGCTGGCCCTTACTGGCGACGCACGGGCCCGACCAGGAAGAAGGTGTCGACGGGGTCGGTGAAGTGCAGGTTCAGACGAGCCAGGCGCTGTTCGGCCTCCTGCTGATCGTGGGCGCGTGCCACCTCGGTATAGAGCCAGCCGCGCAGATGCCAGAAGTCATCCACGCGACGGGCGCGCCTGATGCTGCGCATCAGCTCCTGGGGGACATCCACGCCGCCCAGACAACGCTCAAACTCGCTGCGCAGCAGGGGCAGCAGAGCCGGGTCTTCGGCGCGCACATGCCAGGGTGTCTTCTCCCCGGGAAGCCAGCGCAGCAGGTTCTGCAGCAGGGAGTCGGGAGGTCGGGTCGCGCTCACGCCGGCCGCAGGGGCCGTGGGCGCAAAGGAACGGGACCGTTTCCAACGAGCAATCAGATTCAGCATGGCTTGCGCTGTTCTTGTCATCCCCGCGTCGCAGCCTCCTCCAGCCCCGACGCGCGGCTCTCTTCTCACACTCTTGGCCCCGATTGTGGACAGGCCGCCCCTGCTTCAAGGCTTGAAAAAGGACCTGAACCGGGCCCAGATTCCTGTTGCGGCAGCCGCTGCTCCCAGGGGCGGGTCGCGAGAGGAAGGGGAGGGGAAAAGCGGCCGGATTCCCCGCCTATTTCCCGGCCCCAGGCCCGGGATGCGTCCTAACATCCCTGCAAACCCTTGCCACGCAGCCCGTGGCTGCCTTGTCATGGACATGTCACAACCCAGCGCCCAGCAACTTTCCCAGGCCGATGCGCTGCCGGCGCGCCGCATGGATCTGGGCGAGCTGATGGCAGCGGCCGCTCAGCTTCAGGCTCAGGGGCAGCCCGCTGCCGCCGCGGCCCTGTACGAGCAGTGGGTCGAGGGCGAGGAAAGTCCGCTGCGGATCGTGGCCCTGTACAACCTGGGTACCGTGCTCTCGGCCATGAGCGAGCACGCGCGCGCCGAGGTGGCTTACCGCCGGGCTTTGGCCTACAAGCCCGACTTTTTGCAGGCCAGGCTCAATCTGGGCCATCAGCTCGAGCAGCTCGGGCGCAAGGAAGAAGCCCTGCAGGCCTGGCGCAGCGTGGGGGAGCCCGATCAGGTGGGAGACCCCGTGGGCGCCGATCCTCTGGAGCTGCGCCTGCATGCCCTGCGCAATATGGCGCGTCTGCTGGAGCAGGAGCGCCGCTATGCCGAATCCGAGGCGGTGATGCGCCAGAGCCTGCTGCTGCGCGCCGACCAGAGCGATGTGCTGCAGCACTATGTGCATATTCGCCAGAAACAGTGCGAGTGGCCCGTCTACCAGCCGGTCGGTGAGGTCACCCTGAACCAGCTGCTCACCAGCACCTCCTTGCTGGCCATGCTGGGCCTCTCGGACGATCCGGCCTTGCAGCTGCTCTCGGCCCAGCGTTTCGTCTCCGAGAAGGTGGTGAAGTACAAGGACAAGCCCTTCCACCGCCGTTTCGGCCCGGCCAAGCGTGAAGGCAAGCTGCGCATCGGCTACCTCTCGGGCGATCTGTGCATGCATGCCGTGGGCATGCTGACCGCCGAGCTCTTTGAGCTGCATGACCGCTCGCGGGTGGAGGCGCACGCCTTCTGCTGGAGCCGCGAGGACGGCACGCCGCTGCGCGCGCGCATTCTGCGAGGCATGGACTCGGTCACCCGCCTGGTGGGCGTGGATGACGAGACCGCCGCCCGGGCCATTGCCCAGGCCGGCATCGATGTGCTGATCGATCTGCAGGGCCTGACCAGCGGCGCCCGCCCCAATATCCTGGCTTACCGCCCGGCGCCGGTGCAGGTGAGCTATCTGGGCCTGCCCGCGACCACGGCTATTCCCGGCGTGGACTGGATCATTGCTGACCGCTTTGTGATGCCCGAGGACTATCTGCCTTACTGCACCGAGCGGCCCATCTATCTGGAGCATTGCTACCAGGTCAGCGACCGCCAGCGCGAGGTGGCACCCAAGCCCAGCCGCGCCCGTTACCAGCTGCCGGAGGATGCTTTCGTCTTCTGCTCCTTCAACAACAACCACAAGTTCACCGAGCCGGTCTTCGACAGCTGGATGCGCATCCTGGGTCAGGTGCCCGGCAGTGTGCTGTGGCTGCTGGCGGACAATGAGTGGTGCCGCACCAATATGCTGATGCGTGCGCAAAAGCATGGCATTGCCCCCGAACGCCTGATCTTCGCGCCGCGCGTGGCGCCGCCGGAGTATCTGGCGCGCTTCCAGCTGGCCGATCTGGTGCTGGACACCTTCCCCTTCAATGCCGGCACCACGGCCAGCGACTGCCTCTGGATGGGCACACCCATACTCACCTATTCGGGCCGCACCCATATCTCGCGCATGGCCGGCAGCCTGCTCACCCACGTGGGCCTGCCCGATCTGATCACGCATTCCCTGCAGGAATATGAGCAGCGCGCCATACAAATTGGCCAGAACCCGGCGCGCGCGGCGTCCTACAAGCGTTTCCTGAGCGAATATGGTCGCAGCTCGCTGCTGTTTGACATCCCGGGTTTTGTGCGCGAGCTGGAAGACAAGCTTTTGGATCTGGCCCTGCCGCTGCGCGATGCGGCCCGCTGAGCCCTGCTAGGACGAGCCTTCGGTGACACAGCGACACGACCCCTTCTTCGACGGCGCCTCCCCGCGCCCGGCCTCGCCGCCCAATCTCTATCTGGCGGCGCAGGGCGGGGGCGAAGCTGTGCCGCCCGTGGAGGTGGCGGAGCCGGCTGAAGACATTGGCGATCCCCTGCTGCAAGCCCTGGTCTGGCTGACCCAGCACCATGGCCGGGCCCGCTCGGCCGAGTCCCTGCGGGCGGGTCAGCCCAGCGAAGGGCCGCTCACCCCCGACCAGGCCCTGCGTCTGATGCGTGAGGCGGGCTACAACGCCGGCCTGGTGCGGCGCAATATCGACGATCTCAACCCCCTGCTGCTGCCCGCCGTGATGCTGCTCAAAGGGGGCGATGCCTGCGTGCTGGTGCGTCGGCTGCCGGCGGCCGAGGGCGAGGTCGGTCGACCGCGCTATGAGGTGGTGTTCCCCGGCAGCGAAGGCAATGTCTGCGTGGCCCAGGCCGAGGAGTTGGAGGCCGAGTTCAGCGGCTTTGTGCTCTTGGCCACCTTGCAGGAGAGTTCGGCCGCCTCCAGCCGCGCCGATCCGCTGCTGCGTGCGCCGGGTGAGCACTGGCTGTGGGGCACGCTCAAGCGCTTCATTCCCTACTACCGTGCGGCCATGGTGGCGGCCCTGCTGAGCAATGTGCTGATGCTGGTGTCGGGCATGGTCACCATGGTGATCTACGACAAGGTCATCCCTAATCTCAGCTTTGTCACGCTCTGGACCCTGGCCATAGGCGCGGCCTTGGCGCTGGGCTTTGATCTCCTGGCCCGTCAGCTGCGCTCCCATCTCATCGATCTGGCGGGGCGCAAGGCGGACCTCATCATCGGCTCCAAGCTCTTTCGCCAGACCCTGGGCCTGCGCATGGAGCATAGGCCCGCCTCGGCCGGCTCCTACGCCCACACCCTGGCCCAGATCGAGGTGGTGCGGGACTTCTTCACCTCGGCCAGCATGTCCGTGGTGTCCGATCTGCCCTTCATCATCGTCTTCGTGGCCATGACGTTCGTGGTAGGCGGGCCGCTGGGCTGGGTGCTGGTGCTGGCGATTCCCGTCATCATCGGCCTGACCCTGGCGATCCAAGGGCATATGCGCCGTGCCGTGCGGGCCAATATGGCCGAGACGGCCGATTTGCAAGGCACCCTGGTCGAGGCCATCGAGGGCCTGGAAGACCTCAAAACCTCGGGGGCCGAGGGCCGCTTTCTGCGCGCCTATGAGAACAGCATGGCCATGGCCGCCGCCGCGGCTCTGCGCACCCGCGACATGCACAGCTGGAGCAACAACCTCTCCATGACCATGCAGCAGGCCATCACCCTGGTGATGCTGGTCTGGGGCGTCTATCTGATCGAGGCGGGCGCCGTCACTGCGGGTGCCTTGATCGGTGCCGTGATGTTTGCCGGGCGCGCGATTGCGCCCCTGGGCAGCGTGGTCAGCCTGGCCGCCCGTTATCAGGGCGCGCGTGCGGCCCTGTTGGCCCTGGATGATCTGATGTCCAAGCCGACCGAGCGCGCCGCCGACCGCAACTATGTGCCTCTGAACCAGATCAAGGGCGCCATGGGCCTGCAGGACGTGGGCTTCGCCTATCCCATGGTGGGCGAGGGCACGGCGCCCAAGGTGCTCAAGGGCGTCACACTCAAGCTGCGTCCGGGCGAGCGCACCGCGGTGCTGGGGCGCATCGGCAGTGGGAAGTCCACCGTGCTGCGCCTGCTGGCGGGCCTGTACCAGCCCACCGAGGGCCTGGTGGATGTGGACGGCATCGATCTGCGCCAGGTGGACCCTGCCGAGTTTCGCGCCCGGGTGGGCTTTGTCTCCCAGGAGCCGCGCCTGTTCCACGGCACCCTGCGCGACAACGTGCTGATGGGCCGTGCCCATATCGACGCGGCCCGTCTGGTCGAGGTGGCCCGGCTGACCGGCCTGGAGCGGGTGATCGCGGGCCATCCCCTGGGTTGGGACCTGCCCGTGGGCGAGATGGGCAGCCTGCTGTCGGGGGGGCAGCGCCAGCTGGTGGCGCTGGCGCGCGCCCTGGTGACCCGCCCCAAGATTCTGCTGATGGACGAGCCCACCAGCTCCATGGACGCCCAGTCCGAGGTGGCCTTCCTGCGCCAGCTGCGCGACGCCGCGGGTGACTGCACCCTGGTGGTGGTGACCCACCGCCCGGCCGTGCTGGAGCTGGTCTCCCGCATCGTGGTCATGGATGCCGGCCGCCTGGTGATGGATGGCCCGCGCGACCAGGTGCTGGCCGCGCTTTCAGGCGTGCGCCCCGCGGCGCCGACGGCCACGCCCGAGGCGCCGGCCGCCTCCAATCTGCATATGCACCCGGCCGCCCAGCCGGTGCAGCGCTCGGCCTCGGTCTGAGGACATGGCAGCATGAGTGTGTCGCGCGACGACGGCCTGTTCTTGAGTGCAGTGGCGCGGGCCCAGGTGGACGAGCCCTTGCCCCGGGTGACTTGGGTGCTCTATCTGCTGCTTGCGGCCCTGGTCGTGGCCGTGGTCTGGGCCGCCCTGGCGCGCGTGGACCAGGTTACGCGCAGCGATGGACGCATCGTGCCGGAGGCCCGCGAGCAGGTGATTGCCAGCATGGAGATCGGCACGCTGCGCGAGTTGCTGGTGCGCGAAGGCCAGCAGGTGGAGCAGGGGCAGGATCTGGCGCGCCTCGATCCCACCCGCGTGGAGTCGGCGCAGAACGAAGGCGTGATCAAGCGGCTGGCCCTGATGGCGACGGTGGCCCGGCTCAGCGCCGAGGCCTCCGGGCGGCCTTTGCAGTTTCCAGATGCGCTGCGGGCCCAGCCAGGCATGATGCGGGCAGAGACCGAGGCCTTCGAGGCTCGCCGTCTCGTGCAGGACGAGGCCGTGGCGGCCCTGAATCGCAGCGCCGGCCTGGTGGGTAGGGAGTTGCGCATCGCACAGGACATGTCGGCCAAGGGCCTGATGTCTAACGTCGAGGTCATGCGGCTCAACCGCCAGATCAACGAATTGGAACAGCAGCGCAACGAGCGGGTGGCGCGCTTTCGCCAGGAAGCCGCCAGCGAGTTGGTGCGGGTCCAAGGTGAGTTGGCTCTGCTGGAGGAGCAAATGGTGGTGCGCCAGGACGCGCTGACGCGCACGGTGCTCAAGTCCCCCGTCAAGGGTCTGGTCAAGAACATTCGGGCCAACACGGTGGGTGGCGTGATCACGCCGGGTGCTGCCATCATGGAAATCGTGCCCCTGAGCGAGCGTGTGCTGGTCGAGGCGCGCGCGCGCTCCTCGGACGTGGGCTTCCTGCGTCTGGGACAGCGTGCCGTGGTCAAGCTGGCGGGCTATGACTACAACCTTTATGGCGGCCTGGAGGGCAAGGTCGAATACATCAGCCCGGACGCGCTGACCGAGGTGGACGGCAAGCCCGCGGCCGAGGGGCGCTACTACCGTGTGCTGGTGCGGGCCGAGAGCAATACCCTGCGCTACAAGGGCGAGGCCCTGCCGGTGATCCCGGGCATGACGGCTGCGGTGGAAATCAGGACGGGCGAACGCTCGGTGCTGAGCTATGTGTTCCGCCCTCTGCTCAAGGCGCAAGAGGCGATGCGCGAGCGCTGAGCCCTGCGGCCGGACCTCGGGACCAAGCTTGCGGAATTTGGGCCGGGGAGGGCAGGCTGTTCAGGCCTTTGTGAACGCCGGGCTGTGATGTAGTAACGCCCATCATGCAGAAGCTCTCCATCATCGTGTGCAAAAAGCCCTTGCTGGCTGCGCTGGCCCTGCTGCTGGCCCTGCCGGCATCGGCCCAGGGCAATGCGGGCAAGCGGCTGGCCAAGGCCCGGGCCGAAGCGCAGGCGCCCGCCGTCACCACCGGTGCTGCGGGCGGCAGCGGCACACGCTGCGGCGATGAGGGCAGCACGCCCTTGATGGCCTCGCTGGCCGAAGGGTCAGGTGTTGACCCCCGCATGCAGCTGCAGAGCCTGGTGCGGCAGGCCTTGCAGCGCAGCCAGTCGGTCGGTGCGGTGACCTTGCTGGCCCAGGCGGCCCGCGATGACTGGGAAGAGGCTCGCGCGGCCCGCCTGCCGGTGGTGAACCTGGGAGCCGGCCTGTCGCACATCGGCAGCAAGCAGGACGGCTTGCCCCTGAGTCAGGGCGCCCAAGGTCGGGCGAGCCTGAGCATGACGGCGCCGCTTTATGACGCCGGCCGAATTGAACAGCTGGCCGCCTGGCGCCGCCAGCTGGCCGAGGCGGCGCGCCTGGGCCTGATGAATATGGAGCAGCAGCTGGCCCTGCAGACCGTGTCCCTGGCCATGGATCGCAGCCGCTACCAGTTGCAGATCCAGGTCTACGGACAGTACGTGCGCAAGATGGCCTGTCTGGTCGAGGCCCTGGACAGCATCGTCAAGGCGGACAAGGGCCGTGCCAGTGAGCTGGTGCAAGCCGTCAAGAACCAGCAGCAGGCCGAGCTGGCGGTGGAACAGACCCAGAGCGCGCTGCGCCAGACCGAGATCCGCTTGCGTCGATTCGTGGGCGACGAGCTGCCCCCCAGTGCCAGCTTCGCGGCCCTGCTGACCCAGGTGCCGGAGCTGGCCCAAATGCAGTCGGATGTGCTGGAGGCCGCCGAAGTGGCCCAGCTGGAAGCCCAGGCCAAGGCGCAGAGCAGCTACGCCGCATCCGTGAAGGCGGCGCGCAAACCGCAGCTCAGCTGGCAGCTGGGCTCCAGCGCCACCACGGGGCAGAACCGTGGCGGCGACTGGGTGGCGGGCGTGACCCTCAATGTGCCGCTCTACAACCCGGGCATGGAGGCCAGCGTCTCGGCCGCGCAGAAGCGGGCCGAGGCCGCTCGTCTCCAGCGCGAGGACGCCATCGAGGCCCGTCGCTACCGCATGGCCGATATGCACGAGGCGGCCGTGTCCTCCTTCGACCGTGCCCGGCGCATCAGCGAGATCCTGCGCAATAGCGAAAGGGTGAGGTTGGCGACGCTGCAACAGTGGCAGCAGCTGGGCCGCCGATCGCTGTTTGACGTGATGGGCGCCGAGGCCGATTACTACTCCCTGCGGGTGGCTCATGTGAACGCCTTGTTCGATGGACAGCAGGCCGTGGCCTTGCTGTGGTCCATGGGGCGCGGTGTGTTGACGCCGCTGCAATGAGCCGGCGCAGCGCATGCAACTGTCCCTGGCATAGGCGGCTTTTCCCGGGGAAGGGCGCCGAGGCATGGGGTATCGTTCGCCCAGTTTCACAGCGCATCTAGCACCATGAGCCATAGCGTTACCGCCCCCGACGGCGTCTCGGTCCACCCCATGGCCCTGCTGGAAACGCCCCATGTGGGCGCCGGCAGCCGCATCTGGGCCTTTGCCCATGTGCTGCCGGGTGCGCGCATCGGCCGTGACGCGAACATCTGCGACCATGTCTTCATCGAGAACGATGTGGTGCTGGGCGACCGGGTCACGGTCAAGAGCGGGGTGCAGCTCTGGGACGGCGTGCGCATCGAGGACGACGTCTTCGTCGGCCCCAATGTCACCTTCTCCAACGATCCCTTCCCGCGCAGCAAGCAGCGCCCCGAGCGCTTTGTGCAGACCCGCGTGCGCGCGGGCGCCAGCATCGGGTCCGGCGCCACCATACGCCCCGGCGTGACCATTGGCCCGGGCGCCCTGGTCAGCGACGGCGCCGTGGTCACCCGCGATGTGCCGCCCAATGCCATCGTGGCGGGCAACCCGGCCTATATCACCGGCTATGCCGACACGCCCGAGGTACCCCTGCACGGCGCGGGCATCACCGCCAGCCAGGCGGGGCAGGGCGCCCAGGCCGTGCCCGAGCTGCATGTGCGGGGCGCCCGCCTGCACCGCATGCCCAAGATCGTGGACCTGCGCGGCGCCCTGTCCTTCGGCGAGACGGGGGCTCATCTGCCCTTCACGCCCGAGCGCTTCTTCATGGTCTATGACGTGCCCAGCCGCGAGGTGCGCGGCGAGCATGCGCACCGGGCCTGCCACCAGTTCCTGGTCTGCGTGAAAGGCTCGCTGGGCATCGTGCTGGACGACGGCGAACGCCGCGATCAGATCACGCTGGACAGCCCCCAGTTGGGCCTGCACATCCCGCCCATGGTCTGGGGCATCCAGTACCAGTTCTCGCCCGATGCGGTGCTGCTGGTGCTGGCCTCGCACCGCTACGAGGCCGAGGACTACATCCGCAACTACGACGATTTCCTGGCCGCCGTGCGCGCCGGCCAGCCCGGGAGCCCGGCATGAGCGCCACCCCTGCGACCACCCCCATCACCCTGCCGTTCCTGGACCTGCAGCCCATCTACCAGCGCTCCAAGCCCGAGATCGACGCCGCCCTGGCCCGCGTGGCCGGCAGCGGCTGGTTTCTGCTGGGCAAGGAGCTGAGCGCCTTCGAGAGCGCCTGGGCCGACTACTGCGGCGTGCCCCATGCCGCGGGCGTGGCCAATGGCTTGGATGCGCTGCACCTCGCCCTGCTGGCCCTGGGCGTGGGGCCGGGCGACGAGGTCATCGTGCCCTCCAACACCTATATCGCCACCTGGCTGGCGGTGAGCCAGTGCGGCGCGAGGCCGGTGCCGGTGGAGCCTGACCCGGCCACCTTCAATCTGGACCCGGCCCGGGTGGAAGCCGCCATCACGCCCGCCACCCGCGTGCTGCTGCCGGTGCATCTCTACGGCCAGCCGGCCGATATGGACGCCTTGATGGCCCTGGCCGCCCGCCACGGCCTCAAGGTGCTGGACGACTGCGCCCAGGCCCATGCTGCGCGCTACAAGGGGCGCCGTGTGGGCGGCCTGGCCGATGTCTCGGCCTGGAGCTTCTACCCCGGCAAGAACCTGGGTGCCATGGGCGACGGTGGCGGCGTGAGCACGGGCGACGCGGCCCTGATCGAGCGCATCAAGGTGCTGCGCAACTACGGATCGCGCATCAAGTATCACAACGAGATCAAGGGCTTCAACTCGCGCCTGGACGAGATCCAGGCCGCCGTGCTGAGCGCCAAGCTGCCGGCCCTGGACCCGGCCACCGAGGAGCGCCGCCAGATCGCCGCGCGCCTGCTGGAGGGCCTGGCCGGCCTGGACCTGCAACTGCCCCATGTGCCCGACTGGGCCGATCCGGCCTGGCATCTCTTCGTGGTGCGCCATGCCGACCGCGACGGCCTGCAGGCCCGTCTGGCCCAGCGCGGCATCGGCACCCTGATCCACTACCCGGTGGCGCCGCATCTGCAGCCGGCCTATGCCGAGCTGGGTTACGGACCGGGCGACTTCCCCATCGCCGAGGCCATCCACCGCGAGGTGCTGAGCCTGCCCCTGTGGCCGGGCATGAGCGAGGCCCAGGTGGAGCAGCTGATCGCGGCGGTGCGCGCCAGCGTCTGAGGTCGGCGGCCGGGGCGGGGCGCTGCTCGCCCGATGCGCCCTGCAGATTTGCGACACTGCGGCCATGCCGCAAGCCGCTCCTTCCCGCAGAAAAAAAGCTACCCCACCCGAGCTGCCGCCCCTGAGCGCCGAGGACCTCTGGTCCCTGGAACGGCTGGGGACGCCCTCGCTCTCGCCCGATGGTCGCCAGCTGGTCTGCAGCCTGAGCCGCGGCACGCTGGAGCGCCGCCACAACAGCCTCTGGCTGATGGACTGCAGCGGCGAGCGGGCGCCGCGTGCCCTGACCGTTTGCGGCGAGCGCGACGGCCAGCCCGCCTGGTCGCCCCGCGGCGATGCCATCGCCTTCCTCGCCCGGCGCGAGCAGCAGGGCGAGAAGGATGCGCGGCCCCAGCTCTACCTGATCGCGCCCGATGGCGGCGAGGCCCGGCGCCTGAGCGACTTCGGGCCCGGCATCGAGAGCTTCAGATGGCTGCCGGACGGCACGGGGCTGATCTTCAGTGCCTGGGTCTGGCCCGGCTTGCGCGGGGCCGCCGCGCAGCAGCGCGAGCACAAGCGCTGGACCGCGCGCAAGGAAACGGGCTACAGCACCGAGGAGGTGTTCTACCGCCACTGGGATCACAACATTCCCATGGGCCGGGTGCTGCACCTCTGGCATCTGGACATCGCCAGCGGCCGGCTGCGCGATCTCTTCGAGGGCACGGACCTGGAGCTGCCGCGCAGCAACGGCGGTGCGGGCGACTACGACATCAGCCCCGACGGCCGGCGCCTGGCCTTTGTTCACGACCCCGCCGAGGTTCAGCGCGGCGGCCAAGCCTGGGCCCTGAGTGAGATGGATCTGCGCAGCCGGCGCTGCCAGCCTCTGCTCAAGGACCCGGCCTGGGATGCCGCTGCGCCCTGCTACAGCCGGGACGGTCGCTCGCTGGCCTTCACCCTGGCCCATGTGGGTCAGAGCGACAAGGCCCTGGCCCGCCCGGCCCTGCTGCGCTTCGATGCCTACCACCGCTGCCTGGGCTGGCAGCTGCTGGGCGCCGAGGACTGGGATCTGGACACGGGTGCGCCACGCTGGGCCGAGGGCGACCGCGCCCTGCTGTTCACGGCCCAGCAGCGCGGGCGCTGCCACCTCTGGCGACTGGATCTGGTCTCGGGCGACTGCCGCGTGCTGCAGGCGGGCGGCTGGGTGCAGGGCTTCGATGTGGGCGGGCCGGATGGGGCGCAGCTCGTGAGCGCCAGCGACAGCGCCCAGCATCCGGTGCGTCTGCATGCGCTGCAGGCCGGCGAGGCGCCGCGGCGCCTGGAGCAATTCAACGATGAGCTGCTGGCCAAGCGCCGCCTGGGCGAGCTGCGCGAGGTCTGGTTCGAGGGCGCGCAGGGCGACGCGGTGCAGATGTGGCTGATCCTGCCGGTGGACTTCAGTCCGCGGCGCCGCCACCCCATCTTTCATGTGATCCACGGCGGCCCTTTCGCGGCCGCGGGCGATACCTTCAGCTACCGCTGGAACCCTCATGTGCTGGCCGCGCGCGGCCATGTGGTGGCCCAGGTGAATTACCACGGCTCCAGCGGCTTCGGCTTTGCCTTCCGCGACAGCATCATGGGACGCCAGGGTCAGTTGGAGAGTCAGGACATCGAGGCGGCCAGCGACTGGCTGCTGGCCCAGCCCTGGGCCGATGCGCGGCGGCTCTCGGCCACGGGTGGCAGCTACGGCGGCTTTCTGGTGGCCTGGCTCAATGGGCATGCAGCGCCCGGGCGCTACCGCAGCTATGTCTGCCATGCCGGGGTCTTTGACCGCATCGCCACCTTCAGCGCGGACTCCTATATGCAGCGCCCGCGCGATCTCAAGGCCCGCTACTGGGAGGACATGCCGCGCGTGCTGGCCCAGAGTCCGCATGCCTTCGCCCACGCCATGTGCACGCCCACCCTGGTGATCCACGGCGCCCAGGACTACCGCGTGCCGGATTGCAACGGCCTGGCCTACTACAACACGCTCAAGGCCCGCGGCGTGCCGGCCCGTTTGCTGTGGTTCCCGGACGAGAACCACTGGGTGCTGAAGCCGCGCAACTCGGTGCTCTGGTACCGCGAGTTTCTGGACTGGGTGCAGCGCTGGGAAGCGCCGGCCGCGCGTCGCCGCGGCTGAGTCGCCAGCCTCTCAGGTGCGCGGCGCCGGTCCGCGCGGCCGGGCCGGGTTGCCCAGCCAGAGCTCGCCGGCGGGCACGTCGCGCGTGACCACGCTGCCCGCGCCAATCATGGCGCCCGCGCCGATCTGCACGCCGCCCAGGATGGTGGCGTTGGCGCCTATGGAGGCACCGCGGCCGATGCGGGTGCGCTGGAAGGCCTCCGGGTATTGCTTGGAGCGCGGGTACTTGTCGTTCGTGAACGCGACGTTGGGGCCGATGAAGACATCGTCCTCCACGCTCAGCCCGTCCCAGAGCTGCACCCCGCTCTTGACCGTGACCCGGTCACCCAGCTCCACATCGTTTTCGATCAGGCACTGCGCATTGATATTGCAGTCGCGGCCTATGCGCGCACCGGCCAGCACCACGCAGAACTGCCAGACCGTGGTGCCCGGGCCGATCTGGGTGCTCTGCACATCGGACAGGGGATGGATGCGGGGCGGGGTTTCGTTCATGGCGGCAGCATAAAACAAGACGCCACGCTCAAGGCGAGGCGTCATCAAGCCTTGCGGCTATCGAGCGGTGCTGCGTCAGATCAGGGGCGTGCCCGACTTGTCATCGTCCTCGGGACGCTTGGCAATCAGCAGCGGGGGCAGCTGAACAGACGGGCCGGAGGCTGCGACGGTGACCGTGGCCGGTGGCTCCACATCATGCAGCACTTGTCCCGCCGGGGCCGCCAGCACCTCGTCGAGCGCGGGCGGCGTTGCCGCTGCCGGTGCCGCATCATCACGTGCAAACCAGACATCGGTCAGCGCATGGCTGCTGCCATCGGCCTTGCGGTACTCGGACACCAGACCCAGCAGGTTGCCGTTGTCGAGCTCGGTGCCCGCGGCGGCGTCGAGCTTGAATTCGACGATGCCCAGGTCCAGCAGGCTCTTGAGCTCGCCATCGTCGGTTTGCCCGTCACGGTCGGCGTCGACCCAGACCCTGAGGTCCTTGAAGCTGTGGTCGTTTGCATCCAGCTTGCCGTCCTGGTTGCTGTCCTCCTGACGCATGGCGGTGAAGCCATCGGCTCCCTGCTTGCCATCGGCCAGCAGCGTACCGGCACCGAAGAGTTCGCGGCCGTCGTTGATGACACCGTCGCCATTGCGATCCATGACCAGCAGACCGTCGTTGCCACCCACCCAGCCCCAACGATGTGTCTGTCCGTTGCCCAGGAGGTCGAAATTGACGCCCTCGGCAGCAGCCAGGGTGTTGATGCCATTGCCGTCCAGGTCCAGCACGATGGGTGTGGCCAGCCACAGTGCGTTGGACTGATCGGTGGTCATGGCGGTGAGCTGATCGGTCGTGAAGGCCAGGACCTGGCTCATGTTCATCTTCGCGATATCGCTCGTCTCCAGGCCGGGCAGCTGATCCGTGGTCAGGCTGCGGATATGGTCCGTGTTCAGTCCGGCGACCTGGGCCGTAGTCAGCGCCGTGATGTCATCCGACGAGAAGGCGCGCAGCTGCGAGGTGGACAGCGCGGCGATCTGCGTGGAGCTCAGCGCAGCGATCTGCGTGGTGCTGAAGGCCTGGATATCGTCGGTCTGCAGCGCCTTGACCTGGTCCGTGTTGAAGGCCGCCACCTGGGCCGTGGTCAGCACAGCGCTTTGGTCGGTGGTGAAGGCCTGGACCTGGGCGGTGGTGAGAGCACGTAGCGCACTGGTGTTGAGCGCGGACAGCACATCGGTGCTGATGTTGTCGACATCGGCCACATCGATGCCCACCACCTGAGCGCTGCTCATGGCAGCAATCTGCGTGGTGCTGAGGGCGGCAATCTGGTCGCTGGTGAAGGCTTTCAGATCATCGCTGCTGAGGCCTCGGAAGGCGTTTGCGGAGATGGCTGCGACATCGCTGGTCTCCAGTTGGCTGATCTGGGTGGTGTTCAGAGCCGCCAGCTGCATCGAGTTCAGCAGGGCCACCTGACTGGTGGTCAGGGCCTGCAGATCGTCGCTTTGCATGCCGCCCAGTTGCGTGGTCGTCAAAGCCTGAACCTGCAGATTCGTCAGCGCCTGGATCTGATCCGAGTTGAATGCCGCCAGCTGCGTGGTGTTGATTGAGCGGAAGGCAAACACATTCAGTGCTTGCAGATCATCGGTCTCCATGGCCGCGAACTGCTGGGTGGTCACCCCCGCAATTTGCGTGGAGGTCAGGGCCGCCACCTGATCCGTGTTGAAGGCCTTGAAGTCGTCCGAGCCCATGCCGGCGATCTGGGCGGAGTTGACGCCAGGCATTTGCGAGGGCTGCAGCGACAGCACCTGATCCGAGGTCAGGGCCGCGAACTGCGTCGTCGTCATGGCATTGATGACGTTGGTAGTCAGCGCGCGCAGATCGTCGCTTTCCAGCTTGCTCAGCTGGGTAGTGGTCATGCCGGCGATCTGGGTGGTTCCCAGGGCCCGGGCCTGATCGGTGCTCAGGGCGATGATCTGGTCGGTGGTCAGGGCCTTGATCTGATCGGAGTTCAGCGCACGGATCGCGCTGGTCGTGAGCGCCTCCACATCGTTGGTCGTCATGGCCGCCAGCTGGGTGGTGCCGATGGCGGCCACCTGGGCGGTGGTGAGTGCCTTGATCTGATCGGTGTTCAGGGCGTTCAGATCATCGCTGTTCAGGCCGTTGATCTGGGTGGTCGTCAGCGCACTCACCTGAGCGGTGCTCAGCGCCCCGATCTGGTCGGAGTTCAGCGCGGCCAGCTGGGTGGTGCTCAGACCGCGCAGGGCGGCGGTGTTGAGCGCTGCCACATCGTCGCTCTGCATGGCGGCGACCTGGGCCGTGGTGAGACCAGCCACCTGGGTGGTGGTCAGAGCCTTGGCCTGGTCGGTGCTCAGCGCCACGACCTGGTCGGTGGTGAGCGCCTTGACCTGGTCCGAGTTGAGCGCGCGGACGGCATTGGTGGACAGGGCCTCCACATCGTCCGTGGTCATCTTGGACAGCTGGGTGGTGCCGATGGCGGCCACTTGAGCGGTCGTCAGGGCCTTGACCTGGTCGGTGTTCAGGGCGTTGAGGTCATCGCTGTTCAGACCATTGATCTGGGTCGTGCTCAGGGCGGCCACCTGGGTCGTGGTCAAGGCGCCAATCTGGGCGGAGTTCAGCGCCGCCAGCTGGGTGGTGTTCAGGCCGCGCAGGGCCGCGGTATTGAGCGCATTGAGGTCGTCGCTCTGCATCGCGGCGACCTGGGTGGTGGTCAGACCGGCGATCTGGGTGGTGGTGAGGGCCTTGGCCTGGTCGGTGGTGAGGGCCACGACCTGGTCGGTGGTGAGGGCCTTGACCTGGTCGGAGTTCAGCGCACGGACGGCGGCCGTGGAGAGGGCCTCCACATCATCCGTGGTCATCTTGGACAGCTGGGTGGTGCCGATGGCCGCCACTTGAGCGGTCGTCAGGGCCTTGACCTGGTCGGTGTTCAGGGCATTGAGGCCATCGCTGCTCAGGTTGTTGATCTGCGCTGTGTTCAGGGCGATGACTTGCGCCGTGCTCAGAGCGCCCATCTGATCCGTGGTCAGGGCACGGACCTGATCGGTGCTCAATGCGCGGACCGCAGCGGTGGACAGCGCCGCGACGTCGTCCGTCGTCATCTTGGAGATCTGTGTGGTGCCGATGGCACTGGCCTGTGCCGAGCTCAGCACGGCCACCTGGGCGGTGCTCAGGGCATTGAGGTCATCGCTGTTGAGCCCGTTGATCTGAGTGGTCGTCAGCGCACTCACCTGAGCGGTGCTGAGCGCCCCGATCTGGTCGGAGTTGAGCGCGGCCAGCTGGGTGGTGCTCAGACCGCGCAGGGCCGCGGTGTTGAGCGCTGCCACATCGTCGCTCTGCATAGCGGCGACTTGGGCTGTGGTCAGGCCAGCCACCTGGGTGGTGGTCAGGGCCTTGGCCTGGTCGGTGCTCAGCGCAACGATCTGGTCGGTGGTGAGCGCCTTGACCTGGTCGGAGTTGAGCGCGCGCACGGCGTTGGTGGACAGGGCCTCCACATCGTCCGTGGTCATCTTGGACAGCTGGGTGGTGCCGATGGCGGCCACTTGAGCGGTGGTCAGGGCCTTGACCTGGTCGGTGTTCAGGGCGTTGAGGTCATCACTGTTCAGACCATTGATCTGGGTCGTGCTCAGAGCCGTGACCTGGGTCGTGGTCAGAGCGCCGATCTGGTCGGAGTTGAGGGCCGCCAGCTGGGTGGTGCTCAGACCGCGCAGGGCGGCGGTGTTGAGCGCGTTCAGGTCATCGCTCTGCATCGCTGCGACCTGGGCCGTGGTGAGACCGGCCACCTGGGTGGTGTTCATGGCACGAGCCTGCTCGGTGCTGAGGGCCACGATCTGGTCGGTGGTGAGGGCCTTGACCTGGTCGGAGTTGAGCGCACGCACGGCATTGGTGGACAGAGCCTCCACATCGTCCGTGGTCATCTTGGACAGCTGGCTGGTGCCGATGGCGGCCACTTGAGCCGTGGTCAGGGCCTTGACCTGGTCGGTGGTCAGGGCGTTGAGGTCGTCGCTGTTCAGACCATTGATCTGGGTCGTGCTCAGGGCCGTGACCTGGGTCGTGGTCAGGGCGGCAATCTGGTCGGAGTTGAGTGCCGCCAGCTGGGTGGTGCTCAGACCGCGCAGGGCGGCGGTGTTGAGCGCGTTGAGGTCATCGCTCTGCATCGCAGCGACCTGGGTGGTGGTCAGGCCGGCTACTTGGGTGGTGGTCAGGGCTTTGGCCTGGTCGGTGCTCAGGGCCACGACCTGGTCGGTGGTGAGCGCCTTGACCTGGTCCGAGTTGAGCGCGCGGACGGCATTGGTGGACAGGGCCTCCACATCGTCCGTGGTCATCTTGGACAGCTGGGTGGTACCGATGGCAGCCACTTGAGCGGTGGTCAGGGCCTTGACCTGGTCGGTGGTCAGGGCGTTGAGGTCATCACTGTTCAGGCCGTTGACCTGGGTCGTGGTCAGGTTCGCGACCTGGGTCGTCGTCAGGGCGCCGATCTGGTCGGAGTTCAGCGCGGCCAGCTGGGTGGTGCTCAGACCGCGCAGGGCGGCGGTGTTGAGCGCGTTGAGGTCATCGCTCTGCATCGCAGCGACCTGGGTGGTCGTCAGACCGGCGACTTGGGTGGTGGTCAGGGCCTTGGCCTGGTCGGTGCTCAGGGCCACGACCTGATCGGTGGTGAGCGCCTTGACCTGGTCGGAGTTCAGCGCACGCACGGCGTTGGTGGACAGCGCCTCCACATCGTCCGTGGTCATCTTGGACAACTGGGTGGTGCCGATGGCGGCCACTTGAGCCGTGGTCAGGGCCTTGACCTGGTCGGTGGTCAGGGCGTTGAGGTCATCACTGTTCAGGCCGTTGACCTGGGTCGTGGTCAGGTTCGCGACCTGGGTCGTCGTCAGGGCG
>NZ_SNXE01000008.1:241691-242591 GCF_004362405.1 Roseateles asaccharophilus
GGCCTTGACCTGGTCGGTGGTCAGGGCGTTGAGGTCATCACTGTTCAGGCCGTTGACCTGGGTCGTGGTCAGGTTCGCGACCTGGGTCGTCGTCAGGGCGGCGATCTGGTCGGAGTTGAGCGCCGCCAGCTGGGTGGTGCTCAGACCCCGCAGGGCGGCCGTGCTCAGGGCGTTCAGGTCATCGCTCTGCATCGCAGCGACCTGGGCCGTGGTCAAGCCTGCCACCTGGGTGGTGGTCATGGCACGCGCCTGCTCGGTGCTCAGGGCCACCACTTGGTCGGTGGTCAGGGCCTTGACCTGGTCGGAGTTGAGCGCACGCACGGCATTGGTGGACAGGGCCTCCACATCGTCCGTTGTCATCTTGGACAGCTGGGTGGTGCCGATGGCGGCCACTTGAGCGGTGGTCAGGGCCTTGACCTGGTCGGTGCTCAGCGCGTTCAGATCATCGCTGTTCAGACCATTGATCTGGGTCGTGGTCAGGTTCGCGACCTGGGTCGTCGTCAGGGCGGCGATCTGGTCGGAGTTCAGGGCCGCCAGCTGGGTGGTGCTCAGACCGCGCAGAGCAGCGGTGTTGAGCGCGTTCAGGTCATCGCTCTGCATCGCAGCGACCTGGGCTGTGGTCAGACCGGCCACCTGGGTGGTGGTCAGGGCCTTGGCCTGGTCGGTGCTCAGGGCCACGACCTGGTCGGTGGTGAGTGCCTTGACCTGGTCGGAGTTGAGCGCACGGACGGCGGCCGTGGACAGGGCCTCGATGTCGTCCGTGGTCATCTTGGACAACTGGGTGGTGCCAAGGGCGGCCGCCTGTGCCGAGGTCAGGACCTTGACCTGGTCGGTGGTCAGGGCGTTCAGGTCGTCGCTGTTGAGCCCATTGATCTGGGTGGTCGTGAGCGCGACCACTTG
>NZ_SNXE01000009.1:0-149458 GCF_004362405.1 Roseateles asaccharophilus
GTTTGTCGGCACGATGGCCGTGACGGGGAACTGGCTATGAGTTTTAACCTGTCATTGGAGCGGACCGCCTTCGGCGTCCGCTCACTTTCACGTTAGAGGGCTGTATGCGCTTTCGAAGCGAGATTGAGTCAATATTTGAAGGGAAGGCATTCTTACGGCCGCTCTTCTACTCATATCCCGGCGGCTTGCGCTTCGAGCTATCCGAAGGGGGCTCTGCTATTGAGCAATTCTTGCTCGCCCTTCGTAAGGCCACCACGATTTGCGCTGATATCTTTCCCGTGAGCAAGCCAATAACGGTCTGTCTTCGCGCATTCGGAAAGCCCAATCTCTTCGCTTACCGAAATTTACTGTCGGAGCTTCGAGCGGCGGGAATCTCAATTCCTCGGTCGCGCTGCTTGTGGTTAGTGGCACCTTCGCCAGACGATGATTTCGACGATGAAGACGACATCTCTTGGCTTCACATTGCATTCGAAGCACCAACCTCGTTACTTCAGAACCTTTTGTGGTCCGCATTTGCCACCGATTTTGGCTCTATTCGACCGCGTCCACGTTGCGACATCTACCTCTTCAACCTCAGCGACAAAGTCATGGTTTGGCCGTACGACGACCGGGGCATGGACGTTATTGGACCAAATCACCGTCTTCTGTCTCAAATCTACTCAAAGCATTCTCAATACCTCCTCGACTATGATCGCCAAACCATGGCGGCCACATTCGAGCCCTCTAACCCGCCGCTCAACACGGACGCTCCGCCTATCGGCGGCGCGCCGGTTAGCTAGCACGTTAGAAGGATCAGCATGGCCATTGATCTTCGCAACAGTTCAGGCGAATCAATTCAAATCAGCAATGGGCACTGGGCTGTTTACCTCACCCTTGCCGAAGCGTTCGGGTGGAAACCCCAAGGAACGTCACGCCCCCCAAGTCTTCCCCCAGATCAGCCATGGAGTGGTCAATACGCGAGTAGTGATGGGCAGATCGTCATGGATGCCGAGGCAAAATTGCTGGCGCAAATTCTTCACGCCGCAGCGGTTCATCCAAAGATCGAAATGGCGCTAACTGATGTAATTGCGAGGATTGAGTCCCAGATTGAAAGTTCCGGAACGGCCATTCCGGCTCAAATGAGAATGACGCCGAATGACTTTTCTAAAGAGTTCTCTCCGCTGCTGATGTTCTTGTACAAGGGAGAGTTTGTCATTGCGTAATCCTTCTAACTTTACAGTCGAGTGGGACAGCCACAAGCTGCGCTTGTGGTTCCCTTCGCTTCGCTCCGGCTGCCCCTCACTTCCACGTTATGTTTATGAGAGGGACACATGAACCATCAGCAGGTGAACGGCATAGATCTTTACAATTTTCAAAAAGATAATGATCGCTCTGAACTATTATTTTGGATGGGGGAAAGTTGTGCTGAATTCATTGTAAACAGCGTCATTCATCAAGTTTGCTCGCAAGTCGCCGACAGTGAGCTGCTGGGAATAAAAGCACATTCCGATCCAGTATTTCAAGTAAGAGTTGCAACCAAAAGAGGCAACAAAGTTTCCTACATAGAGGCAAAATTTCCGATGCAAGTTTTGATCAGGAATCCTCAAGGCGATATTCGGCTGGAAGTCACTGGCACTTATGAATACAGAGCGAATTTGGATGGTAGCCGTCCGCCTGAGATTACAAAATCATTCGACATTTCTCATCAGACATGGCTTTAAAACATAACCCCTCGTTCCAGCGGATCGCCTACGGCTCCCGCTGAACTCAAACGTTATCCAGCATGAACACGCGGCGCGTTCACGACCTGATGAGGCTGCACTTTCCTTCGATCGATCACGCTCGCCGGGAGTGGATGATCGTGGCCGATAGCAGCCAAATTGAAGCGCTCATAGCTGAGCATGTTCGCTCGCCAGAGGCGCTGGTAGAAGTCCATCGGAAGCTGGGTGCACTGCTGCCTATTGGCGAGGCTGCCCGCTTCGCTGTGACTCACATCGGGGAAGGCGAGATTCGCATCGCTGATCGCGCGTTCACCGGATTTGTTGTTGTTGCGCAGAACGGTGTTGCTACTGGATGGCGCACGCTGGATAACCTTTCGCTCCAGCGGCCGGCTTTGCCGCCCGCTGAGCTTTGACGTTAAGCCGCAAGTACGTGCTCGGGCAGAGCGGATACAGTTTCAAGAACATGCATTCTCACGAACCAAAGCTCATTGATTCCACGCGCCTGGCGTGCTTCTCTGCTGTGGGCGATGGAATGCATGTCGAGCTGGCCGCCGAAGCCGATGGCGAAGTTCTGGTCTCGTTTCGGGAGGACGAAGCACTCGGGCTTCAAGTGGTGCTTCACGGCCGGTCCCAGGATGTAGTTCTCTCGCTTGCGGATCTGAAGCGCGCCATTTCCTTAGCGGAGTCAGAAGTCCATCGAGAGTCTTTCTATGACTAGGCGGGTGCGGCTTAACCATTCGCTCAACCGGACCTGCGACGGCATGCCGCCTACGGGCCTCATTTCATTCTGGCCCTGCGGCGTCCTGCCGCCGCGGGCCGGTTAGCTCGAACGTTAAATGGCAATGCTCCCGCCGATCCCTGCACAGTACAAAGACTTCCTCGCAGCGCATGGCGCCTTCGAGGGTTTCACAACGGGTGAGGGGCGACCCGGCTACGTGGCTCTTTGGCCGATGGCGGACATTGCCGGCAACAACGCCGACATACAGATTCAAGACTACGCCCCCGGCTTCGTTGCGTTCGCTGGGGACGGGGGCGGCGAAGTGCTGGCTTTCGACGCATCAGGGGCGGTATTTCTGCTGCCGCTTGTTGGTATGGAGCCGCAGTACGCGATCAAGGTCGCGGACTCGTTCGCAGAGTTGGAGGCTCGCTTTGAAATTGCCATTTAACCTGCCGTTGGAGCGGCCCGCCTTCGGCGTCCGCTCACCTTCACGTTAGGCCCCAAAGAATCATGCTTCCTACTCGTATCGCAACTGCACCAGTTCCGCTCACTGCGCTCCTTGGTCTCGTATTGATTGGCAACTTTGCCTTTGCCGTCGTGTGGCCTCCTGAGTTCAGTTCATTCGTGATCAAACTCGCCCTCGTTCTGTATTTGGCGTGGGGAACACTTGGGGGCCGAACGTCAGCTTTGGTGCTTCTCGCGCTATTGCTGTTGTTCAGTGTTGGCACCAATCTCTACCAGGTCCACGAAGATCCCAATCCAATGTCACCGGCCTCATTGTTTCAAAGTGCCTATTCGCTTGTCCTGCTTGGCACGGTGGGCTACATGTGTTTTGCTCCGGCCGCTCGTCGGCACTACCAGCATGAACGCGCTCGAAATATCTCCGGTGGGGCCTAACCATTCCACCGAGCCGACACTCCAAGAGCTTCGCTCTTTCCGTGCGGCTCATGTCAAACGTTATGCCGCATGAGGACGATCCCCGCAGGGCGTTTCACCCTTGAACCCCAAGTGGCCGAACACGCACAGGAGATGTTCCGGGTGCTCAGCGATCCGGCAATCTATGAGTTCGAGAACGCGCCACCGGAATCGGAGGCATGGCTGCATCGTCGCTTCGAGCTGCTAGAGAGCCGAGGGCCCGCCGATGGATCCGAAGATTGGCTGAACTGGGTTGTCAGGCTGCCCAGTGGTCAGCTTGCTGGCTATGTCCAGGCTACTGTTTCTCGCGAAGGCTGGGCGTACGTTGCCTATGAGCTGAACAGCCAGTACTGGCGGCAAGGCATCGGCACGACTGCAGTGGCGGCCATGCTGCAAGAACTCAGGGCGGTGTATCGAGTTCGCGAGTTCGTGGCGGTACTCAAGGGCAAGAACTATCGCTCAAGAGCGCTGCTGCTGAGTCTTGGCTTTCAGGATGGCTCGGCCGCCCAAGTTGAGAGGCATCGCGACGAGCAAGACGAGATCGTCATGGTGTTGGCACAGGGAACGGTGGAACATGCGGCATAACCCCTCGCTCGAGAGCGGACTGTCCACGGCAGGCCGCTCAGCTCGAACGTTAGGCCTACAAAGGAACAGTACATGGACGACGCAGCGTACGAGAAACTTGAATCTCTTTGTGCTGACTTCCAAAGACAGTGGATCGCCATATTGCGAGACACGCTAAAGAAGCACAACGTACCTAACGAAGTCGCCAAATCAATCTGCGGTGAATTTAGCTTCGACTTATCAATGCTCTTTGACCAAGGCGAGATCGAGTACAAAGGTGGCAGCTACAGGCCATTTGTCGCTTTCACAGATGATGCTGAACAGCCATCATTTGTTATTGAGCCTAATGGCCCTCAATTTCATGAATACGCATTTGGTACAACCGACGAGGCCTATGAGTAAAAATCTCTACATTAACGGCCTAACAAATGGTTCAAATCGTTCGCTTCGCTCACTGGGACGGGCTAAAGCCCGCCCCTTAACCAAACGCTAGGCCGCGCAGTCCGGCAGCCGAGCTGTCGGCCGGCGGCATTCTGTCGGCTGTTTGTGCAGTCTGTCGCAAAGCCAAGGTCGCCAGCCCTCGTGTCCCCCGAAAATCTTCCCCTTCGAGCGCATGCCGCGCCACGGGAAAAAGCGATGCGATCACGAAGGATCATGGAGCGGGTATACGGTGCTCTGCTACTACTAACCTCACTGCTGCTCCTGCCCGCATACGCGCAGCTCACGTCATCGCCGGTCGCCCCGGAGCCGGAATCAGTCGTTGATGTTCAGTTCCGCAACGGCGACACCACTCTCGCGGGTGCGATCGTCAGCCCGGCAAAGATCATTGCGGGTGCAGTCATCGTTCATGGCTCTGGAAAGGAGACTCGCAACCTGGACCTTGCCAGAGCGCTTGCGCAACGCGGCGTCGCCACTTTGACTTACGATAAGCGGGGTACTGGCAAGTCGGGTGGCACGTACATGGGGCCCGAGGTCGGAACCAACAACGTCGATACGGCGAACCTTGAGCTGTTGGCAGACGATGCCAATGCCGCATTGAAGGAACTCTCGCGCAGAGTCTCGTCGCCTAGGACCCCGCTTGGGCTGATGGGAATCAGTCAAGCCGGCTGGATCATTCCGATTGCCGCAGCCCGCTCGCCTGATGTTAAGTTCATGGTCATCTGGAGCGGTCCGATGGTGACGACACTTGAGCAACTCCGGTTCCAGTTCTTCGCGGACGGTAGAGAAGACTTCTGGAAGAAGAATACGCAGGCGCGCATCCGCGAGCACATTCGATCCGGCCCAGACCGCTATCAGTTCACGGCGACCGATCCCACCACCTCACTGCAGAAGCTGTCGATTCCTGGTCTCTGGTTGTATGGCCGGCAGGATCTGAACGTACCTGCGAGCCTTTCTATCGAGCGACTAGAACTGCTGGCATCGACTGGCAAACGCTTTGAGCACATCGAATTCCCGGATGCGGGGCACCAGCTGCCGGTTGACGCAGCGCTTTCGGCCTCAATGAGTTGGCTTCAACGAACTGTGATCTCAACTCCGCCACAAGGTAAGTAGCCCGTCGAAGCGCAGCGCTGCCCACCCCCTCGCTCGAGCGTTGAACCGCATGAACGCAATCGTCGTCGGCACCGCCCATAGATCACGTGGCCCAAACGCCTTCCTGCGGCGCTTGCCACAACTCCCGCATTGGGCGCCACACATGCCAATGTCGATCCGGTTCGTTTTTTGTCTTGCTGTATGAGTGCAGTTGCTAGGCTGCTCTGAGGCGAGCAACGGCACTGGCTCCATCAGCAAACGGATCGGGGAGCTCGTGCATGCCCCTGGTGCCACAGAGGTGGATCTCCGAAAGCTACCGACATTCGGCTGGGAGTACTTCTATATATCCAAACCCGGCGTCTCTCGCGATGAGGTCTGCCAGCTCATTGGCGCTGGTCGCAGCGTTTGCGGCCGCATTGTTCGCATCGCCAAGGCCCCAGACGATCATGTCTACTTGATGTTTGGGCTCCATGGGCAGCTGACGCATATCGAACTTCATGCCTTGGCCAATGGGCAGTTCGACATGCAGATTCCACCGGAGGGCTTCCCCAAGAGCAATGCCGTCTTCAGGGTACGCCGCAGCACCACTGGCGCCGGTCAGGATGCCATCTTCTTGGAGCCCAAGTGACGCCCAGGCATGCATGCCTGCCGGCGGCCTTCGATGCCACGGCCCCTGACGAAAGATGCACGCCGGGGCCCCATGGCGCAGCCACCAATCTGGGCATGGTGCTGACCTGAGACCTCGCGTGCAATTTGTCACGCTTCCAACCCTGTGCGCATAATGTGCCGGCAAGCCGCCTCAGCCCGTCCCGGTGACAAGGAGCAGCATGTCGTCCGACTTGGTTCCAGATTGGTCAAGTAGCGAGGATGCCCCCAAGGCTGCCGTCCTGGATCTTGTTTTTGATCCTCGGCACATGCTCAGTCCTCTGCATGCGCAAGCCAGCTACAAGCAAGTCAGCGAGGCCTTGTTCACCGCACTGCCCAAGCCCCCGCGTGAGCTGGATTTGTCGCAGGACGAGGTGAGCTTGTCCGTCACCTGCCACAACACCCAGTCCCTGGTCGATGCCGCGCTGCGGCTACAGCAAGACCACCGTGCAGGCCATACGCAGCACAAGCTGAACTTTCGCTGCGGCATTCATGCGCTAAGCACTGCCAGCCAGCCGCAGCCCGCGGAGCTCAGCATGGCCCGCCGCCTGGCCGCCAGCGCCGAGTTGGGAGGGCTTTGCCTGAGCCCGCAAGCGGTCGATCGGCTGGAGCAGCCTTGGCGCCTGGGCTTGCATGACCGGGGCCGTCGGCCAGATGGCGCGGGCAAGGAGATCCATGTCTTCAGCCTAGAGCCCGACATGTCCACACCCTTCCACGCCCAGGACTCAGACTTCGGCGCCGTCCTCGCCGTGCTGCCACCGGACCTGGGCGCCCACAGCCCACGCCTGCTGGCCATGGCCGACTTGGTGGCCGACACCTTGATCCTTGCGCTCTCCCGTTCGTCGCAGCTGCGCGTGGTGTCGGCACGCTCAAGCCAGGGCCTGCGGCATTCGCGCCAGGCCTTGGCGGATGCGTTTGAACACCTGCGGGCTCACCATGTACTGCAATGCCGCGGCAGTGTGGGCGTGGGGGATCAGCTGTTCCTGCAGCTTTCTTTGCATGACAGGCAGGCCGGGCCCCAGGCCCCCCCGATGTGGCAAGACCGCATCGAATGCAAGCTGGAGGACCTGCTCTATGGCGAAGCCTTCGCGCTGCAAGCAGCCTGCACCGATGTGCACCGGCTCTTGCTGCACGCCAGCTTGTCGGTCAGCAAGACGGGGGTCTGGAGCTCTCTGGAGAACTACCAGATCTTCAGCGCGGCGACCCAGCTGATGCACAAGCTCTCGCCCGGCTGCCTGCAGCAGTCGGGGCAAATGCTGAGCTGGCTCATCCAACACCAGCCGCAAGCGGCCGAGCCGCTGGCATGGCTGGCGTTCTGGCATTTGCTGAAAGGCGTGCAAGGGCTGGAGCCGCTTGACGAGGCCGCGGCTCAGATGGGCAGCTTGGCCCGAGCAGCACTGGATCTCGACAAGGGCCACGCCCTGGCGCACACCCTGCTCGGGCACGCCCTGGCCATGCAAGGCGCCCAGCTCTCACTGGCTTTGCAGCACCACCAGCAGGCCTTGCAGCACAACCCCAGCTTCGCCCTGGCCTGGTCCTTTCAAGCCTTGGCTCAAATCTACAGCGACCAGACCCGCGAGGCCTGCGAGTCCGCTCGCCTGGGCCTGGCCCTGTCGCCGCTGGACCCCTGGCAGTATTTCCTGGAAGCCGCACTGGCCCACGCGCTGCTCGCGCATCAGCAATACGCCGAGGCGCTGAAGCATGCGCAGCTCTCTTTGCGCCTGTGCGCCAGCCATGCGCCGACCTTGCTCTACGTCGCGGTGGCACAAGTCCGCCTGGGGCAGCAAGCACAGGCGCAAAGCACCATGCAAAGCCTGAGACAGCTGTGGCCACAGACCACCGTGAGTTCATTCCGAGCCCGCTACTGGGGGCGAGAAGCCGCACACGCAGAGGATTTCGCCGAGGCATTGGCCCAAGCGGGCATGCCCTTGAAATGAAACCAGAGCCCCTCGAAGGAGAGTGATGCATGAGCACCGTGAGCGTTCTGAACCTCTTGGGCGGTGTCGGGCCGGCAGGTGGCGTTGGCCCCTACGGCGGGGTAGGTCCCTATGGCGGTGTGGGCCCTTACGGCGGTGTGGGCCCCGCCGCAGGCCTGGCCGTTACAGCGGGCGCCAACGAATGGGGCAGCGCCTGCCTGGTCCGCATGCAAGGCTATCTGACCCAAGGCCTGGCCGACCCCTATCCCCCCGCGCCCTGCCCCGGGTTCGACGCGGCGCCCTGGCTGCATTACGGCGCCGCGCACCGTGCCCAGTCCTTGTTGACGGAAGCGCTCAGCGGGCTGCAGGTGCGCGCGGACCCCGGCGCGCAAACCGTCTATCTCGAGCAGCTCGGCGCCAGCGAGAAGGGTCTGGCCTGGCGCCCCTTGCTCAGCCTACGGCGCCCGCCTCTGGACTATCTGCTGGCCCAGGCCCGCTTGGTGGACGACATGCTGCCCTTGCGCGAGGTGCGCCTGCCAGAGATCCACGCCCAGGCCGGCAACGCCCTGAGCTTTTTGCTCAGCGCCGCACAGCTGCCCTGGCATCGGATGCCGCGCACCCTGGAGTGGCTCGCGTCCGCGCTGGCGCTGCAAATGGCGCTGCAGATGCGCATCAAGCAAATGCTGGCCTGTCCGCGGCCCCATCAGATTCGCCCCAGCCTGTTCCCCATGATCGAGGTGCCCAGCCACGGCAGCCTGCCCAGCGGCCATGCCGGCGAGTCGCATCTGGTTGCCGCGCTGCTGTGCCACCTGATGCACCGGGCCCGGCTGCCCGATCTGCAGTCCCAAGTCCTGATTCGCATGGCGCTGCGCATTGCCGAGAACCGCGTGGTCGCGGGGGTGCACTACCCGGTGGACAGTTTGGCGGGCCGGCTGCTGGGGGAAAGCGTGGCCCGCTATCTCTTGGCCAGCGTCGCTGAGCTGCCGGCCCAGCCCAGCGTGCTGCGATTTGGCCATGCCGACTTCGGCCAAGCGGCGCTGGCCCTGCCCGACGAAGGTTTTGCGCCGGCGCAAAGCCCCGAATGCTCGGAAGTGGCCGCCCCGGCCGATGCGCCCGGCCTGCCGATGCTCAAGGACCACGCGCGCCTGTGGGAGCTGGTCTGCAGGGAATGGAATCTTGACAGCAGCAGCGCCGCAGCTGGCGCCGCTGCCGCCGCGTGATGAGCGACGCCGCCCCGCCGCTGCCGCCAGCGGCACCGCCCCGGCCGGCTCCCGCCAGCTCCGGTGGCAGCAGCTCGGCCGCCTTGCCGCCCCCGAGCCCAGCGGCCCAGCGTTGGCAGCGCCCGGCGAGCTGCAGCCCGGGCGACCCCTATCTGGACTGGGCCCTGGCCACCGGCTGGCAAGGCTTCCCGCCGATGCACAAGCCGGCAGACCCCGCCCTGCTCTGGGTGCCCCTGCTGGCGCCGCGCGGACGGGCGCTGGACCGAGCGCTGGCCCGCCTGGGCACCCGCCTCTGGCTCAACCCCGAAAGCCCGCCCGATGCAGATTGGCTCACCGTATGGGCCCAGGCCGGCGCGGTGGCGTCCTTGCGCAAGTCCTTGCGCGGCTGCGAGCTCTCGCAACCGCTGCCGGTGGACTTTGCCCGCGCGCGCGCACCCAGCCCCCCAACGGCGCGACGCGGCAAGCCGCCGCCCCTGATCCTGGGCAGCATTGACCACGGCGGCGCTTTCCTGAACGCGGTGTTTCGCGCGCCGGGGGGCAGCAAGTCCTGTCGCATCCTGTCCTACTGGGACCAGGCTTCGCTGCCGCCGCAAGACCCCGACACGCCATGGCAGGTGGCGCCCGCGGGCTATGGCCGCGAGCTCCAGCACGCCGCGCTGCAAGCGCTGCATCGTCGCTGCGCGGGCCAGGTCGCCAAGGAGCGGGCCCTCTACCAGGCCCTGGGTCTGGACAAGCTGCTGGCTGCCGCGGCCGCCGAGCAGCCCGACCACGCCACCCATGTGCTGGACACCCTGGCCGGCCTGCCGGCCCGGCGCCGCCACCCCGCCAACGCCAAGCCCAGCAGCCTGGACGCCGCCGCCCACGCCCCTTTGCTGCTGGTCTCGGTGCCGCGCGGCCTGGACGGGCAGACCACCGGCGCGGCCTGTGTGGCGCAGATTCTGGATGCCTTGCACCACATCCTGCGCGAGGCCGAGGCCCTGTCGCCGCAGGCTGCCGTGGTCGTCAATATCAGCCTGGGTGCGCTGGCCGGCCCGCACGATGGCAGCTCGGCGCTGGAGCAGGCCATCGACGAGCTGATGCGCAAGCGGCCGCGACTGCTGGTGGTGTTTGCCGCCGGCAACAATGGGGGCGATCTCTTGAACGACCCCACCAGCGGCACCAATGCCGCCGGCGTGCTGGCGCCTCGCCACAGCGCCCGTCTGAGCTGGCGCTTGCAGCCGGGAGACCCGACCGACAGCTTCCTGGAGCTCTGGTGTTCGAGCGTGGGCGGCGCCACGCGCCCCGCCAAGGCCGCCGGGCCCGCGCTGCAGTTGCGGGTGCTGGAGCCACTGCGCTCACCCTGGATCACGCTGGACGAGCAGGTCGATCTGTACCAGGGCCAGCGCTTGCTGGGACGGCTGCAGCAACAACAGCTCAGCAAGGCCGGGCGCAGCCGCGCCCAGCTCTCCCTGGCGCCGGTGCGTGGCGCGCGTGGCGGCCTGCCCGCCGGGCGTTGGCTGATCGAGCTGCGCAACAGCGGGGAGCTGCCGCTGGAGGTCGAAGCGCGGGTGCAAGGCGACTTGTCCCGCTGGACCGACCCCATCCCTGTGCAATCGGTGCTGGTCGAGGCACAGGGCCTGCAGCTGGGTCGGGCCGGCAGCCTCAATGGCCTGGCCACGGGCAAGCTGCCCCTGATGGTCGGCGCCGCCCACACCGAGGACGAGCGCGACTCGCTCTACACCGCCCGCCGCAAGCCCTCGGACCACGAGCGACGCCTGGCACGCGCCGTGGCCGACGAAGGGCCCTTGGCCTATGGCCTGATAGCAGCCGGCGTGCTCTCCGGCAGCGAGGCTCGCATGGGAGGCACCAGCGTGGCCGCTCCCGTGGCCGCGCGGCAATGGGCCAATCGGCTGGCGCGCGGCGGGCTGCCCCCGAAGCCCGAGGACTGGCTTGACTTTCTGAGCGCCGAGCAAGACCGGGGCCGATCCATGAGCCCAAGCCGGTCCAAGCGTCGCGCCCAGATGACGGCCTTGCGGCCCCAAGGCTGAGTGCTCTGCCGGCCTGAGTTCCAAGCAGAATAGCGTCCCGCGCCCGAGCGCCTGCTCCGGCCCCACCCTTGCTGCCGCCTGCCCACCGCCCATGACCGAAGCCCAACCCTCCCCGTACACGACCCTGCCGCAGTGGCCCCAGGCCTATCCGGACAGCGGCGCCAGCGCCACCCTCAAGCTCCTCAACGAGGACTTCATCGTGACCGAGCTGCCGCTGCAGCTGCCCAGCGGTGAGGGTGAGCATCTGTGGCTGGACGTCGAGAAGAACGGCGCCAACACGGCCTTTGTGGCCCAGCAGCTGGCCCAAGCGGCCGGCGTGGAAGAACGCGACGTGGGCTTTGCCGGCCTCAAGGACCGCTACGCCATCACCCGCCAGTGGTTCAGCATCACCCTGGCCAACAGCAAGACCAAGGGTGAGCCGCTGGACCTGACCCAGCTGCAGCACCCGGAATTCAAGGTGCTGAGCCAGAGCCGCCACCTGAAGAAGCTGCGCCGTGGCGATCTGCTGGGCAACCGCTTTCGCATCGTGCTGCGTGAGGTGCGTGGCGAGCGCGCCGCCATCGAAGCCAATCTCCAGCGCGTGGCGTCCCAGGGCGTGCCCAATTACTTCGGCGCCCAGCGCTTTGGCCACGATGGGGGCAATGTGGAGCAGGGCCGGGCCATGCTGGCGCGCGAGATCCGCGTGCGCCACCCCAAGAAAAAGGGCCTCTACCTGTCGGCGGTGCGCTCCTTTGTCTTCAACGAGGTGCTGGCGCAGCGGATTCAGCAGGGGCTCTGGGGCCAGAGCCTGAGCGGCGATGTGCTGGACGAGGCGGGCCGGCCCACCGGGCCGCTCTGGGGACGGGGCCGCGTGAGCAGCAGCGATCAGGCGCAGGCGCTGGAGATGAGCGTGGCCGAACGGCACGCGGTCCTGTGCGACGGCATGGAGCACGCCGGCCTGAATCAGGAGCGCCGCGCCCTGGTGGCGAATCCGGCGGAGCTGTCATGGGAATGGCCGCAAGCCGATCAGCTGGTGCTCAGCTTCTCGTTGCCGGCCGGGACCTACGCCACCTCGGTGCTGATGGAGATCCTCCACACCACCGAACCCGAGCGGCTCACGGAGAACGAGCCCGCGGCGCTCGACTGAGGCGCTCATCACGCCGAGTACGGCGGCGCGCTCAGAACTTGTCCGCCCGCGGGCCATTGACGGGATGGGTGAAGGCCACCAGGCCGTAGTTCTGCGAGTACTTGTGCTCCACGGTGCGCAGGATGAGCTGGGCCGCTGCCTGGCTGCACAGCACCTCGATGCGGATATTGCTGGACAGCAGCCACTGGGCGTCGCGCACGCCGCGGTTGCCGCGCCCGCGCACCTCCGAGACGGTGTAGCCCTTGGCGCCGCAGGCGATGATGTCCTTGCCGATCAGGGCTTCAATGGCTTCCTCGCAGATGAGGACCACGTAGTGGATGGTTCCCAGCGCGATGTCGGGTGGAGCTTGCATGGTGGATCAAACCCTCAGAAGGCGGCGTAGTACCAGCGGGTCATCTGGAAATAGAGCGGCACGCCCAGCACCACATTGAAGGGAAAGGTGACGCCCAGGGCTGCACCGATGGAGAGGGCCGGATTGGCCTCGGGGATGGCAATGCGCATGGCGGCAGGCGCGGCGATATAGGAGGCGCTGGCGTAGAGCACGGCCAGCAAGGTGGTGCTGCCCTCGCTCAGGCCCAGGGCATGCCCCACCAGCACGCCGCCCACGGCGGACACCAAGGGCATGAGGATGCCGAAGCCGATCAGGAACTTGCCCACACGGCGCAGATCGTCGAGCTTGGACGCCGTCACCAAGCCCATGCCCAAGAGGAAGAGCGCGAGAAAGCCCTTGAACATGTCCTGGAAGAAGGGGATCAGCGCGGCGCCGCCCTCCTTGCCCCAGATCCAGCCGATCAGCAGCGCGCCCACCAGCAGCAGGATGGCCTTGCCGGTGAGCACCTCCCGCGCCAGGTGCTTCCACTGCGTGTCCTTGTTGATGCCCTTGGCCAGCAAGACGCCGATGATGATGGCCGGAAACTCAAGAAAGACCAGGAACACGGACAGGTAGCCGTCATAGCCCACACCCTGGCGCGCAAGATAGGAGGCGCCCACGGCGAAGGTGACGACCGACACGGAACCGTAGTGCGCCGAGATCGATGCGGCGTCCGGGTGCGGCAGCTTGCCCAGGCGCAGCAGGATCTGATAGCCCAGCAAGGGCGTGCCGGCGCTCATCACCACCACCACCACGATGGGCAGCACCAGATGCAGCACCTCGGTCTGCGACAGCTCGAAGCCGCCCTTGAGTCCGATGGCGATCAGCAAATAGAGCGTGAGGGTGTCGTAGAGACCGCCCGAGATCTTGAGGTCAGAGCCCAGCAGTCCGGCAACGAGTCCCAGCACGAAGAAGCCAACGACGGGATCAATGCTCAAGGCAGATGTCCTCGAAGTTCCAGTTCACTGCAGCAGCGGCGAGTCGGCGCCCTCGAGCTCCAGCCCGCTCAGCTGGGCCTGCCCCGCCAGCAGGTTCAGGTACTGGCGCAGCGCGGTCACATAGGCCTGCTGGGTCAGCGTCTGCGCGATGGCGCTGCGCACCTGCTCAAAGGGCTGGGGCGTGCCGGCCTCACGCGCTTCAACCCGCACGATGTGGAAGCCAAAGCGCGTGTTCACCAGGCGCGGCAGCACGCCGATATGGGATTCGGCCTCGTCGCGCCCGAACAGGGCCGCGCCGAACTCGGGAGCACAGTCCTGGCGGCCCAACCAGCCCAGATCGCCGCCCTGGGCGCCGCTGGGGCAGTTGGACAGCTCGGCCGCCGCGGCGGCAAAGGCCGCTGCTTCCTCGCAGCGCAGGGCGATCAGCTGGGCCTCGGCGCGTTGGCGCAGCGCCTCGATGTCCACATTCGGCGTCACCGCGAACAGGATGTGGCGGGCCTGCACCCGCTCGCCCGTGCAGTAGCGCGAGGCGTGCGCCTCGTGGTAGCGGCGGCAGGCGGTCTCGTCGGGCACGGGCACGCGAAGCTCGCGCTCCAGCAACTGCTCGATGGCCCGCGAGGCCGCCTCGCTGAGCAAGCCGTCCAGGGCGGCGGGCTCGCTTGGCTCCAGCAGACCGGCGCGCTGCGCCGCCTGACGCAGCAACTCGCTGTAGGCACGCTGGCGCAGGGTCTCGGGATCTGGCGACTCGCCCACGCCATGCAGGGGCGCGCCGTTGACGCTGGCCACGGCCACGCGGTCCTGCGCGTCAGGCCCCATGGCAGGCTTGGTGCCGTCGGTCGCCGGGCTGGCGCCCGAGCAGCCGCAGCCGCCGCCCCCACCACCGCAGTGATTCTGTGTATCGCTCATGAGCCACTCCTGGGTTCAGCGCGGTGCGCGATCATGGCCGGGCGGCAGGGCGATGCGACGGCTGCGCACCAGCTGATAGGGCCGGGTCAGATAGGCCAGGGTGCCAAAGCCGCTCCACACATGCACCAGGCGGGTGAAGGGGAAGACCAGGAACACCGTCATGCCCAGAAACATATGGAGCTTGAAGATCCAGCCGGCCTCGGCCAGCAGCTCCACCGCGCCGCCGCGGAAGGTCACGATGCGCTGCGCCCATTCGGCCAGCTTCAACATCATGCCGCCGTCCAGATGCTGGGCCGAGAGCGGGATGGTGGCCAGGCCCAGGGCCAGCTGAACCCACAGCAGCCACAGCAGCAGGATGTCGCTGGTCTTGGAGTTGCGGCGGATGCGCTCGTCCGAGAGCCGGCGGTGCAGCAGCAGGCTCACGCCCACAAAACCCAGCAGACCGGCCACGCCGCCCACCACCATGGCCATCAGCTGCTTGCTGCCGGCGCTCATGAAGGGCTCGTAGACGAAGTGCGGGGTCAGCATGCCCACGGTGTGGCCGAAGAACAGGATCAACACGCCGACGTGAAAGAGATTGGAACCCCAGCGCAGACTGCCCGCCCGCAGCAGCTGGGAGGAGTCGCTCTTCCAGCTGTACTGGTCGCGGTCGAAGCGCAGCAGGCTGCCGAGCAGGAAGACCGCCAGGCAGATATAGGGATAGATGCCGAACAGGGCGAAATCGAGGGACTTCATACCCGCCCTCCTTGTTGAGCGTGGTGGATGGATGAATGCTTGCGCACGATGTGCACGGGCTGCGGGCCGCTCTGGCCGCGGACCGAGCAGCCCTCGAAGGCAGCCGGCTCCTGCCAGCTTTCGTCCAGGGACTCTTCCGGTGGCAGGGGCATGGGCCGGGGCTGCTCGCCCGCCAGGGCCAGCACCGCACCGATGGCGGCGGCATAGGGGCTCTCGCGCTGGATCAGCGCCGCATGGATGCCGTTCAGGATGTGAGCCAGTTCGGCCAGGAAGGCGCGCGCCGTGGCCGGCTCCTGGGTGGAGGCGAACTCCAGCACCACGGGCAGGTAGTCGGGCAGCTCGCGGGCCTGGGCGAAGGACTCGTCCAGCGGGGCCCCGGGCCCATGTACGGCCCCGTCAAAGAACATGCCGCCGGCCTCGTAGGTCTTGACCAGATCCACCAGGGCCGGGCCGCGGCTGCGCGAGTCCCCGTGCACATGCTCGAACAGATGCAGGCTGGTGGCACGGCCGCGGTCGAAACTCTCCACATAGCGGGCCTCCGCCTCGTAGGCGTCACCCCGCTGCAGCGTGGCCATCAGGTGGTCCAGCTCGGCCAGGCGCTCGGGCGAGAGTGCGGCCTCCTGCTGCAGGGCCTGGCGCAGCTCGGGCAGGGCCGCCCGCATGGCGGCGCCGGGATAGTCCAGCAGATGGGCCAGCACGCGACAGCTCAGGCGCAGGGCCGCGGCCGGCTTGTTTGCGTTCTTGTTGAACATCATCAACTCCTCAGATGCCGCTCTTGATCGGGATGGTGCGGCGGCCGCCGCCCCCGAACAGGCTGGTGTCGTGGCTCTGGCCCTCGGAGCAGCCGTTGCCGAAGCTGAAGCCGCAGCCGCCGCGCAGCTCGTAGGCGTTTTCCGCGTACTCGCGGTGGCTGCTGGGAATGACGAAGCGGTCCTCGTAGTTGGCGATGGCCATGATCTGGTACATGTCCTCCACCTCGCGCTTGAGCAGGCCCACCTGGTCCAGCACGGACCAATCGTCCACCCCCTCCACATGCTTGGCGCGCTGGTAGGCGCGCATGGCCAGCATGCGCTCCAGGGCGCGCTCCACCGGCGCCACATCACCGGCGGTCAGCATATTGGCGAGGTACTGCACCGGGATGCGCAGCTGGCTCACATCAGGGATGGCACCCTTGCTGGCCAGATGGCCGGCGTGGGCGGCCGCGCTGACGGGCGAGAGCGGCGGCACATACCAGACCATGGGCAGGGTGCGGTACTCGGGGTGCAGGGGCAGGGCCACCTTCCAGTCCACCGCCATCTTGTAGACGGGGCTCTTCTTGGCCGCTTCCAGCCAGGCCTCGGGCACGCCGTCGCGGCGCGCCTGCTCGATGACCTGCGGATCATGGGGGTCCAGGAAGACGTCGAGCTGGGCCTGGTAGAGCTCCTTGTCGTTCTCCACCGCGGCGGCCGCCTCGATGCGGTCGGCGTCATAGAGCAGCACGCCCAGGTAGCGGATGCGGCCCACGCAGGTTTCCGAACACACGGTGGGCTGGCCGGCCTCGATGCGCGGGTAGCAGAAGATGCACTTCTCGGCCTTGCCGCTCTGCCAGTTGTAGTAGATCTTCTTGTAGGGGCAGCCCGAGACGCACATGCGCCAGCCACGGCACTTGTCCTGGTCGATCAGCACGATGCCGTCTTCCTCGCGCTTGTAGATCGAGCCCGAGGGGCAGGACGCCACGCAGGCCGGATTCAGGCAGTGCTCGCACAGGCGCGGCAGGTACATCATGAAGGTGTTCTCGAAGCGCCCGTAGATCTCCTTCTGGATGTCCTCGAAGTTCGGGTCCTTGCTGCGCTTGGAGAACTCGCCACCCAGGATCTCCTCCCAGTTGGGGCCCCACTCGATCTTCTCCATGCGCTGGCCGGTGATCAGGCTGCGCGGACGCGCGGTGGGCGCGGCCTTGGACTTGGGCGCCGACTGCAGATGCTCGTAGTCGAAGGTGAAGGGCTCGTAGTAGTCGTCGATCTGTGGCAGATGGGGATTGGCGAAGATGCGCATCAGCAGCTTCCACTTGCCGCCCTGACGCGGCTCGATGCTGCCGTCGGCCTTGCGCTGCCAGCCGCCATGCCACTTGTCCTGGTTCTCCCATTCCTTGGGATAGCCGATGCCCGGCTTGGACTCGACGTTGTTGAACCAGGCGTATTCCATGCCCGGGCGGTTGGTCCAGACGTTCTTGCAGGTGACCGAACAGGTGTGGCAGCCAATGCACTTGTCCAGGTTCAGCACCATGCCGATTTGTGCACGTACCTTCATGCTGTTGCTCCTTGGGCCGAAGCCTCTTCATCGAGCCAATCGACCTTGGCCATCTTGCGCACCAGCACGAACTCGTCGCGGTTGGTGCCAATCGTTCCGTAGTAGTTGAAGCCGTAGCTCAGCTGGGCGTAGCCGCCGATCATGTGGGTGGGCTTGACCACGATGCGGGTCACCGAGTTGTGGATGCCGCCGCGGGTGCCGGTGATCTCGGAGCCCGGCGTGTTGATGATCTTTTCCTGGGAGTGGTACATCATCACCATGCCGTTGTTGACGCGCTGGCTCACCACGGCCCGGGCCGCGATGGCGCCGTTGCTGTTGTAGAGCTCCACCCAGTCGTTGTCGGCGATGCCGGCGCTGCGGGCATCGTCCTCGCTGAGCCAGACCACCGAGCCGCCACGGTTGAGCGTGAGCATCAGCAGGTTGTCGCTGTAGGTGCTGTGGATGCCCCACTTCTGGTGCGGCGTGATGAAGTTGAGCGCGATCTCCTTGTGCCCATTGGGCTTGACCCCGTGCACATCGACCAGGGCCTTCATGTCCACCGGTGGGCGGTAGCTGCTGAAGCCCTCGCCGAAGGCCTGCAGCCAGGGGTGGTCCTGGTAGAACTGCTGGCGGCCGGTCAGGGTGCGCCAGGGGATCAGCTCATGCACATTGGTGTAGCCGGCGTTGTAGGAGACCTTCTCGCTCTCCAGGCCCGACCAGGTGGGCGAGCTGATGATCTTGCGCGGCTGCGCCTGGATATCGCGGAAGCGGATCTTCTCGTCCTCGCGATGCAGGGCCAGATGGGCATGCTCGCGGCCGGTCTGCTTAGACAGCGCCTCCCAGGCCTTGACCGCGACATGGCCATTGGTCTCGGGCGCCAGCATCAGCACCACCTCGGTGGCATCGATATCGCTGACGATGCGCGGCATGCCCTGGGTGACACCTTCCTCGCGCACCACGCCGTTGAGCTCACCCAGCTGCTGCACCTCGTCCTGGGTGTTCCAGGCAATGCCCTTGCCGCCATTGCCCACCTTGCTCATCAGGGGGCCCAGCGCGGTGAAGCGCTTGTACAGATTCGGATAGTCGCGCTCGACCACGGCCATCTGCGGCGCGGTCTTGCCCGGAATCAGATCGCACTCGCCCTTCTTCCATTCCTTCACATCAAAGGGCTGGGCCAGCTCGGCCGGGCTGTCATGCATCAGCGGGGTCAGCACCAGCTCCTTCTCCACGCCCAGATGGCCCACGCAGAGCTCGCTGAACTTCTTGGCAAAGCCCTTGTAGATCTCCCAGTCGCTGCGCGACTGCCAGGCCGGGTCCACCGCCGTGGACAGCGGATGGATGAAGGGGTGCATATCACTGGTGTTGAGATCGTTCTTCTCGTACCAGGTGGCGGTGGGCAGCACGATGTCGGAGTACAGACAGGTGGTGCTCATGCGGAAGTCCAGCGTGACCAGCAGGTCCAGCTTGCCTTCCGGCGCCTTGTCATGCCACTGCACTTCCTGAGGCTTGGCATCGTCCGTGCCGAGATCCTTGCCCTGCACGCCATTGGTCGTGCCCAGCAGATGCTTGAGGAAGTACTCATGCCCCTTGCCCGATGAGCCCAGGATGTTGGAGCGCCACACAAACATATTGCGCGGCCAGTTGGCCGGGTTGTCCGGGTCCTCGCAGCTCATGCGCAGCGAGCCGTCCTTGAGCGACTGCACCGCAAAGTCCTTGGCATCGACACCGGCGGCCTGCGCCTGCTTGACCAGCTCGATGGGGTTGGTCTGCAGCTGCGGCGCCGAAGGCAGCCAGCCCATGCGCTCGGCGCGCACGTTGTAGTCGATCAGGCTGCCACCGAACTTCTTCTTGTCGGCCAGGGGCGAGAGCACCTCGGCCACATCGAGCTTCTCGTAGCGCCACTGGTCGGTGTGGGCGTAGAAGAAGCTGGTGGAGTTCTGCTGGCGCGGCGGGCGGATCCAGTCCAGCGCAAAGGCCAGCGCGGTCCAGCCGGTCTGCGGGCGCAGCTTTTCCTGACCCACATAGTGCGCCCAGCCACCGCCGCTCTGGCCGATGCAGCCGCACATCATCAGCATATTGATGATGCCGCGGTAGTTCATATCGGCGTGGTACCAGTGGTTCATCGCCGCGCCGATGATCACCATGGCCTTGCCATGGGTCTTGTCGGCGGTGTCGGCAAACTCGCGTGCCACCTGGGTGATCTGGGCCGCCGGCACGCCGGTGATGTGCTCGGCCCAGGCGGGGGTGTAGGGCTTGTTGTCCTCGTAGCGCTTCGGGCAGTCGTCGCCCAGGCCGCGGTCCACCCCGTACTGCGCCACTTGCAGATCGAAGACGGTGGCGACCAGCACCTCCTCGGCGCCCTCATGCTTGCCCAGCTTGAGCCGCACGGCGGGCACGCGGCGCAGGATCACGTCCTGCTGCTTGTTGTGCTGGAAGTGCGGGGTCTCCACACCGCCGAAGTAGGGAAAGCCCACCTCGACCAGCTCATGCGCCTGGGCCTCGCCCTCCAGCGCGCTCAGCCGCAGCTTCACATCCGCTCCGGCATTGGCCTCCTTGCTCTCCAGGTTCCACTTGCCCCCGTCCTCGCGGCCATTGGGGCCCCAGCGGAAGCCGATGGAACCGTTGGGCACCACCACCTTGCCCTGGGCGTCAAAGGCCAGGGTCTTCCACTCGGGGTTGTTGGCCTGGTGCAGCTTGGCGCCAAAGTCGCTGGCGCGCAGATAGTGGTCGGGCACCAGCACATCGCGCCCGTCGGGCGTGGTCTGCTTCTTGAGCCGCACGATCATGGGCAGATCGGTGTAGCGGCGGGCGTAGTCGTCGAAGTAGCTGGAGCGCTTCTCGAAGTAGAACTCCTTGAGAATCACATGGCCCATGGCCATGGCGATGGCGGCATCGGTGCCCTGCTTGGGATGCAGCCAGATATCGGCCAGCTTGGAGATCTCGGCGTAGTCCGGGGTGATGGCCACCGTCTTGGCGCCCTTGTAGCGCACCTCGGTGAAGAAGTGCGCGTCCGGCGTGCGCGTCTGCGGCACATTGGAGCCCCAGGCGATGATGTAGTTGGAGTTGTACCAGTCGGCACTCTCCGGCACATCGGTCTGCTCGCCCCAGATCATGGGGCTGGCCGGCGGCAGATCGCAGTACCAGTCGTAGAAGCTCATGCACACGCCGCCCATCAGGCTCAGATACCGGCTGCCGGCGGCATAGCTGATCATGGACATGGCCGGGATGGGCGAGAAGCCGATCACGCGGTCCGGGCCGTGCTTCTTGACGGTGTAGATATTGGCGCTGGCGATGATCTCGTTGACCTCGTCCCAGCTGGCCCGTACGAAGCCGCCCAGACCACGGTCCTTCTGCCACTCGCGGCGCTGCTCGGTGTTCTCGACGATATGGGCCCAGGCATCCACCGGCGTCTTGGCCACGGCACGCGCAGCCCGCCAGTGCTTGAGCAGGGAGCCACGCACCATGGGGTACTTCACGCGGTTGGCGCTGTAGAGGTACCAGCTGTAGGAGGCACCGCGGGCGCAGCCGCGCGGCTCGTGGTTGGGCAGATCGGGGCGGGTGCGGGGATAGTCGGTCTGCTGGGTTTCCCAGGTGACGATGCCGCCCTTCACATAGATCTTCCACGAGCAGGAACCGGTGCAGTTGGTGCCGTGGGTGGAACGCACGATCTTGTCGTGCGCCCAGCGGTTGCGGTAGGCGTCTTCCCAGGTGCGGTCTTCGCCGTTGGTACGGCCGTGGCCGTCGGCGAAGTCCTCCTTGGCTTGAGCGAAGTAGCTCAGTCGATCGAGGAAATGGCTCATGGTCTAGGTCCTTCTTGGGGAATGTGTTCGTGCTCAGGCACCGAGCAGCGACCAGGCGGCATAGCCGCCGATCAGCAGGCCCAGCAATCCGTTAAGCGGCCGCGTGCTCTCGCCCGCGCCGGGCAGGAAGAGGCTGTCGATGCGCATCGCCTCGGTCAGCGGCGAGCGCAGGAACACCGCGGCGATCAACACCAGGCCGTAGGCGATGGCGAGGAGGTGGATGAAGCTGGGGGTGCCCATGTGCAGCTCCTTGGGGCTCAGGCCGGCTGGCCCAGGTCGACGCGCTTCATGCGCTCCTTCTCGGCCTCGGGCAGCGCATCCCACCAGGTGCCGCCGGCATTGCCGTAGTCATAGCGCTCGGCGCCCTGGCGGGTGTAGTACCACCAGTTGATGGCCAGGGAGTAGACGTAGAAGACCGCGCAGCCGATGAAGAAGGCATTCACCGCACCGGTCTTGTCGATCGAGGTGGCGATCAGCGCATTCCACACAAAGGGACCGAAAGCCGCCCAGGCGCCGGTCCAGCCCAGCATCTGCGCCCCCTTGGCCGGGGAGTAGGCGAACACGATGGGGTACTGACGGAAGGTCGCGGCATTGTTGATGCCCGACATCAGGAAGATCCACAGCATGCCGTAGAGGAAGCCGCTGAACTGCTCCACGCTGCTCGGTGTCAGGTAGCCACCAGCCACCAGATAGACCACGCCGGCAATCTGGCCGATGGTCGTCCACTGCATGCCCTTGGAGCCGCCAATCTTGTCGAAGAAGCCGCCGGTGGCCACGCGCACCAGGCCGCCGAGCAGCGGGCCGATGAAGGCATAGGCCAGGGGATCGGGCGCGCCGTCGAAGCCGCCGTACAGCGTCTTGATCAGCATCGGGAAGGCCGCCGAGAAGCCCGAGAAGGATCCGAAAGAGCAGATATAGGTCATCGTGCAATTCCAGGTGTGGGTGCGGGCGCGGTTGCGGCTGGAGAGGATCTCGAACTGGCCCATGAAGCCGCGCGTGGGCAGCTGCAGGCTGCGCAGGAAGATCACCGAGAGCACGAAGGCCAGCAGCAGGAAGGGCACCCAGATGAAGGCGGCGTTCTGCAGCCACATGCCCTTCTTGACCACATTGCGCAGCGCCACGTCGCTGATCTCACCGGCAGGGTTGCGCTTCACATCCAGCGCCACACCCTTGCTCGTGGCGACCTCGGTGATGCGGCCGGACTCGTCCTTCTTCACCGCGGCCTTGATCGGCTTGACGGTGTCGGTCGCCTTCAGGATGACATCCTTGATGCGGCCGTCTTCACCGCGAACCACCTCGATGGCCCCGGCGTACTCGGCATTCGCGACCTGCACATCCCTGACGATGCCGGCCTCCTTGGTCACCGCAAGAGCACCCTTGATCGGGTCAGCCTTGGTGAAAACCTGTGGGCCGCCGACCACCGTCCCCAGGGCAGCAAAGCCGATGATCCAGGGGGCGACGAACTGGACGATGGAGACACCGAAGTTGCCCAGGCCGGCCTGTATGCCCATGGCCGTGCCCTGCAGCCGCTTCGGGAAGAAGATGCTGGTGGAGGGCATGAAGGACGAGAAGTCGCCGCCGCCCATGCCGCACAGGAAGCCGATGATCATGAAGGTCGCCCAGGGCGTGCTGAGGTCCTGGATGGCGTAGCCCAGCCAGACCATGGGGATGATCTTCAGGACGGTGGCCACGCTGATCACGGCGCGCGTGCCGAGCAGCGGGATGAAGTTCGAATGGATCAGGCGCAGGATGCCCGAGGCCAGGCCGGGAATCGCGGCCAGCCAGAACAGCTCGGACGTCGTGAACTTGAAGCCGATGGCTGGCATGCGCACCACCACCGCACTCATCACGAACCAGGTGGCGAAGCTGAAGATCAGCGAGAAGGTGGTGACACCGCAGGTGCGCCAGGCCAGGGCACTGCCCTGCTCGCGCCAGAAGTCCGGATCTTCCGGCTTCCAGTTTTGGATTCTTGCCATGGGGATTCCTTGGTTGGGGAGGGCGGCACGCTCACGCGCGCCGCCTCAGGAAGCTGTTGCGTCGGGTGCGGTCGGCTCAGTGCTTGAAAGAGCGACTCAGCGGAGACGCCGGCGCCTTGGCGCCCATCACCTCGGTCTTGCGCACCTCGGTCCAGTACATCCAGATCAGGGACACCCAGACCACGCCGTACATCAGCATGAAGGCGCTGGAGCGCACGCCGGTCAGGTCCATCAGGGCGCCGAACATGATGGGCAGGATGAAGCCGCCCAGGCCGCCGGCCAGGCCGACGATGCCGCTGATGGTGCCGATGTTGTGGCCGTAGTCGTCGCTGATGTACTTGAACACGCTGGCCTTGCCGAAGGCCCAGGCGATGCCCAGGATGAACATCAGGCCGGTGAAGGCATAGACGTTCAGGCCGATGTGAAAGGTCTTGGCGCCGTTGACCGTCATCACGGTGAAGTCGGTCTGCGGATAGGACAGGATGAACAGGCAGATCCAGCTCACCCACATCACCCACCAGGTGACGCTGTGGGCGCCGTACTTGTCCGAAAGCCAGCCGCCGATGGCGCGCAGCACGCCACCGGGCAGGGAAAAGCAGGCGGCCAGCAGGGCGGCCACCCGGATGTCCAGGCCGTACTCACCCACGTAGTACTGCACCATCCACAGGCTCAGGGCCACATAGCCGCCGAACACGATGCTGTAGTACTGGCAGTACTTCAGCACCTTGGGATCCTTCAGCGCCTTGAGCTGACTCATGAAGCTGGCATTGCTGGCCACCAGATGTCGATCATCGGAATGGCTGAAGAACCAGAACAGGATGGCCGTGCCCAGCAGCACCGCGGCATAGACATGGGGCACCATGGTCCAGCCGAATGCCACCACCAGCACGGGTGCGACGAACTTGTTCACCGCCGCGCCCGAGTTGCCGGCGCCGAACACGCCCATCGCAAAGCCCTGGCGCTGCTTGGGGAACCAGCGCGCGACATAGGGCGTGCCCACCGAGAAGCTGCCACCGGCCAGGCCGACGAACAGGCCGATGACCAGGAAGTGCCAGTAGGCGGTGGCATAGCTCATCAGCCAGATCGGGATCACGCAGGCCAGCATCAAGGCAAAGAACACGATGCGGCCGCCGAACTTGTCCGTCCAGATGCCCAGGGGCACGCGGATCAGGGAGCCGGTGAGCACCGGTGTGGCGGTCAGCAGACCGAACTCGGTGGCATTCAGGCCGAGCTGCTTCTTGATCGGGATGCCGATGACGCCGAACATCATCCACACCATGAAACACACGGTGAAGGCCAGGGTGCTGACGATCAGCACCGAAATGGCCCGCCCGGAACCGGCGGCGGTTTGATTCGAACCCTGCTCAGCGCCCATATGCGCACTCCTCTGAATGGGATGAACGCACTGTAGGAATGAGGGCGGCGCGGCGACATCCTCCTCTCGCGCTGGCGCAGACCGGCAGAAGAACTAGTGCACCACAGCGGCGCTAGTACCAAGGAACTAGACGGCGCCGCTGAGCGAGCGGAACTTGCAGCAGATCAAAACAGCAAAGGCCGCGCCGGTGTTCGATGGGGGCTGTGCGGGCCTGCGCCCGCCCCGCTTGCGCCAACGAGGTTCGCCATGACAGCTGCCACCCAAGCTTCCGGCCTGCGCCCAGCACCACCCCCGCAAGGCATGCGGGTGCCAACGCTGCACCGAACGGCCGGCGCGCCCGCCCCGGCGCCCAACGCCTATCGCGCCAGCCTGCGCGCCGCCCTGCTCCATGCCTGCCGGCCCTGGGCCTTGGACGCATGGACGGTGGCGGCTCTGGCAGCCCTGGGCCAGGGACAGCGCTGCCGCGAGGGCGCACGCATCGTCGTTGCGGGTGAGGCCCCGGCCAGCAGCCTGTGGCTGCTGGTGTCCGGCCGCGTCAGCCTGGGCCAGCTCGACGGCCATGCGCGCTGGCGCCAGAGCCGCGAGCTGCACGCGGGCGACTGGATCGACGCCGGCAGTGCCTGGACGGGCGCCAGCCCGGCAGAAACCGCCCTGGCCCTGGAGCCCTGCCTAGTGCATGAGTTCCCGATGTCGGCGCTGCTGCCGCTGTGCGCCGAGCACGCCGATCTGACCCGCGCCCTGCTGGCCTGCGTGGCCACGCGCGGCCGCGAGGCGGTGCTGGAGCGCCAGGCCCTGATGACCCAGGACATCATGGGCCGCCTGGCCAGCTGGCTGCTGCAGCACGCCACGCCGCAGGCCGATGGCCGTGCGAGCCTGCAGCTGCGTCAGCAGAAGAAGGACCTGGCCTCCGAGCTCGGGGTCACGCCCGAAACCCTGTCGCGCAGCCTGCGCCAGCTGCAGCAGCAGGGCCTGCTGGATATGAAGGGCTACCGGCTCAGCTTCACTGACCTGCCAGGGCTTCAGCAGCTCGCCGAGCGCCGACCAACGCGCGATCTGCGCTGAGCCCTCCCGTGGGGATCCTCAGCGCGGGACGCTAGCCTCCGGTTCGGTGCCGATGCGGTGCAAGTTCCTGCAACCCGGCCGGCAGCCGGCGCTCGTGCGGGAGGAAATCCAGCACCAGTCCGCCATGGCTGGGGACGAAGCGCTCGGCTTCGCTGCTTGAAGCCAGCGTTGGCAGATTGCCGCGATATCGCTGCGCTGTCGGCCGACGGCGTAGCGCGAGAAAGAGACGGGCGCTGGAGTTTCAGGTGTTAGGGGCATCGTGCGCGCGACGGCCGCGTTGCGGGTGCGCCATGGTGACAGGCTGGGCCACGGCTCGCGCTCGCGGGGCCAGACGCGGCGTTGGCAGTAGCTCGGCCAAGGTATGGGCATCCAGTTGCTCGAGGAACGCAGCCAGGGCCTTGTTGAAGATGCCTGTCAGGCGGCACTGGCCGGTGAGCGTGCAGGCATTGAGCTCGCCCAGGCATTCGACCAGATAGAAGTCCGGCTCGATGCTGCGCACCAGTTCGCCAAGCTGAATATCCTCGGGCGCCAGCGCCAGCTTCATGCCGCCGCCCTTGCCGCGCACCGTGGTGATCCAGCCGCCCAGACCCAGCTGATGGGTGATCTTGGTCAGATGCGCTTCCGAGATGCCGTAGACCTGCGCCACTTCTGCCGTGGTGCACAGCCGCTCCGGGTTGCGGCCGAGGTGGATCAGCAGGCGCAGCGCGTAGTCGGTCATCGTCGTCAGACGCATCGTGGCACTCCTCTTGTTTGCTCAGCCGGGCTGGCCATCAGCACGCGGGCGCAGCAGTATCGGTGCATAGCGCCACAGGTAGAGGGAGAAGGCCAGCGTCCACAGCAAGGCAGAGAGTTGCACCGCCGCCATCAGCCCGGCCGGCCAAAGCAAGGGCAGCAGCACGCGCACCAGCGCAGCGCCCAGCATCGCCAGGAAGGCGCCCTGCTCGAAGGGGCCGGCGCGCAGCGGCCGGCCGGTATGGCCGAGTGCGGTACGGGTGATCATGCCCACCGTGATCATGCCGATCACGCCAAGCGTCAGCGCATGGGTGGCCGGCCCGACGGCCATCCAGCCCATTTCAGCCGCCGCGCGCAGACCCAGGTGCACCGGCAGCCACAGATAGGCCGCATGCAGCACCCAGACCAGGGCGTTGCGCAGCGTCTTCCACGGCTGCCAGAGCAGCCAGCGCCACAGATGCGCAAGCAAGGCGACAAGCAGCGCCGCCGCCAGCAGCGGGCCGCGCACGCCCAGGGCGTCCAGCGCCAGCAGCGCCAGCACGCTGCCAAGCGCGGCCTTCTCGACCCGTGGATCCCGCCTGGCCTGCATGCGCGGCACGCCGTTGTTCGAGAACATCGGCACCACCCGGCCGGCCATCACGGCAATCATGAAGAGCACGAAGTCCAGGGCCAGCGGCAGTCCCAGGCCATGACTCAGCGCAGCGGGCAGTGGCAGCTGGCCCATCAGGTGCAGATGCAGCACGCCGGTGGCCACGCCCATGGCCAGCAGCAGGCCGACAAAGAAGTAGTTGCGGCTGTTGCCACCCGCATGCAGAGCCCGCCACAAGCCCCAGGCGGCCAGCCAGGGCACCGCCATATTGACCACAAGCGAAGCCCAGGCCCAGGGGCTGAGCACCAGCACGCGTGCCAGCAGCCACAGCGCAGCCAGCGCCATCAGCGGCCGGCCTGTAGGCGTGGGCTCGCCCGACCAGTTGCGCCCGGCGGTGAACAGGAAGCCGATGATCACCGCCAGCGCATAGCCGAAGACCATCTCATGACCATGCCAGGCGGCGCCCTTCAGCCAGGCTTGGCCCAGCGCGCCGCTGAACTGTAGCGCCCACAAGGGCACGCTCAGCGCGGCAAATGCAGCAGCAAGCAGATAGAAGGGACGAAAGCCCAACTGCCAGAGCGCGAAGCCGCCGCGCCGCACCGGGCGTGGTTCCTGAAGGGGAATGAAGACGCTGCTCATGATGCGTGATGCTGCGCTGCTCAGTGCCCGCCGCCACCGCAGCCGCCACAGCAGCCCTTGGCGGCCAGGCGGGTGATGCGGCTGCGCCATTGCAGGGGGCTGTTCTCCAGGGGCTGCCAGTCATGCTGCCGGGCCCATTGCGCGATGAACTCGGCGCGCAGCGGGCGCGGTTCATGGTCAGTGATCAACTCAAGACAGCCGCCCACCGGCAACGCAGAGAAGGCAAGCAGCACGGCTTGCTCGCGCTCAGCGGCAGGCAGAAGCCGGGCGTCCAGAACGGCAGATACAAGCACGTCTTCCATCGATCGACTCCATAAGATGCATATTCGATGTACCTATTGTGCGCAGCAAGCCACCTCAAAAGCAATATTTAGAATAAACCTTTTGAGTCAGGACAAGGAGGCTCCGATCTCTGGGATTCAATATGCGCCCATGAGTGACAACACCCCAAACCGGACCCGCCCTCTGGTCTACAGCTGCTCGGGCTGTTCCGATGCTGCCCAGCTGGCCAATCAGCTGGCGCTGCGCCTGGACCGCGCCGGTCTGGCCGAGATGTCCTGTATTGCGGGTGTTGGCGGTGGCGTTCCCAGCCTGGTTCGCAAGGCACAGGAGGCAGTCGCTACCGGGCGCGCGGTGCTGGCACTGGATGGCTGTGCCCTGGCATGCACCCGGGCCTGTCTGGCCACGCGGGGCCTGGCGCCCAGCCGGCATGTGCGCCTGCAAGAGCTGGGCGTACGCAAGCATTACCACCAGGACTTCGATGCTCAGCAGGCGGATGAGCTGTTCGCACAGCTCGCTGCAGAACTCACCACTGCCGCCTGACTCTCAGCCCAGACCCTGCTCGCTGCCCCAGACGGCGGCCTGCACGCGCGAGCTCAGATTGAGCTTGCGCAGGATGTTCTGCACATGGATCTTGACCGTGGTTTCGGCAATGCCCAGGCTGCGCGCGATCTCCTTGTTGCTGGCACCTCGTGCCAGCTCCCGCAGGGCCTCGCGCTCGCGCGGCGAGAGCGCCTGCAGCTCCGCCGTCGGGGCCGGGCCGCTGGCGCTGGTGGCCGGCCTACTGGCCGGCACGGCGCTGCTGGCGCGAAAGGCACGCACCAGCTTGTGCATCATCTCGGGGCTCACCACCGACTCCCCGGCCATCGCCCGACGTATGGCGGCCGCCAGATCGGGGCCGTCCATGGTCTTGAGCAGATAGCCGGCGGCACCGGCGCGCAGGGCGGCCGCCAAGTCTTCCTCATCCTCGCTTACCGTCAGCATCAGGAACAGGGTACGCGGTGCGGCCTCGATCAGGCCGGGCAAGAGCTCCACGCCCTTGACACCCGGCATGTGGTTGTCCAGAAGGACGACGTCGGGCTGCACCGTGCGCAAGAGGCGCAGGGCCTCGCTGCCATCGCTGGCCTCGGCCACCACGGCCAGATCCGACTCCAGGGCCAGCAAGGCCACCAGACCGCGGCGAAACAGACGGTGGTCATCCACCACCATGAGGCTCACGCCACGCACCTCGCTCAACTGCGGGCTCGAATTCATGCCGCCTCCCGTTGATTCAATGCCGCAGCCCCTGTCTGGCGCGGCAGCTCCAACCGCACCCGCGTGCCCTCGCCGGGTCGACTCTCGACCGAGACCTTCGCACCAATGCGAGCGGCGCGCTCGCGCATGATCTGCAGCCCAACCTGGGCATCGGCCTCGCCCGGGCTGCGCTGCGCGAAGCCGCGTCCGTTGTCCAGCACCTCAAAGACCCAGTTCGGCGCCTGGTGCACGCGCAGCTCCACATGGCTGGCCCCGGAATGCTTGCGCGCATTCGACAAGGCCTCCTGCACCACATGCAGCACCTGCACCTGCAGATCCGGTGCCAGCGGCAGCGCCGTGCCGCTGATGCTGATGGAGGTTTCGATGCCGCTCTGGCGCTGGAACTTGGCCAGGGTGCTGCGCAGCGCATGCTCGATGTCCTCGTGCTCCGAGCGCGTGCGGAAGTGCAAGAGCAGCTCACGCACATCGGCATAGCTCTCGCGCACGCCGGCATCGATCTCGCTCAAGGTGCTCGCTATCTTTTCTTGCTCCGACTTGCCCAGGGCGTCGCGCAGCAGCGCGACCTGAATCTTCAGGAAGGCCAGGGACTGTGCAATCGAATCGTGCAGCTCCTGCGCCAGCAGCTGGCGTTCCTGGCGCACCGCCAGCTCACGCTCGCCCGCTGCCAAGCGCAGGTTCTCCAGCTGCGTGGCCACATGGCCCACCAGGGCGTCCACCAGCTGACGCTCGCTCAGCGACATCTGACGATCGGCATGGAAGAAGAGTTCCACCTCGCCCATCTCATGCTGGGCCGTTCGCATGGGAACCAGCATCACGGTCTGATAGCCCATGGCTTCGCAATGACGCAGGGAGGGCGGACCGATCTCCCGGATGGGAATCACGCGCGGTCCCGCTTCGCTGCCCGGTCCGGGGCCGCAGGCACAGCTGCCCACGGTGATGCAGCGCTCCGCTTCCAGCATGGCCTGCGGCAGACCACTGTGGGCCAGCATATGCATGCGTTGCCCGGCCTGATCCAGCAGGCGCACCGCCACCGCGTCCGCGCCCGCCACCTCGGCCAGCTTGCCCGCGAAGGCCTGGGCCAGGGGCTCCAGCTGGGTCTCGGTGCTGCCCATCAGGGCCACCTCGTAGAGCGAGGCCAGGCGCTGGTTCTGCCGCGCCAGATCCGCCGTCTTCTCCGCGACCCGGTCTTCCAGTCCGCGGTAGCTGCGCTGCAAGTTGTCGGCCATGCGATTGAAACCGCGCGCCAGCACGGCGAACTCGGTCACCGAGTTGCGCTCGTCAATGCGCTGCGAGAAGTCGCGCCGGGCCATATCGGCCAGACCATCGCGCAGGCGCTGCAGGGGCCGCACGATCCAGACCAGGGTGCCGGAGACAAAGGCCACCGAGGCGCCGACCACCAGCACCACCAGGCCCAGGCATAGCGCGCCCAGGATGGCGGTGCGGCTGGCAATCGTGCGCTCGATGGCGCCCACCAGGCCATCGACCGTGGCCACCATGGCATCGGCCTCAGCCCGCAACTCGGACGGCGCGGGCCTGGCCATCAAGAGCGCTCGCAGGGACTGCCAGTGCTGCTCCACCGCGCTCATGCCCTCTTGGCATTCGTCCGTCGTGGGCAGGAACAGCGGGCGCTCCACATCGCCCTGGCGCAGGCGCTGCACCATGGCATCAAACTGCTGCACGGACGCCTGCATCTGTGCGGCGGAGGCGCCGGCCCCATGGTCCAGCACCAGGCGATAGGTCGCCATGCGCATGCGGCCGGCCTCGTTGATGGCCCCCGCGCCCCCCTCCAGCTGCCAGGACACCCAGAGCGTGAAGGCAATGGAGGCCAGGGCCACGCTCATGAAAGTGGTCTGGATCAGCGCCAGTTTGCCGGCCAGGCTGCGCAGAAGTCTATGCATCGCGCCAGCCTAGCGAGGCGGCCACGCAGACGGATTGACTCACATCAAGACGCGCGCGCTCGCCAAGGCCGGCCAGACCTGGCCGGGAGGCTCCCGCTTGACGCTGGCCAGCGGCGGCGCCAGCATGCGCCATGCCTGCATCCACCCGACCCCTGGGCGCCCCGCCCGGCCCCGTCCCCAGCCCCTGGCGCGATGGCCGGCGCTGGTGGTGGCTGCTCTCACCGGCCTTTCCCCTGCTGGTCTGGCTCAATGTGCAGGCCTATGCGCGCAGCGGTCAGGAGGCCTGGCTGTGGCTGAGCAGCCTGATCATCTACGGCCTCATTCCCCTGCTGGATGCCTGGCTGGGCGAGGACCGCAGCAACCCGCCCGAGTCCGCGGTGCCGGCCCTGGAGCGCGACCCCTGGTATCGCCTCATCGTGCTGGCCTTCCTGCCCTTGCAGTACCTGCTGACCCTGCATGGTGCCTGGATCGCCGCCCATCACGAACTCAGCGCCCTGGGCTGGGTGGGCCTGGTGCTCAGCGTGGGCGGCATCAACGGGGTGGCCATCAACACCGCCCACGAGCTGGGCCACAAGCTGCCGGCCTGGGAGCGCTGGCTGGCCCGTGTGGCCCTGGCGCCGGTGGCCTACGGGCATTTCTATGTGGAGCACAACCGGGGTCATCACCGCCGGGTGGCCACACCCGAGGACCCGGCCAGCGCACGCCTGGGCGAGAGCTTCTGGGCCTTTCTGCCGCGCACCCTGTGGGGCGGTCTGCGCTCGGCCTGGGGCCTGGAGCGCGCACGCCTGGCCGGGCACGGCCTGGGGCCCTGGCACTGGCGCAACGAGTGCCTGCAGGCCTGGGCCCTGACGGTCCTGCTTTACGGCGCCCTGCTGCTCTGGCTGGGCTGGGGCGTGCTGGGCTTTCTGCTGGTCCAGGCCCTTTACGGCCTCTCCCTGCTCGAGGTGGTGAACTACATCGAGCATTACGGCCTGCTGCGGGCCCTGGGGCCGGACGGTCGCCGCGTGCGCTGCACGCCCGAGCATTCCTGGAACAGCAACCACCGGGTCTCCAATCTCTTTCTCTACCAGCTGCAGCGCCACAGCGACCACCACGCCCACCCGGCACGGCGCTACCAGGCCCTGCGTCATTTCGAGAACAGCCCCCAGCTCCCGGCCGGCTATGCGGCCCTGCTGCTGCCGGCCTATCTGCCGCCGCTGTGGTTTCGCCTGATGGACCCGCGGGTCCTGGCCCATTACGGCCAGCGGCTGGAGCGCGCCAATCTGCAGCCCGGCCGCGAGGCGGCGCTGCGCCAGCGCTTCGCGCGCCCGCAGCGCTGAGGGCGGACTGATGCCCTAGGCGTGTTAACCGCCCATGCCGCGGGGCCACGCTGGGTTGGACTGAGACGGCGGCGCGGCGGCGCGCGCCGCCCCGACCTCACGCGGCTGGCTGGAAGGCGTAGCCCTGGCCGCTGGGCGCCATGCGGCCCAAGGCCGGGAAGGGGAAGTGGAAGCCGCCCACCATGGCCTTGCTGTCGACGATGCGCTGGAACATCTCGCGGCGCACCTTGCGCGCCGCCTCGGCGTCCATATCGAAGGTAACGGCCCAGTCCGGGTTGCGCGCGAACAGCGCCGGCACATTGGTCAGGTCGGCAATGTAGAAAAAGCTCTGGCCCGCCGACTGCAGCTGGAACAGCGTGTGGCCCGGCGTGTGGCCATAGGCCGCGATCGAGCGAATGCCGGGCGCCACCTCGACGCCGGCCTCGAAGGGCTGGAGCATGCCGGCGGGCATCTGGGCAAAAGTGCGGCGCACATTGTTGAAGGCGCCCTTCATGGCCTCGGGCGCGGCGGCCATCTTGACGTCGTCCATCCAGAAGGCATGCTCGGCCGCCGGCACCATCACCTTGGCCTTCGCGAAGACGAACTCGCCGGCCTTGTTGCGCAGGCCGTTGATGTGGTCGCCGTGGTAGTGCGAGATCAGCACCGTGTCGATATCGCCGGGCTGGAAGCCGGCTGCGCTCAGCTGCGCCAGCAGCTTGCCGGTGGTGGGGCCGCCGAACTCGCCCAGACCGGTGTCCATCAGGATGCGGCGGCCGCCGGCCACGATCAGGAAGGGCGTGAAGGGCACGTCGATGTAGTCGGTGCTCAGGCCCTGCGAGGCCAGCAGCGCGCGCACCTCGGCCAGCGGCGCGTTCTTGACGAACTCCTCGCCCAGCGGGCGGCGGGCCACGCCGTCCAGCAGCGCAATCACCTCGACATCGCCCACCTTGGCGCGCCGAAAGCCCGGGTTGGGCAGCGTCGGCGTGCCGAAGTTCGGCGCGTTCTGCGCCCAGGCAGGCACGAAGGAGGCCGCGGCATAAGCGGTGGTGGCAGCGGCGCCAGCGCCGAGAAAGGTACGCCGATTGAGCATGGAAAACTCTCCAGTTCCGAAAGTGAACGAGAAGTTTGCGATGATCGCGGCCGCCACGGCGTCGCGCCGACTGGGCTGGTTTGTCCCTGTCAGGCACAGGGCTAATCGCGCTGAATGGCGTCGGGTAGCGAGCCTGGCGCTGTGGCATGAATCCGGGCTGCGTGTGCAGACTGTGTGGGCGGCGTCTCGACTCGCCCGTCGTGGGAGCCCGCCTGTCCTGCTTCGGCAGCCGACTCACGCTGCAGCGGGCGCGCAGCGCGCCACTTTGCTCCCGCAAGCTCACCAGGGCGCCGTCGTCTTCCACAATGCCGATGAGTGCAGCTCAGGGCCCGCGGCTCAAGTCAGCGCCGAACTCGCCACATCCTCAAACATAGGGATGCCCCCGCGTGCCCGGCCCGGGCAGGCTGATGCACCTGCATCAGCTCGGAGCCCAAGATGAGCTTTCGCCCCAGCATCTCGTCCACCTCTGAACCCCTATCGCGCGCGCCGCTGGCCGCGGCCTGCGCCTTGCTGCTCCTGTCGCTACCGATGCAGGTGGCGCAGGCGCAGATGAGCAACAGCGGCGCAGTCTTTGTCTGGCCCGGCAATCTGCCGGTGCCTCAGGGCGCCGGACCGGCCGACCTGGGCAACAGCGCGCTCTTCGTGGGTCACGACGCACCGGGCAGCTTTGCCGCGCAGGCCGGCAGCCAGCTACGACTCGGCGCCCTGATGATTGCCCCCAGCTCGGCCGGCCTGGGCGAGGGCAGCGTGCTCATTGATGGCGCCGGCACCCGGGTGTCCCTCGTGGGCGATGGCACATCGCAAGGCAGCCTCAACCGGCTCGGGGTGGGCGAGTGGGGACGTGGCAGCCTGACCGTGTCCGGCGGGGCCGTACTCGATGGCCGCGCCGAGGCCTCGGCCTGTCTGGGCTTGAACCACTTCTGCAACAACTTCATCGGCAACGCGGCCGGCTCCACCGGCGTCTTCACGGTCACGGGCGCCGGCTCCCAGGCCAGCTTCCTCAGGGCTTTCGTCGTGGGGAATCTTGCGGTGTTCCGCCCGCCCATCGACAGCTTCACCTTCGGCAGCCCGGGGGGCAGCAGCCGCGGCACGGTCAATGTGCTGGACGGGGGGCTGCTGGTCACCGACGGCGCCTCCCTGGGTGTGGGCCCGGGCGGCTCCTCCCCGCTGGGCAGCGAGCGCAGCATGGCCGATGTCACGGTCGCAGGCGCCGGCTCGCGCTGGCTGATCACGGGCGGAACGCTGGAGAACGCGGCGGCCGGCATCAACGCCGCCACCCATCGCAATGCCACCGCCTCGATACGGGTGGCCGAGGGTGGCGTGCTGGAAATCGCCGGACCCTCGGGCCAGTACAACTACCTCAACCTCAGCAGCGGCGGCGGGCGCAGCGATATGTCCGTCGAAGGACCGGGCTCCGCCCTGCGCTTCAGCGGCGATGCCTCGGTGCTCCAAGTCGGGCGCAGCCAAGGCAGCGCTGCGCTGAGAGTCAGCCAGGGTGGCGTGATCGAGGGCATCTGGTACACCGTGGTGGGCCGCGACGCCTCTTTCGGTGAACTGGTGCTGGAAGGCGCCGCAAGCCGCCTGTACGCGCATGGCATGGCCTCGGTCGCGGCCACTGGCAACTGGGATCAGCACGCGGTGATCGATGTGGGCCGCAACGGCCACGGCCGCATGATGGTCCGCGACGGTGCCCAGGTCGAAATCATCGCCACCCAAGCACGCGGCAACGGGCCCCATCTCAACCTCGGCCGCGAAGCAGCCTCTTCGGGCAGCCTGAGCATCGAGGGCTCGAACTCCCGCGTGCTGCTGCGCGCCGAGTCTGTGATCGCGGGCGGCGGCGCGGGCGAGGCCTACAACCCATGGGTGCGCATAGGGCGTGACGGCAGCGGCGAACTCAACATCACCGGCGGCGGCCAGTTGCTGCTGGAGGGCAAGGCCGTCTCCACCGTCGCCAATTCCCGCGGGACTCATCTCTACATAGGCGGCACCAGCGACTCCAGCCCCGGCGGCAAGGGCATCGCGCTGGTCAGTGGCGCGGGCTCGGCCATCAAGCTCGACGGTAGCGATGCCTATATCGGCATCGGGCATGGGCCACAAAGCCATGGTCAGCTGACGATCAGCGACCAGGCCCTGGTCAGCAGCACCAATATGATCGTCGGCCGCTCCGGCGGCGTCGGGGTTCTGCGCGTGGACGGCGCCACGCTGGAGCTCAAGGGGCAGCAGACCGGCAGCACCCTCTCGGGCGCGGCCCTGTCCGTGGGCCGCTCCGGCGGCATCGGCGTGGCCAGCCTGGACCACGGCGCCCAGCTCAGGATCTCCAATCCCGGTTCGGCGGGCGCGGGGCTGTATCTCGGCGGCACCGGTCCGGGCCCGCTGGGCGATGGCAGCCTGACCCTGAACAATGGCTCCCGGCTGAGTATCGAGGCCGCGCCCGGGAAGGCCGAACTCAGCGTGGCCCGGGACGGCAGCGCGCTAATGCGGGTCAAAGGCGGCAGCACGGTCGATGTGGGCGATGGCCAAGTCTTCGTGGGCCGGCTCAAGGGCTCGGATGGCACCCTGCTGATCTCGGAGAACTCTGCACTGAGCGCGGGCTGGATCGGCGTGGGTCGCAACAAGACGACCCAGGGCGACGAGGATGGCGGCACCGGCACCCTGGTGCTGCTCAACAGCACCCTGACGGCGCCCACCATCGTGGTGGGCAGCAACGGCTTTCTGGGCGGCAGCGGCAGCATCGTGGGCAATGTCGTCAATCACGGCATCTTCTCGCCGGGCAACTCACCCGGCACCCTGCGCATCGAGGGCGACTACCAGGCCGGCACGGGATCTCGACTGCTGCTGGAGGTGCAAAGCGACGGCCAGGGTGGCTACCTCACCGACCAGCTGGTGTTTGGCGCCGGGCGTCAGGTGGACCTGGCCGGCCTGAAGGTGGAGTTCCGCTTTCTGGGCGGCACCGACCCGACGGCGTTCAACAGCCAGGCCGGGCGCTTTGACATCGGCAAGTTTCTGCTGCAGTCCGATGGCCAGGGCGGGGCCGCAGCCCTTGGCGTGGACAGCTTCAGCCAGGTCAGCTTCAGTGCCAGCGCACAGGACTATGTGATTACGGGATTCAGCTACAGCCCGGGCAGTACCGCGGTCTTTGTCTCGGCGCCGGTGCCTGAACCCAGCACTCTGGCGCTGTGGCTGGCCGGCCTGGGCCTGGCGCAGATCCTGCGGAGACGATCCGCGGCAGCGGCCTGAACGAGCGGCGGGGCGTACTCAGCCCGCCCCCATGGCCTCCCAGACCACCCCCTCCTCCGTCAGCATGGCGTCCAGCGCCACATCGGCGGCATCGGGCCTGAGCAGGGGCAGAAAGCCATGGGCAAAGCCCAGGCCGGCCGTGGCCGGTCGCGGTTGCAGGGCGGCGATGGTGCGGCCCATAAAGCCCCCGCCATAGCCCAGGCGCAGGCCCTCAGGCCCATAGCCCAGACAGGGCAGCAGCAAGAGCTGGGGCTGGAACTGTTCCGTGTCCTTAGGCTTGGGAATGCCAGTGGCATCCTCCTCCATGGGGCAGCCCGGATACCAGACATGAAAGCGCAGCATGCCCTGCGCCTTGTCGACCACGGGCAGGCCGATGCGCCGCCGCGGATTGGCCTCGCTCCAGCGGTAGAGGGCCGGCAGCGGGTCGAACTCGCCCTTGATGGGCCAGTAGGCGCCTATGGTGTCTTCCTGCCGCCGCAGCAGCCAGACGCGCAAGACGCTTTGCAATTGCTCGGCCCGCTCCAGACGCTGCGGCAGGTCGAGACGCTCCCGTATCAGCTTCTGGCGCAGGATGGCCCGGTCGGGCATGAGGGGCGAATTCGGCGGCTGGCTCAATCGCGGCTCCGGCGGTGGAGGGGCAGCCCCGATTGTGGCGGCGGGACGCCCCCGGCCACTATGAGGTCTGTCATGGATGGCTGCGTCCGCCAAAAATGCGCCGAAGCGCCGCCTGCCTCAGGCGGGCGCGAGCCCCCCGCCCAGGGCAGCACCCGCCGCCGAGGCGGACCGCTGGCGCCGCTCCAGCTGGCGCAGCAGCAAATCGGGGCAGGCAATGGGAGGCACCAGCAGCTGGAACTGCGCCTCGGGCCAGCCCTCCAGCAGCACCCGCGCGCCGCTGCGCAGCAGCACGCTCTGACCGGGGCTGAGCCAGACGTCTTCCAGCTCACCGCTCTGGGTCAGCCAGAGCCGTCCGGCGCTGACGCTGAGCTCGCGCGGTCCGGGGCCGATGTCCAGACTCAGGGCCTCGCCCCGCGCCAGGCTCCACAAGGCCTGGGCGGCCGGCGGGAAAAATTGCTTCGAATTCATGACTCCGACTCCCTTGCATGCCCCCGGGACGGCCGGGAAAGCGTAGGTAATGCTAGGGTCAACCCGAATCACGGTCCAATGAGATGCATGCGCCAGATTGATACCATTCGCTCATGAATCAGCCGCTGCGCCAGCGCCCACTCGCCATCGGTCCCCTGCGCGCCTTCGAGGCCGTGGCGCGGCGCCTGAGCTTTCGCGCCGCAGCCGAGGAGCTGCACCTGACCCAGTCCGCCATCAGCCGGCAGATCCAGGCCCTGGAGCAGGAGATCGGCTGCACCCTGTTCCTGCGCGGCACGCGGCATGTGGAGCTGACGGCCGATGGCGCCGCGCTGCAGGCCACGGTCAACACCGTGCTGGACCGGCTCGACGGGACGGTGCGCCAGATCCGCCAGTCCAAGGGGCGACGGGTGGTGAATGTCACCACCTTCGCCTCATTCGCCTCGCTGTGGCTGATTCCGCGCCTGGAAGCCTTCCAGCGCGAGCATCCGGACATCGACATCCGCGTCTCGGCCCATGACGGGCTGGAGGAGCTGGAGGATGGCGAGATCGATCTGGCCCTGCGCTACGCCACGCCCGAGCAGCTGGGTCGGGCCGAGGAGGCCCAGCGCCTGTTTGGCGAGACCCTGACCCCGGTCATCAGCCCCTGGCTGGCGGGGCGCGCGGCGACGGGCGAGGCCCCGCCCTTGCGCCAGCCCGCCGACCTCGCCGGCCACACCCTGGCCGAGGAGGATGACCAGCGCCCCAGCGCCGAATACCTGAGCTGGCGCCGCTGGCTGCGCGAGCACGGCGTGGCCACCCTGCAGCCGCGCCGCTGGATGTACCTCAACTTCACCTACCAGCAGGTGCAGGCCGCCCTGGCCGGCCAGGCCGTGGCCCTGGCCCGCCTGGCCCTGGTGAGCGAGCAACTGCAGCGCGGCGACCTGATCGAACCCTTCGGCCCCGAGGGTCGCGCCAGCAGTCCCTTTGTGTACTGGCTGCTGCTCTCGCGCCACGGCCGCGGCCGGCCCGAGGTGCAGCAGTTCAGCGCCTGGGTGCTGGAGCAGGCCCGGCAGTCGCGCCAGGACATTGGCGAGCAGGACTGAGCGCGTGGGGCTGCCCCTCTCCGCAGGCCGAGCCCGCAGAAAAACAAGGGAAAACCCTAGTTACTCATGCAAGCGATAAGCGAGATCGTCCACTAACGATCAGGTAGGAATCGCAAGCGCAGAGCGACCACGATTCGCCGGCTTGGGCTCAAGCTTCGGGAGCACCCAGCTCATGCTTGAACATGCACTGCCTTCCGCCAGCGCCTACGCTCGGCTTCAAAGACTGCCGCTGCGCCACAAGATCGCACTGACCGTCGCCCTGCTTCTGCTGCTGAGCCTGGCCACGACGGCCACCGTGATCGGCGTGAAGAGTAGCCTCAGTGCGCAGCAAGCTGCCCATGATTTGGCCCGCGCCCGCACCCAGAATGCTGCTGGTGCCGTGCAAACGAGCATTGCGGCCAATCTGTCCGCCGTGCGGGTGTTGGCGAAGTCCATGGCACGCACACGGTCGGTCGACCAAGCCTTGGCGCGCGATCAGATTGACGAACTCACGCGCGCCTTGCTCGACGAGGCGCCCGACTTCATCGGCGCAGCGGTGACCTGGGAACCCAATGCCCTGGACGGCAAGGACGCCGAGTTTGCCGATCAGAAACCGCGCTTTGACGCCAGCGGTCGTTTCATGCCCTATTGGACCCGTCGCAGCGATGGCAGCCATCATGTGGAGCCCATCGTCTTCGGGACGGGGCCCGGCGACAACGACTGGTACGACGTTCCCAAGCGCACGCTCAAACCCTTCTTCACCGAACCCTACAACTACCCGATTGAAGGCAAGGACGTGCTGATGGCCTCCTTGGTGGCGCCCATCCTCATTCAGGGCCAGTTTCGCGGCACCGCGAGTGCAGACTTCACCGTGCAGCAGCTTTCCAAGCTCCTGGCCGAACTGCAAACCCTGCCCGGCGGCCAGCTGACGCTGCTATCCAACGGAGGGCTGTACGCCACCCACGCCCAGTCCGCACGGCTGGGCAAACCAGCCGAGGAGCTGCCCAAGACCTTGCTGTCGGATGTGGCAGCAGGACGCAGTCACGCCTTCGAGACCGGGGACCGCGCCTATGTCTGCGAGCCGGTGCGTGTGCATCCGGAAATCGCCCCCTGGAGCATCTGCATGGACTACCCCTTGAGCGAGGCCAAGGCGGTGGCACGCGAGCTCGTCGCCTGGGCAGTCGGTACCGCCGTCGTGCTGGCCGGGCTGGCCATGGTGATACTGCTGGGGCTGCTGCACCGGCTGACCTCGCCGCTTCGGGATCTGGCAGGCGCCATGCGCGATCTCGCCAGCGGCGATGCAGACCTGCGACGCCGACTGCGGGTCAGATCCCGAGATGAGCTCGGCGAGATCGCCCAGGGTTTCAATGGCTTTGTCGAGAAGGTCAACGACTCGATGCTGCAGATTCGCGCGACCGCTGGCTCGGTGCAGGTGGCCTCCAGCGAGATCGCAACCGGCAACACCGATCTTTCGGCACGCACCGAGCAGACGGCGGCAAATCTGCAGAAGACGGCCTCGGCCATGGAAGAGATTGCCTCCACCGTCCGCCACACCGCACAAACGGCGGAAGAGGCCGCGCGCCTGGCCGCTGAGGCCAGCGAGGTGGCTCAGCGCGGCGGGCGAGAAGTGACCGGGGTGGTCCAGACCATGGAGGCCATCCAGCAAAGTTCGCGCCGCATCGCTGACATCATCGGCGTTATCGATGGGATCGCCTTCCAGACCAATATCCTGGCCCTGAACGCGGCCGTCGAGGCAGCACGCGCCGGCGAGCAGGGACGCGGCTTTGCGGTCGTGGCCAGCGAGGTGCGCTCGCTGGCAGGACGCTCGGCCGGTGCCGCGAAGGAGATCAAGACCCTGATCAACGACTCGGTCGAGCGGGTCAGTGCGGGCGCCCATGAGGTTTCGAAGACCGGGCACACCATGAACGAGGCCGTGCAGGCCGCCATCCGCGTGGCATCCCTGGTCGGCAATATCTCGACCGCGACGCGCGAACAAAGTGCAGGTGTCGAGGACGTCAATGCCGCGCTCGCTCAGCTGGACCAGATGACCCAGCAGAACGCGGCCCTGGTCGAGCAGAGCAGCGCGGCCGCGCTCTCGCTGCGCGAGCAGGCCGACTCGCTCGGCTCGGTGGTGGCGAGCTTCCGCATGGACGAGGGGAGCTGAACATGCGCAAGCTTGCCGTGATACTGCCTGTAGTCGTGCTATTCCCTGCGGCAAGCCCGGCCGAGGAGGCGCCCAGCACATCGGCCAATCTGGCCTTGACCAGCAACTATGTCTCCAGGGGCTTTACCCAGAGCTGGGGACGCCCCGCACTGCAGGGGGGCATTGACCACATCCGTCCCAGCGGACTCTTTGCCGGCCTCTGGTTCTCAACGCTGAGCACCAAGGAGTTTCGCGATGGTCCGCTGGAGGTGGATCTCTATGGCGGCATGACCGGCAGCATGGCCGGTCTGAACTGGACCGCCGCAGCCTATTACTACCTTTACCCAGGCTCCTCATCCCCCTTCGTGGGCAATCGCCGCTACGACTACGCCGAGGCCAAGCTCGGGCTGTCCCAGGGCGCCTGGTCCATCAACGGCTACTGGGTACTGACACAGCGCTGGTTCGGTACCTTCAGTGATGCGCGCGGCAGCAGCTATCTCGAGCTGGGCTACACGGCCGATCTGGGTGAGGGCTGGACACTTCCGGTGCAGGCCGGCTTCGGGCAGATTCGCAAGCACCCCGAGGCCCGGTGGCGGCAGGCGCGATTCGGACTGAACAAATCCCTGGATGGTGGTCTGAACCTGCTGCTTACCGTCTCGCGCGCCTGGGATCGCGACCAGTTCTACACCTCAGCCAACTACAGCATCGATCCGCAAGGCCTCGTGCCCGTCAAGCGACTGGGGCCCACGCAATGGGCGCTGACCCTCAGCAAGAGTTGGTAGCCCCCACGAGACTCAGGGGCAAAGCACTTCGCGCTCGGTGAGGATCAGGGTGGGCGCCTGGTCGTGGTCCTGCGCGGCGAACTCGGCCTCGCAGCAGCTCCAGGCCAGGCCCACGCTGGTCACGCCGGGGTGGGCCGCCAGCCAACGGTCAAAGTAGCCGCCGCCATAACCCAGGCGATAGCCCGCGCGGTTGAAGCCCACGCAGGGCAGCAGCACCACATCGGGCGTCACGCGCGCACCGTCGCTGCTGGGGATGCCGCACTCGTCCTTCACGCCCGCATCGGCATGGCCGTCCCAGCGCCGGTACTCCATGCGGCGCCCCTCGCGAAAGGCATAAGGCAGGGCCAGCTGCACCCCGACCGGCACGAAGGCCGGCAGGAAAGCAGCGCCTGCGTTAAATTCCCCTTCAAGAGGCCAGTACAGGCCCAGCACCTCGGGCTCCAGCTGCTGCAAGAGCTCGCCCAGGCGCCGGGCCAGAGCCTCCTGGGCCGAGGCCCCGTCCTCGCTGCCCAGCCATTGCGGGCGCAGCTCACGCAGACGCTGACGCAGGGCCGCCCGATCGGGGTCGGCAGGCTGGGAGTCGATGGGGGGCTTGGGCATGGAATTCATGGCGGAAAGCAAAGATGTTCTTGGCAGTATATGAAGGCGCCCCGGCGCGCAGGGTCGGCATCGGTGGGCGGATCATGGGGCTGGTCGCCCTGGCGGCGGCGCTGTGTCTGGGCGCTGGCGTTCAGGCCCAGACGAACACGGACTCCAGCGATCTGGTGCTGCAGGCGCGGGAGGCCCAACGCAGCCGTGATGCGCAGCGCCTGAGCGAACTCAATGCCCAGGCGCAATCCCAGCAGCACCTCCTGGCTTCCTGGGTGGATTACTGGCTGCTCGGTCTGCGTCTGGCCGAGGCCCGGCAATCGGACCTGGAGGCTTTCTACGCCCGCTGGCCCGGCAGCTATGTCGAGGACCGCATGCGCAATGACTGGCTGCTGGAGCTGGGCAAGCGCCGCGACTGGAAGAACTTTGCCGAGGACTATCCACGCTTTCGCATGAACGACGACCGCGAGGTGCGCTGCTATGCCCTGCTGACCGAGCATCTGGCCGGCCGCGATGTGCGCCGCGAGGCTCGCGCCACCTGGCTGGCCCAGCGCGATGGCGACGATGGCTGCCAGCTGCTGGCCAGCACCCTGCTGGAAGCCGGCCGCCTCACGCGTGAGGATGCCTGGCTCAAGCTGCGCCTGGCGGCCGAGGCCAACCGGCCGCGCGCCATGCAGGGGGCGGCCCGCTTGCTGGGCAAGACCGTCGAGGCCGAGCTCAAGCTCATGCAGGACAAGCCGCTGCGCTACCTGAACCGCAAGGGGGCCGGGGACAATCTGCTGCGCAAGGAGCTGGCCACCCTGGCCCTGGTGCGCGGCGCCGCCAGCGAGCCCGATGCGGCGGCCGAGCTGCTGCGCGAGCGCTGGGAGCGCCAGCTGCCTCATGAGCTGGCGGCCTGGGCCTGGGCCCAGGTGGCCCGCGTCAGCGCGCTGCGCCTGCAGCCCGAGGCGGCCGATCACTACGAGCAGGCCCTGCGCCTGCAGGGGCGCCAACGCCCCGAGTGGAGCGATGAGACCCTGGCCTGGGCGGCCCGTGCCGCACTGCGCGCCGATGAAGGCCGCGGCCGCCCCGCCCTGCTGCTCAAGGCCGTGGACCTGCTGGAGCAGCAGGAAGGCAGCAGCGCGGCCCGCGATCCCGCCTGGGCCTTTTGGAAGGCCCGCATGCTGCGCGCCAGCCACCCCGCCGGCTCGCCCCAGGCCGCCCAGGCTCAGGCCCTGTTCCAGGGCCTGGCCTCGCCGCTGAGCTTCTACGGCAAGCTGGCCGCCGAGGAGCTGGGCCTGCGCCCCGCCCTGCCCGCCGCGCCCGCCCCGCTCACGGCCGCCGAGCGCGCCCAGGCCCAGGCCCACCCGGGGCTGGCTCGCGCCCTGCGCCTGATCGAGCTGGGCCTGCGCAATGAGGGCGTGCGCGAATGGAACTTCAGCCTGCGCGGCATGAGCGACCGGGAGCTCTTGGCCGCGGCCCAGCTGGCCTGCGAGCGCGAGGTCTGGGACCGCTGCATCAACACCAGCGAGCGCACCCGCCAGGAGATCGACCTGAACCAGCGCTTTCCCACGCCCTTCCGCAAGGAGCTGCTGCCGCAGGCGCGCGAGGCCGGTCTGGACCCGGCCTATGTCTACGGCCTGATCCGCCAGGAGTCGCGTTTCATGACCGATGCCCGCTCCCATGTGGGAGCCTCGGGCCTGATGCAGGTCATGCCGGCCACCGCGCGCTGGACGGCCAAGAAGGTGGGCCTGGCCTACAAGCCCGAGCTGCTGACCGACCGCGACTTCAATCTGCGCATCGGCACCGCCTATCTCAGGCTGGTGCTGGATGACTTTGGCGGTTCCCAGGCCATGGCGGCCGCGGCCTACAACGCCGGCCCCGGCCGCCCGCGCCGCTGGCGCGAGGGGCCACGTCTTGACGCCGCGGTCTGGGCCGAGAACATTCCCTTCAACGAGACGCGCGACTATGTGAAGCGCGTGCTCTCCAACGCCACCATCTATGCCCAGCTGCTGGGCGGGGACGCTCCCGAGTTGCGCGCCCGCCTGGGACGCGCCATCGGCCCCGCCAGCGGCCCCACATCGGATCTGCCATGAGCCTGGAACAGCCTGCCATCCTCATCATCGGCGGCAGCGGCTTTGTGGGCCGCAGCCTGTGCGAGCAGCTGGTGCAGCACTTTGGCGGCTGCGCCCGCCTGACCCTGCCCAGCCGCCACCCCGACAAGGCCAAGGCCCTGCGCGCCCTGCCCGGCCTGACCCTGCTGGGCGCCGATGTGCATGACGATGCCCAACTGGCCAGCCTGCTGCAGGGCCAGGACGTGGTGGTGAATCTGGTGGCCATCCTGCAGGGCAGCGAAGCCGCATTCGAGCACGCCCATGTGCAGCTGCCGCAGCGCCTGGCGCGCCTGTGCCCGGCGCACACCCGCATCGTGCATGTCAGCGCCCTGGGCGTGAGCGAGCAGGCGCCCTCGCGCTATCTGCGTTCCAAGGCCCGCGGCGAGGCCGCGCTGCGCGCCGCGCGGCCGGATGCCACGGTGCTGCGTCCCTCGGTGATCTTCGGGCGCGATGACAGCTTCCTGAACCTCTTCGCCCGTCTGCAGGGCCTGTTCCCGCTGATGCCCCTGGCCGGGGCCGATGCGCGCTTCCAGCCCGTGTGGGTGGAGGACGTGGCCCGCGCCCTGCTGCGCTGCATTGTGGACGCGCCGGCCACCGCGGGCCGGGTGTTCGAGGCCGCTGGCCCGCGCGAGTGGCACCTGGCGGAACTCGTGCGCCTGGCCGGCCGGCTCAGCGGCCATGAGCGCCCCATCCTGCCCCTGCCGGGGCCCCTGGCGCGGCTGCAGGCCCTGGCCATGGAGTGCCTGCCGGGCGAGCCCCTGATGTCGCGCGACAACCTGGACTCCATGCGCGTGCCCAATGTGGCCAGCGGCCAGTTGCCCGGCCTGGCCGAGCTGGGCATCCACCCCGCCGACCTGGAGGCGGTGGCGCCCGACTATCTGGGCCGCGACCCGCGCGAGCGCCTGGACGACTGGCGCGCCCGGCACCGCTGAGGCCGGCCTCCCGCCGCATCAATCCCATGAGGAATCGGCAAGCACGGGCGGGCCGCACGCCGTTAGCATGAGGCCTCGACTCACGGGACAGGCCTCATGCAACTGATCATCGGCAACAAGAACTACTCCTCCTGGTCCATGCGCCCCTGGGTGCTGCTCAAGGCCTTCGGCATTGCCTTCGAGGAACGCAAGCTGCGCTTTGACTTCACGCCGGGCTCCAGCTTCTACCAGGCTCTGGCGGTCTACACGCCCACGGCCAAGGTGCCGGTGCTGGTGGAGGACGACGGCTTCGCGGTCTGGGACACCCTGGCCATCACCGAGCACATTGCCGATCGCCACCCCGAGCTGCCCATCTGGCCGCGTGATGCGCGCCAGCGCAGCCGCGCCCGCAGCCTCTGCGCCGAGATGCATGCGGGCTTTGCCACCCTGCGCAATCTCTGCCCCATGAATGTCGAGGCGGCCCTGCCCGATGTGGGCGCCAAGCATATGGCCGAGAGCCGCCAGCTGCACGCCGATCTGGCGCGCATCGATGCCATGTGGGGCGAGGCGCTGAAGCAATCCGGCGGCCCCTTCCTCTTTGGCGAGTTCAGCGCGGCCGATGCCTTCTATGCGCCGGTGGCCCTGCGGGTGCGTACCTACGCCCTGCCCCTGTCCGAGAACAGCCGTGCCTATGTGGAGCGCCTGATCGCGGCGCCCGGCGTGCGCGAGTGGATCGCCGACGCCCTGGCCGAGCAGGACTTCCTGGACTTCGAGGAGCCCTACCGCCGCGGCCGCGGCTGAGAAGCCCCCGTCCGCCCTGCATGCCTACACTTGCGGGCATGAAAGTCTTTTGTGTAGGCGGCAGCGTGCGCGACGCGCTGCTGGGGCGGCCCTCCTCGGACCGCGACTGGGTGGTGGTGGGCGCCAGCCCCGAGCAGCTGCTGGCCCTGGGCTACCAGCCCGTGGGCAAGGACTTCCCGGTCTTTCTGCACCCGCAGACCCATGAGGAATACGCCCTGGCCCGCACCGAGCGCAAGACCGCGCCGGGCTACCACGGCTTTGCCTTCCATGCCGCGCCCGACGTGACGCTGGAGCAAGACCTGGCACGGCGCGACCTCACCATCAATGCCATGGCCCGCGACGAGACCGGCCAGCTGCACGATCCCTATGGCGGCGAGCGCGATCTGCACGACAAGGTGCTGCGCCATGTCTCGCCGGCCTTTGCGGAGGACCCGGTGCGCATCCTGCGCCTGGCCCGCTTCAGCGCCCGCTTTCACGACTTCACGGTCGCGCCCGAAACCCTGGACCTGATGCGGCAGATGGTGGCCGCCGGCGAGGTCGATGCCCTGGTGGCCGAACGCGTGTGGCAGGAGATCAGCCGCGGCCTGATGGAGGCACAGCCCTCACGCATGTTCGAGCTGCTGCGCGAGGTGGGCGCCCTGGAGCGCCTGGCGCCGGAGATAGCACGCTTGTTCGGCGTGCCCCAGCCCGAGGCCCACCATCCCGAGATCGACACCGGTGTGCACCTGATGATGGTGCTGGACCAGTGTGCGCGGCTGGCGGCGCCGCTGCCGGTGCGCTACGCCTGCCTCTGCCACGATCTGGGCAAGGGCCTGACCCCGGCCGAGGCCCTGCCCCGCCATATCGGCCATGAGGGCCGCGGCGTGCCGCTGGCGCGGCGCCTGAGCGAGCGCTGGCGCGTGCCCGGCGACTGCCGCGAGCTGGCCGAGCTGATGGCCCGCGAGCACACCCATGTGCACCAGAGCGGCAGCTTCGGCCCCGAGGCCCGGCTGCGCCTGATGGAGCGCTGCGATGCCTGGCGCCGCCCCGAGCGCTTCGAGCAGCTGCTGCTGGCCTGCGAATGCGATGCCCGCGGCCGCCTGGGCCTGGAAGACCGCGACTACCCGCAGCGCCCGCGCCTGCAGCGCGATCTGCAGGCCTTGCGGGCCCTGGACCTGGGCGCCGTCAGCGCCGCCGCCCTGGCCGCCGGCAAGACCGGTCCGGCCATAGGCCGCGCGGTGCAGGCGGCGCGGCTGCAGGCGCTGAACCAGTTCCCCTAAAGAGGGATGGTCCTGCCGTGCTGGAGCTGGGATGCTCACAGCCCGCCCACACAGGCAAGTCCTTGAGAAAGTGCTCAGTTCCGTGAAAGCCTTACTTCCGACAGCAATGGCACTTGTCGCCTATGCGGGCATCGGCATGGCTGCACTCAGCCCCGATTTGTCTCTGGGCGACCCGGATAGCAGCCTGCTGCTATTCATCTGGATCGCCGCCACGCTGTTCTTGTTGTTTCGCCTGCTGGCCGAACCCCGATCCGCGACAGCATGGATGCGAGCCCTGCGTTTGCTTGGAGCCGTGTTGGTGATCGCCGCCCTGGTGCCCATGGTGCTTGCCGTCTTGGGCAAAAGCGTTCTAGAACGGAAATCCGCCGCCGTTAACTGCGGGAACCAGCTTCGCTATGTGGTCATGCACAGCGGCGGTTTCGGCAGCACCTGGTTCAACGTGATCGAGATGAAGCGGGTGCTGCCCATGGTCTACACCACCCGTACGCTGGAACACTACGAGCGCGAAACCGTCGAGGACCTGCGCTGCCTCGGCGGCAGCGGCGTCGAGGTGCGGCTGAGCGAGTACGGGAAGCCCGAGCGCATCGAGACGCTGGGGCAGCAGTAGCCCGGCCGCGCCGCTCAGAGCATGTGCGAGCGGTCTCCGGCCGCGAAGCCCAGGGCGTCGAAGCCCTCGCCCACGGCAAAGCCCACCACCTTGAAGAGCTCGCCCATCTCGTGCTCGGTGATCAGGCGGTGGGCCATGGTTCGGCCGGCCAGATCGCTGGTGCACAGCAGGTCCACCAGGCCGCAGTTGATCAGGAAGTTGGCCTGGCTGGTGTAGCCCAGCACCATCAGGCCGGCATCCTGGCCGGTGAGCGCGATGCCGCTGAAGTTCACATGGGCGGTGATGTCCTTCTCGCCCACCCGCAGCAGGGGATCGGGGTCGGCGCGGTGCTCGTGGTGGCACATCAGGGTGCCGCCCAGGCGCTGCGGGTGGTAGTACTCGGCGGCCGGGAAGCCGTAGTCGATCAGGAAGATGGCGCCGCGCGTGAGCCGCTCGGCCAGGGTGCGGATGAAGGCCTCGCCCTGGGCGTGCAGCTCGGTCACGGTGCCGGGCACGAAGTCCACCGGCTCGTCCAGCGGCGGGCGCAGCTCGCTGGCGCGGTCGGCCCAGGCGAAGCCGGGCTTGGCTTCGTCCCAGACCACGCCACGCTCCTGCCACTGCTGGCCGTCGAAATGGATGAGCTGCACCGGCATGGCGTCCAGCAGCTCATTGCCCAGCACCACGCCCTCGAAGCGTTCGGGCAGGGCGTCCAGCCACTGCACCTTGTCACCCCAGGCGGCCAGGCGCTGCTGCTGGCGGGCGCGCAAGCTGCCCGAGAGGTCCACGATCTGGTAGCGCTGCAGGCGCTCGCCCAGCACTTCCAGGATCTGGGCCGCCAGGGCACCGCTGCCGGCGCCGAACTCGATCACGGTGTCGGTACCGGTGGCCTCCAGGGCCTGGGCCAGCTGGCAGGCCAGGGCGCGGCCGAAGAGCGGCGACATCTCGGGCGCGGTGACAAAGTCCGAGCCTCCCGCGGCCCCGGGCATCAGGCCGAACTTGTTGCGGCCGCCGCTGTAATAGCCCAGACCCGGGGCATACAGGGCCAGCTCCATGAAGCGGTCAAAGCCTATCCAGCCGCCGGCGTCGGCGAGGGTCTGGCGAATCAGGGTCTGCAAATCCATGGGCGGCATTGTAGAAAGCCGCCGGACGCACCCGGCCGGAGCCCGAGCGCCGCTCAGTCGGAGGCCAGGGGCGGCAGGGGCCGGGGCGCACGCCTGAGCCAGGCCTCGAACTGCGCGGCCGACATGGAGCTGCCGACCAGATCGCCCTGCAGGGCATCGCAGCCCCACTCGGCCAGCAGAGCGCGCTGCTGCTCCTTGCGCACACCCTCGGCGCTGACGCTCAGGCCCAGGTCCTTGGCCATGCGCACAATCGCCCGGGTGATGGCCATGGCCCCGCTGTCCTGCGGCAGCTTGGCCACAAAGCCCTGGTCGATCTTGAGCTTGTCCAGCGGCAGCTCGGTCAGATGGGCCAGGGCGGTGTAACCCGTGCCGAAGTCGTCCACGGAGATGCTCAGGCCCAAGGCGCGCAGCGCGGCCAGGGTCCTGGGCGTGTCTTCCAGATCGTCCACCAGCATGCGCTCGGTGAGCTCCAGCTCCAGCCAGGAGCCGGGCACGCCGGCCTCGGCCAGCACCTCGCGCACCGTGTCGGCAAAGCGATCCAGGCGGAACTGCATGCTAGAGAGATTGACGGCAATGGGCACGGGCGCCAGTCCGCTCTCGTGCCAGAGCTTGCTCTGGCGCACCGCCTCGCGCATCACCCATTCGCCCAGGGGCACCATCAGGCGGTGACGCTCGGCCACCTCGATGAAGGCATCGGGGCTGAGCAGGCCGCGCTGCGGATGCTGCCAGCGAAGCAGGGCCTCGGCGCCCACCAAGTGGCCATCGCGCGCATGCACCTGAGGCTGGTAGTGCAGGCGAAACTGATCATGTGTCAGGGCCTCGGCCAGCTCGGCCTCCAGCACCAGATCGGCATAGGCCTGGCTGGCCATCTGGTGCTCGAAGAACTGGTAGCTGGCACGACCGCGGGACTTGGCCAGGTACATGGCGGTGTCCGCATGCTGGATCAGTTCCTCCGCGCTCTCACCGTCGCGCGGGAACATGGCCACGCCGATGGAGGGCGTGACCGAGAGATCGCGCCCATCGGCGCGCACCGGCACCTCCACCACCGAGAGCAGGGCCATCAGCACCACCATCACATCGTCCTGCTGGTGCACATCGTTGAGCAGCACCACGAACTCATCGCCGCCGAAACGCGCCACCAGATCGCTGCTGCGCAGGCAGTTGCGGATGCGCTCCGCCACGGTGAAGAGCACCTTGTCGCCCTCCAGATGGCCCAGCGAATCGTTGACGCGCTTGAAGTTGTCCAGGTCGATGAAGAGCAGGGCCAGCTGATGTCCGCGCTGGCGGGCCCGTTCCATCTGTGGCCCCAGATGCTCCATGAAGGCGGCGCGGTTGAGCAGCTGGGTCAGGGAATCATGGTGGGCCAGGTGCTGGATGCGCTGCTGTGCGGCCACGCGGTCGCGGATGTCGCGCACGATGGCCATGCGCTGCTGCCCACCCTCGCTGGACAGGCTGCGCACGATCAACTCCACATGGATGGCTTCGCCACTGCGGTGTATCAGCCGGGACTCATAGCGCAGCTCGGCCCCGGCCAGCATGAGCTGCCGCACCTTGCCGACTTCCTCCAGCGCGACGAAGTCCAGCGTCGATCGGCCTCGCAGCTCGTCGAGCTCATAGCCCAGCAGCGCGCACAGCGCGGGGTTGGCATCGCTGACCAGACCGTCCACATGGAAGACGATGCCCTCGGCCGAGGCCTGCATGAACTTCTGCAGACGCAGCTCAGAATCGCGCACCGCGGCCTCGGCCTCGCGATGCCGGGTGATGTCCACCAGCTGCACAAAGGCGGCCTGCACCACGCCGGCGGCATCCAGATGCGGGATCACATGGGCCTCAACCCAGCGCTTGCGGCCATCCGGCCCTTGCAGCTGGCGCTCGTAGAAGCCGGGTTTGCCGCTGCGCTCGACCGCCTCCACCACGGGCCGCACCAGGTCGGCCGCCTGCTCACCGATGATCTCGCTGAAGCGGCGTCCGAGAATGCTCTGCGCCGTCAGGCCGAAAGCCTGGGCATAGGCTTCATTGGCATACAGACAGCGGTGCGTACCCGCCTGGTACAGGGCGATCAGGGCCGGCACATGATCGGCCAGCAGCCGAAACTGCGCCACCTGCTCCAGCGCCTGCAAGCCGGCCTGCTTGAGTGCCGTGATGTCGGTCCACTGGCTCAGGTGCCCGCCCAGCGCGCCCTCCCAGCGGCTATGACACAAATACCAGCGATCACCGCTGGCGGACGCCAGCTCCAGGCGGGTCTCGCCGTCAGCCGCCTGCGCCCAGTGGGCCAGGAGCGCCTGCCGCGCCTCGCGGCTCAGCCACGCCCAGTCCGGGGACTCGGTCTGCAGCGCCTCAAACGCCGCATTGCCCTGCAGGGCCCGCCCCGCCCGGTCCACCAGGGCCGCGGCGCCGGGCAGCGCGGCCCAGAGCTCGCTCGAAGCCGGGGCGGCGGGCGCGGCGGGCTCGGTCATGGCCCGCGTCGCTCCAAAGTGTCCAGCGCCAGGCAGAGATCCTCCCAGGCACGCGCCTTGTCCACCAGATTGCGCAGCAGATAGGCCGGGTGGTAGGTCACGACCAGGGGCACGCCCTGGTACTCATGCACCCGGCCGCGCAGGCGGCCGATGGGCTCGTTGCTGCGCAGCAGGGACTGCACGGCGAAGCGGCCCATGGCCAGGATGATGCGCGGCTGCACCAGGGCGATCTGGCGCTGCAGAAAGGGCTCGCACTGGGCCAGTTCCTCGGGCTCGGGATTGCGGTTGCCCGGCGGGCGGCACTTCAGCGTGTTGGCAATGAAGACCTGGCGCTCCGGCGGGCCCTCGGCGCGGGAGAGGCCCAGGGATCGCAGCATGCTGTCCAGCAGCTTGCCGGCCTGGCCGACGAAGGGCTCACCCTGTTGGTCCTCCTGCTGGCCCGGGGCCTCGCCCACGATCATCCAGTGCGCGCGCTCATGGCCCACGCCGAAGACGGTGTTCTTGCGCCCCTCGCAGAGCTTGCAGGCCCGGCAATCGGCCACCGCCTCCTGCAGCTGCGGCCAGTCCATGGCGGCAATGCGATCCAGGCCCGGCCGCGGGGCGCGCTGCGGCAGGCCCTCGCCCGGCGCCAGCAGTTCGGCCACCGCGCGCGGTGCCGGGGCGGGCACCGCGACCGGCGAGCGTGGCGCAGGCGCGGGCGCCGCCACCGCGGCGGGCGCCGGCGCCGGGCGCTCCATCACGGCCGTCTCGGCCGCTACCGGAGCGGACGCAGGCACGGCCTCAGCCGGCTCGGGCGCGCGCCAGACCTTGAGGCCCATGGCCTCCAGCATGGCGCGCTGGCGTTCGTCCCAGCTCATGCGGCCCCCTCCCCGTGCGCGGCGGCATCCAGGCGCAGACTCATCAGCACCGCATCCTCGCGCTGACCCTGGGCGGCCGGGTAATAGGCGCGGCGCTGCCCTACCTCGGTGAAGCCATAGCGCAGATAGATGGCGCGGGCGCGCGCATTGCTCTGGCGCACCTCCAGCCAGATCTGCTCGCAGGCCAGGCGACGGGCCTGGGCCTGCAAAGCATCCAGCATGCGGCGGGCGTGACCCTGGCCCTGGAACTCGGGCGCCACGGTGATGTTGAGCAGATGCAGCTCACCCACACCCTCCATGGCCAGAAAGTAGCCCAGCAGCTGTCCGTCTTCGGCGCGCAGCACCTGGGCGGCATAGCCCGCGGCCAGGGAGTCGATGAAATTGCCGCGGGTCCAGGGAAACTCATAGACGCGCTGCTCAATGCCCAGCACCGCCTCCACATCGGCGGTCTGCATGGGCTGCAGCAGCAGCTCGGCCTGCACGGAACTCAGGCTCATGGGCTCGTCCGCGCGGCTTGGCGCTCTTCGGTGGTCTGAGCCACCTTGTCGCGCACATAAAGCGGCATGGCCTGCTCGGGGGCTTCACCCAGGCCCTGGGCCCAGGCGGAGGCGGCCAGCGTCGCCAGGGCGGCGGCGCGCGAGCGGGTGCGGGGCCAGACCGGCAGGTCCGGGTCGGGGCTCAGCCCCTCGAACACGGCCAGGGCGCTGCCGCACAGGGCGGACGGCGGGCTCTGGGCCCACAGCGCATGCAGGCTGGCCGGGCTGTAGAGGGCCGGCGCACTCAGAACCCGCCAGCCCTGGCCCTCATGCCGATAGGCCGCTGCGTAGATCTCGCCCATGCGGGCGTCCATCACCACCCAGCACTCCTTCAGCTGCTCCCCCGACTGCTGGCGCGCATCCTCGGCCACCAGCATCAGGCTGTCCAAGGCCAGCACGGGCTTGCCCAGACCGAAGGCCAGGCCCTGGGCCACGGCGCAGGCGGTGCGCAGCCCGGTAAAGGCGCCGGGGCCACGGCCAAAGCCGATGGCATCGACCTGATCCAGGGACAGTCCGGCCTGGTCCAGCAGCTCCCGGAGCACCGGCAGCAGGGTTTCGGAGGCCTTGGGGCCGCCTTCGGTTTCATGCAGCCAAAGGCCCGCGGGCGCACTCAGGGCCAGCGCCATGCTCTCGGTCGAACTGTCCAGGGCCAGCAACACACTCATCCCCGGAAGTGTAGCCTTGCGATCATGAAGACCATGCGTGACTCCACCCCCTCGCCCCGGCGTCCGGGCGCCTGCTGGCTCGCCCTCCTGCTGGCCCTGGCCGGCGCGAGAGTCGGCGCGCAGGCGCCCCAGCCCGCGGCACCCTTGCCGCCTGCGGTGCAGCAGGCCCTGCGCCAGGCCCAGATCCCGGAACAGGCCCTGGGCGTCTGGCTGCAAGCCGTGGAGGGCGGCCCACCCCGTCTGGCCTGGCAGGCCGACAAGGCCTTCAACCCGGCCTCCCTGCTCAAGCTGGTCACGGGCCTGGCGGCGCTGGAGCAGCTGGGCCCGGCATGGACCTGGCAGACCCCGGTCTGGATGCAGGGCCGCTTCCAGCCCGAGAGCGGGCGGCTCGCGGGCGATCTGGTGATCAAGGGCGTGGGCGACCCCAAGCTGGTGCGGGAGCGGCTGTGGCTGCTGCTGCAGCGCCTGCGCGGCCTGGGCCTGCGCGAGATCGAGGGCGATATCGTGCTGGACGGCAGCGCCTTCGCGCCCTGGCCCAGCAGCCCGGCGGATTTCGATGGCGAACCCTGGCGCCCCGGCAATGCCACGCCCGAGGCCCTGCTGCTCAACCACAAGGCCCTGCTCTTCGGCTTCCGGCCCGACCCTGCGCGCGGCATCGCCCACATCAGCGTCGACCCGCCCCTGCCCGGCCTGCCCCAGAGCGTGCCCCTGGCCAGCGGCCCCTGCAATGACTGGCGCGGCGGCCTGCGCCTGCTCTGGCAGGAGGGTCAGCCCCTGCGCTTTGCCGGCAGCTACCCCACGAGCTGCGGGGAGCTGAACTGGCCCCTGGCCGACCCGGAACCCGCCAGCTACAACGCCCGCCTGCTGCGCGCGCAGTGGCAGGAACTGGGGGGCAGCCTGCGCGGTCAGGTGCGGGCCGGCACGGCGCCGGCGGACAGCCCGCCGCTCTTCAGCTTTGCCTCCCCGCCCCTGGCCGAGGTGCTGCGCGACCTGCTCAAGCACAGCGCCAATCTGGGCAGCGAGATGCTCTTGCTGAGCCTGGCGCGCGAGCGGCCCGCCACACTGGAGGGCGCACGCGAACAACTGCGGCGCTGGCTGGTGCAGCGCCTGGGTGAGGATGAGGAGGTCTGGCTGGAAAACGGCTCGGGCCTCTCACGCCAGAGCCGGCTCAAGCCGCGCCAGCTAGGCCTGCTGCTGCGCCAGGCCTGGACCAGCCCGCAGATGCCGGAGTTCGTGGCGGCCCTGCCCATTGCGGGCCAGGACGGCACGCTCACGCGCGGCGGCGCCCTGCGCTACGGGCCGGCCTATGGCCGTGCGCATCTGAAGACCGGCTCGCTGCGCGATGTGACGGCGCTGGCCGGCTATGTGCACGCCGACTCGGGCCGGCGCTATGTGATGGTGGCCGTGCTGCAGCATCCACGCGCGGCCGCGGGGCGGCCGTCGCTGGATGCCTTGCTGCAATGGGCGGTGCAGGACCGCGAGGCCAGCCAATAAGGGACGTGCCGCCTCTGCGCGATCAGAAGGGGTTGTTGAGCGCGCGCGTCTGGGCCAGCAGGCCCAGGCGGGTCTGAGCCAGCGGCCCCAGCTGCAGGCTCGTGGCCCACATATAGCTGTCGGCCGAGGCGCCGGTCACCAGGGTCTTGGGCGTGCACTGCAGGGGCAGGCTGCTTTCCAGGCAGGCCGCATCAATCACATTGGTGGCGCCAAAGGCGCTGGGGAAGCGCACGATGGCCTGGCTCATTTCATCACCCAGCACCAGACCGATGGTGCGACCATCGTTGAGGATGTTCAGACGCATCTGGGTGTTGAACTCGGCCGTGAGGTCGGTGAGCAGCTTGGCGCGGTCGGTATCGGTCTTGCTCTGACGCTCCTTGAGCGCGAAAGGCGTGAGGCCCAGATCGGGCAGCGTGGCCAGGATCACGCGCCCATCGGCATTGGCGATGCGGTTGACCTGCTCGGCCAGGGCGCGGCCACGCTGACCGGCCTGCGCCAGCAGGGCGTCACGGCTCTGGGCCGGGAACTGGGCATAGAGCTCCAGCACATCATTGGCGCCGGCCATGATGGACACCAGTGCCTTGCTGTCGAAACCGCCGGCTGCAAAGGCCGCGTCCACCTGGGCCTTGACGCCCGCCACCTTGGCACCTGCCGTGGCGTAGATCTTGCCCGTGGGCGAAGCCACCTTGTTGGGATTGCACTCGGGGAACACCAGGCCGAAGGCGCTGGCCAGGGACTGCGTCCACAAGGGGTAGACCGCGCAATCCAGCGCATCGGTGCTGGTGAGCGCATTGACCATGTACTTGCGGCCCTCGGACGTGATCACGCTGGCCTCGTCGCCGAAGGCCATGATGCGTGTGGGCTTGAAGGGCTCGATCTGGCCGCCACCGCCGCCGCAGGCGGTCAACACGGCCGCAGCCGCCAGCGCCAGTGCGCCTTGCTTCAGAAACTTCATCAACTCTCCAGACATTGAAGACTGCATTCAGACGGGGTCCGACTCGCCCCCGGCGGCAAAGGCCGCGGCCGCGCGCGACAAGCGATCCTGCACACCGTCCCAGGCGCTGTCCGTGGGCGGCATCTCGATCCAGATTTCACGAGCACCGCCTGCATCCAGCTCGCGCAGCACCGCGAACAACTCGAAAGCCGCCGCCACCGCATCATCGGGCATGACTCGCCACTGCGTGATGCCGGCGGCCGGCGACAGCGTTCGGGAATATACCGCCAGCCCGTCGGGCCACTGCGCGGCCTGCGAAAGTCTCGATTTGAGCAACTCGGAGGGCAGCAAAGCGACCCGGGCCTGGGGCGCGTAATGCGCCGCCAGCGTGCCGGAGGCGCGCGGCGTGCCCCCGTCGCGGGCGCGCAGGGGCTCGCCGGCCGCGGCCTCGATCTGGGCCGGGGTCAGGATGCCGGGGCGCAGCAGCACCGGATGGCCACGGCTGCAGTCCACGATGCTGGACTCGATGCCGACGGCGCAGGCACCGCCATCCAGAATGAGCAGCTCGGGCCCGAACTCGCTGCGCACATGTTCGGCCCGCGTGGGGCTGACCTTGCCGAAGCGGTTGGCACTGGGTGCGGCCACCCCCAGCACGCCCAGGCTGCGCGCCTCGCTCAGCAGGGCGCGGGCCACCGGGTGGGCGGGGCAGCGCAGGCCCACACTGTCCTGGCCACCAGCGGCGGCCGCGGCCATGCCCGGCGCGCGCGGCACGATCACCGTCAGAGGCCCAGGCCAAAAGGCCTGCATCAGGCGCAGGGCGACCGGCGGCAGCTCGCGGCAAAAGGCCTGCGCGTCGGCCATGTCCAGCACGTGGACGATCAGGGGATGGTCGCTGGGCCGGCCCTTGGCCGCAAAGATCTTGGCCACGGCCGCGTCCTCGTCGGCGCGAGCCCCAAGGCCGTAGACGGTTTCGGTGGGCAGGGCCACCAGCTCGCCCGCGGCCAGGGCCTGGGCGGCCTGACGCAGGGCGTGGGGGTCGTGGCCGTCAAGCAGCATGGTTCACCAGGTTTCGGGCAGGCCCAGCAGGGCCGCCGCACGGCGGGCGGTGGCACGGGCCGCCTCGGGCGTGGCCGCGCTCACATTCAGATGGCCCATCTTGCGGCCACGTCGCGCGTTGGCCTTGCCGTAGAGGTGCAGATGAGTGCCCGGCAGGGCCAGCACACCGGCCCAGTCGGGCTCGCGGGCCGCGCTGGCGGGATCCTGCGGGTCGAACCAGAGATCGCCCAGCAGGTTCAGCATCACGGTCGGCGAGTGCAGGCGGGGCGTGATCAGGGGCAGGCCGGCCAGGGCACGCACCTGCAGCTCGAACTGCGAGGCGTCGCAGGCATTGAGCGTGTAGTGGCCCGAGTTGTGCGGGCGGGGCGCCATCTCGTTGACCACCAGACGACCATCCTGCAGCAGGAAGAACTCGATGCAGAGCACGCCCACATAGCCCATCTCGGTGGCGATGCGCGCGGCCGACTCGGCGGCACGGGCCTGCAGGGCCGCATCCACGGCCGGGGCCGGCACCTCGGTCACGGCCAGGATGCCGTCGCGGTGCAGGTTTTGCTGCACCGGGAACTGCACCACCGTGCCATCGCGGCCACGGGCCACGATCACCGACAGCTCCAGCTGCAGAGGCAGCAGTTGCTCCAGCACGCAAGCGACCTGCTTGAGCTCGCTCCAGGCGGCCTGCAGCTCGGCACGGCTGCGCACCCGCACCTGCCCCTTGCCGTCATAACCCATACGGGCGGTCTTCAGGATGCCGGGCAGCAGGCTGTCGGGCACGGCCTGCAGATCGGCCTCGGTGGCGATGACCGCATAGGGCGCGCCGTCCACACCGGCGGCGCGGAAATGCGCCTTCTCGGCCGCGCGGTCCTGGCAGATGGCCACGCAGCTCGCGGCGGGCGCCACCGGTCGCTGGGCGGCCAGCAGTTCCAGGGCATGCGCGGGCACGTTCTCGAACTCGGTGGTGATGGCGTCACAGGCCGCGGCCAGGGCGGCCAGGGCGGCCTCGTCCAGGTAGTCGGCGCGGATGTGTTCATGGGCCACGGCGCCGGCCGGGCTGTCCGCATCGGGGTCCAGCACCACGGTGCGATAGCCCAGGCTCTGCGCCGCATGCAGGAACATGCGACCCAGCTGGCCCCCACCGAGCACGCCCAGGGTGGCGCCGGGCAGCAGAACGTCGCTCATCAGACCAGGTCCTTCGTCATGGCGCGGGCCTTCTCGGTCTGGGCCACGCGGTAGGCGGCCAGCTTCTCGCGCAGGGCGGCATCACCGCTGGCCAGCATGGCCACGGCGAACAGGGCCGCATTGCCGGCGCCGGCCGTGCCAATGGCAAAGGTGGCCACCGGAATGCCCTTGGGCATCTGCACGATGGAGTGCAGGGAATCCACGCCCTGCAGATGGCGGCTGGCCACCGGCACGCCCAGCACGGGCACCGGGGTCTTGGCCGCCAGCATGCCGGGCAGATGCGCCGCACCGCCGGCCCCGGCAATGATGGCGCGCAGGCCGCGGCCCTCGGCGGCCTCGGCATAGGCAAACATCTCGTCGGGCATGCGGTGGGCCGAGACGACCTGCGCCTCGAAAGGGATGCCGAACTCGGAGAGAATGTCGGCGGCGTGCTTCATGGTCTCCCAGTCACTGCTGGAACCCATCACCACGCCGACCAGGGGGGAGACGTTGCTCACGGCTCGCTCCAATCGCTGAACAGGCGGAAAAGAAACCTTGAATTGTAGGCGGGTGCCGCCAAGTCCCCAGCCGAGCCCTCGAGACCCCCATGATCGACATCACCATACAGAACTTCGAAACCGAGCTGCTGCAGGCCTCCATGAGCCAGCCGGTGCTGCTGGACATCTGGGCCCCCTGGTGCGGCCCCTGCAAAAGCCTGGGCCCGGTGCTGGAGAAGCTGGAGACGGCCTACGGCGGCCGCTTCCTGCTGGCCAAGCTCAATAGCGACGAGCAGCCCGAAATCGCTAGCCAGCTCTCCCAGGCCTTTGGCGTGCGCTCCATTCCCTTCTGCGTGATGTTCGTCGGCGGCCAGCCGGTGGACGGTTTCGTGGGCGCGATTCCCGAGGCCCAGATCCGCGAGTTCCTAGACAAGCATGTGCCCAGCGGCGAGGCCCTGGAGGCCGAGGAAGAACTGGCCGAGGCCGAGGAGCTGCTGGCCGAAGGCGATCTGGATTCCGCCCTGGCCAAGCTGGCCCAGGCGGTGGATACCGATCCGGCCAACGAGACCGCACGCTTCGATCTGGTCAAGGCCCTGCTGGAACTGGGCCGCCTGGCCGAGGCCCAGGCCGCCTTCGCGCCCGTGGCCGCGCGTGCCGCCGACACCCTGACCCCGCACGCCCGCTTCGCCGCCCTGGCCCAGTGGATTGCCGCCATGGAGACCGCGGCCCGCGTCGATCCCGCGGCCCTGCAGGCCGCCATCGCCACCAACAAGCGCGACTTCGAGGCCCGCTACGCCCTGGCCCAGAGCCATATGGCGGCCCAGCGCTTTACCGAGGCCATGGACGAGCTGCTGGAGATCATCATGCGCGACAAGACCTGGAACGGCGAGGCCGCGCGCAAGCTCTATGTGGCCGTGCTGGAGCTGCTGAGCAAGCCCGCGCCCAAGCCGCAGGCCGGCGCCGAACCCAAGAGCACGCTAGAAATCGCCGGCCACGCCGTGGTGCCCACCAGCGACCCGCTGCTGGACCAGTACCGCCGCAAGCTGAGCATGGCCCTGTTCTGAGGGCCTGACACGCTCAGGGCCGGCCCAGACCGGCCGTGTCCAGTGTGGCCGCCCAGTGCGCCTGCTGGCGCTCGAACTCGGCCCATTCGGCCGCCGCCAATGCCGCGTGACGCTCGGCCGCGCTCGCATCACCCAGGGCGCCGTAGACCTGGGCCAGGCGGCTGTGGGTGGCGGCGCGGTCATCCACATCGCAGGCCGGATCCAGCTCGAATTCGGCCTCCTGGGCCTGTCGCAGAGCCTGCTCGCGCTGGCCCAGATTGACCCGGCACCAGGCCAGATCGGCCAGCAAGCTGCTGCCCAGACGCGCCAGCCCCAGGGCCATGGCCTGGGGCAGATAGGCCTCGTACAGGGCCTGGGCCTGGGCGTAGTCGCCCTGCACCACCAGGATCTGGGCTCGCAGCACCGGCGTGAGCTCGGACATGGCCGAGCCGCCGACGGCCGCGTCGTAGTGCTTGACCGAGTCGGCCCCCAGCAACAGCTCAGGCACCGGGCGGGCCGGATGGGCCAGACTCTCGCGGCGCTGCCGGGCGCAGCGCACCTCGATCATGTTGTAGATCAGGGCCGACTGGGTGGCGTCATCGCCCTCGGCGGCCGCATGGCGACGGGCCAGGCCGTACCAGGCCTGGGCGGTTTCAAGCCGCCCGGCAAAGTCGTAGGCCAGGCCCAGGGCCACGGCCAGACGGCTGCGCGCATCATGCTGGGCCTCGCCCGCCAGGCGCAGGCAGGTCTGGGCCTGATGGGCCACCAGCGCCACATCGTGCTGAACATAGGCGATATGGGCCAGCCAGGCCGCACACAGGGCCTCCAGCTGTCTCAGCCCGGCCATCTGCGCCATGGCCTGAGCCCGGCGGATCTTGTCACCCGCGGCGCTGCCAAAGTCGCTGAAATAGCTCATCAGGCCCTCGGCGTAATGCAGCCAGGCGCCGAGTATGGGATGCGGGTGCTGGAAGGCCAGCTGATGCAGGGCCGTCAAGGCCTCGCGCGCTTCGGCCATGCGCCCGTGACGCGCCAGCAGCACCGCGCGCTGCACGCGCCAGCTGCCCGCCAGGATGGGGTCACTGGCCCCGGCGATGGCCTGATCCAGACGTTGCAGCAGGCGGGAGCTGATGGCCATGACCGGACCTCAGCGGGTCAGGCGTTCCAGGGCCTCGCGGTACTTGGCCGCGGTGTTCGCTATCACCTCGGCCGGCAGGGTCGGCGCGGGGGCCACCTTGCCCCAGGGCTTGCCGTCCACCTGGGCCTGCTCCAGCCAGTCGCGCAGGAACTGCTTGTCGTAGCTGGGCGGGTTGCTGCCCACGGCATAGCTCTCGGCGGGCCAGTAGCGCGAGGAGTCGGGCGTCAGCACCTCGTCCATCAGGGTCAGGGTGCCGTCGGCATCCAGGCCGAACTCGAACTTGGTGTCGGCAATGATGATGCCCTTGGTGGCGGCATAGTCGGCCGCGCGCCGGTACAGGGCGATAGAGATGGTGCGCACGCGCTCGGCCAGGTCGGCACCGATGATCTCCACGCAGCGCTCGAAGCTGATGTTCTCGTCATGGTCGCCCATCTCGGCCTTGGTGGCCGGGGTGAAGATGGGCTCGGGCAGCTTGGAAGCATTGTTCAGGCCGGCCGGCAGCTTGACGCCGCAGACCTCGCCCTTGGTCTTGTATTCGGCCCAGCCGCTGCCGGCCAGATAGCCGCGCACCACGGCCTCGATGGGCAGGGGCTTGAGACGCTTGACCAGCATGGAGCGCTCGCGCACCTGCTCACGGTCGGCCTCGGTGCTGACGGCGGACAGCGGGTCGTCGCCGGTCAGGTGGTTGGGGACGATATCGCCCAGCTTCTCGAACCAGAACAGGGCCATCTTCGTCAGCAGCGCGCCCTTGCCGGGAATGGGCTCGCCCATGATGACGTCGAAGGCCGAGATGCGATCCGAGGCCACCATCAGGATGCGGTCCTCACCGACCGCGTAGTTCTCGCGCACCTTGCCGCGCGCGATCAGGGGAAGAGAGGTGAGCGAGGAGGTATGCAGGGCAGCGGTCATGGTGGGCTCGGGCGGAAAAACCGGATTTTAGGTCAGCCCGCCGCGCCGCCCTCCATTTGCGCAAAGCCCAGATAGCGGGCCTCGAAGCGCGCCTTGCCCGCGCGGGCAAAGGCCGCTTCGTCCCAGTCGCCCTCGCCCAGCCGGGCGCGGAGCTCGGGGCGGAAGCGGTAGACAAAAGCGTCCAGCACGCGCCCATCCTCCAGGTGCACCGCCACGCTCACGCGCTCGTACTCGGGGCCTTCGAAGGCATCCAGCCGCGCCCAGGCAGATTCGGGCACATCCAGATAAAGCCGACCCGCCACCTCGGCGCCGGGCGCGGGCTGCAGGCCCGGGTACTCCTGGCCCTGCACCGGATGGCGGGCATGGTCGGCCAGGCGTGCCGGCAGCGAGGCCGGCAGGGCCTGCGGCGCCAGGCCGCAGACACGCGCCATGATGTCGGCCCACATCAGCGAGCCGTAGGTGAAGGCATGCGCCACCGCAGGCTCGCGCGCCGGGACTTACTGGACGACCTGGGCCAGCTCGCCGCGGGCATAGGCCGCGGCGATGTCCACCAGGGTGCGCGGCTGGATCTTGCCAGCCTGGCCTTCGCAGCCGAACTCCAGATAGCGCTGCTTGCACACCGCCTTGGCGGCCTCGCGGGCGGGCTTGAGCCACTCGCGGGCATCGAACTTGTCGGGGTTCTCGGCCAGGAACTTGCGCACCGCGCCGGTCATGGCCAGGCGGATGTCGGTGTCGATATTGATCTTGCGCACGCCATGCTTGATGGCTTCCTGGATCTCCTCGACCGGCACGCCGAAGGTCTCCTTCATCTTGCCGCCGTACTGGTTGATGATGGCCAGCAGTTCCTGCGGCACGCTGGAGGAGCCGTGCATCACCAGATGGGTGTTGGGGATGCGGGCGTGGATTTCCTTGACGCGACTGATGGCCAGGATGTCGCCGGTGGGCTTGCGGCTGAACTTGTAGGCGCCGTGGCTGGTGCCGATGGCAATCGCCAGCGCGTCCAGCTGGGTGGCCTTGACGAAGGTGGCGGCCTCTTCCGGGTCGGTCAGCATCTGGCTGTGGTCCAGCTTGCCAACGGCACCGATGCCATCTTCCTCGCCGGCGTCGCCGGTTTCCAGATTGCCCAGGCAGCCCAGTTCGCCCTCGACGGTGACGCCCACCATGTGGGCCATCTCCACCACGCGGCGGGTCACGTCCACGTTGTAATCAAAGCTGGAGGGGGTCTTGCCGTCTTCCATCAGCGAGCCGTCCATCATCACCGAGCCGAAGCCCAGGTCGATGGCGCCCTGGCAGACCTTGGGGCTGGTGCCGTGATCCTGGTGCATGACCAGGGGGATGTGGGGGTACATCTCGGCGGCGGCCTGGATCAGATGCTTGATGAAGGGCTCGCCGGCGTACTTGCGGGCACCGGCGCTGGCCTGCAGGATGACCGGGGCGCCCACCTCGTCGGCCGCGGCCATCACGGCCTGCACCTGCTCGAGGTTGTTGACGTTGAATGCCGGGATACCGTAGCCGTTTTCGGCGGCATGGTCCAGCAGCTGGCGCATGGAAACGAGAGGCATGGTCGGCCCTCCAGGGAGTTGTGAATTCTTGGGCGCGGCTCCGGATCCCGTAACCACGCCGTAACTGCGCGGGATTCTAGCGGCCCCATCGCCGCCGCGCCCCCCGGAAATGCGGGCAAGCGCGCTTGCGCGCGCCGCGCCCGAAGGCTAGCCTAGTCCGCGTGACCGTTCGCCTCGACCTTGACCATCTCACCCTGTGGATGACCGCCGCAGCGCGCGAGCATTCCCTGGATCTGACCAACCATGTGGCGGAGCGAACCGGGGCCAGCCGCCGGGCGGTGCAGGCCGCACTGCGCCGCCTGGTGGACGCCCAGTGGCTGCGCCGCGAGGGCAGCCGCAGCCGGCCCGTCTACCACCCGGGGGCCCTGCGTCAGGTGGCGCGCAGCTACACCCTCTACGGCCTGCAGGAAGACATCCCCTGGCAGCGCGACTTCGCGCCACATTTCGAACTGCCCCGCCATGTGGCGCGCATGCTGCAGCATGGCTTCACCGAGCTGCTGAACAATGCCATCGACCACAGCGGCGGCAGCAGCGTTACCGTCTCCCTGCGCCAGACGCCCAGCCATGTGCAGCTGCTGGTCTCGGACGATGGCTGCGGCGTCTTCGACAAGATTTGCAGCAGCTTCGACATCACCGATGCCCAGCACGCCATGCTCGAGCTGAGCAAGGGCCGGCTCACCAGCCAGCCCGAGGCCCATACCGGGCGCGGCCTCTTCTTCTGCTCGCAGCTGGCCGATGTGTTCGACATCCACGCCAACAACACCGCCTACCAGCGCCGCGCCTGGGAGGCCAGCGGCTGGCAGGCCGGTCGCGCCCTGCCCCGCCAGGGCAGCTCCATCTATATGGCCATCGCCCTGGACACCACGCGCAGCCTGGACCAGGTCATGGAGGCCTGGAGCCTGGCGGGCGACGGCATCGAGTTCGACCACACCCGGGTGTGTCTGCGCCTGCTCGCGGGACCGGGCCAGGCCCTGGACTCGCGCGCCCAGGCACGCCGTGTGGCGGCCCGGCTACCCTCCTTCAAGCGGGTGGAAATCAGCTTCGAGGGAGTGGAAGACGTCGGACATGGCTTCACGGACGAGCTGTTCCGTGTGTTCGCCCGGGCCCGACCGGAGGTCGAGCTGGTGCCCACCCACATGACGCCCCGCATTGCGGCCCTGGTGGCCAGCGCGCGCAAGGGCTGAGCCTGCAGCTCAATCCACCCGGCAGACCTTGAGCATATTGGTGCCGCCGGGGTAGCCCATGGGCTCGCCGCAGGTGATGGCATAGGTGTCACCCGGCATCAGCACGCCGCGCTCCACCAGCAGCTGCTCGGCCGCCTTGAGGGCCTGGTCGCGGTCGTCAAACTTGGGCATCAAAAGCGGCCGCACATTGCGGTAGAGATTGAGCTTGCGCTGGCTCACCTCCTGGGTGGTCAGGGCAAAGATGGGCACATTGATGCGGTGGCGGCTCATCCACAGCGCAGTGGAGCCTGACTCGGTCAGGGCCACGATGGCCTTGCAGCCCAGGTGGTAGGCGGTGAACAGGGCGCCCATGGCGATGGACTGGTCGATGCGGCCAAACTGGCGGCCGGTAAAGTCGGTATCCAGGTTCACGAACTCGGCGCGCTCGGCCTCCAGCGCGATGGCGGCCATCTGCTCGATGGTCTCCACCGGGTACTTGCCGGCGGCGGTCTCGGCGCTGAGCATCACGGCATCGGTGCCGTCCAGCACAGCATTGGCCACATCGGACACCTCGGCGCGGGTGGGCACCGGGTTCACGATCATGGACTCCATCATCTGGGTGGCGGTGATGGTTACCTTGTCCAGCTCGCGGGCCAGCTTGATCATGCGCTTTTGCAGGGCCGGCACGGCGGCATTGCCCACTTCCACGGCCAGATCGCCGCGCGCCACCATGATGCCGTCGCTGGCCTTGAGGATGGACTCCAGCTGGGGAATGGCCTCGTAGCGCTCGATCTTGGCGATCATGGCCGGCTTGTGACGCCAGGGCTCGCCGGCCACATTGGCCAGCTGGCGGGCCATTTCCATATCGGTGGCATTCTTGGGGAAGCTCACCGCCAGGTATTCGCACTGGAAGGACATGGCGGTCTTGATGTCCTCCATGTCCTTGGCCGTCAGGGCCGGGGCGGTCAGGCCGCCGCCCTGCTTGTTGATGCCCTTGTTGTTGGACAGCTCACCGCCCAGCTTGACCGTGGTGTGCACCTGGGAGCCCTTGACCGAATCCACGGTCAGCACCAGCAGGCCGTCGTTGAGCAGCAGGGTGTCGCCGGGCTTCACATCGCGCGGCAGCTCCTTGTAGTCCAGGCCCACGATCTGCTCATTGCCCAGCTCGGTGCGGTCGGCATCCAGGATGAAGGGCGTGCCGGGAATCAGCTCGATCTTGCCGTTCTCGAACTTGCCCACGCGGATCTTGGGGCCCTGCAAGTCGGCCATGATGGCCACCGAGCGGCCGGCCGCGGCAGCGGCCTCGCGCACCATGCGGGCGCGGTCGATATGGTCCTGGGCCTTGCCATGCGAGAAGTTCAGGCGCACGACATCCACGCCGGCCCGGATCATGCGCTCCAGCACCTCCGGGGACGAGGAGGCCGGGCCGAGGGTGGCAACGATCTTGGTGGCGCGGGTCATGATGGGGCTGTCTCTCGCTGAAATCTAGTTACAGCGAAAGATTATGGACCGCAACATGGCCCGCGCCATGGTTTCAGCAGGTTTCAGCCGCGCGCCGCATGCACATCCGCGGCGGCCAGCGCCGTCATATTGACGATGCGGCGCACCGTGGCCGAGGGCGTGAGGATGTGCACCGGAGCCGCCGCGCCCAGCAGGATGGGGCCGATGGTCACGCCTTGGCCGGCCACGATCTTCAACACATTGAAGAGGATGTTGGCCGCATCCAGCGACGGCAGCACCAGCAGATTGGCCGCGCCCTGCAGCTTGCTGTCGGGCAGGAAGGTGGCGCGCACGCTCTCCGACAGGGCCGCATCGCCATGCATCTCGCCCTCGCACTCGATCTCGGGATGCGCCGCGGCGAACAACTCGTGCGCCCGGCGCATCTTCTGCGCCGAGGGCCGCTTGCTGGAGCCGAACATGGAATGCGAGACAAAGGCCAGCTTGGGCGGCAGGCCAAAGCGGCGCAGCTCCTCGGCCGCCATGGCGGCGATCTCGGTCAGTTGCTCCGCATCCGGGCTGTCATTGACGAAGGTATCAGTCACGAACAAGGTCTGCTTGTCCAGCATCACCGCGTTCATGGTGGCAAAGCAATGGGCCCCCTCGCGCAGGCCGATCAGGTCGGACACATGCTCCAGATGCGAGTCGAAGCGCCCCACCATGCCGCAGATCATGGCGTCGGCATCGCCCAGCTTGATGGCCAGGGCGCCGATGGTGGTGTTGGAGCGGCGCACCGCGGCCTTGGCCATGTCCGGCGTGACGCCGTTGCGCCCCATCAGCTGGTGATAGGTCTCCCAGTACTGGCGGAAGCGCGGATCGTTCTCGGGGTCGATCACCGCCACATCCTGGCCCAGCTTCAGGCGCAGGCCGGCGCGTTGCACGCGCATGGCGATCACCTCGGGGCGCCCGATCAGGGTGGGACGGGCCAGGCCTTCGTCCAGCACCACCTGCACCGCGCGCAGCACGCGCTCGTCCTCGCCCTCGGCGTAGATCACGCGCGCCGGCTTGGCCTTGGCGGCCGCGAACACCGGGCGCATGAACATGCCGGTCTGGTAGACAAAGCGCGAGAGCTCCTGGCGGTAGGCCTCCAGATCCGCGATGGGGCGCGTGGCCACGCCGGACTCGGCCGCGGCCTGGGCCACGGCCGGGGCAATGCGCAGGATCAGGCGCGCATCAAAGGGCTTGGGAATCAGGTAGTCGGGGCCGAAGGCCAGGTCTTGCCCGGCATAGGCGGCCGCCACCTCGTCGCTGGTCTCGGCCTTGGCCAGGGCGGCGATCTCGCGCACGCAGGCCAGCTTCATGGCTTCCGTGATCTTGGTCGCACCGCAATCGAGCGCGCCGCGGAAGATATAGGGGAAGCACAGGACGTTGTTGACCTGGTTGGGATAGTCCGAGCGGCCGGTGGCGATGATGCAGTCGGGCCGCGCGGCCTTGGCCAGCTCGGGACGGATCTCGGGCTCGGGGTTGGCCAGGGCCAGGATGATGGGCTTGTCCGCCATGGTCTTGACCATCTCGGGCGTCAGCACGCCGGCGGCCGAGCAGCCCAGGAAGACGTCGGCGCCCGCGATCACCTCGGCCAGGGTGGTGGCCGCGGTGGTCTGGCAGTAGCGCTGCTTGCTCTCGTCCAGCTTGCCGTCCTTGGCATCCTGGCGCCCTTCGCGGATCACGCCCTTGGAGTCGACCACAAAGATGTGCTCGCGCTTCACGCCCAGGCCCACCATCACATCCAGGCAGGCGATGGCCGCAGCCCCCGCGCCCGAGGCCACCAGCTTGACCTGGCCGATGTCCTTGCCCACCAGCTCCAGGCCGTTGAGCAGGGCGGCGGCGCTGATGATGGCCGTGCCGTGCTGGTCGTCATGGAACACCGGAATGTTCATGCGATCGCGCAGCTGCTTCTCGATATAGAAGCACTCGGGCGCCTTGATGTCCTCCAGATTGATGCCGCCCAGCGTGGGCTCCATGGCCGCGATGATCTCGACCAGCTTGTCGGGGTCGCGCTCGGCCAGCTCGATGTCAAAGACATCGATGCCGGCAAACTTCTTGAACAGGCAGCCCTTGCCCTCCATCACAGGCTTGGCGGCCAGGGGACCGATATCGCCCAGGCCCAGCACCGCCGTGCCATTGGTGACCACGCCCACCAGATTGGCGCGCGAGGTGTAGTCGGCCGCCAGCGAGGGATCGGCCTCGATGTCCAGACAGGGATAGGCCACGCCCGGCGAGTAGGCCAGGGACAGGTCGCGCTGATTGGACAGGGCCTTGGTGGGGGTGACGGAAATCTTGCCGCGCGTGGGGGCGCGGTGATAGTCCAGCGCGGCCTCGCGCAGGGCGGCCTCAGCCGGCGACAGATTGGACTTGTTGGGGCTGCTGCTCATCCCGCGTCTCCTCAATACAGGGCGGGCAAGATTACCCTGCTTATCCCTGCGCGCCGATGCCGAGTGTTTTGCCTGCCATGCAAAGATGGCAAGGTCCCCGCCGTCGACGTATGCCTGCGCCACAGGACTTCAGGTGGCGGAAAACCCCGTTCTGCGCCCCGCCTCGCGCCCGCGCGTGAATTGCGCACGCATGCAATCCTGCCGGCGCCGCGAAAATACCGCGCCTCTCCGAACGCCCCCATCATGTCCGACAAGCCTTACCTGCGGCGCCGCGCTTGGCTGCGCCAACAACTGCTCTTGCCGCTGCTGAGCTCGCTAGGCGGCGCTGCCGCGCTCATCCATGCCAGCTCGGCTCGAGCGCAAGCCACCGGCGCCCAGGCCGTCAATGGCTCGGGCGCCTCCTTCCCGTCCCTGGTCTATCAGCGATGGGCGGCCAGCTATCTAAAGGCAACAGGGCACCAGGTCAGCTATCAGCCCACCGGTTCCGGTGAGGGACAACGCCTGGTCAGCGCTCGCCAAGTGCACTTCGGCGGCAGCGATTCGCCGCTGCCGCCAGAAGAACTGAGCAAGCGCGAGCTGATTCAGATGCCCATGCTGGTGGGTGGCATCGTGCCCGTCGTCAACCTGCCGGGCCTCAGCGATGCCAGACTGCGCCTGAGCGGCCCCGTGCTCGCCGCGCTGATGAGCGGGGAGATTGAGCGCTGGAACGATGCCCAAATCAGCGCCCTGAACCCCGGGCTCAGCCTACCCGCTCTGCCCGTGCGGCGTGTGGTACGGGCCGACAAGTCCGGCACCAGCGAGGGCTTCACGCAATACCTGAGCACCGTGTCGCCAGGTTTTGCCAAGCGCGTCGGCGCGAGTTCACAGCCCAAGTGGCCCGGCGAAGTCGAGTCCGCCGAGGGCAATGATGGCGTGGTCAAGGCCTTGAAGGCCCGGGCCGGCACTCTGACGTATGTGAGCTACGACCGCGTGCAGCGAGACCGGCTCAGCAGTGCCAGCCTGCTCAACGCGGCGGGCCAGTGGGTCTCAGCCGGGGAAGCTGGTTTCCGCTCGGCCATTGCCAACAGCGATGTGGCCCGCAAAGGCGACGACCGGGCCTCTCTGATGAACCGTGAAGGGGCCGAGAGCTGGCCCATCACCATGACCAGCTTCATCCTGATTGACGCCCGTCCGCCCAGCGGCGCGGCCGCGACACCAGTGCTGCGCTTTCTGTACTGGTGTCTGATGCATGGAGACGAGTTGCTGCGCGGCACGGGCTTCGCACCGCTGCCAATCGCGCTTCAATCCAAGCTGGCTGCAAGACTGAGCTTGGTCAAACCCCGCGACAACAAGCCCCCGGTGTACCAAAGCGCTTGAAGCCTCAAGACTGCCAGTGGTGGTTCAGGCGCAAGCACTGGAAGTCAGGCAATCCGGCCAACCAGTCTGCAATACAACGTCGCTGCTCGCGATCGGTCTTGAGTGATCGCAGTCGCTGCAGAGGCTCGGCAGGTAGACAGCGCTCGGGATCGGCCCAACACGCCTGCAGCATCGCCTGAACCGTCGCGAGACTGCGGGACAGCGTCGGCGCTAGCTCGGGAGCATGAAAGACCTTGCGATTCACAAGCTCGCTGAGCTGTCTCAACCACAGCCGCGCCTGCGGCATAAGGCTTGCCTGATACCGCAGCAAGGGCGAGTCCAGACCGACCATCTCATCCACCTCGACCGAAACCACGAAGGCATTGACAAGAGCCCCGATCGCCCGGCGGCGACGCAACTCGGAGCTGCCAAACAATGCCTCTGAAACCGCAGTGTGATCGGCCACATCCACCGCGTTCGCCCAAGCTCGGTCCGGCATAAGCTTGCGCCAGTCATCCGGGCCGATCCGCCCGAGCACGATGCCGTCCTCCAACTCATGCACACCATGGGCGATCTCCGAGGCAAGGGCGACAATGCTGCTGTCCCAAGACGGAGTGCCCGCCTTGCCCGCATGGTGCGATTGAGCGGGAAGGGCGGGTCGAAGAAAGCGCTCTGCGTCAGCCGGAGACAGGCACTCCATCAACCAGCTTGCCGCCCCTGCATCCTCGTCATAAAAAGCGCCTGGCGGCAGCGTTCCATGGGGCCCAACGACGGAGCTCATTGCCGCAGGGTAAGCAAGACACCCTAAGAGCACGCGGCGCGACAAGTCCAGGCCATGACGCTCGGAATAACACTCCAGTGCGCTGACCGCACGAAAGGCCTGCGCATCAGTTTGATAGCCCCCGATGTCCGACGTCCAGCTTTGCAGGGCAATTTCTCCCCCTTTGCCCATGGGCGTACAGCCCAAGAAACGGGCAAAGGCAATGGCCTCGATCAGATTGGGATCAGGCATGACCTCGCGCCAAGCTGCATGAGGGGAGTGCAGTGCATCCAGGGCGCGCAGCAAGCCACGCGACAGCTGTGCCACTTCCAGCGCTTGGGTAAGCCGCGTCCGCATCAGGTCCCCCTGATCCAGACCGGGAAGGACGTACTTGCCCTGAAGTCGACGAAAGCCGGCACAGTGCAGGACGCGAGCCCTGTCACGGGCATAGGGATTGCGATAGCCCCCTCTGGCCCGACTGATTTCCTCGCCGGACCTCCGCTGCGACCACACCGCCATGGACTGGTAGCGAACGATCATTTCGGATTGCATGGTGGCTTCCATGGCGACTCCTCAGGGTGTGCGCTGATGGCAGACTCAATGCTCCCTGCTGCAAACCTTAGGCGCCGCCCCTCGCACCCAACAGGCTTGCTCGTGCGCGCAAGATCGGTTGGCGTGAAGCACGCCACGTTTTTACCCATGCTTGTGTCGGCTCAACTAGACTGCTGCGCCTCTTCTAGCCCGCTAAGCGGCAACCTCAGGGTAAAGCAACTCCCCTGCCCCGGGGTCGACTCCACCTCCAATCGGCCCCTATGCTTCTTGACGATGGAATAGGACAGCGACAAGCCCAGGCCCGTTCCCTTGCCCACGGGTTTGGTGGTGAAGAAGGGCTCAAAGATGCGCGCCATGACCTGCTCGCTCATGCCGCAGCCGTTGTCCCGGATGGCGATGCAGGCCCAATCGGACTCCTGCCAGGACCGGATGCTGATCTGTCCGGCAGACTCGATGGCTTGGCTGGCATTGACCAGCAGGTTCATCAGGACTTGATTGATCTGGGCGGCAAGGCAATAGACGGGAGGCAGCCGGGCCAGACCTTTGTGAACCACGGCCTTGAACTTGATCTCATGAGTCAGCATGTTCAGGGTGGACTCCACGCACTCGTTGAGGTCTGCGTAAACCCATTCCGCGGCATCCACCCTCGAAAAGTTCTTAAGGTCCTGAACAATACGCTTGACCCGCTGCAGGCCCTCAATGCTCTCTGCAATCATTCGAGGCATGTCTTCGGACAGATAGTCCAGATCCATGGACTGCGCCAAAGCCTGAGCACGCGCTCCAGCCCCCCCCTCCACCAAGGGCCCAGCCTGGCGGTAGAGTTGCAGCAGATCCAGCAAATCACGCACATCCCTGGCCAGGGAGCCCAGATTGCTGTTGACGAAGCCGATCGGGTTGTTGATCTCGTGGGCCACGCCAGCCGCGAGCTGGCCGATCGAGGCCATCTTCTCCTGAGCCGCCACCTGCCGCTGCAACTCCCCGAGCTGCTCATAGGCGCGTGCATTGTCCAGCGCCACGGCGGTATAGGCACAGAGGTTGCGAAAAATCAGTTGTTCATGCTCGCCAAAGCAGCCGGGTGTGGTCCCGACCACCCGCATCACACCCAGCTCGCGATCAGCGAGCTGCAGCGGCGCCACCATGCACTGCCCGCGCCCGGGTTCGGTCTGGGTTCCTTCACCCATCAACAGCACAGCTCGGCCGCTCAACACCCTCGCACATTCATGTTCCACATCGGCCACGGCAATCGGCCCCGGTGTGTCGCCGACGTCGGACTGACCGAAAGCGCAGCACAGCTGCTCGCCGCACTCATCGAGCAAATAGACCGTCAGTTGCTCCGCCTGAAGCAGATCGCGCACATGGCCTTGGAGCAACTGCAACACCCGCTCGGTGCTAAGTTGTGACGTGATTTCCTTGCCGCAATCACCCAGTCGCAGCAAAACGGAATGCAGACTCTGCAGGGCTGCGGCACGCTCAGCCTCAGACTGGGCCAGTTGACGCAGATGCTCCTGCTCCGCCCGAGCCTTCTCCACTTGGTGCTGCACATGCAGCAGTGCCGCCTGTTTTCCCGACTCCTCGGTAAAAACCTGTTGTCGCAGCTCGCTGGCACGCTGGCTCAAGACATAGGCTTGACTGAAATCACCCGTCTGCGCGTGCAGAGCCGCCGCCATTTCAAGTAGGGCCGGCGGTGGTCGGTAGCCCGACAGCGCCTCAGCTTGGCTCAGGGCAGCATCAGTCCAGGTCAGCAATTCCGAAGCACTGGAGCCAACGGCTTGGTCGATTTTCGCCAGCGTCCACAGAACGTCGACCAGGGTGCTGCGCTCTCGCTGCTGCTGCGCGACTTCTCGCGCATGCAGGCCGGCAGCACGCGCTTCGTCCAGTCGCCCCGCCCGCAACAGAGCGCGCGCCCGCCCCAAAGCGGCATCCGTGTGCAAGTCCTTGGAATCGACGCAAAGCGCGCACTCGGCGAGGCGTGTGAAATTCTCTAGAGCACGGTCGTTTTGCTCCAAATCGAGTTCAACCTCGGCCAGGTACTTCAGGGCCAGCAGTGCGCTGCGATTATGAGGATGTTCGATGAGTAAGCTCTGGCATTCCAGCAGCAGATCCCGCGCGGCAGAAAGCTGGCCGATGCGACGCATTGCATCCCCGGTTTGGGCCAACGCCAGTGACAGCGCCCCTGGCCAACGTGCCTGCCGCGCAAGGCCCAGCCCCTGCTGCAACCACTCAACAGCCCGCGGATAGTCGGACATGCTGGTGTAGGTGTAGCCCAGATTCGAGGCCACAGACATGGCGCGACGCAACTGTCCCGATTCCATGGAGAGCCGGAACGCCTCAATCAACCACTGCGCCGCCGGTGCGAAGTCCGCCGATAGCCCACATTGCAAGCCGCGAAAGTCTGCCAAAGCAGCAGCGCATGCGGGACGCAGGCCCTGCGTGGTGCGAGGTAGGCAATGGTCCCAGCTGGCATTGGCTTGCGCTTGGTCACGAAACAGCTCCGAACGCGCCAGCGTCATCTTCAAAAGTAGCAAGCGCTGGTCATCGCAAGCTCGTTCCGCCAGCAAGATCGCGGACCTCAGCGCCTCACGCAGTGCGTCGCCGTCACCACGGTCGGCCGCCTCGTAATGCTTCAGCCATTGCACATCGGCCTGCCCCTGCCAATCCTGCAGTGTTTCAAACAGAGCGCCGGCCTCCTGCAAGAGCGACCGGGCTGGATCGAGATGCATGTCCAAGAGACTGAGCTCGGCCAGCACCAGCGTCATCCGGGCGCGCACCCATAGGCCCTGCGGTCCATCCAGGGCTTCGAGATCCGCGCTTGCCAGCACTGACTGAGCAATCTGCCGGGCATGGTCGCCCTCACGCTGGCGCAGCGCCCATGCCAGTCGCGTCGAAAGCACGAGTGCATGCGCCGAATCCTGGACCTCCCCGCCGGGAAGCCCAGGCCCTGGAGGAAACAGCTCCAGATCAAGCAAGGACGCCATCGCACACCGCCCGGCAGGCTTCAGTGGTTCCGTCCACCCGCCCGGCCCCAGGCCTCCAGCATGTCCGTGGTCACAGACTTCGGACGTTCGATGGGATAGGCGAGCGCCCGATCCCAAATGATGTTCGCCAGCACCCCAATCGCACGCCCCACACCGAACAGCACGGTATAGAAGTCGTGCTCACGCAAGCCGTAATGCCATTGAACAACGCCACTGTGACTATCCACATTGGGCCAAGGATTCTTGGTCTTGCCGTGTTCACTCAACACCCTCGGCGCCACTCGGTAGATCATGTTGACGAGCCTGAACAAGGGATCGTCGGGCATGTGACGCTGACAGAATTCCATCTGGGCGGTGTATCTCGGATCAGTCCGCCGCAAGACGGCATGGCCATAGCCAGGAATCACCTGCCCGGCGCTCAAGGTTTCCCAAAGAGCCTCCCGCACCCGATCTTCATCGGGTAGCGTATCGCCCAGCGTTTGCTGGAAGTGCAGTATCCAGCTCAGTACCTCCTGATTGGCCAAGCCATGCAGAGGGCCCGCCAGACCATTGAGCCCCGCGCTGAAGCTGTAGTAGGCATCGCTAAGTGCGGAGGCAACCAGATGGGTGGCATGCGCGCTCACGTTCCCGCTTTCGTGGTCGCTGTGCAGGATGAAGTACATGCGCGCCACATCGTCGTAGGGCCGGGGAATGCCCATCATGTGGGCAAAGTTAGCGCCAAAATCCAGATCACTTCGTGCCCCGATGATGTCACCCTGCCGGTACTTGAGCCGGTAGATGAAGGCAGCAATCTCCGGCAGGCGCGCCAGGAGATCGCAGCAATCCTCGTACATCAACTCCCAGTACTGGGTCTTGCGGACCTCTCGATGCCGTGCCGCGAAAGCACTTTCCCGCTGCATGCAAAGCACAGCCATCGAGAGCAGTGTCATGGGATGCGTGTCCTCAGGCTGCGCACGTAGCACCTCGAAGACGTAGCGCGGCACGGCAGCTCGCCGGCTCAGATCGTCCTGCACCTCGCGCGCCTGCGCCAGGCTGGGAACCTCGCCAGTCAGCAAAAAGAACCAAAAGGCCTCAACGCTTGGATACTCACAACCCGCAGCTTTGGGCAATGCGGCAAAGGTCTCGGGGATGTTCTTGCCTCTAAAGCGTATGCCCTCTTGCGGATCCAGATAAGAGATATCTGTCACCAAGGCATGAATGTCCCGCGCCCCGCCCACGATCTGGCCTATGGTGACAGCGTCCACGACCACCTCAGACCACTCCCCGAGCAGTCTTGCGGTTCGAGGCCGATGCTCCGAGATCTTCTGCTCCAACAGGGACTTGAGTATCGTCATAAGACTCTCCTCTCGATCGCTTATCCCAGGCTAGCTACGGGCAGGCAGGGTGCACAGCCCTCAAGACCCGCAGATCGGACCTCGGCCCTTGCTGCTGGCACTCAGGCTACGCTCTCACCCGCAGACTGAACAGCCCGACAGAAACTCACAAGAGCCTCGCCGCGTGACCGAGTTCACATCCGGGGACGCTGAAAAAAAGAAAACGGGCGCTTATGCGCCCGCTTTCGGGTGTTGATGACCGGCCGCCGTCGGCACTCGCTCGTGCCTCAGCCCTGCGCGCGCCGGCTCAGAATCTCGAAGGCCGGCAGGGTCTTGCCTTCCAGCACTTCCAGGAAGGCACCGCCGCCGGTGGAGATATAGCCCACGTCCTTTTCGATGCCGTACTTGGCGATGGCGGCCAGGGTGTCGCCGCCGCCGGCGATGCTGAAGGCGTCGGACGCCGCGATGGCGCGGGCCACGGCTTCGGTGCCGCCGGCAAAGGCGTCGAACTCGAACACGCCCACCGGGCCGTTCCAGACGATGGTGCCGGCCGCCTTGAGCTTGTCGGCCAGGATGGCGGCGGTCTTGGGGCCGATGTCCAGGATCAGGTCATCGTCGGCCACCTCGGTGGCGGCCTTGGTGGTAGCCGGGGCGTCGGCCGCAAAGCTCTTGGCGGTGACCACGTCCACGGGGATGGGCACCTCGGCGCCGCGGGCCTTCATGGCCTCGATCACGGCCTTGGCATCGGCCAGCAGATCGGGCTCGGCCAGGCTCTTGCCGATCTTCAGGCCGGCGGCCAGCATGAAGGTGTTGGCGATGCCGCCGCCCACGATCAGGCCGTCCACATTCTTGGACAGGCTTTGCAGAATGGTCAGCTTGGTCGAGACCTTGGAGCCGGCCACGATGGCCACCAGGGGGCGCTTGGGCGCGGCCAGGGCCTTGCTGATGGCGTCGATCTCGGCGGCCAGCAGGGGGCCGGCGCACGCGATCTTGGCGAACTGGGCGATGCCATAGGTCGTGCCCTCGGCGCGGTGGGCGGTGCCGAAGGCGTCGTTCACATAGATGTCGCACAGGGCGGCCATCTTCTTCGCCAGCTCCTCGCTGTTCTTCTTCTCGCCCTTGTTGACGCGGCAGTTCTCCAGCAGCACCAGCTGGCCGGGCTGAACTTCGACGCCATCGACCCAGTTGGCCACGACGGGAACTTCACGCCCCAGCAGCTCGCCCAGGCGCTTGGCCACGGGAACCAGGGAGTCCTCGGGCTTGAACTCACCCTCGGTGGGGCGGCCCAGGTGCGAGGTCACCATCACGGCGGCACCGGCCTTCAGGGCGGCCTCGATGCAGGGGATGGACGCGCGGATGCGGGTGTCCTCGGTGATATTGCCGGCATCGTCCTGCGGCACATTGAGGTCGGCACGGATGAAGACGCGCTGGCCGGCCACCTTGCCGGCGGCGATCAGGTCGGAGAAACGCAGAACGTTCATGATCAGGGAATGACGCTTGGAGTTGAGAAACCGGTCGGGCACCGTCCCGGTGCCGCATCACCCTCAAGCTTACCAAGCGGCCGGCCCAGGGCCGGACAACAGCCGTGTTACCAACCCAGACCGATGCGCAGGGCCAGCATCACGGCCGTGCCGCTGATGATGGTGCCCAGGATGCCGCCGCGCCAGAGGAAATAGGCCGTGCCCACGGCGGTGGCATAGAGCCGCGCGTCCTTCCAGGTGCTGATCAGCTGGCCATTGCTCATCACGATCTCGGGCACGATCACGGCCGCCAGCGCGGCCAGGGGCGCATAGCGCAGGCCGTCCTTGAGCCAGTCTGGCAGGGGCAGCTCCTGCTGCGGAATCAGGAAGAAGGCCCGGGTCAAGAGGGTGATCAGGCCCATGCCCAGGATGGCCAACACGGTTTCCCAAGTGCTCATGCGGACCTCCTCTTCTCCGGCAACCATTTCTCCAGCAGCAGGCCGGCGGTCACGGCGGCGGCAATCGCCACCAGGATGTTCAGGCGCAGCGGCAGGGCATAGGCCGCCACCGCCGCACAGCCGGCCACGGCGGCCGAGACCCAGGTGTTGCGGTCCTTCAGCAAGGAGTAGGACAGGCCCAGCAGGGCCAGCACGCCCGCGAAGCCCAGGCCCCACTGCGTGGGCACATGGTTGGCCAGCAGGATGCCGGCCACCGAGGGGATCTGCCAGGCACACCAGTTCAGCGCCACGCCCCCCCAGAAATAGGGCAGCTGCTCCGGCGCGGGCTGCCCGTCCGGAAAACGCTTGAGAAAGGCCACATAGTTCAGGTCCGCCGCGAAATAGGCGATCCGCAGGCGCTGCGCCCGGGGCAGGTGGCCAAAGTACTGGCGCCACTGGGCGCTGAAGATCACGAAGCGCAGGTTCACGCAGAAGGCCGTGGCCCAGAGCACCCACATCGGGGCCCCGGCCGCAATCAGGGGCAAAGCCGCCAGCTGCGAGCTGCCGGCGAACACCACAAAGCTCATCAAGAGGGCCAGGGGTACGGACAGGCCGCTCTTCACCATGGCCACGCCCGTCACCAGCCCCCAGGCCGAGATGCCCAGGGTGATGCTCATCATGTCCCGCGCCCCCCGGCGGAACTCGGGGTGCTGCACGATGGCGCGGTGCGGGAGACTCATGCCCCGATTGTCGGGGGCGCCGCGGTTTCGTGGGCGCGCGCCTGTGCGCTAGGCGATCCAGCGCCCGCGCCCATCAACGGGTCAAGGGCTTGACGGTGCCGCTGCCGGCCACCGAACTGCTGATCTGGGCGCTGCCACGGTAGCGCACATCGCCCGAGCCGGCGATCGAGGCCTTGAGCTGCTTGTTGGCCTGGACCTGCACATCGCCGCTGCCCGCCACACTGACTCGGACCTCGTCCGCGGCCAGCTCGGCCGCCTTCACATCGCCGCTGCCGGCCACGGAGACCTTGAGGGCATTGACCCGGCCTTGAGCCTGGATATCGCCCGAGCCCGCAACACTGAAGGAGGCCTCCTCGCCGAAGAACTCGCTGATCAGCACATCGCCCGAGCCGGCGACGGCCACCTCCAGGCGCGGCGTCTTCATGCCCTCCACCCGCACGTCGCCGCTGCCGTCCACGGCCAGGCGACGCAGCACGAGCATGCCCACATTGATCTGCACGGGCTGGCGGCTGCTGACGCGATAGCCGCTCTTGGGCGCAATCTCCAGGGTCTTGAGCCCCCCCTTGCTCTCCACCACACGGGTCTCGATATAGGGCAGCAGATTCTTGTCGGCCGTGATCTCCAGCGTGTCGGCCCCGGCCTGGCGCACCTTGAGCTTGAAGTTGCCGCTCAGGCGTAAGGCCTCGAAGCCTCCCGGCGTACGACTCTCGCTGACCGGCTCGCCATTGCCGTCCACGCGCTCAGCATTGCCCCAGGACCAGGCTTGGGCGCTGACGCCCAGGCCCAGAGCCAGAGCTCCGAGCACGAGATGGCGACGAGTCTTGCTGCGAATCATGGTGGGCCTCCTGTGCCTGCATCTGTTATCGATGCAGCGCATCTTGCCCGGCCGTAGCGCCCCCTGCCCCCCAAACTGCGACCAAGTGCAGGTCGAGGCGACCGAACTGCGTCTCAGCTTGACTTGCTGCTGCGCTCGCGAGCCGCGCCCTTGGGCTCGGTCTCGATGGCCTCGTCACTGACGGCCGGCTTGGAGGCGCCGGGCCGCGGCACCTGGGGCGTCACGCCCTCCAGCTTGTTCTCGCGCATGTATTCATCCATCTCGCGCCAGCCGGCGAACACCGCCGCCTTCTGCGCCTTGGGATTGAGCACATAGCAGTCCTCGATGGCACGCATGGCATGGCGGCAGGCGCTGCCCACGGCCTTGCCCTCGGCCTCCTTGGCGGCCGCGACCTTGGCCGGATCCTCGATGCCCAGCTGCTCGCAGCCGGCCAGCAGCAGGGCCAGGCCGGGGAGCCATATCGTGAGCGAGAGGGGTGCGCGCTTCATCGCTGGATTATCGGCAGACGGGGTCGGGTCTTGAGTCGGCCGCCACCGGCGGGCCTCAGCGGCCGTTGCCGTTGGCCAGGGCCATCAGGCGCGCGATACGCTCCTCAGTGGCCGGGTGGGTGCTGAACAGGCCCTTGAGGCCGCCGCCCGAAAGCGGGTTCATGATCATCATCTGCGCCGTCTCGGGATGGCGCTCGGCGGCCTGCATCGGTATGCCCTGGGCATAGCGCTGGATCTTGTCCAGGGCCGAGGCCAGGGCACGCGGATCGCCCGAGATCTCGGCGCCGCCGCGGTCGGCCTCGAACTCGCGCGCACGGCTGATGGCCATCTGTATCAGGCTGGCCGCGATGGGCGCCAGGATGGCCACCAGCAGACCCACGATGGGGTTGGCCGGCCGGCCCTCGCTGTCGCGCGGGCTGAAGAACATGGCGAAATTGGCCAGCATGGAGATGGCACCGGCCATGGTGGCGCTGACCGTGGAGATCAGGATGTCGCGGTGCTTCACATGGGCCAGCTCATGCGCCATCACGCCGCGCAGCTCGCGCTCGGAGAGCACGCGCATGATGCCCGTGGTCGCCGCCACGGCGGCATGCTCGGGGTTGCGGCCGGTGGCGAAGGCGTTGGGGGCGTTCTCGTCGATGATGTAGACCTTGGGCATGGGCAGCTGGGCCTTGGCGGCCAGCTCCTGCACCATGGCGTAGAACTGTGGCGCCGTGCTCGCGTCCACCTCGCGGGCGTTGTACATCTTCAGCACCATCTTGTCCGAGAACCAGTAGCTGAAGAAGTTCATGCCCAGGGCCACCACCAGGGCCAGCATCATGCCCTGCTGCCCGCCCAGCAAGGAGCCGATGGCCATGAACAAGGCGGTGATGGCGGCCATCAGGATGGCGGTCTTCATCAGATTGAACATGGTCTATCCTCCTGGAGTTAGCGCAGTGTAGATGGGGCGGGTCCTCGGCAATTCAAGCCAGACGGCTGCCCGGCGCCAGGGGGCGAGACTGCAGGAAAGCCGCGGCCCCCAGGCGCTTGCCGCCGGCGCGCTGCAGCTCCAGCAGGCGCAGCGCGCCCTGGCCACAGGCCACCAGCAGCCCGCCGGCATCGGCCGCCAGCACCTCGCCGGGCTCGCCCCGGCCCTCGGCCGGCTCGGCCCGCCAGATCTTGAGGGTCTCGCCCTCCAGCTGGGCCTGGCCGCCCGGGAAGGGATCAAAAGCGCGCAAACGGCGCGCGATCTGGGCGGCATCCTGCCGCCAGTCGATCGCGCTCTCGGCCTTCTCGATCTTGTGGGCGTAGCTCACGCCGGCCTCGGGCTGGGGCGTGGCCTGCAGCCCCCCACAGGCGGCCAGTTCCAGGGCCTCGACGATCAGGCGCCCGCCCAGGGCGGCCAGTCGGTCGTGCAGGCTGGCGGTCGTGTCCTCGGCGCGGATGGGCTCGCGCTCGATCAGCAGCATGTCGCCGGTGTCCAGGCCCGCATCCATCTGCATGATGGTGATGCCGGTCTCGGCGTCGCCGGCCTCGATGGCGCGGTGGATGGGCGCGGCGCCGCGCCAGCGCGGCAGCAAGGAGGCGTGGATGTTCAGGCAGCCCAGACGCGGCAGGTCCAGCACCCATTGCGGCAGGATCAGGCCGTAGGCGGCCACCACCATCACATCGGGGCGGGCGTCCAGCAGGGCCTGGCGGCCGGCCTCGGCCTCCTCGGGGAATTTGCCATCCAGACGCAGGCTGCGCGGCTGGGCCACGGCCACGCCCTGCTCCAGGGCGAACTGCTTGACCGGCGACGCCTGCAGCTTCATGCCACGGCCGGCGGGCCGGTCGGGCTGGGTCAGCACCAACGGGATCTCGAAGCCCGCGGCCTGCAGGCGCTCCAGCGCCACCCGGGCGAACTCGGGCGTACCGGCAAAGACGACGCGCATCGCGGCGGCCTCAGCGGCGGCGGGCCTGAGCGGCCTGCTGCTCCTCGCGGCTCTTCTTGACCAGCTTGGTCTTGATGCGCTCGCGCTTGAGCGGGCTCAGGTACTCCACGAAAACCTTGCCCATCAGATGGTCCATCTCATGCTGCACGCAGACGGCCAGCAGGCCCTCGGCCTCGAATTCATAGGTCTTGCCCTCGCGGTCGAGGGCGCGCACCTTGACCTTGGTGTGGCGGGGCACCTTGTCGTAGATGGTGGGCACGGAGAGGCAGCCCTCCTCGCCCTCGCTCATCTGGGTGCTGGCCTCGATGATCTCGGGGTTGATCAGCACGCGGGGCTCGTTGCGGCCCTCCGACGTGTCCATCACCAGCACGCGCTCGTGCACATCCACCTGGGTGGCGGCCAGGCCCACCCCCTCGGCGGCGTACATGGTTTCCAGCATGTCGTCGGCGAGTTGCTGGATGCGCGCATCGACCGCCGCCACCGGCTTGGCCACGGTGTGCAGACGGGCATCGGGATAACGCAGGATATTCAGGATCGCCATGGACAGGATCTTCAGGGTTGGACCGGCGCTGTGGATTGCACACAACGCCGCGTTTGTAAGCGCTTGCAAGAGGCCCATCGGGTGGAGCGCATTCATTGCGACCACCTGTGAATCTGGGCAGAATCCCCTCAAGCCAGGCCGGATTTTCGCCGATCTTGGAATGAGCCTCCAGGATGAGGCTCTATCACCCCTTTTCAATGAGACAGCGCCAGCCCGGAAGCCGCGGGCCTCGCGGCGCGGGAGCGAGCTTGATGACCCAGAGGCGGCACTACAGCCAGTTCATGCCCCTGCTGCCCCTGGCGGCGGCCCTGCTGACAACGCCCGCCCTGGCGGCCAACTACCCCATCACCGCCAACCAACGCCAGACCGCCGAGCAGGTCGCCCAGGCCGGCGTGCCCTTGTCGGAGCTCGCGCCCAACGCGCCCGACGCTCACACCGTCAAACCCGGTGACACGCTGTGGGACATCTCCAAGCTCTTTCTCACCAGCCCCTGGCGCTGGCCCGAGCTCTGGGGCATGAACCGCGAGCAGATCAACAACCCCCATCTGATCTACCCGGGACAGGTGCTGGTGCTGGTCAAGCGCGATGGACGCGCCCAGCTTCAGCTCGCCCAGGCCCACGGGAGCAGCGCTCCCGACGGCACGGTCAAGCTGAGCCCGCAGATCCGGTCCAGCCAGCAGGACGCGAACCCCATCACGGCCATCCCGCAGCATCTGATCGAGCCCTTCCTGAACGAGGCCATCGTTTTCGACAGCGATGAGCTGGCGACGGCGCCGCGCATCGTGGCGGCCCAGGAGGGGCGCGTCATGCTGTCCAAGGGCGATATAGCTTATGCCCGCGGCGAACTGAGCCAGGTCAAGGACTACCGGGTTTTCCGCAGCGCACGCCCGCTGCGGGACCCCAGCACCCGCGAGATCCTGGGCTACGAGGCGCCCTACCTGGGCACGGCCGAGCTCACCCGCGCCGGCGAGAACCGCGAGCAGGCCAATGGCAAGACCGAGATCGTCCCGGCCACCCTGCGCATCATGTCCAACAAGCAGGAAATCGGCGTGGGTGATCGGCTCTCGCCCGTGCCGCAGCGCAACTTCTCGCGCTATGTCCCGCATGCACCGGCCCAGCCCATCTCCGGTCAGATCGTTTCCGTCTATGGCGACGCCCTGAGCGCGGGCCAGAACCAGATCGTGGCCTTGAATCGGGGCTCTCGCGACGGGCTGGAACGCGGCCATGTGCTGGCTCTCTGGCGCGACGGACGGCGGGTGACCGATCGCACCGCGGAAAAGCGCGAGGAGATCAAGCTGCCGGACGAGCGGCACGGCGTGCTCTTCGTGTTCCAGACCTATTCGCGCGTGTCCTACGCCCTGATCATCTCCGTCCAGGAACCCGTGGGCGCGGGTGACCGCTTCACCCAGCCCTGACCCAGGCGGCGCCATCATGGAGCGCCGCGAACTTGCCGCCTGGCTACGCTTGCAGCTCACGCCGGGCCTTGGATCTGCCGCCCAGCGCCGCCTGCTGGCCGCACTGGGCACGCCCGAGCAGATCCTGGCCGCCCCGCCTGCGGCCCATCGCAGCGTGCTGACACCGGCCGTGGCCGCCGCCCTGGCGCAGGAGCCGCCGGGGCTGGCGGAACTGCTGGACCGCAGCTGGAACTGGTTGCAGGCCTCGCCCCGCCGCCAGCTACTCAGCCTGGGTGATGCCCGCTATCCCGCCTCCCTGCTCCAGACCGCCGACCCACCGCCCCTGCTCTACGCGGAGGGCCAGCTGGATTGGCTGCATGTGCCCGCGCTGGCCATTGTTGGCAGCCGGCGCCCCACCGCCCAGGGGCGGGATACGGCTCGCGAACTGGCTCACGACCTGGCCGAGGCCGGCCTGTGCATCGTCTCCGGCCTGGCACTGGGCATAGACGGCGCCGCGCATGAGGGGGCACTGCAAGGCGGCGGCGGCACCATCGCCGTGCTGGGCACCGGACTGGACCGGCTGTATCCCCCCACGCACCGCGCCCTCGGCCTGCGCATCGCCGAGCAGGGTCTGCTGCTCAGCGAATACCCGCCGGGCACGCCGCCACTGCCCGCCCATTTCCCGCGGCGCAACCGCATCATTGCCGGCCTGAGTCAGGGCTGCCTGGTGGTTGAAGCAGCCCTGCAGTCGGGATCCCTGATCACAGCCCGCCTGGCGGCCGAGGCGGGGCGCGAGGTCTTTGCCGTGCCGGGCTCCATCCATGCCGCGCAGAGCCGTGGCTGCCACGCCCTGCTGCGAGAGGGCGCCAAGCTGGTGGAAACCGCCCTGGATGTGCTGGAAGAGCTGCACCCGACCCGGCCCCGCCCGCCTCGCGGCCCGGCCGCGCGTGCCACACCCCTCGTCGAGCCCGCCAGCCCCGCCCCCCAGCTCCCGCCGACCCTGGAAGCGGTGCTGGCGGCCATGGGTCACGACCCGGTCAGCCTGGATGCGCTGCAGGCTCGCGGCGGCTGGCCCACCGGTGAGCTGAATGCCCTGTTGCTGGAGCTGGAGCTGGCCGGTGCGGTGGCCCGCCTGCCAGGCTCCCTGTTCCAGCGCCGCGCCCAGGGCTGAAACCGGGGCGATCCGCCGCTAGTCGACGGCCGAACTGCGCGGTTTTCGCGCGGCTGTTGGCGTCCCGGGGCTTTTGGGGGGTGGGTTATAGTGCTTGCATGTTCGACGTGCTGGTCTATCTCTACGAAACCTATTGGCGCCCGGACGCCTGCCCGGACCACGCCCAGCTGACCCGCAAGCTCTCTGCCGTCGGCTTCGAACGCGATGAAATTCAGGAGGCCCTGTCCTGGCTGGACGGGCTGGCCGCGACGGCCGGCAGCCATCAGGGCGAACAGGGCCGGCTCAGCCTGCGCGTCTACTCCAAGGACGAGCTGGAGCACCTGGGCGAGGCCTCGGTGGGCTTCATCAGCTTTCTGGAATCGGCCGGCGTGCTGCCGCCGCCCATGCGTGAGATTGTGGTCGATCGTGCCATGGCCATTCCCGGCGCCCCGCTGGATCTGGAGGACCTGAAGATCATCGTGCTGATGGTCTTCTGGAGCCTGGGCGAGGAGCCCGACGCCCTGATCCTGGACGAGCTCTTCGTCGCGCCGGAAGAGCGCTTGATCCACTGAAACCTGGCAGGCGGCTGTTGTCGCCCTCCCGCCCCACCCGCTAGTTCAGCAAGCGACTGGGATCCGCATCCAGCTTGGCCAGGGCATTGCGCGTGGCCTTGACGGTCAGGGCCTCGTCCTGAGCCGGCAACAGCAGGCCGGCCTGCAGGAAGGCCGCCAGGCGGCTGAGCTGGAAGAGCACGCCGCGCCCCTGAGGCGAGACAAAGAGCGTGAGCTGGTGGCGCATGCCGCGCCAGGCCAGCTGCACGGCCTCGTTCCGCCCCCGATAGTCCAGCATGTACCAGCTGCCCACCTGCAGCTCCCGGGCCCAGGCCAGCATGGCCGGCGTGGGGGTGGAGCCGCCCTCGGCCACCACCTCCAGATCCTCGCTTTCATGGCCCGAGAGGTCGCGCACCAGCGACTCGTTGATCTCCAGGCCCCCCTCGGGCAGCAGGGCCTCCAGGGCCTGGAGCTGATCCATCAGCTCCTCCAGACGCTCGCGCGGGATGGTGGCGGCCTTGGCCGTGAAGGCGGCCGCCAGGGAGTTGTTGAGGGCGCGAATCTGCTCGTCCTGCTTGCTGGCGGGCAGGCCGGCCTGGCCCATGCCATCGCGCAGGGTCTTGAGCAGGGGCGGCAGCCGGCGGATCACCTCGGCCCGCTCCTCACGCGAGACCTTGGCGCTGGCGGACCAGATGAGGTCGGCTGCCGCGCGCTTCATGGCCTTGGTCTCCTCGGAGTGCGCGGCGGTGCGCACGGCCGTGACCGCCAGCACATCGGCCCACACCTGGAACAGGAACTCACGGACTCCATCCTGCACCGGCACCTCATTGAGCATCTTGCGCAGCTCGATGGTGTACTGGATGGCCAGGGTCTCACGCTGCTCCACCTGCTGGGCCAGGGACACGCCCTTCATGGAGGCCTGGTTCTCGTTCTCGAAGTAGTTATCCAGGAACTTCTCGAATTCGGTGAGCACGGTCTGGAACACACGCCGGCCGGTGTCGGGATAGGCCTCGACCACCTGCACGATGCGCTTGATCTCGCGCTCAAGCGCCTCGCCCACACCGCTGCCGGACTGGGTGTTGAAGCCCATGACACATGCGCCCATGCGGTCGATCAGGGCACGGGCCGGATGGTCGGCCGCGGCAAAGAAGTCGGGCTCGCTAACCGCCACCCGCAGCACCGGCATCTGCAGGCGCGCAAACCAGACCCGCACCGAGGCCGGAATGCGCTCCTCCTGCAGGATGCTCTGAAACAGCAGGGCCACGATTTCGATGGTGGCGCGCTCGGCCGGCGTGCCGGCCGCTTGCTTGAGCACCTGCTTGAAAGCCTGGCTGCGCGCGTTCAGCTCCTCCAGCTGCTGGGCGGCGGGCAACTCGATATCCGGCGCGCTCGCGGCTTGGCTGCGCCTGTGCATGGCTTCCTGCGCGTGATGCATGGCCGCCGCCAGGCGCGAGGGGCGGGCCTGCTCCAGGCTGGGCGGCTGCGACATCAGCACCGTGGGTGCGTGGGAGGTGGGCGTGGCGGCAGCGAAGCCTGGCACCTGGCGGCTGACCACGCGCTGCAGCAAGGCCATGACTTCGCCGGCGGCCGCACTGGCCTGGCTGCGCTGCAGCTCGGTCGGCGCCACCTGCCGCGCCATGAAGGGGGTTTCGCCGGCCGCGTCCGAGGGGCCGCGCCCCGCGGCGCCGCTGCCGCCCGACTCCGCGGTGCGCCGGATAAAGGGGCGCAGATCGACCTCGGGCATCACCCCCTGGTCGATCAGCCAGTGATTGGTCTCGTGATAGGCGCCACCCAGGAGCTGGGCCAACTCAAGGTGCAAGGGCGCCTTGAGCAACTGCCACTCGGACGAGCCCAGGCCGCTGCGATACCAGGCATCCAAGGCCACACTGGCCACCACATGGGCACGCAGCAGATCATCGGTCCCCAGCTCGTCGCGCCCCTCCAGCTGCTGGATGCGGGTGCGCAGATCGGTGAACTCCCAGGACGCCTTGTCCATCATGGCCAGGGCAAGGCGGGAGGCAATGATCTCGCGCTCGATGGTGTCGTCGTCCACCAAAGACAAGGCCGCCGTCAGGCTGCTGGGGCCTTGTGCGGCGGCGGCGCGGGCATCACAGACACCACCGGGCGATGCGGCCTGCCTCAGCCCGGCGGCAAAACCAAGCTGCCAGCCCGGCCCATGCTGGTTCCAGGCCGCCACACCATCACGCCGCGCCTGGGCCACGTGGTACTCGGCGGGCAGCAGCAGCAGTTGCTGGGCGGCCTCGCCCAGGACACTGCCGACCTGCACGATCCCACGTACCAGGGCATCCAGATAGACACGCCGCGCTTGGGAAGCCAGGGCTTGTTGGCGGGCGGCGGTCATGTAGGCGAATAGCGGCGCATCAGGATTTGCAAATGACTCTACACCACCGCTCCGGCGTTGGGATCGTCAGGGTCCTCCTTGTTGACCGGACCCTTGATCAGATCCTCGCGCTTGACGCCCAGCCACATGGCGATCGCTGCGGCCACGAACACGGAGGAGTAGATGCCGAAGCAGATGCCGATGGTCAGGGCCAGGGCAAAGTGGTGCAGGGTCGGACCGCCGAAGATCAGCATGGACAGCACCACCAGCTGGGTCGAGCCGTGCGTGATGATGGTGCGGCTCATGGTGGAGGTGATCGCGTGGTCGATCACCTGCGGCGTGTCCAGCTTGCGGTACTTGCGGAAGGCTTCGCGCACCCGGTCAAAGATCACCACCGACTCGTTCACCGAATAGCCCAGCACCGCCAGCACCGCCGCCAGCACCGCCAGCGAGAACTCCCACTGGAAGAAGGCGAAGAAGCCCAGGATGATGATGACGTCGTGCAGGTTGGCGATGATGCCGGCCACGCCGAACTTCCACTCGAAGCGTATGGCCAGGTAGATCACGATGCCCAGCACCGTGAAGCCCAGGGCCTTGGCCGCGTCCCAGGCCAGCTCGGCACCGACGGCCGGACCCACCACCTCGGAGCGCGAGAGCTTGATCGGCTCGACCTGGCTGGCATTGGTGCAGACCGGCTTGCTGATGGCCTCGCCCTTGTCGCTGATCAGCTGGCGCACGCTCACGGTGCCGTCCTCGGCCTTGCAGAGCTCGGCGAAGACCTTGTCCACCACCTCGGTCTGTTTCTCGCCTTCACGCACGGGCAGGCGGATCATCACATCGCGCGAGCTGCCGAAGTTCTGCACCTGAATTTCGCCATAGCCCATCTTCTCAATGGTCTGGCGGATCTTCTCGGTATTGGCGGCTTGCGGCGTCTCGACCTCCATCACCGTCCCGCCGGTGAACTCGATGGAGAAGTGCAGGCCGCGGGTGACCAGGAAGAACACCGCGACGGCAAAGGTGATGAAGGAGATCGCGTTGAACAGCAACGCGTGCTTCATGAACGGGATATCCCGTTTGATGCGGAACAATTCCATGTCTGTGTATCCCTTGCTCAGACCTTGGGGGCCTCAGGCGCCTGGGGCGCCGGCTTCCACACCTGACCGATGGCCAGGGACTTGAGCTTCTTCTTGCGGCCGTACCACAGGTTCACCAAGGCACGGGAGAACACCACCGAGGACAGCAGCGAGGTCAGGATGCCCAGGCAATGCACCACGGCAAAGCCCTTGATGGGACCCGAACCGAAGGCCAGCAGCGCCACGCCCGCGATCAGGGTGGTGACGTTGGAGTCCAGAATGGTGGCGAAGGCACGCTCATAGCCGGCGTGGATGGCGGCCTGCGGACTGGCGCCGTTGCGCAGCTCCTCGCGGATGCGCTCGTTGATCAGCACATTGGAGTCGATGGCCATGCCCAGGGCCAAGGCCATGGCGGCAATGCCGGGCAGGCTCATGGTGGCCTGCAGCATGGACAGCAGGGCCATCAGCAGCAGCAGGTTGAAGCCCAGGGCCAGGGAAGAGAACAGGCCGAAGAGCATGTAGTACACGCACATGAACACGGCAACCGCCACAAAGCCCCAGGTCACGCTGTTGATGCCCTTGGCAATGTTCTCGGCACCCAGGCTGGGGCCGATGGTGCGCTCCTCGATGATCTCCATGGGCGCGGCCAGCGAGCCGGCGCGCAGCAGCAGGGCCGTGTCATTGGCCTCCTGCGTGCTCATGGCGCCAGTGATCTGGAAGCGATTGCCCAGCTCGGAATTGATGCGCGGCGCCGTGACGACTTCACCCTTGCCCTTCTCGAACAGGATGATGGCCATGCGTTTGCCGATGTTCTCGCGCGAGACCTCCTTCATGATGCGGGCGCCCTTGGCGTCCACGGTCAGATTGACCGAAGGGTTCTGGTTCTCGTCGAAGCCGGCCTGGGCGTCGTTCAGGTTGTCACCGGTCAGCACCACCTGGCGCTTGACGATGATGGGGCCGAAGCCGCGGTCCATATAGCGCTCGGTCCCGAAGGGCACGGGGCCGGAGCCGCTGAGTGCGGCTTGGGCCTCGGCGCTGTCGTCCACCATGCGCAGCTCCAGCGTGGCGGTGCGGCCGATGATGTCCTTGGCGCGGGCCGTGTCCTGCACGCCGGGGAGTTGCACGACGATGCGGTCCAGGCCCGATTGCTGGATCACCGGCTCGGTGGTGCCCAGCTCGTTGACGCGGTTGTGCAGTGTGGTGATGTTCTGCTTGAGTGCCGCTTCCTGCACCGCGGCCTGGGCCTGGGGCTTGAGGCTGCCGGTCAGCGCCGGTTCGGCGGCCGAGCCGGTGGGCTCCCACTGAACATCGGGCAGCGAGTCCGTCAGCAGACGGCGGGCAGATTCCAGCGTCTGGGCGTCGCGGAAGGCGACCACCACGCTATTGCCATCCCGGCTGATGCCGGCATGGCGGATGTTCTTTTCGCGCAGCTGGCTGCGCACATCACCGGTCAGGGCATCGGCCTTCTTGGTGAGGGCGGCCTTCATGTCCACCTGCATCAGGAAGTGCACGCCACCACGCAGGTCCAGCCCCAGATACATGGGGAAGGCATGCAGCTTGGACAGCCATTGCGGCGAGCGCGAGAGCAGGTTGAGTGCGACGATGTAGCTCGGATCGGCCGGATCGCGATTGACCGCCTTGGCGATCACGTCCTTGGCCTTGATCTGCGTGTCGGTATCGGCAAAGCGCGCCTTGATCGAGGTGCCGTCAAGCTGCACAAAGTCAGCCTCGATGCCGGCGCTCTTGAGCGCCTCTTCAATCCGGCCCACCATGGCGCTGTCAACCTTGACGGTCACCTTGGCGCTGGAGACCTGAACGGCCGGCGCCTCGCCGAAGAAATTGGGCAGCGTGTAGATGGTGCCGATCAGCAGCGCGACGATCAGCATCGCGTACTTCCACAGCGGGTAACGGTTCATGAGGACATCCTCTGAGGCCTGCGCCTGAAACAAGCCCGGCACCATGAGCTCACGGCGCCGGGCTGGGCGGATGGGGCGCAGCCGCGCCTCATCCTGGTCAAAGTGCTGGAAGTGCTGGGCGGCGAATTACTTGCCGACCGTGCCCTTGGGCAGCACCTGGACCACGGCCGAACGCTGGATCTGGATCTCCACGCCCGTGCTGACTTCCAGGTGCACAAAGCTCTCGCCCAACTTGGCCACCTTGCCCAGCAGGCCACCGGCAGTCACGACCTCATCGCCCTTGGCCAGGGCTTCGATCATGGCCTTGTGCTCCTTCTGGCGCTTCATCTGGGGCCGGATCATGACGAAGTACAGCACCACGAACATCAGCACCAGAGGCAGCAGGCTCAGCAGGCTGGATTCGGTGCTGCCCGCCGCCGGTGCGGCCTGGGCAAAAGCGTTGGAAATAAACACGTCGCTATCCTTTGCTTTGGAAAATGCCGTCTCTGCGGACGGAAGAACCTTCGATTGTATGTGGCCCGCTCCAGGCATCACCCGGCAAACCATCGGTGTGGACCCACCCCCAGGCGGACACCCAGGTCGTTGATCGGCCACCGCGGGCAAGATGGGGTTGACAAGCCGAACTTCAAAAAATATTCTGAAAATATATTTAACAACCGCGGCGCAGCAGATGCGCACACGCGCAAGACTGTGAGCAGCGAGACCAAACGGCGGGTGGCCGACCAAGCCTATGACCTGCTGGAAAGCATGATCGCCACCCTTCAGCTCAAGCCGGGGGCGCCGATTGTCGAGTCCGAGCTGATCGAGCGCATCGGCCTGGGGCGAACGCCGACCCGAGAGGCCCTGATGCGCCTGGTCTCCAACGGCCTGATTGTCCAGCTGCCACGCCGCGGCCTGCGGGTGGGCGATCTGATGCTGGCCGAGCATCTGGATCTGATCGAGGCCCGGCGCGTTCTGGAGCGCCTGATCGCCTGCACCTCCGCCCGCCGCGCCACCCCGGACCAGCGAGACGCACTGCTGCAGCAGGCCCAGGCCATGGTGCTGGCCAGCGAGCGCGACGATCTGAGCGGCTATATGGAGGCCGACCAGGCGCTGGACCGGATCAATCACGCCGCCTGCCGCAGCCCCTTCGCCGTGGCTGCCATCGTGCCCATGGTGATTCAGTGCCGACGCTTCTGGTACGCCTATCGGCACCAGGGTGACACGCGCCAAGGCGCCCAATGCCATCTGGCGCTGGCGCAGGCTATTGCCGCCGGGGACGGCGAGCGAGCCGCTGCCGCCAGCGATGCGCTGATGGACTACCTCCGTAAATTCGCCCAGGCCGTCATCGAATGAACAACACGCCCACCCGCATCATCGACTCCCACACCGGGGGCGAGCCCACGCGCATCATCGTCTCGGGCGGACCGGACTTGGGCGGCGGCTCGATGGCCCAGCGGTTGCAGCGCCTGCGCGAGCAGCACGACGGCTGGCGCCGTGCGGTGGTGAATGAGCCCCGCGGTTCCGATGTCATCGTGGGCGCCCTGCTCTGCGAGCCCGAGTCACCCGAGAGCGTGGCCGGCGTGATCTTCTTCAACAACGTCGGCTATCTGGGCATGTGCGGTCACGGCAGCATCGGCCTGATCGCCACCTTGGCTTATCTGGGCCGCATCCAGCCCGGCACTCACCGCATCGACACGCCGGTAGGCCCCATCAGCGCCGAGCTGCACGCCGATGGCAGCGTCAGCATCGCCAATGTGCCGGCCTATCGCCTAGCCCGGCAGGTACCGGTGCGCCTAGGCTCGCGCGTGCTGCATGGCGATGTGGCCTGGGGTGGCAACTGGTTCTTTCTTTGCGAGGACCATGGCGAGGCCCTGCTGCCCGAACATGTCGAGACCCTCACAACGCTGAGCTGGTCCCTGCGCCAGGCCCTGCGCGAGCAGGGCATCACGGGTGCAGAAGGCGCCGAAATCGATCACATCGAGCTCATCGGCCCGCCGCAGGCCCCCGGCAACCAGGGGCGCAACTTCGTGCTCTGTCCCGGCAAGGCCTATGACCGCAGTCCCTGCGGTACCGGCACCAGTGCCAAGCTGGCCTGCCTGGCCGCCGAAGGCAAGCTGGCCCCGGGCCAGCTCTGGCGCCAGGAAAGCGTGATCGGCAGCGTGTTCGAAGCCAGCTATCAGCCGGGCGAGCAGGGGCAGGTCTTGCCCACCCTGCGGGGCCGCGCCTATGTCAACCTGGACGCCACACTGGTCTTGGACCCTGAGGACCCCTTTGCCTGGGGCCTGCCCGCCAAAGCCTGAGTTCAGGCCGCCTTGCGGGCGGCGCCCAGATAGGTCTCGATCACGCGCGGGTCGCGTGCCAGCTCGGCGGCCGGACCTTCCAGGCCGATCTCGCCGGTCTCCAGCACATAGCCGTAATCGGCGACCTCCAGCGCGGCACGGGCGTTCTGCTCGATCAGCAGGATGGACACGCCGGTCTCGCGCAGGCGCGAGACGATGCGGAAGATCTCCTTGACGATCAGGGGCGCCAGGCCCAGGCTGGGCTCGTCCAGCATCAGCACCTTGGGGCGGGCCATCAGGGCGCGGCCCACGGCCAGCATCTGGCGCTCGCCGCCCGAGAGCGTGCCGGCCAGTTGCTCGCGCCGCTCTTTGAGGCGGGGGAAGAGTTGGTAGACCTGCTCCAGGCCCTCCTTCCAGTCGCGCTGACCCAGCTTCATGGGCCTGAAGCCGCCCAGCACCAGGTTGTCCTCGACGCTCATGGTGGTGAAGAGCTCGCGCTTCTCGGGCACCAGGGCCAGGCCCTTCATCACGCGCGCTTCCAGGCTCAGCGCGCCGATGTCCTCGCCCGCGAACTGCACCTGGCCACGGCTGGGCAGCACACCCATCAGGGCATTGAGCGTGGTGCTCTTGCCCGCGCCATTGGGGCCAATCACGGTGACCACTGCGCCCTCGGGCAGGCGCAGGTTCAAACCCGACAGCACCTCGGCCCGGCCATAGCCGGCGCGCAGGTCCTTGACGTTCAGCAGATCCGCCATCTCAGTGCTCCGTTCCCAGATAGGCCGCGCGCACGGCCGGGCTGGCCTGCACCTCGGCAGGCGTACCCTCGATCAGCTTGGTGCCGAACTCCATCACCACGATGCGGTCGGTCAGGCCCATCACGAACTCCATATCGTGCTCCACCAGCAGGATGCTCATGCCCTCGCGCTTGAGCTGGCGCAGCACCTCGGCCAGGGCCTGCTTCTCCTTGTGGCGCAGGCCGGCGGCGGGCTCGTCCAGCAACAGCAAGGCCGGGTCGGTACACAGGGCGCGCGCGATCTCCATCAGGCGCTGCGGGCCCAGGGCCAGATTGCCGGCCAGCTCGAACATCTTGTCGCCCATGCCGATGCGCTGCAGCTGGCGCTCGGCCTCTGCGAAGAGTCGCTTCTCCTCCTCGCGGTCCAGGCGCAGCATGGCGCGCGCCGTGCTGCTCTGTGAGCGCAGATAGCCGCCCAGGGCTACGTTCTCCAGCACGGTCATGTCGGGAATCATCTTGACGTGCTGGAAGGTGCGCGACATGCCACGGCGCGCGATCTCGCGCGAGGCCAGGCCGCCCACCGCCTGACCGCGGAAACTCACTGCCCCGCTGCTCAGGGGCAGCACGCCCGAGATGAGGTTGAAGGTGGTGCTCTTGCCCGCGCCGTTGGGGCCGATCAGGCCGATGATCTCGCCGGCGCGGATCTGGAAGCTCACATCGTTGACGGCCACCAGGCCACCGAACTGCTTGCGCACCTTGTCCACATCCAGCAGCAGCTCGCCGGGCTGGGGCTTGTCGCGTGCGGCCAGGGGCGCGGCATCGGCCCAGTTGCGCTCGCGCCGCGCCTCGGGCACCCAGCGGGCGAAGAAGCCGCTCAGATAGGGCCACAGGCCCTTGGGTGCGTACTTGAGCATCAGCACCAGGACCACGCCCAGCACGATGATCTCGAAGTTGCCATTGCTGCCCAGCAGGGCCGGCAGCAGCTCCTTGAGCTGGTCCTCGATGATCTTGACCACACCAGCGCCGATGAAGGCGCCCCAGACCGTGCCCACGCCGCCCACCACGGCCATGAACAGGTATTCGATGCCCATCTTCAGCGCGAAGGGGCTGGGGTTCACCGTGCGCTGGAAATGCGCAAACAGCCAGCCCGAGACCGAGGCCAGCAGGGCTGCCAGCACGAAGATCACGACCTTGTAGCGAAAGGTCGAGACGCCCATGGCTTCAGCCATCGTCGTCGCGCCGTTGAGCGCACGTATCGCGCGACCGGGGCGTGAGTCCAGCAGATTGCGCACGCCGAGCGCCGCCAGGATGGCGATGACCCAGATCAGGTAGTAGATGGCGCGACCATCCTGCAGGCTGATGCCCAGGAGCTGTAGCGCCGGCAAGCCCTGGATGCCGTCGTACTTGCCGAGGAACTCCATATTCCCCATCAGGTAGTACAGGCTCAGCGCCCAGGCGATGGTGGCCAGCGGCAGGTAGTGCCCGGACATGCGCAGGGTCAGCAGGGCCAGCACCAGGGCCACGACGGCGGTGATCACGAGCCCCACCAGCAGAGCCAGCCAGGGCGAGACCGCATGGGCGGTACTCAGCACCGCGGTGGTGTAGGCGCCGAGGCCCACGAAGGCCGCCTGGCCGAAGGAGGTCAGGCCGCCGACACCGGTCAGCAGCACCAGGCCCAGGGCCACGAGGGCGAACAGACCGATGTAGTTGAGCTGGGTGATCCAGAACTCCGGCACCGGCAGCAGGGGCAGGACGAACAGCAGGGCAGCGCCCACCAGAGGGAACAACTTGCGCATCTCAGCTCACTCCTCGTCTTTGTGCGGATCGCGCAAGGAACGCCACAACAGCACCGGCAGGATGAAGGTGAACACGATCACCTCCTTGAAGGCACTGGCCCAGAAGGAGCTGAAGGACTCCAGCAGCCCCACCAGCAGCGCACCGAGCGCCGCGCCGGGGTAGCTCGCCAGCCCGGCGAACACCGCCGCGACAAAGCCCTTGAGGCCGATCAGGAAGCCGCTGTCATAGTTGATCGTCGTCGTCGTGCTGATCAACAGACCGGACAGCGCACCGATGAAGGCCGCCATCGTGAAGGAGAGCTTGCCGGCGGCCGTGCTGGAGATGCCCATCAGGCGCGCCCCCAGGCGGTTGACCGCGGTGGCGCGCAAGGCCTTGCCGTAGAGGCTGTGCTCAAAGAACAGCCACAGCATCACGATCAGCGCGATCGAGGTGCCGATGATGATGAGCGTCTGGCCGGACAGGCTCAGCGGCCCCAGGCTGAAGCTCGCATCCCAGAAGCTCGGGTTGCGCGAGCCCTCTGCCCCAAAGAACACCAGGCCCAGGCCGGTCAGCGCGAAATGCACGCCCACCGAGACGATCAGCAGCACCAGCACCGAGGCGTCCGCCAGCGACTGGTAGGCCAGGCGATAGACCAGGGGGCCCATGGGCGTGACGATGGCCAGGGTCAGCAGCGCCTGCAGGAACAAGGGCAGCTTCTGCGGTGCCGCCCACAGCGCCAGCAGGCCGATGGCCAGCGGCAGCAGCGCGGCGCGCAAAACCTTCAGCGGCTGCGGCCGGCCGGCGCGCCAGCCGTCCCAGAGGTCCAGGCCGGCCACAACCACCGCCATCGCCAGCAAGAACCAAATCGTCAACGGGGTCTGACCCAACTGCAGTCCGGCCATCGTCAGCGCGCCAAAGGCGACGTACTCCCCCTGGGGGATGAAGACGATGCGGGTGACCGCAAAAACCAGCACCAGACTCAGCGCCAGCAGGGCATAGATCGCCCCGTTGGTGACGCCGTCCAGCGCGAGGATGCTCGCTATCGTGAAGTCCATGAACGCTTGTCTCCAGGAACGGATGCGGGCTCTGCGGCCCGCTCTGGGTTTGAAACCACTCTAAACAAATGCCCCGGGAATGCCCCTAGTGCGAGGCCGCATTGACAAAGCGCAAATTTTCGTCCGACCAGTCGGTCGAATTTACCAAGGCGAGCTGCCTCTAGACTCCGCCCATGCCCGATGCCCACGCTCCCTCGCTGCAAATTGATGGCCCACTGGCCTGCATCACCCTGCGCCGCCCCCGTCAGGCCAACCGCCTGGAGCTGGGCGATCTGCAGACGCTGGAGCAACATCTGGCTCAAGTCGAAGCGGATCAAGCGGTGCGCGTCCTGCTCTTGAAGGGCGAAGGGCGCCACTTTTGTAGCGGCTTCCACATCGATGCCGTTCCCGGCGTGGACGCCGGCGCCCTGTTCGAAGCCCTGGCCCAGGCCTGGGAGAACGCGCGCCCCGTCACCATCGCGGCCATCCAGGGCGGGATTTACGGGGGGGCCACCGATCTGGCCCTGGCCTGCGACTTTCGTCTGGGCACCCGCGCCTGCGAGATGTTCGTGCCGGCGGCCCGACTCGGCCTGCACTTCTACCGCGGCGGTCTGGAGCGCTACGTCAACCGTCTGGGCCTGGCCGCGGCCAAGCAGGTGCTGCTGGCCGGCCAGACCCTGGACGCCCAGGCCATGCGCGACTGTGGCTTTCTGGACCAATTGCTGGAGGATGCCGCCGGCCTGCAGCAGGCCAGCGACGCCCTGTGCGAAGGGCTGCTGGCCGCAGCCCCGCTGGCCCTGCTGGGCATGAAGCGCCACCTCAATGCGATTGCCGCCGGTCGCCTGGACGCGGCCGCCCTGGCGGCCGACATCGCGCGCGCCAATGCCTCACAGGATCTGAGCGAAGGCGTGCAGGCCTGGCAGGAAAAGCGGGCGCCCAAGTTTCGCGGTTGCTGAGCCTGCGCCCCCCCAAGAGGGGGCGTCCGTAGAGATCCTGTGCCGACATGGGGCCACATGGTGGAAAATACGGCCCTCGGGGCGTGGCGGCCGGAATCGACGAAAATATCGGCTGTTGCGGCAGCCCGGCTCGCCGCGAGCATTCCATCTCACACTCACCAGGACCAGCGTGGCCAAGGAAAGTACCAAAACGACCATCGAAGCAGATGGCCTGCGTTACCGCTCTAAAGCTCCCGGTTCGCCCTTCGCGGCGACCTCCTCCTTCGGGGCGGCCACCATGTCGTGCTTCCTCTGCGGCAAGCACCGTCCGCGCGCGATGCTGAAGTCGCGCAAGCTGCTGGGCAAGTCTCAGCCGGTCTGCGCTCCCAGCTGCAAGGAGCTGGAAGAGCAGCTCAACCAGAAGTAAGCCACCACCCTGCGCACTCGCGCAGGGGATTCGGGGCAGCCTCAGCCCTGACGGAAGCAGCGCCCGCACACGGCGCGATAGCGGGCATTGCCCCCCACTTCCACCTGCGCGCCCTCAGTGACGCGCCGCATTGACGCGTCCAGCCGCATATTCATCGTGGCCTTGCGTCCACACTCGCAGATGGTCTTCATCTCGTCCATCTCATCCGCCAGCGCCAGCAGCATGGCCGAGCCGGGAAACAGCTCGCCTCGAAAGTCGGTGCGCAAACCGTAGCAGATGGCCGGCAGGCCATGCAGATGCGCCAATTCGTGCAGGGCGCGCACCTGGGTCGCGCTGAGGAACTGCGCCTCGTCCACCAGCACGCAGGCCACGCCGGGACGCAGCTGCCCGGCCTCCAGAAAGGTCGCCAGGAAATCGGTCTGTGCGTCAAAGGTCTCGGCCACGCGCTGCGGACCCAGGCGCGAGGTCACATAGCCGCTGCCATACCGGTCATCCAGGCGGGCGGTAAAGATGCGCACCTGGTGGCCGCGCTCCTCGTAGTTGTGTGCCACCTGCAGCAGGGCGGTGGACTTGCCGGCATTCATTGCCGCATAGCGAAAAAACAGTTTTGCCATCGATTTCGTTCAGCGCAGGCCGCGATTGTGCGCTGTTCGCGCCACACATACGCCGGCATCGGTGCAAGCGAGGGGGCGCGCTGTCATCTGCGCAGCCTAATATGGCTCACGGAGGGATCCCAATGAGCAAAGATACCCACACCAGCGTGAGCGATGACGGCCTGCGCTACTCGAGCAAGCTGGGCGGTTCGCCTTTTCTGGGCAGCGGCCACACGCGCTCCTGCTTCAAGTGCGGACGCCATCGTCCGCCCAGCAGCTTGCAATCGGTGCGTCTGCTGGGACGTACCGAGCTGGTCTGCAAACCAAGCTGCGCAAAGCCCAAAGATCACACACCTTGAGCCGCTTTGAGGCTGGGTAGACGGGGCGGCCGCTTTCACGCCCCCTATCATCGGCGCCGCCATGTCGATGCGCCCCCCGCCTTTTGATGGCCCCGCCACCCAGGCCTTGCTTACGGAGCTTCAGACCGGGGCCAGCGCCGCCTATTCCGCCGAGAACTGGTCGCTATGCCTGGACTTCGCCCAGCGCCTGATGGCGGCATCGCGGGCCGCGGGGTCTCTGGAGAGCGAGGTTCTGGCCCATGTCTGGACCACGCATGTGGCCCAGCGCCGGGGTGAGCATGACAGCGCCGCCAGCCACGCCACCAGCGCCTTGGGTCTGGCTCAGCAGGTGGATGACCCCGTCCTGCTGGCCCGGGCCCGCTTGGCCGCGGCCCGCGTGTGTTGGAGCATCGGCGACAGCGACCAGGCCTTGCAGGAACTCGAGGCCGCCCTGCCCACCTGCCGCGAGAGCGCAGACGCCGAGCTGCTTTTTGACACCCTCAACCTGCTGGGCATTGTCTACGGCGAGCTGAACCAGGCCGAGACCGCCCTGGAATGGCATCAACGCGCCTTGGCCCTGGCTCAGAGCCAAGGCCAGACGCGCCTGCTGGCCATCTCCCACGCCAATCTCGCGGGACGCGAACTCGACCTGGGCGAGCGCTGGCGTCGGGCCGGGCGTGAGGCCGAAGCCCGCGATGCGCTGCAGCGCTCGCTGAGCCTGAATGAGATGGCCCTGGAAATCGCGCAGCGGGCCCAACTGCAAAGAGTGCTGATCGTGGTGCACAGCAACCGGGGCGCGGCCCTGGCCCTGCTGGGGCGGCGCGAAGAGGCCCTGGTCGCTTTCGGCCAGCAGCTGCGCCTGACCGAGGCCAGCGGCGATGAAGGCCCGCGCCTGCAGCGCGCCCAATACCTGGCCCAGATGTATCGCGAGGCCGGTGAGCTGGACATGGCACGCCGCGCCGCCAGCGAGGGCCTGGAGCGCGGCGAGAAGGCTCGCAGCAAGCACCTGCTGATCGCGCTCTATGAGCTGGCCTCCGAACTGGCCGAAGAGGCCGGCGACTATGCCCATGCGCTGCGCCTGTACAAGCGCTTCCATGTGCTGCGCAGCGAGCATGCCCTGGACAAGGCGCAGCTGCGTGCCCGCGTGCTGGCCGTGCGGCTGCAAACCGAGCATGCCCTGGCCGAGGCCGCCGCCGAGCGCCTGCAGGCTCACGCGCTGCGGCTGGCCAATGAGGAGCTGGCCCGTCGGGCCGAGGCGCTGGGCCGCGATGCGCTGCAGGACCCGCTCACCGGCCTGGCCAACCGGCGCCGGCTCGATACCGAGCTGGCGCTGCGGCATCAGGCCGCCCGTGCGGCGGACCTGCCCCTGTGCGTTGCCCTCATCGACCTGGACCATTTCAAGTCCGTCAACGACCGGCACTCACATGCCGTGGGCGATCAAGCCCTGCGCCAGCTGGCGGCCCTGCTCCAGGCACATTGCCGCAGCCAGGACCTCGCGGCGCGTTATGGCGGCGAGGAATTCCTGATCGCGCTGGACGCCGTGACGCCCGAGGCGGCGCGGCAGATCTGCGAGCGTCTGCGCCTGGCCGTGGAACGCCATGATTGGTCCACCCTGGCGCCCGGTCTTGCCATCACCACCAGCGTGGGGTTGGCCGATCTGAGCCGCCACAGCAGCCTGGAGCAAGGCCTGCAGGAGGCCGATACGCAGCTCTACCGCGCCAAGCGCGAGGGCCGCAATCGCGTCTGCTGCGCCGACGGGTTTGCCTCGCCCCCCGCGGCCTAGGCACAATCGAGGCTTTCCATCTTCTCAAGCGCGGCGGCCAAGAGCCGCCCTCCTGCCTATGTCGTCCCCCACCCCCACCGGCGCTCCCGCTCAGGTCGCCCCCCAGGATCTGAGCCCAGCCGCCGCCCTGCAGCAACTCAAGGCCCTGTTTCCGGCCTTGTTCGACGGTCCGCCCAAGCCGCTGAAGCTGCGCATCCAGGCCGACATCCAGGAGCGTGCTCCGGGTCAGTTCAGCAAACCCCTGCTCTCGGCCGTGCTGCGTCGCTACACCGGCGGTACCGGCTATCTGGTGGCCCTGAGCAAGGCCAAGCAACGCTTTGATCTCGACGGCCAGCCGGCCGGTGAGCTCAGCGACGAACACCGCGAGGCCGCCGCCACCGAGCTGGCCCGCCGCCGCGGCCTGGCCGAGGAGCGCCGCGCTCAGGAGCAGCAGGAGCGCCGCCAGCGCGCCAATCTGCTGCGCGACTTCGAGCACACCACCCTGACCCGTGCCAATTTCTGCGCGCTCAAGGGCGTGAAGGACGAGGAACTGGACGGCCTGCTGGAAATCGCCCGCAAGGAGATCGAGGAAGACCGCATCCGCCGCGCCGCCCAGCCCCAGGGCGAGCAGCGCCGCGGCCCGCATGAGCGCCGTGGTGAGGGCCGTGGCGAGGGTGCGCGCCGCGACGGCGGCCAGCGCCCCCCGCGCCGTGAAGGCGGTGGGGGTGGCGCCCGCCAGGGCAAGCCGCGCGCCCCACGCCCGGCGCCCGAGAACAAGGGCTGACAGCGCCTGTCAGAAACAACAACGGCCGGGCTGCATGCCCGGCCGTTTTCATTTCGGCGCCGCAAAGGCTGCAAGGCTGCAGCCTTTGGACCTAGGGCAGCAGCGCCTCGCGCAGCAGCTTGACGCTGAGGATCTCGGGCAGCAGTTCCGGCGCGCCGGCTCCCGGGCGATAGACGGCATAGACCGGCACACCGCTGCGCCCCAGGCGGTTGATCTCCTGGCTGATGGCCGCATCACGGCGGGTCCAGTCGGCGCGCAGCAGCAGCACCTTGCGGGACTCCAAGTCGGCCAGCAGCTGGGCGTCCGCCAGGGCGCCGCGCTTGTTGAACTGGCAGGTCACACACCAGGCGGCCGTGAAGTCCACCAGCACGGTGCGCCCCTCGGCCTGAGCCTGGGCCACCTTGTCGGCGGACCAAGGCTGCCAGCCGGGGCCAGCCTCGGCCTGCACGGCGCTGGCGGGCGGCGCCTCGCGCAGCGCGGGCCAGGCCCAGAGCGCGGTGGCGGCCAGCACGACCAGGGCGATGGCGCCCAGCACGGTGCGGCCGCGCGGCTTCAGGTCCGGTGCGCCGAACACCCAGGCCGCCAGGGCCAGGGCCAGCAGCAGGCCCAGCAGGGCCACGGCGCCGTCGATGCCCACCTGCTGACCCAGCACCCACAGCAGCCACAGCACGGTGGCGAACATGGGAAAGGCCATCAGGATCTTGAAGTGCTTCATCCAAACGCCCGGGCGGGGCAGCAGGCGCGCCAGACCCGGCCACAGGCAGGCCGCCAGATAGGGCACCGCCATGCCCAGGCCCAGGGCCGCGAAGATGGACAGGGCCCCCAGGGCCGGCAGGGTGAGCGCCGCACCCAGGGCCGCCCCCATGAAGGGCGCCGTGCAGGGCGAAGCCACGACCACGGCCAAGACGCCGGTCAGACCATGGTCCAGCAAGGGGTGGGACAGGCGCAGCCCAGCCAGATTGCCCGGCAGCACGCTGCGGAACTCGAACACCCCGAGCAGATTCAGACCGATCACGCCAAAAAGCAGGGCCAGGGCCGCCACAAAGCCCGGCGACTGCAGCTGGAAGCCCCAGCCCAGCTGGGCGCCCCCGGCCCGCAGTGCCAGCAGCAGCCCGGCCAGGGCCAGAAAGCTCAGCAACACACCCGCGGTATAGGCCAGGCCACCGCCGAGCAGCTGGCGGCGGTCCTGGGCATGCTGCGCAAAGCCCAGCACCTTGAGCGAGAGCACCGGGAACACGCAGGGCATCAGATTCAGCAGCAAGCCGCCGCCAAAGGCCAGCAGCAGGGCCAGCGGCAGGGAGGAGGTGCCAGCAGCACCGCCGGCGTCGGCCTCCACGGGCTGCAGGGCCGGGGCCGGCGCCGCTCCCGGTAGGGCCGGCCAGGCCGGGGCCGCCACGCTCAGCCGCAGCCCGCCCTGCTCGGGCGCACTGCCCTCCTGGCGCAGCACCAGGGCCAGCTGAGCCGGGCCCTCGCTGCGCTGGGCGGAGATTGGCAGCGTCAGGAGCAGCTTGGCCCCGTCCCAGCGCTGCTGGGGGGCCGCCGCGTGATCGAAGACACCGGCCGCCTCGGGAAAGACCTGCAGGCTCTTGCCCTGCCAATCGGCGGGCAGGCCCTCAAGGCTGAGCTGCAGACCGGACGCCTCCAGCCGGCTCTCGGCGCGAGCGGCCGGCACATCGCGCGGCTGGGCCAGGCGGCTGCGCTCGAACAGCGCCGCATGCGCCGCGGTGGCGGCCGCCACGGGCAGCTTGAGCGTGAACTCGCCCGACTCGGGGATGCAGACCTCCTTGCACACCAGCCAGTCCGCGCGCAGCTTGACCACCAGGGTCTCGCCCTTGAACTCGGGGCTCACCGTCAGCGGCACGGGCAGCAGCAGCTCGCCCTCGTAGCCGTAGTTCACCAGCGGCCCCACGGGCAGGCGCTGCGGCACGGGCCACTGGATCTCGCCGGCCGTCACGCCCGGGGGCAGCTCCCAGCTCAGCACCGTGGGCAGGCCGGAGTCGCCGGGGTTCTTCCAGTAGGTGTGCCAGTGCGGCTGGTGACGGACCAGCAGGCCCAGCCAGACCGGCTTGCCGGGCTCGATGCCCTCGCTCGCCTGGGCCACGAGTTCGGCGCGCACCTGCTCGGTCGTCACGACGGCGCCCCCCAGGGCGGTCGCGGCGGGGGGCAGGCAGGCCAGGGCCAGCCAGCACATGATTCTTTGCAAGAAGCTCATCGGGATCAGGAAGTGGCACAGGCGCCGATGCGGCAACCCTCATGAGGTCGTCACCCCTCGCAGCCAGCCAGTAGTGAATGGAAAACCGCAAGTATCGATCAGACGCGTTGCGCCCCGTCCGGTAGGGGTGTAGGCCCCCTCGCGCTGCGCGGCACAATGCCGGCTCCGCCCAACACCGCGCTCCCCCCATGACCTTGCTCGCCCCCGAATTCCAAGCCCGTCACGATGCCAGCCTGCCCGGCCACCTGGGCATCGTGGTCCAGCATCTCGCCGCTGGCGAGGCGCGGGCCGAACTCGCCGTGGCGCCACACCTGATGGCGCCCAATGGCTATCTGCATGCCGGCAGCGTGGTCACGCTGGCCGACACGGCCTGCGGCTATGGCTGCATGGCCAGCCTGCCCGATGGCGCGCAGAGCTTCACCACCATCGAGCTCAAGTCCAACCACCTGGGCACGGCGCGCGAGGGCGTGGTGGAGGTGGTGGCCACGCTCTATCACGGCGGCCGCACGACCCAGGTCTGGGACGCCGTGGTCACCCACCGCGACAGCGGCAAGACCCTGGCCCTGTTCCGCTGCACGCAGATGATCCTCTACCCACGCGGCTGAGCGGCGCGGGCGGGCCCTGCGGGCTCAGATGCAGCGCCCGCCGTCCACCTCGAGGGCCACGCCGGTGATGAATTCGGCCTCATCGCTGGCCAGGAAGGCCGCGGCACGCGCCACATCCAGGGGCGTGGACAGGCGCCCCAGGGGAATGGTGGCGATGATCTTGGCGCGGGTGGCTTCGCTGTCCTCGCCGGGCAGAAAGTCCTGGATCAGGCCGGTGACCCCCATCACCGGATTGACCGCGTTCACGCGTATGCCCTCGGGCGCCAGCTCCACCGCCATGCCCTTGGTGAGATTGACGGCCGCGCCCTTGCTGCCGTTGTACCAGCTCAGGCCCGGGCGCGGCCGCACGCCCGCGGTGGAGGCGATATTGATGATCACCCCGCCGCGGCGCCCGGCCGCCGCCTGCTTGCGGAACTGCGGCACGGCATGCACCGCGCCCAGATAGATGCTCTTCACATTGGTGGCATAGACGCGGTCGAAGGTGGCTTCGTCCACCTCCAGCATGGGCCGGTTCTTGTGCGTGGTGCCGGCGTTGTTGACCAGGATGTCCAGGCCGCCGAAGGCTTCCACCGCGGCCGCCACCATGGCGCCCACCGACTCGTTGCGCGTCACGTCCGCCCCCACCGCGATGGCCTGGCCGCCCGCGGCCTGGATGGCCTGGGCCACGGCTTGCGCCGCCTCCAGCCGGATATCGGCCACCACCACCTTGGCGCCACGCTCGGCCATAAGCTTGGCGATGCCTTCGCCAAAGCCGCTACCCGCGCCGGTCACGATGGCCACGCGGTCCTGCAGATTCTTCGCTGTCATGGGGGTGCTCTCCTTAGCCATGCGAGATGGCAATGGTCTTGATGGTGGTGAAGCTGCGCAGGCCCTCGAAGGCCTTCTCGCGTCCGTAGCCCGAATGCTTCATGCCGCCGAAGGGCAGCTCGATGCCGCCGCCGGCGCCGTAGTTGTTGATGAAGACCTGGCCGGCCTCGATGGCATGGGCGCAGCGCAGCTGACGCGCGCCGTCACGGGTCCAGACGGCGGCGGTCAAGCCGTAGGGCGTGCCATTGGCCAGGGCGATGGCCTCTTCCTCGCTGTCAAAGGCAAAGGCCGCCAGCACCGGGCCGAAGAGCTCCTGCTGGGCGATGGCGTGATCGGGCGGCACGCCGTCCAGCAGCAGGGGCGCAAAGTAGAAGCCCCCGGCCGGCGCCTCGGGGGCGAGCTGAGCCCGGGCCACGGCCTGGATGCCATCGGCCAGACCGCCCTCCACCAGGGCCTGCACCCGCGCCAGCTGGCGCGCATTAATCAGCGGGCCACAGTCCAGGCCCGCCAGACCGGGGCCGGTGCGCAGGGCCGCGAAGCGCGCGGCCAGCGCCTCCATCACCTGGGCATAGATGCGGCGTTCGATCAGCACCCGGCTGCCGGCCGCGCAGGTCTGGCCGGCGTTCTGCACGATGGCGTTGAGCAGCACGGGCAGGGCCAGGTCCAGATCGGCATCGGCAAACAGGATCTGGGGCGACTTGCCACCCAGCTCCAGCGTCACCGGCACATGGTTGAGCGCCGCCGCCTGGGCCACGGCCGTGCCGGTGCCAGGCGAGCCGGTGAAGGAGATGTGGTTGATGCCCGGGTGCGCGGCCAGGGCCGCGCCGGCTTCCACGCCCAGGCCGCAGACCATGTTCAGCGCGCCCGGCGGCAGGCCGGCCTCCAGGGCCAGGGCGGCGATGCGCAAGGGCGTGAGGCAGGCGTCCTCGGCCGGCTTGACCACGCAGGCATTGCCGGCGGCCAGGGCCCCGCCCACCGAGCGGCCGAAGATCTGGGCCGGGTAGTTCCAGGGAATGATGTGGCCGGTCACGCCATGCGGCACGCGCAGCGCGATCACGGTGCTGCCGGCCGCATAGGGAATGCTCTCGCCATGCAGCTTGTCGGCCGCGCCGCCGTAGTACTCGAAGTAGCGGGCGCAGGCCGTGATGTCGGCCCGGGCCTGCTGGATGGGCTTGCCGGTGTCGCGGCACTCCAGCTGGGCCAAGGCCTCGTGCTGCTGCAGGATCAGGGCTGCGAGCCGGCTGAGCACGCGGCCGCGCTCGGCGGCCGTGGCCCGACCCCAGGGGCCGTGGAAGGCGCGACGCGCGGCCGCCACCGCGGCGTCCACATCGCGCGCATCGCTGCGCGGCAGCCGGGTGAAGACCTGGCCATCGGCGGGGTCCAGCACCGGGAGCGTCTGGCCGGACTCCGCGGGCAGAGGCCGGCCGTCGATCAGATTGCTGGGAACTTCGCAGGCGTCGGCAGGCATGGGCATTCCTTCAGCGCTGGGTGGCCCGGTAGGGCTCGAACCATGCCAGGCCCGCCGAGGTGTCGGCCTGGCCGGGCCGGTACTCGCAGCCCACATGGCCGGCATAGCCCAGCTCGTCCAGCAGGGCCAGCAGATAGGCGTGGTTGAGCTCGCCCCGATCCGGCTCATGGCGCTCGGGCACGCCGGCGATCTGGATGTGCGCCACCCGCCCGCCAGGGATGTATTGACTCAGCTTGCTGGCCAGGTCCCCCTCGACGATCTGGCAGTGGTAGAGGTCCATCTGCACCTTGAGGTTGGGGCGCTTGAGCTCGGCCACGATGGCGTGAGCCTCCTCCTGGCGGTTGAGAAAGTAGCCCGGCATGTCGCGGGTGTTGATGGGTTCGATCAGCAGCTCGCGGCCGGCAGCGCGGGCCTGGTCGGCCGCCCAGGCCAGGTTCTCCAGATAGGTCTCGCGTAGGCGCGCGCGCGCCACACCCTGGGGCGCCAGGCCGGCCATCACATGGATGCGCGGACAGTCCAGGTCCTGCGCATAGGGCAGGGCCTGATGGAGCAGGCCCGCACGGAACTCGGCCTCCCGCCCGGGCAGGCAGGCCAGACCGCGCTCGCCCGCGGCAAAGTCCCCAGGGGGCGCGTTGAACAGGACCTGGCGCAATCCATGCTCACGCAGCTCGCGCGCCAGCAGCGCCGCCTCATGTTCATAGGGGAAGAGGTACTCCACCGCCCGAAAGCCATCGCGCGCCGCAGCGGCAAAACGCGCCACAAAGGGGTGCTCGGTGTACATCAGGCTGAGATTGGCGGCGAACAGGGGCATGCGGGCTTTCCTCTTGCGGCCCCTCACGCTAGCAGATGCCGGGCGGGACGGGCCCCCTACACTGTCGCCCCCATTGCGCACAGCCACCGCCCATGCAAGCCCTGCTTGACACCATTGCCACCCTGCCCCACCCGCGTGAAGCCGGCCGCCACTTCCATGGCCGCGGCGGTCTGCATCCGGGCTGCGAGGCCTGGACCCTGGACTGCTATCCACCCGTGTGGCTGCTGACCAGCTTCGCCCCGATGGACGAGGAGGCCCTCGCGCGCATCGGCGCGGCCCTGGCGGCGCGCTGGGCCGAGATCGCACCGGGCGAGCCGCTGAGCTGGGTCTACCAATGCCGCGACGAGGCCGGCGCCAGCAACCGCCTGATGAGCGGCCAGGTGCCCGAGCCCCATGTGGTGGAGGAAGCCGGCGCGCGCTACGGCGTGCACCTGATGCGGGGGCAGAACCATGGCCTCTTCCTGGACATGGCCGAGGGCCGGCGCTGGGTGCGCGACTGGGCGCGGGCTCAGCCGGGCGGCAAGGTGCTGAACCTCTTCGCCTACAGCTGCGCCTTCTCGGTGGCGGCCCTGCAGGGCGGCGCGGCCCAGGTCTTCAACTACGACATGGCACGCGGCGCGCTGGAGAGCGGACGCCGCAACCACCAGCTCAACGGCCTAGCGGGCGCGCAGTTCCTGGCGCATGACATCTTCAGCTCCTGGGGCAAGATCCGCCGCAGCGGGCCCTATGAGCTGGTCATCATGGATCCGCCCAGCTACCAGAAGGGCAGCTTCATCGACACCAAGGACTATCCCCGCCTGCTGCGCCGCCTGCCCGAGCTGCTGGCACCCGGCGGCCACGCCCTGATCTGCCTGAACTCGCCCAAGCTGGACAGCGAGTTCCTGCGCGAGGGCGTGGCGCGCGAGGCGCCGGGCCTGGTCTTCGTGGAGCGCCTGGCCAATCCGCCGGTGTTTGCCGATGTGGCGCCGGAGCGCGCGCTCAAGGTGCTGGTCTACCGCCAGCCCTGATCAGCGCCCGGCAGGCCGTGTACGGCCAGAAAGTCAAAGGCTCGGGCCAAGGTGTCCTCGTAGGCCGAGCGACCTTGCAGTGCCGGCTCCGGCGTGCGGCGGTGATAGAAGCTGTGCCCCAGGCCCGGATAGCGCTGCAACTCACAGACGCGGTCACGCGCCCGTGCGCGCTCGCAGAAAGCCTGGACACTGGCAATCGGCACGACCACATCGGCTTCCCCGTGCTGGATCAAGGTGGGCGGCAAATCCCAGACCGGCAGCTGGCTGGGGGAGATGGAGAGCGCCACCGGCTTCAGATACCAGGGCGCAGGCCCCACCAGGTCCACGGCCGGATTCAGCAACCACAAGGCCGCCGGCTGCTCGCCACGGAGCACGGCCTTCTGAGCGGTGGCCAGGGCCAGATGGCCGCCAGCCGAACCACCGGCCAGCACGATGCGATCGCGGTCCACACCCAGTTGCAAGGCCTGATCGCGCAACCACGCATAAGCCGCAACGGCGTCCTCCAGGGAATCCAGGGGCGTGCTGCCATCACGGCATTTGACGCGGTAGTCGGCCAGCAGGGCCACATAGCCAGACTGCACAAAGGCGCGGGCTTGCCGCTCGAAGGACTCCACCCGGCCGGCGCGCCAACCGCCACCAAAGAAGAAGAGCACGGCCGGGCGCAGGCCGGGCTGGGCGGCACCGGGCTGTGGCGCGGGCTCGAACACATGCACGCGAAGACTGCGGCCCGCGGCCCGCGCATAGGTGAAGCTGCGCGCCCCGGCCAGCGTCTCGGGCTGGGGCTTCACATCGCGACAGCCGCCAAAGACAGCGGCGAGCGCCGGGTCTTGCACATCGCCGGCCTGTTCCGCGGGCCTCGGTGGCGTCTGGGCACAAGCACTCAGCAGCAGGGCAAGCCCCAGGGCGGACAGGCAATTGAGGGAAGGCATCGCAACGTTGAAGCAGTGGAGAGACGGCCGGGATTCTAGGAACAGCCGGCTGGGCGCACAGCGCATGGGCCGCATGATGTGCGCTCCGGAAACAGGTATCGTCAGCAAGACCCGCTGACGGCGCTGGGCGCTGCGGGCCAGGCAAGCCCGATTGATTTTGACGAGACACCCGATGAGCAGAAGCTACAAGATCGCCGTGATCCCCGGCGATGGCATTGGCAAGGAAGTGATGCCCGAGGGCCTGCGCGCCCTGCAGGCGGCCTCACAGCGTTTCGGCTTCCAGCTGGAACTGGAACACATTGAATGGGCCAGCTGCGACTACTACGCGGCCCATGGCCAGATGATGCCGGACGACTGGAAGGCCCGGCTCTCGGACAAGGACGCCATTCTCTTCGGTGCGGTGGGCTGGCCGGCCACGGTGCCCGACCATGTTTCGCTCTGGGGCTCGCTGCTCAAGTTTCGCCGCGAATTCGACCAATACATCAATCTGCGCCCCGTGCGTCTCTTCGAGGGCGTGCCCTGCCCTCTGGCCGGCCGCAAGCCGGGCGAGATCGACTACCTCGTGGTGCGCGAGAACACCGAGGGCGAGTACACCAATCTGGGCGGCGTGATGTTCGCGGGCACGGAGCGCGAGATCGTGATCCAGGAGTCCGTGTTCTCGCGGCATGGCACCGACCGGGTGCTGCGCTACGCCTTCGAGCGCGCCCAGAGCCGGCCCCGCAAGCAGCTGACCGTGGCCACCAAGAGCAATGGCATCGCCATCAGCATGCCCTGGTGGGATGGACGGGCCGATGCCGTGGGGCAGGACTTCCCTGGTGTGCGAGTGGACAAGCAGCACATCGACATCCTCAGTGCCCGCTTCGTGCTTCAACCCGAGCGCTTCGATGTGGTGGTGGCCAGCAATCTCTTCGGCGACATCCTGTCCGATCTGGGACCGGCCACCACGGGCACCATCGGCCTCGCGCCCTCGGCCAACCTCAATCCCGAGCGCCGCTTCCCCTCGCTGTTCGAGCCCGTGCACGGCTCGGCACCGGATATCTACGGGCAGAACATCGCCAACCCGGTGGCCATGATCTGGTCGGCCGCGCTGATGCTGGACTTCCTGGGCGAGCGTGCGGCTCATGACGCGATGCTCGGCGCTATCGAGACCGTGCTGGCACAGGGCCCACGCACGCGCGATCTCGGCGGACGGGCCAGCACCACCGAGATGGGCACGGCCGTGGCCACGCTGATTTGAATCGGCACGGCGGCGGGGGCGCCCTGCGCACGCCCGTGGGGCAATTGGGCCCCATGTGAGCTGCATCACAGCGCCGCCATGGCGCTTTTGTGAGAATTTGCGCAAGGCCCTCGCTCCTGGGGGCCAAGCCCTGAGTCACACGGGGGATCGCACAGCGGTCCGGGCCCGTGTGCGTTGCGTCACTTGCTGCCCCATTTCCGCACTGCTTCCGCCGGCAGGGACACGCCCTGCGGCCATTGTGTGATCGCCCCGCATTGCCCGGTACAGGCCTACCGGCAGCGCCTGCCTGGGCGGGAGCTGCCCTCGGTCAGCGCCCGCAGCATTGCGCGCATGTGCCGCGTGCAGCAACAGGGCGAGCAGGCCAGCACCCTGCGCATCGTGAAGTCGGGGCTGCTGGCCATTCTGCTGCGCGGCCCCGAGGGGCGTGAGCAGCCGATCGCCGTGATCGGCCAGGGCGATCTGCTGGGTCGTTCGGCCGCATCGGGGCAGTCCAATCTGATGAGTGTTCAGGCGCTCACACCGGTGGCCATTTGCGAGTTCCCGGTATCGCTCTGGCATGAGCTGGATGCGCTGGGCGGCCAGCATCCCTGGACCATGGGCCGCCAGAGCCGGCGCGCCGTGCAGACCCTGGCCGAGTGGAGCCATCTGGTGCGCCTGCCCGGACTGGAGCAGCGCCTGGCCAGCGCCCTGCAGCTGCTGGCCGGGCTTCAGCCTCGGGAGGCCGTGCAACTGCCCAGCCAGGGCATGCTGGCCGAGCTGCTGTGCGTCACCCGCGAGAGCATCAACCGCACCTGGCGCGAATTCGAGGCGCGTGGCCTGGTCAGGCGCCGCCATCGCCACTTCGTGCATCTGGATGTGCAAGCCCTGGCGCAGATCGCCGCGGGGTCTTCATCCTGACTGTGCGCTGGCGCACAGCAGAGGTCGATTGGGGCGATCGCCCCGGATGGAAGCCGCGGCCTTTTTGACGATAGTCAGCTCCAACCCGGCGACGCTTCTGCTCGGAAGCAGGTCGCGACGGGTGCAGCATGTGAGAAGGAGCAGCCCGCAGCATGGATCAGCATCCGCCCTCGGTCAGCCAGCGCGAGTACCGTTTTCCGGCCGGCGCCACCCTGATGTCGACCACGGATGTGCACAGTCACATCCAGTACGCCAATGCCGCCTTTGTGGAAGCCAGTGGCTATAGCGGCGAGGCCCTGATGGGCTCGCCGCACAAGCTGGTACGGCATCCGGACATGCCGCCCCAAGCCTTTCATGACCTCTGGGCCACGGTGCGGGCCGGCCTGCCCTGGACGGGGCTGGTCAAGAACCGCCGGCAGGATGGCGATCACTACTGGGTGAGAGCCAATGTGGCGCCGGTGGTGCGCGCAGGCCAGCTGCGGGGCTATATCTCGGTTCGCACCGAACCCTCGCGCGAAGAGGTGGCGGCCGCCGAGCGGCTCTACAGCGGGCTGCGCAGCGGAAGCCTTCGGGGACTCAAGCTGTTCCGTGGTCTGGTGCTGCGCCCTGGCCTGCCCCGGCTGCGCGAGCAGGGGCGACTGCTGTCGGTGGGCACCGTGCTGCGCCTGGGCGTCGCCGGCCTGGGCCTGGGGTTGCTGGGGCTGTGCGCCCTGGCAGGCGTGCCCGCTGGCGCCTGGCCCATGCTCCTGAGCGGCGTGGCCCTGCTGCTGCTGGGGGCCGACTTCCTGGCTCAGCGCCATATCGCCGCGCCGCTGGCCCTGGTCAGCCGCCAGGCCACGGCCGTGGCCGCGGGGCACTTCGATGCCAATGTGCGTCTGGACCGGGTGGATGAGATCGGGCTGATACTGCGCGCCATCAATCAGGCCGGGCTGAATGTGCGCTCCCTGGTGGCCGATGTGGGCACCCAGGTCCATGGCCTGCAGAGCGTGGCCTCCCAGCTCTCGGCCGCGAATGCCGACCTGGGCGAGCGGACGCAGCAGACATCGCAGAGCCTGGCCGAGGCGGCCTCGTCCCTGACCGAGCTGACGGCCAGCGTGAGTCACTGCGCTCAGACCGCGGCCCAGGGCGGCGAGGCCGCGGCCCATATGGCACAGGCCACCGCCTCGGTGAATCAGCTGGTGGATCAGGTCCAGGGCAATATGCAGCAGATCAGCCGCTCCAGCGAGCAGATCGGCGAGATCATCGGCGTGATCGACGGCATCGCGTTCCAGACCAATATCCTGGCGCTCAATGCCGCCGTGGAGGCGGCCCGGGCGGGCGAATCGGGTCGGGGCTTTGCGGTCGTGGCCGCCGAGGTGCGCCGACTTGCGCAGCGAAGCCAGGAGGCGGCGCGCGAGATCAAGGCCCTGATCCAGGACAGCGCCGAGCGGGTGCAGACCGGCGCCGATCTGGTCCAGCGATCACGGCTGTCCATGGACCAGCTGGTGCAGGAGGTTCAGCAGGTCACCGGACTGATCGGCGGCATCAGACTGGCGACAGGCGAGCAGGCCCAGGGCATCGAACAGATGCTGGGCCGCATCGAGGCACTGGACCACATGACCCAGCAGAACAGCGCCATGGCCGAGCAGTCCAGCGCGGCGGCGAGCAGCCTGCGCGGCGGGGTGGACAGTCTGAGCCGTGCCATCGATGTCTTCCGGGGGGGCTGAGACCCGGTGTCCGCCGGTCCGCAGCCCGGACGGCTGGCAGCCATGGCTGGATCTGATTCCCGACGGCGTGCTGCTGGTGGATGAACAAGGCCACATCCGTGGCGCCAACGAGGCGATGCACAGGCTCTGCGGCCTGGATCCGTCCGCCCTGCATGGCCGCGCCCTGGATGTGCTGCTGCCCATCGGCGCCAGCGGCCGCCATGGCGCGCATCTGCAGCAGTTCTTTCAACAGCCCCGGCAGCGCCCCATGGGCAGCGTGAGCCGGCTCAGCCTGCGCCGCGCCGATGGCAGCCAGCTGCCCGTGGACATCTCGCTGGGCCTGTTCGAGACCGAGGGCGAGCGCCTGGCCCTGGCCGTGATTCACGATCTCAGCGAGCTGCACACCCTGCATCAGCGCAACGACTACCTGGCCACGCACGATGAGCTCACGGGCCTGCACAACCGCCCCTTGTTTCATCAGCTGCTGAGTCAGGCGCTCGCCCAGGCGCAGCGCAGCCAGCGATCCATGGCGCTGCTGCTGATCGATCTGGACGACTTCAAATCGGTCAACGATGGCCACGGGCACCATGTGGGAGACCGGCTGCTGCAGGACATGGCGTCGCGCATGCGAAGCGAGCTGCGCAGCTCCGACGCGCTGGCCCGCCTCGGCGGCGACGAGTTTGCGGTGCTGCTGCCGGACCAAACCCATGCGCCCGACACCTTGCGGGTCGCGGAAAAACTCCTGGTCAGCATCGCGAAACCCTGGCAGCTGGGCCACCACGAAATCTCGCCCGGCGCCAGCATCGGCATCGTCTTCGGCCCGGGGGACGGGAACAGTGCCGACATGCTGATGCGGCATGCCGACATGGCCATGTACCAGGCCAAGGACGCGGGTCGCGGCACCTACCGGGTGTTCGACGGCCGCATGGCCGCGGAGCTGGCGGAGCGCAGCCTGCTTCAGGGCCGCCTGCAGCTAGCGCTGCGTCACGGCGGGCTGCAGCTTCACTACCAACCCCAGCTCTGTGCACGTAGCGGCCGCGTACTGGGTGTGGAAGCCTTGGCACGCTGGCAGGACGCACAGCTGGGCATGGTGTCTCCCGCCCGTTTCATCCCGGTGGCAGAGCGCTGCGGCCTGATCCTGCCCCTGGGCGACTGGGTGCTCAACGAGGCCTGCCGGCAGCTGCGCAGCTGGCTGGACCAAGGCCTGGCGCTGCGTGTGGCCGTCAATGTCTCGGCGCATCAGCTGCGCTTGCCGCGCTTTGCGTCGCATCTGGCTGAGTTGCTGCAGCAATGGCGCATTCCCCCCGCCTTGCTGGAGCTCGAGATCACCGAAAGCGTGGCCATGGGCGATGGTCTGCAGGCCAAGGCCTTGCTTGAAGAAGTCGCACGCCTCGGCGTGCAACTGGCCCTGGACGACTTCGGCATGGGCCATTCTTCACTGGGCCAGCTGCGTGACCTGCCGGTACATCGCATCAAGATGGATCGAAGCTTTGTTCAGGGCGCGTGCACCCATGCCCGCGATGCGGTGCTGACGCGTGCGGTGATCGGCCTGACCAAGACCTTGGGCATGCGGGTGGTTGGCGAGGGCGTCGAGACCGACGCCCAGCGGCGCTTCCTGCAGGCCGAAGGCTGCGACGAGCTGCAAGGCTGGCTGTTCGCGCCCGCCGTGGCCGCAGCACACATCCCACAACTGCTGCAGACGCTGGTAGGCGCCGCGCCCTGATCCAAGCGGAAGTCGGCTCCGGCCTGAACACCGCCGCAACGCGCAGCAAGGCTTTCGCCAACAAAAAAGCCAACCGCTTGGGTTGGCTTGATTGGCACAGCCTTATGCGGCTGCGACTTGTTGGTTGCGGGGGCAGGATTTGAACCTACGACCTTTGGGTTATGAGCCCAACGAGCTACCAGACTGCTCCACCCCGCGCCTGTTCTTGTTTCACGTCGGCGGCGCTACGCCGACAAAAAAGCCGCTCACTGGCAAGCGGCTTTCCATGATGTTCTGGTTGCGGGGGCAGGATTTGAACCTACGACCTTTGGGTTATGAGCCCAACGAGCTACCAGACTGCTCCACCCCGCGACTGAAGCTAGCAGTATAGCACAGGAAAATGACGTTGGCCAGTTTCCGATGCGGCGGTGCGCAATGAAAAAGGCCAGCCTTTTGTGGCTGGCCTTTCAAGCGAGAAGAGTCGCTGCCACGGTGGGCAAGGACTCGATCGCGTTCTGTCGATTACTCGGCAGCGGCTTCGGCGGCCGGGGCGGCTTCTTCAGCGCGGTCCACCAGCTCGACATAGGCCATCGGCGCGTTGTCGCCCACGCGGAAGCCCATCTTCAGGATGCGGGTGTAGCCGCCCGGACGGGTCTGGAAACGCGGGCCCAGCTCGTTGAAGAGCTTGGTGACGATGTCGCGGTCACGCAGGCGGTCGAAGGCCAGGCGACGGTTGGCCAGGGTCGGGACCTTGGCCAGGGTGATCAGGGGCTCGACAACCTTGCGCAGTTCCTTGGCCTTGGGGACCGTGGTCTTGATGGCTTCGTGCTGCAGCAGCGACACGGCCATATTGCGCAGCATCGCGGCGCGATGCGAGCTGGTGCGGTTGAGCTTACGGGGACCGTTACGATGACGCATGGTGCTTTTCCTTTCCTACTATGTAATGACCGGCAGCCGGATCAGGTACTGCCGGGTGCACCGGGTGGCGTTTGTCAACGCGCCACCCTTCTCTCTTCAAAAAATCAACGCTTGTCCAGACCTTGCGGCGGCCAGTTTTCCAGGCGGGCGCCCAGAGTCAGACCACGCGAAGCCAGCACTTCCTTGATTTCGTTGAGCGACTTGCGACCCAGGTTGGGGGTCTTGAGCAGCTCGGTCTCGGTACGCTGGATCAGGTCACCGATGTAGTAGATGTTCTCGGCCTTCAGGCAGTTGGCCGAGCGCACGGTGAGCTCGAGCTCGTCGACCGGGCGCAGCAGGATAGGATCGAAGCTGCTGGAGCGCTGGGCCGGCTGGTCGAAAGCGTCCACCAGATCGGTGCCTTGCAGCTGGGCGAAGACGGCCAGTTGCTCAACCAGGATCTTGGCGGAGGCGCGGATCGCTTCCTCGGGCGAGATGGCGCCGTTGGTTTCGATCTCCATGACCAGCTTGTCCAGGTCGGTACGCTGCTCGACGCGGGCATTCTCCACGGCGTAGCTGACGCGCTTGACCGGCGAGAACGACGCATCCAGAACGATGCGGCCGATGCTCTTGGTCGGCTCGTCGCCGTAGCGGCGCATATTGCCGGGCACATAGCCACGGCCCTTCTCGACCTTGATCTGCATGTCCAGCTTGCCGCCTTGCGACAGATGGGCGATCACGTGCTCGGGATTGATGATCTCGACGTCGTGCGGGGTCTGGATGTCGGCGGCCGTGACCGGGCCTTCACCTTCCTTGCGCAGGACCAGGGTGACTTCCTCGCGGTTATGCAGACGGAAGACCACGCCCTTGAGGTTCAGCATGATGTGAACCACGTCCTCTTGCACGCCGTCGATGGCCGAGTACTCGTGCAGCACGCCGGCAATCGTCACTTCCGTCGGCGCATAACCCACCATCGAGGACAGCAGCACACGGCGCAGGGCGTTGCCCAGGGTGTGGCCATAACCGCGTTCGAACGGCTCCAGAGTGACCTTGGCGCGATGACCGCCCAGGGGCTCCACATTGATGGACTTGGGTTTGAGCAGATTGGTTTGCATGAGGTCTTTCTTTCAATACCCTCGGTTCGTTACACCGATAAGGCTGAGGGACCAACCAGGCGCAGCACAAACAGCCCGCGCCCGGACGAGGAAAACGGCAAAGCCGAGCGGGCCCATATGGGGCCGCCCGGCCGGGACTTCACGATTAACGCGAGTACAACTCAACGATCAGCGATTCGTTGATTTCGGCGCCGAACTCATCGCGGTCCGGCGTCTTCTTGAAGATGCCTTCCAGCTTGCTGCCGTCGACCTGAACCCAGGCGGGCATGCCCACGGACTCGGCCAGCTTGAACGCGTCCAGCACGCGCAGCTGCTTCTTGGCCTTCTCACGCACAGCGACCACGTCACCGGCCTTCACCAGGTAGGAGGCGATGTTCACGACTTCGCCGTTCACGGTGATGCCCTTGTGGGAAACCAGCTGACGTGCTTCGGCACGGGTCGAACCGAAGCCCATGCGGTAGACCACATTGTCCAGACGCGATTCCAGCAGTTGCAGCAGGTTCACGCCGGTCGAGCCCTTGCGGCGCTCGGCTTCGGCGAAGTAGCGGCGGAACTGACGCTCCAGCACGCCGTACATGCGCTTGACCTTCTGCTTTTCACGCAGTTGCAGGCCGAAGTCGCTGGTGCGCTGGCCCGAGGTGCGGCCATGCTGGCCCGGCTTGCTGTCGAACTTGGCCTTGTCGCTGATGGCGCGGCGGGCGCTCTTCAGGAACAGGTCGGTGCCTTCGCGGCGGGAAAGTTTGGCCTTCGGGCCGAGGTAACGTGCCACTTTGAGTGTCCTTGTTCAATCTGACGCATCAAGGCCCATTGCTGAGCGTATGAAGCGCGAGTCCGGCCGGTGTTGTCATGGGCTCGGACGGTGGGCTTATAGAGATCACAAGACCTCTGGGAAACCGGCGTTGCCGCCGTCGAGTGCTGACCAAGCGCCTAAAGGCACCGAACCAGCATCTCAGCAAAACGGCCGGCTGGCGCTAAAAGCACCAGCCGGCTGGGTAATCGAACTAGCGATTATCGCACAAACTTCGGTTTGAATCGAAGCTTAGATGCGGCGACGCTTCTGCGGGCGGCAGCCGTTGTGCGGAACGGGGGTCACGTCCGAGATCGAGTTGATACGGATGCCCAGAGCAGCCAGTGCGCGCACCGACGACTCACGGCCGGGGCCGGGGCCCTTGATCTTGACGTCCAGGTTCTTGATGCCTTGCTCTTGAGCGGCGCGGCCAGCAACCTCAGCAGCCACCTGGGCAGCGAAAGGCGTCGACTTGCGCGAGCCCTTGAAGCCCTGGCCACCGGAGGAGGCCCAGCTCAGAGCGCCGCCTTGACGGTCGGTGATGGTGATGATGGTGTTGTTGAACGAGGCGTGCACGTGGGCAACGCCGTCGGCCACGTTCTTGCGGACCTTCTTGCGAACGCGCTGGGCAGCCGAGTTATTAGGTGCTTTTGCCATATTGACCTTCTTTCAGTACGGTTGCCGCGAGATCACTTCTTGCCGGTAGCCGCCGACTTGCGCGGACCCTTGCGGGTGCGGGCATTCGTACGGGTACGCTGGCCGCGCATCGGCAGACCACGGCGATGACGGAAACCGCGGTAGCAACCCAGGTCCATCAAGCGCTTGATGTTGATCGACATCTCGCGGCGCAGATCGCCTTCGATGGTCATGGCGCCCACGGCTTCACGGATCTTTTCCAGATCAGCGTCGGTGAGGTCCTTGACCTTCTTGTCGAACGGAATACCGCAAGCGGTGCAGATCTTCTGCGCGGTCGTACGGCCAATGCCGTAGATCGAGGTCAGACCGATCTCGGTGTGCTTTTGCGGCGGAATGTTGATACCAGCAATACGTGCCATGTGCGTTCTCTCTCGCTATTAGTCGTGCTGCAATCAGCCTTGACGCTGCTTGTGGCGCGGATCGGTACAGATCACACGCACCACGCCCTTGCGACGGATGATCTTGCAATTGCGGCACATTTGCTTGACGGATGCCGAAACTTTCATGGTCTGCTCCTTGACCTACTCTTTAGCGCTGCGCGCGTCCCCGGGGGTATTCAAAAGCTCACTTCGCCCGGAATACGATGCGAGCACGACTCAAATCGTAGGGCGTCAGCTCCACAGTCACTTTGTCACCAGGCAAGATGCGGATGTAATGCATACGCATCTTGCCGGAGATGTGTCCGAGGACGACATGCCCATTTTCCAGCTTGACTCGGAACGTGGCGTTGGGGAGGTTCTCAAGAATCTCGCCCTGCATTTGAATGACGTCGTCTTTCGCCATGCCCTGCCCACGTTTCCTGTTCCAAGAGGAATGTTGTTAATCAAATTGAACCGGCTTCTCAGCTGGCTTTGAAGTTCGCCTTCTTCAGCAGCGACTCGTACTGCTGACTCATCACATACGACTGCACCTGAGTCCAGAAGTCCATCGTCACGACCACGATGATCAACAAGGACGTGCCACCGAAGTAGAACGGAACGTTGTACTTCAGCACCAGGAACTCAGGCAGCAAACAGACCGCCGTGATGTAGACCGCACCGACCAGGGTCAGGCGAGCCAGGATCTTGTCAATATGCTTGGCCGTCTGGTCTCCAGGACGAATCCCGGGGATAAAGGCGCCGCTCTTCTTCAGGTTGTCTGCGGTCTCACGACTGTTGAACACCAGAGCCGTGTAGAAGAAGCAGAAGAACACGATGGCAGCAGCGTACAGCAGCACATAAATCGGCTGACCGGGGCGCAGCACATCCGCGAGATCTTTCAACCAGCGCAGGCCGTCACCCGTGGCAAACCAACTCACGATCGTGGTAGGCAGCAGGATGATGGACGACGCGAAGATCGGGGGGATCACGCCGGACATATTGAGCTTGAGCGGCAGGTGCGAGCTCTGGCCGCCATACACCTTGTTGCCCACCTGGCGCTTGGCGTAATTCACCAAGATCTTGCGCTGACCACGCTCGACGAACACCACCAGATAGGTCACGGCGATGACGATGGCGACGATGAAGATCGAGGAAATGATGCTCATCGCGCCGGTTCGCACCAGCTCCAGCAGGCCACCAATGGCGCTGGGCAGACCCGCGGCAATACCCGCGAAGATCAGGATCGAAATCCCGTTGCCCAGACCACGCTCGGTAATCTGCTCACCCAGCCACATCAGAAACATCGTGCCGGCCACCAGGCTGGTCACCGCGGTCATGCGGAAACCAAAACCAGGGCTGAGCACCAGGCCGGGCGAGCTTTCCAGGGCCAGAGCGATGCTCAGGGACTGGAAAATCGCAAGGCCCAGAGTGCCGTAGCGCGTGTACTGCGTGATCTTGCGACGCCCCGCCTCGCCTTCCTTCTTCAGCGCTTCCAGGCTCGGCACCACGTACGTCATCAACTGCATGACGATCGAGGCCGAGATGTAGGGCATGATGCCCAGCGCGAAGACGGTAAAGCGCGACAGCGCACCGCCCGAGAACATATTGAACAGGCTCAGGATGCCGCCCTGCTGGCCTTTGAAGAGCTGTTGCAGTTGAACAGGGTCAATGCCCGGCACGGGAATATGCGCCCCGATTCGGTACACGACCAATGCCAGCAACAGGAAAACAAGCCGACGACGCAGGTCGCCGAACTTGCCGCTCTTGGCCAGTTGGTTTGCGTTGGTAGCCACTGTGCCCCGTTCCTAAAGCTTTAAGCGACAGAACCGCCAGCGGCTTCGATGGCAGCCTTGGCGCCAGCCGTGGCACCCACGCCCTTGAGCGTGACCTTGCGGCTGATTGCACCGGACTGGATGACCTTGACGGTCTTCACCAGCTCGGACACCAGGCCGACGGCCTTCAGCGTCAGCAGATCGATCTCCTCGCCGGCCAGCTTCTGCAGGTCGGACAGGTTGATCTCAGCCACGAAGGGCTTGTTCTGCGACTTGAAACCGCGCTTGGGCAGGCGGCGCTGCAGCGGCATTTGACCGCCTTCGAAGCCAACCTTGTGGAAGCCGCCAGCACGCGACTTCTGACCCTTGTGACCACGACCAGCGGTCTTGCCCAGGCCGGAGCCGATGCCACGGCCCACGCGACGCTTGGCGTGCTTGGCACCAGCGGCGGGCTTGATGGTATTGAGTTGCATCTCTTGTCCTCTATTCGGCTGGTGCTTACAGCACCTGCACGAGGTAAGCGATCTTGTTGATCATGCCGCGCACAGCCGGCGTGTCTTCCAGCGTCTTGGTGCTGTTCAGCTTGCGCAGGCCCAGACCAACCACAGTGGCGCGGTGCGAGGCGCGGCAGCCGATAGGGCTGCGGACCAGCTTGACCGTCAGGGTTTTCTTATCAGACATCTGTCTCTCCAGTCGGCTGATCAGTTGAAGATGTCTTCAACAGTCTTGCCGCGCTTGGCAGCGACTTCCGCAGCGGTGGTGGAGCGCTTGAGCGCGTCCAGCGTGGCGCGGACCATGTTGTAAGGGTTGGTCGAACCGTGGCTCTTGGACACGATGTCGGTCACACCCATCACCTCGAAGACGGCACGCATCGGGCCGCCGGCGATCACGCCGGTACCGGTCGGAGCCGGGGCCAGCATGACGCGCGAAGCACCGTGCTCACCCACCACGTTGTGATGGACGCTACCGTTCTTCAGGTTCACCTTGAACATATTGCGGCGAGCCGACTCCATGGCCTTCTGCACGGCGACGGGAACTTCCTTCGCCTTGCCCTTGCCCATGCCGATACGGCCATCGCCATCACCAACCACGGTCAGGGCAGCGAAGGACAGCGTACGGCCGCCCTTGACCACCTTCGTGACGCGGTTGACCGCAATCATCTTCTCGCGCAGGCCGTCGTCATTGCCTTCAGTCTGCGCGCGGGGTTGAAACTTTGCCATTTCCTAATCCTTTGTGCGTCAGAACTGCAGGCCGGCTTCGCGGGCGGCTTCAGCCAGGGCCTTGATACGGCCGTGGTAGGCAAAGCCAGCGCGGTCGAAGGCAACCTTCTCGATGCCGGCAGCCTTGGCCTTCTCGGCGATGCGCTTGCCGATCAGCGTGGCGGCGGACACATTGCCACCCTTGCCGGAAGCGCCCAGCTGTTCGCGGACTTCCTTCTCGACGGTCGAAGCGCTGGCCAGCACGCGACCACCATCTTCGGAGATGACGTTGGCGTAAATGTGCAGGTTCGAGCGGAACACGGTCAGGCGGGCGACGCGCTGCAGAGCAATGCGGGCACGGGTCTGACGCGAGCGGCGCAGGCGCTGTTCTTTCTTGGTCATCATGGCGCTGCTCCTTACTTCTTCTTGGTTTCCTTGAGGGAAACCTTCTCGTCGGCGTAGCGGATGCCCTTGCCCTTGTAGGGCTCGGGCGGACGGAAGGCACGCACCTCAGCGGCGATCTGGCCGACCACCTGGCGGTCCGAACCCTTGATCAGGATTTCGGTCTGGGTCGGGCATTCCACCTTGATGCCGGCGGGCATGTCCTTCACCACGGGATGAGAGAAACCGATCTGCAGGTTCAGCTTCTGGCCTTGCGCCTGGGCACGGAAGCCCACGCCCACCAGATTCAGCTTCTTCTCGAAGCCCTTGCTGACGCCGTTGACCATATTGGCCACCAGGGCACGCATCGTGCCGCTCATCGCATCGGCCTCGGCCGATTCGTTCACGGGCACAAAGCTCAGCTTGCCGCCTTCATTCTTCACGGTCACCAGGGCATTGACGGGACGCACCAGCGTGCCCAGCGAGCCCTTGACGCTGATCTGCTCAGCGCTGATGGTCACGTCCACGCCTTGCGGGACGACGACCGGCATTTTTCCAACGCGGGACATTGTCTGTCTCTCCTTGCGCTTAGGCGACGTAGCAGAGCACTTCGCCGCCGATACCGGCTTGACGTGCCTTGCGGTCAGTCATCACACCCTTGGGGGTGGTGACGATCGCCACGCCCAGGCCATTCATGACCTGAGGAATGTCGTGACGGCCCTTGTAGATGCGCAGGCCGGGACGGCTCACGCGCTCGATGCGCTCGATCACCGGGCGACCGGCGTAATACTTCAGCGCAATCTCCAGCTCGGGGCGAGCGGCATCACCGCGCACCGCGAAACCGTCGATATAGCCCTCGTCCTTGAGGACCTTGGCGATCGCAACCTTCAGCTTGCTGGAAGGCATCACGACGCTGGCCTTCTCAACGCTCTGGGCGTTGCGAATGCGAGTCAGCATATCGGCGATAGGATCACTCATGCTCATTTGCGATTTCTCCTAATCGTGCCGATTACCAGCTAGCCTTGACGACACCGGGGATGTCGCCCTTGAAAGCCAGTTCACGAATCTTGTTACGGGCCAGGCCGAACTTGCGGAAGGTACCGCGGGGACGACCGGTCAACTCGCAGCGGTTGCGCAGACGAGTGGGGTTGGCATTGCGGGGCAGCTTTTGCAGCTCCAGACGGGCTGCATAGCGCTCCTCGTCCGACTTCTTGGCGTCATCAATGATGGCCTTGAGTTCGGCGTACTTCTTGGAGAACTTGGCGACCAGTTGTTCGCGCTTCAGCTCACGTTGCTTGATCGAGAGTTTTGCCACGGGTCACCTCAGTTCTTGAACGGGAACTTGAACGCGGCCAGCAGGGCCTTCGCTTCGTCGTCCGTCTTGGCAGTCGTCGTGATGCTGATATTCAGACCACGCAGAGCATCCACCTTGTCGTACTCGATTTCGGGGAAGATGATCTGTTCTTTGACGCCGATGTTGTAGTTGCCACGGCCGTCAAACGAACGACCGGAGATACCACGGAAGTCGCGAACGCGCGGCAGGGCGATGGTCACGAAGCGGTCCAGGAATTCATACATCTGGACGCCACGCAGGGTCACCATGCAGCCGATGGGCACGCCGTCACGGATCTTGAAGCCGGCGATAGCCTTCTTCGACTTGGTGACCACAGGCTTCTGGCCGGCGATCTTGGTCAGGTCGCCCACGGCGTGATCCATGACCTTCTTGTCGGCGACGGCTTCACTCACACCCATGTTCAGGGTGATCTTGGTGATGCGCGGCACTTCCATCACAGACTTGTAGCCAAACTTCTCGGTCAGGCCGGGAACGACTTTTTCGCGATAAAACGCTTGCAAACGAGCCATGTCGGACCTCTTAAGCCTTGATCTCTTCGCCGGTCGACTTGTAGACGCGCACCTTCTTGCCATCGGCGAGCAGCTTGATGCCCACGCGATCGGCCTTGCCGGAGGCGGCGTTGAAAATCGCCACGTTGGATTGATGGATGGGCATGGTCTTATCGATCACACCACCGGTGGTGCCCTTCATGGGATTGGGCTTGGCGTGCTTCTTCACGACATTGACGCCTTCCACCACCAGGTGGGAGTCATCGACACGCTGCGACACGACGCCGCGCTTGCCCTTGTCGCGGCCGGTCAGCACGATGACCTCGTCGCCTTTACGAATCTTGTTCATGGCAGTACCTTTGTTCTGCAGCGAGGCGCTTAGAGCACCTCGGGCGCCAGCGACACGATCTTCATGAAGCGCTCGGTACGCAGTTCACGCGTCACGGGGCCGAAGATACGGGTGCCGATGGGCTCCAGCTTGGCATTCAGCAGCACGGCGGCATTGCCGTCGAACTTCACCAGGGAACCATCCTGGCGGCGCACGCCCTTGGCGGTACGCACCACCACAGCGCTATAGACCTCGCCCTTCTTGACGCGGCCACGCGGTGCGGCTTCTTTGATGCTGACCTTGATGATGTCGCCAATATGCGCATAACGGCGCTTGGAACCACCCAGCACCTTGATGCACATGACGGACTTGGCGCCAGTGTTGTCCGCGACATCAAGCCGCGATTGCATTTGAATCATGTCTGTCCCCAACTTTTCCCGTATCCACCTGCTGCGACCATCGCAGCAGACCTCAACGGTCAGTCTTGGGCCCGTGGACCGTTCGCTCGGCACCCATTGCAGACACCTTGCGCCCGGCGGTTGAGGGCGAACCCGAGGCCGTAAACGCACCACCAGATGCGCCCGACGTTCGGCGAAGCTTTGTATTGTGCGGGCAATTGACCCCTCATGTCAAGGGCCTGCCCGGCAAAAACCCGCAGCCACCTAGGTTCGGCAGCCACGGACCTTTGCGATCAGAGCGCCTTGGCCTGCGCCAGCAGTGTGTTGGCGTCGCTGACCTCGAACTTGCCGGGGGCTTCGACGTTGAGCGTCTTGACCACGCCATCCACGACCAGCATGGAATAGCGCTGCGAGCGCAGACCCATGCCGCGCGCGATCAGATCCAGCGTCAGACCCGTGGCCTGCGTGAAGGCCGCGCTGCCGTCGGCCATCATGCGCACCTTGCCTGCGGTCTTCTGATCGCGCCCCCAGGCACCCATGACGAAAGCATCGTTCACCGACACGCACCAGATCTCATCCACGCCGGCCGCCTTGAAGGCTTCGGCCTGTGCCACATAGCCCGGCACATGCTGGGCCGAGCAGGTGGGGGTGAAGGCGCCGGGCAGCGCGAAGATGGCAATCTTCTTGCCGGCGGTGGCCTTCTCGATGTCAAAGCTGTTGGGGCCCAGGGAACAGCCATTGCCCTCGACCTCGATGAACTCCTGCAGCACACCCGCGGGCAGCTTGTCTCCGACCTTCAACATGATCTTCTCCCAATGAAAAACAAAAAGGCCGGCCGCCGGTTGCCCAGCCTGCCGGCCCTCAGCACAGCGGAGCGAACTCCGCCGGCATGATCAGACCTCTTGCGCCTTCTCGACCAGGCGGGTCACAACCCAGCTCTTGGTCTTGGAGATGGGACGGCCTTCGGCGATCTCGACGATGTCACCCATCTTGTACTCGCCCTTTTCATCGTGGGCGTGGTACTTGCGGGAGTGAGCGACGATCTTGCCGTACAGCTCATGCTTGGAGCGACGCTCGATCAGGACCGTGACGGTCTTGGCGCGCTTGTCGCTGACCACGCGACCGATCAGGGTGCGCGTGTTCTTGGTTTGAGCTTCCGTCATTTCGCGGCCTCCTTCTTCTTCTCGGCCAGGATGGTCTTGGCGCGAGCGATGTCGCGGCGGACCTTGCCCAGCTGAGAGTGGTTGCTCAGCTGCTGGGTGGCCTTTTGCATGCGCAGGCCGAAGTGGGCCTTGAGCAGATCGGTCACTTCCTTCTCGAGGGCAGCGACGTCCTTGCCACGCAGTTCAGATGCTTTCATGGTGTTCCTTCCAATCAGGCGCCGATCTGACGGGCCACGAAGGTGCAACGCAGGGGCAGCTTGGCAGCGGCCAGCGTGAACGCTTCGCGAGCCAGAGCTTCCGGCACGCCATTGATCTCATAGAGCACCTTGCCCGGCTGAATCTCAGCCACATAGTACTCGGGGTTACCCTTGCCGTTACCCATACGGACTTCGGCAGGCTTCTGGGAGATCGGCTTGTCCGGGAAGACGCGGATGAAGATGCGACCACCGCGCTTGATATGGCGCGAGATGGCACGACGAGCCGCTTCGATCTGGCGCGCCGTGATACGGCCGCGCTCGGTAGCCTTCAGGCCGAAGTCACCGAAGGACACGGCGGCGCCGCGGGTGGCGACGCCGGTGTTACGGCCCTTCTGCTCCTTGCGGAATTTGCGACGAGCTGGTTGCAGCATGTTTATTCTCCTTTGGCCTCACCGGCCGCGGGGGCCTTGCGGACCACGCGAGCACCGGCGGGACGCGCGCCCGGCTTGCCGTCACGGCTGCCAGGAGCACCCGGACGGGCGTTGCGACGCGGACGACGGTCGTCTTCGGCACCAGCCGGCGTGTTGATCACCGGAGCCTCGCCATTGGCCAGGCGGTCACCGCGGTACACCCAGACCTTGACGCCGATGACGCCGTAGGTGGTCTTGGCTTCCGAGAAACCGTAGTCGATGTCGGCCTTCAGGGTGTGCAGGGGCACACGACCTTCGCGATACCACTCGGTACGAGCGATTTCGATGCCATTCAGACGGCCGGCAGACATGATCTTGATGCCTTGGGCGCCCAGACGCATGGCGTTCTGCATCGCACGCTTCATGGCGCGCCGGAACATGATGCGCTTTTCCAGCTGCTGGGTGATCGAGTCGGCGATCAGCTGAGCATCGATTTCGGGCTTGCGCACTTCCTCGATGTTCACGGCCACCGGCACGCCCAGACGCTTGGTCAGTTCGGCCTTCAGGTTTTCGATGTCTTCGCCCTTCTTGCCGATCACCACACCCGGACGAGCCGAGAAGATGGTGATGCGGGCGTTCTTGGCGGGACGCTCGATCAGGATGCGCGAAACGGCGGCGTTCTTGAGCTTGGCCTTCAGGTAGTCGCGAACCTGCAGATCTTCGGCCAGCATGGTGGCGAAGTTCTGGTTGTTGGCGTACCAGCGCGAAGCCCAGTTACGGGTGACAGGCAGGCGGAAGCCAACCGGATGGATTTTCTGTCCCATAGTCTTCCTTGCGCCTTAGTTGCCGACGGTCACGAAGATGTGGCAGGTGGGCTTGCTGATGCGGTTGCCGCGCCCCTTGGCGCGAGCCGAGAAACGCTTCAGCGTGGCGCCTTGCTCCACATAGATCGTCTTGACCTTCAGTTCGTCAATGTCGGCACCGTCGTTGTGCTCGGCATTGGCGATAGCCGATTCCAGCGCCTTCTTGATGATGAGGGCAGCCTTCTTCTGGGTGAATTCCAGGATGTTGAGCGCCTGGTCCACCTTCTTGCCGCGGATCAGGTCGGCCACCAGTCGACCTTTGTCGACAGACAGGCGGACGCCGCGAACGATTGCACGGGTTTCCATCGTCTCAGTCCTTACTTCTTCCCGGCCTTCTTGTCGGCCGGGTGGCCCTTGAAGGTACGGGTCAGTGCGAATTCACCCAGCTTGTGACCGACCATCTGGTCAGACACATAGACCGGCACGTGCTGCTTGCCGTTGTGCACAGCGATCGTCAGACCGATGAACTCGGGCAGGATCGTCGAGCGACGCGACCAGGTCTTGATGGGCTTCTTGTCCTTGATCGCCACAGCCTTTTCGACCTTGGCCATCAGGTGATGGTCCACAAAGGGACCCTTCTTGAGGGAACGAGCCATGGTGGTCTACCCCTTACTTCTTGCGACGCGAGACGATGAAGGTCTGCGTGCGCTTGTTGTTGCGAGTGCGGTAGCCCTTCGTCAGGGTGTTCCACGGCGACACAGGGGCCTGACCCTCGCCGGTGCGGCCTTCGCCACCACCGTGCGGGTGGTCCACCGGGTTCATGGCGGTACCGCGGACGGTCGGACGGATGCCCTTCCAACGGATCGCGCCGGCCTTGCCGTACTGGCGCAGGCTGTGCTCTTCGTTGGACACCTCGCCGATGGTGGCGCGGCAGTCGATGTGGATCTTGCGCACTTCACCCGAGCGCAGGCGAACCTGGGCGTAGGTGCCTTCGCGGGCCATCAGCACGGCGGAAGCGCCGGCCGAACGAACCAGCTGGGCGCCCTTGCCGGGCAGCAGCTCGATGCAGTGGATGGTCGAACCCACGGGGATGTTGCGGATCGGCAGGGTGTTGCCAGCCTTGATCGGCGCTTCCGAGCCGCTCAGGATGGTGGAGCCCACTTCCAGACCGCGCGGGGCGATCACATAGCGACGCTCGCCGTCGGCGTAGCACACCAGAGCGATGTGAGCCGTACGGTTCGGGTCGTATTCGATGCGCTCGACCTTGGCCGGGATGCCGTCCTTGTTGCGACGGAAGTCCACCACACGGTAGTGGTGCTTGTGACCACCGCCCTTGTGGCGCATCGTGATGTGACCGTTGTTGTTACGGCCAGACTTCTGCTTCTGGGGTTCCAGCAGCGAAGCCTCGGGAGCGCCCTTGTGCAGGTGCTTGTGCACCACCTTGACCACGGCACGGCGGCCAGGCGAGGTCGGCTTGACTTTAACGATGGCCATTTACGCAGCCTCCCCGGAGAAGTTAAGCTCTTGGCCAGCCTTCAGGGACACATACGCCTTCTTGACGTGGTCGCGACGGCCAACACGGCCACCGAAGCGCTTGACCTTGCCCTTCACGTTCACCACGGACACGGACTCGACCTCGACCTTGAACATCAGTTCAACAGCGGCCTTGATCTCCGGCTTGGTGGCGTCGCGCAGGACCTTGAACAGGACTTGGTTGTGCTTCTCAGCAACCGCCGTGGCCTTTTCGGACACGATGGGAGCCAGCAGCACCTGGGCCAGACGGCCTTCTGCATACTTGGGGGCGCTCATGCCAGCATCTCCTTGAGTTGCTCCATCGCGGCCTTGGTGACCAGCACCTTCTTGTAGAAGACCAGCGACAGGGGATCGGCGTAGCGCGGCTCAACAACCAGCACATTGGCCAGGTTGCGCGAAGCCAGAGCCAGGTTGTCGTCCACCTGGTCGGAGATCAGCATCACGCTGTCCAGACCCATGGCCTTGAACTTGGCAGCCAGCAGCTTGGTCTTGGGGGCATCGACCGAGATCGAGTCCACCACGGCCAGGCGGCCTTCGCGAGCCAGCTGCGACAGGATGGCAGCCATGCCAGCGCGGTACATCTTCTTGTTCAGCTTGTGCGAGAAGTTCTCGTCAGGCATGTTCGGGAAGATGCGACCGCCCCCGCGCCACAGCGGCGACGAGGTCATACCGGCGCGAGCGCGGCCGGTGCCCTTCTGGCGGAAAGGCTTCTTGGTCGAGTGCTTGACCTGTTCGCGGTCCTTCTGGGCGCGGGTGCCTTGACGGGCGTTGGCCTGATAGGCCACGACCACCTGGTGCACCAGGGCTTCGTTGTAGTCGCGAGCGAAGACGGCGTCAGGCGCGTCCACCTTGGAGGTGGCTTGACCTTGTTCGTTCAGGAGCTCGAGCTGCATCAGTTGGCTCCTTTCTTGACCTTGACCTTGACGGCAGGGCGCACGACCACGTGGCCGTTCTTGGAACCCGGCACGGCGCCGCGAACCAGCAGCAGCGAGCGGGCTTCGTCCACGCGGACGATGTCCAGGTTCTGCACGGTCACCGTAACGTCACCCAGATGACCCGACATCTTCTTGCCGGGGAACACGCGACCCGGATCCTGCGCCATCGAGATGGAGCCCGGGACGTTGTGCGAGCGGCTGTTACCGTGCGAAGCGCGCTGCGAACCGAAGTTGTGGCGCTTGATGGTGCCGGCAAAGCCCTTACCGATCGAGGTACCCTGCACGTCGACCAGCTGGCCAGCGGCGAACAGGGTCGCGGGCACTTGAGCGCCGGCCTTGTACTCGGCGGCGACATCAGCGGCAACGCGGAATTCCTTGAGGATTTCACCGGCTTCAACACCTGCCTTGGCGAGGTGGCCGGCTTCCGGCTTGGTCACGCGCGAAGCTTTGCGCGCACCGAACGCCACTTGAATGGCGTTGTAGCCGTCGGTCTCTTCGGTCTTGACCTGGGTCACGCGGTTGTTGGACACGTCCAGCACGGTCACGGGAATGGCGTCGCCATCGTCCGTGAAGATGCGCATCATGCCCACCTTGCGGCCCAGCAATCCGAGACGATTGCTAAGACTCATGGTTTTTCTCCAGACCTTCGGATCACGCGCATCGGAGACACCGACACACACAAACCGACAGTCATTTCACACACCCGACATCGATTGGCCGGGCTGACAAATGCATCATTTGCACCAGAAGACCGGGGGTAAAGGCCCAAATCCTCTCGCACGCACGATGCGACGAAGCCGCGCAGGCATTCACCAACGCGGAAAAGCTTGCGAGTATAGCGTCAACCCTATGCTTGCCGCAAGCACTTGCCTCACGCGCAAGAAAAAGGGCGACCCGGAGGTCGCCCTTTGAACACCGGCCACAAGAGCCTGGGTGATTTACTGCAGCTTGATTTCCACGTCGACGCCGGCGGGCAGGTCGAGCTTCATCAGAGCGTCGACCGTCTTGTCGGTCGGATCGACGATGTCCATCAGGCGCTGATGGGTGCGGATCTCGAACTGGTCGCGCGAGGTCTTGTTGACGTGCGGCGAACGCAGGATATCGAAACGCTCCATGCGGGTCGGCAGGGGCACGGGGCCCTTGACGATGGCGCCGGTACGCTTGGCGGTCTCCACGATTTCCAGAGCCGATTGGTCGATCAGCTTGTAATCGAAGGCCTTCAGGCGGATACGGATCTTTTGCTTTTGCATGACTTTTCCTTCAAAGAGCGAGCGGTCGGGGACCGCGGTGTAGTGAGTCCCGGCGCACAAGGCGCCGGGCGAGTCACGCAAAAATTACTCGATGATGGTGGCCACGACGCCGGAGCCGACGGTACGACCGCCTTCACGGATGGCGAAGCGCAGACCTTCTTCCATGGCGATCGGAGCGATCAGCTTCACGGTGATGCTGACGTTGTCGCCAGGCATGACCATTTCCTTGTCCTTCGGCAGCTCCACGGCACCGGTCACGTCCGTGGTACGGAAGTAGAACTGGGGACGGTAGTTGTTGAAGAACGGGGTGTGACGGCCGCCCTCTTCCTTGCTCAGAACGTAGATCTCAGCGGTGAAGTGGGTGTGCGGCTTGATCGAGCCGGGCTTGGCCAGCACTTGGCCGCGCTCGACGTCTTCACGCTTGGTGCCGCGCAGCAGGATGCCGACGTTGTCGCCAGCCTGACCCTGGTCCAGCAGCTTGCGGAACATTTCCACGCCGGTCACGGTGGTCTTCTGCAGATCACGGATACCGACGATTTCGATTTCCTCGCCGACCTTGATGATGCCGCGCTCAACGCGACCGGTCACCACGGTACCACGACCCGAGATCGAGAACACGTCTTCCACCGGCAGCAGGAAGGCGCCGTCAACGGCACGCTCGGGCTGGGGGATGTAGCTGTCCAGAGCATCAGCCAGGCGCATGATGGCCTGCTCGCCCAGGTCGCCCGTGTCGCCTTCCAGCGCCAGCTTGGCCGAACCCTTCACGATCGGGGTGTCGTCGCCCGGGAAGTCGTACTTGCTCAGCAGCTCGCGGACTTCCATTTCCACCAGCTCCAGCAGCTCGGCGTCGTCGACCATGTCGCACTTGTTCAGGAAGACGATGATGTACTTCACACCGACCTGACGAGCCAGCAGGATGTGCTCGCGGGTCTGGGGCATCGGGCCGTCAGCGGCCGAGCACACCAGGATCGCGCCGTCCATCTGAGCGGCACCGGTGATCATGTTCTTCACATAGTCAGCGTGGCCAGGGCAGTCCACGTGGGCGTAGTGACGGTTGGCGGTCTCGTACTCGACGTGTGCGGTGTTGATCGTGATACCGCGAGCCTTCTCTTCGGGAGCGGCGTCGATCTGGTCGTAGGCCTTGGCCTCGCCACCAAACTTCTTCGACAGCACGGTCGCGATAGCAGCCGTCAGCGTGGTCTTGCCGTGGTCAACGTGACCAATCGTGCCCACGTTCACGTGCGGCTTGGTACGTTCAAATTTACCTTTTGCCATTTCAATTCTCCAAAAAGAGCATTCAGCCGGTCTGTTGGTTTAGCGTTTCCGTCGCAGTCTTGAATCCCGACGACCGGCAATCGGGAGAGCTGCGGCGAAGACGAATCAAGGGCCAACCCCTCGCGAGGCCGGCCCAGCCAATTACTTGGCGCGTGCGGTGATGATGGCGTCGGCGACGTTCTTCGGCGCCTCGCTGTAGTGCTTGAACTCCATCGTGTAGGTCGCACGACCTTGCGTGGCGGAGCGCAGGCTGGTGGAGTAGCCGAACATCTCGCTCAGCGGCACCTCGGCCTTGATGACCTTGCCGCCACCGACCATGTCGTCCATGCCCTGGACCATGCCACGACGGCTGGACAGGTCGCCCATCACGTTGCCGGCGTAGTCTTCCGGGGTCTCGACTTCCACGGCCATCATCGGCTCCAGGATCACCGGGCTGGCGCGACGGCAGGCTTCCTTGAAGCCCATCGAGGCGGCCATCTTGAAGGCGTTTTCGTTCGAGTCCACATCGTGGTACGAACCGAAGGTCAGCGTGACCTTCACGTCCACCACCGGGAAGCCAGCCAGCACGCCGTTCGGCAGGGTATCGATGACGCCCTTCTCGACCGCGGGGATGTACTCGCGCGGCACCACGCCGCCCTTGATGGCGTCCACAAACTCGAAGCCCTTGCCCGGCTCTTGCGGCTCGACGGTCAGCACGACGTGACCGTATTGGCCCTTACCACCCGACTGACGCACGAACTTGCCTTCGACATCGACGGCCGACTTGCGAATGGTTTCGCGATAGGCCACCTGCGGCTTGCCCACATTGGCTTCCACGCCGAACTCGCGCTTCATGCGGTCGACAATGATTTCCAGGTGCAGCTCGCCCATGCCGGAGATGATGGTCTGGCCAGACTCTTCGTCGGTGCGCAGACGGAAGGACGGGTCTTCCTTGGCCAGACGGCCCAGGGCGATACCCATCTTTTCCTGGTCGGCCTTGGTCTTGGGCTCGACGGCCTGCGAAATCACGGGCTCCGGGAAGACCATCTTTTCCAGCGTCACGATGGACTCGGGATCGCACAGGGTCTCACCGGTGGTGACTTCCTTCAGGCCCACGCAGGCGGCGATGTCGCCGGCCAGAATTTCCGAGATTTCTTCACGCTGGTTGGCGTGCATCTGCAGAATACGGCCGATACGCTCCTTCTTGCCCTTGATCGGGTTGTAGACGGAATCGCCCGACTTCAGCACGCCCGAGTAGACGCGCACGAAGGTCAGCTGGCCGACATACGGGTCAGTCATCAGCTTGAAGGCCAGGGCGGCGAACTTCTCGCTGTCGTCCGCCTTGCGGCTGACGACGGCACCGGCTTCATCGGTACCTTCAACCGGGGGAATGTCCACCGGCGAGGGCAGGAAGTCGATGACCGCATCCAACATGCGCTGCACGCCCTTGTTCTTGAAGGCGGTGCCACACAGCATGGGCTGAATCTCGGTGGCGATGGTGCGGGTGCGAATCGCCAGCTTGATTTCTTCCTCGGTCAGCTCGCCCGACTCGAGGTACTTGTTCATCAGCTCTTCGCTGGCCTCGGCAGCAGCCTCGACCATCTTCTCGCGCCATTCGGCGGCCACGCCAGCCAGATCGGCCGGGATGTCGTGGTACTCGAACTTCATACCCTGCGAAGCCTCATCCCACAGGATGGCCTTCATCTTGATCAGGTCCACCACGCCCTTGAAGTTGTCTTCGGCGCCGATGGGGATCACGATGGGCACGGGGTTGGCCTTAAGGCGGGTCTTCATCTGGTCAACGACCTTGAAGAAGTTCGCGCCGGTACGGTCCATCTTGTTCACGAAGGCAAGACGGGGCACCTTGTACTTGTTGGCCTGGCGCCAGACGGTTTCCGACTGGGGCTGCACGCCACCCACGGCACAGTAGACCATGCAGGCGCCGTCAAGCACACGCATGGAACGCTCCACCTCGATGGTGAAGTCCACGTGGCCCGGGGTGTCAATGATGTTGAAACGATGCTCGGGATAGGACAGGTCCATGCCCTTCCAGAAGCAGGTCGTCGCGGCGGACGTGATGGTGATGCCGCGCTCCTGCTCCTGCTCCATCCAGTCCATCGTAGCGGCGCCGTCGTGCACCTCACCGATCTTGTGGTTCACACCGGTGTAGTAGAGGATGCGCTCGGTCGTCGTGGTCTTGCCGGCATCGATGTGCGCGGAGATACCGATGTTGCGGTAGCGCTCGATGGGGGTCTTGCGGGACATGGTGTCACTCCAAATGCAGTGAGCCGCCAGCGGATTGGTAGAAACCCGCGGCGGCTGGGACGAGGTGGTTTAGAAGCGGAAGTGCGAGAAGGCCTTGTTGGCTTCAGCCATGCGGTGGACTTCGTCGCGCTTCTTCATCGCGCCGCCGCGGCCTTCAGCGGCCTCCAGCAGCTCGTTGGCCAGACGCTGGGCCATGGACTTCTCACCGCGCTTGCGGGCCGATTCCTTCAGCCAGCGCATAGCCAGAGCCATCCGACGGACGGGACGAACTTCCACGGGAACTTGGTAGTTCGCACCGCCGACGCGGCGAGACTTCACTTCGACCATGGGCTTCACGTTGTTCAGCGCGATCATGAACACTTCCAGCGGATCCTTGCCGGCCTTCTTCTCGACCTGGTCAAGTGCACCGTAGATGATGCGCTCGGCGACCGCCTTCTTGCCCGACTCCATGACAACGTTCATGAACTTGGACAGATCGACGGAACCGAACTTCGGATCCGGCAGGATTTCGCGCTTGGGTACTTCGCGACGACGTGGCATGGGAATCTTCCTCTTGCTTCAGTTGGCGAGGCTTTCGCCTGCACCATGGATGACCACCAACATCAGGGGGCATCCACTTACTCGGTTGCTGCGCTCCACTCCGTGAGCCGCACAAACCGCTAACAATCCGGCACAGCTTAAGCGCTGAGCCATGACAACTTGTTGGCCGATTAAGCCTTCTTCGGACGCTTGGCGCCGTACTTGGAGCGCGATTGCTTGCGATCCTTCACGCCCTGCAGGTCCAGAGAACCGCGAACGATGTGGTAACGCACACCGGGCAAGTCCTTCACACGGCCGCCGCGCACGAGCACGACGCTGTGTTCTTGCAGGTTGTGGCCTTCACCGCCGATGTACGAGATCACCTCGAAACCGTTGGTCAGACGCACCTTGGCGACCTTACGCAGAGCCGAGTTCGGCTTCTTCGGGGTCGTGGTGTAGACGCGGGTGCAAACGCCGCGGCGTTGCGGGCAATTCTGCATTGCCGGCGACTTGGATTTGGTGACCTCGGCTTCACGGCCGTGGCGCACCAGCTGGTTGATGGTTGGCATAAGTAACTTGTTCCCGTTTGAAGTCACAGAATCTCCGGCCACACGGTCCGCGCCCACGCAGCAGATCCAGCAGGATCCAACCCGAAAAAGCAAAGACGAAACGCACCGCGCCGCCCGATCGGGCTCTGCGAGGTGCGCAATCTTTCAGTTCCCGGGCGTGCGCTAGACGCAGCTCCGCCAGCCGAAGAGCCTGCCATTCTAGCTCAGGCAGGGTTTCCGATACAAGCCACGCCTGTTCAAGTGTGAGGTATTGCGTCCGCTGGGCTATGCTGCGCGCCCTATGCAAACCCCGCCCGATCGCATCGTGCTGGACACCCAGGTCGTGATGGACTGGCTGGTGTTCAGGGAAGCTTCCATAGAGCCTCTCGTCCAGGCCGTTAGCGACGGCTCACTTTCATGGATTGGCCACCCCGATATGCTGGCGGAGCTCCGGCACGTGCTGGGGCGTGGCGTGGCCGCGGCCTGGGCGCCGGACCTGACCGAGATCGAGGCCTGTTTCGAGCGCTTGTGCGAGATGCAGGCCCAGACTCCGGCGCCGGCGGTGCGCCTGCTGTGCCGCGATCCGGACGACCAGATCTTCATTGACCTGGCTCTGGCCGCCGGCGCGCGCTGGCTGGTCTCGCGCGACCGGGCCGTGCTGGCCCTGGCGCGCCGGGCCCGCAAGCTCGGCCTGGAGATCCTGACACCCGCCGCCTGGATCAAGTGCCGGCAGGCTGAAGTCCCCTACCCCGCCCCCGACGTACAGACGTAAAAAAGGCCGCCCGAGGGCGGCCTTGTCGCTTGACGCGCAGGGAGCCAATTACTCGGCCGAGCCCTCGGCAGGCGCATCCACACCGGCCATCTGCGCGGCAGCCAGTTCCTCGGCTTCCTGCATGGCGATGGCGCGACGCTCTGCATCGTCCATGGCTTCCTTGGCACGACGGGCGTCGTGGAAGGCCATGCCGGTACCGGCCGGGATCAGGCGGCCGACGATCACGTTCTCCTTCAGACCGCGCAGTTCGTCGCGCTTGCCCATGATGGCAGCCTCGGTCAGCACGCGGGTGGTTTCCTGGAAGGAAGCCGCGGAAATGAAGGAGTCGGTCGACAGCGAAGCCTTGGTGATACCCAGCAGCACGTCCGAATACGTGGCCGGCAGCTTGCCTTCGGCACGCAGACGGTCGTTGGTATCCAGCAGCTCCGAGCGCTCGACCTGCTCGTTGACGATGTAGCTGGAGTCGCCCGAGTTGACGATCTGCACACGACGCAGCATCTGGCGAACGATCACCTCGATGTGCTTGTCGTTGATCTTCACGCCCTGCAGACGGTAGACGTCCTGCACCTCGTCGACGATGTAGCGGGCCAGCTCTTCCATGCCCAGCAGACGCAGGATGTCCTGCGGATCTGCAGCGCCGTCCACGATCAGTTCGCCGCGGTTCACCACCTGGCCTTCGTGCACCAGGATGTTCTTCTCCTTGGGCACCAGCACCTCGTGCTTGCGGCCTTCCGGATCGGTGATCTCGAGGCGAACCTTGCCCTTGGTCTCCTTACCGAAGGACACGGTACCGGTCTGCTCGGCCAGCACGCCCACATCCTTGGGCGAGCGGGCTTCGAAGAGCTCGGCCACACGCGGCAGACCGCCGGTAATGTCGCGGGTCTTCTGACCTTCCACCGGGATACGGGCCAGCACCTCACCAGGCGCCAGATCCTGGCCATCGCGCACCTGGATCAGGGCGCCGACCTGGAAGCCGATGGTCACCGAGTGGTCGGTACCGGGGATCTTGACCTCGTTGCCGTTGGCATCCAGCAGCTTGACCTGCGGCTTGACGACCTTGGCGGCGCCGCGGCGCTTCGGGTCGATCACGACCAGGGTCGACAGGCCGGTGACTTCGTCCACCTGCTTGGCGACGGTGACGCCTTCCTCGACGTTCTCGAACTTCGCCTTACCGGCGAACTCGGTGATGATCGGGCGGGTCAGCGGATCCCAGTTGGCCAGGATGGTGCCAGCCTTGATGGTCTGGTCGGCCTTGATGTTCAGGATCGCGCCGTAAGGCACCTTGTGACGCTCGCGCTCACGGCCGTGCGGGTCGGTGATGACGATCTCGCCGGAGCGGGAAATCACCACCAGCTCGCCCTTGCCGTTCGTGACGTAGCGCATCGTGGCATTGAAGCCGATGATGCCGTCCGACTTGGCTTCCACGCTGGAGGCCACGGCCGCACGCGAAGCCGCACCACCGATGTGGAAGGTACGCATGGTCAGCTGGGTGCCCGGCTCACCGATGGACTGTGCAGCGATCACGCCCACGGCCTCACCCTGGTTCACCAGACCACCGCGACCCAGATCGCGGCCATAGCACTTGGCGCACAGACCGAAGCGGGTGTCGCAGGTCAGCGGGGTGCGGACCTTGATCTCGTCCACGCCGGCCTGTTCCAGCACGTCCAGCACGTCCTCGTCCAGCATATTGCCGGCGGGCAGCAGCACGGCCTGGGTCTCGGGGTGGATGACGTCGATCGCCGCCACACGGCCCAGCACGCGGTCGCGCAGCGATTCGATGACCTCACCGCCCTCGACCAGGGCGCGCATGGGCATGCCGTTGTCGGTGCCGCAGTCGTTCTCGGTCACGACCAGATCCTGGGTCACGTCCACCAGACGACGGGTCAGGTAACCCGAGTTCGCGGTCTTCAGCGCCGTATCCGCCAGGCCCTTACGAGCACCGTGGGTGGAGATGAAGTACTGCAGAACGTTCAGGCCTTCGCGGAAGTTCGCGGTAATGGGCGTCTCGATGATCGAGCCGTCCGGCTTGGCCATCAGGCCGCGCATACCGGCCAGCTGGCGGATCTGGGCCGCGCTACCGCGGGCACCGGAGTCAGCCATCATGTAGATGGAGTTGAAAGACTCCTGATCCACTTCCTTGCCGTGACGGTCCAGGACCTTCTGCTTGGCGAGCTGGGCCATCATGACCTTGCCCACTTCGTCACCGGTCTTGCCCCAGATGTCCACGACCTTGTTGTAGCGCTCACCGGCCGTCACCAGACCCGAGACGTACTGCTGCTCGATCTCCTTGACTTCCTTCTCGGCGCGCTCGATCAGCTCGTACTTCTGCTTGGGCACCAGCATGTCATCCACCGCGATGGAGATGCCGGCGCGCGTGGCGAGCTTGAAACCGCTTTGCAGCAGCTTGTCGGCCAGCACCACGGTTTCCTTCAGACCGCACTTGCGGAAGGAGGTGTTGATCAGGCGCGAGATTTCCTTCTTCTTCAGCGCCTTGTTGATGTTCGAGAACGGCAGGCCCTTGGGCAGGATCTCGGACAGCAGGGCGCGGCCCACGGTCGTGTCCACCAGCTTGGTCTCGGGGATCCACTCGCCCGTTTCCTTGTTCTTGGTGTACTCGGTCAGGCGCACGCTGATCTTGGCGGTGATCTCGACCACGCCGTTCTCCAGCGCGCGGATGACTTCACCCACATCGCCGAAGATCATGCCTTCGCCGCGGCCATTGGTGCGCTCGCGGGTGGCGTAGTACAGGCCCAGCACCACGTCTTGCGAGGGCACGATGGAGGGCTCGCCCGAGGCCGGGAACAGCACGTTGTTGGAGGCCAGCATCAGGGTGCGGGCTTCCATCTGCGCCTCGATGGACAGCGGCACGTGGACGGCCATCTGGTCACCGTCGAAGTCGGCGTTGAAGGCCGCGCAGACCAGCGGGTGCAGCTGGATGGCCTTGCCTTCGATCAGCACCGGCTCAAAGGCCTGGATGCCCAGACGGTGCAGCGTGGGCGCGCGGTTCAGCAGAACCGGGTGCTCCTTGATGACCTCTTCCAGGATGTCCCAGACCACCGGGGTGCCGCTCTCGACTTCCTTCTTCGCCGCCTTGATGGTGGTGGCGATACCCATCGCCTCCAGACGCGAGAAGATGAAGGGCTTGAACAGCTCCAGGGCCATCAGCTTGGGCAGACCGCACTGGTGCAGCTTCAGGGTCGGGCCCACCACGATCACGGAACGACCGGAGTAGTCGACGCGCTTGCCCAGCAGGTTCTGACGGAAGCGACCGCTCTTGCCCTTGATCATGTCGGCCAGCGACTTGAGGGCACGCTTGTTGGCGCCGGTCATGGCCTTGCCGCGACGACCGTTGTCCAGCAGCGAGTCCACGGCCTCCTGCAGCATGCGCTTCTCGTTGCGCACGATGATCTCGGGGGCCTTCAACTCCAGCAGGCGAGCCAGACGGTTGTTGCGGTTGATGACGCGACGATAGAGGTCGTTCAGGTCGGAGGTCGCGAAGCGACCGCCGTCCAGCGGCACCAGGGGACGCAGGTCCGGCGGCAGCACCGGCAGCACGTCCATGATCATCCAGTGCGGCTTGATGCCCGACTTCTTGAAGGCTTCCATCACCTTGAGGCGCTTGGAATTCTTCTTGACCTTGAGCTCGGAGCCGGTCATATCGTTGCGCAGGCGATCGATCTCGATGTCGAGATCCATCTCCTCCAGCAGCTTCTTGATGCCTTCGGCGCCCATCAGCGCGATGAACTCGTCACCGAATTCGGCGCGCTTCGCGTCGTAGTCGTCCTCGGACATGATGCTGAACTTCTTCAGCGGGGTCATGCCGGGGTCCACCACCACATAGGCTTCGAAGTACAGCACGCGCTCGATGTCGCGCAGCGTCATGTCGAGCACCAGGCCCAGACGCGAAGGCAGCGACTTCAGGAACCAGATGTGGGCGCAGGGCGCGGCCAGGTCGATATGACCCATGCGATCGCGACGCACCTTGGTCTGGGTGACTTCAACGCCGCACTTCTCGCAGATGACGCCGCGGTGCTTCAGGCGCTTGTACTTGCCGCACAGGCACTCATAGTCCTTGATCGGGCCGAAGATCTTGGCGCAGAACAGACCATCACGCTCGGGCTTGAACGTCCGGTAGTTGATGGTCTCGGGCTTCTTCACCTCGCCGAAGGACCACGAACGGATCTTCTCGGGCGATGCGAGCCCGATCTTGATCGCGTCGAAGTGCTCGTCCGGCGTGAACTGCTTGAACAGGTCCAGCAAACCTTTCATGTGTTTCTCCTGTTCCGTCTCTTAGTTGCGCTCGAGTTCCATGTCGATACCGAGCGACCGGATTTCCTTCACCAGCACGTTGAACGACTCCGGCATGCCGGCCTCGATCGAGTGCTCGCCCTTGACGATGTTCTCGTACACCTTGGTACGGCCGTTCACGTCGTCGGACTTCACGGTCAGCATTTCCTGCAGGATGTAGGACGCGCCGTAAGCTTCCAGCGCCCACACTTCCATCTCACCGAAACGCTGGCCACCGAACTGAGCCTTACCGCCCAGCGGCTGCTGCGTCACCAGCGAGTACGGGCCGGTGGAGCGGGCGTGCATCTTGTCGTCCACCAGGTGGTGCAGCTTCAGCACGTGCATGTAGCCGACGGTGGTGGGACGCTCGAACTGCTCGCCGGTGCGGCCGTCGTACAGATACGCCTGGGTGCGGGTCGGGGTCAGGCCCTTCTTCGCGGCGATATCGTCCGGGTAGGCCAGCTTCAGCATGGCTCGGATCTCTTCTTCCTTCGCGCCATCGAACACCGGGGTCGCGAAGGTCACGCCGCTGGTCAAGTTGCGCGCCATCTCGACGACTTCCTCGTCGGTCAGCTCGTCCAGGTTCTCACTCTTGCCACCATGGCCGTTGTAGAGCTCGTCCAGGAACTTGCGCAGCTCGGCCACCTTGGCCTGCTGCTGCAGCATGTCACCAATGCGCAGGCCGATGCCCTTGCCGGCCCAGCCCAGATGCACTTCCAGCACCTGACCCACGTTCATGCGCGAGGGCACGCCCAGCGGGTTCAGCACGATGTCGGCAGGCGTGCCGTCGGCCATATAGGGCATGTCTTCGATCGGGGTGATCTTGGACACAACGCCCTTGTTGCCGTGACGGCCGGCCATCTTGTCGCCGGGCTGCAGGCGGCGCTTGACGGCCAGGTAGACCTTGACCATCTTCAGCACGCCGGCGGGCAGCTCGTCGCCCTGGGTCAGCTTCTTGCGCTTCTCCTCAAACGCCAGGTCGAAGGAGTGGCGGGTCTGGTCCAGCGAGTTCTTGATCGATTCCAGCTGGTTGGCGATATCGTCCTCGGCGGGACGGATGTCGAACCAGTGGAACTTCTCGACCTCGGCCAGGTAGTCCTTGCTGATGACCGTGCCCTTGGCAATCTTCTTCGGACCGCCATTGGCCACCTTGCCAATCAGCAGCTTCTCGATACGGTCGAAGGCGTCGGCCTCGACGATACGCAGCTGGTCGTTCAGGTCCAGGCGGAAGCGCTTGAGCTCATCGTCGATGATCTGCTGGGCGCGCTTGTCGCGCTGGATGCCCTCGCGGGTGAAGACTTGCACGTCGATCACGGTGCCGTTGGTGCCTTGATCGACACGCAGCGACGTGTCCTTCACGTCGGAGGCCTTCTCGCCGAAGATCGCGCGCAGCAGCTTCTCTTCGGGAGTCAGCGTGGTCTCGCCCTTGGGCGTAACCTTGCCCACCAGCACATCGCCCGGGTTGACCTCGGCACCGATGTAGACGATGCCCGACTCGTCCAGGCGGGCCAGTTGCTGCTCGCTCAGGTTCGGGATGTCGCGGGTGATTTCCTCGGAGCCCAGCTTGGTGTCGCGGGCCATGACCACCAGTTCCTCGATGTGGATCGAGGTGTAGCGGTCTTCGGCCACGACGCGTTCGCTGATCAGGATCGAGTCTTCGAAGTTGTAGCCGTTCCAGGGCATGAACGCGACCAGCATGTTCTGGCCCAGAGCCAGTTCACCGATATCGGTCGAGGCGCCGTCGGCGATGATGTCCTCGGCCGCCACCTTGTCGCCACGGCGCACGATGGGGCGCTGATGGATGTTGGTGTTCTGGTTGGAACGCTGATACTTGATCAGGTTGTAGATGTCCACGCCGACTTCGCCGGCCACGGTCTCGTTGTCGTTCACGCGGATCACGATGCGGTTCGTGTCCACATAGTCGACCACGCCACCGCGGCGCGCGGCCACGACGGTGCCCGAGTCCTTGGCCGCGACGCGCTCGACGCCGGTACCGACCATGGCCTTCTCGGGACGCAGCGTCGGCACGGCCTGGCGCTGCATGTTGGCGCCCATCAGTGCACGGTTCGCATCGTCGTGCTCCAGGAAGGGCACCAGCGAGGCAGCCACCGACACGATCTGGGTCGGCGCCACGTCCATGTACTGGATGCGCTCGGGCGAGGTCAGCACCGATTCGCCGTTCTCACGGGCAGACACCAGCTCGTCGACCAGCTGGCCCTGCTCGTTCAGCGAGGCGTTGGCCTGGGCGATGACGTACTTGCCTTCCTCGATGGCGGACAGGTAGTCGATCTGGTCGGTCACCTTGCCGTCCACCACGCGGCGGTACGGGGTCTCCAGGAAGCCGTACTCGTTGAGCTGTGCATACAGCGCCAGCGAGTTGATCAGACCGATGTTCGGGCCTTCCGGCGTTTCGATCGGGCAGACGCGGCCATAGTGGGTGGGGTGCACGTCACGGACTTCGAAGCCGGCGCGCTCGCGGGTCAGACCGCCCGGGCCCAGGGCCGAGACACGACGCTTGTGCGTGATCTCGGACAGGGGGTTGGTCTGGTCCATGAACTGCGACAGCTGCGAGGCACCGAAGAACTCCTTCAGGGCCGCAGAGATCGGCTTGGAGTTGATCAGGTCGTGCGGCATCAGGGCTTCGGTCTCGGCCTGGCCCAGACGCTCCTTCACGGCCTTCTCGATACGGGCCAGGCCCGAGCGGTACTGGTTCTCGGCCAGTTCGCCCACGCAGCGCACGCGACGGTTGCCCAAGTGGTCGATGTCATCGACTTCACCGCGGCCGTTGCGCAGCTCGACCAGGATCTTGACCACGTCCAGGATGTCCTCGTTGGACAGGGTCATCGCGCCTTCGGGCGTGTCGCGGCCCACGCGGGCGTTGAACTTCATGCGGCCGACGCGGCTCAGGTCGTAGGTGTCGGCGCTGTAGAACAGGCGGTTGAACAGGGCTTCGACCGCATCTTCCGTCGGCGGCTCGCCGGGGCGCATCATGCGGTAAATGGCAACGCGCGCAGCCAGCTGCTCGGTGGTTTCATCCGAGGCCAGGGTCTGGCTGATGTAGGCGCCTTCATCCAGCTCGTTGGTGTACAGGCACTGGATGTCCTTGATGCCGGCCTGGCGCAGCTTCTTCAGCAGGCTGTCGGTCAGCTCGTCATTGGCCTTGGCGATGATCTCGCCGGTGTCGCCGTCCACCATGTTCTTGGCCAGCACGCGGCCGACCAGGAAGTCTTCCGGCACGGTGATGTGCTGGGTGCCGGACTGCTCCAGCTGGCGCACATGGCGGGCGGTGATGCGCTTGTCCTTTTCGACCAGCACATTGCCGCTCTTGTCCGTGATGTCGAAGCGAGCGACTTCACCCTTCAGGCGGTCGGCCACGAATTCCATCTGGGCACCGGAGTCCATCAGACGGAAGTTGTCGAACACAAAGAAGTGGGCCAGGATCTGCTCGGGGTTCAGGCCAATGGCCTTGAGCAGGATGGTGACCGGCATCTTGCGACGGCGGTCGACGCGGAAGTACAGGATGTCCTTCGGGTCGAACTCGAAGTCCAGCCAGGAGCCGCGGTAGGGAATGATGCGGGCGCTGAACAGCAGCTTGCCGGACGAGTGGGTCTTGCCCTTGTCGTGCTCGAAGAACACGCCGGGCGAACGGTGCAACTGCGAAACGATGACACGCTCGGTGCCATTGACGATGAAGGAGCCGTAGTCGGTCATCAGGGGCACTTCGCCCATATAGACCTCTTGCTCCTTGATCTCCTTGACGGTCTTCGCCTGGGGCGACTCACGGTCGTAGATGATCATCTGCAGACGCGCGCGCACGGCGGCTGCATAGGTCAGGCCGCGCTGCTGGCACTCGCGGGTGTCAAACGGCGGCTTGGCAATGTTGTATTCGAGAAACTTCATCTCCACGAACCCGTTGTGCGACACGATCGGGAACGCCGAGAGGAAGGCTGCCTGCAAGCCTTCGGGCTTGCGCTTGGCGGGAGGAACGTCCTTCTGCAGGAAGGCAACGTACGAATCCTTCTGCATCGTCAGCAGATAGGGCACGTTGAGAACGCTAGCACGCTTGCCGAAGCTCTTGCGGATACGCTTGCGCTCGGTATAGCTGTAGGGGGTTGTTTGCGCCATAAACACTCCGTGTCGAGAGCCCATCCCTGGCCGTGGGACGGGCTTCGTCGGCGACTGGCTATTCGGGCATTGCGCCCGAAGCTTGGTGGTTGGCCACTACCAACCGCTGGCGGACAACCTCGGCATTGCACCGAGGCCCGACCAAACCGGCTCCCTGCAGTCGGATCAGAGAACACTTGAAAGAACCGCGCATCATACCGCAGCAGTGGCTCTTTCAACTGCACTCAATGGGACTAACCCTAGACGACGAAAGGGGAGGCCTTTGCAGACCACCCCTCTCGCAGTGGAGGCGGGGCTTGCACCCCACCTCCCCAAAGTCGAATTACTTGAGTTCGACCTTGGCGCCGGCTTCTTCCAGCTTCTTCTTGGCAGCTTCGGCGTCGGCCTTGGCAATGCCTTCCTTGACGGGCTTCGGGGCGCCGTCGACCAGGTCCTTGGCTTCCTTCAGGCCCAGGCCGGTGATTTCGCGCACGGCCTTGATCACGCCCACCTTGTTGGCGCCGGCTTCAGCCAGCACCACGGTGAACTCGGTCTTCTCTTCAGCGGCAGCAGCGCCACCGGCAGCAGCGCCGCCAGCAGCCGGAGCGGCCATCGAAGCGGCGGACACGCCGAACTTCTCTTCAATTGCCTTGACCAGGTCGTTCAGCTCCAGAACGGTCATGCTGTCCAGGGCAGCCAGGAAAGCGTCTTTGTCGAATGCCATGATGTGTTCCTAAAAACAGATAAGTTGCTTGTGGGGTTCGTGCCTGGATCAGGCAGCAGCCGGGGCTTCGGCGGCTTGTTCGCCACCACCCTTTTGCTGAGCCAGGGCAGCCAGCACGGCCGCGGTGCGCTGCACCGGCGACTTGAGCAGGCCAGCGATCTGCGACAGCAGGACTTCCTTGCTCGGGACAGCCGCCAGCGCCTTCACGCCATTGACGTCCAGAGCCTTGCCGCCGTAGGCACCACCCTTGATGACGAGCTTGTCGTTGGTCTTGGCAAAGTCGGCAATGACTTTGGCAGCCGCGACAGCGTCTTCCGAAAAGCCGTAGATCAGCGGGCCGACCATGCTCTCCGAAGCAGCCTCGAACGAGGTGCCGGCGACAGCGCGACGCGCCAGGGTGTTCTTCAGCACATGAAGGTACACGCCTTGGGCACGCGCATTGACGCGCAGCTTGTTCAGGGCTTCCACGGTGAGGCCACGGTACTCGGCCAGCGCCAGCGTCTGGGACTTGGCGGCTTGCGCTGCCACTTCCGACACAACGGCTGCTTTCTCGTTGCGATTGAGACTCAAGGTCTACTCCTCACATTACGCCCCTCGGGCCTTGCGACCTTCGGGACACCGGAATCAGCGACCTTCTGTTCGGGAATCACAAGAATTCCTTTGCAGCGGGACCGCCATCTGCGTTGGCCGAAGGTCGAACCCCCGATTAAGCGTCACCCCCAGGACTGCAGGGCTTCACACCAACGGTCTTGGATGACGCACCACCCGGCTTGCGCCGAGCGGTGCCCCACCAATTCATCAGTCCACCGCCAGACTCGCGGCAGACCTCATCTGAAAAGCCTTAGGCCGCGGTGGCCGAGGCGTTGATCGAAGCGATTTCCACGCGGGCGCCAACACCCATGGTGGAAGACACGGCGACCTTGCGCAGGTAGACACCCTTGCTGGAAGCCGGCTTGGCCTTGTTCAGGGCCTCGACCAGGGCACGCAGGTTGTCCTGCAGCTTGTCGGTGTCGAAGGAGCGACGGCCGATGGTGCCGTGGATGATGCCGGCCTTGTCGACGCGGAACTGGACCTGGCCAGCCTTGGCGTTCTTGACGGCGGTCGCGACGTCCGGGGTCACGGTGCCAACCTTGGGGTTGGGCATCAGACCACGGGGACCCAGGATCTGACCCAGGGTACCGACGATGCGCATGGTGTCGGGCGAAGCGATCACCACGTCGAAGGGCATGTCGCCAGCCTTGACGCGCTCAGCCAGATCTTCCATGCCGACCACGTCGGCGCCGGCGGCCTTGGCTTCCTCAGCCTTGGCGCCTTGGGCGAACACAGCAACGCGCTTGGTCTTGCCGGTACCGTGCGGCAGCACGACGGCGCCACGAACGACCTGGTCAGACTTCTTAGCGTCAATACCCAGCTGGACAGCGACGTCGATCGATTCGTCGAACTTGGCGGTGGCCAGGCTCTTCACCAGGTCCAGGGCCTCGCCCAGACCGTACAGCTTGGTCGTCTCGACCTTGCCCTGCAGGGCCTTTTGCTTCTTGGTCAGCTTAGCCATTTCACACACCCTCCACGATGATGCCCATCGAACGGGCAGAACCAGCGATGGTGCGAACGCCAGCTTCCAGATCAGCTGCCGTCAGGTCCTTCTGCTTGGTCTTCACGATCTCTTCCAGCTGGGCACGGGTCAGTTTGCCGACCTTGTCCAGATGAGGACGCTGCGAGCCCTTCTCGATCTTGGCGGCCTTCTTCAGCAGCACGGTCGCCGGAGGCGACTTGATCACGAAGGTGAAGCTCTTGTCCGCGAAGGCGGTGATCACCACCGGCAGCTTCATGCCCGGCTCAAAGCCGGCGCCGGACGTCTGGGCGTTGAACGCCTTGCAGAACTCCATGATGTTCAGACCACGCTGACCCAGCGCGGGACCCACCGGCGGCGAAGGATTTGCCTTGCCGGCCGGGATTTGCAGCTTGATGAAGCCGATAATCTTCTTGGCCATGTTTTCTCCTAGAAGCGCTGCGGCGGCCTCGCCACTGCGCCTGAGTGCTAGCGCGAAGGACTGGGGCTTGCGCCTTTACCTTCACTCCTCTTGTCCGCCTCTCGTTGCGGACTGACTACGGGCAATCTTTGGGCGACTGCCAGACCCGAAACCTTTTGGCTCCGAGGTCTTGCGACCTCTCGCCGGAAGGCCTCACAAACAAGGTTTGTCAGACCTTCTCGACCTGGCCGAAGTCCAGCTCGACCGGCGTGGCACGGCCGAAGATGGTGACCGAGACGCGGACCTTGGACTTGTCGTAGTTGACCTCTTCCACCGAGCCATTGAAGTCGGTGAACGGGCCTTCCTTGACGCGCACGATCTCGCCCACGGTCCACTCGACCTTGGGCCGCGGCTTCTCGATGCCTTCCTGCATCTGGTTGACGATCTTCATCACCTCGGCCTCCGAGATCGGAGCCGGGCGATTCTTGGCGCCACCGATGAAGCCAGTCACCTTGGAAGTGTGCTTGACCAGGTGCCAGGTGTCGTCTTCCATCACCATCTCGACGAAGACATAACCCGGGAAGAAGCGACGCTCGGACACGGCCTTCTTGCCGTTCTTCAGTTCGACGACTTCTTCGGTCGGCACCAGGATGCGACCGAATTTATCCTGCATGCCAGCGCGATCGATGCGCTCACGCAGATTGCGCTCGACAGCTTTCTCCATGCCGGAATAGGCATGCAGCACGTACCAACGCTTAGGCAGACCGGCGGGGGCTGCGGCTTCGCTGGCGACGACGTTCTCTTGCTCTTCGCTCATAACTTCCTCTTCAGCGCTTCCAGCCCAGGACCAGGTCGTACAACACCCACTCCAACGTCTTGTCGGTCAGCCACAGGAACAGGGCCATCACGACCACAAAGGCGAACACGTACAGGGTCATCTGACGCGTCTCCTTGTGGGTGGGCCACACCACCTTGCGGACTTCCTTGATCGAATCCTGACCGTAGGCGATCAAGGACTTGCCAGACTCCGAAGTGAAGAAGGCACCCGCGGCCGCAGCCAGCAACACCAGCAAGGCGGCCCACTGGGCGAGCGCGCCCTGCTTGCTCAGCGCATAGAACGCCACCAGTGCTGCGATCAGCAGCAACACGGCGCCAGCAAGCTTGACCTTGTCAGCACCGGTGGTGACCGTTTCGACTTGAGGATTGGACATTGAAAAGGACGCTTCTCTTGAAAACGCGGGCAGATCAAGAAAGACCCACCAGCAGCAAAGCCCGCCGGGATCAACTCCCGCGGGCTATTGCCTGACCACTGGAACCAGCGATTATCGCTGATGATTTTCGCTGGCAGGGGCAGAGGGTCTCGAACCCCCAACCTTCGGTTTTGGAGACCGACGCTCTGCCAATTGAGCTATGCCCCTGTGGTCCTTGAAAAAATTACTCGATGATGGTGGCCACGACGCCGGAGCCGACGGTACGACCGCCTTCACGGATGGCGAAGCGCAGACCTTCTTCCATGGCGATCGGAGCGATCAGCTTCACGGTGATGCTGACGTTGTCGCCAGGCATGACCATTTCCTTGTCCTTCGGCAGCTCCACGGCACCGGTCACGTCCGTGGTACGGAAGTAGAACTGGGGACGGTAGTTGTTGAAGAACGGGGTGTGACGGCCGCCCTCTTCCTTGCTCAGAACGTAGATCTCAGCGGTGAAGTGGGTGTGCGGCTTGATCGAGCCGGGCTTGGCCAGCACTTGGCCGCGCTCGACGTCTTCACGCTTGGTGCCGCGCAGCAGGATACCGACGTTGTCGCCAGCCTGACCCTGGTCCAGCAGCTTGCGGAACATTTCCACGCCGGTCACGGTGGTCTTCTGCAGATCACGGATACCGACGATTTCGATTTCCTCGCCGACCTTGATGATGCCGCGCTCAACGCGACCGGTCACCACGGTACCACGACCCGAGATCGAGAACACGTCTTCCACCGGCAGCAGGAAGGCGCCGTCAACGGCACGCTCGGGCTGGGGGATGTAGCTGTCCAGAGCATCAGCCAGGCGCATGATGGCCTGCTCGCCCAGGTCGCCCGTGTCGCCTTCCAGCGCCAGCTTGGCCGAACCCTTCACGATCGGGGTGTCGTCGCCCGGGAAGTCGTACTTGCTCAGCAGCTCGCGGACTTCCATTTCCACCAGCTCCAGCAGCTCGGCGTCGTCGACCATGTCGCACTTGTTCAGGAAGACGATGATGTACTTCACACCGACCTGACGAGCCAGCAGGATGTGCTCGCGGGTCTGGGGCATCGGGCCGTCAGCAGCCGAGCACACCAGGATCGCGCCGTCCATCTGAGCGGCACCGGTGATCATGTTCTTCACATAGTCAGCGTGGCCAGGGCAGTCCACGTGAGCGTAGTGACGGTTGGCGGTCTCGTACTCGACGTGTGCGGTGTTGATCGTGATACCGCGAGCCTTCTCTTCGGGAGCGGCGTCGATCTGGTCGTAGGCCTTGGCCTCGCCACCAAACTTCTTCGACAGCACGGTCGCGATAGCAGCCGTCAGCGTGGTCTTGCCGTGGTCAACGTGACCAATCGTGCCCACGTTCACGTGCGGCTTGGTACGTTCGAA
>NZ_SNXE01000009.1:149554-192636 GCF_004362405.1 Roseateles asaccharophilus
CTTCGACAGCACGGTCGCGATAGCAGCCGTCAGCGTGGTCTTGCCGTGGTCAACGTGACCAATCGTGCCCACGTTCACGTGCGGCTTGGTACGTTCGAACTTGCCTTTTGCCATCTTGCGCTCCTGGAGGCGAACAGATCAGAAGAGAAGGAAATTGGTGGTGCCCATGACGCGGATCGAACGCGTGACCTCTCCCTTACCAAGGGAGTGCTCTACCACTGAGCCACATGGGCATCGACACAGGTTTGATGACAAGCATCAGCAAACCAGTGCCGACAACGACGACACAACTTCCAAGCCTCTGGAGCGGGAGACGGGAATCGAACCCGCGTCATTAGCTTGGAAGGCTAAGGTTCTACCATTGAACTACTCCCGCCCGGGAGCATGGCCTGGACCCTGCCGCTACGAACAAGATCGCATGCTGTTTGCCTTGGTGGAGGAGGCTGGATTCGAACCAGCGTACGCGTTAGCGGGCAGATTTACAGTCTGCTGCCTTTAACCACTCGGCCACCCCTCCGAGGCAAGCCCTAGACTATAGCACAGCAATTTTTCCGTGCAAACGATTTTTCCAAGTTTTTTGCAAAGACCCGCCCCAAGGCCGATGCACACAAGCTAAAGACACCGCAGCACAAGCCCGGCCGACATCGAATACATCCCAGGCGAACACCACCTGCCACCCCAAGACCACTCATGAATACCAGTTGACTACCAAGCTTGCCAACATCACAGCCCGAACACCCCGAAACGCCCGTCTGATGCGGGTCGCGCGCCCGCCACAGCAGGGAAAACACGGCCCCAAAACTGGTAGCAAAGTGGCACTAGCCGCCGTTATAGTGGCATGGCATTGGTTGCATCAAGGTGCATCTTGGGGGCACCAGGCGCATGCCGCTTCCTGATAGGCATGAGCCCCGGTTCCACTTCGTAACAGGCCCTATACGAATCAACAGGCCATATCGAGGAGCAGTTCATGAAGGTCACAAAGACCCCTATCGCGGCCGCCGTGTCGCTGACCCTGCTGAGCGCAGCGTTCGGCGTGCAAGCGCAAGAAGCAAAGAAGGAAGCCGCCCAGCTGGATCAGGTAGTGATCACCGGCATCCGCGCTTCGCTGGAAACGGCGACCAACATCAAGCGCAATGCCAGCGCCGTTGTTGATGCCGTGTCGGCCGAAGATGTGGGCAAGCTGCCCGACTCCGATGTGGGCCAAGCGCTCGGCCGCATTCCCGGCATCTCCGTGGGCCGCGCCTTCGGCCAAGGCGCTGCGGTTTCGATCCGTGGCACCGACCCGCAAATGACCTACACCACGCTGAACGGCCAGACCATTGCGTCGACCGGCTGGTACGACCAGCTCTCGCTGGATCGCTCCTTCAACTACTCGCTCCTGCCTCCCGAATTGATCGGAGGCATGGAGGTCTACAAGTCCTCGCAGGCCAATTTGACCGAAGGCGGCATTGGCGGCACCGTGATTGTCAAGACCCGCAAGCCGCTTGACATGGACACAAGCGCCATCGTCAGTGCCAAGCTTGGCAAGGGCACGGTCAGCACGGATCTGAACAAGACCGTGTCCGGCCTGTTCAACTACAAGGATCCGAGCAAGCGCTTCGGCGTCATGATCGCAGGCGCCCTGGAGGATGGTGACTATCTTCGCCGCGGAACCGAGAGCTTCGTGGGTTGGGGCTCCTCGCTGCAGAACGTTACGTTCCTGCAAAAGCGCGAACGCAAGGCCCTGAATGTCGCCCTGCAGGCTCGCCCCACGGCTAGTCTCGACTTCAACCTGAACTATCTGAAGCTCGATCTCGCCGCAGACAACGGCAACACCAACCACTACATCTTCCAGGCCGGCGGCTCCGATATCTGCACGCAGAAGAACGTGGATGGCACTTGCATCTTCAGCACAGCAACCAAAGACAAAACCAACCCCGCCTTCGTGGAGACCTGGGCACGTTCGGCTTCTATGGCCTCTGAAAGTCTGAACCTGAACGGCTCGTTCAAGGGTGAGGGTTTCAAGGTCGACGGCACGGTCGGCACCACCAAGGCTACCGGCGGCACCAAGGCCACGACCAACTTCGGCTACTTCGGCGGCAAGCTGCCGGTGTGGACCGGCAGTGTGGATCAGACCGGCAAGCAAGTCGTCGTGTCGCCGAGCTCGGCTCAGGATGTGGATGTTTCCATGTTCCCGAGCAAAGTTGCCCCCTCCGGCGCATGGGCAACCAGCCGTAGCCCGAATACCGACAAAGAGACCTACGCTCAAGTGGATCTGAGCAAGGATCTGAATTGGGGCGCGCTCAGTGCGTTCAAGGCCGGTGCACGCACGACAACGCACACCTTCCAGAAGCGGCAAGAGCGCTCGGTCATGGACAAGACGGGGACCGCTGCCAAGTTTGACGACGTGCTCAAGGAAGTCGACACCGCGGGCCTGTACAGCGGTACTCACCCGCAAGGTTCGCTCGGCTGGAACATGCCCAAGCCGAACATTGATGCCATGTTTGCTGGTACCTACCAGAGCGTCGTGGCTTGGATTGAGCAGCGTCCTGGCCGAGCCGACCTGGAAGAGAAGAACAACAGCCTCTACGGCATGTTTGAGTTTGACCAGGACAAGCTGCGCGGCAACTTCGGCCTGCGCTACGTCCACACCAAGGTGAGCAGCTCGGCCTACAAGTTCGACGCCACCCGGGTGACGCAAGCCGAGATCTTTGCCAAGAAGGACGTGGCACAGAATGATGGCTGGAGCCGCACCCTGTCGACGGACAAGGCCAGCTATAGCGACTGGCTGCCCAGCTTTAACGCAGCCTACGAACTGGACCGCAACAGCATCGTTCGCTTTGCTGCCGCCAAGGCCATCACACGTCCGAACTTCGACAACATGTTCTATGGCAGCCAAGGTGGTTTTGGCGATAACGATCCGACCAACCAGAGCATCACCTTTGGCGATCCGGGCCTCAAGCCGATGAAGTCGAACCAATTCGACCTCAGCTATGAGTTCTACTACGGTCGTGGCAACATGGTGTCGATCGGCGCCTTCTACAAGAGCATCAGCAACTTCGTGTCCACGAAGACTCTTGTCAACCAGAAGATTGGCGTGGCTGATCCGGTGGGCGGCGACAACTGGACCGTCAATCGCTACATCAACGCTGGCGGCGGCAAGATCAAGGGCATCGAAGCCCAGATCAACCACAACTTCGGCGGCGGCTTCGGTACGGTGGCCAACTACACCTACTCCGACGCCACGGCACCTGCTGCCAGCTTCCAAGACGAGCTGAATGTGTTCACCGGATCTTCGAAGCACAACGTCAACTTGGTGGGCTATTACGAGACGGATAGCTACTCCGGTCGTCTGGCCTACAACTGGCGCTCGAAGTACATGGTTCGCGAAACCGGCTGGTACGGAAACCGCATGCACGACCCCATTGGCTCCCTGGACCTGAGCTTGGGTTGGAACGTCACCAAAGACATCAAGCTGGGCTTTGAAGCCATCAATCTGCTGAAGTCCGATGACATCCAGTATGGTGCCGCCGGCAGCAAGACCACGGTCAAGCCCGAGCTGAAGAACGGCTATCCGGCCTGGTCTTACAAGGGTGAGATCACCTACCGCTTTGGCGTCACTGCCAAGTTCTAAATGCCCCGTTAGCATCTGGACAGAAGCCCGGCCACGGCCGGGCTTTTTTTCGTCCGAGCAGGGGCGGCCTCAGTGCGGCCGAGGGTTCAGCGCCGTGGGAGCCGCCCCGCCAACCCAGCAATCGACTGGAGCGCCTCCTATGAAAATCAAACGCATCGCCATCGTCGGCGGCGGAACCGCCGGCTGGCTGGCCGCCAACCATCTTGGCCGGGAGCTGCATGGCGACCGCGAAGTTGAAATCACGGTCATCGAATCCGACGAGGTACCCATCATTGGCGTCGGCGAGGGCACGGTGCCCTCCATCAAAACCTCGCTGCGCAAATTCGGCATCTCGGAGCTGGACCTGCTGCTGTCGTGCGAGACGACGCTGAAGACCGGCATCAAGTTCTCTGGCTGGCTGGACGCGCAACGTCACGGTGCCGGACATCACTACTACCACCCGTTCAGCACCCCATTCCCCGAGGGTCTCGATCTGACGCCAAGTTGGCTGCTACAGGGCCGCCGACCGGACTATCAGGATGTGTCGATCGCGGCGCGGCTGTCCGAAGCCGGGCTTTGCCCCAAGCGCATCGAGTCCCCGCCCTACGAGGGCGAAGTCGACTACGCCTACCACGTCAACGCCTATCAGTTCGCCCGCCTGCTGGCGCGCAATGCGCAGGCCCGCTTCGGGATCAGGCACGTGGTCGGGACCATCATCGGGGCGGACCGCGACGAGACGGGGAAGGTCAGCGCTCTGCGGATGAAGACGGGCGAGCGACTCGGCTTCGACTTCTACGTCGATTGCAGCGGCTTCGCTTCAATCCTGACGCAACAGACGTTGCGCGTGCCTTTCGTGGACAAGTCGCACCAGGTGCTAACCGACACCGCCCTGGTGCAGCAGGTGCCGTTCGAGGCCACGGCAGCGATCCCCCCGTACACACTGGCTCAAGCGCACCGCGCCGGCTGGATATGGGACATCCCGGTGCTGCAGCGCCGCGGCACGGGCTTTGTCTACTCAAGCCGCCACATGTCGGAAGACGAGGCGGTCAGAACCTTCGCCGCCTATCTCGGTCGCTCCGAGGCGGACTTCCAGCCGCGCAAAATCCGTATGCAGATCGGTTTCCGCCAGCAATTCTGGGTCAGCAACTGCGTCGCCTTGGGCTTAGCTCAGGGCTTTGTCGAGCCCCTGGAAGCCACGTCGATTCTGCTGACGGACTTCACGGCCGACCTGCTGGCCAAGAACTTCCCGCGCGAACATGGCGACGAAGCCCGGCTCCAGCCGCATTTCAACCGCCTAGCGCAGAATGCCTGGGAGCGGGTCATCGACTTCGTGCAGATGCACTATCACCTGTCAGACCGCGACGACTCGGCCTTCTGGCGCGACTGCCGCTACGGCACTCATCTGTCGGACCTGCTGCAGGAGCGCCTGGACACGTGGCGCCTGCGACCTCCGATTGCCTCGGACTTCGCCAGCCGCTTCGAGATGTTCAATGTGGAGAACTTCCTCTACGTGCTGTATGGCATGAAGTTCCCGACTCGGGGCTTCCCGGTATCGCCCAAGGAACTCGACAGCAGCGCCGCCCAGTTCGTCGGACTACAGGCGTGCACCGACCAGCTTGCCTCGGAACTGCTGCCGCACGGCCACTGGTTGCGGGAACTGCATGCGGCCCTGGCCGCACAAGGCACGCCATGACTCGGCAAGGCGGCCGGGCATTGCCGGCCGCCATCATCAGACCTTGATATAGATCCGTCGCCTATCCAGCTCGCGCACCACCAGCGCCCAGACCAGCACAAAGCACAGCGCGAAAGCCAGGGAGGCCGCGAAGGGATCGACGGCGCGAGCAAGCCAGCCCAGGCCCAGCGTGTAGATCGGCTTGGCCCAGCCCATGCCCTCCAGCACAACGGCCATCACCCAGGCCCCGGCATAGGCCGCGATGGCATTCACGCCAAAGCTGCGGCCCAGAGCCGGCCAGCCGTGACGGTCCACCAGCTGGTGGGCGGCCAGCAGCGCCAGGGCGGCCCAGCCACCGGTCCACAGCACGAAGCTGCTGGTCCAGAGCTGCTTGTTCCAGGGCAGCAAGCCCTGCGCCGCGTAGCCCAATGCAAGGGCTGCCAGGCCCAGCAGGCACAGGCGCCCGGTGTGGCCGCGGCGCAGCCATTCACCGGCACGCAGCCCCAGCAGGCAGCTGGCCCAGGCACCCAGGGTGCTGAGCAGGCCCTCGGGTTCGTGCGCCAGGCCTCGCGCCGCATCCCACTGATAGGCCAGGGGCCCGAGCAAGACGCTGTCCCAGCGGGCGGCCAGGTTGCCGGCCTGGCTCAGATCGCCGCCGGCCAGGAGCAGCCCGCCGTAGCCGACCAGCAAGAGGCTCAGCAAGGCCCATTGCAGGCTGGCGCGCAGATACAGGGCCACCAGACCCGTGAGCGCAAAGCAGATGCCTATGCGCTGCAGCACGCCCATCAGCCGGAAGTGCGGCTTGTCCATCAGCCACCAGGCCAGGGCATGCAGCACCAGGCCCAGCAGCAGTATGCGCAGGGCGCGCTCAAGCACGGTACGGGCCATCGGCGCCTTGGGCGCACCGGCCTCGATACGCCCGCCCATGCTCAGGGCGATGGAGACGCCGACGATGAAAAGAAAGAAGGGAAAGATCAGGTCGGTCGGCGTGCAGCCGTGCCAGGCCGCATGCTGCAGCGGGGCATAGACATGGCCCCAATCGCCGGGGTTGTTGACCAGCAGCATGGCGGCCACCGACAGGCCGCGCAGCGCATCGACCGAGCCCAGACGCTGATTCTTCGGATCACTCATACAACTTGCTCAAGCACGCAGACCCGCGGCACCGCGAGGCCGGCGGGTCAGGGTTCAAAAATCGCAGCGGCTCTCCAGCGCGGGCTGGGCGGCCGGCACCTGATCCAGGCGCGCGGTACCGGCACGGCGCAGGGCTGCCACCTCGGCCATTACCTGCTCGGGCGAGAGCCGGGCATTGCGCGCATGGAAGACCCAATCCACGTCCTGCTCCCAGACGCGGGCCTCGGCGCTTGCAGGCAAGAGACCGCCGGGCGAGAACCAGAGATTGAAATTGATGGACATGGGCGACACCGGATAGTTGCGCCCCCCATGCTCGGCCACCTGCCGCCCATTGACGAAGAGGCGAGTACGGCCATCCAGGATCTGCATCATCAGCACCTGCCAGCCATCCAGGGAGCCGAACTCCTCGTGCGCCTGGTTGTAGGCCTTCCAGGGCTGCAGCTGCACCGTCTGCCAGCTGATGCCGTACAGCCGCGTCTTCTCGCTGCCCCAGCCGCCATTGGGCAGGTACTCCCAGTCCAGCTCGCTGAACTCGGGGTCGAAGTCGAAACGCAAGGGGCTGACCACATAGAAGGTCTGGATCACCGGGTCGCCGTCCACACCCTGGCGAGGTGCATCCCGGAAACGCAGCCGGGCCGCATAAGTGCCCTCCAGATACTTGCGCTGATGGCAGAGCTGCACCTGCTCGGTGCCGGCGGCGCGGCCATCGGTGCGCGCCTGCAGCCGCAGCAGGCGATTGCCGCGCAGCGACTCATCGTCCAGCAGGCTCAGGCCCTCGGGCGACCAGCGTGCGCCTTCTATGCCGGGGTGCCCAGCCTGGCTGCGCGGCGTCCAGCCGCCCTCGCGCTGCAGCTGCTGCGTCGTGGCGTAGGAAAAGTCGTCAAAAAAAACCTGCCCGGCTTGCGCCGCGGCAGGTTGGCAAAACAGCATGGCAATCGCGCCGGTCAGCGCCGCCATAGCCCCTCTCAAAATCATCGGCTCACTCCTCAATGCCGGCACCCATCTGCTGGCGCACGGCGGACGGACTTGGCTGGGCGCTCAGCGGCCGGCTGCGGCTTGGGCCCCAGCACCTTCTTGCTGGGCCGTCGCCGCGGGGCTCTGTGCCTCGCCGCTCGCGGGAATACGCACAAACAGCAGCAGCAGCAGGGCCGGCACGCCGCAGACGATGGTCCACAGGAAGAAGTCCTGGTAACCCATGGCCAGCTGGATGTCGCCGCTGATGGTCTTGCTGAAGATGAAACCCAGCTGCATCACGCCCGAGCCCAGGGCGTAGTGCGCCGTCTGGAACTTGCCCGGCGCCACCGCCTGCATGATGTAGAGAATCATGCCCACGAAGCCGAAGCCATAGCCAAACATCTCGATGCCCACGGCCAGGCCGATGTGGAACACATCCTCCGGCATGGTGGCCGCCAGGTAGTAGAAGGTCACATTGGGCACGGCCATGGCCACGATCAGCACCGGCATGGCGCGCTTTAGGCCCAGCCAGCTGGTGAAGTAGCCCCCCAAGATGCTGCCCACCAGAAAGGCTGCGGTACCCACGGTGCCGTAGACGCCGCCGATCTGCTCGGTACTCAGCCCCAGACCACCGCTCTCGCGCGCTTCCTTCAGGAACAGCGGGCCGATGGTCTGCACCTGACCTTCGGCGAAGCGGAACAGCACGATGAAGAGAATGGCCATCCAGATGCCGGGCTTTTGCAGAAAGTCTGCAATCACCTCGCGCAGGGTGCGCCAGATGCCGGACGCGGTCAGGTCCGCATGCTCGGTGTTCAGCGTGCCCGGCAGGGCCCAGGCGTTGTAGCTGGCCAGCAGGGCCAGCAGCACGGCCAGCAGGACAAAGATCACCGACCACGCATTCATCACGCCGACCGTGCGCTCCAGATAGCCGGCCAGCACCAGCAAGCCCCCCAGGGTGAGGAACTTCGAGGCATTGAAGAAGGCGCCCTGCCAGCCGGCATAGGCGGCCTGCTGCTTGGCGTCCAGGCTGGCCATATAGAGGCCGTCGCAGGCGATATCGTGCGTGGCCGAGGCATAGGCCAGCAGAAAGAGCACGGCAATGCTGGCCGCAAACCACATGGGCAGCTGCAGGGCCACGGCCATCAGGCCCAGGCCCACCGCGCCGGTGAACTGCATGGCCACCACGATCAGCTTCTTGCTGCGCGCCAGCTCCAGAAAGGGGCTCCACAGCGGCTTGAAGGCCCAGGCCAGGCCCAGGGCGCCGGTCCAGCGTGCGATCTGGTCATTGGCCACGCCCATGTTCTTGAACATGAGTCCGGCGATCAACATCACCACAAAGAACTGCAGGCCCTGCACAAAGTACAGGCTGGGCACCCAACGGATGGGCGAGCGCAGAGGCGTCTGGGTCATGGCAGGGCCTTGGTCTGGGGGCGGTAGCCGGGTGAGCAATCAGTTCAGGGTGACGGGCGGCTGCGCCGTGGCGTCCTGCCGTCCCTGCAGCCAGGCGCGCAGCGCGCTCATCGCGCCCTCGGCATAGCCCCAGGTCACGACGGCCGGCGCCTGCGGCAGATCCAGCACCTGGAAGGGGTTCCAGATGGCCAGATGCAGGTCCACCGCGGCCTGGGCCGCCGTGGCGCCGTAGCGCGCGCGCTGGTTGGACACCAGCACGTTCAGGCGGCCATCGCGCGGCAGATCGGCCGCGCCCAGGGCGCTGAGCTTGGGCAGGTGCAGGAACTCCACATCGCGGAAATGGGCGTCGAAGAGCGCCGCCACCTCCTCCACAGGCAGCCCCGCCTCGGACACGCCATCGCTGGCCACGCTGGCCTGGGTGATCACGCGCAGCGGACGCTCGCTGGTCGGAGGCGTGGCGCCACGCAGGGCGCACAGGGACTGGGCCCAGGCGCGATGCATCAGGGCGTCATCGGCCTCGCGCTGGCCGGCGGCGTAGTCGCGGCGGGCCAGGGGATAGGCGCGGGCCAGGGTCTCGATGCGCGCCGCGGCGGCCTGCACCTCGGCCAGGCTCAGCTGGCCGGCGACCAGGGCGGCGGCGATGGCGTCCAGCACCTCGGCCTGCTCGGCGCGGCTGCCCTGGGCCAGGGGCATGTCGGCGCCGGCCTGCAGGGCCAGCACCGAGGCGCGGGCATAGCCGTAGCGCTCGAACACGGCCTTCATCATCAGCGCGTCGGTGATGACCACGCCGCCAAAGCCCAGGTTCTGGCGCAGCACGCCGCCCAGAATGGTCTTGGACAGGGTGGCCGGATGCTCGGCATCCAGCTGCGGATAGACGATATGGGCGGTCATCACCGCCGGCGCGGCCTCGGCCCCCGAGGCCAGGGCGCGGAAGGGGCGCAGTTCCAGGGCCTCCAGCGCGGCCAGGGACTTGTCCACCGTGGGCAGGGCATGGTGCGAGTCCACATGGGTGTCGCCATGACCGGGGAAGTGCTTGACGCAGCAGGCCACCCCCTCGCGCAGCGAGCCGCGCATCCAGGCCCGGGCCAGGCGGATCACGCGCTCCGGGTCCTCGCCGAAGCTGCGCTCGCCAATCACCGGATTGGCCGGGTTGTTGTTCACGTCCAGCACGGGCGCGAAGTTCCAGTTGATGCCCAGATGGCGCAGGGAACGGGCCACGGCGGCACCCACCTCCTCGGCCAGGGCCTCGTCACCGACGGCACCCAGGGCCATGGCGGCCGGGGCCTGGGGCACGCTGGTGGCGCGGATCACCGAGCCGCCTTCCTGGTCGATGCCGATCAGGCCCAGCGGGCCCATGACCTCGCGCAGATCGGCGGTCAGCTGACGGATCTCATCCTCGCTGCCGAGGTTCTTGCGGAACAGGCAGACCGCGCGAATCTCATGCTCGCGCAAAAAGGCGGCGGTCTCGGCATCCAGAGTCTTGCCGGGAATGTCGACCATCACCAGATGGCCGGGGCGGAAGGCAGGGGTCGCGCTCATGCTCGTGGGAATCAATGCGTCTTGGTCACTTTGGCCAGATGGCGCGGCTGGTCGGGGTTGAGGCCGCGCGCACGCGCCAGGGCCTCGACCATGGGATAGAAGCTCTGCACCGCGGCGATGGGGTCCAGATCCTCATTGCCGGTGGTGGCCAGCTCCAGCTCGGCGCCGGGCGTGCCCTTGGGGGCGGCCAGCAGCACGCGGGCACCACGGCCGCGCATTTCCTCGGCCAGGGCGATCAGGCCGGCCTGGGCCGGGCCGCGCGGAGCGAAAACCAGCAGCGGGTAGCCCTCTTCCACCAGGGCCATGGGGCCATGCTTGACCTCGGCGCCCGAGAAGGCCTCGGCCTGGATGCCGCAGGTTTCCTTGAACTTGAGCGCGGCTTCCATCGCGATGGCCAGGCCGGTACCGCGGCCGATCACGAAGAGCTTGTCGGCGTCCTTGAGCGCTTCCACCGCTGTGTCCCAGCGCAGGGCGGCGGCCTGGGCCAGGGCCTCGGGCAGGGTCTGCAGGGCGGCGGACAGGTCTTCATCATCCTGCCAGGCGGCCACCACGCGGGCACCGGCCACCAGCTGGGCGATATAGCTCTTGGTGGCCGCCACGCTCTGCTCGGGGCCGGCATGCAGGGAGAACACATGCTGGGCGGCCTGGGCCAGGGGCGAGCCCGAGGCGTTGACAAAGGCCACGGTGCGCGCGCCCTGGCTGCTGAAGTACTGGGTGGGCGCCACCAGATCGGGGCTCTGGCCCGACTGCGAGAAGGCCAGCGAGACCAAACCCTTGCTCTCGATCTTGCTCTGGTAGAGCGTGATCAGGGACATGGGCAGGGAGGTGACCAGGCGGCCCAGGCGGGCCATCACCAGATAGGCCATGTAGTGGGCGGCGTGGTCCGAGCTGCCGCGGGCAATGGTCAGCAGGCTGCTGGGCGGCTGGCTGCGCAGCGCCTCGCCCAAGGCTGCGTAAGCGCCTTGATCGGCGGCCAGTTGACGTGCCACGCAGGCGGGAGCGCTCAGCGCCTCCTCCAGCATGCGAGAACCATTCAGATTAGCCGAGCTCAATTTCTTCTCCTTCAACCACCACGCGCTGCAACTGCAGGTCCCGGTCCATCACCACCAAATCCGCCCAGGCGCCCGGGGTCAGACGCCCCCGGTCTTCCAGGCCCATGTAATCCGCCGCGTAGGTCGAGACGCGGCGCGATGCCTCTTCGATTTCCAGGCCCAGGCCCACCAGATTGCGCAGGGCCTGATCCAGGGTCAGGGTGCTGCCGGCCAGGGTGCCGTCGGGCAGACGCACGCCGCCCAAGCACTTCTGGACCTTGTGGCGGCCCAGGCTGTACTCGCCATCGGGCATGCCGGCCGCCGCGGTGGAATCACTCACGCAGAACAGGCAGGGAATGGCGCGCAGCGCCACCTTGATCGCGCCGGGGTGCACATGCAGCAGGTCCGGAATGATCTCGGCGTAGCGCGCATGGGCCAGGGCCGCGCCCACCATGCCGGGCTCGCGGTGGTGCAGGCCGCTCATCGCATTGAAGAGATGGGTGAAGCCGCCGGCGCCATGGGCCAGGGCGGCCACGCCGTCCTCGTAAGTGCCCAGGGTGTGACCGATCTGCACCTGGAAGCCGGCCTCGCGCAGCTGGGTGATGAGCTCCAGATAGCCCGGCAGCTCGGGCGCCAGGGTGATCAGGCGGATGGGCGCCAGCGCATGCAGGGCCAGGATCTCCTCGATGCTGGCGGCCTTGGCAAAGTCGGGCTGGGCGCCCAGCTTGCCCGGGTTGATGTAGGGGCCTTCCAGATGCACGCCCAGCACGCGGGCGCCCTGGGGATCACGCCGTTGGCACAGCGGCCCCACGGCCTCGAGCGCAGCCCGGATCTCGTCCATGGGCGCGGTCATGGTGGTGGCCAGCAAGGCCGTCGTGCCATGCCGGGCATGGAGGCGGGAGATGGCGGCAGCCGCGTCGCTGCCCTCCATGGTGTCGCGCCCGCCGCCGCCGTGCACATGCACGTCGATGAAGCCGGGCAGCACCAGGGGCAGAGTCTGGCGAGCATGTCGGACCTCGGGCTCGGTGACGCTCTCGCCCTCGATGCGGACGATCCGTCCCTCCCGCTGCTCCAGCACGCCGCGCACAAAACCCTGCGGCGTGAGGATGTAGCCCTCGATCTGATCAACAGCCAAACTCATTCCCGTCCCGTTTCCGGCCCTCTAGCCATCCCGTCGCATCTCGGCGACGAAGTCGTAGTAATCGCTGCGGCAGTAGGAATGGGTCAGCTCCACGGCCTGACCCGACTCCAGAAAGCCCACCCGCGTGATGAAGAGCACCGCCTGGCCCACCGGCACCTCCAGCAGGGCCGCCAGCTTGGGCTCGGCATTGATGGCGCGGATGTGCTGCAGCGCGCGCACCGGGGCACCGCCATGGCGGGTCAGATGGGCGTACAGCGAGGCATCCACGGCCTGGGGATCGGGCAGCACCGTCTCGGGCAGCACACTCACCTCGTAGGCCATGACCACCGAATCGGCCAGGCGCAGGCGCTCCAGGCGCGCCACGCGCGCGCCCGTGGCCAGGCCCAGGCTCAGCTGCTCATCCGGTGCCGCCTGGGCAAAGCCGCGGGTCAGCCATTTGGAGCTGGGCTTGAAGCCGCGCTGGTGCAGTTCTTCAGAGAAGCTGGTCAGACGCGAGAGCGGCTGCTCCAGCTTGGGCGCGATGTAGTTGCCGGAACCGCGCTTGCGGATGATCAGACCCTGCTCGACCAGACGGTCGATGGCCTTGCGCGCCGTCACGCGCGAGAGATCCAGCGATTCGGACAACACCCGCTCCGAGGGCAAGGCCTCGTCAGGGTGGTAGTGGCCATCGCGTATGGCCTGGGCCAGCTTGTGCGCCAGCTGCATATACAGCGGCGATGCGGCCTCGGGGTCGGCCTTGAATTGGAAAGGAAGCTTGGTGGCAGTGGCAGAAGCAGTCATCAGAGTCCCATCTCGGTGAGTGCGCGGCCTATCATCAGCAGCGCGCCGTCCGCCGAGTCGCCTTGCGGCTCGACGCAGCGGGCACGAATGGTGCCTGAGAAATACGCCGCCACGCGGCGCGCGATGCTGCCGCACAGCGCCACGGGCAGTCGCCCCGAGGGATCCAGTGCCAGCGCCAGACGCTCCAGCTCCGCCACCGTCTCTTCCACAAAGGCGCGCGCTACCGGATCCTGGGCCGCCTGATCGAAGACCAGGGGCGCCAGGCTGGCGTAGGCATGCTGCCCCGCCGCGGCACACCAATCGGCCAGCGCATCACGCTGCCCACCGGTCGCGGCCCAGACCGCATGCGCCAGGGCACCTGCCGGCACACGGCCATCCATGGCCTGCTGGGCGTGGCGCATGGCCTTGATGCCCAGCCAGGCGCCACTGCCCTCGTCGCCCGTGATCCAGCCCCAGCCGCTGATCAGCACGCGCGAACCATCCTCGCGCAGGGCCTCGCCCACGGCACCGGTGCCCGAGGCCACCACAGCCCCCGGCCGGCCGCCATGGGCACCCAGCACGGTGGTGTAGCCGTCGTTCTCCAGCAGCACCCGGGCATAACCCGGCTGCAGGCGCAGAAAGCTCTCGGCCTGCTCCGCAATGGTGGCGCCCGAGAGCCCCAGCCCGATGGCGCATTCCGCCAGGTCCAAAACGCCCAGACCCGCCTGCCCCGCGGCGGCCATCACGGCCTGCTGCACATGGCGCCAGGCCTGCTCTACCCCTTGGCCCAGGGCCGAGGGGCCCGCCTCACCCTGGCCCAGCACCCGCCCCTGCCGGTAGGCCAGACGCACGCGGGTGCCGGTACCCCCACCGTCCACGCCAATCAGAAAGCGTACGGGTTTGGTGGCAGACTGTGAGGGCGCGCTCGCGGCGCGTGCGAAGGCCGTGTTCATATTTAATACCAGTCTAGTACCAGAGACAACTGGGCGTCAATTGGTATTCACCACTCACACGGCGGAATGGCGTGGGGCGGCGGATTTATCGGGTTAATACCAATAAAACACCAGCCCGAGTATCACGGCGCTTCGGGGTTTTTACCGATCTTCCAGACTCCAATCCACAGGCCGCCCGCGCAAGGCCAGCCAGGCCGCCGCGCGCGAGAAGTGCCCGCAGCCAATAAACGGCGTGGGCGGCCGGGTGGCCGAGAGTGGCGAGGGGTGGTTGGCCTGCAGCACCAGATGGCGGCGCGCCACATCGGCGCCCGCAATCAGCTGGGCCTTGGCCTGGGCATGGGCACCCCAGAGCAGAAAAGCCTTGGGCGCGGCATCGGCCGCGGCGCGCAGGGTCAGGGCGTCGCTGAGCGCCTCCCAGCCCTTCTTGGCGTGGCTGGCCGGGGCGCCGTCCTCCACCGTGAGGCAGGTATTGAGCAGCAGCACGCCGCGGCGCGCCCAGGCGCCCAGATGGCCATGGGCCGGCGGCGGCAGGCCCAGGTCGCGCTGCAGCTCCTTGAAGATATTGCGCAGGCTGGGCGGCAGCTTCTTGAGCGTGGGCGGCACCGAAAAGGCCAGGCCCTCGGCCTGACCGGGCCCGTGATAGGGGTCCTGCCCCAGGATCACGACGCGCACCTGATCCAGGGGCGTGAGCGTGAGCGCCCTGAAGGGCTCGGGCGGATAGATCAGCGCACCGGCGGCGCGGCGCTGGGCCAGAAAGGCCTCCAGGCCCTGGCCCGCGGGCGAGGCCTGCCAGGCCTCGACCACCTCCTGCCAGCCCGCGCTCACGAGGCAAACAGGGCCGAGAGGGCCTGACCCGGATCCGGCGCGCGCATAAAGGCCTCACCCACCAGGAAGGCGTGCACCTGGGCGGCGCGCAGGGTCTGCACATCGGCCGGGGCCAGGATGCCGCTCTCGGTCACCAGCAGGCGGTCCGCCGGCACGTCCTTGAGCAGGCCCAGGGTGGTGTCCAGCGTGACCTCGAACGTGCGCAGATTGCGGTTGTTGATGCCCACCAGGGGCGTCTTCAGGCGCAGGGCGCGCGCCAGCTCCGCGCCGTCATGCACCTCGACCAGCACGTCCAGGCCCAGGCTTTGCGCCACAGCCTCCAGATCGGCCATCCGCGCGTCGTCCAGGCAGGCGGCGATCAGCAGGATGCAGTCGGCCCCCATGGCCCGCGCCTCGAAGACCTGGTACTCGTCGACCATGAAGTCCTTGCGCAGCACCGGCAGGGCCACGGCCGCGCGGGCCTGGCGCAGGTAGTCGGCCGCGCCCTGGAAGAACTGCTCGTCGGTCAGCACCGAGAGGCAGGCCGCGCCGTGACGCTCATAGCTCTGCGCGATTTCGGCCGGGCGGAAGTCGGCACGGATCACGCCCTTGCTGGGGCTGGCCTTCTTGATCTCGGCGATCACGCCGCTGTGGCCCGCGGCGATCTTGGCGCGCAGCGCGCGCTCGAAGCCGCGCGTCACGCGGTCGGCCTCGGCCTGCTCGCGAACGGCCGCCAGGGGCAGGCGCGCGCGCGCGGCCGCCACTTCCTCATGCTTGACCGCAACGATGCGCTTCAGGATGTCGGCCATGGTCTCAAGCCTCCTGGCCCAGGGCCTGGGTGGTGGTCACAAACTGATCCAGCTTGGCGCGGGCCGCGCCGCTGGCAATGGCCTCGCGCGCCTTGGCAATGCCGGCGGCGATGGAGTCCACCACATTGGCGGCATAGAGCGTGGCGCCGGCATTGAGCAGCACGATGTCGCGCGCCGGGCCTTCCTCATTGGCCAGGGCGCCCAGCAGCATGCGGCGGCTGTCCTCGGGGCCGCTGACCTTGAGGCTGCGGTTGCTGGCCATGGCCAGGCCGAAGTCCTCCGGATGGATCTCGTACTCGCGCACCTCGCCGTTCTTCAGCTCGCCCACCAGGGTGCCCGCGCCCAGCGAGATCTCGTCCATGCCGTCCTTGCCATAGACCACCACGGCATGCTCGGCGCCCAGGCGCTGCATCACGCGCACCTGGATGCCCACCAGATCGGGGTGGAACACACCCATCAGGATGTTCTTGGCATCCGCCGGATTGGTCAGCGGGCCCAGGATGTTGAAGATGGTGCGCACGCCCAGCTCCTTGCGCACCGGGGCGATGTTCTTCATGGCCGGGTGGTGGTTGGGCGCGAACATGAAGCCGATGCCGGCGCGCTGCACGCTCTGCGCCACCTGGGCGGGGCTGAGCATGATGTTGGCGCCCAGGGCCTCCAGCACATCGGCACTGCCGGTCTTGCTGGAGACGCTGCGGTTGCCATGCTTGGCCACCTGGGCCCCGGCCGCGGCGGCCACGAACATGGAGCAGGTGCTGATATTGAAGGTGTGGGCGCCGTCGCCGCCCGTGCCCACCACATCCACCAGATGCGGGCCCGGCTGCAGCGGCACCTTGACCGAGAACTCGCGCATGACCTGGGCCGCGGCGGTGATCTCGCCAATGGTCTCCTTCTTGACGCGCAGGCCGGTGAGCAGGGCCGCGGCGATCACGGGCGACATCTCGCCGCCCATGATGCGGCGCATCAGGGCCAGCATCTCGTCGTGGAAGATCTCGCGGTGCTCGATGACGCGGGTCAGGGCTTCGTGGTCGGTGATCGGCATCTCAGGCTCCGAGGAAGTAGTCACGGACGGCGGCAATCGCGCGCTCGACGCCAACGGCGTCCACATCCAGATGGATAACGAAGCGCAAGCGGTACAGGCCGGTGGCCAGCACGCCGCGCGCTTTCAGGTGTTCGATCAGGCCGGCGGCGCGCTCGGGCGCCACATCGGCAAAGACGATATTGGTCTGCGGCGCCTCCACGCTCAGACCGGGCAGGCCTTGCAGGCCCTCGGCCAGGCGGCGCGCCAGGGCGTGGTCGTCCGCCAGGCGCCGCACATGGTGATGCAGCGCATGCTGGGCGGCCGCGGCCAGCAGACCGGCCTGGCGCAGGCCGCCGCCGCTCATCTTGCGCCAGCGGTGCGCGCGCTGGATAAACTCGCGGCTGCCGCAGAGCACCGAACCCACGGGCGCGCCCAGGCCCTTGGAGAAGCAGACCGAGACGCTGTCGAAATGGCTGCAGATGCGGCGCGCCGCCGCGTAGGGCTCGGCGGCGTCAATCGCCACCGCGGCATTGAAGAGTCGCGCGCCGTCCAAATGCCGGGCCAGACCGCGGCGCTGGGCCAGCGCAGACGCGGCGGCCAGATAGTCCATAGGCAGCACCTTGCCGCCTATGGTGTTCTCCAGGGCGAGCAGCCGGGTGCGGGCGAAGTGCGCGTCATCGGGCTTGATCTGGGCTTCCACCTCGTCCAGCGGCAGCGAGCCGTCCGGCGCATGGGCAATGGGCTGGGGCTGGATGGAGCCCAGCACCGCGGCACCGCCGCCTTCCCAGCGGTAGGTGTGGGCGTACTGGCCCACGATGTATTCCTCGCCGCGCTGGCAGTGGCTCATCAGCGCGCAGAGATTGCTCTGCGTGCCGGTAGGCATGAAGAGCGCGGCCTCGAAGCCCAGCATCTCGGCCAGCTCGGCCTGCAGCGCATTGACGCTGGGATCGTCACCAAACACATCGTCGCCCAAGGGCGCGGCCGACATGGCCTCGCGCATGGCGGCGGTGGGCTGGGTGACGGTGTCGCTGCGCAGATCAACCCGTGGCGGCTGGCTCATGGGGCAAGCTCCAGAAAGTTGCGGAGCATGGCGTGGCCATGTTCGGACAGGATGGATTCCGGGTGGAACTGCACGCCCTCCAGCGGCGTGGCCGTGCCGGCCAGCTCGCGGTGGCGCACGCCCATGATCTCGCCGTCCTCGCTGCGGGCGCTGATCTCCAGCACGGCCGGCATGGTGGCCTCCTCGATCACCAGGGAGTGGTAGCGGATCACGCTGAATTCGCGCGGCAGACCGGTGAACACGCCCTTCTGGTCGGTGCTGATGGTGCTGGCCTTGCCATGCATCTGGGTCTGGGCCCGGATGATGCGGCCGCCCAGGGCGGCGCCTATGCTCTGGTGGCCCAGGCACACGCCCAGGATGGGCAGCTTGCCCTGGAAGGCACGGATGGCTTCCACGCACACCCCCGCCTCGGCCGGCGTGCAGGGGCCGGGCGAGAACACCAGGTGCTCGGGCTTGAGGGCGCCGATCTCCTCCACCGTGATCTCGTCATTGCGCACGACCTTGACGTCCGCGCCGAGTTCGCCGAAGTACTGCACCAGGTTGAAGGTGAAGCTGTCGTAGTTGTCGATCATCAGCAGCATTTAGAAACCCTCCTCAACGAGTTCGGCGGCACGAATCAGCGCGCGCGCCTTCGCTTCGGTCTCCTTCCATTCCAGCTCGGGCACCGAATCGGCCACGATGCCGGCCGCGGCCGAGACATAGAGCGTCTGGTCCTGCACGATGCCGGTGCGGATGGCGATGGCCAGGTCCATATCGCCGGCAAAGCTCAGGTAGCCGCAGGCGCCGCCATAGATGCCGCGTTTGACGGGCTCCAGCTCGTCAATGATCTGCATGGCCCGGATCTTGGGCGCGCCGCTGAGGGTGCCGGCCGGGAAGGTGGCGCGCAGCACATCCATATTGCTCTGGCCCTGCTTCAAGGTGCCCTCGACATTGCTGACGATGTGCATCACATGCGAGTAACGCTCCACCGCGAAGGCATCAGTCAGCTTGACCGAGCCGGTCTCGGCGATGCGGCCCACATCGTTGCGGGCCAGATCGATCAGCATCAGATGCTCGGCGCGCTCCTTGGGGTCGGCCTTGAGCTCAGCCTCCAGCGCCTGGTCCAGCTCGGGCGTGGCGCCGCGCGGGCGGGTGCCGGCCAGGGGGCGGATGGTGATGCGTTCTTCATCGGCAATGCGCTCGTGGCGCACCAGGATCTCGGGCGAGGCGCCCACGATCTGGAAGTCCCCCATGTCATAGAAATACATATAGGGGCTGGGGTTCAGCGAGCGCAGCGCGCGGTACAGGCTCAGCGGCGACTCGGTATAGCGCTTGGCCAGACGCTGGCCGAAGACGATCTGCATGCAATCGCCGGCGGCGATGTAGTCCTTGGCCTTGAGCACCGCGGCCTCGAAGTCCTCGCGCTTGAAATCGCGCTGCACCGGATGCGACTGGCCGCGCTTGACCTGGGGCGCGCTGACCGAATAGGCCAGCTTGTCGCGCAGCTCGGTCAGGCGCTTCTTGCCGCGGAAATAGGCCTCGGGCTGGGTGGGATCGGCATAGACGATGAGGTACAGGCGCCCCGAGAGGTTGTCGATGACCGCCAGCTCCTCGCACTGCAGCAGCATCACGTCCGGCGTGGCTAGGCCGCCGCTCTTATGCGTCTGGGCCAGCTTGGGCTCGATATAGCGCACCGCGTCATAGCCGAAGTAGCCGGCCAGGCCGCCGCAAAAGCGCGGCATGCCCGGGCGCAGGGCCACCTTGAAGCGTTGCTGGTAGGCCTCGATGAAGTCCAGCGGATTGCCCTCGTGGGTCTCCACCACCGCGCCGTCGCGCAGCACCTCGGTCTTGAAGCCCTCGCTCCTGAGCACGGTGCGGGCCGGCAGGCCGATGAAGGAGTAACGCCCGAAGCGCTCGCCCCCCACCACCGATTCCAGCAGAAAGCTGTGGCGGCCCTGGCCGGCACCGGCGCAGAGCTTGAGATAGAGGGAGAGCGGGGTTTCAAGATCCGCAAAAGCCTCGCTGATCAGCGGGATGCGGTTGTAGCCCTGGGCGGCCAGGCTCTGGAATTCCAGTTCGGTGATCACGTCGTCAAACCTCGAATACGGGGGCGCTACGCCGGCTCGCAGAGGAGCCGCCGGGAAAACAGGCGCGCGCCGGTTCAATCAGGTCGCTTGACTGCGGCCGGCTCCCTGCGGGGAGCGATCGATCGGGTTTCGATTGTGAGGCCCGCGCATGACACGTCGTGCGGTCAGCGGGGCGGCAAGCAACAGTCAGGCGGCTTCAGCGGGCGAAGTCGTTCGAGCGACGCCAGGGCCAGGCTCCCCGGTCGTTCGACCCCTTGATGTGCTTGCGCGTGATGAACATGATGCGGCCGAGTGTAGCAGCGCCCACCCGCTGATCGACTCGGTAAAGCTCCGGTGTCCAACTGTGACACTTGCCACAGACGAGTGCGCGCGCTTCGCACCATACTCCGGCCTGCCCGCCGCCAGAGCGGGATGGACGGAGACAAGCAAGATGAGATCAAGCCTCGCAGCCCTGCTGCTCGCCGCCGTGGTGAGCGCCCCGGCCTGGGCCCAGTCGGTCGATGTGGCCGGCGTCAAGTACGAGCCCCAGGCCGAGGTCGGCGGACAGAAGCTACAGCTCAACGGCGCCGGCATACGTTTCAAGGCGGTGTTCAAGGTCTACACCGCCGGCCTCTACCTCACGAGCAAGGCCGGCACGCCCGAGGCGGTGCTGGCCAACCCTGGCCCCAAGCGCCTGCACATCCAGATGCTGCGCGATATCGACGGGGCCGAGCTGGGCAAGCTCTTCACCAAGGGCATGGAGGACAACTCCACCCGCGAGGAGTTCGGCCGCTCGATCTCGGGCGTGCTGCGCATCGCCGAGATCTTTGCCAGCAAGAGAAAGCTGGCCAGCGGCGAGAACTTCAGCGTGGACTGGCTGCCGGGCACCGGCGCCGTGGTCTCCATCAATGGCAGCCGCGTGGCCGGCGAGCCCATCAAGGAGCCCGAGTTCTTCAATGTGCTGCTCAAGATCTGGCTGGGCAAGTCACCCGCCGATGCCCAGCTCAAGGACGCCTTGCTGGGCCAGCAGCGCGGCGGCAGCCGTCAGGCCGGATCGGGCAACTGAATCTGGTCCAGCCGGTCCAGATGCTGCAGGGCCGGCACCGCATCGATGGGCTCGCCATGGTTGTAGCCATGGCGTAGCAGCAGCACCGGGCAGCCCGCGGCGTGGGCGGCCTGGGCGTCGTTGCTGCTGTCCCCGATCATCCAGCTGGCCGCGGGCGGCGTGCCCAGGGCCTCGCAGGTCTTGAGCAGGGGCAGCGGGTCGGGCTTCTTGCGCTCGAAGTCATCTCCCCCGAAGACCTTGTCGAAATAGCCCGCCAGGCCCTTGCGCGCCAGCAGCTCGCGGGCGAAGGCGGCCGGCTTGTTGGTCAGGCAGGCCATGGGCAGGCCGCGCGCGCGCAGGCGTTCCAGGCCCTCCAGGGTGCCGGGAAACAGATCGGAATACTGGCCGTTGAGCCGCTCGTAGTGATGCTGGTAGCGGGCCCAGGCCTGCTCGTAGAGCGTGGGCGCGCCGCCCACCGCGGCCAGGGTGCTGCGGATCAGGTGCTCGCTGCCGCGACCCACCGTGTGGGCCACGAAGTCGCGCTGCACCGCCGGCAGGGCCAGCTCGGCCAGCACCTCGTTGAGCACGGCCACAAAATCGCCCAGGGTGTCGACCAGGGTGCCGTCCAGATCGACCAGAAAGGCCTGGGGCGGGAGTTGGTGTGACTTAATGAAGTTCAAAAGTCAAAAAGAAGTTCAAGAAGCTAGCCCTCATCGTCGCACACCACCGCAAATAGAGTTCAAAAAGTAGCGCGCCTGGAATGTCGCAGAGACGCAGAAGTCCGACTCACCGCCATGTAAATGCCCGGGTCTTGACCGCCGCAACTGCCATGGTTCTCCTCCGCCAGATGCTCTTGCAATTGGTGCCGGCCTTTGTGCGCCTCCTTACCTCGAGCGGCGGCAGAGGGCGCACTGCTCTGCGGAGGTTTACAGCGTCCGAACGACCGGATAATCGCGCCACACAAGCGGCCCCTTCGGCAGCATCGGGGGCAGGCCCAAGAACTACACGCGTGGCTGCAGCAGAGGCCACCAGCCTATCATGCTCGCATCCCTTGTCTCGCTCCTCCCCGGCTCGACCACCTTCGCCGCTCGGCGTGCCCAGAAGGACATGCTCCGCGGCAACCGTGTGCGTCAAGAACACAAGCCCACGCTGCTCAACCGCCAGCTGTTCTGGGCTGCACGTCATCCCATCCTGTTCGTCCTCGAGGTCGCGACCTTGTGCGCCCTGTTCGTGGCCTATGCGTGGCCATGCATCAAAGGCCTGATGCTGGCGTGTGCGGAGCAACTGCCAGTCCTAACCAAGTTGACGGTGGTCGCATCGGACTGGGAGGCGGGCGACGTCGATGTCGGCGCCTTCATCGGCGTGGTGCTGGGAGTGCAGGGCACGCTCGTGGCGTTGGTCTATCCGCTGGTCTTCTCGTTCGTCTCGGTATTCCTTCAACGCCGCGCGAAATCCGAAGTCGCCCTCCGCATCTACACGCTCAGCAGCGGCGTCGTGCCCGCCGGCGCGAGCTCTCTCGCGCTGCTCTCGCTATTGACCGTCGCGTACTTCGGTACGCCCATCTTGAAGGGCTCGTGGGCGGACTTGTTTGAGCCGTTCTTGGTGCTGACCGGCTCATGGTTCCTGCTCAACATCGTCATGAGCGCGCTATTCCTCGCTCGCACGTTGAAGTACCTACAGGCTGACGAGCAGCGCGCGTTTGTCTGGAAGGCCGCCATCGGCGTCATCTACTTCGAAGAGATGCGCGAGAGCCTGCGCCAGGGAATCGCTGGCCAACGGCTCATGCTTCCCGCCCGCGACGGCTCGACGCCACGCTACGGCTCGCCGTCGGTACGACCCGTGCGCGGTGGACCGAAGTCCGTGAGTTGCGTCACGCGCAACGTCACCGACGGAGCCGCGCTCGCAGAGGTCTTCCTTCCCACGCTGGAGTTTGTCGCGCGCTCCTGGTTGCGCCGTACGGCAAAGAAGGGCGTCGAACGAGCGACCCTGGACATCGGCGTGACGTTTGGCCGCACCGAAGGCGTTCAGTATTTGGCGGCGGTCTCGGACGGGCCTCCGCTTCTCTGGTGGGAGCGAGCCCTCGTCTCGACGTCGTTCTTCTACACCGGGCGCCCCAGCCGGCTGGTCTCGGCGACCACGTCAGGGCTCCTGTCCGAGATGGCGTCAACGGCCGTGACTTTGGCCGACCAGGGGCAATTCGCCGATGCCGCGGAGATGGTGCTCGAACTCAGCATGCTGGTCGCTGACCTGCTCAAGTCGGGGCAGTTCACCAGCGTGGAGGGCGATGACAACACCGCGCTGCTGAGCGAAGCGCGCTACGTCTGGTGGGGAAAGACGTTCCTTTCAGGATGGACGCAAACCTTCTCGGACATCTCGTCGAAGGCGCTGGAGGTAGCACCCAAGTCGACCGAGATGTTCCGCGCAACGGCCTACGTCGCCCCGCGGCTCCTCGCTGCGACGAAGGCCGCGAACTTGAATGTTGCGAACGGGTGCATGGGAGTCTTCACACATCTCGACTTCCAGCTCTCAGACTGGTGGCGTAGGAACGCCGTCAAGCGGAACGAAGCGCCCGAAGCGTTGCCGCAACTGTCTGCGGTGAACCAGACCCTATACGACGAGCTATTGGCCATCATGGTCGGCGTTTGGAGCGACGTCACGCATAGCTCCGACCTGCCAATGGCCGCCCCCGACGCCGATGTCTGGAACGCTGCCGTGGGGAACGGGCAGCTTCTGCGCCTCCATCTGGATACGGTCGCAGCGCAACTCTGCAAAGCGGTTGAGCGAGGAGACCTCACGGCATCCAGGCGTTACTGCGACCTTTTCCTCAAGTGGGGCGGCTTCAACCTGAAATCCCATTCGACAGACATGATGTCCTACCTCCCGGGCTTCTCCAGGGTCGGCATGAGTTTGCTCAACCTTTCATGGGAAGACGCGCGCTTCGAGCTCGCAACGGACGACTCACCCGCCGATGTGGGGACAGGGACACGTGCCGTGACCCTGGCAGTGCGTCGCTACTACGAAGCCATGCGGTTGCAGCTCATCCTCATCTTGCTGGAGACGGTGCCCGCAGACGATGAGGCGTGGTCGCCTGCAACGCAGCTCGGAGTGGACATGGCGGTCGCGCTTCTTCAAGGCGAAGAGCTTCATCGAGGTGCGAACGTGGAGGTCGACACCATCCACGCGTCCGACGATGTTCTGGAGCGCCTTATCCATGCTGCCTTCATAGACCGCTCGACTTCAGGATTTCTGGAAAGCTTCTCCAGCAGCTTGCATCGCGACAAGACGTCGCCCGACGTTGCAGGTTGGGGCTTCGCGGGCTCGATGCCAAGGCTCGACATCGCCGGATACAAGGCCGGCTGGACCCGCTTGCTGGGGATGTTCGCAGACAGCGCTCAGGTCAATCCGACATGGATGGTGCGTAAGTCAAACGACCTTCTTGCGAGGGCATGGCGTGACCTGCAGACGCTGTCCGATGCCGACATCCTCTTGAGCGGCCTGGCCGCAGAACTCACGCTCGACTCTCTCCTGGCCAATCCGTCGCAGCGGCGGCTAATTGACCGGCTGCGCGAGCGTATGGGCAAGGACCAGTTGGGCGATGCACAGGTGCTCGCAGCGTCTTCCACATGTGCCCACCTTGCGTCCACAGCCCGTTGGCATCGCCATTGGACTATCCGATGCACGGAACTGACACAGGCCCTGAAGGACGCCTTCGTGCGCGGCGTCATCCAGGGTGCGCTCCATCCAAAGTCACCGTCACCCTTCGGCTCGGTGCGAGAAGGCCTGGTCCTGTCTGCGGCGAAAACCTACACGTTCGAACTTCTACGGGAAAGCTTTGCGGAAGGCGCCGAGAACGCTGAATCGCACGGTCGAAATTTCGGGAACGAGGTGCGCGCAAGGCTTGAGGAACATGCCATTCACGATGTCGTCGAACAGCTTGGAGCGACGGCAGTCGAGGAGCCCACCTGGCCGGAGGACTATTCGGACACCAGGCCAGTTGGAGTCTTTGTTGACCGTGTGGGAGCTGCCGTCCAACGCTCTCGAGCTGCGGGCGTGGAGCCTGCCGTTTTGGCCGGCAACGGTCGGGGCGGCAAGAGCCTGCGACCCGAGATGCTTCGCGGTTTTGCCGGCCGCGAGCCCGCCCAGACAGCGCACCAGCTCGAGCGAGAGGAGGTGGGTGGCGTTGAGAAACTCTTCATCCACGGCGCCCCCATTCTTTCGCGAAGGACGCCTGACCATGCGTGCTACGTTGTGCCTCTGGCTTGCGTTGAATCGCTCGTCGTGGCGCCAGGCACTCTTGAGGCCGCAACTCGCGACGCTGAGTGGACGGCGCCCGATGAGCGCGAGCTGCAGGTGCATGTTGTTCTGTCGTTATATGCCGAGTACCCTCTAGGCGAAGGTGCTAGCACCACACCCCATCGGCCGGTCGGCCCGGTGACAGTCTGAAGTTAGGTTGGCAAAGGCCTCGCACTACGTGGATGACCAGCGGGGTAAATGCGCACGGCTGAAAACGCGTAGCCGCCTGTCCCACACAGATTGGTAGATTCATTGCACCCCGCTGAGTATCCGCCCAGCAAAGTCATCTTGGAGCGTTGCGTTTCAGAAATGCGATCGTCAGCTGCTTCATGCTTGCTCGGATTGAAGCGATGGAAAACGGTCAGGCACCCAGCAGGGACTGGCCGCAGACCCGCAGGGTCTGGCCGCTGAAGGCCGCGGCCTCGGGCCGGGCCAGAAAGGCGATGGCCTCGGCCACATCCTCGGGCTGGCCGCCCTGCTTCAAGGCATTGAGCCGGCGGCCGGCCTCGCGCAGCATCCAGGGCATGCGCCGCGTCATGGCGGTCTCGATGAAGCCCGGCGCCACCGCGAAAGCCCCGCCACCACCACGCCGCGCCAGCGCCAGGCCGCGCGCCTGCACATGGCCGATCAGGCCGGCCTTGCTGGCCGCGTAATTCGTCTGCCCCGCATTGCCGGCAATGCCGCTGATGGAGGCCAGGCAGATCTCACGCGCGCCGGGCCGCAGGGCCGCGGCGGCGTCCAGGGCGGCATCGATGGCCAGCACCGCGCCCAGGTTCACGGCCAGCACGCTGTCCCACTCGGCCGCGCTCATGCGGGCCAGGCTGCGGTCACGGGTGATGCCGGCGTTGTGCACCAGCAGGCTGGCGCCGCCGCGCGCCGCCACCACCTGGGCCAGCTGGGCCACGCCCGCGGGGCTGGTAATGTCCAGGCCCAGGGCCTCGCCGCCTACCGCGGCCGCCAGGGCCTGCAGGGGCGCGGCCGCGGCCGGCACATCCACGCAGAGCAGGCGCACGCCCTCAGCCGCCAGGCGGCGCACCGTGGCCGCGCCAATGCCGCCGGCCGCGCCGGTGACCACGGCCAGGGCGCCCTGCAAGCTCTCGCCCGCGCCCGCCACGGCGCTGGGCAGGTTCAGCACCTGGCCGCTCACATAAGCGCCGCCATCACCCAGGAAGAAGTCCAGCGCGGCCTCCAGCGCCGCCGTGTCGGCCCCGGCGTCCAGGGCCAGCAGATTGGCGCTGGCGCCGCGCCGGCCCAGCTCCTTGCCCAGGGCGCGCACAAAGCCGCGCAGGGCCGCCGCCACGGCCGCAGCCTCGGGCCCGGCCGCCGCATCCAGCGGCGGCGCCAGCAACAGCACCCGGCCGCCCCGCGCCAGGCCGCTCACGGCCGGCTGGGCCAGGGCGCGCAGGGCCAGCAGCTCGTCAAGACGGCTGGCGGCGCTCAGGTCCAGCAGCAGGGCCTGGGCAGACTCATCCCCGCCGGACAGCACCAATCCGCAAGCCTCGGCCCAGGCCTGCAGTCGCGGCGCCAGGGCGCTGGGCGCGGCGGCCAGCAGGCGCAGGCGGCGCCCCGCCAGCTCCTGGCGCTGCCAGGCCACGGTCGCGCGGCGCCGCAGCGGCTGGGGCTGGGGCAGACCCAGGGCGCGCAGCAGGGGCGCGCTCCAGCGCTGCTGGGCAAGGCTGAGCAATCGGTCGGTCAAGGCGGCTCCCGGGCTTGGGCATCAGGGCCGCCGATTGTAGGAAGGCAGGACCCCATGCCCGATCGCGGACAATTGTTTTAATAAAAGACAATTGTCTGTACACTGGCGACATGGACAGCAAGAAAGAGCAGCTGCTCGCCCTGATACGGGCCAATCCCTTTGTGGGCCAGCAGGAGCTGGGCGAACGCCTGGGCCTGTCGCGCTCGGCCGTGGCCGGCCATGTGGCCAGCCTGGTTCGCGAGGGCCGGCTGCTGGGCCGCGCTTACATGCTGCCGCCCACCCAGGCCCCCATCGTCTGCATCGGCGGCTGCAATCTGGACCGCAAGCTGCAGAGTCTGGGGCCGGTGCAGATGGGCGAGTCCAACCCGGCGCGCCAGCGCGAGACGCCCGGCGGCGTGGCCCGCAATGTGGCCGAGAACCTGGCCCGCCTGGGCCTGCCGGTGCGCCTGCTCAGCGCCGTGGGCGAGGACGCCGCCGGCCAGACCCTGCTGGACGGGCTGCAGCGCCTGGGCGTGGATGTGGGCGGCTGCCTGCGCCTGCCCGGCCAGGCCACCGGCAGCTACACCGCCGTGCTGGACCCGCAGGGCGCCATGGTGCTGGGCCTGGCCGAGATGTCGGTGGTCGATGCCCTGGATGCCGGCTTTCTGCGCCAGAGCGCACCGCTGCGCGCCGGTGCCGCCCTCACCCTCTTCGATCTGAACCTGGGCGCCGAGAGCGTGGCCCTGCTGCTGACCGAGGCCCGTGCCCTGGGCCGGCCGCTGCTGGCCGTCGCCGTCTCCGCGCCCAAGATGGCCCGCCTGCCCGCCGATCTGCAGGGCCTGCAGACCCTCTTGCTCAATGCCGGCGAGCTGGCCGCCCTGGTGGGCACGCCGGTGGAGAGCGAGGCCGATTTCCAGCATGCCTGGCAGCGCCTGCAGGCGCGCGGCCTGCGTCAGCTGGTGGTCACACGCGGCGCGGCCGGCCTGCTCTACAGCGAGGGCCCGGCCCTGCACGCCCTGGCCGCCGCGCCGGTGGACGCGGTGCGCGACGTGACCGGCGCGGGCGATGCCTTTGCCGCCGGCGTGGCCGCCGTGCTGCAGCGCGACCCCCAGGCCCTGGGCGAGGCCTGCCGACTGGGCCAGCGGCTGTCCGCCCTGACCCTGCAGACCGATGCCACCGTTCACCCCGCGCTGAGCCCCGAGTGGCTCGCCGCCCCCACCCATTCCTGAGGAACCCGCCATGCAAGACTTCATCGCTTACTCGCCCGAGGTGGCCGCCGCCCGCGCCGCCGGCCGCCCCATCGTGGCCCTGGAATCCACCATCATTTCGCACGGCATGCCCTATCCGCAGAATGTGCAGACCGCGCGCGAGGTGGAGGACATCATCCGCGCCGGCGGCGCCGTGCCCGCCACCATCGCCCTGCTGGACGGCAAGATCCGCGTGGGCCTGACGCCCGAGGAGCTGGAGCTGCTGGGCCGCTCGCCCAAGGCCCTGAAGATCAGCCGCCGCGACCTGCCCTATGCCCTGGCGGCCCGCAAGATCGGCGCCACCACGGTGGCGGCCACCATGATCTGCGCCGAGCTGGCCGGCATCCGCGTCTTCGTGACCGGCGGCATCGGCGGCGTGCACCGCGGCGCCGAGACCAGCTTCGACATCTCGGCCGATCTGCAGGAGCTGGCCCGCAGCTCGGTGGCCGTGGTCTGCGCCGGGGCCAAGAGCATTCTGGACATCGGCCTGACCCTGGAATACCTGGAAACCCATGGCGTGCCGGTGCTGGCCATCGGTCAGGACAACTTCGCCGCCTTCTACACGCCGGACTCCGGTTTCAAGGCCGACTTCCGCATCGACGAGCCCGCCGAGCAGGCGCGCTTTCTGAAGACCAAGTGGGCGCTGGGCCTAGCCGGCGGCGTGGTGATCTCCAACCCGGTGCCGGCCGCGGCCGCCATGCCGCGCGCCGAGATCGATGCCATCACCGAGCAGGCCCTGGGTGAAGCCGCGGCCCAGGGCATCACGGGCAAGGCCGTCACGCCCTATCTGCTGGCCCGCATCAAGGCCCTCACCGAGGGCCGCAGCCTGGCCACCAATATCGCCCTGGTCAAGCACAACGCCCAGGCCGGCGCCCGCCTGGCCCTGGCCCTGGGCTGAGGGCCGCGCCACTCAGGGCGCGGCGGGCGGGCCGGGTTCGCGCCCCAGGGGCTCGCCGTTGGCGCGCTTGTACTGCGCCTTGCGCGCATACATCTCCAGGTCGGCCTGGCGCAGCAGGCCGGCGGCGTCGCGCGCCGTCTCGGGATACAGGGCCAGGCCCATGGCGGCGCTGACCTGGACCGCCAGCTGCGCGCCCGGCAGGTAGACGGGCTGGGCCACCAGGGCCTCCAGCTTGGCCCGCACCAGTTCGGCCGCCTCGCGCCCGGCCACATCCACCAGCACGGCCACGAACTCGTCCCCGCCCACACGGCCCACGGTGTCCGAATCCCGCAGGGCACCGGCCAGGCGCTGCGCCACCACCTTGAGCACCACATCGCCCGCCTCATGGCCATAGCGGTCATTGACGGGCTTGAAACCGTTGAGATCAATGAAGATCAGCGCCAGCTGCTCCTGCTGGCGCTCGGCCCGGGCCAGGGCACGGTCCAGCCGGTCATGCAGCAGGCGCAGCGAGGGCAGTCCGGTGAGCGCATCGTGGTTGGCCAGGTGCTGAACAGCCTCCTCGGCCCGCTTGCGGCGCTGCACCTCCTCGCGCAGCTCGGCCAGGCTGCGCTCCACCGAGGCCGTCATCTCGTCGATCACGGCGGACAGCTCGCCGAATTCATCCGCGCTGTCCAGCCGGGTGCGGCTGTCCAGCCGCCCGGCGCGCACCGCGGCGCCCCATTGCCGCAACACGACCAGGGGCCGGCGCACCGAGCTGTCAAAGCGCCAGGTGGCCCACAGGGCATGCAGCACCAGCAGCAGGGCCACCACCCCCGCCACCCAGGCCGAGCGGCGCACCTGAAGATGGGACTCGCGCTGCGCGTGCACCAGGCGCTCCTGCAATTGCTGCTGCAGGCGCTGCAAGGGGGCGACCAGGGCCGCGCGTTCGCGCAGATAGGCCTCGCCAAACACGGCCGGCCGCCGCCCCAGGCCGGCCGTCCAGGCCTCGCCGGCCAGATTCATGGCCTGGCGTTCCATGCCGACCAAGCCCATCAGCCGACGCAGCAGCGCCTCGTACTCGGCCAGTTCCTGCTCGCTGGCCCCCGCCGCACGCAAGCGTGCCAGCAAGGAATGGGCCTCACCGACGACGGGCGTGGCCACCGGCGCCCCGGCCTCGCGCAGATTCCAGTAGCCCGGGCCATAGCCCGCCGGACGCTCGCGGCGCCCCTCCAGGATGTCCAGCAGCTCCTCGTAGTAGCGCAGATAACGCACATCGCCGCTGTAGACATACAGCCGCGCCATGCGGCCCAGCGCATCGGCAGTGAAGGGCAGTTCCGCCGCCAGGGTGTGCAGTCGCAAACCCTCCATCTGACGCTGCTCCCGGAGCTGGCAGGCTTGCACCAAGGTGTAGAGCGCCACGACCAGCAGGGACACCAGCGCCAGCAGGGTCGCCAAATGAAGCGCCAGCTTGCTGCGGATCTGCATGCGCGCAGCTTAAGGCCTGGCACCCGATTGCGTCATCGGGAGGCCCCCGATTCAGGCTGGCTGCAACAGTCCGCGCTCCAGGGCCTGGCGCAGTCCGGCCGCCCCCTGCTCCACCAGGTCCAGCACATTCTCGAAGCCCTGCTCGCTACCGTAGTAGGGATCCGGCAGTTCCTCGCCGCGGCGCCCGGGCACAAAGTCCATGAAGAGCTGCAGGCGCTCGTGCAGATGGGCGGGCGCGCGCTCGCGCAGCCACTGCAGATGCTCCAGCTCCATGACCAGCACCAGATCGAACAGCTCCAGCCGCTCCAGCACCACGGGACGGGAGCGCCAGCGCCGCCCCAGCTCATAGCCGCGCTTGCCCAGGGCCCGCAGGGCACGGGCATCGACGGGCTCGCCGCGCGGACCGGCATGCAGACCGGCCGATTCGACCTGGGCGAACAGCCCCTGGGCCTTGATCACGGCCTCCGCCATGGGCGAGCGGCAGATATTGGCGGTGCAGACCAGGAGCAGTGCCGGGCTTGGAGGGCGGGTATTCATGTCGGCCACATCATAGGCAAACAGGCCCCCTCGCGCGGGCCGGCGCCTGTCCCAGAAAAAGGGGCCTCACGGTGGCCCCGGACCTCAAACTCAGCGTGCCAGCTCGGCCCGCATGGCATCGATCACCGCCTTGTAGTCGGGCTTGCCGAAGATGGCGGAGCCGGCCACAAAGGTGTCGGCGCCCGCATCGGCGATCTCGCGAATATTGTCGACCTTGACCCCGCCATCGATCTCCAGGCGGATGTCGCGGCCGCTCTTGTCGATGATCTTGCGCGCCGCCTCCAGCTTGCGCAGGGCGCTGGGAATGAAGCTCTGACCACCGAAGCCGGGGTTCACGCTCATGATCAGCACCAGATCCACCTTGTCGATCACCCATTCCAGCACCTCCAGGGAACTGGCCGGATTGAACACCAGGCCGGCCTGCTTGCCCTCGGCCTTGATCAGCTGCAGGGTGCGGTCCACATGGGCGCTCGCCTCGGGGTGGAAGCTCACCAGATCGGCGCCCGCGCGGCAGAAGGCCTGGGCCAGGGCGTCCACGGGCTGGACCATCAGATGCACATCGATGGGCGCGGGCGTGCCATCCGGCTTGACGGCATGCTTGCGCAGCGCCTCGCAGACCATGGGTCCGAAGGTCAGATTGGGCACGTAATGGTTGTCCATCACGTCAAAGTGGATCCAGTCGGCCCCGGCGGCCAGCACATGGCGGACCTCCTCGCCCAGGCGGGCGAAGTCGGCGGACAGAATGCTGGGGGCGATGCGATAGGTGGTGCTCATGGCGCGCGCCAACTCGATGGAGCTGGTGGGTGAGGTGGGAGAACCCGAATTCTATTGAGTCGCCCCCGCGGCGCGCCGTTCAGGGCCGGCGATAGCGCTCGGCCAGCTCACGCAGCGTGCCATTGCGCTCCAGGGTGGCGAGGGCGGTTTCAAGGCGCTGACGGGTGGCCCCGGGCAGGCGGCGGCTGAGCGCGACATGGTGACGGTCCTCGGACAGCGTGGCCTCGCCCAGGCGCAGCCGCCCCTCAAATTCGGGCAGGCGCAGCAGGGGTGCCAGGGTCATGTCTTGCCCATACACCACATCTCCGCGCCCGGCCAGCAGCATGCGCAGGGCCACGATGTCATTGGCCGGCGCATCGCTGTATCGCACGCCCTGGCGGTCGAGCTGCCGTACCAGGGCCGAGCCCTGCGCCACCAGCACCGGCAGGCCTTGGCTGCGCTGCGCCAGCTGCGGATAGCTCTCGATCTGGCGTTCATCCTCCCGGCGCTGCACCAGCACATGGCGCACCCGGTAAATGGGCACCGCCAGGAAATCGAAACGGGTACGGCGCTCGGGGGTGTCCAGCAGACACAGAAAGACATCGATCTCGTCGTGCTCCAGCATGCGCTCGATGCGCCGCAGCGAGGCCTCCCGCTCCAGGCCCGCAAACTGCAGTCGAGGGTCGAACTGCGTCAGGGCCTGGGCGGCCTCGCGGCACAGGCCCGGGCGGGCCTCGCCGGGGGCCGCGTACTTCACCGGCGCGCCCGCCTGCGCAATGCTGCGCAGGGGCTGGGCCTGCCCCTGGGCCAGAACCAGGCCGGCGACGATCATTGCAAGCAGCCGGGGCATCGTGGGGCGAGGCGGGGGCATGGTTCAAGCATAGCGTCGGCAGGGGCCGCCACAGCAAGGGTGGACCCCAGGCTCAAGCGCCCGCCACGGCCGATCGCGGCGGCCGAAAACCCTGACGCTGGCGACTCACCTCGGCGCGAATCACGCAGCCCGCGGCATGGTCATTGATCAGGCCCATGGACTGCAGAAAGGCGTGCATGGTGGTGGGCCCCACGAACTTCCAGCCGCGCCGCTTCAAGTCCTTGGACAAGGACTGGGAGGCCGGCGACTCGGTCTGGTCACGGTGCGCGGCCTCGGCCGCGGGCGGCGGCTCGAAGGACCAGATATAGGCCGCCAGCGAGCCCTGCTCCTCGCGCAGGCGCTGGGCACAGCGGGCGTTGTGGATCACGGCCTCGATCTTGCCGCGGTGCCGCACGATGCCCGCATCCTGCAAGAGACGCTGCACATCGGACGGGCCGAAGGCGGCCACGGCGTCGATCTCGAACTGGGCGAAGCCGGCCCGAAAGGCCTCACGCTTGGCCAGGATGGTGCGCCAGGACAGGCCGGACTGGAAACCCTCCAGGCTCAGCTTCTCGAACAGGCGCCGGTCATCGGCCACCGGAAAGCCCCACTCCGTGTCGTGATAGTGCAGATAGGGCGGCCAGTCCGCCCCGGCAGCGCACCAGCGGCAGCGCGGGCGCCCGTCATGGGGCAGGAACAGCTGGGGCTCGGACATGATGGGCTTCCTCTCCTGGGGGCGGCCCCGCAGTCTTCGGGGGCATGGTGGCCGCGGCGGCCAGCATAACGGGCCTGACCCTAGAATGCCGCATGGCTCAAGCGCAATTCCGTTGCAGCGCCGTGGTGCAAGCCCTGCCGGAGCAGACCGATCCGGAACGTGGACTGTTTGCCTACAGCTACAAGATCACCATCGAGAACACCGGCGATGTCGCCGCCCAGCTGATCGCCCGGCACTGGACCATCACGGACGCCCGTGGCCAGGTCCAGCAGGTGCAGGGCCTGGCCGTCGTGGGCCACCAGCCCTATCTGCAGCCCGGTGAGAGCTTCCAGTACAGCTCCTGGGCCCAGATCGCCACGCCCCAGGGCAGCATGAGCGGCCGCTTCCTCTGCGTCACCGAGCAGGCCGAGGTCTTCTACGCCCCGGTGCCCGAGTTCGCGCTGGCCGAGCCGGGTCTGCTGCACTGATGCGCGCAGCGGCCCGAGACCGCAGCGGCGGCGGCTGGGACCTCACCGCCCTGCTCAACGCCGCCGATCCGCGCGCCGAACTGGCCGCCCGCAATCTCTGGCTGGTGCGCCTGCTGGAGTGGCTGCGCCACCCGGCCGCCCGCGAGGGTGACGAGACGAGCGCCGAGGGCGCCCGTCCCCTGCCCCTGCTGCGCCTGACGCATCTGCTCAATATGCTGGAGCGCAACCCCGAGGCCGCGGCGCGCTTTGCCGCGGTGCTGGGTTCGGTCTGGCAGGACATGCGAGCCGAGGGCCTGTTCGCGGATGTGGGCTTTGCGCCCCGCATGGCACTGTGGAGCGAGGCCCTGCACCGTCTGCGCCTGCGCCTGCTGCCCGACACCGTGGACACGCGCGAGCTCGGGGAGCTCTTCGACCTGCTCTTCCCCGACCCGCAGGACGCCGCCTGGCTGAACGCCATGGACGAGGCCCTGCTGGCGCGCCTGGGCACCCTCTTCGACCAGGCCCTGCCCGGCACCGGCATCTGGCGCCGGCCCATGCTCAGCGGCCTGACCATGCTGACCGGCGCCGTGCATGCCGCCGGGCTCTCGGGCCCGCTGCGACTGCGCATGGAAGAGGGCTTGCTAGGCGATCCGCAACCCTTTGCCCAGCTGCCCGGCGCCACCGAGCGTTTCGGAGAGGCCCTGCTGGCCGACGATCCCGGGGCCCTGGCTCCCGCCCTGCGCTATCTGCGCGCCCTGCTGGACCACTGCCGGCTCGCAGCCGAAAGCGTGCCGCGCCATCTGGAGGAGTTCGGCGTCTCGGTGGACATCATGTTCGAGGTGGAGCAGCTGCTGGAGCGGCTGCGCCGCATCGAGATGCTGCTGGACTGCCTGGTGTCCGAGCAGCCCCAGCGTGAGCTGCTGCGCCTGACCAGCAGCCTGGTGGATGTGGTCCAGGCCCGGCGCAGCCTGCGCACCCTGTTTGCGCGCCACTACTCGCTGCTGGCACGCAAGGTGGCCGAGCGCAGCGCCGAAACCGGTGAGCACTACATCACCCGCAATGCCGCCGAGTACCGGGACATGCTGCGCCGCGCCGCGGGCGGCGGTCTGGTGATCGCGGGCACCACCTTCATCAAGTTCGCGGTCACGGCCCTGTCCCTGGGCGCCTTCTGGGCCGGCTTCTGGGCCGGCGCCAACTACGCCCTGAGCTTTGTGCTCATCCAGCTGCTGCACTGGACCGTGGCCACCAAGCAGCCCGCCATGACGGCGCCGGCCATGGCCGCCAAGCTGGACCATGTGGCCGACGAGCCCGGCCGCGAGGAATTCGTGGACGAGGTGGCCCATCTGCTGCGCTCGCAGATGGCGGGCATCGTGGGCAATCTGGCCGTGGTGGCCCCCGTGGTGCTGGCGGTGCAGCTGCTGTGCGCCCTGCTGTTTGGCCAGACCCTGGTGGGCCCGCAGCAGGCCGAGTACGTGCTGCACTCCATGACCCTGCTGGGCCCCACCCTGCTGTTCGCCGCCTTCACCGGCGTGCTGCTCTTTGCCTCCAGCCTGATCGCGGGCTGGGTGGAGAACTGGTTCGTGTTTCACCGCCTGGATGCCGCCATCGCCTGGAACCCCCGCATCGTGGCGCGCCTCGGGGCACAGCGGGCCCAGCGCTGGGCCCAGTGGTGGCGCGGCAATATCTCGGGCCTGGCGGCCAATGTATCCCTGGGCCTGATGCTGGGTCTGGTGCCCGCCCTGCTGGGCTTTTTCGCCCTGCCCCTGGAGGTGCGCCATGTCACCCTGTCCACCGGTCAGATCGCGGCCGCCGCGGGTGCCCTGGGCTGGGAGGTGCTGCGCCGGCCGGAGTTCTGGTGGTGCGTGGCCGCCATCCCCTTCACCGGCCTGCTCAATCTCTCGGTGAGCTTTCTGCTGGCCTTCAAGGTGGCCCTGCAGTCGCGCGGCCTCAAAGTGGCCGAGCGCGACCAGCTGCGCGCCGCCATCTGGCGCCGCCTGCGCGAGAACCCGCGCAGCTTCTTCCTGCCACCGCGGGACAGCGACGTGGCCGGCAGCGCGCCACCACCCGCCGCGCCTAAGGCCTAGGGTCCTGGTCCTCGTCCCGGGGGCGTTCGCCCCCCTTGCGACCCGAGAACATCGTCCACCAGACAATGAAAATCAGCAGGGCCAAGGCGCCCAGCGCCTCCAGCAACAGTAATCCCATGATGTCTTTGCGCTCCTTGTTTGGCCTGCTGGCGGCCGCGATTCTAGGAGGCCTGCTGGCCGCCTGCAGCAGCACCGTGCCCCTGCCGCCCGACAGCCGGCCCGCCCCCTCGCCCGGCCAGCCCGTGCTCAGTCCCGCGCCGCCAGCCGCCCAGGGCACCGGCCTGCCCCGCCAGGTGCTGCAGCGCGAGCGCTCGCGCTGGGTGGCGGCGGACTGGAGCGAGCTGCCCGGCTGGGGCGAGGACCGCGCCGCCGAGCTCTGGCCCGCCCTGCTGCGTGGCTGCCAGCGCCCGGCCCCGGGCTGGGAGCAGCTCTGCGCCCGCGCCCGCCAGCAGCCGCCGGCCGACGATCTGGAGGCCCATCTCTGGCTCATCAAGCATCTGCAGCCCTACCGCGTGGAGAGCCATGAGGGCGAGGCCCAGGGCCTGCTCACCGGCTATTTCGAGCCCCTGCTGGACGCCCAGCGCCGCCCCGGCGGCGGCTACCGCGTGCCCCTGCACGCCGCCCCGCCCGATCTGAACCGGCGCCGCCCCTACTTCAGCCGCCAGCAGATCGAGACCGAGCAGCGCGAGCGCCTGCGCGCCCAGGAGCTGCTCTATATCGAAGACCCGCTGGACGCCCTGGTGCTGCACATCCAGGGCTCGGGCCGGGTGCGGGTGCGCGAGGGCGAGGGCGGCGCGCCCGTGCTCAGGCGCCTGGCCTTTGCCGGCCACAACGACCACCCCTACCAGTCCATCGGCCGGCTGCTGATCGAGCGCGGCGAGCTGCGTCCCGGCGAGGCCTCCTGGCCCCAGATCAAGGACTGGGCGCGCCGCAACCCCGGCCGCCTGCAGGAGCTGCTGTGGCAGAACCCGCGCTATGTCTTCTTCCGCGAGGAGGCCCTGCCCGACCCCGAGCAAGGCCCGCGCGGCGCCCAGGGCGTGCCGCTCACGCCCGGCCGCTCCATCGCGGTGGACCGGGCCAGCGTGCCCTATGGCACGCCGCTGTGGCTGGATGGCGGCACACTCAGCAATGGCCAGGGCGGCACGACGCCCCTGCGCCGCCTGGTCATGGCCCAGGACACGGGCAGCGCCATCGTGGGCCCGGTGCGGGCCGATTTCTTCTGGGGCTGGGGCGCCGAGGCCGAGACCCAGGCCGGCCGCATGAAGGCCCCGCTACGCCTCTGGGCACTCTGGCCAAGGACTTGATTTGAAACGCTACCACTCCTATCTAGGCCGCGACATCTTCGTCACCGGCGGCAGCGCCCGCGAACTGGCGCCCGGCAGCTTTGGCATCTGCGCCATCGGCGGCGGGGCCGAGGGCTGGAGCGTGGTGCATATCGGCCCCGACGGTGATGCCGCCGACCTGGGCGGCGAGTACTACTTCGGCACGCCCGAGGAGGCGCTGGACTTCGTCCAGCAGCTCATCGAGCTGATGCCGGCGCCAAACGCCGCCGAGGACCAGGCCTAGCTGCCCCAGAGCCGCCCCATCTCACCGCCTGCCGGCACGCTTGTTCAGCCCACCAGGCGAAAGATGCCGTAGAGCGAGAGCGCGCCCGTGGCCACCAGCAGGGCGGTCTTCATGGCGCGGTTGGCCACCAGGGCGCCGAGCAGGCTGCAGATCAGGATGGCGCCGAAGATGTAGATCAGTTTCATGGTGGCCGCGATGCTAGGGGCACCCGCGCCCCGCGCCGGCAAAGCACCGTGCAGTTCTTCACGCCGGCACGCGCTTCTGCGGTCCAATACCGGCATGACGAAGAAGAACGACACCCCGGCCCTGGAGCTGCTGGAGCAGCGCATCACCGAGCTGGAGATCAAGGCCAGCTTTGCCGAAGACCTGGTGGACCATCTCAACGAGATCGTGGCCCGCCAGCAGCAGCACATCGAGCTGCTGGCCCGGCAGCTGCAGGAACTGAAGCAGCAGCAGGGCTCGGGCGATGGCGGCGGGGCCACGGTGCGCAGCCTGCGCGAGGAGCTGCCGCCGCATTACTGAGATGCTGCGATTTGCGAGGCGGGGCGGGGCGTTGACACTCAGCGCAGGCGAGCCGCCCGCGCGGCAAGAAAGCGCTTATCGCATTCATGGCTCGCCAGGGCGATGGCCTGCTCGTACGCCCGCCAGGCCGCATCGGTCTGGCCCGCCATGGCAAGCACGGCAGCGCGCGCGGCATGCAGGGGTTGGAAGTCGGCCAACGTCTCTTGCAGTGCGTTCAGCGTGGCCAGCGCCGCCGCCAGCAATCCGTTCTCAGCCATCGCAACGGCGTGGTTGACGCGCACCACAGGCGTCGGCTCCAGCGGGAGCAGCGCCGTGTACAGACAAAGTATCTGCGGCCAGTCCGGCCCGGGCTCGGCCATCTGGCACGCGCTGATCGCCGCCTTGATCTGGAACGGCCCGGCCCGCTTGCGCCGCAGTGCCGCCTCCAGCCTGTGCCGCCCCTCGGCTTCCGCTTCGCGATGCCACAGTCGGCGGTCCTGTTCGGCGGGCGGTACCGTCGCGCCGCAGGCACTGACCCGCGCCGCCCGGCGGGCCTCGGTCAGCAGCATCAGGGCGAGTGCACCTTCAATCTCGGGCTGCGCGGGGCACAAAGCATCCAGCAAGCGCGCCAGAAACAGCGCCTCACCGCAAAGATCGCGCGCTTCGTCGGCTGCGGCGTTGTAGCCAGTGGTGAAGATCAGGTAGACAGTGGTCAGCACCGCCTGCAGCCGCGCCTCCCAATGCTCAGGCGCCGGAACGGCGTAGGCGATGCCTGCGCGGGCTATCTTGGTCTTGGCCCGGCTGAGCCGCTGGCCCATAGTGGCTTCCTGATCCAGGAACAGGCGGGCGATCTCGCCGGTGGACAGGCCGCACACGGTTCGCAGCGTCAGCGCCACCCGCGATTTGAGTTCCAGCGCGGGGTGGCAGCAGGTGAAGATCAGGCGCAAGCGCTCGTCGGGAATGGACTCAGGCTCCTCATGACCGAGCAAGTCCTGGAGCTGCTGCACCGCCGCCTCGCGCTCGCCGTCGCGGCCCTCGGTACGCAGCTGGTCTAGTGCCTTGCGAAAGGCCACGCGGATCAGCCAGCCCTGGGGCGACTCGGGCAGGCCATCGCGCGCCCAGTGACTCATCGCTGACAAGCTGGCTTCTTGCAGCGCATCTTCCGCGCGCTGGACAGAACCCAGCCGGTGCGTCAACGCGGCCATCATCCGCCCCCGGTCTTGGCGCAGCACGGTCTCCAGCGCCTGGACGAGCGCGATGGCCTGGGCGGGAGCGCTCATTCGCTCACCAGCGATCAGGCGTCGGCCGGGTCGTAGTCCAGCAAGGGCCGCACCTCAACGGTGCCAAATGCGGCCACCGGAATCTGGGCTGCATAGCGCAGGGCGGTGTCGAGGTCGGGCACATCGAGCACGTAGTAGCCGCCCAGGTGCTCGCGGGTTTCGGCAAACGGGCCGTCCATGGTCTCAACCTTGCCACCGCGCACCCTGATGGAGGTGGCGGTGTCGACGCCCTGCAGGCCTTCGCCGCCGCGCAGAACGCCCTCGGCCTGGGCCTTGGCACTGAAGGCAGCGAAGTCGGCCATCATGGCCTGGAACTCTGGCGTGCCGTAAACGGGCTCGGCCTCCGGTGTGCTGTAGAGCAAGAACATGTATTGCATGGTGAAGTCTCCAAGGATGCTGGGAACGAAGAAAGGGGGGGGGGCCGCCAGCAGCACGCCCCCGCACCCAAGACGCCACCGACGCTCCCGATTTCGACATCGACGCGCACTATTCCAAAAATTTTTTTGGGCTCCTCCTCGCCTCGCCGTCCAGTGGATGGCTTCAACTGCACAAGACCAGGAGCGTCGGGATGCACCGCCAGCACGAGGCGGAGCATCTGGGCCCCATACCCAACGCCGACAGGATGCGCCAGCGCTGCGCCTTGGAAAGTGGGCCGCAATTCGGTTGTAAGCCGCAGCCGCTTTTGTCGAAACTCAGGCCACAAGAGAAATAGCGCGCTTCGGAAAGGCCTTGAGAACCTTCTTGTCCATGGTCACCAATTTGGCATCCAGACGCTCAGCCAGCGCGACAAACTCACAGTCATAGGCTGAACACTCGCTGTCACGCACCAATGCCATAACGTCGCGCGAATGCACCTCGAACTCGAATCCCTCAAGCAAGGATTCAGCCTCAGCCTGAAGGCTGCAGGCTTGCTCGAAGCTCAGCATATTGCGTCGCACATAGCCCGCCAGAATGTTCCGAAATTCGCTGCGCCACAGCGGTGGTGCAGCCCACTCTGGCTCTCGCTCCAAGAGCGCTTCCGCCGCGACAGTGAACTCGCCCGGCAAATACAGGTACGCCAGGATATTGGTGTCAACAACGATCACTTGCGCCCCGCCCGCTTTGCGGCATCAATGTCCTTGGCCGTGAATTGCATTGGCGGCAAGCCAGCCCGCAGTTCCCGAGCGCGTGCCAGCCGTTCACTCGGCGCCACGCGGCCAGGCATCAACACAGACTCGAGGCACACAATGGCCTCGCTGTTCAAGCTACGACGGTGCAGTTCCGCAGCGGCCTTCAGCCGCTCATACACCGCGTCGGGAATGTTCTTCAGGGTCAGGGAGGTAGGCATGAGAAGCCCTCAATGCAACCAAAACGGTTGCATTATGGAACTCCGATGCGCCATGAGCAAGCCAATGTGGCCCGACCGGGACGCATCCACCAGCCCCAGAGGGCGCAGCCTGTACAGCCGGCGCATCGCCACCGTGGAGCCGGTGTTCGTCAACTTGCGGCACAACAAGCGGCTGAGCCGCTTCACGCTCAGGGGCCTGAGCAAGGTGGGCACGCAGTGGCAACTGTTCTGCCTGGTGCACAACATCGAGAAACTGGCGCACAGCGGCTGGAGGCTGTGAGGACCAAGGCCAGGGCCGTGATATCCCCCATCAGCAGGCCTTGGTCGCGCTCACGGGCGACCGCAGTTGGCGCCACAATCACCCGCAATGAAGGCCCTGCTGTACCAGCGACCGTTCCGCCCGCTGACGTTCGTGACGCGTCGGCAACGGGTTATTGGACAGCCTCGTTATGCGTCTTAACCTCATTCCGCCATCACCCGCCCTCGAGACCAGCTTCATGGCCATGGTCGCCGAGTTCCTTGAAGCCGGTGAACGCGAGTACGTTTACGAAGACGTTCTCTTTGGCGAGGGCTTTGCCCAGTATCTCGACTGGCTCGCCAAGGGCGAGCGTGGCGAGCTTGAGGGCCTTGTTCCTTGGTCGGCGTACTGGGCAGTCGATCCTGCTTCTGGTGAGTTGGTGGGAATGAGTTCCCTACGCCACCAGCTCTCGCCCTGGATGGCGCAGTTTGGTGGCCACATTGGCTACCGTGTTCGTCCTAGGATGCGACGTCTCGGCATTGGCACCAACCTGCTTCAACTCACCCTACAGCAGGCGAATGCAAGAGGCATTACAAAGGCCCTTGTCGTTTGCACTCCGGAGAACACGGGTTCGCAAGGTGTCCTTCGCAAGAGTGGCGCCGTCTTCGAAAGCGAAGTCTCCACTGAAGGCCACCGCCTTCTGCGCTACTGGGTTGCTACCAGTGCACCCCTCATCCGCACCGACGCATAACCCCTCCGTCAAGGGGATGTCCACAAGCGGGCTTCGCCCACTTGCGGCCGCCCCTTACGTCGAACGTTGAGCAGCAGCCAAATGCACGTCCAAGATCCCGAGATGCTGCCCAACCTGCGCCTCTCCTGCTTCTCGGCCGTGGGCGACGGCATGCATGTGGAAGTTTCGCGGCCGGATGGTATGCCTTCACCCGACCCGCTGATGACGTTCCGGGAAGACGAAGAGTTGGGCATGCAGGTGGTCCTGCATGGATCTGACCACGACGTCGTGCTCTCGTTGGCGGAGCTGAAGCGCGCCATCGCATTCGCCGCAAGCGAAGTACATCGAGAATCGTTCTATGAATGAGGCAAGGCTATTGCTCAACCCTTTGCTGCAGCGGACGTTAAAGCTCATGGAGTCGCTGCGATGACCGGTGCGGAATTTGCAATAGTCCTCGCGTGGGTGTGGCTCCCACCTATGGGGCTAGCAATCGCTGTGCTCGTCGGACTACACCGAAGGAATGCCGGGCGCCCCGTGGGTCGAACCGTTGGCGCGGTCTTGGTCCTGGTTGTCACTTCTGCCTGTATTGCTCTCGGACTTGTTGTAGCGGGTCCGCCCGGTCTGGGGCGGTACATCGGCATTCGAGATACTCCGGTCATGTGGGCGCCCTTCGCCTTCATTGCTGTCGGCCTCGCGCTACCGGTCGCTATTTGGTGGGCCTCGCGGGGTCTGAAGTCATGAGCTTTAACCTGTCATTCGAGCGGCCCGCCTTCGGCGTCCGCTCACCTTCACGTTGGGCATCGCAAACATGACCGCCTTCGTCCGCAACCTTGCTCTCGGACTCTCCGCGCTTTGTGTTGCCGCTGGCATCTTCGCTGAGCCTCTCCTGGCCCTACTTGAGATCCGAATTACGTCGCCCACGGAACTTCGTTGGTGGCTAATCGTAGGAATGCCTCTTGTTCTTTGTTTGTCCTACGTAAGGCTGAGTCGGCAGCCCGCCCAAACTGCGCTTGTCGCTGCCGTCCAGTCAATTGGGCTTCTTGCGCTCTTTTTGTCGCCCATTTGGTGGGTTCTGCGACACGCCCAGTAGGCTGGTGCCGCGATGCCCAACCAGTCGATCAACAGGACCCCAAGGGCAACTGTTCTGCCTAGTGCACAACATCGAGAAACTGGCGCACAGCGGCTGGAGGCCGTGAGGGCCAAGGCCAGGGCCGTGATATCCCCCATCAGCAGGCCTCGGTAGCGCTCACGGGCGGCCGCAGTTGGCGCCACAATCATCCGCAATGAAAACCCTGCTGTATCAGCGCCTGTTCCGCCCGCTAACGTCCGTGACGCGTCGGCAATGGGTTATTGGACAGCCTCGTTATGCGTACTAGGTCCCCCTCGCTGCTCCGAGCAGTACTCTTGGCAACGGTCATGCACATTGCGCCGGGAATCGCGCACGCGAGTGACTTCCCTGGCGACTACATTGCTAAGGCCCTTGCCGAGGCCGTCCGCGGCAAGTCCGTCAAC
>NZ_SNXE01000010.1 GCF_004362405.1 Roseateles asaccharophilus
CAGGGCCGGGTCGGCGGTGTAGACGGCATGCTTGGCGGCCTGCACCTGCTCATCGCTCAGCTCGCGCGAGGGATCCGTGCCACGCTGGCAGGCTTCCACTTTGGACTCGGCGATATCAAAGCCGATGGTGCGCATATGCTTGCCGAACTCCACCACCAGGGGCAGGCCGACATAGCCCAGACCGATTACTGCGACAACTGACAAGATGCTCTCCCTTGATCGCAGTGAGTGGGCGCCTTACTGACGTCCATAGGTGTCTTCAAAACGGACGATATCGTCCTCGCCCAGGTAGGAGCCGGACTGGACTTCGATGATCTCCAGCGGCAGCTTGCCCGGGTTGGCCAGACGATGGGTGACGCCCAGCGGAATATAGGTGCTCTGGTTCTCGCTGAGCAGGATGATCTTGTCGCCCACGGTGACCTCGGCCGTGCCGGACACCACGATCCAGTGTTCGGCGCGGTGGTGGTGCATCTGCAGGCTCAGGCTCGCGCCGGGCTTGACCATGATGCGCTTGACCTGGTGGCGCGGGCCGTTGTCGATGCTGTCGTACCAGCCCCAGGGGCGGTGCACCTTGCGGTGCAGGGTGTGCTCGCCGCGCTGGCTGCTGTCCAGCTGCTGGACGATCTTCTTCACATCCTGGCTGCGGGCGCGGTCGGCCACCAGCACGGCGTCGGGCGTTTCCACGACTACCACGTCCTCCAGGCCCACCACCGAGACCAGACGGCTGGTGGCATGGACCAGGGTGTTGCGGCTGTCGGCCACGATGGCGTCGCCGCGGGCGGCATTGCCGGCCTCATCCTTGACCGCCACCTGCCAGACGGCCTCCCAGGCGCCCAGATCGTTCCAACCCGCGTTCAGGGGCACCATGCGCAGCGGCATGAGCGCACTGCCGGGCAAGCGTTCCATCACGGCGTAGTCCACCGACTCGGCGGGCACAGCGGCGAACTCGGCCTTGGCCGGGCGCACGAACTTGGCGTCCACGCTGCGGGCCGCGAAGGCGGCCTGGGTGGCGGCCAGGATGTCGGGGCGGAAGGCTTGCAGGGCCTCGACCCAGCGGCTGGCGCGCAGCACGAACATGCCGCTGTTCCAGTAGTAGCCCCCTTCACGCAGATAGCTCTCGGCCGTGACCAGATCCGGCTTCTCCACAAACTGGGCCACGGCCAGCGCCGCGCCATCGGCCACGGTGCGGATGTAGCCGTAGCCCGTCTCCGGTCGGTCGGGCGTGATGCCCAGGATCACGACGGCGCCCTCGGCGGCCTGCTGCACGGCCTGATGCAGGGCGCCGCCGAAGGCCGCGCCATCGCCAATGGTCTGGTCCGCCGGCGTGACCACCAGCACGGGGTCCTGGCCTGCTTCCAGGGCCTGCAGGGCGGCCAGGGTCAGGGCCGGCGCGGTGTTGCGGCCCAGGGGCTCCAGCATGACGGCATCGGGCTCCAGGCGCAGCTCGCGCAGCTGGTCCAGCACCAAGAAGCGGTGCTCCTCATTGCCCACGATGATGGGGGGCAGGGCTTGCTGCCCATGGCCGCCCAGGCCGGCCAGGCGCTGCGCGGCCTGCTGGAACAGGCTGGTATTGCCTTCCAGCACCAGGAACTGCTTGGGGTAGCCGGCGCGCGACAGGGGCCACAGCCGGGTGCCGCTGCCGCCGGCCATGATGACGGGCTGGATCATGCTCATGCTCATGCTTGCTCGTAGCCTCGCGGGTTCATATGCTGCCAGCGCCAGCTGTCCTGGCACATGCGCGCCAGATCGTAGCGTGTGCTCCAGCCCAGCTTCTCACGCGCAAGCGCGGGGTCGGCCCAGCAGGCTGCGGCATCGCCCGCGCGGCGCGGGGCGATGCGGTAGGGGATGGGGCGGCCGCTGGCGGCCTCGTAGGCCCGCACCAGGTCCAGCACGCTATAGCCCTGGCCCGTGCCCAGATTGACCGTGAGCGACTCGCCGCCTGCCAGCAGGTAGCGCAGGGCCGCCACATGGCCCTCGGCCAGATCCACCACATGGATGTAGTCGCGCACGCCGGTGCCGTCCGGTGTCTCGTAGTCATTGCCAAAGACCTGCAGCTCGGCACGGCGGCCCACGGCCACCTGGGCCACATAGGGCATCAGATTGTTGGGGATGCCGCGCGGGTCCTCGCCGATCAGGCCGCTTTCGTGCGCGCCCACGGGGTTGAAGTAGCGCAGGCAGGCGGTCTGCCAGTCGGGCTCGGCCGCGCCCAGATCGCGCAGAATGGTCTCGCCCATCAGCTTGGTGGCGCCGTAGGGGTTCACGGCCGACAGTGCGGCATCTTCGCGCAGGGGCAGGTCTTGCGGGCGCGGCGCGCCATAGACCGTGGCACTGGAGCTGAAGACCATGCGGGCGCAGCCGTGGCGCTTCATGGTCTCGCAGGTGTTGATCAGGCCGCCCAGATTGTTGCGGTAATAGGCCAGGGGCATGGCCGTGGACTCGCCCACGGCCTTGAAGGCGGCAAAGTGCACCACGGCGGCGGGCTTGTGGGCAGCGAACACGGCCTCCAGCGCAGCCTCGTCGCAGACATCGGCGCGTTCAAAGACCGGCGGCCGGCCGCTCAGGCGCTCCAGGCGCTTGAGCACCTCGGGCGAGCTGTTGGAGAAATTGTCCACGCCCACCACCTCGAAGCCGGCCTCCAGCAGGGCCAGCCAGGTGTGGGACGCGATATAGCCGGTGGCACCGGTGAGCAGGATCTTGGCGGTCATGGTCTTGAACTGTGCGGCGCTGAGGGCTCAGCGCAGGGTGAGCTGCACATAGCAGCCATAGCTGTCGGCGTCGTAGGGCAGAGAGACTGTGAGATCGGCGCGGCGCTGGTCGTAGTTGATCTGGCAGCCCAACAGGCCGGCGCGGCTGAACAGCCAGCGCATGCCCAGGTTGACGGAGCTGGTTTTCTCGGCACCCGAGGACTCGCGCAGGCCCAGACGGTTGCTCAAGCTGCGGTCGCTATAGGCCAGGCCGGCGTCCAGCAGCAGCTTGCTGCTGAGCTCGTAGCTGCTGTTGATCTGCAGGCTGTTGGTGACGCGGCTGAAGTCGCTGTTGACACTGCCCAGATTGCCCAGGTTCTGGAAGGAGTTTTCGTCGCCGGTGTCGCGGCTGAGGCTGGTGTTGATCTGCAGCTTGGCCGTGGGCTGCCAGCGCCAGCTCACAGCACCGGTCAGGCCGGAGAAGTCGCGCGAACTCACCAGGCTGCGGTCGCGGCGGCTGGTGCTCAGACGGGCGTTCAGGCTGGAGGCGCCACTGGGCCGCCAGTCCACCGTGAAGTCCAGGTCGTCGCCCTTGAAGTCGTCACGCAGAAAGCTGCCGCCAAAGGGGATGTTGGGGTAGTAGCCCTCGGTGTGTCGCAGGGAGACGCCCAGGCTCAGCGCCGCGCGCGGGCGGTAGATCAGGCCCAGGGCGACGGTGTCCTGGCTGAAGTCGTAGCCGTCGTACTCGCTGGCCGAGTACTCGCGCTTGCGGTGGGTGAGCGAAGCTTCCAGGGTCAGCAGGGACAGCAGGCCATAGCGCACCGAGGCACGCGCCTGCTGGGTCTGCTCGATATTCTTCTTGGTGACCGAGGGGGCTCCACCACCGGGGTTGAACTGGGCCAGATTGCGGTTGGCATTGAGGCTGAGCTGGCCCGCCAGGCGGCCCACGGTCTCCCAGTCCAGGCCGGCGTTCAGGGCGTAGCCGTTGTTGTCCAGGGTCTTGTTGCGGGCGTAGCGGTTGTTGCGCAGGGAGGCATCGCCAAACAGGCGCTGGCGACCCAGGCGCTGGTCCAGACCGGCCAGCAGGGTGGCGGTGCTGACCCGGTCGTCGTTGCGCGGTTGACCCTCACTGGTGCGATAGAGATTGGAGACCTGGGTCAGGCCCAGGGCGCCGCCCACATAGTAGGGGCTTTGCTGGGCCTGGACGGACGCCGCGCTCAGCAGGCTCAGGGCGGCAAGCACGGGACGCACGCGGGGCGGGAAGGTCGGGCTCATGGCTGGGGGCTCTCGGCTTCTTCTTGTGGTTGCTTCAGTAGGCGTGGCGGTCGAAGACCATCAGGCGCACGGTACGCACGATGATCTGCAGGTCCAGCCCCAGGGACCAGTTGCGCAGGTATTCCAGATCGTATTCGACCCGGGCCTTCATCTTGTCCACGGTGTCGGTCTCGCCGCGCAGGCCGTTGACCTGGGCCCAGCCGGTGATGCCGGGCTTGACCTTGTGGCGCACCATATAGGCCTTGATCAGCTGGCGGTATTCCTCGTTGTGGGCCACCGCATGCGGGCGCGGGCCCACGATGCTCATACGCCCCTGCAGCACATTGATGAACTGCGGCAGCTCGTCCAGCGAGGTGCGGCGTATGAAGGCGCCGAACTTGGTGATGCGCGGGTCGTCCTTGGTGGCCTGCTTGACCACCGGACCGTTGTCCATCACACGCATGGAGCGGAACTTGTAGACGATGATCTCCTCACCATCCAGGCCGTTGCGGCGCTGCTTGAAGATGATGGGCCCGGGGGAACTGAGCTTGACACCTATGGCCACGGCCAGCAGCACGGGCGAGATCAGGACCAGAATGAGGAGCGAGAGCACGATATCGCTGATGCGCTTGACCAGCTCATTGGTGCCCGTGAAGGGGGTTTCGCAGATGCCCACCACGGGCACGCCGTTCATGTCCTGCAGGCGCCCCTGGATGATGGAGATGCCGAAGACATCGGGCACGAAGTAGAGCGAGGCGGTCGTGCCCTGCAGCTGCTCCAGCAGCTGCATGATGCGGGGCTGGGAACCCAGGGGCAGGGTGATGTAGACCTCGCGCACGCCGTGCTCGCGCACATAGTCGCCCACCTGGCCCAGGCCACCCAGAAGCTTGGGGGCGGCCTCGGCGTGCAGCCGGTCGTCGGTGCGGTCGTCGAAGAAGCCGTCCAGCACATGGCTGCGGTCACGGCCTTCTAGCAGGGCGCGCGACACCTTGACACCCAGGGCGCCGCCGCCCACGATGACGGCGCTGCGCCGGGCCTCGGGGCGTTCGGCGCGCCACAGCAGAATGCGCCGCCCGCATTCAATGGCCAGCATTTGCAGCACCGGGGTCAGGCCGGCCCACCACAGCAGCACATGGTCCTCAAAGTAGCCCATGCTGTTGGTGGCATAGCCGCACAGGGCCAGGATGCCCAGCAGCATGAGCCAGGAGCTCAGCACATCGACGGCGGCGCTGGCCGGGTGCTCGGAGAAGCGGTTGCGGCCCGGGAAGGTGAGCGCAAAGACCAGCAGGCACAGGGTGAGGGTGGAGCGCAGCACCGGCTCGTCGAACCAGGCATTGACGGCCAGATAGCTCAGGACGATGAGGCCGGGCTCCAGAAAGGCGGCAATCAGTGACTCGACCGATTGGGGGGCGCTATAGAAAGTCCTCTTGTAACTGCGATCCTCAAACATCGTCCTCACGCTCCTGGTGTGTGCTCGGGCATTGCAGTCCTGTTGCCCCGCACGCACGTCGTTCCGACCGCCCCTTTAGCTGGGGACGGTTGTGTGCGGCGGATTCTCCCTCATCCTTGTGGCCTGGCAGGGCATCTCGGCCCCCCTAGCTCAGCGTTGCCACGGGCCTGCCTACAATCGCCGCATGTTTGAAGAATGGTCCAAGCTTTTGGCACCGGCAGTGCAGGATCGCATCTGCTTGTTGCTTAACCATGTCATCGGCCGTGAGCCCGTGGCAACGGCGCGACTGGTCCCGCATGCCGGACGTGCCATCGTGGTGCATCTGCGCGGCTGGCCGGCCTTGCTGCCGGCGGCGCCCGATCTGGCCCTGGGCATCACCCGGGCCGGTCTGCTGGAGCGTCTGGACGAGCTGCCGCCTGAGGCCTTGCGCATCGAGCTTGATGCCAGCAATCCGGCCCTGCTGGCCCTGGGTGCACTGACCGGCGAAAAGCCCCAGGTGTCGGTCCAGGGGGATGCGGCCTTTGCGGCCGACCTGAGCTGGCTGATGGACAACTTGCGCTGGGACATCGAGGACGATCTGGCTCAGATCGTGGGCCCGGCACCCGCTCACCAACTGGCCCGCTGGGGCCGGGCGGTGGCGCAAGGCCTGGCCCTGCTGGCCAAGAGTGCGGCCCGGCTGATGCCCGGTGCGGCCGGCGGTTCCGGCGCATGAGGTATCTGGCGCGCCTGCTGGTCATACTCTGGACCTTCGCGCGATTCGGTCTGCATGACCTGGCCCTGTCGGGCTTCAGGCAGCGGCGCGTGCGCCTGCTGCGTCGCCTGGTGGCGGGCGGCAGGACCTGGGAGCAGCCGCGCGGCGAGCGCCTGCGTCTGGCCCTGGAGCATCTGGGGCCCATCTTCGTGAAGTTCGGGCAGGTGTTGTCCACCCGGCGCGATCTGCTGCCGGGCGACATCATCGAGCAGCTGTCCCTGCTGCAGGACCGGGTGCCGCCCTTCCCGGCAGCGCAGTCGCGCGCCCTGGTGGAGCGGGCCTTCGGGCGCCCCATCGAGCAGCTGTTTGCCAGTTTCGAGGCCGAGCCCGTGGCCAGTGCCTCGATTGCCCAGGTGCATTTCGCCACCCTGCCCGACGGGCGCGAGGTCGCGGTCAAGGTGCTGCGGCCGGGCATGCTGGATGTGATCGATGATGATCTGGCTCTGTTGCGCACGCTGGCGGGCTGGGTGGAGCGCTTCTCGGCCGATGGTCGACGGCTCAAACCGCGCGAGGTGGTGGCCGAGTTCGACAAATACCTGCACGACGAGCTGGACCTGGTGCGTGAGGCGGCCAATGCGGCCCAGCTGCGGCGCAATATGGACGGTCTGAACCTGGTCCTGGTGCCCGAGATGCACTGGGATCTGTGCAGCAGCGAGGTCATCGTGATGGAGCGCATGTCCGGCGTGCCCATCTCCCAGCTGCAGCGCCTGCGCGATGCGGGCGTGGACATCAAGAAGCTGGCCCGTGACGGGGTGACCATCTTCTTCACCCAGGTCTTCCGCGATGGCTTCTTCCATGCGGACATGCACCCGGGCAATATCCAGGTCAGCCTGGCCCCGGCCACCTTCGGCCGCTATGTGGCCCTGGACTTCGGCATCATCGGCACGCTCACCGAGACCGACAAGGAATACCTGGCGCAAAACTTCATCGCCTTCTTCCGCCGTGACTACAAGCGCGTGGCCGAGCTGCATATCGAGTCGGGCTGGGTGCCGGCCGAGACCCGGGTGGATGAGCTGGAAGGCGCGGTGCGCACCGTCTGCGAGCCGCATTTCGACCGCCCGCTCAAGGACATTTCCCTGGGCCAGGTCCTGATGCGCCTGTTCCAGATTTCGCGCCGCTTCAATGTGGAGGTCCAGCCCCAGCTGGTGCTGCTGCAAAAGACCCTGCTCAATATCGAGGGCCTGGGCCGGCAGCTGGACCCCGATTTGGACCTCTGGGCCACGGCCAAGCCCTTTCTTGAGCGCTGGATGGACGAGCAGGTGGGCTGGCGCGCCTTTGTGGGCCAGATCAAGAAGGAGGCCCCGCGCTTCGCCCAGATATTCCCCGAGCTGCCGCGCCTCCTGCACGACGGCCTGCGCCGCCGGGCCGAGGGCCATGAGCGCGAGCTGCTGCTGGCCCTGCTGAACGAGCAGCGCAGCACCAACCGCCTGTTGCGCGTGCTGCTGTTCGTCGGCCTGGGTTTCACCGTGGGCCTGGTGCTGGCCCAGATCCTGGTGCGTGGCGGCTGGCTCCACTGAGTCTGGCGGCGCTCGGCCTTCTCCCGGCAATTCCCGGCTTTCACCCGCGCCGATTTCCCCTTAGGCTGGCGGCATGGCCGTCGCCCGCCTCGTCTCGACTTCTCGCCTGCTGATCCGAGCCCTGGCCGGGCTGCTCGGCCTGTGGCTTGTGGGCCTGATGCCCGCTGCCGCGGGGTCTTTGCAGCAGCTGCGTTTCGAGCATCTGCGCCATGAGTCCACGCTGAACCAAGAGGCCCTGATGGTGGCCCTGCAGGACCGGCAGGGCCAGATGTGGCTGGGCACGACCAATGGGCTCTTCCGCTTCGACGGCCGGCGCGCCCGCCACTTTGCCGCCGATCCCGCCAGGGCCGACAGCCTGGATCATCCGCATGTGCTCAGCCTGCTGGAGGCCCCGGCCGGGCGGCTCTGGGTGGGCACGGGCAATGGCTTGCATGAGATCGATCTGCAGCGCGAATCCCTGCGGCGCCATGCGCTGCCCGGGCCCGCGGCGGGCGGCTCCCAGCCGGTGCTGGGCCTGCTGCCCGCCCCGGGTGGCGCACTCTGGGTGTTGACGCACCAGGCGCTGCTGCGCTTTGACCCCGCAAGCGCCCAAGCCCGCCCGGTGGCCCTGCCCGATCCCTTGCGGCCGGGCTCGGGACGTTTGCTGGCCATGGCCTCGGACGAGCAGGGGGGGCTGTGGCTGGTGGGGCGGGGCGAGTTGCTGCAGCTGGATGCGCAGGAGCAGGTGCAGCGCCGCATTCCCATATCCCAGCCCCTGCGCATGCAGCCCGGCGGGCGCAGCCTGGCGCTGGATGGGCGCGGTCGGCTGTGGCTGGGCACGGGGCAGGGCGTGCTCATCTTCGACCTCAGCGACGGCAGCCTCAGCGATCTGCCCCAGCGCCTGGGCCTGCCTCAGGACTCCCTGCGCGCCCTGTGGCGCGATGCCGAGGGCTCCATCTGGCTGGGCAGCGGCAATCAGGGGCTGTGGCGCTGGCGCGAGGGGGCCGCGGTGGCCGAGCAGTTCCGCCATCATCCGGCCCTGCCGCGCAGCCTGGCGGCGGACGATGTCGCCTCCGTCTACCAGGACCGCAGCGGCGTGCTGTGGGTGGGCACCTGGTCCAGCGGCATCTCCCTGGTGGATCTGCGCAGCGGCGGCATGCGCAGCTATCTGTCGGTGCCCGGCGAAAGCAAGAGCCTCTCCCACCCTGTGGTGCAGGCGGTCACCCCGGACGATGCCTGGCATGTCTGGGTGGGCACCTACGGGGGGGGCTTGAACCGCCTGCATCTGTTCAGCGGCGAGGTGGAGCGGGTCAGCCTGGAACAGCTGCCCGTGACGCATGTGAAAGCCTTGCTGCGCCAACCCGGCATGGGCTTGTGGGTGGGCGGTGAGCAGGGCTTGTGGCTGCTGGATCCCCTGAGCCGGCGCGGCCGCCGCATTGAGCTCGACACGGCCAGCGGGGGCTCGCTCTCCATCAGCGCCCTGCAGCTGGACCAGCAGGGGCGGCTCTGGGCCGCCAGCGCCGCGGGGCTGCATCTGCTGCGGCCGGACGGGCGGCGTCAGCTGCTGCGTGCCGGTCCGGAGACGGGGCTGGGCCACGAGGTGGTGGACTGCCTGCTGGAAGACCGGGAAGGGCGTCTGTGGGTGGGGACCAAGGGCGGCCTGCATCTCTGGGACGAGGCCAGCCAGCGCCTGCTGCGACCTTTGCGCCCGGATGCCGTGCAGGCCCGCCCCGAGGAGCTGATGATCTACGCCATGCGCCAGGATGCCGCGGGGCGTATCTGGCTGGGCACCCAGCTGGGCCTGTACGAGCTGGAGCGCCGGCCCGGCTCACCGGGCGGCTGGGGGCTGCGCTCCTGGCGCGAGCTGCCGGGCATGCCGCCGGGTTGGATCCATGGCTTGCAGGACAGCCAAGGTGGGCTGCTGTGGTTCACCGGCGCCCAGGGCCTGACGCGGCTGGACCCCGAGAGCCGGCAGCTGCGCCACTACCCGGCGCGCGACGGTAGCTTGGTCGGTGGCTTCAGCTTTGGCGCCGCGGCACGTGGTGTGGACGGGGGGCTTTTCTTCGGCGGCCAGGGCTTGCTGAGCTTTCATCCGGACAACCTCCGCGACAACCCCGTGCCCCCTGCGGTGCAGCTTTCGGATGTGCGTATCTACAACCGCTCGGTGCAGGCGCAAGACGATACGCCCGCGGGGCCTGCGGGGCCTGCCGGACCGGCGGACGCCGCGTCCAGCCTGCAGGCCCTGGGCATCGCGGGGCCCTTGTCCCAGCTGCGGCAGCTGCGGCTGACTCACCGCGAGGTCATGGTCAGCTTCGAGCTGTCGGCCCTGCATTTCTACGCCCGCGGGCACAACCGCTACAGCTGGCGGCTGGAGGGCTTCGATGCCGGCTGGATCCAGGGCACGCCGGGGGAGGGGCTGGCGACCTACACCAATCTGGACCCGGGGCGCTATCGCCTGCATGCCCGCGCGGGCAGTCCGGACGGTGCCTGGGGCGAGTCGCGCCTGCTGCTGGAGCTGGAGGTGGTGCCGCCCTGGTGGCGCAGCACCTGGTTCCGTGGCCTGCTGCTGCTGGGTCTGGTTCTGTCGCTGATGGCGGTCTGGCACCTGAGGCTGCGGGTGCTGGAGCGGGGGCGCGCCCAGCTGGCGCGTCAGGTGGAGCAGCGCACCGCGGAGGTCCTGGCGCAGCGCGAGCAGCTGGAGGTGGAGAAGCGTGCCGCCGAGCGCGGGCGGCAGCAGATTGCCACGCTCAGCGAGATCGGGCGCGAGATCACCGCCTCGCTGGACCTGCAGGCCATACAGAGCGCCCTGTACCGCCATGTACAGGCGCTGATGCCGGTGCAGGTCTTTGGGGTGGGCCTGGTGCGTTGGGACCGCCGCGTGATCGACTTCGACTATGTGATGCAGCTGGGCCGTCCCTTCGAGCCCTACCGCCGCAGCCTGGATGCGCCCGAGCAGGCCGCCACCCGCTGCGTGCTCAGCGGCGAGCCGCTGCTGATCAGCGATCTGGGGGGTGACAACCGCGAACTGGACGCCCGTGTGCGCCATCAGGAGGGGCAGGAGCGTGTGCGCCTGCTCGACGGCAGCGAGCCGGCGGCGGCGCGCTCGGCGCTCTATGTGCCGATGCGGCTCAAGGAGCAGGTGATCGGTGTGATCAGCGTGCTCAGCGAGCGCCCCGATGCCTACCATGAGACCGATCTGGACATCCTGGCCACGCTGGGGGCCTATGCGGCCGTGGCCCTGGACAATGCCGAGGCCTATCACCGCCTGCAGCTGACCCAGGCCCAGCTGGTGGAGCAGGAAAAGCTGGCCTCCCTGGGCGCCCTGGTGGCCGGGGTGGCGCATGAGCTGAACACGCCCATCGGCAACAGCCTGCTGGTGGCCAGCACCCTGCAGGATTCCAGCCGCCGCTTTCTGGAGCGGAGCCAGAGCGGCTCGCTAAGGCGCTCGGAGCTGGAGCAGTTCTGCGCCGGCAGCGCTGAGTCGGGTGAACTGCTGGTACGCAGTCTGAGCCGTGCGGCCCAGCTGGTCAGCAGCTTCAAGCAGCTGGCCGTGGATCAGACCTCGGAGCAGCGGCGCAGTTTCGATCTGGCCAAGGTCTGTGCGGAGCTGGCCCTGACCCTGGACAACCGCTTGCGGCGTGAGGAACACAGCCTGGAGCTGTCTGTGCCCGAGGGCCTGGTGTTCGACAGCTTTCCCGGCCCGCTGGAGCAGGTGCTGAGCAATCTGATGCTGAACGCCATGCTGCACGGCTTCGAGGGGCGTCGTGGCGGGCGCATGCAGCTGAGCGCCGAGGCCCTGGGGCCGGACCGGGTGCGTCTGCTCTTCAGCGACGATGGGCGTGGCATCGCGCCGGAGCTGCTGCCGCGCATCTTCGACCCCTTCTTCACCACCAAGATGGGCAAGGGCGGCAGCGGCCTGGGGCTGCACATCTGCTACACCATCGTGCATTCCCTGCTGGGCGGCCAGATCACGGCCAGCAGCGTGCCGGGGCAGGGCACCCGCTTCGAGTTGCTGCTGCCGCGGGTGGCGCCGCTGGGGGGCAGTGCCTAGGGCAAGCCCCGCGTCGATGGGGGCTCCCCGGGGAGCGTGCCCGCCTGACTGCGGCTAAACTTGCGCGCCATTTTCTGCCGATGGCAGGCCCGAGCCGGGCGCTGCCGCCCTTATCACCACTTTCACGGAGTGCGCCGTGCTGGTCACTTTTGTCGTCATTTACATGCTGATCACCATCGGCATCGGCCTGATGGCCGCCCGCAAGGTGGCCAATGCGAAGGACTATCTGGTGGCGGGTCGCAGCCTGCCCCTGTACATGAACGTCGCGACCGTGTTCGCCACCTGGTTCGGTGCCGAGACGGTGCTGGCGGTGTCGGCAACCTTCGCGATGAGCGGCTTGGGCGGCATTCCGGGCGATCCATTTGGCGCCTCGGCGGCCCTGTTTCTGGCAGCCCTGCTGTTCGCGCGTCTGTTCTACCGCCTCAATCTGCTGACCATCGGCGACTTCTACAAAAAGCGTTATGGCAAGGGCGTCGAGGTGCTGACCAGCATCGCCATCACCCTGTCCTACCTGGGCTGGACCTCGGCCCAGATGACCGCCCTGGGTCTGGTGATCCATATTCTCTCGGCCGGAACGATCGAGTTGAACCATGCCATTCTGGGCGGCGCCGCGGTGGTGATGATCTACACCATGTTTGGTGGCATGTGGTCGGTGGCCTTCACCGATCTGTTCCAGACCGTCATCATCCTGATTGGCCTGAGCCTGGTGGCTTTTCTGGTGGGCGATATGGCCGGCGGCATGGGCAAGGTGGTCGACCATGCGGTGGCCGCGGGCAAGCTGCAGTTCATCTCGCCCGATGCCGACGCCGCGGCCATCTGGGCCTTGGCGGCCGGCTTCCTGACCGTGGCCTTCGGCTCGGTGCCGCAGCAGGACGTGTTCCAGCGCATGACCAGCGCCAAGGATGAGAAGACCGCGGTGCGCGGCACCTTGCTGGGCGCGACCGTCTACCTGCTGTTCGCCGCCGTGCCCATCTTCATCGCCTATTCGGCCCTGGTGATGGATCCGGCCTTGTCCGAGCTGTTCGGCAACGAGGACGGCCGTGTCGTGCAGCGCATCCTGCCCGAGCTGATTCTGACCAAGATGCCGCTGTGGGCCCAGATCATGTTCTTCGGCGCGCTGCTCTCGGCCATTTTGTCCACCGCCAGTGGCACCCTGCTGGCGCCCACCGCCACCTTTACCGAGAACGTGCTCAAGCCCTTCGCGCCGCATATGAGCGATCGGCAGTTCCTGCTGACCCTGCGCATCGTCCTGGTCACCTTCACGCTGGGGGCCCTGCTGTTTGCCCTGAACTCGCGCTCGACCATGTATGAAATGGTGCAGAACGCCTACAAGGTGACCCTGGTCGCTGCCTTCGTGCCCCTGGTGGCGGGGGCCTTCTGGAAGCGCGCCTCGACCCAGGGCGCCTTCGTGTCCATCGTGATGGGCCTGTTGTTCTGGATCGGTGCCGAAGCTACCGCGGCCGATGCTCTGATTCCGCCTCAGCTGGTGGGCTTTGCCGCCTCGATGATCGGCATGCTGCTGGGCTCGCTGGCGCCCCAGGTCCTCAAGCCTCAGGGGCAGTCGATTGAGGCCGCCATTGCGCATGAGCGTCAGGCGCATCATCACAAGCATTGAGCCGATACCGTGCGGGTCGGGGCGGCCGGGAATACCCGGGCGCCTATAATTCGTCGTTCTTAATCAACGGTTTAGTCAGTCAACATGCCGATCTATGCCTACCGCTGCGGCACCTGCGGCCATGCCAAGGACGTGCTGCAGAAGCTGTCCGATGCGCCCCTGAGCACCTGCCCGGCCTGCGGCGCCGAGACTTTCAGCAAGCAGGTCACGGCCGCGGGCTTCCAGCTCAAGGGCTCGGGCTGGTATGTGACCGACTTTCGGGGTGGTAGTGGCGGCAGCAGTGCCACAGCCACCGCGGGCGCCGCCACCGGCGCGGCAGCCAGCACCGGCAGCGCCGCCGCAGACAGCGGTGCTGCTGCCAGCAGCGGCGGCGAAGGCGGCAGCAGTGCCGCCTCCACCCCCTGCGGCGGCTCCTGCGCCTGCCACTGAGCACGTGTGAAGAAATACATCATCACCGGCCTGCTGGTCTGGCTGCCCCTGGCGATCACCGTCTGGGTGCTGCTGTGGGTGCTGGGCCTGATCACCGGCGTGTTCGAGGCCCTGCTCAGCGCCTTGCAGGCCGTGGCCCCCCTGTCCCTGCACAACAATCTGGAGGCCCTGCGCCATGTGCCGGGTCTGGGGGTGCTGATCCTGGTTGTGGCCCTGCTGCTGACGGGGGTCTTCGTGGCCAATATCTTTGGCCAGTGGTGGCTGCGCCAATGGGACCGCTTGCTCTCCAACATTCCCATCGTCAAGAGCATCTACAACTCGGTCAAGCAGGTTTCCGACACCCTGTTTTCCAGCAGCGGCAATGCCTTTCGCGAGGCGGTGCTGGTGCAGTACCCGCGGGAGGGCAGTTGGACCATCGCCTTCGTCACCGGCCGCCCGGGCGGTGAGGTGGCCGAGGCCCTGCCCGGCGAGCATGTGAGCCTGTACGTGCCCACCACGCCGAATCCAACCTCGGGCTTCTTCCTGATGATGCCGCGCGAGAGCGTGCGTCCCCTGGCCATGAGCGTGGACGAGGCCCTGAAGTACATCATCTCGATGGGGGTGGTGGCCCCGGCCGCGCCGGCGGTGGCGGCGCCAACGCCTCGAAATCAGCCGGGTTGAGCGCTCTCAGCACGCGCTCAACCCTGAGGGCTCATCGCCTGCCAGCGCTGTCCCCCCTTTGATATTCCCGATCCGCGCCCGTCGCGCGGACTGAACAGATTCCGGAGAAGAACATCATGCGTACCTGCTATGCCGGCCAAGTCAGCGAGAAGCTGCTCGACCAGACCGTGACCCTGATGGGCTGGGCCCATCGTCGCCGTGACCACGGTGGCGTCATCTTCATCGACCTGCGCGACCGCGAAGGCCTGGTGCAGATCGTCTGCGACCCCGACCGCCCCGAGATGTTCAAGATCGCCGAGGACGTGCGTAACGAGTTCTGCCTCAAGGTGGTGGGCAAGGTGCGCGCCCGTCCCGCTGGCACCGAGAACGCCGGCCTGACCAGCGGCAAGGTCGAGGTGCTGTGCCATGAGCTGGAAGTGCTGAACGCCAGCGTCACGCCTCCCTTCCAGCTGGACGACGAGAACCTGTCCGAGACCACGCGCCTGACCCACCGCGTGCTGGACCTGCGTCGCCCTTACATGCAGAACAACCTGATGCTGCGCTACCGCGTGGCCATGGAGTGCCGCAAGTACCTGGACGAACATGGTTTCGTGGACATCGAGACCCCCATGCTCACCAAGAGCACGCCCGAGGGCGCGCGCGACTATCTGGTGCCCAGCCGCGTGCACGACGGCATGTTCTTCGCGCTGCCGCAGTCGCCCCAGCTCTTCAAGCAGCTGCTGATGGTGGCCGGCTTCGACCGCTACTACCAGATCACCAAGTGCTTCCGTGACGAGGATCTGCGCGCCGACCGTCAGCCCGAGTTCACCCAGATCGATATCGAGACATCCTTCCTGACCGAGGAAGAGATCCGCTCGATGTTCGAGGGCATGATCCGCCACGTCTTCCGCAAGGCCATGAATGTGGAGCTGGGCGACTACCCGGTGATGAAGTACGCCGATGCCATGCATCTGTACGGCTCGGACAAGCCCGACCTGCGCGTCAAGCTGCAGTTCACCGAGCTGACCGATGTGATGGGCGATGTGGACTTCAAGGTCTTCTCCACGCCCGCCACCACCAAGGGTGGCCGCGTGGTGGCCCTGCGCGTGCCGGGCGGCGCTGCGATGAGCCGCGGCGAGATCGATGCTTACACCGAGTTCGTCAAGATCTACGGTGCCAAGGGCCTGGCCTGGATCAAGGTCAACGAGGTGGCCAAGGGCCGCGAAGGTCTGCAGTCGCCCATCGTCAAGAACCTGCACGACGCCGCCATTGCCGAGATCCTCAAGCGCACCGGCGCCGCCGACGGCGACCTGCTCTTCTTCGGTGCCGACAAGGCCAAGATCGTCAACGACTCGATCGGCGCGCTGCGCTTGAAGATCGGCCACAGCGAGTTCGCCAAGGCCAACGGCCTGTTCGAGGACCGCTGGGCGCCGCTGTGGGTGGTGGACTTCCCCATGTTCGAGGAAGACGAGGAGAACAAGCGCTGGGCCGCCGTGCACCACCCGTTCACCGCGCCCAAGGATGGCCATGAGGACCTGATGAGCAGCGACCCGGGCGCCTGCGTGGCCAAGGCCTACGACATGGTGCTCAACGGCTGGGAGCTGGGCGGCGGCTCGGTGCGTATCCACCGCGCCGAGGTGCAGGCCAAGGTCTTCGAGGCCCTGAATATCACGCCGGAAGAGCAGCGCATCAAGTTCGGCTTCCTGCTGGACGCCCTGCAGTACGGCGCGCCCCCGCATGGTGGTCTGGCCTTCGGCCTAGACCGTCTGGTGACGCTGATGACCAAGGCCGAGTCCATCCGCGACGTGATCGCCTTCCCCAAGACCCAGCGCGCCCAGTGCCTGCTGACCGGCGCGCCGTCCAACGTGGACGAGAAGCAGCTGCGCGAGCTGCACATCCGCCTGCGCAACCCCGGCGCGGCCACCGCAGCCTGAGCCGGCGCCGCTGGCTGAATCATGAAGGGCGGCCTTGGCCGCCCTTTTTCATGCCGCATCAGCCGCTATCCTTGCGCTTTTGCCGCCGCCTAGCCCCTATCTGCACGCCATGAGTCCTCGCACCGACGTCCATCTGCCGCGCTGGGAGCGCGGCATCATGCGCCACCCGGCCCTGATGCTGCCCCTGCTGCGACGGCAGGTCAGCAATCCCGATGTGCGCAGCAGCCGGGCCGCCTTGCTGGGCGAGTTCTTCGTGCTGGAACGCTGGGGCCGCTCGCTGGAGCTGCAGCCTGCCCTGGAGCGCGCCCGCGACCTAGCCGAGCGCCAGCGTGCCCACGCCGATGCGGCCGAGCTGAGCGAGGCCCTGGGGCGCCTGCACTACCAGCGCGGCGACTACAACCAGGCCTGCAAGGCCTGGAGCCAGACCCTGGGCTGGGCCGCGGACGACTCGCGCAGCGCCTGCCAGGCCCGCATCGGCCTGGCCCATCTCTGCTACGCCCTGGGCGAATGGGCCCGCGGCGGCCGGGTGCTGGAGGAGGCCCAGGCGCATTACGCGCGCTTGCCGGGGGACGCCTATCTGCGCGCCAAGATCGCGCTGAACCGGGCGGCCTCGCTGCGGGCCACCCAGGGGCCGCAGGCGGCCCTGCCGGCCCTGGATGAGGCACTCAGCGCGGCCCGCGAGGCCGGCCACCGCGACTACCAGGCCGAGGCCATCTGGCACCACGCACGCTGCGCCCGCGACCGCGGTGACCCGGTCCTGGCCGGCCGTCTGGCCCGGCAGGCCCAGCAACTGGCGCGCGCCTGCGGCTATCGCTGGCTGGAGGGGCAGGCCTGCCTGCTGCTCAGCGAACTCGACCAGGGGCCACAGGCCCAGTCCCTGGCCCAGGAGGCCCTGGACCTGGCGGAGGGCTTGCAGGCCCGTGCGCTGCAGGCCGCGGCCCATGCGCGCCTGGCCGAGCTGGCCCAGGCCCGGGGTGAGCTGGGGCCCGGCTGGCACCATGCTCAGCAGGCCCAGCGCCTGGAGGCCAGCCTGGCCCAGAACCAGATGCCGGCGGGCCTGGAGGCCCTGGCACGCTTCGATACCGACCCCACCGGCGCCGACGGCCTCTTGCTGGAGCTGGCGGGCCAGGCCTGGGCCCTGGAAATGCCGGCCGATCTGGAGCGGGCCTGGGCGGGCATGCTGCCGCGCCTGCTGGAGGGCCTGGAGCTCAGCGCTCTGACGCTGTGGTGGGATGAGTCGGGGCGCGGGCACTACCGCCATCTGGCGGGTTCGTCCGCGCTGGAGGCTGCGCCCCTCATGGCTTATCTGCAGGCGCTCAGCGCCCCCGGCACGCCGCTGCAGCAGACGGACAGCCTGGCCCATCCCTGGCGCGCCGAGCTGGATCAGGCCCTGGGTGCTGCGGATTGGCCCCGCCAGTCCCGGCTGGAGCTGGGCCTGCGCGTGCAGACCCGTCTGGTGGGGGTGCTGTGGCTGCAGCGTCCCCTAGGGGCTGAATGGTCCCGGGCCGATGTGGCACGGGCTCAGCGACTGGCGGCACTGCTGGAGCGCTTGCTGGCCCAGCTGCCCGGCCAGGCCTCGGCCGCGCCGGCGGCGCGCCAGTCGCTGGCCGAGGCGGCGCAGCGCCTGCGTCAGCTGCTGGCGGCCCCCAGCCTGGATCGCGTGGCCCTGGAGGCCCTGGCCCGGGATCTGGAGCGCAGCGCCCAGGCCTGAGCGCCGCGCGACCGGCTCAGGCCCAGGCGCGTAGGGGCAGGGGGGCGCCGTTCTTCACGCAGCGGATCGCGAAGCTGCTGTTGATGTCTTGCACCACCGGCAGGGACTGCAGGCGGCGCACGATCTGCTCGTACTCGCCCAGCGCCCCCACCACCACCTCCAGCAGGTAGTCATGGCTGCCCGAGACCACATGGCAGCTGATGACCTCGGCCATGGCCTGCATGGCGGCCTCGAACTGCTGCACCGCGTCGGCGCGGTGATGCATCAACCGCACATTGACGAAGACCGTCGTCCCCAACTGCAGGGCCTGGCGGTCCAGCTGGGCGCGGTAGCCAGCGATCAGGCCGCTGTCTTCTAGGCGCTTGAGACGGCGCGCGCAGGGGCTTTGCGAGAGCGACACACGCTCGGCCAGCTCGGCCACGCTGAGCCGGCCCTCGCGCTGCAGCAGGTCCAGGATCTGGGCGTCTATGCGGTCCATGGGTGAAATCGCCAATATTTGAATGATTATTGGTGATTATCGCCTGTCGCCATTGCTTTTCGGAATGGATATTGGTGCAAAACGCCCCGGCTGCCTGCGGAGAATGGCGAGCGCAGTTTTGCTGGTTTCCCCTGCAGTACCCATGTCCTCCTCCGCTGTACGCACCCTGCCCCTGGGGCCCTCGTCCTCCGACACCGCCCCGGCCTGGCAGGGCTGGGCCGCCCTGGCCCTGACCCTGTGCATCTGGGCCGGTTTCTTCATTTCCCTGCGTGCCGGCGCGCGTGCGGCCCTGCCGCCGGCCGAGCTGGCCCTGATCCGCTTCGCGCCGGCCGGCCTGATCTTTCTGCCGGTGCTGTGGCGGGCCCGGCATCGCCTGATGGCGCTGCCCTGGCGGCTGACGCTGAGCATCGTGGCCGGTGCCGGTCTGCCCTATTTCCTGATCGCCGGCTGGGGCATGCGCCATGCGCCGGTGGCCGAGGGCGCCACCCTGATTCCCGGCACCCTGCCGCTGTTCACGGCCCTGCTGGCGGCCGCCCTGCATGGACGGCAGGCCCTGGCACGCTGGCCGGCCCTGCTGTGCATTGCGGCCGGCGTGGCCACCATGCTGGCCCTGAATGCGGGGCAAGGCGATCGGGCCCAGGGCTATGCCCTGTTCCTGCTGGGCAGCCTGATGTGGTCGGCCTACACCCTGGCCCTGCGCGAGGCGCGCCTGGCGCCGCTGGAGGCTGCCGCTCTGATCTCCTGCGTGTCGCTGGGCCTGCTGGCGCCCTGGCTGGCCTGGCAGCTGAGCCAGGGCCCGCTGCAGCTCCTGGAGCTGGCCCCCGCCCAGCTGGGCCTGCAGCTGGCCCTGCAAGGTCTGGGCGTGGGCCTGATCTCCACGCTGAGCTACAGCTTTGCCGTGGCCCGGCTGGGCGCGCAGCGCAGCGCCAGCGCCGGCGCGCTGACGCCGGTGCTGGCCACCCTGCTGGCCCTGGCGCTGTTTGGCGAGCGGCCCGAGGCCCTGACCCTGCTGGGCATGCTGCTGGTGGCGGCCGGGGTGCTGTGGAGCCAACGCCCCCAGCGCTGAAGCCCCTTGCGGGCTCCGCTATGCTTGCCGCATGAGCGAGAGTGCAGTCCAGGCGCGACCCTACAAGATTCCCGAATCGGTGCTGGTGGTGATACACACCCCGGCGCTAGACGTGCTGATGCTGGAGCGGGCCGATCGGCCCGGCTTCTGGCAGAGCGTGACCGGCTCTCTGGACGCCCCCGACGAGGCGCCGGCCGAGACCGCGCGGCGTGAGGTGCTGGAAGAGACCGGCATGGACATCGCCGCCCTGGACGCCCGCCTGCGGGACTGGCAGCTCAGCAATGTCTACGAGATCTACCCGGTCTGGCGGCATCGCTACGCGCCGGGCGTGACCCACAACACCGAGCATGTGTTCGGCCTGACCGTGCCCGCCGGCACCCCGGTGCGCCTGGCGCCGCGCGAGCATCTGCGCTACCGCTGGCTGCCCTGGCGCGAGGCGGCGGACCTGTGCTTCTCGCCCTCCAATGCCGAGGCGGTGCTGCAGCTGCCGAGGTTCGCCGCATGATGCGCCCCGGCCTGCGTGCGGCCGCCGGGGCCGCCTCGACCGGCGCCCATCTGCGTGTGGCGACCTACAACATCCACAAGGGCGTGCGCGGCCTGGGGCCGGTCAAGCGCCTGGAGATCCACAATCTGGGCCTGGGCGTGGAGGCCCTGGACGCGGACCTGGTCTTTTTGCAGGAGGTGCGCCACTTCCACCACCGCGAGGCCAAGCAGTTCGAGCGCACCTGGTTTGGCTGGCCCGATCAGGGCCAGGCCGAGTTTCTGGCGCCCGATGGCTATGAGGTGGCCTACCGCACCAATGCCGTCACCAAGCATGGCGAGCATGGCAATGCCCTGCTGTCGCGCTGGCCGCTGGGCGAGGTGGGGCACCACGATGTCTCGGACCACCGCTTCGAGCAGCGCGGCCTGCTGCATGTGCAGGTTCAATGGCAGTCGCAGATCGTGCATGCGGTGGTGGCCCATCTGGGCCTGATGCATGGCAGCCGTGTGCGCCAGGTCCAGCGCCTGGCCGACTACATCCGGGCCGAGGTTCCGGAAGACGGCCTGCTGGTGGTGGCGGGCGACTTCAATGACTGGGGCGAAAAGCTGGACGCGCCCATGCGCGAGCATGGCCTGGCCCGCGCCCAGGCGCCCGGCGGGCGGCGCCAGGCCACCTTTCCCTCGCGGCTGCCCTTTTTCTCGCTGGACCGCATCTACACCCGCGGTCTGCGCTGCGTGGCCACCCAGGTGCCGCGCGGACCGGTGTGGGCTCGCATGTCCGACCACCTGCCCCTGGTGGCGGAGTTCGAACTCGCCTGAGGAGCACGGTGGCGGCCCCGGACTCCGATCACCTCTTCTCCTGGCACGCGCAGGTTCTGCCCGAGTACAGCGGCGGCAATGAGCTGCGCCTGCTCCGGGGTGGGGACGAGCTGTTTCCGGCCCAGATCGAGGCCATCGCGGCGGCGCGTCACGAGGTCTGGATCGCGACCTATATCTTCCATCACGACAAGGCCGGGGCCGAGACGGTTGCCGCCCTGCGCGCGGCCTCCGCGCGCGGGGTGAGGGTGAGGGTGGTGGTGGACGGATTTGGATCCAAGGCCAGCCTGCCCTGGCTGCGCGAGGCCCTGGCCGGCAGCGGCGTGGCGCTGGCGGTGTTCCGGCCCATAGACCGCTGGTGGCGCTGGCTGCACCCGGGGCAGCTGCGCCGTCTGCATCAAAAGCTCTGCGTGGTGGATGGGGAGCGCGCCTTTGTGGGCGGCATCAACATCATCGATGACCGCATGGACCTCAACCATGGCCAGACCGAGCAGCCGCGCCTGGACTATGCCGTGGTTCTGCGCGGACCGGCGGTGCAGCCCGTGGCGCAGGCGGCCCGGGCGGTCTGGACCCGCGCCTGGCTGGGGCGCGACTTCGGCGAGGAGCTGCAGGCCCTGGTGCGCAGCCCCGAGCCGCTGCGGCGCTTGCGCCGCCTGGCGCGGCGCCTGCGCATGCCGCGGGGACGACGTCGTGTGGAAGCGGAGGTCCAGGCGCTGGAGCCGGTCTGCGCGGCCTTTGTTCTGCGGGACAACTTGCGCCAGCGCCGCACCATCGAGCGCGCCTATATCGATGCCATACGCGCCGCGCGCGAGCGGGTGGACCTGATCTCGCCCTACTTCTACCCCGGCCAGGCCTTCCGGCGCGCGCTGCGCGATGCGGCACGGCGCGGCGTGCAGGTGCGCCTGCTGCTGCAGGGCAAGCTGGACTACCGCATCGCGGGCCTGGCAGCTCAGGCGCTTTACGCCGAGCTGCTGGGCCATGGGGTGCAGATCTACGAGTACACGCCCGCCTTTTTGCACGCCAAGGTGGCGGTGGTGGACGAGCGCTGGGCCACGGTGGGCAGCTCCAATATCGATCCGCTGTCCCTGCTGCTGAACCTGGAAGCCAATGTGATGGTGCGCGACGCGGGCTTTGCGCGCGCGGTGGCAGCGGAGTTCGAGGGCGCGGCCGCGGTGTCGCGTCGGGTGGATCTGCGGCAATGGGGCGGCTCCAGCCTGCGCGGTGTGCTGGTGCGCGCCCTGGTGGCCTGGGGGGCCTACGTGTATCTGCGCGTGGCGGGGGCGACGGGGCGGTACTGAGGCCGCGACCGAGGTCGGCTTGAAGCCATCAACGCTTCAGCAAGGGGCCGATGGTGAAGCGGTAGCTTTGCACCTGCGGGTTCAGGTGCTTGCTGTAGGGGCGCATATCCAGTTCGCGGATGCCGGAGCCGAACTGCTTGAGGAATCGCCGCGCCGTGGACTTTGCAAACAGCGTGAACATGGGGCGTTCCTGTTCCAGGCCCTCGTCCGCAAAGTCGCGTCCCTGCTGATGGTCGTACAGCATGACCAGGGCCCAGGCCCCAGCGAGAAAGTGTCCGCCGGCCAGGGCGTCGAGCCGGCCCTCGATGAGCGCCTGCATGGCCTCGTTGGAGGTATTGATGGCTGAGACATGATGTTCGAGCCCCGGCCTGGCGCCCGTCTGGCCGAGCGCTTCCATGGCGCCCAGGGCCATCTGGTCGCTGCCGGCCCAGACCAGGCGCGCCTCGGGATGCCGTTGCAGCAGGCCCAGCATCTGCTCACGCGCGAGATCACGGCGCCAGTCGGCAAACACGGTCTCGGCCAGCTCGACCTGCGGCGCCTCGGCCACGGCCTGGCGCATGCCCTCGTTGCGGGCTATGGAGTTGGGTGTCGAGCGGTCGCCCGCGATCGCGAGCATCTGCAGCCTGCCGCCGGGCTGGGCGCGCAAGGCCTGCTGGATCAGGGCCTTGGCGGTCAGGTAGCCCGCCTCGCGCGCATCCGGCACCAGGCTGCCCAGCAGCAGCGGCAGGCTCTGCCTGGGCGCCCAGATCTTGCGCTCCTGAGGCAGCAGCCCGTTGAAGACGGCAAAGGTCCTGATGCCGGCCGCACCCAGGGTCTGCGCATTGCTGACCAGGGTGCCCTTCTCATTGACCAGCAGCACGTAGTCGGGGCGCTGCGGTGCCGGACGCCCGGCGATTTCGCGCGCCAGGCGCAGCGCCCGCTCGGGTTCACGCTCGGCGTACAGCACTTCCAGCTGGATGCCCAGGCTCCGGGCCGCAGCCTGCATGGCCTGCGTGGCCGTCAGCCAGAACGCTTCGTCGGAGCGCCCCGGGTTGATGAAGCTGACGTTCATGGCTTGCGCGCGCCCGAGGCTCAGCAGCATCAGGGCCAGCACAACAAGGGTCCGTATCCGCACAGTAGGCAAGGCAGCAGCGTTCAGTGGCTAAAGCCGGCATTGTCGCTGCGTCCTGCCGCTAGCTCACCGCCAGCCTGATGTCCGCGAAGCCCATCAAGCGCAGCAGGGTGTAGCCGATGGCTGCCTCGCCGAAATCCTCGGCCACGCAGACGATCTGGGCATGGCGCGGCAGGCCGGCCTTGGCCAGCAGGCTCCAGATCTCGTGCGCCGGCTTGGGTCGGCCGCTGGCATCCAGCAGCTGCGCGTAGGGCAGGTGCACGATCTTGCCCGGCAGTTCGGCGGCAGGCGGGCGCGAGCCCAGGGCCAGATAGACCCGCGGCATGCCGTGAGCGGGCGGGGTGGCCGCCAGTGCTGCGCTGTTGATCAGGACGGCACCTGGCCTGGCTTGGTAGTCGACCGGCGCGATGGTCGGGTCCAGCGGCGGCTTGCGCACGCCCACGCGGGTAGGCTCCCGGCTCAGCTGCAGGCCGCGCATCTCCCACTCCTCGGCCGACTCCAGCAAGAACGAGACCTTGCGCTGGCCCAGCTGCTCCAGCAGTGCGAACACCAGTGCCGACTGCTTGTTGAGGCCGCCCTGCGAGACGATCACCGCCTCATGCTGCGGGTCGACACCCGCCCGCCCCAGCAGCGCGGCCAGCTGCTCCGGCGCTGCGAGCCCGGCCTGGAAGCGCTCGGCCGGCAGGCTGAGCGCAAAGGGCACATGGCCTTTTGCGTAGTCTTGGTCCGGACGTATATCGATGATGCTGATCGGGCTGTGGCTGAAGGTGCGCAGCATGGTGTTGCTGAAGCCATTGAGCCAGTCCGCGTTGCGCAGCAGCGCCGGGTTGGCGTAGCTCCACAGCGGCAGCTCGCGCGCATCTTCCAGCCATTCCTTCTGCGAACCCTGGTAGAGCGCCACCCGCGGATAGCCCAGCAGGAACTTCAGGGCAAAGTAGGGCACGCTGGCGGCCACGCCGCCGCCGCAATAGCTGTAGACCTGCTGCTCGCGGCGCACCCCAAGATGGTCCAGCATGGCCTGCAGCTCGGCGCGCGACTTGAAGGTCTTGTCGGGGCGGAAGTAGTCGTCCACCGGGGTCAGCTTGGCATGCGGCACATGCCCGCCGCGGTTGAAGAACTTGGCGCCGCCGTAGTAGAAGGGCGGGTCCAGCGCTTCCAGTAAGGCATGGTCCTGCGGGTCCCCCGAGCCCGCCAGGAACTCAGGCAGACGGGCACGCACCCCTTCGCGCAGCGAATCGACACGCAGATCCCCTGGGGGCGGGGTGGGCGAGGGTCCGGTGCTGATGGGGCCCTGGGCCGCCTTCCAGGCGGCCATGCCGCCATCGAGAAGGCGCAGGCGCTCGGGCGCCACGCCATGGCGGTACAGCTCATAGAAGATCCAGGGCGCCATCATCGCGCCGCCCTGGTCATGGATGACGATCAGGCGCTCACCCTGGCCAAGACCCCAACTGCGCAGACGCGCCTGCATGCCGGCCGCGTCCAGCTCGTTCGAGCCGTAACGGTAGAAGTCCGCGTTCACCGCGCCGGGAATATGGCCGGCCGCATGAAGGCGTGTGGGCGAGGCGTCCAGCACCAGCGGCGGCTGGGCGCTGGCCAGGGCCTGACGCAGCCAGGCGGCATCGACCAGTGGACTGGTCGCGGCGTGGGCCTGCGCCCCGGCGCTCAGCAGCAGCAGGCCGGCTGTTGCCGGCAGCAGGCCGCGGCACAGGCGCTTCAGGAATCTCAGCATGGTGTTGCTCCGTAAACGTGAGAGCCGGCACTATGGCCGGGCTGTCCCAGGTCGCGACAGGCTGGAACGACAGGCTGCAGGGAGCCCGGCATCAGTTGCGCCTTGCGGCGACAAGCCGCGGGTCCCAGCGCTCAGGGGCGACTCCTCAGCAGCAACTGGTTCAGTTCCTTCATCAGGGGGTAGGGGTAGTTGTCGATGTCGTTGGAGGCGGTGAAGATGAAGAGTTGCTGATCCGGGTAGTAGTCGAAGGTGGCATAGGAGTAGCCATTGGAGCCACTATGGGTGACTCTGGGGCTGCCACTCTCGGTCCGGATCAGCAGCCAGCCGTAGCCGTAGTAGGCGCTTTTCTCGGCGTTCTCGGCAATATGGGGTTTGAACATCTGCGCCCAGGAGCTTGGGCTGAGGATCTGGCCACGGCTCATGGCGACCGACCAGGCGTGCATATCCTGTGCCGTTGACAGGAAGCCTCCGGCCCCCTCAAACCAACGCCGGCCAGGGGACTGTCGCAGGTGCTGCAAAGAGTCGCCCACACTCCTGCTGTCGGGCTTCATGCGCAACTGGCGCTGCAGCCAGTTGGGATCGGCGCCGTAGTTGATGGCCAGCCGCGCCTGCGGCACGGTGAGCAGCCGGTAGCCGGTCTCTCTCAGACCGGCGGGCAGCAGAATGCTGTGCCGGATGAAGTGCTCCCATTCCTGGCCAGAGACCCGTTCGATGATCTGGGCCAGCAGGCTGTAGCCGATGTTGGAGTAGTGGTAGCGTTCGCCCGGGCGGGCGATCAGTGGCTGCGCCAGGATCTCGGTGCTGAGCTGGCTGGCTTCGACCTGGTCGTAGAGCGCACGGCCTGGCAGGCCGGCGGGCAGTCCCGAGGCGTGGCTCAGCAACTGGTGCACGGTAATGGCCTGCTTGTCGGCAGGCACGTTCGGGAAGTAGCTGCCGAGCGGCGCTTCGAGAGACAGCTTTCCCTGCTCGACCAATAGCATGGTGGCGGTGGCCGTGAACTGCTTGGTCAGCGAGCCGATGTCGAACACCGTGTACGCGTCCACGGCGCGTTGGCTGCTCCGGTCCGACTGGCCGAAGCCACGGTGATAGATCACCGAGCCCGCCTTGGCGATCAGGACGGTGCCCGAGAAGGCGGACTGCTCAAGCCTCTGCTGCCAGGCCTGCAGGGACGCCGGGGCGGAGCTCGTTGCGCGCGCAGGTCCACAGCTCGCGATGCACAGGATCAGGGCTGCGATCAGGGATACGCACGGGCCCAGTCGAGGTTGCGCCGGACCCAGCGCTCGTGGGTGGATCCGGGGCATGGATGCGCATGCCAACAGGGCGGTGGGAAAGGGCTGCGTCATCGGGCGACTCCGTTGGGGAAGGGCGCCACTATCGCCACGTAGCCCTCTTGCAAGCCAGCTCGGGATGACAGACAGCCGCTCGATCGGCATGGCCTGCAGCACGCCGCGACAAACGGCGGCCGCCCGCTTCACCCCTGTGCCGCCAGCACCTCCACCCGCAGCTGCTCGTGCAGCTCGCGCTTGAGCGCGGAAAACTCGGCCGTGGTCTTGACCGAGTAGTGGCGCGGGTGCGCGAAGGGCGAGGGCAGGTCGCTCTTGATGCGGCCCGGCCGCGCGCTCATCACCACCACGCGTGAGCCCATGAAGATGGCCTCGTCGATATCGTGGGTGACGAAGAGCACGGTCTTCTTCTCGCGCTCCCAGATGCCCAGGAGCAGCTCCTGCATCAGCTCGCGGGTCTGGTGGTCCAGGGCGCCGAAGGGCTCGTCCATCAGCAGAATGCGCGGCCCGTTGGCCAGGGCGCGGGCCAGGGCGGTGCGTTGCTGCATGCCGCCGCTGAGCTGCTTGGGGTAGTGGCCGGCGAACTTGGCCAGACCCACCTTGGCGATGAAGTCCTGCGCGATCTCCAGCTGCTGCGCCTTGGGCAGTCCGCGCTCGCGCAGACCGAAGGCCACGTTCTCCAGCACCGTGAGCCAGGGGAAGAGGGTGTAGCTCTGGAACACCATGCCGCGGTCGGCGCCCGGGCCCAGCACCTTGCGGCCGTCCAGCAGCACCTCGCCGCTGCTGGGCGCGTCCAGACCGGCCACGATGCGCAGCAGGGTGCTCTTGCCGCAGCCCGAGGGGCCGAGGATGGTCAGGAAGTCGTTTTCGGCCACCTCCAGATCGGTGGCCTGCAGGGCCACGGTGGATTGACCGTCACGGCCGGCGAAGCTGCGGGAGACGCCGCGGATGGAGAGGATGCTCACTTCAGAGGCTCCATGAATGCTTTCGGGCCGAGCGCCGGGCCGCCCCAAGCCGGCCCGCGTTGTCGATGTGCTTGCCGGTCGAACCGGCAAGCATCGGCGCCCCCTCGGGGGGCCGGCCAAGGTACTCCTTGGACGAGGGGCTCACAGCCTGGCCCAGGGAAAGAGCGAGCGGTTCAGTGCCTTGAAGGCGAAGTCGCTGATCAGGCCGATCAGGCCGATCACGATGATGCCGAAGATGATCTGGTCGGTGGCCAGCAGGGCCTGGCTGTCGGTGATCATGTGGCCGATGCCGCTGGAGGCGCCGATCAGCTCGGCCACGATCACATAGGTCCAGGCCCAGCCCAGCACCATGCGCAGGATCTCCGCGATCTCGGGCGCGGCCCCGGGCAGCAGCACACGGCTGATCAGCGTGCGGTCCGAGACGCCCAGGGTGTAGGCCGCCTCCACCAGATCGCGCCGCGTGTTGCCCACGGTCACGGCGATCATCAGGGTCAGCTGGAAGAAGCTGCCGATGAAGATCACGGCCAGCTTCTGCGCCTCGCCAATGCCCACCCAGAGGATGAGCAGGGGGATGAAGGCCGAGGCCGGCAGGTAGCGGGCGAAGGAGACGAAGGGCTCGAAGAAGGCCTCGACGGGCTTGTAGGTGCCCATCAGCACGCCCAGGGGCAGGGCCAGGGCGGCGGCGATCACAAAGCCGCCCAGCACGCGCCAGACGGTCATGCCAATGTCCTTGGCAAAGCCCATCTCGGTCAGCAGGATCCAGCCGGACTTCAGCATGGTGAGCGGGTCGGCCAGAAAGGTCTTGCTGACCAGGCCGCCGAAGGTGACGGCGGCCCACAGCGCGGTGAAGAGCAGGAAGAAGGACAGGCCCAGGGCCACGCGGGCCCGGGGCGTCACCGGGGTCAGGGGACGCATGCTGGCTTACTGGATGAAACGCGTATCGGCCAGCTTGGAGAGGTCGGGGATGGCCTTGATGATGCCCACCTCCAGCAGCAACTCGGCGGCTTCCTTGCTGAACTGGGCGTGCTCGCCGGCGAAGAACTTCTTGTTGGCCTCGCGGTCCTGCCAGCGCAGGAAGGCCTGGCTCTTCTCGAAGGCTTCGGCGCTCTGCTTCACATCGGCGCCCATGATCTCGAAGCTCTTCTTGGGATCGGCCTTGATCAGGGCCAGGGCCTCGAAATAGCTGTCGGCCAGGGCCTTGGCGGCCTTGGGGTTCTCGGCCAGGAATTTGGGCGTGCAGCCGAAGGTGTCCATCACCATGGGGTAGTCCAGGGTGGTGGCGAGGATCTTGCCGGCCTCGGGCTTGGCGCGCACCGCGCTGAGGAAGGGCTCGTAGGTCATGCCCGCGTCCAGATTGCCGGCGCCGGCGATCAGGGCATTGGCCGCGGCCTGGGGCTCCAGATTCACCACGTTCACGTCCTTGATGGACAGGCCGTTCTTCTTGAGCATCCAGGCCAGGGTGAAGTAGGGTGCGGTGCCGGGCGCACTGGCGGCCACGGTCTTGCCCTTGAGCTCGCTGATCTTGCTGATGCCGGGCTTGACCACCATGCCGTCGGCGCCAAAGCTCTTGTCAAGCTGGAAGATCTGGGTGGTGGCCACGCCATTGGCGTTCCAGACGATCCAGGTCTCCACTGTGGTGGCCGCGCATTGGATGTCGCCGGAGGCGATGGCCAGGTGGCGGTCCTTCTGCGGGATCTTCTTGATGCTGACGTCCAGGCCGTTCTTCTTGAAGAGGCCGGCCTCCTTGGCCAGGGTCAGGGGCGCAAAACCGGTCCAGCCGGAGATGCCGATGCCGACCTTGACCTCCTGTGCCTGAGCCGACAGGGCCAGGGTGGCGAGTGCGAATGCAGACAGGATCTTCTTCATGGTGCGAGGGCTCTCCGTTGGACTGAGGTGGGCTCAATGATGGTGCGCGCGCCCGGACTTGCCTCTCGGGAAACACCCGGTACAGCGCGCGCCAGGTATAGCGCTTGCTGCATGCAGAACACGTGCCAGTGGCGGGCGGCTTGTGCGCCTGCCGCGCGCCCGAACTCAGGGGCCGGACAGACCGCCCGCGCTCAGCAGGCGCTGATAGCTGCCGTCTGCCCGCAGCTGGGCCAGACCGCGGTTGAAGGCCTGGATCAGGGCCTCGCGCTGGGGATGTGTCTTGCGGATGGCCAGCATATGGTCCTTGAGCTCCAAGGCCGGACCGCGCCACGCGATGCTGCCGCCGAGATCGCGGCCTGCGGCACTGTCCAGATAATGCTGGCCCGCGGCCCGCGCACCAAAGGCCGTGTCCACCCGGCCGGTGGCCAGCATGCGCAGGCAGCCGGAGAGATCGAGATTCATCTGCAGCAGGGACTGATGCTCTTGCAAGGCGGCCGGCAGATAGGCGCCACGCTGCACACAGATGCGACTGGCCTGGGCCCGGCTCAGGGGCTCGGCCGGGCGCGGCAGGCTCTTGAGCGTGAAGTAGCCCAGTTCCACTTGGTAGTAGGGGCCGGCGTAGGCATAGAGCTGGTCACGCGCCTCATTGCGCCACAGCCCGGCGATCAGGCACTGCGCGGCCTCTGCTTCCTTGATGACGCGGGCCCAGGGCATGAAGCGCAGCTCGGCCCGGATGCCGGCGCGTGCGAAGGCCTGGACCGCGATACGGCCCAGGGGGCCGCCCTCGCTCAGACCCGAGGCATTGAAGGGTGCGAACTCGGACAGGCAGAGCTGCAGGGGTGCGGCCGCCTCGCCCGGCTCGCCGGTGGCCGGCGCTTCGGCGCCGGCCCCAAGCGCCAGACCCGGAGCCAGCAGGAGGCTCAGCAGTAGGCCCAGCAACGGCTGGCGCAGGAATGTGTGCATGGCGTCCGGATGAATGGGCACAGCCCGGCCACCATGCTAAGCGATGGTGAGCCGGGCTGCTCCGGGGCGGCCTGCGATGGGCAGGTTCGGCCTCAGCCGTAGACGCTCAGGGGGCTGTGGGCAAGGGCCACGCGCGCGACCGCGCCCTCGTTGACCAGGGCCGTGGCTGCCTCGATATCGGGCGCCAGATAGTGGTCGCTGGGCATGGCACGGCAGCGCTGGCGGATCAGGGCATGCGTCTGCTCCAGCGCCTGCGAGCTTTGCAGCGGGCGCAGGAACTCGATGCCCTGGGCGGCCGCCAGCAGCTCGATGCCGATGATGTGGGCCGTGTTGTCCAGCATCTGGGCCAGACGGCGCGCGCCGAAGGTGGCCATGGACACATGGTCCTCCTGGTTGGCGCTGGTGGGCAGGCTGTCCACGCTGGCCGGGTGGGCCAGGCTCTTGTTCTCGCTGGCCAGGGCCGCGGCGGTCACGTGGGCGATCATGAAGCCCGAGTTGAGGCCGGCGTTCTCGGTCAGGAAGGGCGGCAGGCGGGAGACGCCGGCGTCGATCAGCATGGCGATGCGGCGCTCGGCAATCGCGCCCACCTCGGCCACGGCGCAGGCCAGGGCGTCGGCGGCCAGGGCCACGGGTTCGGCATGGAAGTTGCCACCGCTGACCATGGCGCTGCTGCCGTCTTCGTTGGCAAAGACCAGGGGGTTGTCGGTCACGGCATTGGCCTCACGCAGCAGCACATCGCGCACATAGCGGGCCTGATCCAGGCAGGCGCCCATGACCTGGGGCTGGCAGCGCAGGCAGTAGGGGTCCTGCACCCGCTCATCGCCTTCCTGGTGGGAGGCGCGGATGGCGCTGCCCACCAGCAGCTGGCGGTAGGCGGCGGCGGCCTCGATCTGGCCCGGCTGGCCGCGCACCGCATGGATGCGGGGGTCGAAGGGGCCGTCGCTGCCGCGGGCGGCATCCAGGCTCAGCGCGCCCGACACCACGGCCGAGGCGTAGACGGTCTCGAAGCGCAGCAGGGCATCCAGGGCCAGGGCGGTGCTGGTCTGGGTGCCGTTGATCAGGGCCAGGCCTTCCTTGGCCTGCAGGCTCAGCGGGGTGATGCCCGCGGCCTGCAGCACCGGCAGGGCGGGGCGGCGCTGACCGTCCACCAGCATTTCGCCTTCGCCCATCAGAGCCAGGGTCATGTGGGACAGCGGCGCCAGATCGCCCGAGGCGCCCACCGAGCCCTGGCTGGGGATGTAGGGAACCAGGCCCTTGTTGAAGGCATCCAGAATGCAGCGCACCACGTCCAGGCGCACACCCGAATGGCCGCGGGCCAGGGAGGCGGCCTTGGTGGCCAGCATCAGGCGCACCACACCGGGGGCCATGGGCGCGCCCACACCCACGCTGTGCGAGCGGATCAGATTGAACTGCAGGGTGGCCAGCTCTTCCTTGCTGATGCGCTTGGAGGCCAGCTTGCCAAAACCGGTGTTCACGCCGTAGACGGCGGCGTCGCCGGCCGCATGGGCCTGGACGATGGCGGCCGAGCGCTCGATGGTGGCCACGGCCTGGGCGTCCAGGCTCAGCTGCACGCCGCCCTGGCGGATCTGGCGCAGCTGTTCCAGCGTCAGGGCACCGGGGGTGAGGGTGATCATCGTCATGGGGTCAGTCCTTGAGCATGGGCAGGTTCAGGCCGCGCTCCTTGGCGCAGGCCTGGGCAATCTCGTAGCCGGCATCGGCATGGCGCATCACGCCGGTGCCGGGGTCGTTGAAGAGCACGCGCTCCAGGCGCTTGGCGGCCGCGTCCGTGCCGTCGGCCACGATGACCACGCCGCTGTGCTGGGAGAAGCCCATGCCCACGCCGCCGCCATGGTGCAGGCTCACCCAGGTGGCGCCGCCGGCGGTGTTCAGCAGGGCGTTCAGCAGGGGCCAGTCGGACACGGCGTCGGTGCCGTCCTTCATGGCCTCGGTCTCGCGGTTGGGGCTGGCCACCGAGCCGCAGTCCAGGTGGTCGCGGCCGATCACGATGGGGGCCTTGAGTTCGCCCTTGCGCACCATCTCGTTGAAGGCCAGTCCAGCCAGATGGCGCTGCCCCAGGCCCAGCCAGCAGATGCGCGCCGGCAGGCCCTGGAAGGCGATGCGCTCGGCCGCCATGTCCAGCCAGCGGTGCACGCGGGTCTCTTCGGGGAAGAGCTCCTTGATCTTGGCGTCGGTCTTGTAGATGTCCTCGGGGTCGCCCGAGAGCGCCACCCAGCGGAAGGGGCCACGGCCCTCGCAGAACTGCGGGCGCACATAGGCGGGCACGAAGCCGGGGAAGTCGAAGGCGTTCTTCACGCCCTGGTCGAGGGCGACCTGGCGGATGTTGTTGCCGTAGTCCACCGTGGGCACGCCCATGGCCTGGAAGTCCAGCATGGCCTGCACATGCACGGCGCAGCCCTTGGCCGCGGCGTCCTTCAGCGTGGCATGCTGGGACGAGTCGGCCGCGGCGGCCTTCCACTGCGCCACCGTCCAGCCGGCCGGCAGATAGCCATTGATCAGGTCATGGGCCGAGGTCTGGTCGGTCACGATGTCGGGCTTCGGTGCCGTCCCCGCTTTCACGCGCTTGACCAGCTCGGGCAGGATCTCGGCCGCATTGCCCAGCAGGGCGATGGAGATGGCCTTCTTTTCGGCCGTGTACTTCTGGATGCGGGCGATGGCGTCGTCCAGATCGGCCGCCTGCTCGTCCACATAGCGGGTCTTGAGGCGGAAGTCGATGCGCGACTGCTGGCACTCGATGTTCAGGGACACGGCGCCGGCGAAGGTGGCGGCCAGGGGCTGGGCGCCCCCCATGCCGCCCAGGCCCGCGGTCAGCACCCAGCGGCCCGCCAGATCACCGCCGTAGTGTTGTCGGCCGGCCTCGGCGAAGGTTTCATACGTGCCCTGGACGATGCCCTGGGTGCCGATATAGATCCAGCTGCCGGCCGTCATCTGGCCGTACATCATCAGGCCCTTGCGGTCCAGCTCGTTGAAATGCTCCCAGGTGGCCCAGTGCGGCACCAGATTGGAGTTGGCCAGCAGCACGCGCGGCGCGTCCGCATGGGTCCTGAACACACCCACCGGCTTGCCCGACTGCACCAGCAGGGTCTCGTCCTCGTTCAGGGTCTTGAGCGTGGCGAGGATGGTGTCAAAGCATTCCCAGTTGCGCGCGGCCTTGCCGATGCCGCCGTAGACCACCAGCTCATCCGGGTTCTCGGCCACCATGGGGTCCAGATTGTTCTGGATCATGCGGTAGGCGGCCTCGGTGAGCCAGCTCTTGCAGTGCAGCTGGGTGCCGGTGGGGGCGCGAACGGGGCGGGCTTGCGAGCTCATGCGGTTCTCCGGAGCGTAGGGAATGCGCGGAACTCTAGTTGTCTATACAAGTAAAGTCAACTACCATCCGCGGCATGGCGACCATGGCACGCAAGACACCCTCAGGACCCGAGCCGCAGTACCTCAAGGTCAAGAACCATCTGCGCGACGGCATCGCCAGCGGTCGCTGGGTGCCGGGCGATCTGCTGCCCTCCGAAGCCGAGCTGGGCGCCGCTTTCGAGCTCAGTCGCATGACGGTCAACCGCGCCCTGCGCGAGCTGACGCAGGAGGGCATGATCGAGCGGGTGCAAGGCGTGGGCAGCTTTGTGGCCCAGCTGCACCGTATCTCCTCCACGCTCACGGTGCGCGATGTGCACGAGGAGATCGCCGCGCGCGGTCACCGGCACGAGGCGCGCTTGCACTCTCTGGCCAAGATCAAGGCCACGGCCGAGCAGGCGGCCGAGTTCGGCCTCAAGGCCGGAGCGCCGCTGTTCCACAGCGTCATCGTGCACTTCGAGAACGGTGTCGCCATCCAGTGCGAGGACCGGCTGGTCAATCCGGCCTGCGCGCCCGACTATCTGGCGCAGGACTTTGCCCAGGTCACGCCCACGCACTATCTGCTGCAAGTGGCTCCGCTGTCGGAAGCGCGCTATACCATCGAGGCGACATTGCCGGCCGGGTTGGAGGCCAAGCTCCTGGGCATTGCCCGGCGGGATCCCTGCCTGGTTGTGCGGCGCCTGACGTTCAGCCGCGGTGTCGCGGTCACCTCGGTGCGGCTGACCCACCCCGGGTCACGCTATCTTCTCGAAGGAGGGTTTCAGGCATGAGCTGGAGCATCATCTCGGCGGACCAGGTGGCGCCGCAGCGCTGGAAGAACAATGGCGGCTGGACCCGCGAGCTGCTGGCCTGGCCGCACCCGGCGCAGTGGACCCTGCGCATCAGCGTGGCGGACATCGAGGCCGACGGCCCTTTCTCGGCCTTCGAGGGGGTGCAGCGCTGGTTCGCGGTGCTCTCGGGGCATGGCGTGCGGCTCTACGACTACGAGCTGCATCCCGGCAGCGAGATCCTCAGCTTCGACGGCGCCCTGGCGCCCGACTGCGAGCTGGTGGACGGCCCCACGCGCGACTTCAATCTGATGCATCGCCGCGGCCAGGGCCGGATGCGGGTGCAGGTGGCCGATGAGCCCTTGGCGCCGCCCCTGGGCCAGTGGCTGGGCCTGTTCAGCGCCGCGGGCGGCACCCTGGTGCATGGCGGGCGCCGCATGCCGCTGGCGCCGCTGAGTCTGGCCTGGTGTGAGCAGCCGGCGGCCCAGCCCCTGAGCTTTGAAGGGCAGGGCAGTGCCTGGTGGATGAGCTGGAGCGAATGAGGACCGTATGACGGGTACGACGGACAAGACCTTGTGGCGCGGCGCGCGCCTGGCCACCCTGGACGGCGCCCAGCCCTGGGGCTGGGTCGAGCGGGGCGCCCTGATCACCGAGGGCGAGCACATCGCCTGGGTGGGCCCGGAAGCTGAGTTGCCCGCGGGCTTGGCGCCGGCCATCGAGCATGATCTGGGCGGCGCGGTCCTGACGCCGGGCTTGATCGACTCCCACACCCATCTGGTCTACGGCGGCCGGCGTGCGCGCGAGTTCGAGCTGCGCCTGCAGGGTGCCAGCTATGAAGAGATCGCCCGGGCCGGTGGCGGCATCCGCTCCACCGTGGCCGCCACCCGCGCGGCCGATGCGGCCAGCCTGCAAGCCCAGGCCCAGCGCCGTCTGGACACGCTGATCGGCGAGGGCGTGACCACCGTCGAGGTGAAGTCCGGCTATGGCCTGGACCTGGAGAGCGAGGCCCGCTGCCTGCGCGCCGCCCGCGCCCTGCAGGGCGCCCAGCTGCGTACCAGCTATCTGGGCGCCCATGCCCTGCCGCCCGAGTTCCAGGGCCGGCAGGACGAGTATGTGGACGCCGTCTGCGCCTGGATGCCCCAGCTGCAGCGCGAAGGCCTGATCGATGCGGTGGATGCCTTCTGCGAGGGCATAGGCTTCACGCCCGCCCAGACCCGGCGCGTGTTCGAGGCGGCCCGGACCCTGGGCCTGCCGGTCAAGCTGCATGCCGAGCAGCTCTCCGACCAGGGCGGCACCCAACTGGCCTGCGAGTTCGGGGCCCTGTCCTGCGACCATCTGGAGTACCTGAGCCCCGAGGGCGTGCAGGCCCTGGCCGCCAGTGGCACGGTGGCCACCCTGCTGCCCGGCGCCTACTACTTTCTGCGCGAAACCAAGCTGCCGCCGGTGGCGGCCCTGCGCGAGGCCGGCGTGCCCATCGCCATCTCCACCGACCACAACCCCGGCACCTCGCCCACGCTCTCCCTACTGCTGATGCTGAACATGGCCTGCACCCTGTTCCGGCTCACCCCCGAGGAGGCCCTGCGCGGCGTGACCCAGCATGCGGCACGCGCCCTGGGCCTGGCCGACCGTGGCCGCCTGGCGCCGGGCCTGCGCGCCGATTTCTGCGTCTGGGATGTGGAGCATCCCAACGAACTCTCCTACTACTTCGGCCGCAACCCGCTGCGTCAGCGCGTGTGGGGCGGCAAGCTGAGCTGAGCATGAGCACTGAATCCGTGTACACCCTGCGCCCCGGCAGCAGCCCGCTGCTGATCAGCATGCCCCATGTGGGCAGCGAGATTCCCGCCGATCAGCAAGCGCGCTACCAGGCGCGCGCCCTGCAGAGCGAAGACACCGACTGGCATCTGGAGCGCCTGTACGGCGAGATCGCCGCCGAGCTGGGTGCCAGCCTGATCGTGCCGCGCTACTCGCGCTATCTGATCGATCTGAACCGCCCACCGGAGGACACGCCCATGTACCCGGGTGCCTCCAATACCGAGCTCTGCCCCACCCGTTTCTTCAGCGGCGAGCCGCTGTACCGGGAGGGTCAGGCGCCCGACGCGGCCGAGAAGCTGCGCCGCCGCGAAGCCTACTGGCGTCCCTACCACGAGGCGCTGCAGGGTGAGCTGGACCGGCTCAAGGCCGAGCACGGCTATGCGCTGCTCTTCGATGCGCACAGCATCAAGTCGGAGCTGCCCTGGCTCTTCGAGGGCAAGCTCTGGGACCTGAACCTGGGCACGGCCGATGGCCGCAGCTGCGATGCCGCCATCACCCAGCGCCTGGGCGAGGTGCTGGCGGCGCAGAGCGGCTACAGCCAGGTGGTGAACGGGCGCTTCAAGGGCGGTCACATCACCCGCCATTATGGCCAGCCGGCGCTGGGCCAGCACGCGGTGCAGCTGGAGATGTGCTGGAGCTGCTATATGCAGGAGGACGGCAGCTTTGCCTATGACGAGGCCCGCGCCGCCCAGGTGCAGCCCCTGCTCAGGCAGCTGCTGCAGGCCCTGCTGGCCTGGAGGCCGGCGGCATGAGCGGCGGTACGCCACAAGCTTTCTGGGCGCCTCTGGCCTGGCTGGACGGGGGCTGGCAGAGCCAGGTGTTGATGGAGCTGGACGGGCGTGGCCACTGGACCCGCTTCAGCGCCGCCCAGGCGGCGCCCGCTGGCGTCCGGGTGCTCGACGGCCCGGTGATCCCCAGCCTGGTCAATGCCCACAGCCATGCCTTCCAGCGCGCCTTTGCCGGCTTGTCCGAGCGGCGCGAGAGCGCCAGCGACGATTTCTGGTCTTGGCGCGAGCGCATGTATGGCGTGGCCCTGCGCATCACGCCCGCCCAGCTCAAGGCCGTGGCGCGCCAGCTCTATGCCGAGTTGCTGGCCGGCGGCTACACCCAGGTCTGCGAGTTTCACTACCTGCACCATGCCGAGGACGGCAGCGCCTACCCAGGAGACGGCCTGGCCATGAGCTGGGCCCTGGCCGAGGCGGCGCAGGAGGTGGGCATAGGCCTGACCCTGCTGCCCGTGCTCTATGCCCATGCCGGCTTTGCCCAGCCCGCCCTGCGCCCCGATCAGCGCCGCTTTGCCACCGATGCCGACTGGGTCTGGAACGCCTGCCAGCGCATCAATGCCGCGGGCCTGCCCTTGGTGAATGCTGGCGTGGCCCTGCACTCCCTGCGCGCCGCCCATGCGGCCGACATCCAGGCCCTGCAGCGCCTGGTGGGCGAGGCGCCCGTGCCCATCCACATCCATATCAGCGAACAGCAGGCCGAGGTGCGCGACTGCCTGGCCAGCACCGGCCAGCGGCCCATGGCGCATCTGTGCAGCCAGTTCAGTCCCGACGCGCGTTGGCACTTGGTTCATGCCACCCACAGCACGGCGGATGAGATCCAGGCCGTGGCCGCCAGCGGCGCCAGTGTGGTGATCTGCCCCGGCACCGAGGCCAATCTGGGTGACGGTCTGTGCGATCTGCCGGGCTGGCTGGCCGCCGAGGTGCCGCTGAGCCTGGGCTCGGACAGCCAGGTCACGCGCGGCTGGGTGGAAGAGCTGCGCTGGCTGGAGTACGGTCAGCGCCTGGGCCTGCAGCAGCGCAATGTGGGCGCCGAGCCGGGGCGCCAGCCCGCCACGGCGGCGCGCCTGTTTGAGCGCATGCTGCAGGGCAGCGCCGCGCCTGCCGGTCTGCCCAGCTGGGGTCTGAAGCCCGGGGCCCGGGCTGACTTCCTGGTGCTGGACGCCCAGTCGGACGGTTTGCTGGGCCTGCCCGCCGGCCATTTGCTGGACGGCTTGGTGTTTGCCAGCGCAGGGAGTGCCCTGTCCCAGGTTTGGGTGGCAGGGCGGCAAGGTCTGACCCTGCCGCGGACCGCCGCCGGTGCTGCTTCGGTGCGCTCGGCGTTTGAGGAGGCGATGTGGGCGCTCTGGCGTGACTTTACGGCCTAGCACTTGCGCCACGCGCTAGCGCTCCTGACCCGGCTTGGATATGCTGGACGGCACAACGTCGTTGGCATCGTCAGGAGGCTCATATGTTGGACCTGAGGCGTTTTACGATCAAAGCGCGCCTGTACCTGCTGGCAGCCGTCTCGGCGCTGGCCATCGTGATCATCGGAGGCGACGGCCTGTGGAGTCTGCACAAGGCCCAGGTCAACTTCGAGCACTTTGCCGAGAACGATATGGAGGCGCTCAAGCAGCTCTCCCATGTGCGGGCGGGTGTCGGCAATCTGCGGCGCTACGAGAAGGATCTGCTGATCAATCTGGCGGATGCCAAGCTGGTGGAGCGCTACAAGAAGGACTGGGACGGCACCTTCGCCAAGGTCAGTGAGGGCCTTCAGTCCATCGCCAAGCTTGATGTGGCACCCGAGATCCGTAAGGTGCCGGAGCAGATGCTGCAGTCCCTGCAGTCCTACAAGAGCGGCTTCGATGGCATCCACCAGCGCGTCGTCAAGGGTGAATTCAGCGACACCGCCAGCGCCAACCAGGCCACCGAACCCATCAAGGGGCCGGTGCGGGAGCTGGACAAGCAGCTGGGCCAGGTCACCGAGCAGATCGACAAGCATGCCGAGGCCGAGGAGGCCCGACTGCGCGCCGAGGAGCGCAGCGCCCGAATCGCCCTGGGTTCTGTGGTGGTCATCGGCGTGCTCACCATTCTCAGCTTCACCTGGTTCAACCTGTCGTCCATTCTGCGGCCCCTGGAAGAGGCGGTCAGCACCGCCGAGCGCATTGCCGGACACGATCTCAGCGGTCGCGTGAGCGTGTCCGGACAGGATGAGACCGCCGCCGTGATGCGCGGCGTTGCGGCCATGCAGGAGTCCCTGGTGAATGTGGTGACCGGTGTGAGGCAGTCCACCGACAGCATTGCCACGGCCTCGCGTGAGGTGGCCATGGGCAGCCATGACCTGAGCCACCGCACCGAGCAGGCGGCCTCCAGTCTGGAGGAGACCGCCTCGGCCATGGAGCAGCTCACGGCCAGCGTGAATCACAATGCCGACTCGGCCCAGCAGGCCAATCAGCTGGCGCAGGATGCGGCCGAGGTGGCGCGCCGCGGCGGTGCGGTGGTGGGGGAGGTGGTCAGCACCATGGACCGCATCAGCGCCTCGTCCGCCAAGATCAGCGACATCATCGCGGTGATCGACGGCATTGCCTTCCAGACCAATATCCTGGCCCTGAATGCCGCGGTGGAGGCGGCGCGGGCCGGTGAGCAGGGCCGCGGATTTGCCGTGGTGGCCGGCGAGGTGCGAACCCTGGCCCAGCGCAGTGCCGAGGCGGCCAAGGAGATCAAGGCACTGATCACGGCCAGCGGCGAGAACGTGGACAACGGCGCCCAGCTGGTGCACAGGGCCGGCGAGACCATGAAGGAGATCATGGGCGCCATCGAGCGCGTGAGCAGCATCGTCTCCGAGATCAGCCACGCCACCGGCGAGCAGAGCACGGGCATCAACCAGATCGGTCAGGCCATCTCCAGCCTGGACGAGATGACGCAGCAGAACGCCGCCCTTGTCGAGCAGTCGGCCGCCGCCGCCCAGAGCCTGCAGCAGCAGGCCGAGGAGCTGGCGCGCACCGTGTCGGTCTTCAAGCTGGCCTGAGGCCGGGGCGCAGCCGCCCCGGCTGCGGGCTCAGTCGGGGCTGACGAAGCGCCGCAGCTCCGCCGCCATGCGCTCCAGCGAGGGGCGGTGGATGTACATCATGTGGCCGGCCTCGAAATAGCTCACCTGGATCTGGCCCTGCAGCGGCTCGCGCAGGCCCAGATGGGCCAGGCTGTAGTCGCCCGCGGCATGCGGGGTGGCCAGGTCGTAGTAGCCGCTGGCCACATAGACGCGCATGGCCGGATTGGCCTGCAGGGCGCGGCGCAGGCTGTCGCCGGCGGCCAGGTATTTGTTCTCGTGGCCCTTCCAGGACCAGGTCTTCCACAGCGGCGCATGCAGCAGATAGGGCTGGTCGCTGGTCCAGCCCAGCTTGTCGCGCAGCACGCGGTTGATGCCGGCCGCATAGGCACCCACCAAATTGTTCATGCCGGCGTCTTCCTCGGGATGCTCGCCGGCATCGTCGCGGTCCAGGCCCAGGAAGCGGCTGTCCAGCCGGCCCACGGTCTGGCCGCGCTGGCGCAGCAGCTCCTTGAAGAAACGGAACTCGGTGGGCCGCAGATCGCAGCGTAGCAGGTACTCGGCCGAGAGCCCGGTGAGCGCCGCCATGCGCTCGGCGATCTTCCGGCGCGCTGCGGCGCTCAGGCGCGAGCCCTGCATCAGGGCCAGCCAGTACTCGCCGTTGGCAAAGTCCTCGGCCTCCTTGATCAGGCGCTTGAGCGGCTTTTTCTGCTGGGCCGGGGCCAGGGCCTGGTGGTACCAGGCGGTGGCGGCATAGGTGGGCAGATAGAGCGGGTAGGGCAGCTCGTTGCCGGGGTCGAAGCTCAGGGTCTGGAAGTCCAGGGCCAGCGAGACCAGGACCAGGCCGTTGAGATGCACATCGTGCTTTTCCTGCAGATGGCGCGAGAGCCCGGCGGCGCGGGTGGTGCCATAGCTCTCGCCGATCAGGTACTTGGGGCTGGCCCAGCGGTTCCAGCGCGTCAGGTAGAGGCGGATGAACTCGCCCACCGCGTCCAGATCGCGCTGGTAGTCGTGGAACTCGGCCGACTTCTCGCCGGGCTGCATGCGCGAGTGGCCGGTGCCCACGGGGTCGATGAAGACCAGATCGGCCACCGCCAGCAGGCTCAAGGGGTTGTCTTCCAGGGCATAGGGCGGCGTGCCGCAATGCCCCATCTCGTCGCAGGCCACACGCTGCGGGCCCAGCAGGCCCAGATGCAGCCAGACGCTGGAGGAGCCCGGCCCGCCATTGAACACAAAGCACAGCGGGCGCTCGCCCGCTGCGCCGTCCTTGGCGGTGTAGGCAATGAAGAAGACGCTGGCGCGGGTCTTCTCGCCCTGGTCCTTGCCGTCCTCCACGCTCAGCTCGCGCAGGGGCAGGGTGCCGCAGGTGGCCTGGTAGTCCAGGGTCTGGCGGCCCAGGCTCAGGCGATGCTCGGTGAGCACCAGGCGTTCCACCGGCGCCTCGCTCGCGGCGGCGGCGGTATTCTCTTTGCCCTGAGGGCTGGTGCTGGCTTGCGGGTCCTGGTGGCTGCTCATGCTGCGGTCTCCCCTAAAGTGCTGGCATGCACTCTAGCCCCCCAAGGTCCCCCGCCGACCTGCTGTTGATCGGCATTGACTTCAGCAGCGCGCCCACCCGCCGCAAGCCCATCACCGCCGCCTTCGGGCGTCGCCGGGGCCAGGTCTTGCAGCTGGACCGCCTGGAGGCCCTGCCCAGCCTGGCGGAGTTCGAGGCCTTGCTGGCGCGCCCCGGCCCCTGGCTGGCGGGCTGCGACTTTCCCTTCGGCTTGCCGCGCGAGCTGGTCGAGACCCTGGACTGGCCGCGCGCGGACTGGGCCAGCCTGATCCGGCACTACGCCAGTCTGGACCGCGCCACGATCCGTGCGCAGTTCGCCGCCTTCTGTGCGGCCCGGCCGGCGGGCGCCAAGTTTGCCCACCGCGCCAGCGATGCCCCGGCCGGCGCCTCGCCCTCGATGAAATGGGTCAACCCGCCGGTGGCTTACATGCTGCATGCGGGCGCGCCCCGCCTGCTGGCTGCCGGCCTGAGCCTGCCGGGCCTGCAGGCCGGCGACCCGGCACGTGTGGCTCTGGAGGCCTACCCGGGCCTGCTGGCGCGCGAGCTGCTGGGGCGGCGCAGCTACAAGAGCGACGAGCTGGCCAAGCAGGACGAGGCGCGCCTGATCGCCCGCAAGGACCTGGTGGACGCCCTGGAGCAGGGCCGCAGCCGCCTGGGCCTGCGCCTCAAGCTCAGCCATGCCCAGCGCGAGGCCCTGGTGGACGATGCCCGCGGCGATCTGCTGGACGCCGTGCTCTGCCTGCTGCAGGCCGGCTGGGCCGCGGAACAGCCGGGCTATGGCCTGCCGCCGGCGCTCGATCCGGTGGAGGGATGGATCATCAGTGCCGAGTTCGAGGCGGGCTCCCGGGGCTGATACAAACGCGCACAAAGCCGGGCTCGCTGCGGCCAACGAACGGCGAGCCCGCGGCGTTGGAGACCGACCCATATCGGGTGGATGAGGGAGGACAAGATGAAGAACGGTGTGGCCGCCGTGCCCCGGCGTGGCATGGCATGGATGGCGGGTCTGCTGACGGCTGTCTTGCTCTGGCTGGGTGGCATGAGCCCGGCCCTGGCCCAGCGCGGCTGGGGCGATGAGGGCGACTACCAGATCCTGCAGGCGCGTTTCGGCACCGCACGCCACCATGTGGATGTGAGTGAGCGCCTGCGCGATCTGGCGCGCCAGGATCGGCGGGTGCGGGTGAGCCCCGAGCTCTTCGGCCAGGATCCCGATCCGGGGCGGCGCAAGTCCCTGCGCATCTACGCACGCGGGCCGGATGGCGAGCGCTGCATCTTCGAGTACGCCGAGCAGGGCTTTGTGGACGGCGCCCGCTTCAGCGGCTGGCGCCGGGGCGACTGGGGCGACCGTCCCTCGGGCTGGCGCGAGGACTGGCAGGGCGGTTGGGGCGATGAGCTGGGCGGCGACGACGCGCCCCAGGTCCGTGACGAGGGCGAGTACCGCATCCTGCAGGCCAGCTATGGCACGGCGCGGCGCAGCATCGATGTGAGCGACCGGCTCAAGCAGCTGGCTCGCCGCGATGGGCGGGTGCGTGTAGGCAATGCGGTGTTCGAGCAGGACCCGGACCCCGGCCAGCTCAAGACCCTGCGCATCGTGGCGCGCTCGCGCGACGGCGGGCAGCGCCTTTTCGAGTTCCGCGAGGGCCAGGTGCTGGACGGCGCCCAGTTCATGGGCTGGCGGCGCGGCGACTGGGACAGCGCCGGGAGTTCAACGACCCAGCCGGCGGGGCGCCTCATCATCGTCAGCGCGCGCTATGGCGAGAGCGGGGCCAACAGCGTGGACGTGAGCGCGCGCCTGCGCGAGCTGATCTGGCGCAACCGCCTGGAGGTCCGGGTGGACAATGCCCTGGCCGGTGTGGATCCCGCGCCGGGGCGGCGCAAGACCCTGAGCCTGAGCTATGCCTTCGAGGGTCAGGACATGCGCCATATCCGTGTGGATGAGCAGGAGATGCTTGCCCTGCCCTGAGCGTCGCTGGGGCTCGGGCGGGAGAACGGAGTCGGTATGAAGATCGCGGTGATGGGCGCGGGCGCGGTGGGCTGCTATTTCGGCGGCATGCTGGCGCGCGCCGGGCACGAGGTGGTGCTGATCGGGCGGCCCGCCCATGTGGAGGCGGTGCAGCGCCAGGGCCTGCGCCTGCAGACCCGCCTGTTCGATGAAACCCTGAGCCTGGCCGCCAGCACCGAGCCGGCCGCCGCCGCGGGGGCCGAGCTGCTGCTCTTTTGCGTCAAGTCGCCCGATACCGAGGCGGCGGCCCAGGCCCTGCGCCCGCATCTGGCGCCCGGCGCCCTGCTGCTGAGCCTGCAAAACGGTGTGGACAATGCCGAGCGCCTGCGCGAGCTGCTGCCCGTGCAGCGGGTCTCGGCGGCGGTGGTCTATGTTGCCACCGAGATGGCGGGCCCGGGCCATCTGCTGCACCACGGCCGCGGCGAGCTGGTGCTGGAGCCGGTGGCCGAGGCCCTGCTGCCCACGCTGGCCCTGGCCGGCGTGCCGGCCGAGATCTCGCCCAATGTGCGCGGCGCGCTATGGGCCAAGCTCATCCTCAATTGCGCCTACAACGCGCTCTCGGCCCTGGCGCGTCTGCCCTATGGCGAGCTGGTGCAGCGGCCCGGCGTGCCGGCGGTGATGGAAGACGTGGTGGCCGAATGCGTGGCGGTGGCCCGGGCCGAGGGCGTGCAGCTGCCGGCCGATCCCTTGATCGCGGTGCGCGGCCTGGCCCAGACCATGCCGGGCCAGTTCTCCTCCACGGCCCAGGACCTGATGCGCGGCAAGCCCACCGAGATCGACCATCTCAACGGCCATGTGCTGCGCCGTGGTGAGGCGCTGGGCATCCCTACCCCGGCCAATCGGGTGCTGCACACCCTGGTCAAGCTGGCCGAGGCGCGGCCGGGCTGAGGCGGCCTTACTTGCGCATCAGGGTGGATTTACCGAATAGAGATTCGATCAGGTCCACCGCCAGCTCGGCCGTCTTGTTGCGCACATCCAGCGCCGGGTTGAGTTCCATCACGTCCAGCGAGGCGAGCAGGCCGGTGTCGGCAATCATCTCCATGCAGAGCTGGGCCTCGCGGTAGGTGGGGCCGCCGGGGATGGTGGTGCCCACGCCGGGGGCGATCTCGGGGTCCAGGAAGTCCACATCGAAGCTGACGTGCAGATGGGTGTTGGCGTCCAGGGTGGCCAGGGCCAGCTCCATGGTGTGGCGCATGCCCATCTCGTCGATGTAGCGCATGTCGAAGACCTCCAGGTCCTGCTCATGCACAAAGCGCTTCTCGCCCTCGTCCACGCTGCGGATGCCGATCTGGCGTATCCACTTGGGGCTGATGGCGGGCACATGGCCGCCGATCTCGATCAGGGCCTGGGGGCCGAAGCCGCAGAGGCAGGCCACGGGCATGCCGTGGATATTGCCGCTGGGGGTGAGCTGGTTGGTGTTGAAGTCGGCATGGGCGTCCAGCCAGAGCACGCGCAGCTTCTTGCCGGTCTCGCGGCAGTGGCGGGCCACGGCCGAGATGGAGCCCAGGCCCAGGCAGTGGTCACCACCCAGCAGGATGGGCATGCGGCCCTGTTGCAGCTCGCCATGCACGGCTTCGTGCACGGCGCGGTTCCAGGCCACCACCTCGTCCAGATGGCGATAGCCATCCACCGGCGGCAGCCAGGGATTGGGCGGGCCGCTGAGGTTGCCGCGGTCCAGCACCTGCACGCCGCGCGCCTGCAGGGCCGGGCCCAGGCCCGCCACGCGCAGGGCCTCGGGGCCCATGCTGGCGCCACGGGCGCCGGCACCCACATCGGTGGGCGCGCCAATCAGGGAGACGGTGCGGGGGCTGTTGCTGCTGTTCATCGCTGCTTCTTTCCTTGCGGGGTTTCGGCCGGGTCCAGGGCCAGGGTCTGTTCATACTCGCGCTCGAGCAGGGCCCAGGCCTCCTCGGCGCTCTCAACGAAGTGGAAGAGCTTCTCGTCGCCCGGGCTGATCATGCCGGTCTCGATCAGAAGCTCGAAATTGATCAGCCGCGTCCAGAACTCGCGCCCGAAAAGCAGGATGGGGCGGTGACGGCACTTGCCCGTCTGGATCAGGGTCATGGTCTCGAAGAGCTCGTCCAGCGTGCCGAATCCGCCCGGGAAGCACACCAGGGCGACCGAGCGCATCAGGAAGTGCATCTTGCGCAGGCCGAAGTAGTGGAACTGGAAGCACAGCTCCGGCGTGATGTAGGGGTTGGGGTGCTGCTCGTGGGGCAGCACGATGTTCAGGCCTATGCTCTTGCCACCCGCCTCATAGGCGCCGCGGTTGCCGGCTTCCATGATGCCCGGGCCACCGCCCGTGACCACATAGAGCGGCTCGGCGCGCCGGGTCGAGGCCTCGGTCACCAGCCGCGCGAAGCGGCGAGCCTCTTCGTAGTAGCGGCTCATGCTCAGGGCCACCTCGGCGCGCTTGAGCGCATGCGGGTCGCCGGCGGCCTTGGCCTGGGCCACGGCGGCCTTGGCGGCGTGCTCGGAGAGGATGCGTGCGCTGCCGAAGATCACCACCGTGGCCTTGATGTCCAGCTCCTGCTGCACCAGCTCGGGCTTGAGCAGCTCCAGCTGCATGCGCACCGGACGGAGCTCCTCGCGCAGCAGGAAGTCGTTGTCGGTGAAGGCCAGCTTGTAGGCGCTCTCGGGTCCGTCGTAGCGGGGCTCCGGCACCACATGGGCCTGAACCTCGGCGGACTCCTTGGCGCTGGGGAAGTTGCGGGTCAGAGGCTGTTGACGCTTGAACATGATCTTGCTTGGCGCGCGAGGCGCCTCATCGGGCGGGCACTCAAGCCCGGGGCGCAGCATACTGGGCGCTGCGAACAATTTTGTTGCGTAGTTTCTTGTTGATTAAGAAATTAATTCGGAAAACGCCGGCTTGCGTGCTTTGCAAACGGGACAGGCCGGGTCTTTGTGAACGATGATTTCGCTCCATTCCATGCTTCGGGCCTCCAGCATCTGCAGCCGTCCACCGAGTCCGGGCAGCCCCAGCAGCAGCTTGAGGGCTTCGGCGGCCTGGAGGCTGCCGATGATGCCCACCAGGGGCGCAAACACGCCCATGGTGGCGCAGCGCTGTTCTTCGGGGCGCGCGTCGGGGGGGAAGAGGCAGGCATAGCAGGGCGCTTGGGCGCCGCGCAGGTCGTAGACGCTGATCTGCGCGTCAAAGCCCAGGGCCGCGCCCGAGACCAAGGGGCGAGCGTGCTGCACGCAGGCCTGGTTGACGGCCTGGCGGGTGGGGAAGTTGTCGCTGCAGTCCAGCACCACATCGGCCTGAGCCACCAGCTGTGCCAACAGGCTCGCGTCGGCGCGTTGCGCCACGGTCCGTACCCGCAGCTCGGGGTTGAGGGCCGCGATGGCCCGGGCCGCGGACTCCACCTTGGGCAGCCCCACGCGTTCCTGGCTGTGGGCGATCTGGCGTTGCAGATTGGTCAGGTCCACCGTGTCGTGGTCCACCAGGGTGATCTGCCCCACCCCGGCCGTGGCCAGATAGAGCGCGGCCGGGGAGCCCAGGCCGCCGGCGCCGATGATGAGGGCGTGGCTGTCCAGCAGCTTTTGCTGGCCCTCGATCCCGATGTCGTCCAGCAGGATATGTCGGGAGTAGCGCAGCAACTGTTCGTCATTCATGGGGCAAGCATAGCGCCGCGCGGCGGCTCCAGCGGCCGTCCTCAAAGACAATGGCCCGCACGGGGCGGGCCATGGATCGGGTCGGTGGGGCTTTGGCCCCAAGGCCTGGGCGATTTACTCGACCTTGGCCTCGGCCTTGCGCTCGGTCGCGGTCTTGGACGCCAGGACCGGACGGCCCTTGAGCTGGTTGAGTGCCTGCTGCAGCGGGAAGTCCTCGGCCGAGCCGAACTCGGGCAGGGGCTTGGGCGGCTCGTTCTTCTTGGCGAACTCGGCCTCCAGCTTCTGGCGGGCTTCCTCACGGGCTTTCTCGCGGGCCTCGTCCTTTTCCTCGGGGCCGTTGTTCAGGTGCTTCTCGAGGTCGGCCTCGCGCATGCGCAGGGCGGCGAAGACATTGCCCTCGGCGGTCTCGTCCAGCATCACATCGGGCACGATGCCCTTGGCCTGGATGGACCGGCCGGCCGGGGTGTAGTAGCGTGCGGTGGTGATCTTGAGCGCCGTCTCGGGGCTGAGCTGGCGCACGGTCTGCACCGAGCCCTTGCCGAAGGTCTGGGCGCCCATGATGATGGCGCGCTTGTGATCCTGCAACGCGCCGGCGACGATCTCGCTGGCCGAGGCCGAGCCCTCGTTGACCAGCACCACCAGGGGCACGGTCTTGAGCGCCACCGGCAGCCTCTTGAGCGGGTCCACGCCGCCGCGGCGCAGATAGTAGTCGGGGCTGGCCTTGAAGCTGGCCTTGGAGTCGGGGATCTGGCCGTTGGTGGACACCACCTCGACGTCACGCGGCAGGAAGGCGGCCGAGATGGCCACCGAGGCCTCCAGCAGGCCGCCCGGGTCGTTGCGCAGATCCAGCACCAGGCCCTTGAGATGGGGCTCCTGCTTGTAGATCTCTTCGAGCTTCTTGACGAAGTCTTCGACCGTGCGGTCCTGGAACTGGCTCACGCGCAGCCAGGCGTAGCCGGGCTCCACCACCTTGGCACGCACGCTCTGCACCCTGATTTCCTCGCGGGTGATGGTGACCGGGAAGCTGCGGTTCTCGGCCTTGCGGAAGATCATCAGCGTGACCTTCGTATTGGGCTCGCCGCGCATGCGCTTAACGGCCTGATCCAGGCTCAGGCCCTTGACGCCGGTGTCGTCGATGCGGCTGATCAGGTCGCCGCTCTTGAGGCCGGCGCGGAAGGCGGGGCTGCCCTCGATGGGAGAGACGATCTTGACCAGACCATCCTCCATGCCGATCTCGATGCCCACGCCCACGAATTTGCCGCTGGTGCCTTCGCGGAACTCCTTGAAGCTCTTCTTGTCAAAGAACTGGGAGTGCGGGTCCAGGCCGGAAACCATGCCGGCGATGGCGTCGTTGATGAGCTTTTTCTCGTCGACCGGCTCCACATAGTCGGACTTGACCATGCCGAACACGGCAGCGAGTTGCTGCAGCTCCTCCAGAGGCAGCGGCGACAGGCTGCTGCGCGCATTGGCCTGCAGCTGCATCGTGGTCATCGCCCCTGCGATGGCGCCCAACGCCACCCAGCCTGCAACTTTAAGTTTGGCACCCATGATGCGAGTGTTCCTATCGGTGATGTACAGCCATTCCCGGTCTTGCCCCGCGGGGCGCAGGGGCTATCAACCTGGCTCGAAGTATAGGCGTCTGCCTGTACTCAAGCCTTGGTGGAGGCCCCCATTTGACGGGCTAATTCCCCGCATTCAAGCGGACTTTGCGTCCCTTTACACGCTTGGGGGCTTGCCCGGACGCCTCAGGGCTGGGCCGCCTGGGGCTCGGGGCGCCTGAAAGTCACCACATGGTCCACATGGGCGCGTATGCCAATCCACTCGCCCACATGGTGGTCATGGTGCGAGGGCACGTGGGCGACCAGACGCTCGCCGCTGACCAGGCGCAGGGTGTAGAGGAACTCGGCGCCGCGGAAGATCTTGCGCTCGATCTGCGCCTTCACCGGGGCATCGTCGTCGTGCACGATGTCATCGGCCCGCAGCAGCACCTCGCATTCGCCGTCCGGGTAGGCCTCGGGCAGCGGACATTCGCCGGCCTCGCTGAGCTCGCCCAGCGGGGTCTGCACCACGGGGCCGCCCGGCCCCTGGACCACCTTGGCCGGCGCAAACACCCCGTGACCGATGAAGTCGGCCACGAAGCGGGTGGCAGGGCGGTGATAGACGGCGTAGGACTCGTCCCATTGCTCCAGCCGGCCCTGGTGCATCACGCCCACCCGGTCGCCCAGGGCAAAGGCCTCGGCCTGGTCGTGCGTGACGAAGAGGGCGGTGGTACCGCTTTCCTGCAGGATGCCGCGCAGCTCCTGCGAGAGATGCTCGCGCAGATCCACGTCCAGGCTGGAGAAGGGTTCGTCCAGCAGCAGCAGACGCGGCGCGGGTGCCAGGGCGCGGGCCAGGGCCACGCGCTGCTGCTGCCCGCCCGAGAGCTGGTGCGGCGCGCGCTTGGCGGCATGTGCCAGGCCCACCAGATCCAGCACCTGATGAATCCGCTCCTGCCGCTGGCCGCGACTGAGATGCCGCAGACCGAAGCCGATGTTGTCGGCCACCGAGAGATGGGGGAAGAGGGCGTAGTCCTGGAAGACCATGCCCACCCGGCGCGCCTCGGGCGGGGTGTGCAGACCGCTGGCCGCGTCGGCCAGCAGCTCGCCGTCGATGCGTATGCGTCCGCTGGACAGGCGCTCCAGCCCGGCAATGCTGCGCAGCAGCGAGGTCTTGCCGCAGCCCGAGGGACCGATCAGCACCCCGATCTGGCCACGGGCCAAGCCGAAGGAAACACCGTCCACCGCCCGACGGCCCGTGGCCGCGCCCGGGTAGTACAGGCCGACCTGCTCAAGTGCAAGAAACATGGGGGCCTATGATACCGGGCTTGCCGAGGCGGCCGAATGCGCCTCGTTCTCATTTGATTTGATATTCCTCAAGCCGCCCCGCCGGGCGGCAGCCCGCATGCTGCGCCTCGTCACCCTGTTCTGTCTGCTGCTGACCGTGCCCGTGCTGGGCATTCTCGGCTCCTGGCTGGCCCTGGACGCCCAGGCCCTGGACATCCTGAACCACCAGCTGCAGACCGTGCTGCCCGAGTATGCCTGGTCTTCGCTGCTGCTGTCGGTGAGTGTGGCCCTGGGCGTGGCCCTGGTGGGTGGGGCCACGGCCGCGGCGGTGAGCCTGTTCGACTTCCCGGGCCGGCGCTTCTTTGAGTGGGGGCTCCTGCTGCCCATGGCCATGCCGGCCTATGTGGCGGCCTATGCCTACACGGATGCCCTGCAGTTCAGCGGTCCGCTGCAGACCTGGCTGCGCGCGCTCAGCGGTGCCCAAGGAGCGCTCTGGCCCGATGTGCGCAGTCTGCCCGGCGCCATCGTGCTCTTCGTGCTCTGCCTCTATCCCTATGTCTATCTGCTGGCCCGCACGGCGCTGACCGAGCGCGGCGTGGCCCTGATGGAGGCGGCGCGCATGCTGGGCGCGGGCACGATGCGGCGGGTGCGCGAGGTGGCCCTGCCGCTGGCGCGGCCGGCCCTGGCCGCGGGCATTGCGCTGGCCCTGATGGAGACCCTGGCCGACTATGGCGTGGGCGCCTATTTCGGGCTCACCACCCTGACCACCGGCATCTACAAGGCCTGGCTGGTCATGAACGACAAGATCGCGGCGGCCCAGCTGGCCTCGGTGCTGCTGCTGGCCGTGGCGATCTTGCTGTGGCTAGAGCGGCGGGCCCAGGCGCGGCTGCGCTTTGCCAGCAGCCGCAGCGGTGCCTTGCATGCCGCCGAGGCGCGCCCCCTGCGTCTGCACGGCTGGCCGGCCCTGGGCGCCTGGCTGCTGTGTGCGCTGCCCATCCTGCTGGGCTTTGCGCTGCCGGTGCTGGTGCTGCTGCGCCTGATGTGGCAGGAGGCCCAGTACAACGAGCTGGGCCTGCCGCTGGAGCGCTTCGGTCAATGGAGTCTGGTGAGCCTCAAGCTGGCCGGCCTGGCGGCGGTGCTGACCGTGGCCCTGGCCCTGGTGCTGGCCTGGCTGACGCGGGTGCGCGGCGCGGGGCGTGATCCGCTGCTGCAGGCCTCGTCCCGTGTGGTGTCCCTGGGCTATGCCGTGCCGGGAGCCGTGATCGCCATCGGCATCCTGCTGCCCCTGGGCTGGATGCAGCAGCACTGGCCGGCCCTGGGCTTGCCGGCCCTGATGACGGGCACCGCCCTGGGGCTGCTCTATGCCTATATGGTGCGCTTCTCGGGCGTGGCCCTGCAGTCGCTGGAAGCCGGCTATGCCCGCATCTCGCCCACCATGGACGAGACCGCCCGCATGCTGGGCGCCTCGCGCCGCCGCCTGTTCCTGGAGGTGCATGCACCCCTGCTGGCCCGTTCGGCCCTGGCCGCCGCCCTGCTGGTGTTTGTGGACGTGATGAAGGAGCTGCCCGCCACGCTGGTGCTGCGCCCCTTCAACAGCGACACCCTGGCCGTGGTGGCCTATCAGCTGGCCCGCGACGAGCGCCTGGGCGAGGCCGCCTTGCCCTCCCTGGCCATCGTGCTGGTGGGGCTGATCCCGGTGATCCTGCTGTCGCGGGCGATGCGGCGGGGCTAGTGCTGCCGCCCGGGCTGGCCCGGCTGGCTTCCGGTCCCCTGTATGCAGGGGACACGAGTGTTCTACTTGATGCCGCCCTGGATATAGTCGGCGGCGCCGGTACGTCCATGCCACGGGAGTGAGCATGTTCGTGCTGGCGGCCCGGTACAGACCGGGCTTCAGGCGTACCGGCGAAGAACGGCAACACCAGGGAGAAGAAGCGATGAAGATCAAGCGCAATGCGGCCGCCGCTGCACTGCTGGCCTGCGGGCTGGCCATCTCTACAAGCGCCGCACTGGCCAGCGGCTACCGAACCAGCCTGCTGGACACACAAGGCGCCGTGGGCAGCACGGCCTGGGGACTGAATGACTCGGGCCAGGTGACGGGCCATGTCACAGCCTTGGATGGTGGCACAAGAGCCAGCCTGTGGCAGCCTTATGGGGCGCGTGTCGAGCTGGAGCACATGGGCAGCGCACTCAGCAGCCGGGCCTCGGCGATCGATGCAGCGGGTACTGTGGTGGGGGTGTCGGTGCTCGGGCTCGCGCCCGACAGCCCCGAGTATTTCGCGACCGTCTGGAGCAGGGATGGCCGGGCCAGGGCTCTGGCGACTCTGGGGCCGGGCCAAAGCTGGGCAAACGGCATCAACGATGCCGGGCATATCGTCGGCGCCTTCAGCCACATCGTGGCGTCGCAGTCGCGAACCGATGCAGTCCGTTGGGATGCGGACGGGACCTTTCATACCCTGGCCAGCCTGGGCGGCAACTACAGCCAGGCCAATGGCATCAATGGCCGGGGCCAAGTCGTCGGCTATTCCGGCACTGCGGATGGCGGCGGTGGCGCCGTGCTGTGGGAAAGCGATGGATCGATTCGTCAGCTCGCGGTGCTGGGCGCGGAGATGCGTTTCACGTGGGCGACACGGATCAACGCTCATGGGCAGGTCGTGGGCCAGAGCCATGCCAGCTTCGAGGATGCCCAGGCCCGTGCCAGCACCTGGCTACCCGATGGCTCAGTGCAGGCCTTACCCCAGGGGGGCGCCATCGGAGCGTCCGCCTACGCCCTCAACGACGCGGGCACGGTGGTCGGCTTCTCTATCCTTGGCGGCGGGCAGCACCGGGCCACGATATGGGAGCAGGGTACGGCGCAGGACCTGAATCGCTTTATCGACGCGGAGCTCGCTCAGGCGGGCTGGTATTTCAGCGAGGCCCGCGCCATCAACGAGGGTGGCTGGGTGGCCGGCGAGGCCCGCAACAGTATGACGGGCGAGGTGCGTGGTTTCGTGCTGAGCCCCGTGCCCGAGCCCGCCGGCTATGCCCTGATGCTGAGCGGCCTAGTTGCGCTGATGGCCTGGCGCCGTCGCGGCACCTGAATTTGGTCCCTCCGACAGGAATCGAACCTGTATCTGCCGCTTAGGAGGCGGCCGTTCTATCCATTGAACTACGGAGAGGACTGGCCCTGGCGGTCCAGGGCGGCGCGGATTGTCGCATGAGTGGGACGGACTCTTGGCAGGGTGGACGTCATCACTCCCACTTCCATTGCCAGATCAGGTCCACCGCATTGTCGTCACCGGATTGGGCGCGCAAAGTGAAGCGCTGGGCCAGGCGGTAGATCAGCTGCCAGCTACCCGCGGTGGCGTTCAGCCCGCGTTCATAGCCCACGTACAAGCGTCTCGACAACTGTTTGCCCAGGCGCACCACCGTGCCCTGCGCCTCCACGCCGCTTTCACTGAAAGACAGTTCGTCCAGTCCCACGGACTTGATCAGCTTCGAGGTGGGGCTCTCGCCCTGGCCGCTGATCAAGGCCAGGGCAGCGCTGCTCAGCAGGGCGCTGTCTTGGCTGCCCAACTCGCTGGGCGCGCGGCCCAGCAAAAGCCAGGACAGGGTGCTGCGTTCGTCCAGTGCAGGCTCGGAGTAGAGCTTGACCCGGGGCTTCTGGGCGGTGCCAGTGATGGTCACACCAACCCGTTGCTCCTCCTGGCTGGGCCGCAGGGCCAGTACATCCAGCCGCGGGTTGTCGACCACACCGCTAAAGCTGATGAGGCCTTTTTCGATGGCCAGCTTTTGGCCATAGGCGTCAAAGGTGCCGCGCTCGGTGCTGATGCGGCCATGCAGGGCGGGGCCGCTGGGGCCCTGGCTGAGTTGCAGCTGGCCGGCCAGCAAGGTGTCCAGACCATAGCCCTTGACGCGCAGCTTCTTGCCCAGATCAATGTCCACCTTGACCCTGACCTTGGCGGGAGCCTTACTGCTGTTCACGGCCTTGCCATCGGCCTCTTGCTGCTCCGTCTGCGGGCGTGTCACGCTCACATCATCGTCCAGCACAGGGGCATTTCCCCGGGAGAAATCGAACAAGCCCTCGTGCACATCGAGCTTGCCCTGTACCTCGAACAGCTGCGGGTCCAAGCTCATGTCGATGCGTCCGTTCACCGCCAAGCGCTGGTCGACTCGCCGCAGGACGCCGAACTTGTCGGCCAGCAGATGCAGGTCGGCGCGCGGATGGGCGCCAAAGGTCAGTTCACCGTAGGCACTCAAATCCCCATCACCGGCATAGGCCTTGAACTGCTCCAGCCTGGCGTGGCCGCCGTCCAGGCTGAGCGCAAACTCACCGCGCTGCATGTCCACGCCCAGCAGCGGGTTGCGCAGCACCAGGCCCGAGCCGCCCGCGCGGCCCTTGATCTCGGGAGCCTTCAAGCGGCCGGCGAAGCTGGCGGTGGTAAAGATGCTACCGCCGATGCGCCAGCCGGCTGGCACCCAGGCTCCCCAGGTGCTGAGATTGGCCACCTGGGCTTCGAGCACGCCTTCGAGTCTCGACTCGGTGCTGGGCCACCACTGGCTTGGGTCCTCGTTGCGGGCGGTCAGGGCCGCACCCAGCACACCGACATTGCTTCCGGCCAAGGCATGGGTCAGATGCCAGACGCCAGGGCTGCCAATCACGCCGAGCCGGAACTCGCTGAGCTCCAGCTTTTGTTTGCCGCGATCATCGATGACGATCAAGTCGCCCCGGCTGCGCTCCAAAGCCACATCCACATGAAAGCCGGGCTCGCTGCGGACCTGGGCATGGCCCACGACCACCAAGTCGCCGCTCCAACCGAAGTGGGGCTGCCAGCGTGCCAGCAAGGGCGCGACCGCCAAAGGCTCTAGCCGCAGATCCAGCGTGAACCGGTCGTTCGCAGCAGCGCTGCCAGCGCCGGCCGCCGGGTCTGCGGCGGCCCACTGCAGGCTCTGCCAAGACAGGCCGGCGCCCACAAGCTCCAGGCGCCCGGGCTGCAGCTGCACCTGCTGCAGCTGGCCCTGGGGCGCCAAGTCCAGCTTGAGCTGCAGGTTCTGGGCGTTCAGCCACGGGCTGGTGGGGGGCGGCTCGGGGCTCGCCTTGCCAGGGCTGGCGTTCATGCCGGCCTTCGTTGGCGAGACGGGGGCCTCAGCCTGTGCCGAGAGCGTGAGCTCGCTGGCCTGCCACTGGGCGCCATCCCGCCAAGCCAGAGGCGGGGCCTGACTCAGGCGGCCATTCATGCCGAGCGTGATGGGCCCGCGCAGCAACTGATCGCTGGCAGGGCCGGGCGGCACCAAGGCCGCCGGCATCTTGCCTTCGGCCAAGGCCTGCATGTCCAGACGGTGCTTGGCCCAGCTGCCTGTCGCGCTGAGCGTGGCTTGCGGCACGGCCCAGTCTTTGCTGCTCAAGCGCTCCAGGCGGGCGTTCAGGCTCAAGGGCGCGTCGTGGGCGCTGTCCAGCTGCCATTGCAGATCTGCCGCGCTCAGGTTCAGGGCTTGCAGGCTTGGGCTGCCGCTGAGCTGCAGGCCGCGCGCCTGCAGCTGGGCTTGGCTGTGCCAACGCCACAAGGGGGCAGCCGTCTTGCTGTTGGCGGCCGGGGCCTTGTTCCTTGTTCCTGGCTTGCCCTGCTGCTGCGGCGCCAACAGGCCGGCTTGCAGCTGCATATTGCCGAGCAAGCTGCCCCGCAGCTTGGGCGCCAGATCGGCGACGCCGGCCGTGCCGCCCTTGGCCGCTTGAGCGCTGGCGCCGCTGCTTGCACCGGCCTTGAACGCGCTCAGCAAGGGCTGCAGGCTCGACAGCTCGGGGAATTGCAACTCGGCGCTGGCTTGCAGCTCGCCCGAGGGGGCCAATTCACCGCGGGCCTGCAGTCGGTTGCTCGGCCCCACGGTCAGCTGCCCCTGGAGTCGCGGTGCTTGTTGACGCGCTGCGTGCTCGTAACGGAGTTCGGCGCTCAAGGGCACGCCCGCCAGCTGGGTAGGCTGCAACTGCAAGCGGGCCGTGCCTTGCGGCGCATAGGCATAGAGTTTGTCGGCCTGGTTCAGGCCGCCGGCAGGCAGGGGCCCGGCTTGAAGCTGGGCTTCCAGCTGCGCCGACAAGGCCTGAACGTTCTGCTGCCAGGCGCTGCCCGCGTCGCCGCGCCACAGGCGGCGCAGGTCAGGGATCTGGGCCTGTGCCTGTGCCTGAGCTTGCCAGCCTTGGCTCAGACTGGCGGCTTGCTTGAGCCCCAGTTTTCCGCTGGCCTCCAGCCTCGCGTCGTCAAAGCGCAGCAAAAAACTCTGCAGCTGCAACTCGGTGTTGGACAGCAGAGCCTGGGCCTGCAGACTGATGGGTGCCGAGCGGGGCAGACCCAGCGCCGGGGCCTTGGCCGTGGGGGGCTTGCTCAGCTCCAGCAGCCGGCCCTCCAGTTTGGCCGCCAGCGTCAGATGGGCCGCAGGCAAGCCGTCCCCGCCCAGTTGGTTGATCGGCGTGGCGGTGCTGAGTTCGATCTCACCGGCGAGCTGCAGCGACGCGGCCCGGGCGTCCAGGGCTTCGCTGTTCACATCGCTGATGGCGAGGATCAGGGCGCTGCCGCGCTCCTTGCTGCTTTGGCCCTTGGCCTGCACCCGACCGGCGGGTTGCTTCGCGCTGCCCAGCAGCAGCTCCAGTTCCCTGATGCCCAGCGCGGCCGGGTCGCCGGGCACGAAGCTCAGGTCCAGATTGAGGGTTCGAATGGGGAGCAGCTGTTCGTTCCAGCGGCCCGCCAGGCTGTTGTTCAGCTGGCTCTTCAGCGTCAGGCCAGGCCGTTTGGTGCTGGACTCGGCCGCTTGCCCCAACAGCGAGGCCTGGCCGCTGAGGCTGGTGCGCGGCAGGCCGGAGGCCAGGGCCGAAAGGTCCAGCTGGTGACTCTTCAGCTGCAGCTGCGGCAGGGGCCAGCTGGCAAAGGGTTGGACCTGAGCCTCGGCCTGCAGGGTTTGCGACTCGGCTTGCAGGTCGGCACTCAGGGTCAGGGTCTGCAAAGGGCCGCGGGCCTCGATCTTGGCCTGCCAGGCCGGGATGTGGTCTTGTTCATTGGCCTTGGCGCGCAAGTTCAGCTGGGCCTGGACGCCCATATCGCCCGCGGTCTGCAGGCTGGCGCTGCCGCGCAGTTGTAGCCGGTCCCAGTGCAGGCTGTCGAGTTGGACTTGATGCTGGTTGCCGCCCTGCGCGCTGAGTTGCAGCGAGCCCTGCAGGTCCAGCAGCGGCAGCGCACTGGCGCTGGGAATCAAGAGCTGCGCAATCTGCAATTGCTTGAGCTGAACCCCGATCGGCAGTTTCAAGTCCGCCGGGGCTTGGCTGGGCGCATCGCTGGGTGCCAGATGCACCTGAAGTCGTCGCACTGTCAGTTGCTTGATGTGCAGGTCCCCCCACAGCTGAGGTGAGCGATTCCAGTGCAGTGACAGACCTTGCCAACTCAGATCTTCGAACTCCAGCCTGTCTTGCGTGCCCGGTACGACATAACTGAGCTTCTGGGCGGAGAAGTCTCCTATCAAGCTGCCTTGCGGCCGGGTGATCTGCAGCCCGGGTACCTGCTGCAAGAGCCACTGGGTGCCGGGCTCGGTGGCCATGCTCCACCAAAGGCCGCAGCCCAGCGCACCACCCAGGAGGGGCAGGGCGAGCAAGCTGGGCACGAGGCCGGGGCCGCGTCGCCACAGGCGACGCATCGGGGTGCCGAGCTTGACGGGCGCTGAGGCGGCTTGGGCCTCGGCATCCTTGTCTTGGTTCATGTCGGAGGGCGGGGTCACAGTGCAATGCCCACGCTGAAATGCAGGCGCCAGCGTTGCAGTGCGGTGGCACGGGCGTAGTCAAGCCGCAGCGTGCCCAAGGGGCTGCGGTAGCGCAGGCCCAGACCCAAGCTGGTGGTGGGCTTGAAGTCCTTCCAGCTCGGTGCTGCCTGGCCCGCGTCGACAAACACGGCGCCCAAGAGATCGGGCAAGCTGGGCATGAGGGCGTGGGCAAGCTCGACGCTGCCGTTCCACAGCACGCGGCCGCCGGTGGGGTTGCCGAGCGCATCACTGGGCCCCAGGTCTTCGAAACCATAGCCGCGCACCGATTCATCTCCCCCGGTGCGGAAGCGCAGCTTCTCGGGCAAACCCACGCTTCGGGATGCAAAAATCTGCCCGTACTCGGTACGCGCCGATCCGTACCAGCCGCCCGGCAAAGGGTAGTAGCCGTAGAGCTTGATTTGGCTGCGCCCGAAGTAGCCGTTATCCGCGGTGGAACTGTCGGCATAGCCTGCGCCCACCAGCACCGAGGCCGTATAGCCGCGGGTGGGGCGCAAGCTGCTGTCGACCCGCCGCCACGTCCACTGCGCATTGCCCGACACGGCGCCTGCATGGGTGTCGCTGCCGGGCTTCTCTTCAAAGGCGCGCAAGGTTTCCAGGTAGTACGTGCGGTCCTCACGCTCCGTCTCGCGGATGCGACCCAAGCGGGCGCGTACGTTCAGCGTGACGGTATCGTCGTGGCGCAGACGTTCCACAAAAAAGGCGCCCAGATTGCGGTGCATATCGCTCAGGGGGTGGGAGCTCAGCTCGACGTCGGCCGAGCTTTCCCTGGTGCCGAGCTTGAGCTTGGTGCGCGAGCGCATGCTCAGGCCGAACGGCTGGCGGTTAATGTAGTCGGCGCCAATGCGCGGGCCGGTGGCGGTGTCGAAACCCACGCTGAGCGTGATCTGCTGACGCGGCGATTCTTTGACTTGTACGTAGACGGGGCTGGCCGCGGCGTTGTCTGGGTTCTCGGCATCGGGCCGGATGTCGACATTGGCGGTGTCGAACAAGGTAGTCTTGAGCAAGCGTTCTTGAAAGTCCAGCATGGCGCGCTCGCTGTAGGCTTCACCGGCTTGGAAGCCGGCCAGCCGCTCCACCACGGTGGCAGGGTGATGCTTCAGGCCGGTGATTTGGATTGCGCCCAGCCGGAACAGGGGGCCGCTGTCCAGGGTCAGGATCAACTCGGCGGTATTGGCGTCGGCATCGACCTGGGCCGAGGTCTCAGCCCATCGCGCCAGCGGGTAGCCCTGGGTGCGGACTCGACCTAGCAGTGCAGACTTGGCGTTGCTCCAGGCACTTTGGGTGAAAGCCTCACCCGGCGCCAAAGCCCAATCGCGGCTCAATCGGTCGCGCTGACGGCTCACCCGGGCCCGAAACTCCGGGCTGGGTTCGGCCTGACCGGCTGACTCGGCGACGGGGTCCAGCAACTCACCAGCAAAACGCAACTCGACGCGGCTGACCCTGGTTGGCGGGCCGGGGTCGACCTTCACGGTCACGGTCGGGCGCTCACTGCCATTCTGGCCGCTCTCGATGGCCTGCAGATCGCTGCGCTCCACTGTGACGCGGGCATTGAAATAGCCCTCGGTTTCGAGCAATGCACGGGCCTGCTGGGGCGCGGCGGCACTCAAGCGCCCGAGCTCTTGCAAGCTCAGTCGCTGGTCTTCCGGGGCCTGCCGGAAACGGGCCAGATCCAGGTGTTCCTCCAGCAGCTCTTTGAGCTTGCCGGGCGCCTCAATGTTCAGGGTGTACTCGACCACCAAGCGGCCGCCGACCTCGGTCGCGGGGGCGGAAGCACTCGACTGCGTGGCGCTGCCACCGGGCGTGATGGCTTGCTTGAACTCTTGCAGCGCCGCGCAGCCGCTCAGGCTGAGGCAGCTCACCATCACCAGCGCTACGCCCACCCCCCGCAAGCCAGCCGCCGAGAATAGAGCCCTGCGCAGCCACGTATGGATGACGAGGGCCCGCATCATTGGCTGAGCAATCGCATCGCGCCTTCCAGCCCAGCCAGTGACAGTGGGTACATGCGCTGGTGCATCAGCTGCTGGATCAGGGCGATGCTCTGGCGGTACTGCCAGACGCCCTGGGGCTCGGGGTTGATCCAGGCGTGCTTGGGGAAGGCGTGCAGCAGGCGCTGCAGCCATTCGGCGCCGGGCTCCTCGTTGTTGTATTCCACGCTGCCGCTGGGCTGCAGGATCTCGTAGGGGCTCATGGTGGCGTCGCCCACGAAGATCAGCTTGTAGTCCTTGTTGTACTTGCGGATCAGGTCCCAGGTGGCGGTCTTCTCGCTGAAGCGGCGCCGGTTGTTCTTCCAGACGAAGTCGTAGACGCAGTTGTGGAAGTAGAAGAACTCCAGGTGCTTGAACTCGCTCTTGACGGCGGAGAACAGCTCTTCCACGCGGTGGATGTGCTCGTCCATGGTGCCGCCCACGTCCATCAGCAGCAGCACCTTGACCTTGTTGTGGCGCTCGGGCCGCATGCGGATGTCCAGCATGCCGGCATTGGCCGCGGTCTTGTGGATGGTGTTGTCCAGGTCCAGCTCGACCTCGGAGCCCTCGCGCGCGAAGCGGCGCAGGCGGCGCAGCGCCACCTTGATATTGCGGGTGCCCAGTTCGAGGTTGTCGTCGTAGTCGCGGTAGGCGCGCTGGTCCCAGACCTTGACCGCGCTCTTGTTGCCGCCCTTGCCACCGATGCGCACGCCCTGGGGGTTGTAGCCGCTGTTGCCGAAGGGGCTGGTGCCGCCCGTGCCTATCCAGCGGTTGCCGCCCTCGTGGCGCTCCTTCTGTTCTTCCAGACGTTTCTTCAGCGTCTCCATCAGCTCGTCCCAGCCGAGCTTCTCGATGGCGGCCTTCTGCTCGGGCGTGAGCTCCAGCTGCAGATGCTGGCGCAGCCATTCCAGTGGCAGCTCCTTGGCCAGGTCGGCCGTGAGCATTTCCACGCCCTTGAAATAGGCCCCGAAGGCGCGGTCGAACTTGTCGAAATTGGCCTCGTCCTTGACCAGGGTGGTGCGGGCCAGGAAGTAGAACTCATCGATCGTGGCCACGCCGTCCTGGCCGATCACGCCCTGCTGCAGGGCTTCGAGCAGGGTCAGGAACTCCTTGACCGAGACCGGCAGCTTGGCCGTGCGCAGGGTGTAGAAGAACTGGATCAACATCGGCGTTCAGCCACGGAGGGCGAGGGACAGCAGGCTGCGGCCATTATCCACAGCCGGCCCGCGCCCAAGCCCCGCCGCTTGCGGCTCCTTATTTCTTGGAACGTCGCGGCGCGTGCGTCGGGTCGTGGCGCTTGAGCCAGTCGAAGAACTCGCCGTACCAGAGCTGGCTGTTGCGCGGCTTTAGGATCCAGTGGTTTTCGTCCGGGTACCAGAGCAGGCGGGCGTCCACGCCGCGGGCCTTGAGCGTGTTGTAGTAGGCCAGGCCCTGGGCGTCGGGCACGCGGTAGTCCATGGCGCCGTGAATCACCAGGGTGGGCGTGCTCATGTGCTGGGCGAAGGCATGCGGGCTCTGCGAGGCGATCTTGGCCGGATCGTCCCAGTACCAGGCGCCCAGCTCCTTGGCGTGCCAGGTGTAGGCGTCGTCGGCGAACATGGCCTGCCAGTCATAGCAGCCGGCATGGCAGATATAGGCCTGGTAGCGGCCGGGTTTCACATGGCCGTTCATCCAGGCCACCATATAGCCGCCGTAGCTGCCGCCGGTGGCGAAGACGCGCTTGCTGTCGGCCCAGGGCTGCTTGAGCAGCCAGTCGGTGCCGGCCTCCACGTCCTGCAACTCCAGCTCGCCCCAGCGCTGGGTGATGGAGTCCTTGAAGGCGTAGCCGAAGCTGGAGGAGCCGTGGTAGTTCACGCAAGCCACCACATAGCCCTGGGCGGCAAAGACCTGGGCATTCCAGCGGAAGTGCCAGGCGTCACCAAAGGCGGTGTGCGGGCCGCCGTGGATCAGGTGCAGGATGGCGTACTTCTTCTTGGGGCTGAAGCCGGGCGGGTAGACCAGCCACATCTGCACCTCGTCGCCCTGGGCGCCCGGGTAGCTGACGGGCTCGTCGCGGCCCCAGGCGAAGCCGGCCAGCAGGGCGTCGTTGAAGCTCTCGATGCGGCGGGCGCGGCCGCCCTCGTCGGCGCGGCCCTCGGCCTCCAGCACCGACAGGCGCGGCGGATGCTGCACGCCGTCGTGCTGCACCACCAGGGTGCCGGCCGCCAGGTCGAAGCCCGTCGTGTGGCCGCCCTCGAAGAGCACATGGGCGGCGCAGGTCTTCACATCGAAGCGCCAGAGATGGCTGCGGCCCTGTTCCTCGGCGCAGAAGAGCAGGCCCAGATCGTCCTCGTCCCACTGCAGCGGAGCGCTGACTTCGTAGTCCCAGCCCTCGGACAGCACGGCCCAGTGGCCATGCTGGTCCAGCACCGCCAGCTGGCTGGGCATGGTGTGCTTCTTGCCAAGGTTGGAGGCCAGGAAGGCCAGGTGCGCGCCGGCATGGCTGTAGCGCGGGGCCTGGAAGTCCCAGTCTTTGTCCTGCAGCAAGACCTGGACCTTGCCGCTGCGCAGCTCCAGCTCGGCCAGGGCGTAGCAGTGGTCCAGACGCTTCTCGGCCGCGGGGTCGAAGGCAAAGATGATGCGCTTGCCGTCCGGCGAGATGTCGAAGGCGTTGGCGTCCGGATCGGCGCGGGTGAGCTCGTAGTCCGTGCCCTCAAAGAGGTCCGTCACCTTGCCCGTGGCGGTGTCCAGCACATGCAGATGGGCCACACGGCCCATGGGCAGGTTGTGGTCCCAGTAGCGGTAGAGCGACTCCTCGGTGACGTAGCCCGTCTCCTTGCGCTCCTTGAATTCCTTGTGCGCCTTGGCCTGGGCGGCCGCGCCCTTGAGCTTGGGCCAGACCCAGGAGATGAAGGCGATGCGGCGGCCATCCGGGAACCACTTGAAGGCCTCCACGCCAGTGGTCACGGTGGCGGCGCGGCGGGCCTCACCGCCGTCCGGCGCGATCAGGTAGAGCTGGGCTTCCTCGTCCTTGCTGCCTTCCTGCTCGCGGCGGGCGATGAAAGCGATCTGGTCGCCCTTGGGGCTCCATTTGGGCTGGCCGTCCTTGTCGCCGGCCTGGGTCAGGGCACGCGGCGCACCGCCCAGGGTGGAGAGCAGCCAGAGCTGGGTCTGGCTCTTGTTCTTCTCCATGGAGTAACGGGTCAGCGAGGCCACGGCCTGGGCGCCGTCCGGCGAGAGGCTGGGTGCGCCCACGCGCTCGACCTGCCACAGCGCCTCCACATCGAAGGGCTTTTTGGCCGTGCTGGGGCTGGTCTTGCGGCTGGATTTCAACGGGGTTTGACGAGTTGCCATTGCAGATGGGTCTTGACGGTGGGCCATTCGGGGGCGGTGATGCTGTAGACCGCGGTGTCGCGCAGGGTGCCGTCGGGCATGCGCAGATGGCTGCGCAGCACGCCGTCGAGCTGGGCGCCCAGGCGTTCGATGGCGCGGCGGCTGGCGGTGTTGAGGCGGTGGGTGCGGAACTCCACGGCGATGCAGTCCAGCTGCTCGAAGGCATGCTGAAGCAGCATCAACTTGCACTCGGTGTTGAGCGCGCTGCGCTGCACGCGCGCGGCATACCAGGTGGAGCCGATCTCGACGCGGCGCTGGGCGTCGTCGATGTTCATGAAGCTGGTCATGCCCGCAATGCGGCCCTGGTCGTCAAAGACGGTGAAGGGCAGCATGCTGGCCTTGTCCTGCAGGCCCAGGCGGCGCTGGATCTCGGCGGCCATGCCCTCGGGATGCGGCACCGTGGTGTACCAGAGCTTCCAGAGTTCGCCGTCGCGCGCGGCGTCCTGCAGCCCGGCCTCATGGGCGGGGGAGAGCGGCTCCAGGCGTGCGTGCCGCCCCGTCAGCGAGACGGCTTGGCACAGGGCGGCTGCGGGCGGCTGCGTCATCTCAGCAGCAGCTTGCGCGCCAGCCAGCGCCCCAGGCCGCAGCCCAGCAGGATGAAGACCAGGCCGATCAGCTGCGGCAGCTGCCATTCGGTGGAGGCAATGAAGTCATAGCCCAGCAACTTGCCCAGCTGCCAGCCCCCCAGCGCGCCCAGGACAAAGCCCAGCGCGTCGGCCAGGCCCTGACGGAATTCCTGGCCGCCGCTCATCGGTTGCGGCTCTGCATGAAGACCAGCTTCTCGAACAGGGTCAGGTCTTGCTCGTTCTTGAGCAGGGCGCCGACCAGGGGCGGGATGCTGACCTTGTCCTCACCGCTGTGCAGGGCCTCGACCGGGATGTCCTCGGCCAGCAGCAGCTTGAGCCAGTCCAGCAGCTCGCTGGTGGAGGGCTTCTTCTTCAGCCCCGGCAGATTGCGCACATCGAAGAAGGTCTTGAGCGCGGCGGCCAGCAGCTCCTTCTTCAGGCCGGGGAAGTGCACGTCCACGATCTGCTGCATGGTGGCGGCGTCGGGGAACTTGATGAAGTGGAAGAAGCAGCGGCGCAGAAAGGCGTCCGGCAGCTCCTTCTCGTTGTTGGAGGTGATGAAGACCAGGGGCCGATGCTTGGCCTTGATCAGCTGGCGCGTCTCGTAGCAGTAGAACTCCATGCGGTCGAGTTCGCGCAGCAGGTCGTTGGGGAACTCGATGTCGGCCTTGTCGATCTCGTCGATCAGCAGGGCCACGGGCCGCTCGGCCTCGAAGGCCTGCCAGAGCACGCCCTTGACGATGTAGTTGTGGATGTCCTTGACCTTCTCGTCCCCGAGCTGGGAGTCGCGCAGGCGGCTCACCGCGTCGTACTCGTACAGACCTTGCTGGGCCTTGGTCGTGCTCTTCACATGCCATTGCAGCAGGGGCAGACCCAGGGACTGGGCCACTTCCTCGGCCAGCATGGTCTTGCCGGTACCGGGCTCGCCCTTGACCAGCAGGGGGCGCTTGAGGGTGATGGCGGCGTTCACCGCCAGCATCAGATCGGCCGTGGCCACGTACTGCTGGGAACCTTGAAACTTCATGTTTTCCATCAAAGACATCCGGGGCCGCCCCAGTATAAGAGGCGCTGCAGCCCCCCCTACAATCGGCAACGCAACGATTGCAGGCCGTAGTAGTACAACAACCGATTCTGGGGACTATGAAGAAACTTCTGCAGATCTCGCTCGCCTTGACCGCTCTGGCAGGCGCCAGCACCATGGCCCTCGCCCAGGATGTGGCGGCGGGACAGAAGAAGGTGGCCATGTGCATTGGCTGCCATGGCATCCCGGGCTACCAGTCCAGCTTCCCCGAGGTTTACAAGGTGCCCATGATCTCGGGCCAAAACGCCAAGTACATCGTGGCCTCGCTCTCGGCTTATGCCAAGGGGGAGCGCAAGCACCCCACCATGCGCGGCATCGCCCTGAGCCTGTCCGATCAGGACATGGCCGATATCGCGGCCTTCTATGAGCAGCATGGCAAGGGCGCTCCCGCGCCCGAGCAGGTGCGCGAGCCCAGTGCCCAGGTCAAGGAACTGCTGAACAAGGGGGCCTGCATCTCCTGCCACGGTGCCAATTTCAGCAAGCCCATCGATGGCAGCTACCCCAAGATTGCCGGCCAGCATGCCGACTATCTCTATGCGGCCCTGAAGTCCTACCAGGCTGAGGGTAATCCCGTGGTGGGCCGCAGCAACGCCATCATGGCCGGTCAGGTCAAGCAGTTCAGCACGGCCGAGCTCAAGGCCATGGCGGCCTATCTGGCCTCCTTGCCGGGCGAGCTCAAGACGGTGCCCCAGAGCCGCCTGCGCTGAGACTCACGCGCTCGCAGCGCGCACAAAGCCGCCATGAGGCGGCTTTTTTTGCGCTGATGCTTAGCCGCCGCTGAGCGCTGCGACGATACTGCGTGGCGTCCGTGCCGCCGGACAATTGCTTGACCATGCTGAAGAAGATCCCGACCCCGCAAGTCCGACTGGGCATGTATATCCAGGCCCTGGAAGGTTCCTGGCTTTCACATCCCTTCTGGAAGACCCGCTTCGTGCTGACGGACCAGGCCGATCTGGACGCGCTGCACGCCAGCGGCGTGCCGGCCGTCATCATCGATGTGAGCCTCGGTTGTGATGTCGCGGCTGCGGTGGCTGCGCCCGCCCCGCCGCACCAGGCGCAAGCACCCCGCGACCTGCCGCCGGCGGAGCCGGCGTCTGGCCAGGCGCCTCGCCTGAGCATGGCGGAGGAAGTGGCCCGCGCCGCCCAACTGGTCAATCGCTCGCGGCAGGCCGTGATCAGCCTGTTCGGCGAGGCGCGCCTGGGGCGTGCCATCGATACCGAGCAATGCCTGCCCCTGGTGGAGGATGTGGCCAATTCCGTGGCGCGCAATCCCAGCGCCCTGATCAGCCTGGCCCGGCTCAAGACCAAGGACGACTACACCTATATGCATTCGGTGGCCGTCTGCGCCCTGATGGTGGCCCTGGCCCGCCAGATGGGCCTGGACGAGACCCAGACCCGGGAAGCCGGCCTGGCCGGCCTTCTGCACGATGTGGGCAAGATGATGATGCCCCTGGAGGTGCTGAACAAGCCGGGCGCGCTGACCGACCCCGAGTTTGCCGTCATGCGCACCCACCCCGAGCGGGGCTACGAAGCCTTGCGCGAGGGCGGCAAGGTGTCCGAGCCGGTGCTGGACGTGTGCCTGCATCACCACGAGAAGATGGACGGCAGCGGCTACCCCAAGAAGCTCCGCGGCGATCAGATCAGCCTGCTGGCGCGCATGGGGGCGGTCTGCGATGTCTACGACGCCATCACCTCCAATCGCCCCTACAAGACGGCCTGGGATCCGGCCGGCTCCATCCAGCGCATGGCCCAGTGGCAGGGGCATTTCGACCCCTTGGTGTTCCAGAACTTCGTCAAGAGCGTGGGCATCTTCCCCGTGGGCACCCTGGTCAAGCTGGCCTCGGGACGCCTGGCCGTGGTGGTGGACCAGAATCCCGCCAATCTGGTGGCACCCATGGTGCGGGTGTTCTATTCCACGCGCTCCAAGATGCCCATTCCCGTGCAGCTGCTGGACCTCTCCCAAGCCAGCAGCAATGACAAGATCGTGAGCCGCGAGGCCCCGCAGGACTGGGGTTTCAAGCAGCTCGACGAGTTCTGGTCCAAGCCGGCCGCCTGAGGGGCTGGCCCGACTCCGTACAAGCCCCATCAGGTGAATCCCCGCCCCCGTGGCGTGAGGGCGCTTCCTACACTCGCGCCACCACTGCCACGATCGCTGGGAGATTTTGATGATTCGCCTGAAGACGTCCTGCCAAAGCCTTTTTGCCCTCAGCCTGCTGGCTGCGGCCTGCCTGGCCCAGGCCCAGACCCTGCGCTGGGCCAGCCAGGGTGATCCGCAGACCATGGACCCGCACTCTCAGAACGAGAGCATGACCAATATGATCAATGGTCAGGTCTATGAGCGCCTGGTCAAGCGGGACCGCAACCTGAACATCGTGCCGGGTCTTGCCACCGAGTGGAGCCAGACCGGCCCCATGACCTGGCGCTTCAAGCTGCGCCCCGGCGTGAAGTTCCATGATGGCTCGGCCTTCACCGCCGATGATGTGGTCTATTCCATCAATCGCGCCAAGGAGCCGACCTCCCAGGTCGCGGTCTACGCCAATGCGCTGGGCACCCCCAAGAAGATCGATGATCTGACGGTCGAGTTCCAGCTCAGCACGCCCAATCCCATCTTCCTCCAGCATCTGGATTCGATGTGGATGATGAGCAAGTCCTGGAGCGAGAAGAACAAGGCCACCAAGCCGCTGGACTTCAAGAACAAGGAAGAGGCCTTCACCAGCCGCAACAGCAACGGCACCGGCCCCTACATCCTGGTCACCCGCGAACCCGGCGTGAAGACGGTCTACAAGCGCAACCCCAACTGGTGGGGCAAGTTCGAGGGCAATGTCCAGGAGATCGTGTTCACGCCCATCTCCAACGATGCCACCCGCCTGGCGGCCCTGGTGTCGGGCGAGATCGACTTCGTGCTGGACCCCGCGCCGCGCGATGTGCCCCGCCTGCGCAACACGCAGGGCGTGAAGATCGTGGATGGCCCCGAGAACCGCGTGGTCTTCATCGGCATGGATCAGGCGCGCGACCAGCTGCTCTACGGCAAGGCCCCTGGCGACAAGAATCCCTTCAAGGATCAGCGCGTCCGCAAGGCGCTCTACCAGGCCATCGATGTCGAGACCATGCGCACCAAGCTCATGAACGGCTTGAGCGTGCCCACCGGTGGCCTCACGCCCTCGCCCCTGGGCTCTTACAACGACCCGGCCATCGAGAACCGCTATCCCTTCGATATTGCCGCGGCGCGCAAGCTCATGGCGGACGCCGGCTATGCCGACGGCTTCGAGGTCACGCTGGACTGCCCCAACAACCGCTATATCAACGACGAGGAGATCTGCCTGGCCCTGGCTACCATGTGGGCCCAGCTCAAGGTCAAGGTCAAGGTCAATGCCATGCCGCGCGTGACCTATTTCCCCAAGCTGGAGAAGCTCGATACCAGCATGTACATGCTGGGTTGGGGCGGCGCCATCACCGATGCCGAGACCACGCTGACCCCGGTGCTGCGCAACCGCGGCGAGAAGGGCGTGGGCTCCTACAACTACGGTAATTCGCGCAATGACAAGTTCGACCAGCTGGCCGCCCAGAGCAGCGTGGAGGTCGATCCCAAGAAGCGCGAACAGCTGATCAAGGCGGCCCTGGGTGAGTACAAGGAGCAGGTCCATGTGATTCCCCTGCACCGCCAGATGATCCCCTGGGCCGCGCGCAGCAATGTGAGCGTGGTCCACCGCGCCGACAACTGGTTCGAGGTGGCCTGGGTCAATATCGGCGCCAAGCCCTGAGCGGCCGGGGCGGGCCCGGGGAGTAGGGCCCGCTTTGCGCCCCTGATGCGGGTTTTGGAGGACGGCATGGCTGGCGATACTGCCCAGCCATGCCGTTTTGCTTTGCGCCTCCCATGAAGTCCACTCCGTCTTGCTCGCCAGTCCTCCGTTCCAGGTCTGCCGCGCCGCGCCGCGCCGGCACCGGGGCCAGTCTGTTGCTGCTGCTGGCGCTGGCGGCCTGCGGGGGCGGCGGCGGGGATAGCGGCACCGAGAGCGGCAGCGGTGGCAGCACCGTCAGCGAATCCACCCTCAGCGGCGTGGCCGCCGTGGGAGCGCCGCTGGGCGGGGCGCAGATCAGCGTCATCGACGCGCAGGGTAAGACCCTGGGCCAGGCCACGGCCCACCCGGTGGAGGGCAGCTACAGCCTCAAGCTCAGCGGCAGTCTGAGCGCGCCCCTGATGGTGCAGGCGCGCGGCGTGGATGCCAGCGGTCAGCCCCAGCTGCTGCACTCCAGCGTGCCCAAGGCGGCACAGGCCATGGTGGCCCATGTCACGCCCCTGACCCAGGCGGTCACGGCCCTGGCCCTGGGCGCGGAGCCGGCCGGCGTCTTTGCCAAGGGCAGCGAAAGCGCCAGCACCTTGGCCGGCCTGGCCCAGAGCGTGGCGGCGGCCGACTTTCTCAAGACCCTGATCAAGGCCCAGTTCACCGATCTCAAGATCACGGACACCAGCAAGTTCGACCTCCTGGCCGAGGCCGGCTTTGCGGCCAACAAGGGCAGCCACGATCTGCTGCTGGAGAGCCTGCGCGTGGGTCTGGGGCGCAGCGCCCAGGGCGCCAGCGAGCTGCAGCTGGCCAACAAGTTTCTGCCCGGCGCGCCCTATGAGGTGCGCATCGATCTGGCCCTGGCGCGCGCGGAGCTGGCCAAGACCAGCGGCGCCGCGCCGGCCAATGCCATCACCAGCACGCTCAAGGCCACGACCAGCGCCACCGGCGTGCTGCCCAATCTGGGCCAGATCGATGAGCTGGGCGTGGCCCTGAACAAGCTCATCGCCCAGGGCGCCGACGCCGCCACGCTGCAGGCCTATGCCGGCCTGGCCAGCTATGACAAGCACAACGGGCGCAGCAAGGCCGAGCTGGCCACGCTGCTGGCCGGCTACGCCAGCAAGAACTGGCAGCTGGGGCGCTTTTATGTGCTGGGCTGCGCGGATGACACGGTGAGCCAGGGCAATTGCAACCGCGTGCTGGTCTCGGCCCCGGTCAGCGACAGCAGCGGCACCGTGGTCGATCAGTTCAGCGACGCCCTGAGCTACAACAAGAGCGCCGCCACCGGGGTACCCAAATGGGGCCTGATCGGCAACGGCAAGCGCCTGGAGTTCCGCGTCCAGCCCCTGGCCTGGCTGTCGCTGGAGGCCGATGGCAGCACCAGCAGCGGCCTGAGCGCCGGCAATCCCAGCCAGGGCGTGCAGCTGCTGGTGCAGGCGCAGACCGCGGCCGGCACCGCCTTGCTGGACAAGGCCACGGTGCAGACGCCCGGCGGCTTCAGCATTCCCCTGGCCTATTGCCAGCAGCGCTGGCTGTGCATCAGCCCCACGGCCGGTGCCTCCAGCGCGGTCTCCAGCGGCCCGGTGGCAGACACCTTGCTGCAGCCCGCCATCCTGGGGTGGCTGGGCAGTGCCGACACCTTGCGCAATGCCAAGTACCTGGCCAGCTTCACGCTCGGTGGCACCACCGAGATCCAGCCCACCTGGTTGCGCCATGAGCTGAGCAGCACGGCGCCCGCGGCCAGCCGCTTTCCCGTGCTGGACGGCGTGTCCGCCAGTGCGGTGCTGAGTGCCTCCAGCTTGCAGGCGGGGGCCAGCCTGGCCTGGTCCACCTGGGCCAAGGCCAATCCGGATCTGCGCCTGAGCCTGGTGCGGACCGTGCTGGTGCTCGCTGGCTCTGCCGGCACAAGGGTGCAGGAGTTCCGCCCCGCGGCCGCGGTGGGCGGCAGCACGCTCAGCTTGCCGGCGGGCGCCTACACCCTGCCCACCGGCAGCGGCAGCGCCCAGGCTTATGAGCTGTGGCTGCGCGCCCAGGACGGCGCTGGTCGCATCTACGACACCCGCTACCGCGTGCAGCCCTGAGTTGCATTCGCTTGCAAGCCCGAGCCGGCCTCATGCCGTCCGGGCTGGCCTGAGCGGGGACAATTCGCAGCCCTTGTATTGCCGATTTTTCCCAGTGTGAAGCGCGAGCCCGCCATTTTCTGTTCCACCGCTTATGACGACGCCGAGTTCCGCGCTCACGGCCGCACCCGTGTACAGATAGATGGGCGTCTGCTGCGCATCGATGCCTGGGGCCCCTTCAATCTGGAGCTGGTGCAGGCCCAGATCCGGCTCTTGCGCAGCGAGGTGAAGCCCTTGCTGCCGCTGGAGGGCGGCTTTGTCGAGCTCATCCACTATCACGACAGCATCCTGATGCCCGAGCCTGCCTGGCAGGCCTTGCAGAGCTTTGTGGACCAGTCTGCGGCCCTGGGCTTTGCGGCCCAGACCACCCTGATCCTGCTGGGCGAGGAGGTCGAGGGAGGCTTCATGTTCGCCGAGCGCCTGGCCTCGATCTGGGCGCGCAGCCGGCCAGTGCAAGTGCTGAGACGGGCCGACGAGCTGGAGGAAGCGCTCCAGCGGGTGATGGCCGGACTGCCCACGCCGGGCACGCAAGCTCCCGGTCACTTTGGTCTGGACACCAGTTCGAGCGCAGCTGCGTCAGAACTGGCGGCCCAGAAGCAGCCAGGCGCGGCTGCGTGAACTGCTGGGTTCGGCCTGGGATGGCCCGCCTTGCACGCCGCGCGCCAGGGCGAGATCCAGCATCCAGCCCTGCTGCTGGTAGCGCAGGCCCAGGCCCATGCCGGCCAGGCTGCGCTGATTGGTCTGCGTTGGCACGGCCAGGCCTTGCGGGCGAGCATTGAGCCTCACGCTGCCGGCGTCCAGGAAGGCATAGGGTGTCCAGGCCTGGATGGCGTAGCGCAGTTCCAGCTGGAGCAGGGCGCCCTCGTCGCCAATGCCTTCGCTCAGGGGATAGGCGCGAATGCCCGTCGGCCCGCCCAGGCTGAACTTTTCCGAGGAGTCCAGATTGCGGTCGGCGGCCTGTAGGGTGAGACGCCCCATGAGACTGAACGGTGCACTCTTGAAGGATTGCAGGCGCACCAGATCCAGCACGGCCTTGCCATACACGCCGGCCGCACGCACGCCGCTGAGCTGGTCCAGCAGATTCTGGGTTTCACTGAGTCGCAGCTGCCCGGCACTGAAGCTCAGTGCGCCATAGCTGACCCCGCCGCCTGCCAGCTCGTCGCTGCGGTCGAACTGAAAGCTCAGCGTGGCCGCGCGGCTGGACTTGCGGTCATCAAGACCGGCCAGGCCCTGGCGGTCACGCAGGCGCTTGTGCTGAAGCGCGCCGGAGACGCTCAGATTTGCCCGTGTTGAGCGGATCAGCGGGTAGCTGAGCGTAGCGGCGGTCACCTGGGCCGTCCCGGTCGCGTCCAGGGCGCTGAACTCGCGGGCCAGCTGGTAGCTGGTGCGGGCCAGACTGAGCTGGGCGCGCAATCCCGACACGCCCAGGGGGCGGCCATAGCCGACACTGCCTTGGGTCAACTGCTCGTCGCTGCGTATCAGGCTGGCCGTGAGCTGGTCGCCCAGCATGAAAGGGCTGTCCATCTGGGCATTGGCTCGCAGGCGAACCCTGCCGGTGTAACGGTCGCCATGGTTGTCCAGGGACAAGTCCAGGCGCCAGGGCTTTTTGCGCTGCACATCGACCCGCAAATCACCCTGGCCCGTGGCCTGACCGGGCCGAATCAGCGGCGTGATGCCGATGCCCGGCTGATCGGCCAGGATCAGCAGACGGCGTTCAAGCTGGCTCACTTCGATGGGTGCGCCCGCCCCCAGCGGCGTTAGAAAGGCCTGCGCCTGGGCTGTCAGAGAGACCTCGCCCGTGGCCGCCAGCTCGCCATAGCGCCCCTCCAGGATGCCTACCGCGACCACGCCCTGGCTGATGGTCTGAGGCAGCAGATAGGCCCGCGAGAACACATAGCCGGCGCGACGGTAGTGCTCGGTGATCTGTTGCACCATCTCCCGCAGGCCCTCGAGGTCCAGCTTGCGACCGATGTAAGGCTGCACCAGGGCCTGCAGCAGACTCGCATCAAAGAGTGTGTTGCCGGTGAAGGCCACCGCGCGCAGCTCAACCTGGGCGCCGCCGGTGGGCAGCGTCGGCTCGGCCGGCGTCTCGACGGGGATGGTGATGGAGGGCTTGGGGGGCGGTAGCTGCGGGGGCTGGTTCTCGCGCAGCACCCGTCCGGCGTCGGGCGGCACGGGAGTCTGCGCTATTGCTGCAGACATAGCGCAGCCAAGCACCGAAATAGCGAGAGCGGCGTGCGTTAGCGAGGCGGTGTGCTTCATGGTGGGGCGAGCTGGAAGTGGTAGGAGCGGGGGAGGCTGGGTGGGCGCGGCAGGGCCGCGCAAGCATCAGGGTGACGCCGTAGCCTCCTTGCGCAGACGTTCCTCCAGCTGCTGGAACTGCGTTTGCAGATCAGGCAGGCTGGGTGTGCGCACCCCGCTGCCGCGGAGCTCGGGTACCAACTGGTTCAGGGCTTCTTGCGGGGGCAGTCCGTCGGCGGTCTGCAACTGAATGCTTACAAGCCGCGGACTGACCGGCCTGCCTCCATCCGGCAGGAAAACCACGCCGCCGCCCTTGGCCTGGCTGGGCTCCGGCGGCGGGGGCACCCGCTGCCAGGCGCTGCGCGTGTCGGGCAGGATTTCCAGATAGCCAGGCTCGCGCATGAGCAGGTAGTTGCTGTTGCTCAAGGCGGAGGCGTCGATGGCATAGCGCCCTATGGCCTCTCCCGGCTGCCTCACCAGGCTGCCCGTGAGCATGTCCCCGGGCAGCAGATTGCCGCTGCGTAGCGACCAGGTCAGCAGCGGATCGTTTTCCCCCAAGTACTTGCTCAGCGAGTCCGGCCGAATGCTGAGCGGCCGAGGTTGAATGTTCAGGCTGCCGTTCTGCGTGCTGATCAGGTAGTCGGGATTGGACAAGCCAGAAACGTCGATGCGGTAGCTGCCCACTTGCTGGCCGGCATCGCGGCTCAGGCTGCCCTTGAGGGTGTCGCCGCTGATCAGCTCGCCGCTGACCACGCTCCAGCTGAGACTTGGATCGCTATCGCCGTAGATCTTGTTCTTGTCGTCCGCTCGGATGCTGATGGGCCGACGCTGGATGCTGAGCGTGCCGCTCTGGGCCGAGATCAGGTAGTCGGGGTTGCTGAGGGCAGAGGCATCGATGCGGTAGCTGCCCGCCGCTTGGCCGGCCTCGCGGCTGAGACTGCCGCTGAGGCCGTCACCGCTTACCAGGGTCCCGCTCACCACGCTCCAAGTCAGGCCGGGATCGCTATCGCCATAGGTTTTGCTCTTGCTGTCGGCCGCCACCGTGATGGGGCGTTGCAGGATGCTCAGGCTGCCTGGTACATAGCTGATGTCGTAGTTCGTGCTGCTCAGGCCCTGGGGCATGAGCGCATAGCTGCCGGCGCGAATGGCGCCCTGGCTGGCGCCGCTGAAAGCCAGCGTGCCGCCCAGCACGGCGGCACTTTCACCGTTGACGAAGCCGCTGTAGCTGACGCCGTTGCCTCCGGCAAAGGCACTGCCGTCATAGGTCTTGCTGGCATTGATGGCCGTCACGCTCAGCGGTGCCGGGCTGATGTTCAGGCTGCCTGGGGTGTTGCCGCTGGCGGCGACCTGGAAGCCGCTGCGCAGGATGTTGACGCCTATGCCGGTATAGCTGCCTGCGTTGGTGAAGCCCGTGACGTTGCTGCCATTGAAGACGAAGGTGTAGTCATTGCCCGGAACCCAGGCGCTGTAGCTTGCGCCAAAGATGTCGGCCGCGGACCAGAGGCTGGCCAACTCGTAGGGTGTTCCCCGGTACGTTCGGCTGCCACCGGCCGGCCCCAGGGTGTAGGCCAGCGAGACGGGGCCTGCTGCGCTGTTGAGATCGCTGAGGATGTCGGCAATGCTGCGGTTGTCCAGACTGGCGCGCAGGGTGTAGTTCTTGCTCTGCCCCGGCGTGAGCGTGCCCGCGCTGAAGATGATGCCGATGCCGGTGTCCGCGGTGATGCTGTTGCCCTTGCTCAAGGCGTTGGCGGCCGAGGTCATGCCGCTGAGGTTTGAGTAGAAGGCCGACCCATAGCCCACCTTGGAGTCGGCATCGGTCGAGAAATAGACGATCTTGGCGCTGCTGCCGGCGGCCGTGAAGTAGTTGCCGCTGCCGGCGCTGGTGGCGCTGACCACGCTGGCCGTGTCACCCGCCGCAAAGGTCTGTTCGATCTTGTTGGTGGTGGTGAAGCCCGCGGAGCCGTCCTTGTCCTGCGTGTTGTCGGGGTCGAAGCTGCGCGCGTACTGCACATTCGTCAGATCGCTGCTGTCCATGTTGGTCAGCGCCACATTCAGGGTGAAGTACTTGTTGCTGCCGGCCAGCGAGACTTGCTGTTCGGTCTTGAGCTTGCTGTTGAGTACGGCCGAGTATTTCAGGGTGATGGCATTGCCTGTGCCCACCGGCAGGAACTCGAATACGGCGCTGTTGGCCGTGTTGGCGAAGTTGGCCTGCGAGACGGTGGTGCTGCTCTGGGTATAGCCCGCCGTGAAGAGCTCCACCGGTGCACCCGGCAGAAAGTAGTCGATGCGCAGATCGGCGCCGCTGCCAAAGCCGTCGGCGTCGCCCGTCATGCCCACGCCAGCGCCGGTGGATCGACCGAAGAACAGGGAGGGCTTGTTGGTGGTACCGAACTTGCCGCCGCTGCTGCCGCTGGAGCACGCGCTGCTGGCCGGGCCGCACACCCCCAGCTCCATGTACTTGTTGCCGAGGAAATAGTTGCCGTCCTTGATGGCGTAGCGCAGGCTGGCCTGATCGCTGCCCTTGCGCCATTGCACCGAGGGTGAGCTCACGGCCGCGCTGGCGCTGTAGTTGCTGCTGCCGCCCTCGGCGCTGGCCTGACCATAGAGAAAGATCACGCCGCCTGCCGAGGTGCCCGTGTGGGTGAGCGCCGCGTTGACGTTGATATTGTTGTCAGCCTGCAGGGTGAGCGTGTTGTTGGAGGACCAGGCGACGGGCGAGCTCACGGTGATATTGCCCTCGCTACCCGTGCCGGTGCAGGTGACGCCCGTACAGCTGCCCGTGGTGGTGAGCGTCACATCGCCGCTGCCCAGGGCGCTGACCACGGTCGAGGCCAGGCTCGCGTCTATGTCCAGATTGACCGGGTCCAGCAGCCAGCGGGCGGCTTGTACCTGGGCTGTCGGGCGGCTGTGGAACACCTGCCCCGAGGTTTCGACGAAGCCGGCCGGCGCCTTGATCGAGCCATCCAGATTCAGCACGCCTCCGTGGGCGAACAAGATGATCTCGCCATTGGCGCCGCTGTGTAGGGACTGGGCCTCGGTGATGCCGCTGTGGTTGATGACGCTGGCCGTCAGGGCGTTTGCGGCCTGGGCCTTGAGCCAGATGCGCCCGCCATCGGCGCGGATGGCGCCACCCTGGCTGATCTCGGTTTCCAGGGTCTCGTTGTCCACTTGCAGCAGCACGGGCCCGCCCAGGTCCAGCGTGGTGCGGCTCCCCGCTCCCAGCGCCACCTGGCCGGCCGGGGCCTGGATGGTTCCGCTGTTGATCACACGGGCCGCCAGCAACGCAACAGCGCCGCCGCTGCTCGCTTGAATGCTGCCCTCGTGGATGATAGAGGCGCGGCTACTCCCCTCGAAGCGGTAACGGCCCGCCGTCAGGTCCTCGGACTGCAGACTCAGTGTGGACGCCACCAAGCTGCCCACATTCACCTGAGCGCTGGGGGTGAACCAGATGCCGTTGGGATTGAGCAGAAAGACCTGACCATTGGCCTTGAGCGTGCCCTGGATGGTGGACACCTCGGTGCCCAGCACCCGGTTGATCGCCACGGCGCTGCGACCGGGTTGGACGAACTCCACGCTGCGCCCGCTGCCTATGCTGAACTGCTGCCAGTCCAGGGCGAGGCGCTGGCTTTGTTGCGTGATTCGCAGGCCCTCGGCCGTGCTGCTCACCTGGCCTTGACCGCTGAGCAGCTGGGCACCACTGGGTAGCGCGGCCGGCGCGGCCAGGAGCGGCCCCACCGGGCCGGCGCACAGCAGGGCCAGCAGGCTCAAGCGCGGGGCGTCTCGCAGACGGCGCCGCACGGAGCCGGGGTGGAGGCTGCGGGTCTGGCGATGGCTCGACATGGGGCACGCTCCTGCGCAGCCAGAAAATTGCGGCGCGCATGTCCGGTATAGCCGATCTGAACCGTATCGAGAAATCCTGCTGTGGGACTCGGGATAGCCGTGTTGCCAATCTGGCGAGAACCAAACACAAGGCTTGACGGCAGCCGTTTTCCGGTGCTTCAGGCCGCAATCTCCCCCGCCCGTATGGCCATGCGCACGGCCTCGGCCGTGGTGCTGGCCCCCAGGCGGCGGCGCACGCGGCGCAGATGGTTCTCCACCGTGCGCTCCGAGATGCCCATCAGGCTGGCCGCCTCGGCCTGGCGCTTGCCCGCCGCCATCCAGCGCATCACGGCACGTTCACGCTCGGTGAGCGTGCCGGGCTGCGTCGCGGCGACCAGGGGCCGGGCCAGGGCGCTGGCGCGGCGCAGCGCGGCCTGACCCACCAGGCTGAGCGCCAGGCGGGTGGCCAGGGCGTCGTCGATATGGCGGCCGCCAAAGCTGATGGCGCCCATCAGCCCATGCGGGCCGAACACCGGCACCTGCAGACCATGTATGCCCGGGCCGCGCGGCGTGTGGACGATGCGGTAGGTCTCGGCGCCGCGTTCGCCGCGCTTGGTCCAGAAGAAGGGCTGCTCGGTTTCCAGGATGTGGTGGTTGACCGGGCAGTGGCGCAGATAGGTCTTCACATCCACCACCGTGCCATCGCCCAGCCAGTCGCCCTCCACCCAGTAGAGCTCCTCGATCAGCTCGGCGCGCGTGGGCGTGGCGGAGTACAGCACAAAGCGGTCATAGCCCAGGGGCTGGGCGAAGGCCCGCACCGCCCGGGCCAGGCCCGCGATGGTGTCGCTGCGCTCGATGGCTGCAACGCAGCGCACCAGGGCCTGCATGCCGTGCTCCGCGCTGCTCACGCCGCTCAGCCCAGCGTCTGGCGCGCCATCTCGTCCAGCAGGGCGCGCGCCGCCAGCTGGCCCAGGGCGTTGGAGGCAAAGGGACTGTCGCCGGTGATCAGCTTGCGGTCCTGATGCACCGCACCCGTCACATCGCTGTTCAGCAGGCGCAGGCCCTGGGCCTGCAACTGCTCGCCGAAGAACCAGGTCAGGCCGCCGGGCATATAGCCCAGGGCCGGGGTCTGGCGGTCCAGCGCGTCGGGGAAGGCGCAGATCGCGTAACCAGCAAAGGGGGAGGGCTGCTCGCCAAAGGCGCCGGCCGCCAGCAGGGCCGCCGGACCGTGGCACAGCGAGACCACGTGCCGCTCGCGTGCCATGGCCCAGCGCAACACCCGCGCCACGGCCTCGCTGCATGGCAGGCCGATCAGGGCGCCATGGCCGCCGGGGATGAAGACCGCCGCGTAATCCGACTGCCCCCGCTCCAGCGCATCGGCAATCTCAGCGAGCCGGCGCGGGGCCTGGAACTGCGGCAGGTAGCGGCGGTGCAGATCCACGATGGCCGCCTCTTCATGCGGCATGGCCCACATCTCGAACTTGACCGAGTTGCCCGAGAGCGTGGCGATCTCGAACTCAAAGCCGGCGCGGTCCAGGTGGTGCATGGGCACCAGGGTCTCCACCGGATGGTTGCCGGTGGAGAAGAGCTTGCCCGTGTCGGTGGGCAGATAGCGCTCGTCGGCGGCAATCACCAGCACCTTGAGCGGGCCGCGATAGGGCTCGGGATAGCTGTCGCCCTCCAGCGGCGTGCGCGGGCTGGTGAACTGCTGCAGCGTGTACGCCGAGGGAAAGAAGGCGTTGAACTCCGCCGCGTCGGGCCGGGGTTGCTTGCTGGGATCCTGGTCTGTGTTGCTGCTCATGAGTCGAACTCCTGCTTGAGGCGTGATGGGATGACGCTCATGGTGGCCGCCTCGGGGCTCCGGGGTTTGAGGGGAAATCCCTCAATCTGCATCGGCATGCTAGCGCGGGCTGCCGCATGGGCGGCGGGCAGCCGCGATCCCTTCCTTGCGCCTCATCCCGCCGCCCTGCCATCGCGCGGGCCCTCGCCGCGGGAGCCGCAGGAGCCGGCGCACTCCCGCCCAGGCCGGGCCCGGTTCTCGCACAATCGTGCCCATGCCTGATACGCCCACCCCCTTGATTTGGCTGGCCGGCGCCAGCGGCCTGGTCGGTCGCGCGCTGCTGTGGGAGCTTGGCCAACAGCGTGGCCAGGAGAGGCCCGTGCCGCCCGTGCTGGCCCTGCTGCGCCGGCCCGCCCCGAGCCTGCCGGTGCAGACCGCCCTGGTCGACTATGCCCAGCCCGCCAGCTTTGCCGCCTTGCCCGCGCCCGGCCAGGTGTTCATCGCGCTGGGCACCACCATCGCCCAGGCCGGCTCCCAGGCTGCGTTTCGGGCGGTGGACTTCGACGCCGTGCTCACGGTGGCCCGTGCCGCCCGGCAGGCCGGTGCCAGGCGTTGCGCGCTGGTCTCCGCGCTCGGCGCCGACCCGCGCTCATCGGTGTTCTACAACCGGGTCAAGGGCGAGGCCGAGGCTGCCCTGGTCGCGCTGGGTTTCGAGCGCCTGGTGATCGCGCGGCCCTCCCTGCTGGACGGCGAACGCGCCAGCCTGGGCCAGCCGGCGCGCCGCGGCGAGCAATGGGCACTGCGCCTCATGCGCCCCGTCGCCGGCCTGATCCCGGCGGCCTGGCGCCCCATCACGCCCGAGCGCGTCGCCAGAGGCCTGCGGCTGGCGCTGGCGCAAGAGGGGGCGGCGGTGCAGGTGCTGGACTCTGCGGCGTTGCAGACGGTGGGGGATTGAGGGCGGGGCGGGCTGGATTCGGGCGCCCGAGGGACTGGCCGCATGCGCTGCGGCATGCGGGTGCCGCCTAGTAAACGGCATGTGCGAGCGCGGATCTTGGCGGAGACGGTGAGATTCGAACTCACGGAGGGGTATAAGCCCTCGACGGTTTTCAAGACCGTTGCCTTAAACCACTCGGCCACGTCTCCGGATTCAGTCGCAAATTTTAGAGGCAAGCTGGTGGCGAGCCGCTGGTTTTGCCTGCGTTCACGTCGCTAGCGCGACATGAACTTCGGCGCAATGCCCGCCGTTGGCGGTCATTGAACAAGACCGTTGCCTTAAACCACTCGGCCACGCTTGCTTGACTTGACGCGCATCCCTTGCAGACGCGCGGCCCGCATTCTAGCCTCCCGGCACCTGGGCCTGGGCGCATTCGACCTGGATGAGTTCGCGGCGGCCGCCGTCCACGCGCAGGGCGCTGAGCTGGCCGCCCCAGACGCAGCCGGTGTCCAGCGCGGCGAGGTCGGGGCGCAGCAGCTGGCCCAGGGTGGACCAGTGGCCGAAGGCGATGGGCGTGCCGGCGCTGCGCCGGCCGGGCACGTCGAACCAGGGCATATAGCCCGGGGGCGCGGCGTCGGCGCCGTCCTTGGTCTTGAAGTCCATGCGACCCTGGGCGTCGCAAAAGCGCAGCCGGGTCAGGGCGTTGATGATGCAGCGCAGGCGCGGCACGCCCCGCAGGCCCTCGTCCCAGCGCTCGGGTTCATTGCCGTACATCTGGGGCAGGAACTCGGCCAGCTCGGGGCCGCGCAGCAGGGCCTCGACCTCAGCGGCCAGGTCCAGGGTCTGCTCGGTGCTCCAGGCCGGCAGCACGCCGGCATGCACCATCAGCCAGCCCTGGGCAAAGCAGGCCATGCGCTGCTGGCGCAGCCAGTCCAGCAGGGCCTCGCGGTCGGGGGCGCTCAGGATCTCCTGGGCGGTGTCGCCTTTGTGGGGCTTGCGCACGCCCGCGGCCATGGCCAGCAGATGCAGATCGTGATTGCCCAGCAGGCAGGTGGCGGCGCCGCCCAGGCCCTGCAGGCGGCGCAGGGTGGCCAGGGAGGCCGGGCCGCGGTTGACCAGGTCGCCCAGCAGGTAGAGCCGGTCGCGCGAGGGGGAGAAGTCCAGGGTGGCCAGCAGGCGCTCGAAAGCGTCGCAGCAGCCTTGTAGGTCGCCGATCAGGTAGTGCATAGCGGGATTGTGCTGTCTGAAGCGTCATGCGCTTCTGCTACCCTTGCGGCCTTCTGAAAAACCGGCGCGACTGCGGGAAAACCCTGGACGGCGCGCTCTCGATGGACACTGCTCTTGTTATCTTCCTGATTCTTCTCAACGGCCTCTTCGCCATGTCGGAGATGGCGCTCACCGCCAGCCGCAAGGCGCGATTGCAGGTGATGGTTGAGGGCGGCGAATCAGGCGCGCAGGCCGCCATGGACCTGCACGAGAACCCGACCAAATTTCTGTCCACGGTGCAGATCGGCATCACCTCCATCGGGGTGCTGAACGGTATCGTGGGTGAGGCGGCCTTCTCCGGCCCCCTGGCTTTGTGGCTGCAGGGCGTGCTGAGCATGCCCGAGCGCGCGGCCCAGCTCAGCGCCACCGGCCTGGTGGTGGTGATTCTGACGGTGCTGACCATCATCTTTGGCGAGCTGGTGCCCAAGCGCCTGGGCCAGATCTATCCCGAGACCGTGGCCCGCCTGGTGGCGCCGCCCATGGAGTTCCTCTCCCTGGTCGCACGCCCCCTGGTCAAGCTGCTGAGCTTCTCCACCGATGCCACCCTGGGCCTGCTGGGCCTGCGCGGCAAGGTGCAGCGCGGCGTGACGGAAGAGGAAATCGCGGCCAGCCTGGAAGAGGGCCTGGACGCGGGCGTGATCGAGGAGCAGGAGCACCAGATGGTGCGCAATGTGTTCCGCCTGGACGAGCGCCAAGTGGGCTCCATGATGATTCCGCGCGCCGAGATCGCCTGGCTGGACATCGAGGACGGCGCCGGCCCGGTGCTGGAGATGCTCAAGGCCCATGGCTACAGCCGCTACCCGGTGTGCCGCGGCGGTCTGACCGATGTGGTGGGCGTGGTCTCGGCCCAGCATCTGCTGCAGCGTGTGCTGGCGGGCCAGCCGCTCTCGCTGGCTGAAGACCTGGAGGCCCCGATCTTCGTGCCCGAGACGCTCTCGGGCATGGAGCTGCTGGAGCATTTCCGCGGTTCGGACGCCCAGCTGGTGTTCGTGGTGGACGAGTACGGTGAGGTGCAGGGCGTGATCACGCTGCGCGATGTGCTGGAAGCCATCGCGGGCGAGTTCTCGGCCCCGAGCGATGGTGAAGCCTGGGCGGTGCGGCGCGAGGACGGGAGCTGGCTGATGGATGGCCTGATCCCGGTGCCCGAGCTGAAGGACCGCCTGGGTATCAAGGAACTGCCCGAAGAGGATCGTGGGCGCTACAACACCCTGGCCGGCATGATCATGCTGCTGCTGGGGCGCTTGCCGCGCACGACCGATGCGGTGGAGTGGGGCGCGTGGAGATTCGAGGTCGTGGATCTCGACGGCAAACGTGTGGACAAGGTGCTGGTCACGCGACTGGCGGATGAAGACGGAGATGACGAGAAATGAGCAACCCCCCGATGTACGGCAATCTGGTGCCGCTGGATCGTGAGCAGCACAAGAACCTGCGCCTGAAGGCCGAGTTGCCGACGGTGGAGCGCGCTGCCAGCCTGAATTCGGTGTTCCTGGCCGCGGTGGAATTCAATGAAGCCTGCAAGGAATACCCCATCGTGTTCGTGCGCGTGGGCGAGGCCGGCAAGGACGGCGCCCCCCAGGCCATCGCCCCGCTGGCGGTGTTCGGCCTGAAGCCGGGCAGCAATCTGTTCGTGAAGGACGGCGCCTGGAAGGCCAACTACCTGCCGGCCTATGTGCGCCGCTACCCCTTCGCCATGGCCCGCATCGACAGCGGCGACCAGGTGGCCGTGTGCTTTGACGCCGATTGGAAGGGCTTCTCGGAGACCGAGGGCACCTCGCTGTTCGCCGCCGATGGCCAGCCCAGCGAGTTCACCGTGAACGCCCGCAGCTTCCTTGAGAACTTCGAGCGCGAGGCCGAGCGCACCCGCCTGTTCTGCGAAGAGCTGCTGAAGCTGGACCTGCTGCAGGACATGCGCTTCGAAGCCACCCTGCCCAATGGCGAGAAGCTGGACGTGGACGGCTTCCTGGCCGTCAACGAAGAGAAGCTGGCCAAGCTGGAAGACGCCAAGGTGGTGGAGATCTTCCGCAACGGCATCGGCGCCCTGATCGAGATGCACCGCGTCTCGCTGGGCAATATGAGCCGCCTGGCTCAGCAGCACGCCGACGCGGCCGCCACCGCCGCCGCCTGAGCGTCGCGCTGAGGCGGACCCGCCTCGCCGTCCAAGCCGCCGCCAGCCCTCAGGGCCGGCCGCGGTTTTTCTTTGTGCGGCGCTTGGCGGCGGGCCTGCTCGCTATCCCTGTGCGGGTTTGTCCATGCCCCGGGGGCGCAGCGCCTCGCTAGCATGGTTGACAGGCAGCCATGAGAGGGCGACCCGTGTTGGCAAGCGAGGCTTTTCTGTCCACGCCCGAGATGCAGGCCCTGCTGGGCGAGCAAGGCCTGGTTCAGGCCGTGATGGATTACGAGGCGGCCCTGGTCCGCGCCCAGTCACGGCAGGGCCTGATCCCGCCGTCGGCGGCCCAGGCCATTGCCAGCCTGTGCCGGGCCGAGCTCTATGACGTGGCCGCCCTGGTCGCGGCCAGCGGCCGTGAGGGCAGTCTGGTCTCACCCCTGGTGCGGCGCCTGCGCGAGAACGTGGCCCTGTTCGACCCCCGGGCCGCCGCCCATGTGCATGGGGGCTGCAGCGACCAGGATGTGCTGGACACCGTGTTGCAGCTGCAGATCCGTCGCGCCCTGGGCCTGATCGAGGAGGAGCTGCTCGGCCTGCTGGGGCGTCTGCTGGATCTGGCCGAGCAACACCCCGTCTGTCCCTTGCTGGCCCGCAGCGAGCTCCAGCCCGCCGGGCCAAGCAGCCTGAGGCAGCGGCTGCATCAAAGCTGCGCGCCCTTGCTGCGCTGCGCCCAGGCGCTGCGCCAGCAGGCGGGTCAGGCCCTGCTCTTGCAGCTGGGGGGGCAGGGGGGCGGCATGGCCGCCATGGGCACGCAGGGGCCGGCCGTGGCGGCGGGCATGGCGGCCGAGCTGCGCCTGGGGCGGCCCGAGGGCGCCTGGCACACCCAGCGCGATCGCGGCTTGCGCCTGGCGGCCGAGCTGGCGGTGCTGAACACCGAGCTGGCCAAGCTGGCGCGCACATGGCTGCTGTTGGCCCAGCCCGAGCTGGCCGAGCTGAGTTTCGAGGCCGGCAGTGGCGCAGGGCCGGGAGGGGCTCCCGGGCTGTCGGCCTGTCTGCAGGCGCTCACCGCGGCCCGGCGTGCCCCGCCGCGCCTGGCCAGTTTGCTGGCCAGCAGCCTGGAGCAGGCCTTGGAGGGCGGACCGGGCGCCTGGCAGAGCGAGCTGGCCGAGTGGGGCGGCTTGCTGCAGGGCAGCCACGCCGGCCTGTGCGCCCTGAATCGGGCGGCCGCGGCCCTGCGCCTGCAGTCCCAGCGCATGCGCGAGAACCTGGTGCAGCAGCATGCCCTGGCCTTTGTCGAGGCCCAGTGCCCGGCTGGGGTGACTGACGCCGCGGCCTTGCCGGAGGTCTTCGATCCCGAGCGCGTCGCCCAGCGGGCCGACGACAGCGTGGCGGCCGAGCTGCTGCGCCTGCGCGCGGCCTGGACCGCCTTTATGGATCAGCCCTGTGCGCACTACGACACATCGTCGTCCGCGCTGAACGGCCGGCCCTAGAACTAGCGGTGTGCAGGCGGCGCCGGGCGGCTACATTGCAGTGCGGACCGCAGTTTTTGCGCGCTCCGCGTCAGAGGGAGACACGATGGAAGGCATGCAGGGTTTGACGCTGCTGGGCGCTGGTCTGGGAGGCGCTGCCCTGGGCGCTGGGCTGGTGTTTGTGTGGCTGGGCCGGCGCCTGCGTGAGGCCACCCACCGGATCCAGCACCTGGATCAGGCGCGCCAGCAAGTCGGGCAACAGGTGAGCCAGGCGCGGCGTCAGGTGGAGCAGCTCCAGCGTGAGCTGGCCGATCTGCGCCTGCATGGAGCCGCCCACGGTGCCCGCCCCCATGGCGGCGCCACGCCTGAGGCCGGTCGCACGGCGGCTGAGGTGTTCCTGCCCCTGCCGCCCGGCGAGGCCAAGAGCGGCAAGGAAGCGCGTGATCCCTTCGCGCCGACCCAGATCCTGAATCCGCGGCGCTGATCCGCGGCGCCGGGCAAGTCCTGGCCCCACCCGCCTTGCCGGGCCTTCCGGCCCGCCCTGTCACGACAGGGACAGTGCATGGCGCTGAAGCCTGCCTAGAATCGAACGATCGTTCTTTTCCTGGCGCCGCTCTTTCCGGCTCGGCCCCGAGCCGGCGCGGCGCCAGCACAGCACAAGGAAGGGGTCTTCAGCATGACTGCAAGCTACGAGGTCCGCGGCGAGATCGCCGTGATCACCCTGAACAACCCGCCGGTCAACGGCCTGGGCTTCGAGACCCGGCGCGCCACGGCCGAGGGCATTGCCCGGGCCGAGGCCGACGCCGCGGTGCAGGCCGTGCTCATCACCGGGGCCGGCAAGGCCTTCTCGGGCGGGGCGGACATCCGGGAGTTCGGCTCGCCCAAGGCCATGGCCGAGCCCAATCTGCCCTCCCTGATCGCGGTGGTGGAGAACTGCAGCAAGCCGGTGGTGGCCGCCATCCACAGCGTCTGCATGGGCGGCGGTCTCGAGCTGGCCCTGGGCTGCCACTACCGCGTGGCCGCGCCGGGCGCCAAGATCGCGCTGCCCGAGGTCAAGCTGGGCCTGCTGCCGGGCGCCGGTGGCACCCAGCGCTTGCCGCGCGCCCTGGGCGTGGAGCCGGCGCTGAACATGATCGTCTCGGGCGAGCCGGTGGCCAGCGAACTGCTGGCCCAGGTGCCGGGACAAAAGCTGTTCCAGAAGATCATCGAGGGTGATCTGCTGGCCGGCGCCATCGCCTTTGCCCAGGAAGTGGCCGCCCAGCGCCCCCTGCCCAAGGTGCGCGAGCTCAGGGCGCGCCATGCCGAGCCCCAGGCCTTCTTCCAGTTCGCCCGCAATATGGTGGGCGCGCAGAGCCGCAATTTCCCGGCACCGCTGCGCTGCCTGGAGGCGGTCGCGGCGTCCGTGTTTAGCAAGAGCTTTGAGGAAGGCATCCGGGTGGAGCGCGAGGGCTTTGCCGCCCTGATGCAGACGCCCGAGTCCAAGGCCCTGCGCCACGCCTTCTTCGCCGAGCGCGCCGCCAGCAAGATCGGTGATGTGCCCGAAGACACGCCGCAGCGCCCCATCGCCAAGGTGGCGGTCATCGGTGCCGGCACCATGGGCGGCGGCATCGCGATGAACTTCCTCAACGCCGGCCTGCCCGTCACCCTGCTGGAAACCAAGCAGGAGGCGCTGGACCGCGGCATCGCCACCATCCGCAAGAACTACGAGGCCCAGGTCAAGAAGGGCAAGCTCAAGGAAGACAAGTACCAGCAGCGCATGGCCCTGCTGTCCAGCACCCTGAGCTATGAGGACATCCGCGAGGCCGATCTGGTGATCGAGGCGGTGTTCGAGGAGCTCTCGGTCAAGGAGGCGGTGTTCAAGCAGCTGGACGCGGTGATGAAGCCCGGCGCCATCCTGGCCACCAACACCTCGACCCTGGACGTCAACAGAATCGCGGCCTTCACCCAGCGCCCGCAGGATGTGCTGGGCCTGCATTTCTTCAGCCCGGCCAATGTGATGAAGCTGCTGGAGGTGGTGCGCGGCGAGCATACCGCCAAGGATGTGCTGGCCACGGTGATGGCCCTGGCCAAGAAGATCAAGAAGACCGCGGTGGTCTCGGGCGTGTGCGATGGCTTCATCGGCAACCGCATGATCGAGCAGTACAGCCGCCAGGCAGGGTTCCTGCTGGATGAGGGCTGCACGCCCCAGCAGGTGGACCGCGCGGTGGAGCAGTTCGGCTTTGCCATGGGCCCCTTCCGCATGGGCGATCTGGCCGGCAATGACATCGGCTGGGCCATCCGCAAGCGCCGCTATGTGGAAAAGCCCCATCTGCGCTACTCGGCCAGCGCCGACCGCCTGTGCGAGCTGGGCCGCTTCGGCCAGAAGACGGGCGCGGGCTGGTACGACTACCAGCCCGGCAAGCGCGAAGCCATTCCCTCGCCCGTGGTGGAGGCCCTGCTGTCCAAGCACCGTGAGGCCATCGGCGCCAAGCCCCGCGCCATCAGCGACGAGGAGATCGTGCAGCGCCTGGTCTTCGCCCTGGTGAACGAGGCCGCCCATCTGCTGGAGGAGGGCATTGCTCAGCGCGCCTCCGATGTGGACATGGTCTACCTGACCGGCTACGGCTTCCCGCTGTGGCGCGGTGGTCCCATGTGCTATGCCGACACCGTGGGCCTTTTCAATGTGGTGCAGGCCATGCAGCGCTTTGCCCGCAACCCGGCCGACGACGCCGCATTCTGGGAACCGGCGCCGCTGATCAAGCGCCTGCTTGCCGAGGGCAAGTCCTTTACCTGACAACGAATTCAAGCGAGCCGCCATCATGAGCCAAGCCCTGATTGTCTCGACCGCACGCACCCCTCTGGCCAAGAGCTGGAAGGGCGCTTTCAATATGACCCATGGCGCCACCCTGGGCGGGCACGCGGTGCGTGCCGCCGTGGAGCGCGCCGGCATCGAGCCCGGCGCCGTGGAGGATGTGCTGATGGGCTGCGCCTTCCCCGAAGGGGCTTGCGGCAGCAATTTCGCGCGTCAGATCGCCCTGCGTGCCGAACTCCCGGTGACGGTGTCCGGCATGACCATCAACCGCTTCTGTTCCAGCGGGCTGCAGACCCTGGCCCTGGCGGCCCAGCGCATCATCGCGGGCGAGGGCGAGGTCTTTGTGGCCGGCGGTGCCGAGAGCATCTCCTGCGTGCAGAACGAGATGAACAAGCACATGCTGCAGGAGTCCTGGCTGCGCGAGCACAAGCCCGAGATCTACTGGAGCATGCTGCAGACCGCCGAGAACGTGGCCCAGCGCTACGGCATCAGCCGCGAGCGCATGGACCAGTACGGCGCGGCGAGCCAGCAAAAGGCCTGCGCCGCTCAGGCCGCGGGCAAGTTTGCCGAGGAGATGATCAGCGTGACCACCACCATGGGCGTGGCCGACAAGCTCATGGGACTGATGACGAAGTCGGTCACCCTCAGCGCAGACGAGGGTCTGCGCGAAGGCACCACCTACGAAGGCATCAAGGATCTGCGCAGCGCCCTGCCGGGTGGCGTGGTCAGTGCCGGCAATGCCAGCCAGTTCAGCGATGGCGCCGGGGCCTGCGTGGTGGTGAGCGAGCACTACGCCGAGACCCATGGCCTCAAGCCCCTGGGCCGCTTCCTGGGCTTTGCCGTGGCCGGCTGCGAGCCCGACGAGATGGGCATAGGCCCCGTCTTTGCCGTGCCCAAGGTGCTGAAGAAGCTGGGCCTGAGCGTGGCCGACATCGACCTCTGGGAACTCAATGAGGCCTTTGCCGTGCAGGTGCTCTACTGCGCCGACACCCTGGGCATTCCCATGGAGCGCCTGAATGTGAACGGCGGCGCCATCGCCCTGGGCCATCCCTATGGCGTCTCGGGCCAGCGCCTCACGGGCCATGCCCTGATCGAGGGCCGGCGCCGCGGCGCCAAGCGCGTGTGCGTGACCATGTGCATCGGCGGCGGCATGGGTGCGGCCGGCGTCTTCGAGGTGCTCTGAAGGCCTCTGGCCGCTGAAGGAGGCGCGCATGCGCCAGACCCTGGACTTTCTGCTCAATGACTGGCTGCGCGTTGAGCAGCTCAACACGCGTGCTCGCTTTGCCGAGCACAGCGCCGAGACCTATGGCGCGGTGCTGGACCTGGCCGAGAAGCTGGCGCGCGAGAAGTTCGCGCCCTACAACCGCCTGGCCGATCAGCAGGAGCCGCATTTCGACGGCGAGCGTGTGCATCTGCCCGAGCCCACGCACGCGGCCATGCGGGCCTATGCCGAGTCGGGCCTGCTGGCCGCCAGCCAGGACGAGGCCTGGGGCGGCATGCAGCTGCCCTGCGTGATCGAGATGGCGGCGCAGAGCTTCATCAGCAAGGCCAGCGTGGCCATGAGCGGCTACGCCATGCTCACCCAGGGCAATGCCAATCTGCTGATGGCCCATGGCAGCGCGCGCCAGCGCGAGGTGTTTGCGCGCCGGGAGTTCGAGGGCCGCTGGTTCGGCACCATGTGCCTGTCCGAGCCTCAGGCCGGCTCCTCGCTCTCCGACATCGCCACGCGGGCCGAGCCCGACGGGGCCGACTTCGAGCAGGACCCGCTGGGCCCGCGCTACCGCCTGCGCGGCCACAAGATGTGGATCTCTGGCGGCGAGCATGAGATGTCCGAGAACATCGTGCATCTGGTGCTGGCCAAGATTCCGGGGCCGGATGGTCAGCTCGTGCCCGGCACGCGCGGCATCTCGCTCTTCATCGTGCCCAAGCAAATAGTGGATGCCTCGGGTGAGCTCAGCGGCGAGCGCAACGATGTGGTGCTGGCCGGCCTGAACCACAAGCTGGGCTACCGCGGCACGAGCAACTGCCTGCTGAACTTCGGCGAAGGCCGCTTCACACCGGGCGGGCGTGCCGGTGCCGTGGGCTATCTGGTGGGCCGGCCGGGCGAGGGCCTGAAGTGCATGTTCCACATGATGAACGAGGCCCGTATCGGCGTGGGCCTGGGCGCGGTGATGCTGGGCTATGCCGGCTACGAGGCCAGCCTGGAGTACGCGCGGCAGCGGCCGCAGGGCCGGGCCATGACCGCGGCCGGCAAGGATGCCGCATCGCCGCAGCGCCCCATCATCGAGCATGCGGACGTCAAGCGCATGCTGCTGGCCCAGAAGAGCTATGTGGAAGGCGGGCTGGCGCTGGCGCTCTTCTGCGCGCGCCTGGTGGATGAGCTGCACACCGCCGAGCCCGAGGCCGCGGCCGAGGCGGGCCGGCTGCTGGAAGTGCTGACCCCCATTGCCAAGAGCTGGCCCAGCGAGTGGTGCCTGGAGGCCAACTCCCTGGCCATCCAGGTGCTGGGCGGCTATGGCTACACGCGCGACTTCCCGGTGGAGCAGTACTGGCGCGATAACCGCCTGAACATGATCCACGAGGGCACGCATGGCATCCAGGGCCTGGACCTGCTGGGCCGCAAGGTGGTGATGGAGGGCGGCCGCGCCCTGCTGACCCTGGCCGGCCGCATCAACAAGAGCATCGAGGCCGCGCTGCAGCGTCCGGGCCTGAGCGAGCTGGCCCATGGCCTGGCCGCAGCCCTGGCCCGCCTGGGCCGCGCCACCAAGGACGCCTGGGCCAGCGGCCAGCCCGAGGAGGCCCTGGCCAATGCCACGCCCTATCTGCAGGCCTTCGGCCATGTGGTGCTGGCCTGGATCTGGCTGGAGCTGGCCCTGGCCGTGGAGGGCGTGGACAGCGACTTCGCCCAGGGCAAGCGGGCGGCCGCGCGCTACTTCCATGCCTACGAACTGCCCAAGATCGAGGCCTGGCTAGCCGTGGTCTCGCGCCGCGAAGCGCTGTGCCGCGAGATGCAGGATGCCTGGTACTGAAGCCCCACCGTCCGCCGCTTGCGGCCTTGGACCTCATACACACAAGGAGACCGATCGATGACCAGCAGCAAGCGCGTGCAGGACTTGTTTGACCTCAGCGGCCAGGTGGCCCTGGTGACCGGGGGCTCGCGCGGCCTGGGTCTGCAGATCGCCGAGGCCCTGGGCGAGGCCGGCGCCAAGATCATGCTCAGCGCACGCAAGGCGCCGGAGCTGGAACAGGCCATGGCCAGCCTGCAAGACCGGGGCATCGATGCGCGCTGGATCGCGGCCGATGCGGCCGATGCGGATCAGGCCCGCGGCATCGTCACCCAGACCCTGGAGCGCCTGGGGCAGATCGACATCCTGGTCAACAACGCGGGCGCCACCTGGGGCGCGCCGGCCGAGGACCATCCCCTGGAGGCCTGGGACAAGGTGATGGACCTGAATGTGCGCAGCCTCTTCGTGATCAGTCAGGAGGCCGCGCGGCTGAGCATGATCCCGCGGCGGCAGGGGCGCATCATCAATGTGGCCTCCATCGCCGGCCTGGCCGGCAATCCGGCCATGATGAAGACCATTGCCTACAACACCAGCAAGGGGGCGGTGGTCAACTTCACCCGCGCGCTGGCGGGGGAGTGGGGGGCCTACGGCATCACGGTCAATGCCCTGGCACCGGGTTTCTTTCCCAGCAAGATGACGCGCGGCCTGCTGGCCGCGGTGGGCGAGCAGCAGATTGCCGCGGGCGCACCCCTGGGCCGGATCGGCGATGATGAGGACCTCAAGGGCGCCGCCCTGCTGTTCGCCTCCGCGGCGGGCAAGCACATCACCGGCCAAGTGCTGGCGGTGGATGGTGGCGTCAGTGCCATCCATGGAAGCTGAAGATCAAGGCCGATGAGTCTCGCCCCACCGCTGAAATTTCCCGTCCACATTCCCTTTGTTGAAGAGCTAGGCCTGGAGCTGCACGCCATGGCCGAGGGCCAGGCCGAGCTGCAGGTGGACCTCAGGCAGGCGCATCTCAACTCCTGGGAGGTGGCCCATGGTGGTGTGCTCATGACCCTGCTGGACGTGGCCATGGCGCATGCGGCCCGCAGCATCCACGCCGATCAGCCGGGCTTCGGCCCTGGCGTGGTCACGGTGGAGATGAAGACCAGCTTCATGCGCCCCGGCGAGGGCCGCCTGCGCGCCGTGGGCCGGCTGCTGCACCGCTCCACCACCATGGCCTTTTGCGAGGGTTCGGTGCTGGGCGAGGACGGCAAGCTCTGCGCCCACGCCACGGGCACCTTCAAGTATCTGAAAGCCCTGCCCGGCCGGGGCCGCCAGCTCAAGACCCTGCGCAGCGCGCAGGACTGAGACGGCGCCCCGCCTTCAGCGGAAGAAGGCCACGGCCTGCACCAGCTGCTGGGCCTGGACCTTGAGGCTTTCGGCGGCGGCCGCGCTCTGCTCCACCAAGGCGGCGTTCTGCTGGGTGACCTTGTCCATCTGGGTGATGGCCTCACCGATCTGGCTCACCCCATTGCTCTGCTCGGCGCTGGCGCTGCTGATCTCGCCCACGATGTCGGTCACGCGGCGTATGGCCGTCACCACCTCGTCCATGGTCTGGCCCGCCTTGTCGACCAGGGCCGTGCCCTGTTCCACACGCTCGGAGCTGGCGCCGATCAGGCTCTTGATCTCCTTGGCCGCCTCGGCACTGCGCTGGGCCAGATTGCGCACCTCGCCGGCCACCACCGCGAAGCCGCGGCCCTGTTCGCCGGCCCGGGCGGCCTCCACCGCGGCATTCAGGGCCAGGATATTGGTCTGGAAGGCGATGCCGTCGATGGTGCCGATGATGTCGGCGATCTTGCGTGAGCTCTCATTGATGCCCTGCATGGTGGCCACCACATCCGCCACCACCTGACCGCCGCGGCTGGCCACCTCGGAAGCGCCCTGGGCCAGCTGATTGGCCTGCTGGGCGTTGTCGGCGTTGTTGCGCACGGTGGAGCCCAGCTCGTCCATGGTGGCGGCCGTTTCTTCCAGCGCCGCGGCCTGCTCCTCGGTGCGCTGGCTCAGGTCGGCATTGCCCTGGGCAATCTCGGCGCTGGCCGTGGCCACGCTCTCGGCGTTGTCGCGCACGGTCCTGACGATGCCCTGCAACTCGGCGCGCATGCGCTCCAGGGCCTGCAAAAGCTGGGCGGTCTCGTCGCGGCCCTGCGCCTCAAGGCGCTGACCCATATCACCTTCGCTCATGCGCTGGGCGGCAATGAGGGCCTGACCCAGGGGCCGGGTCACATGGCGGCTGATGCCCAGGCCCAGCGCAACGCCCGCGGCCACGCCCAGCAGGATCAGCACGATGGTGACGTTGCGGCTGCGTTCATACAAGGCGGTGTTGGCTTCGGATACCGCGTGCGCGTCCTCCTCCTTGAGCTTGGAGAGATCCTGCATGGCGTTGCCCATGCGCAGGCTTTGCGGTACCAACTCGGCCTTGAGGTACTTGAGCGATTCCGTGGAGGTGGCCAGGTCGGCACGGCCCACCAGCTGGTTCATGGCCGCGGTGACCTTTTCGTCATTGGCCCACTCCTTGCGCAGCTGCTCCAGGCCTTGCCGGCTGGCCTCGCTCACAAACAGGGGGGCCGCCTTGTCCAGCAGGGCTGCGACCTGCTGGCGGGCCTGCTGCTGGCGCTGCAAGGCCTCTTCGCGCTCCTGGCCGGTGGTGGCGATCATGGCGTCCCGCAGGGCGACCACGCCGCGCAGGCGTTCCACATTGGCCTCCTTCATCAGCGACAGGCCGATCAGCTCCTGCTCATAGAGCCGGGTGTCGGCATCGTCGATGCGCTTCATGTTGTAGAGCGCAAAAGCACCAATCACGGCACCGATCAGGGCCACCAGCACAAAGGCCGTCACCAGCTTGGTGGCGGTCTTGAAGTCGGACAACTGCATCGAAAAGCTCCACAAGAAACTCGCTCCCTGATTTGCGACTGCTCTTGTCAAAGCGACCCTCTGATGGGGCTGACGTGATCTTGCAGCAGTTTTTCGGATTCCGCTGACGAATTAGGGGGGTGTCGCCCCCGAAATTTCCCTGCAATGCGGGGCCGCGGCGGGCTGGCGCCTGTCACCCAAGGGACGGGGCTGCGGCGGGGGGCGTGATCCAATGAAGCGTTGTTGTACCCAGAACATTTCAGGAGCACCGCATGAGCCTCATCAACCGTCAGATTCAGCTCGCCTCGCGCCCCGCAGGTGAGCCCAGCGCCGAGAACTTCCGCCTGGTCAGCACGCCGGTGCCGGCGCTGGCCGAGGGCCAGGTGCTGGTGCGCAACCACTACCTGAGCCTGGACCCCTATATGCGCGGCCGCATGAACGAGGGCAAGAGCTATGCCCAGCCCCAGCCGCTGGACGAGGTGATGATCGGCGGCACCGTGGGCGAGGTCGTGGCCTCGCGCAATGAGCACTTCCAGGTGGGCGACAAGGTGGTGGGCATGGGCGGCTGGCAGGAGTACCAGCTGGTGGACGCCAGCCAGCGCGGCGTGCTGCAGAAGGTGGACACCACCCATATCCCGCTCTCGGCCTATCTGGGCGCGGTGGGCATGCCCGGCGTCACCGCCTGGTACGGTCTGACCCAGATCATCGCCCCCAAGGCGGGAGAGACCGTGGTGGTCAGCGCCGCCAGCGGCGCCGTGGGCGGGGCCGTGGGCCAGCTGGCCAAGGTGCGCGGCGCGCGCGCCGTGGGCATTGCCGGCGGGGCCGACAAGTGCCGCTATGTGGTGGAGGAGCTGGGCTTTGACGCCTGCATCGACTACAAGGAGCACCGCGATGCGCGCAGCCTCTCGGCCGCGCTCAAGAGCGCCTGCCCCAATGGCATTGACGGCTATTTCGAGAACGTGGGCGGCATGATCCTGGACGCGGTGATGCTGCGCGCCAATGCCTTCAGCCGTGTGGCCATGTGCGGCATGATCTCCGGCTACAACGGCGAGCCCATCCCCATGAGCGCGCCCCAGCTCATCCTGGTCAACCGCATGAAGATCGAGGGCTTCATCGTCTCCGAGCATATGGAGCTCTGGCCCGCCGCGCTCAAGGAGCTGGGCGGCCTGGTGGCCACCGGCAAGCTCAAGTACCGCGAGAGCGTGGCCCAGGGCCTGGAGAACGCGCCCGAGGCCTTTCTAGGCCTGCTCAAGGGCCGCAACTTCGGCAAGCAGCTGGTGGGGCTCATCTAATGAGTGAAGTCCTGCAATGGCGTTGCCGGCCCCTGGCCGAGCTGAGCCCCGAGGCCCTCTACGAGATCCTGGCCCTGCGCGCCCAGGTCTTTGTTGTCGAGCAGCGCAGCGTCTATCTGGACGCCGATGGCTGGGACACCGGCTGCTGGCATCTGGAAGGTCGCGACGCGGCGGGTCGCTTGCTGGCGTATGCCCGCCTCGTGCCGCCCGGCCTCAAGGGCGATACGCAGGCCCTGCCCATGATAGGCCGCGTGGTGGTGGCGCCCGCCGCCCGCGGCGCCGGCCTGGGCCGGCCCCTGATGCGCCAGGCGATTGCCGAGTGCGAGGCGCGCTGGCCGGGGCAGGGCATAGACATCGGCGCCCAGGCGCATCTGGAGCGCTTTTACGCCAGCCTGGGCTTCGAGACCCGTTCCGCCCCCTATGACGAGGACGGCATCGCCCATATCGATATGCACCGCGCCGCCACGCAAGGAGATCGTGCATGAAACAGTTCCAGGGCCGCACGGCCGTGATCACCGGTGCCGGTTCGGGCTTTGGCCTGGAGGTGGCGCGCCTGGCCGCGGGCCGCGGCATGCAGCTGGTGCTCTGTGATGTGCAGGCGGACGCGCTGGCGCGCGCCGCCGCCGAGTTCGAGGGCCGCGTGCCCGTGCTGGCATGCCAGGTGGATGTGGCCAAGGCGGACTCCATGGAAGCCCTGGCGGCCGAGGTGCAGCAGCGCTTTGGCGCCCCGCACTTCGTCTTCAACAATGCCGGCGTGGGCTCGGGCGGCCTGATCTGGGAAAACACCCTGGCCGACTGGGAATGGGTGCTGGGCGTCAATCTGATGGGCGTGGTGCATGGCGTGCGCCTCTTCACCCCCATGATGCTGGCCGCGGCCCAGGCCGATCCGCAGTGGGAGGGCCATATCGTCAACACCGCCTCCATGGCCGGCCTGCTCAATCCGCCCAATATGGGTGTGTACAACGTGAGCAAGCATGCGGTGGTTTCGCTCAGCGAGACCCTGTATCAAGACCTGGCCCTGGTCAGCGAGCAGGTCCACTGCTCGGTGCTCTGCCCTTACTTCGTGCCCACCGGCATCTCGCAAAGCCACCGCAACCGCCCGGAGGACCTGCCCGGCGGCCGGCCCTCGCGCAGCCAGCTGATCTCCCAGGCCCAGATCGACAAGGCCGTGTCCTCTGGCAAGGTCAGCGCGGCCGATGTGGCGGCCCTGGTCTTCGAGGCCCTGGAGCAGCGACGCTTCTACATCTTCAGCCACCCCCAGGCCCTGGGCGGGGTGCAGACCCGGCTGGAAGATGTGATGCAGGCCCGCAATCCCAGCGACCCCTTCAGCGAGCGGCCCGAGATCGGGGCCCAGCTGCGCCAGGCCCTGCGCCAGGCCTGAGCGAGCGCAGCGGCCTCAGGGGTTGCACAGCTCGCAGCGTGCGGCGGGCACGGTCTCGCGCAGCACCTGCTCGGCCTCATGGCTGCACACGGGGCAGCGCAGGCGCTGGGCCCGCGCGGCGCTGGTCTCGTGGCCGCAGCACTCGCAGCGTGCGCCCGTGATCAGGCCCACCGGGCCCCAACCCCTGGCCTCGCAGCGCGGGCAACGCTCGCGCAGCCGCTGCACCAGGGCCTGGCCGGCCTGGGCGATCATGGCCATGCGAGCGGGGTTGCGGTGGGCCCGCATATCGGTTTCCAGCCAGACCTCGCCCTGGGCCAGGGCCGGCGCCACCTGCGCACGCAGGGCCTCCAGATCGCGCAGCTCCTTGTGGAACCAGGGCTCGTGCGAGCGCCCCACGATCAGGCCCTGGGCCGGAAAGCCCATCTCGCTGGCGAAGGCCAGCACCGCCTCAAGGTTGGCGACGCTGGCCTGCCGGTAGGCCGTGGCCGGCCCCTGGGCGACCGCATGGACCTGGCTGTTTGTCCGGGCGTCATGCAGCACCAGCAGTTCTACGCCCCAGGGCGCCTGTCCCATGTACGGGTCGGGCCCGAAGCTGCCCTCGCTGCCCAGGCCCCAGCGGCAGCCCGAGCGCTCGCAAGCCAGCCGGGCCTTGGTGAGCGCGGCCTCGAACTGGCTGCCCTGGCGCGGCTGCTCCAGGGTGAAGGTGCCCAGGCTGTCGGTGTCGAAGTCGTCGACCAGCCGCAGGGTGAGGCCCAGCTCCCCGGCCACCGGGCCCAGCACGGCGGCCTTGCCGTGCCGGGTGAGCAGGGCCAGGGCTTGCTCGTCGGCGCTCATCCGTGGACGGCGGCGTAGCCGGGGCTGCCGTCGAAGGTGTAGAGGTTCTCGGTCTTCACCACATCGAAGCCTTGCGCGTGCAGACGTTCTTGCAGGGCCAGCACTTCCTTGAAGTCCAGCAGGCCGGCGGTGGCGCTGAAGCGGCAGCGCCAGTGGTCCACGCAGAAGGTTTCCGGGAAGCCCTGGGGCCAGACCTTGACACCGCGATTGGTGATCAGCTGCAGGGGCAGGGCGGGCGCGGCCAGGGCCTGCAGCTGCGGGCCCAGCTGCTCGGGGCTGCCCTCGCGCCACTGCAGGAAGACGTCCACCCCCACCAGCTGCTTGTTCAGCGGCGCCCGGCGCTCGGGCCGCGGCAGCTGCAGGGGCGCCTGCTCGGCATAGCGCACCGCCTTCAGGACCTCGGGCTTTTTGCCCAGGCGTGCAATGAGCGCGTCGGCAAAGGCCTGGGTGCCCAGGCGCTGGTGGCTCTGGCCCTCGCGGTAGATGTCGGCGGTGTGCAGGCCTTCTTCCAGGGTGCGCAGCCAGGCGTTGTGCACGCGCTCGGCCACCTCGGCCTGGCCGATGTGCAGCAGCATCTGGATGGCGCCGTTCAGCAGACCCGAGGGATTGGCCAGATCCTGGCCCGCGATATCGGGGGCCGAGCCGTGGATGGCCTCGAACATGGCGCACTGGTCGCCGATATTGGCCGAGCCGGCCATGCCCACCGAACCGGCGATCTGGGCGGCCACATCGGAGAGGATGTCGCCGTAGAGATTGGGCATGACGATCACGTCGAAGCGCTCGGGCGTGTCCGCCAGGCGGGCCGCGCCGATGTCCACGATCATGCTGTCGCGGGCGATGTCCGGGTACTCCGCGCCGATCTCCTCGAACACGCGATGGAAGAGGCCGTCGGTGAGCTTCATGATGTTGTCCTTCACGAAGCAGGTCACGCGCTTGCGGCCCTGGCGGCGCGCGTACTCGAAGGCATAGCGCACGATGCGCTCGCAGCCCGGGCGGGTGATGAGCTTGAGGCACTGGTAGACCTCATCGGTCTGGCGGTGCTCGATGCCGGCGTACAGGTCCTCCTCGTTCTCACGCACGATCACCACATCCATGGCGGGGTGGCGCGTGGGCACGAAGGGGGCGTAGGCCATGCAGGGGCGCAAATTGGCGTACAGGCCCAGGGCCTTGCGGGTGCTGACGTTCAGGCTCTTGTAGCCGCTGCCCTGGGGCGTGGTGATGGGCGCCTTCAGGAAGACGCGGGTGCGGCGCAGGGACTCCCAGGCGCTGGAACCGATGCCGCTGCTATTGCCCGCCAGATAGACCTTCTCGCCGATCTCGATCACCTCGGGGGCAATGTGGGCGCCCGCGGCTTCCAGCACGCGCAGGGTGGCTTGCATGATCTCGGGGCCGATGCCGTCGCCGTAGGCGACGGTGATGGGGGTCTTGCTCATGGTGTGAACCTTTCGTCTGAGAGGCCGTGGTGCGGCGATGGAGCGAATTCTGGGAAATCCGGTGAATTTGTGAAAATAGATTTATTCGGCTGACAAAATCTACAAATGGCAATACGAAAACGGCTTCACACCCGCCAGACCACCTTCCGTCAGCTGGAGGTCTTTCGCGCCGTGGCCGAGAGGCTGAGCGTGACCGAGGCGGCGCATGCGCTGCATCTGGCCCAGCCCACGGTCTCCACCCAGCTGGCCCGGCTGGCCCAGGCCCTGGATGTGCAGCTCTTCGAGCAGATCGGCAAGCAGCTCTACCTGACGGATGTGGGTGAGGAGTTGCTGGCCACCAGCCGCGAGCTCTTCGATGTGCTGGACCGGCTGGAGATGCGTCTGGCCCAGCGGGCGGGGCTCTCGGTGGGGCGCCTGCGCCTGGGGGTGGTGACCACGGCCAAATACCTGGTGCCGGGTTTGCTGGGACCCTTCTGCCAGGCGCATCCGCAGGTGGAGGTGGAGTTCCAGGTGGGCAACCGGGCCGAGATCCGGCGCCGTCTTCAGGACAATCTGGACGACCTCTATGTCTTCAGCCACCCGCCGCGCGAGCTCGATATCGAGCTGACCCTGCTGACCGAGAACCCGCTGGTCGTGATCGCGCCCCGCGAGCATCCCTTGGCCAGCCGCCGTCGCATCCCCTGGAAGGCGCTGGCTGGCGAGCGCTGGCTGATGCGCGAGCCGGGTTCGGGCACCCGCCATGCCATCGAGCGCTTTTGTGAGACCCAGGGCCTGAGCCTGGACAAATCCATCACCATCGCCAGCAACGAGGCCATCAAGGAGTCGGTGGCGGCCGGTCTGGGCCTGGCCATCCTGAGCCGCCTGGCCCTGACCCATATGGCGCCGGGCAATCTGGTGGAGCTGCCGGTGGAGGGCTTCCCCATTGCCAACAGCTGGTATCTGGTGGTGCCGCGCGGCAAGCAGCTCTCGCCCATCGCGGCGGCCTTCAAGCAGCACATGCTGTCCCAGCTGGGGCCGCAGGTCTGAGCCCTTGCGCGGCGGGCTTCTGGCACACTGTCGCGCCCCGCATCTGCACGAGTTTTCCATGAGCCAGCCCATCCCATCCGCCCCGCAGGCCCTGGTCATCGGCGGCGGCCCCGCCGGCCTGATGGCGGCCGAGGCCCTGCGCGCGGCGGGCGTGGAGGTGGATCTTTGCGATGCCATGGCCTCGGTGGGCCGCAAATTCCTGCTGGCCGGCAAGGGCGGGCTCAATCTCACGCATTCCGAAGATTTCGAGCCCTTTGTGGGGCGCTTTGGCGAGCGCGCGTCCCGGATCGAGCCCCTGCTGCGCACCTTTGACGGCCCGGCCCTGCGCGCCTGGGCCGAGGGCCTGGGCGTGAGCACCTTTGTCGGCACCTCGGGCCGCGTCTTTCCCACGGACATGAAGGCCGCGCCCCTGTTGCGGGCTTGGCTGGCGCGCCTGCGCGCCGCGGGCGTGCGTTTTCATATGCGCACGCGCTGGCTGGGCTGGAACGAGGATGGCGCGCTGCGCCTGCAGGGGGCCGATGGCGTGGAGCAGTGCGTGCGCCCCGGCGTCACCGTGCTGGCCCTGGGCGGCGCGTCCTGGCCCCAGCTGGGCTCGGACGGCGCCTGGGCGCCCCTGCTGCAGGCCCAGGCGGGCCTGGACATCGCGACGCTGCGCGCCGCCAACTGCGGCTTTGACATCGGCCCCACGGCCGCCCATGCGGACGCGCCCGGCTGGAGCCCCGTGTTTGCCCAGCGCTTTGCCGGCCAGCCGGTCAAGCCCGTGGCCCTGCATTTCACGGGGCGGGGCGCCACGCCGCGCCGCTTCGAACGCCAGGGCGAGTTCGTGATCACGGCCAGCGGCATCGAGGGCTCGCTGATCTATGCCGCCTCGGCCCTCTTGCGCGAAGAGATCGCCGAGCAGGGCGAGGCCCTGATCGAGCTGGACCTGCTGCCGGGCCGCAGCGCCGACAAGGTGGCGGCCGAGGTGGCGCATCCGCGCGGCTCGCGCTCGCTCTCCAGCCATCTGAAGAGCCGCCTGGGCATCGAAGGGCTCAAGGCCGGCCTGCTTAACGAGTTGCTCAGCCGCGAGGAGATGCTGGACCCGGCCTGTCTTGCTGCGCGCCTCAAGCGCCTGCCCCTGCGCCTGCGCGCCCCGCGCCCGGTGGCCGAGGCCATCAGCACCGCCGGCGGCCTGCGCTTCGAGGATCTGGATGAGGGCCTGATGGTCAAGCGCCGCCCCGGCCTGTTCTGCGCCGGCGAGATGCTGGACTGGGAAGCCCCCACCGGCGGCTATCTGCTCACCGCCAGCATGGCCAGCGGTCGCGTGGCGGGTGCGGCGGCGGCCCGCTGGCTGGCCGCGCAAGGCTGAGCCGATCTCAAGCCGGGCATGGCCCTGACCAGGGGCTATGGCACACTCCCGCGCTTCCCGTTTCGTCTAGGTTTTGAGCTGTTTTGGACAAGATCCTGCTTCAAATTGCCGAGGAACTGAAGGTTCGCCCGGCCCAGGTCAACGCAGCCGTGGAGCTGCTGGATGGTGGCGCCACCGTGCCCTTCATCGCCCGCTATCGCAAGGAGGCCACCGACGGCCTGGACGACACCCAGCTGCGCGAGCTGGAAGCGCGCCTGGGCTATCTGCGTGAGCTCGAAGACCGCCGCGCCGCGGTGCTCAAGAGCATCGAGGAGCAGGGCAAGCTCACGCCCGAACTGCAGGCCGCCATCCTGGGCGCGCCCACCAAGCAGGAGCTGGAAGACCTCTACCTGCCCTACAAGCCCAAGCGCCGCACCAAGGGCATGATTGCCCGCGAGGCCGGCCTGGAGCCGCTGGCGGACAAGCTCTTTGCCGACCCCACGCTGGATCCGCAGGCCGAGGCCGCCGCCTTCATCAATGCCGAGCTGGGCTTCGCCGACAGCTTCGCGGTGCTGGACGGGGTGCGCGATCTGCTCTCCGAGCGCTGGGCCGAGGACGCGGTGCTGATCGGCAAGCTGCGCGAGTGGCTCTGGGCCGAGGGCCTGTTCCAGTCCAAGCTCAGCGAGGGTAAGGACGAGAACAACCCGGACATTGCCAAGTTCCGTGACTATTTCGACTACGCCGAGCCCATCCGCACCGTGCCCTCGCACCGCGCGTTGGCCGTGTTCCGCGGCCGCACCCAGGAGTTCCTGGACGCCAAGCTGGTGCTGGACGAGGAAACGGTGGCCGGCCAGCCGGGACTGGCGGAAGGCCGCATCGCCCGCCACCTGGGCTGGAGCCACGCCAACCGCGCCGGCGACACCCTGATCCGCAAGACCATCGCCTGGACCTGGAAGGTCAAGCTCAGCATGAGCCTGGAGCGCGACCTCTTCGCCCGCCTGCGCGACGAGGCCGAGAAAGTGGCCATCAAGGTCTTTGCCGAGAATCTGCGCGACCTGCTGCTGGCGGCACCCGCCGGCAAGCGCGTGGTGATGGGCCTGGACCCGGGCATACGCACCGGCGTTAAGGTGGCGGTGGTGAGCGATACCGGCCGCGTGCTGGACACCAGCACGGTCTATCCGCACGAGCCGCGCAAGGACTGGGAAGGCTCGCTCCACACCCTGGCGCGCCTGGTGGCCACGCATGGCGTGAACCTGATCGCCATCGGCAATGGCACGGCCTCGCGCGAGACCGACAAGCTGGCGGCCGACCTGATCAAGCGCATCCAGCAGCTCGCGCCCGGCACCGAGATTCAGAAGGTGGTGGTCAGCGAGGCAGGTGCTTCCGTCTACTCGGCCTCCGAGTTCGCCTCCAAGGAACTGCCCGATCTGGACGTGAGCCTGCGTGGCGCCGTGTCCATCGCCCGCCGCCTGCAGGACCCGCTGGCCGAGCTGGTGAAGATCGATCCCAAGAGCATCGGCGTGGGCCAGTACCAGCACGATGTGAACCAGAGCGAGCTGGCCCGGACCCTGGACACGGTGGTGGAAGACTGCGTGAACTCCGTGGGCGTGGACCTGAACACCGCCTCGGCTCCGCTGCTCTCGCGCGTCTCGGGCCTCTCGGGCACGGTGGCCGCCTCCATCGTGCGCTGGCGCGATGCGCATGGTGCCTTCCGCAACCGCCAGCAGCTGCTGGATGTGACGGGTCTGGGCCCCAAGACCTTCGAGCAGGCCGCGGGCTTTCTGCGCATCCGTGATGGTGACAACCCCCTGGACCTCTCGGGCGTGCACCCCGAGACCTATCCCCTGGTGCAACGCATCCTGGACAAGGTGGCCCGCCCCATCACCGAGGTGATGGGCAAGAGCGATGTGATCCGCAGCCTGCGCCCCGAGGCCCTGGCCGACGAGAGGTTCGGCGCCATCACCGTGAAGGATGTGCTGGCCGAGTTGGAGAAGCCGGGCCGCGATCCGCGCCCGGACTTCCAGGTGGCGCGCTTCAACGAGGGCGTGGAAGACCTCAAGGACCTCAAGGAAGGCATGGTGCTGGAGGGCACGGTCTCCAACGTCGCGCAGTTCGGCGCCTTTGTGGACCTGGGCGTGCACCAGGACGGCCTGGTCCATGTGAGCCAGCTCTCCAACAAGTTCGTCAACGATGCGCGCGAGGTGGTGAAGACAGGCGACATCGTCAAGGTCAAGGTGCTGGAAGTGGACCTGGCGCGCAAGCGCATCTCCCTGACCATGAAGCTGGACGCCCAGGCCCCGCGCGCTGGCGCCGGCAAGGGCGGGGACAACAGCTTCCGCCCCGCCGGCCGCCAGGAGCGCACGGGCGCTGCTCGCACGGCGCCGGCCACGGCTCCGGCAGGCAATGCCATGGCGGCGGCCTTCGCCAAGCTGCAGGGCGGCCGCAAGGCTTGAGCGCGGGGCCTGGTCTGGGTGCGCCGCCTGCGAGTGGCGCCGCGCAGTCAGCATTTCGTCGCATGAGGCCTGCAGACTCGCGCATTTGCCCTTAGGCTTCGCCCCGTCATGCGCCACTTGGAGATTGTCTTGTCCTTTCGTATCCGCCCCTTGAGCCTTGCCTGCACGCTGCTGGCCCTCGGCTATGCCTGCAGCCCTGCGCAAGCGCAGGACATGCCCGGCGGCGAGAGCGACGCGGGGTCGCCGCGCCCGCAGGCGGGTACCCGGCTGGATCGGGTGGAGCTGAGCTCGCGGGTGCAGACCGACACCGATCTGCGTCGCCGCGCGGCCGTGGCCAAGCAGGTCTACGGCCGTGAGGAGCTGGATCGTTTCGGCGACAGCAATGTGGCCGATGTGCTCAAGCGCCTGCCGGGTGTCAGCGTGCAGGGCAATGCGCCGCGCATGCGTGGCCTGGGTGCGGGCTATACCCTGATCCTGATCAATGGCGACCCGGCCCCGCCGGGCTTCCAGTTCGACCAGCTCGACCCCAAGCAGGTGGAGCGCATCGAGGTCACCAAGGGCCCCACGGCCGACCAGAGTGCCCAGGCCGTGGCCGGCGCCATCAACATCATCCTCAAGGACGCGCCGCGCGTCAGCCAGCGTGACCTGGGCATGCGCCTGGGTTACAACGCCGACCGTCCCGTGGGCGGGCTGAACTTCACCTGGGGTGAGCGGGTGCTGGGTGGCGTGGCCGTGTCGGTGCCCATCTCCGTGTTCCAGTGGCGCGGTCTCAATGAAACCCGCACCGAGAAGCGTGCGCCGGGGACCAATGGAGAGAGCGCCCTCTCCGTGCAGGAAGGTGCGCAGCCCTTCTGGGGTCGTGGCATCAACAGCAGCCCGCGCCTGAACTGGAAGATTGACGATGAGCAGTCGCTGGCCGTGCAGGCCTTCGCGCAGGACGGCCGTTGGAACAACAGAACCAGCTTCAGCAATCAGGTGCTGACCGCCAGCCCCATCCTTGAGGATGACAACGCCGGCAGGGGTGGTTTCCGTACCGTGCGCGCCAATGCCAACTATCAGAACCGGCTCAGCGACAGCCAGAAGCTGGAGCTCAAGCTGGGCGGCCAGCGTGCCGAGGGCGACTTCGATGTGCAGACCTTCCGCAACGGCATGCCGCAACGCCGTTCTGTGGGCGACAACCTGGACCGCAGCATCACGCAGAGCGGCAAGTTCGGCCAGCTCTTGGGTGAGTCGCACAGCCTGACGGTGGGCTGGGACCTGGAGTCGCGCCGCCGCGACGAGAAGCGCGAGGTCACGGAGCTGGGCTCGCCCCAACTGCCTGACTTTGATGGCCAGCCCTTTGGGGCGCGGGTGCAGCGTCAAGCCCTGTTCATCCAGGACGAGTGGGAGCTTAGCCCCCAGTGGTCCACCTATCTGGGCCTGCGTGGTGAGCGCATCGTGACCCAGAGCCGCGGCCTGGCGGTGGAAGAGCGCAACACCAGCGAGGTGATCACGCCGCTCTGGCATCTGAACTACAAGCTGGATCCCAAGGGCCGTGATCTGATCCGAGCCAGCCTGACCCGCAGCTACAAGGCGCCCGAACTCAATGCCTTGCTGGGGCGGCCGGCGCTCAACGGCCTCTATCCGGATGCCAGCAAGCCCAACACCCAGATTGCCCCCGATCGCGTGGGCAATCCGCAACTCAAGCCCGAGCTGGCGACCGGCCTGGACCTGGCCTTCGAGAAGTACCTGTCCGCCGGCGGCATGGTCAGCGTGGGCTTTTTCCATCGCGAAATCCAGGATCTGATCCGCAATCAGGTGGTGCTTAGGACGGTGAGCTGGTCGCCCGTGCAGCGCTGGGTGTCGACCCCGCTGAACATCTCCCGCGCCAGCACCAGCGGCATCGAGCTGGAGCTCAAGGGGCGGGCCGGCGAGTTGCTGCCCTCGGTCTTCGACCCCAAGCTGGCCCTGAACCTGCGAAGCTCGCTCAACTACTACCGCTCACGCGTGAAGGCCCTGGAAGGCCCCAACAACCGTCTGGACGGCCAGCAGCCCTGGTCGGCCAACTTCGGTTTGGACTATCGGCTGAGCGCCTTGCCCATGCCCGTGGTGCTGGGGGGCAATCTGGGCTTCACGCCCGGCTACACCACGCGCCAGAGCGAGACCCAGTGGCTGGAGCAGGGGCGGGTGCGGTCCATGGATCTGTTTGCCCAGCTGGTGCTGAGCAAGCAGGCCTCCCTGCGTCTGATGGCCAATAACTTCGCGCCGCTGGACAACCGCTCGCGCACCCTGCTGGCCACGGACGACTACACCGCCACCGAGCGCCAGGGGCGCACCTGGTGGGGGGCGATGCTGGAGTACAAGCTCTGATGGGAGCTGGCGGCGGCGCGCTGCGCATCTATGCCGGGCCGCGCGCCCGGGCGCGGCTGCGCGAACGCGGTTTGCGTGCCGAGGAGGTGCGGGTCATCCCGGCTGCGGCCGGTGGTCCCAAGGGCCTGATCCTCAACAAGCTGGATCAGCATCTTTTCGGACGCTGGCTGCCGACCGCCACACAGGATGTACATCTGCTGGGTGCCTCCATCGGCGCCTGGCGCATGGCCACGGCCTGTCTCGCCCACGAGGCGACCGACGCGGTGCAGGCCTTTGCCCGCATGGCGCATGACTATGTGCATCAGCGCTACGAAAGCCGGCCGGGCCAACGCCCCACGGCCGAGGCCGTGAGCCGCGGTTTCGCCGCCAAGCTGGCGGAGATCTTTGGCGCCCAGGAGTCGCGGGTGCTGTCCCATCCGCGCTACCGTCTGCATGTCTTCACCTCGCGCGGCCGGCATATCCTGGGCCGCGAGGGCCGTCTGCGCACGCCCTTGGGCTACTCGGCTGCGTTCGCGAGCAATCTGCTGTCGCGGCGTGCCATGTCGGTGTGGCTGGATCGGGTGGTGTTCTCCGATCCGCGCGCACCGCTGCCCATGCCGTTGGCGGACTTTCGCAGTCACCAGGTCGAGCTCAGTGAGCGGAACCTGCAGTCGGCCCTGCTGGCCAGTTGCTCCATCCCCTTCTGGCTGCAGGCGGTTCCCGATGTGCCCGGCGGACCGCGCGGCGCCTACTGGGACGGTGGCATCACCGACTATCACCTGCACCTGAACTACGCGGCCATGGCGGGCGAAGGGCTGGTGCTGTATCCGCATTTCCAGGCGCAGGTGATTCCGGGCTGGCTGGACAAGAGCCTGCGGCACCGGCACGCGGCCACGGCCTTTCTGGACAATGTCGTGCTGCTGGCGCCGGACCCGGACTGGGTGGCCCGCCTGCCGCGCGGCAAGCTCCCGGATCGCGATGACTTCCGCCACTATGGCGATGATGTGCAGGCACGCGCCCGAGCCTGGCTGGCGGCCATCGCCGAGAGCGAGCGCCTGTGTGAGGACTTCGCGCGGGCCTGCGAGCGCGACAGCCTGGATGTCCTGCCCCTGCCCGGGCGGGCTTGACTTACAATCGGGCGCAGTTTCAAAGCCCCAAGCAACACCACAAGGACCGAGAAAGGCAGCTAGGTTATGACACCGCGAACTACGACCACCCCCTCTGAGGTTTAGTCGGCCGCGGCTCGTCACGTCTTTTTCGTCATCCCACAAGAACGCGGCCCAGGCCGCGTTTTTTGTTTCTCCGGAGTGTTTTCATGATCGCTATCCAATTGCCCGATGGCTCCAAGCGCCAGTTCGAGGCCCCCGTCACCGTGGCCCAGGTGGCTGCCTCCATCGGCACGGGCTTGGCCAAGGCCGCCCTGGCCGGCCGTGTGGACGGCAAGCTGGTGGACACCAGCCATCTGATCGCGCAGGACGCCCAGCTGGCCATCATCACCGACAAGGACGCCGACGGCCTGGAGGTGATCCGCCACTCCACCGCCCACCTGCTGGCCTATGCCGTCAAGGAACTCTTCCCCGAGGCCCAGGTCACCATCGGCCCGGTCATCGAGAACGGCTTCTACTACGACTTCAGCTACAAGCGCCCCTTCACGCCCGACGATTTGGCCGCCATCGAGAAGAAGATGGGCGAGTTGGCCAAGAAGGACGAGGCGGTGGTGCGCCGCGTGCTGCCGCGCGACGAGGCCGTGGCTTACTTCAAGGGCATCGGCGAGGCCTACAAGGCCGAAATCATCGCCAGCATTCCCAGCAATGAAGAGGTCTCGCTGTACCGCGAGGGGGCCTTTGAAGACCTGTGCCGCGGCCCGCATGTGCCCAGCACCGGCAAGCTCAAGCACTTCAAGCTCATGAAGGTGGCGGGCGCCTACTGGCGCGGCGACCACAACAACGAGCAGTTGCAGCGCATCTACGGCACGGCCTGGGCCAGCAAGGACGATCTGCAAAAGTACCTGACCATGCTGGAGGAAGCCGAGAAGCGCGACCACCGCAAGATCGGCAAGGAGCTGGACCTCTTCCACATCGACGAGCACTCGCCCGGCACCGTGTTCTGGCATCCCAAGGGCTGGACGGTCTGGCAGGAGGTGGAGCAGTACATGCGCCGCGTCTACCGCGAGAACGGCTATCTGGAGGTCAAGGGCCCGCAGATCATCGACAAGTCGCTGTGGGAGAAGACCGGCCACTGGGACAAGTACCGCGAGAACATGTTCACCACGGAGTCGGAGAAGCGCGACTACGCGCTCAAGCCGATGAACTGTCCCGGCCATATCCTGATCTTCAAGCAGGGCATCAAGAGCTATCGCGACCTGCCCCTGCGTTTCGGCGAGTTCGGTCAGTGCCACCGCAATGAGCCGACCGGCGGCCTGCACGGCATCATGCGGGTGCGCGGCTTCACCCAGGACGACGGTCACATCTTCTGCACCGAGGACATGATCCAGGGCGAAGTCACGGCCTTCACGACCCTGCTGCAGAAGGTCTACAAGGACTTCGGCTTCACCGAGATCCTCTACAAGCTCTCGACGCGCCCCGAGAAGCGCATCGGCTCCGAGGAGAGCTGGGACAAGGCCGAGGCCGCGCTGGCCGAAGGTCTGAAGGCTTCGGGCTGCGAGTTCGAGTACCTGCCGGGCGAGGGCGCCTTCTACGGCCCCAAGATCGAGTACACGCTCAAGGACGCGCTGGGCCGCCAGTGGCAGTGCGGCACCATCCAGGTGGACCCGAACCTGCCGGAGCGCTTGGACGCCGAGTTCGTGGGTGAGGACGGCTCTCGCCACCGCCCCATCATGCTGCACCGGGCCATCGTGGGCAGCCTGGAGCGCTTCATCGGCATCCTGATCGAGCAGCATGCCGGCGCGCTGCCCACCTGGCTGGCCCCCACCCAGGTGGTGGTGGCCAATATCACGGATGCCCAGGCGGATTACGTTCAGGAAATCGTGAAATCGCTGCAAAAACAAGGGCTTAGGGTGGCGGCCGATTTGCGGAACGAAAAAATCACGTATAAAATCCGCGAGCATTCTTTGCAAAAGGTTCCGTACATCCTGGTCGTTGGCGACAAGGAGAAGGCAAACGGGGCCGTTGCGGTGCGCGCTCGTGGCAACCAAGACCTGGGCGTGATGCCTCTGGAGAGCTTCATTGCCAAGCTCTCCGAGGACATTGCGAACAAGGTCTGAAGTCGGAGCGCGCTTTTTCGTCTGTTGGGCTCTCGCCTTGGGCTCGTTGAAAGGTAAGCACCATCGCTACTTTTGCTGACCGTCGTGCGATTCCCGAGCGTAAGCATCGGCTGAACCGCGAAATCACTGCTCCCGAGGTCCGTCTGAACGGCCCGGAGAACGAGCCTCTGGGCATCGTTCCCATCATGGAAGCCCTGCGCATGGCAGGCGACCTGGATGTGGATCTGGTCGAGATCGCTGCCACCGCCAGCCCGCCCGTGTGCCGGCTGATGGACTACGGCAAGTTCAAGTACCAGGAGCAGAAGCGCGCAGCCGAGGCCAAGGCCAAGCAGAAGGTCATCGAGGTCAAGGAAGTCAAGTTCCGTCCGGGCACGGACGAAGGCGACTACCAGATCAAGATGCGCAATCTGCGCCGCTTCATCGCCGAGGACGGTGACAAGGGCAAGGTGACGCTGCGTTACCGTGGCCGCGAGATCACCCACCAGGACATCGGCATGCGTCTGTTGGAGCGTATCCGCGACGAGCTCGCCGATGTGGCCGTGGTGGAGAACATGCCCAAGCTGGAAGGCCGGCAGATGATCATGGTGCTGGCGCCCAAGAAGCGCTGAACACCGCAGGTTTGAGGATTTTGGTTCCGTCGATTTGGTCGTCGGCGGGACTCATAAGTCTCCAGTGGCCAGACAAGTGTTGCGGGCCCCGCAACCGCCGCTGGGACGTTCTTAGAAGGAGCATGCAATGCCCAAAATGAAGACCAAGAGCAGCGCGAAGAAGCGTTTTCGCGTTCGTCCGGGTGGTACCGTCAAGCGCGGTCAGGCCTTCAAGCGCCACATCCTGACCAAGAAGACCACGAAGAACAAGCGTCAGCTGCGCGGCGCTGCGAACGTGCATGAAACCAACATGGGTCACATCGCTGCGATGCTGCCCTTTGCTGGTCTGTAATTCCACGAACTGAAGGAGATACAACATGCCTCGCGTCAAACGTGGTGTTACCGCACGTGCTCGTCACAAGAAGGTCCTGGCTCTGGCCAAGGGCTTCCGTGGTCGTCGTAAGAACGTCTTCCGCATCGCCAAGCAGGCGGTGATGAAGGCGGGCCAGTACGCCTACCGTGACCGCCGTGCCAAGAAGCGCGTGTTCCGCCAGCTGTGGATTGCCCGTATCAACGCGGCAAGCCGTGGCCTGGGTCTGAGCTACAGCAAGTTCGTGGCTGGCCTGAAGAAGGCCCAGATCGACATCGATCGCAAGGTCCTGGCTGATCTCGCCGTCAACGATCCTGCTGGTTTTGCCAGCATCTTCGCCAAGGTGAAGGCCGCTCTCGCTTAATTGCCCGACGGCCCCGCAAGGGGCTGTTGCGGCTGCCTGGCGCAAGCCAGGCGCGCCTTTCAAGGCCGACACCCTGGTGTTCGGCCTTTTTCATTTTGTTTGCTCCGAATCCGATCGCCCCGCGATGAACGACCTCGACCAACTGCTACAGACGGCAACCCTAGAGTTTGCCGCCGCCGCCACGCCCGCCGACCTGGAGAACGCCAAGGCCCGATTTATTGGCAAGAGCGGCCAGGTGACCGAGCTGATGAAGGGCCTGGCCGCGCTGTCGGTCGAGGAAAAGAAGACCCGCGGCGCCCAGATCAACCAACTGAAACAGGGCATTGAGGCCGCGCTGAACGCCCGCCGCCAGGCCCTGGCCGATGCCGAGCTGGCCGTCCAGCTCAAGGCCGAGGCCTTGGATGTGAGTCTGCCCGGGCGCGCTCGCGGCACCGGCGGCCTGCACCCCATCACCCGCGCCATGGAGCGCATCGAGGCCATCTTCGGCTCCATGGGTTTCGATGTGGCCGACGGCCCCGAGATCGAGAACGACTGGTTCAACTTCACGGCGCTGAATACGCCCGAAGACCATCCGGCCCGCTCCATGCACGACACCTTCTACATCGAAGGCGGTCATGTGCTGCGCACCCACACCAGCCCCATGCAGATCCGCTACGCGGTCCAGCATGTGAAGAAGCACAAGGCAGCCATCGACGCCGGCCTGCCCATGCCCGAGATCCGCGTGATCGCGCCGGGCCGCACCTACCGGGTGGACAGCGATGCCACCCACTCGCCCATGTTCCACCAGGTCGAAGGCCTGTGGGTGGGTGAGAACATCTCCTTCAAGGACCTCAAGTCCGTCTACGTGAACTTCATGCAGCAGTTCTTCGAGACGACGGACATGGAGATCCGCTTCCGTCCCAGCTACTTCCCCTTCACCGAGCCCAGCGCCGAGATCGACATGATGTTCGGCTCCGGCCCGCTCAAGGGCCGCTGGCTGGAGGTCTCGGGCTCGGGCCAGGTCCACCCCCAGGTGATCCGCAATATGGGCCTGGACCCCGAGAAGTACATCGGCTTCGCGTTCGGCTCGGGCATCGACCGCCTGGCCATGCTGCGTTACGGCGTGGGCGACCTGCGCCTGTTCTTTGACGGCGATCTGCGCTTCCTGTCGCAGTTCAAGTAATCGCTCGAGAACCTGCCCGTCAAACGAACGCCTGAAGAGAACAGAACACCATGCAATTCCCCGAGTCCTGGCTGCGGAGCTTCTGCAACCCCGCGCTGAACACCCAAGAGCTGGCCGAGCTGCTGACCATGTCCGGCCTGGAGGTCGAAGAGCTGCGTCCCGCGGCGCCGCCCTTCCATGGCATCGTCGTGGCCGAGATCCTGACGGCCGAGCAACATCCTAATGCCGACAAGCTGCGCGTCTGCACGGTCAACGCGGGTGGCCCGGAGCCCCTGCAGATCGTCTGCGGCGCCCCCAACGCCCGCGCCGGCATCAAGGTGCCCCTCGCTACCATCGGCGCCGAACTGCCCCCGGGCGAGGATGGCCAGCCCTTCAAGATAGGCAAGGGCAAGCTGCGCGGCGTGGAGAGCTTCGGCATGCTGTGCTCGGCCCGCGAGCTCAAGCTCAGCGAGGACCATGGCGGCCTGCTGGAGCTGGCGGCCGACGCGCCGGTGGGCCAGAGCATCCGTGAGCATCTGAACCTGGACGATATGCTGTTCACGCTCAAGCTCACGCCCAATCTGGCGCATTGCCTGAGCGTCTATGGCATCGCCCGCGAGGTCTCGGCCCTGACCGGTGCGCCGCTCCAGGCGCCCAGCTTCCCGCCCGTGGCCGTAAAGCATGAGGCCAAGCTGCCGGTGCGCATCGAGGCGCCCGATCTGTGCGGCCGCTTCTCGGGCCGCGTGGTGCGCGGCATCAACACCCGGGCCCAGACCCCGGCGTGGATGGTGGAGCGCCTGGCGCGCTGCGGCCAGCGCTCGGTCTCGCCCCTGGTGGACATCTCCAACTACGTGATGTTCGAGCTGGGCCGTCCCAGCCACATCTTCGATCTGGACAAGATCCACGGCGAGCTGATCGTGCGCTGGGGCAAGGCTGGCGAGCAGCTCAAGCTGCTGAACGGCAACACCATCACGGTGGACGAGCAGGTGGGCGTGATCGCCGACCGCGAGCAGGTCGAGTCCCTGGCCGGCATCATGGGCGGCGACGCCACCGCCGTGTCCGATGACACGAAGAACGTCTATGTGGAAGCCGCCTTCTGGTGGCCCAAGGCCGTGGCCGGCCGTTCGCGCCGCTACAACTTCTCCACCGACGCCGGTCACCGCTTCGAGCGCGGTGTGGACCCGGTGGGCACGGTCGAGCACATCGAGCGCATCACCCAGCTGATCCTGGAGATTTGCGGCGGCGAAGCCGGTCCCATGGACGACCAGGTGGCCGCCATGCCCGAGCGCAAGCCCGTGACCCTGCGTGTGGCCCGTGCCGCCAAGGTGATCGGCATGGAGCTGAGCCAGGCGCAATGCGCCGAGGTCTTCAAGCGTCTGGGCCTGGACTTTGTGGAAGGCGAGGGCACGCTGACCGTGACCCCGCCCAGCTACCGCTTCGACATCCAGATCGAGGAAGACCTGATCGAGGAAGTCATCCGCGTTCTGGGCTATCCCAAGCTGCCGGCCACGCCGCCCCTGGCGCCGGTGGTGGGCAAGACGCTCAGCGAGTCGCGTCGCGCGGTGCATGCGCTGCGCCACGCCATGGCCGGGCGCGACTATTACGAGACCATCAACTTCAGCTTTGTGGAAGCGCGCTGGGAGCAGGAGCTGGCCGGCAACGCCAACCCCATCCAGCTGCTCAACCCCATCGCCGCCCCCCTGGCCGTGATGCGCTCCAGCCTGATCGGCAGCCTGGTGCAGGTGTTGCGCCACAACCTGGCGCGCAAGGCGCCGCGCGTGCGCGTGTTCGAGATCGGCCGCGTCTTCCTGCGCGACGCCTCGGTGGTGGAGAGCGACAGCAGCATTGCCGGCGTGGCCCAACCCATGCGCCTGGCCGGCCTGGCCTATGGCCCGGCCGAGCAGCAGCAGTGGAGCCAGCGCGACCGTCAGGTGGACTTCTTCGATGTGAAGGGCGATCTGGAAGCCCTGTTCGCGCCGCGCCAGCTGAGCTTTGTGGCCGCCGAGCATCCGGCTCTGCATCCTGGCCGTTCGGCCAAGGTGCTGCTGGAGGGCGCCGAGATCGGCGTGATCGGCGAGCTGCACCCCAAGTGGCGCCAGGGCTATGAGCTGCCCCAGGCTCCGGTGCTGTTTGAACTGACGCTTGACGCCGTGCTGGCACGCAGCCTGCCCAAGAGTGCTGGCGTGCCGCGCCAGCAGTCGGTGCAGCGCGATATCGCGGTGATCGTGGGCGAGGGCGTGACACACGATGCGCTGATGGCCGCCATCGCTGGCGCCCATGAGGGTCTGATCCGCTCGGCCAAGCTCTTCGACGTGTTCAAGCCCGCCCAGCCCACGGCCGAGCTCAAGGCTGGCGAGCGCAGCCTGGCCGTGCGCCTGGAGCTGCTGGACGAGGAGAGCACCCTGACCGATGAGCGCATCGAGCAGGCCGTCTCCAAGGTGCTGGCGGCACTCGGCGAGAAGCTGGGCGCCCGTCTGCGCGGCTGAGCCGCCACGACAGCGTCCGCACGATAAAAGACAGAGCCGTAGGCTAGGAGGAAGCGAGGACCATGAGCGAGGAGCAACAACAAGCCGCGCGCGTGCTGCTGGGCAGTCTGGAGACGCCCACGCTCACCAAGGCTGAGCTTGCCGAGCTGCTGTTCGACAAGCTGGGCCTGAACAAGCGCGAGTCCAAGGATATGGTCGAGGCCTTCTTCGACATCATCCACGGCCAGCTGGTGCAGGGTCGCGATGTGAAGCTCTCGGGCTTCGGCAACTTCAATATCCGGCGCAAGGCGCCTCGCCCGGGCCGCAATCCGCGCACCGGCGAAGCGATCCCGATCAAGGCTCGCAATGTGGTCACCTTCCACGCCAGTCACAAGCTGAAAGAGCAGGTGCAAGGCGATACATCCAGCGCGGAAGACTTCGAGTAGAGTCTGACCTCCGCCTCCGAAGCCCTTGATTTCAATGGATAGAGCGCTCCCCGCCATTCCCGCCAAACGCTACTTCACTATCGGTGAGGTGAGTGAGCTGTGTGGCGTGAAGCCCTATGTGCTGCGCTATTGGGAGCAGGAGTTCACCCAGCTCAAGCCCATGAAGCGGCGCGGCAACCGGCGCTACTACCAGCATCACGAGGTGCTGCTGATCCGTCGCATCCGGGATCTGTTGTATGACCAGGGCTTCACCATTTCGGGCGCGCGCAATCAGTTGGCCGAAGTTGGCGCTGGGCGCGTCGACGCGGCGCAGGCCTTCCGTGAAGAGGCTCTGGAAGCAGGCCTGCCCATGGACGATGAGGCACAGCAGTCCGCCGCCAATACCGTGGACGGCCCCATCACCGCGGGCGGCGAGCTGTCCCTGGAGCAGGTTCGAAAAGAATTAATTGCGATTCGCGAAACACTGCTTGCAATCTAGGAAAAAACTGTCTTATAATTTGAGGCTCAGTCGGGGCGTAGCGCAGCCTGGTAGCGCACTTGCATGGGGTGCAAGGGGTCGCGAGTTCGAATCCCGCCGCCCCGACCATTGAACGAAAAGCCCAGCATCGAAAGATGCTGGGCTTTATCGTTTCTGGGCCTTGTTGAGCACCACGAGCTTCATGGCCATGGTCGAGAGACTGAGTACCCTGGCAGGTGCGGGAGGTCGCATTGCCGGCGCACCCGATTCCCCACAAAAGCAAACGGGCCCTGTGAGGGCCCGTTGTCGTTTGCGCGGTGTGCGCAATTGCTTTCGTGGCTTCAGGCCGCCGTGCCCATCACACGCAGGCGGCGCTGATGCAGGAAGTTCTGGGCCAGGCCCGAGTCGGGCTGCAGGCGCTGGCCGATATAGAGCTCGCGGCGGCGCTCCACGATCTGGCTGCGCAGGCGGCTGGCCATCACGCCCATGGGATCCAGGCCCTTGGCCTCGGCCTGCACGATGGCGGCCCAGAGCCGGTGCATGGGATGGGCCAGCAGGGCGGCCTGATGAGCCTGCACCACGCGCAGCCGTCCCTGCACGGCCTGCTCGCAGCGCTGCAGCCACTCCAGCATGGCCAGGCTGTTGTTGCCCGTGACACGCTCTGGCGCCTCGCCTGCAGCGATCAGCAACTGTTCCAGCTGGGCGCGGTCCTGCTGCTCATAGGCCTTGTTGACCGTCATCATCTGCGACTCGCGGCGCTGCCGCTCGACGGTGCTGCCCGCCAGATCGGGGTGAAAACGCATTGCGGCGCGGCGATAAAGCTGCTTGAGGCTCGGCGGGGCCAGGTCTTGCAAGCCACCCGCAGGCTGTGCGGGCAGCGGCGCACCGGCGGGCAGCCGGGCGAGCATGGGGGGCAGAGCGCTGGCTTTGGGCGGGATGGGCTCGTGGGCGCTGACGCCATTGCGTTGCAGTGCCTCATGGAGATAGACCATGGCCGTATGCAACTGGGACTCGAGCGCATCCAGCTCCATGTAGAGCGGGCCCAGCAGATCGCTGTAGCGATCGACGAAGGCCTGGACCTGCTCATGCAGCTTGCGATGAGCCTGTTCCTGTTCGCTCAGAGTCGCCTGCAGATCGGACAAGCGTGCCTGCCTGCGCGCCAATTCCTGTCGATCAATGGCCAGGTTCCTCATGCCCTCAAATCCTCGCTTGTGATGTTTCGCACATTGTGTGGCCTCCCTCGGCTTCTGCAAAAGAGGATGAGCCCGCAAATGCGGGCTCATACGGGCTTATGCGGGAAAACCAGCAGAACTCATGGCTGTGAGGCTGCGCTGCTGGCCACCTGTGCTGTAGCCGCCGGGGCAGGTGCCGTTTGCGCGGCGGGGGCTTCCGGCGCCTTGTGACTGCTGGCGGCCATGGGCAGCAGGGGCACGATCAGCAGGGCCACGATATTGATGATCTTGATCAGCGGGTTCACGGCCGGGCCGGCGGTGTCCTTGTAGGGGTCGCCCACGGTGTCGCCAGTGACGGCCGCCTTGTGAGCCTCGCTGCCCTTACCGCCATGGTGGCCGTCCTCGATGTACTTCTTGGCGTTGTCCCAGGCGCCGCCACCGGTGCACATGGAGATGGCCACGAAGAGGCCGGTGACGATAGTGCCCATCAGCAGGCCGCCCAGGGCCTCGGCACCCAGGAACATGCCCACCAGGATGGGCACGATCACCGGCAGCAGCGAGGGTACGATCATTTCCTTGATGGCGGCGCTGGTCAGCATGTCCACGGCGCGGCCGTACTCGGGCTTGCCCGTGCCTTCCATGATGCCCTTGATGTCGCGGAACTGGCGCCGCACTTCCTCCACCACCGAGCCCGCGGCGCGGCCCACGGCCTCCATGGCCATGGCACCGAAGAGGTAGGGGATCAGGCCACCGATGAAGAGGCCCACGATCACCATATGGTTGCTGAGGTCGAAGCTCACCTGCATGCCGCGGGCTTCCAGCGCATGCGTGTAGTCGGCGAAGAGCACCAGGGCGGCCAGGCCGGCGGAGCCGATGGCATAGCCCTTGGTCACGGCCTTGGTGGTGTTGCCCACGGCGTCCAGCGGGTCGGTGATGGCGCGCACGCTGTCCGGCAGCTCGGCCATTTCGGCAATGCCGCCCGCGTTGTCGGTGATGGGGCCGTAGGCATCGAGTGCCACCACGATGCCGGCCATGCTCAGCATGGAGGTCGCGGCGATGGCAATGCCGTACAGGCCCGCCAGCTTGTAGGCCACCACGATGGCAATGCAGACGAAGAGCACCGGCCAGGCCGTGGAGCGCATGGACACGCCCAGGCCAGCGATGATGTTGGTGCCGTGGCCGGTGGTGGAGGCCTGGGCCACATGCTGCACCGGCTTGTAGTCGGTGCCGGTGTAGTACTCGGTGATCCAGACCATGCCGGCGGTCAGCAGCAGGCCCACCACACAGGCGCCAAAGAGACGCATCTGCGAGCCGGCGCTGCCCAGGGCATCGTCCGGCATGACGGCGCGGGTGATGAAGAAGAAGCCGATCAGCGAGAGCACGCCCGACACCACCAGGCCTTTGTAAAGCGCCGGCATCACGTTCTTCATGCCGGGGCTGGCCTTGACCATGGAGCAACCGATGATGGAGGCGATGATGGAGAAGCCGCCCAGCACCAGGGGATAGATCACCGCCTGCAACGTGGCGCCCGAGATCATCAGCGCGCCCAGGGCCATGGTGGCGATCAGGGTCACGGCATAGGTCTCGAAGAGGTCGGCCGCCATTCCGGCGCAGTCGCCCACGTTGTCGCCCACGTTGTCGGCGATCACGGCCGGGTTGCGCGGGTCATCCTCGGGAATGCCGGCTTCCACCTTGCCCACCAGGTCGGCGCCCACATCGGCGCCCTTGGTGAAGATGCCGCCGCCCAGGCGCGCGAAGATGGAGATCAGCGAGGAACCGAAGGCCAGACCCAGCAGGGGCTTGAGCGTGGCCGAATCGGCCTTGAGACCCGCACCGCTGCCGCCGGCGATGTACATGAAGAACAGGCCCACGCCCAGCAGGCCCAGGCCCACCACCAGCATGCCGGTGATGGCGCCGCCCTTGAAGGCCACATTCAAGGCCGGCCCCATGCCCTGGGTGGCCGCCTGGGCGGTGCGTACATTGGCGCGCACCGACACGTTCATGCCGATAAAGCCGCAGGCGCCCGAGAGCACGGCGCCCACCACAAAGCCCGCCGCGGTTCGCAGGTCTAGAAAGACCGCGATCAGCACGGCCAGCAGCACACCGACGATGGCGATGGTCTTGTACTGGCGGGCCAGATAGGCCGCGGCGCCTTGCTGGATGGCTGCGGCGATTTCCTGCATGCGGGCGTTGCCCGCGTCCTGGCTGAGGATCCAGCTGCGCTGGATGAAACCGTAGAGCACTGCGGCCAGACCGCAGGCCAGTGCGAAGTACAGCGCTACTTCCGTCGACATAAGCATGTCTCCTCTGGTGGTACTGCCGTGATGAAGGGACGCCTGTGAGTCGAGTACAACAAACGCCAGCCCTGCACGCTCTCGCCATGTCCACAGGTCGGTCGAGCTCATGCTAGTGGAGGCCCGAGCGCCCGTGCTTGAGCGTTTACCAGTGGATGACAGGGCAGGAGCCTGGTTTTTGGGGCAGGCTGGTGTCAGCCCCAGGCAAGCCCTGCCGCTAGAATCCGGGTTTCCCCTGGCGTAGCACCACATCATGAGCCTGCACAACGTGACCCCGGGCAAGAAGGCCCCTGAAGAATTCAACGTCATCATCGAGATCCCGATGAACGCGGATCCGATCAAGTACGAAGTGGACAAGGAGAGCGGCGCCCTGTTCGTGGACCGCTTCATGACCACGGCCATGCACTATCCGTGCAACTACGGCTACATCCCCCAGACCCTGTCGGACGACGGCGATCCGGTGGACGTGCTGGTGATCACCCCCTTCCCGCTTACCCCCGGCGTGGTCGTGACCTGCCGCCCCATCGGCGTGCTGCAGATGGACGACGAAGCCGGCGGCGACGCCAAGCTGCTGGCTGTGCCCACCACCAAGATCCTGCCGATCTACGAGCACTGGACCAAGCCCGAGGACATCAACCAGATGCGCCTGAAGGCCATCCAGCACTTCTTCGAGCACTACAAGGATCTGGAAGCCGGCAAGTGGGTCAAGGTCAAGGGCTGGGAAGGCCCCGAGGCCGCCAAGGCCGAGGTGGTGGCCGGTCTGGCCAACTACGCCAAGGCCGAGCAGAAGGCCTGATGGCCCGTGCAACCGGCCGCTTTGGCCGGTGCCAACGAGGAAGCGCCCCGCGGGGCGCTTTTTTCATGCGCCCTGCTTGAAGGGCTGGTGCTCCGAGAGCTCGTCCGTATAGTCGCGCATGGCCTGACCCTCGCGTGCCAGGAAGTCGTTCACCGCCTGGCTGAAGTCCGGGTGGGCCAGCCAGTGGCTCGAGCCCGTGCCCACGGGCAGCAGGCCGCGCGCCATCTTGTGCTCCCCCTGAGCCCCGCCCTCGAAAGCGCGGTAGCCCTGCGTGATGCACCAGGACAGGGGCTGGTAGTAGCAGGCGTCGAAGTGCAGGCAGGGGATGGGCTCCAGCGCGCCCCAGTAGCGGCCGTAGGCGCGGCGGGTGTGCGGGTCCAGCGCGATGAGCGAGGCGGCCACGCGCTGCGCTACGCCGTCCACCATGCGTTGGGCCACAAAGAGCAGCCAGTACTCCGCCATCTCGCTCTGCATGGCGGCAAAAAACTCGCGCCGCAGATAGGGCGTGCTGTGGTGGGCGCGGTAGGTGAGCTGGTAGCAGCGGTGGAAGAAGTCCCAGTCGGCCGCCGTGATCTGCGCTCCCTGCAGCACCTCGTAGACGATGCCGGCCTCGCGCACCCGGCGCTGCTCCTGCTGGATCTTCTTGCGCTTCTCACGCTGCAGCGAGGCCAGGAAGTCCGTGAAATCGGCATAGGGCTGAGGCTCGCGGTTGCGCCAGTGGAACTGCACGCCCTCGCGCTGCATCCAGCCCTGGGCCTGGGCCACCGCGAAATCGGCCGCATCACCGAAGAGCAGATGGGCGGAAGACAGGTCCAGGCGCTCGGCCAGGGTCTGCAGGCCCTGCATCAGCAGGCGGCGCGAGGCCGCGTCGCGCGCCAGCAGGCGGCTGCCCGGCACGGGCGTGAAGGGCACGGCCACCAGCAGCTTGGGGTAGTAGTCCAGGCCGTGGCGTCGGTAGGCATCGGCCCAGGCCCAGTCGAACACATATTCACCGTAGCTGTGGGCCTTCAGATAGGCGGGGCAGGCGGCGAGCAGCTCGGCGTTCTCTTGCTGCCGGCCGCGCCACAGGCTCAGGAACTGCGGCTGCCAGCCGGTCTGGGCCACGGCCGAGCCGCTGCCGTGCAGGGCCTGCAGATACTCCAGACGCATGAAGGGCGTGGGCTGGGCCGAGGCCGCCAACAGCGCGTTCCAGGCCTCGCGGGGCAGGGCGGCGGGATCGTCATCGACCCGCAGGTGCAGCTCATCATCGGCAGGGGGCGCGCTCATCGGCGCAAATCTTAGGGGCAGGCGCAAACCCCGCGCTTTGATGGCAGGATTCGGGCATGCATTTCGACAATCTCTACGCGCACGACTTTGCCCGCATCGCCCTGGCCTCGCCCGAGTGCCGGGTGGCCGATCCGCTCTTCAATGGCGAGCGCCATGCCGAGCTGCTGCGCGAGGCCGCGGCACGCGGTGCGGCCGTGGTGGCTTTTCCGGAGCTGGGGCTCTCGGGCTACACCTGCGATGACCTCTTCCACCAGCGCGCCCTGCTGGACGGCTGCGAGGCGGCCCTGGCGGCCCTGCTCAAGGCCTCGGCGTCCCTGCCCACGGTGGCGGTGGTGGGCCTGCCCCTGCGCTTCGAGCAGCGGCTCTTCAACTGCGCGGTGCTGCTGCAGCGCGGTCGCCTGCTGGGCGTGCAGCCCAAGAGCTATCTGCCCAACTACGGCGAGTTCTACGAGGCACGCCAGTTCAGCGCGGCCGACGAGGCCCTGGGCGATGAGATCGAGCTCTTGGGCCAGCGCGTGCCCTTTGGCAGCCGCCTGATCTTTGCCGCCAGCGATCTGCCCCTGCTGCGCCTGCATGCCGAGATCTGCGAGGACGTCTGGACGCCCATCCCGCCCTCGTCCTACGCGGCCCTGGCCGGCGCCAGCCTGCTGCTCAACCTTTCGGCCTCCAATGCCCTGGTGGGCAAGGCGGCCTACCGGCGCCAACTGGTGGCTCAGCAGTCGGCCCGCTGCCTGGCGGCCTATGCCTACAGCTCGGCGGGGCAGGGCGAGTCCAGCACCGATCTGGCCTGGGACGGCCATGCCCTGCTGTGCGAGAACGGCGAGCTGCTGGCCGAGTCCGAACGCTACGCGGCGGGCTCGCAGCTGATCACGGCCGATATCGACCTGGAGCGCCTGGCCCGCGAGCGCATGCGCCAGACCAGCTTTGGCGACTCGGTGCGCCAGCACGCGGCCCAGCTCAAGGGCTTTCGCACCGTGAGCTTCAGCCTGGGCCTGGCGCTGGACGCGCCCCTGCCCCTGGCGCGCCGCGTGGAGCGCTTCCCCTATGTGCCGGCCGAGCGGGCGCGGCGCGACGAGCGCTGCCAGGAGGTCTACAACATCCAGGTGCAGGCCCTGGTGCAGCGGCTGGCTTCCAGCGGCATCAAGAAGCTGGTTGTGGGCATCTCGGGTGGTCTGGATTCCACCCACGCCCTGCTGGTGGCCGCGCGCGCCATGGACAAGCTGGGCTGGCCGCGCAGCCACATCCTGGCCTACACCATGCCGGGCTTTGCCACCGGCGAGCGCACCCGTGACCAGGCCTGGCGCCTGATGCGCGCCGTGGGCTGCGAGGCGGCCGAGATCGACATCCGGCCCAGCTGCCTGCAGATGCTCAAGGACCTGGACCATCCCTACGCCCGCGGCGAGCCGGTCTATGACGTGACCTTCGAGAATGTGCAGGCGGGCGAGCGCACCAACCACCTGTTCCGCCTGGCCAATCACCAGGGCGCCCTGGTGCTGGGCACGGGCGACTTGAGCGAGCTGGCCCTGGGCTGGTGCACCTATGGCGTGGGCGACCATATGTCGCACTACAACGTCAACGCCAGCGTGCCCAAGACCCTGATCCAGTACCTGGTGCGCTGGGTGGCCGAGACCCGCCAGCTCGGTCAGGCGGTGGACCATGGCGTGCTGCTGGACATCCTGGGCACCGAGATCAGCCCGGAGCTGGTGCCGGCCAGCGCCGCCGCCCAGGGTCAGGTCTTGCAGAGCACCGAGGCCGCCATCGGGCCCTACGAGCTGCAGGACTTCAATCTCTTCTACACCCTGCGCCACGGCTATGCACCGGCCAAGATCGCCTTTCTGGCCCGCCACGCCTGGGGTGACCGGGGGCAGGGTGCCTGGCCCGACGAGGCCCATGTGGCGCGCAACGAATACAGCCTGGCCGAGATCAAGCGGGTGCTGGGCATCTTCGTGCGCCGCTTCTTCCAGGGCAGTCAGTTCAAGCGCAGCTGCGTGCCCAATGCGCCCAAGGTGGGCAGTGGCGGCTCGCTGTCGCCGCGGGGCGACTGGCGTGCGCCCAGCGATTCGCAGGCCGCGGTCTGGCTGGCCGACCTGGCGCGAATCCCGGATTGATGCGGTGATCCATGCTTAAATCCTGACCAGTCCCTTGTTAACCCATCCGGAGCCCGTGTCATGAAGCAGATCACCGCCATCATCAAGCCCTTTAAGCTGGACGAAGTCCGCGAGGCGCTGGCCGAGGTGGGCGCTTCGGGCCTGACCGTCACCGAGGTCAAGGGCTTCGGCCGCCAGAAGGGCCATACCGAGCTCTACCGCGGCGCCGAGTACGTGGTGGACTTCCTGCCCAAGGTGAAGGTGGAGGTGGTGGTGCGCGACGACGAGGTGGATCGCTGCATCGACGCCATCCTCAAGGCCGCCAAGACCGGCAAGATCGGCGACGGCAAGATCTTCGTTACCCCGGTGGAGCAGGTGGTGCGCATCCGCACCGGCGAGACCGACGAAGCGGCGGTCTAAAAGCCCATCCCCTACCGGCTTACGCCGGTTCCCTCAAGGGGAGCGCATCCGAGGTCCCGGCACAGCCGGATCCCCGGATGCCGTTCGCTCAACTCAAGCGATGAAGCGGTGATAGGCGGCCGCGGCCCACACGCCGCCGGCCAGCAGCAGGGCCAGCATCACGGCCGCGCTGGCCAGGTCTTTGGCGCGCTTGGACAGATCGTGCAGCTCGAAGCCCACGCGGTCGATGGCGGCCTCGATGCCCGAATTGAGCAGCTCCACGATCAGCACCAGCAGCAGGGAGCCGATCAGCAGGGCCACCTCCACCCAGCCCTGGCCTAGCCAGAAGGCCAGGGGTGTGGCCAACACCATCAGCCAGACCTCTTGGCGGAAGGCGCTCTCGCCGCTATAGGCCGCTCGCAGGCCGGCCCAGGAATAGCCGGCGGCGCGCAGGATGCGGTCCAGTCCGGTGCGTCCCTTGTGGGGATTGCTCATGCGCGAACTGCCTTTGCGGGCGCCTCGGCATGGACCAGACGTGTCCCGCTCAGCAAATCGTGCAGGAACTGCCGTCCGGGCAGGACCAGGGCAAGGCTGGCATAGCCCAGCAGTCCCAGCAGTCCCACGGCCGAGATGGCGCCAAATCCCAGACCATGCTTGCGCAGCTGTATGGCGGCAACCATGGGCAGCAGCCACCATGCAAAGCTCAGCACGAAGCGCAGCAGGGCATGTGCAGGCCTGAGAGGTGCCCCATCGTTGCGCACCACGCGGATGCGCCAGGTCTTCATGGGCAAGGTCTGGCCGCTGCGGCTCCAGAAGTAGACGAAGTAGGCGGCAAAGCCCAGGCCGAGGGCCAGCATCAGGCCGAAGCGGCTTTCCAGGGCATGGCGCTGCTGGGCCAGCGGGGAATAGATCAGGCCTACGGCCATGGCCACGGCGAAGAGCAGCATGCCCTCGTACAGGAAGCACGCCAGGCGACGGGCCAGGCCGGGCACGGCGTCGGCGCTCATGGCTGTGACGCCGCTTTGGCCGGGATCGAGGCCGGCTTGGGCAGAAGGGTTTTGCTGTCCAGGCCTCGCATATTGATGGCCAGCTTGGGTTGTCCCGTCGGTTGACGCAGCTGGGCTCGCCCCTGGGTGATCAGAATCGTGCTCGCGCCCGGGCGGGCCTGCAGGACCGCCGTGCCCGTGGCGGGGCTGCCGGTCTGCACGCGCAGGGGAACCAGCGCGGGTGCCACTGGCGCCGTGGCGCTCTTGTCGCTGCGGGTCGCGCCCGTGGCCGCGGCGGGGATGGGGGCTGCGGTGCTTGGAACCACCTTGAGGGCGGCCTTCTGTGCGGCCTTGTCTGCCAGTTCCTGCCTTCTCTCCACGGGCAGGGCCTGATAGGCCTCCCACTTGGCTTGCCGCTCATCGGCCTTGAGTTGCTGGGCGGCCTGGAAGGTCAGGCGTGCTTGCTGGCGCTCGGCCGGGCTCAAGCGTGCCCACTCGCTCATGCGCTGCTGGACACGCTCCTGTTCATGGGCCGGCAGTTGTGGATAGCGGGCTGCCAGCTCCAGCCATTTGCCGCGATGAGCCGGGTCCATGCTGGCCCAGTCGGCGGCCAGGGGGGCCAGCACCTGACGCTGGGCCGCGCTCAGTGCGCGCCAATCAGGAGTGGTGACGCTTGGCGTGGGCTTGACGGCCACCGGTGCGGGCGCCGCCGGGGCCGCCACGGCGGGTGCCGAGGCTTCCGTCGCGGCCAGGGGCGCAGAGGCCGCAGCCGCTTCAGCGGATTGGGCCTGCACCGCGTGTGAGTTGAGGTAGAGCGACAGGGCCAGGCACAGAAGGCCGGAGGGGCTGGAGACCTTGGAGATCATGCTGTGGGACTTGCCCTCTGGCTCACTCTTTGACGGCCGCGGCCTCGCCGCCGGCCTGCTGCTCTTCGTCGCTCAGGTACTCCGAGAAGCCCGGATCCCCGTAAGCCGCCGGCGGGAGCTTGTCGGACAAGAGTGCAGCATCCATCTCGGCCGCAGCGCGGATCTGTTGATACCACTGGCTGTGCTGAATCAGCAGCAGCCCGCCGACCAGCAGCAGCAGGGGCAGCAGGGAGGCGAGCTTGAGCCAGCGGCCACGGCCCGGGCCGCCCAGGGCCAGGCTGCCACCTTGCTGAATCAGGGTGGTCTCGGTTTCGGGGCGGGTGGCTCGGACGACGCGTGCGCGTGCCATGGCCTGCTCACGGGCAAAGCGCAGGCGCTCGCTGATGTCGGCGGGCAGGGCCTCGCTGTGCTCGGTCAAGCCTGCCGCGACGCGCAGGCCGAAACGCGAGACATCCAGCTCGGAAATGGTCGGCTTGTTGCTCATAGCGTGATCCCCTTGGCCCTCAACGATTTTGCAAGCGAATGAACCGCCCGGGAGCAGTGCGTTTTCACGCTTCCCTCCGAGCAGCCCATCACGGACGCCGTCTCCGCGACATCCAATTCCTCCCAGTAACGCAGGAGGAAGGCTTCGCGTTGACGCGCCGGCAGTTCGGCGACTTCCTTGTCGATGGCATGCAAGATCTGGGCCCGAGACACCTCGTCCGCGGCGCTCAGACCGCCCAGCATGCCATCACCGACCTCCAGGGACTCCAGCAGGTCGAAATCGTCTTCGCCATCACCGCCCTCGAAGTCCGAGAGATTCTGCATCACGGACTTGCGCACCTTCTGCCGCCGGAACCAGTCCATGGTGGCGTTGGACAGGATGCGCTGGAAGAGCAGGGGCAGCTCCGCCGCGGGGCGGTCGTAGTATTTCTCGGCCAGCCGGATCATGGCGTCCTGCACGATGTCCAAGGCGGCGTCGTCGTCGCGCACCAGATAGGCGCTGCGCTTGAATGCACGCTTTTCGACGCTGCGGAGGAATTCGTTGAGTTCTTTGTCGGTGGCCAAGAGACTGCGGGCAAGCCCGATGCTGGCGAAATCGGCGCGGATTATTGCATTTCGACCGCAGATCCGGGGCGGCTTCGCGGCCGGGCTAATAAACCCGTGCATAATGTTGCTTCGCACAAAGAGCTTTTGGGTCTCAAGCCGGCTGCCCGACCCGGGCGCCTCGTTTTTGACCGCGCAGGCTCCAAGTCCGCCTCACAAGGGCGCGAGTAGGAGCACCGATGGTTTTTCGTTAGAGAAATTCACTGAGGTTCGAAATGGACATGTCTAGCGCGGAAGTCAAGCGTGCCGCTGCTGTCGATAGCAGGGCGCAAACGCCGTATTCCCCCCCTTCCTCCGCGGAGCTGAACGGCTCCGAAATCCTGGTTCGCTGCCTGCAGGCCGAGAGCGTCAAGTACCTCTGGGGCTATCCGGGCGGCGCGGTGCTCTACATCTACGACGCGCTGTACAAGCAGCAGACCATCCAGCACGTGCTGGTGCGCCATGAACAGGCGGCCATCCACGCAGCCGATGGCTATGCACGCGCCACCGGCGAGGTGGGCGTGGCGCTCGTGACTTCGGGCCCGGGTGTGACCAATGCCATCACCGGCATTGCCACCGCCTATATGGATTCCATCCCGATGGTGATCATCACCGGACAGGTGCCCACGCCGGCCATCGGCCTGGACGCCTTCCAGGAATGCGACACCGTCGGCATCACCCGCCCCATCGTCAAGCACAACTTCCTGGTCAAGGATGTGCGCGATCTGGCGGTGACTCTCAAGAAGGCCTTCCACATCGCCCGCACCGGCCGTCCCGGTCCGGTGGTGGTGGACATCCCCAAGGATGTGTCGCTGAACACCGCGGCCTTCCACTACCCCGAGCGGGTGGAGATGCGCTCCTACAACCCGGTGCGCAAGGGTCACAGCGGTCAGATCCGCAAGGCGGTGCAACTGCTGCTGCAGGCCAAGCGTCCCTATATCTACACCGGCGGCGGCGTGATCCTGGGCGAAGCCTCGGCCGAGCTGCGGGAGCTGGTCAATCTGCTGGGCTATCCCTGCACCAACACCCTGATGGGCCTGGGTTCCATCCCGGCCTCGGACCCCAAGTTCCTGGGCATGCTGGGCATGCACGGCACTTACGAGGCCAATATGACCATGCAGAACTGCGATGTTCTGCTGGCCGTGGGTGCGCGCTTCGATGACCGCGTGATCGGCAACCCCAAGCACTTCGGCTCGGTGGAGCGCAAGATCATCCATGTGGACATCGACCCCTCGTCGATCTCCAAGCGGGTGCGGGTGGACATTCCCATCGTCGGCGACGTCAAGGACGTGCTGCAGGAGCTGATCCATCAGCTGAAAGAGGCGCAGGCCAAGCCGGACTCGAATGCCATCAACGCCTGGTGGAGCCAGATCAATGAGTGGCGCCGCCGCGAGTGCCTGGCCTACAAGCATTCCGACGAGGTCATCAAACCGCAGATGGTCGTCGAGACCCTGTGGAACCTGACCAAGGACCGCGACACCTACATCACCTCGGACGTGGGCCAGCACCAGATGTGGGCGGCCCAGTTCTATCGCTTCGAGGAACCGCGCCGCTGGATCAATTCCGGCGGTCTGGGCACCATGGGCGTGGGCCTGCCCTACGCCATGGGCATCAAGCTGGCCAAGCCGGAATCGGATGTGTTCTGCATTACCGGCGAAGGCTCCATCCAGATGTGCATCCAGGAGCTCTCGACCTGCTTCCAGTACAAGACGCCGGTCAAGATCGTCTCGCTGAACAACCGCTATCTGGGCATGGTGCGCCAGTGGCAGCAGCTGGACTACGAGGGCCGCTACTCGCACAGCTATATGGATGCGCTGCCGGACTTCGTCAAGCTGGCCGAGGCCTATGGCCATGTGGGCCTGCTGGTGGAGAAGCCCTCCGATGTGGAGCCGGCCCTGCGCGAAGCCATGCGCCTGAAGGACCGCACGGTCTTCCTGGACGTGCGCACCGATCCGACCGAGAACGTCTGGCCCATGGTCAAGGCGGGCAAGGGCATTTCGGAAATGCTGCTGGGCTCCGAAGACCTGTAAGGGTCGGGCCGCGGCGCCGCCTGCGCCGGCCGGCCTCCCGCCGTTACCGCGGCGAGGGGTGCGACCGGAGCGGGGCGCCAGGCCCCCGGATGTCCGCCAGCCTCTAGCAACCCTCTCAAGCGCGCGCCAAGGGCCGTCGGTTACCGCCGCCGGTCTGAAGAGCCCGCCGCCAAGAAGGATCCCTCATGAGACACATCATTGCTTTGCTCCTCGAGAACGAGCCGGGCGCGCTCTCGCGCGTGGTCGCGCTGTTCTCGGCCCGCGGCTACAACATCGAGAGCCTGACCGTGGCGCCCACCGAGGACCCCTCGCTCTCTCGCATGACCATCGTGACCACCGGCTCGGACGAGGTGATCGAGCAGATCACCAAGCACCTGAACCGGCTGATCGAGGTGGTCAAGGTCGTGGACCTGACCGAGGGCAACTACACCGAGCGCGAGCTCATGCTGATCAAGGTCCGCGCCGTGGGCAAGGAGCGCGAGGAGATGAAGCGCACCGCCGACATCTTCCGCGGCCGCATCATCGACGTGACCGAGAAGACCTACACCATCGAGCTCACCGGCGACGCCACCAAGCTCGACGCCTTCATCGACGCCATCGACCGCACCGCCATCCTGGAGACCGTGCGCACCGGCTCCAGCGGCATCGGCCGCGGCGAGCGCATCCTTCGTGTATGACCACCGTCAGGCGCGGGGCCGTTGACGGCCCGTGCGCCGCCCCCCGAGGGGGCCATGAACTTGTCTTGGGGCGGCCCGGCGACAAGTTCATCAAGAACCTGGGCCCCGCATTCTTACCGCACTGATTTTTCCTGGAGACCGACATGAACGTTTTCTACGACAAGGACGCTGATCTGAGCCTCATCAAGGGCAAGAACGTCACCATCATCGGCTACGGCTCACAAGGCCACGCCCATGCCCAGAACCTGAACGACAGCGGCGTCAAGGTCACCGTCGGTCTGCGCCGTGGCGGCGCCTCCTGGGCCAAGGCCGAGAACGCCGGCCTCAAGGTCGCCGAGATCGCCGAGGCCGTGAAGGCCGCCGACGTCGTGATGATCCTGCTGCCCGACGAGCAGATCGCCGAGGTCTACAAGAAGGAAGTCGAGCCCAATATCAAGCAGGGCGCCTCGCTGGCCTTTGCCCACGGCTTCAATGTGCACTACGGTCAGGTCACGCCGCGTGCCGACCTGGACGTCTGGATGGTCGCCCCCAAGGCCCCCGGCCACACCGTGCGCGGCACCTACACCCAGGGTGGCGGCGTGCCGCACCTGATCGCCGTCTATGCCGACAAGAGCGGCAAGGCCCGTGATCTGGCCCTGAGCTACGCCGCGGCCAACGGCGGCGGCAAGGCCGGCATCATCGAGACCAACTTCCGCGAAGAGACCGAGACCGATCTGTTCGGCGAGCAGGCCGTGCTGTGCGGCGGCACCGTGGAGCTGATCAAGGCCGGTTTCGAGACCCTGGTGGAAGCCGGCTACGCGCCCGAAATGGCCTACTTCGAGTGCCTGCATGAGCTCAAGCTCATCGTGGACCTGATCTACGAAGGCGGCATTGCGAACATGAACTACTCGATCTCCAACAACGCCGAGTACGGCGAGTACGTCACCGGCCCGCGCGTTGTGACCGAGGAGACCAAGAAGGCCATGAAGCAGTGCCTGAAGGACATCCAGACCGGCGAATACGCCAAGAGCTTCATCCTGGAGAACAAGGCCGGCGCGCCGACGCTGATCAGCCGTCGTCGCCTGACCTCGGAGCATCAGATCGAGCAGGTGGGCGAGAAGCTGCGCGCGATGATGCCCTGGATCAAGAAGAACCGCCTGGTCGACCAGAGCAAGAACTGAGCGAGGACCGAGCCGAGTGCCTGCGCACTCGGCGACGCCTCGCGAAGGACCGCTCACCTGCAAGTGAGCGGGCGAGGACGGTCCGACGCCATCCGAAGGCCAGTCCACATCTCGTGTGGACTGGCTGAGCACTCCAAGCAGCAAAGCCGCGACCCGTTCGCGGCTTTTTCTTTGGAGTCACTGTTGTATCCTCCGGCCCCATGACCGACCCCCACAACAAGAGCGCCGACCTGGACGAGGACGAAGTCCTGGAGCCCCAGCGTCCGCGCCGCAAGGGCATCTATGCCCTGCCCAACAGCATCACGCTGTGCGCGCTGTTTTGCGGCTTCTATGCCGTCGTCATGGCCATGCATGGCCGCTTCGAGACCGCCTGCATCGCCATCTTCTGCGCCGCTGTGCTGGACGCACTGGACGGCCGCGTGGCGCGCATGACCAATTCGCAAAGCGCCTTTGGCGAGCAGATGGACTCGCTCTCCGATATGGTGAGCTTCGGCGCCGCGCCGGCGCTCATCGTCTATATGTGGGGCCTCAAGGATCTGGGCAAGGCGGGCTGGATTCCGGCCTTCGTCTACATTGCCGGCGCGGCCCTTCGCCTGGCGCGCTTCAATGTGAATATCGGCGTGGTGGACAAGCGCTTCTTCCAGGGCCTGCCCAGCCCAGCGGCCGCGGCCCTGGTCATCAGCCTGATCTGGCTCTTCGACGACGCGGGCTACCGCAATGCCTCGCAGATCGACTGGCTGGCCTGGAGCGCCTTTGGCGTGACTCTGTTTGCCGGCCTGTCCATGGTGACCAATGCGCCCTTCTACAGCTTCAAGGTCTTTGGTGCGCGGCGCAGCGTGCCCTTTGTGGTGCTGGTGGCCGTGGCTCTGGGTATCGCCCTGATCAGCCTGTATCCGCAGCGCGCCATCTTCGGCCTGTTCTGTCTCTACGGCCTCTCGGGCTACGCGGTCTATCTCTACAAAAAGGCCAAGGGACGGCCGGTGAGCGTGATCGCCACCTCCACCGACGAGCCCGATGAGCGCGGCCTGCACCACTGAGCAAACACGCGTGCTATATTCGAGCGCATGAACACTTTTGCTTTCGCTCTGCTACTAGGCGCACCCGTCCGGGCGCGCTGATTGCACACGTCTCAAGCACAGGTTTTCTCAGCACTACAGGCCCGCCAAGCAGCAGCTTCGCGGGCCTTTGTTTTGCCTTCCTCTGTCTTCAACCCAGCCTCTCACGGAGAACGCCATGGCTGACAAGCTGATCATCTTCGACACCACCCTGCGCGACGGCGAGCAATCGCCCGGCGCCTCGATGACGAAGGACGAGAAGCTACGCATCGCCCGTCAGCTCGAGCGTCTGCGCGTGGACGTGATCGAGGCCGGCTTTGCCGCGTCCAGCAATGGCGACTTCGAGGCTGTGCGTGCGATTGCCGATGCCATCAAGGACAGCACCGTCTGCTCCCTGGCCCGTGCCAATGACCGCGACATCGCCCGCGCCGCCGAGGCGCTCAAGGGCGCGGCGCGCTCGCGCATCCACACCTTCATCGCCACCAGCGAACTCCATATGGAGAAGAAGCTGCGCATGACGCGCGAGCAGGTGCTGGAGCAGGCCAAGCTGGCGGTGCGCTTCGCCCGCAATCTGTGCGGCGATATCGAGTTCTCGCCCGAGGATGGCTACCGCTCCGACCCGGAGTTCCTGGCCCGCGTGGTGGAGGCGGTGATCGCCGAGGGCGCCACCACCATCAACATCCCCGACACCGTGGGCTATGCCATCCCCGAGCTGTATGGCGACTTCATCGCCAAGCTGCGTGCGCGGGTGCCCAACTCCGACAAGGCCATCTGGTCGGTGCATTGCCACAACGACCTGGGCATGGCGGTGGCCAACTCCCTGGCCGGCGTGAAGATCGGCGGCGCCCGCCAGATCGAGTGCACCATCAACGGCCTGGGCGAGCGCGCGGGCAACTGCTCGCTGGAAGAGGTCGTGATGGCCGTCAAGACCCGCCGTGACTATTTCGGTCTGGACGTGGGCATCGAGACCAGCCAGATCGTGCCGGCCTCGCGCATGGTCAGCCAGACCACCGGCTTCGTGGTCCAGCCCAACAAGGCCGTGGTGGGGGCGAACGCTTTTGCCCATGCCTCGGGCATCCACCAGGACGGCGTGCTCAAGGCCCGCGACACCTACGAGATCATGCGCGCCGAAGATGTGGGCTGGAGCGCCAACAAGATCGTGCTGGGCAAGCTCAGCGGCCGCAATGCCTTCAAGCAGCGCCTGCAGGAACTGGGCATCCAGCTGGAGTCCGAGGCCGAGATCAATGCCGCCTTCCAGCGCTTCAAGGACCTGGCTGACCGCAAGAACGAGATCTTCGACGAGGACATCATCGCCCTGGTGATGGATGAGTCGGTGAGCTCGGAGCAGGAGCATTTCCGCCTGCTGTCCCTGTCCCAGCGCTCGGAGACCGGTGAGCGACCGCATGCCAGCGTGGTGTTCGCCGCCGGTCCGGTGGAGCACCGGGCCGAGAGCGATGGCAATGGGCCTGTGGACGCCAGCCTACGCGCGATCGAGTCGGCCGTACAAAGTGGCGCCGAAATGCTGCTTTACTCGGTGAACGCCATCACCAGCGGCAGCACAGAATCGCAGGGCGAGGTCACGGTGCGTTTGCAGCATGCGGGGCGCGTGGTGAACGGCGTTGGTGCCGATCCCGATATCGTCGTGGCCTCGGCCAAGGCATATTTGAGCGCGCTGAACAAGCTGCAAAGCAAGATCGAACGCGTGGCAGCGCAGGGTTGAGCAGGCTCGAAAAGGCGAGGCAATACTTCAAATGCCGCGCCTAAGTTTTTGATCTTGCCCGACTTTTACCTATCACCTACACTGATGGTGACTGTTGTTGGGGGCTGGATTGAAGACTTTTGTTCGCATGTTCTCGGGAGCGGTGCTTGGCACCGCACTGCTGGTCGGAGCCCCCCTGGTCACGCAGGAGGCTCAGGCCAGCACCTCCAAAAAGGTCCAAAAGGCCCAGAAGGCCCAGAAGGCTCAAAAAGCCCCCGCGGCCAAGAGCGTGCGCAAGGCCAAGCCCGCAGCGCGGGTGCCACGCAAGGCGGCCGCGGCTGCCGTGGTGGCCGCCCGGCCCTCGTTCGGGCAGATCTACGGTCTCCACGCGACGGATGATCCCTTGGACCTCAAGTCCGCCGTGGCCTTTGTGATGGATCAGGACACCAACGAGGTTCTGCTGTCCAAGAATTCGCAGGCGGTGCTGCCGATTGCCTCCATCACCAAGTTGATGACCTCGCTGGTGGTGGTCGAGGCCGGTCTGAGCATGGACGAGATGCTCACCATCACCGATGAAGACATCGACACCGAGAAGGGCACTGGCTCGCGTCTGGCCATCGGTACGACTTTGAGTCGCGGCGAGATGATGCATCTGGCCCTGATGGCCTCCGAGAATCGTGCGGCGAATGCGCTGGGGCGTCATTACCCGGGGGGGCTGAGCGCCTTTGTCGCGGCCATGAATGCCAAGGCCCAGTCTCTGGGCATGCTCGATACGCGCTATGTGGAGCCCACCGGCCTGTCCAGCCGCAACCAGAGCAGCGCCAAGGATCTGGCCACGCTGGTCAAGGTGGCCCACGAATACCCTGTGCTGCGCGAGCTTTCGACCTCCAAGGCGCATTCGGTGACCGTCGGTCGCCGCCAACTGGCCTTTCAGAGCACCAATGGCCTGGTGCGCAGCGGTGCCTGGGATATTGGCCTGCAGAAGACAGGCTTCATCAGTGAGGCTGGACGCTGTCTGGTGATGCAAGCCCAGATGGCCGGACGCAAGGTCATCATGGTGTTCCTGGATTCGGCCGGCAAGTACTCGCGTATCGGCGACGCCGAGCGTGTTCGCAAGTGGGTGAGCAGCCTTCCCGGCACCTCCACGAGCAAGATGGATTTGCCGGGCTGATCGAAAAGTCGCGGTAAGCGACTACGTTCGCAGGTCCTCCTCGGGCCCCATCCAAAGACCGTGCTCGCGCAAGGCGGCCCATTCGGGCCCGCAGGGCGCCTTGATCTCGAGCCGGCGGCCATCCGCCGGGTGCTGAAGCTGCAGCTCGGCGGCATGCAGCCATAGACGCTGCAGACCCAGATAGCCTGCTACCGCGCGGTTCAGCGGGCCCTTGCCATGCGTGGCATCACCCAGGATGGGGTGCGCCATATGCTTGAGATGGCGCCTGATCTGGTGGCGGCGCCCGGTCTGGGGCCGGCACTCCAGCAAGGCGGCGCGGGTGCTGCTGAAGCGGGCATCGCTGCTGAGAGGCCACTCCACTCGGGCCAGGCATTGCCAAGCCGTGCGAGCCGGCAGCAGCGTCTGGCCCGCCGAGGCGCGCTCCGGATCCTTGGCCAGGGCGTGGTCGATCAGCCCCTCGTTCCGCGCAGGCCAGCCCCGCACCAGGGCCAGATAGCGCTTGCTCACCCGGCCCTGCTCAAAGGCTAGGCCCAGCTCGCTCGCCATCTCGGACGAGAGGGCGAACAGCAGCAGGCCTGAGGTGCCCTTGTCCAGCCGGTGTACCGGCCAGACCGGTCGGCCCAGCTGGTCGCGCAGCAGCTGAAGTGCAAAGACCTCCTCGTGGGCATCAAGCTGGCTGCGGTGCACCAGGAGGCCGGCGGGCTTGTTGATCGCGACCAGATGGTCGTCAGCGTGGAGGATCTGCAACATGTTCCGTGTGTTGGGCGCTGGCACTGTCCCTGGCATCGGGCTCAGGGCCGTGAAATATGCCCAGATGTGGGCTACGCCCCAAAAAGGGGGGAGTGACAGCGGGGAAACCCGGAGGAAAGAATGCTGTCATCTACCAAGCCCATCATTGTTTCAGCAGCAGCCGAACACTCCCTGGAGTACGCCATGCCCAAGACCTATACCGTCGGACACCGCCCGCTCATTCTCACGGTTCGGACATGGTTGTTGAATTTGCTGGGCCGTTCCCAGCGCTCCCAATCCTGGCCCCCCAGCAGGAAATTGGGCTGAGGCCGGACCGAGGACAGTCCTGAGGACTGTCCGACGCCGGCCGAAGGACTGGCCCTGTCCTGCAGGGCCAGGCTGGGTGCGGCGCATTGCCGTCGCCCTGTCCCGCAGGGCCAGGCTGGATGCCGCGCATCGCCGTCGCCCCGCCCCCCAGAGCGCCGCGATCACCCCACATCCCCATCCACATAGAACCAGGCGCCGTCTTCCCGGACGAAGCGGCTGGTTTCCACCAAGCGGTGCGCGCGTCCGCCCAGCTTGCTGCGGGCGACAAAGCTGACCGTGGCATGCTCGGCGTCCTGCTGTGCATGATGTTTCACCTGCAGGCCCAGCCATTGCAGCCCGGGTTCGTTCGCCTCCAGCGTGGCCGGCCGGGTGCTGGCATGCCAGCTGGCCAGGAGATAGTCGTTCAGTCCGTGCACAAAGGCGCTGTAGCGCGATCGCATCAGGCTTTCGGCGTCCGGCGCGCACAGGCCCTGACCGGCTGAGAAAGCCTGGTGCCAGCGGCCGCAGCAGTGCTGATAGCTTGCCGGGCGCCCGCAGGGGCAGGGCAGCGTGTCGTTCGAATTCATGCGGGGGGATGGTTGACTCTGCTGGCGCCGCATCATGCCTCAATCGCCGCGGTGAAGGGGCGCCGGCCCAGGGCCCGAACTCTAGAATGCCGGGATGAGTCTGCCCCCCCAAGAAGACATGTTTGCGCCACCGCCGCCGCCTGCTGGCGCCGGCCTGTTGAAGAATCTCAATCCCGAGCAGTACGCGGCCGTGACCGCGCCCGCCGAGCCCAGCCTGATCCTGGCCGGCGCCGGTTCGGGCAAGACCCGGGTGCTGACCACCCGCATCGCCTGGCTGCTGCAGACGGGGCAGGCCACGCCCGGTGCCATCATGGCCGTGACCTTCACCAACAAGGCCGCCAAGGAGATGCTCACGCGTCTGTCCACCATGTTGCCGGTGAATGTGCGGGGCATGTGGATAGGCACCTTCCACGGCCTGTGCAACCGATTCCTGCGCGCGCACTGGAAGCTGGCCGGCCTGCCGCAGGGCTTCCAGATACTGGATGCCAGCGACACGGTCTCCGCCATCAAGCGCGTGATCAAGGCCATGAAGCTGGACGAGGAGCGCTTTGTGCCCAAGCAGGTGGGCTGGTTCATCGCCGGGGCCAAGGAAGACGGTCTGCGGCCCAAGGACATCGAGCAGCGCGACGAGCAGACCCGGACGCTGGTGCAGATCTACCAGGCCTACGAGGACCAGTGCGCCCGCGAGGGCGTGGTGGACTTTGCCGAGCTGATGCTGCGCTCCTACGAGCTGATGCGCGACAACCTGGCCCTGCGCCAGCACTACCAGCACCGCTTCCAGCACCTGCTGGTGGATGAGTTCCAGGACACCAACAAGCTGCAGTACGCCTGGCTCAAGATGTTTGCGCCACCGGGCGCGGGCCAGGGCGTGTTTGCCGTGGGCGACGACGACCAGAGCATCTACGCCTTCCGCGGTGCGCGCGTGGGCAATATGTCGGACTTCGAGCGCGAGTTCCGCGTGAAGAAGGTCGTCAAGCTGGAGCAGAACTACCGCAGCTTCGGCAATATCCTGGACGCGGCCAACACCCTGATCTCCAACAACAGCCGCCGCCTGGGCAAGAACCTGCGCACCGAGATGGGCCCGGGCGAGCCCATCCGCGTGCACGAGGCGGCCAGCGACTTCAATGACGCGCAGTGGCTGATCGAGGAGGCGCAAAGCCTGCACCGCGCGGGCATGCCGCGGCAGGAAATCGCGGTGCTCTACCGCAGCAATGCGCAGTCGCGTGTGATCGAGTCAGCGCTCTTCAATGCCGGCATTCCGTATCGCGTCTACGGCGGCCTGCGCTTCTTCGAGCGCGCCGAAGTCAAGCATGCGCTGGCCTATCTGCGGCTGATCGAGAACCCGAACGATGACACCAGCTTCCTGCGCGTGGTGAACTTCCCCACCCGCGGCATCGGCGCCCGCACCATCGAGCAGCTGCAGGACGCCGCGCGCAGCAGCGGTCGCAGCCTCTGGCAGAGCGTGGGCGCGGTGGCGGGCAAGGGCGGGGCCAATCTGGTGGGCTTCACCCAGCTGGTGGACTCCATGCGCAATCTCACGCAAGGCCTGACCCTGCGCGAGATCATCGAGCAGGTGGTCGAGACCTCCGGCCTGGCGGACTTCTACCGCACCGAGAAGGAAGGCGCCGAGCGCCTGGAGAACTTGGCCGAACTGGTGAATGCGGCCGAGGCCTTTGTCACCCAGGAGGGCTTTGGCAAGGACGCCATTGCCCTGCCGGTGGACGAGACCGCGCCCGGCACCATTGCGGCCGGCCTGCCCCTGGCGGTGGCGGCCGCGGCCGTGACGCCGGATGCCGAGACGGGCGAGATCATGTCGCCCCTGGCGGCCTTCCTGACGCACGCCTCGCTGGAGGCCGGCGACAACCAGGCCCAGGCCGGCCAGGATGCGATCCAGCTGATGACCGTGCACTCGGCCAAGGGCTTGGAGTTCGACGCCGTCTTCATCACCGGCCTGGAGGAAGGCCTATTCCCGCATGAGAACTCGCTCTCCGACAGCGATGGTCTCGAGGAAGAACGCCGCCTGATGTATGTGGCCATCACGCGGGCGCGCCAGCGCCTGTACATGAGCTTCTGCCAGACCCGCATGCTGCACGGCCAGACGCGCTACAACGTCAAGAGCCGCTTCTTCGACGAGCTGCCCGAGGCCGCGCTCAAGTGGCTGACCCCGCGCAACCAGGGCTTTGGTTCGGGCTTTGCCAAGGAGTACCAGGAGGCCTGGTCGCGCGGCTCGGGGCTCAAGTCCATGGTGGGTGCTGGCCAGCGGGCCTACAGCAATGAGAAGGCGGCCTGGGTGGAGCCGCCGGTGCCGGCCTCGATGAAGAAGAAGGTGGACGAGGAGCATGGCGGCCTGCGCGTGGGCAAGGGCGTGTTCCACACCAAGTTCGGCGAGGGCGTGCTGATGACCCTGGAGGGCAGTGGCCCCGATGCGCGCGCCCAGGTCAACTTCGGCCGCCACGGCGTGAAGTGGCTGGCCCTGGGCGTGGCCAAGCTCACGCCCATCGACTGAGGGGGCCGTTAGCGGCGCGGGCGCGATCGGCAGGGGGGGGCGCCTGGCGGGCCATGCGAGATGGGCCAAAGGGTTTCGCTGGAACATCATGGAACTGTCACAGGCGGGTCATTGCGTCTGCGCAGACTGCGCGGCTTCAAGCAACCGCTAGAGGCAGTTTTCCATGTCCAAGACCTTTGCCCCCGACGAGATCGATTACAACAACAGCCGCAACGAGAACTTCGACAGCGTTTTGCAGGCGCGCCTGGCTCGCCGCTCCCTCCTTCGCGGTGCCGTCGGCAGCGCGGCGGCCGCGGTGTTTGGCGGTGTGGGCCTGACGGCCTGCGGTGGCGGCAGCGATGACGATCTGATCCCCACCCCGCCTACCGTCAAGCCCCTGGACAAGCTGGGCTTTGCGGCTGTCGCCAAGAGCCTGGAAGACAAGGTCAGCGTGCCCGCCGGCTACAGCTTCAGCGTGATCTACGCGCTGGGCGACCCGCTGCGCGCGGCGACGGCCGACTACAAGAACGACGGCAGCGACACCGATTATGAAAACCGTGCCGGTGACCACCATGACGGCATGGAGTGGTTCGGCCTGAGCGCCGATGGCAAGCCCTCGACCACGGCCGCCGATCGCGGCCTGCTGGGCATGAACCATGAGGCCACCACCGACGAGAAGCTCTCGTCTTTCTTCCTGCACGCCAATGGCGGCACCTCGACGCTGCCGCGTCCGGCCTCCGAGGTGGACAAGGAGTTGGCCATCCATGGCGTGTCCGTGGTCGAGGTGAAGAAGGCTGGCGATGGCAAGTGGTCCTATGTGAAGGATTCCGCCTTCAACTACCGCCTGACCACCCTGACGGAGATGGAAATCAGCGGCCCGGCACGTGGCAACAAGCTGCTCGTCACCAAGTACTCGCCCACCGGCACCAAGACCCGCGGCACCCTGAACAACTGCGGTACCGGCAAGACCCCCTGGGGCACGCTGCTGACGGGCGAAGAGAACTGGGCGGGCTACTTCACCCGTTCGTCCACCGATGACGCCGCACGCGGCAATGACAAGAGTGTCGCCGCGCTGAAGCGCTATGGCCGCAGCCAAGGCGCCGCTTCGCGCCATGGCTGGGAGAGCGCCGGCAGCGAAGACAAGTATGTGCGCTGGAACAACAGCAAGCTGGGCAGCTCGGCCGATGGCAGCGATGACTATCGCAACGAGATGAATGCGCAGGGCTATATCGTCGAGATCGATGCCTACGACAAGAGCAAGCTGGCCAAGAAGCGCACCGCGCTAGGCCGCTTCGCGCATGAGAGCGCTGCCTTCGGCACGCCCGTCGTGGGCAAGCCGCTGGCCGCCTATATGGGCGACGACTCGCGCGGCGAGTACATCTACAAATTCGTCAGCGCGGCCAACTGGGACGCGGCCGATGCCAACCCCGCCAACCGCATGGCCGCCGGCGACAAGTACCTGGACAGCGGCAAGCTCTATGTGGCCAAGTTCGCCAGCGATGGCAGCGGTCAGTGGATCGAGCTGGCCCTGTCCAATAGCGCGATTGCGGGCTACAGCGCCTATGCCTTCGCCGATCAGGGCGATATTTGCGTGAACACCCGTCTGGCGGCCGACGCCGTGGGCGCCACCAAGATGGATCGTCCCGAGTGGTGCTCGGTCAATCCGGCCAATGGCGAGATCTATTTCGCGCTGACCAACAACAGCAACCGCCGTGTCGAGCCCAGCAGCAGCTCGCAGATGGCGCCCGACAGCGCCAATCCGCGCGTCTACACCGATGTGAAGGGCGGCAGCAGCAACCAGACGGGCAATCCCAACGGCCACATCCTGCGCATCAAGGAAGGCTCCGCCGGCTCCACCGCCACCAGCTTCACCTGGGACGTGTACCTGTTCGGCGCCGAATCCACTGCCGCTGCGGGCAGCATCAATCTGTCCAGCCTGACCAGTGACCAGGACCTGTCCAGCCCCGACGGTCTGGTCTTCAGCCCCTCCACCGGCATCTGCTGGATCCAGACCGATGACGGCGCCTACACCGATGTCACCAACTGCATGATGCTGGCCGCCATTCCCGGTCAGGTGGGCGACGGTGCCAAGAAGACCCTCAGCTACACCAAGGCCGATGGCAGCGCCTTGAACGTGGATACCTATGTGGGCAAGGCCCCCACGGCCGACACGCTCAAGCGTTTCCTGGTCGGCCCCAAGGACTGCGAGATCACCGGCCTGTGCGAGACGCCGGACGGCAAGGCGATCTTCGTCAACATCCAGCACCCGGGTGAGGGCACGGCCATGGCCAATATTGGCGATCCGAGCAAGTACAGCAGCCAGTGGCCCAGCAACGCGGGCTATGGGGCCGGCAAGCGTCCCCGTTCTGCCACCATCGTGATCACCAAGAACGACGGCGGCCGCATCGGCAGCTAAGCCACCGCCCAATGGAAAACCCCGCCGCGGCGGGGTTTTTTCATGCCTGGCTTCGGGCGGCTCGGGCTCTTGCCGTCAGCGCCTGAAGCTTCACGAGGCGCTGGCAGCCGGGGGCTCCGGCAGATCCTTGGGGGCGCCGAACATGAAGCAGTCAATGAAGGTGAAGTACAGCGAGACGTAGAACACCGTGGACAGCAGCAGGCCCAGGGGCAGGGCCAGCATGGGCAGGATCTGGCCCAGGCCCAAGAGGCTGGTCAGCAGGGCCAGGCCCATGGACAGGCTCACGATCAGTCCCACCCAGATCAGTCCATTGAGCACAAAGGCACCGCGATTGCGCCAGACGCCCAGGGTGCTGGAGAACAGGGCCTGCAGCGCGCCCTGGCCGCCCCAGTGCACCAGGGCCGGCGCATGCCAGAAGGGCACAGCCAGCAAGGTGGCCAGGGACAGCCGGCACACCATGCCCCAGAACAGGCGCGGGTCGCCAATGGCGGCCTGCAGGGCGGCCTCATAGGCCGGGTCGTTGGCCTTGGGGTCGGCCATCAGGTCCTGCAGGTTCTGGAAGGCGCCGCCATCCACCGCATTGCTGGCCACCATCACCAGCACCGTGGCCAGGGCATAGCCCGAGCACAGGGCTAGCTGGCTGTTGCGACGTGTGGCCGTGAGCTTGAAGGGGGCCAGGAAGACGGAGGCCGTCGGATTCTGGTTCTGCAGCACCAGATGAGTGGCCAGCATGAAGCCCAGGCTCATCAGGGGCAGGCCCATCAACAGCAGCATGGAGCCGAGCACCGGCACCAGCAGGGCCAGCAAGGCGGCCAGCATGCACAGGGCCAGCAGCCCGCTCAGTGCCATGGGCCGGCGCTTGAAGATCTTGAAGCCGTGCCGCACCCAGAGCACGCCATGGCGGGCCGGTACGGTCTGCAGATGAAGGGGCAGGGAAGAGTTGGACACGGCGGCGTGCGTTGGGCGTTCAGTCTTTGAGGGCGTGCCAGGGCTCGGCCACCCGTTCGCGCAGCACGCGTTCGAAATGGCCGGGGTCATGGGGCTTGAGCAGGGCGGCGTCGCGCGGCAGGTGGAAGTCCCACAGGCGCGAGATCCAGAAGCGCAGGGCGGCGCCGCGCAGCAGGGCGGGCAGCAGGCGGTGCTCGGCACCGCTGAGCGGGCGCACGCCCTCGTAGGCATCGACAAAGGCCTGGGCGCGTGCGGCATCGAGGCGGCCGCTGGCCAGGTCGATGCACCAGTCGTTCAGGCACACGGCCAGATCGAAGAGCCAGGTGTCGACGCCAGCGAAGTAGAAGTCGAAAAAGCCGGTCAGGCGCTCCCGCCCCGGAAGTCCGCCTTCCACTTCGGCAAACATCACGTTGTCGCGGAACAGGTCGGCGTGGATGGGGCCGCGCGGCAGCTCGGCATAGCTCTGCGAGGCGGCCAGCTGCTGCTGGAACGCCAGCTCGCTGCTGATCAGCTCGGACTGTGCAGGGCTCAGAAAGGGCAGGACCACGGGCACGGTCTCGCTCCACCAGGCCAGGCCGCGCAGATTGGGCTGGCTCAAGGGGAAGTCCTGGCCGGCCAGGTGCATGCGGGCGAGCTGGGCGCCCACCTGCTGGCAATGGTGCAGGTCCGGCGCCAGCTGGTGGCCGCCGGCCAGCTTGTCCACCACGGCAGCGGGCTTGCCCGCCAGCTCGAAGAGGATTTCGCCCTGGGCGTCCGCATGCGGGGCCGGCACGGCCACACCGCGCTGCGCCAGATGCTCCATCAGGCGCAGGTAGAAGGGTAGCTGCTCGAACGTGAGCCGCTCAAACACCGTCAGCACATAGCTGCCGCTTTCGGTATTGAGGAAGTAGTTGGTGTTCTCGATGCCCGCCTTGATGCCCTGCAGGGCCTGCACGGCGCCCAGGTTCAGACGGTCGGCCAGGGCTTGAGCCTGGGCCAGGGAGACTTCGGTGAAGACGGCCATGAGGAGGAGTGGAGTCGCAATGCCGGGGCGGGGCAGGCCCCAGGGCTCAGAAATCCAGCAGGCGCCAGACGCGTTGGCCAGCGGCGCCACGGGTGGACCCGGGGCCGGCGGAGAGGTCACGGCTGCCATCGCCCATGATGATCTCGTAGGCGGGGGCCTTGCTGTTCTTGGGTTGGACCGTGACCTTCTGGGTCTGGCCGCGCACGCGCAGTTCCTCGACGCGGGTGTGGTCGTCCTCCAGCACGATCTGCTTGACCTGGGGCTCGGGCACATCCAGAGCCAGGGCCGCCGTGGCGGCCAGGCTCAGCGGGGCGGCGAGCAGCAGGGAGAGGAGCGGGCGCTTCATCGTCATGATGCTGCCATTCTAAGGCGCACCCGGCGGCGGGCCGGCTGCGGCTTCGCGGACAATCGCGCCCCATGAGCAAACCGATTCTGCTGCTGGTCGACGGCTCCAGCTTCCTGTACCGCGCCTACCATGCCCTGCCCGATCTGCGCGGCCCCGAGGGCCAGACCACCGGGGCGGTGCATGGCATCGTGGCCATGATGAAGAAGCTGCGCGATGACATCGGCGCCGAGCATGCCGCCTGCGTCTTCGATGCCAAGGGCCCGACCTTCCGCGATGAGTGGTACCCCGAGTACAAGGCCCAGCGCGCGCCCATGCCCGATGATCTGCGCGCCCAGATCGAGCCCATCCACGAGGTGGTGCGCCTGCTGGGCTGGCCGGTGCTGGAAGTGCCCGGCATCGAGGCCGACGACGCCATCGGCACCCTGGCCCGCCTGGGCGCGGCCAGCGGCCACCAGGTGGTGGTGGCCACCGGCGACAAGGACCTGGCCCAGCTGGTCACGCCCGATGTGAGCCTGATCAACACCATGGCCAAGCCGCCCGAGCGCCTGGACGAGGCCGGCGTGCTGGAGAAGTTCGGCGTGCCGCCGGACCGCATCATCGACTATCTGACCCTGATGGGCGACGCCGTGGACAACGTGCCCGGCGTCGAGAAGGTGGGCCCCAAGACCGCGGCCAAATGGATTGCCGAGCATGGCTCGCTGGACGGCGTGATGGCCAACGCCGACAAGATCAAGGGCGTGGCCGGTGAGAACCTGCGCAAGGCCCTGGACTGGCTGCCCATGGGCCGCAAGCTGGTGACCGTGCGCTGCGACTGCGATCTGGACGGTCATGTGCCCGGCTGGCCGGCCCTGGGGGCCCTGGCCCTCAAGCCGGTGGACGAGAGCGGCCTGGCCGGCTTCTACGGCCGCTACGGCTTCAAGACCTGGCTCAAGGAACTCACGGGCGAGTTGCCCGCGCCCAAGACCAAGGCCGCTGCGCCCGCTGCCGCTCCGGACGCCTCCGCCGCGCCCACCCCGCCCGCCGCGCCGCTGGAGCGCCGCTATGAGACCCTGCTGAGCTGGGAGCAGCTGGACGCCTGGCTGGCGCGCATTGAGGCTGCGCCGCTGACCGCGCTGGATACCGAGACGGATTCGCTCGACGGCATGCAGGCCCGCATCGTGGGCATCTCCTTTGCCGTGGAACCGGGCAGGGCCGCCTACATCCCGCTGCGCCACGAGGGCCCGGACGCGCCCGAGCAGCTGCCGCTGGATGCCGTGCTGGCCCGACTCAAGCCCTGGCTGGAAGATGCCAGCAAGAAGAAGCTGGGCCAGAACATCAAGTACGACAGCCATGTGTTCATGAACCATGGCATCGCCGTGGCGGGCTATGCGCACGACACCATGCTGCAGAGCTATGTGCTGGAGGCGCACAAGACCCATGGGCTCTCGGCCCTTGCCGAGCGCCATCTGGGCCGCAGCGGCATCAACTACGAAGACCTCTGCGGCAAGGGCGCCCACCAGATTCCCTTTGCCCAGGTGGATGTGGCGCGCGCCACCGAGTATTCGGGCGAGGACTCCGAGATGTGCGTGCAGCTCAGCGAGCTGCTGCTGCCCCAGATCCAAGCCGAGGCCGGGCTGAACTTCGTCTACGAGCAGATCGAGCTGCCCACCTCGGCGGCCCTGGCGCGGGTGGAGCGCACCGGCGTGCTGATCGACGCCAGCCGCCTGCAGGCCCAGAGCCACGAGCTGGCCCAGCGCCTGGTGGCCCTGGAGCAGCAGGCCTACGAGATTGCCGGCCAGCCCTTCAATATGGGCAGCCCCAAGCAGATCGGCGAGATCCTGTTCAACAAGCTGGGCCTGCCCGTGGTGAAGAAGACCGCCACCGGCGCCCCCTCCACCGACGAGGAGGTGCTGGACAAGTTGGCCCAGGACTACCCGCTGCCGGCCAAGATCCTGGAGTACCGCGGCCTGGCCAAGCTCAAGAGCACCTATACCGACAAGCTGCCCCTGATGATCAACCCGGCCACCGGCCGGGTGCACACCACCTATGCCCAGGCGGTGACGGTGACGGGGCGCCTCTCCAGCAACGAGCCCAATCTGCAGAACATCCCCATCCGCACCGCGGAAGGGCGCAAGGTGCGCGAGGCCTTCATCGCGCCGCCGGGGCATTGCATCGTCAGCGCCGACTACTCCCAGATCGAGCTGCGCATCATGGCCCATATCAGCGAGGACCCGGGCCTGCTGCGCGCCTTCCAGGAGGGGCAAGACGTACACCGCGCCACCGCTAGCGAGGTCTTCGGCGTGCCGCTGGACGAGGTCACGAGCGAGCAGCGCCGCTATGCCAAGACCATCAACTTCGGCCTGATCTATGGCATGGGCGCTTTCGGCCTGGCCCAGAGTCTGGGCATCGAGCAGAAGGCGGCCAAGGACTACATCGACCGCTACTTCACCCGCTTTGCCGGCGTGAAGCGCTATATGGACGAGACCAAGTCCCGCGCCGCCGAGCTGGGCTATGTGCAGACCCTGTTCGGCCGCCGCATCTACCTGCCTGAGATCAAGGGCGGCAACGGACCGCGCCGCGCCGGCGCGGAGCGCCAGTCCATCAACGCGCCCATGCAGGGCACGGCGGCCGACCTGATCAAGCTGGCCATGGTGGCGGTGCAGAACGAGCTCGACGCCCGCGGCCTGGCCACGCGCATCATCATGCAGGTGCACGACGAACTGGTCTTCGAGGTGCCCGAGGCCGAGCTGGACTGGGTCAAGGCCGAGGTGCCCCGCCTGATGGCCGGCGTGGCCCAGCTCAAGGTGCCCCTGCTGGCCGAGGTGGGCGTGGGCGCCAACTGGGACGAGGCGCACTGAGGTGCGAGATGCGAAAAGGGCGCCCTGAGGCGCCCCTGAGTCCAGCACGTCACGGTCGGCGCTGAGCGCCGCCGTGACCGACCCGCGCTCAGCGCGCGATCCAGGCTTCCTGCCAGTGCGTGCCCACGCCGGGCTCGAACTGGTTGGCATGCTGGGACCACTGCACGCAGTAGCCGGCGTTGGGCCAGGCGCGGCATTCATAGACGCGGCCGTTCTTGGGCTGCAGCACACGGGTGCCGGCCTTGTACTCGCGCAGGCCCTCGGGGAAGCGGTACTGGGCGGTGGCCGGCGGCGTGGTGCTGCTGCCGCCGCTGATCATCAGATCAAAGGTCTTCTGCACCAGGGCGCCACTGCCCTTGACCACGCCGCGCAGCACCAGCTGGTGGTGGCCGGCCTGGGGTTGTTGCAGGGGCAGCAACACCGTCTGGCCGCTGTTGGCCAGGCTCAGGCTCACCGTGCCCTTGGTGCGGCCGCCGTGGTCCAGCACCGTGGCCGTGATGTCCAGCTCGCCCACGGCGGTGAGGCCAAAGCTCAGGCTCAGCTGGCCATTGACGATGCTGGGGCTGGGGTTCAGGCCGTTGACCAGCAGATCGGCTGCGGCGGCCGGGGCCTTCTCGATCTGCACCTCCACACGCTCGATGCCGCTGGCCGCCTGGGCAAAGACCTCGTTGCGGCCCGGGGCCGGGGCGATGCGGCCGTCCGCCGCGCGCACGCCGGCCTGCAGCAGACGCGACTGCTCGGCATTGATGCGCTGGGCCAGCAGATAGGGCCAGCTCTCGCGCTGACCGTCGGCCGCGCGGGCAATGCTCAGCCGGGTCTGCAGTTCGCGGCGTTCGCCGCGCGCGTCGAACACCCGCGTCATCAACTGGTCGCCCACGGCCAGATCGGTGGAGGGGTGGAGCACGCCGCGCGGCTCCCAGCCGGGTGCGGGCGTGGGGTTGCCGCCGCCGCTGCCCTCGAACATCACATCGGCCACGTTGTAGAAGCTCATGGGCGTATCGCCCACTTCCCAGATGGCCAGGATCAGCTGGTAGCCCTTGCGCGCCGGCACCTGGCAGACATGGCTGAGCTGCTTGGGCGGCTGGCGCATGCCGCCGTCATGGCTGCAAAAGGGCTGGGGTTCGAAGGCCGAGCGGCTCAGGCGCTGGTTGGGGTTCCAGTCGGCGCGGGTGATGTAGTAGCGGAAGTTGCGCGTGACATGGTTGGCCGTGAAGGTCCAGCTGAAGGTCTGGGCGCCAGCGCTCATGGGGCGCTTGCTCCAGCGCACGGCGCTCTGCTCATCCAGGGCGCCGAACTGCACCAGTCCGGCGCTGGCGATCTGGCCATCGGCCGGACCGCGCTCGGGGTAGCCGGAGAAGCCCTCCAGGCTCTGCGGCTCCCATTGCACGGCGCCGCACTGGCTGTTGGCGCCGCTGCGGCACAGCAGGCCACGGGCCTCGGGCTGGCTGAGATAGCCGTGCGCCAGGGCGCTGAGGGCCAGGCCTTGCCCGAGCAGGCCCAGACCGAGCAGGCGCAGCCAGCGTGAGGATGAAGAGGATGAAGAGGGTGTGGATGGGTGCGACATGGCTTGCTTCGTCCTTGTGAGAGTGGCGGCACGTGGCCGCGGGCCGGGCGGGCCGGTTCATGACGTCGCGGATTCTCTGGATATTGGTAGTGTTTTGGTATTGATTGTTCAAAGACTTACCACTGCAACCCGGGGCTTACCAGGCGCAGCATTCACGGTTCCCGTTCAGGGATTGCTCATCTTGGGATTTGAGAATCCGTCTATTGACGCTGTTTTGGTCTCAGATTGGTATCTTTAGGAGTGGATATGAATTCAGACGTGAAACACGGGGCATGGGCCTGCAAGTCCGGACCGCGCAAGTTGCTCGCCTTGCTGTTCTCCAGCCTGCTGCTGGGCTGTGCCAGCCTGCCGCGGCCCGAGCCGGTGTCGCTGTCCACACCGCAAGGGCCGCAGCAGCTGGCCCGGCTGCAGCTCGGGCAGGGACCTGGTCCCACGGTGGTGATGCAGTCCGGCCTGGGCGACTCCCATGAGGTCTGGGCGGATTTGGTGCCGCTGCTGACGCCCCGGCATCCGGTGTTCCTCTATGACCGCCCGGGTTATGGCGCGAGCCCCCGTCTTGCCGGCTCGCGTGATCCCTGCACGGTGGCGCGTGAGTTGCACGCCTTGCTGCGGCAATCGGGGGCGCAGCCGCCCTATCTCCTGCTGGGGCATTCCCTGGGTGGTCTGTATCAGCATGCTTTTGCGCGCCTGTATCCGCGGGAGGTGGCGGGGCTCATCTTGCTGGAGCCCACCCACCCCGAGCACTGGGCCAGCATGCAGCGGGAGACGCCGGGCATGGTGGCGACCGTGCGCACCCTGCGCAGCCTGGTCTTCAGCGAGGCCGTGCGCCAGGAGTTCGACAGCCATGCCGACTGTCTGGCCGAGCTGCCGCCCCTGGCCAATCCGCCGCCGCCCGCCCTGCTGATGGCGCGCACGGACTGGCCCTTGATCGAGCAAGGCGCTTTTGCCGCCATGGTCACCCGGCTGTGGGAGGACTGGCGGCGGTTGGCCGCGGTGCAGCGCGTCGAGCGTCTGCCCGGTGACGAGCACTATCTGCAGCGCCGCCATCCACAGGCCGTGGCCGCTGCCGTGGACCGCCTGGTGGCCGCCCATTGCCCGCGCCTGCAGGGTGAGCCGGGGCAGCGGCGCTGCGCGCCGGGGCCCTGAGCGCAGCCCGCTTGCCCTGCCTTCACAAGCTCTTCAGACGGGCTTGCTCTAATTCGGCGCATGAAGCTGCTCTTGGTGGAAGACGATCTGGATCTGGGTGACGGGGTACGCCTGGCCTTCGAGGCCGAGGGCCATGCCGTGACCTGGGTCAGACGCCTGGTGGATGCCCAGGCCCGCTGGCTGCAGCAGCCGGCCGATCTGGTGGTGCTGGATCTGGGTCTGCCCGATGGCGATGGCCATGCCTGGCTGGCCTGGATGCGGCGCCAGGAGCGGCAGGCGCCGGTGCTGATTCTGAGCGCGCGTGATGCCCTGTCGGAGCGCCTGCGCGGCCTGGATGGCGGGGCCGATGACTTTCTGCTCAAGCCCTTTGCGCTCAGCGAGCTGCTCTCGCGCGTGCGTGCCCTGGCGCGGCGCAGCTACGGCCTGGAGCAGGGACAGCTGCAGCTGCGCGGCCTGTGCCTGCAGGAAGCAGCCCGTCGTGTGACGCTGGACGGCCAGGCGCTGGAGCTCTCGCCCAGCGAGTTCAAGCTCCTGTCGGCCCTGCTCAAGCGCGCCGACCGGGTGCTGACCCGGCGCCATCTGGAGGACCAGGTGCTGGAAGGCAGTGCGGCCGAGAGCAATGTGCTGGATGTGCACATCTCCAGCCTGCGGCGCAAGATCGGGGAGGGCTATATCCGCACCATCCGGGGTGTGGGCTATGTGATCGATCGCCAGCCCCCGGCGGGCCCATGACGCAGGCGCCGTGGTGGCGCGGTGTCGCGGCCCTGTGGCAGCGGTTGCGCGAGCCCTCCCTGGTGCGTGGTCTGCTGCTGGCCCAGGCCGCCCTGGTCACGCTGCTGTGGCTGAGTCTGGTGGCCTGGCTCTTGGCCGATGAGATCTCGCAAAGCGAGATGGAAAAGTCCATTCCGGCCATGCAGGCCGTGGTGATGTCAGCCCAGGCCCTGGCCGATCAGCCCGAGGCCTTGGCCCGGGTGCTGGAGCAGGTGGATCGCTGGAACCGCAGCGGCAGCGAGGGCGCACAGGACGAGGACCTGCTACCCAATGGCATGGTGATGTGGCGCGGCCCGCAGCGCCTGTTTGCCAGTGCCGGTCTGGCCGAGGCCTTGCTGGGCCCGCACCCCCCGGGTCTGCACACCTTGGAGCATGCCGGTGACAGCTGGCTGGTGCTGACCGTGCAGGGCCAGGGTGCTGCAGCCGGCGAGCAGACCAGCCTGAGCTTTGTTTACCCGCACTCGGTGATGGCTCTGATGGTGTCCCTGGAGGGCCGGGGCCTCTTGGTGCTGCCCCTGCTGGTGAGCCTGCCCTTGCTGCTGCTGCCGGCCTGGTTGTCGGTGCGCTGGGCGCTGCGGCCCTGGCGTCGGCTCAGCGAGGAGGTCGCGCGGCGCGGCGCCCAGGATCTGGAGCCTTTTGTGGCGCCTTCCAAGGCCCAGGAGCTGCGCCCCCTGGTCAGCGCGCTCAACCGGTTGCTGGCCCAGCTGCGCGAGGCCCGGGCGCGCGAGCGCCGCTTTGTGGCCGACGCCGCGCACGAGCTGCGCACCCCGCTCACGGCCCTGAATGTGTACGCCGAGTCCCTGCGCGAGCTGAGTGGCGAGCCTCAGAGTCAGGCCCTGCTGGCTGGCATGCTGCGCAGCAGCGAGCGGGCGGTACGTCTGGTGAACCAGCTGCTGGCCCTGATGCGCAGCGAGGCCGAGGCGCAGGGGGCTCTGCAACGTCTGGACCTAGCCCAGCTGGTGCCCGAGGTGCTGGCCGAGTTGGCGCCGCTGGCCCGGCTGCGCCAGGTGGTGCTCGATTGCGAGGCGCCCGAGTCACCGCTGTGGCTGATGGCGCGTCCCGAGGGCCTGCATGCGCTGTTTGCCAATCTGGTGGAGAACGCGATCAAGTACGGTCCTCAGGCCGGCACGGTCAGGCTGCGCCTGTGGCGCGAGCCTGGGTGCTTGCGCGCCACGGTGGCGGATCAGGGGCCCGGCATTGCGCCCGAGTGGCGCCAGGCCGTACTCAGCCGCTTTACCCGGCTGCCGGGCCAGGCTCAGCCCGGCAGCGGACTGGGCCTGGCCATTGCCGACAGCGTGATGCAGGCTCAAGGGGGCAGCTTGCAGCTGGATGATGCCCCCGGCGGGGGCCTGCTGGTGCTGCTGTGCTGGCCTGACGGCGCCGAGCCGGCAGCGCTCAGCGATGGTGCTGGCGCAGCACGCTGATGAGGGTGTCGAGCTGCGAATCCACCACGCTGCTGTGCGTGGCCCCAGGTACTTCCAGGTACTGCAGCGCGGTGCCCAGGGCCTGCATGCGGGCCGCTTGGGCGCGCGCGGCCTTGACGGGGGTCTGCTCGTCTTCGCTGCCCTGCAGATAGAACACCGGCGCTTGCAGGCGTTGGCGGCCCGGCAGATTGCGCGCCACGGCGGCGCGCAGCGCGGGCTGCTCGAAGGCGTCGGGCTTGACGGAGCGGAACTCGCTGAGCCGTCCGCCCGCCTGTACATGCTGCGCCAAGCCCGTCTGCAGGGCCTGTTCGAAGGCGCCGCAATCGCTGTCGCGCAGGGCCAGCTCGGCCAGGGGCACAAAGCTCTCATGCAGCATCAGGCCGGGTTTGAGCGCGGGATCCTGGGCCTGCAGCCCATGGGCCAGCATGGTGCCGTTGAAGGCCAGGCTGTAGGCGGTCTCGACCAGGGCCTCGGCCACGCTCGCATCCCCGGCCAGCAGCTTGGCTTCCAGGTCGCGCACGCGCTCCACGAGCTCGGTCAGGGTGGCGGGCAGATCCGCGGCTGGGGCCAGGGCCAGGGTGATGCGCAGGGGGTAGCGGGCGGCGATGCTCGGCGCATGTTCGGCGGCGGCCAGGGCGGCAAAGCCACCCTGGGAGTGGCCCATCACCGCCCAGGCCTTGCTCAGGCTCAGCGACTTGAGCTCATGGGCCGCCTCGACCGCGGCGACGATGGCGCGGCCCTGGCTGTCCAGGCTGAGATAGGGGTGGGGGCCCGGTGCGTCCAGACCTTCGTAGTCGGGCGCCAGCACCGCATAGCCGGCCTTGAGCAAGGCTTCCACCATGCTGCGCTCGGGCGAGTCCTGGAAGCGCCGGCTGGGCGCGCAGTCATCGGCCACCCCGACGGTGCCATGGGCCCAGACCAGCAGGGGCCAGCCGCCCGCGGGGGCCTGTCCTCGGGGCAGGAAGAGCAGGCTGTTGGCCTCGGTCTCGCCGCCGCGCAGGGCCGGCATGCGGTAGCGCAGCAGCTGGGCACTGCTGGCCAGGGCGTCCAGGCTGGGCGCCTTGTCATAGCTCTGGCTGCGCAGCAGGCGGGGCGCTGCTGCGGCTTGGGCGGTGCTGCCACTAGCGCCACTGTCGCCGCCACCGCCGCAAGCGGTCAACACGGCGCTGCTGAACAGCAGGGCCAGAACCGGGCGCCGCCAGGGCTGGCGGCATGGGCTGGAGGGGCGTGGCAAAGAGACTGGCTTGAAGCGCATGAGGGGTCCTTTCGTGCTTAGGAAGGGCTGAACGGTCGCCATGGACCGGCCAGGGCACGATGGCCGGGCGAGATGAAGTCCGGCTGAGAGCGGGATGAAGGCTGGCTGAAGATGGGCGGCGCCGTGAACCCGGTTAGCATCCGGGCGCATGAACCGTGCGCGTTACAACAGGGCCTGGGCTTTTCTGACCGTGGTCGGCGCCCTGTGCATTCTGGGCTGGGCTTGGCAAGAGCAGCGTGAGCGGGCCGAGGCCGCCGAGCCAGCGGGTGTGAATCCCGACTGGGTGGAGGGGCAGGTCTTTGCCCAGGGGCTGCCCGAGGGAGCGTTTGCGGCTTGCAGCCGGCAGTTTGCGCTGGGCAGCACGCAGCGCATGGCCTGCTTCACCTGGCTTCAGGAGCGAAGGCAGTACCCACCCCTGCCGGCGCGTGGGGACTGGGACAGCGGCAAGACCGGCGCGCAATGCCGGGATGAAGTTCGGCAGCACTTCGCGCTGCAGATCAGCGATGCCGTGGACATGCAGGACATGCATCAGGCGCATCTCCTGGTCGAGCGGGAAGACGACGCGCGCCGGCAGTGCCGCAACTACGATATGGCGCGCCTGCCCCGCGTGATCCGCGAGCCGGCGGCGCGCCTGGAGGGCTTGATCGAGCGCCTGCAGCGGGGCGAGCAGCCGTCGTCGGCCGAGCAGGACGCGGTGGCGCAGGAAGAGCGTCTGGCCCAGGACTTTCCCGCCTGGCCTGAGCGCGAAGCCTATCTGCAGCGTCTGACCGTCTACAGGGAGCTGCTGGCCGCCTTGCCTGCCACGGTGCCGGCATCGAACCCCGCCGCGCAGCTCTGACTCCTCATGGGCCAAGCCGCCGCGGGGCGCCCCTCGGTTAGCATCCCGCCCCATGAATTGGCCCTATGAATTGCAGATCGGCTGGCGCTACACCCGCGCCGGCCGAGGCGGGCGGCGCAACCGCTTCATTTCCTTCATCTCCGGCGTGTCGGTGTTGGGCATCGCCCTGGGGGTGGCGGCCCTGATCATCGTCCTCTCGGTGATGAATGGTTTCCAGAAGGAGGTGCGGGACCGCATGCTCAGCGTCATCTCCCATGTGGAGCTGATGAGCTATGACGGCCAGGGCCTGGCAGATTGGCAGGCGGTGGCCCAGCGCGTGCGCGACATGCCCGAGGTGGGGCCGCGGATTGCCGGTGCGGCGCCTTTCGTGCTCTCGCAGGCCCTGATCGCGCGCGGCGAAGAGATGCGCGGCACCATCGTGCGCGGCATCGATCCGCAGCGCGAGGCCGAGATCACCCCCTTGGCGGCCCAGCTGCTCAAGCAGGGTGTGAGCACCCGGCTGCGCAGCGGCGAATGGGGCATGGTCATTGGCGGCGAGCTGGCGCGCCAGCTGGGCGTGCGTGAGGGGGACAAGCTCACCCTGGTGGCGCCCGGCGGTCAGGTCACACCCGCCGGCACCACGCCGCGCCTGAAGAGCTTCACCGTGGTGGGCATCTTTCATGCGGGCCACTACGAGTACGACAGCGGCCTGGTGCTGATCGATATCGACGATGCGGCACGCCTGTTCCGCACCGGCGGCCCCAGCGGCGTGCAGCTCAAGCTGCACGATGTGCACGAGGCGCGCCGGGTGGGTGAGCGGCTCATGGGCGCTTTGGGCGCCGAGCTGCGCGTGCGCGACTGGACCCGCACCAATGCCAATTGGTACGACGCGGTGCAGGTGGAGAAGCGCCTGATGGGCATCATCCTCACCCTGATCGTGGCGGTGGCGGCCTTCAACCTGGTCTCCACCCTGGTGATGACGGTGACGGACAAGCAATCCGACATCGCCATCCTGCGCACCTTTGGCGCCAGCCCGCGCTCCATCATGGCCATCTTCATGGTGCAGGGCGCCACGGCCGGCATCATCGGCACGCTCTCGGGCGTGGGCCTGGGTCTGCTGGTGGCCTTCAATATCGATGTGATCGTGCCGGCCATCGAACGACTGCTGAATGTGAGTTTCCTGCCCGGCAGCATCTACCTCATCAGCCGCATGCCCAGCGACCCGCAGAGCGCCGACATCATTCCGATTGCCGTGACCTCCCTGATCCTGGCCTTCCTGGCTACCCTCTACCCGAGCTGGCGCGCCAGCCGCGTGCAACCGGCCGAGGCGCTCCGTTATGAATGATCTCGTTTTGGAGGGCGTGGCCCTGAGCCGCCGCTTCAAGGAAGGGGGCCTGGATGTGCAGGTCCTCAAGGGCGTGGACATCCGCGTGGCGCGCGGCCAGACCCTGGCGGTGCTGGGCGCCTCGGGCTCGGGCAAGAGCACCCTGCTGCACTTGCTGGGTGGGCTGGACAAGCCCACGAGCGGCCAGGTCACGCTGATGGGCCGCAATCTGGCTTCCATGGGCGAGGCGCCCTTGGGCCAGTGGCGCAACCAGCATCTGGGCTTTGTCTACCAGTTCCACCACCTGCTGCCCGAGTTCAGCGCTCTGGACAATGTGGCCATGCCCCTGCGCGTGCGGCGCGAGCCGGTGGCCGCGGCGCGCGAGCGTGCGGCGGCCATGCTGGCCCGGCTGGGCCTGGGCCAGCGCCTGGCGCACCGACCGGCCGAGCTCTCGGGCGGCGAGCGCCAGCGCGTGGCCATCGCCCGCGCCCTGGTCACCCAGCCGGCCTGCGTGCTGGCCGATGAGCCCACCGGCAATCTGGACCGCGACACGGCCGACGCCGTCTTCGCCCTGATGCTGGAGACGGCCCGCGCCCAGGGCACGGCCTTTGTGCTGGTGACCCATGACCAGGGCCTGGCCGCGCGCTGCGAAACGCAGCTGAAACTGGTGGGCGGCGCCCTGCAGTAGGATCGCGGGCCCGATTTCTCTCCAACCCAGCCGCCACCGCTGTATGAGCCAGACCGCCCGCTTCATCCTGAAACTGAGCTGCCCCGACCAGGCCGGCATCGTCCACGCCGTGACCGGTTTTCTGCTGGAGCAGGGCGGCAATATCGTCACCTCGCACCAGCATGGTGACGCCGACCACCAGCGCTTCTTCATGCGCATCGAGTTCGAGGCGGCGGCGCCGGCCGAGGGCGCGGCCCTGCGCCAGGCCTTCGAGCCTCTGGCCCAGCGCCTGCAGATGGACTGGGAGCTGGTGGGCCGCGAGACCAAGACCCGCGTGCTGCTGCTGGTGTCCAAGCTGGGCCACTGCCTGAACGATCTGCTGTTCCGCGTGCAGACCGGGCATCTGCCCATCGAGATCCCGGCCATCGTCAGCAACCACCGCGACTTCTACCAGCTGGCCGCCTCGCACAACATTCCCTTCCACCACTTCCCGCTGCTGAACAGCACGCCTCAGCAGAAGGCGGCGCAGGAGCGCAAGATCATCGAGGTGATCGAGGAGAACCGCATCGACCTGGTGGTGCTGGCGCGCTATATGCAGATCCTCAGCCCCGAGCTGTGCCAATACCTCTCGGGCCGGGCCATCAATATCCACCACAGCTTCCTGCCCAGCTTCAAGGGCGCCAAGCCCTACCACCAGGCCTATGAGCGCGGGGTCAAGCTGATCGGCGCCACGGCCCACTATGTGACCTCGGACCTGGACGAGGGCCCCATCATCGAGCAGGAGGTGGCGCGCATCGACCACAGCCTGGCGCCCGAGCAGCTGGTGGCCATGGGCCGCGATGTGGAATGCGTGACCCTGGCGCGCGCCATCCAGTGGCATGCCGAGCACCGCGTGCTGCTCAACGGCCACCGCACGGTGGTGTTCAGGTAAGGCCCGATGTCGGCAAGCCGGCTCCTCATCGCAAAAGCTCGGTCGAGCCGAGCGGCAGCCGTGGAACTGGCTTTGCCAGGCCACTGGCTGCGCCCCCTTGAGGGGGAGACGCGCAGCGTCAACGGGGGTGGGTGAGCCTCATGTGGGTGGACAGCCACTGCCACCTGGACGCGCCGGAGTTCGACGCGGATCGGGACGAGGTGGTGTCTCGCGCCCGCGCTGCGGGTGTTTCGCAAATCGTGATCCCCGCGGTCGGCGCCTTCGACTTCGAGGCCGCACGCGATCTGGCGCATGCCCATGGCTTTGCCTATGCCCTGGGCATCCATCCGCTTTATGTGATGAAGGCGCGCGACGAGGATTTGGCCACCTTGGCCCGTCTGCTGGAGCGCCACCGCGAGGACCCGCGCCTGGTGGCCGTGGGCGAGATCGGCCTGGATTTCTTTGTGCCGGGCCTGGACGCGGACCGCCAGGAGCTTTTTTACACCGAACAGCTCAGGCTGGCGCAGCGCTTCGAGCTGCCGGTGATCCTGCATGTGCGCAGGAGCGCCGACCAGCTGCTGCGCGGCCTGCGCCGCACCGTGGTGCGGGGCGGCATTGCGCACGCCTTCAATGGCAGCCGCCAGCAGGCCGACACCTTCATCGCCCTGGGCTTCAAGCTGGGTTTCGGCGGCACACTCACGTATGAGCGCTCGCTGCAGATCCGCCGCCTGGCGGCCGAGCTGCCGGCCGATAGCCTGGTGCTGGAGACCGATGCGCCCGACATTCCGCCGCACTGGCTCTATGCCACCGCCGAGCAGCGCGCCGCGGGCCAGGCCCAGGGCCGCAACGAGCCGGCCGAGCTGCCGCGCATTGCCCAGAGCCTGGCCCATCTGCGCGGCTGGACCCTGGAGGCCACCGCCGCCTGCACCCGGGCCAATACCCTGGCGGCCCTGCCGCGCCTGGCCGCGTTGATGCGCACTTAGCGGTTGCGCGGCGCCAGCGGGGTTTCTGGCACGGGATAGCCGGCGGCGCCGAAGGTGGCGACCACGGCCTTGTGGGTGTCGAAATAGACCTGCCAGTAGTGGTCGGTGTGGCAGTAGGGGCGCACGCAGAGCAGTGGGCCCTCGGGGGTGAAGCTCAGGATCTCGATATCGGGTGCCGGCTTGGCCACCACGTTCGGGATGGCGGCGATCACGGGCCGCAGACGAGCGATGGCGTCCAGCGGGTCCACGGTATTGGCCACCTTGGCCACGCAGTCCACCCGGCGGTGGGGCAGGGTGGAATAGTTCTGAATGGTGTCCGAGAAGATCTTGTTGTTGCCGATGATGGTTTGGACGTTATCGGGTGTGATCACCGTGGTGCCGAACAGGCCGATCTCGCTGACCGTTCCGGTGACGCCGCCCACCTGTACGAAGTCGCCCACCTTGAAGGGCCGCAGCACCTGCATGAAGACACCCGCGGCGAAATGCGTGAGCAGGCCGCCCCAGGCCGTGCCGATGGCCAGGCCCGCGCCGGCCAGCAGGGCGGCGAAGGAGGTGGTCTTGATGCCGAAGATGTCCAAAATCGCCAGCACCAGCACGATGTTCAAGAGCACCGTGAGGATGGAGCGCAGGTAGTTGGAGAGGGTGGAGTCCACCCGCTTGCCGGCTTCCAGCGCGCGGGTGAAGAGGCGAACGGCCAGACTGATAATCCAGCGGCCGAGGATCCAGGCCGCCAGGGCGGCCAGCACCTTGAGGCCGAAATCCAGGCCTTGGGTGCTGATGAATTGCCAGATTGCTTCGGTGTTCATGATGAGGAACTCTCCCTGTGTCTGTGCCGGATAGGCTCATGATGGCAAAGCCTGCAGCGCTTGCCCACCCCCCAAGATGGCAAGGCCTGGCCCCGGTCTGGGCGCCCAGCGCCCGCCTGCTGCTGCTGGGCAGCTTTCCCAGCGCCGCCTCCTTGGCCGCTCAGCAGTACTACGGCCACCCACGCAATCAGTTCTGGCCCCTGCTGTCTGCCCTGTGGGGTGAGGATCTGCGTGCCCTGGGCTATGAGCAGCGCCTGGAGCGGGTGCGCGCACGCGGCCTGGCCATCTGGGATGTCTATGCCGCCTGCGAACGCGAAGGCAGTCTGGACAGTGCCATCCGTGCCGCCGAGCCCAATGATCTGGCCGGTCTGGCCGCGCGCCTGCCCCAGCTGCAGGCCGTGGCGCATAACGGCGGCGAATCGGCCCGGCTGATGAGGGTGACGGCCGCCCTGGGCCGGCCGGTCTACCGTCTGCCCTCCAGCAGTCCGGCCAATGCCAGCTGGTCCTTCGAGCGCAAGCTCGCAGCCTGGCGCGAGGTCTTCGCCCGCCATGGTCTACTCACGCCATGAGCAAGAAGAGCAACAAGAAGATTGACTGGGTGCCCGCCACGCTGAGCGAGCATGATGGTGTGCGCTACCTTCACCTGGACAGCATCTGGGTGCAAGGCGCGATGCGCATCCGCAAGCCCCAGCAGCTGGAGCTGGAATACATCCAGCGCATGATGGCCTGGATGCTCTGGCGTGACAGCGCGTCCCTGCGCGAGGGGCGGGTGGTGCAGCTCGGGCTGGGCGCGGCGGCATTGACCCGCTTCAGTCACAAGGTGCTGCGCATGAAGACCACCGCCGTGGAGCTCAATCCCACGGTGATCTCGGCCTGCCGGGCCTGGTTTCATCTGCCGGAGGACGACCAGCGCCTGAGCGTGCTCAACGAGGACGCCGCCGCCTGGGTCGCCGACCCGGCGAACTGGCAGAGCACCGCGGTGCTGAATGTGGACCTTTACGACCACGATGCCGCCTCCCCGGTGCTGGACGACGAAGCCTTCTACGCCGACTGCCGTGCCGTGCTGGAGGACGGGGGGCTGATGACGGTCAATCTCTTCGGCCGCCACGCCAGCTTTGCACGCAGTGCCGCGCGCATTGCCCGGGTCTTTGGCAGCGACCAGGTCTGGAGCCTGGCCCCCACCAAGGAAGGCAATACCGTGGTGGTGGCCGCGCGAGGCGTGCAGGTGCCGGACCGGGAGACGCTGGAGCGGCGTGCAGATAACATCGAATCGCAGTACGACTTGCCGGCGCGCAAATGGTTGCGCCTGGTGAGGCCGCTGCCGATGAGCATCATCAACCAGCTTCTGAGCGAGTCGCAAGCATGAGTGCGAAGCCATCCCCGACCAAGCCTGCCGCCGGCCCCGTCAAGCCCGAGGGCCGGCTGGAGTGGCGCACCCTCCTGCGCTGGATGCAGGAGGATGGGCTGGTAGATGCCGATCAGGTGCAGCGCACGGAGGCTCGCTTTGCGGCGGGGGATTCCTCACTGCATCCCCTTGTGCGCCTGGGGCATGCGGGTCTGGTGCGCGCGGGCACCGGCAAGTCTTTGGATCTGGAGCAGCTCACCGAGTGGCTAGCCAGTAGGGCGCAGATGCCTTATCTGCGCATCGATCCGCTCAAGGTTGATGTGGGGCGGGTGTCCGACATCATGTCGGTGGGCTACGCGGAGGCCAAGCGCTGTCTGCCGGTGCAGGTGGGGCTGACCGAGGTCGTGATCGCCACCTCCGAGCCCTATGACCGCAGCTGGGTGGCCCAGATCGAGTCGCATGCGCGCAAGCCGGTGCGCCTGGTGTTGGCGAATCCGTTGGAGATTGCGCGCTACACCACCGAGTTCTACACCCTGGCGCGCTCGGTGCGTGCCGCCACCAAGACGGGCGAAGTGACCCAGATCGCCAGCTTCGAGCAGCTGGTGGAGCTGGGCAAGAGCAACAAGCAGTTGGACGCGAACGACCAGGGTGTGGTCCAGGTGGTGGATTGGCTGTGGCAGTACGCCTTTGACCAGCGCGCCAGTGACATCCATCTGGAGCCGCGCCGCGATATGGGCGTGATCCGCTTCCGCATCGACGGGGTGCTGCACACGGTCTACCAGCTGCCGCCCTCGGTGATGAGCGCCATGACCTCGCGTATCAAGCTGCTGGGCCGCATGGACGTGGTGGAGCGCCGCCGCCCGCTGGATGGCCGCATCAAGACGCGCAACCCGGCTGGGGACGAGGTGGAAATGCGCCTCTCCACCTTGCCCACGGCCTTCGGCGAGAAGATGGTGATGCGCATCTTTGACCCCGATACCGCCGTGAAGAGCCTGGACCAGCTGGGCTTTGCCGGCCATGACGCGGAGCGCTGGACCCGCCTGACGGCCCAGCCCCACGGCATCATCCTGGTGACTGGGCCCACCGGCAGCGGCAAGACCTCGACGCTCTACTCCACGCTCAAGCGTTTGGCCACGGACGAGGTCAATGTCACGACCATCGAGGACCCGATCGAGATGATCGAGCCGGCCTTCAATCAGACCCAGGTGCAGCCCGCGCTGGACCTGGGGTTTGCCGAAGGCCTGCGCGCCCTGATGCGCCAGGATCCGGACATCATCATGGTGGGCGAGATCCGCGACCTGGAAACGGCCGAGATGGCCATTCAGGCGGCACTGACCGGGCATCTTGTCTTCAGCACCCTGCACACCAATGACGCCGCCTCGGCCATTACCCGCCTGACCGATCTGGGTGTGCCTCCCTATCTGATCACGGCAACCGTGATCGGGGTGCTGGCTCAGCGGCTGGTGCGCACTCTGTGCCCGACCTGCAAGCAGCCCGACCCGCAGGTGACGCGCGAGACGCTCAACGAGATGCTCAAGCACTGGCGCATGAGCGGTGGGGTCAAGCCCTATAAGCCGGTGGGTTGCCTGGACTGCCGCAACACGGGCTACCGTGGGCGTGCCGGCCTGTATGAATTGCTGATCGTCAGCGAGGCCGTCAAGGCCACCATCCACCCCACGCCTGATGCGTCCGCCTTGCGGCGTCAGGCCATGCATGAGGGCTTGAGGCCCCTGCGCCTTGCAGGGGCCATGAAGGTGGCGGAAGGCCTGACCACGCTGGAAGAGGTCTTGCGCAGCACTCCGCAATGGGAAGCCTGAGGAATGCCCTGAGGCATTGAGGCCGCCTTCGGCCCGCTTTGCCGGGCTGCGCTGTGGCAGATGCTTACGTGGAAACCACACAGGGTCGCAGGAGGGGGCTGCCTAGAATGCGGGCAGTCCAATGCGATAGAGGGTTCCTCACATGAAGATCAAAAGTCAAACAGACTTCTGGTCGGGGCTGATGTTCTTGCTGGTGGGCCTGGGCTTTGCCTGGGGCGCTACGGAATACAGCTTCGGCAATTCGGCCCGACCCGGCCCCGGCTACTTCCCCTTTGGCCTGGGCATTCTGCTCGCCGTGCTGGGAGCCGTGGTGCTGTTCAAGGCGCTGACCATCGAATCGGAGGACGGCGGCCGCATTGGTGCCATCGCCTGGCGCCCGCTTGGCGTCATCGTCGGGGCCATCGTGCTGTTCGGCTGGGCCTTGCCGCACCTGGGCATGGTGATCGCGCTGCCCCTGCTGGTGGTGATTGCTGCCATGGCCGGTGATGAGTTCAAGTGGCTGGAAGCCCTGCTCACGGCTGCCTTCCTCACGGTCGGCAGCTGGGTCATCTTTGTGTGGGGCTTGAATCTGGTGATCCCGCTGTGGCCCACCTTCCTGGGGCGTTGAGGAGTAGCGGGACATGGAACTTTTGAACAATCTGGCGCTGGGCTTCGGCACGGCGCTCACGCTGCAGAATCTGCTGTACGCCTTTGGCGGTGCGGTGCTGGGCACCCTGATCGGCGTGCTGCCGGGTCTGGGCCCCGTGGCCACCATCGCCATGCTGCTGCCCTCAATCTATGCGCTTGACGCGACGCCCGCCCTGATCATGCTGGCAGGCATCTACTACGGCGCACAGTACGGCGGATCGACCACGGCCATTCTGATCAATGTGCCGGGCGAATCGAGCTCGGTCGTCACCGCGATCGATGGTTACCAGATGGCCCGCCAGGGTCGCGCGGGCGCCGCCTTGGCGGCCGCCGGTCTGGGCTCCTTCTTTGCCGGTTGCGTGGGCACCATCGTGATTGCCGCATTTGCGCCGCCGCTGACCGAACTGGCCTTCAAGTTTGGTCCGGCCGAGTACTTCTCGCTGATGGTGCTGGGTCTGATCGGTGCCGTGGTGCTGGCCTCAGGTTCTCTGATCAAGGCCATCGCCATGATTTTGCTGGGCCTGTTGCTGGGGCAGGTCAACACCGATGTGATTTCCGGCACCCCGCGCTACTCCTTCGACATTCCTGAGTTGACCGACGGCATCAACTTCGTCGTCATCGCCATGGGCGTGTTCGGTTTCGGGGAGATCATCGCCAACCTCGGCAAGCCCGCCGAGCATCGCGAGGTCTTCACCAAGGATGTGAAGGGTTTGTGGCCGACCAAGCAGGACTTCAAGGATGCCTGGCCCGCCGTGCTTCGCGGTACCTCGCTGGGATCCATCCTGGGTGTGTTGCCCGGTGGCGGTGCGCTGCTGTCTTCCTTCGCGGCCTACACGCTGGAGAAAAAGCTGTCCAAGACGCCGGAGAAGTTCGGCAAGGGTGCGATCCAGGGCGTGGCCGGTCCCGAATCGGCCAATAACGCCGGCGCACAGACCAGCTTCATTCCCATGCTGACCCTGGGTATTCCGCCAAATGCCGTGATGGCTTTGATGGTGGGCGCCATGACCATCAAGGGCATTCAGCCCGGTCCGCAGGTCATGACCAGCAATCCGGAACTGTTCTGGGGCTTGATCGCGTCCATGTGGATCGGCAATCTGATGCTGGTCATCCTGAACCTGCCCTTGATCGGCATCTGGATCAAGCTGCTCACCGTTCCCTATCGCTTCCTGTTTCCGGCCATTGTGGTGTTCTGCTGCATCGGCACCTACACGCTGAACAACAACAGCTTCGATGTGTACCTGACGGCCCTCTTTGCCGTGGTGGGCTACCTGTTCTACAAGCTGCGCTGCGAGCCTGCTCCCTTGCTCTTGGGCTTCATCCTCGGCCCCATGATGGAAGAAAACCTGCGCCGCGCCTTGCTGCTGTCGCGCGGCGACTGGACCACCTTCATGACGCGCCCCTTGTCGGCCAGCTTGCTGATCGCCGCGACGCTGATGGTGGTGGTGGTCATGCTGCCGTCCATCAAGAACAAGCGCGAAGAGGCGTTCAAGGACGAAGACTGAGTCTGAACCTGCCGCCAAGCGCCGACCTGGCGTTGGACTCGTCGGCGCCAAGTATGTGGAATGGCCCCGCAGCGAAAGCTGCGGGGCTTTTTCTCTTTCGCGGTCGCCCAGCCCTTGGCTGCCCCGAAAGACGCTTGGTCTAGCGGGCGTGAAGACGGCGCATGAAAAAGTTGCTTGCGCGCCAAAAATCCTGTGCTACAGTTGCGGGCTTCGCTGATCACAGCGGCTCGCAAGAGCGGTGGTGGTGAGTGAAGGGAAGCGAAAAGCGCGGCGAACAGTA
>NZ_SNXE01000011.1 GCF_004362405.1 Roseateles asaccharophilus
TGAAACGACTCCGCGCCGATGATAGTGCGGGTTCCCGTGTGAAAGTAGGTCATCGTCAGGCTATTTACCCTCAAAACCCCTCTCAGCGTTAGCTGAGAGGGGTTTTGTCTTTTGCGAAACCTGGGGTGCTCATTGGCCGTGTCTCGTCGGATAAGTGGACCGCGCGCTGCATTCCCGCTTGCGAATTCATGCCCCGACAATCCCCCCAATTGACGGCGCGGTGCGCGCCCCGTGGCGCCGAGGGCTGACCTAGACTCACCAGCAGATTGAACCGTCGGCCCGGGAGGCCCATGAAGCTGGTCAAAACACTGATTCGCACGCCTGTCGGGGGCATTTCTTACGTCTTCGCTGGGCGCGTTCCCACGCTAACGCGTGTGGTTTGCTCCGCAGCCCTTGCCCTGACCACGCTTCTTGCCACAGCGCAGCAGGCCTTTGCGGTAACGGTCAGCAGCGCGAGTCCGCAGGGCGAGGTGCGCGAGGTGCGGCAACTGCGCCTGCGCTTTTCTGAGCCCGTCGTGCCCCAGGGCGACCCGCGCCTTCCGGCGCCGGCCGAGCTTAGCTGCGAAGGCCTGCCCGCGCCCAAGGGCGATGGCCGCTGGTCCCAGGCCAGCGAGTGGCTGTTTGATCTAGCCCAGCCTCTGCCCGCGGGCAGCCGCTGCCGCATACAGCTCAAGGCCGGTTTCAAGCCCCTGCAGGGCGAGCTCAGCGGCCCGCGCGAGTTCAGCTTCAGCACCGCGGCGCCGGCCGTGCTCCAGGTGGAGCCCTGGCCCGGCAGCCGTATCGAGGAAGACCAGGCCTTTTTGCTCCAGCTCAGCGGGCCCGTCCGGGCCGAGAGCCTGGCGCGCGGCGCCTGGTGCGAGGTGCAGGGCATCGGCGAACGCCTGCCCCTGCGCGTGATCGAGGGGGCGCCGCGCGAGGCCCTGCTCAAGGCCCGCCGCGTGCCCAAGGCCCAGCAGGCCCAGCAGCTGCTCGTCAGCTGCCAGCGCCCGCTGCCGCCCAAGGCCAAGCTGCGCCTGGTCTGGGGGCCAGGTATTGCCTCGGCCCTGAATGCGCAGCTGCTCACCCGTGCCGAGCAGCGCTTCGACTACGAGGTGCGTGAACCGCTCACGGCCGAATTCAGCTGCGAGCGCGAACGCGCCGGCGCGCCCTGCCTGCCGATCCGGCCGGTGCTGCTGCGCTTCTCCGAGCCGGTGCCACGCGAGCAGGCCCTGGCTGTGCGCCTCAAGCCCGCCGCGGGCGGTGCGGCCCTGGCGCCGGTGGTGGATAAGGACGACAAGTCCACCGAGTTCTCCGAGCTGCGCTTTCCCACGCCCTTGGCCGAGAACGCGGCCTACCAGATCGAGCTGCCTGCCGGGCTCAAGGACCAGAGCGGCCGTGCCCTGGCCAATGCCGCCAGCTTCCCGCTCAAGATCAGCACCGGCGGCGCGCCGCCCCTGGCCAAGTTCGCGGCCGCGCCCTTTGGCGTGATCGAGCTGCCCACCGAGCGCGATGCGCCCGGGCCGGCCCTGCTGCCCGTGACCCTGCGCCACACCCAGGAGGATCTGGCCGGCCAGAAGGCCAGCGCTGGCCGGGTGCAGATCAAGCGCCTGGACAGCGATGCCGAGATCCTGGCCGCCTATCTGCGCCTCAAGCGCTGGCACGAGAGCCAGCTGCCGGCGCGCGAACTGGGCCTGCCGCAGAGCCAGTGGACCGAACTGGTGGAGGATGAGGGGCCCAATGGCCAGCGCCGCCAGCGTCGCGTGGAGCGCTATGTGCACACGCGCGAGCTGTCCATGCTGGCGCGCGAATCCGGCGTGCAAGACCTGGCCCTGCCCAGTCTGGCCACGCCGGCCGGCGCGCCGCCTCGGCCCTTCGAGGTACTGGGCCTGCCCATCGCCAACCCCGGCTACCACGTGGTGGAGATCGCCTCGCGCCGCCTGGGCCAGGCCCTGCTGGACAAGGCCCAGCCCATGTATGTGCGCACCGGCGTGCTGGTCACCAATCTGGGCGTGCACTTCAAGTGGGGACGCGAGAACAGCCTCATCTGGGTCACCAGCCTGGACCGCGGCCGCCCCGTGCCTGGCGCTGAGGTGGCGGTAAACGACTGCCGCGGCAAGCGCCTGTGGGCCGGCCGCACCGACGAACAGGGCCGCGCCCTGGTGCCCGAGGCCCTGAGCCTGCCCAGCGGGCCGGGCCAGCGCTGCGAGGGCGAGTACGGCTTCTTCGTCACGGCCCGGGCCGCCGCGCCCGGCGGCGCGCGCGATATGGCGTTTGTGTTCAGCAGCTGGAACCGCGGCATCGAGTCCTGGCGCTTCAACCATCCCACGTCCCGCGGCGCCCAGCCCGACAGCCGCGCCCACAGCGTGCTTGACCGCAGCCTGCTGCGCGCGGGCGAGACCCTGTCGATGAAGCATTTCTTCCGCGAGGAGACGGGCCAGGGCCTGCGCCTGGCCAAGGAGGGCGGCCGGCCCGAGCGCGTGCGCCTGCTGCACGAGGGCAGCGGCCAGGAGATCACCGTGGCCGAGTCCCTGGACTGGAATGCCCAGGGCACGGCGCTGAGCCAGTGGGCCATTCCGCCCGCGGCCAAACTGGGCAGCTACCGCATCGTGCTGGAGCGCGGCCAGGGCGCGCAGCAGCGGCGCTGGGACAGCGGCGAGTTCCGGGTGGAGGAGTTCCGCGTGCCCCTTGTGGAGGCGCGGCTGAGCCCGCCCAAGGGCCCCCTGGTGGCGCCCACCGAGCTCAAGATCGGCGCCCAGCTCAACTACCTCTCGGGTGGCGGCATGGCCCAGACCCCGCTCTCGGTCTCGGCCCTGCTGCGGCCGCGGGGGCTCAACTTCGCCGGTTATGAGGACTTCCAGTTCCAGCCCCCGCGCGACCCGCGCAGCCTGGCCGCCGAGGCCGGCGGCGAGATGGGCGGGGAGGGCGAGGAAGGCAGCGCGCCCGCCAGCGGCGGCAAGCTGGTGGCCGACAAGCTGGCCCTGGCAACCGACGGCCAGGGTGCCGCCACGCTCACGCTCAAGGGCTTGCCGGCCCTGCAGCAGCCCAGCGAGCTGCTGACCGAGTTCAGCTTCAATGACCCCAACGGCGAGCGCCAGACCCGTTCCGTGCTGCTGCCCCTGTGGCCGGCGCGCCTGGCCCTGGGCCTGCGGGCGGCCTCCTGGGCCAGCAGCCGCGGCCAGGTGGGCTTCAAGGTGGTGGCCCTCAATCTGGAGGGCAAGCCCATGGCCGGCCAGAAGGTGGTGGTGCGTGCGCGCCTGGCCCAGACCCTGTCCACGCGCAAGCGCATGGTGGGCGGCTTCTATGCCTATGACAACCGGGTGGAGCTCAAGGAGCTGGGCGAGGTCTGCAGCGGCAGCAGCGATGCCCAGGGCCTGCTGACTTGCGAAGCTAGGTTGGAGAACGCCGGCCAGGTGGAGCTGATCGCCAGCGCCAAGGACGCCGAGGGCCGTACGGTGGAGTCGGCCACCAGCGTCTGGGTCACGCGCCAGGGCGAGCTCTGGTTCGCACAGGACAACGACGACCGCATCGACCTGCTGCCCGAAAAGCGCGCCTACGAACCTGGCGAGACCGCCCGCCTGCAGCTGCGCATGCCTTACCGCGAGGCCACGGTGCTGCTGAGCATCGAGCGCGAGGGCATCATGGACACGCGCGTGCTCACGGTGCGAGGCGATGACCCCACGGTCTCGCTCAAGATCGAGCGCGACTGGTCGCCCAATATCTACGTCTCGGCCCTGGTGCTGCGCGGACGGATCCGCGATGTGCCCTGGTACAGCTTCTTCACCTGGGGCTGGCGCGCGCCGCGCCAGTGGTGGTCCGACTGGCGCGCCGGCCGTGACTACCAGGCGCCCACGGCCATGGTGGATCTGGCCAAGCCCTCCTTCAAGCTGGGCGTCGCCGCCCTGCAGGTGGGCCTGCAGCGCCACCGCCTGGAGGTCTCGGTCACGCCCGACAAGCCCCAGTACGGCGTGCGCCAGAAGGCCCAGGCCCTGATCAAAGTCAGCCAGGATGGTCGCCCCGTGCCGGGCGCCGAGATTGCCTTCGCCGCCGTGGACGAGGGCCTGCTGGCCCTGCGCGGCAACGAGAGCTGGAATCTGCTGGGCGCCATGCTGCAGCCCCGGCCCTGGGGCGTGGAAACCGCCAGCGCGCAGAGCGAGATCATTGGCCGGCGCCACTATGGCCGCAAGGCGGTGGCCGCGGGCGGCGGTGGCGGGCGTGGCGGCACCCGCGAGCTCTTCGACACCCTGCTCACCTGGCAGCCGCGCGTGCGCGTGGACGCCCAGGGCGAGGCGCGGGTGGAGGTGCCGCTGAACGATTCGCTCACGGGCTTCCGCCTGGTGGCCGTGGCCGATGCCGGCGTGCAGGCCTTCGGCACCGGCCAGACCAGCATCCGCGTGAGCCAGGACCTGCAGCTGCTCTCCGGCCTGCCGCCCCTGGTGCGCGAGGGCGACCAGTTCCAGGCCCTGCTGACCCTGCGCAACACCACCTCGCGCGAGATGAAGCTGCGCGCCAGCCTGGCCGGCACGGCCCAGCTGAGCGGCGCGTCCGACAGCGCGAGCGAGCCCGATCTCAAGCGCCAGCCCCTGAGCCTGCCGCCGCAAGACCTGACCCTGGCACCCGGCGCTGCGCGCGAGCTGCAGTGGACGGTGAGCGTGCCCGCCAATGCCCTGAGCCTGATCTGGGAGGCCGAGGTGCAGGAGCAGGGCGGCGCCAAGGCGCGCGACCGCATGAAAGTCACGCAGCTGGTGCAGCCGGCCGTGCCGGTGCGGGTGCTGCAGGCCAGCCTCAGCCAGCTGGACGGCCGCCTGAGCCTGCCGGTGGCCGCGCCCGCCGACGCCCTGCCGCAGCGCGGCGGCCTGGCCGTGAGCCTGCAGCCCAGCCTCACCGGCGCGCTGCCGGGGCTGCGGCGCTTCTTCGAGCAATACCCCTACAGCTGCCTGGAGCAGCTCAGCGCCAAGGCCCTGGGCCTGGGCGACCGGGCGCAGTGGCAGAGCCTGATGAACCGCCTGCCCAGCTATCTGGACAGCGATGGCCTGGCCAACTACTTCCCGCCGCGCCCCGATCAGGCGCCCCAGGGCAGCGACCGTCTCACCGCCCATCTGCTGGCGGTGGCGCATGAGGCCGGCCAGCCCCTGCCCGAGGCCGCGCGCGAGGCCATGCTGGGCGGCTTGAGCGCCTTTGTGGAAGGGCGGCTGCAGCGCCGCTTCTGGTCGCCGCGGCCCGATACCGAGGTGCGGCGCCTGGCCGCGCTGGAGGCGCTCTCGCGCTACGGCCGCGCCAGCGCCCGCCTGCTGGCCACGGTGGATGCGCGCAATGTCACGACCTGGCCCACGGCCGCCCTGATCGACTGGCTGCAAATCCATCGCCGCCTGAGCGACGCGCCCGAGCGCGAGAAGCGCATGGCCGAGGCCGAGGCCCAGCTGCGCAGCCGCCTGAGCTATGCCGGCAGCACGCTGAAGTTCAGCACCGAGGAGGGCGATGCCTGGTGGTGGCTGATGGACGGGCCCGACGCCAATGCCTCGCGCCTGATCCTGGCCGTGCTGGACCTGCCGGGCTGGAAGGAGGAGCTGCCGCGCCTGGTGAGCGGCGCGCTGGGCCGCCAGAAGCTGGGCGCCTGGGGCACGACCACGGCCAATCTCTGGGGCGTGCTGGCCCTGCAGAAGTTCGCCGCACGTTTTGAAGCGGTCAAGCCCGCGGGCCGCAGCGTGGCCAGCGTGGACGGGCGTGCGCTCCAGACCCTGGACTGGGCCCGCCAGCCCGAGGGCGGCGCGCTGCGCCTGCCCTGGCCCGCCCAGGCCCAGGGCAGCCTCAGCCTGGAGCAGCAGGGCGCGGGCAAGCCCTGGGTCACGGTGCAGAGCCTGGCGGCCCTGCCGCTGAAGGCCCCCCTGGTCTCGGGCTATCGCCTGAGCAAGAGCATCCAGGCCGTGGAGCGCAAGGCCAAGGACCGCTGGAGTCGCGGCGATGTGCTGCGCGTGCGCCTGGAACTGGAGGCCCAGAGCGATATGAGCTGGGTGGTGCTGTCGGACCCCGTGCCAGGCGGCGCCGCCATCCTGGGTTCGGGCCTGGGCGGCGACTCGGCCCTGGCCACGCGCGATGAGCAGCGCGAGGGCAGCGCCTGGCTGGCTTATGAGGAGCGCAGCTTCGAGGCCTGGCGCGGCTACTACCAGTACCTGCCGCGCGGCAAGCATGTGATCGAGTACACCCTGCGCCTGAACAACCCCGGCCGCTTCCAGCTCCCGCCTACCCGGGCCGAGGCCATGTACGCGCCGGACAGCTTTGGCGAGCTGCCGAATGCGGCGCTGGAGGTGGCGCCGTGACAAGAATTCGGCGCGGCACACCGCTGCCACCGGGAGCCGGGCGGCAGGGCGTACTGCGAAGCGAAGTAAAGGGGGAGGGCGTGGCCGCAGGCCACGGCCGGAGGACATGAGCGCAGTAGTGCGCCCTGGCGCCCGGCTCCTTCGCCCATGCTGCCGCAGGCCGGGCTCCGGCCGCCAAGAGCTGGGGGCGGGGAGCTTCGCTCATGTCCTCCGGAGCGAGCTGCGCCCGCTCCTCCCCCTTGACTTCGCTACGCCCCCCACCCCCTACTCTTGGCTATCGCTGCATCGGGGTCTGCGGCAAATCGTGTGTGCCAGCTTGCTGCTGGCGGTCGCCGCGGCCGCCAGTGCCTTGCCTACCTTCGCCGAGGTCCGCGCCGCGCATCGCGTGTCGGACTTCACCCTGCTCGACCGGCGCGGCGAGCCCTTGCAAACCCTGCGCCTGGACAAGACCCATCGCACCCTGGCCTGGGTGCCGCTGGCGCAGATGTCGCCGGCCCTGCTGCAGGCCCTGCTGCTGAGCGAGGACCGGCGTTTCTACGAGCACAGCGGCGTGGACTGGAGCGCGGTGGCGGCCAGTGCCTGGGGCAATCTCTGGAACCAGCGCACCCGCGGCGCCTCCACGCTGACCATGCAGCTGGCGGGCCTGATCGACGAGGACCTGAGCCGGCCCACGGGCGGCCGCAGCCTGGCGCAGAAGCTGGGCCAGGTGGTGGTGGCCAAGCAGCTGGAGGCACGCTGGAGCAAGGCCCAGATCCTGGAGGCCTATCTCAACCGCGTGCCCTTCCGCGGCGAGCTGGTGGGCATACAGGCCCTGGCCCAGGTGCTGTTCGGCAAGCTGCCGGCGGGGCTGGACGCGCAGGAGGCGGCGCTGGCTGCGGCCCTGCTGCGCGCGCCCAATGCGCGGCCCGCCCAGGTGGCGCAGCGCGCCTGCGCCGTGCTCAAGGAGCAGGGCCTGGGCTGCGCGGGGGCCGAGGCGCAGCTGGCGGCCGCCCTGGCGCGGCGCGCCGGCATGCCCCTGGGCGAGCAGCTGGCGCCGCACTATGCGCGCCAGGTCTTGCGTGCCGAGGGCCCGGCCGCCCAGCGCAGCAGCCTGGACGCGCGCCTGCAGCGCCTGGCGGTGAACACGCTCAAGCGCCAGCTGGGCGAGCTGGCCGGCCGCCAGGTGGAAGACGGCGCGGTGCTGGTGCTGGACAACGCCAGCGGCGAGGTGCTGGCCTGGGTGGGCTCCAGCGGCGGCGAGCTCTCCAGCGCGGCCCAGGTGGACGGCGTGCTGGCGCGGCGCCAGCCCGGCTCCACGCTCAAGCCCTTTGTCTACCAGCTGGCGCTGGAGAAGCGCCTGATCACGGCCGCCAGCCTGCTGGACGATTCTCCCGCCCAGATTGCCACCGGCCACGGTCTCTATCTGCCGCAGAACTACGACCGCGACTTCCGCGGCTGGGTCAGCACCCGCGCGGCCCTGGGCAACAGCCTGAACGTGCCGGCGGTGCGCGTGGGCGCCATGCTGGGCGCGGACGCGCTCTTCCAGCGCCTGAACGCCTGGGGTCTGCAGCTCAGCGAGACCGGCGGCTATTACGGCGACTCCCTGGCCCTGGGCAGCCCCGACATCAGCCTGGCCGCGCTCACCAATGCCTACCGCGCCCTGGCCAATGGCGGCGAGCTGCGGCCTCTGGGCGCGCGCACGCCGGCACGGCGCGTGGGCGAGGCGGGCAGCGTTTTCATCGTGGCCGACATGCTGGCCGACAACAGCGCGCGTGCGCTCACCTTCGGCCTGGGCAGCGATCTGGTCACGCGCAGCTGGACGGCGGTCAAGACCGGCACCAGCAAGGACTTGCGCGACAACTGGTGCCTGGGCTTCAGCGACCGCTACACCGTGGGCGTCTGGGTGGGCAATGCCAGCGGCGAGCCCATGCATGGCGTCAGCGGCGTGAGCGGCGCCGCGCCCGTCTGGGCCACGCTGATGGCGGCCTTGCACGAGGGCCGGCCGGCCCACGCGCCTCAAGCGCCGCCGGGCCTGCTGCGCCTGCCGGTGCGCTTCGAGGGCGTGGGCGAGCCGGGGCGGCCGGAGTGGTTTGTGCGCGGCACCGAGCAGGCCGTGATGCGCGCCGGCGCCCAGACCCGCGCCCCGGTGCTGGCGGGCATTGCCAACCCGGTGGACGGCACCATCTATGCGCTCGACCCGGACATCCCGCCCGCCGCCCAGCGCCTGCTCTTCGAGGGCCAGGCCGGCACCTGGATGCTCAATGGCCGGCGCCTGGGGCAGGGCACGCGCCTGGCCTGGTCGCCCTGGCCGGGGCGGCACCAGCTGCAGTTGCTGGACCCGCGGGGCCAGGTCTTGCAGAGCGTGCGCTTCGAGGTGCGGGGTGCGGGTTTGAAGCAGGTTCGCTGAGCCAGCTTGGCGCGCATACTGCCGGCCACGACCCCGGTGGACGGGGCAGGGGAGAGGCTTGATGCGCATTTCCACGAGCGGCCGGCGACATGCCCGCGTCCTGATGCTGTTGCTGGCCCTGGGTGGAACCGCCCTGGGTGCTCAGGCGCAGAAGCTGCTGCGCTTTGCCAGCGCCTTCGATCCGCAGACCATGGACCCGCATGCCCTGGCCCTGGTCTATCACTCGCGGGTGGTGACGCAGATCTACGAGGGCCTGGTCAACCGCGACGAGCAGTTCCGCCTCGCGCCCTCGCTGGCCCTCTCCTGGGCGCAGCAGGATGCCAAGACCTGGCGTTTCAAGCTGCGCCCGGGCGTGAAGTTCCACGACGGCAGCGCCTTCACGGCCGACGATGTGGTCTTCTCCATCGAGCGGGCCCTGCAGCGCGAGTCGCAGCGCGCCACCCAGCTGCGCGGCGTGCTGGGGGCGCGCAAGGTGGACGCGCTCACCGTGGATGTGCTGCTGGCCGCGCCCGACGCCCTGCTGCCCGAGAAGTTCTGGCTGATCGCGATGATGAGCAAGGCCTGGAGCGAGAAGCTGGGTGTGGCCAAGCCGCAGGACTACAACGCCAAGCAGGAGACGCCGGCCGTGCGCCAGGCCATGGGCACGGGCCCCTTCATGCTCAAGCGCTACGAGGCCGATGTCCAGACCCAGCTCCAGGCCAACCCCGATTGGTGGGGCCGCGCCAGCCATCGCGGCAATCTGGACGAGGCCCACTACCAGGTGATCCAGTCCGATGCCACCCGCCTGGCGGCCCTGCGCTCGGGCCAGGTGGACTTCGTGATCGATCCGCCCTTCCAGGACGTGGGGCGGCTGCGCCAGGAGGGCAGCCTCAAGCTGATGGAGACGGCCGATATCGGCACCCAGTACCTGGCCTTCGACCAGCACCGCGATGAGCTGCCGGGCAGCGATATCAAGGGCCGCAATCCCTTCAAGGACCTGCGCGTGCGCCGCGCCGTCTATCACGCCCTGGACATGGACCTGCTCGTGCGCCAGGTGCTGCGCGGTCAGGCCGTGCCCACGGGCGCCCATCTCTCATCCCTGGTGGATGGAGCCCTGCCCGAGCTGGACAAGCGCCTGCCCCACGACCCCGCGCTGGCGCGGCGCCTGCTGGCCGAGGCCGGCTATCCGCAGGGCTTCTCGGTGGCCTTTGATTGCGTCAATGTTTCCTACCGCCAGGCCGCCTGCCAGGCCATGGCCGCCATGCTGCAGAAGGTGGGCATACGCGCCAACTTCAGTGCCCTGCCCAGCAGCAGCTTTTTCCCCAAGCTGAGCCAGGCCACGGGCAGCCTGCTGGAGTACGGCTGGTCGCCCGGCGTGGACGCCTGGAATGTGCTCAATTCCCTGGTGCGGACCTACGACGCGCGGGTGAGCGGCGCCTTCAATGCCGGGCGCTACAGCAACCCCCGTCTGGACGAGATCATCGATGCCATCGCCACCGAGCCCGATCTGGCCCAGCGCCGCCGCCGCGTGGGCGAGGCCCTGCAGCTGATGCAGCAAGACCTGCCCCTGCTGCCGCTTTACCGCATCAAGCACAGCTGGGTGATGAAGCCCCAGGTGCAGGCCGTGCAGTGGCCCAACGGCATGCTGGAGCTGCGCTGGGTGCGGCTGGAATGAAGCCCTGGCCAGCCGAGGCCGGGCTCAGCGCGGCCAGCGGCTGAAGGGCAGCTCGCTCAGGCGGCTGTTGTAGTAGCGCTCGTCGCCGGTGACTTCCTCGCCCAGCCAGTCCGGCCGGGTGATGACCTGGTCCTCGCTCGCCAGTTCCACCTCGGCCAGAACCAGACCGGCGTTCTCGCCATGGAACTCGTCCACCTCCCAGCGCAGGCCGTCCTGCTCCAGGGTGTAGCGGGTCTTCTCGATCAGCGGGCCCTCGCAGAGCTGTATCAGGGCCTGGGCATCGGCCAGCGGCAGGGGGTACTCGAACTCCAGCCGGCTCGCACCCTGGCTGCGCCCCTTGATGGTCAGAAAGGCCTGCTCGCCGGCGATGCGCACGCGCACCGTGCGCTCGGCGGCGCGGTTCAGATAGCCCTGGCTGTAGCGCTGGGCCTGGCCCTGGCGCCAGCCTGGGCCGCACACCAGAAATTTGCGTTCGATCTCTATCCCCATGGGGCGCATGCTAACGCGCCCCCAGCGGGGCCTTCAGCAGCGGGGCGCGCGCCCGTCGGGCCAGTGCGGGTTGAGCAGGGCCCAGACCTCGTGGTCGCGCCAGGCGCCGTCGATAAACAGATAGCGCCGCGACAGGCCTTCCTGCACAAAGCCCAGGGCCTGGAGCACGGCGCGGCTGCGGTGGTTGTCGGGGCGCACGGCCGCCTGGATGCGGTGCAGGTCCAGCACCGGCCCGAACGCCAAATCCAGCAGAGCGCGCAGCGCCTCGCGCATCAGGCCTTGGCCCTGGGCCGCCTGGTCCAGGCTGTAGCCCAGGATCACGTTCTGGAAGGGGCCGCGTGAGGGCTGGCTGAGTTGTGCCTGGCCGACGATGCGCTCCGGGTCTTCCTTCAGGCTGAACCAGTAGCGCCAGGTCGTGCCTGCTGCAAACGCCGCCTCGCCCTGTGCCAGCCGCAGGGCCGTGGCCTCCAGCTCCAGGAAGTCTGGCGGGTAGGGTGGGTCCCAGGGGGCGAAGTGGGCGCTGTTGCGGCGCTGGTAGTCGCACACCGCCGCAGCCTGTGCCACCGAGGGGGCACGCAGCAGCAGACGCTGGGTCCGCAACTCCCGGGGCGGGACGGCGTTCACGCGCTCAGGCCGCCGTCTGGGGGATGGGCGGTGCGAAACGCAGGCCCAGGGCGATGCGGTTCCAGGCGTTGATATTGGCAATGGCGGCGGTCAGATAGCTCAGGCCGGCGGCGCCGAACTCGGCCAGCGCCTGGGCATACAGCGCCTCGTCCGGGCCGCCCTGCGGGGCCAGGGTGAGAGCCTCCGTCCAGGCCAGGGCGATGCGCTCGCGCTCGCTGTAGACGGGCGCTTCGCGCCAGGCAGCCAGCAGGTCCAGGCGCGGCGCCGCCATGCCCAGCTGCCGGGCCACATTCAGATGGAACTGCAGACAGAAGGCACAGCCATTGAGCTGGGAGGCCCGCAGCTTGATCAGCTCCAGCAGATCGTCCCCCAGGCCCGAGGCCTTGAGGGCCTTGCCCAGGGCCATCAGGGCTTCGCTCACGCCAGGCGTCAGGGCAGCAAACTCGGGGCGGTCGATACGGGGGCTGGTGCTCATGGCTTCGGTGCTTTGTTGAGAAGGCTGGGCGGCGATTATGGCGCGGGCCTCCGAGCTGGCGAGCAGCGGGCGCTGGGCCGCCGCACCTGGGGCAAATTGACCCAGGACAGTTTGTCCAAAGGCAATTTGTCCAATCGCGCGCCGGCCCGCGCTTGCGAAGAATGACGGGCTATTGAGTCAGCGCAAGGAGTTGTTTGTGCAGAAGAGGCGCCGGGCCCGAGCCGCCCTGAACCGTTTGGCCGCCACCGCGGCCTATATCCATTCATCGGAGGCTCGTCCATGGATGCCCTGATGCTCGCCCGGATGCAGTTCGCTGCCAACATCAGCTTCCACATCCTCTTCCCCACCATCACCATCGCCCTGGGCTGGGTGCTGCTCTTCATGCGCTGGCGCTGGCTGCGCAGCGGCCAGGCGCACTGGCTCACGGCCTACCGCTTCTGGACCAAGGTCTTTGCGCTGAGCTTTGCGCTGGGCGTGGTCAGCGGCATCACCATGAGCTTCCAGTTCGGCACCAACTGGCCGGGCTTCATGGAGCGGGCCGGCAATATCGCCGGCCCCCTGCTGGGCTACGAGGTGCTCACCGCCTTCTTCCTGGAGGCGGGCTTTCTGGGCGTGATGCTCTTCGGCCACGGCCGGGTCAGCGAGCGGGTGCATCTGTGGGCCACCTTCCTGGTGGCCTTCGGCACCACGCTCAGCGCCTTCTGGATCCTCAGCCTGAACTCCTGGATGCAGACGCCCCAGGGCCACGAGATCATCAACGGCGAGTTCCACGCCCTCAGCTGGTGGGCCGTGATCTTCAATCCCTCGCTCCCCTACCGGCTCACGCACAAGCTGCTGGCCTCGGGCCTGACGGTGGCCTTCTTCCTGGCCGGCGTGAGCGCCTGGCAGCTGCTCAAGGGCCGGGTGCAGGCGCATACCGTGCCGGTGCTGCGCCTGGGCCTGGGTCTCGCGGCTGTGCTGATCCCGCTGCAGATCCTGGTGGGCGATCTGCACGGCCTGAACACGCTCAAGCACCAGCCGGCCAAGATCGCCGCCATGGAGGGCGTGTGGCAGACCGAGCGCGGCGCGCCCCTGCTGCTCTTCGCGGTGCCCAATGAGGCCGAGCGCCGCAATGACTATGCCCTGGGCATCCCCAAGCTGGCCAGCCTGATCCTCACCCACGAGGCCGAGGGCGAGATCCGCGGCCTGGACGAGTTCCGTGGCGCGCATCCGCCGGTGGCCCCGCTGTTCTACGGCTTTCGCCTGATGGTGGGCCTGGGCATGCTGATGCTGGTCTTCAGCTGGGGCGGGCTGTGGCTGCTGCGACGCCGCGGCGCCCTGGGCCTGCCGCGGCCCTGGCTCTGGGGCCTGGCCCTGATGAGCTTCTCGGGCTGGGGCGCCACCCTGGCGGGCTGGTATGTGACCGAGATCGGCCGCCAGCCCTTCATCGTCTACGGCCTGCTGCGCACCGCCGAGGTGGCCTCCACCACGCCCGCCAGCACCATCGCTGCCAGCCTGGCCGGCTATCTGAGCCTCTACCTGGCCCTGCTGCTGGCCTATGTGGCCGTGGTCAAGCGCCTGGCCGAGCAGCCGGCGGCGGAGTACGGCGGCGCCGCTTTGGCCGGGCCCGCCCTGAACGCCGGGAGTCGCGCATGATGGGCCTCGACCATGCCATGCCCCTGATCTTTCTGGGCCTGATGGGCCTGGCCATGCTGATCTATGTGGTGCTGGACGGCTATGACCTGGGCGTGGGCCTGCTGATGCTGGGCGCCAGCGATGCGCACAAGGACCGCATGGTGGCCTCCATCGGCCCCTTCTGGGACGCTAACGAGACCTGGCTGGTGCTGGGCGTGGGCACGCTGCTGATCGCCTTTCCCAAGGCCCAAGGGCTCATCCTCAATGCGCTCTACCTGCCGGTGTGCCTGATGCTGCTGGGCCTGATCCTGCGCGGAGTGGCCTTTGACTTCCGGGTCAAGGTGGACGCGCAGTGGAAGCCGCTGTGGAACCGCGCCTTCATGGCCGGCTCCCTCTTGGCGGCCCTGGCCCAGGGCTGGATGCTGGGGCGCTACATCACGGGGCTGCAGAGCGGCTGGGCTTTTGACCTGTTCGCCGCGGCCATCGCCCTGGCCCTGGCGGCGGCCTATGCCCTGCTGGGTGCCGGCTGGCTGCTGATGAAGACCGAGGGCGCGCTGCAGCGCCTGGCCCTGGCGCGGGCCAAGCAGGCCTGGCCGGCCGTGGTGCTGGGCCTGGCCCTGATCTCGGTGGCCACGCCCTGGGTCAGCCCCACGGTGCGCGAGCGCTGGTTCCAGATGCCGGGCCTGATTGCCCTGATGCCCATCCCGCTGATGTGCGGCCTGGCCTTGCTGGTGCTGCGCGCCCAGCTCAACTCCAGCCGGGTGCTGGGCAAGCTTTGCTGGCTGCCCTTCGCGCTGACGGTGGCGGTGATGGTGCTGGGCTTTTTCGGCGTGGCCTACAGCCTCTATCCCTATGTGATGGTGGACCGCATGACGGCCTGGGAGGCCGCCGCCGCGCCGGCCTCGCTGCGCTTCATCCTGGTGGGCTGTGCGATCAGCGTGCCGGTGATCCTGGCCTACACGGCCTTTGCCTACCGGGTGTTCTGGGGCAAGGCGGGCGAGCTGCACTACGGCTGAGGCCTGCAGCCCGGGCCGCCTGGGCCCGGGCCTCCAGGACCGCGAGCACCTCTACTCAGGCCGACGCTGAATCCAGCGGCCCCGGCCACTGCGGCGGCTGCGGATGCAGGCGCGCCATGCAGTAGCTGTCCATATAGCGACCGTTCACCAGGGCGTAGGCGCGCTGGCGGCCCTCGATCTCGAAGCCGTGGCGCTGGTAGAGCCGGATGGCGCGCTCGTTGTCCACGAACACGCCCAGCTCCACCCGCAGCACATGGGCCCAGTGGTCCGCATAGTCCAGCAGGGCGCTCATCAGGGCGCCGCCCACGCCGCGGCCCTGGGCCTCGGGCAGCACGGCGATGCCCATATGCATCACATGGCGGCGCCTGGGTGAGGGATTGGCCAGCATCAGGCCCGCGCTGCCCACCACCCGGCCGTCCAGCAAGGCCACCAGCTGCAGATCCTGGCTGCGAGCCGGCGCCAGATTGTCGGTGAGGCGCTGCTTCCAATGCTCCTCGCTGCCATAAGGCATCTGCAGCAGGCCCGGCAGCACCTCGGGGTGGCTCATCAGCTGGGCCATGGCGGCGGCGTCACCGACATGGCTGCGGCGGATCTCGAGGCCGTTGGTGGACTTGTGCATCGTCTTCGCTCCTTGAGGATGGGGGACCGGGGACACAAAACAAAAAGCCCGCTGGGGGCAGCGGGCTGTTCGAGGGGGGAGAGGGCTGGGTGAGGATTCGGGATCCGTCTACCGGCGTCGGGGAGCGCCGCTGCCTGGCTCCCGCGCACACAGCACCCGCAGCATGGTTAGCTGCTGGTGGCCATGGGCATGGCTAAATCGGGTGGCGCTCTGGCAAGACATGGCCCCAGTATGGCGGCGCTGGCGCGCGAGCGTCAAGCGGGGCGAAAATCGCGGCCTATGCCTCGCCTGACCGCCCTCGACCTCCCCGTGCCCCCGCCCGATGCGGCAGCGACCGCCGCCGCGCGCGGCCAGCCCCAGCCGGCCCTGCGCTTTGCGCTGCGGGCCGGGCCCAGCCGCATCGACGGCCTGGGCGTGTTCGCCGAGGAGACCATTCCCGCACGGCGCAAGATCGGCGAGATGCGCGGCGAGTCCATCTCGGTGCGCGAGGCGCGGCGCCGCGCCAAGGGGCGGGCGCGCGTGCATATCGTGGAGGTCTCGGAGACCCGGGCGGTGGATGCGACCGAGTCTCCCGAGCCCATGCGCAATATCAACCACAGCTGCGCGCCCAATGCGGTGCTGCGCATCCGCCAGGGACGGGTGGAGTTTTATGCCCTGCGCGAGATCGAGCCGGGCGAGGAGATCACCTGCCACTACGGCGACAGCCACCACGAGGGGCGGCTGCGCTGCCGCTGCGGCGCCCCGAACTGCTCGGGGCGGCTCTAGCAAGCGGCGCTCAGGCCTGCTGGTCGTCGGACTCGTCTTCGTCCGGCGCTGCGCCTTCCTGCAGCCAGAACAGGCGCAGGTCCTGCACGGAGAACAGGGCGTCGTCGATCAGCACATGCTGGTCCACCTGCACGTCCTCGTCATAGGCCTCGGCGATGTAAGCCTGGCGCTGCGGGCCCTCGGGCAGGGCCACGGCGGCCACCGACATCAGCATGGCGTCCAGCATCTGGGCCGGCTCGCTCTCTTCCTCGAAGACCTGCCAGTCGTCCTCGCAATCCTGCACGGCCTGCATAAAGCCTTCCACCCACATCTGCCCCGTGGCAGGCAGGCGCTCCAGCAGCTCGGGCTTGAGCACGCCCTGGGCCAGCAGGGCGGCCTTGGTGTCCTCGTCGAACTCGGTGATCAGGGGCATGAGCTGCATGGCCTCGGGGTCCTCGATGAGGCCCTGGGGATCCAGGCTGTCGCCGATCTCGTTCCAGCGCAGGTGCAGGGCGTCCATGAAGGCGTCCAGCTGTTCCTGCTCGGCCAGGGGTGCGGGCCAGTCTTCGCCAAAGAGCGCATCCATGGCGTCGGCCGGCCCGGCTTCCACCGGGCCCACCTGCAGGGCGTGCAGATAGCCGTCCAGGGTGTCGATGGTGACGGCGGGCGCATCCTCGTCGGCTGCGGCGGCCAGCACATGCAGCAAGGCCGCGAGGCGCTCAGCGTTGTCGTGATTGATTTCAGGGTTCATGGTGTTGCCGCGCGGGCGCGTCCAGCGTCAAAGGTTGCGGATTGTCCGCCACTTCCAATGGCAGCAGCATGTCCACCCGCAAACCCTCTCCGAGCTCAGAGCGCGCGTGGATGCTGCCGTGCAAACGGCTGGTGACCAGCAGATAGGCCAGGTAGGCGCCCAGTCCGCCATTGCCCTTGCCCATCTGCGAGGTGTAGAACGGGTCGAAGAGATGGTGCAGGGCCCGCGGGGCGAGGCCGCGGCCGTTGTCCCACAAGCGCAGCTGCAACTGGCTGGGTGTGCCGGGCAGAACCTCGACCTGCAACTGGACCCGCCCGCTCGCGTCATGCGGCTTGAGGCCGTGTACGAAGGCGTTCTCTACCAGCTGCGTCAGCGCCTCGCCCAGCGCCTGGGCATCTATGCGGCACATCAGCGGGGCCGGACATTCCAGCCCCACCCGCCTGCCATGGGCACAAGCCATGCTGCTCCAGTGTGTACAGAGCCCCTGCAGGAATTCATGCAGATCCAGCTCTTGTTCGCTGCCGGCCTCATGCAGCTCACCCAGCTGGCGAAAGCGCTTGACCAGGGTGAGCGCGCGATTGACATTGCTTTGCGCGAGTTCCGAGCTTTGCAGGGCCAGGCCCAGAGACTGCAAGGTCCCGGCGCGCCTGGCCTGGCCACTGTCGATGGCGGCTCGCAGGGCTTGCAGGGTGGCTTCCACCGTGGTGACGGCCGTCAGCACATTGCCCAGCGGTGTGTTGAGCTCATGGGCCATGCCGGCGGTCAGCGTCCCCAGTGCAGCAAGTTTTTCGCTGAGCACCAGTTGCTGCTGCGCTTGCTGCAGGCTGCGCATGGCCTCCTCAAGCTGCCGATTGGCCTGTTCCAGCGCGGCGGTTCGCTCGCTCACCATCAGTTCCAGCTTGCCCGCATAGTCTCGCGTTTGGGTCAGATAGCCCTCGCGCTCATGCGCGGTCGCGGCCACTTGGTCGAACCAGGGTTTCCAGGCGTCTGGCACCTGGGGGGCAGGGGACTGGGCATCGCGACTGACCTTGTCGACGTAATCGGCCAGCGCCATCGCCGGCCGAGTAAAGCGGCGATGTTGCCACCAGGCCAGCAGCAGCAGCATGGCAATGAAGAGCAGCTCCAGGAGCAGATAGGGTTGCAGCGCCCTGAGGGTGGCAGCGTTCAGCTGTGATTCACTCACCCACACCAGCAGGCGCCAGGGCGTGCCGTCCAGCTCATGGCTGATCCACAGCCCTTGCTCGCCGGTATGCAGTCGCGCATTGCTGCGACCGAACAGGGTGGCGCTGCTCACCACACCCGCATCCAGCTCTTGCAGCGTTAGAGGCTGCTTGCGTCCCTGCAAGGCGCCGCCGCTGTCTGCCAGTAGCAATCCGCTGGGGGTCACGACCATGGCGCGCCCGAGATTGAGTGGCACGGCCTGCAAGCTGGCATCCAACATGCCTAGGGTGAGGTCCGTGCCGACGGCGCCCGCGATCGCGCCCCGGTGGTAGACGGCTTCGAGCAGGGAGACCATCAGCCCCTTGCCGCCTGCATCCACATAGGGTGTGGTCCAGACCTGTCGCCGACCCGGATTCGCCAGAGGACCGACCAGCCGCATGGGGTAGGTGCCACCGGCCTCATAAACCACCTTGAGCGCCGCAGCCATGTCCGCGCTGCCCGTGGCTTTGAGCAGCTCGATCTTGGGCAGGGCAGGGTAGAGCACGGACCAGCGCTCCCCAGCATCGTAGAAGTAGCTCCACTGGTAGATCTGCTGCTGTCTATGGTCGGCCGCCACACCGGGCAGCATGGCCATCACGGCATCGAGCATGGACCGCTCGGGCCCCTCGGGCAGATCCGGGTGTACGAACAGACTGCCCAACTGCTCCCGCGAGGCATCGGGCAAGGCATCCCAAGGCGCGTGAAGATCGGCGGGAGCCCGACCGGCCGGGACCCGTCGCACGGCATGCGGGGGCTCATTCTGCGGTGTGCCCAGCGCCGCGCTGATGCTGAGCTGCATGGCGCCCACATGGTGGCGCGCTCGTTCCGTGTGCTGGTTCATCACCAGACGCAGCTGCTCGGACTGTGCCTCAAGATCCGCGAGGCTGCGCTGGCGGAACTGCTGGCTCAAGGCCCAGCCGTAGAGCAGACTGGCGACCAAGAGAACCGCAGCGCTCAACCAGACCGTGATCTGGTAGAGCGAGCGCATATACAGCGACCGTTGTTCCATCACTGACTCCGGCGCAAGCTACCGGGTCAGTATGGCATGGAGGCTCCGGGTTTAGAGCCGCTCGCCCACCCAGGCTTGCACGCTGGCCAGGGCCGCGGGCAGGGCCTTGGCGTCGGTGCCGCCGGCCATGGCCATATCGGGCTTGCCGCCGCCCTTGCCGCCCACCTGCTGGGCCACAAAGTTGACCAGCTCGCCGGCCTTGACCTTGGCCACGCTGTCGGCGGTGACGCCGGCGGCCAGCTGGACCTTGTCGCCATCCACGGCGGCCAGCACGATGGCGGCGGTCTTGAGCTTGTCCTTGAGCTTGTCCATGGTCTCGCGCAGGGTCTTGGCATCGGCGCCCACCAGGGTGGCGGCCAGCACCTTCAGGCCCTTCACGTCCACGGCCTGACTCAGCAGCTCATCGCCCTGGGCCGAGGCCAGCTTGCTCTTGGCGGCGGCCAGTTCCTTTTCCAGGGCCTTGACCTGGTCCAGCACGGCGTGGATGCGGGGCTCCAGCTCGGCGGGGGCGGTCTTGAGCGTGCCGGCCACGGCATTGACCGTGCTTTCCAGCTGCTGCAGATAGGCCAGGGCGTTGTCGCCCGTCACGGCTTCCACACGGCGCACGCCGGCGGCCACACCGCCTTCGGCCACGATCTTGAACAGGCCGATATCACCGGTGGCCTTGACGTGGGTGCCGCCGCAGAGTTCCTTGGAGGAACCGATGGAGAGCACGCGCACGGTCTCACCGTACTTCTCGCCGAAGAGCATCATCGCGCCGCTCTTTTGCGCGTCGTCCAGGGCCATGACCTCGGCCTTGGCGCCGGCATTGGCCAGGATCTCGGCGTTGACGATCGCCTCGACCTTCTTGATCTCCTCGGCCGTCATCGGCGCGTTGTGCGCGAAGTCGAAGCGGGTGCGCTCGGCATTCACCAGCGAACCCTTTTGCTGCACATGGGCGCCCAGCACCTCGCGCAGGGCCTTGTGCATCAGGTGGGTGGCGCTGTGGTTGCGCACGGTCTTGGCGCGGGCCTCGGCATTGACCTTGGCCGTGAACACATCGCCGGCCTTGATGCTGCCTTCCAGCACGCGGCCATGGTGGCCGAAGACATCGGCCTGGATCTTCAGGGTGTCTTCCACCGCGAAGCGGCTGGTGTTGTTGCGCAGCTCGCCCTGGTCGCCCACCTGGCCGCCGCTCTCGGCGTAGAAGGGCGTGTGGTCCAGCACCACCACGGCGTCGTCGCCGGCCTGGGCCTCGGCCACCAGGGCACCGTCCACATAGACGGCCGTGACCTTGCTGGTCTCGCAGACCAGATGCTCATAGCCGTGGAAGGCGGTGGCCGTGCCCTGGTATTCCAGGCCGGCGGCCATCTTGAACTTGCCGGCCGCACGGGCCTGCTCGCGCTGGCGGTTCATGGCGGCCTCGAAGCCGGCCTGGTCCACCGTGACGCCGCGCTCGCGGCAGACGTCGGCGGTCAGGTCCACCGGGAAGCCATAGGTGTCGTGCAGCTTGAAGGCGGTTTCGCCGTCCACCTGGCTGTGGCCCTGGGCCAGGGCGGCTTCCAGGATTTCCATGCCGTTGGCAATGGTCTGGAAGAAGCGTTCCTCTTCCTGCTTGAGCACCTCGGTCACGCGGGTCTGGGCCTGGCGCAGCTCGGGGTAGGCGTCGCCCATCTGGTTCACCAGCTCGGCCACGATCTGGTGGAAGAAGGGCTTGCGTGCGCCCAGCTTGTAGCCGTGGCGGATGGCGCGGCGGGCGATGCGGCGCAGCACATAGCCGCGGCCCTCGTTGCCGGGGATCACGCCGTCCACGATGGTGAAGGAGCAGGCGCGGATATGGTCGGCAATCACCTTCAGCGAGGGGCTGTCCTTGTCGGCGTCATTGCCGGCCGGGGCCGCGCCGTCCACCGCGGTCTTGGCGGCGGCCAGCAGGCCCACAAAGGTGTCGATCTCGTAGTTCGAGTGCACATGCTGCAGCACCGCGGCCAGGCGCTCCAGGCCCATGCCGGTGTCCACGCTGGGCTTAGGCAGCTTGTGCATCACGCCGTCTTCGGTGCGGTTGAACTGCATGAAGACGTTGTTCCAGATCTCGATATAGCGGTCGCCGTCTTCGTTGGGGCTGCCCGGGGGGCCGCCAGCGACCTCGGGGCCGTGGTCGTAGAAGATCTCGGTGCAGGGGCCGCAGGGACCGGTGTCGCCCATCATCCAGAAGTTGTCGGACATGTAGCGGCCACCCTTGTTGTCGCCGATGCGCACGATGCGCTCGGCGGGCACGCCCACCACCTTGTTCCAGATCTCGTAGGCCTCGTCGTCTTCGGCGTAGACCGTGACCCAGAGCTTCTCGGCCGGCAGATGGAAGTGCTTGGTCAGCAGCTCCCAGGCGTAGGAGATGGCGTCATGCTTGAAGTAGTCCCCGAAGCTGAAGTTGCCCAGCATTTCGAAGAAGGTGTGGTGGCGGGCGGTGTAGCCGACGTTGTCCAGGTCGTTGTGCTTGCCGCCGGCGCGGATGCACTTCTGGCTGGTGGTGGCGCGGGTGTAGGCGCGCTTGTCGAAGCCCAGGAACACGTCCTTGAACTGGTTCATGCCCGCATTGGTGAAGAGCAGCGTCGGGTCATCGCCGGGCACGACCGGGCTGGAGGCCACGATCTGGTGTCCCTTGGACTCGAAGAACTTCAGAAATGTCTGGCGAATCTCGGCTGCTTTCATTCCGGGGCTTTCCGCTTTAGGACAAGCTAACTGCTTGATTTTTCGGGGCTTTGGATTATAGGGGCGCCCTCCGCCACGCCGGGGGCGAGGCGCGGTAGAGTGCGCGCTCAAGGAGAGCACACGCATGGATAGCAGCAAGACCAGCCCGCTGGCCGCCCTGGAGGACGCCAGCCTGCTCCGCACCCAGGCCCTGATCAATGGCGAATGGGTGGCCGGGCGCAACGGCGCCAGCTTCCCCGTCCACGACCCCGCCACCGGCGCCCACCTGGCCGATGTGGCCAGCATGGGCCAGGCCGAGGTGGAGGCCGCGATTGCCGCCGCCAACAATGCCTTTGCCGTCTGGCGGGCCAAGACCGCCAAGGAGCGCGCCGCCATCCTCCTGCGCTGGCAGCAGCTGCTGGTCAAGCATGCCGACGACCTGGCCCGCATCATGACGGCCGAGCAGGGCAAGCCCCTGGCCGAGGCCCGCGGCGAGGTGATCTACGGTGCCAGCTTCATCGACTGGTTTGCCGAGGAAGGCAAGCGCATCTACGGCGAGACCATCCCCACCACCGACCCCAGCAAGCGCTACCTGGTGCTCAAGCAGCCCATGGGCGTGTGCGCGGCCATCACGCCCTGGAACTTCCCGGTGGCCATGATCACGCGCAAGGTGGCGCCGGCCCTGGCCGCGGGCTGCTCGGTCATCATCAAGCCGGCCGAGGCCACGCCGCTCTCGGCCCTGGCCGTGGCCGAGCTGGCCCAGCGCGCCGGCATGCCCTCGGGCGTGCTGAATGTGCTGACCGGCGACGCCGAGGCCTCGGTGGAGATCGGCCGCCTGCTCTGCGCCAGCGATGTGGTGCGCCATCTCTCCTTCACCGGCTCCACCGAGGTGGGCCGCATCCTGATGGCGCAATGCGCGCCCACCATCAAGAAGCTCTCGCTGGAGCTGGGCGGCAATGCGCCCTTCATCGTCTTTGACGACGCCGATCTGGACAGCGCCGTCGAGGGCGCCCTGGCCAGCAAATACCGCAATGCTGGCCAGACCTGCGTCTGCGCCAACCGCTTCTATGTGCAGGAGGGCGTCTACGAGGCCTTTGTGGAGAAGCTGGCGGCCAAGGTGGCGGGCATCAAGGTGGGCAATGGCTTCGAGGCCGGCGTCAATCAGGGCCCGCTGATCGACGACCAGGCCGTGGTCAAGGTCGAGACCCATGTGGCCGATGCCCTGGCCCTGGGCGCGCGCCTGGTGGCGGGCGGACGGCGCCTGACGGAGCTGGGCGAGCGTTTCTACGAGCCCACCCTGCTGGCCGATGCCTCACCCCAGATGCTGTGCTCGCGCGAGGAGACCTTCGGCCCCGTGGCCCCGGTCTTCCGTTTCAAGACCGAGGCCGAGGTCGTGCAGCTGGCCAATGCCACCGAGTTCGGCCTGGCCAGCTACTTCTACAGCCGCGATATCGGCCGCATCTTCCGCGTGGGCGAGGTCCTGGAATACGGCATGGTGGGCATCAACACCGGCCTGATCTCGGTGGCCGAGGTGCCCTTTGGCGGCGTCAAGCAAAGCGGCCTGGGGCGTGAGGGCTCTCGGCACGGCATCGAGGACTATGTGGAGCTCAAGTACCTCTGTTTGGGGGACATCAACAAGTAGCGATGCGTCGCCCCTGCCTGTAGGCTGAGGGACTTGGATCACGAGGATTCACCATGGACGATCTGACCCAGGACTTCAGAGAGTTGCTGGGGCGCCCGCCGCGCCTGCTGCTGGCCCACGATGCGCCGCAGGAGCTGGAGCGTCTGCAAAGCCTGTTTGCACACGACTGCGAGGTGTTTGGGGCCGGCTCCGGTGCCGAGGCCCTGGATCTGGCCCGGGCGCAGTGGCCGGATCTGGCCCTGCTGCACGCCTGTCTGCCCGATCTGGGGGGCGAGGCCCTGTGTCGCTTGCTCAAGAGCGACCCGGCCCTGGCCACCATGCCCGTGCTGCTCTTGTGCGAGCAGCCGCTGGACGAGGCGGGTGAGCGCGGCGCCCTGGAGGCGGGGGCTGCGGATCTGCTGAGCCCGCCCTGGCAGGCCGCGCTCTTGCGGCGGCGGGTGCGCAACCACCTGGCTCAGAAGCTGCAGGGCGAGCTGCTGCACGAGCTGGCTTTTGTGGACGGGCTGACCGGACTGCACAACCGGCGCTACTTCGATGAGCGGCTCGAGTGCGAGCTCAACCGTGGCCGGCGCAATGGCACGCCTTTGGGCCTGCTGCTGGCCGATGTGGACTGCTTCAAGCTCTACAACCACTACCAGGGGCACCAGGCCGGCGACAACGCTTTGCTGGGCCTGGCGGTGGCCCTGCACAGCTCGCTCAAGCGACCCGGCGATCTGGTCTGCCGAGCCGGTGGTGCACGCTTTGCCGTGCTGCTGCCCGAGACCGAGATGGCGGGCGCCGAGCGCGTGGCCCAGCGCTTCGAGGAGGCGGTGCGCTCCCTGCGCATCCCGCATGAGCACAGCAGTGTGCCGGGCGGGGGCTTGAGCCTCAGCGTGGGCGGTGTGGTCTGCGTGCCCGGCGCATGTCACCATGGCGCCGGGCTGATGGCGGCTGCCGAGGCCCAGCTGCAAGAGGCCAAGCGCCAGGGGCGGGCACGCAGCCAGCTCCAGGCGGCCTGAGTCTTATCGCCGGGGCGCGCGGCGTCCCAGCGCCAGACCGGCCAAAGCCAGCGCCAGGCTCCACAGCAGGGACTGGCCGCCACCCCCACCGCCGCCGCCGGCATCGGGCGCGGGGCTGGGGCTGGGTGTCGGCGTTGGCGTTGGCGCAGGCGTCGGGGGCGCGGGCTCGGCCGGCTTGAAGGTGCCCTGCTTGACGCCGCAGGCCTCGACGGCCTCGCCACCCAGGCTCAGGACTTCGCGGCTGGGGCTGCTGTAGCTGGCCGGGGCCTGGGCATAGCGCAGGGCCTCGAAGGCATCCAGCACGCCGGCGCCGCAGCTCTCGGTGCTGCAGCTGCAGCGCGCGTTATTGCCGTTCACCCCGCATTGCCCCAGGGCAGGCGCGCTGATGTGCGGCCTGGCCGTGCGGCGCAGCCCACTCTCGATCTGGGCCAGGCTCAGCCCCGGATTCAGGGCCCACATCAGCGAGGCCGCGCCCGCCACCTGGGGCGCGGCAAAGCTGCTGCCGCTGGCGGCGGCATATTCCACCCCGCTGCCATCGGCGCGGAAGCTGGTGGAGACGATGCCCCCGTCGGCCAGCTCCGGATCGCAGGTCCGGCCCGCGGCCGCATCGCCGCCGGGTGCGGCCAGCGCGACCTGCGGGCCGAAGCTCGCATAGCTGGCCTTGAAGCCCTGCCGGTTCAGGGCCGTGACCGCCATCACGCCGGGGCAGTTGGCGGGGCGGCCCACGGCGCTGCGGGTGTTGCCGGCCGCGGCCACGATGAGCACGCCGCGTGCGCGCAGCTCGTCGATGGCGGCGATATAGGCGCGCGCCGCGGCCGCCACATTGGCATCGGGATCGCTGGGATTGCAGGAGGCCACGCCCGCCACGCCGATCACCAGGATGCGCGCCGGGTGGGTGTTCAGCGGGGCGCCCGCCACCGGCAGGCCGGCGGCCCAGCGCATGGCGTCCACCATATCGCCGGCCGCGGCGCCGCATTTACCGGCCACGCGCACGGGCAGGATGCGGGCCTGCCAGTTGATGCCGGCGACACCCAGACCGTTGTTGCTCGCCGCGCCCAGCTGTCCCGCGATCAGGCTGCCGTGCCAGGTGTTGCTGTCCTGAATGGCGCAGCCATCCCACAGCGCCGGATTGGCGTCGCGCTCGGCCCGCGTGAGCGCATCGCCCAGATCCGTGGGGTCGTTGTTGCGGCCCACGCCATTGCCGGCGTACTCGGGCTTGCTGATGAAGTTGTAGCCCGGCAGCAGCAGGCTGGGCCGGATCTCGGGGTGGTCGCGCACGCCCGAGTCCAGCACCGCAATCACCGGGGCGGCGCCCGAGACCGGGGCACCGGTGCTCAGGTCCCAGGCGCGCGGGAAGTCCGCTAGGCCGGCATTGCCGCTGCCCTGGGCGCTGCCCAGCCACCACTGCTGGCTGGCGTAGAGCGTGTCATTGGGGCTGCGGGCCTGGCTGCCGTGGGAGATGCAGGCCAGCAGGGCGCCAGCCAGAAGCAGGGCGCCGCGGCGTCGCAGCGCCTCAGGCGAGGTCGGGAAGAAGGTCAACATGCGGCCACCGTAGCCCGAAGGGATGAATGCCGCGTGACAAGCGGTGCCTCCGAACGGGCGCTGTGGCCCGGTCGCCCCCCCTGATCGAGGGTCATGGCCCGAACGGCTCATGGTGTGTTCAAGTCTTCAACGATCGGTCATTCGCCCTGCCTATGCTGCGCCGCGAAAGCAAGAGCCGTGAGCGCCGATGCGGCGTGACCCACACACAAGCAGAGGGAAAAAGCGATGCAATCCATCTCGACCGAGACCGCGGCGCAGGCCGAGCCTGCCGCGGTGCAGGCGCATGGCGGGGCCCTGGCCGCCGCCGTCTCGCTGCAGGGAGGCAGTCAGATGGAGGCCATCGTCCGTGCGGCGCAGACGGCGCTGGACGTGCGCCGGCGCTATCAGTTCTTCGTCTGGAGCCAGAGCAATCTGCAGGTGCTGCTGCCCCACCACCTCATCGTCTGCGGCGCCTACAGCCGCCAGCACCGCGAGCTGCGCTACGAGGTCTTCAACAGCCTGGTGCTGCCGCCTGTGCTGATGGAGGCACTGGTGGACGGGCGGGGCCCGCTGATGCAGCTGCTGCAGGGGCAGTGGATAGACCAGCGCGGCAAGCCCGCCCAGCTCCCCGTCGAGACGCTGGAGGGCGCGGCCCTGCAGCCCCTGCGTGAGGCGCTGGAGCAAGGCGGCTACCAGGACCTGCTGGTGCACGGCGTGTCGCGGCCCCAGCGACCCAGCGAGCTGGAGAGCTTTTTTATACTCAGCAGCACCGGCCGGGCCAGCGACCCCGGGCAGCGCCAGATGCTGGAGCTGTTGCTGCCGCATCTGCACGCCACCTGGCTGCGCGTGCAGACGGTCGAGCGCGAGTTTGGCGAGCCCGCCCGCGCGCCCTCACCGCGCAGCGTCGACCCATCCGGCATCACCGAGCGCGAGCGCCAGATCCTGAGCTGGCTGCGCGAGGGCATGAGCAATCAGGAGATTGGTGAGGTGCTGGGCATCAGCGCGCTCACCGTCAAGAACCATGTGCGCAAGATCCTGCGCAAGCTGCATGCGGCCAATCGCGCCCAGGCCGTGGCGCGCGCCATGACCATGCAGCTGCTGGGCCCCATGTCGGGCGAGGGTGGCTTGTCCTGAGCATGGTCCGAATGGCGCTCATGAGCCTTTGGGCTCATGGGGGCTGCCCGTGAAATTCTTCACACAGCCTGTTCAAGATGGCGGTCGTGGAGCAGCGGGGCGCCAAGCCCTGTCTGTTTTGTCCCTGAGTTCTTTGTCCCCCTGGGACGCCCCCTTGGCGGGAGCGTCCACCGCCCGACGGCGGCCGCCGCGATATCTGGCAAGCGCCTCCCCCAGCCCGCACAGGCCCGGGGATTCCGACCAGATACCGCCAGTGGTTGCTCCTTAGGCGGCGCCCCGAGTCCTGCTGTGTCGGTGTTCCATCGGCCCGGCGCTCTCGGCGGCACTGTCCTCTCGAGTTCCAACCATTTGTGGAGAAACTGATCATGAACAAGACCATGAAGCTGATCGCCGCCGCCGCGGCCCTGGGCGCCGCCGTGCCGGCATTCGCCAAGATTGAAGTGGGCAACAACCCCGAGCTGGCCCTGGTGGTGTTTGACGACGTCAACAAGGTCTCCTTCACCAAGGACCTGGGCACCTTCGCCGACGCCTTCAAGACCCAGTTCGACGGCCACAGCAAGGCGGCCTCGCTGAGCTGGAACGTGTCCGGCGATGCCAACTGGGACACCTTCCTGGGTGTGGCCAACGTCAGCAACCTGAAGTGGACCGTGCTGGGCTGGGACGATATCGGTGGCACTGCCGTGGGTCAGAAGCGCCTCTTCACCACCGCGCTGAACACGCCCAAGAACCTGGCCGCTATCCCCAACTGGACCAACCAGCAGTTCACGAACGCGATCAGCGCTGGGCAGTTGGGCACCTTTTTCGGTCAGCTGAATGTGACCGGCACCCATGGCACTCTGGCCAACGGCTCCAGCGTCAACTTCGACACCGATGTCGGCAATGCCTATTTCGGTCAGCCCGGCAGCGGCGAGTTCTACAACGGCATCAGCACCTTCTCTAACGCCAATGCTGTGGGCCAGTCCTCGGAGTTCTTCTACCTGACCCGTTCGGGCACCAACCAGCTGAACAAGGTGCTGGTGGACCGTTTTGAGAGCGTGGGCGGTGTGGCCTCCACCTTCACCTTCAGCAACCAGGGTGGCAATGCCGTGCTGATGGCCGCCGCCGTGCCCGAGCCCAGCACCTACGCCATGCTGCTGGGCGGTCTGCTGGCCCTGGGTCTGGTGGTGCGTCGCCGCACCAACGAGCGTCGCTGATTCCCGGCTCTCGCTTCAAGCAATTAGTTAGTTCCCCACCCGCCCTGCGCTGCGCTCGCGGTGACGTGAGCCGCTGGGCGGGTTCCTCCCAAGATTCACAAGGACTGTTCCATCATGTTGAAGCTTCGCTCCATCGCCCTGGCCGTTGCGGCCGTCGCGTCCTCTTCCACCGCACTGGCCGCGCCGGCCGTCAATCCTTATGACGCCGGCACCGTGCAGATCTATATGTCCGGCGCCTCCGCCCTGCGCGCCGCCGTGGCCGGTCTGGTGCTGAACGATGTGTGCGGCGGCTCGGCCGCCAACAGCAGCACCACGCTCTACAACGTGGCCGAATCCGGCTCCGGCTTTACCTTCAATGGCAACCTCTGGGCCATCACTTGCCGTGTCACCGCCGCCGGCGGCGCCCTGGTGGGCCTGCCCGCCAACACCCCCGTCGCCTTCTTCAAGAGCGATGCCGGCGGCTCCGCCCAAGGCGTGTTCCCGGTCTACTTCGGTGATGCCCGCCCCTTCGTGGATGTGGCTGACCTCAGCAAGTGCGCCCAGACCACGGCGGACCGTGTCTACACCGCCTGCGCGCCCACCCGCAATGTGCGCCCCATGGTCGGCGTCTCGGATGTGGAGCCGGGTCTGTTCACGGGCATCAATGTGCCTGCCGACCCCGTTGACACCGATGATGACATCTACCCGCCGGCCGGCCTTTCGGCCGGTCAGCAGGGTGAGCTGACCATCAAGCCCGTGGTGCAGACCGTGTTCGGCATTGCCGTCAACACCGCCCTGTACAACGATATGTTCGCCAAGCAGGGCCTGGCCGGCCGCAAGGACTTCGCCGGCAATGCCTGCACCACCGCGTCGGCCGATGAGCCCTGCGTGCCCAGCATCGGCTATGCCGAGGCCCGCAGCCTCTTCGCGGGCACCGAGGCCAACTGGCGCCTGCTGAGCGCCAATGCCGCCAAGCTGGACACCCAGGTCAATATCTGCCGCCGCGTGGCCGGCTCCGGCACCCAGGCCGCCGCGAACGCCCATCTGATGGGTATTCCTTGCAATAGCGCCGGGGTCAGTCCCGCGACGGTGGACTTCTCCTCCTCGGCCGCACCGGAGCAGATCTCGGCCTTCACGGGCAAGACCGTCAGCGGCAAGACCTTGGCGACCTACCTGGTCGACAATATGGGCGGTGGTGCCGGTAATGGCCCCATGCCCAGCGGCAGCACCTTCGTCTTCGAAGGCCCGGGCACCGGCGATGTGGTTTCCTGCCTGAACGCCGCCCAGAAGGCCGGCGGCTACGCCATCGGCCATGTGTCCCGCGAGAACGTGCCCGGCAGCAACAACTGGAAGCATGTGCGCCTGGAGGGCACCTTCCCCTCGCGTGATGCCGCCAAGTCCGGCCGCTATGACTACTTCTTCGAGTCCACCGTGCAGTGGAAGACCGACTATGTCTCGGGCCTGAGCGCTGCACAGCAGGCCTTTATCCCCAAGCTGGCCGAGCGCATGGCCAAGGCCGACTCGCTGGCTCGCCTGAGCAGCGCCAACCAGAACGGCGTGGCCGCCCTGCCGGACTCCTATGCCGGCGAGTTTGGTGTGGGCACGGCCAACGAGGTCACCTTTGGCTCCCGCGTGACCCGCGCCGCCAACAGCTGCCAGCCGGTGACTGCCGTCAAGTGATGGGCTGAGCCAGGCCGCACCTCGTGGCGGCCCTCAGGGTGTCGGGGCCTGCAAGGGCTCCGACACCCGATTGACTTGATGCTGTCCGCTTTCAGCGGCAGCATCGTATGAGAGAACCTTCGGAAATGAAGTACATCGCCTTACCCGCACTCGCGCTCTTGATGTGCGCTGTGAATGTTCACGCTGCCATTGGCTCCGGCTCAAGCTCGCAGTCGGGTGCTGCCGGGGCGAGGTATGCCAATGGCCAAGCGGTGCTGAACAACCCCGAGTTGTTCCTTTCGGTCTTTGATCCCGAGGCCAAGGTCTCCTACACCTTGGACCTCGGCCTGGATGTGGAGAGCTTCTTTATAAATGCCCAGCAGGATGCTGGCATGCAATGGTTCAAGCCGGTGGACGATGCGAACTGGGACAGCTTCCTGGGCATGAGCAGCCGGAACAAGCTGCGCTGGGTGGTGTTGGCGGCCGATAACAATGGCGGCCTCGCGGCGGGGCAAAAGCGTCTGTTCACGACCTTGACCCAAGGCACCGAGGCCAAGCTGCGCGACTGGACCAACCAGGACTTCACCAATGCCATTGGTGAAGCCGTTTTCGAGTCCTTCATCAGGGAGTCGAATGTGAGCGGCACCCATGCTGTGCCTCTGAATGATTACGCAAGCAATGGCAGCCATGTGGCGACATCCCTGGACGTTAGTAACAAGCGTGCCTACTTTGGCAAGCAGGCCAGCGGGGTCTCGCTTGACGAGAGCCTCAATGGCACAACCACCCAGAGGGCAGGCTTCACCGTGGGCAACAGGCTGGACGAGTCCTCCTGGTTCTACTACGTCACCCGATCAAGTACGACGCAGACGGCCAAAGTCACCGTCGACGAATTCGACAACCTCGGTGCCGACGGCTACTGGGGCTTCACCTATGTGGACCCCGCCGCCAATGCCAGCTCGCCCTATGCCGGCAAGTTCCTGCTGAGCTACACCCTGGACAAGGCCGGCGTGAAGGCCACGACGGCGGCGGGGATGCTGCGCATGAGCCTGACCGACTATCTGGCCGCCGATCGCTTCCTGCCCCTGCTGCTGCAGCAGGGCGCGCTGGCCGGCGAGTACCAGGGCTATCGCCAGAGTTCCCTGGTGCTGCCGGATAGCGGCCTGCCCGGCCTGGGCGGCACCAATAGCGTGGCCGCGGGCTTGAACCCCGTGAGCGCCGTGCCCGAGCCCGCCAGCTGGGGCCTGATGGGTCTGGGCCTGGCCGGGTTGCTGGCCTGGCGTCGTCGCCAGCAGGCGGCGGGCGGCTAAGGCCCGGCCGGGCCGGGCTGGGCCGCGGCTGCGGCCCTTGATTTATCTCCCTGAGCAAGACCTGTCCCCCGTCCGTTGGGGCCGGGCTTGCCTGCGCCTCCGGCGTCCGCGGCGGGGCCTGAATCCCGTAGTCCTAAAGGGCCACACCCCCTCCATCGGCGCGTCACCGCGCTTGACCACACTGATCGCCATGAGCACTCACGCAACCTCGCCGCGCGCGAGGTTTTCTTCTCCCACCGTCTTGCAGGTCGCGCTGTGCGCCGCCCTGGGGTTGTCGGCCGCCGGTCTGGCGGCGGCCCAGGGCCAGCCAGCGCCGGCCGCTGCCGCCGCCACGCCGGCCGCCGATCCGCGCTTTGACATTCTGGAGTTCGAGATCGAGGGCAATACCGTGCTGCCGGTCACCGAGGTGGAGCGTGCGGTCATGCCCTTCATGGGCGAGCGGCGCAGCATTGCCGATGTGGAGGCCGCGCGCGAGGCGCTGGAGAAGCGCTACCAGCAGGGCGGCTACCTGACCGTGTTTGTCGACGTGCCCGAGCAGCGCGTGGATGGCGGTCTGGTGCGGCTGCGCGTAATTGAGGGCCGGGTGGAGCGCCTGCGCGTGACCGGGGCGCGCTACTTCGACCAGGGCGTGATCCGCGAGCGCGTGCACGAGTTGGCGCCGGGCCGCGTGCCCGACTTCAACGAGGTGCAGCGCCAGCTGGCCGGTCTCAGCCGCGAGGAACGGCAGATCCAGCCCCTGCTGCGTCCGGGCCTCACGCCCGGCACGGTGGAGGCCGAGCTCAAGGTGGCCGACCAGCTGCCCGCCGGTGTGAGCGTGGAGCTCAACAACCGCCACTCGGCCGATACCAAGCCGCTGCGGGCCAGCCTGAACCTGCGCTACGACAATCTCTGGCAGCGCGAGCACAGCATCGCGCTGAGCCTGATCACCGCGCCCGAGGCGCCCAAGCAGTCCAAGCTGGCCTTGCTCAACTACAGCCTGCCCCTAGGCCGTGGCGAGCGCCACCAGGACCAGCTGCTCACCAGCCTGGTCTGGTCGGACAGTCTGCTGGAGCCCCTGGGCACGACCTCGGTGATTGGCAAGGGCGTGACCCTGGGTCTGCGCTGGTCGCGCAGCCTGCAGCTCAGCGACTCGGTGCACAGCCTGAGCCTGGGCGGCGACTACAAGAATGTGCGCGAGCGTCTGCAGTCGGGCGACAGCGCTCTGTCCACGCCGCTGCGCTACCTGCCCTTGCAGCTGAGCTATAGCGGCAGCTGGTTCGAGGGCCGCAATCAGACCAGCTTCAGCAGCAGCTTCACCTTTGCGGCGCGCAGCATCCTGCAGCGCGATGTGGACTGCCCCGGCAATATCGGCCCGGTCGACCAGTTCGAGTGCAAGCGCTTCGAGGCCGATGGCAGCTTTGCCCACTGGCGCGGCGACTGGCGCACCAGCCGCAGCCTGCAGGCCCTGGGCCTGCCCGGCAGCCTGGGCCTGCGTCTGGGCTGGCAGCTGGCCAGCCAGCCCCTGGTCTCGGGCGAGCAGTTCGCCCTGGGCGGGGCCGAGACGGTGCGGGGCTATCTGGAGTCCGAGGTCACGGGTGACCAGGGCCTGCTGGGTTCGCTGGAGTGGCGCAGCCCCAATCTGGGCGGTGCCAAGAACAGCCTGTGGCGCGAGCTGAGTGTGCTGGCCTTTGTGGATGTGGGCCGGGCCTATGTGCTGTGGCCTTTGCCCGAGCAGGCATCGCGCCTGCCCCTGCTGGGCAGCGGCCTGGGCCTGCGCCTGCAGGCCGGCGAGAAGCTGCGCGCCGAAGTGGACCTGGCCTGGCCGCAAAAGCCCACCGCGCGCAGTCCCAAGTCCGAGCCCCGTTTGCATGTGCGCCTGAGCGCCCAGCTCTGAGCCCCAGAACTCTCTTGCCGCCGTACAGCCCATGATCGCCCCCGCCCGCCACCACCTCTCCGTTTCCTCGCACACGCCGCGTGCGATGCGGCCGCTGGTTCTTGCCCTGGTCGCGATCTGGCCCCTGCAGTCCCTGCAGGCCCAGCCCGTGGCCGGTGTGCGGCCGCCGGTGCCGGCGCTCAATGCGGTGCCGGTGCCGGCGCTGAAGTGGCAGCAGAGCCGTGAAAAGTATGAGGACGGCGCGCGCAGCAGCCTGACGGAGCGCCCCAATGCCCGGGGCGGCGTGGACCAGATCATCGAGCAGCGCCTGGCGCGCGAGATCTACCAATGGCAGCGCTTTGATATCGGCGCGGCCAGCAAGGTGGAGTTCATGCTGCCCAGCGGCGGAGCGGCCCTGAACCGTGTGGACAAGGGCGCGGCGCCCAGCGCCATCTTTGGTGCGCTGACTGCCACCGTGCCCAATCCCAACACCGCGGCCGGCCAGCCGGCACGCATCGTGGGCGGCGATGTCTATCTGCTCAATGCCAACGGCATTTTGTTCGGCAGCGGCGCGCAGGTGAATGTGGGCGCCCTGGTGGCCTCCACGCTCAATGTAGACAACGAGGACTTTCTCAACGGCCTCACGCGCAGCATCAACGGCGCCCAGCGCAGCTTCTGGCGCGACCCCCTGGGACTGCCCGCCACGCAGGAAGGCTCGGGCTTTGTCGAGGTCCAGCCCGGCGCCGAGATCCGCACCCCCAATGGCGGCCGTGTGTTCCTGTTCGCCGAGGAGGTCAAGCAGGCCGGACGCGTCGAGACGCCAGGCGGGCAGACCGTGCTGGCCGCCGGCAGCGAGGTCTATCTGCAGGCCCCCACGGCCGAAAAGCTCTATGCGGCCGAGCACAACGCGGCCGTGCCGGCCCTCAGAGGCCTGCTGGTCGAGGTGGGCGGTGAGGCCGGGCGGGTGGACCAGCTGGGCGAGATCCTGAGCGCCCGGGGCAACACCACCCTGGTGGGCATGGCCGTCAACCAGATGGGCCGCATCAGCGCCAGCACCAGCGTGAGCGAGAACGGCTCGGTCTTCCTGCTGGCACGCGGCAAGGCCAGCGCCAGCAGCGTCGCGTCCAGTGTGTTCAAGCGCGCCCGCGAGGGCGGCAGCCTGGTGCTGGGCAGCAGCAGCCGCATCGAGATCACGCCCGAGGCCTCCTCGGCCACCAGCACAGACAGCGCCGGCTTCACGCCCTCGCGCATCGAGATGAGCGCGCGCAGCATCAGCCTGCAGGGCGCCGAGCCGAGTGCTGGGTCCGGCAGTGGCCCCGGCGCCAGCATCGTGGCGCCCGGCGCCAGCGTGCGCCTGCGCGCCGAGACCGTGCCTGTCTACGAGGTGCCGGACACCCCGGGCAGCCATGCCCTGTCCCTGCCCAAGCCCGACATCCCGCGTTTCGACGCCACGGCCAGCCTCAGCCTGGGGCGCGGCGTGAGCATCGACCTCTCGGGCACGCGCGACACCGAGGTCTCGGCGGGCCGCCACTATGTGACGACCGAGCTGCTGGGCGCCAACGACCTCAAGGACGCGCCGCTGCAAAAGGACGGTCTGCTCTACCGCGCCAAGGTCACGCTGGACATCCGCAAGGACTCCAAGATCCTGGGCAGCCTGCAGAGCTATCGCGACGCGGTGGAGCGCAGCGTGCAGGAGCGTCTGTCCGGCGGCGGCAGCCTGATGCTGGAGAGTGCCGGCCTGGTGCAGGCCGATGCCGGCTCGCGCCTGGATCTCTCGGGCGGCCGCATCCGCTACACCGCCGCCATCACCCAGCCCAGCCAGCTGCGCGGGGCCGATGGCCTGCTCTACGACCTCAACGACGCGCCCGCGGATCAGGCCTATGTGGGCCTGTCCAATGCCGTCTACCGTCACTTCGGCCGCTGGGGTGCCGCGCGCAGCTTTGTGCTGGGCCCCAGCCTGGCCCTGGCCGGCTATGAGGAGGGGCAGGCCGCCGGCAGCCTACGGGTGGCCGGCAGCCAGCTGCGCCTGGACGGCGAGATGCTGGCCCGCACCCTGGTGGGTGAGCGCCAGCGCGAGGGCCTGGACAAGCTGGCCGCGCCGGGCCGTTTGCAGCTGGGGCAGGCCAGCGCCCTGGCCACCGGCGTGCAGCACACGCTGCTGCTGGGCAGCAGCGCCGCCGCGCCGGCCGCCAGCGGCACGGGCAGCTGGCTGGATCTGGGACGGCTGGACGCGTCGGGCTTTGGCCGCTACGCCCTGGCCAGCGACGGCGATATCGTGGTGGAGCAGGCCCTGCGCCTGGCACCGCGCAGCCAGCTCAGCCTGTTCTCGCGCGGCGCGCAGGGCATCCGTCTGGCCGCCGATGTGCAAAGCGCCGGCGGCACGCTCAGCGCCCAGACCGTGGCCCGGCCCGAGCAGGCCGGCAGCCAGGCCGGAGACATCGTGGTGGCCGATGGGGTGCGCCTGGAGCTGGCGGGCCGCCTCGTGAATCAGGAGCGCGACGGCGTCCAGCCCCAGGCCAGCGCCGAGGGCGGCAGTCTCAGGCTCAATTCCGGGGCCGGTCTGGCCCTGGGCCGCGACACGGTGCTCGATGTCTCGGGCGGCGCCACGGTGTCCGGCACGGGCCGGGTCGTGGCCGGCGCGGCCGGCGCCATCGAGCTGCGCAGCAGCATGGTGGGAGATCAGGCCCAGCGCTTTGATATCGCGGGCGCCCGTCTGCTGGGCCTGGGTCTGAACCGCGGCGGCAGCCTGAGCCTGCGCGCTGCCGAGGTGGAGATCGGCGGCAGTGGCAGCAGCCAGGCCGAGACCGGTCGTCTGCAGCTGGGCACGGAATTCTTCTCGCGGGGCGGCTTCGAGCGCCTGGAGATCGATGGGCAGCGCAGCCTGAGTCTCATCGCCGGCAGTGTGCTCAGCCCGCGCCTGCTCAACCACGGTGCCAGCGATCAGCAGCTGCGCCTGGACCCGAACAGCGGCCAGGCCCGGGCCAGCGGAGCCTTGCTGGCCGAGCTGGGCGCGGCGCCGCGCGAGCAGGAGGATGCCCTGCGTCGCCCCGTGCATCTGAGCCTGCTGGCCAGCGGTCAGGCCGCGGTGGGCGGCAGCGGCCGGCTGCTGGTGGAGGAGGGCGCCCGCATCAGCCTGGACCCCCTGGCCAGCCTGAACCTGCGGGCCGCCGCGGATCTGCGTGTGGACGGCCAGCTGCAAGCGGCCGGCGGCCAGCTCAGCCTGAGCCAGAGCGGCGAGACCGCGCAGCAGTCTCAGCGTCTGAGCCTGGGCCGCAATGCCGTGATCGATGTGTCTGGCCGGCTGCTGCCCCTGCCATCCAGCGACGGGCTGCTGCGCGGCCGTGTGCTGGACGGCGGTCAGGTCAGCCTGAGCGCCCAGAGCCTGGACTGGGCCCAGGGCGCCCTGATTCGCGCCGACGGCGCCAGCGCCACCCTGGACGCCACCACCGCCCGGGGCCCGGCCCTGCCCGAGGGTCGGCAGCTGCTCAGCAGCCATGCCGGCCGGCTGAGCGTGGACCTGTTCAGCAATGCTAGCCAGGACAGCCTGCTGGCCGGGCGCTTCGAGGCCCGCGCCGGCAGCCCCGAGCGCGCTCAGGGCGCCCTGGCCATCAGCGTGGGCCGACGCAGCGAAACCGTGGCCCTGGCGCACCGACTGCTGCTGCAAGGCGGCGCGGCCCAGGCCCAGCCCCAGCCCCTGGCCGGTGTGCGCACCGTGCAGCTGGGCACCGAACTCTTCTCGGCCGGCCTGGCCGATCTGAGCCTGAGCAGCCAGGACCGCCTGGTGCTAGGCGGCGATCTCGATCTGCAGCTGGCGCGCCGTCTGGTGCTGGACAGTCCCCAGCTGCTGCTGGAGGGTAATGGCCAGGCGCGGCTGAGCGCCGTCAGCGTGGCCCTGGGCAGCAGCAGCGATGCCCGGCCCGGCAGCAGCGCCCCCGGGCGCGGCACCGGCCGCCTCACGCTACAGGCCCGCGGGCCCAGCCTGGATGTCTTCGGCCATCAGCAGCTGGGCGGCATGGCCGCGCTGGAACTGGTCAGCGCGGGCGACATGCGCCTGCATGCCCAGAGCAGCGCCGACCCGGCCAAGGCCAACCGCGGCTCGCTCAAGGCCGAGGCCCATATCACCCTCAGCGCCGCCCAGATCTACGGCAGCAGCGCCAGCCGCTTCGAGCTGGACGCGCTGGGGCAGGACCTGCTGATCACCCGCCCCGAGGGCAGCACGGCCACGCCCGCCACGCCGCTGAGCGCCGGTGCGGCCCTGAGCTTCAAGGCCCGCGACATCGTGCAGGACGGCTTGTTGCGCGCGCCCCTGGGCCAGCTGAGCCTGCAGGCCAGCGAGCGGCTGCTGCTCACACCGCGCAGCCAGAGCTCCGTCTCGGGCGAGGGCCTCACGGTCTTCTACGGCAGCACCGTGGGCGGCGAGCGCTGGCAGTATGGCGGTCAGGCCCTCAAGGCCCTGCCGGCCAAGCAGATCGATCTGCAGGCCCCGCGCCTGGAGCTGCAGGCCCAGGGCAGCGCCAAGGCCAGCCTGGATCTGGGCGGCGGCGGCAGCCTGCAGGCCCTGGAATTCGTGGCCGGTCCCGGCGGCTCGCGCGATGTGTTTGCCGAGAGCTTTGATGGCCGCAGCGGCGCGTTTGCCATCGTGCCCGGTCAGACCCTGGCGCCGCTGGACAACCATATGGCCCAGGCCGGCATCACGGCCTTGCCCGGCCGCGAGCTGGTGCTGGAGCGCGCCCTGGTGTTGGGCGAGCAAGTCCTGGCCCCCGGGCGCTATGCCGTGCTGCCGGCCCGCTATGCCCTGCTGCCCGGCGCCGTGCTGGTGCGGCCCGAGGCGGCTTCGGACACGCCGGTGGCCGCCGGCACCGAGCAGCGGCGCGACAACGGCGCCCTGCTGGCCGGCGCACGCCTGGCCAGCACCGGCACGGACATCGTGGAAGGGCGCCTGGCGGGCTTTGTGTTCACGCCCTCGGCCACGGCCCGCAAGTCCTCCGAGATCCGCAGCCTGGATCTGGACGCCTATCTCAAGGCCCAGGCCCAGCGCGAGGGTCAGCCGCGGCCGGCCTCGGTGGCCGATGCGGGCCATCTGAACCTCAGTGCCCAGCAGCTGGCCCTGGCGGCCCAGCTGCGCCTGACGGCCGCCGACAAGGGCCAGGCTGGCAGCCTGGCGATTGCGGCCGAGCAGATGCGTGTGGGCGCCAGCGCCGCCGCGCGCCCGGCCGATCTGCCGGCCAACACCTTGTGGCTGGCCGCCGACGAGCTGGCCGCCTCGGGCGCGGGTTCTCTGACCCTGGGCGCCCTGCGCACCGTGGACGCCAAGGGCCAGAACCTGGCCGATGTGCGGGCCCGCCAGCTGGATGTGGAGGCCGGAACCCGCTTGCAGGGCTTTGCCGATCTGAAGCTGCTGGCGCGCGAGACCGTGAGCCTGGGCCAGGGCGTGCAGCTGCAGGCCGCCGCTCCCGCGCCACGGCCGGCGGAGCAGGGGAGCCCGGCGACGCTGCAGATCAAGGGCGACGGGGCCTCGCTGCAGCTGAGTGCGGGCGGCGGCGAGACGCTGCTGCGCAGCGAGTCCGGCGCCAGTCCCCAGGGCCGACTGAATCTGGGCCAGAGCGTCCGGCTGGCGGGTGCCAGCCTGGGCCTGGAGGCCGCGGGCCGGCTGGACCTGGGCGCCGAGGCGGCGCTGCAGGTGCAGGCCCTGAGCCTGGGCGCCAGCCGCATCCTCATCGGTGAGGGCGCGGCCCCGACCCAACCGGGTGAGCTGCGCCTGGGCGCCAGCCAGCTCTCGCAGTTCCTGGCGGCCGAGAGTCTGGCCCTGCGCAGCTATGGGGACATCGTTTTCGAGGCCGGTGCCCGTCTGGGCGGTGCCGGCCTGGGCCAGCTGCTGCTGGACGCCCAGCGCCTGAGCGTGCGCGAGGGTGGCGAGGCCAGCGCCAGCGCGGCCCGTCTGAGCCTGAGCAATAGCGGCGGCAGCGCGGACCAGCCCCTGCAAGGCGGCAGCGCGCGCCTGAGCCTGAATGCCCTGCAGGGCCCCCTGCAGATCGGCCCCGGCAGCGTGCAGCTTCAGGGCCTGGCCGCAGCCGAGTTGAGCTCAGGCAGCGAGATCCGCCTGAGCGGTGCGGGCAGCCTGCAGACGGCCGGTGATCTGAGCCTGAGCGCCCCGCGCCTGGTGGCCGATGCGCAGGCTCGGCAGCAGCTGCAGGCGGGTGGCCTGATGCAGCTGCAGACCCAGGCGCTGGCCGCTGGGGCGCCGCCGGCCGAGGCGGCCGGCGAGGCCGCACAGCTGAGCCTGAGCGCCCGCGAGCTGCGCCAGGGCACGCGCATCGAGCTGCCCTCGGGCCAGCTGCAGCTGCAGGCCCAGGGTGCGCTGCGCTTCGAGCGCGGCTCCCAGACGCTCTTGCAAGGCAGCAGCCATGAGCTGGCGCAGCAGCGCGTCAACACCCCCGGCGGCCGTCTGCTGGCCAGCTCGGCCGCGGGGGACATGGTCCTGGCGCCCGAGGCGCGGCTGGATGTCTCGGGCGGCGGCAGCGGCGCCGAGCGCGCCGCGGGCGGCGAGCTGCGGCTGTCGGCGGCCCAGGGCCGCCTGGAACTGCAGGGGCAGCTGCGCGGCCAGGAGGCTCGTCTGCTGCTGGACAGCCGCCAGGCCCTGGACCTGGGCGCGCTGGCGAGTCAGCTGGGCCAGGAGGGCGGGCAGTTTGGAGAGCAGATTTCGGTGCGCAACCGCCAGGGCGATCAGCGCCTGCCCGCGGGCGCCGAGCTGCGCGCCCGGCGCCTGGAGCTTTCCGCCGACCAAGGGGCGGTGCAGCTGCAGGGCAGCCTGCGCGCCGAGGCCGAGCGCGGTGCCCTGGTCCAGGTGGCCGCCGGCGGCGATCTGCGCCTGATGGCGGGCGCCCAGCTGCTGGCCGCCAACCGCGGCGAGGCGGCCGATGGCGGCGAGATCCGCCTGATGAGCAGCGCCGGCCGCATCAGTCTGGAAGAGGGGGGCCGGCTGGCCACGCCAGGCGGCGAGGGCGGGCGCGATGGCGAGGTCCTGCTGCGGGCCGCGCGCACCGGCGTCACGGAAAGCGGCAGCCAGCGCGGCGGCACGGGCGTGGCGGTGGAGCGCCTGCGCGCCAGCTTCGAGGCGGTGCGCCGCATCGAGGTGGAGGCGGTGCGGCGCTACGAGGACATCACCCTGATCAGCGAGACGGCGACGGCCCTGCCCACGCCCACGCCGACCGTGGCGCCAACGCCCCGACCGACGGCATCGCCCACCGCAGCGCCCACGGCGGCTCCGACGGGTGCCCCGACGGCCGCTCCGACCGCTGCACCGACTGCTGCACCGACTGCTGCACCAACCGCCGCACCGACTGCGGCTCCCACGCCCGCACCGACCACACCGCCGACCGAACCCTCGCCGGGCAATGGCGCGGGAACCACGATAGGCGTCAAGCCGCCGCCGCCGCCGGTGGGCCCCAAGCCGGCCCAGCTGGCCGGCGCCCAGTCCCTGATGCTGGGCAGCGAGCTGCCCGCCGGCCAGGTGCCGCCGGCCCTGCTGAGCGCGGTGCGCATCGCGGCCGCGGCCGAGCCCGCCACGGCCTCGGCCGGCAATGGCAACAACACGACCATAGGCAACAAGCCGCCGGCGCCGCCGGTCGGCCCGCCCACCGCGGCACCTACGCCTCCGCCCACGGCCGTTCCCACCCCGCCGGCTCCCACGCCCCCGGCACCCGGGCCGGGCCCTTTGCCATCACCGACCCCCACCGCGGCGCCCACTCCGCCGGCTCCGGCGCCCGGGCCCGGTCCCGCGCCGACCCCGGCCCCGACAACGGCCCCGGTGCCCAAGCCACCGGCCCCCACACCCGCGCCGGTGCCCACGCCGCCGCCCAAGATCCTCAAGCCCTCCCAGGTGGAGGCGGACAACCTGGCTTTTGTGGGTACGCGTGCCGCGCAGACGCAGCGCATCGCGGCCGAGCTGGCCGGTGGCAATGCCGAGCTGGCGGCCCGGCTCACGGTGGCGCCGGGCGTGGAGATCCGCAGCCCCGGCCGGCTCAGCCTGGAAAGCGAGTGGAATCTGGTGCCGGCCAGCGGCAGCCGCGTGGGCGAGGCCATGCGTCTGAGCCTGCGCGCCGGTGGCGACCTGGCCCTGCTCAACAGCCTGAGCGACGGCTTTGCCGCGGCCCGCAGCGCCACGGACAAGCGTGCGATTGCGGCCAATGGCGTGGCCATGGCCGGCCGGGCGGCGTCCTTCCGCCTGGTGGCGGGCGCCGATCTCGCGGCGGCCGATCCGCTGGCCGTGAACGAGGCCGCCAACGCGGGAGGCAACCTGATCATCGGCCGGCCCGGCAGCAGCGCCACGGCCACGCCGCCCATCGTCTTCATCCGCAGCACCACGGGCAGCATTGCCATGGCCGCCGCGGGCGACATCAATCTGGGCGTGGCGCTCAATGCCCAGGGCCGCAACGGCCAGGTGCGCATCTACACGACGGGCGAGGCCCTGCCGGCGCCCAGCACCCAGGATTTGAACCGCCTGGGCCTGCGCCTGAGCGATCAGCTGATTCCCAACAGCCCCAGCGGCAATCTGGGCCCCTTCTTCGATCACGCCGGCGCCATTTCTCTGCAGGCCGGGCGCGATGTGCTGAGCCTGCCCGGCTACAAATACCCCAGCGCTGGCGGCCAACCCACCAGCGTTCAGTATGTGGCCGACTGGTGGTGGCGTCAGCTCAGCCTGGGTAGCAGCCAAAACCCGAATCTGGGCCTGATGTTCTGGTCGCGCTATGACCAGTTCGCCCAGGGCATTGCCTCCTTTGGCGGCGGCGATATCGCGGTGCGCGCCGGCCGCGATCTGGTGGACCTGGAGCTGTCCACCCCGGCCAGCGGCTATCGCCTGGCGGCCGTGGGTACACCGGACAGCAAGGACTATCTGCCCGAGGCCGGAGCCTGGCTGCCGGGCGGCCGCCTCAGCGCCAGCGCCGGGCGCGATGTGCTGGGTGGCCTCTACAACGCGGGCGGTGCCCAGGCCAGCCTCAGCGCGGGTGCGGGCATCGGTGGCGGCAGCGGGAGAGCGCTGGCCTATGCCGGCCCCCAGCTCTTCCATCTGGATACGCGCTGGTCGGTGCAGGCGGGTAGCGATCTGCAGCTGGGCAGCCTCAGCAACCCGGCCCTGCTCAGCGGCCTGCGCCAGGGCACGGAGACGGCGGCTGGCGAGGCCCGCACCGCGGCGGTCACCGGCTTGGCGGACCGGGCCCAGGCCAGGCTGCTGAGCGTCAGCGGGGACCTGAGCCTGAGCGGCCAGCGCCCCAGCGGGGTGACGGCGGTGATGACGGGCGCGGGCGAGAACGTACTGCCCGACAGCCTGAGCCTGGCCGCGCCGGCCGGCGGTATACGCCTAGACAAGCCCCTGGTTCAGCTGCCCGTGGGCGAGGCCCGCCTGAGCCTGCTGGCCCGTGATGAGCTGCGCCTGCTTGGCGGGCTCTGGGTGGGCGCCACCCGGGCCGAGGACAAGAGCCAGGCCCAGCCCCTGGCCCAGGCCGGCTTGCAGCGGCTGCTGGGCCAGTGGCGCAGCAGCCCCGAGGGCCTGGACGCGAGCGATCGCAGCCCCTTGCTCCTGGTCTCGGCCGCGGACTCGCTGCGCCTGGAGGGCTCGAGCTTCAGCGCCCGCCCCCTGCAGCTGCAGGCGGGTCGCGATCTGGTGCTGGCGACCATCAATGTGCAGCATCAGGCTGCGGGGGAGCTGAGCTTGCTGCAGGCCGGCCGAGACCTGCTGCTCAACGGCAGCAGCATCAGTGGTCTGCGGGTGGCCGGGCCGGGCGAGGTGCTGGCGCTGGCGGGGCGCGATGCCGATCTGCGTGGCGGCACAGGCCTGCTCAGCGAGGGCAATGTCAACAACGCCACCCTGCTGCAGCCGGGCGGGGCGGCCCTGACCCTGGTCAGCGCCTACCAGCCTACCGATCTGGCCCAGGCCGGGGCCTATGCCCTGCAGGGCGCGGGCCTGCAGCATCACAGCGCCTTGCTGGCGGTGCAGCTCAAGGCCCTCAGCGAGACGGGCAAGACCCTGGACGCGGTCGAGGCTCAGAAGCAGGCCAAGGACTTTGCGGCCCTGAAGCCGCAGGAGCAGCGCGCCCGGGTGCAGGCCCTGGTGGGCGAGAGTCTGCTGGCCGTCGAGAGCGAGCGCTATCTGCAGCAGGCCCTGGCCCTGGCCGAGGCACAGAGCCGCGCCGCCACCGAGGCCGTGGCCGCCGGTCGGGTCACGGGCAGCGGGCGCGATGTGGCGCGCCCGCCCCTGGCCGGCTCTGAGTTCCTGGCCGGTGAGCCGCGTTTGCAAGCGGCGGAGCCGGCGGCGCGCGATGAGGCCCAGGCCGCGGTCCGCCAGGAGCTGCGCGAGGCCCTGCAAGGCCAGGCCTTGGGCGCGGCCCTGCTGGCCAAGGCCGGCAGCCTGGGGCCGCAGGGCTATGAACAGCTGCTGCTGGCGGTGTCGCCGCACATGGCGGGCCTGCGTGACTTTGTGAATGCCCGTCTGGGCGGTGCGCCGCGCGACGCGGCCACGGCCTGGCGTGAATTCGCCGGCCTGCCGGCGGCCCAGCGCTTGATCTTCCTGCAGCAGACCCTGATGCGCGAGCTGCAGGCCGCGGGCCGGGCGGCCGCGGCGGGCGAGCGCGCGGCCTATCTGCGCGGCTATCAGGCCATGCAGGGGCTGTACCCGCAGGCCGAGGCCCGCGACGGGCGCATCCTGCTGGCCAACAGCCAGGTCAAGACGGCCCAGGGCGGGGCCATCACCCTGCTGGCCCCGGGCGGCAGCATCAATGTGGGCGATCTGGCCGGCCAGAGCGGCAAGAGCGCGGCCGATGTGGGCATCGTCAGCGTGGCCGGTGGCGCGGTGCAGGCCGCGGTGCGCGACAGCGTGGAAGTGAACCAGTCACGCATCTTCACCCTGGCCCAGGGCGATGTGTTGCTCTGGGCGGGCCTGGGCAATCTGGATGCGGGCCGGGGCGCCAAGACCGTGACCGGCGCGCCGCCGCCCGTCTACACCCTGGACCGCGAGGGCCGGGTGGTGGTGGACACCAGCGGCTCCTTCAGCGGCAGCGGCATCGCGGTGCTGGACAAGGGCAGCGCCCTGGATCTGTATGCCCCGCTGGGCGAGATCAATGCCGGTGATGCGGGCATCAAGTCCGCCGGCAATCTCTTCCTGGGTGCCACGGTGGTGCGCGGTGCCGACAACATTGCCGCGACCGGCGCGGTGCAGGGCGCCAACCTGGCCGCCCCGGCGCCACCGCCACCGTCCATCACCCCCCCCACACCGGCCGCCACCGAGGGCGGCAAGCGTGAGGCCGCGTCCGGCGACGAGGACGAGAACCGCAAGCGCCGCCCCCGCCGCAATCTGCTGCTGGAGTTCCTGGGCTTTGGCAGCAGCGGGGAATGAGTGAAGCCCACCGAGACCGAATGCGTTTTTCTGGATTGATGATGACCATGCGCTACCTGATTGCTCTTCTCTCTTTCGCGCTGCTGAGCCCAGCCGCCCATGCCTGGTGGAATGCCGACTGGCCCCAGCGCAGCCGCCTGGTGCTGGACACCACGGTGGCCGGCGTGGACCAGCCGGTGCAGGCCCTGCCGCTGGCGGTGCGCCTGCACAGCGGCAACTTCGACTTTCTGGCCGCCAAGGACGATGGCAGCGATCTGCGCGTGCTGGCCGGCGACGACAAGACGCCGCTGGCCTTTCGCGTGGAGCGCTTCGATGCCGTCAATGAGCTGGCCCTGATCTGGGTGCAGCTGCCCCAGGTGGCGCCGGGCAGCGACAAGACCCAGCTGCATATCTATGCCGGCAATGCCAAGGCCACGGTGGAGGCCGGCGCGGGCAGCGGCTTTGACGCCGCCACGCTGAGCGCCCTGCATCTGGGCACGGCCGATGGCCAGGATGCCCAGGGCCGCCTCAAGAGCCTGGCCCCGCTGAATGTGGAGAAGGCGGGCTTGCTGGGCAGTGCCGCGCGCCTGGAGGGGCAGCCCCTGCGCTTTGCCGCCCAGGACGCGGTGCGGGTGGCGGCCGGTGGCGCGCTGACGCTGACGCTCTGGTTCAAGCCCGAGACCCTGGGCGACGGCCTGCTGCTGCAGCAGGGCGTGCTGAGCCTGTCCTTGCAAGAGGGGCGTCTGCAAGCCCGTGTGGGCGCGGCCAGCCTGAGCGGCGGCAGCCTGAACGCCGGGGCTTGGCAACACCTGGCCCTGACCCTGGGCCAGGGCCAGGCCCAGCTCTATCTGAATGGCAAGCCGGTGGCCCAGGTGGCGGCCCAGACGCCCGCCATCGAGGGCGAGCTGCGCCTGGGTGAGGGCCTCAAGGGCCTGATGGACGAGCTGCAGATGGCCGCCACCCTGCGTTCCCCGCAGTGGCTGGCGCTGTCGGTCGCCACCCAGGGCGTGGAGGGCCAGGCGCTCAAGGGCAGCATGGAGACCGCGGACAGTGCCGCGGGCGCCGAGCAGGGCTATATGGGCATTCTGGTGAAGAACCTCACCACCGACGCCTGGGTGGTGATCATTCTGTGCGGCCTGATGTTCGTGGTGGCCTGCTGGGTGATGGTGGTCAAGGCCATGATGGTGTCCAAGGCCGACCGCGCCAACCGCAGCTTTCTGCAGCGCTTTCGCACGGCCAAGGACGAGCTGCTGCATCTGGGCGGCCAGGAGCATGGCGACTCCTCGCTCTACCGGCTCTACAGCGCCGGCGTGCGCGAGCTCAACAAGCGCGATATCGGCACCCAGCCGCCTGCTGACACCATGGCGGCCACGCCGCGCAGCCTCAGCGATGCCTCGCTGAATGCCGTCAAGGCCGCGGTGGATGCGGACATGGTGCGCGAGTCCCACAAGCTGAACTCGCAGATGGTGCTGCTGACCATCGCCATCTCGGGTGGCCCCTTCCTGGGCCTGCTGGGCACGGTGGTGGGCGTGATGATCACCTTCGCGGCGATTGCGGCCGCGGGTGATGTGAACGTGAACGCCATCGCGCCCGGCATTGCGGCGGCCCTGCTGGCCACGGTGGCCGGTCTGGGCGTGGCCATCCCGGCCCTGTTTGGCTACAACTACCTGGCCTCGCGCATCAAGAACATCTCGGCGGACATGCAGATCTTCGTCGACGAGTTCATCACCCGCGTGGCCGAGGACTACGGCCGCTGAGCGCGCGATGGCAGCCGATCTCAAGCAGGGCAACGAGCCCTACGACGACATCAACATCACGCCGATGTTGGACCTGGCCTATGTGCTGCTGGTCACCTTCATCATCATGACCACGGCCTCGGTGCAGGGCGTCAAGGTGAACTCGCCGCAGACCGAGGCGGCGGGCAATCTGGCCAAGCCCCAGACCCGGGCCATCACCATCACCGAAGACGGCTCGGTCTATCTCGACGCCTATCCGGTGACCATGGAGCAGCTCAGCCAGAACCTGGCCCAGTACAAGGCTGCCAACCCGGCCCTGCCGGTGGTGCTCAAGGCCGATGCCCGGGCGCAGTACGACAAGGTGATGGAGGTGCTGGAGCGGGCCAAGGCCCTGGACATCACCGAGATCGGCTTGGTGACCAAGCGCGCGGGGGCCTAGATGCAAGTCCAGAACGAGACCAAGCCCTACGACACCATCAATGTCACGCCCATGCTGGACCTGGCCTATGTGCTGCTGGTGGTCTTCATCCTGATGACCACGGCCTCGGTGCAGGGCCTGTCCATCACCCTGCCCAAGCCCAGCAACAAGCCCAGCACCGAGAAGCATGAGCTCAAGATCGTGCAGGTCATGCCCGGCGGGCAGCTGATGCTCAACGGCGCGCCCGTCAGCGCGGCCGAGTTGGAGCAGCAGCTGCTGGCCGCCAAGGCCCGCGATGCGGGGCTGACTGTGGCCATCAAGGGCGATGGCCGCGCGCACTACGAGCCGGTGGTGCAGGTGGTGGATCTGTGCAACAAGCTGGGGCTGAACATGGCCCTGGTGACCTCGCGCATCGGGAGCTGAGCATGGACCTGGCCGAGGATTCACTGCAGCCCGCGCGCGGGCGCCAGATCGCCATCAAGCTGCTGCTGACTCTGCTGGTGGGCGGCTTGGTCGTGGGCGCGGCCCTGTGGGTGCGCCAGCTCAGCGGGCAGCCCGAGGCGCCCAAGCGCCAGGTGGCCAAGATCAGCCTGCTGCCCGATCAGCCGCCGCCGCCGCCCCCGCCGCCGCCCAAGGAGATCAAGCCGCCGCCGGATGCGCCTAACAAGCCCATGCCGGAGTCCGCGCCCAAGCCGGCCGAGGCCGCGCAGCCGCGCAACGAGCCCATCAAGATGGAGGGCGCGGCCGGCGATGGGCCCAGCGCCTTTGCGGCGGGGCCGGTGCGCAACGAGTACATCGGTGGCACGCCCGCCACCGGGGCTGCGCAAAGTGGCAGCGGCAGCGACCGTGCGCTGGAGCGCTTCTTTGCCAATACCGCGCGCCAGCTGCTGCGCGATGCGCTGGAGAAACATCTCAAGAGCGAGCGCTCCGAGGCCCTGGCGGAGTTCCGCGTCTGGGTGGAGCGCGACGGCTCGATTGCCCGCCATGCCTTGCAAAGCACCGGCGATGTGCGTCTGGATGCCGAACTCAATGCGGCCCTGGACGAGGCGGCGCGCTCGCTCAAGCTGCCGCCGCCGCCCGCGGCCGCGGCCCAGCCCATGAAATTTCGCCTGCAGCTGCGCCCCCTGGGCTAGCGCAGGCACCGATTCACTTTGTCCGCATGACCATGACGAACGTCCTGAAGAACAAGTTCCCCTTTGCGCGCCGCAGCCTGTGCCTAGCCCTGGCCGGCGCGCTGCTCTCGCCCCTGGCCCAGGCCGATGAGCGGCGCGAGCTGGAGCAGCTGCGCGCCACCACCCTGGCCCTGATCGAGGCCCTGGTGGGCCAGGGTCTGCTGAGCCGCGAGCGGGCGGATGCCCTGCTCAAGCAGGCCCAGGCCAGCCCGGCGCCCTCGGTGGCCGCGGCCCCGGCGGCCGCCGCCCCCGCGCCCTCGGCCGCGCCGGCCAATGTGATCCGTGTGCCTTATGTGAGTGAGACCCTGCGGGCGCAGATCCGCGAGGAGGTCAAGAACGAGGTGCTGGCCACGGCCCGTGAGGAGCGCTGGGCCGACCCGCGCGGCCTGCCGGAATGGGTCAAGGGTCTGCAGGTCGAGGGCGATGTGCGCGTGCGTTGGCAGATGGAGGACTTTGGCACCCCGCGCTATGCCGCCGGTGCCGCCGCCAACCCCTGCTACAGCGTGGGCGGCGGCGTGCCCGCCGAGTGCTACCGGGTGCAGCGCGACTCGCCGGCCTGGGCGCCCGATATCAGCAACACCACGATAGACCGGCGCCGCATGACCCTGCGTGCCCGCCTGGGGGTCACGGCCAAGGTGTCCGATGATGTGCAGGCCGGCATACGCCTGAGCACCGGCAGCAGCAGCGGGCCCAGCTCGGCCTCCCAGACCCTGGGCAGTCACTTCAACCGCTCGGCCATGATGCTGGACCGCGCCTTCATACGCTGGGAGCCGCGCCACAATCTGCGCCTGCTGGCCGGTCGCATGGACCGCCCCTTCTACGGCAGCGATCTGCTGTGGCCGGATGACTTGGGTGTGGAGGGCGTGGCGGGCCAGGGCGAGCTGGATCTGGCGCCGGGCGTGTACGCCTTTGCCAATGCCGGCGCGTTCTCGCTGGAGGAGTTCGGCACCTCGCGTGCGGACAAGTGGTTGTATGGCCTGCAGGCCGGCCTGGACTGGGCCCTGGATGGTCATACGCAGTGGCGTGTGGCGCTCGCAGCCTACGACTTCCGCGATGTGGAGGGGCGCCGCGAAACGGCCTTGCCGCCGGCTGCGGGCAGCCCGGTGGCGGGCACGCGAACCTATCTGCCCTCGCAGTACCCGGCCAATGTGCGACTCAAGGGCAATACCTTGATCAATCTCTGCCCCGCGGGCAGCGAGGGCAATGCCAATGTGCCGGCGCCCTGCACGAACGGCGGCCCGGTCTGGGGCCTGGCCTCCAAGTTCCGTCCCCTGAACCTCAGTACGGGCCTGGTGCTGCGCCATCTGGCGCCGCTGGAACTGGGCATCAACCTGGACTATGTGCGCAACAGCGGCTTTGATCTGGCCGACATCAAGCGCCGCGCGGCGGCCAGCGGGCCGCTGATGGACAGCCTGGCCGAGAAGACCACGGGCACCCAGCTGCGCCTGAACCTGGGGCATCCCAGCCTGTCCAGTGCCGGCCAGTGGAACGCCTTTGTGGCCCTGCGCCGCTTTGAGCGCGACGCCTGGATCGATGGCTTCACCGACACCACCTGGCATCTGGGCGGCACCAATTACAAGGGCTGGCAGATCGGGGGCAGCTATGCCTTTGACCGCCGCGCCAGCCTGGGCTTGCGTCTGACCAGCAGCCGCAATCTGGATGACGGCGTGCGCGTGAAGCTGGGCGACGGCACGACCACCGGCACCCTGTCCAGCGCCTGGCTCAAGATCGACGTGCTGCAGCTGGATCTGAGCGCTCGCTTCTGAGCGAGTGGCCGCGCACCAAGGAGAGCGTCCCATGAAGACATGCCTGAACGCCCTGCACAAGGGGCTGCCTCTGTTGCTGCTGAGCCTGCTGGCCGGCCTCTGCCAGGCCCAGGGCGGCGGCAAGCCCGAGGACCGCGAACGCGCCCAGCTGCGGCGTGCGCAGGCGGCCCTGCAGGCGGCCCAGTCGCAGCTGCAAGGCCTGGAGGCCGAGAAGAGCCAGTGGCAGCGTGAGCGCGAGGCGCAGGCCCAGCAGCTGCTCAAGAGCCAAGGCGCCAGCCAGCAGCAGCGCAGCCAGATCGCCAGCCAGCAACAGCAGCTGGAGCAACTGCGCCGCGAGCTGGCCGAGGCCGGCGAGCGCCTGAACCGCGCCCAGGCCGAGGCGCGCGAGCGCGAGCAGCTGATGCAGCAGCAGCTGGCCCAGCTGCGGCGCGAGCAGGCCGAGCTGCGCCAGAGCAATGCCGCCCTGACCGCCTTGCTGGAACGGCGCACCCAGGCCCTGAGCCAGGCCGAGACGCGCAACAAGGCCCTGCATGGTCTGGGCATGGAAGCCGTGGATCGCTGGCTGGCCAAGAGCCCGGCCGAGCTGAATCTGCAGCGCGAACCCCTGCTGGGCTGGGGCGCGGTGCGGGCCCAGGACAGTGCCGAGGCGCTGCGCGCGCGCCTGGATGCCTTGCGTCAGCCCCCAGGGGACGAGAGCAGCGTCGCCCAGCCTCAGCAAGGCGCCGCAGCGGCGGGAGGCGGGGCGCAGTAAGCGGCCTTGTTTGCCCCAGCCTTTGTCAGCCCGGCTCAGTAGCCGAAGCGGGCCTTGTAGGCCCCGGGATGGATGCGGCGGGCGCGGTAGTCAATGCCGCTGAAGGCCGCATAGTCCTCCAGGCTGCGGACCTGGCCCAGGCCATAGACACCCAGGTCCGCCCCCTCCCAGAGCAGGGCGCGCAGCCGCGCTGCCGCTGCGCTTTGCAGGGCGGCGGCGCTGGCCTGGGTGCGGCCGCGCAGCGCCTCCAGCTCCGCCGACCAGTGCAGGGGGCGTGAGGGGGGCGACTGCGGGTCCAGATAGGCGTGGTACAGGGGCAGATCGGGGATGTGGAAGATGTCCCAGCCGCGGGTCCAGGCGCGCAGGGCATAGGCCTGCTCCTCGCCGTGAAAGTAAAGATATGGGTCGTAGGGCAGGGCCTGGACCAGATGACCCGGCCCGAACAGGCAGCCGCCCGCCACATGCAGACCCAGCACGGCTTGCTCGCTGTCCACCGGCACGCTTTCGAAGAGCAGGGTGGGGTGCTCGTCGGCAAATGTGCAGCCGCTCTTGACCACATGGGCCAGTACGCCGCGCGTGACCGGCTCGGGCAAGGGGTTGCCCCCGACCATGCGAAAGGGGTTGGGGTAGGCGCTGATCAGGAACTTGGGGTTGTGCTGCTCGCAGGCCCGGCCCCAGGCGATCAGGCGCTCATCCCAGCCCGGCTCGAAGCAGCTGTGGGCGTCGATCTGCAGGAACCAGCGCTCGCCATGGTACAGGCTCATGGCCAGGGCACGTGCCCAGCAGGGGCCACGCGCTTCCAGCGGGTGCAGCTGCAGGCGACGCAGCCTTGGGGCCAGCTCGGGCTGGTCGAGCGCCGGGCGGTGCTCGGGCCACTGCTGTTCGACGAGCCCGAACACCAGACGCTCGGGATGTCGCGCCTGCGAGATGGCGTTGAGCAGGGTGAACTCCAGCAGGGGCTCGCACAAGGCTGCCACGCTGATGAAGAGACGGTCCGCAGCGGGGGCGGGAGGGGCTGGAGACATGGGCGTGTGATGGTGCCGCCGCCATATGACGCGACCGCGACCGCCGCCGCCGCGATTGCGAGCACTGCCGCGCGGCACGCGTGGCTGGCCCCCTGATCGCGGGGGGTGTGGCCCGAAAGGCCCAGACCCCCGTCACGGGCCTGCAGTCCTGCGCGTCCACAGTCCGGGAGGTTTTGATCCCCCCCACTTGGCAGGAGAACGCAGCGATGAAGGGCAGCAAGCACCCCCGTAACGAGCAGACGCTGAACCCGTCTGGCAATGCTTCCATCCACGATGTCATCGACCAGGTCGACGCGAGCCGCCGGCTCTTCGTCAAGAGCTCGGTCGGCGGCGCAGCCCTGGCCGCGGCCGGCGGCCTGACCCTGGGCGGTCTGGTTCAGACCGTGCAGGCCAACACCGGCTCGACCCTGAGCCAGCCCATTGGCTTCAGCAGCGTGCCGGCCAGCACCCGCGCCCTGAACGTCAGCCTGGGTGGTTCGGCCACGGCCGTGCTGGACAAGGTGGTGGTGCCGACCGGCTACACCGCCCAGCTCCTGGTGGCCTGGGGCGACCCCATCATGCCCGGCGGCACGGCCTTTGCCGGCGATGCCAGCGAGAGCGCCTCGCAGCAGGAGCGCCAGTACGGCGCCCACACCGACGGCATGCACTTCTTCCCCTTTGCCGGCGCGGGCGGTCTGCCCAGCAGCGAGCGCGGCATTCTGTGCGCCAACAACGAGTACACGCACGAGGACATCCTCTACAGCAACGGCATGTCCGCCGGCTACAACATTGCCAAGACCCGCAAGTCGCAGGCCGCGCACGGCGTCTCGGTGCTGGAGATCCGCCGCAGCAATGGCAAGTGGCAGGTGGTGAAGAACTCGCCCTTCGGCCGCCGCATCACTGCCAACACCCTGTGCAAGGTCAGTGGCCCGGCCGCCGGCCACGCCCTGCTCAAGTCGCGCAAGTTCAGCATCACCCCCGCGGGCTCGGTGGACACCGGCACGCTGAACGACGGCTACACCGCCTACGGCACGATCAACAACTGCGCCCACGGCGTGACCCCCTGGGGCACCTACCTGAGCTGCGAGGAGAACTGGAACGGTTACTTCGGCAGCCGCAGCGGCAGCTTGCCGGCGGTGGGCGCGAGCGAGGATGGCAAGAACTTCAACCGCTATGGCGTGAGCGTCACGGGCTTCGGCTACCGCTGGCACGAGACCGATCCGCGCTTTGATGTGAGCAGCAACCCGCTGGAGCCGAATCTGCAGGGCTGGGTGGTCGAGATTGATCCCATGAACCCGAGTGCGGCGCCCATCAAGCGCACCGCCCTGGGTCGCTTCAAGCATGAGAGCGCCCAGTATGTGGTCGATGCGCAGAACAATATCGCCTTCTACATGGGCGATGACGAGCGCAGCGAGTACATCTACAAATTCGTCTGCGAGGGCAAGTACAACCCCACGAACCGGGCCGCCAACCGCAATCTGCTGGACAGCGGCGTGCTGTATGTGGCGCGCTTCGATGCCAACCTCAGCGGTCAGTGGATTGCGCTGCTGCCGGGCACCGTTGGCGTGGACGGCAAGGCCCTGCGTGACAACCCCAACTTCATGGGCGCAAACGACGCCGAGGTGCTGGCCAAAATCCTGATCAAGACCCGCATGGCCGCCGACGCCGTGGGCGCCACCATGATGGACCGTCCCGAGTGGACCGGTGCTCGCCCGCGCATCAAGGGCTTCCAGGAGATCGAGGTCTACTGCACGCTGACCAACAACAGCAACCGGGGTCGCAGCGGTGGCGTGAAGGTCAACAATCCGGACGGCTCCACCGCCGGTGGCACGGCCCGTCCTCTGACCGATGCGGCCAATCCGCGCGCCAACAATGTGTACGGCCACATCATCCGCTGGCGTGAGAGCGGCCGCACCGTCACGGCTACCAGCTTCGCCTGGGATCTGTTCGTGCAGGCCGGTGACAGCGCCACCACAACGCTGACGCCCAAGTCCCAGTACGAGGGCAATATCGTGGACAGCCCCAATGGCAGCGCCGACTATGGTGCGCCCGATGGTCTTTGGTTCGACCCCTTCGGCCGCATGTGGGTGCAGACCGACCAGCAGGGCGACGGCGGTGGCAACTGGGTGAATATCGGTGCCAACAGCATGGTCTGCGCCGACCCGGCCACCGGCGAGACCCGCCGCTTCCTGACCGGCCCGAATCACTGCGAAGTCACCGGCGTGACCATGAGCCCGGACGGCAAGACCATGTTCGTCGGCGTTCAGCACCCGGGCGAGGATGCGACCTACACCAATCCGACCGAGTACTCCAACTGGCCGCAGGGGCAGTGGAGCGTCGCATCCGACGGCGTCACGCCGCTGCCGGCCGGCCGTCCGCGCTCGGGCGTGGTCGTGATCACCAAGGACGACGGCGGCCTCATCGGCACCTGAACAGCCCCACGCATCAGTACGCGGGCCGCGTCCCGGCCCGCCCTTTACGGAGATTTATCGCGATGAAGATCAGCAAGAGCATCAAGTTCCTGGGCCTGGGCGCCCTGCTGGCCCTTGGTGGAGCCGCACAGGCCGCCTCGGTGCAGAGCGCCAGCGGCTTTGGTCCCAGCAAGGTCATCACCTTCAATGGTTTTGATGGCCTGATCACCACGGGTGAGGTGGATGTGGGCAGTGCCGAGATCGGCATGGAGGTCAAGCTGACCTCGGGCCCCTTTGCCGAGCTGGGCGCCAACAACCGCGACCTGGGCCAGAACGGCGCCTGGGGCGTGTTCGACCTGGGCACCGGCGTGGACGGCAACTTCCTGGCCAGCAGCTTTTTGGGCAAGCGTGGCGAGCTGGGCTTCAGCTTCTCCACGGGCGTTCAGCATGTGGGCGCCTATCTGAACCAGTTCCGTGCCGTCGGCATCAACAATGCGCTGACCCTGCTGGCCTATGACCAGTACGGCAATACCCTGGAGAGCTTCACTTTCTCCATCAAGACCGATGTGGATGGCTACAACGCCACCCAGTTCCTGGGCTTCAGCCGCGCCAGCGCCGACATCTACGGCTTTGGTGTGGCCGGCAACAGCATCGTGATGGACAACCTGACCCTGGCCGTGCCCGAGCCCGAGAGCTACGCGCTGATGCTGGCCGGTCTGGGCGTGCTGGGCCTGCTGAGCCGCCGCCGTCTCAAGGTCTGAGCGAAGCAGCGGCCTGCCGGCGCGGTCCGGCAGCCGAAAACACGAAGGGCCGCATCAGGCGGCCCTTTGTCTTGCTGTGGACGCGCTCCACAAAGCCCAAGATCCGGATCGAATACCCGGCCCGTGGCCCGCAGCACCCATGACGGGCCGCCTTGCCGGACGACGCCTCAGGGATCCAGCCTTCGGGCTCGCGCCAGCCGCCAGGCGTCGGCCGGGTCGGTGAACACCTGTTCGGCCGTGGTGCCGGTCTCGCGGGCCTGGGCGTCGATGGCAATGCGCTTGTCGAACACATAGCACTCGCCCTCCCAGTCCCGCGCCGCATCAGGGAAGGCGGCCAGGAAGTTCAGAATGCCGCCATCGAGCTGCGCGACCTTGATGCCACGGGCCTGCATCCAGGCGGCCGTCTTTTCGCAGCGGATGCCGCCCGTGCAGTACATCGCGACGGTCTTGCCCTGCCAGTCGTCGCGATGGGCCTCGACATAGGCGGGAAAATCGCGGAAGTGACTCACGCCCGGGTCCACCGCGCCCCGAAAGCGGCCGAGCTTGAACTCAAAGCTGTTGCGGTTGTCGATGACCACGGTGTCGGGGTCGTCCAGCAGTTCGCGCCAGCGCTGCGGGCTGACATGCGTGTCGGGCGCCGCGCCGCCGCTGACGCCGGGCACGCCGAAGGCCACGATCTCGCGCTTCACGCTGACCTTGAGCCGGCTGAACGGTGGGCGCTCGCAGTGGTTGTGCTTGAAGTGCAGGCCGGCAAAGCCGGGCTGCTGTTGGAGCGCGGCCTCGAAGCGGGTAAGCAGCTCGGCCGGGCCGGCAAGGGCCGCGCTCAGGCCCTCGCTGGCCACCAGCACGACGCCGCCCAGGCCGGCTCCGGCCTCGCGCAGCCAGTCGGCGAAGGCGCTGGGATCGGGCACGGGCGTGAAGCGGTAGAAGGAGCTGTGGATCAGAGACATGGCCCGGATTGTCTGCGCTGTCCCAAGCTGCCCGTCAGCGCCGCGCGATCAGCCCTGGCCGTCGGTCGGGTAGGGGCAGACGCCGGGCCTTGATCCTGGGTGGCTGATGCATGGGGCCATGCCGGCCAGTCCCTTTGTATGAGGGCGCTGCAGGCGGGCGAGGCTCTGCTGGGTTAGTCGATGTAAATCAACGACTTGCAGAGATGTGGAGCGGGTGATGGGAATCGAACCCACGTTATTTGCTTGGGAAGCAAGAGTCCTACCATTGAACGACACCCGCGTTTCGGCGCGAATTGTAGCCTGTGCGCGCGGGCGCCGGAGCGTCTGGTACTTGGTGTTGACCCTGCGGTGGGCGACTGGTGCATGGGGGCGATCTGGCTTGGCCAGCGCCAGGGGCCGGGCCTGTCTTACAGTGCGGGCATGAGCTCGTCTGCAAAGCCCCCATCGATCCTCGTGCTGGCCTGGCGCCAGACCTTGCGCGATCTGCGCGCTGGCGAATTGCGCCTGCTGGTGCTGGCGGTCGCGCTGGCCGTGGCGGCGCTGTGCGCGGTGGGCTTTCTATCGGATCGGCTGGACCAGGGCCTGCGACGCGATGCGGCGCAGCTGCTGGGCGGCGATGCCGTGCTTGCCAGCGATCAGCCCACGCCGCAGGCCCTGCGCCAACTGGCGGACCAAGCAGGGCTGAGCCAGGTGGGCACGGTCAGCTTTCCCAGCATGGCGCGGGCGCCCGAGGACAAGGGTGGCGCCAGTCGCCTGGTGGCGGTCAAGGCCGTGGGTGAGGCGTATCCGCTGCGCGGTCGTCTGCTGCTGGAAGACGGCCGCAAAGTCGGAGCTCCGGCGCCGGGCGAGGTCTGGCTGGACGCCGGCGTGCTCAGCGCCCTGGGACTGGGCGAGGGCGACAGCCTGCTGCTGGGGGAGCGCAGCCTGCGTATAGCGGGTGTGATTCGTACCGAGCCCGACCGTGGGGCGGGCTTTCTAGCCTTTGCGCCGCGGGTCATGCTGGCGGAGTCGGATCTGGCGGCGACCGGGCTGGTGCAGCCCGCGAGCCGGCTCAGCTACCGCTGGGCCGTGGCCGCGGGGCCGGGGCAGGAGGCGGGCCTGCAGGCCTTTTTGCGCCAGGCACGGGCGCAGATCGAGAGCGGCGCCTTCCGCGGGGTCCGCTTGGAGTCTTTGGAAAGTGGCCGGCCCGAGATGCGGCAGACCCTGGACCGGGCAGCCAAATTCCTGAACCTGGTGGCCATGCTCTCGTCCCTGCTGGCGGCCGTAGCCGTGGCCCTGGCGGCGCGTGACTTTGCGGCGCGGCATCTGGATGACTGCGCCATGCTGCGTGTGCTGGGACAGTCGCAGCGACGCATTGCCTGGTCCTACGGCCTGGAGTTTGGTGCCGTGGGCCTGCTGGCCAGCCTGATCGGGGTGGGCCTGGGCTGGGCCGTGCACCATGGCTTTGTGAGCCTGCTCTCGGGCTTGATTGCGGTGGACTTGCCTGCCCCCAGCCTCTGGCCGGCCGCCTTGGGCCTGGGCCTGGGCCTGAGCCTGCTGCTGGGCTTTGGTCTGCCGCCCGTCTTGCAGCTGGCCAGCGTGCCGGCGCTGCGGGTGATACGCCGTGATGTGGGAGCGCTCAAGCTGGGCTCGCTCGCGGTGCTTCTGGCCGGGCTGATGGGCTTTGCCGCCATCTTGGTGGCGCTGTCCTCGGATCTGACCCTGGGCCTGATCGCTGCCCTGGGCTTTGCCCTGGCCCTGGGCGTGTTTGCCCTGCTGGCCTATCTGGCCGTGCTGCTGCTGCGTCGGGTGGTGCCGTTGTCGGTGGCGGGCTCGGTGGGGGCGCCGCGCTGGCTCTTGCTGGCCACGCGCCAGGTGGCGGCCCGGCCGGTGTTTGCGGTGGTGCAGGTGGCCTCGCTGGCCGTGGGCTTGCTGGCCCTGACCTTGCTGGTCCTGCTGCGCACCGATCTGATCTCAAGCTGGCGCGCGGCCAGCCCCGCGGATGCGCCGAATCGCTTTGTGATCAATATCCAGCCCGATCAGACGAAGGGTTTCCAGGCGGCGCTGGCTGAGGCCGGCGTGGAGCGCTATGACTGGTACCCCATGATTCGCGGTCGGCTGGTGGCCATCAATGGCCAGAGCGTTTCGCCTCAGCAGTTCGAGCAGGCGCGGGCCCAGCGTCTGGTGGAGCGCGAGTTCAACCTCAGCCATGGCGCCGACATGCCTAGGCACAATCAGCTGGTCGGCGGGCGCTGGACGGTGGATGAGGCCGATGGCCTGAGTGTGGAGGAGGGCCTGGCCAAGGAGTTGGGCCTGAAGCTGGGCGACCGCCTGCGCTTTGACATTGCGGGGCAGATGGTGGAGGGGCGTATCAGCAGCCTGCGCAAGGTGGACTGGAGCTCCATGCGGGTGAACTTCTTTGTGCTGTTCCCGGTTGCCCAGATGCCGGAGCTGCCGGCCACCTATATCTCGGCCTATCGCTCGCCGGCCGGCGTCGAGCTAGACAAGCGGCTGGGGCGTGAGTTTCCCAATGTCACCAATGTGGATGTGTCGGCCCAGATCGAACAGGTGCAGCTGGTGCTGAACCAGGTGATTCAGGCGGTGCAGTATCTGTTTGCCTTCACCTTGGCGACCGGCGTGGTGGTGCTCCTGAGTGCCGTCAGCAGCACCCGCGAGGCGCGAACCCGGGAGTTCGGCCTGATGCGAGCCCTGGGGGCGGGCCGAGGCCTGCTGGCCCAGGTGCAGCGCGCCGAGCTGCTGGGCGTGGGCCTGCTGGCCGGCTTCCTGGCCGGCGCCGTGGGGCTGCTCATTTCCAGTGTGCTGGCGAGACAAGTCTTCGAGTTTGAGTGGCAGGCCAGCCTCTGGGTGCCCCTGCTCAGTGCGCTGGCAGGGGCCGTGCTGGCCCAGGCTGCCGGTTGGTGGAGCTTGCGCGCCGTGCTGGAGCGCCCCGTGGTGGCCACGCTGCGCGAGGCCGATAACAACTGAGCTTGAACCCAGTCGTTTGGCTGGATTCAAGAAACAAGAGAAAGGCCCCGCGGCTTGTGCCAGCGGGGCCTTGTTCTTTCACGCTGTCGGCGTGCTCAGAAGGTTTCCCAATCGCCGTCCGCGGCCGCCTTGGGGGCCGACGCCGGCGGGGCGCTAGCAGGGCGCGGGGCCGTGGCAGGGCGGGGCGCGGCAGCTTTGGGGGCCGGGGCCGGACGAGGCGCCGTCATGGGGGCCGACGCACGCGCGGCGGAGCTGGTCTTGGACTTGGTGGCCATGGGCGCCACCGGGCTGTCATTGCCCAAGCGGAAGACGGAGACGACCTCGTTGAGCTTGTGAGCCTGGTCCTTCAGACTCTCGGCGGCTGCAGCGGACTCTTCCACCAGGGCCGCATTCTGCTGCGTCATCTGGTCCAGCTGGGTCACGGCACCATTGACCTGCGCAATGCCGTCACGCTGTTCGGAGCTGGCGGCGCTGATCTCGCCAATGATGTCCGAGACGCGCTGCACGCTGGCCACGATCTCGTCCATGGAGGTGCCGGCCTCCTGGACCAGGCGGCTGCCGATCTCGACCTTGTCCACACTGGCGCCGATCAGGCTCTTGATCTCCTTGGCAGCCTCGGCGCTGCGTTGGGCCAGTGTGCGCACCTCGCCGGCCACCACCGCGAAACCGCGGCCCTGCTCGCCAGCCCGGGCCGCTTCCACCGCGGCGTTCAGGGCCAGGATATTGGTCTGGAAGGCAATGCCGTCGATCACGCCGATGATGTCGTTGATCTTCTTGGAGCTGGTGTTGATTTCCTCCATGGTGGCCACGACCTGGCCCACCACCTGGCCGCCCTTGGCCGCGGCCGTGGAGGCACTGGAGGCCAGCTGATTGGCGGTTTGCGTCGCGTCCGCCGTCTGGCGCACGGTGCCGGTCAGCTGTTCCATGCTGGAGGCGGCCTGCTGAAGATTGGAGGCCGTCTGCTCGGTGCGCTGACTCAGGTCCTGGGCACCCAGGGCGATCTCGCTCGAGGCCGTGGTGATGGAGCCTGTGGTGCTGCGCACGTCCAGCATGATGTGCTGGATCTTCTCGGCAAAGGTGTTGAAGGACTGCGCGATACGCCCGATTTCATCGCCGCCGCTGGCCGGCAAGCGCTGCGTGAGGTCGCCGCCGCCAGCGCTGATTTCGTCCAAGGCGGCACGAACATTGTCCAGGCCGCGCAGCATTGCGGTCACCAGGCCGGCCACCAGCACCCCGGCCACCGCGGCCACGAGGACCAAGGCGATCAGGGAGGTGTTGACCAGGCTGGACAGTGAAGCCAGGGCCTCGCCCTTGTCGGCCGCGGTCACGAGAACCCAGTCAGTGTCGGCAATCGCGGCTGCGCGAAGCAGCAAGGTCTGCTCGCCCACCTTGGCCTCGACCCAGCTGGCCCCGGACTTGAGGCTGGACTCCAGCGCCGCAGCGTCAAACTGGGCACTCATCTCGGTGCTGGGCTTCATAGCCAGATTGGCATTCGGGTGCGCAATGATCTTGCCCTGGCGAGATACCAGGAAGGCCCAGCCCGATGGCGTGGGCTTGATGGACTTGACGGTCTCCACCACGCCATCGAGATAGACATCCGAGGCGACCACGGCCAGAGTCTGTCCGCCTTCCTTGACCGCCTGGGCAAAGGTCACCACCAGGCGCTTGGTGCCGGCATCGACATAGGGCTCGGTGAGCACGGGGCCGTTGGCCGCGGCCGCCTGCTTGTACCAGGGGCGTGCCGTCGGGTCGTAGTCCGGTGGCAGGTCGTTCTGAGGCGTTGAGAAGTGGACCTTCTTGTCGGCCATGCCGATGTAGGCATTGTCCATGCGCCCGGACTTGGCGGCTTGGACCAGCATGGGAATGGGATCGGCCTGCTTGGCCACGGGCTGCAGTGCCACCACGATATCTCGCTGCGTACGCACCCACTGCGCCACCGTGGCGCCATGAGCCGAGGCCAGCGCGTCCAGGCTGGCCTGCACCTGGGCCTGGGTGTGCTTGCGCACGATCAGGTAGTCGGCAACGGTGACCACGCCGAGCGCGATCACCACGGCTCCGACACAGAAGGCGATCAGTCTGGTCTTGATCGATTCGAACATCACGGGCTCCTGGAACAAACAAACAATCAGACAAAAAAGGGGCAGAGCCAGTCCGCGGCTCTCCCCCCCCTGATATCCCTGGGTGCCGGTGCTTGCCGGCACGCCTATTCTTGTGTCGTCCGGGCCGCCGTCGGCTCAGGCTTTCGGCGGCGCTGATGCATGATCGCTTCGGCTAGAAAGTCTCCCAATCGCCGTCGCCCTTGTCGGTGTTGACGGGGGCTGCGGGCCTGCTGGCCGGGGTAGGGGGCTTGGGTGTCGGCCTGGCGGCAGGCTTGCTGCTGGGAGCTGCTGATGTAGCACGGCCGGCCGAGGCGCCGGGCTTGCCTGAGCTGGCGGGCTGGCGAGGAGCCGGTGCCGGCGCCGGGCTGCTTTGCGCGCCGGAGAGGCGGAACACGCTGACCGCCTGCACCAGACGCTGGGCCTGCTCGCGCAGGCTCTCGGCGGCGGCTGCCGATTCTTCCACCAGGGCCGCATTCTGCTGGGTCATCTGATCCAGCTGGGTGACCGACTGGTTGACCTGACCAATGCCCTCGCTTTGCTCGCCAGCGGCGGCGCTGATCTCGCCAATGATGTCCGAGACGCGCTGCACGCTGGCCACGATCTCATCCATGGAACTGCCGGCCTCCTGCACCAGTCGGCTGCCGGTCTCGACCTTGTCCACACTGGCACCGATCAGGCTCTTGATCTCCTTGGCGGCCTCGGCCGAGCGCTGGGCCAGGGTGCGCACCTCACCGGCCACCACCGCAAAACCGCGGCCCTGCTCGCCCGCGCGGGCCGCCTCCACCGCGGCGTTCAGGGCCAGGATATTGGTCTGGAAGGCAATGCCGTCGATCACGCCAATGATGTCGTTGATCTTCTTGGAGCTGGTGTTGATCTCGTCCATGGTGGACACCACCTGACCCACCACTTCACCACCGCGTGCCGCTGCTGTGGAGGCCGAACTCACCAGCTGATTGGCGGTGCGTGCCGAGTCGGCGGTCTGCCGCACGGTATTGGTCAGGCTGTCCATGGAGGAGGCCGTGTTCTGCAGATTGGAGGCCGTCTGCTCCGTGCGGTTGGACAGATCCTGATTGCCGGTGGCGATCTCGGCGCTGGCCGTGCCTATGGAGTCCACCGAATGACGCACGGTGCCAATCATGTCGGCCAGGCGCTGTCGCATGCTCTCCGCGTCACGGGTCAGCATGCCGATCTCGTCCTGGCGATCGCTGTGCATAGGGGTGCTCAGGTCGCCCTGGGCGATGGCGCGCACGCCATCGTTGAGCTTTGCGAGCGGCTTGGCGACCCAGTTGCGCAACAGCCAGGCCAATCCCAGGCCCAGCAGCACGGTCGCCCCGCCCAGCATCAGCCAGAAGGGTACCATGGTGGCCCAGTGTGAGGCCATGGCCTCGCCGCGGGAGACCTGGGCGATCACCCAGTGACCGGTCTTGGGATTCTTGCGAACGATGGCGAAGTCATCCTTGCGCCCGCTGCCCAGCACATCGTGCACCTTGTCGATATAGGTGCCGTCCCCGAGTTCTCCCAACTGCTTGAGCAGGTCGGGCGCGACCTCACTGACCAGTTTGCCCTTGGCATTCGGGTGCACGGCGAAGCGGGCCTGCTGCAAATCCTTGCCCACGGTGAGCATATAGATGCCCCCGGTTTCGAAGAACTTGGACTCGGCGGCCATCTTGCCGATGGCGGCTTCAAAGGCGTCCAGATCAAAACCGATGAACAGCAAGCCCACCTGTTTGCCGGCATCGTTGCTGATGGGCTCGTAGTAGCTCATATAGGGCCTGCCGAAGAGCACGGCGCGTCCGGTATAGGGCTTGCCGCTCGACACGGTGGCATAGGCGGGATGCTGCTTGCCCAGCATGGTGCCTACGGCGCGCTCGCCCTTCTCGTTCTTGAGCGAGGTGGTGATGCGCACAAAGTCGTCGCCCTTGGTGGCGAACACGGTGGCCACACCACCGGAATTGGCGGCGAACTTGTCGACCTGGGTGTAGTTGTCGTTGAGCTTTGGGCCCCAGTCGCGCAATTCCCCGGTTTCCTCGTTGAGAGTGAAGGCCGGGCCAAACTCCTGACGGAAGCTGGCAAAGCTTCGCTGCACCAGGGTGCGCGAGGTGTCGTCCATGGCATTCATGGCGTCCACCACAGCCTCTGCCTTGTCTCCGACCCAGGAGACCACACGCTCATGCGCCACGCGCGTCAGGAGCACGCTGACGGCACCGCTGATGCCCAGCAGCACGGCAGCCAGACTGACGACGCCGATCAGGGAGACCCGGCGCACAAGGGAATAGGTGTTAGCGGTTGTCATGATGAGGTTGCTCGGTTCTTCTAGCTGACAACAAGCCAAAAAAAAACCGCCGGACCAAGGCGGGTTTCAGGCAAGAACTAGCCGATCACAGAGTCCATCAGGCCCATGTCGGCGCTGCTCATCAGGCCCTCAATGTCCATCAGGATGAGCATGCGCTCCCCGACTGCACCGATGCCGGTGATGAAGCTGGTGTCCACCGCGCTGGCATTGAGCTCCGGGGCAGGGCGGATGGCATCGCGGTTGAGTTCCAGCACATCCGACACCGAGTCCACCACGGCACCCACGACGCGGTTGCGGACGTTGAGAACGATCACCACAGTGAAGCCGTTGTATTCGGCGTTGGGACATCCCAGCTTGAGCCGCAGGTCCACGATGGGGACGATCACGCCACGCAGATTGACCACGCCCTTGATGAATTCGGGGGCATTGGCGATGCGGGTGGGCTGTTCGTAAGAGCGAATCTCCTGAACCTTCAGGATGTCAATGCCATACTCCTCGCTGCCCAAGCGGAAGGTCAGATACTCGCCGCCTGCAGGGCCCTGGGCCTGCACGGCCAGGGCGCCCGCCTCACGACGCACCAACTGGGTGGATTCGCTGATGGTTTCCATGGCTTACCTCGTTTTAGGGGATGGAACGATTGTGGTGCTGAGCGGCTGATCTGTGCTTGTGATGTTCAGCCCGGGTGTCAGAAAGTTTCCCAGTCGCCGTCGGCTGCCGGGGCCGGTGCGGGCTTGGCAGGGGCGGGTGCAGGCCGTGGCGCAGCGCTCGCTGGCTTGGGTGCCAAGGACTTGGTGGGGGTGGGCGTCGCCGTGGTGGCGCGTGCCACCACCGGTGCGGCCGCAGCTTGAGACGCCTTGGACTTGTAGCTGACGATGGCAGGCAGGGCTTGAGCAGCACTGCTGCTGATGCGGAACTTGTCCACCGCTTGGGCCAGACGCTCAGCCTGGTCCTTGAGGCTCTCAGCCGCAGCGGCCGACTGCTCGACCAGGGCTGCGTTCTGCTGAGTCATCTGATCCAGCTGGGACACGGACTGGTTGACCTGGCCGATGCCGTCGCTCTGCTCGCTGGCGGCGGCGGTGATCTCGCCAATGATGTCCGTCACACGCTGCACGCTGGCGACGATATCGTTCATCGAAGTACCGGCTTCCTGCACCAGACGGGCACCGGTCTCGACGCGCTCAACGCTGGCGCCAATCAGGGTCTTGATCTCCCGCGCCGCTTCCGCAGAACGTTGGGCCAGGGACCGCACCTCGCCGGCCACCACCGCGAAACCGCGGCCCTGTTCGCCCGCCCGGGCTGCTTCCACTGCTGCGTTGAGCGCCAGGATATTGGTCTGGAAGGCGATGCCGTCGATCACGCCGATGATGTCGCTGATCTTCTTGGAGCTGGTGTTGATCTCGTCCATGGTCGAGACGACCTGGTTCACCACATCACCGCCCTTGGCTGCCGCCGAGAAAGCGCTGGACGCCAGTTGGTTGGCCGTGCGGGCAGAGTCGGCCGTCTGCTTGACGGTACCGGTGAGCTCCACCATCGAAGACGCGGTTTGCTGCAGATTGCCGGCGGTCTGTTCCGTGCGGCTGGACAGGTCCTGGTTGCCGCTGGCGATTTCCACCGAAGCGGTGCGGATGCTGTCGGCCGAGGTGCGCAGCTGGCCCACCAGATTCTGCAGCGAGCTCTGCATGTTCTGCAGCGAACTCATCAGGTGCGAGGCCTCATCCGCGCCCTCGACCGGCTTGGACGGCAGGGTCAGATCACCTTTGGCGATGGCTTCCGCAAACACCTTGGCATCGGCAAGCGGGCTGCAGATGCTGTGCATGTTCAGCAGGGTCAGCGGGACGACCACGGCAGCCGCCAGAATGAGTACCACGATAAAGGCTGTCAATACACGTCCCTGCGTGGATTCGGCGCGCTGTTGGGCCGCGCTGGCTTCGTTCTCCAGCGCCGCACGCAACTCCTCGATCAGCTTCTCGGCCGAGGCGACGTCTTCCTTGGCGCGGGACAGCAGCTTGTCGGCCACGGCCGCGTTGTCGTACCCGCCGGCTTCCAACTGGGCCAGTACCGGCTGCGCCTTGCTGGCATAACCGTCCAGCAGGGTGAGCACCTGAGCCATCTTGGCCTTGTCGGCCCCGGACTCGCCCTGGCCGATTTGCTTGCCGATGTCGGCAATGGTCTTGCGGCTGCCATCCCATTTGGCATGAACCTGCTTGACCACCTCCGGCTTCTCGTAATTGATGATCATGTCCTTCTCGTAACGCCGCATCTCGCCCATGGCATGGACGAGACGGGTCACGAGATTGGCTTCACGCACGGAGTTCTCGGCGAACTGCTTGGTCTGATCCCGCATGGAGTTCATGCCCAGCAGACCCACGCTGCCTACCGCCAGCAGCAGCGCCAGCACCATCGCGATCGCGCCGATCATCCGTGTTCGGATGCTGAATCGGCGTAGCAAGGCGCTCATCGTCATTGTTCTAATCCTCTACTTCGAAAAACTATTCGCTCAATGGCGCGAGCGGCGCACCAGGCTGCCCACATCAAGAATGAGGGCCACGCGGCCATCGCCCATGATGGTGGCGCCCGAGACATCGTGTACCTTGCGGTAGTTGGCCTCCAGGTTCTTCACCACAACCTGCTGCTGGCCCAGGAGTTCATCGACCAGCAAGGCCACGCGGCCGCCTTCGGCCTCCACCACCACCATGATGGAGCTGACATGCTCAAAGTCGAAGCGCGGGACGTTGAAGACCTGCTCGAGTTCCACCACGGGCATGTATTCGTCGCGTACCTCGACCACGCGGCCGGTGCCGGCCACGGTCTTGATGGTGCCGGACTGGACTTGGAAGGACTCGACCACCGAGCTCAGCGGCAGGATGTAGACCTCCTCACCCACGCCCACGCTCATGCCGTCCATGATGGCCAGGGTCAGGGGCAGGCGCACCGAGACCTTCATGCCATAACCTTCGGCGGAGTCGATCTCGACCGTGCCGCCCAGCGAGGTGATGTTCTTCTTCACCACATCCATGCCCACGCCGCGGCCCGACACATCGGTCACCTGGTCGGCCGTGGAGAAGCCGGGCGCAAAGATGAGGCCCCAGACATCCTGATCGCTCATGCTGTCGGGGGCGTCGATACCTTTCTCGCGCGCCTTCTTGATCAGCTTCTCGCGGTTCAGTCCGCGGCCATCGTCGCGCACCTCAATCACGATGGACCCACCCTGATGGGAGGCGACTAGGGTGATGGTGCCCTGTTCCGGCTTGCCCTTGGCCAGACGCTCGGCCGGTGTCTCGATACCGTGATCGCAGCTGTTGCGCACCAGATGGGTCAAGGGGTCGGTGATCTTCTCGACCAGACCCTTGTCCAGCTCGGTGGCCTCGCCTTGCGTGACCAGCTCCACCTTCTTGCCCAGCTTGGCCGCCAGGTCCCGAAGCATGCGCGGAAAACGGTTGAAGACGCCCGACATGGGAATCATGCGGATGGACATCACCGATTCCTGCAGGTCGCGCGTGTTGCGCTCCAGATCGGCCAGCCCGGAGGCGAGCTGCTGGTACAGGCTCGGATCCACGTTGCGGCTGTTCTGGGCCAGCATGGCCTGGGTGATGACGAGCTCGCCAACCAGATTGATCAGCTGGTCCACCTTCTCCACGGAAACGCGCAGCGTGCTCTGGTCCATGCCGCCAGTGGCGGGCTTGGCGTCGGGGCGCGCTGCAACCGGCTTGGCGGCCGTGGTCACGGCGGCACTGGGCTTGGGCGCTTCGGCGCTGGCCTTGAGTTCGGTGCTGGCCGAGGGGGGGACGCCTGGGGCGTCTTCAAAGAAACCGTAGCCCGGGTCCTTGTCCTTGTCTTCGGCTTGGGCTGAGGGTGCGCCGGGCGCGCCTTCATGAAAGCCAAAACCCTGACTCAGCGGCATCAGCTTGACTTGCTCGCGCGCCACATGGAAGGTGAACAGGTCCAGCAGATCGTTGTCGGAGCTGCTGGTCAGCACCTTGAAGCGCCGCATGCCGTCGGCGGCCTGGCCCGCGTCCAGTGGCTCGATGGTTCCGAGATCCGTGATTTCCTTGAACAGCTCCACCAGATTGTTGGCAAGCTCCGGATCGGCGAGCGGCCCCACCTGCAGCTCCAGCAGCCGAGCATCGGTCTTGAGCGCTGGGGCAGCTGCAGGTGCGCTACTCGCGATGGCGGCCGGAGCCGGGGCCGGTGCGGGGGGCGGTGCACTGCCCGCCGTGCCTTCGACATGGCCGCGTATGCTGTTGAGCAGCTCGGTGGTGTCCACGGGGGCGGCGCCAGAACCTTGATGGCGGCCCAGCTGGGCGCGCAGCGCGTCACCCGACTGCAGCAAGACGTCGACCATGGCCGCGGTAGGCTGCAACTCGTGACGGCGCAGCTTATCGAGCAGGGTCTCCATCTGATGGGTGAGCTCGGCGACGTCGGAGAAGCCAAACGTCGCGGCCCCACCCTTGATTGAGTGCGCGCAGCGGAAGATGGCGTTCAGCTCTTCGTCGTCGGCCTCATCGACATTCACGTTCAGGAGCAACTGCTCCATATTGTCGAGGTTCTCGTTGGCCTCTTCGAAAAAGACCTGGTAGAACTGGCTCAGATCAATGCCGGCACTCAGGCTTGCGCCTTCAGAGGTCATCTCTCCCATCTTTTCACTCCTCGTGGGGATGCAGACTTCAGCGGATCACCTTGCCGATCACTTCGATCAGCTTGGCCGGATCAAAGGGCTTGACCAGCCAGCCTGTCGCACCGGCGGCGCGGCCGGCCTGCTTCATCTGGTCGCTGGACTCGGTGGTCAGGATCAGGATGGGTGTGGACTTGAACTTCGGGTTGTCCCGCAGCTTCTTGGTCAGGCTGATGCCATCCATTCGCGGCATGTTCTGATCGGTCAGGACCAGATCAAAGTCGCGCGTGCCCGCTTTTTCCCAGGCGTCCTGCCCGTCCACCGCCTCCACCACATTGAACCCGGCGTTCTTGAGGGTGAAGGAGACCATCTGGCGCATCGAGGCCGAATCGTCCACAGCAAGGATTGAATGCATCGCTCTCTCTCCGGATAACAAGCTGATATCGGTTGAACTTTAAGAATCTTTAGAACAGTTCGACGGACCCCGCGTCCATCTCGTCCTGAGTCACGGGATTGGGGCGCAGGGGGGCGATTTCGACGACTGTTGTGCCGTCTTCATCGTCGCCGAACGTGTCTCTGGCCAGCTGGTCTTGGCAGTTGCGCAGACGCTGACTCGTATGCGCGATCAGCTGGGTGGCCATGTCCTGAAATTGCAATGCCGTGATGGCGCCAGCAATGTGCTCCATGATCTCGTGCAGCGTCGCTCCATCTTCGCCGCGTTCAGCACTCTGGCGCAGCAGGTGCTGGACCTGGGCCGAGGCTGCGAAGAAATGACCAGACAGGGCCTCACCGGCATCATCCAGCAGGCGCTGCAGCCGCTCGAGATCGTTGGTCACCGTCATCAGGTGATCCTGCAACTCAGCCGCGGCCAAGAGGGGGAGCATGCCCGGCTCGGCAGGGGACGTGGTTTCATTCATCGTGATCGGGGCTCCATACATTTTCTGTCCTCACCCGGGGCATGCGGCGCAAGTCGGAATCCAGCCATGGACCGTGCGGCGTGTGCTTGGGATCTTCGGCATTTCTAGCGAGCCTGTCGACAGGACTAGTGACCATAAGCAGGCCTTTTTCTCGATATTTCGGTCGGCGGCCCATAATTCAGCGCTTTGCAATGTGCCCTGGGACCATTTTGAGGGGCGCGGACGGCGCAGAAAACCTCGGGATTGCGCTTGCCGTGAGGTGTTGCACATTCTTGGCATACTCCGGTGCCATGACGATTTCAAGCGCTGATCGCCGATTGCGCGTACTGCATGTCGAGGATTCGGAGCTCGACCACCAACTGATCCTCGCCCAGCTGCGCCGCGCCGGTTTGAACTTGGATGTGTTGCGGGTGGATACCCTGGCCGAGGTGACCCGCTGTCTGAACGAGCCCTGGGACGCCATCATCTCGGACTACAACCTGCCGGGCTTTTCGGGGCTGGTCGTGTTGGACATGCTCAAGGAGAGTCGGCGCGTCGTGCCCTTCGTGCTGGTCTCCGGAGAGATTGGCGAGGACACGGCCGTGGCGGCCATGCGAACGGGCGCCTCGGACTATCTGCTCAAGAACAATCTGGCCCGCCTGGCGCCCGCGCTGATGCACGCCATCGAAGCCAGTGAAACCCAGCGCGCCCGCCAGGAGTCGGAGCGCGAACTGCTCAAGTCCAAGCAGCGTCTGCACGAGCTGGCGGGTCATCTGCAGACCAGTGTGGAGATGGAGCGCGCGGCCATCGCACGGGAGATCCATGACGATGTGGGCGGCTCGCTGACCGCACTCAAGTTCGATCTGGCTTGGATGGCCCGCCATGCCCAGGATGCGGCCGTGTTGCAGCGCGTGCAGTCGGCGCTGGAGACGGTCAGCAATGCCATCGAGGCCAGCCAGCGCATCATGCACAACCTGCGCCCCGCCATTCTGGAGCAGGGGCTGGTAGCAGCCGTGCAATGGATGAGCATGCGCTTCGAGCGCCGCACCGGCATCATCACCAGCATGCGGACCAGCCATGAACAGATCCAGCTGCCGCCGGGGGTGCCTCTGGTGGCTTACCGGACGGCGCAGGAGGCATTGACCAATGTTTCCAAGCATGCCAACGCCACCAAGGTCGATATCGAACTCAGTGTGGACTCGGGAGTGCTCACCCTGGAGGTCAGCGACAATGGGCAAGGACTGTCCCCCGCCGACCTGGCCAAGGCGCGGTCCTTCGGTATCCGCGGCCTGCATGAGCGCGCAGCCACCGTGGGCGGCTGGGTGGACTTGAGCAGCAACTCGCGAGGCACGAGCCTGATCCTGTCGGTCCCCCTGGAGGCCGGTGGGGCCTTGTTGGATGATGAGGAGGCGTCACACGTGACCCACGATCCTTCTGCCTGGGGCAGCGCATGATTAAAGTGATTCTCTGCGACGACCATGCGCTGATTCGCCGTGGTATTCGCGACACCCTGTCCGATGTGGCCGATATCGAGGTGATCGGGGAGGCTGGCGACTATGGCGAGTTGCGCGCCCTCATGCGGCAGCCGGGCATGGACTGCGATGTGTTGGTCTTGGACATCAATATGCCCGGTCGCAGCGGCCTGGACGTGCTGCATGTGCTCAAGGATGAGGGCGCCAGCACCCGCGTGCTGATCGTCTCCATGTACCCGGAGGACCAGTACGCCATCCGAGCCCTCAAGGCAGGGGCCTTTGGCTATGTGAACAAGGGCGGCGACCCGCAGCTGCTGGTGGCTGCCGTGCGCACCGTGGCCCAGGGGCGCAAGTATGTGACGCCCGAGATCGCGCAGATGCTGGTGGAGAGCCTGACGGCGCCCGCCACCGAGCAGGCCCACCAGAAGCTTTCCGACCGGGAACTGCAGACCCTGGTCATGATTGCCTCGGGCAAGCGTCTGTCCGACATTGCCGAGGAGCTGACCCTGAGCCCCAAGACGGTCAGTGTCTACCGGGCTCGGGTGCTGGAGAAGCTGGGTCTGGCCAACAACTCCGAACTCACGGTGTACGCCATACGCAACGGCCTGGTTCAGGGCTGAAACCCCATCATTCGGGTATCGTGGAGGCTGAGCAGGAGCGGGGTTGCTGCTCCACGATGTGACGCAGTGTCGCCACGATGCGAGTTATGGGCGAAAGCGATTCAGACCGTCATGCTTCTCGGTTGGCGCGAGCCGCGCGCCCGCGCGCCAGCCCGTCCCTGGTGCGCCGCCTCACGACGCTCAATCTGGCGGTCTTGGTTCTGACCCTGCTGCTGACGGTGCTGCTGATTGCCTCACTGACCTGGAAAGCAGCCGTGCAGCGCCAGACCGATGCCGCAGAGCTGGCGGCGGGTCTGCTGGCCAACAACCTGGCCTCCATGGTGGCGTTCAATGATCTGGAGGCCATGCGGGCCGAGCTCGCTGGATTTAGCTTTCGGCCTGACCTTGTCGAGCTGCGGCTGTTGGCGGCCGACGGGCGCGTTCTGGTCGAATGGCAGAGCCCCAAACTGCAGGCACAGACGGGTTTGCTTTCGGCCCCCGAAATTGAGATTCGGGAGACCATCGAGTTCAAGGGCGAAGTGCTGGGCCAGTTGCAGCTCCGGGAGCGCCTGGACATCTTGACGCGCAGCATGCTCTGGCTGAGTCTCACGGCGGGGATCGTGATCCTGCTGGCCAGCTTGGTGGCGGCCGCGGCCTCACGCCTGGTGCAGCGGCGTGCCCTGGCCCCCATTGTGGAGTTGGGGCGCCTGGCCGAGCAGGTGGCTGCACAACAAGACTACGGCCTGCGCGCGCAGGTCCATCGGCTGGATGAGGTGGGCCGCTTGGCGCAGCGTTTCAACGAGATGCTGGCCCGCATCGAGGTCGCGCAGGAGCAGATCAACCAGCGCCTTCGTCTGGAGCAGCAGGCGGGCCAGCAGTTTCAGCAGCTCGCCCATCACGACAGCCTGACCCAGCTGCCCAACCGCCTGTTCTTTCAGGGCGCCATCCGCGAGATGGTGTCGCGTGCGCAAGCGAGCCAGGGTCTGATGGGCCTGATGTTCATCGATCTCGACAATTTCAAACACGTCAATGACAACCATGGCCATGACGCTGGCGACGAGGTGCTGAGGGTGGTGGCGCGGCGCATGTCCGCCGTGCTGCGCCGCGGGGATCTGCTGTGTCGGCTGGGTGGAGACGAGTTTGCACTGCTGCTGCCGGAGCTCCAGCACGTTGCGGTGGCCGAACAGATGGCTCAGCGACTGATCAGTTCGGTTCGCGAGCCGCTGGTGGTGGGCGGCGTGCTGATGCCTGTTGGCGCGACGGTGGGCCTGGCCTTCTTTCCGACGGACGCGCAAGATGCCGATGGGCTCTTGCAAGCGGCCGACGCGGCCATGTACGCGGCCAAGCGTGCCGGCAAGAACTGCTACCGGAGGGTCGCCCATGCGCAGGGCTAGGGTTGGGGCCAGTGGGGTGATGTGGGCACTTCTGTGGGCGCTGTCCGTGGGGCATGCCCATGCCGATGTCGACCCCGATCCCACGGAGCTGAGTCTCGAGCAGCTGCTGCGCAAGGGCTTGGCGGTGGAGCCGCGCGATGTGGTGGTCTCGGCCGCCTCGCGGTTTGCGCAAAGCGCCGAGCAGGCCCCGGGGCTGACCTATGTGCTCGCGGGTGAGGAGATTCGCAGCCGGGGGCTGCGCAATCTGGCGGATGTGCTGCGGCAACTGCCCGGGCTTTACGTCACCAGCGACGGCATCTCGACCTTTGTGGGTGCGCGCGGCCTCGGTCGCCCCGCAGATCTCAATGGGCGGCTGCTCATCTTGCTTGATGGCATGCGCTTGAACGAGAACATCTATGACGCGGCGCCCGTGGCCGAGGACTTCCCGGTGGATATCGAGGCCATTGAGCGCGTGGAGTTTGCGCCCGGCCCCGGCGGTGCGATGTATGGCAGCAATGCTTTCCTGGGGGTGATCAGCATCAGCACGCGTGGTGCCGGCAAGGGGGCTGGCCTGCGTCTGTACGGCAGTGTCGATTCGCAGCGAGGCCATCGCGCGGGCGCGAGTTGGTCGCGCCGCCTGGCTGATGGCGCCGAATACGGACTGGCGCTCAGCGTCTTCGATCGCCGCGATATGTACGTGCCCATCGATGAGCCGGCTTTTCAGACTCCGCTGGCCAGGCAGCTCACCTGGGAGCGCAGCAGCAAGCTCTCGGCCTTCTGGAACCGTGAGGGCTTGCAGCTGCGGCTGGGCATGAGCAGCTACAACCGTGGCTCGCCGCGCGTCATGGGCCGCCAGGCGGAGCCGGAGCTCGGGCAGTCCAATGATGTCAACGACCATGGCTTTGTCCAGCTGGCCTATGAGACGCAGCTCGGCGAAGGCTGGGATGTGGGGTTGCGTTGGTCGGCCCAGGTGATGCGCTATCGCAATGATGTGCCGTTTCGGCTGCAAACCGGTGAGACGGGACACCTGCGCTTTCAGGCGCTCGGGCAGTGGCGCCATGCCGAGTTTCAGCTGGGCCGCCAGCTCGATCGTGAGCATCGCCTGAGTCTGGGCGTCGAGATCCAGGACGACGACAGACAGGACCTGGAGTTCCGCGTCGTGGGCGACACGCCGCTGCAGAGCTATCAGCAGCAGGGGCACCGACTGGGGCTCTATGTTCAGGATGAATGGGCCCTTGCGTCCGGACATCGCTTGGTGCTGGGCCTGCGGGCGGATCGAGGTGATGCAGCCGGTTCGGCGCGCTGGAATCCACGCCTTGCTTGGATCTGGACCGTTTCAGAGCGCTCCAGCCTGAGATGGACCCTGGGCAGTGCCCACCGCGAGCCCAATCTCTATGAGCGCATGGTCAATAGCGCCGTCGAGCAGTCTGAGCCCCGCCCCGAGCGGGTGCGTTCCATGGAAGTCGCCTGGGATCACAGCCTGGCTTCGGGTCTGCGCTACCGGGCCTCGGTCTATGGATCTCAGCTGCGGCGCTTGATTGGCCTGGACGACACAGCTTGGGCTTACATCAATGCCGATCCGGTGCGCAGCGCGGGGCTGGAGTTCGGGCTGGAGCAGCGCTGGCGCAGGGGTGCTCAGCTGGGCATGGCGCTTTCGCTGCAACGCAGCCAGACGCAGTCGGGGGTGCGGCTCAACAATTCGCCACACGCCTTGCTGAAACTGAACTACCGACTTCCCCTGAATGATCGCTGGTCTCTGGCCTGGCAGCTGCACAGCGTCAGTCGCCGATTGGCGCCGGCGCGAGACCTGCCGGGCTATGCGCAGCAGGATTTGCTCCTGCGTTGGCGGATGGAGCCGAGCTGGGGACTGACCCTGGGCCTGCACAATCTCAGCAATGCCCGTGTTCTGGACCAGACCCGCCCCGACTCGTTCGTGACCCGGCAAGCCTCTCGCAGCTTGCGGCTTGGCTTGGAGTGGCAGCTGCCATGAGGCCGGGTCTTGCCATGACGGTCCGTGCCGGCCGCCTGTTCGCCTATGCCTGGCTGACCCTGTTCGCCAGCCTGCCGAGCGCAGGCTGGTCCAACCCTCAGGAGGCGCAACTCAAGGCGGCGTTCATCTACCGCTTTGCCCAGTTCACGGAGTGGCCGCCGCCACCGCTGCAGGAGTTTCACTACTGCATGGTGGGCGAGGGGCCGCTCGCATCGGCCTTGCAGGCCATCAGCAGCAAGTCGCAGGCCGGCGTGCCCGCGGTCTTCCGGCTCATCAAGTCCCCGAGCCAGGCGGAGGCATGCCAACTGCTGGTTCTGGCCGCCGTTGATCGCCTGGACTGGCAGCGGTGGATGCGTGCGCTCAAGGATGAGCCCGTACTGCTGGTGGGGGACTCGCCCGATGCCTTTCGCGCGGGGGCTGTCTTCACGCTGGTGCTCGAAACCAACGGACTGGCCTTTCGCGTCAACAACACCGAGGCCCGACGGCGCGGGCTGGTGCTCAGCTCCCAGGTGCTCAAGCTGGCGCGCGAGGTGCGCTGAACGCCTGGTTCAGCTGAAGGCTTGAAGCAGCCGCTCCAGGGCCATGGCAAAAGGCGTCTGCATCAGCGGCAGGGTGGCCACCATGCCCACCAGGCCCACGCTCACCGTTAGCGGAAAACCGACCGAGAACACATTGATCTGGGGCGCCACCCGGGAGATCACGCCCAGCACCAGATTGACGAACATGAGCATGGTGATCAGGGGCAGGGCGATCCACAGGCCGATGCGGAAGATCTCGGCGCCCCAGGTCTGCGGCTGGGCGGCACGCAGGAAGGCAAAAGGCTCCTGACCGATGGGGAAGGCGTGAAAGCTCTGGATCACGGCCTGTATCAGCAGCAGATGGCCGTTGATCGCGATGAAGAGGAAGGCCACCATGGTGCCGAAGAAGCGTGAACTGGCCGTGCCCTGGCTGCCGGTGGTCGGGTCGAAAAAGCCGGCGTAGTTCAGACCCATCTGCAGACCGATGAGCTCGCCCGCGAACTCCAGCGCCGCAAAGACCAGCCGCACCGCAAAGCCCATGGACAGCCCGATCAGCAGCTGCTGCGCCAGCAGCATGAGCAGCAGGGGCAGATTGTCCAGCGGCACCACGGGCATGGCGGGCAGGGAGGGTTGGGCCGCCAGCGAGATGAAGACCGCCAGGCCCACGCGCACCCGCATGGGCATATTGCGTTGGCTGAAAACGGGCATCCCGGCCAGCAAGGCCAGCACACGGATGGTCGGCCAGAGCAGGGGCGTCAGCCACTCGAGCAGCTGGGCTTCGGTGACGCTGAACATCGTTCTGCGCGACGGTGCTGTCTCAGCGAGCGACGGCGTCCAGGCCTAGCCCACCACCTGGGGAATCGTCTGCAGCGTGCGCTGGATGTATTCCACCAGGGTGGTCATCATCCAGGGGCCGGCCACGGCCAGCACCAGCACGGCGGCGACGATCTTGGGCACGAAGGACAGGGTGGCCTCGTTGATCTGGGTCGCCGCCTGGAACACGCTGACCAGCACGCCAACGGCCAGTACCACCAGCAAGACGGGGGCGGCCACCATCAGCAGCATGTATAGGCCTTGCTGGCCGAAGGTGAAGACTTGTTGCGCGTCCATGGTCTTGTATCTCGTGGCGCTATTGCGCAAAGCTTGCCGCCAGCGAGCCCAGCAGCAGATTCCAGCCGTCAGCGAGCACGAACAGCATCAGCTTGAAGGGCAGGGCCACCAGCACCGGTGACAACATCATCATGCCCAGGCTCATCAGCACGCTGGAGACGATCATGTCTATCACCAGGAAGGGGATGAAGATCAGGAAGGCGATCTGGAAGGCGCTCTTGAGCTCGCTGGTCACAAAGGCCGGCACCAGCACGCGGAAGGGCACGGCCTCGGGCTTGATGTCGCCCTCCAGCTTGGCCAGGCGCGCAAACAGGGCCACATCCGACTGGCGCGTCTGCTTGAGCATGAAGCCGCGCATGGGGGCCTCGGCACGCTTGAGCGCCTCGTCAAAGCCGATCTGGCCCGTCGAGTAGGGCTGCCAGGCCTGCTCGTAGACCTTGTCCAGCGTGGGACTCATCACGAAGAAGGTCAGGAAGAGCGAGAGCCCGATGATCACTTGGTTGGGGGGCGCGGCCTGGGTGCCCAGCGCCTGGCGCATCAGGGACAGCACGATCACGATGCGGGTGAAGCCCGTCATCATCAGCAGCACGGCCGGCAGAAAGCCCAAGGCCGTGAAGAAGAGCAGGGTCTGTATGGGGACCGAGTAGCTGCTGCCACCGGGGCCCTGGCCGATGACCAGGGGCAGGGTGGCCGGCGGCGGGTTGCTCTGCGCCAGGGCCGCTCCCGTGGCCAGCAGCAGACTCAGGACCAGGGCGCGGCGGGCGGTCTCAGGACGCATGGCCATCCTCCTCCTTGCTGCGCAGCTTGTTCTTGAGCAGCTGGGCAAACGGGGGCAGGGCCTGAGCGGTATGGCCGACGGGGGCATCCGCCTGCGGCGGCATCACATGCAGGGTATTGATCTGCTGCGGGCTCACGCCCAGGACCAGCCAGCGCCGGTCGTCGCCCTGACCGACCTCCACGGTCAGCAGGCGCTGGCTGGGCGAAATCTGCAGGGCGGCCACCGTGCGCATCTGGCCCTGGGCGCTCTGCCCGCCCAGCGGTGTGCGCTTGAGCAGCCACAGCAGGGCCGGGATCAGGGCCAGGATGGCGATGAACCAGAGTAGGGGCAGGAGGTTGCTATTGCTCATGGCCCGACCATTGTGGGTCGGGAGCGCAGGCCCCAATCGCCATTGAAAGCGCCCGTTTCGGGCCTTGGTCTGGCTTTCGCCTCGCCGGGGCCGCAGAGGGCTCAGGTCTTGGAGAGGCGGCGCATGCGCTCCGAGGGCGTGACGATGTCGGTCAAGCGGATGCCGAACTTGTCGTTCACCACCACCACCTCGCCCTGGGCGATCAGGTAACCGTTGACCAGCACGTCCATGGGCTCACCCGCCAGCGCATCCAGCTCCACCACCGAACCCTGGGCCAGTTGCAGGATGTTCTTGATCGGAATGCGGGTGCGCCCCAGTTCAACCGTGAGCTGGACCGGGATGTCCAGGATCATGTTGATGTCGCTACCGGGGGCATTTACCGGCGTGGGGCTGAAGCTGGCGAAGCTGGCCGGAGCCACCTGCTCCGGCGCCGGCTGCACCTCCTCGGCCACATCGGAGCCCTTGGCCTCGGCCAGTGCGGCGGCCCATTCGGCCGCCATTGCGTCCTGTTCTTCTTGGGATGGGGTGTCAGGTGACATCGCGGGCTCCCAGCCAGCCCGAATCCGGACTGGTCAGCATCTTGTCAATCTTGAGGGCGTACTTGCCATTCGAGGTGCCGTAATTGCAATCGAACACCGGCACGCCGTCCACTTTGGCCTTGATCATGGGGTCCAGATCCAGCTCAATGAAGTCGCCCGGCTTGAAGGCCAGCAATTGCTCCACGGTTGCTGGAGCCGTGGCCAGCTCGGCCACCAGCTCGACCTCGGCGGCCTGGATCTGATGCTTGAGCAGATTGACCCAGCGCCGGTCGGGTTCGGAGGAGTCGCCCACCGTGGTGGAGTAGAGCACGTCCCGTATTGGCTCCAGGGTGGAGTAGGGAATGCAGAAATACACAGTGCCGCTGGTTTCGCCAATCTCCAGCGTGAAGCTGGTGGAGACCACGATCTCGCTGGGCGTGGCGATGGTGGCGAACTGCGGCTGCATCTCCGAGCGCTGGTAGTCCAGCTCCAGCGGGTAGATGCCGGTCCAGGCCTTGCGGTACTCGGCCGTGATCACTTCCACCAGGCGCAGGATCACGCGCTGCTCAGTGGCGGAGAAGTCGCGGCCTTCAATGCGGGCGTGGAACTTGCCGATGCCGCCAAACAGGGAGTCGATCACCGCGAACACCAGGGTGGGGTCGCAGACGATCAGGCCCGAGCCGCGCAGCGGGCGCACCGAGACGATGTTGAAGTTGGTGGGCACCACAATCTCGCGCAGGAAGGCGCTGTACTTCTGCACCTTGATGCCGCCGATTGCGACCTCGGGACTCTTGCGGATGAAGTTGAAGAGGCCCACGCGAATATTGCGGGCAAAACGCTCGTTGATGATTTCCATCGTGGGCATGCGCCCACGCACGATGCGTTCCTGGCTCGCCAGGTTGTAGTCGCGTATGCCGCCAACCTGCTCCTCCTCGGCCTCGAGCTTCTGGCTCTCGCCGGTGATGCCTTGGAGCAGGGCATCGACTTCGTCTTGCGAAAGAATCTGCTGGTTCATTGCACGATGAAGCTGGAGAACAGCACATTGGTGACGGGGTTGTAGACCGGCGCGCGACGCTTCTTCTTTTTCTTCTTGGGCTCTTCGCCGCTCGCTTCCTCGTCCTCGTCCTCGATCTCAATGCCCAGGGGACGCACCGACTCGCGCATGATCTCGCGCGCCAGCTTTTCCTTGCCCTCGCGCGAGAGCAGCTCGGCCGAGGTCTTGTAGGACAGGGTCATCAGGATATTGCTGCGTATGGCCGGCATATAGGCCTTGAGCTGGTCGGCAAACTTGGGGTCGGCCACTTCCAGGGTCACGCCCACCTGGGCGAAACGATCCACGTCCTTGTCGGCCAGATTGACCGTGAAGGGCTCCAGGGGCACGAAGACCGGCGGTGTGCCGGGCTTGGGCGGCGCCGGGGCGGGCACATGGGCAGCGGCCTGTGCCTCCTCCTCACCTTCACCCTCGGCGGCAGGCTTCTTCTTGAGCAGCAGCACGGCCGCAACCCCGCCCACCACCAGCACCAGCACGAGGGCGACGATGATGATGATGAGCTTTTTCTTGCCCCCTCCGGCGGGGGCAGCCTCGGGGGCGGCAGCGGTGGCCATGAAGACTCCTTGATCAGAGGCAGAGGAGCCCAGCCAGGCTCATCCGCTCATGCATTCCCATTATTCGCAAGCGAGGCTCGAAGCATGCATCAAAAAGCCGCCCCAAAGCATCGATGTTCATCAAGCGTAAAGATCCACCACGCCGCGCGCACGTGCGGGCGGCCTGGGTGTGCTGCTGCCGAGCGGGCTGCCGGCTTCGAGCGTCTCGGCGCCGCCGCCTTCTCGTGAGCGGCCGCTGCGGCTGCCTTCACCCTGCTGGGATGAGGCGCCCTCGCGCTCACGTTGCTGCTGGAAGACGCCGCCGCCACTGAGCGTCAGGCCGTTGTCGCGCAGCGCACTGGCCAGTTCGGGCAGGCTGCGTTCCAGAACCGCACGGGTCTCGGACTGGTCGCTCATAAAGGATATTTGGGCCTGCTGGCCGTCCACCACGATCTGGATCTGCACCGGGCCCATCTCGGCCGGATTCAGATGCAGTTCGGCGCGCTGCACGCCCTCGCTGGTCAGCACGCTCAGGCGGGCGGCCATCTCGGGTGCAAATTCCGGGCTGTGCAGCGGCGGGCTCAGGCTCAGCACGGCAGGCGGCCGGTCGGCGGCCTCGCTGCTGCCGGTGCTGGGCTGAAGCCCCTGAAGACCTTGCAAGGCCTCGAAGGGCAGGGGCTGAGCCTGCTCCAGCTTGGCCGCGAAACTCGAACGCCCGCCCTCAGCCATGCCGGCCGCCAGCGGTATCGTCCCCTGTTCCTGATCCAGACCTGCCGTGCCCAGCGGGGTATCCGCCGATGCGGCGGCCGCCAGCTCGGGCGAGGAGGGCTGGCCGGCCTTGTCCAGGCCTTCAAGCCCGGTGCTCAGGCCTGCACTGCGGCGCGTGCCGGGCTCGACCGGCGCTGCACTGTCGGTGGCCGAGCCCTCCTGGCCCGTCCCCAGCACCGAGGCGTCCTGCCATGCAGGGTCGAGCGCGCTGGCGCCGCCCGATCCCACAGGCGCGGGCGCCGGGTTCAGGTTCTGGCCGGTGGCGGCCAGCATGGCGGCCATTGCCCCATCCGGGCCGGGGCCAGAGGTATGGGCCAGCTCGCGATCTTCGGCGGCGGGCTCGCTGGCGTCACCCGCGCTGCGCGAGCCCGGCTCGGCAGCGCTGTCCCTCTGGTTTCTGGCGCGGGCGCGCTGCTCTGTGTCGTGGGCGCCCTGAGCGGTCTTGCTGCTGCCCGTGTTTGCACCCTGTGGCTTGCGACCGGCCGGCTCGCTGCTGCGGGACGCAGCGCGGGACTCCGCCGGCTTGCTCTCGGGCTCGCGAGATTCGGCGGGGCGGGGTGCGGGGCTGGGCCGGGAGGCCACCGGGGCCGGGGCGGGAGCGGGGGCTGCACCCAGCTTGGGCGCGCTCACGGCGCTGGCCGCCTGCTCGCGCAGCAGGGCGGCGAAACTCGAGCCCGAGGCCTGGCTGGCGGGGGGGGGGCTGAAGCCCGGCACGTGGCGCGGTGCGCCGCCCAGGCCGGAGATCGTGGCATTGGCAAGCGGATTCATCAGCGGCTCCCGGGCTCAGGCGCTCAGGCGCACAAAGGGGTTCATCTGCGAGAGCGCGGCACGTGCGGCCTGCTCATCGGTGAGCTTCTGCTCGCGGCGCTGGGCGCTGCGGCGCAGCTCGCCCTGGCGGCGCTCGATCAGCTTGCGCACCGAGGCCACGCGCAGCTCCAGATCGCGCAGCACCTCGCGGGCGCGCTCCACGCGCTGCTCGGCGAACTGGCTGATGGCACCTTGCTGGCTGATGGCCTGGTCCAGGCGCTGGCCGAAGCTCTGATAGTGGCCCACGATGTCGATTGTGGTGCGCTGCGCAAACTGGCGGGTCCAGCGCTGCTCGTACTCGCTGCGGTACTGGCCCAGCTGCTCGGCCTGGGTGCGGGCCGCCGCGGCCTGCTGCTGCAGCTCCTGAAGCTTGGCCAGGGCGTCGTCGCGCTCGGCCTCGGCGCGCTCCAGCAGGATGTTGAGGGCTTGGGTGCTCATGGCGGACTCTCCGTCTTACGCTTATCGGCCGTTTTCAGTGCGGGTTAACCACAGCCTTGAGCTGGCCGACGCTGTCGTCCAGGCCGGCAGGGCTGTGCATGTCCTGCTGAAGCAGGCGGATCATGTCGGGGTGCAGGCGCACGGCGAGGTCGAGCTCGTGGTCGTGGCCGCTCTGGTAGGCACCGAGCTGGATCAGGTCGCGCGCCTTGTTGTACTTGGCCAGCAGCTGGCGGAAGCGGCGCGCCGCCTCCAGATGGGTCTGGGGCGCCACATTGCTCATCACGCGCGAGATCGAGCGCTCGATGTCGATGGCGGGGTAGTGGCCGGCCTCGGCCAGCTCGCGCGAGAGCACGATATGGCCGTCCAGGATGCCGCGGGCGGCGTCGGCGATCGGGTCCTGCTGGTCGTCGCCCTCGCTCAGCACGGTGTAGAAGGCGGTGATCGAGCCCTCGCCGGCCAGGCCGTTGCCGCTGCGCTCGACCAGCTGGGGCAGCTTGGCGAAGCAGCTGGGCGGATAGCCCTTGGTGGCCGGCGGCTCGCCGATGGCCAGGGCGATCTCGCGCTGGGCCATGGCATAGCGGGTGAGCGAGTCCATCAGCAGCAGCACATGCAGGCCCTGATCGCGGAAATGCTCGGCAATCGCGGTGGAGTAGGTCGCGCCCTGCATGCGCACCAGGGGCGGGGCGTCGGCCGGCGCGGCCACCACCACGGAGCGGGCCAGACCCTCCTCGCCCAGGATGTCCTCGATGAATTCCTTGACCTCGCGGCCGCGCTCGCCGATCAGGCCCACCACGATCACATCGGCCTGGGTGTAGCGGGCCATCATGCCCAGCAGCACCGACTTGCCCACGCCGGTGCCGGCGAACAGGCCCAGGCGCTGGCCACGACCTACGGTGAGCATGGCGTTGATGGAGCGCACGCCGGTGTCCAGCGGGGTGCGCACCGGATCGCGGTCCATGGCGTTGATGGGGCGGCGGATCATGGGCTCGTCATGCACCAGGTCCAGCGGGCCGCGACGGTCCAGGGGGTGGCCGTGGGGGTCGACCACGCGGCCCAGCAGGCCCACGCCCATGGGCAGGTGCAGGCCGCGGTCTTCGTCGCGGCGCCAGGGGTGCTGGGGCTTGCCCAGCTGAGGCGCCTGCGGCGGTGTGAAGCGCGGCAGCACCAGGGCGCCGCTGGACAGGCCCTGCACCTCGTCGGTGGGCATCAGGAAGGCGCGGTCGCCCGAGAAACCCACGACCTCGGCCTTGACGGGGGCGCTGCCGCGGCGCGAGCTGCCACCTTGACGCGGGGCATGGATCTCGCAGACCGAGCCCACCGGCACCTTGACCCCGGTGGCCTCCAGCACCAGGCCCGCCACGCGCACCAGCTTGCCCTGAGGTTCCAGCGGCACGGGTGTGGCGGCAAAGGCCTGCAGATCGTCCAGATAGCGCGTCCAGCGCTCCTGACGGCCAGCGGAGAGCGGGGCGGCGGGGCTGAAGGTGTTGCTCATGCTCCGCGAGCCTCCTCGGTGCCAGCGTCGGCGCCGCCAGCCGCAGCCTCGCCGGCGCGGCGGTCTTCCCACAGGGAATGCTGGCCCATGGCGGCGCTGATCTGCAGCCAGCGTGCGGCCAGGGTGGCGTCCACGCTGCCGATATCGGACTCGACCCGGCAGCCACCGCGGGCCACGTCGGCATCGGGGATGACCTGTGCCTCGCGGGCCCGCATTTCCTCGCCGGCACCGTCCATCACCAGAGGCAGGTCCTCGGGGTTGACGCGCACACGCACATGGCGGGCCGAGAGCTGCAGGGCCTCGACCGCATCATGCGCCACCCGTGCGATCAGCTCGGGGCGCTGGCTCAGCTCGCTGCGCACCACCTGGCGGGCCAGCTCGGTGGCCATGCTGGCCAGGGCCTGGGCCATCTGCTCCTCAAGCTCGCGGAACTCGGCATCAAAGCTGCCGACCAGCTGGCCGATCTGGGCGCTCATCTGCTGGGCAAAGCTCTTCTTGAAGGCGTCCAGCGCGGCCATGCCATCGCGGTAGCCGTCCTGATAGCCGCTCTGGCGGGCTTCGTGCAGCAACTCCTCCAGCTGGGGCTGGGGCTCCGGCTCGGGCATGGGGGCGGGTTCGGGCGCGGGGGCGGGAGCTGTTGATGCGGCGGCGGGCGGCGTGGCAAAGATGGGCGGACGCCGCGCCTCGGGGCCGCCTTCCAGGGTGCTGGGCATCCAGGCGGAGAATCCCGAGAGCTCCTCGCGGGGAATGATGCGGCTGTAGGCGCCACGGCGCTCCTCCCCCGAGCGGCGCTCGGGCGGCGGAACCTGACGTGGGGGCTGGCGTGGGGGCATGGGGACTCAGCCTCAGACGAACTGGTCGTCGCCGCCGCCGGCCAGCACGATGGTGCCCTCGTCCACCAGGCGGCGCACGATCTTGAGCATTTCCTTCTGCTCGGACTCCACCTCGGACAGGCGCACCGGACCGCGCGAGTCCAGGTCCTCGCGCAGGGTCTCGGCCGCGCGGCTGGACATATTGCGGAACACCTTCTCCCGCAGCTCGGTGCTGGCGCCCTTGAGGGCCACGACCAGGGACTCGCTCTGCACCTCCTTGAGCACGGCCTGGATGCCGCGGTCGTCGATCTTCTCCAGATCGTCGAAGGTGAACATGTTGTCCATGATCTTCTGGGCCAGGTCGGTGTCGGCCTCGCGGATGTAGTCCAGCACCGAGGCCTCGACCGAGGAGCCCATCATGTTGATGATCTCGGCCGCGGTCTTCACGCCGCCCAGATTCGACTTCTTCATGCGCTCGCCACCGGCCAGCACCTGGCTCATGACCTCGTTGAGGTCCTTCAGCGCCATGGGCTGGATGCCGTCCAGCGTGGCGATGCGGATCAGCACCTCGTTGCGCTGGCGCTCGGTGAAGACCTTGAGCACGGAGGCGGTCTGGTCGAAGTCCAGATGGGCCAGGATGGCGGCGATGATCTGGGGGTGCTCGTTGCGCAGCAGCTCGGCCACCGAGGCGGCGTCCATCCACTTCAGGCTCTCGATGCTGGAGACATCGCCGCCTTGCAGGATGCGGTCCAGCAGCAGATTGGCCTTGTCGTCGCCCAGGGCCTTGCGCAGCACATTGCGCACGTATTCGTCGGTGTCGTTGACCAGCATGCTCTGGGTCTCGGCCACCGCATCGAAGCGGGTCAGCACCGATTCCACGCGGTCGCGCGGGATCACCTTGAGCTTGGCAATGGTTTCGCCCAGGCGCTGAACCTCCTTGGGTTGCAGATGCTTGAAGACCTCGGAGGCCTCCTCCTCGCCCAGCGACATCAGCAGGATGGCCGCGTCTTCTACGCCTTGATCGTCCATGGTCTGTGCTCCCTAGGGCCTCAGGCGGTTTCTTCGCCGTGGATCCAGCTGCGCATGATGTTGGCCACCGCCACCGGGTTTTCGCGGGCCAGCAGCCGGGCACGCTCCAGCTTGTCGTTGGAGACCGGAGCCTCCAGGGCGGGCAGGCCGCCGGGCAGCTCGTTGGCGTCGTCCACCACGGCGTCCAGCTGCGCGCCGGCTTCGGCGCCGGCCGCGGCCGCGGGCTCGGGCTCGGGCGGGCGGGCCGCACGGATGGCCGGGCGCACCAGGCCGAACACCGCAATCAGTGCCACCAGCACCAGGGCCAGGGGCACGGCGGCGGAGCGCAGCAGCTCCAGCAGCCAGGGCTGCTGCCACAGCGGTACGTCCACCTCGCTGGGCTTCTCCAGCACGAAGGGCGCGGACACCACCTTGATGGAGTCGCCGCGTTCCTGGCTGTAGCCCAGGGCCTCGCGCACCAGCTCGTTGAGCTTGTTCAGTTCCTCGGCGGAGACCGGCTGGCTCGTGGTCTTGCCCTTTGCATCGGTGACGCTGCGGTGGTTGACCACCACGGCCGCATTCAGGCGCCGCACCGTACCCACCGCGTTGCGGGTCACGCGCACGGTCTTGTCCAGCTCGTAATTGGTGACGTTCTCGCGGCGGGTGCTTTGCTGGCCGCCGGCCGTGCCTTGCGCGGGCTGCAGGGCCTGGGCCTGGCCGTTGATGGGGGCCGTGGCCGGCACGGGCGGCTGGTTGGTGGCGGCGCCAGGCACGCCGGTGGGCAGCTGCGGGTTGGCGTTGATCGCTTCCTGGCTCTGCTGGCTGCGCACCGAGGCCTGGGCATTGGCGCCCTGGTTGGGCTTGTATTCCTCGGCGGTGGATTCGACCTGGGAGAAGTCCAGGTCGGCGGTCACGGTGGCGCGCAGATTGTCGCGGCCGACCACGGGCTCCAGCAGCTCGTAGATGCGCTTGTGCAGATTGGCCTCGATCTGCTGCTTGTACTGCAGCTGCTGGCTGTCCAGGCCGTTCTGGTTCTCGTGATTGTTGGAGAGCAGGGCGCCGGTGCTGTCCAGCACCGACACGGCCTTGGGGCTGAGCTCGGGCACCGAGGCCGAGACCAGATGCACGATGCCGGCGACCTGGGCGCGATCCAGGGTGCGGCCGCCGCGCAGGGTCAGCATGACCGAGGCGCTGGGCTTTTGCTGCTCGCGGAAGAAGCCGTTCTGCTGGGGCATGGCCAGGTGCACGCGGGCGTCCTGCACATCGGCCATGGCGGTGATGGTGCGGGTCAGCTCGCCCTCCAGCGCGCGCTGGAAGTTCAGGCGTTCATTGAACTGGGTCTGGCCGATGGAGGTCTTGTCCATGAGCTCGAAGCCCACGGTGCTGCCCTTGGGCAGGCCGGCCGAGGCCAGCTTCATGCGCACGTCGTAGACCTGGGCGGCCGGAACCAGAATGGTGCCGCCCGGCTCGTGGCGGTAGGGCACGTTCATCTGGGCCAGCTGGGCGATCACGGCTCCGCCGTCCTTGTCGGACAGGCCGGTGAAGACCGGGCGATAGTCGCCCTGGGAGGAGTAGAGGGTGATGGCCAGCACCGCTGCGGCCAAGGTGGCCAGACCCAGACCCAGGCCCAGCTTGCTGCGCATGGGCAGGGCGGCCAGGCGCGCGGCGAAGCCGGCCGGTTGGGCGGCTTGAACCGGTTCCACCAGGGCGGTGGCTGCGGGAGTGGCGAGGGCGTTGTCCATGGGGCCGGTGTTTTTTGTGCGGTTTCACACGGGAGAGCGCAGGGCTTGCCCGTTGGCCCTCATTATTCGGAAAGCCCCCCTCAAGAAAGCCGGGAACAGGCCGATGAACCGAGTGCAGTTCCCCCCATTGGCGCGCGCATCTGTGCTTAGGATTCAGTCCAAGGCAGAACCCGTCATGGACCTCAAGCTCAAACCCTTCGATTTCGCTCAGGCCGCCGCACGCGCCGGTCTGGCCGTGAACGGGCAGCCACTGACGCCGGCCGTCAAGGGTGGAGCGAGCTTCGGCGATGCCATGGCCCAGGCCATGAAGAGCGTCAGCCAGGCACAGACCGAGGCCAGCCGCATGCAGCGCGAGGTTCAGCTGGACAACCCCAATGTCAGCCTGGAAGACACCATGATCGCGATGCAAAAAGCGCAGATCGGTTTCCAGGCCACCCTGCAGGTGCGCAACCGTCTGGTCTCTGCCTACTCAGAGATCATGAATATGCAGGTGTAGGGCTTCGCCACCCTGACGTCCTGCGGCGGCCAAAGCCGCAGGCCGTGGCCCTCGCGAGGACCTGGCAGGGCTGGCTCCCTGCGTGTCGTGCGGTCCCGACCCTCGATCAGGACTTGCGCAGCAGGCGCTGGCGCTTCTGGGTCTGATCGATATAGAGCTGCAGGGTGCGATCCGCCCCCTGGGGCAGTCTCACAAAGGCGCAGCCCAGGCGCAGGCCGGCGTCGGTCTCGTAGACATGCTGGATGCGCAGATCGCAGACAAAGTGCTTGTCCCGCTCCAGCTCCACCTGGACGCTGCTGAGGGCTTGCCCGATCTGCGGGCGCGGCAGACCGGGTGCCAGCAACAGGGCCAGGCCGGTGGCGCTGAGATCCAGCACCCGCAGCTGCAGGGCCATATCGGGATGGTCGGGATGCTGAAGCAGGGCGCGCGGTGAGCCCAGGGGCTCGACCCGGAAGGCTTCACGGCGCTGGAAGCGATAGAGCTGCTGCGGCCAGGGCGCGCGCAGGGTGTCCATGGTCGGACTTTTTACCAGCACCAGCGGGGCCAGCTGGAACTCCAGTCGGATCTGGTCCAGATAGGCCACGGCCATGACCTCGGGGCTGTCAATCAGGGCTTGCAGGATCTGGGCGCTGCCCTGGGCCTCCAGGCTCAGGGCGTGGCGCTCGGGATCGATGTTCCAGATGCGGCTGCCGACGCTCTGGCCACCCGGTGTGCTGAGCTGCAGCGTTGTCTGTTGCTGCAGCAGCTGGCGCAGCCAGGCCTCGATCTCGGGCTCGGCGGCAACGCGGAAGTCTTCGGAGTGGGGCGCGGCAGCAGTTTGACTCATAGGGCAAAAGGCCCGGTGCATGCCGGGCCGCTCGGGGGTCAGTGAACCATTTTGCTCTTGCCGCTCATCACGCGGTCCAGGTCCTCTAGCCAGGGCTCGGCCAAGTGTCGGATCTCGGCATCGTTGAGCAGGATGCGCTGCATGATACGGGTCTTGAGCTTGGCCTCCTCGGGGGCCAGCTGATCGCGGGAGGCCGCGTGCTTGAGCTGCGAGATCAGCAGCACGCAGGCGCCTTCAAGCTTGACCACTTCATCCCAGTTGCCGGAGCGGGCGGCGTTGAGCATGTCGGCACTGGCCTGCTCGATGGCTTCGTAGTAACTCAGAAGTTGGGTGTTCATGGGCGTGGTCCGCAGATGAATCGGTGTGAGTGAGGGTGGCCGCTTCTCAGGCGGCTCTTGCGGGGGCGTGACGGCTGCGGTCCATCTCGGCGCCAATGCTGGCCCAGGCCTCTCGCACCGGGGCCAGCAGCTGCTGGCATTCCTCGATGGCGGCACTGTCGCCGTGCAGATTGGCATGGGTCAGGCGCAGGCACATATAGGCGTAGAGATCGCGCAAGTCGGTGGAGAGTTGGCCGCTCTCCATATTCAGTGCAGCCTTGAGGCCTTCGTCCAGAATGCGCACCGCCCGCGTCAGCGACCGGCTCTTGAGCTCCACATTCCCGGCGGCGATGGCGCCGCGGGCCTGGCTCATCGCATCGTTCAGCCCGTCGAAGAGCATGGCCACGAGGCGGTGCGGGCTGGCATTCAGCACATCGGTCTCAAGACCCACCTTGCTGTACATGGCGCTGCCGCGATGGGTGCGCGCTGCAAAGGGGGAGGCGTTGCCGTACATAGTGTCTCGTTCCGTTGGGGCCTTGTTGTTAGTGACTTCGGCCGCCTTCGGGGAAACTTGAGCCGGCTCCCGGCCAGCGTGCAACATTCTGTGCGATGCCCGCGCCGCGCTTGCACGGCGGCGCGCCATGAAAAACGCCCGGCTGGAACCGGGCGTTGTTGCGAGTCTTGAGGCGGGTGCGGTGGTGGACGGCGCACCGTGACCCCGTGGCGCCGTGTCTTAGCGGCGGTTCAGCATGGCCATCTGCTGACTGACATAGGCCGAGAGGCCGTTGAGCTGGCCCATATTCTTGTCCAGCGCGGTGTACTGGGCGCGCAGGCGCTTCTCGACCAGCTCCACCCGGTTCTCCAACTGCTCGGTGCGCTTGCCGTTGGCGCTGATGAGGTCCTGCAGCCCCTTCTGGCGGCTGCTGATGCGGCCCTCGCTGCCCAGGGCTGCGTCGGCAAAACGCCGCACCCGTTGCGCAAAGCCGTCGTTATCGGGGTTGCCAACGTCCAGACCCATGAAGAAGCTTTTCAGATCATCCAGCTTGGCCAGGGCCTTGTCCAGTTTGCTGGCATTGAGCTTGAGCGAGCCGTCGGCCGCCGGGTCCAGGCCGATGTCGGCCAGGCGGCCGAAGGCGCCGGCCAGGGAGGTGGAGCCTGCCATCAGGCCGCGCAGCTGGCCCTGGACGCCCACCACGGCGGAATCGCCCTGCAGGGTGCCGCGGGTCTTGGTGGCCGCGTCGTACTTGGTCTGGTCACGCACCAGGGTGGCGAGGCTGTTGTAGGCGCTCACGAAGTCGTTGATCGACTTCTTGAGGCCTTCGCGATCCTGCGCCAGATTGAGGGTGACCTCGCCGCTGGACGTGGGGCTGACCGTGGTCTTGAGCAGGGTGATGGTCAGACCGTCAATGCTGTCCTTGAGCACATTGCTCTCGGTGCTGACGGGCTGGCCGTTGAGCGTGGCCAGGGCATTGGCAGCCGCCTGGTTCTGGGTGGCCGAGGTGATACCGGCGCTGGGGTCGAAGGCCAGGGCCGACAGACCCTGGTCATCGCCCGGGTTGCCATCGGCATCGGCCACCGTGACCCGGAAGCCATTGTTCTCGCCGGTTTCGGCCGAGCGCATCACCAGGCGCGGGCCCGAGGCATCGGTGACGATGGAGGCCACCACACCAGCCTTGGCGGCATTGATCTTGTCGCGGATCTGGGTGATCTGGTCTTCGCCCGGGGCGATGTCAATGGTGATGGCGCTGACGCCGCTCTTGGCAGTGAAGGCGCTCTGGTCTGCGTTCCACTTGCCGAGCTCGATGGTGAGGCTGCCGGTGCCCACGCTTGCGGGGGCGGCCGCCAGGGGCTTGCTGGCAATCGACTGTGCGCTGGCCAGCCGACTCACCGTCACGACGGTGGTGCCGGCGACATTGTTGCCGCCCGCGCTGACCTGCACTGCCGTGGCATCGCTGGAGCTGGCGACATTGGCCCCCCAGCTGTCGGGATTGTTCAGCTTGGCGGCGGCATCGCGCAGCGCCGAGAGTGCACTTTGCACCTTGCCGTAGGCCGAGAGCTGGGTCTTGAGTCCGTCGGTGCGCGTCTGCAACTGGCTGATGGGCACGCGTTCGACATTGACCATCGCCTTGATGATGGACTCCACATCAAGATTGCTGCCGATGCCGGCGGAAGTGATGGTTGGCATGACGCGACTCCATGCTTCCCGTGGGGGAGGCGGGTGAGGGCTTTATCGGCCGATGGATCAAGAACTTAAGGCCGGCGCGCAGGTGGGCTGCGGGCCGGCCGGATGTGCAGGGTGTGGCGATGAGCCGGCCGCCGTCAGCCGCCGCGCAACAGGGACAGGACCTGCTGCGGGAGCTGGTTGGCCTGCGCCACCATGGCGTTGCCGGCCTGCTGCAGGATCTGCGCTCGGCTCAGGCTGGAGGTTTCGGCCGCGTAGTCGGCATCCATGATGCGGCTGCGAGCGGCACTCTGGTTTTCCACCGAAATCTGCAGATTTGCAATCACGGCCTCGAAGCGATTCTGCGAGGCGCCCAGCACGGCGCGCTGGGAGCTGACGGTGTTGATGGCCACATCGATATTGTCGATCACGGTCTTCAGCGTGGTCGCGTCAGAGGTGTCGTTGATGGTCGACTGGGCCGGGTCGGTGACCGCAATGATGCTCGTGTCCGCGGTCAGGTCGGACGTGAACACATCGATGGTGTCGTTGGGGGTGGTGTTGGGGCCCACCTGGAAGGTCTGGGTGCCTGAGTCCGCCCCGGCCAGGATGGTCTTGCCGTTGAAGGTGGTGCCGCCGATGACGCGGCTGATCTCATTGGCCAGTTCCCGGAATTCCTGACCCAGGGAGACACGGTCGGCGCTGGTGTTGGTGGCGTTGCGCGCCTGAACCGCCAGTTCGCGCATGCGCTGCAGCGTGTCGGCCATCTTGCCGAGCGCGCCTTCTGCCGTCTGGGCCAGCGAAATACCGTCATTGGCATTGCGGATGGCGACATTCATGCCGCGCACCTGGGAGTTCATGCGCTCGGCAATGGCCAGACCTGCCGCATCGTCCTTGGCGGAGTTGACGCGCAGGCCCGAAGAGAGCCGCTGCATCGAGACGCCAAGCGAAGACTGCGAAGAATTCAGATTGCGCTGCGCGTTCAGCGAGGCAATGTTTGTATTGATGGTCTGGGGCATTTCAGCACTCCTGCAGTTACGTTCCCCCGGCCTGATCCCAATATCAGCGTGAGTCTCAGGCCGAGGCTCGGTGACAGGTCTTGCCTACCGAGCCGGACCTGGGTCCGGGGTCGGACCCGCTTTCGCAAGCCCGATGGAACGAATTCTGCGAGTGCCTCGCCGTTTCTAAAGCCCGATTAAGGCCCTAAACAACGGCCAAAAGAAAAGGCAGCGACGCCGGCGTCTGCCGAGTTCGCTGCCCTTATGGGTGCTGGTTGCTTTACTGGAGCAGACGCAGAACCTGCTGCGGCGCCTGGTTGGCTTGGGACACCATGGCCGTGCCCGCCTGCTGCAGGATCTGCGCTCGGCTGAGGTTGGCCGTTTCGCTCGCGAAGTCGGCATCCATGATGCGACTGCGTGCGGCGCTCTGGTTCTCCACCGAGACCTGCAGATTGGAGATCACAGCCTCGAAGCGGTTCTGGGCGGCACCGAGGGTGGCGCGCTCACCGCTGACCAGGTTGATGGCCTTGTCGATATTGTCGACCACGGTCTTCAGCGCGGCGGCGTCACCGATGATGCTGGCGCGATTGGCGCCCTGGTTGTCATCGCCAGCCACGGCCTTGATGTCGGTGTTGGCCGTCATGTCGGTGGTGACCACATCCACCACATCGTTGGCGGTGGTGTTGGCGCCGACCTGGAAGGTCTGGGTGCCTGCATCGGTCGCCGCCAGGATGGCCTTGCCGTTGAAGGTGGTGCCGCCCAGCACGCGCTGGATTTCCTTGGCAAGCTCGCCGAACTCCTTGTCCAGCGAGGTCTTGTCTTCGGTGGTGTTGGTCGCGTTGCGAGCCTGCACGGCCAGCTCACGCATGCGCTGCAGCGCGTCGCCGACCTTGGCCATCGCGCCTTCGGCCGTCTGAGCCAGGGAGATGCCGTCGTTGGCATTGCGGATGGCCACATTCATGCCGCGCACCTGGGCTTGCATGCGCTCGGCAATGGCCAGACCGGCCGCATCGTCCTTGGACGAGTTGACGCGCAGACCCGAGGACAGACGCTGCATGGACGTGCTCATGGACAACTGGGTGGCCGAGGTGTTGCGTTGGGCGTTCAGGGAAGCGATGTTGGTATTGATGATGGCGGGCATGGTTCAATCCTTTCGGTGTCTATCAGAGAACGCACGGCATACGCCGCTCTGTCCGGATCTTTCGGCTCGATAACCGTCCGACTTCCTTGCCGCACGACCCTATGTCATGCAGCGCCGGTTCACCGGACCACGCAGTCCTTTGCTTTCTCGGACCCGTTGGATGGGTTATCGACGACACCAGGATTGACTTGAGACTTTCCTTGCTCCTGTGACCTGAATGCGCCGCCCGAGGTGGGCGGCGCTTATGGTGCTTGAGCTGGCGGACCTGTTGCTTCCGCCGTTACGCTTTGGTTCATCAGGGCCAGCTCGGCTGGCCCAGGGTCATCGAAGAAGCGACAGCACTTGCTGCGGCATCTGGTTGGCCTGGGCGATCATCGCGTTACCGGCTTGCTGCAGGATCTGCGCACGGGCCAGGTTGGCGGTTTCGGACGCGTAGTCGGCATCCATGATGCGGCTGCGCGCGGCGCTCTGGTTCTCCACCGAGACCTGCAGATTGGCGATCACCGCGTCGAAGCGGTTCTGCGAGGCGCCCAGCGTTGCGCGCTCTCCGTTGACGGTGTTGATGGCCTTGTCGATGTTATCGATCACCGTCTTGATGGCAGCTGCGTCACCCGTGATGGCAGCGCGGTTGGCGCCTTGGTTGTCGTCGCCGGCCACTGCCTTGACATCGCTGTTCGCGGTCATGTCTGTGGTCACCACTTCCACCACGTCGTTGGTGCTGGTGTTGGCGCCGACCTGGAAGGTCTGGGTGCCGGCATCGGTGCTGGCGAGGATGGCGCGGCCGTTGAAGGTGGTGCCGCCCAGCACGCGCTGGATTTCCTTGGCCAGCTCACCGAATTCCTTGTCCAGCGAGGTCTTGTCGTCGGTGGTGTTGGTGGCATTGCGAGCCTGGACAGCCAGTTCGCGCATGCGCTGCAGCGAGTCGCTCACCTTGCCCAGCGCGCCTTCCGCAGTCTGGGCCAGCGAGATGCCGTCGTTGGCATTGCGCATGGCGACGTTCATGCCGCGGACCTGGGCCTGCATGCGCTCGGCAATGGCCAGGCCTGCGGAGTCGTCCTTGGCCGAGTTCACACGCAGGCCGGAGGACAGGCGCTGCATGGAGGTGGACAGGGACAGCTGCGCCGAATTGGTGTTTCGCTGGGCGTTCAGCGAATTGATATTGGTGTTGATGATGGCGGGCATGATGCGCTCTCCTATTTCAGCTACAAGATTTCCCGGCTAAGTGCCGACGTGCTTGGGTGATGCGCTTGCGCGCACCGCCCCGAGGCGTGCCGAGTTGCCTCGGCCCGAGCTCGCCCGGCGGCAGTCAACCATGCAGCCTGAATCCCCTTGCGGGGCATCAATCTGTGGCCTCCTCACCGGACCACGCGTCTGTTTCCAGACCCGTTGGAATGGCTATCGGACAGCGCAAGCGGAAACTTGAGCGCTGTTTGTCAAGAGGCTGATCGATGGATAAGCGCTGGCGGAACCGTCTTGTTTGTCGATTCCGGCAGAGCCGGGGCTGTGTAGGTCGTCTGCGCTGCGGGTTGATCCTTGTCTTGTGTGGCTGAAACAGGGCGCTGGTCCGGTGCTTGCCGGTGCCGGCCCTGCTTGGGATTTCGGCCGGCCTGGCGATGCATATCCTTTGAGGTACGAGGTCTTGGGCTTGCTATTCCGGAGACTGCGTGCGGGGCGCATCCCTAAAGTCCCGAGCATCGCGGCCGATACATGGCGCCCATGGCTCATGGTGTTCTGGATCGCGAGTCCGAGATCAGAAGCCATGGAGAACCCCATGAATGCACGACTTTCCTTGTCCACGCCCAACGTCAGCGCACCGGTGACGGTTGAAACCGCTGCCGAGGCCAGCCTGCTGCTGGCTCAGGCCCGCAACGCCGCATTTGCCGAGGTGCAGTGCGGGCGTGTCGGCCTGGGTCTGGGCCTGCTGCAGCATGCGCTGGAATTGGAGCCGCTGAGCTATGAGCTGCTCAGTGATATGGCTGCGCTGCTGCTGGCCACCGGTGAGCTGAATCAGGCCCGGGCCTATGCCGAGCAGGCGCTGGCGCAGCGCCCCGCGCATGGCGCCAGTCTGTATGCCCTGGGCTTCGCGCAGTCGGGTCTGGGTGAACGCCAGGCGGCGCTGGCGACGCTGAGCCAGCTGCTGCGTGAGGGCGCTGCCCTCAGCAGCCTGCGCGAGGAAGCGCCCGGCCTGGAACTCGTGGCGCGCACCGAGCTGGCTCGCCTGCAGGCTTTGGAAGTCCCGGCGCAGCCCTGAGCCGCGCCCCGAGGCCGGGGCCAACCGTGGTGCCCGCCTCGCGTCAGTGCCCGGCCTGGCTGGCATGCCGGGCCGGCTTGGTTCGGCGCCGGGCTGTGCGCCCGGCCACCCCCGCAAGAAGGCGCCGTATTAGTGTTGCGCGGGCAGGGCGGCCGGCGGCAAGCCGTCCGCGTGGCGCTGCCACATGCGCAGCAAGAGTTGCTCGAGATCCCGGGCGAAGCGCGGCGCATCAAACAGGGCCGACTCGTCCCTGGCCTTGACAAGCCGCTCCCGCAGCGCCGCACGTTGCGCGGGATCGCGCCCCAGCTCGCAGACCCGATGGATATAGCTTTGCGTATCCGTGCAGATCAGCTCGGGCATGCCCACGCTGTGCAGCAGGCTGGCACAGACCCGGCCGGCAAAGGGCTCTCCCTGCAGGGTGAGCACGGGCACGGCGGCCCAGAGGGCGTCGCTGCTGGTGGTGTGGCCGTTGCAGGGCCAGCTGTCGAGCGCCAGATCGGCCGCCGCCAGACGACGTAGATGCGGGCCCAGGGGCAGCTTGGGCATGAAGATCAGTCGCTCCGGGGCCACGCCGCGGGCCGCCATCTCGGCATGCAGGCGCTCCTGTGCCTGCTCGGCGCCGCTCAGCTGCCAGATCACGGCCTCGGGCAGCGCCTTCAGGATCTGTGACCAGGCGTCAAACAGCGGGGCATTGAGCTTGTAGATCTGATTGGCGCTCAGCAGGACCAGGGCCTGCTCGGGCAGCCCCAGTTCGCTGCGAGACGGCGGCAGGGGGCGCTCGCGCTGCCGGTCATTGGGCTGATAGCAATGCGGCATCTGGGCGATGCATTCGCTATAGAAGGGGGCGTGCTCAAGTGGCGTGACGATGGGGTCCCCGATCAGGTAGTCCACCTCCGGCATGCCGGTGGTGCCCGGGAATCCCAGCCAGCTGACCTGCAGCGGGGCGGCGCGGTAGGCCAGGGCGGCCAGGCGGCTGCCGGCCGTGTGGCCCTTGAGGTCAATCAGGATGTCCACGCCCAGTTCGCGCACGCGATGTGCGGTGCCGGGCAGGTCCAGGTGGCCGATCTCCTCAAAGCGATCGCAGGCCTTTATCAGGCGTTCGCGCAGGGCCGAGCCATCGGCCGGGCTGTGCGAGAGCAGGCTGATCTCGAAACGGCTGCGGTCATGGTGTTCCAGCACCTCGGTCAGCAGGGTGGCCGTGGCATGAGCCTGAAAGTCATTGGACAGATAGGCGATATGCAGCCTGGCGCCCGGCTTGTGCGCGGGTGCGGGTGGCAGGGGCTTGATGGCGCGGCAGACATGGCGCGCCGTCAGCTGGGTGGCTTCCAGCATCTGCTGGGGGTGATGCGGCTGCCCCACCAGGGTGAAGGGCACGCTGAAGGCGCTCTCTCCGCGCTCCCAGGCACGATGCTGGGTGTCCAGCATGGTCTGCAGGCGCTGCTCCCAGCCCTCCCAGCGGGCGGCATGCTGCTCGAGCTGGATCAGATAGGCCTGGGCCCCCAGATGCTCGGGGTAGAGCACGGACAGGGTCCGGAAGCACTCGGCGGCCTCCTCGTGCATCTTGAGGGAGTGGAAGGCAAAGCCCAGCTCCATATAGGCGTCGCGATCATCGATCTTGAGCGTCAGCGCCTGCATCAGCGGCGCCACGGCGGCCTGGGGGTCGCCCAGGCGGTTGTGGGCGGCGCCCAGCTGCTTGAGCAGATCCAGGCTGCGGGCGCCCTCCGGGACCTGCTCGGCATGGCGCAGCACGCTGCGGAAGTCGTCCAGCACCGTGGCGGCCTGGGCGGCGAGGTGGGCGGCCTGGAGGCGAAGCTCCTCCGACACGCCCGCCGCCAGATCCTGGGCCTGCTGCGCTGCCCGCAGACAGGCGCTGAAGTCACCGGCCTGGCGCAGTGTGCGTGCTAGGGTCAGCCACAGGCCCGCGTCGCGCGGGCGCTGCCCCAGGGCTTGCTGCAGCAAGTCGGCCGCCTGAGTCCAGCGGCGCTCATTGAGCAGGGTCTGCACCTTTTGCAGCAGCTGGGGCTGGGCGAGGGCAGGGTGGGGCTTGGTGGCCATGGGCTTGGGGTGTTCTTGCGGGGCGGCCGAGCCGGTGAAGCCGGTCGACCGCGGGTGGAATCAGGCCGAGCTCGTGGCGCGCGTGGCCACGGCCAGCAGGGAGATGCGGTTGAAGAACCACATGCCCTGCAGGCTCCAGGGCGTGTACTTGCGCAGCACATTGGCCAGGGTGTAGGGCGTGTACCAGCAGTTGTGGTCGGGGTGGACCACCTCCACAAAGGTCTGCACGCCCTTGGAGTAGTCGAAGTGGCCGGCGAAGCAGCTGTAGGCGTCCGGCACGGTGATCACGTACTGGCTCGCACCCACCGCATCGAGCTGGCGCAGAAAGCCTTGCACATCGGGCACGTGTTCCAGCACCTCGGGCACCAGCACCAGGTCGTAAGGGCCCTGCACCTGGCTCCAGTCCGAGAACAGGCGGCCGCGCACATGGGGCTGCATGATCTCGAAGGCCTCGGGGTGGATGTCAAAACCGTCCAGCGTGCAGCAGCTGTCCAGCTGCAGATGCAGGGAGCGCTGCAGATCGGTGATGGGCCAGTCCACGCAGCCCACATGGAGCACGCGCTTGCCCTCGCAGATCTGGCGGAAGACATCCACCCGCGAGCGGCCCTTGAGGTCGTCGCCCACATACTGCTTTTGCACGAAGAAGGGCGGGTGGGCGCGCTCCAGCGGCGAGCAGATCTCGTCGAAGCTGTTCTCGGTGCTCATGCGACCTTCCGCTTGTAGAGCTGGTCATAGGTGCGGCGGGTGCTGGCCCATTCCTGGTCCGCGAACACCATGCCCTGGCCGCTGTACTCCAAGCCGGTGAAGTGGCGTGGGATGAAGAAGTGACTGGGCCAGATCGTCAGGCCCGTGTAGTTGTGGCGGCGGTGCGCCTCGGTGAGGAACTGCGGGCCCACGCTCTGCCAGGCCATGCGATCCACCACGGTCTCGGTGTTCTGCAAGTCGAGGATCAGCTGGCCGAAGAAGGGGTTCTCGGGCACCGAGGCCACATAGCCGGCGGCGATCAGGCCCGGGCGTGCCAGCTCGTTCTCCCAGCAGGCAAAGGCCTCGCCCTCGAAGAGCCAGGGCGCCAGGGGACGGCGGCAGATGCTGTCGGCATCCACCACAAAGCCGCCCTGCTGGTAGAGGATCTCCCAGCGCATCAGATCGGCCACGCCATTGAGCTCGCGGCCGGCCATCGCACGCATATGGCGGGCATTGATCCAGCCGAACTCGGCCAGGTCCTGGTTGCCCCAGACCCGCACCTCCCAATCGGGGTTGTGCTCGCACCAGGTGGCGATGCAGTTGTCGGGGCGCTTGGATTCGTCTCCGACCCAGATGATGTGCAGGATGCGTGGAATCATGCGGCGGTCCTTGTATGGCCTGGGCGCACTATAGGGACGGAGCCTCTCCTCTCATGGGTGGATAAGGCTGGGATTCCTGGCCTGTCTGTGCCGCGCGTGCCCGGGTCTTGTAGGGCAAGTTCCTACAGGGCCCCGCCCGGCAGGGAGACAGAAGACAGAGAAATGGGCTGATGTTTGGGTCTTGTTCCGATCTTCACAATGCGCAGCAAGCTAACGCAACGCCACAGGAGAGCCGAGATGAACGCAGACCAGATCCTTGCCGAGATTCGCGAAGCGAACCTGTCGTACCTGATGCTGGCGCAGAGCCTGATCCGAGGAGACCGGGAGCAGGCGCTGTATCGCCTGGGCATCTCGGAGGATACGGCCACGCTGATTGGCACGCTGAGCCCGGCGCAGATGATGAAGATTGCCTCGGGCAACACCCTGCTGTGCCGCTTCCGCATGGATGACGACCTGGTGTGGGGCCTGCTGACCAGCCATGGCAAGACCGCGGCCAACGACCAGGTGTCGCGCCTGCACGCCAGCATCTTGATGGCTGGCCGCCACGCCGAAGCCGCCTGAACGATTGACCCCCGGTCACGCGGGTACGCGTGACCACCCCCCGAGGGGGTGCGAGTCTGCGACTCGCGACGGCGGGGCCGCCTTTCACTTCAATGAATAGCGGCCCGGCGCTGGCCCCGCAAAGATCAAGACCCGACTCACAGAGAGCCCACCATGCGTCAAAAGAGCATCCTGACCGAAGCCCGCCAGATCGAACGTGCGGTGACGCTGATCAACCTGGGGGCGCGGCTGCAGGT
>NZ_SNXE01000012.1 GCF_004362405.1 Roseateles asaccharophilus
ATGATCCCGTACACCATCGTGTACCCCAAGGCCACCAAGGCATACATGCTTCCCAGCACCAGCCCGTTGATGATTTGCTGGAAAAAGATTTCCATAAAGCCCCTTCAGTTGGATGACGGCCGAGCCGCCTACTGGGCCAGGCTGTTTGCAATCCATATGCCAAAAAGCCATGAATGCGGGTAATCACCGAGGTTTGAGCGGCATCAAACCCCAGTTTGCGGCTGGATTCACCAGACTGACACCTGGATGCACCAGAGGGCAGCGCATCACAGGGCGGAAATCCACACAACACCCCTTTCGCACGGTGCGGTTTTCCGCCTCGGCGCAAAAAGCAGCGGACGCGGCGCACAAAGAGTGGCTGCCTGCGGCACACTGCGCCGCATTGCACCCCGCCCCATGTTTCAGAAAGACGCCCTGCTCCGCTGGCGCGAGCGACTGAGTCGCCGCCTGAGCCGCCCCAGTTTCCTGAGCTATGTCACGGTAGCCCTGATGCTGCTGGGCTGGCTGCTGGGCCAGCGTCTGAGCGAGAGTGCCGGGCTGTCCCATCTGGAAGCCCTGGCCAATGAGCGGCTGGAGCTCTACGCCTCCAATCTGGAGGCCGAGCTCGGTCGGCACAGCTATCTGCCCAGTCTGCTGGCCGTGGACGACAGCCTGCAGGCCTTGCTGAGAAATCCGCAAGACATGACCCTGCGCCAACGCGCCCACCAGACCCTGGCCCGGGTGAACGTGCGGGCAGGCACGATGCAGATCCTGGTGGCAGACGCTCAGGCCCGGGTGCTGGCCGCCAGCGACGACAGCCCCGCGCCCCGGCGTCTGGCCGAGGCCATTGCCAGCGACCGACGGCACTTCTTTGCCACCGACTCGGAGGGGCGCAGTAGCGACTTCTTTCTGCTGCAGCCCGTACGCCAGCAGGAGCGGCTGCTGGGCGTGATTGTGGTGCGCCTAAGCCTGGCCCCGCTGGAGGCCACCTGGGTGGATCTGGGCCTGCGCAGCCAGGGCGAGCGCCTGCTGGTCGCGGACGAGCAGGACGTGATCATCATGAGTTCGGTGCCCTACTGGAAGTTCTTTGTGCTGGGCCAGGCCGATGAGGCCAGACGGCAGGCGCTGCGCCTCAGCGGCCACTACCCGGAGTCGCCCTTCACCAGCGTGGGCGTCGACCCGCGCCGGCTGGCCGGCAGCAATGCGGGTCTGGTCAGAGTTCCGCCCCTGGAGGACAAGCCCAGGGTGATCGAGGGGCCCCTGCTGCTGGCCCAGGAGCGCCTGCTGGTTCCGCTGGGCCTGCGCATGGTGGCCTTGTCCGACCCGAGCGAGGTCTGGCGCCAGGCCCGCCAAGCGGGCTGGAGCGGCGCGGCCTTCGGCGCCAGTCTGGGCCTGGTAGCGCTCTATCTGGCCTCGCGTCGCCGCGCCCTGCACCAGGTCTTCCAGGCCAAGGCGGAGCTGCAGCAGGCGCATGCCCAGCTGGAGCGGGTGGTGGACATGCGCACCGCCGAGCTGCTCAATGCCAATGCCGAGCTTAAGCGCCAGATCGCCCAGCGCCTGCAGGCCGAGGATGAGCTGGTGCAGGCCGGCAAGCTGGCCGTGTTGGGCCAGATGTCGGCCGGCATCTCGCACGAGGTGAACCAGCCGCTCACGGCCCTGCGCGCCCTCGCCCGCAACTCCCAGCTGCTGCTGGAGGCCGGCAAGCCCCAGGCGGTGGCCGAGAACCTGCGGATCATGGACGAGATGGTGGAGCGCATGGGCCAGATCACGCGCCAGCTCAAGAGCTTTGCACGGCGCAACGAGCTCATCACCGCGCCGGTCTCGCTGCTGGATTCGGTGCATGCGGCCCTGCTGCTCTTCCAGCATCGGCTGCGCGATGAGCACATCGAGCTGCAGCTGCGGGTCGCGGCCGGACTGCGGGTGTACTGCGAGGCCAACCGCCTGCAGCAGGTCTTGGTCAATCTGGTGGGCAACGCACTGGACGCGATGAAGGGGGAACCCATTCGCGTGCTGTGCATCGACGCGCTGCCCCAAGGCCAGGATCGGGTCCTCGTGCGGGTGGTCGACAGCGGACGCGGCCTGGACGAGGCGCTGCTGCCGCGCCTGTTTGAACCCTTTTTCACCACCAAGCCGGCCGGCGAGGGCCTGGGCCTGGGCCTGGTGATCTCATCGAAAATCGTGCACGAGTTCGGCGGCACCCTGCGCGCCGAACGCCAGTCCCAGGGCATGGTCTTCGAGTTCGATCTGGCCGTCGTGACCTGGGATGCCGTAGAGGAAGCAACACAGCATGTTTGAGGGATACAGCATCGTCTTCGCGGAGGACGATCTGCCGGTGCGCGTCAGCCTGACCCAGACCCTGGAGCTGGCCGGCCTGAACGCCATACCCTGCCGCTCGGCCGAGGAGGCCCTGCCGCATATCAGCGCCGGAGCGCAGATCATCGTGATCAGCGATGTACGGCTGCCGGGCATGGATGGGCGCGCCCTGCTGGCCCATGTGCAGGCCGTGGATGCCAGCATCCCGGTGATCCTGATCACGGCCCATGGCGATGTGGGCATGGCGGTGCAGGCCATGCGCGACGGCGCCTACGACTTCATCGAGAAGCCTTTTGCGCCCGAGCGCCTGATCGATACGGCCCGGCGCGCGCTGGACACCCGCTTGCTGCGAGGCAGCGCGGAGCGCCTGCGCAGCCAGCTCCAGCAGGCCACCGGCATCGAGGCCGCGCTGCTCGGTAACTCGCCCGCCATGCAGCAGCTGCGGCGCCAGATCCTCAATCTGGCCAGCACCTCGGCCGATGTGATGATCCTGGGCGAGACCGGCACCGGCAAGGAGCTGGTGGCACGCTGTCTGCATGACCAAAGCGCGCGGCGCGACCGCAACTTCGTGGCCATCAACTGCGGCGGCCTGCCCGAGGCCCTGTTCGAGAGCGAGCTCTTCGGCCATGAGCCCGGCTCCTTCACCTCGGCCGCCAAGCGCCGCATCGGCAAGATCGAGCATGCCAACGGCGGCACCCTGCTGCTGGACGAGATCGAGACCATGCCCATTGCGCTGCAGATCAAGCTGCTGCGCGTGCTGCAGGAGCGGCGCCTGGAGCGCCTGGGTTCCAACGAGGAACTGCCCATCAATGTGCGCTTCGTGGCGGCCAGCAAAGCCGATCTGCGCGAGCTGGGCGAGCAGGGCAAGTTCCGCAGCGACCTCTACTACCGGCTCAATGTGGCCACGCTGCGCATCCCGCCGCTGCGCGAGCGGCGCGAGGACATTCCCCTGCTCTTCCAGCATTTCGTGGCCCAGGCCTGCGCCCGCTATGAGCGCAGCGCCCCCGAGCTCAGTGCCGATGGCCTGCGCGAGCTGATGGCGCATGACTGGCCGGGCAATGTGCGCGAGATCCGCAATGCGGCCGACCGCTTCGTGCTTGCCCTGGACAATCTGGACAGCAGCGCCCTGCTGCAGGATGTGCCACCCCTGAACCTGGCCCGCCAGATGGATGTGGTGGAGAAGGCCCTGATCGAGCAGGCCCTGCGCCGCACCCAGGGCAAGGTGCCCGCGGCCATGGAGCTGCTGGGCATTGCCAAGAAGACGCTCTACGACAAGCTGCACCGCCACGGCATCGACATCGACAGCTTCCGATAGCCCACCCCCTACTCGCTTCGCGAGCCCCCTCAAGGGGGCGGTGCCGGCCGCCCGGCAAAGCCGGATCGGCGGCACCCGCTTGGAAAAGCTGGAGCAGGTTCAGCGATAGAACGCGGGATCGGGCGTGTCGGTCGGGTTGGCGATCACGCGCTTGAAGGCCTCGCTCATGGGCATGCGCAGATTGATGCCCTTGGGTGGGATGGGCGACTCGAACCAGCGCTTGTAGATCTGCTGGATCTCGCCGCTGCGATACAGACCGGCCAGCACCTCGTCCACCATGCGCTTGAACGCGGGATCATCCCGGCTCAAGCCGATGGCGTAGGGCTCCACCGTGAGCGCGCGATCGGAGATCACATAGCCCTCGCCGCCGCTCACCTGGGCCTGCAGGCTGCGCAAGAGCACATCGTCCATCATGAAGGCGCGGGCGCGGCCGGTCTGCAGCAGATGAAAGGCCTCGGGGTCGTCCAGGCCCGCGATCAGGCGTATGCCGAGATCCTGCTGCTCATTGACCGCATGCAGATGCTGGATGCTGGTCGTCCCGATGGTGGAAACCACGGACTTGCCGCGCAGATCGGCCAGCGTCTGGAAGGCGTCCGCACGCCGGGACATCAGCTTGGTCTCGGTGACGAAGGTGGTGATGGAAAAGGCCTGGCTGCGCGCGCGCTCCGCCGTGTGGGTGGTGATGCCACATTCCATGTCCAGCGTGCCATTGGCCACCAGGGGCATGCGGGTGGCCGAGCTCACGGCAATGCGCTTGGTCTCCAGCTCGGGCAGCTTGAGCTGCAGCTTGAGCGCCGCGATCACGCGATCGCAGAGCTCGATGGAATAGCCGATGGGCTTAAGCTTGTCGTCCAGATAGGAAAAAGGCAGGGAGGCGGGCCGATAGCCCATCACCACCACCCCCGTGGCCTTGATGCGGGCCAGCGAGGGGCCGTCCGCCGCCCAAGCATACCCACCGAGTCCCAGCGCCGCCAGAACAAGCAGCGTGGGGCGAAGCAGGCGGGACAACAAGATCATGAGTGCAATGCAGGGCAGTTTGGCGAGCGCGCATTGTTGACGCTGCGCGATGCCATGCGCATGGGCATCTTCACGGATGGCCTCCACCGCCGGTGGCGTCGCCGACACGCGGGCAGATTTGGACCCACCAAGCAAAAAGCCCGGACGCTGATGCAGCCGGGCTTTGATGTGCCGAGGTATTGCTACCGCATTTGGTAGGCGCGATTGGATTCGAACCAACGACCCCCACCATGTCAAGGTGGTGCTCTAACCAACTGAGCTACGCGCCTGGAATTCTTGGTGCTGCCGAAGCGCTTGCGCGTTTCGTCCAGAGCAGCTGCTCTTCATGACTTTCCAAACCCGCGAACCTGGTTCAGCAGATTTGGTAGGCGCGATTGGATTCGAACCAACGACCCCCACCATGTCAAGGTGGTGCTCTAACCAACTGAGCTACGCGCCTGAAGAGCTCGCTAGTATAGCGCGGAAATCCGGCTTCTCAAAACTCACGCGGCGATCACGCCAGTTTTTCACACTTGGGTGCTAGCGACGCCGTGCACCGCGCACCCCGTTGATCTGGGCCAGGTTGTGCAGCACCTGGGCCAGGCGGGCCGAGTCGCTGACCTCCACCGTGAAGCTCATCCAGGCCGTGTCACCCTTGGCCAGACGCGGTGCGGCCTTGTGGCCGGCCTTGTGCGACTGGGTGTTCACCGCAGTGACGTTCATCTTTTCCTTGGCAAAAACTTCCAGGATGTCGCGCAACAGGCCCTGTCGGTCGTTACTCTCCACCACCACATCCACCGGATAGACGGCGCCCTTTTCCGGACGTTCACCCCAGGCCACGGCGATCACGCGTTCCGGCGCGCTGCGCGCCATCTCACGGAAATTGCTGCAGTCAGTGCGGTGGATGGCGACCCCCTTGCCACGGGTGACATAGCCGCCAATCAGGTCGGGCGGTGCCGGACGGCAGCAGCGGGCCAGACCCGTCAGCAGCGAATCCACCCCCACCACCAGCACACCGCCGCGGGGCGCTGCACTCGGGCTGCTGCTCTTGGTGCGGCGCTGGGCCAGCAGCTCATCCTCGTCGGCCTCGGGCACGGGGGGGCGCAGCAGGGTCTCGATATTGCGCAGCGAGTACTCATCCTTGCCCACCACCTCAAAGAGCGCATCGGCACTCTTGAAGCCCAGACGCGAGGCCAGGTCCTCCAGCTTGGTGGCCGTCTTGCCCTCTCGCTGCAGCAGCTTCTCGACCAGCTCCCGCCCCTTGGCGATGGTCTGGGCCTGCACCTGCGCATTGAACCAGGCCCGCACCTTGGCTCGCGCGCGCTGGCTTTGCAGATAGCCGAGCTCGGTGTTGAGCCAGTCCAGCGAGGGTCCGCCCTCCTTGAGCGCAATCACCTCCACGGTCTGACCGTTCTTCAGCCGGGTGTTGAGCGGCACCATCTGCCCATCGACCTTGGCGCCGCGGCAACGGTGGCCCAGGTCGGTGTGCACCGTGTAGGCAAAGTCGATGGGCGTGGCGTCCTTGCACAGCTCGACCACGGTGGCCTGCGGCGTGAAGACGTAGATGCGATCGTCAAAGACCGCGTCTTCGCTCTGAGCGAACTCGCGCTCCCAGGCCAGCAGCTGGCGCAGCACGGCCTTGCGCGCCGCCGCCACCTGCTCCTCGAAGTCGCCCGCCGCCACCACACCGGCGTAGCCGCGTGCACCCGCCTCCTTGTAAGCCCAGTGCGCTGCCACCCCATGCTCGGCATGTTCGTGCATGGCACGGGTGCGGATCTGCACCTCCATGGTCCGTCCATCCGGTCCGATGACCACGGTGTGCAGGCTCTGATAGCCATTGGGCTTGGGGCGGGCGATGTAGTCGTCGAACTCACCGGGCACGGCCGTGTAGAGCTCGTGCAGGCGGCTCAGGCAGGCGTAGCAGTCGGCCACCTCGGGCACGATCACGCGCAGGGCGCGCAGATCGAAGACCCGGTCCAGCGACAGGCTCTTGCCCTGCATCTTCTTCCAGATGCTGTAGAGGTGTTTGGGGCGCCCCTGCACCTCCGCCTGCAAGCCCTGGGCGCGCAGATCGTTCTCCACCGCACTGCGCGTGGCCTCCACGCGCTGCTCGCGCTCCAGGCGCTTCTCGTCCAGGGCGCGGGCCAGCTCCTTGTAGGCCTCAGGCTTCAGAAAGCGGAAGGACAGATCCTCCAGCTCCCACTTGATCTGCCAGATGCCCAGGCGATTGGCCAGCGGCGCGAAGACCTGCTGCGACTCGGCCGCGATGGCCTGCGGGCAGGCCGTCTTGCTGGCAGCAAAGTAGCGCAGGGTCTGCAGGCGCGAGGCCAGGCGCAGCAGCACCACGCGCAGATCGCGCGAGAAGGCCAGCAGCATCTTGCGCACCCGCTCGGTCTGCTGCTGGCGCTGCTCGGCAGCGTCCTTGCCGCCGCCCTCGGACAACAGGGCCTCGCCCTCGCGCGCGGCGCGCTGGATCTGCACCAGCTTGCGGGTGTGGGTGACCAGGCTGGCATAGCTCTCGCCAAAGGCCTTGGCCACGATCTCCTCGGGCTTGTTGAGATAGTCGCCGGCATAGACGAGGTAGGAGGCGGCCTGCATGGCCGGCGCCGCACCCACGCCGCCCAGGATGGCGGCCACACCATCAGCATGGGCCAGGGCATCCTCCCCGGTGTCCAGTGCCTGCCCCGAGAGCAAGGGCTCGGCAAAGGCCCGCGCGCGTGCCACCTGACCGGCGCCGCCGTCCTGCAACTCCTTGTCGGCCAGGGCCACGATGGTGGCGGCCTGCTCGCCCGGGCTGGGCAATCCTGTCTTCATCGAAACACTGCTACTTCAAGAATTGACGCACGACCGCAATCTGTTCGGGTCGGATCAGCGTCGGCGCATGCCCCACGCCGGCGAACTCGTGCAGCAGGGCCCGCGGGCCACGCTGCGTCATGGCCTCGGCCGTGGCGCGGGTCAGCAAGTCGGATTCGGCGCCACGCAGCAAGAGGGTCGGACAGCTCAGCGCCTCATAGGCCTGCCAAAGCGCGCGCTCAGCGGCCGCAGCCAGCTCCGGCGTCAGTGCGGCAAAGGGCGCCGCAATGGACGGATCATAGTGAAGGCGCACCCCCCCCTCGGGCCGTGCTCGAAACATGGGGCGCGACAGTGCCAGCCACTCGGAGTCGCTGTGCGGACCGAAGCCCGCCGAGATCGCCCGCAGATGCGCGGCGCCCTCGCCCACATCGGCAAAACACATGTGTTGCCCCAGATAGCTGCCGATGCGCTGCAAGGCTGCGTACTCCAGGCTCGGCCCCACATCATTGAGCACCAGACGATCGATGGGACTGCCGGGCAGCGCCGCCAGACCCAGGCCGATCAGGCCGCCCATGGAGGTGCCGAGCCAGTCCACGCGCTCCACATCCAGACGCGCCAGCAGGGCCACCATATCGGCGACATAGACCGGGATCTGGTAGAGCGCGGGATCGGGGCGCCAGTCCGACTCGCCACGGCCCATCACATCCGGGCAGATCACGCGGTAGCGATCAGTGAGCGCGCAGGCCAGCGCATCGAAGTCCCGCCCCTGGCGCGACAGCCCATGCACGCAGACCAGCACGCGAGGGTTGCTGCGCTCGCCCCACTCCCAGTACGCCATGCGATGCAGCCCGGCGGCGCTGAGACATTGCACATGGTGGAGGCGGGCTTGCGGCATTGTTTTGTATCCTTGGCACCCATCCTAACAACCCCCGGGAATTTTCATGTCCTTGAAAGGCAAGACCGCCCTGGTCACCGGTTCCACCAGCGGCATCGGTCTGGGCATTGCGCTGTCCCTGGCCCGCCAGGGTGCGAACATCGTGCTCAACGGCTTTGGCGACGCCGAGGGCCCCAAGGCCGAGGTGAGCGCCGCGGCGCCGGGCATCCGCGTCGGCTACCACGGGGCGGACATGAGCAAGCCCGCCGAGATCGAGGCCATGATGGCCTATGTGGCGCAGGAGTTCGGCGGCTGCGACATCCTGGTCAACAACGCCGGCATCCAGCATGTGGCGCCGGTGGACCAGTTTCCCACCGAGCGCTGGGACGCCATCATCGCCATCAACCTCAGCTCGGCCTTCCACACCACCCGGCTGGCCCTGCCCGGCATGAAGGCGCGCGGCTGGGGCCGGGTGCTGAACATCGCCTCGGTGCACGGCCTGGTGGCCTCGGCGGAGAAGTCGGCCTATGTGGCGGCCAAGCACGGCATCGTGGGTCTGACCAAGGCCGTGGCCCTGGAAACAGCCACCACGGGCGTGACGGTCAATGCCATCTGCCCGGGCTGGGTGCTCACCCCGCTGGTGCAAAAGCAGGTGGACGCCCGCGCCGCTGCGGCCGGCCTCAGCAACGAAGAGGCCAAGAAGCAGCTGCTGGCCGAGAAGCAGCCCTCGCTGCAGTTCACCACGCCCGAGCAGCTGGGCGAGTTGGCCGTGTTCCTGTGCTCGGAGGCGGCCAGCAATGTGCGGGGGCAGTCCTGGGCCCTGGACGGCGGCTGGACAGCACAGTAAATCAGCGCCGGCATGAACAAGGCGGCCCCTGGGGCCGCCTTGTCGATGGGGCTTGAACTCCGCCTACTTGCTCATCAGCACCACACCGCTGACGCTGACGCTGACGGTTTCCTTGCCGGCCTCCACGGGCAGCGCTTCTTCGGCCATGGCGGCCGCCGCCACCTTCATGCGCGGCATGGGCGCCGCCATGAGCATGCCGCCCCCCTCCGAGGTGTTCACGCTGACCTCGCCGATCTGGTAGCCGCTGAAGCCGAACTGGCGCGCATAGTCGCCCGCACGGGCCTTGTAGCGGGCGATGGCCTGGCCCACCACCTCGGCCTCGGCCTTCTCGCGCGCCTCGCGCGACAGGCTGTAGCCCACGCGGGCAATGCTCAGGCTGCTGATGCGGCCCGTGAGCTGGGCAATGGCCGCGGCATCCTTGCCCTGCACCAGCAGCTCGGCGCTGCCCTGCCAGCCATTGATGCCCCCCTTGGGCGCATAGCGCGGATGGAGGGAGAAGTTGCCGGTCTGCACCTCCAGCTCGCCGGGCTTGGCGCTCTTGCGAGCCTCGGCCAGGGCGGCGTCGAGCGCCTGCTTGAGCTGACGCTGGACGGTGGCGGCATCGGCGCCCTCACGCGTGGTCGAAAAGACCACCGACAGCGTGTCACGCGTGACCTCCTGCGAGGCGCTGGCGCTCAGATTGAGCGCATCCTTGCGCGGGGCAAGGGTCTGAGCCTGCGCCGACAAGCCGGCCGCAAGGGCCAGGGGCAGCAGCACTAAGGCCTGGATTCTCTGCATGGGATCTCCCTACTTCATGGATGGGCAAGGTCTTGGAGCTTAGCGCCTGCCCACATGAGGGCGTTGACGCGCGATACATCCATTCACAATACCGCCGGCCCAATTTGTAACAGCGGCGGCCAGCCCTGCAAAAATTGCGGCCATCGCACAGCCCGCAGTCCACGGAGCGCCCATGAACACCCCGAACAGCCCCCGTCCCAACCGCATTCTGGTGGTCGATGACGACGCCCGCATCCGCGACCTGCTACGACGCTATCTCACTCAGGAGGGCTTCGATGTCCTGCTGGCCGAGGACGGCAAGGCCCTGAACAAGCAGCTGACCCGGGAAACCGTGGACCTGATGGTGCTGGACCTGATGCTGCCCGGCGAAGACGGCTTGTCCATCTGCCGGCGCCTGCGCGCCGCCAACGACAACACCCCCATCATCATGCTCACGGCCAAGGTGGAAGAGGTGGACCGCATCGTGGGCCTGGAGGTCGGGGCCGACGACTATCTGGCCAAGCCCTTCAACCCGCGCGAGCTGCTGGCCCGCATCAATGCGGTGCTGCGCCGACGCCCCGCCATGGAGGCGCCGGGCGCCCCATCCAAGGAACCCGAGTCGGTGAGTTTCGGCCCCTTCGAGTTCGATCTCTCGCTGCGCCGCCTGACCAAGAATGGCGAGGCCCTGCCCCTCACCACCGGCGAGTTCTCCATGCTCAAGGCCCTGGTGCGCCATCCGCGCCAGCCCCTGTCGCGCGACAAGCTCGCCCAGCTGGCGCGCGGCCGCGAGTTCGAGCCCTTTGACCGCAGCCTGGACGTGCAGATCTCGCGCCTGCGCAAGCTGCTAGAGGCTGATCCTGCCCAACCCCGCTACATCCAGACGGTCTGGGGCGTGGGCTATGTCTTCGTGCCCGACGACGTCGCCTGATGTCGCGCCCCCAGCTCGCGCTGAACCTGTTCTGGCGCACCTTCGCCCTGCAGGCCTTGCTGCTGGTGGGCGTGGTACTGGCCTGGCAGCAGACCTTCAAGGCGCTGGAGGCGGAACCGCGCGCGCTGGAGGCTGCTCAGCAGCTGGCGGGGCTGGTGAACCTCAGCCGCGCCGCCCTGGCACATGGCGACGCCATCAGCCGGGTGGCCGTGATACGGTCCCTGTCCAGCAGCGAGGCGGTTCAGGTGCGGGTAGCCGAGTCCAGCGACCGCTGGCGCCCCTATGAGGAGAACGCCTTCTCGCGCCGGCTGGCCGCGGAACTGCGCGGCCGCCTGGGCCCCGATACGGTGGTTGCGCGCAGCGTGAACGAGGAGTATGGGCTGTGGGTGCGCTTCAGCATCGAGCGCGACGCCTTCTGGCTGCAGACCAGCGCAGCGCCCCTGAGCATCTCCACCGAGGGCTCCAACTGGTGGTGGATCGCCATCGCCCTGGTGGCGACGGTCTTGGGCTCGGCCGCCATCGCCCGCCTGATCAACCGCCCCCTGCGCGAGCTGGCCGACGCGGCCGGCCGCATCCGTGAAGGGGAGTACGACTCGCGCCTGGACGAAAGCACCCTCACCAGCGAGGTGCGCAAGGTGAATATGGGCTTCAACCGCATGGCGCGCGAGCTGGGCAAGATGGAAGAGGACCGCACCGTGATGCTGGCCGGTCTCAGCCACGATCTGCGCACGCCGCTGGCACGCTTGCGCCTGGAGGCCGAGATGAGCGTGAGCGACGAACTCGCGCGCCAGTACATGGCCCAGGACATTGATCAGCTGGACGCCATCATCAACAAGTTCATGGACTATGCGCGGCCCAGCGAACTGCAGCTGCACACCCTGTCGCTGGCGGAACTGGTGGAGCATCAGGCCCAAGCCTTCCGCGACCCCAGCCAGCTGCGCATCAGCTGCCGGCTGCAGCCCCAGCTGCAGGTGCTGGCGGACGAGACCGAGTTGGGTCGCGTGCTGCTCAATGTCTTTGAGAACGCCCGCCGCTACGGCCACGCGCCCAACGAGGCGGCCTGGGTGGAGGTCAGCGCCGAGGCCCAAGGCCGTTGGGTGGCGCTGCGCCTGCGCGACCATGGCCCGGGTGTGCCGCCCGACAAGCTGTCGCGCCTGACCACACCCTTTTTCCGGGGCGACGCCGCACGCACGGCGGCCACAGGCGCCGGCCTGGGCCTGGCCATCGTGGAGAAATCGGTTCAGCGCATGGGCGGCGAGCTGGAAATCGCCAATGCCGAGGGCGGCGGCCTGCTGACCACCATCCGGCTGCAGCGCGCCGGCTAGCGCCGCGGCGCCGGCGGAGCCTCAGAGCGCCTGCAGGAGCGCGACAGCACGGGCCTCGATGGCCCGCCCCTCGCCCACCGGCCCCATCTTCTCGGCCGTCTTGGCCTTTACATTGATCTGGCCGATCTCGATGCCCAGGACCTCGGCCAGGCGCGCGCGCATGGCGGGAATATGGGGCGCCATCTTGGGCGCCTGGGCCACGATGGTGCTGTCCAGATTGACGATCTCCCAACCGGCCTCGCGCACGCGGCGATAGGCTTCGGCCAGCAGGACCATGGAGTCGGCCCCCTTGAACTCGACGGCGGTGTCGGGGAACAGCTTGCCGATATCACCCAGGGCCGCCGCTCCCAGCAAGGCGTCGGTGAGGGCATGGGCCAGGGCATCCGCGTCGGAGTGACCGAGCAGGCCATGGGTGTGGGGAATGGTGATGCCGCCCAGGATCAGGGGGCGTTCGGTAACCAGGGCATGGGTATCCCAGCCTTCACCGATGCGGAACATAATGCGGGCCATTTCAGGGCGGCTCATGGAGTAGGGGAAGTGAGCTTAGCGCCTCGCGCGCGCCTTGGTCATCGCTCCTGCAAAAGAACTCAGACCCAGATGCCCTTGACGGCCCAGCTGCGTGGCGCATTGTCGCTGCTGATCCTTTGCCTCTCTCCGCTGCTGTCTGCGGCACCGACCGTCGGTGCCGAACCCGGCGCTGCGCAGGCCGAGGCCGAGCCTGTGCCGAGCCGCCCCCGCATCGGCCTGGTGCTCTCCGGCGGCGGCGCACGGGGTCTGGCCCATATCGGCGTGCTGCGCGCTCTGGAGCGCCTGCGCGTGCCTGTGGACCTGATCGTGGGCACCAGCATGGGCGCCCTGGTCGGCGGCGCCTACGCGGCCGGCCGCACCGTGCCGGAGCTGGAAGCCTTTGTGCAGACGGCCAACTGGGAGGCCATCCTGGCCGACCGCCAGGACCGGCGCAGCCTGAGCTTCAGCCGCCGCGAGGAAGACACCCTGGTGGGCTCGCGCCTGGACCTGAACCTGAACCGCAGCGGTTTGAGCTTGCCCCCGGCCGCGGCCGGCAACAGCGCCCTGGAACAGGCCCTGGAGCAGCTGGTCACGCCAGCCAGCGCCGAGCGGCCCACGGCCGCCCTGCCCCTGCCCTTTCGCGCCCTGGCCACCGACCTGGTGAGCGGCGAGCTGCGCACCCTGGCGCAGGAGCCCTTGTTCCTGGCCCTGCGCGCCTCCATGGCCGTACCAGGCGTGTTCGCGCCGGTGCGCGTCAAGGGGCGGCTGCTGGTGGACGGCGGACTGGTGCGCAATCTGGGCGTGGACGTGGCACGGCAGTTGGGTGCCGACATCATCATCGCCGTGAACGTGGGCTCCCCCTTGCTGGAGGAGCGCGATCTGCGCAGCGCCCTGGGCGTGGCCAATCAGATGCTGCAGATCCTGACCGAGCAAAATGTGGGCCGCTCGCTGCGTGAGCTGCGCCCCGATGATGTGCTGATCGATCCGCAGCTCGACGACTTGGGCTTCATGGCCTTCCGCCAGCGTGTGGACGCCATCGAGGTGGGCGAACGCGCCGCCTTGGCCGTGGCCAGCCGCTTGGAAGCCCTGGCCCTATCGGAGCGGGACTATCAGCAGCATCAGGCGCGGCGACAAGGGGTGAAGGATGACTCACAAGGCACGCATGCCCTGGTCCTGGCCGAGTTGCGGATTGAGGGGACACGCCGCAGCAAGCCCGAGGCCCTGCGAGCAGAATTGGCCCGCTTGGAGAACCTGGAGCCGGGAAAGCCGGTCACGCCGGGACAAATAGAGCGCGCCGCGCTGGCCCTCCAGGGGCGAGGCGACTTCGAGCGGGTGGATGCCCGCATCAACGACGAAGACGGGCGCCGGCACGTGACCCTTCAGGTTCAGGAGGCCGACTGGGCCCTGAGCCGGCTGCGCCTGGGCGCGGAGATCTACAGCAACTTCGACGACGCCAACCGCTTCTCTCTGGTGGCCATGCACACGCTGAGCTGGCTCAACGCCTGGGGCGGCGAGCTGCGCACCGTGCTGCGGCTGGGCAGCCAGCGCGAGTTCAGCACCGAGCTCAATCAGCCCCTGGGCGCGGGCTCGGCTTGGTATCTGGCACCCCATTTCAGCAGCACGGGCGATGGTTCGGATGTCTATGCCGACGGGCTGCGCGCAGCCCGGTTCGCCCTGTTCCAGCGCTCGGCGACGCTGAGCCTGGGCCGCAGGTTGGGCAACTGGGGCGATGTGCGTCTGGGATACGGCAACTTCTCGGTGCGCGCACGTCCCGTACTGCCCCAGCCACCGGGGGTCAGCGACATCCGCGTGCGGGGCCGCGGCGTCGAGGCGCAGCTGCGCGTCGATACGCTGGACTCCATCAGCTTTCCCAGCCGCGGCCAGTTGTTGACCCTGGGGCTGCGCCACCTGCGCAACCAGGATGAGGCGGACGACAGCAGCCTGAGCGTGTTGGGGCTGCGTGCCTATCGCTGGCACGACTGGGCCGGCCACATCTATCTGGAGTTCCAACGCTCGCTGCGCGGACAGGCCGGCACACTCGGTGGTTTTCTGCGCCTATCCGGTACGCCTGACGACTCGCTCGACGGTGAGCAGCTGTTGATGACGCGCCTGGTCATGGCGCGCCGCGTCGGCGCCCTGCCCTTGGGGCTGGGCCAGGCCGTGCGTCTGGGCATCTCCCTCGAGGCCGGCATGGCCACCCCGCGCGCGCAGGTCTTCCGCGCCAGCGAGCTCCGCTTGGCCGGCAGCGGGTTCCTGGCCGTGGACACGCGCTTTGGCCCGGTCTATCTGGCCCTGGGCCACACCCGCGGCGGCGGAACGGCCTTCTATCTCTACTTGGGCAAACTCGGCGGATGAGCCAGGGCCACCCGGTTTAGGCCTGCTCTTGCGGCGAGGGCCTGCGCATGGCGGTGAACTGGGCGAACTCCCAGGAGCGCAGGCCGAGCAGCAGGGTGTAGCCATCGCGCTGCTCGGGCGGGCGTCGCTGGTCTTCCTGATGCAGCCGGGCCAGCTCGGCCGCCAGCTGCTGGATGCGCTGCTCCATGACCTGGGCGCTGGCCTCGGACAAACGGCCATGCACCAGCAGCAGGGTCTCGCCCGAGCCGTCGAAGCGGCCGGCAAAGTAGTCGGGCACCACATGCTGGCGCATCAGCTGTTGCACGGGACCGTCCGGCTGCCAGCGGAAGGTGCGCGAGACGTGCAGGCGGTAGCGGTTCAGGGGCTTCAACTCGATCAGGCCCAGGCGGTCCAGTCGCGCGAGACAGGACACGCATTCGGCCTCGCTGATCTGGTAGGTCTCGACGATCTGCTCATAGCTCCAATGGCCCAGGCAGCACACCGCCACCATCAGCAATTGCGGGTCGGCCACCAGCGCGCGCTCCTGATCCAGGGTGAGCCGGTCGGCGCGCGGCACCGCATCGGCCGCCTGACGCAGCACGTCCTCCAGGGCCACGCCTATGGCCTCGCAGACCTGGGCCAGGCGCGACAGGCTCATATCCCCCTGCGAGAACATGCGCTTGATGCTGGACTCGCTCAGACCCAGGCGTGCGCCCAGGGCCTTGTAGGTCAGATCGGCCGCGCGCATTTCGCTGCGCAGCACCCGCAGCAAGAGTTCAGGACTGCTCATCACCCCTCCGTATCAGGCAGCAAGTAGCGCCAAGCGCTACAGCAAGGCCCGAACTATGCCACCTGCCCGATGACGCTGGCGCACAGGCCCTCAGAACCAGACACTGCGTCCCGTCGCTGGCAAACAGGCCGCGCAACGCAACGAAGTTCAAGGAGTGAAGCAGTCATGATTTCCAAGTTTTTCAGCAAGACCCGCGCCCCCCTGATGGCCCTGATCGCCCTGGGCGCCGCCAGTGCCGCCTCGGCCCAGCAGACGTCCAACTATGTCGGCGCCAGCGTGGGCCTGTACAACAAGTACTCGCTGAACTGCATGCCGGGCAGCAAGTGCGATGACACGCCTTCCGCTTCCGGCAAGATCTTCGGCGGCCATATGTTCAGCGAGAACTTCGGCCTGGAAGCCTCGGCCTTCGGCACCAAGAGCGCCTTCGGCGCCGTCAAGGACGTCAAGGGTGCCACGCAGGCCGGCTCGGTCAATATGCGCGGCCTGGGCCTCAGCGGCGTGGCAGCCCTCAGCGAAGGCCCCTTCACCTTCAAGGGCCGCCTGGGTGTGGCTTACACCCAGGGCAAGGCGAGCTACGTCAGCACCGGCGCGCGCAGCAAGGAGAGCAGCCTGCAGCCCCTGATCGGCGCCGGCGTGAGCTATGACCTGAGCAAGCAGCTCGCGCTGAATGCCGACTGGGATCGCATCACGGGCAAGTACAACGACAAGGCCAAGGCCCACAGCAATATGTTCTCGGTGGGTCTGAGCTACAAGTTCTGATCACCCCCATAGGACGACCCTGACTTGTCCTCGGCCTTAGCCCACTAAGGCCTTCACACGCCTCGCGGCCTGCGCCCCGGGGCGTTTTCTTCTGGACAGGCAGCCCTGCCTTCAGCGGCTGCGCAGCAAGCGCTCGGCCAGTTCGAAGTCGGCCGGCCAGGTCACTTTGAAGTTCTCCATGGGAGCCTCCACCAGCAAAGGACTGTGGCCCAGGGCTTCGACGGCGCTGGCCTCATCGGTCACGCCCTCGGTGCCGGCCGCCAGCGCCGGCTGCAAGAGACCCAGGCGGAACATCTGCGGGGTCTGGGCCGCCCATTTGCCGGCCCGGTCCACCGTGGCCTGCACGCGGCTGGCGCTGGCGTGCTTGAGCGTGTCGGCCACCGGCAGGGCCAGCAGGCCGCCCACCTCGTCCTCGGCGCAGGCAGCCATCAGTCGGCTCACCCATTCGGGCCGCAGCAGGCAGCGCGCGGCGTCGTGCACCAGCACCCAGTCATGGGCCTGGGCACCACGCGCCTGCAGTTCGCGCAGCCCCGCAGCCACGCTGTCGGCGCGCGTGGCGCCGCCGCTGCGCGCCACCCAGGCGGCATCGAAGCCGGGGACGGCGGCCTCGAACTGATCATCCTCGGGCGAGATCACCACCAGGGTGCCGGCAAGACCCGGCACCCGCGCCAATGCATCCAGGGTGTGGGCCAGCATGGGCCGGCCGGCAATCGGCACGTACTGCTTGGGAATGGCGGCGCCGGATCGCGCGCCGACACCGGCCGCCGGCACCAGGGCAAAGCAGCGCGGCTGCAGGCCCATTGCATAGCTCGTCATGGAGCGGGATTCTAGGTTGCCGCCCGCATATCGCCCTGGCGCAGATAGCGCGTGTGCCAGGACAAGGCCTCCTCCAGCAGATGCGGCGTGTGCTGGCCCGGCGCGCCGCGGCGGGCGCGCTCGAAGTAGTCGCGCAGCGCATCGCGGTAGTCGGGGTGGGCGCAGCGCTCGATCAGCAGGGCGGCGCGCTCCTTGGGGCTGAGGCCGCGCAGATCGGCCAGGCCCTGCTCGGTGACGATGATCTGCACATCGTGCTCGGTGTGGTCCACATGCGAGGCCATGGGCACCAGACAGGAGATCTTGCCGCCCTTGGCCGTGGAGGGCGTCATGAAGATGGACAGATAGGCGTTGCGCGCAAAGTCGCCCGAGCCGCCAATGCCGTTCATGATGCTGGAGCCCATCACATGGGTGGAGTTCACATTGCCGTAGAGATCGCACTCGATCATCGCGTTCATCGCGATCAGGCCCAGACGGCGGATCAGCTCCGGGTGGTTGCTGATCTCCTGGGGCCGCAAGACCACACGCTCGCGGTAGAAGTCGATATCGCGCTCAAAGCGCTCCCAGGCCTCGGGGCTCAGCGAGAGTGCGGTGGCCGAGGCATGGCTGAGCTTGCCGCTGGCCAGCATGTCCAGCATGCCGTCCTGCAGCACCTCGGTATAGGCCTGCAGCTGCTCGAAGGGGCCGTTGTTCAGGCCGGCCAGCACCGCATTGGCGATATTGCCCACGCCCGACTGCAGGGGCAGCAGACGCGGCGAGAGCCGGCCCCGCTTGACCTCGTGTTGCAAGAACTCGATCAGGTGGCCGGCAATGGCCGCCGACACGGCATCGGGCTCGGCGAACTTGCTGTTGCGGTCGCCCTGCGCCGTCTCCACCACGGCGATCACCTTGGCCGGATCACAGCGCAGATAGGGCTCGCCGATGCGCTGATCGGCCTGCGTCATGGGGATGGGCAGGCGCTCGGGCGGCAGGGCCGTGCCGTAGTAGATGTCGTGCATGCCGGCCAGGCCTTCGGGCATGCGGCCATTGACCTCCAGAATGATCTTGTCCGCCTGATCCAGCCAGGTCTTGTTATTGCCCACCGAGGTGGAGGGGATCAGACGGCCGTCGGGCAGGATGCCCGCCACCTCGACCACCGCCACATCCAGCTTGCCGAAGAATCCGAACCACACATACTGGGCCACATGGCTGAGGTGGATGTCGGTGTACTCCATCTCGCCGGCATTGATGCGGGCCCGGCCCGTGGGGTCGGACTGGTAGGGCATGCGCAACTCGACCGCATTGACCTTGGCCAGCGCACCATCGAGCTCGGGCGCGGTGGAGGCACCGGTCCACAGACCGATGCGGAAGTCCTGCCCCCGGGCATGGGCCGCGGCGATGCGCGCCGCCAAGGCCTGGGGCACGGCCTTGGGATAGCCGGCGCCGGTGAAGCCGCTCATGCCCACATGGGCACCCGGGGGGATCAGGGCCGCGGCGGCCTCGGCGGACATCAGGCGCTGGCGCAGACCCTCATGCTGGATACGAGAGATCGCCATCGGCGCGGGCTCCTTGCTCTTTGCTGGCTTGCGGGACAATCGAGGCCCCTGGCGGACCAAGCCGCGCAGCATAAACGAACCTAGGGTTAACACGGGGCGACTCGATTCACGGCTCGCACCACGCCAAGCCACCGTCCCATCCATGCAAGTTTCCGAGATCCAGCGCCGCCTGACCGAGCTGGGCGCCAATGCCGCCCACCGCGACCGCGTGCTGCGCCACTGGGTGCAAGCCATTCCCCTGAGCCAGGGCCGGCGCGCGCTGGAGCATTACCTGCCCCTGGCGGTGCGCGAAGCCCTGCCCGCCCTGATGGCCGAGCTGCAGGGACTGGCGCGCCTGCGCTCCCAACACCCCGGCGAAGACGGCTCGGCCCGCCTGCTGGTGGATCTGGCAGATGGTCAGATGGTGGAGAGCGTGCTGCTGCTGCGCGAGGGGCTGTGCGTGTCCAGCCAGCTGGGCTGCGCCGTGGGCTGCCGCTTCTGCATGACCGGGCGCGACGGCCTGCTGCGCCAGCTGAGCAGCGGCGAGATCGTGGCCCAGGTGGCCCTGGCGCGCACGCTGCGACCGGTGAAGAAGGTGGTCTTCATGGGCATGGGCGAGCCCGCCCACAATCTCGACAATGTGCTGGAAGCCATTGCCCTGCTGGGCACGGTGGGCAATATCGGTCACAAGAATCTGGTCTTCTCCACCGTGGGCGACCCGCGCGCCTTCGAGCGCCTCATGGCGGTGGGCGGCGGCGCGGTCAAGCCGGCCCTGGCCCTGTCCCTGCACACCAGCAAGCCCGCGCTGCGCGAGCAGCTGCTGCCGCGCGCGCCTCGGCTCACGCCGGCCGAGCTGGTGGAGGCCGGCGAGCGCTATGCCCGCGCCAGCGGCTACCCGGTTCAGTACCAGTGGACCCTGCTGGACGGCATCAACGACGGCGAGGACGAGCTGGACGGCATCGTCGCCCTGCTCAAGGGCAAGTACGGCGTGCTGAACATGATTCCCTACAACAGCGTGCCCGAGCTGCCCTACGTGCGCCCCAGCTGGGACAAGGCCCGCGAGATCGCGCGCCGTCTGCACCAGCGCGGCGTGCTGACCAAGCTGCGCGACTCCGCCGGCCAGGATGTGGACGGCGGCTGCGGCCAGCTGCGCGCCCGCGCCGAGCAGGGCCGGCGCCGCCGCGGCCGAGAGATCCCCATCACGCCCGCCGAGAACGCCCAAAAGCCTCAGTAAAATCGGCGCCCCTTTCCACACAAGACAGCGGCCGCGATGTCCACCCCTGCCCACGACGAGAGCCTCAAGCCCAACAACTTCCTGCGCGCCATCATCGAGCGCGATCTCGAAGCCTGGGGCCAGCTGCAGGATGCGCGCCGCTTTGCCGGCAGCCCGGGCGATGCCGCCCACCATGCCGCCGGTCCGCTGGATCCGGCCCGGATCCGCACCCGCTTCCCGCCCGAGCCCAACGGCTATCTGCACATCGGCCATGCCAAGAGCATCTGCCTGAACTTCGGCCTGGCGCGCGACTACGGCGGCATCTGCCATCTGCGCTTTGACGACACCAACCCCGAGAAGGAAGAGCAGGAGTATGTGGACGCCATCAAGGAGATGGTGGCCTGGCTGGGCTGGAGCTGGGATGCGGGCGGCAGCTCGCACCTCTTCCAGGCCAGCGACTACTTCGACTTCATGTACCGCGCGGCCGAGTACCTCATCAGCGCGGGCCTGGCCTATGTGGACGAGCAGACGCCCGAGCAGATGCGCGTGAACCGCGGCGACTTCGGCACGCCCGGTACCAACAGCCCTTTCCGCGATCGCTCGCCCGAGGAGAATCTGCTGCGCTTTCGCGAAATGCGCGACGGCAAGCATCCGGACGGTGCCATGGTGCTGCGCGCCAAGATCGATATGGCCTCGCCCAATATCAATCTGCGTGACCCGGCGCTCTACCGCATCCGCCGCGCCACCCACCACAACACCGGCGACACCTGGTGCATCTACCCGATGTACACCTATGCCCACCCCATCGAGGACGCGCTGGAGCGCATCACCCACTCGATCTGCACCCTGGAGTTCGAGGACCAGCGCCCCTTCTACGACTGGTTGCTGGGCCATCTGGCCGACGGCGGTCTGCTGGCCCGTCCCCTGCCCCACCAGTACGAGTTCGGCCGCCTGAACCTCAGCTATGTGGTGACCAGCAAGCGCAAGCTGCGCCAGCTGGTGGAGGAAGGCCATGTGAGCGGCTGGGACGACCCCCGCATGCCCACCCTGGTGGGCATGCGCCGCCGCGGCTACACGCCCGAGAGCATCCGCAATATGGTGGACAGCACCGGCGTGACCAAGCAGAACGCCTGGATCGACTACTCGGTGCTGGACGGTTATCTGCGCGCCGACCTGGAAGGCAAGGCCGCCCGCGCCATGGCCGTGATCGAGCCGATCAAGCTCAAGCTGACGAACTGGGCCGAGGTCTTCGGCAGCGATGCCCACCGCGAGCCCTGCAGTGCCCCCGCGCACCCGCAGCTGCCCGAGCTGGGCCAGCGCAGCTTCAGCCTGGGCCCCGAGGTGTGGATCGAGCAGGAAGACTTCATGGAAGTGCCGGTCAAGGGCTATCACCGCCTCTACCCCGGCAACAAGGCGCGCCTGAAGTATGGCTATGTGATCGAGTGCAGCGGCTGCGAGAAGGATGCCGCGGGCCAGGTTACCGCCGTGCTGGCCAAGATCGTGCCGGACACCAAGAGTGGCACGCCGGGCGCCGATGCGGTGAAGGTCAAGGGCGTGATCACCTGGGTCGGTGCCCACGAGGGCGTGGCCGCCGAGGTGCGGCTCTACGACCGCCTGTTCACCGTGCCGCAGCCCGGCACCAGCGACGCCGACTTCCTCAGCGAGATCAACCCGCAGAGCTGCCGCGTCGTGCAGTCCTGGCTGGAGCCCTCACTGGCCGGCGCGAGCACCGATTCGCGCTACCAATTCGAGCGCCACGGCTACTTCATCGCCGACCGCAAGGACCACAGTGCCGACAAGCCGGTGTTCAACAAGATCACGGGGCTGAAGGACGGCTGGGGCAGCAAGTAAACCCGCTTGAGCCGCGGCCCATGCCGCGGCAAGGTCACCATCGGACGCCGCGCGCGGTCACCACGCTCGCGCAGGCATCCGCGACGCGAGCTGCCGCGGCGCGGCGGCTTGCGATGGGACTCAGCTGCGAAGTTGGGCGGAGCGCACCAGGCCTTCGACCCGACCGACGTAGCGCGGGAAGAACACCAAGCGTGGCGCGCTGTAGTGGATCACAAAGAGCTCGCCCTTGCGAACCGCGCCATAAGCCAGGCCACGCATGGGCACATCGTCGACCTTGCGGTTGAGGCTGTACTCAAAGCGGAACCCGGTCCCCCCGAGGAATTCGGCAGGCTCCAGCTTTTCGAGCTGGAAGCTTGAGCCATCGCGGGTGAGCATGGCTTCGTAGAGAGAAACCACATCGGCCGGTTGCATCCCGGACTTGAAGATCAGGGGCTTTTGGCTCTTTTCCGCCGACGAGGTCTCGGCCAGGCGCTGACCGTCCTTGATGCCCACGTAAAACTGCAGCGCATCCACGGTCACCCCTTCCACGGTCCAGGTCGGGATGTTGTTGGTCATGGCGGCGCCGAACTGATTCCAGGCCGTATCCAGCTTGAGGGTCATGCGCTCACCCACGACGGCATCGCCCGTAGCCACCTTGCTCACCGAGGCGCACCCTCCAAACAGCAGCGCCAGACTCAGCACCGCCAGCCGGCTCATACCGCGCAGCTCGTTCTTGCTCACTCCCATTTGCATGGCTCCAGTCCTCACAGAAAACTCTTGATCATTGCGGCATCCGCAGCCTGCGGCGCGCGCTCCACATACAGAGCAAAGGCCTCGCGAGCAAGCTCGTACTTCTCGCGGCTGCGATGCAGATAGCCCAGGGCGCGGTACAACTCCACCGGCTCGTTGCCCAGCCGCCGCGCGTGCTCAAAATCCTGCAAGGCACTGTCAAGGTCATCGCCTTGGGCGCGCTGACGTCTGGCCTCACCTCGGAAGTAGCGCAGGTCGCCACGTTGCGGCGAGCGCTGGATCAGCCGATCCAGCAGCACCAGGGTCTCGCCGTGCTGACCCCGCTTGAGCTCGTCCTCCAACATCTGCTGCTGCAGGCCGGCAAGGCGCTCGTCCAGTTCGCGTGAACCCAGGAAGCCGCCGCTATCTGCCTCGGCCAAGCGGGTCAAGCTCCTCTGACGCTCCTCCGAGGGGGGATGGGTCGCAAACAGAGGGCTGGACTTGACGGGGTCATGGGCGGCGGCCGCCTCGGCACGCAAGTTTTCCCAGACCTTGGCGGCCTCACGGGTGTCGTAGCCAGCCTGCCGCATCAGCGTCAGACCGATGGTGTCAGCCTCTCGTTCCTGGTCGCGAGAGAAACCGAAGGCACCGGCCAATGCGGCCATCTGGCCGACCAAGCCCACCACGCCGAACATGCTCATGACCATGCCGAAAGCACTGCGAGCCTTGGCATCGCGCAACTGCTGCAAGGAATGCCGCTGCAGATAGTGCCCAACCTCATGACCCAGCACAGCGGCGAGCTGGGCCTCGTTCTCGACCCGGAGCAAGAGCCCGCTCCAGACCTGCATCATGCCGTTGGGAGCCATGCTGGCGTTGAAAAAAGGCGTGCGCACCGGATAGACGCGGATGTCTGCCGCATGCTCGCCGGCCAGCTTGGCGACGATGTCCTGCAGATAGTCCCGCAACGGTGCATCGCGGAGCATGAAGGGGCTGCGGCGCAAACGGGTCTCTTCCCGGTCCAGCATGGCCCAGAGCCCCCCCTCGTCGCTGCCCAAGTCAGGTCGACTGAAGCGTGCCGGCGCAATCCAGCTGCTCTGAGCCCAGGCCGTCGCACAGTGCAGGCAGCCCGACCCCAGCGCCGCAACGCTCGCCAGCCCCTTGAGACAGGCGCGCCGCTTCATTGCTGCTTGGGAAAGCCGGTCATCAGAGCTTCGATGGACTCGGCAGCCGACACTGCGTCGCGCAGGTCGCCACTGGCCCGCGCCAGGCGGTTGAACCACACAACCTGCCCACTGCCCAGGTCCACCAAGGAGGCATAGCCCACCTGGGAGCCTCCAGTCAGACCGATGCCCAGGATGGCCATGCCCACCATGGCCATCTTCCTCTCGGCACTGGCATAGCTGTCACGAACCCAGACAAAGAGTCCGTACTGGGAGCCGGACTGCTGCTTCAGGGCCTGCATGGCGTCGCCGAAACTCCAGTCCAGCTTGCCATCCTTGGTCGGCAGCGCCCAGGCTCCGCCCACAGAGTGGTGCAAGGCAATGGAGCGTGCCACGGCCGCATGAAGCGAAACCTGCTCGGCAAAAGCGTCCGCCGACTGTTCGTCCATCTGCTTGAACTTGATGCCCAGCTTGCGCGCCTTGTCCTGCAGCGCCTGCTTCATGTGCCCGTGAGCCGAAGCCGTCCAGTCCGCCCTGGGCTCGTTGACGCCGCCGGCCGACATGGAAAACAGCTCCACATCCACGGGCATCACCACCACCTCGGCACTCTTGGCCAACTGACTGAAGCCCGGCGCCAGCAACCTGGAATCTTGAGCTTGCGCTGGCGCAATGGCCAGACAGAGGGCGGCCGCCAGCGCAGCCAGGGTGTTCTTGACCTTCACGTTCACTCCCTATTGAACGCCGGCCTCTGCGGGCCAGGCGGGCGCACTGTAGCACCGGCCCGGGGCCTGCAATCCCCAGGATCTACCCCTCCCCCATCGGAGGGAAATGCGGTCGCAAAACGCTTGAAGCCGAGCCGGCTGGCGCCATGCGGCCGACTTCAGTCGGCCTCGCCCAGCGCCGCCAGATCGGCCATGCGCCGCACCTTGACCTTGCGGCCCTTGAGCTTGCCGCTGGACAGGCGCTTGACCACCTCGCGCGCCAGCTCGCGCTTGACGGCCACATAGCTGTGGAAGTCGGTGATGGTGATCTTGCCGATGTCGGCGGCCTGGAAGCCGGCCTCGCCGGTGAGCGCGCCCAGGATGTCGCCGGGGCGGATCTTGTCCTTGCGGCCGCCCAGGATCTGCAGGGTGTCCATGGCCGGCTGCAGCAGGCCGCCCGCGGCCGGGCTGAGGCTGTCCAGGGCCTGCCACTGGAACTCGCGGCCCAGCAGCTGCTCGATGCGGCCCACCCGGCCCATCTCGTCCAGGCTGGCCAGGCTCAGGGCCAGGCCTTGCGCGCCGGCCCGGCCGGTGCGGCCGATGCGGTGCACATGGGCCTCGGCGTCGGCGCTCATGTCCACATTGATCACGCATTCCAGCTGGGCAATGTCCAGGCCCCGCGCCGCCACATCGGTGGCCACCAGCACCGAGCAACTGCCGTTGGCAAACTGGATCAGCACCTGGTCGCGCTCGCGCTGCTCCAGATCGCCATGCAGGGCCAGGGCCACAAAGCCCTGGGCCGTCAGCACATCCACCAGATCGCGGCACTGCTGCTTGGTATTGCAAAACGCAATGGTGCTGGCCGGGCGGAAATGCAGCAGCAGGCTGGAGACCGCGTGCAGACGCTCGCCCTCGCCCACCTCGAAGGCCAGCTGGCGGATCTGGGCCGGCGCCTGGGCGCCGCTGCCCGCGCCGCCGCCGCCGGCCTGCACCTTGACCTCGGCCGGCTCGCGCATGAAGCGCTGGGCCAGATCGGCGATACCGGCCGGATAGGTGGCCGAGAACAAGAGGGTCTGGCGCTCCTTGGGGCAGCGCTTGGCCACCTGCACGATGTCGTCGACAAAGCCCATGTCCAGCATGCGGTCGGCCTCGTCCAGCACCAGGGTCCTGATGCGGCCCAGGCCCAGGCTGCCGCGCTCCAGATGGTCCAGCAGGCGGCCCGGCGTGCCCACCACGATGTGGGCACCATAGGCCAGGCTCTCCGCCTGGGGCCGCAGCGGCGAGCCGCCGCACAGCGTGAGCACCTTGATATTGTCGGCCGCGCGCGCCAGACGGCGGATCTCCTGGGTCACCTGCTCGGCCAGCTCACGCGTGGGGCAGAGCACCAGGGCCTGCACCTCCATGGACGAGGCATCCAGGCGGTGCAGCAGCGAGAGGGCAAAGGCCGCCGTCTTGCCGCTGCCGGTCTGGGCCTGGGCGATCAGGTCGCGGCCCTGCAGCGCCAGCGGCAGCGAGGCCGCCTGGATGGGCGTCATCTGCGCATAGCCGAGCTGGGTGAGATTGGCCTGCAGGGCCGGGCTCAGCGGCAGATCGGCAAAGGGACGGGCGGAAGGCTTCGGTTCGTTCATCGCGGGATTATCCCAGGCCGGTCGTCCGGACAGTGTCCACCAGACTGTCCGCGGACACTGCGCTAGCACCGGCACAGTGAGATAAGCCACTGATCTACAACAATATTTTGTAGAGCGCTGAGCGGGCACGGGCCTTGCGATCCTGGTCTGCATGATCCGCGACACCTCTGCCCAAGACCGTCCCCTGTCCGCCCCCCGCCACGGCAAGCGCCGCCTCCTGCTGGCCTGTGGCGGCGCCCTGCTGATCGGCTTCGCCGCCTGGTCACTGCTGCCCCGCATGGGCAGCGCTGCCGGCTCCGTCAGCCTCAGCCGGCTGAGCATAGCCACGGTGGAGCTGGGCCCGCTGGTGCGCGATGTGGCTGGCGAAGGCCGGGTGGTGGCCGCCATGAGCTCCACCCTTTTCGCTCCTCAGGCGGGCGCCCTGGTCCTGGAGGCTCGTGCCGGCGATGCGGTCAGAAAGGGCCAGTTGCTGGCCCGCATCAGCAGCCCCGAGTTGCAGGCGCGCCTGGCTCAGGAGCAAAGCCAGCTCGATGCCCTGCGCACCGAGCTGATGCGCGCCGAGGTCGAGGCCCGCCAGCAGAACGCAAGCCAGCGCAGCAGCCTTGAAAACGCCCGCCTGGACCTGCAGACCGCACAGAACAATCTGGAGCGCCAGACCAAGGCCTTCGAGGCCGGTGCCACCGCCGGCATTCAGGTCGAACAGGCGCGCGACGCCCTGGCCAAGGCCGGCATCACCCTGCGCCACGCCGAGGGCAACGAGCACCTGCGCAAGGACAGCCTCATGTTCGAGGTGCAGGCCCGCCGCCAGGCGCTGCAGCGTCAGCACTTGCTGGTGCAGGACCTGCAGCGGCAACTGGCCGAGCTGACTCTGCGCGCCCCGGCCGACGGCCAGGTGGGCCAGCTCTTCGTGGCCGAGCGGGCCCAGGTGGCCCGAGACGCCAAGCTGCTCACCGTGATCGACCTCAGCGCCCTGGAGGTGCAGATGCAGGTGGCCGAAAGCTTTGCCCGCGAGCTCGCGCTGGGCATGCCCGGCGAGGTCTCGGGCAATGGCCAGCGCTGGCGCGGCCGCATCAGCTCGGTCTCGCCCGAGGTGGTCAATGGCGAGGTCGCGGCGCGTCTGCGCTTCGAGGACGCCGACAAGCCCGAGCAGCTGCGCCAGAACCAGCGCCTGTCGGTGCGCGTGCTGCTGGACCGGCGCGAGAACGTGCTGAGCGTGGCACGCGGCCGTTTTGCCGATGAGGGCGGCCACCACGTCTATGTGCTGCGCGATGGCGTGGCGCAGCGCAGCCCCGTCCGCCTGGGCGTCCGCAGCCTGGACAAAGTCGAGATCCTGTCCGGCCTGAAGGCCGGCGACCAGATCGTGATCAACGGCGCCGACGCCTTCCAGGGCGCCGAGCGCGTCACCATTGCCCAATGAGGAGAAGCAGCATGCTGAAGATGAGCGGCCTGGCCAAGGTCTACCGCACCGAAATGATCGAGACCTATGCGCTGAGGGATTTCGACCTCACCGTCCGGGAAGGCGAGTTCGTCGCCGTCACCGGCCCCTCGGGCTCGGGCAAGACCACCTTCCTGACGATTGCCGGCCTGCTGGAAGCCGCCAGCGGCGGGCGCTACGAACTCGACGGCGTGGACGTCAGCGGGCTCGATGACGCCCGACGTTCACGCCTGCGCAACGAGAAGATCGGTTTCGTGTTCCAGGCCTTCAACCTGATCGCCGACCTCAATGTGGCCGACAACATCGAGGTGCCGCTGCGCTATCGCGGCTTCGGCCGCGCCGAGCGCGCGCAGCGCGTGCAAGAGTCCCTGGCGCGCGTGGGCCTGGCCTCGCGCGCCCGCCACTACCCCGCCGAGCTCTCGGGCGGCCAGCAGCAGCGCGTGGCCATCGCCCGCGCCCTGGCGGGCGGCCCGCGCCTGCTGCTGGCCGACGAGCCCACCGGCAATCTCGACAGCCAGATGGCGCGCAGCGTGATGGAGTTGCTGGAGGAGCTGAACCGCGAGGGCACCACCATCGTGATGGTCACGCACGACCCTCAGCTGGCGGCCCGGGCCCAGCGCCACGTGCATGTGATGGACGGTCAGGTGGTGGACATCACCGCCGGCCAGGTCGACGCCACCGGCCTGAACCTGGATGCGCCCCGCCATGCCGCGCTGGCCTGAGCGTCGCCGCAGTGCCCGGTGGAGCCTGGCCGCGCTGCTGCTCTGCGCCGCCGGTGCGAGCGCCGCGCCCGGCACCGACCTGTTGCAGGTCTATGCACAGGCGCGCGCCAGCGATCCGGTACTGGCCGCGGCCCACGCGCGGCTGGGCGCGGCCCAGGCCGGCAGCCGCGCCGCGCGCGGGACTTTGCTCCCACAGTGGACCCTGGACTGGCAGTACCGCCAGCAGCAAGGCGCCGGCAATGCCCGGGAGCGCGAGCTGAACAGCCGCATCAGTCAGGTGCTGGTCAATCTGGAACGGCTGGCCCAGCTGCGCTCGGCGACCCATCGTGCCGAAGGCCAGACGGCCTTGCTCCAGTTCGCCGAGCAAGACCTGGCCCTGCGGGTGGCCGAAGCCTACTTCGGCGTGCTCGGCGCCCAGGCTCAGCTGGATACCGTGCAGGCCAATGAAGAAGCCTTCGCCGATCAGGTGCGCCAGGCCGAAGTGCGCGCCGCCACCGGTCTGGGCGCCCAGGCCGATGTGGAACAAGCCCGCACGTATCTGGCCCTGGCCCGCAACAACAGCATCGCCGCGGCCCGCCAGCTGCAGAGCGCCGGTGAGGCCCTGGCCGAGATCACCGGAGCCCCGGCCCACGAGCTCCGCCCGCTGGGCCGGGTTCTGCCCACCTGGGTCCCCGTGCCACGCGAGCCGGCGGCCTGGGTCGAGTCGGCTTTGCGCGACAACCCCGGGCTGCGGGCCGAACGTCTGGCGCTGGAAGCCAGTGAAGCCGATCTCGCCAGCGCCCGGGCCGCCCACCTGCCCACGCTGAGCCTGAGCCTGGACAGCGGACGCAGCAGCCAGTGGGGGGAGACCCTCCCGGACACGTCCGCGCGCAGCGCGACCACCCTGGGCCTGACGCTCACCCTGCCCTTGTCGGCCGGCGGCAGCACCGAGGCTCTGCGCCGCCAGGCGGCCTACCAGCGCGACGCCGCCCGCGAGACCCTGGAGCAGCGCCGCCGCCAGGTGGAGCGCAGCACCCGCGAGCAATATGCCGCTGTGCTGAGCACCATGAGCCAGATCGACGCCACCCGAACCGCCGTGGAGGCTGCGAGCAAGGCCCTGGCGGCCACCCAGGCCGGCCAGATCCTGGGCACCCGCAGCATGACCGATCTGCTGCTGGCCATCCAGAACCAGACCATGGCACAGAACGCCTATTCCCAGGCGCGCCACCAGTATGTGCTCGCCCGGCTGCGCCTGCAGCGCGCGGCGGGGGCGGCGGACGAGAGCCAGCTCGCCGCCATCAATGCCCTGCTGGAACCCTGAGGACCCCAAGAATGTTGAGCTACTACCTCGCACTGGCCCTGAGCAGCTTCCGCAATTCGCGGGCCCTGACGGCACTGATGGTCATCGCCATCGGCCTGGGCATTGCCGCCTGCATGACCACGCTGACCCTGTTCCGGGCCCTGTCCGGCGACCCGATTCCGAACAAGAGCGCCAGGCTCCTCAATGTGCAGATCGACGCCCGGCCTGCGCTGGAGCAGAGCAGCAGCCCCAACCCCAGCTATCTGCTGCAACTCACCCGATTCGATGCCGAGGCCCTGCTGCGTGAAGCGCGCGGCCAGCGCCAGGTGATGATGACCGGCGCCATCATCGCGGTCGACCCTGCCGGCTCGGGCGCCCCCGGCTCTGCCGCGCTGCCGCCCTTCATGGAGACCGGGCGCTGGACCAGCAGCGACTTCTTCCCCATGTTCGAGGCCCCGCTGCTGCATGGCCGCAGCTGGAGCGCTGCCGAGGACCAGGGAAAGGCCCGCGTGGCCGTGATCGGCCGCGAGCTCGCGCTCAAGCTGTTCGGCCGCAGCGATGCCCTGGGCCAGACACTGCGCCTGCGTGACAAGGACCTCCAGATCATCGGCGTGCTGGACGACTGGCGCCCGGCACCGCATTACTTCGACCTCACCATGGGGGCCTACGAGCATGCGGCCCAGGTCTATGCGCCACTGCAGACCGCGCTGGACCTGGACCTGCCCAGCGCCGGCGATGTCAACTGCTGGGCCAGCAGCCCCGTTGGCGACCCGCGCGCCCTGAATGCGCCCTGCGCATGGCTGCAGTACTGGGTGGAGCTGGAGAGCCCGGCCGCCCTGCCCCAGTACCAGAGCTATCTGAACCGCTACGCCGCCGAGCAGCATCGCGCGGGGCGCTTCGAGCACCCGGCCGTCGGCCGCCTGAGCACGGTGCCGGACTGGCTCAGCCAGCGCCAGGTCGTGCCCAGTGATGTGCGCCTGCAGCTCTGGCTGGGCTTCGGCTTCCTGCTGGTTTGCCTGAGCAATACCGTCGGTCTGCTGCTGGCCAAATGCCTGCGCCGCTCCGGCGAGATCGGCGTGCGCCGCGCCCTGGGCGCTTCGCGGCGCGACATCTTCAGCCAGTTCCTGGTGGAGGCCGGCGTGCTGGGCCTGGCCGGCGGCCTGCTGGGCCTGCTGCTGACCTGGGTCGGGCTGGCCGCCATCCGCCTGAACCCCAGCGCCCATGCCCAGCTCGCCCAGCTGGACTGGACCATGCTCGGCATCACCCTGGCCAGCGCCCTGGGCGCCGCCCTGGCCGCAGGCCTGCTGCCCGCCTGGCGCGCCTGCCAGGTCATGCCCGCCCTGCAACTCAAGAGCCAGTAAGCCTTCCTCACCGGACCATTGCCATGGACATCCTGCCCATCCTCTCCACGCTCAAGCGCCACAAGATCGCCGCGGGCCTGATCGTGGTCCAGATCGCGCTGACCTGCGCCATCGTCTGCAACGCCCTGTTCGTGATCACCGAACGCCTGAAGCTGATCCAGGCCCCCAGCGGCATGGCCGACCGCGAGCTGCTGGTGCTACGGGTCGAGGGCCTGAGCCGCAGCCAGAATCCGGAAGCCCAGACCCAGGCCGATCTGGCCGCGCTACGCGCCCTGCCCGGCGTGCGCGCGGCCAGCCTGGTTTCCCAGCTGCCCTTCGGGCGTAACAGCGTGGCCGAGGGCGTGGGCAGCTCGCCCGACCCTCGTCAGCAGAACATCAATGTCGGGCGCTATGTCGCCAGCGAGAACTGGCTGCCCACGTTGGGCCTGACACTGGCGGAGGGCCGCGACTTCGAGCCCGCCGAGTACGCCGACGGCGCCCAAGTCTTCAAGCCCGGCGAGGAGCCCAAGGTGCCGGCCGTCATCATCAACCGTGCACTGGCCGAGCGCATGTTCCCGGGCCGTTCTGCCCTGGGGCAGCCCATCTATGTCTACGGCGCCACACCACAGATCGTGGTGGGTGTGCTGGAGCATCTGCCCTCGCCCAACCCCGGCGTGGCGGGTGAGCGCGAGCGCTACAACATGGTGCTGCCGATCCGACCCACCTTCCGCGGCGGCATCTATGTGCTGCGGGCAAGCCCGGACGCAGACCGCCAGTCGCTGCTCAAGGCCGCGGCGGCAGCCCTGGAGCAGAGCAGCCAGGGCGGCAAACGCCTGTTCCGCCAGCAGCGCCTGCTGGAGGAACTGCGCGCCGACTACTACCGCCAGGACCGCTTCATGGTGGGCCTGCTGCTGGGCGTGTGCGGGGCCATGATGCTGGTCACCGCCTTCGGCATCGTCGGCCTGGCCAGCTTCTGGGTGCAGCAGCGCAGCCGCATGATAGGCACGCGCCGCGCCCTGGGCGCCAGCCAGGCGCAGATCCTGCGCTACTTCCAGACCGAGAACCTGCTGCTCTCGGCGTTGGGCATCGCGCTGGGCATGGCCCTGGCCTACGGCATCAATCTGCTGCTGATGACGCAGTACGAGCTGCCCCGCCTGCCCATGCTCTATCTGCCCCTGGGCGCCCTACTGCTGCTGGGCCTGGGCCAGCTGGCGGTGCTGGGCCCGGCGCGCCGCGCAGCCGCCCTGCCGCCCAGCCTGGTCATGCGGGGCCTGAATTAAAGTCGGCCCCCAATGCGCACCGTCCTGATCATTGATGACCATCCCGGCGTGGGTGAGGCCCTGTCCCTGCTGCTTTCGCTGCACGATATCCGCCCCCTGGTGGCGCTGGACCCGGCACAAGGCCTGACCCTGCTGGCGCAGGAGCCGGTGGACCTGGTGATCCAGGACATGAACTTCAGCGCCGACACCACCTCCGGTCAGGAAGGTGAGTCCCTGTTCCGCGCCATACGCGCCGCCCAGCCCGACCTGCCGGTGATACTGCTGACCGCCTGGACCCATCTGGCCAGCGCCGTGGCCCTGGTCAAGGCCGGCGCCGCCGACTACCTGGCCAAGCCCTGGGACGATGCCAAGCTGCTGGCCACGGTAGAGAACCTGCTGGAACTGGCCGAGAGCAGCCGCGCCGCCCAGCAGGGCCGGCGCGAGCGTCAGCAGCGCCGGCAGGCCCTGGCCCAGCGCTACCGCCTGGAGGGCCTGGTCTGCGCGTCCGAGGCCTTGCTGCGCTGCCTGGAGCTGGCCTGCCAGGTGGCGCGCGCCAGCGCCCCGGTGCTGATCACCGGCCCCAATGGCAGCGGCAAGGAGCGCGTGGCGGCCATCGTGCATGCCAATTCCGCCGTTCAGCGCGGGCCCTTCGTGGCGGTGAACTGCGGCGCCCTGCCCGGCGAGCTGATCGAGGCCGAGCTGTTCGGCTCGGATGCCGGCGCCTTCACCGGCGCCCACCGCGCCCGCGAAGGCCGCTTCGAAGCGGCTGATGGCGGCACCCTGTTCCTGGACGAGATCGGCAACCTGCCCCTGGCCGGACAGATCAAGCTGCTGCGCGTCTTGGAGACCGGGCGCTTCGAGCGCCTGGGCTCCAGCCGGACCCAGGAGGTGAAGGTGCGCGTGCTCAGCGCCACCAATGCCGATCTGCGCGCCATGGTGAAGGCCGGCAGCTTCCGCGAGGATCTTTACTACCGGCTCAATGTGATCGAGGTGGCCCTTCCGGGCCTGGCTGAGCGCCGTGAGGACATCCTGCCTCTGGCCGAGCATTTCCTGGCCGGCCGTGCCGCGCTCAGCGAAGGGGCGCGTGCGGCGCTGCTGGCCCATGGCTGGCCGGGCAATGTGCGGGAGCTGAAGAACGCCATCGAGCGCGCCGCCCTGCTGGCCCAAGGCGCCGCGATCACGGCCGAGCTACTGGCCCTGCCCCCGCCGAATGGCCCGGCCGGCGCCCTGCGCAGTCTGGACGAGCCCAGCCGCGAAGCCGTGCTGGGCGCCCTGGCCGAGTCGGGGGGCGTGGTCAGCCGCGCCGCCTCGGCCCTGGGCCTCTCGCGCCAAGCCCTGTACCGGCGCATGGAACGCTACGGCATCGCTGGCTGAACCGCATGCTGCATCGCCTCAACAGCCTGCGCATGCGCCTGGCCCTGGGCCTGGCGACCATGGGCGGTGCCGGCCTGGCGCTGCACGCGGCGCTCAGTGTCTGGCCCTTGCCACAGCTGCTGAAGCTGGCAGGCCACCCCACGCCGGCCCCCTGGGGCGGCACGGCGCTGACCCTGACCGGCCTGGCCCTGCTGCCCCTGGCCTGGTGGCTGGCCGGCACCCTGACCGCGCCCCTGAGCCGCCTGCTGCGTGCGCTGGAAGGCGCTGTACTGAGTTACCACGATGGCGAGTTCGGCAGCTCCGTTGCGGCCCAGGCGCCGGGAGCCAGCACCGAGATGCTCAGCCTGATGCGCCTGCACAGCGAGCTGGGCCAGGCCTTGCGCGAGCAGCGCCAGCATCTCGCGCAGCGCGAGCTGCTGCTGGACACCGTGGTCCAGAACACGCCGGTGGCCCTCCTGCTGAGCGACGCCAGCGGCCATGTGGTCTACACCAATATCGCCGCCCGGCAGTTGCTGGCCGAGGGCCGCAGCCTGCAGGGCAGTCACCTTGACCGCCTGCTGGAGCGCGCCCCCGCCGCCCTGCGCGAAGCCATGGAGGGCGGCGAGGACGGGCTGTTCAGCGTGGACATCGAGGGCACCGAGGAGCGCTTTCATCTCTCGCGGCGCCAGTTCCAGCTGCAGGGCCGGCCACACCGTCTGCACCTGCTGCGCCGCATGACGCGCGAGCTCTCGCGCCAGGAGGTGGCGAGCTGGAAGCGGGTGATACGTGTGATCAGCCACGAACTGAACAACTCCCTGGCGCCCATATCCTCCCTGTCACACAGCGGCGCCGAGCTGGCGCGGCGGGGTCAGACCGAGCGACTGCCCCAGGTTTTCGCCAGCATTGGCGAACGCGCCGCCCATCTGCACGACTTTCTGTCGGGCTATGCCCAGTTCGCCAAGCTGCCGGCGCCCCAGCCGGGAGTGGTCGCCTGGGCCCCGTTCCTGGAGCGCCTGGCGGCGCACTACGCCTTTGTGCTCGAAGGCGAAGCGCCCACCGATCCCGGCCGCTTCGACGCCGCCCAGATCGAGCAGGCCCTGATCAATCTGCTCAAGAATGCCCACGAGTCGGGCGGCAATCCTGCCGATATCCGGCTGCAGATCCAGTCGCCGCGGGGCCGGGAGCTGCGTCTGGAAGTGCTGGACCGGGGCCCGGGCATGAGCGAGACGGTGCTCGCCCAGGCCCTGCTGCCCTTCTACTCCACCAAGCGCAGCGGCACCGGCCTGGGCCTGGCCCTGGCGCGCGAGATTGCCGAAGCCCATGGCGGTCGCATCACGCTGGCAAACCGCAGCGGCGGCGGCCTGGGCGTGAGCCTCATCCTGCCACGCTAGGGCCGCGGCACATGTTGTGGGCGCGGGCCTCAGTCCGCTCGCCGGTGCAGCTCGGGCGCAGCATAGTCACGCCCCACGACGGCGCGGGCGTAGAGATAGTTCTCCCGCGCCCGCTCGCTGAGCGCATCCAGTGGCACACGGCCACGCTCGTCACAGGGAAAGGCCAGGGCGCGACCGGCATCAAACAGTGACTGGAAGCGCAGCTCGTAGCGGGAGGCCAGGGCCGAAGCGGTGGCAGCGGTTTCCATGATGGGCTCCTCAAGCAGCGGGTGGGATTGGAACCAGACTAGGCGAGCCCAGGGCCGCTCCGCCGTGCAAAGGTCTCATCCACCATCCGCAGCCCCCGTGGCCATGGGAGGGTCTGCGCAGAATGTCACGCCGGCCTCAGCCGCCCACGCGCTTGACCTTGTGGCCGGCGGCCGTGAGCCGGGCCATCAGCGTGTCCACATGGTCGCCCTGCACCTCGATCACCCCGTCCTTGACCGTACCGCCCGAACCGCAAGCGGCCTTGAGCTGCTTGGCCAAGGCCGTCAGGGCCGCATCGTCCAGGTCCAGGCCCCGCACCAAGGTGACGCCCTTGCCCTTGCGGCCCTTGGTTTCGCGGCTGACCCGCACGATGCCGTCACCTGCGGGACGGGCTTTGGCCAGCTGCTTGCACCGGCACTGGGCCAGGGACTGGCCACAGTCCGGGCAGAGGCGGCCGGATTCGGTGGAGTAGACGGGGCGGCTGTCGCGGGCATGCTGCATGGACGCTATTGGACCGCATCTGTGCGATTGGCCGACATGCGGCCTCGCTATGCTGCACGCCATGAGCAACTTGCCCGACCACGACCGCGCGCCCCCTGCCCCTCGCTTTGGCGAGGCCCTGCGCTTCTGGTTCAAGCTGGGCTGCATCAGCTTCGGCGGCCCGGCCGGCCAGATCGCCCTGATGCATGAGGAGCTGGTGGTGCGCCGACGCTGGATCAGCGAGCGCCGCTTTCTGCATGCCTTGAACTACTGCATGCTGCTGCCCGGCCCCGAGGCCCAGCAGCTGGCCACCTATATGGGCTGGCTGCTGCACCGCGCCCGCGGCGGCATTGCGGCCGGGGCGCTCTTTGTGCTGCCCTCGCTGCTGCTGCTGATTGCCCTGTCCTGGCTCTACATGGCCTATGGGCATACCGGCTGGATGAGCGCCCTGTTCTACGGCATCAAGGCCGCCATCACCGCCATCGTGCTGCAGGCGGCCTGGCGACTGGGACAACGGGTGCTCAGGCGCGACACCCGCCTCTGGACCCTGGCGGGGGCGGCTTTTGTGGCCATCTTTGCGCTGCAGCTGCCCTTCCCCCTGATCATTGCCGCGGCCGCCCTGCTGGGCTGGCTGTGGCGCGACAGACTGGCACCCACGGCGGGCGGCCATCCGAGCGCCGGCGCGCCAAGTCCGGGGCTCGCCGTGATCGATGACCACAGCCCGCCGCCGGCTCACGCGCGCTTCAGTCGCCGCCGCCTGGGCTGGCAGCTGCTGGCCGCCGCCCTGCTCTGGGGCCTGCCCCTGCTGACGCTGTGGAGCCTGCCCCTGCTGCCGCAACTGGGGCTCTTCTTCAGCAAGGCTGCCTTGCTCACCTTTGGGGGGGCCTACGCGGTGCTGCCCTATGTGTTCCAGGGCGCGGTGCACCAGCACGGCTGGCTGAGCGCCGGCCAGATGATGGACGGCCTGGCCCTGGGCGAAACCACGCCGGGCCCGCTGATCATGGTGCTGGCCTTTGTGGGCTTTGTGGCCGGCTGGCAAGACCCGGCCCTGCTCGCGGCCCTGCAGGCTGCCCCCTGGGTGGCGGGTGCGCTGGCGGCCTGCGTGGTGACCTGGTTCACCTTCCTGCCCTCCTTCGTCTTCATCATGGCGGGCGGGCCACTGGTGGAGTCCACCCACGGCAATCTGCGCCTGAGCGCGCCGCTGACGGCGATCAGCGCCGCGGTGGTGGGCGTGATCCTGAATCTGGCCCTGTTCTTCGCCTACCACCTGCTGTGGCCGCAGGGCTTTGCGGGCAGCTTCGAAGCCCCGGCCGCCTTGCTGGCCCTGGGCGCAGCCGCGGCCCTGATCTGGGCACGGCGCGGGGTGCTGGAGGTGCTGCTGGTCTGCGCCCTGCTGGGCTGGGTGATGAAGGCCGTCTGAATGCTCAGGCCGCGCGGGCCCAGTCCGACTCGGCGGCGCCGAAAAGCGCCAGTTCGAGCTGCTGAGGGTCGTTCACCGTGCGCAGGCGCTGGTAGGCCTCCTCGGCCTCGGGGTAGCGGCGGCGCAGATAGTGCAGCCACTGCTTGAGCCGCCCGGCCTGGTGGCGCGGTGCCACATGCTGGCGCACCTGGGCCCAGAAGCGCTGCATCAGGGGCAGCAGCGCCGCCCAGGCCAGGGGCGGGGCCTCGGGACGGGCAATGGCCAGGGCCAGACCGGGATCGGCCACCATGCCGCGGCCCAGCATCAGATGCTCGCAGCCGGACTCGGCACGGGCGCGCTGCGCATCCTCGACGGTCCAGATCTCCCCATTGGCCACCACCGGAATGTCCAGGGCCGCACGCAGCGGCGCAATGCGGTCCCAGAAGGCCGGTGGCTTGTAGCCCTGGGCCTTGGTGCGGCCATGCACCACCAGCTCGCTGGCCCCGGCGCTGGCAATGGCCTGGGCGCAGTCCAGGCTGCGCGACTCGCATTCATAGCCCAGGCGCATCTTGGCCGAGACCGGGATATGGGCCGGCACCGCGCGCCGCACCGCGGCCACGATCTGGTGGATCAGCTCCGGCTCGTCCAGCAGCACCGCGCCACCCCGGTGGCGGTTCACGCACTTGGCCGGGCAGCCGAAATTCAGATCGATGCCCTCGGGCGCCAGCGAGGCCAGTCGCGCCGCGTTTTCGGCCAGGCACACGGGGTCGGAGCCCAGCAGCTGGGCGCGCACCGGCACGCCCGCGGCGGTGCGGCTACCCTGGCGCAGCTCGGGCACGATGCGGGTGAACACACGCGCCGGCAGCAGCTGGTCGGTGATGCGTATGAATTCGGACACGCAGCGGTCTATGCCGCCCACTTGGGTCAGCACATCGCGCAAGATGTGATCCAGCAGGCCCTCCATGGGCGCCAGCAAGAGCATGAGAGGCCTTATCCTCGGTCGTTCGCAAAAGGGCGCAGAGCATAGCCCAAAGCTCCACAGAGCCTGTGGACAAGTCGGTGCAAGGCCTGCGCAAAATGCACGCAAGTGCCCGTTGGACGAAGACTTTTCCTGAATCGCCCAAAAATGAGGCATCACGACTAGGGAGTTCCATGCAACTGATCGTCGCCGCCCTGACCATTGCCGCCCTGGTGCTCTGGGGCCTGTTTGACCCGGCCGGCATGGCCGGCTTCTTCGACGGCGCCCTGGCCCAGCTCACCCGCAAGCTGGGCTGGCTGTATCTGTGGGTGGTGCTGGGCCTGGTGATCGCCAGCCTGCTGCTGGCCTTCGGTCGCACCGGCCGCCTGCGCCTGGGCGGCGAGGACGAGGAGCCCGCCTTCTCGCGCGGGGCCTGGTTCGCCATGCTGTTTGCCGCGGGCATGGGCATAGGCCTGGTGTTCTGGGGAGTGGCCGAGCCCATCTCGCACTACCTCAAGCCGCCGCCGGGGGTGACGGCCCTCACGCCCGAGGCCGCCAATGCGGCCATGCGCTACAGCTTCTTCCACTGGGGCCTGCATCCCTGGGCGGTGTACAGCATGGTGGGCCTGGCCATCGCCTTCTTCCAGTTCCGGCGCGACAGGCCCGCCCTGATCAGCTCGGTCACCGCCAGCCTGCCCTGGCGCTGGGCGCCGCGCCTGGGCCCGCTGGTGGACACCCTGGCCCTGGTCGCCACGGCCTTTGGCGTGGCCGCCTCCCTGGGCGTGGGGGCCTTGCAGATCAATGCCGGTCTGGCCCGGCTCTTCGACGTGCCGGTGGGCCTGAGTGCCCAGCTCTCCATCATCGCCGTGACCACGGCCCTGTTCCTGATCTCGGCCGTGACCGGGGTGGAGCGCGGCGTGAAGTGGCTCTCCAGCGCCAATCTGCTGCTGGCCGCCGGCTTGGCCCTGCTGGTCTTCGTGCTCGGGCCCACGGTGGCCATCATCGACAACCTCAGCAATGCCCTGGGCAACTATCTGAGCGAGCTGCTGCGCATGAGCCTCCGCATGACGCCCTTCCGCGACAGCGCCTGGGTGAGTGACTGGACCATCTTCTACTGGGCCTGGTGGATCAGCTGGTCGCCCTTTGTGGGCGTGTTCATCGCCCGCGTCTCGCGTGGCCGCACCATCAAGGAGTTCGTGCTGGGCACGGTGCTGGCGCCCACGCTGGCGGCGGCCCTGTGGTTCTCCATCTTCGGTGGCACGGCCCTGCATATGCAGATCTTCGGCGGCCTGCCGATTGCCGAGGCGGTGAGCCAGGATGTGGCCACGGCGATGTTTGCCGTTTTCGACGCCTTGCCCGGCAGCACCTGGCTCAGCCTCGCGGCCACGGTGCTGGTGCTGGTCTTCTTCGTCACCTCGGGCGACTCCGCCACCCTGGTGCTGGCCACCATGAGCAGCGGCGGCCGCGCCGATCCGCCCGCACCGCTCAAGCTGCTCTGGGGCCTGCTGGTGGCGGCCATTGCCGCCTGCCTGCTGGGCGTGGGGGGCATCAAGGCCCTGCAGACTGCCACCATCGTCTTCGCCCTGCCCTTCACCGGGGTGCTGGTGCTGCTGGCTATTGCCCTGTGGCGGGCCGCCCAGCATGACGAGCAGGCGCTGACCCGCGAGGAGAAGCGGCTGCAGGCCCGCATGCGCCATTTGCTGCCACCGGAAGCACAATGACGCGCGATCAAAGTCCGCCAAGGGTCAGGTCTTGATCTCACCGGCGCCGGGCAGCGCTCAGAGGACGTAGACTGCCCGGCCACATAAAGGGAGAACAAGACATGAAGGGAAAGTACGACGACATCGTCGAGGCGGTGTGCCAGCAGACGCAAGCCGAGCTGGTATCGCTGATGATCGTCAACGGCGAGCGCGGCTCCGGCCTGAGCGTGGCGGGCGTTCTCGGCAAAGACGCCCCAGCCGACCGCCGGGCCCAGGTGGCCAAGGCGCTGCGCATGACGGCCGACATGATTGAGGGCCAGGGCGCGGCGACCAACTAGGCAGAGCCTGCGCAGGACAAGCGCGCGCTCAGGCCGGCGGCGCCACCGCCCCCAGCTCCCGCTGCGTCAACCACAGTCGCAGGTCGAACTCCAGCTGGCCGTAGCGCGGCTCCATATGCTCGCAGAGCTGGTAGAAGGCCTTGTTGTGTTCCAGCTCGCGGATATGGGCCAGTTCGTGGACCACGATCATGCGCAGGAAGTCGGCCGGGGCCTCCTTGAAGAGTGTGGCCACGCGGATCTCGCGCCGGGTCTTGAGCTTGGAACCCTGCACCGTCTGGGCCCGGGTGTGGGTGCCCAGGGCGTGCTGGATGACCTTGAGCTTGGCGTCGAAGCAGACCTTGTTGAGCGGCTCGGCATTGCGCATGAAGCGCTGCTTGAGGGCCTGGGTGTAGTCGAACAAGGCCTTGTCGCTGCGCACCTCATGACCTTCGGGATAGCGCTCGGCCAGATAGGGCCCCAGCCGGCCCGCCTCGATCAGGCCCTGCACCTGGGCCAGCAGGGCCGGAGGGTAGCCACTGAGGTACTTCAGCGCGGGAGCGCTGCTCATCGCGGCGCCTGGGGCGTCGGGGTGCCTGGTTTGCGGCCCAGCACCTCGGGCGAGGTCACGCCCATGGAGACATAGAGGCTGGTCAGGCCTTCCACCCCGATCTCGGCCGGGCGGACCCAGCTGCTGGGCAGATACAGCAGGCCGCCGCCCACGGGCACGGGTGCGGTGGGCACGATGACGGGGACATAGTCCACGCCCTCGATGTTCACCGGCTCGGAACTGGACAGCAGGCCCAACACCAGGGCGCCGCCCTCAGGCTTGACCCCGCCGAAGTGACACCACACCGGCGTCATGGCCCGCACACCGGCCTCGTCGCGCTTGGACATCATCTCCACCATGCGCCGCAGCAGGTCGTAGATGGTGCCCACCACGGGAATGCGGGCGATGCGCTCCTCCAGCCAGCCGCGCAAGCGGGTCTGCAGCTGTGCCTCGACCAGCAGGCCCAGCAGGTAGATGCCCACCAGCACCAGGGCCAGCCCCAGCAGATAGGCCAGGCGGGCGGAGTCCGTGAGTTGCAGACCCAGCTGGCCCAGGCTGTGCCCCAGCCAGCTGCCCGGTCCGATGAACTGCAGCAGCAGGGAGACCACCCAGCCCAGCAGGGCCAGCGTGGCCACCAGGGGCAATAGCGTCAGGGAGCCGGTAACGAAGGTGCGCAGCAGATGGCGGCGGGCCGAAGCGGCGATGGGGGCGACGGGCGTCATGAAGGCAATGAGTCGATAAAAACTGCGGGGCAGGTGCGGATGCCGCGCCGGTGCGGCGCGCGAAGCGGGCATCATGCCAGCATGCACAAAGACTTGGACCCGGGCAGCGCCACGGCGGACGACTTCCGCCTGGAAATCGCGCCCCAGGGCTGGCAGCTTGCCTGCCGGCCCGACCAAACCCTGTTGCTGGCCGCCCTGGCCGCCGGGGTGCGCCTGCCCCACTCTTGCCGCAACGGCACGTGCCGGGCCTGCATGAGCCGACTCACCCAGGGCCGCATTCGCTACCGCATTGAGTGGCCCGGCCTGCTGGCCGAGGAGAAGGCGCAGGGCTGGATCCTTCCCTGCGTGGCCTATGCCTGCGAGGGGCCCCTGCAGCTGCAGGCCCCTCAGGCGCAAGCCCTGGCGCCCCGGGAGGCGCCGCCGGGCACACTATCCCCGCCGGCTGTGGACAAGTCCGTGCATAGCACGCGGATGGAGGACGCAAGTGATTGATTTCTCTGGCTTTGATCTGGATTGCCCGAAAAACGGGCAGAGCTTTGGGACAATCGGGGCTTCGGCCTGACGCCACGGCGTCTTGAGCTCCCCTCCCCCCCAGGTCCCCATGCATCGCACCATCTTCACGACGCCCGGCGTCAACACCCTGCTGCGCGCCTTCTCGCGCGGCTTTCTCAAACTCCGCGGCTGGAAGCTCGACGGCGCCCTGCCGCCGGGCCAGCCCAAATGTGTGCTGATTGCCGCGCCCCACACCAGCAACTGGGATCTGCCCTATACCTTGATGGTCGCCTTTTCCCTGCGCCTGAACATCTACTGGATGGGCAAGCAGCAGATTTTCCGCTGGCCCTTCGGCCCGGTGATGCGCTGGCTGGGTGGCATCGCGGTGAACCGCGAGCAGTCCAACAATCTGGTGGCCGCCTCGGCCGCGGCCCTGGTGGCGGCGGACGGCCCGGTGCAGCTGATCGTGCCGCCCGAGGGCACACGCAGCAAGACACGCTACTGGAAGACGGGCTTCTACTGGATCGCCCACACGGCCCAGGTCCCCATCGTGATGGCCTATATGGACTACGAACGCAAGCTCAGCGGTTTGGGTCCGGTGTTCAGGCCCACGGGCGATGTGGAAGCCGATATGCGCGAGATCAAGGCCTACTACGCCCAGTTCAAGGGCAAGAACTGGCGCCAGTTCGACCATGGGTGAGGCCTCCGCGCCCGCGCCGGCCCGCCCCAGCAAGGACCCGCTGCAGGGCAAGACCCTGGAGATGATCGTGAGCGAGCTGGCCGAGCACTTCGGCTGGCAGGAGCTGGGGCAGCGCATCGCCATACGCTGCTTTCAAAGCGATCCCAGCGTGGCGTCGAGCCTGAAGTTCCTGCGCAAGACACCCTGGGCCCGCGCCAAGGTGGAGAGCCTCTACCTCTTCATGCGGCGCGAGCAGGTGCGCCGCGGCCCGGGCCGCGGCGGCTGAATCGGCTGCAGCGACAGAGGGGTCAGGCCTTGCCGGGCTCCGGCAGCTCGATCTTCACTTCAAGCACTTCGAGGTTGCCCTCGCGCTCCATATGCACCTTGATGTCGCCGGGGTTGATGGCGACGTACTTGGAGATCACCGCCACCAGCTCACGCTGAAGCTGGGGCAGGTAGTCGGGGCTGGAGCTGCGACCATTGCGCTCATGCGCCAGGATCAGCTGCAGGCGCTCCTTGGCGACGCTAGCGGTGTTCTTTTTCTCGCCGAGAAAGAAGGACAGGAATCCCATCTGGCTGCCTTTTCCTTTCTGCTCAACGGCCGAACAGGCGCTTGAAGAAACCGGGCTTGACCGCCTCGATGAAGCGCATGGGCTTGTCCTCGCCCAGGAAGCGCGACACCACATCGGCATAGGCCTCGGCCACATCCGTGCCCTTCATGTGGATGGCAGGCAAGCCCTGGTTGGAGGCCTGCAGCACGGTCTCGCTCTCGGGGATCACGCCGATCAGCGGGGTGCGCAGGATCTCGTGGATGTCCTCCAGCGAGAGCATCTGGCCACCTTCCACGCGGTTGGGGTTGTAGCGCGTGATCAGCAGGTGTTCCTTGACGGGTTCCTTGCCCTCGATGGCGCGCTTGGTCTTGCTGTTGAGCATGCCCAGGATGCGGTCCGAGTCGCGCACCGAGGAGACCTCGGGGTTGGTCACCACCAGGGCCTCGTCGGCATAGTGCATGGCCATCAGCGCGCCAGTCTCGATGCCGGCCGGCGAGTCGCAGACGATGTAGTCGAACTCCATGGCCTTGAGCTCGTCCAGCACGCGCTCCACGCCCTCTTGCTTGAGCGCGTCCTTGTCGCGGGTCTGGGAGGCGGCCAGGATGTAGAGCTTGTCCAGCTGCTTGTCCTTGATCAGGGCCTGGGCCAGCTTGACCTCGTCGTTGATCACATTGATCAGGTCATAGACCACGCGGCGCTCCACGCCCATGATCAGGTCCAGATTGCGCAGGCCGACGTCGAAGTCGATCACGCAGGTCTTGTAGCCGCGCATGGCGAGGCCCGTGGCGAAGCTGGCGCTGGTGGTGGTCTTGCCCACCCCGCCCTTGCCGGAAGTCACGACAACGATCTTGCTCATCGATTCAGGTCCTCAGAAAAATTGGGTACTGCACAGAAATTGTTCGGGCTCAGGTCTTGAGCGGGTCCATGACGAGCTTCTCGCCCTCCAGGCGCACCTGGGCGGGCTTGCCCAGCACGGCGTCGGGCAGCGGGTTCTCGGTGGTGCGGTAGATGCCGGCAATGGCGATCAGCTCGGCCTCCAGACTGGCGGCGAAGATGCGGGCCTCGGTATTGCCGCGCGCGCCGGCGATGGCCTTGCCGCGCAGCGGGGCGTAGACATGGATATGACCATCGGCAATCACCTCGGCGCCATGGCTCACCAGGGCCAGCACCACCAGATCACCCCCCTTGGCATAGACCTGCTGGCCCGAGCGCAGGGGCTTGTCGATGACCAGGGTGCGCGGCGCCTCGGCCGGCACTTCCACCGGCACCGGCCGCTCCACCACCACCTCGCGAATCACCTCGCGCACCACCTCCTGCACCCGAGGCTCGGCGCGCGGGGCCGGGTCCACATCGGGCGCCTCGGCCAGCCCCTGCTCCAGCGCCCGGGCCAGCAGGTCGGGGCCGGCGCCGGTCACGGCCACCGGCTGCATCCGGTAGGCGCGCAGCAGCGACAGCAGGGCCACCAGATCCAGGACCGGCTCGGCGCCCAGACCCAGTTCGCCCTGGGCCGCCTGCGAGGCGGGCGCGACAGGCTGCGGCAACTGGGAGAAATCGATCAACAAGGGCTCGCGGTCGAAGACCTCGGGCGTGCTGCCCAGACGCTGCTGCAGTTCGGCGGCCAACACCGCCAGATCGGCGGTCTTGAGCTGCAGCACCAAAAGGCCCAGGGTGGCACTCTTGAGCTCGAAGTGCTCCTGCGCGCGCGCTGAAGCCTTGCTCCCGGTCTGCCGCCCCGGCACTCCCTCGGCCTGGTTCATCAGGCCCTCAAGGGCCGCTTGTTGCTGCGTCATTAGCGTTGCTGTGCTGCAAAGTTCACGATTTTAGCGGTCCGCGAAGACGCGCTCTTCAGCATTGGCCCCAGGGAGACCCGCGCCAAAGCCCGCCCAAAAATGAGGCACCCCAAGTCCAAACATTACAAATCAAGGACTTGGGTGCGCTATTGAAGACTGCTTCACAAGCTTGTCCACAAGCACGGTGAATAGGCTGGGCGGGCCTCCCTAGGTGTGCGACTTTTGCACATCGGGTCTTGACTTATCCCCATTTCCAGCGCAACGAGAGCCCGCCGCACTTGAGCAGGGCCACGTGTTGCGCCGCAGCTCCTCGTTTTCCCGACGAATTCCTAAGTTGTTGATTTATATAAGTCTTTGTTGAGTGCCCAAAAATGCAGCAAGCCAATGCATCTGCCCATGCCACAAGGCTTTAGACGGCTCCGAACCCGCTTCTCCACAAAGTTATCCACAGAAGCAGTGGATAGCCCGGCTGGCCTATACAAATCAAAAACTTAAGCGCAGACCTTAAGTCATTCTTGAACTTCCGAAGCTAAGTGAAGCCATGCGTATCAGCCTGATGCGCTCGACATGGAAACGACTTGGGCCATCGGGGGCGACAGGCTTGAACGCCGGGCCGCTCCAATCACCTGGGCCCGCCGTCCTGCGTCTATCACTCGGCGCCAGCCCCTAAAATCCGCGATTCTGCGCAGCGCCGCTCCCGGCGCCGCCGAACTTCTGCGATCGCCCCACATGACCCGCAAGCTCTTCGTCACCACCGCCCTGCCCTACGCGAACGCCAATTTCCATATTGGCCACATCATGGAGTACACCCAGGCCGATATCTGGGTGCGCTTCCAGCGCATGATGGGTCAGGAGGTGCACTTCGTCTGCGCGGACGATGCCCACGGCGCGCCGATCATGATTGCCGCCGAGAAGGCCGGCAAGACGCCGCAGCAGTTCGTGGCCGATATCGCGGCGGGCCGCAAGCAGTACCTGGACGGCTTCCACATCAGCTTCGACAACTGGCACTCCACCGATGGGGCCGAGAACCACGAGCTCTCGCAGACCATCTACAAGGCCTTGCGCGCCAATGAGCTGATCTCGGTGAAGACCATCGAGCAGTTCTTCGATCCGCAGAAGTCCATGTTCCTGCCGGACCGCTTCATCAAGGGCGAGTGCCCCAAGTGCGGCGCCAAGGACCAGTACGGCGACAGCTGCGAGGTCTGCGGCGCGGTCTACACGCCCACCGAGCTGAAGAACCCCTTCTCGGTGCTGACCGGCGCCACGCCGGTGATGAAGAGCTCGGAGCACTACTTCTTCAAGCTCAGCGATCCGCGCTGCGTGGAGTTCCTGGAGCAATGGACTCAAACTCCGGGCCGCCTGCAGTCCGAGGTGCTGAACAAGATCAAGGAATGGTTCACCAAGGACGAGGAAGGCAATGGCGGCCTGGGCGACTGGGACATCAGCCGCGACGCGCCCTACTTCGGCATCGAGATCCCCGACGCGCCGGGCAAGTACTTCTACGTCTGGCTGGACGCGCCCATCGGCTACCTAGCCTCGCTGAAGAACTACTTCGCCAAGACCGGCCGCGACTTTGATGCCTTCATGGCCGACCCGTCCGTGGAGCAGGTGCACTTCATCGGCAAGGACATCACCTACTTCCACACCCTGTTCTGGCCGGCCATGCTGCATTTCAGCGGCCGCCGCACACCCAACCATGTGTTCGTGCACGGCTTCCTCACCGTCAACGGCGGCGAGAAGATGAGCAAGAGCCGCGGCACCGGCCTGGACCCGCTCAAGTACCTGAGCTTGGGGCTGAACGCCGAGTGGCTGCGCTACTACCTGGCCGCCAAGCTCAACAGCAAAGTCGAGGACCTGGACTTCAACCCCGAGGACTTCGTCGCCCGCGTCAACTCGGACCTGGTGGGCAAGTACATCAATATCGCCTCGCGCGCCGCCGGCTTCCTGACCAAGCGCTTCGAGGGCCGGCTCTCGGCCGATGTGGGCGTGGAAGGCTGCGCCCTGCTGGACGGCCTGCGCGCCCAGGCCGGCGCCATTGCCGAGCTCTACGAGACCCGCGAGTTCGGCAAGGCCCTGCGCGAGATCATGCTGCTGGCCGACCGCGTCAACGAGTATGTGGACCAGAACAAGCCCTGGGAGCTGGCCAAGCTCGAAGGCAGGGACCAGGTGCTGCAGGATGTGTGCTCCGTCTGCATCGAGGCCTTCCGCCTGCTGTCCATCTACCTCAAGCCTGTGCTGCCGGCCCTGGTGGCACGTGTGGAGAGCTTCCTCAAGGTGGAGCCCCTGCAGTTCGCCGATGCGCAGCGCGCCCTGGGTGCCCACCAGATCGGCGCCTACGAGCACCTGATGCAGCGCGTGGACCCCAAGCTGCTGGAAGCCCTGTTCGAACCGCCCGCCGCGCCCAAGGTCCTGCCCGGCGGTGAAGACCTGGCCCCCGAGATCAAGATCGACGATTTCACCAAGGTGGATCTGCGCATCGCCAAGATCCTCAAGGCCGAGCATGTCGAAGGTTCGGACAAGCTGCTGCGCCTGACCCTGGATGTGGGCGAAGGCAAGACCCGCAATGTCTTCAGCGGCATCAAGAGCGCCTACAAGCCCGAGGATCTGGAAGGCAAGCTCACGGTGATGGTGGCCAATCTGGCACCGCGCAAGATGAAGTTCGGCCTCAGCGAAGGCATGGTGCTGGCCGCCAGCCACGCCGACGAGAAGGCCCACCCCGGCATCTTTGTGCTGGAGCCCTTCCCCGGCGCCCAGCCCGGCATGCGGGTGCGCTGAGCTGACACCGCTACGGCTTGACCAGCCATGATCGCCACAGGCCGGCCCCTCACGGGCCGGCCTGTAAAATTCCCGGCTTGCGAGCCGCAAGACTCTTTGTTGAAGCACACCATGCCTTTGTTCTGGAAGCCCTACAAGTCCGACGTCACGAACTTCATCGATGAGCTGAAGGCCAAGAAGCCCTCGCTGGAAGCCGAGCAGCGCGCCGGCCGTGCCCTGCTGTGGGACAAGCCGGTGGACCGCCAGAACCAGGCCGACTTCCGCGCCGCCCGTGTGGCCCAGCAGGCCTACGTCTACCAGACCAAGAGCGACTAAGCCCCGGGCCTTGCGGACCTGCCCAGCGGAACCCACCGCGTGAGCGATCCCGCCCTGCTGGTGCCTGAGCTGCCTCCCGAGTCCGGTGAGGCGGCCCAGGTGTTGCCGCAAACCGTGGATGGCGTGGCCGTGGCCCGCCTCTATGGCGAGCCACTCTTCACCCTGCCCCAGGACCTCTACATCCCGCCCGAGGCGCTGGAGGTGTTTCTGGAGGCCTTCCAGGGCCCGCTGGACCTGCTGCTCTATCTGATCCGGCGGCAGAACTTCAACATCCTGGACATCCCGCTGGCGGACGTGACCCGCCAATACCTCAGCTATGTGGAGCAGATCCGCTCCAGCAATCTCGAGCTGGCCAGCGAATACCTGCTGATGGCGGCCATGCTGATCGAGATCAAGTCGCGCATGCTGCTGCCACCCAAGAAAACCGAGGACGGTAGCGAGCCCGAGGATCCGCGCGCCGAGCTGGTGCGCCGCCTGCTGGAGTACGAGCAGATCAAGCTGGCTGCCGCCCGCCTGGATGCCCTGCCCGTGCTGGGCCGCGACTTTCTGCGGGCCCAGATCCATATCGAGCAGTCGCTCACGCCGCGCTTCCCCGATGTGGAAGTGGAGGATCTGCGCCAGGCCTGGCTGGACATCCTCAAGCGCGCCAATCTCAAGCAGCACCACAAGATCAGCCGCGAGCAGCTCTCGGTGCGCGAGCATATGAGCATCGTGCTGCGCCGCCTGCAGGGCCAGCGCTTCGCCCTCTTTGAAGACCTGTTCGAGGTGGACCGCGGCCCCCAGGTCCTGGTGGTGACCTTCATCGCCATGCTGGAGCTGGCGCGCGAGCGCCTGCTCGAGATCACCCAGGCCGAGGCCTTCGCCCCCATCTACGTGCGCCTGGCCTACGCGCCGAGCTGAACTACAGCCCCATCAAGCACAAAGCCCGAGGAACCGGCCGGCTCCTCGGGCTTGATCAATGGTGCGAGCCCGGGGCGATCAGGCCGGCGAGCGCCAGGTGGAGAACTGCGCGTCCGGCTGGCGCTGCAGCATCTGGCCCACGGCCAGCACGGCCTGGGTGCGCGAACTCACGCCCAGGGCCTTGAGCACCGCGGCCACATGGTCCTTGATGGTTTCCACCGACACCCCCAGCTCGCGGGCGATGATCTTGTTGGGCTTGCCTTGCAGCAGCAGGGCCAGCACATCGGTCTGGCGGGGGGTCAGGGACAGGCCGTCCAGGCTGCCCGGGGTCTGAAAGCCCGGCGCGCTGGCCGCCTGCTGGATCTGCTGCAGACGCGGATTGCCAACCACGGTGGGCACCGGCTCCGACGGCACCTCGTGACCCAGGCTCATGGGCGGCACATAGATGCCACCCGACATCACCAGCTTGAGCGCCTGGGACAGCATCTCGGTGCTGCTGCGCTTGGGCACAAAGCCCATGGCCCCCTGGTCGATGGCGCGTATCACATCGCTGGCGCGGTCCGAGGCCGAGATCACCACCACGGGCAGGGCCGGATAAGCGGCACGGAACTCGTCGAGCACATCGAAGCCGCTGGCATCGCCCAGCTGCAAATCCAGCAGGACCAGGTCGAACTCCTGGCTATCCTTCAGCAGACGGCGGGCCGCGGCGGCACTGTCCGCACCGATGACCTGGACGTCGTCGCCCAGGCCCTCAATCACGGTTTGCAGGGCCGACAGGATCAGCGGGTGATCATCAATGAGCAGTACTTTCATGCTCGGCCCCTCTTTGTTATGTAGCGCAATGCTCGGTCTTATTCATGACTACCGGGCCGCATCATAGAAGAAGGCCTGCACCGGGCGGCACACCCCTCATGGGTGATAGCCCCCTCGGATCAGTTCGCAATGCAAACAAATCAAGCCACTGGCGCGTCGACCCGCCATGCCTCAGCCCAGCCAGGCCAGCAAGTTCTGCCATTGCGCCAGGTCGCGCTCGACCCGGCCGGGCGTCACATCCCACAGGCTGAGCCCTCGCGCGGCGAGCTGCACATAGTTCTGCGTATCGCGCAAGGGCCCCAGAACCGGCAGGTCCAGGCCCTGCACAAACTGCTGCAGTTGCTGGGCCGATAGCGTGCCTTCCCGCGTTCGCATGGCCACCAGGGCCAGCGAAGGGCCCCGCCCGGTTTGCCCGCGCAGCGTCTGCAAGGTCTGCAGGAATGCATAGCTGGCCTGGATGTCAAACAGGCTGGGCTGCAGGGGAATGAGCAAGCGGTCGGCCAGCCCATAAGCGGCAGCAAGGCGTTTGCCATGCAAGCCGGCAGGCGTATCCAGCACCACATGACTGACACCCTTGGGTGGCTTGGCCAAGGTCTTGCCCTCGGACTTGCTCAACTCCCAGCCGCGAATACTCGGCAGGCCCGCGGGCCGCTGAGCCAGCCACTGGCGCGAGGACTGCTGGACATCCAGATCACCCAGCATGACCGCATGCCCCTGCCGGGCCAGATAGCCGGCAATATTGGTAGCCAGGGTGGACTTGCCCACCCCACCCTTGGGATTGGCGATCATGATGACGGGCATGAGTCGGTCTCTCGGATAGGCAATACCAGGCAGGCTGCGGCCCCTGGCGCGTGGATGGGCTGATGGTAGCGACACCGGCGCGCGCCGCCTATCGCCCGCCCATGTTCCGGGGCTGCGACAATGACGCCATGTTCGCCCCCTCTCAAATCGAGGTGCGCCGCTTCTTCTGCGCCACCTACCGCAAGCTGCGTGATGGCAGCCCCCTGATTCCGATGGAAGCCCTGGCGGCCCGCTGGATCGAGGAGCACCCCGAGTACCACGCCGAGCTCGCCGACGAGGAAGCCGCGGTCCATGCCGTCTACACGGTGGAAGAGGGGCGCACCAACCCCTTTCTGCATCTGTCCATGCACCTGACCATCAGCGAGCAGCACTCCATCGACCAGCCCACCGGCATACGCCAGGCCCTGGATCTGCTGGCCGCCAAGCGCAACTCTGCCCATGAAGCCCAGCATGCGGCCATGGACTGCCTGGGCGAGATGATCTGGGCCTCGCAGCGCAGCGGCCTGCCACCCGACGGTCACGCCTACCTCGACTGCGTGCGCCGCAAAGCCACCTCCTGAAAAGCAAAAGCCACCCTGGGGTGGCTTTTCTGGCTGCGTGGCGCGAAACCCGCGCGCGCTTCAGGCTTGGTAGGACCCGCCGCCCAAGGTCTTGCGCTCGCTCTTTCCCATGGCCGAGTACAGGCCGGTGGCCTCGCCCGGCATCAGCACGTCGATGGCGCGGTCCAGGGCTGCGGTCGCACGTGCCAGCGACTCGCGCTGCGCCGCCACACGCCCACCGGCCTGAACCAGGCGATGACGCAGATTGGGCGGAACCTGCCCGGCGCGGGCCGCTTCGCTGAACATGGCAATCGCCTCGGCCAGGGCCTGGTGCAGTGCGCTGGCGTGCAACTCGATGGCCTGGGTGTCCCGGCGCAGCAAGGCCTCGCCCAGCAGATTCAGGCAGCTTTCGACGGCCAGCAGCGGCTGCTCCAGGGTCTGACCCAGGGCCACATTGGGCGCGTCATTGATATCGGTGGGGGGCAAGGCGTGCATAACGGTATCCGCCGCAGGCGTTGATCTCGTTCGGCTGAAGGGCTGCTCGTCCGGCTTCCGGTCAGGCCGGGAACCGTCCTCAGTGCGGTGTGGCTCGGGCCAGCATTTCCTGTGCATTGGCGATCAGCTTGTCGGCGATCGCGTCGGCATTGATGCTGAAACGGCCCTCGGTGATGGCTTGGGAAATGCGCCCCACCTTCTCGGCGTCGAAGCTGCCCTCCTCGGCCACGCCGGACAACATGGCACTGGCGGTGCTGGACAGTTTGATCTGGGCGCTGGCATCCGGGGCCTTGCCGGCCACGGCGGGTGCCTGGCGCGCGCCACCACGAGGGGCTTCGGCTGCGCCATTGGTCCCGACCGGCGTCGAGGCCAACTTTTCGGGGCTGTTACCGATTTTCATGCTGATCTCCAAAGCTCGGGACGGTCCGCAAACCGCCCTGGTTGCTCGGTGTATCGACCCGTTGCGCCGGGACTTTAGGGAATTCCACGGACCAAGGCCTGCTCATAGCAAAACCTCCACACGCCGCTCGCCGACCGCGCGCCCCGTGACGGTGCGCCCGTTCTCAAAGCGAACTCTCACATTCTGCCCGTCAAAGCCAGGCTCCAGGGCCTGGGCCTCGCCGCTGACCGCATAGCCGCGGCCACTGGCCAGGACCTGGACGCGCTCGCCCACGGCAAACCAGCGCCGGGCCTTGAGATCGCTGCTGCGCACCGCCTCACCGGGCACCAAGGGGCGCTGCAGGCTGCGTCCTTCGAGCAAGCCGGTATCCAGAAAGACCTGCCCCATCTCGGCGGCGATATCGACTTCGGCCGTCTGCAGCAGGGCGGCGCTGAGCGTCGTGCCAGCCGGCAAGGCCTGAGCCGCCACCACCGCACGCGCATGCACCATCACTTGCACCGGCAGGGTGACATTCCAGCGGGCGCCGCTGGGGCCGGTTCGAGCCCCGTCCAGGCAGCGCAGGCCGATGCGGGTCTTGCCCCACATGCGCTGCCCCTGCGGCAGATAGGGCTGGACCTCGCGACAAGGCGCCAGCCGCAGCCGGCTGTCCAAGGCCCCCAGTTGCACGCTCACCCGAGCCCCCTGGGGCGCACCGGCCCTGGCGCCCGAAAGCGCCAGCTCCTGCACATGCCCCACCAGCTCCGCCGGCAGGTCCGCCGCGGCTTCGCCCGGCAGCGACGCGCACAAGCCCGCCACCGTCAGCAGCAACACCCCGCTTGCCAGGGTGGGCCGCCGACTCTGACGGCGCTGCGTGGCATGCACGGCAGCGGGAGCTTGGGCGTTTTGATCCATGGCAGCCACTGTAGACGCCCCGCCCCCTCCGGTTTGTGCCGAAATGCACAGCAAAGCCCATGCTTTTCCCGCTCATGTTTTCCGGACCGCCCAACACAATCCCATCCAATCGCCCAGGCTGCCAGCGCTGTATGGAGGGCCCACATCATGATCAACCGACTGACCAATGCACTGAACTTCCAGGCCCAGGCCCTTAGCCTGCGCTCGGAGCGCCAGCGCCAGCTCGCCAGCAATATCGCCAATGCCGACACCCCGGGCTATCAGGCCCGGGACATGGATTTTGCGCGGGCCTTGCGTGAAGCCACCGGGTCGGCAGCCGTGCCGGGTGCGCTGAATGTCACCGCCAAGGGTCATATGGCACCGCTGGCCGGCGCCCGGGCCGATCACGAGAAGCTCTACGCCAGCTCCGCCCAGACCAATCTGGACAGCAACACGGTGGACATGGACCGGGAGCGCGCCAATTTCGTGGACAACACCGTCAAGTACGAAGCCACGCTGCGCTTCATCAATGGCAGCGTGCGCACCACGCTGGATGCGATGAAGTCGCACAACGCGGCCTGACGCCACCGGGAGCCTGAATCATGTCCATGTTCCAGATCTTTGGCATCTCCGGCAGCGCCGTCAGCGCCCAGAGCCAGCGCCTCAATGTGGTAGCCAGCAACCTGGCCAACGCCGACACCGTGGCCGGCCCCGATGGGCAGGCCTACAAGGCGCGCCAGACCGTGTTCCAGACTGCCTTGCTGGGCGCTGGCAACAACCTGGGCACGGCCGGCGTGCGCGTGGCCCAGATCACCGAGGACCAGAGCCCCGGCCGGCGCGTGCACGACCCCAAGCACCCCCAGGCCGATGCCGATGGCTATGTGACCTACAGCAACGTCAGCAGCGTGGAGGAAATGGTCAACATGATCTCGGCCTCGCGCTCCTACCAGAACAACGTCGAGGTGATGAGCACGGCCAAGAACCTGCTGCTCAAGACCTTGCAGATGGGCCAGTCCTGAGCGGACTGAAGCGGAGCCACCCCCATGGACGTCACCAGCCTCAACCAGACCCTGAGCGGCGGCAAGTCGCCGGCCGTGAGCAAGAACGCGGTTGAAACCCAGGACCGCTTCCTCAAGCTGCTCGTCGCCCAGATGCGCAACCAGGATCCGATGAACCCGCTGGACAACGCGCAGGTGACCAGCCAGATGGCGCAGATCCAGACCGTGTCCGGTATCGCCACCCTGGACAAGTCCATCCAGTCCCTGAGCAGCCAGTTCGGCCAGATGCTGCCCCTGCAAGGCGCGACCCTGCTGGGTCGCCAGGTCAGCGTGCCGGGCAACAAGCTCTCCACCAGCGAGGCCACGGCTCGCGGCGCCTACGAGCTCAGCAGCCCGGCCGACCGCGTCAAGCTCGAGGTGCTGACCCCTGCCGGCACGGTGCTGGACACGGTGGAACTCGGTGCCCAGGGCAGCGGCCTGCAGCGCTTCGAGTGGAACACCGAAAAGGGCAAGGCCTACCCCGAGCTCGCCTTCCGCATCACCGCCACCAAGGGCAGCAGCACGCTCAGCAGCAGCACCTATGCCGTGGACAAAGTGGCCTCCATCGGCAGCAGCGCCACCGGCACCCTGCAGCTGCAACTCGCCCGCCTGGGCGTCATCGATTACGGCAGCGTCAAGTCGATTGACTGAGCCGACGCGCCCCACCCCACGCCACTGAACGCCCCGTCCGAGGATTCATCATGAGCTTCCAACAAGGTCTTTCCGGCCTCAATGCCTCCAGCAAGAACCTGGAGATCATCGGCAACAACATTGCCAATGCCAACACCTTTGGCAGCAAGGCGTCGCGGGCCGAGTTTGCCGATCTGTACGCGGCCTCCCTGAGCGGCGCCGGCACCAGCTCGGTGGGCATTGGCACCAAGCTGAGCACGGTGGCCCAGCAGTTCACCCAGGGCAATATCACCATCACCGAGAACCCCATGGATCTGGCCATCAACGGCGGGGGTTTCTTCCAGCTCAGCGACGGCAAGAACCCCACCTTCTACAGCCGCAACGGCCAGTTCAAGGTGGACAAGCAGGGCTTCATCGTCAACAACGACAACCTCAAGCTGCTGGGCTACAGCGCCGACGGCACCGGCGCCATCAAGCAGGGCCTGGCCCAACCCCTGCAGCTGCCCACCAAGGGCATCGATCCCCAGGCGACCAGCACGGTCAAGATGGAGTTCAACCTGGACTCGCGCGAGAAGGGCTCGGCCCCCTACACCCAGCCCGACCCCTCGCAGCCCAACTACAAGGTGGACGTGCTGCCGCCCAAGATCCAGTTCGCGGACAACACCACCTACAACAAGGCCACGTCCTACACCGCCTATGACCAGAAGGGCCAGCCCATCGCGGTCACCATGTATTTCCAGCGGGCCAACCCACCCATGCTGCAGGACCCGCTGACCAATAAATGGGTGGCCGACCCCAACGGCGATACCGTTTGGAATATCTACGTGACGGCCAATGGCACGCCGGTGCAGCAAGACGCGCAGGGCAACATCACCACCAGCACCACGGACGCCAACGGCAACTACGCCACGACCACGCCCTTCACCCGCATCGTCTTCGGCCCCAAGGGCGGCGTGCCCAAGTCCACCGATGCGGACGGCAATGCCCTGCAGCTCGACGATATCGCCCTGATCCTGCCCCCTGGCGTCAATGCCGGCGGCGCCCCCACCCTGCGCGTGCCCTACGACGATCCGGCCAACCCTGCCCCGCCCGATCCGGTGACGGGCAAGCTGCCCCATATCGCCCTGGACTTCTCCCAGGTCAGCCTCAATGGCTCCAGCTTCGCCGTGACCGATCTGAGCCAGAACGGCTACGCCCCGGGCCAGCTGACCGGCATCCAGGTGGAGAAGAACGGCATCGTCACCGCACGCTACTCCAATGGCCAGTCCAAGGCCGCCGGCCAGATCGAGCTCTCCACCTTCCGCAACAACCAGGGCCTGCAGCCCTTGGGCGGCAATATCTGGGCCCGATCCAATGCCTCGGGCGAACCGGTATCGGGCGTGCCCGGCGACGGCAATCTGGGCGTGCTCTCCCCGGGTTCGCTGGAAGAATCCAATGTGGACCTGACCGGCGAGCTGGTGAATATGGTGACCGCCCAGCGCGTCTACCAGGCCAATGCCCAGACCATCAAGACACTCAATGACGTGCTGCAGACGCTGGTCAACCTGCGCTGAAGCCGCAGAGCAGCGCGCAGGCAATTAGCGAGAGGACCCAGGCATGGACCGCATGATCTACCTGTCGATGGCCGGGGCCAAGGCATCCATGCAGCGCCAGGATGTGCTCTCGCACAACCTGGCCAATGCCTCGACCAACGGCTTTCGCGCCGAGTTGCAAGCATTTCGCGCCGTGCCCGTGCGTGGCGACGGCGCCACCACACGCGCCTACGCCCTGGAAACCACCGTGGGCTACAGCGATGCAGCCGGCCCCGTGACCCCGACGGGTCGCAATCTCGATGTGGCCATGCAGGGCAATGCCTGGCTAGCCGTGCAGGCCCTGGATGGCACCGAGGCCTACACCCGCGCCGGCGCCCTGGACGTCAACGCCGAAGGCCTGCTGGTACTGCGCAACGGCCTGCAGGTGCTGGGCGATGGCGGCCCCATCAACGTCCCGCCCGACAGCACCTTGCAGATCGGCAGCGACGGCACCCTCACCGCCAAGCTGGCCACCGGCAACCCGGTGAATATCGGGCGCCTGAAACTGGTGACCCCCGAGACCAAGCTCACCCGCGGCGAGGACGGCCTGTTCCGCGCCGCCGACGGCGATCTGCCCGCGGACGCCAACGCACGCCTGCAAGACGGCGCCCTGGAGGGCAGCAATGTCAGCGCCGTGGAGACCATGGTCAGCATGATCGCCGCCGCCCGCCAGTTCGAACAGCAGATGAAGCTGCTCCAGATCGCCCAGACCCAGGGCCAGCAGACGGCCAAGCTGCTCGGCACGACCTAAGGATACCGCCATGATTCGCTCGCTCTGGATCGCCAAGACCGGCATGGAGGCCCAGCAAACCCAGCTGGACACCATCTCCCACAACCTCTCCAACGTCGCGACCAATGGCTTCAAGCGCTCGCACGCGGTGTTCGAGGATCTGATCTACCAGAACCTGCGCCAGACCGGGGCCAACACCACCGAGCAGACCCAGCTGCCTACGGGCCTGCAGGTCGGCCTGGGCGTGCGGCCCGTGGCCACCGCCCGCATCTTCAGCCAGGGCAATCTGCAGCAGACCACCAACAATCTGGACCTGGCGATCAAGGGCAATGGCTTCTTCCAGATCCAGATGCCCGATGGCACCACCGCCTACACCCGTGACGGCAGCTTCCAGCTGGATGCCAACGGCCAGATGGTCACCAACAACGGCTACGCCCTGCTGCCCGGCATCACCGTGCCGGCCAATGCGCTGAGCGTCACCGTGGGCGCCGACGGCACGGTCTCCGTCACCGTGCCGGGCACGCCTCAGCCCCAGATCCTGGGACAGATCCAGCTGGCCAACTTCGTGAATCCGGCCGGTCTGGACCCACGTGGCCAGAACCTGTTCGGTGAGACCGCCGCCTCCGGTGCCCCCAATGCCGGCGCACCCAATGCCAATGGCCTGGGCGCCCTGCAGCAGGGCTTTGTGGAAACCTCCAACGTCAATGTGGTGGAGGAGCTGGTGCAGATGATCCAGACCCAGCGCGCCTACGAGCTCAACTCCAAGGCAGTGCAGACCTCGGATCAGATGCTGCAGAAGCTCGCCCAGATCTGAGGAGTCGACAGATGAACCGAGGCCTGAATCTGCTTGTGCTGGGCATCGCAGCCACCCTGGGCGGCTGCGCCACCGTGGTGCCCCCCACCCCGAGGGTGGAACTGGTAGACACGCCCGTGGTGCAGCTGCCCCAGAACGCCGGCAGCGTGCCGCTCAACGGCGCCATCTACCAGCCCACCAGCTACCGGCCGCTGTTCGAAGACCATCGCGCCCGCTTGGTGGGCGATACGGTGACCATACAGATCACCGAACGCATCAGCGCCAGCCAGAGCTCCAGCAGCGCCCTGGACCGCAAGGGCAGCCTGAGCGGCAGCATCACGGCCCTGCCGGGTGTGGCCGGCAACTCCTTTGGCCGGGCCAGCGTGGGCGCCAGCTCCACCTCGGCCAATGCCGGCAAGGGCAGCAACCAGAACAGCAATGACTTCAGCGGCACCATCACCGCCGTGGTCGTGGCGGTGCTGCCCAACGGGCATCTGATGCTCAGTGGCGAGAAGCAGATCGGCGTGAACAGCAATGTGGATGTGCTGCGCTTCTCCGGCCAGGTCGACCCACGCTCCATCCAGCAGGGCAATACCGTGTCCTCGACCCAGATTGCCAATGTGCGGGTGGAGCAGCGGGGCCGTGGCCCGCAGGAGAATGCTCATCAAATAGGCTGGTTGTCCCGCTTCTTTTTGAGTCTTTCGCCCACTTAAGTTTGCCCAGAATCGGTTGCACGAGTCTCACCGTGCAACCGCCATGTCCACCCGAACCCATCTCCTGCCCAAGCCGCTGTCCGGGCTTGCCATCGCGGCACTGAGCGGGCTGGCCTTGTGCCTGATGCTGGCGGCCCTGCCCGCCCAGGCGGCGCGCATCAAGGAAGTCGCCTCGGTGGCCGGCGTGCGCTCCAACCCCCTCACCGGCTACGGCTTGGTGGTGGGTCTGGACGGCACGGGCGACCAAACCACCCAATCCCCCTTCACCGGCCAGAGTTTGGCCGCCATGCTGCAGCAGTTCGGCGTGGTGCTGCCGCCCGGCGTCACCATGCAGCCGCGCAATATCGCGGCGGTCATGGTGACCACCCAGCTGCCCGCCTTTGCCCAACCGGGCCAGCCCCTGGATGTGGTGGTCTCCTCCATGGGCAATGCCAAGAGCCTGCGCGGTGGCACCCTGATCGCCACCCCGCTGCGCGGTGCCGATGGGCAGGTCTATGCCCTAGCCCAGGGCAATCTGGTGGTTGGCGGCGCAGGTGCCTCGGCCGGCGGCTCCAAGGTGCAGATCAACCACTTGAGCGCCGGACGCATTCCGGGCGGCGCCACCGTGGAACGCAGCGTGCCCACCGCCCTGCAGATGGGCGACAGCATCCAGCTGGATCTCAACGCCGCCGACTTCAACACCGCCCGCGCCGTGGCCGCCGCCATCAACCGGGCCAAGGGCGCCGGTACGGCCCAGGCCCTGGATGGCCGCGTGGTGCGTGTGCGCGCCCCCAGCAATCCGGATGAGCGGGTCAGCTTCCTGGCCGATATGGAGAACCTGCCCCTGGAGCTGGCCACGCCGGCTGCCCGGGTGGTCATCAATGCGCGTACCGGTTCGGTGGTGATGAACCAGGCCGTGACCCTGGCGCCCTGCGCCGTGGCCCACGGCAATCTCTCGGTCACCATCAGCTCCACACCCGTCGTCAGCCAGCCCAATGCGCTGTCTGGCGGTCAGACCGTGGTGGCGGAGAAGACCGACATCTCGGTCAAACAGGAGCCCGGCGCCCTGATCAATATGCCGGCCGGCACCAAGCTGTCCGATGTGGTCAAGGCACTCAATGCCATGGGCGCCACCCCGCAGGATTTGCTGGCCATCCTGCAGGCCATGAAGAGCGCCGGCGCCCTCACGGCTGAGCTGGAGGTCATTTGATGAACAGCCTGCGCAATACCCTGAGCCCGCCCGCCGGGAGCGACACCCGCTCCATCGAGGCGCTGCGTGCCGCAGCGGCCCGAGATCCCAAGTCCAGCATCAAGGAGACGGCACGCCAGTTCGAAGCCCTCTTCATGCAGGAGGTGATGAAGAGCATGCGGGCCTCCACCCTGTCCTCCGGCCTGCTGGACAACTCGGCCACCCAGTTGGGCACCGAGATGCTGGACACCCAGTTCGCCGGCAAGATGACCGGTCTGCCCGGCGGCCTGTCCGAAGCCATCGCCCGTCAGCTGCAGCGCCAGATGGGCATCAGCGACAAGAGCGCCAGCGAGGCCGCCAAGCCCCTGCAGCCCCTGCCCGCCCTGGCCAGGAAGAACGTGGCCCCGCATGTGCAGAGCTTCATCCAGCGGCATGACGAGGCGGCCCGCGCCGCCCAGGCGCAGACCGGCATTCCCGCCAGCTTCATGATCGCCCAGGCCGCCCACGAGTCCGGCTGGGGCCGGCGCGAGATCACCGCCCGGGACGGCACGCCCTCCTTCAATATCTTCGGCATCAAGGCCACACCCAACTGGACGGGCAAGGTGGCCGAGGTCACCACCACCGAGTACGTGGATGGCAAGCCCCAGAAGGTGGTGGCCAAGTTCCGTGCCTACGGTAGTTACGAAGAGGCCTTCAAGGACTATGCTCGTCTGATCGGCAGCAACGAACGCTATCGCGATGTCGTGGCCAAGGCCCAGGCAGGTGCGGGGGCTGAAACCTTCGCCCAGGGTCTGCAGAAGGCCGGCTACGCCACCGACCCCGAGTACGCCAGCAAGCTGGCGCGCGTCATCAACACCACGGTGCGCGTACAGCGCGCCCTGGCCTGAGGCGCGTCAGCCCCGAGTAGGAAGGACGATTCATGGGAACCTCCGCACTGCTGTCCCTGGGCATGAAGGCGATGTTCGCCAACCAGGCCGCGCTGCAGACGGTCAGCCAGAACATCGCCAATGCCAACACGCCCGGCTACTCGCGTCAGCAGGCCGTGCTGACCACGGCGGACGGGCAGTTCACCGGTGCCGGCTTCTTCGGCAAGGGCGTGAACGTCGAAACCGTGGTGCGCTCGCACAACCAGTTTCTGACCCGCGAGGCCGCCAGCTCCAAGTCCCTGGCCTTCATGGATTCCACCCGTCACGCCCAGCTGCAGCAGCTCGAACGCCTGCTGCCCCCGGGGGCGGACGGCCTGGGCCAGGCCGCCAACCAGTTCCTCAACGCCATGGTGGACGTGGTCAGCCGGCCCGCCGACCCCTCGGCCCGCCAGGTGGCGCTGGGCCGGGCCCAGGAGGTGGCGGCACGCTTTTCGAGTGCGGGCGTCCAGCTCGCGGACCTGCAAGCCGGCGTGGTCAGCGATCTGCGCGCCAATATCGATGTGGTCAACCAGCTTGCCAAGCAGATTGCGACGGCCAACGACCAGATTGCCCGCACGACCGGCGCCCAGCACAGCGCCAATGACCTGCTGGACAAGCGCGACCAGCTGATCTCCGAGCTGAGCCAGTACCTGCAGGTCACCACCCTGCCTGCCGATGACGGGACCGTCGGCGTCTTCATCGGCGGCGGCCAGCGTCTGGTTCTGGGCAACCAGGCCCAAAGCCTGACCACCACCCCCGACCCCTATGACAATGCCCGCGTGCGCCTGAGCATCACCGAGGCCAGCGGCGCCCGCGTCATTGACGAGAGCAGCCTCACCGGCGGCTCCATCAGCGCCCTGCTGACCTACCAGAACCGCGACATCCAGGATGCCCGCAACCTGATCGGTCAGATGGCCATGGCGCTGGGCACGCGAGTCAACACCCAGCAGTCGCTGGGTCTGGACCTCTCGAACCCGCCCGGCGCCGGCGCCCCCATCTTCGATCTGGGTCCGCCGCGGGCCTTGCCCGCCGGCACCAATGCGCGCAATCCGGACGGCACCTACGCCACCAATATCGATCTGAAGATCGTGGACCCCACGCTGCTTCCCGCGGCCAGCTTTGTGCTGCGCCCCGTGGTCGGCAATCCTGGCCAGTACCAGCTCACCCAGCGCCCCGACGGCGCCCCGGAGGCCATGACGGCGGCCCAGATCGAGCAGCGTTTCGGCATTCGGATCGTGCAAAGCGGCGCCCCCCTGGCCGACACGGACAGCTTCCTGCTGGAGCCCGTGGCCGAGGCCGCCGCCGGGATGCGCCGCATTCTGGACAGCACCAACGGTCTGGCCGTGGCCTCGCCCATCACCGCCGTGAACAACAGCGCCAACAAGGGCACGATGACCGTGGAATCCCTGTACGCGGTCAACAGCAAGCTCGACATGAGCAAGGTGCCCATGAGCGTGCAGTTCGGAGCGGTCAATCCGGCCGACAACACGGTGGCCTACTCCATCACCATGTCGGACGGCAGTGTGGTCAACGGCAACTGGAAGGCCGGCTCCACCATCGGCAACGAGCCGCTGGCGGGCATAGACCTGGGTTTCGAGTTGCGGCTCAACGGCGTGCCCCGTCCGGGTGACACCCTGGACATCAGCGCCACCAAGTTTCCGGCGGCCAACAACTCCAACGGCAAGGCCTTCCTGAACCTGCAGAAGGAGAACATGGTGGGCCGGGTGCTGCTGGCCGATGGCAGCCTGAGCCGCGGCGCCACCATCACCGACGCCTACGCCTCGGCCATGAGCGATATCGGTGCCCGGGTCCAGGGTGCGAAATACCTGTCAGGGGTGTCCAGCGCGGTGGCCAGCGACGCCGAGAAGGTCCGAGCCGGACAGGCCGGTGTCAATCTGGACGAAGAGGCCGCGCGCCTGATGCAGTACCAGCAGGGCTACCAGGCCGCCGCCAAGGTGCTGCAAGCCGGCCAGAAGATCTTCGACGAGTTGCTGCAGCTCTCACAGAGGTAAGCGCCATGCGCATCGCGACTTCCAATATGTTTGACACCAGCATCTCCACGCTGCAGCGGCGGCAGGAGATGCTTCAGGACAGCCAGCAGCGCCTGACCTCGGGCAAGCGTGTGCAACTGGCGAGCGACGACCCCACGGCCGCCGCACGGGCCGAGCGCTCGCTCTCGGCCATTGGTCGCATCGATGCCAATCAACGCGCCCTGGAGGCCAGCCGCAACAGCCTCGTCCTGGGCGAAAGCGCACTGGGCGACGCCACCGAAATCATGCAGCAGGTGCGCGAGTCCATGGTCGCGGCCGGCAATGCCAGCTACAGCGACAACGAGCGCCGCGGTCTGGCCGACAAGATCGCCGGCCTGCGAGACCAGCTGCTGGCCATTGCCAACCGCCCAGACGGCGGCGGCGGCTTTCTCTTCGGCGGTCAAGGCTCGGCCAACCCACCCTTTCTGGACCAGCCCGGTGGCGTGAGCTACACCGGCGTGCCGGGCCAGATCGCCACCGGCAATCTGGACAGCTTCCCGCTCACCGTGGACGGACGCGCGGCCTGGGAGCAGGCCCGCAGCGGCAATGGCTCCTTCGTCACCGAGTCCCTGCCCAACCTCAACACCAATGCCCCCGCCAAGAGCTGGATCGATGCGGGGCGCGTCACCAACCCCAGCCTGCTCACCGACAACAGCTACCAGATCCAGATCAGCGGCACGGGCGCCGGCGCCAGCTACACCGTGATCAACACCACCACCGGCGGCATCGTGGCCACGGCCGCCTTCGCCTCCGGCAAAGCCATCGAGTTCGACGGCATGGCGGTCACGCTGTCAGGCGCGGCCGAGGACGGTGACCAGTTCAGCATCAACCCCTCCACGGCCAGCCTCAAGGTCTTCGACGTGCTGGACCGTGCGGTCAGCGAGCTGCGCACCCCCCTGCGCAACAACGTCCAGATCGCCCAGAGCAATATCGGGCGCATCCGCGATATCGAGGCCCTGATCGGCAATATGCAGAGCACGCGCAGCCAGCTCGGCGAGCGCATGAACAACCTCGACGGCACCGAATCGCGCATGGCCGACCAGAAGCTCTACAACCAGAGCGAGCAGTCGGCCGCCGAGGACGTTGATATGGTGCAAAGCATCTCCGACTTTCAGAACCAGCAATCGGGCTACGATGCAGCCCTGAAAACCTATGCCTTGGTGCAGCGCATGTCGCTGTTCCAGTACATCAATTCATGAGCTCCAACACCAGCACGCACCCCATTCTCGGCAACTTGGCCCTGGGCTATGCGCCCATGATCGACGCCCAGCGTCAGGTGCTGGCGACCCGCCTGACCCTGATGCCGCTGCGGCCCGACGCCCGCCTGCCGGCGGCTGAGCTCAAGGCCGCCATCGACGAGGCCTGGCCCACGGGCACGGCCGTGATCAGCGTGCTCAACGAAGCCTTGCTGGACGGCCTGCTGGCCGATCCGCCGGCAAAGCATCTGATGCTGGAAGTGCCGGCCTTCATGGTGGCCGACCATGCACAAGCCCTGCTGGACCTGCGCAGAGCCGGCCACACCCTGCTGCTCAAGGGGCGCCCCCTGCAAGCCCTGGCACCCGAGTTGCAGGCTTGCTTCAAGTACCAGATGCTTGAACTGGACGACGACCGGCAGCAGCCCCTGCCCCCCGGCCCCGCCAAGCTGCTCACCGGCATGCGCGGCGCCGAGGCCGTGGACGAAGCCTTCAAGCGCGGCGCCAGTGCGGTGCTGGGCTGGTCCGTCTCCGATGAGCCGCTTGAGGCCGCTGCGGGCGCCGCGCGCAGCGAAGTCCAGGCCGATCTTCAGGTGATCGTGCAGCTGATGAGCCAGGTGGACCAGGGCGAGGACATCGACAAGCTCGAAGCCACGCTCAAGCGCGACCCCAGCCTGGCCTTCAAGCTGCTGCGCTACATGAACTCCGCGGCCTTCGGTCTCTCGGTCGAGGTGTCCTCCTTCCGCCACGCCATCATGCTGCTGGGCATGGCCCGGCTCAAGCGCTGGCTGGCCCTGCTGCTGACCACCGCCAGCAAGGACCACGCGCTGCGTCCCGTCATGTACGGCGCCCTGCGTCGCGGTCTGCTGATGGAAGAACTGGCCCAGAGCATGGACGACCGGGAGATGCGCGATGAAATGTTCATCTGCGGCCTGTTCTCCCTGCTCGACCATATGCTCAAGCAGCCCTTCGCCAGACTGCTCCAATCCATCCCCGTGCCGGAGCGCGTGCGTCAGGCCCTGGTAGAAGGCAGCGGCCCCTACCGCCCTTACCTGGATCTGGTGCGCGCCATCGAGGCCGAGTCCGGCTTCGACTACCGGCACGCCGCCGAACAGTTGATGCTGGGGGCCGAGGAAATCAATCACGCGGTGCTGCGCGCCCTGGCCAAGGCCGGGCAGCTCGAGTAAGCCCGCTCGCTACACTCGGGCGCGATGCCCAAATCCCCCGCGCAGCTCCCCCTTCTGTCCTCCGACCTGAGCGCCCTGCACGGCCTGCTGGCCTTGCTGGGCGATCCGGTCTGGACGCTCGATGAAGGTCTCAAGCTGCTGGAGGCCAATCCGGCCGCCCAGGCCCTGATGCAGGCCCAGGCTGGCCAGGCCCTGCCCCTGGCCAGCCTGCGCGACTGGCTGCGCCTAGCCTGCACCGCCCTCGACGAGGATCGCCGCCCCCCGGCGGCGCCGCCCCTGCCCGGGCACGCCAGGCTGCGCCTGAACCTGGTGCGCGTAGAGCGCGCTGACGGCGGGAGCGACGGCGCGCGCTGGCTGCTGCACGCGGCCTGGGCGACGCCCCGCGGCGAGAGCGCGGCCAGCTCCCTGGGGGGCAGCGAATGGCTGCAGCTCTTCGCCCAGGCCGATCAGCCCGTCTGCCTGCTGGATACGCAGCTGCGACTCCAAGGGGTCAACCCGGCCTTTGCCGAGCTCTGCGGGCGCGAGGCCGCGAGCCTGCACGACCTGCCCCTGGCCGAGCTCGTCATCCCCGGCGAACGGGCCACGCTGCGCGGCAGCAGGTCCAGCCGGGCCGTGGCCAAGTCCCTGGCGCGGCCCGCGCAGCTGCCCGAGGTCCTGCACCTGCTGGACGCCGAGGGGCGAGAACATCCTCTGCGGCTGAGTCTGCAAGCGCTCAACCCCGATCTTCAGCTGGCCCTGCTGCAAGACCTGACCCCCGAGCACAATGCCCGGCAGCAGGCCGAACGCGCCCAGGCCGAGCTGGAGCAATGGCTGGCGCTGAGCCCTTTGCCCACGGTGCAGTTTGACGACAGCGGTCTGATCCTGCGCGCCAACCCGGCCTTCGCGGCACTCAGCCTCACCCCGCCCGCCAGTCTGCACGAGGCCCCTGCCGCGCTTCAGACGCTGCTGGCCTGGGATGCCGGCACCTCACGCCCGGCCAGCGCGCTGCTGGCCCTGTCGGCCGGCGCCCCCCCGCTGCAAACACAGGCCCAGCTTGTCGACCCGGCCGGACGGCAGCGCTGGCTGCAGGGTCGGGTGCAAGCCTTCGGCACGCTACGGCGCTTCATGGCCGTTCTGGAGGACCGCAGCCTCGAGAACGAGCGCGATCTGGCCCACCAACAGCTGGATGCCCTGATGGACACGGCCGGCGTGGGCCTGGCCACCTTCCAGCAGGATGCCGGCTGGCTGCGCCCTCGCGCCAGCGGCGGCGGTGGCCAGAGCAAGGGCGCGCTGGCAGGCCTGCAGGGTGTGGGCCGCGATATGGTGGAGGCGGACTCGCTGCCCGAGTTCGAGCGCCTGCAACGCGCGCTCAAGAACGGAGACCGGGCCGAGGTTCGCTATGCCGTGCGGCACCCCGAGCTGGGCCGACGCTGGCTGCTGACCCGGGTGGAACCCGGCCAGCTCTCCAGCGGCCAGCGCACCACCTCGGTGGTGACCCTGGACGTCACGGCCCAGGCCCAGGCGGAGCGCCGCAACCAGCAGCTGCTGGCCGAGCTGTCCACCATCATGGACAGCTCCGGCGTGGGCATGGCCTATCTGCGCGACCAACAGCTGCTGCGCTGCAACGAGGGCTTCGAGCGCATGCTGGGGCTCAAGGCCCGCCCGACGCCAGGCACCCCGGTGGCGGTCCTGTTTGCGGCCCTGCCCGAGCTGGCCCGGCAGGTGCCCGAGGCGCTGACTCAGCTCAGCAGCGAGTCACGCTACGAGGCCGAGTTCGTCGAGATCGGGAGCGAGGCCGACAAGCCGCGCTGGCTGTCCCTGAGCCTGCGCAAGGTGCAAGGCCCGAGCGACGAGGCGGTGCTCGTGATCAGCGATATCAGCCGTCTCAAGGCCCAGCAGACACAGCTGGAGGCCCTGCTGCAGGACCGGGAGCTGATGTTCAACCTCTCCGATGTGGGCATGGCCATCCTGCGCCAGGGTGAGGTGGCGCGCGCCAACGAAGCCCTGGCCGGCATGAGCGGTTACCGCATCGGCGAGCTCAACGGACTGGCCCAGCGCGAGCTGTTCGAGTCGGCCTTCGAGTACGAGCGCCTGCAGCCGCAGATCCGGCAGGCCCTGGCCAGCCGGGGCCAGTGGAATGGGGAGCTGCGCCTGCGCCGCCGTGATGGCAGCGGCCTGTGGACCCAGGTGAATCAGCGTGTGATGCGGCCCGGTGCCCCGGACGAAGGCGTGATCGCCACCTACGTGAATGTGGACGACCGCTGGCGTGCGCAGCAGTCGCTGATGCTGCAGACCGAGCGCGAGCGCGCGGTGCTGGACTCGGTGCTGGTCGGCATCGTCATCGTGGGCCGCGGCGGCATCGAGTGGATGAACCGCTCGGCACGCCGCATGTTCGGCGGCGACCTCAGTGCCTTCGCGGGCAAACCCATCAGCGTGGTGGCCACGACGGACCCCGAGCACCCCTTTCACCAGACCCACTACCTCGATGAGCTCACCGAGGGGCAGGCCGAGACCTTCGAGTGCCGGCTCAAGGGTCTGGACGGACGCGAGTTCTGGGTGGTGGGCAATGCCGTGGTCACCGGGCTGCAGGAGTCCGGGCGCCAGCTCACCTATGCCCTGCTGGACATCGAGCGGCGGCGGCAGGCCGAGGCCCAGACCCAGCAGGCCCAGGCCTCCCTGCAACGCATCATCGAGGCCGCCCCCCTGGCCATCACCCTGCATGACGCCAAGACCCTGGAGGTGGAGCAGATCAACCAGGCGGCGGCCGACCTGGCCGGCCGCCCGGAGGCGGCCTTGCTGGGCGCCAGCCCCGAACAGCTCTTCGGCCCCGAGCATGGCCCCATCATCCGCGCCGATATGGAAGCGGCGCTGCGCGGCACCGAGGTGACTCAGCGCGAGTACCGCTTGAGCCTGAACGGCCAGACCCGCGTCTGGGACGCCCGGCTCCTGCATCTGGCGCCTGGCCTGGACCCCAACAACCCGAGTGCGCCGAGCGAACCGGAGCAGCTGCTGCTGGTGGCCAGCGATGTGACCGAGCAGCGGGCCGCCGAGGAGGCGCGCCTGGCCGCCGCCATCGCCCAGCGCGAGCTGCTGGTGCGCGAGGTCCATCACCGCATCAAGAACAATCTGCAGGGCGTGGCCGGCCTGTTGCAGCAGATCGCCGCGCGTCGCCCGGAGGTGGCCGGCGTCATCAGCGAGGCCGTGGGCCAGGTCCAGGCGATTGCCCAGGTCTATGGCCTGCAGGTGGGGGCCTCCGGGCCCCTGCGCGTGCGCAAGGTGGTGGAGGCCATCACCGGCTCGGTGCAGCGCCTGCATGCCAAGCCCATCGCCCTGGAGATCGAGGGCGAACAGAGCGAGCTGCTGCACCAATGGGCCTTGCCCGAGGCCGAGTCCATCCCCATCGCCCTGACCCTGAACGAGCTGCTGGGCAATGCCTTCAAACATGGCGGCGGACAGGCGCCACGCTGCATCCTGATCTGCGGCGACAAGCATGTGGCCCTGCGCATCGTGAACCCGGGCCAGCTGCCCGAGGGCTTCCAGCTCAGCCGCGTCCCCGGGGGCGTGTCGGGCCTGGGCCTGGTGCGGGCCCTGCTGCCGCGCCGCAGCGCCATCCTCAGCCTCGAGCAGCGCGGAGGTGAAGTCGAGTGCCTGCTGGAGCTGCACCCGCCCAGCGTCAACCGGCTCGCACCGCTCTGAGTTTCAACTCATGGGAAAATGCCTCAATAAGCGTGGCGCGGGCAGGGAGCACTCCTGGTGAGCACAAAAGGAAAAATCCTCGTAGTGGATGACGATAGGCTGGTCCTGGCCACGCTGACGCATGGTCTGGCCCAGGCCGGCTACGAGGTGCTGGATGCCGACAACGGCGATGACGCCATCCTGCTGGCCCGCGAGCACCGCCCCGAGCTGGCCCTGCTGGACATCCGCATGGAGGGCATGAGCGGATTCGACGTCGCTGCCTATCTGCGCGAGTACCTGCAGCTGCCCTTCATGTTCCTCTCGGCCTTTGCCGACGAGGCCACGGTGGCCAAGGTCAAGGAGCTGGGGGCGGTGGCCTATCTGGTCAAGCCCCTGGACATCCACCAGATCGTGCCTGCGGTCGAGGCGGCCTTCGCCAAGCTTGCCGAGCGGCCCGCCGCTGCGCCGCGCCCCTTGCCGGCCGATGCCGCCGTGCTGGACCAGGTCGTGCCTCTGGCGGTGGGCGTGCTGATGCACCGCTACTCCCTGTCTCGCCCGGAAGCCCTGGCACGCCTGAACAAGCTGGCGGACACCGAAGGCCGGCCCCTGGCCGAGGCCGCACTGCGCCTGGTGGAGGCGGTGGAGCTGCTGGCCCTGCCGGGCCGCTGAGGCTCTCGCCCGCGCCCCGGGCCTCAGCCCAGGGTGAAGAAGAAACGCGCGCCTTGCCCCACCTCGGACTCGGCCCAGACCTCGCCGCCATGGCGGTGCACGATGCGCCGTACCGAGGCCAGGCCCACGCCCGTGCCCTGGAAGTCGCTGGCGCTGTGCAGGCGCTGGAAGACGCCGAACAGTCGCTCGGCAAAGCGCATATCGAAGCCCGCACCGTTGTCGCTCACCACATAGACCGCCTGGCCGCTGAGCAGCTGACGCTCGAAGCGGATCTCAGTGACCGGGTTCTTGCCGCTGTACTTCCAGGCATTGCCCAGCAGGTTTTCCAGCACCATGCGCAGCAGCGTGGGGTCGCCCTGGGCCAGCAGATCGGGCTGTATCCAGACCTGAGCCTCGCGCGCGGGCGCGCCGCGGCGCAGCTCCTCCATGACCAGGCCCGCCAGCTGGGACAGATTGACGGTCTGCTGCTGCAAGGGCTGGGACGACAGCTGGGTCAGAGACAGCAGGGCATCGATCATGCTGTTCATGCGGGCTGCCGCCCCCATGACCCGGTCCAGATGGTCATTGCCGATGCGGTCCAAGAGGCGGCCATAGTCCTCCTTGAGGATGCGGGCAAAGCCCTCCACCACCCGCAACGGTGCGCGCAGATCATGCGAGACCGTGTAGCTGAAGGACTCCTGCTCGGCACGGGCCCGCTCGGCGGCCTCCACGGCCAGCGTGGCCGGTACCGTGTCCAGCGCGCCCTGCGGCCACAGGCTCAGCAGGCTGATGTGTCCCGGTCCCGGCAAGGGGCTCAGGCACAGCCACCAGGGCCCGCAAGCCACGCCCTGGGCGGCGGTCGGCGCGGCCGCGCACTCACGCACCTCCACCGGCAGGCCGTCCAGGCAGGCCCGCCAGGGCTCGCCCCGCAGCTGCTCGGCGGCGCGCCCCATCAGCTGGGCGGCCGCCGCATTCAGATCGAGCAGACGCGGATGGACGCCCGCCATGTCGGCCACCAGCCAAGCCGGCCCGGGCAAGGCCTGGACCCAGCCGCGGGAGTCATCCAGCAGGGCCTCGGGAGCGGCGGGCGCTCGCAGGCCGGCCGCCTGCTGCCCCTCGGGCGCGCGCCCCACCGGACGTGCCGTGCCCATATAGCCCTGAAAGCGTCCGAAGCCGTCCAGACAGACCTGGGCGCGCAAAAGCCAGCGACCCGAGAACTGCGCCGCAGCGCCGCCTTCCACGGCGGCTTCGACCAGCACATCGGTGAAGGGCGCCTGCTCCTGCAGGCGGTGCAAGAGCTGCCCCGCCTCGCCATCGACCAGCCGGAAGCGCTCCCACAGGGTCTGCGTGGCCGCCAAACCCACCCAGGTGGAGGCCGGCGCGGCCTGCGGCGCCTGCCAGCGCACCAGATGATGCTGGGCATCGGTGCGCCACTGCCAGTCCGTCTGCAACTGGCTCAGCACCTGCAGCTGCTCGCGCGCCTCGCGCAGCGACTCCCCCAGGCGCTGACGTGTCAGACGCACGCCCACATGCCAGCTCAGCCCCGCGACCGCCAGGATCAGCAGCCCCAGCCCCAGGCCGGCGAGCAGCACGGCGAGCTGCGCGCTGCCGCCTGCGGGCCACAACAGCCAGGCCAGGAGCAACACCAGCACCAGCAAGGCGGCCCCCATCCATGGCCAGCGACGTGAGGCAAGGCTTGCTCCGCTGAGGCTATTCATGGTCGGCATTGTATGTAGGAGAAATGCACGGTTTGCCCGAGCCGCTGTGGTTGCCGCTGTGGCTGTGCCTCAAGTCTGAAGCCACATGGCCGATAAGCGCAGCATGAAAGCCCGTACGGCGATGACATGAGCGGGGCCGAGCGCCCGATCGAGGAGCAAGCGGCAAGCGTCGGCACCGAGGCGGCATGGCCGGGTCCCCTCATGGCCGGCGATTTGCAGCAGCTGAGCGACCAGCTGCCCCTGGGCATGCTGGTCATGGACAGCGGCCAGGGGCGCCTTCTGCATGTCAATGCCGAGGCAGAACGCCTGCTGGGCCTGCGCCGCAGCCAATTGCTGGGGCATGCGGCCGGCGAGGTACTGCCATCGGCCCTTGCCGCGCTGTGCCTGCCGCCGCGCTGGCGGGCCCTGGAGAACTCGTCCCGCCATGCGGCGCGCGAAGCCCTGTGGCTGCCCAATGCCAAAGGCCCCCGCTGGGTGCAGCTGCAGCGCAGCCTCATTCCCTGGCGCGGACTGCGCCGCCCGGCCGGCATGCTGACGCTCAGCGACCACAGTGCCCAGCGGCAACTCGAGCGGGCCCTGCAGGAAAGCGACACCCGATTCCGGGAAGTGACCGAAGCGGTGAGCGAATGCCTGTTCGTCACCACGCCGGACTGGGACCGCCTGCACTTCAGCTCCCCCCTGCTGCTGGATCTGCTGGGCCTGAGCACGCTGGATCTGGCCCAGGGGCCGCGCCAGTTCGAGCGGCGCATACACCCCGAAGACCTCGGCCTCTACGCCCGCCGCCTGAGCGCCCAGGCGCGCGGCGAGGCCAGCGACCTGATCCTGCGCATCCTGCACCCCGCCAAGGGCTTGCGCTGGATGCGTCTGCGCTGCCGTCCCCAGCGCCACCCCGGCGGTCAGACCCTGGTCTACGGCATCCTGGCCGATATCAGCGAAGAACAGCAGCAGCACCGCGAGCTGGCCCAGGCCCGCGACCAGGCCGAGGCGGCCAGCCGGGCCAAGAGCGAGTTCATGGCCAATATGAGTCATGAGATCCGGACCCCGCTCAACGGCATGCTGGGCATGACGGAGCTGCTGCTGGGAACGGCGCTGAGCCGCCAGCAGCGAGGCTATGCCGAGGCCGCCCTGCGCTCGGCCCAGGATCTGCTGGGCCTGATCGACGAGGTGCTGGACTTCGCCAGCGCGCAGGCCGGGCAGCTGCGGCTGCAGCCCGGCCCCTACGCCCCGGCAATGCTGGCCCGCCAATGCCTGGACGCGGTCCGCCCCGCCACCGAGGCGCGCGGGCTGGCGCTGCGCCTGGACTTGCCGGACCGACTGCCCGAGCAGGCCTGGGGCGACGCCCGGCGCATACGCCAGACCCTGATGGAGCTGCTGCTGAACGCGCTCAAGTTCACCGTGTCCGGCGAGATCGGTCTCAGGCTGGAACCGCAGGGCGCCACCCTGCACTGGCATGTGAGCGATACCGGCGTCGGCATGGCGCCCGAATTGCTGCAGCGCCTCTTCCAGCCCTTCACTCAGGGCAATGCCAGCCTGTCGCGCCAGCATGAGGGCGCCGGCATGGGTCTGGCCCTGGCCGCCCAGCTCGCCGAGCTGATGCAGGGCCGGCTGCAGGCCCGCAGCGAGCCGGGCCGAGGCTCCCTCTTCACCCTCAGCCTGCCCCTGGGCGACAGCGGCGGGCGCCAATCGCACACACAAGCATCGGCGCCCGAGGCCTGCATCCTGGTGGTGGAGGACAACCCAGTCAACCAGCAGATCAGCACCGAGATGCTGGAGCGTCTGGGCTACCGCTGGCGGGTCTGCGAGGACGCGCACAGCGGGCTGCGCGCCCTGTGCGAGCAGCGCTTCGACCTGGTGATGATGGACATCCACATGCCCGGCATGGACGGCACGCAGGCCCTGCGCCTGTTCCGCGGCGGTCCGCAGCCGGACTATGCCTTCATCAGCGAGCGCCACACCCCGGTGATCGCGGTCACGGCGAATGCGCTGGGCGGCGATGGATCACGCTGGCGCGAGCATGGTTTTGATGACTATTTGCCCAAACCTTTTCGTATCGACCAGCTACAACACATGCTGCAGCGCTGCATCGCCGTTGACAATACGCGCAAGCTCGACCTTGAGAGAGCGAATCCGGCCGAGAATCCGCCGCCGACCGATGGAACTTCTATGTCTGCCCAGTCCGCTTCCGCCGCCAACCCGGTGCCCCGGCTAGATCCCGAGGCCATTGCCCGCCTGCGTGAGCTCGATCCCGGCGGCGCCAACCACCTGCTGGAGCGCGTGGTCGCGGCCTATCTGAAGTCCCTGGACCGCTTGCTGCCCGATCTGGCGCAGGCGCGGGCCGCGGGTGCGCAGGGGCTGGATCTGGCGGCTGTGCGGCATGTGGCCCACACCCTAAAATCTTCCTCGGCCAGTCTGGGTGCCATGCAACTGTCCCAGCGCTGCGCCGACATTGAAGCCATGGCCCGTCAGGGACAGACCGAGGGCTTGGACATTCTGCTGGACGGCATGCATGATGAAGTGGCGCTGGTGCGCGAAGCCTTGAACGAGCTATTGGCCACACCCTGATGATCCCCTCTAGCCTCACCCCGGACGGCGATCTGCCCGAGCAGCCACGCCTGCTGCTGGTGGACGACGACGAGGTCAATCTGCTGTTGACCGCCATTGCCCTGCGCGAGCGCGGCTTCGACATCACCGAGGCCACCGGCGGCGAGCAGGCTCTGCGCATGATGGCCGAGTGGAGCCCCGATGTGGTGGTGCTGGACGCCATGATGCCGGAGCTGGACGGCTTCGAGACCTGCACCCGGCTGCGCACCATGCCGGGCTTCGAGTCCACCCCGGTGCTCATGCTCACCGGCCTGGATGACGAGGCCTCCATCACCCGCGCCTACCAGGTGGGCGCTACCGACTTCTTCGTCAAGTCCACCCAATGGAGCCTGCTGGCGGGGCGCCTGCGCTATCTGCTGCGCAGCTCCCGCACCCGCATCGAACTCGAGCGCAGCAAGGCCCGCCTGGCCCGCGCGCAAGACCTGGCCCGCATGGGCAGCTTCGAGTGGCGCCGTGGCCTGGGAGGCTTCACGCTGGCGGCCGAGGCCCTGCGCGTGTTCGGCCTGGGCAATCAGGACAGCCTGGACTTCATCGGTGCCATGCGCATGGTGCCACGCGAGGACCGCAAGCTCTTTTTGCACCTGCTGCGCGACGTCATCGCCCACAACTCGGTGCTGGTCACCGACCTGGCCGTGACCCTGCTCGACGGCCGCCAGCGCGTGATCCATATCGAGGCCGAGCCCGAGTTCAACGAACAGGGCAATGCCAGCGGCTACACCGGCGTGCTGCAGGATGTGACGGACCGCCGCATGGCCGAGGACCGCATCCGTCAGCTCGCCAATTTCGATGCCCTCACCGGCCTGCCCAACCGCCGCCAGCTGATCTGGCGCACCGAGCGCGCCATCGAGCAGGCGCGACGCATGGGCCATGAGGTGGGCCTGCTGCTGATCGATCTGGACCGATTCAAGGTCATCAATGACACCCTGGGTCATGCTGCCGGCGACGAGCTGCTGATCGAGGTGGGCCGGCGCCTGCGCGCCTGCGTGCGCCACTCCGACCAGGTGATCGAGGGCATGCTGGAGTCCGTCGGGGGCCGCTCCCACCGCACCCTGGAGGCCGTGGGCCGCCTGGGCGGCGACGAGTTCGTGGCCCTGCTGCCCGAGGTGGCCGACGAGCGTGATGCCGAACGCGTGGCCGAGCGCGTGCTGGAGGCCATGCGCGAGCCCATCTTCATCGCCGGGCAGGAGTGTTTTGTCACCGCCAGCGTGGGCATCGCCATCTTCCCGCGCGACGGCGCCACCGTGGCCGATCTGCTGCGCAATTCCGATGTGGCCATGTACGCCGTCAAGGGCCAGGGCCGCAATGCCTCGGCCTTGTACAGCCCGCAGCTGGCCGGCCGCGGCCGCGAGAACCTGGAACTGGAAAGCGCCCTGCACAAGGCTATCGAGCGCGGCGAGCTGGTGCTGCACTACCAGCCCAAGATCGATGTGCGCGGCGCCCGCATGGTCGGCGTCGAAGCCCTGATGCGCTGGCAGCGCGGCAACACCCTGGTACCACCGGGCGAGTTCATTCCCTTGGCCGAGGAAACCGGCCTGATCGTGCCGCTCTCCGAGTGGGCGCTGCGCGAGGCGGCCCGCCAGGCCAAGGTCTGGCAGCTGAACTTCGGTTTCTCGGACTCCATCGCCGTCAATCTGCCCAACCGCCTGTTCGAGCGCTCCGACCTGGTGGAACACATCCACCAGTGCGTCAGCGCCTATGGCGTGCCACACCGCGCCATCCAGCTGGAGATCACCGAGACCGGCCTGATGAAGGATCTGCAGAACGTGATCCCCTCGCTGCACCGCCTCAACGAGGTGGGCGTGGAGATCTCGATCGACGACTTCGGCACCGGCTACTCCTCCCTGGCCTACCTCACCACCCTACCCATCTCCGAGCTCAAGATCGACCGCAGCTTCGTGCGCGATCTGGGCATCACGCCGCAGAGCTCGGCCGTGGTCACGGCCATCATCGCCCTGGCCCGCTCCCTGGGCCTGCGCGTGGTGGCCGAGGGCGTGGAGACCCTGCGTCAGATGGAGGTGCTGCACCGCCTGGGCTGCTCCGTCATGCAGGGCTTCCTGTTCAGCCGCCCCCTGCCGCCCGATGATCTGGAGCGCTGGATCACCCAGACCGTGCTGCCACGCAAGGCGCCCTGGATCACCCAGGCCGAAACCCAGTCGCTCGAGCCCCTTCCCCCCACCTTCAGGCCGGGCGGCGCGCTGCGCTGACAGGCCGGAACGAGGCCACAAGCCCCCGCCCCGCCATGAACCGCACGGAACAAACGCCGGCCCAGCTCGCCAAGGCCGCTCTGCGCCGCCTGGCCCTGTCCAAGCAGGAACCCACGCCGGAGAACTACGCCGCCGCCTATGCCCAGGAAGCGGGCGGCGCCCTGGCAGCGGCATCCGCCGCGGGTTCCGAGGCCCTGCCCGAGCGCGCCCAGCAACTGCTCAGCCGCCTGATGGCCCTGGGCATCGCCGACGGACAAACCCGGCTTGAGATCGCCGGCCTGCTGCGCGAGACGCGCTGGGACGAGGCGCTGCGCCGCGTCGAGCGCCTGCAAACCAGCGACGGGCCCGCGGCCCAGGCCGAGGCCCTGGCCAGCACGCTGGAACGCCTGGTGCGCGGCCTGGAGCGTGGCGGCCGCCAGTGGACCCTGGCGCGCAAGAAGGACGGCCTGCAGCGCCTGCTCGCCAGCAACCGCAGCGACCCGCAGCGACTGCTCACCCGGCTGCGCCAGCTGCTGCAGAACTGGGACAGCGATGTGGCCGACGCCAGCGTGGACACCCAGTTCAGCCCGGAAGATGCCGGCGGCACACCCAGCCAGTTCTTCTCCGACAGCGAGTTTGCCGCCGAGCTGGACCCGGACGAGGCAGACGAGCGGAGCGCCCCCGCCGATCTGTCCGCCCTGGCCCGCGACCCCAGCCTGCCGCACTGGACCGCCATCGAAAGCAGCCTGGAGGGCACGGTGGAACATGCGCTGCGCGCCCCCGACGGCAATGCCGACGGTGTGGCCGGCCAGCTGCTGGCCGAGCTGCAGGCGGCCCAGACCGCGCTGCTGCGCGAGGGTGCCGATGCGCAGCAGGCCGAGATCTTTGCCGGCCTGAGCGCCCGCGCCCGCCATCTGCTGGACCATCGCCAGCATTTGTTCGGCGAGTTGGGCGAACTCTGCCGGGAACTCAGCGCCAGCCTGGTCGACCTCTCGGAGGACGACTCCTGGGCCAAGGGCCAGTGCGAGGCCATGAACAACACCTTGGAGCAGGGGCTCTCGGCACGGGGCGTGCGCTCGGTCAGCGAGCTGCTGCACAACACCCGCGAGCGCCAGCGCAGCCTGCGCGAGGAACGCAGCCGCGCCCGCGACTCGCTCAAGTCCCTGATCCACAAGATGCTGGCCGAGCTGGGCGAACTAGGCCAGCACACCGACCGCTTCCAGAGCAGCGTGGGCCGCTATGCCGAGGTCATCGAGCAGGCCGACTCCCTGGAAAGCCTGGCCGGCGTGGTGCGCGAGATGGTGGAGGAAAGCCGCAGCGTCCAGGCCCTGGTGCGCCAGACCCAGGAACGCCTGAGCGCCGAGCACGAAAAGGCCAGCGCGCTCAGCGAGCGGGTCCAGAACCTGGAGGGCGAGCTCAAGCGCCTCTCGGACGAGGTGCAGACCGACCAGCTCACCCAGATCGCCAACCGCCGCGGCCTGATCGCCGCCTTCGGCATCGAGCAGGCCAAGCAGGAGCGCGACGACAGCGCCCTGGCCCTGGCCCTGCTGGACATCGACAACTTCAAGAAGCTCAACGACACCCTGGGCCATGCCGCGGGCGACGAGGCCCTGAAGTCCCTGGCCAGCCAGGTCTCGGCCCTGCTGCGCCCCGGTGACATGATGGCCCGCTACGGCGGCGAGGAGTTCGTGCTCATGCTGCCCCGCACCCCGCTGGACGAAGCCCAGCAGGTGCTCACCCGGCTGCAGCGCGCCCTGACCAAGGCACTGTTCATGCACGAGGGCAAGGACGTGTTCGTCACCTTCTCCGCCGGCGTGACGGTCTACCGCCCCGGCGAAACCCTGGAAGCCGCCCTGGACCGCGCCGACGTGGCGCTGTACGAGGCCAAGCACACGGGGAAGAACAAGGCCTGCGTGGCGCCGTGAGGGCGCGTGCGGGCTGAGAGGCGGCTACAGGCGGCTCGCCGTCAGTGGCGCGTGACAGTTCTTGGCTCTTTGGTGGTTCTCCACGGCCGCGCGCAATTGCGCTCCTGACCGAGCCGCCAAGGCGTGCATGAAACTGCGCACAGCCCCGCCGCCGACCTTGAGCTCATGCGTGTAGACCATGGCGGCGGCCACGCCAGCCACTGAGGTCGCCCCCCCCTCTCAGGTGCGATTGACGAGCCCATCGTCCTTGCCTCCAATCCACCCTTCTGGGCGGCAAGCCTTCGGTCAGAGGCCTGACAGATGAGCTCGACGGCCTCCCTGACGGCGTGCCGGATTTGTCAGCTGTTCATGCTGCATGAATCAGCAGTCCACCAACAAGAAATCAAGCAATGGCGCGGCCTACAGGCCGGTGAGGTGTGGGATGTTATGCAGACAGACTCCAGTGTTATGCAGCGAAACTGTCGCCCTATAACCTAGCTGGGCGTCATGAAGAAAATCCTGTATATCGCCTTAGGAGTATTTTCCCTCTGTACTGATTCACGGGCGTTGCCGGTGGATTTCCAGGCAAGCGGCGGCCTCTTCGAAGACTGCGAGCTCATTGATCTCGGGCCGCAAGGGGCCATTTCTGGTACTGCAGCACTTGGTGAATTGACACCTGGTGGGAAATGGGCCTCTGCATTGGCTTTCATCCTGACGGATGATTCCAAGTTCCAAACATCATTTCGCCTTTCTATTGGCTCAGTCACTACGTCGCCAAGGCTAGAAGTTCGCTACGAATTCTTCGCGGGTAGTCGCAGGCCTGTGGCAGAGGGCCTGGGCGAGCTGGCAATTGGCGCCAATATGCCATTTCGGCTCTCATGGCAAAAAGATGGTCGCGCAGAAATTTCGGCTGGCCCAGCTCAAACAAGAAACTTGCTACTCGATTTCCGTCCAACTCGGGCTTTCATTTTGGTTTCTGGCGGGCGCGGACGAATGGAGCTAAATGGAGTCACAAAAATCGACTGCTCACGCGATCTTTCTACGCCTCCGGAGAAAAGATGACGTCCAAACCATCCTTCAAGCAGACCTGCCCTTGACAGGCCGTTTAAGTCAAACGTTGGCTAAACAATCCACCTCTACAAACCGCCTAGCCCCGGCTAAACACATGAAGATTGAACAGAAGAAATTCTCCAACGTCCATACGTTCGACTTCAAGGATAGGTTCTTGAACTTCGCGTACAAAGACAAATCGGGGTCAGGGGACGTCGATGTTGCATACGCCAACCTTTCCTCCAAGTCGTCGATAAGGATTGAGAACAACACTTGGTGGAAAAACGTGGGCTACATCTGGTGCGGCATCGGCGTAGTCAATATCGGCATGGGAATCGCTGCTGGGGAAAGTGCAGCGGGAAGAGGATTCTGGCTGTTGATGGGTCTGATATGCCTCGGCGTTTATCACGCGACTCGAGTGAAGTACACGGTCATTGGCTTCGAAGGTGGCAACCTCTTTGTCATTCAAGATGGAAAGACTCACGACCAAGTTGTGAGTGAATTAATGTCCCGGCGTAAAGCCCAGTTGCTTTCACTCTATGGCGAAGTTGACTTGGAGAGTAGCCTTGATAGAGAGCGGGCAAAGTTTGAGTATCTAAAAGAGCAAGGCGTTATAAGTCAAGAGGAGGCGGACGAAAAAATTCGCCAAGCCACCTTGGCACTTGGGGTGATCACTGAAGCACCTCAAACCCTGAATTGACTTGCAGTGCGACCTCTCGATGGCCGTTCAGAACATAAGCGCGGTGATGGTTCATGTCGCCAATGTTGCCGCGGGCTTGGATTGGTACGAGCGTGCTTTTCCCGGTGCGAGGCGCGTTCGAATCACTGACCCTGCATTTGAGTGCCTTGCTGTTGGCGCAATTCGAATTGAAGTTGTGCCCTCCGACAACAAGGTCACATCGGGCGCCGCCGGGTCAGTCGTGTATTGGGGCGTGACCGATTTCGACTTGGCGTTGACGCATTTCCTCAAACTGGGCGCAAGGCTATACCGTGGCCCAATGGACATTGAGAGCGGCTACTCGATGTGCCAGATTCAAGATCCCTGGGGCAATTGCATTGGTTTGCGCGGTCCCAACAAGGGAGGGGCGTCAACTCGCGAGACCGCCGCCGTCTGAAAAGTCCATCAACGGCGGCCCTACGCCCTATCGGCCTCCGGCGACGCTTGACTAGGGCGGCGCTAGCTTCATTGACCTTGCCACCCAGCCAAGCCAATCTCTAGCCCGAAACAGGAACACCCTGAGGTGCATCCATGGAGTACGACAAAGAGATATTGCAGGCTGCCATGCTCGCGCTAATCGGGGTATTCGAGTTCGACAAGGGCCGAGCCTGGAAGCGAGATGACTTCTCGGTGATGGACGATCTCTACAAGCAAGGGCTCATCACGGACCCGCGGGGGCACCGAGAGTCAGTGCTTCTGACCGAAGCGGGTCGACTCAAGGCCAAGACCTTGGCTGCGCAGCCGACCCCGCGCCTCAGAAATTGAACGCCAGCCTCAAGCCACCCCAATGCCGCCCGTTCACCACGATGGGTGCGCTGGCTTCCTTGAGCAGCACGAACTTGCCGCCGCCCATGTCGCGGCGGTAGGTCTGCAGCAAAAAGGGGCGCTGGTTGCGGGCCGAGGCCAGGCCGGTGCGGTCGTTGAAGATGCGGCGGTAGCGGCTGTTGGCGGTGTTCCAGACCACATCGCCGGGGCGCTGGGGTTGGCAGTATTTGCGGTTGTGCGTGGGCACATAGCCGTTGCGGTCCACGGCGATGCAGTACACCACCTTGTCGCTCAGGCCCAGCAGGCGCTCCTGCACGGCCGGGAAGAGCCGGTCGGCCAGCTCGCAAAAAGGTGTGAGGTGCTGCTGGGGCTGGGTACCGGCAATGGGCTGGTAGCGCTCGTCAAAGAGCTGGTCCAGGCGGATCTTGCCGGCCTGCACGGCCTGCTCCAGGAGCGCGGCAATCTCTCCCGCAGCCTCCTGGGCGCCACGGATGTAGAGCGAGTCGTCCACCTCCACGCCGCTCTCGGCGATCTGCTCGATCAGCTCTTCGGAGAGGCGCAGGAACTTGTCGCTCACGCCAAAGGCAGTGGCCAGGCCGCGCATGGCCTGAGCCACCTCGCGCTCCAGCTCGGCGGCGCGTTCGTTGAGGCTGGCCGTGGTGTTGCGGGTCTGCTCGGCGGAGGCCGAAATGCGCTCCACATCCCGCTCAACCGCGGCAAAGGCGGCATGGATGCTGCTGCTGTTGTTGTGATGGCGCTTGTTGCCGTGCTCGCCGGGCGCCCCGTCGCTGAGCAGTTCGCGGCTGAAGTTGTCCACCCGTGCGTCCAGCGCGGCCACACGACCGACGATGGCCTTGGAGGAGGCTTCCACCTTGGCGGCCAGGTCCTTCACCGCATCCGCCACCACGCCAAAGCCACGTCCGGCCTCGCCGGCCCGCTTGGCCTCGACCGAGGCATTGAAAGCCACCAGCCGGGTCTGCAGGGCGATCTGGGTGATCTCACCGGCAGCGACCGAGACCTCGCGCAGCGTTTGCACAATGCCGCCCACCTCGGTGCCCACACCGGCCAGGGCATGGCGGGCGCGGCCCACGGCCGCGTGGGTGAGCTGGGTGGCTTCGCCGATATGGGTCTGGGCGCGCTGCACCTCGCCGAGCTGGCTGGCCAGGGCCTGCATGGCCTGGCCCTGGGCCTCGACAATCTTTTGCGTGTCTTCGAGCACGCCACGCACCTCGGCCGCATCGCGGCCCAGGCTCGAGACCGAGCGCGACAGGCGCCGCACCACATCGAGTCCACTCGGCGCCGCCTCTGCAGGCACCGCCCCCTCCACCGAAGGCTCGCGCCGCTTCCAATTGAGCATCATGTCCCCTCCGGCCGCCGGGCTAAAGGGGCGGCTCGCTATTCTTGTTTACCAGTCACGCAGCTTAACGCGCAGCCTTGCAATGGACTGACTGTGGAGCTGGCAAACGCGCGATTCGGTCACTTTCAGCACGGCCGCGATCTCCTTGAGATTCATGTCGTGCTCGTAGTACATGCTCATGACGTACTGCTCGCGCTCGGGCAGGTTCTTGATGGCCTCGACCAGGGCCTGGCGCATGCGGTGGTCTTGCAGCAGGGCCGCGGGGTTGCTGGCCTCGTCGGCCACATGGCGGTCGAGGTAGTCCTCGTCGCCCTCGTCCCCGCTCATGTCTTCCAGATGCACGAGCTGGGTGCCGCGCACCTTGCCCAGCAGATCCTGGTACTCGGCCAGGCTGATGCCCATCTGGGCGGCGATCTCGCTCTCCTGGGGGGCACGGCCGAGCTTTTGCTCCAGCTTGTGCACCGCAGCCTCGATCTCGCGCTGCTGACGGCGGGTGCCGCGGCTCATCCAGTCGCCGCCGCGCAGCTCATCGAGCATGGCGCCGCGGATGCGCTGGGTGGCAAAGGTCTCGAACTGCACGCCCTGCCCCACGTCGAAGCGCGAGAGCGCATCGGTCAGACCGATCAGACCGACCTGGATCAGATCATCGATTTCGACATTGGCCGGCAGCTTGGCAATCATCTGATGGGCCAATCGGCGCACCAGAGGGCTGTACTGCTTGATCAGGGAGGAGTTGTCGAGGCGACCTTTGGCGGTGTACATCATCGGCTCCAGCGAATCAGACAGTGGCGGCCCGCTCGTTGCGGCCGCGCTGCATGGGGCGGATCATGGGGCGCAGCGGCATCACATCGGCCGCGGGCTCCAGCAGGCCGCCCGGGGGCGCGGCCAGCAGCAGCTCGCGCGCCAGGTGACGCAGTTCGGCGGGCATGGGGGCGCTGGCGGGCTGGCGCGGGTCCAGGCAAGCCCAGTCGCGCAGCACAGCGCCCAGGAATCCATCGGCGCAGGAGCTGATCTTCTGCGCAATGCGCTCGGCCAGGCGCAGCTGCGGCGGGCAGGCCATGAGCAGGCTGTAGACCATGAGACCGGCCCGCTGGGCCAGCCACTTCATGCCGGCATAGGCATGGGTGACGCTTTGCGGGTCGGTGTCGGCGAGCAGCACCGGGCGCAACTCGCGGCGGGCCACCAGACGGGCCAGCTCGGCGGCGCTGGCGTGCAGCAGCACCACATCGGCGTGCGGGGCAGCTTCGGCCACCTTTTCCAGAAACTCGGCGGCCGAGCCATGGGCATTGACATGGCGCATGGGCAGTCCACGGGCCGCCAGGTAGGACACCTGGGGCGAGAGACGCTCCACGCAAGAGGCCAGATCCACCACCGCCAGCTCCGAGGGCGCGGGCGAGAGCTCGCCGGCATCCACCACCAGGGTGTGCAGGCCCAGCTCGGCAAAGGCCGCGCACAGGCTTTCCAGCAGCACGCCCCCGTTGACCACATGCGGATTGCTCAGCACGGGGATGAAACGCTGTCGCGAGGCCGCGAACAGACGGCGCAGGCCGTCGGCCTGGTCTTGCTGGGGGCGGTAGAGGTCGCGCATGGGATCTACTCTCTGGCGGTTCTCAGAACAGGCCCATGGCCGAGGGCTGGGCCGCGCCGGCGGCGAGCGCGGGGCCGCTGGCGAAGATCAGGTTCACATCGCTGGCATCGACGCGCCAGGCCGGGGTGGCCGCGCTGCGCAGGGCGCGCTGGACCAGGGCCGGAGCGGAGAGGCGGTGCCAGTCTTCGGGCACGCGCTGGCCGTTGGTCACGCCCAGCACCTTGAGCTTGTGGCGGATCAGGGTGTCCAGGGCCGGCGCCAGCTTGACGGCTTCGTCGATCTTGGAGAGCACCACGCCCTGGCATTCATGGGCGCGCCAGGCCATGGCCACATCCTCGATGGTCTCGCCCTGCTGAGCGGCATTGAGCACCAGGATCTTGCGCAGGCCGGGGTGCTTGAGCATGTCCAGCAGCTCGGCCGTGCGGGTATCACGCTGGGCCATGCCGGCGGTGTCGATCAGCACCATCTTCTTGGCGGAGAGCAGCTCCAGCAGATCGTCCAGCGAGGCACGGTCATGCGCGGTGTGCACGGGCACGCCCAGGATGCGGCCATAGGCGCGCAGCTGCTCGTGGGCACCCACCCGGTAGGCATCCAGGGTGATCAGGCCCAGCTGGCTGGCACCGTACTTGGTGGCGAAGGCGGCAGCGATCTTGGCCGTGGTGGTGGTCTTGCCCACGCCGGTGGAACCGATCAGGGCGAACACGCCCCCCTGGTCTTCCAGGGCCGGACCTTCGTCGGTGACCAGATTGCGGGCCAGCACATGGGCGGCCCAGCTGGATTCATCGGCCGCCTGGCTCTTGAAGTCGGCCGGCAGGCCCTCGGCGAGCTTGCGCACCAGGGCGGGCGAGAAGCCGGCGTCCAGCAGCTTCTGGATCAGCTTGGCCTGGGCGGGCTGGCGCTGCAGTTTCTCCATGAAGGCCAGGGCGCCGAAGCGCTCCTCGATCAGGCCCTTCATGGAGCGCAGCTCGCTCATCATGTCCTGTTGCTCGCGGCGGCTGAGCTGGGTGTCGGCGCCGAGTTCGGGCAGGCTGGCGGCGGGAACGCGGATCTCGTCGCGCAGCACGGGCGGATTGCGGCGCGGGGCGGCCGCGGCCGGCTCGGGCTGGCGCTGCGGGGCCGGCACTTCGGTGCGGCGCGGCGCCATGGCGGCCAGGGCCGCCTGGGCGCGCTGGCGGCGCGCGGCCTGCAGCGAGGCCACGCCCTCGGGAGAATCGGCCGGCGCCGAAGCCGGGGCCGCGAAGGCGGGGGCCGAAAAGGCCGGGGCCGGCGGCAGCTCGAAGCTGGGCTCGGTACGGCCGCTGAGCTCGGCCTGACGGCGCTTGAGCATGCGCTCGCGCACATAGTCCTGGAAAGACAGGGTGCTCATGGCCAGGGTCTGCACATCCTCCTGCACGGCCTCCTCACCAAAGCTCACCGGCGCCTGACGGGCGGCACGGGCGGCCAGGGTGTTGTCGGTGGGGCGGGCCGTCAGCCGGCTGGGTGCCTGGGACTTGGGAGCGCTGGCAGCCACCTTCTCGATCTGGGACATGCCCTCGGGGGCCATGGCCAGCACCTCCACGCCTTCGGCGCAGGGGCGGTTGGAGAGCACGACGGCATCGTCACCGAAGGCCTGGCGCACCAGGGCCAGGGCCTCGCGGCTGCTGCGGGCGGTAAAGCGCTTGACGTTCATGCCATGCCTCCAATCACCGAGCCGATGCGGATGGTGTGGGTTTCGGGAATCTCGCTATGGCCCAGCACCTTCAGGCGCGGGGCGGCACGGCGCAGCAGGCGGGCCATGGGTGCGCGGATCAGATCGGGCACCAGCAGGCAGGCCGGCACGCCACGGTCCTCCTGGGCCTGGCTTTGCTCGGCGGCGCTGCGCGCCAGGGTGTCGGCCACGCCAGGGTCCAGGGCGGCGCCGTGGGGGGAATTCAGGGCCTGGGTCACCAGGCGCTCCAGCTCGGGCTCCAGCGCGATCACATCCAGCTCCTTCACGGGCCCGTAGATCTGCTGAACGATGGCCGGCGCGATGTGCACGCGGATGCGGCGCGCCAGCTCGGCCGGGTCGGTGACGGTGGCGGCGTTCTCGGCCACGGACTCGACGATGGAGCGCATATCGCGGATGTGCACGCCCTCCTCCAGCAGGAACTGGAGCACTCGTTGCAGTGTTGCGATGCCGACCATCTTGGGTATCACGTCTTCGATGAGTTGCGGAGCCTGCTTGGTGATGTGATCCACCAGCTGCTGGGTCTCCACGCGGCCAAGCAGCTTGGCCGCGTGAACTTGCATCAAGTGTGAGAGATGGGTGGCTATGACGGTCGAACAATCAACCACGGTAAATCCCGCCATTTGCGCCATATCGCGCTGGCGGTCTTCGATCCAGACGGCCGGCAGGCCGAAGGCCGGATCGGTGGTCTGGGTGCCGAGAAGCTTCTGGGTGGCATGCCCCGGGTTGATCGCCAGCCACATGCCGGGATAGGCCTCGGCCTCGCCGATGACGGCGCCGCGCAGGGTCAGCCGGTACTGGCTGGGGCGCAGCTCCAGGTTGTCGCGGATATGAACCGCGGGCGGCAAAAAGCCCACTTCCTGCGCAAACTTGCGCCGAACGCCCTTGATACGGCTGAGCAGATCGCCCTCGCGGTTCTTGTCCACCAGGGTGATGAGGCGGTAGCCCACCTCCAGACCCAGGGTGTCCACGGGCACCAGATCGTCCCAGCTCGCTTCGGCATTCGGCTCGGCGGCGCCGGGCGCGGCCGGGCTTTGCGCCTTGGCCTTGGCTTTGGCGGCCTCGGCCTGCTCGCGCTCGCGCAGCCACCAGGCCAGATAGCCCAGACCGCCGGCCATCAGCAGGAAGACCAGATTGGGCATGCCCGGAATCAGACCCAGGGCGCCCACCACACCGGCCGTGATGGCCATGGCCTTGGCGGAGCCAAAGACCTGGTGGCCGATCATGGACCCGATGTTCTTGTCCTTGCCCACGCGCGAGACCACCATGGCAGCCGCCACCGAGATCAGCAGGGCCGGCACCTGGGCCACCAGCGCATCACCCACGGCCAGCAGCACATAGGTGTTGGCGGCCTGACCGGCGGAGAGCCCATGCTGGGCCACGCCGATGATGAAGCCGCCGATGATGTTGATCACCAGAATCAGGATGCCGGCGATGGCATCGCCGCGCACGAACTTGCTGGCACCGTCCATGGAGCCGAAGAAGTCGGCTTCGTCGCTGAGCTCGGCGCGGCGGCGCTTGGCCTCGGCCTCATTGATCAGGCCGGCGTTCAGATCGGCGTCCACCGCCATCTGCTTGCCGGGCATGGCGTCCAGGGTGAAGCGGGCGCCGACCTCGGCGATGCGTTCCGCGCCCTTGGTGACCACGATGAAGTTGATCACCACCAGGATGGCGAACACGATCAGACCCACGGCGAAATTGCCACCGATCAGGAAGTGGCCGAAGGCCTCGATCACCTTGCCGGCCGCACCCGGGCCGGTATGACCTTCCAACAGCACCACCCGGGTCGATGCCACGTTCAGCGACAGGCGCAGCAGGGTCGTGAGCAGCAGCACGGTCGGGAAGGCCGCAAAGTCCAGGGGCCGGACCATATTGGCCGCCACCATCACCACCATTACCGAGAGCGCGATGTTCACGGTGAACAACACATCCAGCGCGAAGGGCGGCAGGGGCAGCACCATCATGGCCAGCACCAGCAGCACGCCGATCGGCGCGCCCAGGGCCGCCAGGACGGCGGCGCGCGGGCCCAGCAGGGTCTGCAGCTTGGCGATCAGGACATTCATGCCTCATCCTCCGCGGCATCGGTCTTGTTGTTGTGCGGGTCCAGCTCGGGCGGCACATGGGCATCGGGCACGAAGTGCGGACGCGGAACCTCACGCCGCGAGAGCGAGGCCTTGAGCTGGTAGACATAGGCCAGCACCTGGGCCACGGCGGAGAACAGGGCGGCGGGAATCTCGCGATCCAGCTCGGCGTGGGCATAGAGGGCACGCGCCAGCATGGGCGACTGCAGCACCGGCACCTTGGACTCGGTGGCCAGATCCCGGATCTTCATGGCCAGCAGATCCGCCCCCTTGGCAACCACCGTGGGCGCGGACATCTTGCCCTCCTCGTACTTGAGCGCCACCGCATAGTGGGTGGGGTTCATGACCACCAGATCGGCCGTGGGCACGGCGGCCAGCATGCGGCGCTTGGCCATCTCGCGCATCTTGGCCTTGATCTTGGCCTTGACCTCGAGATTGCCCTCGACCTCCTTGACTTCCTGCTTCATCTCCTCGCGCGACATGCGCAGGCGGCGCATATAGAGCTGGTACTGCAGGGGCACATCGATCAGGGCGAACACAGCCAGGGCAATGCCCAGCAGGGCCAGCCCGCTCATCAGCTGCTGGCCGGCATAGGCCAGCGCGGCCGGAAGCGGCACGGACATGATGCCCACATAGGTCGCCACACGGTCCTTGAGCACCATGGCGCCGATAGCGCCCAGCACCAGAGCCAGCAGACAGGCCTTGAGGGCCTGGCCCAGCTGCGCCCACTGGAAGAGCCGGCCGAAACCGGTGAGCGGATTGATGTTGGAGAACTTGGGGGCCAGGGGCTTAAAGGTCCAGTTCCAGCCTCCCAGGGCCAGCGCCGCCAGCACCGCAACCAGGGCCAGCAGCAGGCCCACGCCGGCACTGATGGCCAGACCGATACCCGTCTGCTCGGCCAGCCGCTGGCTCATGATGCCGGGAGTCGCCAGCTGCTGGGCATCGAAGCGCAGGCTGCTCACCAGCATCTTCTGCAGCCAGTCCACGGCAGTCGGGCTCAGCGTGGCCAGCATGGCCCCACCGGCGGCCATCACCGCAAAATGGCCGAGATCTCGCGAGCGCGGCAGTTGGCCCTCGGCCCGAGATCTTTCGATCTTCTTGGCCGAGGCCGGTAAGTTCCTGTCTTGTGCGTCTTGGTCGGCCATGGCGGAGGTCAGGCCCAGCTGGGGGCGCTGCCATTGTTGGCCGCCAGGGCCGCCGACTTAAGCCGGATAAGGCGGGAAAATCCGGTCGTGATCCGGCCCCACAAATGACAAACCCGCCGAGCGGCGGGTTGCGCAGAGGACTAGGCTGCGGTTTGCGGGGGACTCACGGGGGCTCAGAAGCCCAGCGAGGCCAGCAGGTCGTCGACCTCGCCCTGGTTGCTCACCACATCGGTGCGGCCTTCCGGATTGACCACCGGGCCTTGCAGGATGTTGGGATCGACCTTCTCGCGCTGCTCCGGCGGCACCACCTGCACCAGCAGCTTGACCAGGCTGTCCTCCAGATCATTGGCCAGGGTCACGACCTTGGCCACCACCTGGCCGGTCAGATCGTGGAAGTCCTGGGCCATCATGATGTCGGTCAGATGGTGATCGATCTTGGAGGTGGAGGCCTCCACTTCCTTGACGAAGTTGAAGACCGCGCCGCTGGCCACGGCCTTGACCGGATCGGCCATGATGGCCTTGGCCATCTCGTTGGTGGCGCTGGAGATATGGGCGTGCTCGACCTTGGCCTGCTCCACCGAGTTCAGCACCTTGTTGGCGGCGTCGGCGGTCTTGTTGGCGATATAGGTCAGGCGGCTGCGCGCATCGGGCAGGCCGTCGGTCGCAACCTGCAGCTTGGGCATGACGCCCAGTTGCTGCATGGTGTCGTGCAGCACGCGGGTGATGGTACCCAGCTGCTGAAAGACCTCGGGCGAAACAGTCAGAGGTTCGCTGCTGCTGCCTAGCGTGTCGAAAGTTTGCTCAGCTTTCATGATCACGCCCTTTCGTCAGGCCGCAGCGGCCAGCTTCTGCATGATCTTCTGGACCTTCTCTTCCAGCGTCGCCTTGGTGAAAGGCTTGACGATGTAGCCCGCCGCGCCGGTCTGAGCCGCCAGCACGATGTCCTCCTTGCGAGCTTCGGCCGTCACCATGAGCACCGGGAGATGCTTGAGATTGGGATCTTCCTTGATCGCCTTGAGCAGTTCAAAGCCCGTCATATTGGGCATATTGATGTCGCTCACCACGAAGTCGAACTTCGCACCCTTGAGCATATTGAGGGCCTCGACGCCGTCCTCGGCCTCCTCAACATTGTTGTAGCCGATTTCCTTGAGCAGGCCGCGCACGATGCGGCGCATGGTGGAGAAGTCGTCAACAACCAAGAATTTCATTTCAGTGCTCATGAGGTCCTCGCAGGTCTAGAGCTTGTTATCGGCGCTGGGTTCAGGGGCTTGAGGCCGATTTGGCGGGCGAATTCCCCGCTGTTTCGGTCTCATCCTCCGCTGGCAGGTTCTTCAGCACCGCATCCACGGCATCCCGGTTCATCACGATGATGCTGATGCGGCGGTTGAGCGGACTCTCGGGCTGCTTTTCATCCAGGAGCTTGCTGGAGGCCAGACCCTGAACCCGCAGGACGCGGGACTCGGGCAGACCACCGGCCACCAGTTCACGCCGCGAGGCGTTGGCCCGGTCGGCCGAAAGCTCCCAGTTGCTGTAACCACGATCACCACTCGCGAACGCTTGGGCATCAGTATGGCCCTCCAGAGTGAGCCTATTGGGCACTTCCGTCAAGACCGCGCCGAGTTCGCGCAGGAGTTCACGCATATAGGGCTTCACCACGGCGCTGCCGCTGTCAAACATGGGACGGCTGTTCTCGTCCACGATCTGGATGCGCAATCCCTCTAGCGTCATGTCCAGACGGATCTGTCCACCCAGGGCCGCCAGTCGCGGATGCTCACCCAACACATCTTCCACCTTCTGCTTGAGCTGCTCCAGGCGGCTCTTCTCGGCCCGGCGCTGCTCCTCCTTGAGCGCCCGCAGATTGACGGTATGGCGCTGGCTCTCCACATCGCCGGCCTTGACCTGGCCCGTCTGGCGACTTAGATCCTGCCCGCCGCCCTTGATCACATGCGACGCATCACCCGAGCCGCTGCCGCCGAACATGGCCACCTTCAGGGGCGAGGAGAAATACTCGGCAATACCCTTCTTGTCGCCCTCGGTGGTGGAGCCCAGCAACCACATCAGCAGGAAGAAGGCCATCATGGCCGTCACGAAGTCGGCGTAGGCAATCTTCCAGGCACCGCCATGGGCCGCATGGCCGCCCTTCTTCACCCGCTTGATGATGATGGGCTGGAGTTTCTTGGCGTCACCGGCCATATGCGCACTCCTGCGGGCGGTCAGCCATCAGGCGTTGACGCACCGGCTCAAGCGGTGCGCCCTGGGCAGCGAAGACAGACAAGAGGCTCATCACTTCTTCTTCACATGGCCTTCCAGCTCGGCAAAGGTGGGCCGCTCCGTAGAGTACAGCACCTTGCGGCCGAATTCGATGGCGACCTGGGGGGCATAGCCCTGCATGGAAGCCAGCAGGGTGGTCTTGATGCACTGCAGCTCCTTGCCGTCCTCATCCACCTTGGACTCCAGCAGGCCGGCCAGAGGCTCGGCAAAGGCGTAAGCCAGCAAAATACCCAGGAAGGTACCGACCAGGGCCGAGCCGATCATGCCGCCCAGCACCGCCGGGGGCTGGCCCACCGAGCCCATGGTGTTCACCACGCCCAGCACGGCGGCCACGATACCGAAGGCAGGCAGGCCGCCCGCCAGACGTTGGATGGCCTGCACGGCCATGAAGGCTTCGTGGTGGTGGGTGTCGATCTCGGCGTCCATCAGGGACTCGATCTCGTGGGCATTGAGATTGCCCGACACCATCATGCGCAGATAGTCGGTGATGAACTCCGCCACATGGTGGTCATTGCCCACGGTGGGGTACTTCTGAAACAGGGGGGAGCTGTGCGGATCCTCGACGTCCTTCTCGATGGACATCAGGCCCTCCTTGCGAGCCTTTTGCAGGATGTCGTAGAGCAAGGCCAGCAGGTCCATATAGCGGGCCTTGGTGTACTTGCCACCCTTGAAGCAGGTGCCCAGGCCTTTGAGGGTGGCCTTCATCACCTTGGGCGGGTTGGTGGCGATCATGCCCCCAATGGCCGCGCCGAAAATGGTGGTCATCTCGAAGGGCAGCGCCTTGAGGATGACGCCCATATTGCCGCCGTGTGCGATGTACACGCCGAAAATACAGGCCAGGGCCAGAACCCAACCGATCAGGACAAACATGCTGCTTTCCGTTGTGGGGCGGGGGAGCAGTGGACGGCGCAAACAGCCCTTCCCTCCTCATCCCGCGAGACATCTTGTAAGCCATATCGGCGGCAACTGATCCGGCTTGAGCATGTCGCCGCAGACAGAGCCCAGATTCTTGCAAGACCAGGGCGATTAGGGCGCAATTGCCGAGACCGGCCGCCTCAGCCCCAACGATAGACCCAGACCCGGTGCCGACCTGCGGCCAGCTCCGCATGCGGCGCCACCCCGTCGATCGCGAAGTCCATGCTGACCAGCCAGGCACCCGGCCGCAGCTCGGCCCGCGCCTTGGCCAGCGCCTGGTCCATGGACTCGGGACGCTGAAAGAGATAGACCATCTGATAGGGCGACCAGTCCTGCGCCCACATATCGCCGCGCTCAACCCGCGCCCAGGGGCAGCGCCAGGCGGCCAGCCGGGCCAGCAGCGGACTCCACTCGATGCCGCTGAGCCTGGCGTCCGGATAGGCGCGCCGCAGGGCACGCAGGCCGTGGCCCAGGCCGCAGCCCGCATCCAGCACCGCCGCGCCCGCCGGCAGGGGTGCCAGGGCGGGCAGGCGGTCCAGGGCGCCAGCGGGTGTGGGAAACAGTGGCGCATCGCGCCAGCTGCCTTGGGGATAGGCCAGCAGCAGCAAGCCCAAAGGCACAAGCCAGGCCCAGGCCGGCAAGGTGGCGCCCAGACCGCTGGCCAGCAGGGAGAGCGGAAAGCCCGCCGCCACCATCAGCCGGCGCCAGCGCCGGGATTGCAAGAGCCCCAGGCCCAGGCCGGCCGCCGCCGCCAGCAGCAGGGCCGGTATGCTGCCCAGGCGGGGCAGCAGCACAAGAAAAAGGCCCCAGGCCAAACCCCAGCTCAGCAGGGCGGGCAGGGGCCAGATCAGCCAGGCGCGCATCCGGCTTGTACGGCGGCAGCGCTCAGTGCATCTGGATGGCGCCGGCGGCGCGGCCCTTGCCGGCGCGGGCTGGCGGGTTGCACAGGCCGCAGACATAGTGGCGTGCAATCTCGTG
>NZ_SNXE01000013.1 GCF_004362405.1 Roseateles asaccharophilus
GCGTGGGCGTGGGCGTGGGCGTGGGCGTGGGCGTGGGCGTGGGCGTGGGCGTGGGCGTGGGTGTGGGTGTGGGTGTGGGTGTGGGTGTGGGTGCGGGCGTGGGCGCAGGCGTAGGCGTAGGCGCGGGTTCGGGTGCAGGCGCCCCCACGGGCGTGGTGGCAGGCGTTTCACCACCGCCGCCACCGCCTCCGCAGCCAGCCAGCAAGAGCGCCAAGGTGGCCGCCACACAGCATCCGGCGCGCACGCCTCTGGTTCCACGGATATCTCCGTACCTCTTCATCATTCAGCTTCTCCCTGATGTTTCTGCTTCTCTGCCACGCAGGCGCTCATCGCAAGCGCCCGGCCTTCAAGGCAACGCAAGCGCCACCGAGAGAGCCGACTGCGATTACCGACACTTACAAACGCCAGGAGCTATGGCGAGCTCGCGATGACATGTCTTTGGCAAGACCTGACCCCTGGCGCCAGCACGAGACTGCGGCCGGCGCCTGCGCTGCGGAGCTACTCCCAGCGCCAGTCAGCCGGCAGCCAGCCCTGGCGGAACAGCTCCTGCTGGCGGTGCCAGGCGGGGTCCTGCAGCTTGCAGCGGCCGCCGTCCTCGGGCGCCCAGCTGCAGCCCATGGGCGTCAGCGCGGTCTTCATGCGCTGGATCAGGGCCGCGTCCAGCGGCGCCTCGGGCGCCATCGTGGGCGCGAGCTGCTGCTTCAGATGGATCAGGCGGTTCAGGGCCTGCGGGGCGGACCAGGAGGTGGTGGAGCTGTCCACGGGCCACAGGCCCAGGCCGTAAACCGAGTCGGTTCGCAAGGGCGGTGCGGTATTGAACTCCGGCCTGAACCCCGAGCGCGTCATGCCGGTGCCGACGAAGACGTCGATCCAGCGCCGATCCGCCGCGCTGGGCTCGTCCACCGCTGGTCGCTGTGCGCCGACCACGCCATCGGCCGGCAAGGGCGCCGCCTGCAGCGGGTGGTAGTAGCCGACCCGCAGGCGCTGTGGCAGCTCCATCACATCGAGCGGATGCGTCAGTGGGGACATGGCGCCGCCCGCGGATTGCACACCCAAGACCGTGGGTGATTCGAAGAGCTGGGCGAACAAGGGCCGCAGGGCCAGCATCAGACGGCTCGCCTCCTCGGGCGACAGGCTGCCGCTGCAGTTCAGCGCCGCCCAGCTGATGGCAAGGTCCTCAGCAAACCAGCCGCCCGACAGGTTCACATAGTCCACGCCATGGCGCTGCATCACCAGACCCAGGCTCTGCGCCGCACGCTGGGCGGCCTGCTCCAGGCTCGCCGCATCCTTGGCACAGACACTGGCGCGCTGGGCCTTGAGCAGGGACTGGAAGGGGAAAGGATCCAGCACCACGAAGCCGGCCTGCGGGCTGGCCTCGACCAGCTGGCTCAGCACCATATTGCCGTGCGGAATGCGATCCAGGGCGGCAAAGTCGCGCGCGCCCTTGAGCAGGGGCCGCAGTGGCTCCAGCCAGGCGGCGGGCACATGGCTGGGTCGCATCTGCCCCGCGGCATCGCGGTACTGAAAGCCATCGATCGCGCGCAGCAACTCGGCACCCCAGCGCGGCGTGCTGGCGATCACCGGGTCGTAGGGCTCCACCAAGCCACTGCTTTCGCTCAGGCGGTAGTAGGCCAGCATGCGCGAGCGATAGCGCAGCGTGGCGGCATGCGTGATGCCGCTGTCGATCAGCAGAATGGTCTGGTCGGCACGCAGCCTGGCGGGCAAGGCCTGACCCTCTGAGAAGCGGATGTTCTTGATCGGCTCGCAAGAGCCGGTCTGACTCTGGCTGCAATCGATCGCCGCGATCTTGGCCCGCTGCTCGGCAACAAAAGCATCGACCTGCTGACGCAGCAAGGCCTTGTCGATGCCTGGCGGATCCGCGAGCGGAGGCTGGGGGGTGATGGGCGGCGTGGGCTGGGGCGCTGGGTCGGCGCCACCGCCACCACCGCAGGCCGCCACCAAGAACAGTAGCAAGGCCCCCGCCCCTTTTCGAACAACCAAGCCCTGTTCCCGTACACACATCGCTCCGCCCTCCCCGGCCGCTTGCAGCCGCCGTGAAGGTCAAGCCTGTCCGGTCCCTGCAAATCTGCCGCGATTCGAGCAGATCCCGATGAGGCTGGCATGAAGCCTGCGCGCAGCAGGGTCATGGCCGTGCGATACGCGGAGCCTCACACCCCCATCGGGGTGAGAGGGGCGGTGCGAAGCGGTCTCAGAGCTCCAGCACCACGCGGCCGTCGATGGCGCCGCGCTTCATGGCAGCGAAGATATTGTTGATGTTGTCCAGCTTGTCGGTGCTGTAGTGCGAGCGCACCTTGCCCTCGCCGGCAAACTGCAGGGCCTCCATCAGGTCCAGCCGCGTGCCCACGATGGAACCGCGCACCGTCTTGGCATTGAGCACCACATCGAAGATGGGCAGGTCAAAGCTGCCCGGCGGCAGACCCACGAGCGACATGGTGCCGCGCTTGTGCAGCATGCCCAGACCCTGGGCAAAGGCGCTGCGCGAAACCGCCGTGACCAGCACGCCATGGGCGCCGCGCAGATGCTTTTGCACCTCGGCCACCGGGTCCTGGGTGGCGGCATTCAGGCACAGCTCGGCGCCCAGCTCGCGGGCCAGCTTGAGCTTGTCCTCGGCCACGTCCACCGCAATCACATGAAAGCCCATGGCCTTGGCGTACTGCACCGCCATATGGCCCAGACCGCCGATGCCCGAGATGGCCACCCAGTCGCCGGGCTTGCAGTCCAGCACCTTGAGCCCCTTGTAGACCGTGACCCCGGCGCAGAGCACGGGTGCGGCCGGTGCGAAGTCCAGGGCCGCCGGCAGATGGCCCACATAGCCGGGGTCGGCCAGCACATACTCGGCATAGCCGCCGTTGACGGTGTAGCCCGTCATCTGCTGGTGGTCGCACAGGGTTTCCCAACCGCCCATGCAGTGCTCGCAGTGGCCGCAGGCCGTGTGCAACCAGGGCACGCCCACGCGGTCGCCCTCCTTCAGATGCTTGACGCCCGCGCCCACCCGCGCCACATAGCCCGTGCCTTCATGGCCGGGAATGAAGGGCAGGCTGGGCTTGACGGGCCAGTCGCCCTCGGCCGCGTGCAGATCCGTGTGGCACACGCCGCTGGCCATGACCTTGACCAGCACCTGCCCCGGCGGCACCTCGGGCACCGCCAGCTCATCAATCTCCAGGGGCTGGCCAAACGCCCGCACCACCGCCGCCTTCATCAGCTCTGCCATGTCTTGCTCCCAGTGGGTCAGTGAAGTTCACGAACACCGGGACTGTGCAGAGACTTTGTGACGGCCAGCTTGAGCTGAATCAAGCGCGCGCGCCCTGCCCGCGTTCAGCCCGCGCGCTTGGCCAGAATGGCCCGGGCCACGCGCGAGACCGGCGCACGCTCCAGCACGCCGGAGATGAAAGCGCCAGCATCGACCAGGCGGTCCAGATCGATGCCGGTGTCTATGCCCAGGCCGTTGAGCATGAAGACCACGTCCTCGGTGGCCACATTGCCGGTGGCGCCCTTGGCATAGGGGCAGCCGCCCAGGCCGGCCACGCTGGCGTCAAAGGTGTGCACGCCCAGCTCCAGACAGGCGTAGATATTGCTCAGGGCCTGGCCATAGGTGTCATGGAAATGGCCGCTCACCTCCACCAGGGGGTAGTGCTTGAGCGCGCGCTCCATGGCGGCCTGCACCTTGCGCGGCGTGCCCACGCCAATGGTATCGGCCACGCCCATATGGTCCACGCCGATGCTCTTCATCAACTGCACCACGCGTTCCACCTCGTCGGCGCTGACCTCGCCCTGGTAGGGGCAGCCCAGGGCGCAGGACAGGGCGCCGCGCACCTTGATGCCGGCCTCATGCGCCGCGGCCACCACGGGGGCGAAGCGCTCGATGCTCTCGGCAATGGAGCAGTTGATGTTCTTCTGGCTGAAGGCCTCGCTCGCGGCGGCGAACACCACGATCTCGTCCGGTTGGGTCGGCAGCGCCGCCTCGAAGCCTTTCATGTTCGGCGTGAGCACCGAGTAGCGCACGCCGGGGCGGCGCGCGATGGCGGCCATCACGTCCGCGTTGTCGGCCATCTGCGGCACCCACTTGGGGCTGACGAAGCTGGTGACCTCGATCTCCTTGAGGCCGGCCTCCTGCAGCAGGGCCACCAGCTGGGCCTTGTGGGCGGTGGATACCGGCTGCTTCTCGTTCTGCAGGCCGTCGCGCGGGCCCACATCGACCAGGGTGACATGAGTTGGTAGTGCCATGATCATTCCTCTTCTTCGTTCAGGCCACGGGCCGAGCGCCGGGCCGCCCCAAGCCGGCCCGCCAGGTTGGCGCCTGCGGCTCGACGCCGCAAGCGCCATCGTCCCCCCGGGGGACCGCCCAGACAGGCCCGCGTTCAGCGCGGCATGGCTGGGCGAGGGGCCTCATCTCAGGCCTCCATGCGGATCAGTTCGGAACCTTCGGCCACTTGGTCGCCCACGGCGTAGAGCAGCTCGGCCACCACGCCGTCGCGCGGGGCATGGATCTGGTGTTCCATCTTCATCGCCTCCATCACGGCCAGGGCCTGGCCCTTGCTCACCTTGTCGCCCGGCTGGGCCAGGAAGGACACCATCTTGCCCGGCATGGGCGCGGTCAGACGGCCGGCCTCGGAGGAGCCCTCGCCGGCATGGGCAATCACATCCACCTCGGTGACCAGGGCCGAACCCTGGGCGGTGAACACCGCCACCTTCTCACCCAGGCCATAGACCGTGGCCATCACCCGGCGCTGGGCCATGCCCTCGCCCAGCAGCAGCTCATGGCGCTCCAAGCCCTGGCTGTTCACGGCAAAGGGCAAGACCTGACCCGCCACGCTCAGGCTCATGCCGCCGCGGTGGTGGCGGGAAAGCAGCACCTGATGGTGGTTGCCCGCAATGTCCAGCTCGAAGCGGCGGGTGGCGGCGCCAAAGAGGCGCCAGCCATCGCGCTGGCTCCAGGGGTCGCCCGCGCGCTGGGCGGCCGCCTCGGCCGCCAGGGTGTGGGCCACCACGGCCGCGGCCGCGATATCCAGGGGCAGACCGGGCTGCTCGAAGAGGGCGGCGCGCTCGCGCTCGATCAGGGCCGTGTCCAGATCAGCCCCGGCGAACGAGGCCGTGGCCGCGCAGCGGCGCAGAAAGGCCACATTGGTCTGCAGGCCCACGATATGCGTGTCGCGCAGGGCGGCATCCAGGCGGGCCAGGGCCTGCTCGCGGGTCTCGCCCCAGACGATGAGCTTGGCCACCATGGAGTCGTAGAAGGGGCTGATGGCATCGCCCTCGCCCACGCCTGAGTCGATGCGCACATCGCCGCGCTCGAAGCTGACATGCGCCGGCCAGCGCGCCACACTCAGCGTGCCGGTGGCGGGCAGGAAGCCGGCCTCCGGGTTCTCGGCGCAGATGCGCGCCTCGATGGCATGGCCGTGCATGCGCAGCTGCTCCTGCTTGAGCGGCAGGGGCTGACCGGCGGCCACGCGCAGCTGCCACTCCACCAGGTCCTGGCCGGTGATGGCCTCGGTCACCGGATGCTCCACCTGCAGGCGGGTGTTCATCTCCATGAAGTAGAAGCGACCGTCCTGCTCGGCGATGAACTCCACCGTGCCCGCGCCCTGGTAGCCCACGGCCTTGGCGGCGGCCACGGCGGCCTCGCCCATCTCGCGGCGGCGCTCGGGCGTCATGCCCGGGGCCGGCGCCTCTTCCAGCACCTTCTGGTGGCGGCGCTGCACCGAGCAGTCGCGCTCGAAGAGGTAGACGCAGTCGCCCTGGCTGTCGCCAAAGACCTGGATCTCGATATGGCGCGGGCGCTGCACATAGCGCTCGATCAGCACCGCGTCGTCGCCGAAGCTGTTGATGGCCTCGCGCTGGCAGGAGGCCAGCGCGGCCTCGAACTCCTCGGCCGCGAACACCGCCCGCATGCCCTTGCCACCGCCACCGGCGCTGGCCTTGATCAGCACCGGATAGCCGATGCGCTCGGCCTCGCGCTTGAGCAGGGCCGGGTCCTGGTCGGCGCCGTGATAGCCCGGCACCAGAGGAACGCCGGCCGCTTCCATCAGGCGCTTGGACTCGGCCTTCAGGCCCATGGCCTTGATGGCCGAGGGCGGCGGGCCGATGAAGACCAGCCCCGCCTCGGCGCAGGCCTGGGCAAAGTCCTCGTTCTCCGACAGAAAGCCATAGCCCGGGTGCACGGCCTGGGCGCCGGTGGCGCGGGCGGCCGCCAGGATGCGCTGCCACTGCAGGTAAGAGTCCTTGGGCGCCGGGCCGCCGATCAGCACCGCCTCGTCGCAGGCCTGCACATGCTTGGCCCGGGCATCCGCCTCGGAATACACCGCCACGGTCTGAATGCCCATGCGCCGCGCGGTAGCGGCCACGCGGCAGGCGATCTCGCCTCGATTGGCAATGAGGATCTTCTTGAACATGGCAATGTCTCCGTGCTTTGAATCGTTCAGTGGCAGTGGCCGCCGCAGGCCTCGCCGGCCTCCGCGGCGCTCAGCTCGGCCTCGCTGGCGCAGTGCATGCCCAGGCGCTGGATCAGCTGGCGGTCCTTCTCGGCCTGGGGGTTGCTGGTGGTGAGCAGCTTGTCGCCGTAGAACATGCTGTTGGCGCCGGCCAGAAAGCACAGGGCCTGCAGGCTCTCCGGCATTTCCTCGCGGCCGGCCGAGAGCCGCACCATGGCGCGCGGCATGGTGATGCGCGCCACGGCAATAGTGCGCACGAACTCGAAGGGGTCCAGCGCCGCCGTGCCGGCCAGGGGCGTGCCTTCCACCTGCACCAGATTGTTGATGGGCACCGACTCCGGGTAGGGGTTCAGATTGGCCAGCTGCACCACCAGGCCGGCGCGCTGGCGGCGGGTCTCGCCCATGCCCACGATGCCGCCCGAGCAGACCTTGAGCCCCTGGGCGCGCACGCGCTCCAGGGTGTCCAGGCGGTCCTGATAGGTGCGGGTGGTGATGATCTGGCCGTAGAACTCGGGCGCGGTGTCCAGGTTGTGGTTGTAGTAGTCCAGGCCCGCCTCCTTGAGCTGCTCGGCCTGACCCTCGGCCAGCATGCCGGCGGTCAGGCAGGTCTCCAGGCCCAGGGCCTTGACGCCGGAGATCATCTCGCCGATGGCCTCCAGATGCCGCTCCTTGGGCGCGCGCCAGGCCGCACCCATGCAAAAGCGCGTGGCGCCATTGGCCTTGGCGGCGCGGGCGGCTTCCATCACCTCCTCCAGCGGAATCAGCTTCTCGGCCTTGAGGCCGGTGTCGAAATGGGCCGACTGCGGGCAGTACTTGCAGTCTTCCTCGCAGCCGCCGGTCTTGATGGACAGCAGGGTGGAGAGCTGCACCGCATTGGCGTCGAAATGCTCGCGATGCACCTGCTGGGCGCGGAAGAGCAGATCGTTGAAGGGCAGCTCGAACAGGGCCGCCACCTCGTCCACCGTCCAGGGCTTGGCATTGCGGCGCTCGGCGTCGGTGGTGGGCGTCAGGGTCTGGATCTGGTTGACGGTCTGGTTCATCGTCAGGCTTTCAAGGCTTGCTGCAGCAGGGCCTGCTGCAAATGGGCGGCCACGGCCGCCGGGGAGGGAGTGGTGAGCCGGGGCACATGGCCCCAGCAAGGCGCATCCAGACCGGCCTGGAGGGCCTCAAGATTCTCGGCCACATGGGGCTGCTGGGCGTCCACGGTATTGGCCACCCAGGCGGCCAGGCGCAGGCCGCGGGCGCGCAGGGCCTCGGCCGTGAGCAGGGCGTGGTTGATGCAGCCCAGGCGCAGGCCCACGACCAGGACCACGGGCAGGCCCAGGTCCACGGCCAGATCGGCCGTGTCCCAGCCGGGGATCAGAGGAACCCGGAATCCGCCCACCCCTTCCACCAGGGCCAGATCGGCCAGGGCGGCCGTCCCGCGGATAGCGGCCAGCAGGGGCTCGCGTTCGATCTCGCACCCCTCCAGGCGGGCCGCGATATGCGGCGCGCAGGCGGCACGGAACTGCAGGGGGCCGATCTGCCCCGGACTCAGGCCCAGGCTCTGGGCCGCGTGCAGCTGCATCACGTCCTCGTTGAGCCACTCGCCGGCCGCATTCTGGAACTGGCCCGCCGACAGCGGCTTGATGGGCGCCACGCGCCAGCCCTGCTGCTGCAGGGCGTGCGTGAGGCCCGCGGTGATGCAGGTCTTGCCGATCTCGGTGTCGGTGCCGGTGATGAAGAAGCCTTTCATGCGGCGACCTCGCTCAGCGTGGGAATGCAGGCCTCCAGGCCCGCCAGCAGGCGGTCCACATCGGCCTCGGTATGGGTGGCACACAGGGTGATGCGCAGACGGGCCTGGCCCGCCGGCACCGTGGGCGGGCGTATGCCCGGCACGCGCAGGCCTTGGGCTTCCAGGGCGGCGGCCAGCTGCATGACCTCGGCATTGCCACCCACGATGAGCGGCTGCAGCGGGGTGTGCGACTCGGCCAGGCGCCAGCCCAGATGGGCGTGCCGCGCCAGCAGGGCCTGCATGCCCGCGCGCAGCTGCGTCTGCAGGGTCTGCAGCCGGGCGCGGCGCTCGCGGCCGGTCTCGCCGCGGATCAGGGCCAGGCTGTGCAGCAGGGCCTGCTCCACCGCGGGCGGCGAGGCGGTGGAGAAGATGTAGTTGCGCGCCGCCTGCAGCAGGTAGTGGCTCACGGTCTCATGGGCCACCACAAAGGCGCCGGCCAGGCCGGCGGCTTTGCCCAGGGTGCCCACCAGGATCAGGCGCTCGCTGCGCAGACCGAAATGCTCCAGCGTACCCACGCCGCTCTCGCCCAGCACGCCCAGGCCATGGGCATCGTCCACGATCAGCCAGGCATCGAACTCCTGGGCCAGGGCCAGCAGCTCGGGCAGGGGCGCGATATCGCCGTCCATGCTGAACACGGCATCGGTCACGATGAGCTTGATGCGCGCGGTGCTGGCGGCCAGCACCGCGCGCAGGCCCGCCACATCGCAATGGCCGTAGCGGCTGACCCGCGCCTTGGCCAGGCGGGCCCCGTCGATCAGGGAGGCGTGGTTGAGCGCCTCGCTGAAGATCTCGGCCTCGGCATCACCCAGGGCGCCCAGCACCGCCAGATTGGCCATATAGCCGGTGCAAAAACCGATGGCGCGGGCCTGGGGGATATGGGGCGCAAACCAGCGGGCCAGCTCGGCCTCCACCTCGTGATGGGCGCGCGAATGCCCGCTCACCAGGGGCGAGGCACCGGAGCCGCCGCCCCAGCGGCGCGCGCCCTCGGCCAGGGCCTGGGCCAGCTCGGGATGGGCGGCCAGGCCCAGATAGTCATTGCTGCAGAACATCAGCAGCTCGCGCGCCACGCCATCCGCACCCACCACGGTCTGGCGCGGCGCGGTACCGGTCTCGGCAATGCGGGTGAAGCGGCTGAGGTCTTGCGCGCGCAAGGCCTGCAGCTTGCGGTCCAGATGCTCAAGCAGCATGACTCAGCACCTCGTCCAGCGTGGCCCGCACGGCCTTGAACAGGAATTGCGCCGCCCCGGCATCGATCAGATAGGGCGGCATCAGGTAGACGGTGGCGCCTATGGGCCGGATCAGCAGCTCGTGCGCGCGCGCGGCCAGATGGAAGCGCTCGGCGAAGCGCGGACCCGGATCCTTCACATCAAAGGCCAGCACCATGCCGCGCTGACGCAGATGAGCCAGGCGCGCATCCTCGGCCAGCGGCGCGAAGACCTGGGCGAGCAGGGCCGCCTGCGCCCGATTGGCCTGCAGCTGATCCTGCAGCTCAAAGCGGTCCAGCACCGCATTCGCCGCCGCGCAGGCCAGGGCATTGCCGGTGTAGGAGTGCGAGTGCAGAAAGCCGCGCGCCACCTCCTGCTCGTCCCAGAAGGCCTGGAACACGGCATCCGTCGTCAGCACCAGGGACAGCGGCAGGGTGCCACCCGTGATGCCTTTGGAGAGCAGCAGGAAGTCAGGCCACTGCGGCGCATCCGCTTGCTCCCAAGCAAAGAAGGTCCCGGTGCGGCCGCAGCCCACGGCGATCTCGTCGGCGATCAGATGCACCTCGAACTCGCTGCAGAGCTGGCGCAGGCCGCGCAGGTAGTCGGGGCTGTGCATCACCATGCCGGCCGCGCCCTGGATCAGGGGCTCGACGATCAGGGCCGCGATCTGGACGTGGCGCTGTTCCAGCAGGGTGCGCATCGCGGCCAGGGCCTGGGCCTCGTTGCCCAGGCGGCTGTCGGGCGAGTCCACGATATGGGCGCGCATCAGCAGCGGGTCGTAGGCGTCGCGGAACACCGCCACATCGGTGACGGCCAGGGCGCCTATGGTCTCGCCGTGGTAGCCGTTTCGCAGGCAGACAAACTCGCGCTTCTCGCCGCGGCCGCGGTTGCGCCAGCTGTGGAAGCTCTGCTTGAGCGCGATCTCCACGGCGCTGGCCCCGTCGCTGGCGAAGAAGCAGTGGCCCAGGGCGCCACCGGTCCGGGCCGAGAGCCGCTCGGCCAGGCGCACGGCCGGCTCATGGGTGCAGCCGGCCAGCATCACATGTGGCAGGGTGTCGAGCTGCTGCTTGATGGCGCCGTTCAGCCCGGGGTCCGAATGGCCGAAGAGATTGACCCACCAGGATGAGCAGGCATCAAAGTAGCGGCGCCCCTGCTCGTCGTAGAGCCAGGCCCCCTCTCCGCGCACGATGGGCAGCGGTGGCAGCTTCTGCGCGCGTGCCATCTGGGTGCAGGGATGCCACACGGCATCCAGGCTGCGGCTTTGCAGATCGACCTTGCTCAACACCGGATTCATCCCAACCAGGAGGGCTTGCTCTTGTTCAGAAAGCTCTGCACGCCCTCGCGGCCTTCGGCACTGGCGCGGATGTCGGCAATGCGGCGCGCGGTGTCGTCGCGCAGCGCGGGCGTGATGGGGGCGTGCGCCACGTCCTGCACCAGCTTCTTGCAGGCGCGCACGGCGGCCGGACCATTGGCCAGCACGGCGCTCAGCAGCAGCTCCACCTTGTGATCCAGCTGCTCTTCATCCGCCGCCAGCTTGTGCACCAGACCCAGGCGGTGCGCCTCGGCGGCGCCGAAACGCTCGGCGGTCACGAAGTAGCGGCGCGACGCCTGCTCGCCCAGGGCCCGCACCACATAGGGCGCGATGGTGGCCGGCAGCAGGCCCAGCTTGGCCTCGCTGAGGCAAAAGCCCGCCGACTCCAGCGAGACCACCATATCGCAGACCGACACCAGGCCCACGCCGCCGGCATAGACATCGCCCTGCACCCGCGCGATCACGGGCACCGGGCAGCTGTAGATGGTCCACAGCATCTCGGCCAGGCGGCCGGCGTCGGCATGGTTCTCGTCCCAGCTGTAGCCTGCCATGGCCTTCATCCAGTTGAGATCGGCCCCGGCGCAAAAGGCCTTGCCCTCCGCGGCCAGCACGATGGCCCGCAGGGCCGGGTCTTGCCCCAGGGTCTTGAAGGTCTGTGTCAGCTCGGCAATCAGGGCCTCGTTGAAGGCATTGCGCACCTCGGGGCGGTTCAGGGTCACGCGGGCAATGCGGGCGTCGGCCCCCAGGCGTTCGATCTTGAGCGCGGTGTCAGTCATGGCGGAGCGGCAAATGTGGAGCGAGGAGACGGCCCGGGCGCACGCACCCGGGCGCGGTCTTACATGCGGAAGACGCCGAACTTGGTCTCGGGGATCTCGGCATTGAGCGCGGCGGACAGGCCCAGGGCCAGCACGCGGCGGGTGTCGGCGGGGTCGATCACGCCGTCGTCCCAGAGGCGGGCGCTGGCGTAATAGGGGTGTCCCTGGTCCTCGTACTGCTGGCGGATGGGCGCCTTGAAGGCTTCCTCTTCCTCCGCGCTCCAGGCGCCGCCCTTGGCCTCGATGCCGTCGCGCTTGACCGTGGCCAGCACGCTGGCGGCCTGCTCGCCACCCATCACGCTGATGCGCGCGTTGGGCCACATCCACAGGAAGCGCGGCGAGTAGGCGCGACCGCACATGCCGTAGTTTCCAGCGCCGAACGAGCCGCCGATGATGACGGTGAACTTGGGCACCTGGGCGCAGGCCACGGCCGTCACCATCTTGGCGCCGGCGCGGGCAATGCCCTCGTTCTCGTACTTGCGGCCCACCATGAAGCCGGTGATGTTCTGCAGGAAGACCAGGGGGATCTTGCGCTGGCAGCAGAGCTCGATGAAGTGCGCCCCCTTGTTGGCGCTCTCGGCAAACAGGATGCCGTTGTTGGCCACGATGCCCACCGGCATGCCCTCGATATGGGCGAAGCCGCAGACCAGGGTTGCCCCATAGCGGGCCTTGAACTCGTCGAACTCCGAGCCGTCCACGATGCGGGCGATGACCTCGCGCACATCGAAGGGCTTGCGCGTGTCGGTGGGGATCACGCCGTGCAGCTCGGCGGCGTCGAACAGCGGCGCACGCGGCTCGCGCTGCAGCAGCTCACCCTCTTTGCGCCAGTTCAGGCTGGCCACGGACTGGCGGGCCAGGGCCAGGGCGTGGGTGTCGTTCTCGGCCAGATGGTCGGCCACGCCGGAGAGACGGGTGTGCACATCGCCGCCGCCCAGGTCCTCGGCCGTCACCACCTCGCCGGTGGCGGCCTTCACCAGGGGCGGGCCGCCCAGGAAGATGGTGCCCTGGTTCTTGACGATGATGGTCTCGTCACTCATGGCCGGCACATAGGCGCCGCCCGCGGTGCAGGAGCCCATCACCACCGCGATCTGGGGCACGCCCTGGGCGCTGAGATTGGCCTGGTTGTAGAAGATGCGGCCGAAGTGGTCGCGGTCCGGGAAGACCTCGTCCTGGTTGGGCAGATTGGCGCCGCCGCTGTCCACCAAATAGATGCAGGGCAGGCGGTTCTGCTGCGCGACTTCCTGCGCGCGCAGATGCTTCTTCACCGTGATGGGGTAGTAGGTGCCGCCCTTGACCGTGGCGTCATTGCAGACGATCACGCATTCCACGCCGGCCACCCGGCCGATGCCGGCGATCACCCCGCCGCCCGGCGCCGCGTTGTCATACATATTCAGGCCGGCCAGGGGCGCGATCTCCAGGAACGGCGTGCCCGGGTCCAGCAGCATCTCCACACGCTCGCGCGGCAGCAGCTTGCCGCGGGCCACATGCTTGGCGCGCGCCGCCTCGCCGCCGCCCTCGGCGATCTTGGCAAGCTTGGCGTTCAGATCGTCGATGACCGCCCGCATCGCGTCGGCATTGGCCTTGAAATCGGCCGAGCGGGCATTGAGCTTGGTGGCGAGAACAGCCATCGTCTTGTCTCCTGGATCAGCCAGCCTGAGACTGGCTCAATTTGCTTCGCACGCATCCCGATCCAAGCAGGGCCAGGATGCCAGAGCCGTGCAGCATAAATCAGACGGCGACAGGCATCAAACAATTCTTGAGCTTTCCTCAAAATTTATCCAGAATCCGCCCCATGCCCCGCACACCCCGCTCCGCCCCCACCTCGGCCTCCGTGCTGCCGGCCCAGCGCCGCGCGCCGGTGAGCGCCAAGTCCGAGCAGCGGGTGCGCGACATCCTGCGCGTGGGCCGCGAGGTCTTTGCCGCCCTGGGTTACGAGCGCGCCACCACCACCGAGATCGCCCAGCGCCTGGGCATTTCCGAGGCCACGGTCTTCACCTATTTCCGCGGCAAGCGCGAGCTCTGCATGCGGGTGATCGGCGACTGGTATGACGAGATCATCGGCGCCATCGAAGACGGCCTGCCGCGCGAGCGTCCCATCCGCGAGCAGCTGGAATTCATCGTCCACACCCATCTGCGCCTCTTTCTGATCCAGGGCACGGGCCTGTGCGCCCTGGTGCTCAGCGAGGGCCGCAGCAAGGGCCAGCAGGAGCTGGGCGAGGGCTTTGTGGAGCTGCAGCGGCGCTACACCCAGCCCCTGATGGACCTGCTGGCCCGCGGCCAGGCCAGCGGCGAGCTGCGCCGCGACATCCCGCTGCGCCTGCTGCGCTCCCTGGTCTTCGGCCCCATGGAGCACATGCTCTGGGAGGTGGTGATCACCGGCCGCCAGATCGAGGTGGAGCAAAGCGCCCGCGACCTGGTGGCCCTGCTCTGGCCCGCCCTGCAATGCCCCGACCAGGAACTGCTGAAGCTGCGCCGCACCCAGGAGGCCATGCTGCATCTGCTGCAGGGCAGCCTGGGCAGCCCGGACTGAGGTCGGCGCCGCCAGCAAATTGAGACTCAGCTTCAGGCCGCGGCCGGCGCCTCCGGATAGCCGGCTTCGGCCAGGGCTGCGGCCAGCTGCTCGCGGCCGAGGCTGGAGGCCTGCACCTCCAGGCGGCGCGCCGGGCGGTCAAAGCTCAGCAGGGCGCCGGGGTCGATCTCGCTCACGGCGCTGGTGATGGCGGCCACACAGTGGCCGCAGCTCATATCGGGCAGATGGAACTGGTAATTCGCGGGGCTGCTGCTCATCTCATGTCTCCAGAGCTGTGGTGGAACAATGGGGGCAGCTTAATCCTTGCCATGATGGCAAGGTCAAGCCCCCGCGCAACGCTCTCCAAGGTGCGCAAAAGGGGCTTGAGCTTGACACCATGGCAAGGTCCAGACTGAGCGCATGAACACCGTACCCTCACCCCTGCAGCTCCCCATCTCCGGCATGACCTGCGCCTCCTGCGTCAAGCGGGTGGAGAAGGCCTTGCGCCAGGTTCCCGGCGTCGACGAGGCCACGGTCAACCTGGCCACCGAGACCGCCACCGTGCAGGCCCAAGGCCAGGCGCCGTTGAAGGCGCTTCGCGCCGCGGTCGAGAAGGCCGGCTTCAGTCTGCGCGAGAAGTCGCTGAGCCTGCAGATCGTCGGCATGACCTGCGCCTCCTGCGTCAGTCGGGTCGAACGCGCCTTGCTGAAGGTCCCGGGCGTGCTGGACGCCGGTGTCAACCTCGCCAGCGAGACCGCCACGCTGCGACTGCTGGACGGCGTGGACCTGCAGACCCTGATCGCCGCCGTCGCCAAGGCCGGCTACGAAGCCCGGCTGAGCGCCGACAGCGACGCCCCCGCGCCCACGCCCTGGCAGCACACCGGCTGGCCGGTGCTGATGGCCACGCTGCTGTCGGCGCCGCTGGTCTTGCCCATGCTGGGTCTGCTGGTGGGCATCGAATGGATGCTGCCGGGCTGGTGGCAGCTGGCACTGAGTGCGCCGGTGCAGTTCTGGCTGGGCGCGCGCTTCTACAAGGCCGGCTGGGCCGCGCTGCGCAGCGGCAGCGGCAATATGGACCTGCTGGTGGCCCTGGGCACCAGCGCCGCCTTCGGGCTGAGCGTCTACCAGCTGCTGCGCCATGGCGAGCACGCCGGGCATGCGCTGTACTTTGAGTCGGCCAGCGTGGTGATCACCCTGGTGCTGCTGGGCAAGTGGCTGGAAGCCCGCGCCAAGCGACAGACCACCGAGGCGATCCGCGCGCTCAAGGCCCTGCGGCCTGAGACTGCGCGCGTGCGCCGCGACGGCAAGGAGCTGGAACTGCCGCTCGCGCAGCTGGTCCGCGGCGACGAGGTGATCGTGCGGCCGGGCGAGCGCATCCCGGTGGACGGCGAGGTCCTGGAAGGCGCCAGCCAGGTGGATGAATCGCTGATCACCGGCGAGAGCCTGCCCGTGGCCAAGCATGCGGGGGACAGCGTCGTCGGCGGCGCGGTCAACGGCGAAGGCCTGCTGCGGCTCAAGGCCACGGCGCTGGGCGCGGAATCGACGCTCTCGCGCATCGTGCGTCTGGTCGAGTCGGCCCAGGCCGCCAAGGCGCCGATCCAGCGTCTGGTGGATCAGGTCAGCGCGGTCTTCGTGCCGGTGGTGGTGGGCATCGCCCTGCTCACGCTGCTGGGCTGGGGCTTCTACAACGGCGACTGGGAGCATGCGCTGCTCAACGCGGTGGCGGTGCTGGTGATCGCCTGCCCCTGCGCCCTGGGCCTGGCCACGCCCACCGCCATCATGGCCGGCACCGGCGTGGCCGCGCGCCACGGCCTGCTGATCAAGGATGCCGAGGCCTTGGAGCTGGCCGCCCGGCTCGATGTGGTCGCCTTCGACAAGACCGGCACGCTGACGGTGGGCAAGCCCGAGCTGGTGCTGCTGCAGGCGGCCCCGGGCGAGGATGAGGCGCTGCAGCTGGCGCTGGCCGCTGCGCTGCAGTCGGGCAGCGAGCATCCGCTGGCACGCGCGGTGCAGGCTGCGGCGGCGGCGCGATCCCTGAGCCCACCCGCCGTGCGCGAGCTGCGCGCCGTGGCTGGCCGCGGCGTGGCCGCACAGCTGGACGGTACCGAGCTGCGCCTGGGCAGCAGCCGCTTCATGGCCGAGCTGGGCGTGGACCTGAGCGCGCTGCAGCCGCAGGCGCAGGCGCTGCAGAACCAGGGCCGCACCGTGTCCTGGCTGGCCAGCCTGGGCCCCATGCCCCGCGTGCGGGCCCTGCTGGCCTTTGGCGACACGCTCAAGCCCAGCGCCGCCGAGGCCATCCACGCGCTCAGCCGCCTGGGCGTGAAGAGCGTGATGCTCAGCGGCGACAACCGCGGCGCGGCCGAGGCCATAGGCCGTGAGCTGGGCATCGACGAGCTGCGCGCCGAGATCCTGCCCGAGGACAAGGCGCGCATCGTCGGCGAGCTCAAGGCCGGCGGCCGCCGCGTGGCCATGGTCGGAGATGGCATCAACGACGCGCCGGCCCTGGCCGCCGCCGATGTGGGCATGGCCATGTCCACCGGCACCGATGTGGCCATGCATGCGGCCGGCATCACGCTGATGCGCGGCGACCCGGCCCTGGTGGCCCAGGCCATCGCGCTGTCGCGCCGCACGCTCGCCAAGATCCGCCAGAACCTGTTCTGGGCCTTTGCCTACAACGTGGTGGGCATCCCCCTGGCGGCGCTGGGCTATCTCAACCCCGTGATCGCCGGCGCCGCGATGGCCTTCTCCAGCGTCTCGGTGGTCGGCAACGCACTCCTTCTCAAGCGCTGGAAGCCATGAACACTGAGGATGCCAGGCTCACCATTGGCGAGGCGGCCGCACGCTCCGGCGTGTCGGCCAAGATGCTACGGCACTACGAGTCCCTGGGCCTGCTGCCGCGGGTGGCGCGCACCGAGGCCGGCTACAGGCTCTACGGCGAGCGTGAGGTCCACACCCTGCGCTTCATACGCCGGGCACGCGATCTGGGGTTTTCCATCGCCGAGATCACCGAGCTGCTCAAGCTCTGGCAGAACCGCCGACGCGCCAGCAGCGAGGTCAAGCGCATTGCCCGCGCGCACATCGCCGACCTGGACCGTCGCCTGGCCGAGATGCAGGCCATGAAGCAGACGCTGGAGCAGCTGGTGAGCTGCTGCCATGGCGACGAGCGGCCGGACTGCCCCATCCTCGAACAGCTCTCGGGCGAGGCCCCAAAAGAAAACCCGGCCAAGGCCGGCTTGCGCAGCGGAGCCGGAGACTGAGCACGATTGACCGCGCGGCCATCAGCAAGCGGCGAGAGGCTCCGGGTGGCGATGGGCGGCGTTCAGGGGGGCTCCTGGGCAGTGCGGTTTTCGTGTCAGTGATGTCAGTGTGCGCAAGCCCGCAAGCCGCTGCCACGGCCTCGCGACAAACTGCAAGCCAAGCCGTATGCACTGCAAAGTCCACGGCGGAAGCGAAGCCGAGCTGCCGTAGGCTTCGGGCATGATCGCCACACCCCAGCCGCTGAAGGGCCCGCCATGACCATCAAGATTGAGAGACTCAGCGCCCACCGCGGCGAGGTAGGCGGCCTGCCCATTGCCCGGGCCCTGCCCGTGCCGCAGCGCCGCACCATCGGCGCCTGGTGCTTTCTGGACCATGCCGGCCCCGCCCGCAGCGCGCCGGGCCAGGGCATGCGCGTGGCGCCGCATCCCCACACCGGCCTGCAGACCTTCAGCTGGATGATGGAGGGCGAGGTGCTGCATCGCGACAGCCTGGGCACGACGCAACTGCTGCAGCCCGGCCAGGTGAATCTGATGACGGCCGGCAGCGGCATCTGCCACTCCGAGGAAGCGCAGACGCCCGAGATGCACCTGGCCCAGCTCTGGATCGCCCTGCCCAACAGCCGCCGCCATGGCCCTGCAGCCTTCGAGCATCACCCGCTGCTGCCGCGCTTCGAGCGCGGCGGCTTCGCGGCCACCCTGCTAGTGGGCGAGCTGGACGGCCTGCGCTCGCCCTGCACGGTCTACTCGCCCCTGCTGGGGCTGGACCTGCTGAGCCAGAGCGAGGGCTCAGCCGAGATCAGCCTGGATCTGAACCCGGCCTATGAATATGGCCTGATGGTCACCGAGGGCGAGTGCCTGCTGGCGCCCGAGGGCGGCCCGGCCGAGCCGCTGCAGCCCGGCGGCCTGCTCTATCTGGCACCAGGCGCGGCCCGCGCCACGCTGAGCGCGCGCGGCCGTGCACGCGCCCTGTTGCTGGGCGGCGCCCCGCTGGCGGACGAAGAGAAGCCCCTGCTGTGGTGGAACTTCGTGGGCCGCAGCTCGGAGGAGATCCATCAGTACGCGGCCGACTGGAATGCCGGCGCCGGCGACTTCGGCACCGTGCAGGGCTTCGACGGTGAGCGTCTGCTGGCGCCCCCCGTGCCGCAGCTGCGCGCGCCGCGCTGAGCGCTCAGCCGGGGTAGGCCAGCCGCCCCGCCGTCAGCCCGCAAAGCGCCCCGCCTGAAAATCGCGCACCGCCTGCACCAGCTCGGCCTCGTTGTTCATCACGAAGGGGCCGTACTGGGCGATGGGCTCGCCCAGGGGCTGGCCGGCGATCAGGATCACGCGGGTGGGCTCGTCACCCGCCTGCAGCCGCACGCCGTCGCTGCCCACCTGGTTGGCGAAGATGGCCATGCGCTGCTGGGGCACGGTGCAGCCGCTCTCGAAGCGCAGGGCGCCGCGGTACACATAGACAAAGGCGTTGTGCGCCTCCGGCAGCGCCTGCTCGAAACGGGCGCCCGCCGGCAGATGGATGTCCAGGTACAGCGGCTCGGTATGCTCGCGCTGCACCGCGCCGACCACGCCATGGCTCTGCCCTGCGATCACGCGCACGTTCACGCCCGCCTCGGTGCGGAACTCGGGAATCTCCTGGCTCTGGATATCGCGGTACCAGGGCTCGCGCATCTTGTCGCGCGCCGGCAGATTGAGCCAGAGCTGGAAGCCTTCCATGCGGCCCTCTTCCTGCTCGGGCAGCTCGCTGTGGATCACGCCGCGGCCGGCGGTCATCCACTGCACGCCGCCATTGCCCAGCAGACCCTCGTGGCCGGCCGAATCACGGTGGCGCATGCGGCCTTCCAGCATATAGGTCACGGTCTCGAAGCCGCGGTGCGGATGGTCGGGGAAGCCGGCGATGTAGTCGTCGGCCTGGTCCGAACCAAAGGCGTCCAGCATCAGGAAGGGGTCCAGGCGGCGCTGCAGATTCTGGGTCAGCACCCGGGTCAGCTTGACCCCGGCGCCATCGCGGGTCGCCTGGCCGGCGACCAGGCGTTCCACCGCCCGGGGCTGGCTCAGGGCGCGAGCCGGGCTGTTCAGGGTGTTCGTGCTCATGGTCGTGATTCCTGTTTTGTCTCGGGGGGCGATGCCCCCAGGTCCTGATGGATTACACCGCGGCGACGGTCTTGCCGGTCAGCGCCGCGATCTGCTGGCGGGCCGAGGCCATGCCGGCCTCCACGGCTTCCGGGCCCATGCCCATGCCTTCGGCATAGATGAACTCCACATCGCTCATGCCCATGAAGCCCAGCACGGTGCGCAGATAGGGCGTGATGCCGTCGGTGGGCTGGCCACGGTGCATGCCGCCGCTGGCGACCACCACATAGACCTTCTTGCCCTTGACCAGACCTTCGGGACCGGTCGCGGTGTAGCGGAAGGTGACGCCGGCACGGGCCACGGCATCGATCCAGTTCTTGAGCTGGGTGGGCACGCCGAAGTTGATCATGGGCACCGCCATCACGATCACGTCCTGGGCCATCAGCTCGGCCACCAGGGCGTCAGCCGCGGCCACGCGGGCGGCCTGCTCGGGCGAGCGCTGCTCGGCCGGGGTGAAGAGCGCGCCCAGGGCGGCTTCGTCCAGGGGCGCCACCGGGTCCAGGCCCAGATCGCGCACCGTCAGGGCGGCGCCGGCCTGGCGCTCGCGCAGGGCGGCGACCAACTCCTGGGCCAGACGGGTGGACACGGAACCCTGACCGTCCTGGACACGGCGGGCGCTGGAATTCAGTTGCAGGATGTTCATGCGGGATCTCCGGTGGGGGTGTTGCGGTCATCGGCGCTCGATCACCATGAGCCACACTGTATTGACGATCAATCCGGCATAGAAGACGCTCAAATGGATAAGATTGTTCCAACAACAGAACAATCAAAGCCCGCCATGAGCCTGGACGCCGACGATCTGCTGCTCTTTGCCCGCGTGATGGAGGCCGGCAGCTTCAGCCGTGCCGCCGAGCGCCTGCAGCTGCCCAAATCCACGCTCTCGCGCCGGCTCTCGGCCCTGGAGTCGCGCCTGGGCGAGAAGCTGCTGCTGCGCAGCACCCGGCGCCTGAGCCTGACCGAGTTCGGCGAGGGCGTGCTGGAGCATGCACGCGCCGTGGCGGGCGAGGTGGACAGCGCCCTGGCCCTGGCCCTGCACCGCCAGCAGCGCCCCAGGGGGCGGCTGCGCGTGTCCATGCCGCACGATATGGCCACCACGGCCCTGCAGGGCGTGATCAGCCAGTTCGCCCTGGACTATCCGGAGGTGCAGCTGGAGATCGACCTCTCGCCGCGCCGGGTGGACCTGATCGCCGAGGGCTTCGACCTGGCCCTGCGCATGGGCGAGCTGCCCGAGGACAGCCAGCTGGCCGCGCGCCGCCTGGCCCTCTTCACCAGCGGGCTCTACGCCGCCCCGGCCTATCTGGCCCGCGAGGGCGAGCCCCAGCTGCCCCAGGGCCTGAGCAGCATGCATGGGCTGATGATCCTCTCGCGCAACGGCGACGCCCTGCCCTGGCAGCTCTGGCGCGGCGAAGGCGAGGCGCGCGAAACCTGGAGCGGCGCGCCCGAGAAGCGCAGCCTGGTGAATTCGCCCGATCTGCTGCTGCAGCTGGCCCGCGCCGGCGTGGGCATCACCGCGGTGGCCGATCATTTCGCCCGCCAGCTGGTGGCGGGCGGCGAGCTGCAGCGCGTGCTGCCCGACTGGTGCCTCAGCCCGGTGGCCTGCTGGGCCGTCTTCCCCGAGCGCCGCCTGATGCCGCTGCGCAGCCGGCTCTTCATCGAGGCCATGGCGGCCCAGCTGGCCGCCTGCCCGGGGCAGTAGCGCGCCCCGGGGGTGTCAAGCCCGGGCGTTACTCGGCCCGGAAGCCCACCTCGACCACGGCCACGCGCGTCTCGGGAATCGGCGCAAAGCGCCAGCGGCCCACGGCCTCCAGCACGGCAGGGACCAGGCGCTTGTTGCTGGCGTTGACGGCTTCCGCCGCCCGCACCGAGCCATCGGGCTGCACGGTGAATCGCACCGTGACCGAACCCCCGGCGCGCTCCCGGAGCAGACGCACCGGAAAATCGGGCTCCACCCGCTCCAGCAGCCGCAGCGGCACCTCTTCCGCAGGCGGCTCCGGCGCACGCGCGGCCTGGGCCGCGGGTGGCGGCAGCACCGGCTGGGCACTGGGGCTGGCGGCGGCCACCAGCTGCGGCGGCGCCTGGGGGGCCACCGTGGGCGCCGCAGTGGCCAGGGCATCCGACGGCGCCGAGGCCTCCGGCGCCGGACGACCTGCCGGCGCCGCAGCACCCGCCGCCGCACGCACCGCGGCAGCGCGCTGGGCCGCCTCACGGGCTGCCGCCACATCCCGGGCCGACTCCCTGGCGGCCGGCTCCCGAGCCGCGGCGGGCGGGGCCTCGCGCGCGGGTGTGGGCCGCACCGGTCGGTCGGCCTTGTCCGCGTGGAAGCGAATCCACTGCATCACCTTGTCCGCATCGCGCTTGGCGCGCTCGGCATCGCTGAGCTTGGCCTTGCCGGCCAGATCACCCAGCTCCTGTGCCCCGGCCCCCGGGGCCAGCATGCCCAGTGCCAGGCTTATGGCCAGGACCAGGCTGTGTCGCGGCTTCAGACCGCGACGGCAACGTTCGGATTCCATCCCATCCCTCCCAGGTTGCGACGACGATGACGCCGCGCAGTGTGGGCAACAGTCCAGGGCGCGACAAGCGGGTTTGCGCGCACAAGCTGTCAGAGATTTCACGCAAGCGTCGGCCTCTCGCCCTATACTGCGTGCCTGCTCCGGGGAGCCCTGATGCGTCTTTCAGACGTCGGGCTGAGATGTGGTGGAAGCCACGGACCCGCCGAACTTGATCCGGTTTGTACCGGCGTAAGAAGAGCCTGCTCCCACGCCCTGGGTGCGGGCCCTGGATGCTCCAGGGCCGAGTGCGCGACAGCCCTTGCCGGGCCCGCCGCGCCTCCCCTGCCAAGCTCCCGGGCTCCCTCACACCCCGCGCCGCCCGAGCACCCTCGCGCGCCCGCCTGCCCGGCTCATGCCTCGACCTCCGGAGTCCTACTTTCCGGAGACCGTCAAGCCATGAACGACCGCATCCCCCAAGAAGCCCAGCTGGCCCAGAGCATCGCGCTCAGCCGCGAGCCCCTGCCCGCCTCCCGCAAGACCCATGTGGCCGGCAGCCTGCACCCCGAGCTGCGCGTGCCCATGCGCGCCATCTCGCTGACCAATGGCGAGACGGTCACGGTCTACGACGCCTCGGGCCCCTACACCGACCCCGCCGCCCAGATCGATGTGCGACGCGGCCTGCCCGCACCGCGCGCCGCCTGGGTGGAGGCCCGGCAGGACACCGAGGCCTACGAGGGCCGCCGCATCCAGCTCATCGACGACGGCCTGCGCGACCAGGAGCAGCAGCTCAAGCTGCGCGAGCTCAGCGCCGGCCTGCAGCGCACACCGCGCCGCGCCAAGGCAGGCCATAACGTCACCCAGCTGCACTACGCGCGTCGCGGCATCATCACGCCCGAGATGGAGTTCGTCGCCATCCGCGAGAACCAGCGCCTGGACTGGATGCGCGAGTACGAGGCCGACGCCGAGCGCGAGGCCCGCCTGCGCGGCAAGCCCATGGGCGCCCACATCCCCGCGCAGATCACGCCCGAGTTCGTTCGCGAGGAGGTGGCGCGCGGCCGCGCCATCATCCCGGCCAATATCAATCACCCCGAGCTGGAACCCATGGCCATAGGCCGCAACTTCCTGGTCAAGGTGAACGCCAATATCGGCAACTCGGCCGTCACCTCCAGCATCGAGGAAGAGGTGGAGAAGATGGTCTGGGCCACGCGCTGGGGCGCGGACACGGTGATGGACCTGAGCACCGGCCGCAATATCCACACCACCCGCGACTGGATCATCCGCAACAGCGCCGTGCCCATCGGCACCGTGCCCATCTACCAGGCGCTCGAAAAGGTCGGCGGCGTGGCCGAGGACCTGACATGGGCCCTGTTCCGCGACACCCTGATCGAGCAGGCCGAGCAGGGCGTGGACTACTTCACCATCCACGCCGGCCTGCGTCTGCCCTTCGTGCCCCTGACGGTCAAGCGCCGCACCGGCATCGTCTCGCGCGGCGGCTCCATCCTGGCCAAGTGGTGCATCGCCCACCACCAGGAGAACTTCCTGTACACGCACTTCGAAGAGATCTGCGAAATCATGAAGGCCTATGACGTGAGCTTCTCCCTGGGCGACGGCCTGCGCCCCGGGTCGCTCGCCGACGCCAATGACGAGGCCCAGTTCGCCGAGCTGCGCACCCTGGGCGAGCTGACCAAGATCGCCTGGAAGCACGATGTGCAGACCATGATCGAAGGCCCCGGCCATGTGCCCATGCACCTGATCCAGGCCAATATGGACGAGCAGCTCAAGCACTGCGACGAGGCGCCCTTCTACACCCTGGGCCCGCTCACCACCGATATCGCGCCGGGCTATGACCACATCACCAGCGGCATCGGCGCGGCCATGATCGGCTGGTCCGGCTGCGCCATGCTCTGCTATGTGACGCCCAAGGAGCATCTGGGCCTGCCCGACCGCGACGATGTGAAGGCCGGCCTGATGGCCTACAAGATCGCGGCCCACGCGGCCGATGTGGCCAAGGGTCATCCGGGCGCCCGTGCCCGCGACGACGCGCTGTCCAAGGCCCGCTTCGAGTTCCGCTGGACCGACCAGTTCAACCTCGGCCTGGACCCCGAGACCGCACGCGAGTTCCACGACGAGACCCTGCCCAAGGACAGCGCCAAGGTCGCCCATTTCTGCTCCATGTGCGGCCCCAAGTTCTGCTCCATGAAGATCACGCAGGAGGTGCGCGACTACGCCGCCGCCCAGCAGGGCATGGCCGACAAGAGCGCCGAGTTCAAGGCCCAGGGCGGCGAGCTCTACATCCCCATCGCCAAGAGCTGAGATGGCCCGCATCGCCATCGCCGGCGCCGGCTTGGCCGGGCGCCTGTTCGCCTGGGCGCTGGCCCGGGCCGGGCATGAGGTCGAGGTCTTCGACCCCGCGCCCGGCCCCGCGCCGCTGTTCGACGGCCAGGGCGCGGCCGCCTTCACCGCCGCCGGCATGCTCAGCCCCCTGGCCGAGCAGGAATGCGGCGGCCCCGAGGTGGCGGCCCTGGGCTGGCAAAGCCTGGCCCTGTGGCCGCAGATCGTGGCCCGCCTGGGCCCGCAGCCACCGCGCCTGTGCGTGGAGGGCAGCCTGCTGCTGGCCCATGGTGCGGACCGCGGCGCCGCCGCCCGCGCCCTGGCCCGCATGCCCGGGGCGCAAGCCCTGGCCCCCGAGCAGCTGCGCGCGCTGGAGCCCGCCCTGGCGCCCGCCGGCCTGCTGGCCTGGCTGCTGCCGGGCGAGGGCCTGATCAACCCCGTGCAGGCCATGGCCGCCCTGCACACGGGCGCCGCCGGCGTGCGCTGGCACTGGGAGCAGAAGGTGGACCAGGTGCTGCCGGGCCTGCTGCATCTGCGCGACGGCGCGCGCGTGCAAGCCGACTGGTGCCTGGACACCCGTGGTCTGGGCTCCCGCCCGCCCCTGCCCCTGCGCGGTGTGCGCGGCGAGACGGTCTGGCTGCAGCTGGCCGGCCACGGCCTGCGCCGGCCGCTGCGCCTGCTGCACCCGCGCTACCGCGGCGTCTACCTGGTGCCGCGCAGCGAGCACGAGCTGCTGCTGGGCGCCAGCGAGATCGAGAGCGAGGACCGCAGCCCCGTGAGCCTGCAGACCGCCGTGGAGCTGATGGCCGCGGCCCACAGTGTGCTGCCGGCCCTGGCCGAGGCGCGCATCACGCGGCTGGACCGCAATCTGCGCCCTGCCTTGCCCGACAACCTGCCCTTTACCCACCACGAGTCCGGCCCAGACGGCGGTTTGATACGCCTGAACGGCCTGTACCGCCATGGTTGGCTGCTGGCGCCCGCCCTGGTGCAGGGCCTGCTGGCCGCCAGCGGCCTGGCCACGCTGGAGTCTTCATGCAGCGCCCTTTGAGCATCACCATCCATCTGGACGAGCGGCCCCTGGAGCTGCCGGCCGGCACCACCCTGGCCGCCCTGCTGGCGCTGCAACAACGCGCGCCCGAGAGCGTGGCCACGGCCCTGAACGGCCTGTTCGTGCCGCGCGAGGCAAGAACTGGCACCGTGCTGGGTCATGGCGACCAGGTCCTGCTCTTCAAACCCATTGTCGGAGGCTGAGATGAGCCCGGATCCCCTCATCATCGATGGCCAGGCCCTGTCCAGCCGCTTCTTCCTGGGCAGCGCCGGCTACCCCAGCCCCCAAGTGCTGCAGGACGCGATCCGCGCCTCCGGCACCCAGGTGCTGACCGTGGGCCTCAAGCGCACCCTGCAGGCCGGGGACAACGGCTTTGTGGCCCAGGCCCTGGCCACCGCCCAGGCCCAGGGCGCGCGCCTGCTGCCCAACACGGCCGGCTGCCGCAGCGCACGCGACGCCATCACCCTGGCCCAGATGGCACGCGAGCTCTACGGCACGCGCTGGATCAAGCTGGAGGTGATCGGCGACGATCACACCCTGCAGCCCGACCCCTTCGAGCTGCTCGCCGCGGCCAGCACCCTGGTCAAGGAGGGCTTCACCGTCTTCCCCTACTGCACCGAGGATCTGATCCTGTGCCGCCGCCTGCTGGAAGACGCCGGCTGCCCCCTGCTGATGCCCTGGGGCGCGCCCATAGGCTCGGGCCAGGGCCTGCAGAATCTGGCCGGCCTGCGCCGCCTGCGCGAGCGCCTGCCCGATGTGCCCCTGGTCATCGACGCCGGCCTGGGCGCGCCCTCGCAAGCCGCCCAGGCCCTGGAGCTGGGTTTTGATGCCGTGCTGCTCAACAGCGCCGTGTCCCAGGCCCGCGACCCCGTGGCCATGGCCGCAGCCTTCCGCGACGCGGTGCAGGCCGGCCGCCAGGCATATCGCGCCGGCCTGATGGCGCCGCAGGACTTTGCCGTGGCCTCCACCCCGGTCTCGGGCCATGCTTTTGTGCTGGGCTGAACCATGAGACTCAGCCCCCCCCACCCCAGCCTGCCCACGCCCTGGGCCCAGGCGCCCGAGGCAAGCCTGACCCAGCTGCCCGACTGGACGCTGGACCCCTGCCCGCCGCTGATCTGGAGCCTGGCGGGCACCGACAGCGGCGGTGGCGCCGGGCTCAGCGCCGACACGCGCGCCGCCGCGGCCCTGGGCGTGCACCTGTGCCCCGTGGTGGCCGCCGTGACGGCCCAGCACTCCTGCGCCGTGCAAGCCGTCTACCCCCTGCCTGCCGCGCAGATCCGGGCCCAGCTGCAGGCCCTGGAAGCCGACATGCCGCCACGCGTCATCAAGACGGGCCTGCTGGCCAGCGTGGCGGCCATCGAGGCCCTGGTCGAGGTGCTGGACCGACTGCGGGCTCAGGCCGAGGTGGCCCTGGTGGTGGACCCCGTGCTGGGCGCCACGGCCGGCGGCGCAGCCTTTGCCGATGAGGCCCTGCTGCAGGCCTACCGGGAGCGGCTGCTGCCCCGCTGCACCCTGCTCACCCCCAACCGCGCCGAGGCCGAGCGCCTGCTGGGCGTGCCGGCAGACAGCCTGTCCATCCCGGCCCTGGCGCGCGGCCTGCAGCAGCGGGGCGCCCAGGCCGTGTGCATCACCGGGGGCGACGAGCGGGCCCTGCCCGGCTCGGGCGAGCTGGCCCTGGACTGGGTGCAGACGCGGCTGCCCCAGGGCGGCCAGCCGGTGTGCGGCTGGCTGGCCCTGCCGCGCCTGCCCTCCCTGCACCACCATGGCAGCGGCTGCAGCTTCGCCAGCGCCGCCGCCGCCGCCCTGGCGCGGGGCTTTGTGCTGCCGGACGCCCTGATCCTGGCCAAGATGTTGACCTGGCAGGCGGTGCGCGCGGGCCATGCCGCCGGGGCCGGGGCCGGGCCGGTGCGCGCCACGGCCGACTTCATCGCCAACTCGCAAGCCATGCCTGTGATGAGCCAGGGCGATGAGGAGGCGCTGGAGCGCAGCAGCCTCGGCCGCTGGGTCCAGGTCTTGCGCGGCTCGGCCGCGCCCGGCGCGGACTTCGCGCCGGGTCTGTACGGCATCACCGAAGAGGCCTCGCAGATCCAGGCCCTGGCCGCCTCGGGGCAGTTCGCCCATCTGCAGCTGCGCATCAAGACCCGCAGCGATGACGCGGCCCTGCCCGCCGCCCTGCGCCTGGCGCTGCGTCAAGCGGGGGCTTGCCGACTCTGGATCAATGACCATTGGCGGCTCGCCCTGGCCGAGGGCGCTCGCCATCTGCATCTGGGCCAGGAAGACTGGGCCGCCCTGCTGCCGCAGGAGCGCGAGCAGCTGCTGGCGGGGGTGGCGACCGGCGAGCTGGGGCTGGGTCTGTCCAGCCACAGCCTCTGGGAGCTGGCGCGTGCCCGGGCCCTGGCGCCGAGCTACATCGCCTGCGGCCCGGTCTGGCCGACCCGGACCAAGGACATGCCCTGGCATCCGCAAGGTCTGGCCCAGCTGGGCTGGTGGTGCCGCATGGCGGGGCGACCGGTGGTGGCCATTGGCGGCCTGCTGAGCCCTGCCCAGACGCAGGCCACCGCCGCCCAGGGCGCCAGCGCCAGCTGCGTGGTGCGCGCCCTGGCCGAGGGGCCGGACTCCTGGCGGCAGCATGCCCAGGCCTTCGCGCAAGGCCGGCTGGAGGCAGGGAAAACCGGACTGGGCTAAAGTCCGCCCCCGCAAATTCCAGTCCTTCCAGCCGCGAGCGCGGCCGAGGGCCGCCGGGCGAGCGCTCCGCCTCGGGTCCGCGGCACACCGGCCCGCTCGGCCTGCCTGCCATGTCCGAGTCTGAATCCAGCAATCCCTGCCTCAGCTGCGGCGCCTGCTGCGCCAGCTACCGCGTCAGCTTTCACTGGGCCGAGACACCCCCAGGCCTGGACGAGTCCCTGCTGCAGCGCCTGGGCCCGCAGCAGCTGTGCATGAGCGGCACCGCCTACGGCGCGCCGCGCTGCGTTGCGCTGCAAGGCGAGATCGGCCGCGCGGTGAGTTGCGGTGTCTACGCCCACCGCCCGCCCCCCTGCGACGAGCTCAAGCCCGGTCAGCCCCAATGCCAGCGCGCCCGCGCCCGGCATGGTCTGCCAGCGCTGGAGCTCCGCCCCTAGGACAGGGGCCGCCACTGGGTGATCTGGAAGGGGTGCAAGTCCCCGCTGAGCACGCCCTGCGCCACGGCGGGATCCGCCTGCATCAGGGCGCGGGCCTGCGTTTCGGTATCGGCCTGCAGAAGCATCAGGGCAAAGGCCTCGCGCTCCAGCACCTGGCTGCGGCCGGCCATCAGCAGGGCGCCCTGCTCCAGCAGGCGCTGCACATAGCCCAGATGGGCCACAATGGCCTCGGCTTCGGCCTGGGTGGGTCCGGTGGCCGGCAAATCGGGCCGGACCGGATCAAGACGGAGCAGGAAGTGCGGCATGGCGGGCAGCCTCGCTAGGATGAGGGCTTCATCACGAAGGCCCCAGCATGACACTCGAAACCCTGGAATTGCAAACCGAGGCAAACCCGACGGCCAGCATCATCGTGCTGCACGGCCTGGGGGCCGATGGCCACGACTTCGAGCCGGTCTGCCAGGCCCTGGATCTGCGCCCCCTGCTCGCCGGCGGCGCCGGCCTGCGCTTTGTGCTGCCGCATGCGCCGGTAATCCCGGTCAGCATCAACGGCGGCTACCCCATGCGGGCCTGGTACGACATCCGCGACGCCGCGCTGGACCAGCGCGAAGACCCCGTGGGCCTGCGCCGCTCCCAGGCCGCGGTGGAGGCGCTCATCGAGCGCGAGATCGAACGCGGCGTGGCGCCCGAGCGCATCGTGCTGATGGGCTTTTCCCAGGGCTGCGCGATGAGCCTGCTCACGGGTCTGCGCTACGGAAAGCGCCTGGCCGGTCTGGTCGGGCTGTCGGGCTATCTGCCCCTGCTGGCCACGACCGAGGCCGAGCGTCACCTGGCCAATGAGGCCACGCCCATCTTCCTGGCCCATGGCCGCAACGACGCCGTCGTGCCCCTGGCCCGGGCACAGGCCGCCCATGATGAGCTGCTGCGCCTGGGCTACACGGTGCAGTGGCAGGACTACGCCATGGGGCACGAGGTGCACCCGGACGAGATCGAGGCCCTGCAGGCCTGGCTGCTGCGCGTGCTGGGCTGAGGGCGGGCGCCGCGCTCAGGCCGGCTTGCGTCCGGACTGGGCCTCGGCCAGCAGGAGCTGGCAGCGCTCTTCGTGCTGGGCGATCTCGGCCAGGGTGATCTGCAGATCGTCGAACTGCTGCTCCAGCTGGCGGCGGTGCTGGCCCAGCACCTCCAGAAAGGCCTTGAGCTGGGGCACGGTGTCGGAGGCCGAGTCGTACATATCGATCAGCTGCTTGACCTCCTGCAGGCTCAGGCCCAGGCGCTTGCCGCGCAGGGTGAGCTTGAGCCGGGTGCGGTCGCGCTGGGTGTAGACACGGTTGCGGCCGGCGCGCCCGGGCTCCAGCAGGCCCATGTCCTCGTAGAAGCGGATGGCGCGGGGCGTGATGTCGAACTCCGCGGCCAGCTCGGTGATGGTGTAGAGACGCCCCTCGCCGGCCGGGGTGGTGCTGGCAGTCGCATCGGTGTCAGGGGACATGGCGGCAGGCTTGTAATATGACGTTAACGTAAACGTAAGTCTAAGGCAGCCGACGCCATGGCCAATCCGCGCGAATCCGAACTGAGCTATCCCCTGGGCGAGGCCCTGCCCGCGCCGGGCGAGGTGCTGGAGCTGGCCCCGGGCCTGCGCTGGGTGCGCATGGCCCTGCCCTTCGCCCTGGACCACATCAACCTCTGGCTGCTGCGCGACGAGATCGAGGGCCCGAACGGCAAGGTCCAGGGCTGGACCATCGTGGACTGCGGCATCCACAACGAGGCCAGCCAGGCCCAGTGGGAACAGATCTTCGCCCACCATCTGGACGGCCTGCCGGTGCTGCGCGTGATCGTCACGCACTTCCACCCCGATCACATGGGCCTGGCGCATTGGCTGACCGAGAAGTGGAGCGGACGCGCCGCCGGGCCGTCCCAAGGCGCGGCCAGCCCCCTCGGGGGGCAGCGCAGCGGCGCAGCCGCGAGCGTGGGGGCCAACCATGAGTGCCGCTTGTGGATCAGCGCCACCGACTACAACCTGGCCCGCGTGGCCAGCGGCTCCACCGTGGGCATGGGCGGCGAGGCCGCGGCCGCCTTCTTCGGCAGCCATGGCCTGACGGACCCGGACTCGCTGGCCAAGATCCGTGGCCGCGCCAGCTACTACCCCAGCATGGTGCCCCGGGTGCCCGCCGCCTACCGCCGCCTGATGGACGGCATGCGTCTGCGCATCGGCGCGCATGAGTGGCGCTGCCTGGTGGGCTACGGCCATGCGCCGGAGCACATCAGCCTGTACAGCGAGAGCCTGGGCGTGCTGATCTCGGGCGATATGGTGCTGCCGCGCATCTCCACCAATGTCTCGGTGGTGGATGTGGAGCCCGAGGCCGATCCCCTGCGCCTGTACCTGGACTCGCTGGAGCGCCTGCTGGCCCTGCCCGACAGCACCCTGGTGCTGCCGGCCCATGGCAAGCCCTTCCGGGGACTGCATGCCCGCATCGATCAGCTGCGCGAGCACCATGCCGAGCGTCTGGAGGAGGTGCTGGCCGCCTGCCGCGCCAAGCCCTGCCACGCGGCCGAGCTGTTGGCGCTGCTGTTCAAGCGCAAGCTGGATCTGCACCAGACCACCTTCGCCATGGGCGAGTCGGTGGCGCATCTCAACGCGCTGTGGCTGGAGGGAAGGCTGCGGCGCGAGCGCGGCGAAGACGGCATCTACCGCTTCAGCGTCGCCTGAGCGCCGGGCTGGAAATCAGGGCTGGGATTGAGAAGTCAGCGACCGCCGCCGCCGGCAACACCGGCAGCGGCGGGCTGAGCCTTCGCGCATCAGCTTTGCGGCGCCGTGTTGCTGGCCTCAAGGGCTGGCGGGCTACCGGGAGGTGGCGCTCTCAGCGCCTGCCTCAGATGCGTCGTGATGACAGCACGTGGCCGGGAGTGTGCTTGCCCCAGGGATCCAGGGCAATCCCCCCAGAAGTAGGAAGCCGCGCCACCCAGGGGCGCTCAGAGCTCCAGCGTCGGCAGGGCCGCCTCGCGCAGGCGTCGGCGCGCGGACTCGTAGTCCGGCAGGACCGAGGCCACCACGGCCCAGAAGCGCGGGCTGTGGTTCATCTCGTGCAGATGGGCCAGCTCATGCACCACCACATAGTCGATCAAGTCGGGATCCAGGTGAATCAAGCGCCAGCTCAGGCGTATCGATCCATTGGCGCTGGCGCTACCCCAGCGGGTCTGGGCTTGGCTCAGGGACAGCCGGGTGTAGCGCACCGACAAGGCCGCCGCGTAGTGTCGACAACGCTGCTCGAACAGCGCTCTGGCCCGACCGGCCAACCAGGCCAGGGCGGCCTCGCGCACCTGGGCGGGGCCGGCATCTTGGGGCAAACCCAGATGCAGCTCGCGGGCTTGCGGCTCATAGCGAGCCAGGCCGCCCAACTTGAGACTCAGGGGCTGGCCCAGATAGGGCATCTGCCCCCCTTCGCCCCAGTGCACACGCGCCGCATGCTGGCGGTGGCTGCGGTCGCGCTGTTCATCGAGCTTGCGCAGTATCCAGTCCTGCTTGCCTCGCAGAGCTGCCTCGATCTCGGCCTGCGCCACCCAGCGCGGCGCTGTGACCTTGAGCCCTGAGGGGCTGATGGTGAAACCGATGGAGCGGCGCGGCGCATGCCTCAGCTCGTAATGCAGCGGCCCCGCCGGCAGCAGCAACTCGCGCCGCATCGGTGTGCCGGCCGCGGGGGCCTCGGGCCTGAGCAGGGAACGCAGACGGCGCGTCAGGGACATGGCCGAGGACCGCCTCAGGCGCGCAGCGGACTCGGTTCGAGCGTGTGGCCATAGGCCTCGGGATCGAGCCGCTGCATCTCAGACTCGATCCAGCCCTGGACCTCACGCATCAGCTCACCCGGCTCCCGGCCCACGGGCGAGATCGGTTTGCCGATGGAGATGTCCACCACCCCGGGGCGCAGCAGAAAGCTCCGGCGCGGCCAGCAGCGCGCCGAGGTGGCCGCAATGGGCACCACGGGCACGCCGGTTTCCACCGCCAGCCGGGTGCCGCCGGTCTTGTACTCACCCACCTGGCCGCGGGCGGTGCGTGTGCCCTCGGGGAACATGATGACCCAATGCCCCTGGGCGGCCAGACGCTTGCCCTGGGCAGCCACCTTGGCCCAGGCCTCGCTGCGCTTGCTGCGATCGATATGGATCATGTCCATGCGCGCCATGGCCCAGCCGAAAAAGGGGATGTAGAGCAGTTCGCGCTTGAACACATAGGCCAGCGGGTGCGTCATCAGGGTCGGGTAGGCAAAGGTCTCCCAGGTGCTCTGATGCTTGGACAGAAGAATCACCGCCGAGGTCCGTTCGGCGGCCGTGGGCAGGTTCTCCATGCCCTGGATACGCCAACGCACGCCGCAGAGGATGCGAGCACCATGGATGGCCAGCCGCAGCCAGAAGATGCAGGTCCAGTAGACCGGATTGCCGCGCACAAAGATCGAGAGCAGCAGCGCCGCGATCGCGACCGGCACCACGGTCAACAGCATCCAGAGCATGAACAGCGCCGAGCGCAGCGCGTAGACCAGGGTCAAGTCAGATCTCCGGGACGGGTGTCGGGGGTCAGCGCCTCACCGCGGGCCTCGGCACGGGCGCGGCGCTCCTCCTGGATCAGATGCTCGGCAAAGGCCGCCAGATTGGCATGCACGCGAGAGCCGGGCACCTGGGCCACCAGGGCCTTCAGCTGTTCTTCGTCCAGCTTGCCCAGGCGATCGCTGCGCACCAGATGCGGGATGCAGCCCGCGGCCTGGGCGGTCTGCAAGTCTCTAAGACTCGCGCCCACCATGTGCACGCCCGCCAGATCCACGCCAAAGCGCTCACCGATCTGAACGATCAAACCCGGCAGGGGCTTGCGGCAGGTGCAGCCATCCTCGGGCGTGTGCGGGCAGAAGAAGACGGCATCCAGCCGCCCGCCCTTCTCGGCCAGCAGCTGAGCCAGGCGCATATGCACCGCGTTGAGCGAGGCCATGTCCAGCAGGCCGCGGCCGATGCCGGGCTGGTTGGTGGCCATCACCGTGTGCCAGCCGGCATGGTTGAGCCGGGCCACCGCCTCCAGCGCCCCGGGCAGGGGCTGGAGCTCGTCGGTGGACTTCACATGGTCGTCGCGATACTGGTTGATGGTGCCGTCCCGGCCGAGGATGACCAGCTTCATGCTGTGACCGTGATGCTCGGCGCGAGTGGGCATGGTGGCGTCCTCAGGCGGCCAGGCGGGCCAGATCGGCCACCCGGTTCATGGCCTCGTGCAAGGTTTTGAGCAGGCCCAGGCGATTGGCGCGCAGGGCCGGGTCCTCGGCATTGACCATCACACCGTCGAAGAAGGCGTCCACCGGGCCCTTGAGCGCGGCCAGCTCGCGCAGCGAGGCGGCGTACTCCCCCGTGTGGAAGAGGCCGTCCGCCAGGGGCTGCACATTGCGCAGGGCCGTGGCCAGATGCTGCTCGGCGGCTTCCTGCAACAGGGCCTCGTCCACCTTGGCCTCGACCGGGGTTTCGACCTTCTTGAGGATATTGCCGATGCGCTTGTTGGCGGCCGCCAGGGAGGCCGCCTCGGGCAGGGCCGCGAAGGCGCGCACCGCCGACAGACGCTGGCCCACCTCGGCCAGGCGCTGCGGGCGCAGGGCCAGCACGGCATCCACCTCCTGGGCGCTGTAGCCCTGCTCGCGCAGGGAACCGGCCAGGCGGTCGAAGACGAAATCGGCCAGGGGTGCGCTCGGATCCTGGATCAGGGGGCCGAAGGCCGGCAGGGCGGCGCGGATCAGGGCGTCCAGGGCCAGGCCGGGGGCGCGCTCCGAGAGCATGCGCACCACGCCCAGGGCGTGACGGCGCAGGGCAAAGGGGTCCTTATCGCCGGTGGGCAGCTGGCCAATGCCAAACAGACCCACCAGGGTTTCCAGCTTGTCGGCCAGGGCCACGACCAGGCCGGCCTCGTTGCGCGGCAGCTCGTCGCCGGCGAAGCGGGGCTTGTAATGGTCTTCGATGGCGAAGGCCACGGCCTCGCTTAGGCCGTCGTGGCGGGCGTAGTAGCCCCCCATGATGCCCTGCAGCTCGGGGAACTCGCCCACCATATCGGTGAGCAGATCGGCCTTGGCCAGGCGGGCCGCGCTGTCCACCTCGGCCGCCAGGGTGGCCGAACCACCCAGCTGCGCCACGATGGCGGTGGCGATGGCGCGCACGCGCTCCACCCGCTCCCCCTGGCTGCCCAGCTTGCCGTGGTAGACCACCTTGGCCAGACCGCCCACGCGATCGGCCAGGCCCTTCTTGCGGTCCTGGTCGAAGAAGAACTTGGCATCCGACAGGCGCGGGCGCACCACGCGCTCATTGCCGCCGGTCACCGCGCTGGCGTCGGCCGGGCGGATGTTGGAGACCACCAGGAACTGGTTGGTGAGCTTGCCGGCCGCGTCCAGCAGGGGGAAGTACTTCTGGTTAGCCTTCATCGTGAGGATGAGGCATTCCTGCGGCACGGCCAGGAACTCGGGCTCGAACTGGCAGCTCAGCACATTGGGCCGCTCCACCAGGGCGCAGACCTCCTCCAGCAGGGCCTCGTCCTCGATGGGCCTGAGGCCTTGCTGGGCCGCGGCCGCGTTGAGCTGGGCCACGATCTCGGCGCGGCGCTCGGCAAAGCTGGCGATGACGGCGCCCTGCTCACGCAGCTGGGCGGCGTAGCTGTCGGCCGACTCGATCACCAGGCGCTCCACGGCGGCCTCGAAGCGGTGGCCGCGGGTCTCGCGGCCGGCGCTCAGGCCCAGCACGCCCACGGGCACGATTTCGCGGCCATGCAGGGCCACCAGGCCATGGGCCGGGCGCACGAACTTCACATCGCTCCAGCCGTCGGCCAGCTGGTAGCTCATGACCTTGGGAATGGGCAGCTTGGCCAGGCTCTCCTCCAGGGCCTTCTGCAGGCCCTCGGCCAGGGTGGCGCCGGCCACCGTGGTCTGGATGAACAGGGCCTCGGCCTTGCCGTCCATCTCGCGGTAAGCCTGGGCGGCCTGCTCGGCACCCAGGCCCAGGGAGGCCAGCTTCTTGATCAGGGCCTGGGTGGGCTGGCCGCTGGCGTCCAGGCCCACGCTCACGGGCACCAGCTTCTTGGTCTCGCTGCGGTCGGCGGCCTTGGCGGCCACCCCGCTCAGATGCAGGGCCAGGCGGCGCGGCGAGGCATAGGCCGTGGCCTGGGACTCGGCCGTGGCCAGGCCCTGGGCGCGCAGGCTCTCGGCCAGCACGCCGGCAAAGCTGTCGCCCAGCTTCTTCAGGGCCTTGGGGGGCAGTTCCTCGACGAAGAGTTCGACGAGCAGGTTGTGGGTGTCGCTGGTCATGACTCAGGCGGCCTTCTTCTCGTTCTTCTTTGCAATCTGGGCGGTGACTTCATCGGCCCAGGCCTTGGGCGCCATGGGGAAGCCCAGGCGCGCGCGGCTGTCCACATAGCTCTGGGCCACGGCGCGGGCCAGATTGCGGATGCGGCCGATATAGGCGGCGCGCTCGGTCACCGAGATGGCGCCGCGGGCGTCCAGCAGATTGAAGGTGTGGCCGGCCTTGAGCAGCTGCTCATAGGCCGGCAGGGCGAGCTGCTCGCCCATCAGGAGCTGGCTCTGCTTCTCGTGCGCGGCAAAGGCCTGCAGCAGGAAGTCCACATCGCTGTGCTCGAAGTTGTAGGTGCTCTGCTCCACCTCGTTCTGGTGGAACACGTCGCCATAAGTGAGGCCGTCGGTATAGACCAGGTCGTAGACCGATTCCTTGCCCTGCAGATACATGGCCAGGCGTTCCAGGCCATAGGTGATCTCGCCGGTGATGGGCTTGCAGTCGATGCCGCCCACCTGCTGGAAGTAGGTGAACTGGGTCACTTCCATGCCATTGAGCCAGACCTCCCAGCCCAGACCCCAGCAGCCCAGGGTCGGGTTCTCCCAGTCGTCCTCGACGAAGCGCACATCGTTCTTCTTGAGGTCGAAGCCCAGGGCCTCCAGCGAGCCCAGATACAGCTCGAGGATATTGGCCGGTGCGGGCTTGAGCACCACCTGGAACTGGTAGTAGTGCTGCAGGCGGTTGGGGTTCTCGCCATAGCGGCCGTCCTTGGGGCGGCGGCTGGGCTGCACATAGGCGGCCTTCCAGGGCTCCGGACCCAGGGCGCGCAGGAAGGTGGCGGTGTGGCTGGTACCGGCCCCCACCTCCATGTCATAGGGTTGGAGGAGCGCGCAGCCCTGCTTGGACCAATAGTCCTGCAGGGTCAGGATGATTTGCTGGAAGCTCAGCATGGATAAAGGCCGTTTGGTGAGAGGTTTACAGTTTTTATTTTATGGGACGCGCACTTACCGTCGGCGCATCCAGGCCGCCAGCCCCAGGGGGGCCAGGGCGGCGATGAAGAGTGGCAGCAGTCCCAGCATGCCCAGCCAGCGGGCATAGGGCGTCTCGCCCAGGCGGCCCTGCACCGGAGCCTCCAGCGTGGCGGCTTGGGCCGGCGGCAGCAGCGCCAGGGTACGGCCCCGATGATCCACCACGGCGGTCGCCCCGGTGTTGGTGGCGCGCACCACCGGGCGCTGGAACTCCAGGGCCCGCATGCGGGAGAACTGCAGATGCTGGTCCAGCACCATCACGGTGCCGAACCAGGCGAGATTGCTCACATTCACCAGCACCGTGGCGGCATCGGGCCCGCGCACGCTGTCCACGAAATCCTCGCCAAACAAGTCCTCGTAGCAGATCAGGGGGCGCAGGCGCTGCCCCGCCACGGCAAAGGACTGCTGGTGCTGACCACGGGCCTGGTCGTCCATGGGAATGGCCATGGCGCGCACAAACCAGCCAAAACCCGGCGGAATGAACTCGCCGAAGGGCAGCAGGTGGCGCTTGCCGTAGGCGTAGGGTGCCGCACCGCCAAAGGCCAGCAGGGAGTTCACATAGCCGTCCTGGCTGTTGCCCAGAAAGGTGCCCAGCAGCACCGGCCGCTGCGCCCCCACAGCCTCCAGGCGCTGCACATAGCCAGGGTCCAGGAAGGCCGCGGGAATGGGCACCACGGACTCCGGCGTCACCACCACCTGCCCCTGGGCGCGCTCGACCTGGCGGGTCAGCTGCTCCAGATGGCTGTGCATGCGCTCCGGGTCGAACTTCTGGTCCTGGGCAACGGCCGGCTGCACCAGGGAGACGCGCAGAACACCGGTCTCGCGGGTGAAGTTCTGCGGCAGCAGCTGGCCCAGGGCCAGCAGGCCGATGGCCACCGCCGCTGGCTGCCAGGCATGGCGCCCCAGGGCCGCAAAGGCCGCGGCGCAACCGGCCGCCAGGGCGCTGATGCCATAGACGCCGATCCAGGGCGCCCAGGGCGCCAGCAGACCTTCGGTATGGGCATAGCCGCTGGCCAGCCAGGGGAAGCCTGTCAGCAAGGTGGCACGCGCCAGCTCGGCCAAGAGCCAGCAGGCGGACCAGGTCAGGGCATGCCAGGCGGGGTTGCGCTGGCGCAGGCGCGCCGCCAGGGCCAAGGCCCCGGCGTAGTACAGGCTGAGAAATGCCGCCAGCAAGGCCACGGCCAGGGCTGCCACCGGCCAGGGCAGGCCGCCGAACTGGTGCATGCTGATGTGCAGCCACCACAGGCCCGAGGCCAGCCAGCCGAAGCCGAAGGCACCGCCCAGCCAGGCAGCCCGGCGCGGGCCGGCATTCCAGCTCAGATGGGCCAGCCAGGCCAGGGCCAGGATCTGAAGCCACCAGTATTCCAGCGGCGCAAAGGAGGCGGTGTGCAACACGCCGGCGACCAGGGCCGCCAGCAGAGCATGGGGAAAACGCAGCATCAATTCTCTTCTTGCACCGCGCGCGTGACCTTGAACCAGCGCACCGCGCCACCACGCGTGAGCATCACCGAGAACTGCAGGCCGCCCACCTCCAGGGTCTCGCCGCGGCGCGGCACCCGACCATGCTCATGGGCCACCAGACCGCCGATGGTGTCGAACTCGTCCTCGGGCAGGCTGGTGCCAAAAGACAGGTTGACGGCGGCGATCTGCGCATCGCCGGCCACGCGCTGGCTGCCATCGGCCAGGGTGTAGATGCCGGACACGCCGTCCTTGTCGTCGAACTCATCCTCGATCTCACCGACGATCTCTTCCAGCACATCCTCGATGGTGACCAGGCCGGCGGTATTGCCGAACTCGTCGATCACGATGGCCAGGTGATTGCGGTTGGAGCGGAAGTCGCGCAGCAGCTCGTTAAGGTTCTTGCTTTCCGGCACAAAGACGATGGGCCGCAGCAGCGCACGCAGATTGAGCTCGGGCGCGCGCTGCAGCTTGAGCAGGTCCTTGGCCAGCAGAATGCCGATGATGTTCTCGCGCTGGCCCTCGAAAACCGGGAAACGCGAATGGCCGGCGCGTATGACCTGGGCGAGCAGCTCCTCGTAGGGCGACTCGATGTCCAGCAAATCCATGCGCGGCGCGGCCACCATCACATCGCCGGCCGAGAGCCCGGCCATGTGGAGCACGCCTTCCAGCATCTGCCGCGACTCGGGCGCGATCAGCTCGCGCTGCTCGGCCTCGGCCAGGGTTTCGATCAGCTCGCTGGTGGAGTCCGGACCCGGATGCAGGAAGTCCAGCATGCGGTCCAGGAGTTTGCGCGGCGCTGGGCCGCGGCCTTCGGCGGCGGCACTTTTGTGGCCCCCGCGGGGCCTACTAGGCTGAGGTTCGGACACGGAATGGGTGTCGTAGTTGGGTAGCCCCACAGAATAACCCATTGACAGTGCGACCCTGTTGCACCACAGTCAGCCGCCCCCTGAGCCGGGTCTCGGGCGGCGGATTCGTCACAGCAGTAAGCCTCTAGATCACCATGTCATCGACCAACTCCCCGGGCCTGATTCCCGCCACCATCCTCACCGGCTTCCTGGGCTCGGGCAAGACCACCCTGCTCAAGCGCGTGCTCTCCGAAGCCCATGGCCAGAAGATCGCCGTGATCGAGAACGAGTTCGGCGAGGAGAACATCGACAACGACATCCTGGTGGCCGATACCAATGAGCAGATCATCCAGATGAGCAATGGCTGCGTCTGCTGCACCATCCGCGAAGACCTGCGCACCACGCTCAGCGAGCTGGCCGCCAAGCGCCGCCGCGGCGAGCTGGATTTCGAGCGCGTGGTGATCGAGACCACCGGCCTGGCCGACCCCGGCCCCGTGGCCCAGACCTTTTTCATGGATGACGAGATCGCCGAGAGCTATCTGCTGGACTCCATCCTGACCCTGGTGGACGCCAAGCATGCCGAGGAGCAGCTCAACACCCGCCAGGAAGCGCGCCGTCAGATCGGCTTTGCTGACCAGATCTTCATCAGCAAGACCGATCTGGTGGACGCCGCGGCGGCGGACGAACTGGCCCACCGCATCAAGCACATGAACCCGCGCGCGCCCCAGCAGCGCGTCCACTTCGGGAATGTGGACATTGCCAGCGTCTTCGACCTGCGCGGCTTCAACCTCAACGCCAAGCTGGAGATCGACCCCGATTTCCTGAATGCGGACGCGCACGACCATCACCACCATGACCATGATCACGACCATGAGCATGGCGAGCACTGCGACCACCCGCACCATCACCACCATGACGATGATGTGAAGTCCTTCGTCTTCCGCTCCGACAAGCCCTTCAACCCGGCCAAGCTGGAAGACTTCCTGGGCGCCATCGTGCAGGTCTACGGCCCCAAGATGCTGCGCTACAAGGGCGTGCTGCACATGAAGGGCACGGACAAAAAGGTGATCTTCCAGGGCGTGCACCAGCTGATGGGCTCCGACCTGGGGCCGAAGTGGCTGCCAAACGAGAAAAAGCAGAGCAAAATGGTTTTCATCGGGATCGACCTGCCCAAGGACATCCTGCTGCAGGGGCTGGAAGGCTGCCTGGCCTGAGTCCGGGGCGGCGTCAGCACCGTGAGAGGTGAGCATGGCTACAATCCGCCCCGCCCAAGCCACCCCGAGGGTCGGCATGCCCCGGCATCCGGCCCGTCCGACGCAGGTATAAGACCTCTTTCGAGGTAACGCGAGGAGACTCCGACGTGAGCAAGACACCGGCCCCCAAACCCGCCCCGGCCAAGACGGCCCTCAAGGCGGCCAAGGGCGCTGCCAAGTCCGAGGCCCCGGCCCCGGAGGCGGAAAGCGCCGGCGTCGCCACCCTGGAGGCGGCAGCTACCTCGTCCTCACACACTGGCGGCAGCCGCTTTACCGACCGTTTTGCCCCTCCCAAGCCGCCCACGCGATCCATGAGTACGCCCGTGATTGAAACGTCCAAAAGCGCCGTCAAGGCCGACCCGAAACTCGCCAATGCTTGGAAAACCAAGTCCGGCCACGAGCTGACCGATGCCGAAGTGCTGGCTATGCCCGAGTCGGAGTACATGAATGACAAGCAGATCGAGTTCTTCCGCGCCAAGCTCAATGAGCTGAAGGACGGCTTGCTGTCCAACGCCGGAGAAACCACCGAGCATCTGCGCGAAGACACCTCCATCGTGCCCGACCCGGCCGACCGCGCCACCATCGAGGAAGAGCACGCCCTGGAGTTGCGCACCCGCGACCGCGAGCGCAAGCTGCTCAAGAAGATCATGCAGTCCCTGGCCCGCCTGGACAACGGCGAGTACGGCTACTGCGATGAGACCGGCGAACCCATCGGTCTGGGCCGTCTGATCGCCCGTCCTACGGCCACCCTCTCGCTCGAAGCCCAGCAGCGTCGCGAACTCAAGCAGAAAATGTTCGGGGACTGATGACTCCGCCCCTACGCGCTGCGCGCGCCCCCTCAAGGGGGCACGCCCCTAGGACCGGCAGAGCCGGATCCTGGGGCGTCGCTCGGCGGACTTCGGCGGGGGGCGGTCGCTAGTCGACCCTTGTTTACTAATCAGGTCCAGCGCGCATGTCAGAACCGAAAGACGGCGAGAGTTTTCTGCGCAAGGTCGCGCGCTTTGTCGCGAATCCGACCACGGACTGGGCCGAGATCAATTCGCGCCAGGATGATCCCGAGGGGGATCTCGCCAAAGCCGAGTTGCGCGCCATGGTCGAGCGCAAGCGCCGCAATGACTTCGTGCGCAAGCGCGAGCTGGACATGCTGCGCCGCATACGCCAGGAAGGCCTGAGCCCGGAGCAGCTGGCGGCCCTGGGGAGCTCTTCGCGCATCGACGAGATGGAGCGCGCCAACAGCGGGCTCAATTCCAAGATCGACCACGGGGTCAAGGCCAAGATCGATCAGATCGAGCAGCAGATGGTGGGCGAGAGTTTCGCGCCCACGCAGATGTCCGGCGCCTCACACCCCCCCGGCTTTTTCGAGACCAGCACCCGGCCGGTGCATTTCGAACCCACCGTGCCGGACGAGCCGCGGGCCTCCGAGCGCCCCGGAGCCACCCTGGAATGGCGGGATACGCCCCCCGCCCCGGCGGCCGCGGTCATGGGCGGCGGTCTGCCCCCGCTCTCGGATGCCAAGCCCAGCCGTCTGCCCAGCGTGCCGACGCTGACGGCGGTGCATGTGCCAAGCCCCACACCGGCGCCGGTGCCGGCACCCGTCCCAGTGCCTGCCCCTGCGCCACTGAGCTTCCGCGTCGCCGAGGATGCGGCCGTGGAGGTGGCCGAGCTGATTCATGACTCCGAGCTGGACGAGATGGTCATCGCCTTCGCGAATGCCGACTACGAGTCCTGCGAGCGCGGCCTGCTGAGTCTGGTGGACAAGGCCGGTCCGCGCCACCTGCACCCGGAAACCTGGCTGGTGCTCTTCGACTTGTACCGGGCCACGGCCCAGCAGTCCAAGTTCGAGGCCCTGGCCGTGGATTACGCCCAGCTGTTCGGCCTTTCGGCGCCGCAGTGGTTCTCCCTGCCCAAGCTCGTCGCCGAGAGCCTGAGCAAGGAGCGCGCGCCCATGGGCAGCGCCGGCGGCGTGGCCTGGGCCGCGCCCGAGTATCTGGATGCCGAGGCCGTGGCCTTGCTGGCCAAGCGCGCCCAGAACCATCCCATGCCCTGGGTCCTGGACTGGGCGCCGCTCAAGCAGCTGGACACCGAAGGCGGCGCCAAGCTGCGCGAGCTCTTCCGTGCCTGGGCAAGCCAGCAGGTCGATATGCGCTGGCTGGCGGGCGACCACCTGCTGCAGCTGCTCAAGGAACTGGCCCCGGTGGGCAACCGCGATGTGGATCCGGCGCTGTGGATGCTGCGCCTGGAGGCCTTGCGCCTGGTGAACCGCCCCGATCAGTTCGACGAAGCCGCCATCGACTACTGCGTGACCTATGAGGTGTCGCCCCCCTCCTGGGAAAAGACCAGCTGCCGGGTGCGCGTCAGCGGCCTGACCCTGTCCACCAGTTCCCCACCCGCGCCCACGGTGACCCAAGGCAGCGAACACTCCACCAGCTTCCTGGAGTCCAGCATCACCGACCCCGGCGGCCTGCCCAGCAGCGTGCAGCTGGAGCTCAGCGGCCAGCTCAGCGGAGACATCAGCGAAACCCTGCGCCTGATGAGCGGCGAGTTGCGCGCGGCCACCCAGATCACGATTGCCTGCTCGCGCCTGATTCGCCTGGACTTCATGGCGGCCGGCGATCTGCTCAACTGGGTGCTGGCGCGCCGCAGCGAGAACCGCAGCGTGACCTTCACCGACACGCACCGCCTGGTCTCCCTGTTCTTCGGTGCCATGGGCATTGATGAGCATGCGCGGATCAAAGTCCGCATCAATTGACCCACCCCTACGCGCTGCGCGCGCCCCTCTAGGGGCGAGCCCATAGGCCCGGCAGAGCCGGATCCTTGGGCTCCGCGCGGTCAAGTCAATCGCGGTGGTTGAAACTGCGGGCGGGGCCCCTATATGGAGTCGCTATGGATTCCTCTCCCTCCCAACAGCAGGCGCCGGTGTATCACGGCACCACCATCGTCTCGGTGCGGCGCAATGGCCAGGTGGCCATCGGTGGCGATGGTCAGGTGACCCTGGGCCATATCGTCGTCAAGTCCAGCGCGCGCAAGGTGCGCAAGCTCTACCGCGAGCAGGTGCTGGCCGGCTTTGCCGGCGCCACGGCCGATGCCTTCACCCTGTTCGAACGCTTCGAGGCCAAGCTGGAGAAGCACCAGGGCCATCTGGTGCGGGCCGCCGTGGAGCTGACCCGCGACTGGCGTACCGACCGCGTGTTGCGGCGTCTGGAAGCCATGCTGGCCGTGGCCGACCGCTCGGCCTCCCTCATCATCACCGGCAACGGCGATGTGCTGGAACCCGAGCAGGGCATCGTGGCCATAGGCTCCGGCGGCGCCTACGCCCAGGCCGCCGCCAAGGCCTTGCTCAACCACAGCGAGCTCGGCGCGGCCGATATCGTGAAGCAGTCCCTCACCATTGCCGGCGAGATCTGCATCTACACCAATCTGAACCACACCATCGAGACGCTGGACTGAGGCTTATGAGCATGACCCCGCAGGAGATCGTCTCCGAACTCGACCGCCATATCGTCGGCCAGAACGCCGCCAAGCGCGCCGTGGCCATTGCCCTGCGCAACCGCTGGCGCCGCCAGCAGGTGGACGAGAAGCTGCGTGCCGAGATCACGCCCAAGAACATCCTGATGATCGGCCCCACCGGCGTGGGCAAGACCGAGATCGCGCGTCGCCTGGCCAAGCTGGCCGATGCGCCCTTCATCAAGGTGGAGGCCACCAAGTTCACCGAGGTGGGCTATGTGGGCAAGGACGTGGACTCCATCGTGCGCGATCTGATGGATGTGGCCATCAAGCAGGAGCGCGAGCGCCAGATGCGCCTGCAGCGCACCCGCGCCGAGGATGCCGCCGAGGAACGCGTGCTTGACGCCCTGGTGCCCGGCAGCGAGCCGGACAACAGCACCCGCCAGCTCATGCGCAAGCGCCTGCGCGAGGGCACCATGAACGACAAGGAGATCGAGATCGACGTGCTGGAGGCCAAGCCCAGCATGGAAATTCTGGGGCCCCAGGGCATGGAGGAAATGGCCGAGCAGCTCAAGAGCATGTTCGCCCAGATGGGCGGCGCCAAGCGCAAGAGCCGCAAGCTCAAGATCGGCGAGGCGATGAAGCTGCTGGTGGACGAGGAAGCCGGCAAGCTGGTCAACGAGGACGAGATCAAGACCGCCGCCCTGCACAACGCCCAGGAGAACGGCATCGTCTTCATCGACGAGATCGACAAGGTGGCTAGCCGCTCCGACCACGGCGGCAGCACGGCCGATGTCTCGCGCCAGGGCGTGCAGCGCGATCTGCTGCCCCTGGTGGAGGGCACGACGGTCAACACCAAGTACGGCATGGTCAAGACCGATCACATGCTCTTCATCGCCTCCGGCGCCTTCCACCTGAGCAAGCCCAGCGATCTGATCCCCGAGTTGCAGGGCCGCTTCCCGATTCGTGTCGAACTCGGCTCCCTGTCGGTGGAAGACTTCGAGGCCATTCTCACCAGCACCCACGCCAGCCTGGTCAAGCAGTACCAGGCCCTGCTGGCCACCGAAGGCCTGGATCTGCAGCTCAGCAGCGACGCCATACGCCGCCTGGCCCAGATCGCCTTTGAGGTGAACGAGCGTACCGAGAACATCGGCGCGCGCCGACTGGCCACGGTGATGGAACGCCTGCTGGACGAGATCAGCTTCGACGCCCACAAGCATGCCGGTCAGACCCTGACCCTGGACGCCGCCGCCGTGGACGCCAAGCTGGGCGAGCTCGCGAAGAACGAAGATTTGAGCCGCTTCATCCTCTGACGGCTTGCCGCATTCGGCACCACGCTTGGGGGTGCCGGGCAGGCCGCTCAGAGCGCCAGCCGGTGCGACTGCAGGGTCAGGATGCCGTCGAAGATCAGGCTCTCGATCAGCTCATGGGGAATGTCCAGGGCGGGCGAGACTTTCCAGCCGGCACCGCCGGTCATCAGGGTCAGGGGCTCATGTCCGGCCCGCTTGGCCAGATGGCGGTGCATGCGCTCGATGGCGCCGGTGATGGCGTAGTTGCCGCCGCTGGTCAGCGCGTCCGAGGTATTGGTCGGGAATTCGCGCACCTCGCCCGTAGGCACCCGCAGGCCAGCCGTCCCCCCCTCCAGGGCTCGCAGCATGATGCCGTGCCCTGGCAGGATCAGCCCGCCGAGAAAGCGGCCCTGGGCGTCTAGGGCGTCCACGGTCACGGCCGTTCCAATCATCACCACCAGACAGGCGCGGGCCGGGCCACGCGCCAGCACATGGTGCCGCGCCCCGATCTGGGCCACAAAGCGATCGGCGCCCAGCCGACCCGGATGGTCATAGCCATTGATCACCCCACCCGCCTGCGCGCTGGAGACCACCCAGCGCGGCTCCACATCCCAGAGCTCCATCTGTTCTTCCACGCGGCGGCGCACCGCGTCTCCGGCCACATTGCAGCCCAGCATGGTGCGGGGCGGCTGAGGCAGGTTCTGCCAGCCGCGCTCGGCCAAGCGTTCGATGTTCTCAAGAAATTCAGCCCCATGCGCAAGCAGAGCCGCACCGGGCTGCGGGGTCGCGTAAAGCGCCCACTTCAGGCGCGTATTGCCGATATCGATGGCCAGAAAGCTCATGGCGTGAAATATTGAGGGGCGAGAGCGTTGCCCAAAGCCTAACAGAGGCTCAAGCTAGCGAGACTTCGCGCCGATATCGAGCGATAGGACGCTCTACGTTCGGCCGACCTGCGTCCGCGATGTCCGCCAACAGCAAGTACAACGGAGACATGCCATGAAGTCGCTCTCGATCACCACCAAGCTCTGGTTGCCCATCGCTGGTCTGGCCCTGATGGTTTTGCTGATGACGGCGGTCTCCGCGAGTCGTACCGCCAAGCTGCAAGCCGAAGCACAGCTCACCCAGGCCGAGCAACAGCGCAAATTCGAGCTCGCCTTGCGCTGGCGCGGACTGACCGAGTCGAACGCCACCCGAGCCACCGCCGGGCTGCTCAGCAGCGATCCCGCCGTCGCTTCGACGCTCAAGCCGCAGATCGAAGCCACCACGGCCACCATCTCGGAGATGCAAAAAGAGCTGGAAGGGCTGGCCAACTCGGCGCCGGAGAAGGCAGTCATGGCCCGCATCGCCGAGACTCGCAAGAGCTACATCGCCATACGCAACGAAGCCAGCAAGCTCAAGAGCGAGGGCCAGGCCGAGGCCTCTGTGCAATTGCTGCAAAGCAAGATGCAGCCGGCCATCGCCACCTATCTGGAAGCCCAGGCCGACTTTGTGAAACTGCAGCAACAGCGCTCCGGGGAACTGCGCGAGCAGGCCGGTGCACAGCGCATGCGCACGGTGTGGATGGTTGCCGGCGCGATGAGTCTCATCACACTGGCCCTGGCTGTCGCGACGGCCTATCAGGTGCGGTCGATTGCCATGCCGCTGCGCGAACTGGTGCGTGAGGCCGAGCGCATCGGCTCGGGCGATCTGGCCGCCGCGCCCCTGAGCCAGCGCAGTGACGAGATCGGCGAGGTGCAGCGTGCCCTGGCCGCCATGCGCGAGGCCCTGGCCCGGGCCCTGTCCCAAGTGCGCCACAGCGCCGACAGCATACAGACCGCCAGTGCCGAGATCGCCAGCGGCAATGCCGACCTCTCTACCCGCACCGAGCAGACCGCCTCCAATCTGCAGCAGACCGCCAGCTCCATGAGCCAGCTCACCGGCGCCGTGCGCCAGAGCGCCGACGCCGCCGGCACGGCCAATCAGCTGGCCACGAGCGCGGCCGAGGTGGCGCAACGGGGCGGCGCCGTGGTGGGGCAGGTGGTCAGCACCATGGGCGAGATCAATGACAGCTCGCGCAAGATCTCCGACATCATCGGCACCATCGACGGCATCGCCTTCCAGACCAATATCCTGGCCCTGAACGCGGCCGTGGAAGCCGCCCGCGCGGGCGAGCAGGGTCGCGGCTTTGCCGTGGTGGCCGGCGAGGTTCGCAGCCTGGCCCAGCGCTCGGCCTCGGCGGCGCGCGAGATCAAAGCGCTGATCGGCAACAGCGTGGAACGGGTGGAGGCCGGCACCCGTCTGGTGCAGGACGCCGGCAGCACCATGAACGAGATCGTGGCCAGCGTGCAGCGCGTGGCCGACATCATTGCCGAGATCGGCGCCGGGGCGGGCGAGCAAAGCCAGGGCATCAGCACGATCAACACGGCGGTTAACCAGCTTGACCAAATGACCCAGCAAAATGCGGCCCTGGTGGAAGAGAGTGCCGCCGCGGCAGAGTCTCTGAAGGATCAGGCTCAGCGCCTGTCCGAGGTGGTCGCCACCTTCAGGCTGGGCTGAGTGCGCCGCTCACCAACCAAAAGCTTGAACGAGATAGAGGAACTTCCATGCCCCTGCGCCTGCGCGATCTGAACATACGCCCCCGGCTGCTGCTGGGTTTCAGCATCCTCCTGCTGATGGCCGCGCTGCTGGCGGGGCTGGGCGGTTTCGGCCTGCGCGTGGCGCACCAGGCCTTGCAGGGCATCACCCAGCAGCTGATCCCGGCCAACAATGTGACAGTGGCCGCCCGCACCCGGCTGATCGAGAGCCGCGCGGCCAGCAATGGCCTGGTCGCCTCCATCTTCAACAACGAGGAAATGGCGCGCTACCAGAAAGCCTGGCTCGACGCCCAGCAAGGCCTCGACAAGGCCATGGACGAGTTCGGCGCGCTGGCCAGAAGCGAGGAACAGCAGGCCAATCTGCGCAAATTCCGCGGCCATATCGAGACCTATCGCAAGGCCGTGGCCCCGGTCGCCAAGACACTGCTGGACAACGGCTACCCCGAGGCCAAGGAGGCCATGGCCGAGATGAAGCAGGCGGACGCCGCCTTCGAGCCGGCCCTGACCATGCTGATGGGCATTGAGGCCACGCTGAGCAAGAGCTCCAGCGAAGTCTTTTCGCAAGTCGACAGCCTAGTCAGCCGCCTGTTCGGCGGCCTGGTCCTGGCTTTTCTGGTCTGCTGCGCCCTGGGTGCCGTGCTCGCCTGGCGCATCTCGCACTCCGTGGTCGCCCCGCTGATGGAGGCCCGCGGTTTCGCCGCCCGCATGGCCAAGGGTGATCTCAGCCCGGCACGCCCGGTGCAGGGCCAGGATGAGGCGGCGCAAATGCTGCACTCCCTGGGCGAGATGCAGCATTCGCTGGCCCAGATCGTGGGCCAGGTGCGTGAGGCCTCGGAAAGCATTCAGACCGCCAGTGCCGAGGTGGCTAGCGGCAATCTGGACCTGAGCCAGCGCACCGAGCAGACCGCCAGCAATCTGCAACAGGCCGCCAGCGCCATGGGCGAGCTGACCGAGGGCGTGAGCCACAGCGCTGACGCCGCGGGCAATGCCAAGCAGCTGGCCGGCAGCGCCGCCGAGGTCGCGCAACGCGGCGGCGCCGTGGTGGGTCAGGTGGTCAGCACCATGGACGAGATCAACACCAGCTCCAAGAAGATTGCCGACATCATCGGCACCATCGACGGCATCGCCTTCCAGACCAATATCCTGGCGCTGAACGCGGCCGTGGAGGCCGCACGGGCCGGCGAGCAGGGCCGCGGCTTTGCCGTGGTGGCGGGCGAGGTGCGCAGCCTGGCCCAGCGCAGCGCTGAGGCCGCCCGCGAGATCAAGACCCTGATCGGCAGCAGCGTGGAGCGGGTGGAGGCCGGCGCGCGTCTGGTGCAGAACGCCGGCAGCACCATGGACGAGATCGTGGCCAGCGTGCAGCGCGTCTCCGACATCATTGGCGAGATCAGCGCCGCGGCCAGCGAGCAGAGCGGCGGCATCCAGCGGGTCAACGGCACGGTGGGCGAGCTGGATCAGATGACGCAGCAGAACGCGGCCCTGGTGGAGCAGAGCGCGGCCGCGGCCGCCTCGCTCAAGGATCAGGCCCTACGCCTGTCGGAGCTGATGAGCCGCTTCCGCCTGAGCTGAGGCCCAGGCCCCCAGGGCCCCCACCTCGCCGATCACCAGCACCGCCGGGCTGCCCAGGCCCGGCTCACGCGCCAGCAGCGCGCACAGACCGTCCAGGGTGCTCAGGGCCTGCTGCTGCCGCTCGGTATGGGCGGCCGCGACCACGGCCACCGGCATATCGCCGCACATGCCCCCCTCACGCAGAGCAGCCACGATCTGCTCGCAGCGCGCCACGCCCATATAGACCACCAGGGTCAGGCCGCTGCGCGCCAGGGCCGCCCAGTCGGGCGCACGCCCGCCCTCCCCGCTATGCCCCGTCACCAGGGCCACGCCGGGCGTGCAGCGTCTATCCGTTACCGGAATGCCCGCCGCCGCCGGGCCGGCAATGCCGGCCGTCAGGCCGCTGACGACCTCCACGGCCAGTCCGGCGGCACGCAACGCATCGGCCTCCTCGCCCCCACGGCCGAACACAAAGGGATCGCCCCCCTTGAGCCGCACGACGCGGCGCCCGGCCCGGGCCTCGCGCACCATCAGCTCCTCGATGAAGCGCTGGTCCGTGGAGATGCAGCCACCACGCTTGCCCACGCGCAGCAGCCGCGTCTGCGGGCCGATCAGCGCCAGCACCCGCGCATCCACCAGATCGTCGCTGAGCACCACATCGGCGGCTTGCAGGCGCCGGAGTGCGCGCAGGGTCAGCAGCTCGGGGTCGCCGGGACCGGCGCCCACCAGGGCCACGGGATGGAGCACAGGGGTCATACCGTCACCTCCGCGGACGTGGTTTCCACCAGGCGCCGCAGCGCCGGCAGGCAAGAGCCACACTGCGTGCCGCACTTCAGCGCCGCCTGCAGGGATCGCAGCCGCTCCGCCGGCGCACCGTGGCAGTGAAGAAGCTCGGAGCGGATGCGCGCCGCCGAGACATCGAAGCAGTTGCAAACCTGCGGGCTGCGCGCCGTCGGCGCGCGGGCGGCGAGGTCGGCCGGCGGTGCCTCGGGGCTGAGCAGCCAGCGGCCGAAAGGCGCCACCGGCGCGGCCTCGCGCCAGAGCTGGGTCAGCCAGGCGCCTTCGTCGCCTTCGCCGATGCGCAGCACGGCCTGCAGGCGCGCGTTCTCGCCCTCGCCCGCCAGGCGCAGCAGGCGGCAGCGGCCGCGACGGATGTCCGCATAGCGCAGCACCGGCGCGGTGCCGGCCTTGGCCGGTCCGGCCAGGCCCAGCGCTGCGGCCATGCGCTGCTGCAGCTCGGCGCTAGGCTGCGTGGCGGCCGCCGCGACGAAGAGCCAGCCCTGCTGGCCGGAGAACTCACCCTGGCCCGCCAGCGGCGTGCACTGCGTGTAGTCGAACTCGCCCATCAGCACGCGCAAGCGCGCACGCAGCGCCGCGCCCTCTTCGGCAGGCACCCAGGCGGCGGCTGCGATGCGCCAGGGCAGCTGCACCGGCTCGACCCTCACCGCGCTGTACTTCAGCTCGGGCTGGCGCGAGTCGGGGCAGAAGCGCGGCTGCGTCAGCGCGTTGACGCCCCGCAGCGGCACGCCCCTGGCATCACGGCCACCGATGAACTCATCGCCCCAGTGCATGGGCAGCCAGGCCTGGGCCGGGCCGACCGCATCGTCGGCCTGCAGCGGCAGCAGCAGTTCGCCGCGGCGCGAACGCACGCGCACCAGCTCGCCGCTCTTCAGATGGCGGCGCAGCAGGTCCTGCGGGTTCATGCGCAGCGCCGGCTGCGGCTCGGATTCGAACAGGCGGTCCACGGTGCCGCTGCGGCTCATGCCATGCCACTGGTCGCGCATGCGGCCGGTGGACAGCGTCAGCGGATGGCGCGCATCGCAGCCCTCGGCCGCCGGGCCATGCGGCTTGGCGACGAAGCGGGCGCGACCGTTGGCGGTGGCAAAGCGGCCGTCCTCATAGAGACGCTGGCGACCTGCGCCCGCGCCTTCGGGATAGGGCCATTGCTGCGGCCCCTGCGCGTCGAGCAGCGCCCAGCTCAGGCCGGAGATGTCCAGATCGCGGCCGCGCGTCGCCTCGCGGTGCTCGAGCCAGAGCTGCTCGGGCGTGTCAAAGGCAAACAGCGAGGTGGCCGCGCCGGGGCGCAGGCGCTGCTCCAGCCGGCGGGCGATGTCGCTGACGATCGCCCAATCTGCGCGCGCCTGGCCGGGCGGCGGCACCGCCGCACGCACCCGGCTGATGCGGCGCTCGCTGTTGGTGACCGTGCCGTCCTTCTCGCCCCAGGTGGCGGCCGGCAGCAGCAGGTCGGCATAGGCCGCGGTGGCGGTGTCGGCAAAGGCCTCCTGCAGCACGACGAACTCGCAAGCAGCCAGCGCCGCGCGTACCAGCGCCTGCTCGGGCATCGACTGTGCGGGGTTGGTGCAGGCAATCCACAGCGCCTTGATCTCGCCGCGCGCGGCGGCCTCGAACAGCTCCACCGCGGTCTTGCCCGGCGTCTCGGGCAGGGCCTCGACACCCCAGAGGCGCGCGATCTCGGCGCGGTCGGCGGCGCTGGCCGGGTCGCGGTGGCCGGGCAGCAACGTGGCCATGCCGCCGGCCTCGCGGCCGCCCATCGCATTGGGCTGGCCGGTCAGCGAGAAGGGGCCGGCGCCGGCACGGCCGATCTGGCCGGTGGCCAGATGCAGATTGATCAGCGCGGTGTTCTTGGCGGTGCCGCGGCTGCTCTGGTTCAGGCCCATGCAGTACAGCGACAGCGTGGCCGGCGAGGCGGCGAACAGCCGCGCCGCCTCGAGCAGCTGCTCTTCCTTGATGCCGCAGGTCTTCGCGGCCCAGGCCGGCGTGCTGCTGCGCACCAGGGCCTTCAGCGCATCGAAGCCTTCGGTGTGCTGCGCGATGAAGTCGGCGGCGATCCAGCCCTCCCAGACGCAAGCGTGCAGCATGCCGTTGAACAGCGCGATGTCGGTGCCGGGCAGGATCTGCAGATGCAGGTCGGCGAGCTCGGCCGTCTCGGTGCGGCGCGGGTCGACGACGATGATCTTGCTGTGCGGCCGGGCCTCGCGCGCCGCCTCGATGCGGCGGAACAGGATGGGATGCGCCCAGGCCGGGTTGGCACCGGCGATGAACAGGCAGTCGGCCTGCTCGATGTCCTGATAACTGGCCGGCGGCGCGTCAGCACCCAGCGCCTGCTTGTAGCCCGACACCGCCGAGCTCATGCACAGCCGCGAGTTGCTGTCGATATTGTTGGTGCCGACCAGGGCCCGCGCCAGCTTGTTGAAGGCGTGATAGTCCTCGGTGAGCAGCTGGCCGGAGATGTAGAAGCCAATCGCGTCCGGCCCATGCGCGGCCCGCACGGCCGCCAGGCGCTCGGCCACCTGCTCGGCCGCGGCATCCCAGGCCAGCGGCTGCGGCGCGGCGCCGCGCTCCAGGCGCTGCAAGGGCTGCAGCAGGCGGCGGGTCTGAAGCACCACCGGCGTGGCGCTCAGGTGCAGGGTCGAACCCTTGCTGCACAGCCGGCCGAAGTTGGCCGGATGTTCCGGATCGCCGCGCACCCCGGTGATCTGCGCGCCCTCGCTCTCGATGATGACGCCGCAGCCGACACCGCAGTAGGGACAGGTGGAGCGCGTCTCCCGCATGGTGTCGCCCTCAGCAAGCAGCCCGGGTGCAGGGGCCGGCTTTGACCGGCTCCAGATCAATGGCCACGGTGTCCAGCTCCTGCTGGTTCAGCTGCACCTGACCGTTGTCGATGCGTACCGAGAAGCGCGGCGTGCTGCCCTCGTCGGGTTCACGCGCACAGCCGGTGGCGAGCTCGATGGTCCAGTTGTGCAGCGGGCAGGCCACCGCCGCGCCGAACACGATGCCCTGACTCAGCGGGCCGGCCTTGTGCGGGCAGCGGTCCAGCAGCGCGAACACCTCGTTGGCGCCGGTGCGAAACAGCGCCACCTGCGGCCCCTGGGCGCGCTGCACGCGGCGCGAGCCCAGCAGCGGGATGTCCTCGACCGCGCAAATCGTCTTCCAGTCGCTCATCGTCGCATTCCTCACAAAGCTTCAAACTGGCGCAGGTCGACCTTGGCCTTGTCGAAGTCGAACCAGGGATCGGGCTCGCCGTCCAGCGCGTACTGCAGCTCGGCCCAAAGGGCCTGGCGGCCCTCGTGATCGTCGAGGATCTTCTTCTTCACATAATCCAGGCCCACGCGGCTGATGTAGTGGCAGGTCCGCTCCAGGTACCAGCCTTCCTTGCGGTAGAGCTGCAGGAAGGCGCCCGAGTACTCCAGCACCTCCTGCGGCGTCTTCACCTTGCAGAAGAAGTGCGCGACCTCGGTCTTGATGCCGCCGTTGCCGCCGACATAGAGCTCCCAGCCGGAGTCCACGCCGATCACGCCCACGTCCTTGATGCCCGATTCGGCGCAGTTGCGCGGGCAGCCCGACACCGCAAGCTTGACCTTGTGCGGCGCATACATGCGCCACAGCGCGCGCTCCAGGTCCTTGCCCATCTGCGTGCTGTCCTGCGTGCCCATGCGGCACCACTCGCTGCCCACGCAGGTTTTCACGGTGCGCAGCGCCTTGGCATAGGCGTGGCCCGAGGGCATGCCGATGTCCTTCCAGACATTGACCAGGTCTTCCTTCTTCACGCCCAGCAGGTCGATGCGCTGGCCGCCGGTGACCTTGACCGTGGGGATCTGGTACTTGTCCACCACGTCGGCGATGCGGCGCAGCTCGGACGAGTTCGTCTCCCCGCCCCACATGCGCGGAATCACCGAGTAGCTGCCGTCCTTCTGGATATTGGCGTGGCTGCGCTCGTTGATCGCACGGCTTTGCGGATCGTCCTGCGCCTCCTTGGGCCAGGACGAGATCAGGTAGTAGTTCAGCGCCGGGCGGCAGGTGGCGCAGCCGTTGGGGCTCTTCCAGTCCAGGGCCGTGTAGACCTGGTCCAGCGCGGTGAGGTGGCGGTCGACGATCGCATCGCGCACTTCCTGGTGGCTCATCTCGGTGCAGCCGCAGATGGCCTTCTTCTTGGGCGCGGCCGAGTAGTCGCCGCCGGCGGTGAACATCAGGAGCTGCTCGACCAGGCCGGTGCAGGAGCCGCAGGATGCGCTGGCCTTGGTGTGCTTGCGCACCTCGTCCAGCGTGAACAGGCCTTTTTCCTTGATCGCCTTGCAGATGCTGCCCTTGGTGACGCCGTTGCAGCCGCAGACCTCGTCGCTGTCGGCCATCGCGGCGGCCTTGTTCTGGCCCTGGTGGCCGCCGTCGCCGATATTGCTTTCGCCGAACATCAGCTTGTCGCGGATATCGGCGATCTTGCGCCCGTCGCGCAGCAGCTTGAAGTACCAGCTGCCGTCCACCGTGTCGCCGTAGAGGCAGGCGCCGACCAGCTGGTCGTTCTTGATCACCAGCTTTTTGTAGACGCCGGCGAAGGGATCGCTCATCACGATCTCCTCGAACTTGTCGGCGTCGGGGCCGCCCGACGCCGCCCCCATGAAGTCACCCGCGGAGAACAGGTCGATGCCGGTGACCTTGAGCTTGGTGCTGGTCTGGCTGCCCTGATAGCGGCCGATGCCGAACTCGGCCAGGTGCGTGGCGCAGACCTTGCCCTGCTCGAAGAGCGGGGCCACCAGGCCGTAGGCGATGCCGCGGTGCGCGGCGCATTCGCCCACCGCGTAGATGCGCGGGTCGGTGACGGTCTGCAGCGTGTCGGTGACGACGATGCCGCGCTTGCAGTGCAGGCCGGCGCTCTCGGCCAGCGTGGTGTTGGGGCGGATGCCGGCGGCCATCACCACCAGATCGGCGGGGATCTCGCTGCCATCTTTGAAGCGCACCGCCATCACACGACCGTCCTTGTCGCCGATCAGCGCCTCGGTCTGCGTGGCCAGGCGGAACTTCAGGCCGCGCGCCTGCAGCGATTTGCGCAGCAATTCACCCGCCTGGTCATCGAGCTGGCGCTCCATCAGCCAGTCGCCCAGGTGCACCACGGTCACCTGCATGCCGCGCAACATCAGGCCGTTGGCCGCCTCCAGGCCCAGCAGGCCGCCGCCGATCACCACCGCGTGCTGGTACTTGGCGGCCGCATCAATCATCTCCTGCGTGTCGGCGATATCGCGGTAGGCGATCACGCCGTCCAGCTCCTTGCCGGGCACCGGCAGGATGAAGGGGTTCGAGCCGGTGGCGATCAGCAGTCGGTCGTAGTCCGCCGTCGTGCCGTCCTCGGCCACCACTTGACGACGCACGCGGTCGATCTTCGCGACCTGCTTGCCCAGGTGCAGGGTGATGCCGTTCTCCTCGTACCAGCTCAGCGGGTTGAGGATGATCTCCTCCAGCGTCTGCTCGCCCGCCAGCACCGGCGAGAGCAGGATGCGGTTGTAGTTGGGGTGAGGCTCGGCGCCGAACACCGTGATGTCGTAGAGCTCGGGCGCGATCTTCAGCAGCTCTTCCAGCGTGCGCACGCCGGCCATGCCATTGCCCACCAGCACCAGACGCTGGCGCTGCGGCTTCGGGGTCTCTTCCATCGTCTCGGGCATCACATCATCTCCGGGCAGGGCTCCGCCGGCACGGTCCGCGCGCGGGGCCGTGGGGCGAGTGGATTGGGGCAATTCAGGCCGCTTCGCGGTGCTTGTGGCGGGTGTAGAGAAAGTCGATCACCGCCTTGCGCGCCTGCACATAGACGGGGTCTTCCGCCAACGCCACCCGCTGGCGGGGTCTCTCCAGCGGCACGCTCAGGATCTCGCCGATGGTGGCGGCCGGGCCGTTGCTCATCATCACGATGCGGTCGGACAGCAGCACGGCCTCGTCCACATCGTGGGTCACCATCACCACCGTGCTCTGGGTGCGGGCCACGATCTTGAGCAGCTCGTCCTGCAGATGGGCGCGGGTGAGCGCGTCCAGCGCGCCGAAGGGCTCGTCCATCAGCAGCACCTTGGGCTCCATGGCCAGGGCGCGGGCAATGCCCACGCGCTGCTTCATGCCACCGGAGATCTCGTGCGGCTTCTTGTGCATGGCGTGTCCCATGCCCACCAGGTGCAGGGCCTCGTCGGTGCGTTCGGCCAATTTGCGCTTGAGCTCTTTGCCGCCGAAGACCGACTCCACCGCCAGGTACACGTTCTCGAAGCACGTGAGCCAGGGCAGCAGGGAGTGGTTCTGGAACACCACGGCGCGCTCGGGTCCGGGCGCGGCGATCTCGCGGCCGTCACAGATCAGCGCGCCGCTGCTGGGCTGGAGCAGGCCGGCCATCAGATTGAGCAGGGTGCTCTTGCCACATCCGGAGTGGCCGATCAGGGTGATGAACTCGCCGCGCTGCACCTGCAGATGGATGTCGTGCAGGGCATGGAAGCGGCCCTTGCGGGTGTTGAACACCATTTCCGCCGCTTGAACCTCGATGAAGGCACGCTTGTCCTTGCTCATGATTCAGTCCTCGTAAGCGAAGTGACGGGCCACGGCCATCAAGGCCCATTCCAGCAGCAGGCCCACGATGCCGATCACGAAGATGGCGATGATGATGTGCTGGACATTGAGGTTGTTCCACTCGTCCCAGACCCAGAAGCCTATGCCCACGCCGCCGGTCAGCATCTCGGCCGCCACGATCACCAGCCAGGCCGTGCCCACCGAGAGGCGCACGCCGGTGAGCATGTAGGGCAGCACCGCGGGGAAGAGGATCTTGCTGATGATCTTCCACTCGCTGAGGTTCAGCACGCGCGCCACGTTCAGGTAGTCCACCGGCACCCGCTGCACGCCCACCGCGGTGTTCACCACCATGGGCCAGATGGAGCAGATGAAGATGGTCCAGATCGCGGCCGGATTGGCGCTCTTGAAGACCAGCAGGCCGATGGGCAGCCAGGCCAGAGGCGAGACCGGCTTGAGCAGGCTGATCAGGGGCGAGACCATGCGGCTGACAAACTCGAAGCGCCCGATGATGAAGCCCAGCGGAATGCCCACCGCGGCCGCCAGACCGAAGCCCACGCCCACGCGGGCCAGCGAGTTCAGGATGTTCCAGCCTATACCCTGGTCATTGGGGCCCTTGCTGTAGAAGGGGTCCGAGAACAGCTTGACGGCGGCCTCGAAGGTGGCGGCCGGCGTGGGAAAGGCGCCGCCTTTCTGGGTCAGCAGGGCCCACACGCCTATCAGCAGGGCCAGGCCCAGCAGGGGCGGCAGCACCCGCATCCACAGGGCGTTCCAGTCCAAGCCCGGGCGCGGCTTGGCGGCCACCGGCAGCGGCGCGGCGCTCGCTGGCGCGGCGGCCGCCATGGGCTGCGGTGTCGCGGCCGCTTCGCGCGGCGAATGAAAGACGGCACTGACCATGATGAACTCCTTGTTCAGGCCTTGACCTTGAAGGCGTCGGCGTACTTGGCGGGATCCTTGCCGTCCCAGACCACGCCGTCGATCAGCTTGGAGCTGCGCAGCATCTCCTTGGGCACATTGATCTTGAGCTGGCTGGCGGCCTGCTTGTAGAGCTCGATCTGGTTGATCTGGCGGGCCACGCCCAGATAGTCGGGGTGTTCCTTGAGCAGGCCCCAGCGCTTGTGCTGGGTGAGGAACCACATGCCGTCGGACAGGTAGGGGAAGTTGACCGCACCGTCGTTGAAGAACTTCATGTGGTCGGGGTCGTCCCAGGTCTTGCCCAGGCCGTTCTGGTAGCGGCCCAGGATGCGCTGGTTGATCGCATCCACGCCGGTGTTCACATAGCTCTTCTCGGCGATGGTCTCGGCCATCTTCAGCTTGTTGGACAGGCTGGCATCGATCCAGCGGCTGGCCTCCAGCACGGCCATGATCACGGCGCGCGCGGTATTGGGGTGCTTCTTGACGAAGTCCGCCGTGCTGCCCAACACCTTCTCGGGATGGTCTTTCCAGACCTCCTGCGTGGTCGCCGCGGTGATGCCAATGCCGTCCATGATGGCGCGGTGGTTCCAGGGTTCACCCACGCAGAAGCCGTCCATATTGCCCACCCGCATATTTGCCACCATCTGCGGCGGGGGCACGGTGATGACCTTGGCATCCTTCATGGGGTTCACGCCCACGCTGGCCAGCCAGTAGTACAGCCACATGGCGTGGGTGCCGGTGGGGAAGGTCTGGGCGAAGGTGTATTCACGCTTCTCGCTGGCCATGAGCTTGGCCAGCGAGGCACCGTTCACCGCGCCCTTGTCCGCCAGCTTCTTGGACAGGGTGATGGCCTGACCGTTGTTGTTCAGGGTCATGAGCACGGCCATGTCCTTCTTGGGCCCGCCCAGGCCCAGGTGCACGCCGTAGACCAGGCCGTAGAGCACATGGGCCATGTCCAGCTCGCCGTTGACCAGCTTGTCGCGCACGCCGGCCCAGGAAGCCTCCTTGGTCGGCACGATCTTGACGCCGTACTTCTTGTCGAAGCCCAGCACCGAGGCCATGACCACCGAGGCGCAGTCGGTCAGCGGGATGAAGCCGATGCGCACCTCCTCCTTCTCGGGCTTGTCCGAGCCGGAGGCCCAGACATGCGGCGCCACCAGGCTGCTGCCCACCGCGGCCGCACCGCCCATCAGCAGCTTGCGTCGTTCCTCGCTCATCAATCCTTCTCCCCGCGTCTTGCCGTCCAACATGCCGATCTCCAGCGTCGAAAGCCAATGAAAAAGGGCGCCCGATCCCACCCTCCAGCGCGGCAGCCGCGGCAGGAAGATGGATCGGACGCCTTTGTCCTAGAACCTGTTCAGAGCGAGACCCACGCCATTGCGGGCCTCAGACCAGCTTTAGCGAGAAGCGTGCCAGCGCTTTTCCGGCCGGTCTGGCGGTTTTGCGCACCGCCGGCAGGCGGGACGGCCTCATCTTGGTGCGGGCGCCGCCTCAGGATGGGCGCAGCAGCTGATGTGCCTCGATCACGCGCTCGGCGACCACGGCCAGCGGCTCACCACGATCCATGGCCAGGCGCCGCAGGCGCTTGTAGGCCGCATCCTCGTCCAGGCCCTGCTCGCTCATCAGAATGCCCTTGGCGCGCTCGATGCTCTTGCGCCCGCTCAGCTGGGCCTGGGCCTTGTTCAGCTCCTGGCGCAGGGCCAGGTCTTGCTCGAAGCGGGCAATCGCCACCTGCAGCACCGGCGCCAGCCGTGACGGCTGCAAGCCCGCCACCACATAGGCACTCACCCCGGCCTGCAGGGCCCGCCGCATGGGGTCGTCCGCCGCATCCTCGGAGAACACCACCACCGGCCGCGGCATCTGGCTGTTGAGCAGGGCGAGGTTCTCCACCGTGTCCCGGGTGGGGGACTCGCTGTCCACGATCACCACATCGGGCTTGAGGCGCAGCACGCAATCGTGGATCAAGGTGGCGGAGTCGATCACACCCACCACCTCGCAGCCCTGGCGGGTGAGCTCCTGCCGGATCAGCTCCACCCGGTGCGCGCCGTCGTCGATCAGGAGCACGCGCAAGCCCGCCGCGCCGGGCTGGGCCGGGCTGTAAGCAGGGGGCGACGGGCTGGAGGGCTGGAGCATGGGCAGGGGCGGCAGACGGTCTGCCCTCATCGCGCAAAAAGCATGCCGCCCCACCCGGACTTGATTTGACGTTTACGTAAACGTCAATCAAACCCTAGAATCCAGCCATCCCTGCTGATAGAAAGACAGCGTGGCCGCGGCCGCCCCGAGCCGACCACGCAGGAGACAAGCCATGACCGATCTGTCCGCCGAGTACAAAGCCCTGGCCGAGTACCGCCCCGCCAACAAGGTGCGCTTCGTGACGGCCGCCAGCCTGTTTGACGGCCATGACGCCGCGATCAACATCATGCGGCGCATCCTGCAGAGCATGGGGGCCGAGGTCATCCACCTGGGCCACAACCGCTCGGTGGACGAGGTGGTGAACGCCGCGCTGCAGGAAGACGTGCAGGGCATTGCCATCAGCAGCTACCAGGGTGGCCATGTCGAGTACTTCAAGTACATGGTGGAGCTGCTGCGCGCGCGCGGCGGCGAGAACATCCAGGTCTTCGGCGGCGGCGGCGGCGTGATCGTGCCGGCCGAGATCCGCGATCTGCATGAACACGGCGTGCGCATCTACAGCCCCGAGGACGGCCAGCGCATGGGCCTGCAAGGCATGATCGGCGAGATGGTCATGCGCTGCGACCGCGATCTCTCCGAGGCCGCGCCGCAGTCGCTGGACGCCATCCGCGGCCATGGCCAGGATGCCTGGCGCGCCCTGGCCCGCCTGATCACGGCGCTGGAAAACGGCAAGGCCGATGCGGGGCTTGTGGCCGCGCTGCAGGCCGCGGCCCAGCAGATCAAGACGCCGGTGCTGGGCATCACCGGCACCGGCGGCGCGGGCAAGAGCAGCCTCACCGACGAGCTGATCCGCCGTCTGCGCCTGGACCAGGGCGACGCGCTGCGCGTGGCCGTGATCTCCATCGACCCCTCGCGCCGCAAGAGTGGCGGCGCCCTGCTGGGCGACCGCATCCGCATGAACGCCATCAGCCCTTGGCAGAACGGCGCCCGCGTCTTCATGCGCAGCCTGGCCACGCGCGACTTCGGCAGCGAGATCTCCCAGGCTCTGCCCGATGTGGTGGCCGCGGCCAAGGTGGCGGGCTTTGACCTGGTGATCGTGGAGACCTCGGGCATCGGCCAGGGCGACGCCGCCATCGTGCCGCATGTGGATGTGCCCATGTATGTGATGACGCCCGAGTTCGGCGCCGCCAGCCAGCTCGAGAAGATCGATATGCTGGACTTCGCCGAGTTCGTGGCCATCAACAAGTTCGACCGCAAGGGCGCGCTGGACGCGCTGCGCGATGTGGCCAAGCAGGTGCAGCGCAACAAGGAGGCCTGGGGCAAGCGGCCCGAGGAGATGCCGGTCTTCGGCACCATGGCCAGCCGCTTCAATGACGACGGCGTCACCGCGCTCTACCAGGCCCTGAAAGCCCGCCTGGCCGAGCTGGGTCTGAACGTTGCCGAGGGCCGCCTGCCCGCGGTGCAGACCCGCCACAGCACGCACCAGACCCCTATCGTGCCGGCCGCGCGCGTGCGCTACCTGGCCGAGATCAGCGACACCGTGCGTGGCTACAAGAAGTCGGCCCGCGCCCAGGCCCGCCTCGCGCGCGAGGCCCAGCAGCTGCGCGCTTCTATTGCCATGCTGCAGGCCGACAACCCGTCCAAGGCGGGTGCGGTCGGCGCCCTGGGTGAGCTGGCCCAGGCCCGCGAGCTGCAGCTGCTGCCCGCCAATGCCCAGCTGCTGGCGCAGTGGCCGGATATGCAGAAGGCCTATGCCGGCGACGAGTACGTGGTGAAGATCCGCGACAAGGAGATCCGCACCAGCCTGATCCACACCAGCCTCTCCGGCACCAAGATCCGCAAGGTGGTGCTGCCGCAGTACGAGTGCCATGGCGAGCTGCTCAAGTGGCTGCTGCTGGAAAACGTGCCGGGCAGCTTCCCCTACACGGCCGGCGTCTTCGCCTTCAAGCGCGAGGGCGAGGATCCCACCCGCATGTTCGCCGGCGAGGGCGATGCCTTCCGCACCAACCGCCGCTTCAAGCTGGTCAGCGAGGGCATGCCGGCCAAGCGCCTGTCCACCGCCTTCGACTCGGTCACGCTCTACGGCGCTGACCCCGACCCGCGGCCGGACATCTACGGCAAGGTGGGCAACTCCGGCGTGTCCATCGCCACGCTGGAAGACATGAAGGTGCTGTACGACGGCTTCGACCTCTGCAGCCCCACGACCAGCGTGTCCATGACCATCAACGGGCCGGCGCCCACCATCCTGGCGATGTTCATGAACACCGCCATCGACCAGCAGCTGGACAAGTTCCGCGCCGACAACGGCCGCGCCCCCACGGCCGACGAGGCCGCCAAGATCCGGGACTGGGTGCTGGCCAATGTGCGCGGCACCGTGCAGGCCGACATCCTGAAGGAAGACCAGGGCCAGAACACCTGCATCTTCTCCACCGAGTTCTCGCTCAAGGTGATGGGCGATATCGCCGAGTACTTCGTGCACCACAATGTGCGCAACTTCTACTCGGTGAGCATCTCCGGCTATCACATCGCCGAGGCGGGCGCCAACCCCATCAGCCAGCTGGCGCTGACGCTGTCCAACGGCTTCACCTTTGTGGAGGCCTATCTGGCGCGCGGCATGCACATCGACGACTTCGCGCCCAATCTGAGCTTCTTCTTCAGCAACGGCATGGACCCGGAGTACACCGTGCTGGGCCGCGTGGCGCGCCGCATCTGGGCCGTGGCCATGCGCGACAAGTACGGCGCCAACGAGCGCTCGCAAAAGCTGAAGTACCACATCCAAACCTCGGGCCGCAGCCTGCACGCCCAGGAAATCGCCTTCAACGACATCCGCACCACCCTGCAGGCCCTGATCGCGATCTACGACAACTGCAACAGCCTGCACACCAACGCCTACGACGAGGCCATCACCACGCCTACCGAGGAGAGCGTGCGCCGCGCCATGGCCATCCAGCTCATCATCAACCGCGAATGGGGCCTGGCCAAGAACGAGAACCCCAGCCAGGGCGCCTTCATCATCGAGGAGCTGACCGAGCTGGTGGAAGAGGCGGTGCTGCAGGAGTTCGAGCGCATTGCCGAGCGCGGCGGCGTGCTGGGCGCCATGGAGACCGGCTACCAGCGTGGCCGCATCCAGGAGGAAAGCCTGCACTACGAGATGCTCAAGCACACCGGCGAGTACCCCATCATCGGCGTCAACACCTTCCGCAACCCGCATGGCGACCCGGTGCCCGAGCACATCGAACTGGCCCGCTCCACCGAGGAAGAAAAGCAAAGTCAGCTCAGCCGCCTGGCCGACTTCCACCAGCGCCACGCGGCCGACGGCCCGGCCATGCTGCAGCGCCTGCAGCAGGCCGTGATCGAGAACCGCAATGTTTTCGAGGTGCTGATGGACGCGGTGCGCGTCTGCTCCCTGGGTCAGATCACCAGCGCCCTGTTCGAGGTGGGCGGCCAGTACCGCCGCAGCATGTAATCAGGCCGGGCGCTGAAAGCCGCCCTCCACCCAGGCCGTGGCGCTGGCGCGGCTGAGCTTGTAGTTCGGCCGCACCTTGACCTGGGCCAGGACCTCGTCCTCGCCCGGGGCGCGGGCACTCAGCAGGGCATAGGGCTCCAGCTCATCGGGCACGATGTCCAGGCAGACCTCCAGCACCTGCTCGCCCACATGCACGCGCAGGCTCTGGTGCAGCTGGGCATGCAGCTGCTGCTCATGGCGGCGCAGCACCTCGGAGGCCGTCTTCACCAGGGTGTTGAAGGCATTCACATCCAGTGGCTTGGGGTTCTTCTTGTCCCGCCCCATGGTCCAGGGCCCCACCAGGGCCGGCTCGCTCTCGCCCGCCAGGGTCATGGCCACGGCCCAGCCCTCGTCGTCCTCGTTCTTGATCACGCGCGCGGTCCAGCGCTCGTCCTGCCAGAGGCGAGCTTCCTGGATGATGGGGCGGTCGTCGGCGTCGGACATGGCAGGGCAGTCGGTGAACAGGGCGCGCAGCATACGCCATTGGCGCCGCAGGCAATGCCCCCGCGCCTGCGCCGGCTGGCCGGGCGTGGGCAGAATCCGCGCCCATGGATTCAATCTCCCAAATCGCCCTGGGTGCCGCCGTCAGCGTGGCCGTCATGGGCCGCCGCACGGCCTTGTGGAAAGCCGCCCTCTGGGGTGCCGCCTGCGGCACCCTGCCCGATCTGGATGCCCTGATCGACCATGGTGACGCGCTCAGCAATATGGTGCTGCACCGGGCGGACAGCCATGCCCTGTTCTGGCTCAGCCTGCTGGCGGCCCCGCTGGGCACGAGCTTCGCCTGGCTGCTGGGTGAGCGTCAGCACTTGCGCCGCTGGGTGCTCGCCACCTGGCTGACCCTGATCACCCACCCGCTGCTGGACTGGATGACCATCTACGGCACCCAGCTCTTGCGCCCCTTCTCCAGCGAGCCGCTGGGCCTGGGCAGCATCTTTATCATCGACCCGCTCTACACCCTGCCCCTCTTGATCGGCACCGGGGTGGCCCTGCGCAACGGCGCCCATGCGCTGCGCTGGAACGCGCTGGGCCTGCTGCTGTCCTGCGCCTACCTGGCCTGGAGCGCCCTGGCCCAGCAGCATGTGAGCCGCCTGGCGCGCGAGCAGCTGGCCGAGCACAAGGTCCAGGCCCTGCTGGTCACGCCCAGCCCCTTCAACACCGTGCTGTGGCGCATCGTGGCCCTGACGCCCGAGGGCTATCTGGAAGGCTTCCATTCCCTGCTGGACGCGCCCGGTCCGCTGCGCTTCCAGTCCTATTCGCGCGGCGCCGAGCTCCAGGAGGCCTTGCGTGACCACGCCCCGGTCCAGACCCTCAGCCGTTTCAGCGACGGCTTCATCAAGCTGGAGCGCGACGCGGCCGGCCTGGTGCGCATCAGCGATCTGCGCATGGGCCAGGAACCGCACTATGTCTTCAGCTTTGTGGTGGCCCGCGAGACGCCGCAAGGTCTGGAACGCCTGGAGAGCGCCGAGGCCGCGGGCGCGCGCGGCGATGTGCGCGCCGGCCTGGCCTGGCTCTGGCAGCGGGCCGGCGGCGATGTCGAGGCTCAGCCGCCGCACGAGAGCGCCAGGGTGATGCAGCCGCGGGCTGTACAAGCCGCCGGCCAGCCTGCACCATAGGCAGACCCATCTGCCAAGGAGTACCACATGGCCTGGATGTCTGAACTCTTGCCCCGCGAGGCCGAGCTTGAGCCCCTGCCCTGGGAAGGCGAATATGTGCACCCAGAGGCACAGGACGATACAGCCCTCCTGATCGATGTGCGCTCCTACGCGGAGTTCATGAATGGACACCTGCCGGGGGCACATTGCCTGCCGCTACCGCGGCTGGCGCAAGAAGTGCTGCAGCGCGTGCCCGACCGGGAAACACCCGTCCTGCTGTACTGCGCCACGGGCGCTCGGGCCGAGCAGGCGCTGAGCCTGCTGCGCCAACTGGGCTATCACGCGGTTCGAAACGGCGGCTGCGCCCTCGATCTGGCCCGCCGCCGCGGGGTGCAGCTGCAGCGCGGTCTCTGAGCTCGTGGGGCGAGCGAGCCGCGGCCCTGCGCCGCGCCCTCGGCGCTTGCGTTATGGTCGGGGCCCGAGTTGCTTCTTGATCACCGCATGAATTCAAGCGCCCGCCTCAAGTCCCTGTGCGCCTCATCGGCCTGGCGTCCGGCAGCCCTGGGCTGCACCCTGCTGGCAGGCCTGGGCCTGCTGGCGGCCTGCGTGCGGGCCGAGCCCATCGGCGAGGTGGATACGGTCTTCAAATGGATAGGCCCCGACCACAAGATCGTGGTCGATGCCTATGACGACCCCAAGGTGCAGGGCGTGACCTGCTTTGTCTCGCGCGCCAAGACCGGCGGCATCAAGGGCGCCCTGGGCCTGGCCGAGGACAAGAGCGAAGCCTCCATCGCCTGCCGCCAGGTGGGCCCCATCGTGATCGAGAGAGCCCTGCCCAAGCAGGAAGAGGTGTTCAGCGAACGCACCTCCCTGGTGTTCAAGCGCCTGCGCATCGTGCGCATGGTGGACCCCAAGCGCAACACCCTGGTCTATCTGACCTATTCGGAGCGCCTGATCGAAGGCTCGCCCCAGAACAGCGTGACCGCGGTGCCGGTGGACCGCGCCACGCCCATCCCGCTCAAGTAGCGCGCGCTTCACGGGGGCGGTTCACAATGGCCCCATGACAGCCATCCGTGCCCAGGCGCTGCAGGCGCCCTTCTTCGCTCCCGAGTCCTTCCTCGATGCCCAGGCCGCGCTGAACCGGGCCCAGCAGATCTATGCCGCCGGTACGGCCTGCCTGCGCGAGGCCCTGCAACGCTTTGTGGCCGGCGAGGACATCGGCCCGGTGCGCGCCTGCTACCCCTTTGTGCGTCTGCGCACCGACACCGTGGCACGCGCCCAGCCGCCCTCGCATCTGGCCTACGGTTTCGTCGCCGGGCCCGGTGTCTACGAGACCACGCTGACCCGCCCCGACCTCTTCGGCGACTACTTCCGCGAGCAGTTCCAGCTGCTGCTGGACAACCACGGCCAGGCCCTGGAAGTGGGCAGCAGCCACCAGCCCATCCCGCTGCACTTCGCCCTGTCCGAGCATGAGCATGTGGAGGGCAGCCTGAGCGCCGAGCGCCGCCTGCGCATGCGCGACCTCTTCGACCTGCCCGATCTGGCCGCCATGGACGACGGCATTGCCAACGGCACCCATCGCAGCGCCCCCGGCACGCCCGAACCCCTGGCCCTGTTCACCGCGCCGCGGGTGGACTACTCCCTGCATCGCCTGCGCCACTACACCGGCTGCTCGCCCGAGCACTTCCAGAACTTCGTGCTCTTCACCAACTACCAGTTCTACATCGACGAGTTCTGCCGCCTGGGCCAGGGCCTGATGCAGCGCGCGCCCGACCCGGCCGCACCCGACGAGCACGACGACTGCATCGCCTTCGTGGAGCCCGGCAATCTCGTCACCCGCCGCCTGGGCCTGCCCGCCGAGGACATCGACGCCCTGGGCCAGGCCCTGCCCCGCCTGCCCCAGATGCCGGCCTACCACCTGATACGCCGCGACCGCAGCGGCATCACCATGGTGAACATCGGCGTGGGCCCGGCCAATGCCAAGACCATCAGCGACCATATCGCCGTGCTGCGCCCGCATGCCTGGCTGATGCTGGGCCACTGCGCCGGCCTGCGCAACAGCCAGGCCCTGGGCGACTATGTGCTGGCCCATGCCTATGTGCGCGAGGACCATGTGCTGGACGAGGAGTTGCCCCTGTGGGTGCCCATCCCGCCCCTGGCCGAGATCCAGGTGGCCCTGGAAGCCGCGGTCGCCCAAGTCACGGGCCTGAAGGGTGCCGAGCTCAAGCGCATCTTCCGCACCGGCACCGTGGCCTCCACCGACAACCGCAACTGGGAGCTGCTGCCCTACCCCGGCCCGGAGCGCCGCTTCAGCCAGAGCCGTGCCGTGGCCCTGGACATGGAAAGCGCCACCCTGGCGGCCAACGGCTTCCGCTTCCGCGTGCCCTACGGCACCTTGCTGTGCGTGTCCGACAAGCCCCTGCACGGCGAGATCAAGCTGCCCGGCATGGCCAACCAGTTCTACCGCGAGCGCGTGGACCAGCATCTGCGCATCGGCCTGCGCGCCATCGAGCTGCTGCGCGCCCAGGGGCCCGACCAGTTGCACAGCCGCAAGCTGCGCAGCTTCGCGGAGGTGGCCTTCCAGTAAGCTCTGAGCCTCTAGCCCGAGGAGACCGGCGCCATCATGCAATTGGACATCGCCACCCTGTTCAGCCTGCTGGTCATCCAGGCCCTGGCCCTGGCGCTGCTGCTGCCCCTGCTGATGGGCTGGCGCGCGGCCAGCCAGGGCGCCCGCCTGGCCCAGCTCTCCATGGGCCTGCAGGGCGCGGGCTGGCTGGCCCTGCTCTCGGCCGCCGTCGTGGCCGAGCGATGGCTGGGCACCCTGGCCATGGCCCTGATCAGCGCCTCGCTCAGCGCCCTGTGGCTGGCCCTGGGCTGCTGGCTGGGCACGGCCCGCGGCCGACGCCTGATGCTGGCGCTGCCGGCCCTCATCGCCCTGGCCTACGCCCTGCTCTACGACAGCTACGCTCTGCGGGTGGGCGTCAGCAATGCCGGCTTCGGCCTGCAACTGCTCTGGCTCTGTGCCCTGCTGGCCCGGCCACTTCGGAACCAAGAGCCCGCGCTGACACGCCGCAGCCGGCGCTGGCGCGGCCTGCTGCTGGTCTGCCTGCTGCTGCTGGCAGTGCTGACCTTCTGGCGCGGCGCCCTGGCGGCCTTCGACACCGCGGCCTACCCCAGCTTCTACAGCCCCCATCCGGTCAATGTGCTGGCCGCCGTGCTGAGCAATGTGGCCCTGGTACTGAGCCTGGCCTCGGTGCTCGTCGCCTGGCGCGGAGAGATCGAGGCGGCTTTTGTGCGTCGCGTGCAGAGCGACACCCTCACCGGTCTGCCCAATCGCCGCGCCTTCACCGAGCGAGCCGTGGACATGATGGCCATGGCGCGTCGCTACCAGGAGCCCCTGCTGCTCAGCCTGTTCTCGCCCGATGGGCTCAAGCCCCTGGGCGAGCAGCAGGGGGCGGAGCAGGTCGAACGCCTGCTGCAGCGTTTTGCCCACTGCCTGGAAGCCCAGCTGCGCCCCGGCGATTTGCTGGCGCGGGTGGACGAGGAGTGCTTCGCGGTGCTGCTGGCCCGCAGCGAGGACCAGGGGCCCCAGGCCCTGCATCAGCGCCTGACGCTGGCCCTGCGCGAGTCAGCGCCGGAGCAGCCGGAACAGGCGCTGAGCTACAGCGCCGGCTGGGCCCGGCTGCGTCACGGTGACCGCGACATCGAGGACTTGCTGCGTCGGGCCGATGCCGCCCTGCGCGGCGCCCGCCGCAGCGGCGGTGGCGGTTTGGCGGCAGAACCCGGCGCCGAGCAGTAGCGCGGCGCGGCCCGGCGGGACTGGCATGCCATTTGCTTAAGCCTGTGCGGTGCCGGCGTGATTCACAAGCGCGTCGGCTTGATCAGATCCTGGCTTTACCGAGCAGTCCTGCCATGTTCTTCCGTACCGCGAATTCCGCCACCTCCGCCTCCGCACCCCTGATCGAACTGGGCCTGGGCGTGCCCCGCTACGAGCGCAGCACCCTCAGCAAAAGCACACGTCCCGCCCTGCCCGCCGCCCTGCAGGCGCGCCCTCGCCCCGATATCCGGCGCCTGAGCTCGCGCGATCTGCAATGGCTGCCCGCCCTGTGCGATCTGCTCACCGACAGCGTGCACCAGGGCGCCACTCTGGGCTTTCTGGCGCCGCTGTCTCGCTATGCCGCCATGGACTACTGGCATGGTGTCTTTGCCCGGCTGGGCCCGCATCTGAGCCTCTGGATCGCCTGCGAGGGCTCAGAGGACGGGGATGGCCGCCCCCCGCAGCTGCAAGGCGTGGCACAACTTTCCCTCTGCCCCCACGCGAATGCCCACCACCGCGGTGAAGTTCTGGGCCTGATGGTGCACAGCCGCGCACGCGGTCGCGGCATTGCCAGCCAGCTCATGACCAGCGTGGAATGCGCCGCCCTGCAGCAGGGGCGCACCCTGTTGGTGCTGGACACCGCAGCGGGCTCCCAGGCCGAGGCCGTCTATGTGCATCTGGGCTGGCAACGTGCCGGCGAGGTGCCGGACTACGACAGCTGTGCCGATGGCCGGCTGCACAGCACGGCTCGCTACTACAAGCGGCTGCATATGCCCGCGCTGAGCGACGCGCGCTAAGACCTGCTGCTGCGGGGCGGCTGCGTTAGCAGTCCGCGCTCCAGCAGGCGGATCAATGCGTCTGCACGCGCCTCCAGCGGCGCCCAGTCCAGCCCTCCGGCCGGCACTTGCACGATCTCCAGCAAGGCCGCGCCATGCAGGGCCGCCCATAGCGTCTGGGCCTGCAGGGCGCGCTCCGCCGAAGCGCGGGACGCCAGCCAGGCCTCCAGCTGCGCGAACACAGCCGGCGGCGCTTCGCTGCACGCCAGCATCATCAAGCGATAGTGGTGGGGGTGGGTCGCCGCCCAGCGCAGATAGGCCCGCACGAGCCGCCCCAGGGCGGCAGCGGCCGGGTTGGACTGCTGGGGCACGGGCACCAGGGCGGCCGCCAGCAGGGCGGACAGCTCCTCCTGAGACTCCGCCACCAGCCGCGCCAGCAAGGCCGCCTTGTCGCTGAAGAAGCTGTAAATCGTGGCGTGGGAGTAGCCCACCGCCGCGGCCACCTCGCGCAGGGTCACGGCCTCCGCGCCCTGGGTGGCAAACAGCTGGCGCGCGGCGTCCAGGATGCGCCGCTCCAGATCGGCCTTGTGTGCCGCCCGGCGCTGGGCCGATGCGCTGCTGGCGGCGGCGCGCCGCCCCCCAGCCGCCGTCTCGCTGTCCGGCTGCGCCTGGCGCTTCTTCTTCAGCGGCCCCTCGGGCTTTTGCGTTTTCTGGCGCTGACGCGGCTGCGGCCGGGCCAGGGGCTTGCCCTCGCCATCGACCGCGTCGGGCGCCGGGCTCACGACGCCGGTGGCCCGGTGCAGGCCCTTGGGGCCACTGGGGCGCGGATGCGGATTTAGAAATGGAATTGCAGTTTTACTAACCATTGGTTAATATTTTGTCGACGGTCAATTTCATCTCAAGCCTACACCATTCACGGATCGCACCATGTCTGAACCCGCCAGCCCCCTGTCGCACCACCCCCTGCATCTCAGCCGTGTCACCTCTGGTGATACGAGCGCGCTGCCGGCCCTGATCTCGCTGCTGCAGGATGCGGTGCACGGCGGCGCCTCGCTCGGCTTTCTGGCCGATATGGACGCGGCCGAGGCGGGGGAGTACTGGACGCGCGTGCTGGGCAGCCTGGACGAGTCCCTGCAGCTCTGGCTGCTGCATGACGAGGCGGGCCAGCTGCTGGGCACGGTGCAGCTGGCCCTGTGCGACAAGCCCAATGGCCGCCACCGCGCCGAGGTGCAGAAGCTGATGGTGCGGCGCAGCGCTCGCGGCCGGGGCCTGTCCAGCGTGTTGCTCAAGGCCTTGGAGCAGGCGGCCCGCCAGCAGGGGCGCAGCCTGCTGGTGCTGGACACGGAGGCCGGCTCGCATGCCGAGACGGTCTATACCCATCTGGGCTGGCTCAAGGCCGGCGAGATCCCGGCTTTTGCGGCCAATCCCGACGGCGGCCTGCGCCCGACGGCCCTGTACTACAAACCGCTGGATGCCGCGGCGGCGTTACCGCGCTGAGCCGGGTGCTGCACGAGCGCCCCATTGCGCATACACTGCGCTTCGGATTCAGGAGAGTGCCGGCCCGCAACAGGTCGGCCGCCGAAGGCGCAAGCTCCCATACTCGCTCAGGCCCCGTACTGGATCCGCCACAAGCCGAATGCTGGAGAGCGCGCCGCCCCTGGGGTGGCGCCACCGAAGGAGCAAGGCCCCCGCCGGGTGGTGTGGGTCGAATCTCTCAGGTACCAAGGACAGCGGGAGCGGCGCGCGTCGGGCGCCTGCCGTTTTCCGCTGCCGGAACGTCTCCGGCCGGCTGTCGCGTCCGCGCACTCGCGAGGAGTGCTGCAAATGCACATCATCGTTCTCGGCGCCGGCGTGACCGGCATCACCAGTGCCTGGTATCTGCGCCAGGCGGGCCACGAAGTCACCGTCATCGACCGCCAGCCGGCCGCCGGCCTGGAAACCAGCTTTGCCAACGGCGGCCAGGTCTCGGTCTCGCATGCGGAGCCCTGGGCCAACCCCGGCGCGCCGGCCAAGGTGCTCAAGTGGTTGATGAAGGAAGACGCGCCCCTGCTCTTTCGCCTGCGGGCCGATCCGGCCCAATGGCGCTGGGGCCTGGCCTTTCTGCGCGAATGCGCGCCCGGCCGCACCGCCCGCAATATCCGCAGCATGGTGAGCCTGGGCTTGTACAGCCGCGCCAAGCTGCGCGAGCTGCGCGCCGCCACCGGCCTGCAGTACGAGCAGCGCACACAGGGCATCCTGCACTTCTACACCAGCGAGGCCGAGTACGCTGCCGCCCAGGAGCCGGCGCGCATCATGCGCGAACAGGGCTGCGAGCTGGACATGAAGACGCCCGAGGAATGTGTGGCCATCGAGCCCGCCCTGGCCCAGTGCCGCGACAAGATCGTGGGCGGCAGCATGACGCCCAGCGACGAGTCGGGCGACGCCCACCGCTTCACCCAGGAACTGGCGCGGCGCTGCGTCGAGGCCGGCGTGCAGTTCCGCTACGAGACCCGCATCCTGGGTTGCGAGCGCGAGGGCGATGCCGTCTCGCAGCTGATCACGGCGGACGCCGCCGGCCGCGTGCAGCGCCTGCGCGCCGACGCCTATGTGCTGTGCATGGGCTCCTTCAGCCGCGGCTTCGCGCGCGAGCTGGGCGTGGATCTGAACATCTACCCGGCCAAGGGCTACTCGGTCACCCTGCCCGTGATCGCACCCGAGCACAGCTACCAGGTCTCGCTCACCGACGACGAGTACAAGCTGGTGTTCTCGCGCCTGGGCGACCGCCTGCGCATCGCCGGCACGGCCGAGCTCAACGGCTATGACACGTCGCTGAACCTGGCGCGCTGCGAGGCCATCGTGCGCCGTACCCGCGAACTCTTCCCGCAGATGAGCGACGGGCGCGGTGCCCAGTTCTGGACCGGTCTGCGCCCGGCCACGCCCTCCAACGTGCCCTATATCGGCCGCAGCCGCCTGCGCAATCTCTTCCTCAACACGGGGCATGGCACCCTGGGCTGGACCCATGGCTGCGGCTCGGGCGCGGCGATTGCCGACATCGTCAGCGGACGCCAGCCCGAGCTGGACTTTGCCTTCACCGGCCTGGAAGCGGGCACGCCCAGCCTGAGGCCGCAGCCCGTGCTCTGAGCTATTGCCGCCACGGCGCGCATGCCCTACGCTGGGGCCCGGCCCTTTGCCGCAGGAGCGCGCCATGGCGGATTCGCAGAGCCCCAGCCCCGTCCACCCCGGGATCGCCGCGATCCGCAGCCTGGCCCTGGTGGGCCCGGCGGGCGCGGGCAAGACCAGCCTGGCCGAGGCCCTGCTGCAGCGCAGCGGCATGCTGGACAGCGCCGGCAGCGTGGAGCGGGGCAATACCGTCAGCGACTTCGATCCGCTGGAGAAGAAACTGCAGCACTCGCTGCAGAGCAGCGTGCTGCATATGGAGCATGCGGGCCTGCGCCTGCACCTGATCGACACCCCCGGCGCGCCCGACTTCGTGGGCCAGTCCCTGCCCGCGCTGGAGGCCGTTGACACGGCGGTGATCGTGATCAATGCGCAGAACGGCATCGAGCTGATGGCCTCGCGCATGATGGAGGTCGCCGCCCAGCGCGGCCTGGATCGCCTGATCGTGATCAACAAGATCGACGCCCCCGGCGTGGACCTGCCCGGCCTGCTGGCCCAGCTGCGCGAGGCCTTTGGCCGCGAATGCCTGCCCCTGAACCTGCCGGCCGAGGGCGCCAGCCGCGTGCTGGACTGCTTCTTCAATATCGTGGGCGCCAGCGACTTCGGCTCGGTGGGCCTGGCCCACCAAGCCCTGGTGGAACAGGTGGTGGAGGTGGATGCGGCCTTTGTGGAGCGCTACCTCAGCGAGGGCGATCTGGACCCGCGCGAGCTGCATGCGCCGCTGGAGCAGGCCCTGCGCGAGGGGCACCTGATTCCCGTGTGCTTCGCCTCGGCCAAGAGTGGCGCCGGCGTGGCCGAGCTGCTGGACGTGATCGAGCGCCTGCTGCCCCATCCGGGCGAGGGCAACCCGCCGCAGTTCCTGCGTGGCGAAGGCCCAGAGGCCCTGCCCCTGCAGGCCTTGCCCGAGCCCGAGGCCCATGTGCTGGCCCATGTGTTCAAGATCGTGGCGGACCCCTATCTGGGCAAGATGGGCGTGCTGCGCGTGCATCAGGGCATGCTGCGCAAGAATGCCCAGCTGCTGGTGGGCCATGCGCGCAAGCCCTTTCGCGTCAGCCATCTCTTGCGGCTGCAGGGCAAGGCCCATGTGGAGATCGAGCAGGCCCTGCCCGGCGAACTCTGCGCCATCGCCAAGGTCGAGGAGCTGCACTTTGATGCCGTGCTGCACGACGACCCGGAGGATGCCCACATCCATCTGGCAGCGCTGGACTTTCCCGTTCCGGTGCATGGCCTGGCCATCAGCCCGGCCAGGCATGGCGACGAGCAACGACTCTGGGAAATCCTGAACCGCCTGGTGGACGAGGACCCTTGCCTCAGGGTCGAGCAGGCGGCGGCCACCAACGAGACCCTGGTCTACGGCCTGGGCGAGCTGCACCTGCGCCTGCTGCTGGAGCGCCTGCGCGAGACCTACCGCCTCGAGATCCACACCCAGCCCCCGCGCATTGCCTACCGCGAAACCATCTCGGCCGCGGCCGAGGGTCACCACCGCCACAAGAAGCAAAGCGGTGGCGCCGGGCAGTTCGGCGAGGTCTGGCTGCGTGTGGAGCCCCTGGCGCGCGGGGCGGGCATCGAGTTCGTGGACGCGGTCAAGGGCGGGGTGATCCCGGGTCAGTTCATGCCCGCGGTCGAGAAGGGGGTGCGCCAGGCCTGCGCGGCCGGCGTGATTTCGGGCCACCCCCTGGTGGACCTGCGCGTGACGGTGTTCGACGGCAAGCACCATTCGGTGGACAGCAAGGAGGTGGCCTTTGTCAGCGCCGGCCGCAAGGCCCTGGTGGCCGCGGTGCGTGAGGCCCGCCCCCTGGTGCTGGAGCCCATCGTCGCGGTGGAGATCAGCGCGCCGGAGAGCGCCATGGGCGATATCACCGGCGATCTGGCGGCACGACGCGGCCAGGTCAGCGGCACGCGCTCGCCGGTGCCCGGCGTAATCGCGGTGCAAGGCCTGGCCCCGCTGGCCGAGCTGGCCAGCTACCAGAACCGGCTCAATGCCCTGAGCGGCGGCCAGGGCCGCTACACCCTGACGCTCTCGCACTACGAACCGGTACCGCCCACGACCCAGGCCCAGCTGGTGGCGGGCTACCAGCTGCGCGAGGATGATTGAGCAACTGATGCTCGCTTCTTTATCAAGAAGGCATGTGCGCCACCAGCTGGTGGGGGCCACCGATCAAGGCGGCTTTATCATAGGCATATGTCCACCGCCCCCCGGGACCTTGCGCAGATCCGCCTGGACAACGCGCTGATCCTGTTCGAAGAGTTCGTCACCGCCACCGTCAAGCATCCCGACGCCGCCACCCTGCGGGGCCTGGAGCGTCGGTTCGCGGAGCGTTTGCAGATCCAACCCAGCTACTGGAGCCAGATCAAAGGCCGCTCGCGCCAGATCGGCGAGCGCCTGGCGCGCCAGTTCGAGCAACTGAGCCACAAGCCCATGGGCTGGATGGACCAGGAGCATCTGAACCCGGCCGCGGGCAGCGCCACGGCCGCCGAGCCCCTTCCGGGGCTGCCCCAGGATGATGACGAGCGCTTCATCGTCGGCCTGGTGCTCACCTACTACCGGCGCCACCCTCAACGCGCCCGTACCCGGCTGCTGGACCTGCTGGGCGAGGTGCTGACTCCCGGGGCGCCTTTGGCGGCCCCGCCCGCCCCGGCCGCTGTCGTCGCGCGTGCGCCCCTGGCACCGGGTGTGGTGCGCCCCCCCAAGCCACCGGCAGCGCCGCCGGTGGACGAGGCCGTCGAGGCCTGGCGCAAGCTGCAGCAGGGCGTGGCCCCGCTCAAGGGCAAGAAACGCTGAACCTCGCCGGGGGCCCGGCGCGCCCCGGCATCGCTTCGCAAGGCCGGCCGCCCGCGATGCCGTGGCATGGGCACCCCTAATTTGTTGTGGCACAAAGATAAAAACCACTTGCGCAAGATAATCAATTGTTTATCATTTGCGCAAGTTGTGGACTTGGTTCACCACAACGAGGCCCTCAGGCCGCAAGGCCCAACCCTGACCTCACCGATCGCCCAAGCGCTCGCCGCTGCAGTTCCGCCGTACAGCCCGAACCTGGCCACGGCGCGATCAGCCAGACCGCGATGCTGCTGAGCTCGGTACGCGCAAGAGCCACCGGCCCGTCCGGGCTCTGACCGACTGTCTTTCTTCTCAGTTCAGAACGCTGCGTGTTGCCCAGTGGCGCCGCCGCATGCGCGGAATCCTCCGCCCAAACAGCCGCACTGCCCACGGCAGCGCGGCGCCCATGACCCGATGACCGCGAGCCCGGCTCGCAAGGAGTGGCTTATGCCCCAGTTCACCTCTCCGCGCCCTCAAGGCCTGCAGCTGAAGCTGCGCAAGCCGCGCAATCCCCTGGTCGCCCCCAGTCTGCAACGCCTGGCAGGCCGCCATGGCAGCGCGCGCAAGGGGCTGCGCCAGCAGGCCAAGCATGCATTGCTGAAGGAAATCCGTCAGCTGCCCTCGATAGACCACAGCCCCTGACACACAGCAGCTCAGGGGCATCCCCCACGGGAGATGCATCATGAAGACCAAGACCATTCAACTGCGGGGCCGGGCCCCGGTGGAACCCAGCCTGATCAGCCGTCCCGTCTGGCGCCAGCAACTGGCTGGCGGCCTGCGGCGCAGCGGCAGCGGCCTGCTGCGGCTGGCCGAGCGCCTGACCAGTCAGGGGCGTCGCCGCACGGTGCCCGAGCTGGAGTTCTACGCCGAGGCCGGAGCGCCCGAAGGCGCCCTTTATCAGGACGGCCAGCTGGTCGGCCTGCTGCCCGGCGTCACCCGGTTGTGAGCCCTGGCCGCCGCGCCCAGGCTTCAGTGCGGGCGAGTTCATGCCGATATACGATCACCACAAGAACACGGTGATCCTGCATGACTCCGCCCGCCCCGATCCTGCCGCTGCAAGAGGCCCTGCCCAGCCTGGGAGCCTGGACCGCTGCCTTTCGTTCGGCGGAGATCCCCGTGCTGGCCAGCACCGCCGAGTCGCTGGAGCTGATGCGCGCCAATGAAGACGCCTTCGATGCCAACAGCATTGGCGAGATGCTGATCTCGGACCCGCTGATGACGCTGAAGGTGCTGGCCCATGCCGCGGCCTACCACCCTGACAAGCGTCACACCGATGCCGAGACGGTGACCGCCGCCATCGTCTGGATGGGCATCACGCCCTTCTTTCGGGCTTTCGGTCCCCAACCTACGGTCGAAGAACATTTGCGCCAGCAGCCGGCGGCCCTGGACGGGCTGATGCGGGTGCTGCGTCGCGCGGACCGGGCCGCGCACTTCGCCCTGGGCTTTGCCGCGCACCGCGCAGACCCCGACTCGGCCGTGATCCACAGCGCGGCCTGCCTGCACGACTTTGCCGAGATGCTGCTGTGGATTCATGCCCCTGCCTTGGCCCTGCAAATCCGCCAGCGGCAGTCCATGAATCGTCAACTGCGCAGCGCCGCGGTGCAGCGTGACGTCCTCAATATCGAACTGGCTGACCTGGAGCAGTCCTTGATGAAGGCCTGGCATCTGCCCGAGCTGCTGGCCCACATCACCGACGACAAGCGCGGCCTGGACCCGCAGGTGCAGACCGTTCGTCTGGCCGTGCGCCTGGCCCGACACACCGCCGATGGCTGGGACGATCCGGCCGTACCCGACGATCTCAGCGATATCGCGCAGCTGCTCAATCTGGCACCCGGCGCGGCGGAGCGACTGGTGCACGAACTGGATGTCTGAGACTCGCATGGCCGGCCCCAGCCAAGACTTCTGGCAAGAACGCTTTGAGCGCGGCGACACCCCCTGGGACCGCGGCGCGCCCCATCCACAGCTGCAAGCCTGGCTGGCCCAGGGCCTCTTGAGCCCGGGCCAGCAGGTGCTGGTGCCGGGCTGCGGCCGCGGCCATGAGTTGCAGGCCCTGGGTCAGGCCGGCATTGCCGCCACCGGCCTGGACTACGCACCGGCCGCTGTGACCCTGGCGCGCGAACGCCTCGGGGCGCTGCCCGGCCGGGTGCTGCAGGCCGATGTACTGGCCTGGCAGCCCGAGCAGGCGCAGGACCGCGTCTACGAGCAGACCTGCCTGTGCGCCCTGCACCCTGATCAATGGCAGCGCTATGCGCAACAGCTGCATGCCTGGCTCCGGCCCGGCGGCCTGCTGCTGGCGCTCTTCATGCAGGCGCGCCGCGAAGGCGCGGACCAGGGTCGGGTGGAAGGCCCGCCCTACCACGGCGACATCAACGCCATGCGCGCCCTCTTCCCGGCCGAGCGCTGGGACTGGCCAGCCCCGCCCTACCCGGCCGTGCGCCATGAGCGCGGCTGGTTCGAGTTGGCGGTGGTGCTGACGCGGCGCTGAAGCCCTACAGGGGCACGGCGGTGGTGTTCTTCAACCGGTCCAGCACAAAGCTGGTCTTGCAGTCCTGCACGCTGGGGTGCTTGAGCAGGGTCTCGCTGATGAAGCGGGCGTAATGCGCCATGTCCTGCACCAGCACACGCAACAGATAGTCCATCTCGCCGGTCAGGGCCGCGCATTCCACCACCTCGGGCCAGGTCTGCACCGCGGCGCGGAACAGGTCCATGGGGTTGCGCTTGTGGCTCTCGGTCTGCTTTTCCAAGCGCACATTGATGTAAGCCGTGAGCGAGAGCCCCACCTTCTCGGGACGCACCAGGGCCACATAGGCCTGGATCGCGCCCGACTCCTCCAGCCGCCGCACACGGCGCAGCACGGCCGAGGCCGAGAGATTGACCTGGGCGGCCAGGGCGTCATAGGTGACACGGCCGTCCTGCTGCAACGCCCTCAGAATGCGCCGGTCTATGGCATCGAGCTGGATTTCACCTTCCATACTTGGAGTTTCGCAGGATTCCTGCGCTCGCGACAAAGCTCGCGCCTGAGATCGCAAGAATCCTGCGCCCCGGCCCTTCTAAAGTCTTGACCTATCGCAAGGCATTCAAAGCAGGAGACCCCGCCATGGCCGCATTCACTCCCTGGGACAACCCCATGGGCACCGATGGCTTCGAGTTCATCGAATTCGCCGCACCCGATCCCGCCGCGCTCGGCCAGCTGTTCGAAACCATGGGCTTCACCGCCGTGGCCAAGCACCGCCACAAGAACGTGACCCTGTACCGCCAGGGCGGCGTGAACTTCATCATCAATGCCGAGAGCGACAGCTTTGCCCAGCGCTTTGCGCGCCTGCACGGCCCCTCGATCTGCGCCATCGCCTTCCGCGTCAAGGACGCCGCCCATGCCTACCAGCGCGCGCTGGAGCTGGGTGCCTGGGGCTTTGACAACAAGACCGGCCCCATGGAGCTGAACATTCCGGCCATCAAGGGCATTGGCGACTCGCTGATCTATCTGGTGGACCGCTGGCAGGGCAAGAACGGCGCCGCCGCCGGTGAGATCGGCAATATCTCGATCTACGACGTGGACTTCGTGCCCCTGCTGGACGCTGAGGGCAAGCCCGTGGATGCCAACCCCAAGGGCAATGGACTGACCTATATCGACCACCTGACGCACAACGTCTTCCGCGGTCGCATGAAGGAATGGGCTGACTTCTACGAGCGCCTGTTCAACTTCCGCGAGGTGCGCTACTTCGACATTGAGGGCAAGCTGACCGGCCTGAAGAGCAAAGCCATGACCAGCCCCTGCGGCAAGATCCGCATCCCCATCAACGAGAGCAGCGACGACAAGAGCCAGATCGCCGAGTACCTGGATCTGTATCACGGCGAGGGCATCCAGCACGTGGCCCTGGGCACCGACGACATCTACACGACCGTCGAGGGCATGAAGGCCGGCGGCGTGGTGTTCCAGGACACCATCGACACCTACTTCGACCTGATCGACAAGCGCCTGCCCGGCCATGGCGAGCGCGTGGACGATCTGCGCCGCCTGCGCATCCTGATCGACGGCGCGGCCCATCTGGGCGCCGAGAAGGAGCTGCTGCTGCAGATCTTCACCAAGGAAGTGATCGGCCCCATCTTCTTCGAGCTGATCCAGCGCAAGGGCAATGAGGGCTTCGGCGAGGGCAACTTCAAGGCCCTGTTTGAGAGCATCGAGCTGGACCAGATCCGCCGCGGCGTCCTGAAGGACGACAAGGCCTCGGTCTGATGCATCCCGCCCTCCCGGGATGGGAGGGCGCTTTAGGCCGCAGCGCCCAGCTCGGCCTGAACCCAGGCCCAGACCTGAGGATCAAAGGCCAGTTGCAGATGCCCCCGCCCGGCCAGGTGCCGGGCCTCGGTGCCGCTCAGCACGGCGGTGCCGGCGGGATAGACCACCTGATCGGCATTGCTGTAGACGCAGAGCAGGCGCGCGCGGAAGTCGGCCGACTCTCCGGCCTCCAACTGCTGCAGCCAGTCGCAGCCTCGCCGCATCTGACGCCCGTTGGGCGTGCTCGCTACCGCGGCCAGCAAGGTGCCATGGTGCGGCGAGCCCAGGGTGATCACACGATGCAGGCGCTCCGGCCGCCCGCCCCCATGGCGCCGCCACCAGGCCCGTAGCGCCAAGCCGCCCATGCTGTGGGCCACCACCAGGGGTGGCTGACCCGTGGCCCGCTCCAGGCGCTGCAGCGCCGCCTCGATCAGGTCTGCATAGGCATCAATGGAGCCATAGGCCGGCTCCAGCGTAGGGGCCACGCAGGCATGGCCCTGGGCACGCAGGCGCCGCAGCCAGCTGTTCCACAAGCCACGATTGCAGCTGTAGCCATGCAGCAGCAGCACCCCACGCCGGCCATTGGGCTGAGCGGGCAGATGGTCGGGCTCGGCCTCCGCGCGAAAGGGCTGCAGCCAGGCAAAGACCCGCTCGCAGACCCAGAATTCGCGCCAAGCGCTCACCAGCAGCTGCACCAGGCCCGGCCGCCCCGCCGGCTCGGCCCGGTTGACCCAATGCAGCGCCACAAAACCCAGGGCCAGTATCAAGCCATAAGCCCAGAAACCCAGCAGGGCCCAGGCAAGGGCCGCCCAAGCGCCTTGCTCGGGCCAAGCCCACAGTGCCAGGCCCGCAGCCAGGCCCATGCGCAGCAAGAGCTGCAGACGTTGAATCCATGCGTTCATGGCCGCGCATCATCGCCGATGCGCAGCGCGGCGGGAGCGCGCCACAATCCAGGCATGTCAGATCGGGACGATGAGCGCCAGGCGCTGCGCGAGCGCATCCAGGACTTTCTGCAAGCTGTGGCGGCCGAGGCCGCCGTGCGCCGCGCCGACCCAGCGCTGGACCGACGGGTGCTGGCGCTTAAGCATTACCAGCAGCAACGATTTGCACACAGCTACGCCGATCTGCTGGAGACGCCGCGCTACGGCCCGGCCGCCCGCTTCTTCCTGGATGAGCTCTACGGCCCCAAGGACTTCAGCCAGCGCGATGCCCAGTTCGCCCGTGTCGTCCCCACCCTGGTACGCCTCTTCCCCGAGGAGGTGGTGCTGACCGTGGCCCAGCTGGCCGAGTTGCACGCCCTCTCGGAAAAGCTGGACAACGCCATGGCTCGCCACCTGCCTGGGCTTGAAATCAGCGCCGAGGACTATCGCCAAGCCTGGCAGGCCGCCGCCAGTCCGGCGCAGCGCGAGCAGCAGATCCGCCTGCTGCTGGCCGTGGGCGAAGCCCTGGAGGGCTTGACCCGCAAGCCGCTGCTGCGCCAGGCTCTTCGCATGATGCGCGGTCCCGCCGCGGCGGCGGGGCTCGGCGAGCTGCAGCAATTCCTGGAGACGGGCTTTGACACCTTCAAGGCCATGAAGGGCGCGCAGGAGTTTCTCCAGACCATCGCCACGCGCGAACGCGTGCTGGCGGCCACGCTCTTTGCCGGCTGAGGACCGGCGACATCCCTGACTGTCTCGCAGGCGACTGCGGCCTAGGGCAAGTCCCCTAGCCCGCACGGCAGGGCTGGCAGGACCATCGGAAAGCTCGCCGCCTTGGCGCCGCGGGCCACCGACAACAAGACCTTTGGAGACCTGCGATGAGCGCGCTGCTGGCCCCGACGAGCATCGACAAGCCCTGGCTGAAAAGCTACCCCGAGGGCGTGCCCGCCACGGTGAAGGTGGACAGCTACCGATCCCTGGTGGCGCTGCTGGAAGAGGCGTTTCGCAAGCATGCACATCGCGATGCCGCCATCTGCATGGGTCAGCGTCTGACGTTTCGCCAGATGGACGAGCTGTCCCAGGCCCTGGGCGCCTGGCTGCAATCCAAGGGCCTGGAGCGCGGCAGCCGGGTGGCCATCATGATGCCCAATGTGCTGCAGTACATGGTGGCCATCGCCGCCATCCTGCGGGCGGGCTACACGGTCGTGAACGTCAATCCGCTCTACACCCCGCGCGAGCTGGAGCACCAGCTCAAGGACTCGGGCGCGCGCGCCATCATCGTGCTGGAGAACTTCGCCGCCACGCTGGAAGAGGTGGTCGAGCGCACCGAGGTCCGCCATGTGCTGCTCACCGGCCTGGGTGATCTGCTGAGCTGGTGGAAGGGCCCGCTGATCAATTTCGCGGTGCGCCACCTGAAGAAGATGGTGCCCGAGTACCGCCTGCCGCTGGGGCAGGAGCGCAGCGTGACGCGCTTCGGCCAGGCCCTGGACGCGGGCTCACGCCTGCACCTGCGCCCGGTGGACCTGGGGCCGGACGATGTGGCCTTTCTGCAGTACACGGGGGGCACCACCGGCGTGTCCAAGGGCGCGACCCTGCTGCATCGCAATGTGGTGGCCAATATCCTGCAGTCCGAGGCCTGGTTCTCGCCCATGCTGCGCCAGCGGGGCGACAAACCCATGACCACGGTCTGCGCCCTGCCCCTGTATCACATCTTCGCGCTCACGGCCTGCTATATGCTCGGCGCCCGCCAGGGCATGACGAATCTGCTGATTCCCAACCCGCGCGACATCCCGGGCTTTGTCGCCACCTTGCGCGAGCACCGTGTGCACATGTTCCCCGCGGTGAACACCTTGTTCAACGCCCTGGCCAACGACCCCGGTTTTGCACGCCTGGATTTCAGCGAGCTGCTGATCTCCAACGGCGGCGGCATGGCCGTGCAGCAGGCCACGGCCGAGAAGTGGCTCAAGATCACCGGCTGCCCGGTGGTGGAGGGCTATGGGCTGTCGGAAACCTCACCGGTGGCCACGGTGAACCGCGTGGACGTGCACGACTTCAACGGCTCCATCGGTCTGCCGGTGCCCAACACCGAGATCGCGATCCGCGACGACGAGGGCCGCGACATGCCCCTGGGCGAGCGGGGCGAGATCTGCATCCGCGGCCCCCAGGTGATGGCCGGCTACTGGAACCGCCCCGACGAAACGGCCAAGGTCATGCACGAGGACGGCTTCTTCAAGAGCGGCGATATCGGCGTGATGGACGAGCAGGGCTATGTGCGCATCGTTGACCGCAAGAAGGACATGATCCTGGTTTCGGGCTTCAATGTGTACCCCACCGAGATCGAGCAGGTGGTCAGCCTGCATCCGGGCGTGCTGGAATGCGCTGCGGTGGGCATCCCCGACGAGCGCTCCGGTGAGGCGGTCAAGCTCTATGTGGTCAAGCAAGACCCCGCGCTGGCCGAAGAAGACCTGGCCATCTACTGTCAGCAGCAGTTCACCGCCTACAAGCGCCCCAAATACATCGAGTTCCGCGACGAGCTGCCCAAGAGCAATGTGGGCAAGATCCTGCGGCGCGAGCTGCGCAGCGGCGCGGCATGAGCCTCGCAACAGCCGGCGGGCGAGCAACGGTGCTGCCGCAGGACATCCAGGTTCTGGAGCGCGGCTGGCTGTCTTCCAACTCGGTACTGATGCATGGGCACGGCAACGAGGGCGCCCTGCTGGTCGACAGCGGCTATTGCAGCCACGCCGAGCAGACGGCCGCCCTGCTGCGCCAGGCCCTGGGCGGCGAACGCCTGCGCCTGATCGTCAACACCCATCTGCACTCCGACCATTGCGGCGGCAATGCGCGCCTGGCCGCCGAGCATGGCTGCCCCATCTGGATCCCGCCGGGAGACTATGCCGCCGTTCAGACCTGGGACGAGGCACGGCTGAGCTATGCCTTGACCGGGCAGCGCTGCGAGCGCTTCGCGCCCGCACAAGCCCTGCAGCCCGGGCACATCCTCGAGCAGGGCAGCCGCGCCTGGCACTGTCTGGCCGCCCCCGGACATGATCCACATTCCCTGATCCTCTTCGAGCCCGAGGCCGGCCTGCTGATCTCCGCCGACGCGCTGTGGGAGCGGGGCTTTGGCATCGTGTTCCCGGAGCTGGACGGCACACCCGCCTTCGATGAGGTCGAGCGCACCCTGGATCTGGTTGCCGGACTGGCGGGGGTTCGTTGCGTGATCCCCGGACATGGCTCCGTGTTCTGCGATGTGGTAGGCGCGCTGAGCGAAGCTCGCTCGCGCCTGGCCTTCTTCCGGCGGTACCCCGAGCGTCACACCCGCCACGCGGCCAAGGCCTTGCTGATGTTCCACATGCTGGAGGTCGGACGCTGTAGCCTGACCCAGCTGCAGGATTGGGCCCAGGAAACCCCAATACATCGCCGCATGTGGAGGCTGCACTACGCCCACATACCGCTGGACGCTTGGACCGCCGAATTGCTAGGGGATTTGGCGCGCAGCGGGACGCTCGAAATCTCCGGCAGCGCTGTACGCGTCCGCTAGCAGCTTGACCCGAAAAGACAAAACCCCTCCCAGCTAACGCTGAGAGGGGTTTTGAGGGTAAATAGCCTGACGATGACCTACTTTCACACGGGAACCCGCACTATCATCGGCGCGGAGTCGTTTCA
>NZ_SNXE01000014.1 GCF_004362405.1 Roseateles asaccharophilus
TGCAGCACGACGTTGAGAGCGAAACAGCCGAGCAGCGGCACTAGAAGCAGAGTGGACCAAAACTCGGCTGAATTGCACATGAGAGGCCTAACGTTTGAGTTAACCGGCAGGCGACAGAGTGACGCCGCCGGGCAAGAATGAAATGACGCCCGGCGGTGCCACGCCGGAGCATGTCCGGTTGAAAGATGGGTTAGCCATTTGATGACTCGCAGCGCTAATCCTCTGCTGCAAGCACATTTTGCTTGCCGCTAGATTCGTAGACATTGATCACAGATAGGCACTCCCGCAGCAATGACTGCCTGTATTCAGCCTCCACGGCGGCGAGAATCCGATCGCTGGAGAGCAATAGTGCTTCTTGGCAAAGGAGACGAAGCTCCCCGAGTGGAGTCGCCAGAGGAATCGCATCCAAGAAGGAATCAAAGGCCGGAAACCGCTTCGGGACATCGCTTCCAAGATGAAACAAGGCTTCTCGCACCCGCTTGGCTCCATAGACTAGGCCGAGTTCAGCGGTAAGCATTCGCTGCGCTGCCCTTACAGCCCGCTTTTTTCTCGCAACTTCTTGCTCCGGTGTCATGGGAAATGGCTAACGTTGGACGTAACGGGCGCCGGAGCGCAGCGGAGGGAACCAAAATGCGCAGCATTTTGGCGTCCCGTTGACGGACTTGTTAGAGCGCGCGGTGAAAAGGAACTGCATCAGTAAAACGCCATTTCACGTAGGCCGACGTAACGGGGAGTAACGAATCCCCGTTCTTTGTCTTGCCAGTATTCATGATGGAGCATTGGCGGGAAAACCGTTCGACCCGCCAACTCTGAACGGGAAAGCCAAGCCGCCTCAACGATGTGTTCACGAACCGCTTCGTGAGCCGAACAGTTAAGGCTGCCGCCGACCAAGCGCCCGGTAAACCAAACCTTGCACTCCCGAGTGTTTGGGTTGAAGAACTCTTCGATGTACGCAAGCTGCAACGGCTCGACGTGTAAGCCACATTCTTCAAACGCCTCGCGCTTGGCTGTGGCGAATAGGTCTTCTCCGTCCGATGCCCCACCTCCGGGGGCAACCCAAAAGTCGTACTCGCCAACCTTCTGATGGCGGACAAGCAATATGCGCCCTTCGTTTTCAACGATCACACCAGCGGCGATTCTGTGTTTCACGGGTATTGCGCTCTAACGTGATATGGGGCGACAGGCACTGCGCCCTAACGTCGGCGAGTGCTGCATAACGTCGGGCACGGGCGTGCCCCTAAGTGCTTGATGCAAAACGTTCCCCCTGGATTTGGCTGTATGTTCATACAGCACTAAATTTGCCTGCAAGTCCGGCAGCTTGTTACATCAGCCTTGGTGTTCGCCGGAGTGCAGGAGGGCCCTATGTTGCCATCAGTTCCTGGCCCTTTTCCAGCGCGCGGCACCCTGCGCCCGCCCGCGGCCGCGGGCTCCGCCCTCAAGCTGCCGCCGCTGCAGGCCGTTCGGCTGCTGGACCAGCTGCGCGAGCGCATACGCTATCTGCACTACAGCCGCCGCACCGAAGATGTCTACGTTCTCTGGTGCCGTGCCTTCATTCGCCGGCATGGCTTGCGCCACCCGGCCGAGATGGGCGGGCCGGAGGCGGAGGCCTTTCTGTCCTACCTGGCCGCCGAGCGCGGGCTGGCGCCGTCCACCCACAAGCAGGCGCTGTCGGCCCTGCGCTTTCTCTACGGCAAGGTGCTGGGCATCAACCTGCCCTGGATGCAGGAGATCGGGCGCCCGCGCCCCCTGCGGCGCTTGCCCGTCGTGCCGTCGGTCGAAGGGCTGAGCCGGCTGCTGGGGCATTCGAATATGGTCACCACCACGATCTACACCCATGTGCTCAAGCTGGGCGGCGGCGCCGTGCGCAGCCCGCTGGACATGCTGGCCCCTGTGCCGAAGGGTTTGGCTTGTTGAGTCGCTCCTATGGGCTCCTCGCCCGTCGCACTCAGGCCGACAGGCCGCGCTCCAACCACTGCGAGCTGATGAATTGCCCGTGCTTGGTTGCGTATTCGCTGAAGACGCCCACGGGCCGGAAGCCGAACTTCTCGTGCAGGCGCAGCGAGGCGGCGTTGGGCAAGGCAATGCCGACAACGGCGCGATGCAGGCCCTGCCCGGCCAGACCCTCGAACAGGGCCTGGTAGAGCGCCGATCCGACGCCGCGGCGCGCCGCCTGGGGATGGGCGTAGATGCTGGTCTCTACCGTGGTGTCAAAGGCCTGATGGGCGCGATAGCGCTGGCTGCTGCAATAGCCCAACAGCCCGCCCGCCTGTTCGGCCACTAGAAGGCGATGCGGGCCACGCCCGAACTGCGAGAACCAGGCTTGCATGGCCTCGGCCGACAGGGGCGCCACATCGAAGGTCGCATTGGAATTGGCGATGTACCAGTTGCGCAGCTCACTCAGGGCTGGCAGGTCCTCAGGGGTGGCGTGGCGGATGTCCATGTGTCGCGTTGCGGACCTCAAGACTGGGGCGCGCTGCAAGCAGTCGCGCCCGGTGCAAAGAAGAAAAAAGGAAAGCCCGCCGTGCAGGCGGGCTTGGCAGGGCGGCAGCTTCAACTCGCCGCGGCTCAGGTCTCAATGGGCCTGCACATGCCCCATGGGGTCGATCAGTTCGCCGCGCAGCAGGTGCAGGGGTGCGCGGTAGTAGAGCATGATGTCATGGAAGGGGTCGGTGAGGATCTTGCTCATCCACACCAGGCCGGTCTGCACGCCCTGCAGAAAGAACAGATGCACGGTGCGGAACAGCAGGCCGGCCACGCCCAGCCACAGCCACATCCAGCCCACCTGGCGGGCAAACTCCATCAGGTTGGCGGCCGGCGCTGCAAAGGCGCCGAACAGCGTGGGCTGGGCCAGCAGCAGCAGGGGCGAGCCGGCCCACAGGGCCATCAGCACCACCTTGCGGCGCAGGTTGTAGCCCACCTTGATCTCTTCCTTGTGCTCGTGGGTGGCCTGGTTCACATGGTCATAGCCCTTGGGCTCGAAGAAGAAGTGGCCGGCCTGGCGGCTGCTCATGGAGACCAGCCAGGCCAGCAGGGCGGCCAGGGGCGGGTCGATGAACAGCAGGCCATAAGCCACCACAAAGCTGATGGCGCTGAGCAGGTGCAGGCTCTGGTTGATGCGGCTGTGGTGGTAATAGCGGTGATCGTCCCAGCGCTGGATGGCGAGCGCTTGCAGAAAGTCCGTCTTCACATGGGCTCCTGAGAGTTGGCACAGACAAGTAGCAGGAGGCAGGCAGCGACGGTCACACCTACACACCGGCCGATGAGCCGAGCCGAAAGCCTGACCGGGCTTGCCACCCGTGACCGGATGGTGAAGCGCCAGCATGACGCAACGGTGACGCGGGGACCAGGCCCGCGCCGTCACCGTATTGCCTTATTCGCTTGCGAGCATGCAGGCATGAAGCCGCTTGCCCAGTCCCCCGAGATCGAGGTCGAGGTCGACGAGATCCCGCCGCTGCGGCGCTCCCTGCGCGTGGCCATGGTCAGCGAAACCTATCCGCCCGAGGTCAATGGCGTCGCGCGCACCGTGGCCTGCGTGGTGGAGGGCCTGCGCGAACGCAACCATGCGGTGCAGCTGCTGCGCCCGCGTCAGCGGCCCGGCGAGCAGGGCGCGCTGGAAAGCGGGGAGGCAGGCGCCGATTTCCAGGAGGTGCTGATGCGCGGCCTGCCCATCCCGCGCTATCCGCATCTGCGCATGGGCGTGGCCTCCAAGCGCAGCCTGGTACAGCTCTGGACCCTGCGCCGGCCGGACGTGGTTCACATCGCCACCGAGGGCCCGCTGGGATGGAGCGCGCTGCAGGCCGCCAGCTATCTGAAGCTGCCCATCTGCTCGGACTTCCGCACCAATTTCCACGCCTACAGCAAGCACTACGGCATAGGCTGGCTGAACAAGCCCATCCTGGTCTATCTGCGCAAGTTCCACAACAAGACCCAGTGCACCATGGTGCCCGACGCGGGCCTGCGCCAGGAACTGGAAGGCCTGGGCTTTCACGGCGTGCGCGTGCTGGCGCGGGGCGTGGACACCCAGCTCTTCAGCCCGCAGCGCCGCAACCCGGCCCTGCGCGCGGCCTGGGGCGTGGCCGATCAGGACCCGGTGGTCGTGCATGTGGGCCGGCTGGCCCCCGAGAAGAATCTGACCGCCCTCATCGAGGCCTTCGAGGCGCTGCGCCAGGTGCAGCCGCGCGCCCGTCTGGTCCTGGTGGGCGACGGCCCCTCGCGTGGCGAGCTGCAGGCCCGGGTGCCCGACGCCATCTTTGCCGGCATGCGCCATGGCGAGGACCTGGCCGCGCACTACGCCAGCGGCGATCTCTTCATCTTTCCCAGCCTCACCGAGACCTACGGCAATGTCACGGCCGAGGCCCTGGCCAGCGGCCTGACCGTGCTGGCCTACGACTATGCCGCTGCCAGCCAGCTGCTGAGCAATGGCGTGAACGGCTGGCGCGCGCCCCTGGGCAATGCCGCGGAGTTCCAGCGTCTGGCGCGCCTGATGGCGGGCGATATCGGCGGCCTGCGGGCCATGGGTGTGGCGGCCCGCCAGCGCGCCGAGCAGCTCTCCTGGTCCAGCATCGTGGCCACCCTGGAAAACATCTACACGGGGCTGGTGGACGCCCAGAGTCTGCCGGTGCGCCCCCGCACCAGCCCGCGCCTGGCCGCGTGAATCCGGGCAAGTCCTGACCCCATAAAGCCGCTGAGGTCTTTGAGACCGCAACGCTGTGGATATCGAACAACGAATCGCGTGCCGCCCCCTCCCTCCTTGGAGGGTAAGCATGAGCCCTCGCCGGCCTCAGCCTGATGAAGCCAGGCCGGTGTGGAACGCCGGAAGCCCGCTGGCACCGGCATCTCGGGCGCGCAAGCGGCGGCTCCAATCCTAGGGATTGCTCTGTAGCGTTTCCATCATCCTTGCGTAGCAGGGCTAGGCAAGGGTGATGGCATGCACTAACGTGCCCCTGTTTGATCGCGAACCTGGATGATGAAGATGCTCCGCACTCCCACCCGCCGCACGGCACTGACCCTGGCCCTGGCCGCGCTGGCGTTCAGCCAGGCCAGCCAGGCCCAGCAGACTCCGCCCGCCTGGTCCTGGCAGTCCGGCGAGAGCTCGCTGGAGGCCGGGATCGATGCCAACCTCTTCTACTACTCCATGAGCGGCACCTGGTGGAATCTGGCCGCCAGCTCCGCCCCCTCTTTTGACAAGAAGCGCGGCTTCGGCGAGTTGTGGGTGCAGCCCAAGCTCAACGGCCGCAGCAAGCTGGGCGGCGGTGCCGAGCTTTACGGCGCCCTCTCCGTGGGGGCCAGCCAGACCCTCGATGCCGATGCCTTCGACTACAAGGACCAGGGCGCGGTGCGCTTTGGCTCGGCCATGGTCGGCTTGCGCGGCCAGAGTGAGGGCCTGCGCTACGACCTCTCCATCGGTCGCCAGCCCTACACCCTGGGCACCGGCATGCTGCTCACGGCTGGCTCTGCCAACGGCTTCTCCTGGGGCGCGGGCGCCTCCACCCCCCGCAAGGTCTGGGGCCGCAGCCTGCTGGCAAAGGCCGGCTACGGCGAGTTCACCGGCACGGCCTTCTCGCTGGAGCCCGACGAGGCGCCCGAGGCCAGGACCGACACCCGTGTGCAGGGCCTGGCCCTGGAGTGGGCCCGCCCGAAGATGGGCAAGGCCGGGCTGTCCTGGTTCACCGTGCCCCGCTCCACCTCCATCTACCCGGGTGATCTGGCACCGCTGGCCTTCATCGAGAACGGCCGCAAGGATCTGGACACCTGGCATGGCTGGGCCGACATCACCGGTCTGGTGCCGGGCATCCCGACCCTGGGTCTGCGTGCCGAGTTTGCGCAGCAGCGCAACACCATCACCCGCGCCAACGGCCGCCGCGACCCCATGCGGGCCGAGGCCTGGCTGCTGGGCGCCAGCTGGTGGGGTCAGACCTTGCCCTTCGCACCCAAGTTCAGCTACCACGTGGCGCGCTTCTCGGGCGACAAGCCGGGCACCCAGACCTACGAGCGCTTCGACCCCATGTTCTGGGGCAATGGTCTGGACAACTGGTGGTTCGGTGCCAACGGCGCCTACTCCTGGCTGAACGCCAATCTGCGCGCCCAGCGCTTCATCATCGACGCCTACCTGTCCCAGCAGGACATCGTGCAGCTGCAGTACGTGCGCGCCTCGGCCGACCAGCTCAACAGCGCGGTGCAGTTCGGCCAGGGCGTTCGCTTCACCAACACCGGCCTGCTGGTGGGCGTGCCGCACAAAAAGCTCTCCAACGAGCTCTACCTGCAGTACGTCCACCTCTTCACGCCCAAGCTGGTGCTCACCGCCTTTGCCGCCCGCAATATGCCGGGCGCCGGCCTCAAGGCCATTGCCCCACAGGGCACCAGCAACTGGACCACGCTGGGCCTGGGTCTGACGGCGAGCTACTGAGGAGGCGCGCCGCGCGCCTCCCTTTACCGTCCCCAAGACAAAAGGAGCAAGCCCATGCCCCAGCGCGTGTCAGCACCCGGGGCCACCATGGGTGGCCCTACGCGTCGCCATTGCCTGCTCGGCCTGAGCGCCGGCCTGCTCCTGCCCCTGGGCGCCTGGGCCGATGACGATGACGAGGGCTTTCGCATCGGTGGCCGCCCCGGCCGCGGCTGGCGCAAGCTGGCTGAGACACAGGCGCGTCGCGCCGTCGATCGCGACGAGATCCGCGTGCGCGCCGACCGGGCCTATAGCGCCATCCGGCTGCGCGTCTTCAACGCGCCGGTGGAGATGCTCAATCTGCGCATCCGCTTCCGTAATGGCGAGACCCGCGAGATCGAGGTGCGCCAGTTCATCGAGCGCGGTGGTGCGACCCGCATCATCGATCTGCCGGGCGAGCGCCGTTTCATAGACAGCATCATTTTTTGGTACAAGACCCCCTTGGGCGCCAAGGAGCGCGCAACGGTACAGGTGTGGGCGCGTGGCTGAATCTCTTTCCATTGAAGAACAGAAGGCGGCGGGGCCGCAGTGCCAGCTACCGCCGCTACCGGCGGGCCGGCAGTACCGCTTCCACACCATGATCAAGCCGGCGGGGGCGCTGTGCAATCTGGACTGCCCCTACTGCTTCTATCTGCACAAGACCGAGCTGCTGGGCCATGAGCCCAATGCCCGCATGGCCGCGGACCTGCTGGAGCAGCACATCCGCCAGTACATCGAGGCCCAGACCGGGGACGAGGTGGTCTTCTCCTGGCAGGGCGGCGAGCCCACGGTCATGGGCCTGGGCTTCTTCGAGAAGGTCGTGGCCCTGCAGGCGCGCTTTCGCAAGCCGGGCCAGCGCATCGAGAACGATCTGCAGACCAACGGCACCCTGCTGGACGAGAGCTGGGCGCGCTTTCTCAAGCAGCATGGCTTTCATGTGGGCCTGAGCCTGGACGGGCCGCAGGCACTGCACGACAAGTACCGCCCCACCAAGGGCGGCACGCCCACCTTCGACAAGGTCATGCAGGCCGCACGCCTGCTGGCCGAGCACGAGGTGCCCTTTGCCCTGCTCTGCGTGGTCAACCGCGATGTGGCGCGCCAACCCCTGGAGGTCTGGCGTTTTCTGAGCAGCGTGCCCGGCACCTACCGCATCCAGTTCACGCCCTGCGTGGAGCCGCGCAGCTTCAAGCAGCAGGGCCCCGCGCTCAAGGACGCCGCGGCCCCGCGCCTGGGCAGCCCGCGCACCCGGCCCGACCATCCCCTGTCCATCGTCACCGAATGGTCGGTGGATGCGCGCGACTACGGCGAGTTCCTCTGCAGCATCTGGCGCGAGTGGCTGGCCCGCGACTTCGGCCGCGTGCATGTGAATGTGTTCGAGAGCGCCGTGGCCCAGTCCCTGGGCCTGCCGGCCCAGATGTGCACCAGCGCGCCCATCTGCGGCAAGGGCATGGCCCTGGAACATGACGGCAGCCTCTACAGCTGCGACCACTTCGTCTACCCCGAGTACAAGCTGGGCAATATCCGCGACACCCACGAGGGCGATCTGGCTTTCTCCAAGAAGCAGATCGCCTTTGGCCTGGCCAAGCGCGACACCCTGCCCGACTACTGCCGCGGCTGCCCCCAGCTCGCCCTGTGCTGGGGCGAGTGCCCCAAGAACCGATTGATCACCACCCCGGATGGCACAGCTGGCCTGAACTACCTCTGCGAAGGGCTCAAGCGCTTCTACGCCCAGGTCCAGAAGGACATGCCTGTCATACGTCAGCGGCTGGGCCGCTGACAGCACTACAACCCATGCATCACCACACCGATAGGAGGCCCGCATGACCCAGAACCGTCCCCAATGGCGCCGTGCCGCAATCGCGGCGGCCGTCGCCGCCAGCAGTGCGGGCATCGCCGCGCCGGCACTGGCGCAGCAGAACGCTCAGCGCCCCAACATCCTGGTCATCATGGCCGACGATGTGGGCTACTGGAACGTGGGCGCCTACAGCCACGGCATGATGGTGCCCACGCCCAATATCGACCGCATCGCGCGCGAGGGCATCCTCTTCACCGATCACTACGCCCACCCCAGCTCCACCGCGGGTCGTGCGGCCTTCATCACCGGCCAGCTGCCCATCCGCACCGGCATGACCACCGTGGGCCTGCCGGGCTCGCCCGTGGGCATAGACCAGCGCGACCCCACCCTGGGCAAGGTGCTCAAGGAGCTGGGCTACCGCACCGGCCAGTTCGGCAAGAACCATCTGGGCGACCGCAACAGCCACCTGCCCACGGTCAATGGCTTTGACGAGTTCTACGGCAACCTCTACCACCTCAACTCGGAAGAAGAGCCCGAGCTGCGCATGTGGAACAAGGACCCCGGCTTCAACCAGCGCTACCGTCCGCGCGGCGTGATCGACTCCGTGGCCACGCAGGAAGACGATGCCACGGTCGATCCGCGCTTCGGCAAGGTGGGCAAGCAGAAGGTCAAGGACACCGGCCCGCTGACCACCCAGCGCATGGAGACCGTGGACGAGGAATTCCTGGACCGCACCAAGAAGTTCATCAGCAATGCGACCCAGGCCAAGCAGCCCTTCCTGGCCTGGTTCAATCCCAGCCGCATGCACATCTACACCCATCTGAAGCCGGGCTCCAAGCACCTGGCCAGCGACATCTCCAGCGAGTTCGATGTCTATGGCAGCGGCCTGATGGAGCATGACGGCCATGTGGGTCAGCTGCTCAAGCATCTGGACGATTTGAAGATCGCCGAGAACACCATCGTGGTCTACACCACCGACAACGGCGCCATGGTCTCCTGGTGGCCGGACGCCGGCTCCACCCCCTTCCGCGGCGAAAAGGCCAGCACCTGGGAGGGCGGCGTGCGCGTGCCCATGCTGGTGCGCTGGCCGGCCAAGATTCCCAAGGGCAAGGTGTCCAACGGCATCCAGACCCATGAGGACATGTTCACCACCCTGGCCGCCGCGGCCGGCTATGGCGATGTGCGCGGCAAGCTCAAGGCCCGCGACAAGGTCTGCATCGACGGCGTGGACAACCTCGCCCACTGGACAGGCAACGTGCCCTCGGCCCGCAACTCCCTGATCTATTACGACGAGAACAATATGACCGCGGTGCGCGTGGGCCCCTGGAAGTCGCACTTCCAGACCCGCGAGGGCTTCTTCGACTATCACAAGCCCAGCTCCCTGGTCTACAACCTGCGCATGGACCCCTTCGAGCGCCATGGCGGCCAGAAGAGCAACGACCTGGCCATGAAGATGGGCGTGGCCCTGGGTGGCCTGATCCAGGACACCGTGGGCGCCCATATGGCCAGCTTCCAGGAGTGCAAGCCGCGCCAGAAGAGCGGCACCCTGCGCATGGGTGATACGCGAGGCCTGGATTGAGTCAGGACGCCAAGGCGGCGTTCGCCCAGCTGCGTGAGCGGCTGGGCGAGGCGGTGATCGGCCAGCCGGCGGTCATCGAGGCCCTGCTGATGGCCCTGCTGGCCGACGGCCATGTGCTGCTCGAAGGCCTGCCGGGCCTGGCCAAGACCCGGGCCATCAAGGCCCTGGGTCGTGAGCTGCGTGCGCCGCTGGCACGCATCCAGTTCACGCCGGACCTGCTGCCCTCCGATCTGGTGGGCGCCGAGGTCTACCACCAGGGCGGCCCCGAGGGCTCGCGCTTCGTGTTCCAGCCCGGCCCGGTCTTTGCGCCCCTGGTGCTGGCCGACGAGATCAACCGCGCCCCGGCCAAGGTGCAGTCCGCCCTGCTGGAGGCCATGGAAGAGCGCCAGGTCACGGTGGCGGGCCAGACCCACCGCCTGCCCCAGCCCTTTCTGGTCATGGCCACGCAGAACCCCATCGAGCAGGAGGGCACCTACCCCCTGCCCGAGGCGCAGACAGACCGCTTCCTGATGAAGGTGGTGATCGGCTACGCCGGCCGCGAGGCCGAGGGCGACATCATGCGCCTGGTGCGCGCCGAGGAGGGGGCCAAGCTGGCGGCCGCACCCGCCGGCCCTACCGGCCCGACTTCCAGCCCCGCGCCCGCGCCGCAGGCCCAGGGTTCGGCCCTGGATCATCTGGCCCAGGCCCGCCGCGGCGTGCATGCCATGCATGTGGCCGAGGCCATCGAGCGCTATATCGTGGACCTGGTCCAGGCCACGCGCGAACCCGCCAGCGTGGGCGAGGATGTGGGGCGCTGGATCGAGGTGGGCGCCAGCCCGCGCGGCACCATCGCCCTGGACCGCTGTGCCCGCGCCCATGCCTGGCTGCAGGGTCGCGACTTCGTCGGCCCGGACAATGTGCGCGCCGTGGCCCACGCCTGTCTGCGCCACCGCCTGCTGCTCAGCCACGAGGCCCTGGCGGCCGGCGTGCAGGCCGATCAGGTGGTGGACCGCCTGCTGGCCGCCGTCGCCGCACCATGAGCGAGGGCGCCATGGCCGGCCCGCGCAGCTTCTGGCCCTGGCGCCGCACCAGCGCGGCCGAACCCGCTCCCGCAGCCGCGGGCGTCTATCTGGACTGGCAGCAGCTGCTGGGTCTGGAGTTCGCGGCGCGCCGGGTGCGCTGGCCGCCGCAGCAGGCCTCGGCCCGTAGCCTCCTGGCCGGCCGGCACCGCTCGCGTGTGCGCGGCCGCGGCCTGGACTTCATCGAGCTGCGCCAGTACCAGCCCGGCGACGACACCCGCACCATAGACTGGCGCGCCAGCGCCCGCACCGGCCGCACCCATGTGCGGGTCTATGCCGAGGAGCGTGACCGCCCCACCTGGCTGGTGGCGGATCAGCGCATCTCCATGTTCTTCGCCCGCCGCGGCTCGCTGCGCTCCGTGGTGGCGGCCGAGGCCGCCGCCGTCTGGGGCTGGCGCGCCCTGGCCGGCGGCGATCGCGTGGGCGGACTGGTGATCGCCGACGACGGCCTGGACGAGGTCATGCCCGGCCGCGGGCGGCGCTCCCTGCTGCAGTTTCTGGAACGCCTGCGCAGCCGCAACCATGCCCTGCGGGCCGACAGCCCGGTGCCGCCCGCCCCCGCCCAGCTGGATGCCGCCCTGCAGCGCCTGGTGCAGCAGGCGCCGCGCGACGCGGTGATCGCGATCTTTTCCGACTTTGACGGCCTGGGCGAGCGCAGCCGCTCCCTGCTGCTGGAACTGGCCCGTCACAACGATCTGGTGCTGCTGCCCATCTGGGAAGACGCCAGCACCACCACGCAAGGCGTGCGCCTGGTGGTCAGCGACGGCCAGGCCCAGCTGCCCATAGACCATGGCGACCGCCGCGTCATCGAGGGCCTGGCCACCCTGGCCCGGGAGCGCAGCGAACGCCTGCGCGGCCTGCGCGCCGAGCTGGGCTGCGCCGTTCTGCCCCTGCTCAATACCGAGCCCGCCCTGCTGCAGCTGGCGCGCGGCCTGGACAAGACCCCGCCCTCGGCGGCGCGGCTCTGAGGAATGCCCGCCTGCCCATGACGTCCGCGCGTGCCCCCCTGCCCGCCCCCGCCGAAGCCGCCGCCTCCGCGGCCCTGGAGAAGCTGCACCCCCTGCTGGAGCCCGCACCCCCGAGCTGGATGCCCCAGACCGTGGGCTGGGCCGTGCTGGCCGCGGCCCTGCTCCTGCTGGGCGCCTGGCTGGGCTGGCGGGCCTGGCAGCGCTGGCAGGCGCGCCGTTACCGCCGTCTCGCGGCAAGACGCCTGCAGCAGCTGCGCGTGCTGCTGAAGTCCGGCCAGACCGCGCCCGCGCAGCGCCTGGCTGCCGCCCGCGAACTGCCCGCCCTGGTGCGGCGCCTGGCCCTGGCCCACGCGCCGCGCGAGCAGATCGCGCCGCTGCAAGGGCCGGACTGGGCGCGCTGGCTGGACCGCAGCCTGCCCGGCGCCGACGCGGCCTTCGAGCGCGGCGCCGGCCGCCGTCTGGGTGACTGGGCCTATCTGCCCGAGAGCGCCCTGCCCTGGCCGGAGCTGGACGGGCTGCTGGCCCTGATCGAGCGCTGGATCCACGAGCACCGGCCGCCGGAGCCCGCCGCATGAGCCTGCCCACCAGCTTCAGCCCGGCCGAGCTGCTGGGCCTGCTGAGCCAGCTGGAGTGGGCCCTGCCCTGGGCCGCCCTGCTCTGGCCCCTGGGCCTGCTGATGCCCTTGCTGCCGCCGCATCGCAGCCGCCGCACGGCCCTGCGCGTGCCCTTCTTCGAACTGGCGGTGCAGGGCAGCGGCCAGAAGCCGCGCAGCGGCGCCGTGGTGCTGCCCCATGGCCTCGCGGCCTGGCTGCTGCTGGGCCTGGCCTGGACGGCCGCGGTGCTGGCCGCCATGCAGCCGCAGTGGGTGGAGCCGCCCATCACCCGCACCAAGCCCACCCGCGACTGGCTGCTGGCCGTGGACCTCTCGCCCTCCATGCGAACCACCGACTTCCGCGATGCCCAGGGCCGCCCCCAGGACCGGCTGAGCGTGCTGCGGGAGGTGAGCGAGGAGTTTCTGCAGCGTCGCAGCGCCGATCGCATCGGCCTGCTGGTCTTCGGGCAGCAGGCCTATGTGCAGGTTCCCTTCACCCTGGACCACGACACGGTGCGGGCCCTGCTGGCCGAATCGCGCATCGGCATGGCCGGCTCGCGCACCATGATTGGCGACGCCATCGGCCTCGCCCTGCGGGTGTTCGAGGAATCGCAGGCCCGGCAGCGCACCCTGGTGCTGCTGACCGATGGGCGCGATACCGGCAGCCGCGTGCCCCCGGCCAAGGCCGCCGAGATCGCGGCCCAGCGCGGCGTGCGCCTCTACACCGTGGCCATAGGCAGCGCCGCGGCCAAGGCCGGCGAAGAGGCCGATCTGGCCGGCCTGCGCGCCTGGGCCGAGGCCACCGGCGGCAAGGCCTACCAGGCCAGCGACCGCGAGGGCCTGCGCGCCATCTATGCCGAGCTGGATGCGCTGGAACCGCGCGATCACGAGACTCTGTCGGCCCGGCCACGCCGCCCCCTGTTCCACTGGCCCCTGGGCGCCGCGCTGCTGCTGCTGGGCGCCCATGTGCTGCAGAGCCTGATTGCCAGCGCCTGGGCGGCGCGCCGCGAGCGCCGGGAGCTGGCCCATGGCTGAGATGTTCGGAGCCCTGCTGCCCCTGCACTGGCTGCGTCCCGAGGCCTTGTGGGCCCTGCTGCCCATCCTGCTGCTGCCCCTATGGGGCCGGCGCGAATCCGCCAGCGCCGTGCCGCGCGGCGTGATTGCCGAGCATCTGCTGCCGCATCTGCTGCTGCGCGGCGGGCGCCGCGCCTGGCTGCGCCCGGCCGACACCCTGGCCCTGGCCCTGGCCTGTTTCTGCATCGCCTGGGCCGGGCCGGCCTGGGAGCGCGAGCCCGCGCCCTTTGCCCAGGAGGCGGCCCCGCTGATGATCGCGCTGGACCTGTCCGAGGCCATGGACGCGGTGGACCTGCCGCCGCGGCGCCTGGACCGGGCGCGCGACAAGCTGCGCCAGCTGCTGGCCCAGCGCGGCGATGCACCCACCGGCCTGCTGGTCTATGCCGGCAGCGCCCATCTGGTGCTGCCGCCCACCAAGGACCGGCAGGTGCTGCTGGACTATCTGGACGCCCTGTCCACGCCCCTGATGCCCACGCCGGGCCAGGCCCCGGCACGGGCCCTGGCCCTGGCCCTGCAGTGGCTGGAGCGCAGCCCGGTGCCGGGCAGCGTGCTCTTTCTGACCGCCGACTGGCCGGCCAGCGATCTGGCCCCCGCGGCCCAGCTGATCCAGGGCTCGCGCCAGCGCCTGCTGGTCTGGGCCCTGGGCACAGCCGAGGGCGGACCGCTGCGCGACGAGGAGGGGCGGCTCATCACCGATGCCCAGGGCCGCTCGCGCAGCGCGCGGCTGGATGTGGCGGGGCTCAAGGCCCTGCGCGAGCGCAGCGGCGCCGCCCTGATCAGCCTCAGCCAGGACGATACCGATCTGCAGCGCATCCAGGCCCTGATCGCCAGCCACCGCGCCCAGGCCCAGGAGGAGGACAGCTCGCGGCGCTGGCTGGACCGCGGGCCCTGGTTCATCTGGCCGGGACTGCTTGCCCTGCTGTTCTCGCTGCGCCGCGGCTGGGTGCTGCAGGCGCAGGCCGCCTGGCTGCTAGCCCTGCTGCTGGTGCTGGGTGGCCAGCCCTCGCCGGCCTGGGCCCAGGCCCCGAACACATCGAGCTGGAGCCAGCGCTTCATGAGCTGGTGGCTCACGCCCGACCAGCAGGGCCGCTGGTGGCTGGAGCGCGGAGACCCGGCGCGGGCGGCCCGGCATTTCACCGATCCCTTCTGGCGCGGTCTGGCCCACGCGCGCGCCGGCCAGTGGGCCCAGGCCGCGCAAGACTTCGCCCGCGTGGACTCGGCCGCTGCCTGGTTCAACCAGGCCCAGGCCCTGGCCCGCCAGGGCCTGTATGAAGAGGCCGTGGCCGCCTACGACCAGGCCTTGCTGCGCCTGCCCGGCTGGGCCGAGGCCCTGCAGGACCGGGAACGGGTGCGCGGACTGATCCCGCCCGAGCCCAAGCTTCCGCCCGATGGCGACGCCCAGGCCGGCGAGGGCGAACGCGAGGGCAAGGAGCCGGGCCAGCGCAGCGCCCGCAAGCCCGGGCCGCCGCGCCGGCTCACCGAGGCCGAGATCAACAGCCTCTGGCTGCAGCGCCTGGACACCAGCCCGGCGGGCTTTCTGCGGCGCAAGTTCGAGATCCAGGCCCGCGAGACCGCGCCACCACGCCAGGAGGTCAGCCCATGAGCCGTGGCCGCACAAGCACGCCCCTGCGGCTGCAACGCCGCCGCCTGCTGACCCTGCTGGCTGCCGGCCTGAGCCCCTTGGCACTGCCAGCCCTGCCCGCCCGCGCCCAGGCCGCCCCCGCCGCGCGCCTGCGCTGGCGCCTGGAGGGGCGCAGCCAGGGACTGGAGGTGGGTGAGGTGCTGATGCTGAGCCTGGAGGTCTGGGTCAGCAGCTGGTTCCAGGCCCCGGTGGAGTTTCCCACCACGCTGGCGGCCGAGGGCGCCCTGGTTGAGCTGGTGGGCGGCTCGCCCGACTCCCGCTTCGAAGAGCTGGGCGGCCGGCGCTGGACCGGCCTGATACGCCGCTACCGACTCTTGCCGGTGCAGCCGGGCGAGATCCGCGTGAGCCTGGGGGAGCCCCTCTTGGTGCATCCCGGCGGCGGCCAGCCGCAGCGCCTGCCCCCGCCCGCGCCCTTGACTCTGCAGGTGCGGGTGCCGGCCGGGGCCGAGGACATCCAGCCCTTTGTCGCGGCACGGCGGCTGGAGCTGCGCCAGCGCTGGTGGCCCGAGGACACACCCGCCCAGGACCTGCAGGTAGGCGATCTGCTGCGCCGCGAGATCGTGCTGCTGACCGACAGCAGCTCCCCCCTGTTGCCGACGCCGGACTTCGGCCCCGCCACCGGCACCCGCCTGCATGTGCAGGCCGCCAGCGTGCAGGAGCAGCGCGCCCATGCGGCCGCCAATGCCCTGCTGACGCTGCGCCACGAGGGCGTCTACACCCTGGAGCAGGCCGGGCGCATCGAGCTGCCGGCGGTGGAGCTGGTGTGGTGGGATCTGCAGGCGCGGCGGCGCCGCGTCAGCCGGCTGGAGGGGCGCGTGCTGGCGGTGCGCGCCGCCCAGGAGCGCGCCGATCCCTTTGCCCTGCCCAGTGCCGAGCCAGCCTCCGAGCCCGAATCCGGCGCCGTGGCGAACGCCCTGATGCCGGCCCTGGGCCTGGCCGCCCTGCTGGCAGCCGCCACCGCGGCGGCGCTGGCCCGGCGGCGCCACCGGCATGGGCAAGACCCGGCCCCCATCCAGGGCGTCCCGGAGCCGTCCCGGCTGTGGCGACGCCTGCGCCGGGCCTGCCGGCGGGGCCTGGCCGATGAGGCGGAAACCAGCCTGGCGGCCTGGCTGCAAGGCCTGCCACCGGCGGAAGCGTCTCTCTGGCGCCAGGACGCCGCCCTGGCCCAGGCCCTGGAGCAGTTGGAGCGACTGCGCTTCGCCGCCCGGCCCGCCGAGGCCGGCCCCTGGCGGGGCCAGGCCCTGTGGCAAGCCCTCAGCGCCCTGCGCCATGACGCCGAGCGGCGCGCCCGTGCGGCCCAGGCCGCCCTGCCCACTTTGCACCCCTGAGTCACGCCATGTCATCCCCTACCGCTGCCTCACCCCTCCCCGCTCGGCGAGCCGCCAGCCTGCTGAGCCACCTGCTGCTGGCCCTGCTGCTCTGTCTGTGTGCCGGGCTGGCCCTGGCCCTGGAGGCAGGCGCTCAGCGCGTGGAAGGCGCCGCCGGCGACAAGGACGCGCCGCAGCCGGCCACGCTGCGACTGCTCAACCGCGACATCGTCACCCTGCGCGCCGTGATCGCGGGCGCCACGCCGCAGCGCCGGGTGGACATCGCGCTGGAACGCATCAAGGCCCTGCCCGAGTCCTCCATGGACCTGCCCCTGCAGGCCCTGCCCTTTGAGTTCCAGAAGACGCCCGGCACCCAGTTCATGCTGGGCGATACCAATCTGTTCTCGGTGGTGGAGGGGGACGCCGACAGCGCGCGCGGCGAGAGCCTGGAAAGCCTGAGCCGCCAGACGCTGGCGCGGCTGGAGCAGGCGCGCAAGGCCTGGCACGCGGCCAATGACCGCCCCCTGCTGCTGATGGGCCTGCTCAAGGCCGTGGCCGTCACGGCCGGCTTTGCCGCCCTGGTGGCCCTGGCCCTGGCCTTCTACCGCCGCAGCCTGCAGCGCCTGGAGGCCCTGCGTGATCGCATGGCGGCCCGCCAGGTGGGCGTGGACTGGCGTGAGCTGCTGGCCCGCCTGGCCATTGGCACCACCCAGATCATTCTGTGGCTGGTGCTGCTGCTCTTTGCCTATGTCTGGACCCGTCTGGCCCTGGCCAGCTTTGTGGCCACCCAGCCGCTGGCGCATGAGCTGGATGGCTGGCTGCTGGACAAGCTGGCCTGGGTGGCCGAGGGCGCGCTGGAGGGCATTCCCGGCCTGGCCACGGTGCTGATCGTGCTGCTGCTCACGCGCGCGGTGGCCGATGTGCTGGGCTACTTCTTCAACGCCGTGCAGCAGGGCCGGCTGCAGCTGCCCTTTCTGCACCAGGAGACGACCACCGCCACGCGGCGCATCGTCACCCTCATGGTCTGGGGCCTGGGCATCGCCATTGCCTACCCCTATCTGCCCGGCTCCAGCAGCGAGGCCTTCAAGGGCCTGTCGGTGCTCTTCGGCCTCATGCTGACCCTGGGCTCCTCGGGCGTGGTCAACCAGGCCATGAGCGGCCTGGTGCTGGTGTACTCGCGGGCCCTGCGCAAGGGCGACTTCATCGTCGTCAACGGCATCGAGGGCGTGGTCACCGAGGTGTCGTCCCTGGCCATCAAGATGATCAGCATACGCAACGAGGAGATCACCATCCCGAATGCGGTGCTGGTGGCCAGCCCCATCCACAACTACTCCAAGCTCTCGCACACCCACGGCACCCTGCTCACGGCCAAGGTCACCATCGGCTATGACGTGCCCTGGCGCCAGGTACACGCCATGCTGGAAGAGGCCGCGCAGCGCACACCGCGCGTGCTCAAGAGTCCGGCACCCTATGTCTACCAGCGCGCACTCTCCGACTTCTATGTGGAGTACGAGCTCTTTGTGGGCATTGATGGCGCCATGCAGCGGGTGCCCATACAGTCGGCCCTGCATGCCACCATCCAGGACGTGTTCAACGAGCACGGAGTTCAGATCATGTCGCCGCACTTCCTGGGCCAGCCCAGCCAGGCGGTCGTGGTGCCCAAGAGCGACTGGTACAAGGCGCCCGCGCGCCCGCCCGAGTCCTCCTGAGAAACGGTACAAGCAGCACAACGCCGGGCGTGGCGATACAGGGCGGCACCCGCGCCAGGGAACTGGGGCCGCCGGACAAACATAGACAGCGGAGAAACCATGGACATGCTTCTGATCCTGATACAGGGCCTGATGGTGATAGGTCTGATCGCGGTGGGGGTGCACTACAAAGGCATGGCCATCGGCCTGTTCGGCGCCGTGGGCGTGCTGGCCTTTGTGCTGCTGTTCAAGATCGCCCCGGGCAGCGTGCCGGTGAGCGCCATGCTCATCATCATGAGCGTGGTGACCGCGGCCGGCGCCATGCAGTTGGCCGGCGGCATCGACTACCTGGTCAGCCTGGCGCAAAAGCTGATCCGGCGCTTCCCGCGCCAGATCACCTTCGTCGCGCCGCTCACCACCTATGGCTTCTGCATGGGCGCGGGCACGGGCAATATCTACTACTCCCTGATGCCCGTGATCTACGAGGTGTCCTACGCAAACAAGGTGCGGCCCGAGCGGCCCCTGGCCCTGGCGGCCACGGCGGGCCAGCTGGCCATCACCTCCAGCCCGGTGTCGGCGGCCACGGCCGCCATGGTGGGCCTGCTGGCGCCGCTGGGCTTCAAGATCACCGACATCCTGTCCATCACCGTGCCGGCCTCCATCCTGGCCATCATCGTGGGCGCCTTCGTAATGAACCGCCGCGGCAAGGAGCTGGAAGACGACCCCGAGTACCAGGCCCGCCTGGCCTCGGGCGAGCTCCAGCCGCCCAGCAGCGAAGCCCAGGCCAAGCCGGTGACGGCCGAGGGCAAGCGCTCGGCCCTGATCTTCCTGGCCGGTGTGGCCTTCATCGTCTGCGCCGGCATCTTCGAGGAGCTGCGCCCCCTGGTGAACGCCAAGGGCAAGCTCATGGAGGTGGATCTCTCGCAGCTGATCCAGATCACCATGTTCACCGTGGCCGCCCTGATCACGGCCCTGTGCCGCATCAAGGCCGGCGACATCGTCAAGAGCCCGCTGTTCGACTCGGGCATGGTGGCCGTGGTGGCCCTGTTCGGCGTGGCCTGGATGGCCAATACCTTCATCGCCGCCAATGAAGCCGTGATCGTGGGCGGTCTGGGCGAGCTGGCCAAGCAGGCGCCCATCATGATTGCCGTGGCCCTGTTTGCGGTGGCGGCCATCACCACCAGCCAGTCCAGTGCCACCTTCTCCATCATCCCCATCGGCATCGCCCTGGGGCTCTCACCCGCCACCCTGGCCGCCATGTGGCCCGCCGTGGTGGGGGTCTTTCTGCTGCCCACCAATGGCTCGCAGATCGCCACGGTGGAGCTGGACCGCACCGGCAGCACCCGCATCGGCGCGGCCGTGATCAACCATTCCTTCTTGCTGCCTACGCTGATCTTTACCGCCGTGTCGGTCGGGGTCGGCCTGCTGCTGGCGTCACTGAAGTGAGGCATCGATGTCCAAGGATCTGCTGTGGATAGAAGCCGGGCGGCGCTTCCGCCCCGAAGAGCTGGTGTTCTGGCAGGCCCGCGGCCGCCAGGCCCTGAGCGAGGTGGCTGAGGGTGTGGACACCCTGGTCCTGGGCCCGCATGCCAGCGCCGCCTTCCCCGCGGAGCTGCGCCCGCACATCGCGCCGGCCCTGAGCCTGCGCAAGCAGTGCGACTACTCGGACTGCCTCACGTCCACACTGGGCCGCGCCTGGGCGGCGGCGGATGCGGGTGTGGTCTATATCGAGAACCCGGTGTCGCGCCTGGTGCAGGACGCCAACCGTGCTCCGCCGGCCGACGCCCTGGGTGGCCTGCAGGAGTTCTTCCGCCGCCTGGCCCGCCAGCGCTCTGGCGAGCCCGCGGGCTTCGGCGGGGTGGACGCGATACGGCCCATCACCTTCAGCGGTGAGGACGTGCTGCTGGAACCCACCTCGCCCGCTGAGTGGCAGGCCCTGGGCGAAGTGCTGCGGGAGGCGGCGGAGCGCACGGTGGCGGTCTACCGCGCCTGCTGCGAGCAGGTGCTGGAACTGCTGGTGGAAAAGCGCCCGCCCGGCGCCCCGCTGCGCGTGATCAGCCTGCACGACACCATGAACACCAAGATGCGCGCCGATGGCGCCATCGTGGTGGAACGCCCGGCCGAGGACCGCCTGCCGGACTGGATGAATCTGGGCAACCGCGGCGACGAGCAAGGCGACGAAGCCGGTGAGCCCCTGAGCCTGTCGGGCGCCGAGCTGCGCCGCATCGCTGCGGCCTGGGCCCAGGCCCTGGGGCTGAGCGAGGAGGAGGGCCAGCGCGCAATCCGGCTCAACAAGCCCTACAAGGGCGCGTACGAAACCCAGCATTTCGGCGCCCTGCTGCGCCCCCTGGGCCAGGCCCAGATCGGCGCGCTGCAGCTGGAGTTCCGCCGCGAGGCCCTGCTGGACCCGGCCGCCCTGGCCCGTCTGCACGGGCCGGGCCAGGACTGGCCCGAACCCGATGCCGGGCATCTGCAGGCCATCGCCGCGGCCCTGGCGCAAGCCGGCCAGGCCCTGCGCGCCAAGCCGGCCTGAGGACCGCGCCACAATGGATCTGAACCTGCAGCTGCTGGGGCTGCCCGGTCTGGGCGGCTGGATACACCGGCGCCGGCCGGAACCGGCCGCTCGGCCCTGAGCGCAGGTTTCAGAAGAAGTACTTCACGGCGGCCGAGATGGCGCCGCGATCCTTGCGGTCGCCAAAGTCGCGGCCCGCCGAGAGCGAGCCCGCCCAGTTCTGATCGAACTGCTTGTTCAGGGTGATCTCGGCACGCTGCCAATTGGCCTCGGCCCCGCGATGCTCCCAGGTCTGGCGCAACTCGCCCGTGATGGCCCAGCCCTGGGGCAGGATGAAGACGGGCACCACGCGCACATCGGTGTTGCTGAACTTGGCGCGATCGCTGTCGCCGCCCACCGAGGTGGTCTGCTTGATCACGGCGGCCGCAAGGAAGCTGGGCGAGAAGGCACGCACCGCCAGCAGGCCGGCGTTGAGCTGGTAACGGCCCGTGCCCAGGGCATCACGGCTGGCAATGGGCAGCACGGTCTCCATGGACGCGCCATAGGTCCAGGCGCCGTCCGGCACGATCCAGCGCGCGCGGGCGAAGAGATCACCGCTGCCACTGCTGCTGAAGCCGGGCTGGGAAATCCGGGTGTAGACCGGCAGCTCGAAGTTCAGGCCCCACTGCTGGTTGAGCTTGTAGTCGTACTTGAGCGTCAGGCTCTGCGATTTGCCGTCGGGCTCCAGGCCCACATGCTTGACGATGACGTCGAAGCGGCTGTCGATCTCGGCGGGATTCACACCACGGGCCTGCTGGGCCTGGGCCGGCAGGGCGGCGCACAAGGCAAGGGTCAGGGGCAGCGCGGCCATGGTTTGGAGAGTCACGGGCTTCATGAGGTTTCCTGCTGGGGGGATGGGGTGCTCGGCAGGGCATGGCTTGCCGCAGGCCGATGGGTGGCCGGCGCCGGATCTTGCGGCCGACGCTCTCGGGCGCGAGGGTATCCGCCCCAGCGCAAGCCGGTCAAGGCAAAAGCGTGGCAACGCTGCCGAGCGATGGCGCGCCCGGCGCTGGGTGCTCGGCGCGCATCGAGCTGTGGAGAGCGACTGTCCCGCCCTCAGCCGCACTGCCCCACATAGCCACAGGCGGTGCAGAAGTCGCAGCCGTCCTTGTGGATCATGGTGGTGTTGCCGCATTCCGGGCAGGGCTTGCCGGCCTGCGCCTGCACGGCCAGCCCCGGGGCGCTCTTGGGCGCCAGCGGCGACTGCAGCAGGCCCATCTCCACCAGGGGTAGGCCTTGCTCGTCCAGGATGCCCAGCATGGCATAGCGGTGGATGACGAGCCGCGCCACATAGGCCACGGTGGAGGGCCAGATCTGCTGGCGCCGCTCGCCGCAGAGATTGGGCACCGGCGCCATGAAGTGGCCCAGGGGCTCGCCCACATTCAGCAGCTTGCGCAGCTTCATGCCGATCCAGGCGGGGTCCATGACCCGCATGTCCAGCGAGAGCAGACGGGCCATGCCGTCCAGGGCCTTGGGATAGTTGCCCGAGAAGCCCATGGCGCAGGGGCGGGTCACGGTGCCGCCCTCGGGCGTGGGCAGGCTCACCTCCTTGAGCGTGAGCGTGAACAGCTCGCCCGTGGCGGGGTTGTCCACATCCACCGCCCAGGCCAGGGTGCCCATGGTGCTGGTGCGGGGCTCCTCGCGGCTGAACATGGCGTCGATCACGGGCGTGGGCCCACCCTCCTGCAAGGCGCCCAGCTGCTCGGCGCGCCAGCGGATCACCGCGGCCGTGGCGGCCACCACGCCGGGGAAGAGCCGCGACTCGCCGCTGGGCGGCATGGGCATCTCGAAGGCCCGCTCCTCGGCCACGGTGGCCAGGGCATCGAGCTTGAGGCGCAGCCAAGCCGCGTCGTTGGTCCGAAGATCCATGGACAGGGTCTTGGCCACAGCCGCCAGGCCACGGGGCTGCTCGGCCCCATTGACCCAGACCTCGAAGGGCAGGGTCTTGCCAAAGAGACCGGCATCCGGCCCCTCCGCCGGCAACTCGCCCACAAAGAGCGCGAAGTCGCCATGCGGGTGGCGGATCATATAGCTCCAGGCCGGATTGCCGCCGGGCAGATCGGGCCGGCTGGGCCAGCGCAGCGAGGCCATGACCTGCTTGGGCAGGCGCTCCACGCGCAGGCGCTGGTTGCTGCCGGCGCCCGCCTCGGCCACCGGCTTGAGCGGCTCGGGCACGGCCGCCGGCTCCACGCTGAGCACCGAGCCCAGCACGCTATTGGGCCGGTAGGTGGCCAGGCCCTTGAGCCCGCTCTTCCAGGCCTGGGTGTAGAGGTCCTGGAAGTCGGCATAGGGGTAGTCGGCCGGTACGTTGACCGTCTTGGAGATCGAGGTGTCGATATAGGGCGCCACCGCGGCCACCATGGCCGCGTGATCGGCCGCACGCAGCTCCAGCGCGGTGACAAAGGCCTCGGACAGCGGGGCCTGCTCGCCATAGAGATGGCGGAAGAGGCGCCAGGCATGGTCCTCGACCTGGTATTCCTTGAAGCCGCCGCCCTCGGCCTGGCCCAGGCGCTTCTTGCGCGTGTAGGCCCAGCTGAAGGCAGGCTCGATGCCATTGCTGGCGTTGTCGGCAAAAGCCAGGCTGATGGTGCCGGTGGGCGCGATGGAGAGCAGGTGGGAGTTGCGCAGGCCCTGGGCGCGGATCTTGTCCTTCAGGCCCTGGGGCAGGCGCGAGGCGAAGTTGCCGCCCGAGAGATAGAGATCGGCGTTGAAGAGCGGGAAGGCGCCCTTCTCCTGGGCCAGATCGGCCGAGGCGCCGTAGGCCGCATCGCGCATGAGCTCGCTGATGCGGCGCGCCTGCTCGCGCGCGGGCTCGCTGTCGTAGCGCAGGTTCAGCATGACCAGGGCATCCCCCAGGCCGGTGAAGCCCAGGCCGATGCGGCGCTTGTTGCGCGCCTCCAGGCCCTGGGCCGGCAGGGGCCAGGGCGTGGCCTCCAGCACATTGTCCAGCATGCGGGTGGCCACGGCGCAGACCTCGGCGAACTCGGCCTCGTCAAAACGGGCCTGGGGCGTGAAGGGCTCGCGCACGAAGAGCGTGAGGTTCACCGAGCCCAGACAGCAGCAGCCATAGGGCGGCAGCGGCTGCTCGGCGCAGGGGTTGGTGGCCGCGATGGTTTCGCAGTAGTAGAGGTTGTTGTCGTTGTTGATGCGGTCCAGAAAGAGCACGCCGGGCTCGGCGTGGTCATAGGTGCTGCGCATGATCTGGTCCCAGAGCTCGCGCGCCGGGGTCTTGCGATAGACCCACAGGCCATCGGCACGCTGATAGGCGCCGGCCGCCTTCTGAGCCTCGCTGGGCGTGGCCGCATGCACCAGCTCGACCGAGGCCCCTTCCAGCACCGCATGCATGAAGGCATCCGTCACGCCCACCGAGATATTGAAATTGCGCAGATCGCCCTGGTCCTTGGCGTGGATGAATTCCTCGATATCCGGGTGGTCGCAGCGCAGCACGCCCATCTGGGCGCCGCGTCGCGCCCCGGCACTCTCCACGGTCTCGCAGCTGCGGTCAAAGACCCGCATATAGCTCACCGGGCCGGAGGCATGGCTGCGGGTGGAGCCCACCCAGGCGCCCTTGGGGCGGATGCGGCTGAAGTCATAGCCCACGCCGCCGCCACGGCGCATGGTCTCGGCCGCCTCGGTCAGGGCGGTGTAGATGCCCGGAACGCCATCCTCATTCGTGGCAATCGAGTCGCCCACCGGCTGCACAAAGCAGTTGATCAGGGTGGCGGCCAGCTCGGTGCCGGCCGCCGAGAGAATGCGGCCGGCCGGGATGAAGCCGCGGCGCTGGGCGTCCAGAAAGCGCGCCGTCCAGGCCGCGCGCTGGTCCGGCGCTTCCACCTCGGCCAGGGCCCGCGCCACGCGCAGCCGGACCTCGTCCAGCGCCCGCTCCTCGCCCTTTGCGTACTTCTCCTGCAGCACCTCGGCACTGATTTCCTGGGCCGGAAGCGCCGCCGAGCTGGCCGGCGACAGGGGAGAAAGAGAGGGGTCGAGCGAGGGGGCGGACATGGGGACGGACTCCTGTGCGAAAGCCGAACCCGCCGGAACTGGCGGGTGAGGGATCTTCAGGCCATCTTAGTCAGCCGACCTTGATCCCGCTCATCGAACAAGCCCGCTTGACGGCCGTCACTGATCCGCCCCCGGACGCGGCGCGAAGGCTGCCGCTCCCCCGCCCGGCTCAGACGCGACGGCGCGCGCGCAAGCCCAGTGCGACCAGACCCAGGGCCATCAGCGCGTAGCTGCCCGGCTCGGGAACGGCCGAGACCTGCACCTCCAGCAGCGGGCGCAAGGACTGGGTGGCGAACTCGCTGCTGCGAATGTCCACACCATTGGTGCCCGAGACAAAAGGTTGCAGCAGCCAGCCGTGGTTGGCCAACTGGCCCGACTGCATCTGCTGCAGCGAGGCCGTGACATCCAGGCTGAGCCAGCCGGTCGCGACATTGCCGCTGCTGTTATTCGAGCCCACGCTGACCAGGGCGTTGGCTGCGGCCTCAACACCATTGGTCTGCACGCCATTGGCCATGCTGTTCCAGGTGACCGTGCCTTGCTGCCAGGTCTGCAGCATCTGATGCAGGCTGAAGCCGCTGCCGGTATCAAAGACGTTCAGCTTGAGCGTGGCCGAGACGATCTTGTCCGTGGACTTGATCTGCTGGGCGCCGGTGCCAAAGAGGCTGTCGAAGCGGATCAGGCCCTGGTTGGGCTTGTTGCCCGGGCTGCCGTCGTCGCCATCGACGCTCAGAAAGTCCACGCCGCCGAAATTGCGGCCGCGCGAGTCACCGCTGCTGCTCTGACCCGCGCCGGTGGCGGTCTCGTTGCTGCGGATCATGGTGTCCTGGGTGCCGGCATAGCCATTGAGGCCTTGCTGGAAGCTCAGGGTCTGCTGCGGCACATTGGCCTGGGCATACAGGGGCGCCAGCAAGGCCAGGGCGCTCAGGGCTTTGGAAGCAGAGGTGAGTTTCATGGTGATTGGCATGGAAGAGATTCAGAACGGCTTGCGGCGACGCGCCACAAAGCCCACGGCGGCCAGGCCGGCCAGCATCAGGGCATAGGTGCCGGGCTCGGGCACGGCCACGGTGATGCGGAAGGTGTCACCGACCTGCTGGCCGGACAGGTCCAGGGTCCAGTCACGGGCACCCACGCTGGCCAGAGGGTTGCCGATGTAGAACTCAGTGGTGAGTCCAGGCTCGCTGAACTTGGCCCAGAGGCGGTCGACACCATGGCCGCTTTGCGCCACGGCCTGGAAGCCGTCGGTGGCCAGGCTGCCGGCGGGCAGGGCAAAACGCGCGCCGTCCAGGCGCAGGCTCACGCCCTCGAAGCCCAGGCCGCTGAGGTTGCGCACCAGGGCGTTGAAGCTCAGGGCGCCCGGGGCCAGATCTTGCGCCTCGATGGCAAAGCTCAGGCTCACCTGGCTGCGCTGGGCAAAGTCGAGGTCAAAGCCCAGCAGGCCGGGGCTGGAGAGGTCGGCAACGGTCACGCCGGTGCCGGTGGCGCCCAGATACTGGGCGGCCTGGGCTTGGGCGCCCAGGCCCAGCAGGGCGGCGCAGATCAGGGTCTTGCTGAATTTCATGACGGGATTCCTTGCAGACTGAGGGCGATGCGACGAGGGGGCGGGGCTCAGAACGGGCCCTTGGCCCAGGGGCCGCTGATCGCGAAGGTGATGCCGGGCGTCTGGATATTGACGAAGAGGTAGCGCCCCGTGGGGTCGAAACAGGCGCCGCAGAATTCGGCGCTGCGGCGATCGCCGGCCAGGCTGCTGAGCTTGCCCGCGGCACTGAGCTGGGCAGCGCTGAGGTTGACGTTGTTCTTGGCAAAGATGAAGGTCTCGCCCTCGGCACTCAGGCCCATGAGACGGGTGCCGAAGCCATAGCCGTCGGTAGCACCGCCGCCGTCCTCGCAGATCACGATGCCGCCGCGCGGGCTGACGCAGAGGTTGTCGCCGTTGTCGCCCGAGAGCTCGGAGCCGCTGGCAAAGATGCACAGCATCTCCTGGCTGGCCAGGTCCAGCTCCCAGATGGCGCCGCGGCTGACCGGACCGCCCGCGGTGTCCATCACATAGACCTTGCCGGCGTGGTACCAGATGCCTTCGCCCCGGTTCATGCGCAGCGCGCCCTGGGCCCAGCCCTGCACAAAGGGACCGGCGCAATTGCTGATGGTCGAGCCGTTGACGGCCACGGCCGTGCCGCGGTCCTGATCGGGGTTGGCAATGTCCACCCACTCCAGCTCATAGGTCTGGTCCAGCTCGGCCGGAGCGATATTGACGTTGTTCTGTCCCTTGACCTTGGCCATCTGCAGCTTGCCGCCCTGGGCCAAGCTGCCCAGTCGACCCGGCAGCACATCGGGGATGTAGCGGTAGAAGCCCGATTTGCCGGACAGGTCTTCGGTCAGATAGGCAATGCCCGAGGCGGGGTCGATGGCCACCGCCTCATGGCCGAAGCGGCCCATGCCCACGATGGGCTGGCCGGTGGTCTGGCTGGGGTCGGCCGCGCACTCGAACACATAGCCGTGCTTCTTGCCCTGGGTGCTGACGCTGTCGGAGCTGACTTCCTCGCAGCTCAGCCAGGTGCCCCAGGGGGTGGGGCCGCCGGCGCAGTTGGTCCGGGTGCCGCCCAGATTGGCGTCGGTACGGATCCAGTTGCCGTCGCGGAAGACCAGATTGGTGGTGCCGCCGTTGAAGTAGCTGCTGCCGGACATGCCGGTGTCGTAGACGGCGGGGGCGCCGAAGTAGCTGGCGTCGGGGCCGGTCGAGACCTCGTGATTGCGGATCAGGACCAGCTCGGTGCTGCGGCCGACGCGGCGGCTCTGCACCACGGCCATGCCGTCGTGGGCGCGCGGCGTGGGCTTGCCATTGCTCATGGCGTCGCCGGACCAGCCATAGCTCTTGTAGCTGAAGCCCGCGGGCAGCTGCAGCAGCGGCAGGCCGGTGCTCAGGTCATTGACCGGGGCGATGGGGCCATAGGGGCCCAGCACCAGGGACGAGGTGCCGGCGGCATGGGCCTGCCGGGCCTGCAGGGCGCCCAAGCTGGCGACAAAGGGCAGGGCTGCCGCGGCTGAGGCGCTGCGCAGCAGGCCGCGACGCGAGGGGGAAAAGTCTTTGAGAGGGGCAAGGGGCTGGCTCATGGTCACTCCACAGATGGCGGGCCGCTGCGATTTCCGCAGCACGCCTGCATTCTCTGGAGCGCCGATGTCGGCCTCGTGGAGCCAACCCTGCCGTTTGGACTACGCGCCTGGCGGCCGCCGAGCCCGGCCCGCCCCCGACTCAGAAGGGGTTGAAGCTCTTCTCGCGCCGGTAGTGCACATAGCCCAGGCTGACGCCCGCACGCAGGCCCACGCCCAGGCGTATGGGCGCCAGGGTGATGTTGTCCAGGCGCTGGTAGTTGATGCCCGCCCCGCCGACGTAGTAGGCACTGCCATCCACGGCCGGAAAGCGCTGGTAGATGGCGGCGCTATTGGGCAGTCGGTAGACCAGGGTGAAGACCTTGGAGGCATTGGCGCCGGCATCGAAGCCTATGGACGGACCGGCCCAGAACACGCGGGCACCGCCACCGCCCTTCATCACCAGCTGGCCCTCGCCATAGCGCAGGCCTATGGTCAGGGCCGCGCTGGCCTCCTCGCCCTTGATATAGGCGTTGGGACGCCCCTGTTCCTTGAAGGCCTTCTCGATCACCTTGGCCAGACCTTCGGTGGTGTTGCCGAAGAAGTCCGTGGCAGCCTTGAGGATGGACTCTTCGTCATAGGTGTTCTTGCCGTCTTCCTTGGCCTGCAGCCCCAGCGGCGCGAGTCCCAGACCCGCGGCGCCCAGGCGCAGCAGCAGCTCGCGTCGATCGGGGTGGGCGTTCTCATTCATGACATGGCTCCTGGCGCTGCACGGTAGTTCACGGATTTTGACCGCAAGCGGCAGGCGCATGCCGCCCACCCTCGCCCCAAGGTAACAAAGAGAAAACCAGGCTCCCGCCCCACCCACCAAAGGGTGAAGCCCCTGTGGCTCGATGCCAGCTGCCCCTACACTCGGGCCAGACTCACCGGCGCAGCCCCAGGCGCGACAGCCGGATACCCCAGCCTCACATCTCGACGCCCCTCATTCACCCATGACGAACAAGAAGGACAGCGATCTGCCCCGTCTGGCCCTGGCCCTGGAATATGTGGACATGGGTGCGGCGCTGTATCTGGCGGGCGGCAGCGACCACGCAGCCCGCCTGCTGGCCGCCGCTGCGGAGCGCCTGCTGGGCGACCTCTGCCGTATGCTGGGCGAGCAGGAGCCCGGTGACGAGCTGCAGGGCCTGCTGCAGCGCTTGGCCGAACGCTACGCCGCGCCGCGCCACGAGGTCTCGGGGCATGTGCAAGCCCGTCAAGGCCATGCGGCCTTGAGCCGGGCCGGCGAACTCAGCGGCCTGGCCCACGACAAGGCACGGCAGGAAACCGAGGCCTTTCTGCGCGCCTGCTTCTATCTGCTGGAATCCATAGGCCTGGAGGGTGCCGCCCCCATGCGCCTGCGGGATGCCATCGAGCTGAGCACCATCTACGCCCACGAAGACTTCTGAGCGCGTCCCGCGCCGCGCTGCGGGGCTCCCGCGCGCCGCGGCGCGGTGCTAGCATCAGGGCGCGCCACCGGGAGATCGCCATCAGCACCGAACGCCGTCAATTCGCCCGCGTCGCCTTTGACGCCAAGGCCCATCTGACCACCACCAGCGAGCGGCTGGCCGTCAGGGTGATTGATCTTTCCCTGAAGGGCGCGCTCCTGCAGCTGCCCGAGCGCGCCTCGCTCAAACCGGGTGATCCCTGCCTGCTCTCGGTGGAACTGGCCGAGCTGGAAGCCGGCATCTCCATGGCCGGCGAGGTGGCGCATATGGAGCTGGACGGCAAGCGCGTGGGCATGCTGTGCCGCAGCATCGACATCGAGAGCATCACCCATCTGCGGCGCCTGCTGGAGATCAATCTGGGTGACGCGCATCTGCTGGAGCGGGAGCTCAAGGCCTTGATCGCTTCAAACTAGGGGCAGGTCTTGCCCCAGGTTCGACCTTAGGCCGAACGGACTACAAAAACTCCTCCCGGAACATCGAAGCTTCATGTAAGCCTTCGATGATTCCTGACAACACTCAGGAGGAGTCCTCATGCAACGTACCCTGACCCTGCCGGCACTGGCAGCCGCACTGCTGCTGTCTGCCGCGGCGCCCGCCGCCCTGGCCTGGAATACCCTGGACGGCAAGGCGCCGCTGATCATCGCCCACCGCGGCGCCTCGGGCCTTTTGCCCGAGCACACGCTGGAGGCCTATGCCAAGGCCATCGAGCTGGGCGCCAACTACATCGAGCCCGACCTGGTCATGACCAAGGACGGCGTGCTGGTGGCCCGCCACGAACCCACCATCGGTGCCACCACCAATGTGGCCAGCATCGCCGCCTTTGCCGACCGCAAGAGAATCAAGACCGTGGACGGGGTCACCAGCAGCGACTGGTATGTCGAAGACTTCACCCTGGCCGAACTCAAGACCCTGCGCGCGGTGCAGCCCCGTGCCAACCGCCCGCAGCAGTACAACGGTCAGTTCCAGGTTCCCACGCTGGACGAGGTGATCGCCCTGGCCAAGCAAAAGAGCCTGGAGACCGGCCGCACCATCGGCATCTATCCCGAGCTCAAGCACTCCACCTATATGCAGGGCGTGTCCCAGGGCCTAGGCTTCTCCAAGACCTACTTCGAGGACAAGCTGGTCTCCACCCTGCACGCCGCCTATGGCAATGACCGCAATGCGCCGGTCTTCATCCAGAGCTTCGAGGTGGGCAATCTGCAGTACCTCAACACACGCACCGACATCAAGCTGGTGCAGCTGGTGGATGCCGATGACGTGAAGCCCGACGGCTCCCTGTCCCTGGCCGCTCCTTATGACCAACCCGCCGATGTGAAGGCCAATGGCGGCCTGCTGAGCTTTGCAGACCTGGTGAGCAATGTTGGCTTGTCCTTCGTCAAGACCTATGCCGACGGCATTGGCCCCTGGAAGCCCTATCTGCTCAAGACCGTGGCCGATGGCGTGGACCGCAACGGCGACGGCGTGGTCAACGGCAAGGACCGCCTGGTGGTCGGCAGCACCGGTGTGATCGAGGCCGCCCACAAGAACGGCCTCTTCGTCCACACCTGGACCATGCGTGATGACGGCGGCCTGCTGGGCTTTTCCGATGGCAAGTCCGAGATCGAGGCCTATCTGAAGCTGGGCGTGGACGGTGTCTTCACCGACTTCACCGCCACCGGCGTGGCCGCCCTGGCCGCCGTGCCCGAGCCCGAGACCTATGCCCTGATGACGGCCGGCCTGGCCCTGCTCTGGGCGGCCAAGCGCCGCCGCGAACAGGACAAGAAGTAAGCCGCTGCCGGCCTCAGGCCAGCAGAAAGTTCCGCAGGACGGCGTAAGCCTCCTGCGGCTTATCGCGCCAGGTGCCGTGACCGGCGCCCTGCACGCAGGCGAAATGGCGCCAGCGCTCGGGCAGGGCAGCGGCGATCTCGCGCGCGTCCTCGATGGGGCAGACAGGATCCTGGTCGCCCGTCAGCACCAGCACCGGGCAGGCCGCACGCGCCAGGCCCGGCAGCAGGTCCAGGCCCTGCTTCTCATGCGCCACGAAGTGCAGCAGGATTTCGGTGCGCGCCAGGGTGCGCTCACCGGCCTGCGGATCCAGCGGCGGCTGGGTGTTGTAGAGGCTGCGGCAGCGGCTCCAGTAGGCCGCCCAGGTCTGCGGGTCGGGCCGGCTCCAGAAGGCCTCGGCCGCGGCGCGGGCCTCGGGGCCACCCAGCCGACCAAACCAGTCCAGCTTGCGCTCCAGCCCCATATGGTGGGAGGTGCTGGAGAGGATGACCTTGGCCGCATGTCCGGGGTGGCGGGCGATGTAGCGCTGGGCCACAAAGCCGCCAAAACTCTGGCCCAGCACGATGGGCTTCTCGATGCCCAGGGCATCGCTGAGGCGCACGATGTCGTCGGCCCAGGTGTCCAGGGTCCATTCCTCGCTCGGGCGGGCATCGCTGCGGCCATGGCCGCGGTGGTCGTAGTAGACGATCTGGGCGATGTCGGCCAGGGCGTCAAAGCCGGGCTTGAAGGCGCTGTGGTCAAAACCCGGGCCGCCATGCATGCAGATCAGGGTGGGCTTCTCGCGCATCCGCACCCCGTCGGGCACCAGGCCCGGCCCCTGCACATCCACAAAGAGGCGCACACCGCCGCCGATATCAATCCTCATTTCCCAGACTCCTGCTGACCAGCCGGCAAGTATCGGCCAGACCGGGTTGCCCGCAGACGGGTTTCGTCGCCCTGTAAACCGGGTCCGTCGCATGCCCCACCCCGCAACGGTCCGGCACGCGAGAATCCGCGCCATGCCACCCTCCTCCCGCCTGGCCCTGGTGCAGATCTTCAATCTGCGGACCATCGCCCTCGTCTTCTACCTCTGCCTGGGCATGGCCCTGTCGCGCGCCCTGGGCTGGTATGTGCCCGGGGCCCCGCTGTCGGAGTGGCTGTACACGACCGTGCGCTTCACCCGCCAAAGCCTGATCACCGGCATGAGCCTGCTGGCGGCCGTGGCCCTGGTGGAGGCCTGGCTGGCCCGGCCGGGCGCCTCGCCGGGCCGGCACGCCCTGCTGCGCGCCCTGGCCCTGTTTCTGGGGGCCGCGTTCGGCACGGTCGCCCGCCATCTGCTGGTGCGCCTGAGCGAGGGCAATGTGCACTGGAAATGGGGCTGGGCCCTCTCCACCTGCCTGCTCTGGACCCTGCTGGGCGGCGTGGCCTACAGCCTCTGGCAGGCCGCCCGCGCCGAGCGCCTGGCCCGCCAGCAGCTGCAAGAGGCCGCCCGCAGCCAGGAGGCCCTGCAAGCCCAGCAGCTGCAGGCCCAGCTCTCAGCCCTGAATGCGCAGATCGAGCCCCACTTCCTCTTCAACACCCTGGCCAATGTGAAGCGCCTGTACGAGACCGCGCCCGAACGCGGCCGCGACATGCTGCTGAGCCTGATCGCCTATCTGCGTGCAGCCCTGCCCAGCATGCGCCGCGGCGAGTCCACCCTGGGCCAGGAGCTGGAGCTGGTGCGCAACTACCTGAGCATCCTGCAGATGCGCATGGGCGCGCGCCTGCGCTTCGAGATCGAGGCCGAGCCCCAGCTGATGGACACCAGCCTGCCACCCATGGTCCTGCCCACCCTGGTGGAAAACGCGATCAAGCACGGGCTCTCGCCCCTGCCCGAGGGCGGCACCATCCACATCCGGGCACGCCACCACGAGGCTGGCCTGCTGCTGGAGGTCCATGACAACGGCCAGGGCTTTGCCGCCAGCGGCGGCTCGGGCGTCGGGCTGGCCAACACCCGGGCGAGGCTGGCGGCCCTGTTCGGCGACCGCGCCAGCCTGGAGCTGGAGGCCGCCCAGCCACGCGGCGTGGTGGCGCGCCTGCGCCTGCCTCTGCCGGCGCCCAAGCCCGTGAGCGGGGCCGCGACATGAGCCGGCAGATGAGCGCCGAAGCCGGCGCAGCAGCGGGCGCGGTCGCCGGTCTGGCCGCACCCTTGCGCCGGCTCTGGCGCGACTGGCGTTCCCTGAGCCGCAGCGAGTTCATGGGGCTGATGCTTCTGGCCCTGGGCTTTGGCCTGATCGACCTCAGCGCACTGGTGGATCTGGGCGGCTATATCGACATCGGCGAGGATCCCCACTGGCTGGCCGCCCTGTGCCGCCAGCTCTTTCTGCCGGTGATCGTCACCCTGCTGATGATGTTGTGCGTGCTGCCCCCCCTGAACCGCCAGCCGGATCACCCGCAGCGGCTGCTGCGCCTGGCCCTGGCCACGCTGATCGGTACCCTGCTGACTCAGCTGGCATTGCGTGGCCTGGTCGGTGTGCTGGACTGGCCCTCGGTGGACGAACTGCTGAACGCGCAAAAAGGCAAGGCCAAGCGTCCGACCTCGCCAACCCTGGGCTTTCTGGGGCAAACCCTGCAGATCTTCATTCTGGCCATGCTGGCGGTCGGCCTGATCGAGTGGCAGCGCCGCCGCCGCCGCGCCGAGGCCAGCCTGGCCCGGCTGCAGCATGAGCAGCAGCAGCTGGCACGCCGTGCCCTGGCCAACCGCTTGGCGGCCCTGCAGGCCCAGGTGGAGCCGCAGTTCCTCTTCGACACCCTGGTAGAGATCGAGCAGGCCTATGCCCAGGGCCGGCCCGAGGCCGCGCCGCAGATGGAGCGCCTGATCCACCATCTGCGCGTGGCCCTGCCCCGCCTGCGCGAGCCCCATGTGAGCCCGGCCCATGAGGCCGAGCTGCTGCACAGCTATCTGGCCGTGCTGGCCGGGCGCCAGCAGCAGGCGCTGCAGTTCAGCCACCACTGCCCCGAGTCCCTGCGCGACACGCCCCTGCCCCCCATGCTGCTTTTGCCCCTGCTGCAGCGCGCCCTGCGCAAGGCCACCCCGCGCCTGCCGCGGCACTGCAGCTTCACGCTGGAAACGCTGGAGGACGGCCGAGGCCTGCGCCTGCTGCTGGCCCTGGACCTACCGGGGCTGTGCGGCGACGATGCCGAGCTGCAAGCCCTGGCCGAGCGCCTGCGCGCCCTGGTCGGTGGCCCTGCCGAGCTGCGTTGCCGCAGCAGCGAGGATGCCACCCTCTTCACCCTGGAGTTGACTTCATGAGAAGCCTGAGCGCGCCGACCGCCGTGGTGGCCGAGGACGAGGCCACCCTGCGCCAGGAGCTGGTCGAACATCTGAACCGGCTCTGGCCCGAGCTGTCCGTCGTGGGCGAAGCGGCGGACGGCATCGAGGCGCTGCGCCTGCTGGATCGGCACCGCCCCGATGTGCTCTTTCTGGACATCCAGATGCCCGGCGCCACCGGCCTGGAGGTGGCGCAGCAAGTCGCCGGGCGCGCCCATGTGGTCTTCGTCACGGCCTATGACCAGCATGCCGTGGCCGCCTTTGATCAGGGTGCGGTGGACTATCTGCTCAAGCCGCTGCAGGCCTCGCGCCTGTTTACCGCCATAGGCCGCATCAAGCAGCGCCTGGCGGGCCCGCCGGCAGAGCTGGGCACGGTGCTGGGTCAGCTGGGCCAGCGGCCCGCCGCGTCTGCCGGCTCGGCGGGCCAGGGCTTTCTGCGCTGGATCAATGCCTCGGTGGGGCAGACGCTGAAGCTGATCACGGTGGACGAGGTGCTGTACTTCCAGTCCGACAACAAGTACACCCGGGTCGCCACCCGCGAGGGCGAGGCCCTGATCCGCAAACCGCTCAAGGAGCTGGTGGAGGAACTGGATCCGCAGCAGTTCTGGCAGATCCATCGCTCCACCCTGGTCAATGCCGGGGCCGTGGCCGGCGTGGTGCGCGACTTCCGCGGCCGCCTGCAGGTCAAGCTCAAGCAGCATGAGGACACCTTGCTGGTGGCGGAAAGCTACGCCCATCTGTTCAAGCAGATGTGAGATGGGCGGGCAGAAGCCAGCCCGCCCTTGATCAAGGCTGCGCCGTTGAAGATTCCGGCGCCCGCTCGACCCACTGCTTGTTCGGCAGCGCGCGGTAGGCGGCGCTGCCCAGCTCGCGATAGTGCAGCACCTGCTTGAAAGGCCAGTCGCGCGCCAGCCAGTCGCGCAGCGCACGATCCAGCTCGGCGGCCAGGCCGCCTGGCAGCTCGCTTTCACGCACGAAGTAGTTGAGCATGGCGTCATGGCCACGTTTCTCGGACTTCCAGACGTAGACACGACCCAAGGAGCGCTGCTGTGCCGGATCCATCACCATATAGGCAAAGCCACGCCGCCCCTCGAACTGGAACTGGTAGTAGCCGGCCTCGACCTGAGCGCGCAAGGGTGTCATCGAGGCGGCCCACCTGCCGCCGGGATAGACCTCCTGATCCAGATGCCGCACGCTGCTCGCGATCAGATCATGGTCCAGCGCGCTGTCGACGAGTTGCAGGGGGCGCAGCACGAAGCGCTCGGTGATCAGGGGCGCCGGCAGCTTGAAGCCCCGCGGCAGCAGGGGCTCCTCGGCACGGACGGGTGCCGACAAGAGGGCGAGCGCCAGCAGCAGGCCGGCCGAGAGGGTGATGGCTTTCATGGGGGTTCAGCTCCAGGACAAATCGTGCAGACGCACGGGCAGGCTGCGGATGCGCTTGCCGCAGGCCGCGAAGATGGCATTGCACAGGGCCGGCGGCACCGGAGGTAGCGGCGGCTCGCCCAGGCCGCTGGGCGCGATATCGCGCTCGATGAAGTGCACATCGATGCGGGTCGGCACCTCGGTGATGCGCAGATGCGGCACATCGTCGAAGCTGCCCTCCACCACCGCACCGTCCTGTAGCGTGATGCGCTGGTACAAGGTGGACGACAGGGCGTCGATCACGCAGCTATGAACCTGGGCCTCGGCGCCGGAGCGGTTGATGATGGGGCCCGCATCGACGGCCGAAGTTACGCTCAACACCCGCAGCTCGCCCCGCTGGCTGATCTCCACCTCGACCACATGGGCGGCATAGCCCCGGTAGCTGAAGTAGCCCGCAATGCCGCGCGCCCTGCGCACGCCCGGGTCTTGACGCAAGGCTTGCCCCCAGCCCGACTGTTCGGCCGCCAGGCGCAGCACGGCCTTCATGCGGGCAGTGCTGAAATCCGGCCTCTGAAGCTCCCGATCCTCGCCCAGCAAGTTCAGGCGAAACGCCAGCGGGTCCTGTCCCGCGGCATGCGCCAACTCATCCACGAAGCTCTCAACCGCGAAGGCGCGTTGGTTGGCGCCAGGCGCTCGGTACGGCCCTTCCGGCAAGCCACTCTCAAGCACCGTCGCCTCGACCAAGTAATGGTCCAGCAGCCGGGCCGGGAACTGAAACGCCGCTTCCTTGGGCGTCTGACTGCTGCGAAGCGAATGCTCCACGCGGTGTTCTTTCCATGCGCTGATGCGGCCTTTCGCATCCAGCCCAGCGCTCAATCGGTACCAGGCGAAGGGGCGGTAGTAATCGTGCCGGGTGTCGTCCTCGCGGCTGTAGAAGAGCTTGACCGGGCGCTGCAAGCGCTGGGCGATCACGGCAGCCTCCAGCACAAAGTCGTTCTCGTAGCGACGCCCGAAACCGCCGCCCAGACGCGGGATATGGACCTGCACTTTGTGGGCAGGGATGCCCAAGACCCGATCCAAGACCTGCGGAATGTCCTGCGGAAACTGGCTGGGCGTGAGCAGGCGCAGGCCGCCATCCGGCAGAGGCTCGGCCAAGCAGCTCATGGGCTCCATGGTCATGTGCGCCAGCACGGGCAGAGCGTAGCTCGCCTCCAACACCTGGGCAGCGCCACGCAAGGCGGCCGGCGCGTCGCCGTCCTGGCGCCAGACCTGCGCCCCGGGCGCTGCCAGCAAGGCCTCGGCCTTGGCTGGCCAATCTTCGCTGCGCTCCTGCGCATGCGCACCGCGTGCCCACTCCACCTTGAGACGGCGCCGCGCCTGTATGACCGCCCAGCTGTTGCGGCCCACCACGGCCACACCCGGGCAGTAGCCGGTCAGATAGTTGTGGTGCCGGCGCAGCGCATCCACCGTGCCGTCGATCACGAAGGCATCCACGATGCCGGGCAGGCGCCGAATTTCCTCCACATTGGTCTTGAGCGGCGCCATGCCGAACTCGGGCGCCTTCTCCACCATCGCATAGACCTGGCCGGGGCGCTGGTGATCCAGGCAGAACAGCGGCGACCCGCGGGTGAAGGCCTCGGCATCTACCTGGGTCTGGCGGCGGCCCAGCAGCCGCCATTCGCTGCGGGCTTTCGGCTTGACACTGTCCGCCGGCGGCATGGGTAGCAGGGCCGCAGCGGCCGCCAACTCGCCATAGCGCAGGCGGCGTCCGCTGGCCTCGTGAATCACCTCGCCGCGCTCGGTGCGCAGTTCGGCCTGAGGCACTTGCATGCGCTGGGACGCGGCCGTGAGCAGCATCGCGCGTGCCGTAGCCCCGGCTTGGCGCAGGGGTTCAAAGGAAGAACCCACCGAGCGGCTGCCGCCTGCCCCCTGCGGCCCCAGCCTGGGATCAGCACCTGCCTGCTCAATGTGCACCTGAGACAGCTCCAGATCCATCTCCTCGGCGATCAGCATGGGCAGCGAGGTCTTGACGCCCTGGCCCATGTCCGGGTTCTTGGCCAGCAGGCGCACCCGGCCGCTGGCCTCCAGCAGGATCAGCGGATGGGGTTGGAAGTGATAAGCCCCTGCCTTGGCCGAAGCCTCCAGGCCGATCAAGAACCCGCCACCGGCCACCGCCGTAACGCGCAGAAATCCGCGCCGGTTCAGTGCACCGCTCATGCTGCGCCTCCCTTGGAAGCTGCTTCGGCAATGGCCGCGCGAATGCGGATGTAGCTGCCGCAACGGCAGAGATTGCCGGCCATGGCCGCGTCGATCTGCTCGGCGCTGGGGCGGGGCTGCTGCTTGAGCAGGGCCGCCGCCTGCATGATCTGGCCCGCCTGGCAGTAACCGCACTGCGACACATCCAGCTTGACCCAGGCACGTTGCAGCGGGTGCCGCCCCTGCGGGTCCAGGCCCTCGATGGTGGTGATCTTGCGCCCCGCCACGCCGGACACCGGCTGCTGGCAGCTGCGCACGGCCTGACCGTCCACATGCACGGTACAGGCGCCGCACAGGCCCTTGCCACAGCCGTACTTAGTGCCACACAGCTGCAGCTCATCGCGCAGCGCCCAGAGCAAGGGCATGTCGGCTGGCGCATCCACCGCCCGAGCTCGGGCGTTCACGTTCAGCAGATAACGGGGCACGCAGATCTCCGGTGAGGCCGGTCCGCGACCGGCTGCGGGCCGCAGTATCCCGAGCCACCTCGTGCCCGGTGCGGGCTTGGGACGAAGCTGCTCCCGGGCGGACGAAACCGCCTTAGCGCGGGACGAAAGCGCCCGCCGCCGCTGGCGAGTCGGTGCTGCCCCACTGCCAGTCCAAGCTCAGATCGGGCTGTTTCATCAGCATGGCCATATGGCCGTCGATGATGCGGGTCAGCATCAGCGCGCTGTCCCGGTCTGTGGCGCTGCAGGTGAACAGCAGCCTACCGTCTTGGCTTTGCATGCGGCACAGGCCGGCATCGAACTGCACCTCGCCCTGGCTGGCGTCGAACTGCACCGGTACCTTGCGACCAAAATGCTTGCAGAGTTTGAACAAGAAGGCGTCGGCGCGCTCGGTGCTGATATGGCTTTGGGCTGTGAACATGGGCTAGGCAGGATTGAAATGCTGTGGGGCTGGCCGCTTGGCTTGCAAAGGGTTGAGCAGACCGTCGACCAGCAAACGCGGCCTGCCGTGGGAACAGGTTTCGACCCGGGCGTCGATGCCGTAAACACGGGCCAGCAGATCCGGGGTCAGCACCTCCCTGGGTGCGCCATCCACCAGCTTCGCGCCGCTGGCGAGAACCAGCACCCGATCGCAATGCCGCAGGGCCAGGTCCAGGTCATGGAGGGCCATGAGCACCATGCTGCCGCGCCGGCGTGCGTCCTCGCGCACGGCCTCCAGCACCGCCAGCTGCCAGTACAGGTCCAGCGCGCTGGTGGGTTCGTCCAGCAGCATCAGGCGCGGCCGCCGCGCCAGCACCTGGGCCAGAGCCATCATCTGGCGCTGACCGCCGGAGAGAGTGTCCAGCCGCGCCATTGCCAAGGCCCGGAGGTCCAGACGGTCCAGCACCTCCTCGATGCGCTGTTCGGCCTCGGCGCGGCTCGCGCCGCTGGCCAGCACACCACCCAGCAGCAGCTCATAGGCTACTAGCCCGGTGGCTTCGGGCAGGCTCTGCGGCAGCAGGCCGACCTTGTGGCTGCGATGCAGCGGCGCCAGGGTATTCAGGTTCTGCCCGTCTAGCTCGACGCTCCCTTTCGAAGCCAGCAAGCCGGCCAGGGCTTGAATCAGGGTGGACTTGCCGGCGCCATTGGGACCCAGCACGGCGGTCAGGCTACCGGGCTCGAAGGGCACTGCGTCCAAGCCGGCAATGATGGTGCGCCCGCCACGGCGCACCGCCAGGGCTTGAATCTTCAAACTCATGCGGAGCTCCGCTGGCGCAGCAGCAGCGCCATGAACACCGGCACACCGACCAGGGCGGTGACGATACCGATGGGAATGACCAGGCCCGGCACAATGGCCTTGCTGGCAATGGAGGCCAGCGAGAGCATCAACGCCCCGGCCAGCATGCTGGCCGGCAGCAAGAAGCGATGTTGCTCACCGACCAGCAGGCGCGCGATATGGGGTCCGACCAGGCCGACAAAGCCGATGGTGCCGACAAAGCACAGGGCCAGTGCGCTGAGCAGGCTGACCTCCACCATCACGCGCCAGCGCAGGGATTCGACCTGCACCCCCAGGCTGGCCGCATGCGCCTCGCCACCGCGCAGCAAGGTCAGGGCCCAGGCATGGCGCATGGCCGCAAGCAGGCCGAGCAGCGCGGCGGCGCTGACCAGGCCCACATGCCACCAGTTGGCGCGGTTCAGGCTGCCCATGGACCAGAACACCAGCTGATCCAGGGTGTTGGCGTCGGCCAAGAACTGCATCAACCAGACCAGGGCCTCCAGCGCAAACAACATGGCAATGCCGAACAGCACCAGGGTCTGACCACCGCCGCCATGCCAGCGGGCCAGCAGCAGGGTCAGCGAGGTCACCAACAGGGCGCAGGCAAAGGCCAGCAGGGGCACGGTGGCCAGGGTCGGCAAACCCGGCAGCTGCGGCTGCAGCACGATGCCGATGGAGGCGCCCAGAGTGGCTGCCGCCGCCAAGCCCAGGGTGAAGGGGCTGGCCAGCGGATTGTTCAGCACGGTCTGCATCTGCGCCCCGCCCAGCCCCAGCGCACCACCCACGGCCAGGGCCATCAGCGCATAGGGCAGGCGCACATCGAAGACGATGACCTGCTCGCCCTGCGACAGGGTCTCGGGCCACATCAGGCCCTGCAGCACCTGCATAAGGCCCAGATCGGCCGGACCGGTGGCGATATCGGCACACAGGCTCAGCAGCAGGCCGGCCAGCAGCAGCACGATGAGCAGCAAGCGGCGCTGGTTCTGTCGGCGGTACTGCAGGGCCAGCGGGGGCGCACTCACGGACGCCCTCACGGCAGCGAAGTCCAGTAAGTGCCCGTCAGCGGTATGGGCTGAAAGCGGCGGTAGAAGTCGGCCAGGGTGGCTTGGGGATCAACATCCGCAAACAGGGCCGGGTGCAGCCACTTGGCCATGGCCTGCAGGGCCGCCGGGTTGCTGGCCAGGTAGTTGAAGTGATGCCACACCGCATGAGCCCGCCCGGAACGCACGGCTTGCAACTGGGCCATGCCGGTACGGCGCAGGCTGCGCGCCAGGCTGTCTGCCGCGGCGCTGGCATCCACACCGGCGCCGAGTGCAATGCTGGCAGCCCCCTTGGCCAGCGAGGCCGGGTTGCCGATGCCGGTGCCGATATAGACCTCGGGCTGTTCCTTGAGCAGGAACTCCAGCGACACCGTGCCATGCACGCCCGGCACCAGGGAGGCCGCGATATTGCGCCCGCCTGCTGCTTCCACGAACAGCCCCATCATGCCGTGGGTGAGTGTTTCGCAGCAGCCCGGCACCAGGCCGACCCGGCTTTCAAGAAAGACCGTGGGGCGTTGCTTGACCCGGGCAAGGCGGCTCTGCACCTTGTCCATCTCCAGGCGATGCCAGCCCAGATAGGCCTTGGCCTGAGCCTCGCGGCCCAGCACACGCCCCAGAAGCTCGATGCTGCGCGCCGTGTCTTCCAGCGGGTTCTTGGTGAAGTCCACGTAGACAACGCTGATGCCCGCGGCCTGCAGCCGCCCCAGCGTTGCCGCGTCGTTGACGTCGGGCCCATGGCCGCGCAGGCTGAAGATGGCCACATCGGGCTTGAGGCTGATGGCCTCTTCCACGCTGAAGCTCGCACCACCGCGCCCCAGGCGCGCAACCTGCTGCAGGGCCGGAAAGCGCTGGCGATAGAGCTCGTAGCCTGTGGGATCCAGGCGCTCAAAGTCCTCCAGCATGCCCACCACACGACCCGGCAAGGCACTTCCCTCAAGAACCGCCAGGGCCGAGAGCATGCGCCCCTCGCCGAGGATGATGCGCTCTACCTTGTCGGGCAGGGTCACGCTGCGACCCGCCAGGTCCACCACGGTGATCGCAGCCTGCGCGGGCACCAGCACCACGGCAAGCGCCAGGGCCGCAGCCCGCCACAAGAAGCTCATGCGGATGCCCATGCTCAGTAGCGCCAGTTCAGTTCCACCCGCAGATCGCGGCCCGGCTCAGCAAAGCCCAGGGTCTTGTTCTGCCAGCCATTGAAGGCATAGGTGGCCTGGTCGTAGTAGAACTTGTCGAAGAGATTGCGCAGCGCGACGTTGACGCGCAAGCGCTCGTCGCGCATCGGACGCCAAGCCAGCTGCAGGTCATGCACGACATAGCCCGGCTTAAACCCCATCTGCTCTGAGCCCGTGGGCAGATAGCTCAGGGCCTCGACCCGGCGAGCCTGCCAGCCCAGCTCCAGGCCCTGCTGCGGCATGCGGTAGTTCAGCGCCCCGGTCCAGGTACGGCCGGTGCGCACACCCAGGCCCAAGTCACCGTCGCCCAGTGCGCGCCCCTCCAAATCGGGCTTGGCCTCAGCCACCGACGCGCGGCCCCTCCAGACCCCTCGGCCATAGCCCAAGGCCAGTTCATAGCCCTTGACATGGGCGGTACCGGCGTTGCCACGGCAGCCGCCTGGCGCGTCGCAGGAGAAGGTGGTGATGAAGTTCCGGATCTGCTGCCGATAGACATTGCCGCTGAAGTTCCATCCGGCAGCACCGTATTCGAAGCCGACCTCGCTGTTGGCGGCGCGCTCGGGACTGATCTCGGCCGCGTTCTTCCAGCGCGCGATATCCAGCATGAAGGCTTCCTTCAGGCCCACGCCGCGCAGGGCCCGCGCGTGGCCGGCCTTCAGCACCAGGCCCTGCGTCACTTCCCAGCGCAGCGAGGCACTCGGGCTCAGGCCGCTGCTGCGGTAGGACTGGTTGTGGTTGTCGGTATAGCTGTACTTGTCATAGCGAACGCCGGCCGACACATCCACCTGCCCCAGGTCCAAGGAGCCTTCGGCATAGCCCCCCGCCACGTGCGAGCGCTCACGCCCGCTGCCGGTGTTCTTGAAACGGTCTTGGATCTTGAGCGCTTCGGTCTCGTCGGTGCGCCAGTTGAGGCCGTACTTCAGCTCATGTCGGCCAAAGCCACGCTTGAGCCCCAGATCAAAGCCCTGGGTGTCCAGGCGCTCGCCGTAGTTGCGACCGGCCTTTGTCGTGCGATCGGTACCCACCTCGGTGCGGTAGAACTGGGTTTCCAGCGCGCCCAAGCCGTACCAGTCGGCCGATTCAAAGCGCAGCGAGGCGGTGTCGCGCGCCAGTTCTTGGGGGATGGGGTCATTGGGCACCACCGGGTGGGCGAAGGCCACCATATTGGCGCGGGCATTGCGCACACCGTCGTCAACGCTGCGCTGCCAGCTGGCCACGACACGGCTCTTGTCTGAGAGTGCAAGACCCAGCTTGCCCAGGTAATGCTCGCGCTCGCTGGCGGAGTCGGCCACCACCTGCCCCTGGCCATCGCGGTAGTTCTTGGTCGTCACCCGGCTGGCGGCGAACAGCAGGTCCAGCTGTTCGGTTCGGCCATAGGCGTTCAAGCTGCCGCGCCAGCCCTTGTTGTTGTAGGCGCCGGCGCTGCCGCTGGCACCCCAGGACTGGCCGGGGCGTAGCAAGTCGGCCGCGTCCACGGTGTAGAGGCGGATGGCGCCGCCCAGGGCGCCGGGGCCGGCGCTGGCGGCAGCCGTGCCCTTTTCGATCTCGATGGCGCGGATCAGTTGCGGATCGATCACCAGCGCGGTCTGGTGGTGATAGACCTTGCCGTTTTGCTGGGCCCCGTCGATGCTCAGGCTCAGCATGGACTCCTCCATGCCCCGGATGTAGACCTTTTGCGCGAAGGCGCTGCCACCACCGCCCACGGCGATTTCGGCATCGGCGCGGTAGACATCGCTCAGGTCGCGCGCCTGGCGCAGCTCCAGCTGCGAGCGCGTCACGGTGTCGTCTTGGGTAGCGGTGCGGGCCGTGACCTTGACGACGGGCAACTGGGCGGGAGACTCCTTGGCATGCACCAACGCACACAAAGGCAGCAGACTCAGCAGAAGATTCAGGCGGAACGGGGGCAAGCGTTTCATGGTCGGTGGAGCAATGGGGACTGCAAAGGCAGATTCACGAATACGAATCGTTATCATTAATTATCTTTGCACTCCAGCCGCCCGTCCTTTGCGACGCGCAACAAATGCTTTGCGAAACGCCCACCCCTGACATCCGCATCCCCGTGCCCGAGGAGCAGAGACTGGCCCTGCGCGGCCATTTCCTGCACGAATCACTACGCGGCAGCCTGAGCCTTCACGGCGCGGAGTTGCAGGTGCTTCGAGCCACGGATCAGAGCTCGCTGATCGAGCCGGGGCTCAAGCTGATCGTGATGCTGCAAGGGCAGATGGAAATTGCCGGCCAGGGCTTCGAGCAGCGTCTGGCGGGGGAGAAGCCGCAATGCGTGCTGCTCTCCCTGCGTGAGCCGGTGCGGCTGCGGCGACGCATTCCCCGCAGCGGTCCGCTGCAACAGCTGGTGCTGGACATCGGCCCCCGCTGGTTTTCAGAAGGAGGACTGGATCAGCTGCCGGGTTTCAGCCAGATCGAGACCTTTTGCCAGCGTCATGCGGCGCTGACCCTCTTGCCCGACGGCCGGCGCGCCACGGCCTTGGGGCGCTCGCTGATGGCGCATTGCCAAGCCACCCGGCCCTTCCAGAGATTGCAGCGCGAGGCGCTGGCACTGCAGCTGATTCTTGAAGCCCTGCCCGCACTCGGCTGCGCGCAGGCGATGGAGGCGGGCCCGCAAGCGGGCAAGATCGAAGCCCTGACCGAGCTCCTGCACGCAGGCGCCGTGGATGACTGGACGGTGGCGCGCATGGCTCGCCATCTTGCGAGCAACACCACCACGCTGCAGCGCGCCTTCCGCGAACGCCACGCCCAAAGCATCGGCCAGTACCTGCGTGGGCTGAAGCTGGAGCGGGCCCATGCGGCCCTGCTCTGCGGCAGCCGTGTCATCGACGCGGCTGCCCTGGCCGGCTATGACAACCCAGCCAATTTTGCGACGGCCTTCAGGCGCCGCTATGGTCTGTCGCCGCGCGAGCTCAAGCCCAGGCCGCTCAGCGCTCATTCACCCGGTTGCCGGACCCGCTGTCCACCACCCGCACCTTGAGCCCCTTGGGCACCTCGACCCGGTTGCTGTTGCCGGCGAAGTCGATCAGATCGAGGGTCACGCCCTCGCGCACCACCACCCGATTGCTGACGCCGGTGATCAGCAGGCGGCCCACCCGGTTGTCCGAGGCCACGGTCAGCTCGCAGTCCACGCCGGTGACTTCGATGTCATAGCTGCCGCGCTTGTCCACCGTGGCCTTGACCCGCACACCATCGAGCTTGTAGACATTGCCCTCATCGCTGCCCCCGCCGCAGCCCGTGAGCAGCAGACCCAGGCCGGCGAGGTGGGCCAGGGCCAAACGCCGGTGGATCTGGATCGGGGGCTGGCTTGTTCGCATCATCTTTCTCCCTGCTCTGGTGACGATGAGCGCAGTGTCGACATGCAGCCATGAAGCAGCCATGAAGAGCCCCCTGCGACCATGCGGAGGGTGAACGGAGCGCACAATCCGCAGCGATGTCTCAGCTCCTGCTCAAGCGCTTACTCGGGGTCGTCGCCCTGCTCCAGCCCCTGCTGGCGGCGGGCCAGCCCGCGGGCGATCCCGTGGCCGGCCGGGCGGCGTTTGGCCCCTGCGTCCGCTGCCATGCCGTGGGGCCGGCGGCGCGCCATGGCTTCGGTCCCCACCTCAACCAGTTGCAGGGCCGGCGTGCGGGAAGCCTTGGCGACTATGCCTATTCCGAGGCCATGCGGAAGTCGGGCCTGGTCTGGGATGCGGCCACCCTGTACAAGTACATCAAGGACCCCAGCGGCACCGTCCCCGGCACCAAGATGCGCTTCATGGGCTTCGGCTACGACGAGCGCAAGATCGCGGATCTGCTGGCCTATCTGCAGCGCCAGCAGGGGCCTGCGCCCTGAGCCCCTAACGGTCCCAGCGCCCGCCGTAGTGCGACACCAGGCCGCGCCAGAGCGCGTCGGCCTCACGGCCCATGCTGGTCTGTCCGGCGCGCGGCGTGGCATTGACGGCGGTGTGCACCATCACCAGACGCAGCTGCGGGTCCACGAAGATCATCTGCCCAAAGACACCCAGCAAGGCAAAGCGCCGGGCCTGACCGGGAAAGGTCCAGAACTGATAGCCATAGCCAAAGTAAGGCGTGGCGCGTCCGGGCTGAAAAACCAGCGGATGCCGCCGCCAATCGGTCGCCTCCAGGAGATAGTCCCGCGGCAGGACCTGCACCCCGGTATCGGGGCGCCGCCCGTCATTCGCCAGCAGCCAGCCCAGGCGGGCGTAGTCGCGCAAGGTGGCGTTGAAGTTCCCCCCCGCGGCCTCCAGGCCGCTGCGGTCACTCCACCAGTAGGCCGTGCTCTCCGCCCCCATGGGCTGCCAGAGCCGGCTCTGCAGATACTCGCTCAGAGACAGTCCCGTGGCACCGCGAAGCACCGCTGCCAGCATAGGCGTCTCGGCGCTGGCGTAGTTGAAGCGCTGGCCCTGCGGGGCCACTCGCTCGCTGACCACCGCCGCCGCGCTCTCCAGATCGCCGCGGTGTACCGCCGCGCCAAAGCGCGCCAGATCGTCCTGGCCGTCGTAGCGCTCCTCGAAGCGGGCCCCCGAGGCCATGCGCAGCAGATTGCGCACGGTGGTCTCACCGTACAAGGTGCCCGCCAGGCGCGGCGCATAGCTGTCGGCCCGGTCATCCAGTGAGCGCAGATAGCCTTCCTGCAAGGCCAGGCCCACGGCCAGGGACACCAGGGACTTGGACATGGAGTTGGACAGGAAGCGGTGCTCAGGGCCGCGCTCGTACTGATAGCGCTCCAGCTGGATCTCGCCGTCCTTGAGCACCAGCAAGCCCATCACCCGCTGACGGGCCAGATAGTCCTCCACGCCCAGCTCCTGGCCATCGATGCGCCAGCGGAAAGCCGGCTCCTGCGCCGCGCGCGGCAGGGCCAAGGGCATGGGCGCGGGCGCCATGGCATTGGGCTTGCCCCGCACCAGCCCTCGGATCTCGGCCTGGTGGGTGAAGGAGCCCACCCGCACGGATTCCTGCCAGAACCAGTTGTGTGCCGTGCCCACGGGATAGCCCAACGCCCGCCCCAGCCTGTCCTCGTCAGGCGCGGCCATGCCCAGCCAGGGCAGCAGGGTCAGGGCGAGCGCGACGACAGCTTTCACAGAACCGCAGTGGTGACGGGGCAAGGGGCGCAGCATGCCCCAGCGCCGGAGTCGACGTCGTCCCCGGAAAATGGGGCAGGTCCGACTTGCGCTATAATCCGCCACTTACGACGAACCGTAGCCTTGTGCCAACAGGGCTTGCCGCGCAGAGGTTCCCAACCCTGCCTCTCGTCCTACAGGCCGCTGCACATACGGCCGTCCCGCTGCAAGAAGCACATCCACAAGAAGCAGCGCGAACCGCGGGCATCCTCATGCCCGGAAGATCAGCAGCCACACAGACCGGCCACCCGACCCGCTCCCTGGGGGCCGAATTACCGAACCGCGCCAAGACGGTTGCCACCGATCAAGGCGCACACCTCAAACACATCATGCGTAACAAAAACAGCATTGAGGTGGGGCGTTACCTTGTCTCACCGATGATCAAACCTCATGCCGACGGCGGCTTCAGCGCCGCGGTCTCCATCCGCTCCGGCCGGGGCATGGCCAGCCATGACCGCGTCATGCGCTTCGTGCCGCGCTTCGACAGCCAGGGCGCCGCCCTGCGCTATGCCAAGGCCGAAGGCCTGGCCTGGGTCCAGGCCCACTGAAGCCGGCTGCGGCCATCACCCCAAAAGCAAAGGCGCCCCGCGGGGCGCCTTTTTCATGGGCGGCAGACGCCGCCGGGCTCGATCAGGAGGACTTGGCCGTGTCGGCCGCGCCGCCGCCCAGCACCTTGTAGAGCTGCACGCGGTTCAGGGCCTTGGCCAGGCGCACCTGCAGCAGGGCCTGCTGGGCCGCATAGCTGGCGCGCTGCGCATCCAGCAGCTCCAGGGAGTTGGACACGCCGTTGCCGAAGCGCAGCTCCACCAGGGCCAGGCGCTGGGCCTCGGCGCGGGCCTGCTGCTCCTGGCCGCTGAGCTGTTCGTCCAGCGTGGCCAGGCCGGCCAGGGCGTCAGCCACCTCGCGGAAGGCGGTCTGCACCGTCTTCTCGTACTGCGCCAGGGCGATGCCCTGATTGGCCTTGGCCACCTCGATATTGGCCTGGTTGCGGCCCGCATCGAAGATGGGCATCAGGATCTGCGAGGCAAAGCTCCAGGCACTGTTGCGGAACAGGTCCGAGAGCTGGGTGCTGGCCGTGCCGGCACTGGCGGTGAGCGTGATGCTCGGGAAGACCGCCGCCCGCGCCGCGCCGATATTGGCGTTGGCCGCGCGCAGCTGCTGCTCGGCCTGCAGCACATCGGGACGGCTGACCAGCACCTCGGAAGGCAGGCCCGCCGGCACGCGCGGCAGCTGAAGGGCCTGCAGCGGCTGGGCCGCGGGCAGGCCGGCCGGCAGGGGCTGGCCCACCAGCAGCACCAGGGCGTTCTCGGCCTCGTCGCGCGCGCGCTGGGCGGCGGCCAGGCTGGCCCGGGCCGCACCGGCCGCGGACTCGGCGCTGGAGAGATCCAGCTGCGAGGCCGCGCCCACCTCGAACTTGGTGCGGCTGAGCCTGAGGCTGTCCTCGCGCGTGGCCAGGGTCTGGCGGCTGAGCGTCAGCAGCTCTTCGGCGGCCTGCAGATTCAGCTGGGCCGCGGCCACGCCGGCCACCAGGCTCAGGCGGGCGGCGCGCTGGCCCTCGGCCGTGGCCAGATAGCTGGCCAGCGCCGACTCGCTGTTGTTCTTCAGCTTGCCGAAGAGGTCCAGCTCATAGGCCGTGACCTGCAGACCGGCCTGGTAGACGCTGTTGATCGTGCCGCTGCCATTGCTGGCGGGCGAGCGCTGCCCGGACAGGCCGGCGCTGACCGTGGGCCAGCGCGCGGCATCGCTGATGCGGTACTGGGCGCGCGCCTTGTCCACATTCAGCAGGGCCACGCGCAGATCGCGGTTGTTCAGCAGGGCCAGCTCGATGAGCGCCCGCACACGGGCGTCGCCCGCATAGAACTGCTGCCAGGGCAGCTCGGCGGCCTGGGGCGCCTGGGCGGTCTCGGCCGGCTTGGCGGCGCTGGGCCAGTCGCCCGCCACCGGGGCGGCGGGGCGCTGGTAATCGGGCGCGAGGTTGGCGCAGCCGGCCAGCAGCAGGGCCGCGGCCAGGGCGCTCAGGGAGGAGAAGGTCTTGTAGCTCTTGTTCATGGATCAAACCCCTTCGGCGTCACGCACCGGATTGGCTTCCAGCTCATGCGCATACATCTTGCGCTGGCGTTCGCTGCCCTTGAAGATGCGGCGCACCACCAGGAAGAACACCGGCACGAAGAGCACGGCCAGCACGGTAGCGGTGATCATGCCGGACAGCACGCCGGTGCCAATGGCACGCTGGCTGGCCGAACCCGCCCCCGAGGCGAAGAACAGCGGCATCACACCCAGGATGAAGGCCATCGAGGTCATGATGATCGGGCGGAAGCGCAGATGCGCCGCTTCGAGGATGGCCTCCACCAGGCCCTTGCCCTGGGCCTGCAGATCCTTGGCGAACTCGATGATCAGGATGGCGTTCTTCGCCGACAGGCCGATGATGGTGATCAGGCCCACCTTGAAGTACACGTCATTGGGCATGCCGCGGAAGGTGGCGCCCAGCAGCGCACCCAGCAGGCCCAGGGGCACCACCAGCATCACCGACAGCGGGATGGACCAGCTCTCGTACAGCGCGGCCAGGCACAGGAACACAGCCAACAGCGAGAAGGCCAGCAGGATGGTGGCCTGCGAGCCAGAGAGCTTTTCCTCGCGCGACAGGCCCGTCCATTCATAGCCAATGCCCGCGGGCAGCTTGGCCATCATGGACTCCAGCTCGGCCATGGCCGCACCGGTGGAGGCGCCAGGGGCGGCATCGCCAGCCAGGCGCATGGCCGGATAGCCGTTGTAGCGCGTGGCCTGCATCTGGCCCGTGATCCAGCGCGTGCTTGCAAAGGCCGAGAGCGGCACGCTCTTGCCCACATTGTTGGTGACGTTCAGGGCCAGCAGATCCTGCGGCGTCATGCGGGCCACGGCATCGGCCTGCACCACCACGCGCTGCATGCGGCCGCTGCTCGGAAAATCATTCACATAGGCCGAGCCCAGCTGGGTGCCCAGCACGCGCGCCAGCACATCGAAGTTCACGCCCAGGGCCAGCGCCTTGTCGCGGTCGATATCGATCTGCAGCTGCGGCGCATCTTCCAGGCCGTCCGGGCGCATGCCGGTGATCAGCTTGCTCTCGCGTGCCATGCCCATGAGCTGGTTGCGGGCGGCCAGCAAGGCCTCATGGCCCAGTCCAGCGCGGTCCTGCAAGCGCAGGGCGAAGCCGGTGGCATTGCCCAGCTCGGGAATGGGCGGGGGCGAGAGCGGGAAGATGAAGGCATCGCGCACGCCAAACATCATGGCGCCCATGGTGCGCTTGGCCAGCGCCTCGGCGCTGTGCTCGGGGCCCTTGCGCTCGTCCCAGGGCTTGAGCGGCACGAACACCAGGGCGGCGTTCTGGCCCTGGCCCGAGAAGGAGAAGCCGATCACGCCCACGGTGTCGGCCACCTCGGGCTGCTTGTGCATGAAGTCCTCGACCGCCTTGACCGCGGCTTCGGTGCGGTTGGTCGTGGCGCCCGGGGGCAGCTGCACATTGACGATCAGATAGCCCTGGTCCTCATTGGGCAGGAAGGAGGTGGGCATGCGCACATAGAGCCAGCCCACGGCCACGACGATGGCCAGGAAGGCCACCATCATGCTGGGGCTGCGCTTGAGCAGCTTGGCGACCCAGCCCTCGTAGCCCTTGGCCGTGCGGGCGAAACCGCGGTTGAACCAGCCGAAGAAGCCGCGCTTCTCGTGGTGGTGGCCGGCTTGCACCGGCTTGAGCAGGGTGGCGCACAGAGCCGGGGTCAGGGTCAGGGCCATCAGGGCCGAGAGCGCCATCGAGGCCACCATGGCCAGGGAGAACTGCCGGTAGATATTGCCCACCGAGCCGGCGAAGAAGGCCATGGGCACGAACACCGCGATCAGAACCAGGGTGATGCCGATGATGGCGCCCGAGATCTGGCCCATGGCCTTACGCGTAGCTTCACGCGGCGAGAGCCCCTCCTCGCTCATGATGCGCTCGACGTTCTCCACCACCACGATGGCATCGTCCACCAGGATGCCGATGGCCAGCACCATGCCGAACAGGGTCAGCACATTGATGGAGAAGCCCAGGCCCAGCATGATGGCAAAGGTGCCCAGCAGGGCCACCGGCACCACCAAGGTAGGAATCAGGGTGTAGCGCCAGTTCTGCAGGAACAGGAACATCACCAGGAACACCAGGATCACGGCCTCGATCAGGGTGTGGACCACCTGGGTGATGGAGATCTTGACGAACTTGGAGGAGTCGTAGGGAACGCTGTACTCGACACCGGCCGGGAAATACTGCTGGAGCTGCGCCATCCGCTCCTTCACCGCCGTCGCCGTACCCAGGGCATTGCCGCTGGGGGAGAGTTGCACGCCGATGCCGGTGGAGGGCTGGCCATTCAGGCGCGCGTAGGTGCCGTAGTTCTGGCCACCCAGCTCAAGGCGGGCCACGTCCTTCAGGCGCACGGTGGAGCCGTCCGGGTTGGCGCGCAGCACGACCCGGCCGAACTGCTCCACGTTCTCGAGTTGGCCTTTGACCACCACGGTGGCCGACATAGTCTGGCTGGAGAGATTCGGCAGTTCGCCCATCGTGCCTGCGGGCACCAGGGCGTTCTGCGCCGCGATGGCGGCATTGACCTCGGCCGGGCTGATGTTGAAGGACAGCATCTTGGCCGGATCCAGCCAGATGCGCATGGCGCGCTCGGTACCAAAGAGCTGGGCCTGACCCACGCCGGGAATGCGCTGGATCTCGGGCACGACATTGCGGGCCGCATAGTCACCCAGCGCGATCGGGTCCATGGAGCCGTCCTTGGACGACAGGATCACGAAGAGCAGGAAGTTGTTGCGCGCCTTGTCCACGCGCACGCCCTGCTGTGTCACCGCCGCCGGCAGGCGCGGGCTGGCGCGCGAGAGGCGGTTCTGCACCTCGACCTGGGCCAGGTCGATATTGGTGCCGGACTCGAAGGTCACGGTGATGGCTCCGGTGCCATTGGCCTGGCTGACCGATTCCATATAGGCCAGTCCCGGCGCGCCATTGAGCTCCTGCTCGATGACGGAGATCACCGCCTCGTCCAGGGTCTTGGCCGAGGCGCCGGGGTAGGCGACGTTGATGGACAGCGAGGGCGGCGCCACCGTGGGGTACTGGGCCACCGGCAGCTGGGTGACGGCCACCCCACCGAACACCAGGATGAAGAGTGCGATCACCCACGCGAAGATGGGTCGATCAATGAAGAAACGTGCCATGGCTCGGACCTCTCGCGCTTAGCGGCTGGCGGCCGAGGCCGGGGCTTGCGGGGCCGAGGCCGGCGCGCCGCCCGCAGCGGCGGCGCTGGCGGCACCGGCCACAAAGGGCACCGGCTTGACCGGCGCCCCCGGCACGAACATCTTCTGGAAGCCGTCGGCAATCACCTGCTCGCCCGGCTTCAGACCCTCCAGCACCACCCACTGATTGCCCTGGGCGCCGCCGATCTTGATCTTGCGGGGCTGGGGCTTGTTGTCGGGGCCCACCACCAGCACCGTGTCACCGGCGCTGCCGCGGGTCACGGCTTGCTGAGGCAGCAGCATGGCGGCCGGCAGCTCGGCCTGGGCCAGGCGCACGCGCACATACTGGCCCGGCAGCAGGGCACCATCGGCATTGGGCACCTCAGCGCGCAGGGCCACCTGGCCCGAGCTGGCATCCACCGTCAGATCGGTGAAGAGCAGCTTGCCCGGCTTGCTGCTGCCGTCGTCCAGCAGCACCTGAACCTGGGCGGCGTTGTTGCCGGCGCTGCGCATCTGGCCCTGGGCCAGGGCGCGGCGCAGCTGCTGCACCTCGTTGGCCGACTGGGTGAAGTTCACATAGACGCTGGAGGTCTGCTGGATCAGGGCCAGCTGGGTGGCCTCGGCCGCGCTGACCAGGGCGCCTTCGGTCACCAGGGCGCGACCGACGCGGCCCGAGATAGGCGCGCTGACGCGGGCGTAATCCAGATTCAGCTTGGCGCTGGCAATGGCGGCCTTGGCGGCGGCCACATCGGCCTCGGCCTGCTTGGCGCTGGCCACGCTCAGCAGGTATTCCTGCTGGCTGATGGCCTTGGCCTCGACCAGGGGCTTGTTGCGCTCGGCCAGGGCCGCGGCCTGGCTCAGATTGGCCTGGGCCTTGGCCAGGGTGGCCTGGGCGCTGTCGAACTGGGCCTGGTAGGGCGCGGGGTCGATCTGGAACAGGGCCTGTCCGGCCTTGACCTCGGCGCCCTCGGTGAACAGGCGCTGCAGCACCACGCCGTTGACGCGGGCACGGACCTGGGCGGTGCGCAGGGCCTCCACGCGGCCCGGCAGCTCGGTCTGCAGGGGCACGGCCTGCTCGGCCACCGTCACCACGCCCACAGGGGCAGGCGGCATGCCGCCACCGGCCGGACCGGCCGGCGCGGCGCCGTCCTTGGAGCAGCCCGCCAGCACAGCCGCCAGAGCCACGGCCAGGGGCCCCAAGTACAACAGCCGCGCGCCCATTCCGAGCGCTGCGGTATCGGGGGATTCGTCTTGATGAGCCTTTGCGGAGCAGATCACGTGTGAAGCCTTTCTGAGAAACGGCTACCGCCACAGCGCCTCATCACAAGGAGGTCGCCACAGGCCATGGAGCCGGAAGCTAGGGTTGGCCGGAAGTATATACACATACATACATGGATGTATGTAAAGCAAATTAAAGCTTAAAATCGTGGGGTCATGGTACGCAGAACCAAGCAAGAGGCGCAGGAAACGCGCCACCGGATCCTGGACACCGCAGAAACCCTGTTTCTGCGGCAGGGTGTCTCGCGCACGTCGCTGCAGCAGATCGCGGATGCGGCGGGGCTGACCCGGGGCGCCATCTACTGGCACTTCGAGGACAAGAGCCAGCTCTTCGACGCCATCATGGAGCGCGCCACCATGCCCATGGAGCAAGGCATGGGCAGCCAAGACACCGCCCCCCGGGATCTTTCCGAGCTGCGCTGGGGCCTGGTGAACATCTTCTTTCTCACCGTGAACCAGGAGCGCACGCATCGCGCCTTCGAGATCTCCATGCACAAGGTGGAGTACGCGGGCGAGCTGGAAGGCCTGCGCGAACGCAAGGCCAGTGCCCACCGCGATTGGCGCGAGCTCACCCTGCGCTGCCTGCGTCATGCCCAGGAACAGGGCCAGCTCGAAGCCCAGGTGGATGTGGCCACCGCCGCCGTGGCCCTGGTCAGCCTGGTGGACGGCCTGCTGCACCAATGGATCACCGAGCCCGAGGCCTTTGACCTGCTGGCCGTGGGCCAGGCCGCGGTTCAGGGCTTTCTGGACAGCCTCATGCCCGCCGGCCACACCCTGCCCCCCATGAGCGCAGCCGACCGGGCCCGTCTGGGCCAGCTGCCGCTCTGTCCCGGCCAGTCCAGCGGAAAAAGCCCGGCTTGAACCGCGGGCATGCACGCAAAAAGCCCGGGTTTGCCCCAGGTCAAGGGACAATACCGGGTTGCCCGCCAGGCATTGCCACCCGAGCCCGCCCATGTCCGCCCACGCCACCATCGTCCCGCCCAAGCCCGCCAAGACCCTGACCGGCTACAAGCCCTTCTGGGCCAAGCGCTTCGGCCCGGCGCCCTTCCTGCCCATGAGCCGCAAGGAGATGGAGCAGCTGGGCTGGGACAGCTGCGACATCATCATCGTCACCGGTGACGCCTATGTGGACCACCCCAGCTTCGGCATGGCGGTGATCGGGCGCACCCTGGAGGCGCAGGGATTCCGCGTGGGCATCATCGCCCAGCCTAACTGGCAGAGCGCCGAGGCCTTCAAGGCCCTGGGCAAGCCCAATCTGTTCTTCGGCGTGGCGGCCGGCAATATGGATTCGATGATCAACCGCTACACGGCCGACCGGAAGATCCGCTCGGACGATGCCTACACGCCCGGCGGCGAAGGCGGCAAGCGGCCCGATCGCGCCACCCTGGTCTACACCCAGCGCTGCAAGGAAGCCTGGAGCGATGTGCCGGTCATCATCGGTGGCATCGAGGCCTCGCTGCGCCGCATCGCCCACTACGACTACTGGCAGGACAAGGTGCGTCGCTCCATCCTGGTGGACGCCAAGGCCGACCTGCTGGTCTATGGCAATGCCGAGCGCGCCATCGTGGAGATCGCCCACCGCCTGGCGCGCCGCGAGCCCGTGACCCAGATCACCGATGTGCGCGGCACCGCCTTCATGCGCCGCGACGACCACACCGGCCTGGACGAATGGTTCCAGATGGACTCCACGACGGTGGACACGCCGGGTCGCATCGACGAGCTGATCAGCCCCTACCAGACCGTGGAGGAAACCGCGGCCGACAAAGGCGCCAGCTGCGCCGCGGGCGAGAAGCCTGCCGCGCCTGATGCGCCCAAGCCCATCACCCTGCATCCGCGCGCCAAGCTCACGCTGCCACCGCGCGAGAAGACCGTGCTGCGCCTGCCGTCCTATGAGCAGGTCAAGAGCGACCCGGTGCTCTATGCCCACGCCAACCGCGTGCTGCATCTGGAGACCAACCCCGGCAATGCCCGCGCCCTGGTCCAGGCCCATGGCGACCGCGACCTCTGGGTCAACCCGCCGCCCATCCCGCTCTCCACGAACGAGATGGACCATGTGTTCGACCTGCCCTATGCCCGCTCGCCGCACCCCAGCTATGCGGACGCGCAGGGCAGCCACGACGGCGCCACCAAGATCCCGGCCTGGGAGATGATCCGCTTCAGCGTGAACATCATGCGCGGCTGCTTCGGCGGCTGCACCTTCTGCTCCATCACCGAGCACGAGGGCCGCATCATCCAGAGCCGCTCGGAAGACAGCGTGATCCGCGAGATCGAGGAGATCCGCGACAAGGTCAAGGGCTTCACCGGCGTCATCTCCGACCTGGGCGGCCCCACGGCCAATATGTACCGCATCGGCTGCAAGAGCCCGGAGATCGAGGCCGCCTGCCGCAAGCCCAGCTGCGTCTACCCTGGCATCTGCCAGAACCTGCAGACCGACCACGGCCCCCTGATCAAGATGTACCGCCGCGCCCGCGCGCTCAAGGGCATCAAGAAGATCCTGATCGGCTCGGGTCTGCGCTACGACCTGGCCATCAAGAGCCCCGAGTACATCAAGGAGCTGGTCACCCACCATGTGGGCGGCTATCTGAAGATCGCGCCCGAGCACACCGAGGGCGGCCCGCTGTCCAAGATGATGAAGCCGGGCATCGGCACCTACGACAAGTTCAAGCAGCTCTTCGAGCAGGCCAGTGCCGAAGCCGGCAAGAAGCAGTACCTGATCCCCTACTTCATCGCCGCCCACCCCGGCACCTCGGACGAGGACATGATGAACCTGGCGATCTGGCTCAAGAAGAACGGCTTCCGCGCCGACCAGGTGCAGACCTTCTACCCCAGCCCCATGGCCACGGCCACGGCCATGTACCACTCCAGCAAGAACCCGCTAAAGAAGGTCACGCGCGACAGCGAGGATGTGGACATCGTGCGCGGCGAGCGTCGCCGCCGCCTGCACAAGGCCTTTCTGCGCTACCACGACCCCAACAACTGGCCGGTGCTGCGCGAGGCGCTCAAGGCCATGGGCCGGGCCGACCTGATCGGCAATGGTAAGCAGCACCTGATTCCCAGCTACCAGCCGCTCACGGACGGCAGCTACCAGAGCGCGCGCCGCAAGAATTCCAGCAGCGCCGCCCTGCCCCATGCCAAGCCCACGGTGGCGGCCAAAGCCGCTCCGACCAAGACGGCAGGCGGTCGCATGGCGCCGCAGACACCCGTCAAGGGCCGGCTGCTGACCCAGCACACGGGTCTGCCGCCGCGCGTGACCGGCAACGCCAAACCGCCGGCCGGCAAGAAGCCGCGCTGAGTGGCGCGGACGCTCCGGCCCGCAGGCCCCAGGGCCTAGCGGGGACGGCGCAGCAGATCGATCAAACGCCGTCCGAGCCGCCACCAGGCCAGACCGGCACTGAGCCAGCGCAGCGTGCGCGACGGCCGGCGCAGGGCCAGCAGGCCCAGGGCTAGAGCGCCCAGGCGGGGCCACCAGCCCCCGCCGCCCGCGCGGCCGGCCAGGCCCCGGCGCAGGCCCATCCAGAGCGACCAGCCGCGATCCGCCCAACCCAGGGGGCCCTGCAGGGCCTGCACATCCTCGCACAGGGCAGCGCGCAGCTCGGCGCTGCGCAGGCGCAGCATCAGCTGGCGCTGACGCAACTCGCGTTCGGCCGCATCCAGCATCACTCGGCTCCCCCGCCCAGTTCCTGGCGGTCGCGCTTGAGCTCGGCCAGGCTGGCGGCGAACAGGCCGCCCGGTGCCGACAGGCGCGCCTGAGCCCGATTCCACAGCCCCCAGGCCAGGCCCAAATACAAGACCCCGAGCAGCAGCGCGGCCAGCCAGCGCCAGGCATCGGGACAGAGCAGCACGACGGCCAGGCTTAGCAGCCCCAGGGCCATGCCGCCGAATAGCAGGGCCATCAAGGCCCCCAGCAGCGCGCCGAAAAGGCGCAGCTTCTCGGCCTCCAGCTCGGTGCCCAGCAGGCTCAGGCGCAGCTGCAGCAGCTCCAGCCCATGATCCACGAGGCGCCGCAGCGCCTCCAGCAAGCCCGCCGGGGCAGGCTTGGCACCCGGCTCGTTCTGGCTCATCCCCGCTCCTTGTCCTGTTCTCTCAGACCATGAAGCTTAAACGGGCCTAGGACTTTCCCGGCGCTGCGCGGCAGACTTGCCACAGCGCCGGTGTTCCGGCTTATGGGCGAGTGGCAAATCGTCTATAACCCAGGTTTCGGAGTGCCACCTCTTTGGGGGGCAGACCGGAAGCAGACCAGAACTATTTGAGACCATGTGATGCGAGCCGTCCCGACCGGGCGGCGCAGGACGAATTTATGCCCGAGTATCAGGAGCCAGCCGCAGCAGCCACGCCGGGCATACACCCAGACGATGATCTGCTGGAATTTGTGGACGGCCCCGAGGGCAACGCCGATGGTGGTGGCAGCACCATCTTGATGCCCTGGCGGGTGCTCATCGTCGATGACGATGCCGATGTGCACAAAGCCACCGAGCTGGCCATGCAGGGCCTGCTGATCGAGGGGCGTCCGCTGAGCTTCTTGCACGCCAGCTCGGCCGCCGAGGCCCGCGAGATGATGCGCCGCGAGCAGGATCTGGCCGTGGTGCTGCTGGACGTGGTGATGGAGTCCGAGAACGCCGGCCTCCAGCTGGTGCGCCAGATCCGCGAAGACCTGCAGCAGCATGCGGTACGCATCGTGCTGCGCACCGGCCAGCCCGGCTATGCACCCGAGATCGAGACGGTGCAGGCCTATGACATCAATGACTACAAGACCAAGTCGGAGCTGACCCGCACCCGGCTCTACACGGTACTCACGGCCGCCATCCGCTCCTACAAGCAGATCTGTGCGCTGGAGATCAATCGCAAGGGGCTGGAGCTCATCGTCGAGGCAAGCACCGAGCTCAGCCGCCTGCGCGGCCTGCATCGCTTTGCCGAGGGCGTGGTCACCCAGCTCTGCGCCCTGCTGGGCGTGCTGCCCGAGGGCCTGATCTGCGCCCAGGCGGGCAGCGAGGGCCCGGGCGATCTGTGCGAGAGCCGCGTCATTGCCGCAGCCGGCCAGTACGGCAGCCTGATCAACAGCCCGCTGGCCGATGTGCAGGTCACCCATGTACGCGAGCGCCTGACCCAATGCCTGCGCGAGCGCCGGCATCTGTTCGACGAGCAGCACGGCACCTGCCTGTATTTCGGGCTGAGCGGCGAGCGCGCGATGGCGGCCATGGTGGACACGGGCCGCGAGCTCAGCAGCATGGAGCTGCAGCTGCTGCGGGCCTTCTGCACCAATATCGCGGTGGGCTTCGAGAACGTGCTGCTCTACAGCCGGCTGCTGGACCAGGCCTATCAAGACCCGCTGCTGCACCTGCCCAACCGCGTGCGCTTCATCGAGCTGCTGGATCAGAACCTGCGCGACCCCTCGGGCGTCACCCTGGCCCTGATAGACCTGGACGACTTTGCCGGTGTCAACGATGCCTTCGGCCACAGCTTCGGCGATCTGGTGCTGCGGGCCGTGGCCCAGCGCCTGGGTGAATGCCTGGGCTTCAACACCGCCATGGCCCGCGTCTCGGCCGACTCCTTCGGTCTGATCGGCCCCGACTCCCTGGTCAATAGCGAGCGCATCCGCAGCGCCTTCACCGAGCCTTTCGAGGTGGCGGAGGAGCGCCTGCAGCTCTCGGCCACCACGGGCCTGGTGCGGCTGACGGACTCCAACGCCCGGGGCTCGGAGCTGCTGCTGGATGCCCAGATCGCACTCAAGCGCGCCAAGCAGCAGCACCGGGGTGCGGCCCAGTACTTCTCGCCCGAGATGGGGACCGACGCACGCGAACGTTTCAAGCTGCTCAAGGGCCTGCGCGCCGGCTTCGAGGAAAACCGGCTCTTCGTGGTCTATCAACCCCAGGTGGATCTGGCCAGCCAACGCGCCCTGGGCGCCGAGGCCCTGCTGCGCTGGCGCACGGCGGACGGCACTTTCGTGCCGCCGGACCAGTTCATCCCGCTGGCCGAGCAGAGCGGCCTGATCATCAGCATCGGTGAGTTCGTGCTGCGCACCGCCTGCCACCAACTCAAGCGCATGGAGGATCTGGGCCACCAGGACTTCCGCATGTGCGTGAACATCTCCCTGGCGCAGTTTCGCCATCCGGGCTTTATCGCCACCCTGCAGCGTGCCCTGCAAGACTCGGGCATCAACCCGCGCAATCTGGAACTGGAGATCACCGAGTCCATGGCCATGGACGATGGGGAACTCGTGCGCCAGCTGCTGGCCGAGATCAAGCGCAGCGGGGCCAGTGTGGCCATCGACGACTTCGGCACCGGCTTCTCCTCCCTGTCCCAGCTGCGCCAGCTGGAGGTGGGCCGGCTCAAGATCGACCGCGCCTTTGTGCGCGAGGCCCAGAACTCCAGCGCCGGCCTGACCATTGCCCACATGGTGATCAATCTGGGCCGCGGCCTGGGCCTGACCGTGATTGCCGAGGGCGTCGAGACCGAGGAGCAACGCCAGCAGCTGCTGGCCCTGGGCTGCCACGAGGGTCAGGGCTGGCTCTTTGCCAAACCGATGGCGGCCGAAATGCTGGAGACCTGGATGCAGGAGCACAAGCACGCTCAGCACTGAGCGCGCGCATCCAGCACCCAAAACAAACAGGCCCCGCGGGGCCTGTTTTTGCGTCGCAGGGCCCGAGGCCCTGGCTTCAGCGGCGTGCGATCAGCATGCCCAGCAACAGCCCCACGCCGGCCGCCACGCCGATGGACTGCCAGGGGTTCTCATGCACATAGGCGTCGGTGGCCCGGCCTGCGGCCTTGGCGCGCTCAACCGCGGCATCCTGCAGATCGTGCAGATTGTCCTTGGCGCGATCCAGGGTGGCCTGCACCTTGGCCCGCAACTCGCTGGCGCCCTCGCCGGCATGACCGGCCGTGGCGCGCAGCAGACTCTCGGCCTCGGCCACAACAGCATGCAGATCGCTGACAAGACGCTGCTTCTGGACTTCGGTAGGCATGATCCTCTCCTTTCAAGGGTTGATGGACTGAGACTAGGCCGGGTTGTACGCCAGCACTCTGCCCTAGATCAAGAGCCAGGGCTCAGATTCGCACCCCACCTTGGATCTTTTGCATCGGGCCTCGCAAAGACCCAGGCGCGACCCTTGAAGAAGCCGCAACACGCCCCATCTGGCGGCTCGCAAGGTCCCAGAGCGATGCCCCGCCCTGCTCACTGGATTCAGCGCGGCCGCACACGACCCGAGCCGAGGCTGCGCTGCCTGAGCTGGGGCCGACCGCCATAGACCAGATCGCCGGAGCCGAACAGCTCGACCTCCAGGCTTTCCAGCGGCCCCAGGGCGGCATCACCGCTGCCAAAGGAGCGCAGCTGGGCCGCGCTGCCGCTGAGATCCTCGGCGTCCACATCGCCCGAACCGCTCAGCTGCCAGCGCTGGTGCAGGGCCCGGCCGCTCGCGCTGAAATCGCCCGAAGCGCGCAGGCTGACATCCAGCATCTCGGTCTGCAAACGCTCCAGCTTGAGCGAACCCGAGCCACTGATCAGCACCTCCAGGCGCTCGCAGCGCAAGGCGCCCAAGACCATGCGGCCCGAGCCCATCATCTGCACGCGCACCTGGCGGGCCTCAAGGCGCTCGGCCTCCAGGCTGCCAGCGCCGCTGAGCACCAGGCTCAGACTGTCCGCCCGCCAGGGCCCCAGCCGCACCTGAGACTCACCTCGTACCTGCAACTCTCGCAGACTCGGCTGACTCAGGCGCGCACGCGCAGAGCGATCACCGGGCTGGTAGATCAGCAGCCCCTCGCGGTCCTTGCGCAGCTGCAGCGGCTCACGCCCCAGTCGGTCCATGCGAGGCTCGCCGGGCGGCCCCTGCTCCAGCGCCAGCGTCAAGGGCCCGTCCACGGCCAAGCGTGAGGCAAGCAGATCGCCCTCAGGCCCGCCGGGCAGTCCCGGGTCGCCGGGGCTCATGTCCCAGGGGCGATCCGCGCCGCGCCCATGGCCACAGGCCTGCAAGCCCCCCGCGACCAGCAAGACACCCAGACAAGCACGCCGCCGCATCAAAAGCTCCGGCTCAGGGCCAGGGCCAACAAGGGCTGCCGCTTGCGCTCCACCACGGGGCTGTCGGCGGCGTCACCCCTCAAGCTGGCCAGGCTGGCCTTGGCGAACAGCTGCCAATGCGCGTCGAGCTGGTAGCTGAGCTGCGCAAAGCCGCCCACGCTATGCAGACCCGCGCCCACCGCATGTGGCCGCAAGCGGCTGCGCCCCGCCTCGGCCGCGCTGATGCCGTACAGCCCCTGGCCCAGCTTGGCATCCATCAGCGTGGCATTCACGCCCAGAGCCAGGGCCAGTTCCGAACTTTGGAGCAGTCCATAGCCCAGCTCGAACTCGGCGTAGCTGCCACGGCCACCGGGCTTGCTGCCCGAGCCCAGGCGTGTGCTGAGCACAGCGTTCAGGAAGACCGGTCCCTCGGCGAATTCCCCACCCAGGCGCAGAGCGGGGGCCATCTCGAACTTGTCCAGACCCAGCAGGCGCGGGCCATCCTTGGGGCGGCGCTGATAGACATCCGGCGCCAGGGCCAGGCTGAGGGCGGCGCTCTGTCCCAGACGCTGTTCGTAGACCAGGCCGCGCACGGTGCTGATCAGGTAGTTCTCGCGCCAACGAGCCTCCAGCAAGGGGGCGCCCAGGGTGCGCAGCTCACGGCCCCCGCTGTACTTGGGCATGGCGATCAGTGCCGCGCCCGCACGCAGCTGCCAGTCGGAAGCAGCGGCCGCGGCGGGACGGGGCGCCGGGGCCTGAGCGATCACCAGGGAGCTGCCCAGGGCCAGGGCCAATGTCAGGAAATAGGGGATCATGATGGGCTCATCGAGGTCCGAGTTGCGATGGACCGCAGTGTCCAAAGCCCGGCATGAAGCCGACATGAACCGACGGCCCGGCCAGATGAAGCGTGCATGAAGCCCCCGCGGCCGGGCGGGCCGGTCCCGGGTGAACGCCCTCCTAGAATTCGCCGCCAAGGCCGCGCAAGCTCGGCCCATCAGGAGGGGCCCGCGCATGGCCAGCATTCTTCTTCTCGAGGACGATCTGCCGCTGGGCCAGTCGCTGCAGCGCGTGCTCAGCATGGCCGGCCACAAGGTGTTGTGGCTGAGAACCGCCGCCGATGCACGACGCTTTCTGCAGGAGGACGGCGACTTCGCCCTGCTGCTGCTGGATATCACCCTGCCGGACGGCACGGGCCTGGATCTGCTGGCCTGGTGGCGGCAGCAGGGCCGCAAGACCCCGGTGATGATGATCACCGCGCGCGACAGCGTGGAGGAGCGCGTCGAGGGTCTGGACTGCGGTGCCGACGACTATCTGGGCAAGCCCTTCGCCATGGAGGAAATGCTCTCGCGCGTGCGCGCCCTGCTGCGCCGGCACTGCGGCCAGGCCAGCAATGTCTGGCAGCTGGGCCCCCTGAGCCTGGACACCGCGCGCCGTCGAGTGCAGCTGGATGCCCAGGAAGTCCCGCTCTCGGTGCGCGAGTACGACATCCTGCTGAGCCTGGCGGCCGAGCCCGGCCGGGTGATGACGCGCGAGCAGATCGAGCGCAGCCTGGGTGGCAGCGATCTGCTGGACAGCAATGCCATCGATGTGCACATCTACAAGCTGCGCAAGAAGCTGGGCAATGACTGGATCAGCACGGTGCGCGGCGTGGGCTATGCGCTGGAAGTGCCCCTGCCAACCGACGGCGTGACGCTGCCATGAGCGGCGCCTCCATCCCGAGCCGCGCCTGGCGCCCCTGGGCCCCGCGCTCGCTGAGCGGGCGACTGATCGCCTGGCAGGCCCTGGCCCTGCTGCTGGCCTGGCTGGCCCTGGCGGCCTTGCTGACCCTGCGCGTGGTGGCCTGGGGGACCGATGAGGTCCAGACCCGGCTGCAGCAGATGGGCACCGTGCTGGTGGCTGCGGCCGGCAGCCCCGAGCCCGAGCTGGCCCAGCGCCTGGCCGATGCCGACCGCGCCGTGATGGCCCTGCTGGGCCTGGACGATGATGTGGGCGCCGGACTGCACCCCGTCTACCAGGTCTGGGACGCCGAGGGGCGCCTGCTGGCCCGCAGCCCGCGCGCGCCCGCGACGCGCCTGGACGCCGCACCGGCACCGGGCGAGCACCCGGACTGGGTGGTGCGCCGGCTGGAGCCCGGCCAGGGCCGGGCGCTGCTGCTGGCCGAGCCGCGCGAAATCCCCCTCAGCGCTGCGATGCCGGTGCTGTGGCTGATCCTCAAGTCCCAGCTGGGCGTTTTTCTCTGGCATGGGCTGGTGATCTGGATCAGCGTGCGCGTGGGCCTGCGGCCCCTGGCCCAGCTGGCCCAGCGCATCGCCCGCCGCCCGGCCGGCGATCTGGCACCGGTGCAGGTGGACCGCCTCTACACCGAGACTGCCCCCCTGGTGAGCGCCCTCAACGGCCTGCTGTCGCGCGAGGGCCAGCGCCTGGAGGCCGAGCGTCGCTTTCTGGCCGATGCGGCCCATGAGCTGCGCACCCCGCTGGCCGCCGTCAATGCACAAGCCCATCTGCTGCTCGGCGAGCAAGAGCCCCAGGCCCGCCATGAAGCGGCCCAGGCCCTGCGCGCCGGCGTGGCCCGGGTCTCCCATCTGCTGGCCCAGCTGCTGACCCTGGCCCGCGCCGAGGCCACGGCCCTGACGCCTCGCACCGAAAACCTGGATGCGGCGGCCCTGCTGCGTGAGCGCGTGGCCATGCTGGCCCCGCTGGCGCGTCAGCGCGGTATCCAATTGGAAATGCAGGCGCCCGAGTCCTGCGAAGCCCAGCTGGAGCGCAGCGGCCTGTGCTCCATGGTCGACAACCTGGTGGACAACGCCATCCGCTACAGCCCGCCAGGCGCCCGCGTGGAGGTGGCCTTGAACGGTGGCCCCGCCGGCCTGAGCGTCACCGTGCGCGACAACGGTCCGGGCCTGGCGCTGGAGCAGCGCGAGCGCGTCTTCGAGCGTTTCTATCGCGTACCGGGCAATAGCGAGCAGGGCACCGGCCTGGGGCTGGCCATCGTCAAGCGCATCGCCGAGCGCGAGCGTGCCCGGCTGGACTTTGTCGACGGTCTGGACGGGCGTGGCCTGGGACTGAGGATCAGCTACCCGGCCGCTTGACCCGGGCGCTGCAGGGCTGGCAGCATCGTGGCACGCTATCGCCACCCCTGCACCTCTTTCACGGAGTCCGCCGACCATGGGACAGATGATCGAATTTCAGCGCCCCGATGGGCAGAGCAGCCCCGCCTGGCTGGCCGATGCCGGCCCGGGCCGCCCCGCCCTGATCCTGATCCAGGAGTGGTGGGGGCTCAACACCCATATCCGCGAGCTGGCCGATCGCTTTGCGGCCGCCGGCTTCACCACCCTGGCTCCCGATCTCTACCGCGGTCGCATCGCCAGCAGCGCCGATGAGGCCAATCACCTGATGACGGGCCTGGACTTTGCCGACGCCACCCACCAGGACCTCGCCGGCGCCCTGCGCTATCTGCAGGCCCGCGCGCCCCAGGTGGGCGTGACCGGCTTCTGCATGGGTGGTGCGCTGACGATTGCCGCGGCGGTGCATCTTCCCGGCCTGTCGGCGGCGTCCTGCTTCTACGGCATCCCGCCGGCCGAGTTTGCCGACCCGGCACGCATCGCCATCCCCTTCCAGGGACATTTCGCCGATCGTGACGACTGGTGCACACCGGCCGCCGTGGACGGGCTTGTGAGCGCCATGCAGGGCAAATCTCCCGAGATCCACCGCTATCCGGCCGACCACGCCTTCTTCAACGACAAGCGCCCCGAGGTCTACGACGCCGGCTGCGCCGCCCAGGCCTGGGAGCGCACGCTGCGATTTTTCCAGGACAAGCTGAGCGGCTAAACCTCTACCCTCAAGGGGTTCATCGCAGATCCAGGGCATGAACACCGTCACCACCTCGCCCGATGCCCCGCGGGATGCCTTTGGCCATCTGCAGGAGCTGGAAACCGCTTATCTTGACGGCGACTATCCGACCCTGCTGCTGCGGCTCCAGCAATGGGAGGCGGCCTGGCCGGATGCGCCTGCGGCCCAGCGCGAGCGCGCGCGCATGTTGGGACTGCACAGCCTCAGCAAACAGGGGGAGTGGGCGGCCCTGATCAAGGCCTGCGGTGAAGCGCTGCGTGGCGCCCAGTTCAGGCAAGCGTCCGCCCGGGTTCAGCTGCTGGTGCTCTGGTCATTCGGCGAGCTGCAGCTGGGGGCGATCATGCGCGCCCTGGAAGTGGCCTGGGTCGGTCAGACCTTGGCGCTGGAGCTGGGGGATCCGGGCATGAGCGCCCAGACCCAGGAACGCCTGGCCATGGTGGAGCTGAGCCTGGGCGACGCCGTGGCGGCCGAGAGCCATATGCTGGAGTCCATAGGCTATGCCCTGCAACTGGGGGATCACGACGTCAGCCTGCTGCGCTACTCCAATGGGCTGTTCCTCTTCAACGCGCTCAAACAGGCCTTGCGCGATCATGGCCGTACGGCCCAGGCCCATGCCCTGCGTCTGCGCATGCAGCGCTATGTGACCCAGGGCCGCAAGATCGAGAGCCGGGCGCGCAAGCCCTACGAGCGCTGCATGTGGCAAGCCAATCTGGCGGTCTGGCAGCTGCGCAGCGGCCGCAGCCGGGAAGCCGAGCAGCAGCTCCGGCAAGTTCATGCCCAGGCCCAGCAGATGAACTGGCTGCATATACGTCGCTCGGTCGCCCTGGAGCTGGCGGGCCTGGCCGCCGCGGATGGAGAGTGGGAACAGTCCCTCCACTGGTTGCACGACGCCGCCAGCCCGCCCGAACTGCCCCCGCGGCGCCGGCATGCGCTGCAGATTGAGCAGGGTCTGGCGCAAGCCCTGGCTCAGCTGGGCCGCGGCGACGAGGCAGCACAGGCCGCTGCGCGGGCCCAAGCCCTGGCCGACGACCCCATACAGGCCGAGGCCCTGGACAGCGGGCTGAGTGAAGCCCTGAAAGCCTTGCTCACGCCCGAGCAGCTTGAGCAGTTGCACACCCGACTCACACTGGCACGACGCGGCCTGTCCAACAAAGCCCGACTGCGCATACGTGGTGTGGGCTGAATGGCTGGGTGCCGCCCAGGCCTGAGGGCCTCAGCTAGACACAGCGGCCACGAGTGAACTTGGTGACGGCGCCATACTGGCTCAGCCTCATCTCCCGTCCCGGTCGCCCCAAGATCTCGTACATGCCCATGGAGCTCACCGCCAGCTGGCCCTCGACCAATTTCCAGCGGCCGCTCACCGACTGATGCCTCTCGCCCCAGACATACTGCCCATCCGGCTTCAGCTGCACCGGCACCTTCACCGCACCCAGAATTTCCACCTCGGTGATGCACCAGTCCCCCTGCACATCGGCAGGAGAGACTGAGCTTGCGCCGGACGGGGCGGCGTCTTGCGTGGCTCTGGTGGCTGCGGGAGGCTGTGACGGCCTGGTGGCGGTGGACTGCGGCTGCGGCACCGGTTCGTTCTGTCTGCCCAGCGACGTTTCCTTGTGCCCCTGTGCGCAAGGCAGCTGCTGAAAGCTGACCGAGCCCTGGGCATCGACACACTTGAACTGGGCCTGGGCCAGGGTGGCTCCCAGGCTCAACAAGGCCACGAAGCCGAGGCGCAGGGCGCCGTCGACGCAGTTTCCGGCCATCATCTTGAATCCTCTCCGGCAGACATTCCGCCCCGCTGGGCGGCCCGCCCGGATTGTGACTTCTGACGCACTCGGCAGCGAGTGAGCAGCCAGTGCAGGCGCGCAGTAGTTCACGGCGATCGGCCCCTTGCACCCAAGGCTAGTAGCCCGGCAGATCCTTGAATTCCATCGTTCGATCACTGAACTGCAGCTGCTCGATGCTGCGAACAATGATGATGGCGCCATCGGGGCTGCCGCTCAAAGCATGGGCGTCATGCTTGCTGCCGTTCGGCTCCAGATGCCGATAGGGGCCGTAGGCATTGATGCGGGTCAGCCGCGCGGCGCTGCTGGGGAAGCCGACGATCAAGGTGTCGCGAGCCAGGCCGCCATCGACGCGCGAGAGTGTCTTGGCGGCCGTCTTGAGCTCGATCACATCGTCGCCGGTGCCGCCAAAGATAGTGTTGGGCGCGCGCGGTTTGCCGATCACGCGATCAGCCCCGGCGCCGCCGAAAAAGGCCGCATGAGCTTGAGCCGCAGCACTGCCCTGACCCTGGGTGGCCAGATCGATCTGCCGCGGCGCATCGCCGCCCAGGCTGGCGCCGGTGGTTTCGACCAGCAGGTCCACCAAGGTCGAGGTGGCACCGCCGCTGGCCTCCACCTTCACGAACACCGCCGCATCCCGCAGCGCCAGCAGCTCATAGGCCAGCGGATCGTCGAGCGGACGCAGCCGGTCCAACTCGCCCACACCGGCATAAAGCTGATAGCCCGCCGAGTCATAGACCGTCAGATTGAACTTCCATTCATTGCTGCTGGAGAAGCGGTAGAAGTACCCCTGCGTCAACTCAATGCGGTACAGCCCCGAGCCCAGCAGCCGGGCCTGATGCGTCCAGCCATGCGCATTGCCGACCGGCGCGGCGCCAAAGGCCTTCGGGTCCACCGGACGGGCCTTGGCGGCATCCGCCTCCAGCAAGCGCCATTCGAGGTCATAGCCGTTGGGCTTGGGGATGTAGGCCGAGTGCACCGCAAGAGCGGGTGCGGGTGCGGGTGCGGGTGCGGGTGCGGGTGCGGGTGCGGGTGCGGGTGCGGGTGTGGGTGTGGGCGTGGGCGTGGGCGTGGGCGTGGGCGTGGGTGTGGGCGGGGGCGTG
>NZ_SNXE01000015.1 GCF_004362405.1 Roseateles asaccharophilus
AAATCCTGTGCTACAGTTGCGGGCTTCGCTGATCACAGCGGCTCGCAAGAGCGGTGGTGGTGAGTGAAGGGAAGCGAAAAGCGCGGCGAACAGTAAATGTTTAAAACGCTTGACGAGTTTGAGAAAAACAAGTCATAATCTCGCTTCTGTGCTGATCACTGATCAGCGGCGCGAAACAAGGTGGCAAAGCTGCTGAAGTTGAGCGAAGTTCTTTAAGAATTCACAGCCGATAAGCGTGGGCGTTTGAAGCGAAGTGACGATGGACAGTGATGTTCATCAAGTCCTTTGGACTTTAAACGCTCACGGAAGAAAGAATGAAGCTATGCAAATAGTCTTTGTTCGATTCCGTTGAGTAATCAAGATCGAACTGTAGAGTTTGATCCTGGCTCAGATTGAACGCTGGCGGCATGCCTTACACATGCAAGTCGAACGGTAACGCGGGGCAACCTGGCGACGAGTGGCGAACGGGTGAGTAATGTATCGGAACGTGCCCAGTTGTGGGGGATAACTGCTCGAAAGAGCAGCTAATACCGCATACGACCTGAGGGTGAAAGCGGGGGATCGCAAGACCTCGCGCAATTGGAGCGGCCGATATCAGATTAGGTAGTTGGTGGGGTAAAGGCCCACCAAGCCAACGATCTGTAGCTGGTCTGAGAGGACGACCAGCCACACTGGGACTGAGACACGGCCCAGACTCCTACGGGAGGCAGCAGTGGGGAATTTTGGACAATGGGCGCAAGCCTGATCCAGCCATGCCGCGTGCGGGAAGAAGGCCTTCGGGTTGTAAACCGCTTTTGTCAGGGAAGAAACGCTCTGGGTTAATACCTCGGGGTAATGACGGTACCTGAAGAATAAGCACCGGCTAACTACGTGCCAGCAGCCGCGGTAATACGTAGGGTGCAAGCGTTAATCGGAATTACTGGGCGTAAAGCGTGCGCAGGCGGTTATGCAAGACAGAGGTGAAATCCCCGGGCTCAACCTGGGAACTGCCTTTGTGACTGCATAGCTAGAGTACGGTAGAGGGGGATGGAATTCCGCGTGTAGCAGTGAAATGCGTAGATATGCGGAGGAACACCGATGGCGAAGGCAATCCCCTGGACCTGTACTGACGCTCATGCACGAAAGCGTGGGGAGCAAACAGGATTAGATACCCTGGTAGTCCACGCCCTAAACGATGTCAACTGGTTGTTGGGAGGGTTTCTTCTCAGTAACGTAGCTAACGCGTGAAGTTGACCGCCTGGGGAGTACGGCCGCAAGGTTGAAACTCAAAGGAATTGACGGGGACCCGCACAAGCGGTGGATGATGTGGTTTAATTCGATGCAACGCGAAAAACCTTACCTACCCTTGACATGCCAGGAATCCTGCAGAGATGTGGGAGTGCTCGAAAGAGAACCTGGACACAGGTGCTGCATGGCCGTCGTCAGCTCGTGTCGTGAGATGTTGGGTTAAGTCCCGCAACGAGCGCAACCCTTGTCATTAGTTGCTACGAAAGGGCACTCTAATGAGACTGCCGGTGACAAACCGGAGGAAGGTGGGGATGACGTCAGGTCATCATGGCCCTTATGGGTAGGGCTACACACGTCATACAATGGCCGGGACAGAGGGCTGCCAACCCGCGAGGGGGAGCTAATCCCAGAAACCCGGTCGTAGTCCGGATCGCAGTCTGCAACTCGACTGCGTGAAGTCGGAATCGCTAGTAATCGCGGATCAGCTTGCCGCGGTGAATACGTTCCCGGGTCTTGTACACACCGCCCGTCACACCATGGGAGCGGGTTCTGCCAGAAGTAGTTAGCCTAACCGCAAGGGGGGCGATTACCACGGCAGGGTTCGTGACTGGGGTGAAGTCGTAACAAGGTAGCCGTATCGGAAGGTGCGGCTGGATCACCTCCTTTCTAGAAAATGATCGAGCAGTTGGTTGTTGCCTGCAGCAGCTGACCAGCGAGATCCAACTAGCACTTCTTCTTCAAGCGCTCACACTTATCGGCTGTAAACACAACAGTGAGTGAACAAAGCGTGAGCTTGGGCGATGGCCTCAACGGGCGCTGGCAGGCAACGCAAAGAACGCGTGGGTCTGTAGCTCAGTCGGTTAGAGCACCGTCTTGATAAGGCGGGGGTCGCTGGTTCGAATCCAGCCAGACCCACCACGGATTTGTAGAAGATCCCGGGGGATTAGCTCAGCTGGGAGAGCACCTGCTTTGCAAGCAGGGGGTCGTCGGTTCGATCCCGTCATCCTCCACCAGTTCACTCATCAGGGTTGGCAAACCTCAGCAAGCGAGAAGTCGCTGTTGAGGTTTGCCAGTCTTAGACTTAAAAAAGTCGGCTGTTGTTCTTTAACAATTCGTAGAGTCGAATCAGCGTTGTTGGCGGAAAGCTGCAGCTCGTAAAGGGGCTGACGGCACCGTGCCGCCAATGACATTTGATTGCGTCACCAGACTTCAACTCAGCTAACAAGTTGAGAGTAATGAAGAACGGCGAAACGCGTAATACTCAAAAACAGTTCGATGAATACAAGATCGAACTGAGTCCTTGACGACATTGCAGTCAGCGATGTCAAAGTTATAGGGTCAAGTGACTAAGTGCATGTGGTGGATGCCTTGGCGATTACAGGCGACGAAGGACGTGATAGCCTGCGATAAGCTTCGGGGAGCTGGCAAATTAGCTTTGATCCGGAGATTTCCGAATGGGGAAACCCACCTCGCAAGAGGTATTGCATGCTGAATACATAGGCATGCAAGGCGAACCGGGTGAACTGAAACATCTCAGTAGCTCGAGGAAAAGACATCAACCGAGATTCCGAAAGTAGTGGCGAGCGAAATCGGAGTAGCCCTCGTGTTTTAGCAGTTGGCATATCAGAACGGAATGGAAAGTCCGGCCAAAGCGGGTGATAGCCCCGTATGAGAAATGTTGATTGTGGAACTAGGCACGAATAGAGTAGGGCGGGACACGTGAAATCCTGTCTGAATATGGGGGGACCATCCTCCAAGGCTAAATACTCGTAATCGACCGATAGTGAACAAGTACCGTGAGGGAAAGGCGAAAAGAACCCCGGGAGGGGAGTGAAATAGATCCTGAAACCGCATGCATACAAAAAGTAGGAGCCCGCAAGGGTGACTGCGTACCTTTTGTATAATGGGTCAGCGACTTACATTCAGTGGCGAGCTTAACCGAATAGGGAAGGCGCAGGGAAACCGAGTCCGAATAGGGCGAATTAGTCGCTGGGTGTAGACCCGAAACCAAGTGATCTATCCATGGCCAGGATGAAGGTACCGTAACAGGTGCTGGAGGTCCGAACCGACTAGTGTTGCAAAACTAGCGGATGAGCTGTGGATAGGGGTGAAAGGCTAAACAAACTTGGAAATAGCTGGTTCTCTCCGAAAACTATTTAGGTAGTGCCTCAAGTATTACCATCGGGGGTAGAGCACTGTTTAGGCTAGGGGGTCATGGCGACTTACCAAACCTTGGCAAACTCCGAATACCGATGAGTACAGCTTGGGAGACAGAGCACCGGGTGCTAACGTCCGGACTCAAGAGGGAAACAACCCAGACCGCCAGCTAAGGTCCCTAAAATTGGCTAAGTGGGAAACGAAGTGGGAAGGCTAAAACAGTCAGGATGTTGGCTTAGAAGCAGCCATCATTTAAAGAAAGCGTAATAGCTCACTGATCGAGTCGTCCTGCGCGGAAGATGTAACGGGGCTAAGCCAGTTACCGAAGCTGCGGATGTGCAATTTATTGCACGTGGTAGGAGAGCGTTCTGTAAGCCTGTGAAGGTGTCTCGTGAGGGATGCTGGAGGTATCAGAAGTGCGAATGCTGACATGAGTAGCGTTAAAGGGGGTGAAAAGCCCCCTCGCCGTAAGCGCAAGGTTTCCTACGCAACGTTCATCGGCGTAGGGTGAGTCGGCCCCTAAGGCGAGGCAGAGATGCGTAGCTGATGGGAAACAGGTCAATATTCCTGTACCGATCTATAGTGCGATGTGGGGACGGAGAAGGTTAGCTCAGCCGGGTGTTGGATGTCCCGGTTCAAGCCTGTAGTCGTGCCTGGTAGGCAAATCCGCCGGGCTTAGATGAGGGGTGATAACGAGTCTGCTTGCAGACGAAGTGAGTGATACCCTGCTTCCAGGAAAAGCCACTAAGCTTCAGCTATAGACGACCGTACCGCAAACCGACACTGGTGCGCGTGATGAGTATTCTCAGGCGCTTGAGAGAACTCTGGAGAAGGAACTCGGCAAATTGACACCGTAACTTCGGAAGAAGGTGTGCCTTTAGTAGGTGAAGTTGTACAAATGGAGCCCAATGAGGCCGCAGAGAATCGGTGGCTGCGACTGTTTATTAAAAACACAGCACTCTGCAAAGACGAAAGTCGACGTATAGGGTGTGACGCCTGCCCGGTGCTGGAAGATTAAATGATGGGGTGCAAGCTCTTGACTGAAGTCCCAGTAAACGGCGGCCGTAACTATAACGGTCCTAAGGTAGCGAAATTCCTTGTCGGGTAAGTTCCGACCTGCACGAATGGCGTAACGATGGCCACACTGTCTCCTCCAGAGACTCAGCGAAGTTGAAATGTTTGTGATGATGCAATCTCCCCGCGGAAAGACGGAAAGACCCCATGAACCTTTACTGTAGCTTTACATTGGACTTTGAACAGATCTGTGTAGGATAGGTGGGAGGCTTTGAAGTAAGGTCGCTAGATCTTATGGAGCCGACGTTGAAATACCACCCTGGTGTGTTTGAGGTTCTAACCTTGGCCCGTGATCCGGGTTGGGGACAGTGTATGGTGGGCAGTTTGACTGGGGCGGTCTCCTCCCAAAGTGTAACGGAGGAGTTCGAAGGTACGCTAGGCACGGTCGGAAATCGTGCTGATAGTGCATTGGCATAAGCGTGCTTGACTGCGAGACTGACAAGTCGAGCAGGTACGAAAGTAGGACAAAGTGATCCGGTGGTTCTGTATGGAAGGGCCATCGCTCAACGGATAAAAGGTACTCTGGGGATAACAGGCTGATACCGCCCAAGAGTTCATATCGACGGCGGTGTTTGGCACCTCGATGTCGGCTCATCTCATCCTGGGGCTGTAGCCGGTCCCAAGGGTATGGCTGTTCGCCATTTAAAGAGGTACGTGAGCTGGGTTTAAAACGTCGTGAGACAGTTTGGTCCCTATCTTCCGTGGGCGCTGCAAGATTGAGAGAGCCTGCTCCTAGTACGAGAGGACCGGAGTGGACGCACCTCTGGTGTACCGGTTGTCACGCCAGTGGCATTGCCGGGTAGCTAAGTGCGGAAGAGATAACCGCTGAAAGCATCTAAGCGGGAAACTCGTCTCAAGATGAGTCTTGCCGGGGCCTAGAGCCCCCTGAAGGGTCGTTCGAGACCAGGACGTTGATAGGCTGGGTGTGGAAGCGCAGTAATGCGTTAAGCTGACCAGTACTAATTGCCCGTGAGGCTTGACCCTATAACTTTGACAGTGCAAAACCTAGCAAGGTGGCACGTCAGAGGACGAGGATCACACGTTAAGCCGTTCTTCCTTCAACGAAGTTTGAAGACGCAATCAAATCAAAGCTGATTCACGCTTGTAGCCCCGCGCTACAATGCAACTCTACGAATTGGGTTTGCTGTTCCACGCAACAGCAGGCCAACAAGTCAAGCCTGACGACCATAGCGAGTTGGTCCCACTCCTTCCCATCCCGAACAGGACAGTGAAACGACTCCGCGCCGATGATAGTGCGGGTTCCCGTGTGAAAGTAGGTCATCGTCAGGCTATTTACGACGAGACGCCCGGTCGACAGACCGGGCGTTTCCATCTGCGCTGTCAGATGCAAGCCTTGAGAGCAGGGCTTGCATGTGCCAGAGATCGGCGAAAGCTGATCGACAGCAGATCGAGGCAAATAGGTGTTGACACTAAGACGAAAGTCGTCAATAATCTCGCCTCTTCGCTGATCACTGATCAGCGGCGCGAAACAAGGTGGCAAAGCTGCTGAAGTTGAGCGAAGTTCTTTAAGAATTCACAGCCGATAAGCGTGGGCGTTTGAAGCGAAGTGACGATGGACAGTGATGTTCATCAAGTCCTTTGGACTTTAAACGCTCACGGAAGAAAGAATGAAGCTATGCAAATAGTCTTTGTTCGATTCCGTTGAGTAATCAAGATCGAACTGTAGAGTTTGATCCTGGCTCAGATTGAACGCTGGCGGCATGCCTTACACATGCAAGTCGAACGGTAACGCGGGGCAACCTGGCGACGAGTGGCGAACGGGTGAGTAATGTATCGGAACGTGCCCAGTTGTGGGGGATAACTGCTCGAAAGAGCAGCTAATACCGCATACGACCTGAGGGTGAAAGCGGGGGATCGCAAGACCTCGCGCAATTGGAGCGGCCGATATCAGATTAGGTAGTTGGTGGGGTAAAGGCCCACCAAGCCAACGATCTGTAGCTGGTCTGAGAGGACGACCAGCCACACTGGGACTGAGACACGGCCCAGACTCCTACGGGAGGCAGCAGTGGGGAATTTTGGACAATGGGCGCAAGCCTGATCCAGCCATGCCGCGTGCGGGAAGAAGGCCTTCGGGTTGTAAACCGCTTTTGTCAGGGAAGAAACGCTCTGGGTTAATACCTCGGGGTAATGACGGTACCTGAAGAATAAGCACCGGCTAACTACGTGCCAGCAGCCGCGGTAATACGTAGGGTGCAAGCGTTAATCGGAATTACTGGGCGTAAAGCGTGCGCAGGCGGTTATGCAAGACAGAGGTGAAATCCCCGGGCTCAACCTGGGAACTGCCTTTGTGACTGCATAGCTAGAGTACGGTAGAGGGGGATGGAATTCCGCGTGTAGCAGTGAAATGCGTAGATATGCGGAGGAACACCGATGGCGAAGGCAATCCCCTGGACCTGTACTGACGCTCATGCACGAAAGCGTGGGGAGCAAACAGGATTAGATACCCTGGTAGTCCACGCCCTAAACGATGTCAACTGGTTGTTGGGAGGGTTTCTTCTCAGTAACGTAGCTAACGCGTGAAGTTGACCGCCTGGGGAGTACGGCCGCAAGGTTGAAACTCAAAGGAATTGACGGGGACCCGCACAAGCGGTGGATGATGTGGTTTAATTCGATGCAACGCGAAAAACCTTACCTACCCTTGACATGCCAGGAATCCTGCAGAGATGTGGGAGTGCTCGAAAGAGAACCTGGACACAGGTGCTGCATGGCCGTCGTCAGCTCGTGTCGTGAGATGTTGGGTTAAGTCCCGCAACGAGCGCAACCCTTGTCATTAGTTGCTACGAAAGGGCACTCTAATGAGACTGCCGGTGACAAACCGGAGGAAGGTGGGGATGACGTCAGGTCATCATGGCCCTTATGGGTAGGGCTACACACGTCATACAATGGCCGGGACAGAGGGCTGCCAACCCGCGAGGGGGAGCTAATCCCAGAAACCCGGTCGTAGTCCGGATCGCAGTCTGCAACTCGACTGCGTGAAGTCGGAATCGCTAGTAATCGCGGATCAGCTTGCCGCGGTGAATACGTTCCCGGGTCTTGTACACACCGCCCGTCACACCATGGGAGCGGGTTCTGCCAGAAGTAGTTAGCCTAACCGCAAGGGGGGCGATTACCACGGCAGGGTTCGTGACTGGGGTGAAGTCGTAACAAGGTAGCCGTATCGGAAGGTGCGGCTGGATCACCTCCTTTCTAGAAAATGATCGAGCAGTTGGTTGTTGCCTGCAGCAGCTGACCAGCGAGATCCAACTAGCACTTCTTCTTCAAGCGCTCACACTTATCGGCTGTAAACACAACAGTGAGTGAACAAAGCGTGAGCTTGGGCGATGGCCTCAACGGGCGCTGGCAGGCAACGCAAAGAACGCGTGGGTCTGTAGCTCAGTCGGTTAGAGCACCGTCTTGATAAGGCGGGGGTCGCTGGTTCGAATCCAGCCAGACCCACCACGGATTTGTAGAAGATCCCGGGGGATTAGCTCAGCTGGGAGAGCACCTGCTTTGCAAGCAGGGGGTCGTCGGTTCGATCCCGTCATCCTCCACCAGTTCACTCATCAGGGTTGGCAAACCTCAGCAAGCGAGAAGTCGCTGTTGAGGTTTGCCAGTCTTAGACTTAAAAAAGTCGGCTGTTGTTCTTTAACAATTCGTAGAGTCGAATCAGCGTTGTTGGCGGAAAGCTGCAGCTCGTAAAGGGGCTGACGGCACCGTGCCGCCAATGACATTTGATTGCGTCACCAGACTTCAACTCAGCTAACAAGTTGAGAGTAATGAAGAACGGCGAAACGCGTAATACTCAAAAACAGTTCGATGAATACAAGATCGAACTGAGTCCTTGACGACATTGCAGTCAGCGATGTCAAAGTTATAGGGTCAAGTGACTAAGTGCATGTGGTGGATGCCTTGGCGATTACAGGCGACGAAGGACGTGATAGCCTGCGATAAGCTTCGGGGAGCTGGCAAATTAGCTTTGATCCGGAGATTTCCGAATGGGGAAACCCACCTCGCAAGAGGTATTGCATGCTGAATACATAGGCATGCAAGGCGAACCGGGTGAACTGAAACATCTCAGTAGCTCGAGGAAAAGACATCAACCGAGATTCCGAAAGTAGTGGCGAGCGAAATCGGAGTAGCCCTCGTGTTTTAGCAGTTGGCATATCAGAACGGAATGGAAAGTCCGGCCAAAGCGGGTGATAGCCCCGTATGAGAAATGTTGATTGTGGAACTAGGCACGAATAGAGTAGGGCGGGACACGTGAAATCCTGTCTGAATATGGGGGGACCATCCTCCAAGGCTAAATACTCGTAATCGACCGATAGTGAACAAGTACCGTGAGGGAAAGGCGAAAAGAACCCCGGGAGGGGAGTGAAATAGATCCTGAAACCGCATGCATACAAAAAGTAGGAGCCCGCAAGGGTGACTGCGTACCTTTTGTATAATGGGTCAGCGACTTACATTCAGTGGCGAGCTTAACCGAATAGGGAAGGCGCAGGGAAACCGAGTCCGAATAGGGCGAATTAGTCGCTGGGTGTAGACCCGAAACCAAGTGATCTATCCATGGCCAGGATGAAGGTACCGTAACAGGTGCTGGAGGTCCGAACCGACTAGTGTTGCAAAACTAGCGGATGAGCTGTGGATAGGGGTGAAAGGCTAAACAAACTTGGAAATAGCTGGTTCTCTCCGAAAACTATTTAGGTAGTGCCTCAAGTATTACCATCGGGGGTAGAGCACTGTTTAGGCTAGGGGGTCATGGCGACTTACCAAACCTTGGCAAACTCCGAATACCGATGAGTACAGCTTGGGAGACAGAGCACCGGGTGCTAACGTCCGGACTCAAGAGGGAAACAACCCAGACCGCCAGCTAAGGTCCCTAAAATTGGCTAAGTGGGAAACGAAGTGGGAAGGCTAAAACAGTCAGGATGTTGGCTTAGAAGCAGCCATCATTTAAAGAAAGCGTAATAGCTCACTGATCGAGTCGTCCTGCGCGGAAGATGTAACGGGGCTAAGCCAGTTACCGAAGCTGCGGATGTGCAATTTATTGCACGTGGTAGGAGAGCGTTCTGTAAGCCTGTGAAGGTGTCTCGTGAGGGATGCTGGAGGTATCAGAAGTGCGAATGCTGACATGAGTAGCGTTAAAGGGGGTGAAAAGCCCCCTCGCCGTAAGCGCAAGGTTTCCTACGCAACGTTCATCGGCGTAGGGTGAGTCGGCCCCTAAGGCGAGGCAGAGATGCGTAGCTGATGGGAAACAGGTCAATATTCCTGTACCGATCTATAGTGCGATGTGGGGACGGAGAAGGTTAGCTCAGCCGGGTGTTGGATGTCCCGGTTCAAGCCTGTAGTCGTGCCTGGTAGGCAAATCCGCCGGGCTTAGATGAGGGGTGATAACGAGTCTGCTTGCAGACGAAGTGAGTGATACCCTGCTTCCAGGAAAAGCCACTAAGCTTCAGCTATAGACGACCGTACCGCAAACCGACACTGGTGCGCGTGATGAGTATTCTCAGGCGCTTGAGAGAACTCTGGAGAAGGAACTCGGCAAATTGACACCGTAACTTCGGAAGAAGGTGTGCCTTTAGTAGGTGAAGTTGTACAAATGGAGCCCAATGAGGCCGCAGAGAATCGGTGGCTGCGACTGTTTATTAAAAACACAGCACTCTGCAAAGACGAAAGTCGACGTATAGGGTGTGACGCCTGCCCGGTGCTGGAAGATTAAATGATGGGGTGCAAGCTCTTGACTGAAGTCCCAGTAAACGGCGGCCGTAACTATAACGGTCCTAAGGTAGCGAAATTCCTTGTCGGGTAAGTTCCGACCTGCACGAATGGCGTAACGATGGCCACACTGTCTCCTCCAGAGACTCAGCGAAGTTGAAATGTTTGTGATGATGCAATCTCCCCGCGGAAAGACGGAAAGACCCCATGAACCTTTACTGTAGCTTTACATTGGACTTTGAACAGATCTGTGTAGGATAGGTGGGAGGCTTTGAAGTAAGGTCGCTAGATCTTATGGAGCCGACGTTGAAATACCACCCTGGTGTGTTTGAGGTTCTAACCTTGGCCCGTGATCCGGGTTGGGGACAGTGTATGGTGGGCAGTTTGACTGGGGCGGTCTCCTCCCAAAGTGTAACGGAGGAGTTCGAAGGTACGCTAGGCACGGTCGGAAATCGTGCTGATAGTGCATTGGCATAAGCGTGCTTGACTGCGAGACTGACAAGTCGAGCAGGTACGAAAGTAGGACAAAGTGATCCGGTGGTTCTGTATGGAAGGGCCATCGCTCAACGGATAAAAGGTACTCTGGGGATAACAGGCTGATACCGCCCAAGAGTTCATATCGACGGCGGTGTTTGGCACCTCGATGTCGGCTCATCTCATCCTGGGGCTGTAGCCGGTCCCAAGGGTATGGCTGTTCGCCATTTAAAGAGGTACGTGAGCTGGGTTTAAAACGTCGTGAGACAGTTTGGTCCCTATCTTCCGTGGGCGCTGCAAGATTGAGAGAGCCTGCTCCTAGTACGAGAGGACCGGAGTGGACGCACCTCTGGTGTACCGGTTGTCACGCCAGTGGCATTGCCGGGTAGCTAAGTGCGGAAGAGATAACCGCTGAAAGCATCTAAGCGGGAAACTCGTCTCAAGATGAGTCTTGCCGGGGCCTAGAGCCCCCTGAAGGGTCGTTCGAGACCAGGACGTTGATAGGCTGGGTGTGGAAGCGCAGTAATGCGTTAAGCTGACCAGTACTAATTGCCCGTGAGGCTTGACCCTATAACTTTGACAGTGCAAAACCTAGCAAGGTGGCACGTCAGAGGACGAGGATCACACGTTAAGCCGTTCTTCCTTCAACGAAGTTTGAAGACGCAATCAAATCAAAGCTGATTCACGCTTGTAGCCCCGCGCTACAATGCAACTCTACGAATTGGGTTTGCTGTTCCACGCAACAGCAGGCCAACAAGTCAAGCCTGACGACCATAGCGAGTTGGTCCCACTCCTTCCCATCCCGAACAGGACAGTGAAACGACTCCGCGCCGATGATAGTGCGGGTTCCCGTGTGAAAGTAGGTCATCGTCAGGCTATTTACCCTCAAAACCCCTCTCAGCGTTAGCTG
>NZ_SNXE01000016.1 GCF_004362405.1 Roseateles asaccharophilus
GTTGACGGACTTGCCGCGGACGGCCTCGGCAAGGGCCTTAGCAATGTAGTCGCCAGGGAAGTCACTCGCGTGCGCGATTCCCGGCGCAATGTGCACGACCGTTGCCAAGAGTACGGCTCGGAGCAGCGAGGGGGACCTAGTACGCATAACGTTCGAGCTGAGCGGATGGCCACGGCAGGACGGCTTGGCCGACCGGCGCATGATAGACAGCGAGCGCTGGGCGGCCAAGACGGCCTGCCGTGGACAGTCCGCTCTCGAGCGAGGGGTTATGCCGCATGGTCCACCCTCCGCTACGCCAACACCATGACGGTTTCGTCCTGCTCGTCGCGATGCCTCTCAACTTGTTCGGCCGAGCCATCCCTAAAGCCCAGACTAAGCAGCAGCGCCCGTGAGCGAAAGTTCTTGGCTTTGAGCACCGCGATGAACTCATGCACTCCGTATGCCGACCTGAGTTCTTGCAACATGGCGTTCACCGACGCCTTGCCGATACCTTGCCGCCAGTACTGGCTGTTCAGCTCATAGGCCACGTACGCCCACCCCTCACGCGAGACGGTTGCCTGGACATAGCCAGCAAGCTGGCCGCTGGGTAACCTGACAACCCAGTTCAACCAACCTTCGGATCCATCGGCAGGTCCTCGGCTCTCCAGTAGCTCAAAGCGGCGGTGCAGCCATGCCTCCGAGTCCGGCGGCGCATTCTCGAACTCGTAGATAGCCGGGTCGCTGAGGACACGGAACATCTCCTGCGCGTGCGCAGCGATTTGGGGTTCTAGGGTGCAACGCCCGGCGGGGACCTCTCTCATGCGGCATAACGTTGAAGACGAGCGGCGCCGAAGGCGTCCGCCTCGGTTGACCAGTTAGCCATCACAGCCGCCACCACTCCATTCGACTAGTGTCGCTGTTCCAGTAAAGATGGATTGAATCGCAGTCGCCACCGCTAAGGTTGAGCGAGTTGGCGATCTTTGAAGGGCGACATCCCGGCAGTGCTTCGTCCATCGGACTGCAAAACTGTTCGTCCACTTGTAGCTTCGCCGGAGCCTCGCATATTGCTGCCTGAATCGATGCGCCAATGCCGAAGGCAAGAAACTGCGTTCGTGTTTTTCGGCCTTTGACGCCAGCAATCCGTATCGCGAGTTCGAGTCCTGCCCCCTTGTAGCCGACCATTGCCCAGTCGCGGCGACCGTCGCCGTTGAAGTCGCCGCTCACCAGAGTTGCCTGGTCCCATTTGGTGAGAGGCTTCGCGGCAGCGATTGAAGCTGCGGCAGCCTGGCCTTCACTCTCTGATGAAGCCTGGGCGGATGCGATGAGAGCCATCGACACGGCGCAGAAGACGAGTCCTCGCATGATGGCTAACGTTGGCGCTCAGCGGGCGGCGAAGCCGTCCGCTGCAGCAACGGGTTAGCCAACGCTGTTCCCCGCCGCAGCCCGGAGGCCCTCAAGGTCTCGCAGCGGTGCGGCCAGGAATGACTGATCAAGTTGAAGAACGTATTCAAGCTTGTTCTCATAGGTTGCCTTTGACCAAGCCTCGCCCGTGACTTCGATGTGGCCGCCGGGCGTGCAGACGAGTTTGATGGTGAACTGGCCTTCGCGTGGGCACAACGTTGCTTCGCCTTGCAGAGAATCGTATAGGGCCCGCAACTGCTTGGTGAAAGCCTCGAAATCCGTAGGCTCGACCCACGGTTCGATCCTGCCCTGGAAGCCGCACACCGCAATTTCCACATCCACCTGCAGCCACGCTTCCGTCGAAAACGAAGGCGGCAGGCTGATCTTGACGTACTCGGAGCTGGTCCCGAAGTGAATGACTGGCATGCGCTGGCTAACGATTGAATTCAGCGGCCGCCGTAGGCGGCCCGCTGGAATGATGGGTTAGGCGTCATTCCCAACCACACCGAGTTGATACTCATCTATTGCGCGTTTGTACTCATTCGAGATCAAGAGCAGATCCGCGTTGGGGCTTTGAAGATCAACCTGAAGTTTTTGCATAGTCGCTTGCGCTTGACGTGAAGTTCTCCAACGTCGTTCGAAGTTTCCAGTTGAGCTGACTGTCCCCAATATTGCCGCGAGTGTGGCCAATAGCGCTGCCGCATCGGTTTGCCAATCGCCCTTCAGTCGCTCCATCTCTAACTTGAGTACCAGTGCTGATGTCGCACTGAACAAGACGGCGCCGTACATGCTGCCGTAATACCAGAAGTTCCAGCGACTCTTTCCTACTCGGAACCTCGTTTCCTGCTCGGTAATGAGCCTTACTAGTTGGGTGCGCCAGGTGGCGTACGTTTGGTCCTCAGAGTCGGTTGGGTTCTCTGCCACGTGTGCCTCCGATATATTTGATGACGCCTAACGTCGGAGTTCAGCGGACCAGCCAGCATAGCTGGCGCAGGTCCGCTGCAATGAAAGGTTGGGCGTCATCTCGCGGCTGGCCCTACGTCCATGCCGTCATAGGACTGAAGCCGGAAACGACTTGCCAGCTTGTAAAACTCGAGATTCCGCTGATGGAGCGAATCAGGGGTGTGATGCTCTATTTTTTCGACGTGCAGAAAGAAAGTGCTTCTGTCTTCAGTGGGAAAGATCTTGACGAAGCGGTAGCCATTGCTGGACAGATGGTCGGCTGCCGCCTGTAGCTTCTTGGAGCTTGGATCGGTAAAGAAGTAGCCCCAAAGCAGAGGACCATCGACGTCCCACTTCCGGTAGCCCGGATTGGACCGCATGTCTGCAAACATCTCGTTCAGTTGAGCAAGCGATATCACTGAACGCCCGTTGACAAAATCAGATCCTTGCGCAAAACCAGTGCAGAGAAAAGCCGCGACAGTCGCGAGAAGTTTCTTCATGACGTCCAACGTTGGAGTTCAGCCGACCGACCGGCGTAGCCGGTCAGGGTCGGATGCAATGAAAGGTTAGAGCGCTTGTTTGGCATCGCTGCCTTCAAGAACCGACTCCATCCATTCGCGTGCCACATTTTTTGCCCAGCGCATATAAATCGCAATAGCTACCGAAAATGCACATATCGAAAGGAACCACCCGACCCCAGTAGAGAGAACAAGGACAGCTAGAACGGTGCTAAATATCAGACCAAAAAAAGCGTTGTCCACCATCGGAACTTCAACTGAAAAGCAAATCGAGTTGCCGTCGCCACTTGATTTGACCGATAAGCGACCATGCCCAAGAAACACAAAGCTACTTGGGCCAAGGTGAACAGAACAGGAAACAAAAGACACTTCTGAGTCTTTCTGCCTCACCAAGACGGCATCCCTCTTCTTGAGTTCGGAAGCGACCTTCGCCAATCGATCGTCGATTGCCGCCCCAGTCAAGGCTATAGGTCTTTCACCAACGCATTGCATGAGCGCTCTAACGAGGCTGTCCAATAACCCATGGCCGACGCGTCACGGACGTTAGCGGGCGGAACAGGCGCTGGTACAGCAGGGTTTTCATTGCGGGTGATTGTGGCGCCAACTGCGGGCGCCCGTGAGCGCGACTAAGGCCTGCTGATGGGGGATATCACGGCCCTGGCCTTGGCCCTCACGGCCTCCAGCCGCTGTGCGCCAGTTTCTCGATGTTGTGCACCAGGCAGAACAGTTGCCACTGCGTGCCCACCTTGCTCAGGCCCCTGAGCGTGAAGCGGCTCAGCCGCTTGTTGTGCCTCAGGTTGGCGAACACCGGCTCCACGGTGGCGATGCGCTGGCTGTACAGGCTGCGCCCTCTCGGGCTGTCGATGGCTTGGCGCATGCACTGGCTGGGGTCTTGTGCGTTGAACTCCCGGCCATGGAACAGCGACACCTTGCGAGCGGGCGTGCGCTCGGGGTGGCGCAGGCACTGCGCGCGCAGATGGCACCCACCGCAGTCGCTGGGCCGGGCCTTGAAGTCCTCGCGTCGCAGCCCCTTGCTGCCCACCCGGTAGATCGCGCCGGTGCTGTACAGCGTCTGGCCTGCGGGACAGGTGGCGGTGCGGGCCTGCGGGTCGAAGCGGAAGTCCGCGGGTCCGAAGCGCTTGAGCGGTTTGTCTTGCCCGGTGGGCTGCTTGTCGTACAGCGGATCGGGCTTGGCCTTGTGCGGGGCCTGGTCCTTGAAGCGCTCGTCGCGCTGGCGCATCTGGTTGTCGGCGATCAGGGCCGGGATGTCGCGCTCGTGCAGGGCCTGCACATTGGCATCGCTGTGGTAGCCGGCGTCGGCCGTGTGCAGTGTCTGGGCGCTGGCGAAGGGCCGGGCCTGCTCGACCATGGGCAGCAGCATGGCCTGCTCCGAGCCGGAGCCGGTGACGTCGGCCGCGACGATGAGCTGGTGGGCCGCATCCACCGTGGCCTGCGCGGCATAGCCCTGGATCACGCCTTTGCTGGTGGCCATCTTGGCGCTGTCCGGGTCGGTGATGTTGGTCTTGAGCTCTTGGCCCTTGCGGTTGCGCCGCGCTGGCGTGGTGCTCAGGAACTCTCGCGTGCGCTGGGCCTCGCGGCGCAGGGCGTCCACCCGCTGCTGCTGGCGGCGTGCGTCGAGCGCTTCTTCCCCGGGTGCACCGGTGCGGCTGTCTTGCGCCTGGTGCAGGCTCACGATCTTGTCGGCCGCCTTCTCCAGCCGTCGTGCCCGGTGCAGTAGTTCCGCATGCGTGCCGCTGCGCTCCTTGCTGGCGTTGGCCGGCAGCTTCACGCCGTCGATGGCGAACAGCTCGCGCCCGATCAGCCCCTGCGCATCGCAGGTCAGCAGCACCTGGTGGAACAGCGCCTTGATCTGCGGCCCCAGGCTGCTGACGAACTTGGCCAGCTGCGCGTGGCTGGGGTGGCTGTCACCGCTGATCGCGATGAACTGGATGTCGTGCTCGCAGGCCCGCTCCAGCTGCCGGCTGGACACCAGACCGCGGCTGTAACCCAGCAGCACGATCTTGAGCAGCACACGCGGGTCGTAGGCGCTGGCGCCCACGGCCTCGTTGCGAAACCGCGCGTCCAGCGCCGAGAGGTCCAGTTCCTCATCCACCAGCAGATTCAGCGCAAAGGCGAAGCTGCCCGGCACCAGTTGCTCCGACAGCACCACCGGCAGGAACATCGCACCTCGGACCTGGGGCTTGTAGCGCGGCATCAAGGGCCTCCTCTGACCTGGCCTCGATTGCAGCGCCCGGCGCCTGCTCGCCCTATTCGGAGACTCCCGCGGCAGGGGAGGTTTTTTTTACAGCCTCAACGTGAAAGTGAGCGGACGCCGAAGGCGGTCCGCTCGAATGACAGGTTGTGCAGAGCCACTTCGGAGGCACTGCCATGGAACTGGCCCACAGCATACCGAAGCGGTACCCACGTGGCGAACGCCCGAGGCGCCAAGCGCCCTGTCCGCCTGCCCGCTGGTGGCGAAACACGAAGCGGAGAACAAGCGGCCTTGCTCAGCCAGGCAAGATCATGACGGCCAGGAACTGACAGAACTTGAACTACGCCCGACTCGAACAAGCGCGATGCGGATTCCCCCGCGAGATCCCGGCGAACGACGGGCCGAAGGCGGATCTTCATGCGTTGCTTAGCTTGCTGCACAACGTTCGACATGAGCGGCATTCAAACAGCGTAGCTGTTTGACTGTCCGCTCGATGGAGGGGTTAGCGGTCTCGCCGCCACCGAGCAAGGTATTCATTGAGCAAGTCAAGCTGAGCACTTGGAAAGCTGTGCTGGACCCACTTGTCTTTGTACCCAGCGAGGCCGTATTGCTCGAGAACTCGCGATGCTGCGGCAGCTACCGCTTCACCGAAGTCAAGCGGTTCGACCGCAAAATGCATGAGTACCTTGCCTTCTGCGTCTGGACGGTTGCCCCAAAGCTCCTGAAACTCCAATAGACGTATGTCGATCTGGTTGTTGCCAGAACGCGCGATTGCCCACCTGTACTCGCCAGGCTCTTCATCGAACCCCACTGAGATGCTGTGCGCTCCGGCAAGCACAGCCACAGCAGCGAGAACGAGGTTCCCAAGCGCGTCGGACAAGTAGGACGCAGAAACCTCGCATCTGGCCTCGCCGAACTGCACCTTGCACTCAGCCCAGCCGGAACCGGCGAGGTAGTACTCAATAGAGAGTGACATGACCGCTAACGTCAAAGCTCAGCGGACGGCGAAGCCGTCCGCTGGAGCGAATGGTTGGGCCTCATTGCGCACGCCGTATGAAGGGCAAGATTGCAAGGCATGCCTTCGCGGCCACTGCTGCCGACTCCGCAGGCTGGCCGTGCTTGCTTACAAACTCGCGGAATGCATAGCGGGAAATCGAGGCGGGGCCGAAGTCTTCATCTAGCAGCCAGTTCATGATGGCCCCACCATCTTCGGCCAACGTCACTGTGCAGACTTTGACCTTTTTTCCCTCGGCGCGAATGAGCGGCTCGGCGAACTCCCAGAACTGCTCCGCACCAGCGGCCGTGTTCTCAAAGGACCTTTCCACGAACCCATTACTCGTTTCGACAGCGGCGGAAAACCCGGAGGTGGCAATGAGGATTGCAAGAACGTTGGTCATTGGCGGATGGCGATTGGTGAGGCTCAACGTCTGAAATGAGCGGCCTCGCGCGGCTTTATGCGCGAGGTCCGCTCGATTGATGGGTTGGGCGTCATTTGGTACCCGTCATACCGTCGTATGCGGCGATCAGCACCGAACGTTGCTCTCTAGAAACGAGGCTCGCATCCACGCCCATTGCAAAACAGGCATGCAACAGGCTGGCAAACGCTTTCGACCACATTGGAGCAAAGTAGCGATCTTCGTCGTCTTCGATAAAGGCAGCTAAGCCATCGATCTCAGTCGCACGCCGAGAAAGAACAGAATGAAGAACGGTGGGAGCAGAGCCAAGCGGGGAACGCATTTTCCCAGCACCAATCGCAAGTGTGTTTCTATGGTCCTCGCCGCAATGGGCGCTGGTTGGGTCTGATTCAGCTAGCCATCGATTCCACACTTGTGAACAGGCATCGTCACTGGCTTCACTGTGCAAGCGGGCCAGTTGATCTCGTTGTTCCAGGGTCAATTGGGATGCAACAGCGAGGATTGAGGCAACTGCCTCACCGTTGGCTCCAAACAGGTTAGCGGATGGCAGTTCTCTGACGACACGGACTGCGGTAGCACGAACGTAGCCAGCGCTTGCCACAGGCTGCTCCGAGGCCCGCTTGATGACCTGAACCTCCCATAGCCGCCCCGGCCACGAAGCAACAATAGTTGTAGCAAGTGAAACGTCTACGACGATCCACGGTGGTGCATCTCGAAAGGTACCAATTGTCAGGCCCGGTGCGGCCTCCGCGAAGTGTGACGAGCGATCCGCCGGCTCGTAGTGAAACCCCGAGATGTCCTGCGAGCTGGCCGACAGTCTTGCACGAAGCCAGGTGAGAGGTGAGGTCATGACGCCCAACGTTCGAGTTGAGACGCGCGCGGAGGCAGACGATGACTGGCCGCGCAAGGACCATGAACACCTTGGCCTGGAGCGGCCAGGCATTGGCTGTCGTAGCGCGTCGGCTCGAACGAGGGGTTAGCAACTGTCTTCGAAGTCAAGCCGTTGGCCCCGAAGCAAGGTGCTTGGCTGCGTTCCATACTGCCTGGTCGCGCAGCATCGCATTGAGG
>NZ_SNXE01000017.1:0-2739 GCF_004362405.1 Roseateles asaccharophilus
GAGCTCTGGAAGTAAACAACGCTTACACCAGCGGCGACGAGTGGCGCCCACAACCACTGGAGAAGCGCGGCGAGATAGCCCATGAGTTTTAACGTTCGCGCTCAGCGGGCGGCGAAGCCGTCCGCTGCAGCAAGGGGTTGAAGCTCATTGCGCGCTCCATTCCTGAAGTACGCGAAGAGGGCGTTCCGCTCCGGGCCACAGCAATACTTGGTAGTGATCGTCGCCGGAGCGTCCGTCCGCGCTGATTGAATCCAAGCGCGAATACAAAACAGCAACTTCATACTGCCCCGGCTCAAGCTGCCAATTTAGAACTGCGCCGCCGGTGCATTCATGGACTTGAAGATGCCCGCTTGGCAGAGCCAACGAACACTCAACGAGGTGATCTGCTGCTTTGTCTTGCAATTCCGGAGCTACGTCGTGCAGTTCTACTTGCACCGGGACAGTCATGTTTCGAACCGGACAGACCACAACAACGTTGGTCGCAGCTTTCGCGCGATGAGCAACGTCAGCATCCGTCCAGTCTTCGGGCGCGGGTGGATTCACCACGCCGTCCTGGACGTAGAACTGGTGGTAGTCAGCGAAGACTTCAAAGGACTCGGTGCGGATGCAGGGCATGGCCGATGAGCTTCAACGTTCGAGCTAAGCCGCGCGCGGCGGCGCGGCGCCTGGCCCGCGAAGGGCAGGATAGACCACCAGCGCTTCGCGGGCCAGGTGCCGTGCCGTTGCGCGTCGGCGCTTGAGCGAGGTGTTAGGCCTCAGCCGCTGATGTGCCATTTGCTCGCGTACGCTGAAGATTTGGACGGGCCCGGACGGACTACGCATCGTCTTGGCCAGTGAACACGAGGTCATAGACATAGGACTTGCTGCCCTTCTTACTCACCCATTCACCTTCTGGTGGATGCTCGATGTCTTGGTCTTCCACCCGTGAATCGCTCCACGGCCGACCCGTCAGTTCTTTCGTCTCTGGATCTCGAGCAATCCATCCCAGGTCGCGCTCGTATTCAAGCCAAAGCTCCTTGTCGGTGCGGAGATAGCCGAGACTTCCGTCTGGACGCTGCACCCGGACAAAGTAGTAGATCAGGTCATCGGATCGCCGCCGAAGCTGAAGCTTGCTGAATCGAGAGTTTCTGATGTTCAAGATGCTGGCGTGGGCACGGGCTTGGACTCTGAGGCCTAACGTTGGAGGTAAGGGGCCGGCTGAAGGCGGCACGCCTGAAGACGGTCCCGCTTGACCGAAAGGTTAGAGCGCATGAATGCACACGGCGGCAAATTCTTAGACATTACTTGGCACCCGATCAAGCCAAAGCTTTAGATTGCCAAGCGCTTCTCCGGATTTGGATTCGCATTCCTCATCTTCATAGGACCGTTCGATCGCGAGGCGAGACTCGATCTGTCGAAGTTCAGCAATCATGCTGTATGGGAGTGCCTCAAGTGCACAGGCTGAGTTTTCAAGCACATCTTGAAGGTGGACGAACGAAGTTTCGCCTTGTTCGAACTTCGCCACCACATCTCTAATGCGGTGGATGAGCGATGCGTTCGACATGTCTGCGCTCTAACGTTTGAATTCAGCCGACCGGCCGGCGCAGCCGGCCTGGGTCGGCTGCAATGAAAGGTTAGACGGCTTGGTCATCAATAAGCTCCAGCAACTCAGCAGCGCTCCCAGCAAGTGCGTTGTCTCCATCAGCGAGCGGGGCAATGTAGTGACGTATCGAATGGATAAACGCCTTGAGCGTTTCTTGAACCGAAGCTCCAAGGTAGTTCTCGTATCCATCTTCGGGGGCGAATGAGCCGCCAAGGTCAATCAGCGACTCAATCGCTGCACGTTTGGCCCATTCCGTTCCACGCATGAGGATCTGTTCAATCTCAGGAAGTGCGCCCAATACCACTGGGTAGAACGTACCTGCGTGGTTATTACCCACGGCCCACAGAAAGGCGTCGTAGGCCTCATTCGAGGTTGATTCACTTTCGGCATTACGAATAGCGTTAAGAGCGAACTCAACGCTACTTGAGTCGTTCGATTCCGGCTGCGGGAATTGGGAGAGGTCGATTGGTCTCATCGCTTCGCGAGCCGTCTAACGTGCGCGGTAAGCGGACCAGCCAGCGAAGCTGGCGCAGGTCCGCTTGACCAACAGGTTATGCCGAGCCCCGCTACTCGAAGGCACGGCGATGGCAGCAGCGATGCGCTGCCGAGGCGGCAAGCCGCCGAAGGCTGAGGCGAGCAGGCTTGCTGGACTAGCCGCAACCGCGGCGCAGCGCAGACCCGGACCCTGGACGCCAGCAAGACCTGGCACCGCCACGCGCTCGCCGGCCTTCGCCGCCGCAGTCGCGGCCGCTTGCTCGGCAAGCTCGCTGCGCAAGCCCGAGACCAAGCGAGCGATGGATATGGGATTAGCCTGCTGCATAACGTGCGCGGTAAGCGGACCAGCCAGCGAAGCTGGCGCAGGTCCGCTTGACCAACAGGTTATGCCGAGCCCCGCTACTCGAAGGCACGGCGATGGCAGCAGCGATGCGCTGCCGAGGCGGCAAGCCTCCGAAGGCTGAGGCGAGCAGGCTTGCTGGACTAGCCGCAACCGCGGCGCAGCGCAGACCAGAACCCTGGACGCCAGCAAGACCTGGCACCGCCACGCGCTCGCCGGCCTTCGCCGCCGCAGTCGCGGCCGCTTGCTCGGCAAGCTCGCTGCGCAAGCCCGAGACCAAGCGAGCGATGGATATGGGATTAGCCTGCTGCATAACGTGCGC
>NZ_SNXE01000017.1:2832-3079 GCF_004362405.1 Roseateles asaccharophilus
CTTCGCCGCCGCAGTCGCGGCCGCTTGCTCGGCAAGCTCGCTGCGCAAGCCCGAGACCAAGCGAGCGATGGATATGGGATTAGCCTGCTGCATAACGTTTGACATGAGGGGTGGCCAGACGGCGCAGCCGGCTGGACATCCCCTCGATGAATGGGTTAGCAACTGTCTTCGAAGTCAAGCCGTTGGCCCCGAAGCAAGGTGCTTGGCTGCGTTCCATACTGCCTGGTCGCGCAGCATCGCATTGAGG
>NZ_SNXE01000018.1 GCF_004362405.1 Roseateles asaccharophilus
ATGGAAATCTTTTTCCAGCAAATCATCAACGGGCTGGTGCTGGGAAGCATGTATGCCTTGGTGGCCTTGGGGTACACGATGGTGTACGGGATCATCAACCTGATCAATTTCGCGCATGGCGAGATCTTGATGGTCGGGGCCTTGGTGGGGTGGACGGTGGTGACGGTGCTGGAAGGCGCGGGGCTGCCGGGGTGGGCGCTGCTGTCGATTGCGCTGGCCTGTGCGGTGGTGGTGTGCACGGTCTTGAACTTCACGGTGGAGAAGGTGGCGTACCGGCCGCTGCGCAATGCGCCGAGGTTGGCGCCGCTGATCACGGCCATGGGCATGAGCCTGCTGCTGCAGACGCTGGCGATGATCATCTGGAAGCCTAATCCCAAGCCCTTCCCGCTGCTGCTGCCGACCACGCCGATCGATCTGGGCGGGCCGGTGATCACGGTGACGCAGTGCCTGATCCTGGGCGTGACGGTGATGGTGCTGGCGGCGCTGATCTACCTGGTGAACTACACCAAGCTGGGTCGGGCGATGCGAGCCACGGCCGAGAACCCGCGCGTGGCGGGGCTGATGGGGGTGAAGCCGGACTTCGTGATCTCGGCCACCTTCGTGATCGGGGCGGCGCTGGCGGCGGTGGCCGGCATCATGTGGGCGGCCAACTACGGCACGGTGCAGCACTCCATGGGCTTCCTGCCGGGTCTGAAGGCCTTCACGGCGGCGGTGCTGGGCGGCATTGGCAACCTGGCCGGCGCCATGGTGGGGGGCATCCTGCTGGGCCTGATCGAGGCCATCGGGGCGGGCTATCTGGGAGAGCTGACCGGCGGAGTGCTGGGCAGCCACTACGCCGACATCTTCGCCTTCATCGCGCTGATCCTGGTGCTGACCCTGCGTCCCTCGGGCCTGCTGGGCGAGCGCGTGGCCGACCGCGCCTGATCAAGCAAGGAGAACAAGACCATGCAAAAGAACAAACTGATCGTGTTCGTGCTGGCGGCGCTGGGGCTGCTGGTGGTGCCGCTGATCGCGCAGCAGTTCGGCAACGGACCGGTGCGCATCATCGACCTGGCGCTGCTGTACGTGCTGCTGGCGCTGGGGCTGAACATCGTGGTGGGCTATGCGGGCCTGCTGGACCTGGGCTATGTGGCCTTCTACGCGGTGGGGGCGTACATGTTCGGCCTGCTGGCCAGCCCGCACCTGAGCGAGAACTTCGAAGCCTTCCGGGCCATGTTCCCCGACGGGCTGCACTCGCCGCTGTGGATCGTGATCCCGCTGGGCGCGGCGCTGGCGGGCTTCTTCGGCATGGTGCTGGGGGCGCCCACGCTCAAGCTGCGCGGTGACTACCTGGCCATCGTGACCCTGGGCTTCGGCGAGATCATCCGCGTGTTCCTGAACAATATGGAACACCCGGTCAACATCACCAACGGCCCACGCGGCATCGGCCAGATCGACGCCATCCACTTCTTCGGCTTCGACCTGGGCAAGCCGCTGGAGGTCTTCGGCTTCACGCTGCCCTCGGTCACGCTCTACTACTACCTCTTCCTGAGCTTGGTGGTGATCTCGGTGCTGATCTGCTACCGGCTGGAGACCAGCCGCATCGGCCGCGCCTGGATGGCCATCCGCGAAGACGAGATCGCGGCCAAGGCCATGGGCATCAACACCCGCAATATGAAGCTGCTGGCCTTCGGCATGGGCGCCACCTTCGGCGGCGTGGCGGGCAGCATGTTCGCCGCCTTCCAGGGCTTTGTGTCGCCGGAGTCCTTCAGCCTGCAGGAGTCCATCATGATCGTGGCCATGGTGGTGCTGGGCGGCATCGGCCACATCCCCGGCGTGATCCTGGGCGCGCTGCTGCTGGCGGCCCTGCCCGAGGTGCTGCGCTATGTGGCCGGCCCGCTGCAGGAGATGACCGGCGGGCGACTGGACGCCGCCATCCTGCGCCAGCTGCTGGTGGCGCTGGCCATGATCACCGTAATGTTGCTGCGCCCGCGCGGGCTGTGGCCGGCGCGCGAGCACGGCAAGGGCGCGCCGAACAAGCAGTCCTGAGCACAGGCATGGTCACAGGAGAGCACAACACCATGAGCAGCAACAACAACAGCGGCGCCACCGTGCTGAGCGTCAAGGGCGTGTCCAAGCGCTTTGGCGGCCTGCAAGCCCTCTCGGACGTGGGCATCGAGATCAAGGCCGGCCAGGTCTACGGCCTGATCGGCCCCAACGGCGCGGGCAAGACCACCTTCTTCAACGTCATCACGGGCCTGTACACCCCGGACGGCGGCAGCTTCGAGCTCGGCGGCGCGCCCTACACCCCGCAGGCCGTGCACCAGGTGGCCAAGGCCGGCATCGCCCGCACCTTCCAGAACATCCGGCTCTTCGC
>NZ_SNXE01000019.1 GCF_004362405.1 Roseateles asaccharophilus
CACGAGATTGCACGCCACTATGTCTGCGGCCTGTGCAACCCGCCGGCCCGCGCCGGCAAGGGCCGCGCCGCCGGCGCCATCCAGATGCACTGAGCCGGGCCCCGGATGCCCATGGCCCGCCTGGCCCTGGTGGTGATTGCGCGCGATGAGGCGGCGCATATCGAGCGCCTGCTGCGCAGCGTGGCCCCCTGGGTGGATGACATGCTGGTGCTGGACACCGGCTCGCGCGACGCCACGCCGGCCCTGGCCGCGGCCTGCGGCGCCCGCGTGGCCCACTTTGAGTGGTGTGACGACTTCTCCGCGGCCCGCAACCGCGCCCTGGACCTGGCCGGCGCCGACTGGCATCTGGTACTGGATGCCGATGAGTGGCTGGTCTCGGGCGGGGAGGTGCTGGCGGCGCTGCGGGCGCAGTCGCCCGATTTTGTGGGCAGCCTGGCGCTGGATGACCACTTCGAGGGCGGCAGCTCCCGCGGACGGCTCAGCCGTCTGCTGCCGGGCCATGTGCGCTACGCCGGACGCATCCACGAGCAGCCCCAACACCGCTTGCCGGTGCGCGCTCTGGAGGTGCAGATTGGGCACGATGGCTATTTGCCCGAGCGTCTGAAGGCCAAGCAGGGGCGCAACCTCCGGTTGCTGCAGCAGGACCTGGCCCAGCATCCCGAGGATGCCTATCTTTGGTACCAGCTTGGCAAGGACGCCTATGTCTATGAGGACTATGCGGCCGCCGAGCAAGCCTTTGAGCGCGCTGCCGCGCTGCCCCACCCTGAGGGCGGCTGGTGGCTGGATCTGGTGCCGCGCCGCCTCTTTGCGCTCAAGTGCCTCAAGCGCCACGCCGAGGGGCTGGCCCTGGCCGAACCCGAGCTGCAGCGCTGCGGCGACTCGCCCGACTTCTTCTTTGCCCTGGGGGACCTGCTGCTCGATTTTGCGGCGGACTCGCCCGCTCATGCCGAGGCGCTCGTGCCCATGATCGAGGATGCCTGGCAGCGCTGCCTGAGTCTGGGTGAGCGCCCGGACCTGCCCGGCGCGGTGGCGGGCCGGGGCAGCCATCTGGCCGCCCACAACCTGGCCTTGCTGATGGATGCCACCGGCCGCCCGGACCAGGCCCAGGCGCTGCGCCACGCCTACCCCGCCGGCTGAAGCGGGCCATCGTCCTGTCGTCCCCTGTTGTTTTCCTCTTGGGCCGGGGAGCCCCGAATAAGCGTGAGATCTGACACGCTTTTCCCGGTTTGGGCGCCGCCTTCTGCAGCAGGCGTGTAGGAAAAAACCTGACAAGCGCAGTCAGTGCGGGAGACGGCAAGCACGGATTTGGGCTGATGTTTGGGGCTTGTTTGGCTCATCACAATCCGTATCACGCTGAAACGCAAAGTGCAGCAGCCCAGTTACAGGAGAGCCGAGATGAACGCAGACCAGATCCTTGCCGAGATTCGCGAAGCGAACCTGTCGTACCTGATGCTGGCGCAGAGCCTGATCCGAGGA
>NZ_SNXE01000020.1 GCF_004362405.1 Roseateles asaccharophilus
CTGAGCACGGCCGCCCTGCGGGGTCTGAGCACCACCCAGCTGGCGGCGCTCAACTCCGACCAGATTGCCGCCCTGACGACGGCCCAGGTCGCGAACCTGACCACGACCCAGGTCAACGGTCTGAACAGCGACGACCTCAACGCCCTGACCACCGACCAGGTCAAGGCCCTGACCACGGCTCAGGTGGCCGCCATCGGCACCACCCAGCTGTCCAAGATGACCACGGACGATGTGGAGGCTCTGTCCACCAACGCCGTGCGCGCGCTCAACTCCGACCAGGTCAAGGCACTCACCACCGACCAGGTGGTCGCCCTCAGCACCGATCAGGCCCGCGCGCTTACCACCACCCAGGTCGCCGGTCTCACCACGACCCAGGTCGCCGCCATGCAGAGCGACGACCTCAATGCGCTCAACACCGCCGCCCTGCGCGGCCTGAGCACCACCCAGCTGGCGGCCCTGAACTCCGACCAGATCGGCGCCCTGAGCACCCGGCAGGTGGCGGCTCTCACGACCACCCAGATCAATGGTCTGAACAGCGACGACCTCAACGCGCTGAACACCGACCAGGTCAAGGCCCTGACCACCGCTCAAGTGGCCGCCATCGGCACCACCCAGCTGTCCAAGATGACCACGGACGATGTGGAGGCCCTGTCCACCAATGCCGTGCGTGCGCTCAACTCCGACCAGATCAAGGCACTCACCACCGACCAGGTGGTCGCCCTCAGCACCGATCAGGCCCGCGCGCTCACCACCACCCAGGTGGCCGGTCTCACCACGACCCAGGTCGCCGCCATGCAGAGCGATGACCTCAATGCGCTCAACACCGCCGCCCTGCGTGGTCTGAGCACCACCCAATTGGCCGCGCTCAACTCCGACCAGATTGCGGCTCTGACGACGACCCAGGTTGCGAATCTGACCACGACCCAGATCAATGGTCTGAACAGCGACGACCTCAACGCCCTGACCACCGACCAGGTCAAGGCCCTGACCACGGCTCAAGTGGCCGCCATCGGCACCACCCAGCTGTCCAAGATGACCACGGACGATGTGGAGGCCCTGTCCACCAACGCCGTGCGCGCGCTCAACTCCGACCAGGTCAAGGCGCTGACCACCGACCAGATCGTGGCCCTGAGCACCGATCAGGCCCGAGCCATGACGTCGGCCCAGATGGCCGGTCTGAGCACCACCCAGATCAGCAAGATGGAGAGCGATGACCTGCGCGTGCTCTCCACCTC
>NZ_SNXE01000021.1 GCF_004362405.1 Roseateles asaccharophilus
GTCTTCGCGGCCGGTGCGCCAAACCCGATATGCCTATGAGCATGCAGCTCGCGGGTTAGCCCAAGGTCAACGCGCCGGGCCTTTTTCATCAACCGTGTAGCCCGAACAGTTGTCGATCATGAACATGCATCAGCAAGGTGGGGTAGCGAGCGTGGAAGGGGCCTGTGCCGGCATCGATGTCAGCAAGACCCATCTGGACCTGTGTGTGGGCACGACGGAGCAGCGTGTGCCCAACGACAGCCAAGGATGGGGCGCGCTGACAGCGCTGCTGCAGTCTGCGAAGGTGGACTTGGTCGTGGTGGAGGCTACCGGAGGCTACGAGCGCGGGCTCGTCTGCGCGCTGCAAAGTGCAGCGCTGTGCGTGGCGCGCGTCAATCCACGGCAGGCCCGTGATTTCGCCAAGGCCATGGGCGTGCTGGCCAAGACCGACCAGGTCGACGCACGGGTGCTGCGGGACTTCGCAGCAGTGCTGGCGCGGCATGCGGACCGGCGCAAGTACATCACACCGATGGTGGAGCCGGCCCGGCAGTTGCTGGCAGAGCTGATGACGCGGCGGCGGCAGCTGGTGGACATGCGGGTGGCCGAGCACAACCGGTTGGAACACGCCGGAGCTCAGGCCAGGCGCAGCATAGCCAGCGTGCTCAAGCTGCTAGACAAGCAGATCGCGGCGATTGATGCGCACATCGACGACCACATGGACCAGCACTTCAAGCTGCAGCGCCAGTTGCTCGACAGCGTCAAAGGGGTCGGGCCGGTGACGATCCTGACGCTGACGGCGGCACTGCCGGAGTTGGGGCAGCTGGGACGTCGGCAGATCGCCAAGCTGGTGGGTGTGGCGCCGCTGTCAGACGACTCGGGCGGGCGCAGCGGCAAACGCAGAACCTGGGGTGGGCGATCCGAAGTCAGGGCCATCGTCTACATGGCTGCGATCGTGGCGATGCGGCACAACGCGGTGATCAAGGCGTTCTACGAGCGCTTGCTGGCCGCGGGTAAGCCCAAGAAGGTGGCCATCGTCGCGTGCATGCGCAAGCTGCTGACCATCCTCAATGCGATGCTGCGCGACCAGGCAGTATGGAACGCAGCCAAGCACCTTGCTTCGGGGCCAACGGCTTGACTTCGAAGACAGTTGCTAACCC
>NZ_SNXE01000022.1 GCF_004362405.1 Roseateles asaccharophilus
TCACTCGCCCAGATAGGCGGCGCGAACCTTGGGATCGTTGAGCAGGGTCTTGCCCTCGCCGGTCATGGTGATGAGGCCGGACTCCATCACATAGCCACGGCTGGCCAGCTGCAGCGCGCGGCTGGCGTTCTGCTCCACCAAGAGCACCGTCACGCCCTGGCTGTGGATGTCGTTCACCACCTCGAAGATCTTGTCCACCATGATGGGGGAGAGACCCATGCTGGGCTCGTCCAGCAGCAGCACCTTCGGTCTAGTCATCAGCGCACGGCCCATGGCCAGCATCTGCTGCTCGCCGCCCGACATGGTGCCCGCCAGCTGGTTCCTGCGCTCCTTCAGGCGCGGGAAGATGCCGAAGATGCGCTCGATATCGGCCTCGATCTGCGCCTTGTCGTCGCGGATGTAGGCGCCCATCAGGAGGTTCTCGGTGATGGTCATGCGCGTGAAGGTGCCTCGCCCCTCAGGCACCATCACCAAGCCTTGCTTGACTAGGTCCCAGGCGCCCTGCCCCTTGAGCGTCTTGCCCATGAACTCGATCTCGCCCGCGGCCACCGGCTGCAAGCCCGTCACGGCCTTGAGCGTGGTGGTCTTGCCCGCGCCATTGGCCCCGATCAGGCTCACCAGCTCGCCGCGTCGCACCTCGAAGTCCACGCCCTTGACGGCCTGGATGCCGCCGTAGGCCACCTTCAACCCGCTGACCTTGAGCAGGATCTCTTTGCTGTCTGCCATTGCTTCGTCTTCCTGTTCAATGCGCGGCGTGACCGGCGCCCAGATAGGCTTCGATCACCTTGGGGTTGCTCTGCACCTGGGCCGGCGTGCCTTCGGCGATCTGCTTGCCGTAGTCCAGCACCGAGACGCGGTCGCACAGACCCATCACCAGCTTCACATCGTGTTCGATCAGCAAGATGGTGCGCCCGTCCTTGCGGATGCGGTCGATCAGCTCTCTGAGCACCACCTTCTCGGTGGCGTTCATGCCCGCGGCCGGCTCGTCCAGCGCGATGAGCTTGGGATCGGTGGCCAGGGC